>NZ_CP191459.1:2500-3287500 GCF_050500205.1 Neorhizobium sp. DAR64860/K0K1 | reverse complement strand
GAATGTTGACATGAGTAACGATAAAGGGGGTGAGAGACCCCCTCGCCGAAAGACCAAGGGTTCCTGCTTAAAGTTAATCTGAGCAGGGTTAGCCGGCCCCTAAGGCGAGGCAGAAATGCGTAGTCGATGGGAACCACGTTAATATTCGTGGGCCTGGTGGTAGTGACGGATCGCGTAAGTTGTACCTCCTTATTGGATTGGATGTGCAGCGGGGCGGTTCCAGGAAATAGCTCCACCGTATAGACCGTACCCGAAACCGACACAGGTGGTCAGGTAGAGCATACCAAGGCGCTTGAGAGAACTATGTTGAAGGAACTCGGCAAATTGCACGCGTAACTTCGGAAGAAGCGTGACCCCTTTTTACGCAAGTGGAAAGGGGTGGCACAGACCAGGGGGTAGCGACTGTTTATCAAAAACACAGGGCTCTGCGAAGTCGAAAGACGACGTATAGGGCCTGACGCCTGCCCGGTGCTGGAAGGTTAAAGGGAGAGGTGCAAGCTTTGAACTGAAGCCCCAGTAAACGGCGGCCGTAACTATAACGGTCCTAAGGTAGCGAAATTCCTTGTCGGGTAAGTTCCGACCTGCACGAATGGCGTAACGACTTCCCCGCTGTCTCCAACATAGACTCAGTGAAATTGAATTCCCCGTGAAGATGCGGGGTTCCTGCGGTTAGACGGAAAGACCCCGTGCACCTTTACTATAGCTTTACACTGGCATTCGTGTCGGCATGTGTAGGATAGGTGGTAGGCTTTGAAGCGGGGACGCCAGTTCTCGTGGAGCCATCCTTGAAATACCACCCTTATCGTCATGGATGTCTAACCGCGGTCCGTTATCCGGATCCGGGACAGTGTATGGTGGGTAGTTTGACTGGGGCGGTCGCCTCCGAAAGAGTAACGGAGGCGCGCGATGGTGGGCTCAGACCGGTCGGAAATCGGTCGTCGAGTGCAATGGCATAAGCCCGCCTGACTGCGAGACTGACAAGTCGAGCAGAGACGAAAGTCGGTCATAGTGATCCGGTGGTCCCGCGTGGAAGGGCCATCGCTCAACGGATAAAAGGTACGCCGGGGATAACAGGCTGATGACCCCCAAGAGTCCATATCGACGGGGTTGTTTGGCACCTCGATGTCGGCTCATCGCATCCTGGGGCTGGAGCAGGTCCCAAGGGTTTGGCTGTTCGCCAATTAAAGCGGTACGTGAGCTGGGTTCAGAACGTCGTGAGACAGTTCGGTCCCTATCTGCCGTGGGTGTAGGAATATTGACAGGATCTGTCCCTAGTACGAGAGGACCGGGATGGACATATCTCTGGTGGACCTGTTGTCGTGCCAACGGCATAGCAGGGTAGCTATATATGGAAGGGATAACCGCTGAAGGCATCTAAGCGGGAAACCCACCTGAAAACGAGTATTCCCTATCAGGGCCGTGGAAGACGACCACGTTGATAGGAGGCGTGTGGACGTGCAGTAATGCATGAAGCTTAGCCTTACTAATAGCCCGATTGGCTTCATCGTTCTCATTGACTATGCTCATCAAGGTGCTGCGCACCTCGATGATGACATCTGTTTTGTCCTGACGCGTGAAAAACGCTCCGGACGGGCCGCCGAACGTTCGGCGACGGCCTCTGGCCTTGCGGAGCTACGCTCCGACAAACCAGACGGCAAACAAAGACGTGTTCAATTAAGACAAACGGGGGTTCGCCTCCGCCAGCTTCTCGATAAAGCGTTGCAATGGTCGCCCATTGCCACGCATACATTGCCCTTAATCGACCTGGTGGTCATTGCGGGGTGGCTGCACCCGTTCCCTTTCCGAACACGGCCGTGAAACACCCCTGCGCCAATGGTACTCCGTCTTAAGACGCGGGAGAGTAGGTCGCTGCCAGGTCTATTAAAGGCAATGCCATCCATAAGGATGGACCAAACAATCTTCTCACACATAACAAACCGGCCCCTGGCCAAACCAAGGGCCGCTCCCAAAGCGGCCTTTTGTCGTTGCTGGGGTTTAACGAAATAATGGGACGTTCGGTCTGTAGCCGGTGCGTCCCTGACAGGAGACAAATCCTAAAGGATTTGCTCCGGCACAGGCATCACAGCTTCGCTGTGATGCAGACGCGAAATTTGGCAACGCCAAATTCGCTTGGCGCGGGGTGGAGCAGCCCGGTAGCTCGTCAGGCTCATAACCTGAAGGCCGCAGGTTCAAATCCTGCCCCCGCAACCAAATCATCATTATTGAAAAACACCCGTAGCCATAAGCTGCGGGTGTTTTGCGTTTGTGGCCTAACCGAAGCGCACTAACGACCGATACGCGGTGTTAGCCAAAGACGGGTGACGCCGGATGGGATCGGTTTTGCTGGGCTTCTCCTCAGACAATCCTGACAACTCTTCGAGCGACGCTCGTGTTGCTACCCTCTGCCAGGGCTCAAGACAAAGCTGCAGGGGCGCAGGTTTTAGCGCTCAAGTGAAATTGCGAGCTGGCCTTTCCTTTCTTGAGGTTGCAGGTTTGCCGTTCGCTGCACTATCGTGCAATCGATTGCCTGATGGAGGTTACCGTCCAAGGGCGGCGGCCTGCCGAAAGGTTTGCCGCTGACCGACATCCCTCCGAATATGATGACGTTTAGACCCGTAGGCGCTGAGGCCATGACAGGCTGTCAGTGAAACAAAGGAATGACATGTCTGATTTCGATTTCTTTTCCGCAAGGCGCCCGTCGACCCTGTCGACCGGCGCGATGATTGCCACGTCGCATCCGCTCGCCACCGCAGCCGGTCTGGAAGTCCTGCAGGATGGCGGCAATGCTGTCGACGCAGCGATTGCGGCTGTCTCCGTCCAATGCGTCGTCGATCCCCTGATGACCGGTATCGGTGGCGATTGCTTTGCGCTCTACGCACCTGCGGGCGGCGCGGTCAAGGCGCTCAACGGTTCGGGCCGCGCGCCTGCCGCCGCCTCCATTGCAGCCCTTACAGAGCTCGGCTTAAGCGGCGAGATTCCCCAGACAAGCCCGCATTCGGTCACCGTTCCGGGTGCCATTTCCGCCTGGTGCCGTCTTCACAAAGACCATGGAACTCTGCCGCTCGAGCGATTGTTCATGCGCGCGATCGGCTATGCGCGTTCCGGCTTTCCCGTCACGCCTCGTGTCGCGATGGACTGGAAGGGCAATGAAAAAGTCATCGCCGGCGACAGCCACGCCGCTGCGGTGTTTCTACCTGAAGGCAAGGCGCCCGTTGCAGGCGCTGTGATCCGCCAGCCGCTTCTGGCAGACCGCCTCGAGGAGATTGCTGCCGGCGGGGCTGCCGCCTTCTACGAAGGGGAAACGGCGCAAAAGATGGTTGCCCATCTGCGCTCGCTCGGTGGTCTGCACACGCTCGAGGATTTCGCGGCCGGCAAGGATGGCGCGAACTGGGTCGATCCGATCAGCGCCAGCTACAAGGGTTTCGACGTCCACGAGTGCCCGCCGAATGGACAGGGGCTGGCGGCGCTGCTGATCCTGAAGATCGTCGAAGGCTTCGATCTCGCCGCCATGGACGAGGCGGATCGGATCCATGTCCACGCGGAGGCGACAAAGATCGCCTATCATCACCGCGACGCCCTGCTCGCAGACCCCGACCATTGCGCGGGCGTTGCCGAACAGCTGTTGTCCGACGAAGTCGTTGCGACGCTCCGCAGCCGTATCGACATGAAGAAGGCACTGCCGCCGGTTCTGTGGGACGAGCCAGAACACAAGGACACGATCTATCTCTGCGTCGTCGATACGCAGGGCAACGCGATTTCCTTTATCAATTCGATCTTCCATCCCTTCGGCTCGACGCGTCTCGACCCGAAGACCGGCGTGCTGTTCCACAGCCGTGGCGCGTCTTTCCGGCTGATCGAGGGGCATCCGAATGCGATCGGCCCGTCGAAGCGCCCGATGCACACGATCATTCCCGGCATGGTGACGCAGGATGGCAAAACGGTGATGCCGTTTGGCGTGATGGGCGGCCATTACCAGGCAGCGGGTCATGCGGCCTTCCTGTCGGGCGTGATCGACAGAGGTCTCGATTTGCAGGCGGCCATGGACGTGCCGCGCAGTTTCGGCTTCGGCGGCGTGCTGGAACTCGAGCCCACCGTCAGCCCGGCGGTGCGGGCAGATCTTGAAGCGAGAGGCCATGTGCTGAGGATCGTCACCAGCCCGATCGGAGGCAGTCAGGCCATTCGCATCCGCGACGGCCTGCTCGAGGGCGGGTCGGACAGCCGCAAGGACGGCATGGCGCTCGGCTTCTAGCCATGGCGGCGTATTCCGTTACCGTCGTTCAGAAGTGCAAAAAGCCCGCCGAGTGCGGGCTTCTTGTCGTTCTAGCAGACAGAGGAACGCCCTAGCGCCACTGTTTCATTTCTGCGTCAACCAGCGCGCGCCATGCCTGGGAATCGATCAGAGCCTGCGGAAACAGGCCCGGGATCTCGAAAAACGGGGCCGAGGGGTGCTCGTCCGAACTCCGTGCAGCGGCGGAGAGAAGCTCGTCGCGGCGCGGATCGTTGCAGTCCTGTAGCCGGCAAACGGCCGCCAGCCACACGCCGACGACATGCGCATAGGCCGCCCCGTCCTCGCCCTCGGCGAGAACCTCCGCTGCGGGACCAAAAATACGCTGCGGGATCTTCTGGCTCGTATCCATCGCGATCTGCGCGCAGCGATGCGCGATTGTCGGATTGGCAAAGCGTTGCAGAAGCTGCTGGATATAGGCCGAAAGGTCGATCCCCGGCACCGGATCGAGCGTCTTGACGACTGTGTTGAGATGCCGCTCGACATCGCGGACATGCCGTTCGACCGTCATCACGTCGCGTGTGCATTCCAGCCCGTCCAGCAGGCCCAGATGCGCAAGCAGCGTATGCGAACCGTTGAGAAGCCGCAGCTTCATTTTTTCATAGGGCTCGACATCGACGGCAAAGAGGGCGCCGGCGGCTTCCCATTGCGGTCGGCCGGAGACGAACTCGTCTTCGATCACCCATTGCAGAAACGGCTCCGTATCGAGCGCCAGTGCGTCTCCGACGCCGAGCAGTCGGGATGCGCGCTGCCGGGTTTCTTCCGTGGCGGCAGGAACGATCCTGTCCACCATGCTCGAGGGAAATGCACCGTTCTCGGCAATCCATTCGGCAAGAGCCGGGTCGCGCCGGTTTGCCATGTCGAGCACCAGCCGCCGCAGGATCTTGCCATTGGACGGAAGATTGTCGCAGCAGAGCACGGTGAAAGGCGCGACATCCAGGTTGCGGCGAAGCGCCAGCCCTTCGACGATGAAACCGATCGGGCCGACCGGCGCCTGCGGGTTTTGAAGATCCGCGGCAACGGAGGGGTGATCGGGATCGAGGCCGCCTGTCGTCGGATGCAGCCCGTAGGCCTTTTCGGAGACGGTGAGTGTGACGATCCGGATGTCGGGGCTGGCGAGATAGGCGAGAACCTGGTCGCGCTGGTCCGCAGCGCAGATCCAGTCGACGGTCGAACCGATCACCTCGGAACGATCGCCTTCGGTGTCGCGCACGGTGATCGAGTACAGCCCGTCCTGTTCGGCAATCGCTTTGACCGGCTCCGGCGAGCGCAGATTGACCGCAACGATGCCCCAGGGGCCAAACTCCGCCTCGAGCGCCTTTTGCGTATAGACCGCCTGATGCGCCCGGTGAAAGGCACCGAGCCCGAAATGCACGATCCCGGGGCGAAGTTTCGTGCGATCGAATGTCGGACCGGTTACGGTTTCAGGCAACACCGTCGCGGATGAAAGTCTCTGCAGGGTCATTCTTTTGCTCCTAATTGCGGATGGCTGAGCGCGCGCTCGATGCCGCGCAGTTCCGCCAGTCCCTTCAGCCGGCCGATGGCCGGATAGCCCGGCTGAGCGCCACGGGTGAGATCGTCTAGGATCTCCTGACCATGGTCCGGCCGCATGGCAATCCTGTGATCCTCACGTCCTTCGCGATGACGCCGCTTCTCCTCCTTCAACAGGGCGGCGATGACCGCCACCATGTCGGTACCGCCTTCGAGATGCTCGTCTTCGAAGAAGGAGCAGGGCAAGGAGTCCTCATCGCGCGTCACATTGCGCAGATGGACGAAATGGATGCGGTCGGCAAAACGCTCGGCAATCCGGGGGAGATCGTTATCCGCACGCGCGCCGAGCGAGCCGGAGCACAGCGTCACGCCATTGGCGCGGCTGTCGACTGCTTTGAGCATATGGGCGTAATCGTCTTCGGTCGAAAGAATCCGCGGCAGGCCAAGCAGCGGCCATGGCGGATCGTCCGGATGTGCGCAGATGTTGATCCCCACCTGTTCGGCCACCGGGACGACTTGCGAAAGGAAATCGACGAGGTTCGACTGAAGCTTCTCGCGGTTGATGCCGTGGTAGGTCCTCAGCTTCTCCAGAAGCTGGTCGAGCGAGTATCCGTCCGCCGAGCCCGGCAGCCCGGCACCGATGTTGCGGCCGAGTGCTGCGATCCTGTCGTCCGCGAGCTCGGAGAAGCGCCTCGCCGCTCTGTCCTGCAGGGCTTCGGGATAATCGGAAGCTGCATCCGGTCGCTTGAGGATGTGAATGTCGAAGGCGACGAAATCGGTAATGTCGAAGCGCATCGCCTTCGCGCCGTGCCGGGTCTCCCAGCGGAGGTCGGTACGGGTCCAGTCGAGGACCGGCATGAAATTATAGCAGACTGTGCGAATGCCGCTGTGCGACAGGCGGCGCAGGCTCTCCTGCCAGTTGGCGACATGGGCACGCCAATCGCCGGTCTGGGTTTTCACGTCTTCCGAGACCGGCACGCTTTCAACCACATCCCAGTAAAGGCCGCCGGCCTTGATTTCCGCGTGTCGCTTCTCGATCTCGTCGGCCGGCCATACGGCCCCTGTCGGGATGTGGTGCAGGGCGCTGACAATGCCCTCCGCGCCGGCCTGCGCCGCATCCCTTACCGAAACCTTGTCGACCGGTCCGAACCATCGCCAGGTATGCTTCATTCTGTTCTTCCCGTTTCATGGTCGAAAAGTGCGATCTGCACCTTGCAGGCGACGGAACGGTCCGAAGCCTGTTCGAAGGCGCTCAGCGCGTCCTCGAGTGGATAGGTATGCGAAAGGATCGGCCGCACATCGATGCCGCGCCGTGAGATCAGATCGACCGCTTCCGCAAACTCGCGATCGAAGCGCTGCGAACCGCGCCAGTTGATTTCCTTGCCGACCAACATGTTGAGCGGGATCGTGACGTCTCCCGTCACGCCCACCTGAACAAGAGTTCCTCTCGGCTTCAGGGCTGCAAGAGCGGTGCGAAGCGCTGGGCCGGCGGCAGAGCAGTCGAAGGCCACATCGATCGTGCCTTTGCCTTCGAGATAGGGCGAAAGCGCTTCCGCGTTTTCGGCCACGTTGACCGTATCGGTCGCGCCCATGGCGGGAGCCCGGGCAAGCGCTGCATCGGCGAGATCCGTCACGATGATCTCGCCAGCGCCTGCATACCGGGCGGCTGCAACGGTCAGAAGGCCGATCGGCCCAGCCCCGGTCACCAGCACCCGCTTGTTCGTAAGATCGCCGGCCTGCGAGACTGCATGAAGGCAGACTGCGAGCGGTTCCGCGCAGGCGGCTTCCTGAGGCGAAACATCGGCCGACACGGGATGGCACTGGATTGCCGGCACCACGAGATGATCGCGGAACATGCCCTGTTCGTGCGGCAGGCGCATGGCGCTGCCCATGAACCGCATTTCGAGGCAGTGGATCGGCTGCCCAATGCCGCAATAATGGCAATGGCCGCAGGGTTGGGACGGATTGACGGCGACGAGGGTTCCGACGCTGAGGCCGGAAACGCCGTCTCCGATCGCTTCGACGAAGCCGGATGCTTCGTGACCGGAAATGATCGGCTCGCGCACGCGGATCGGGCCGAAGCCGCCGTCCTGGTAATAATGCAGGTCAGAGCCGCAGATGCCGCCCATCGCCATGCGCAGGAGCACTTCACCGGGGCGAGGAGCTTTATAACCCTCGCTCTCAACCTTGAGATCGCGTTTGCCATGCAGGCGGACGACGCGGGTAAGCATGGGGATAGCCTCGTTTCATGCGTTTCGATCGGTCATTCCGCGCCGGTCTGGCCGACGCGGAATGTGTGTGTCGGTATCAGCGGATCAGGCCCATTTCAGTCGGCAGCCACAGCGTGATTGCCGGCACGAAGGTGATCAGCACCAGTGCGAGCAGCAGCGGCACCAGCCAGGGCAGGATGGCCATCGTAGTGCGCTCGACGGACAGTTTCGCGACGCGGGACAGGACGAACAGCACCATGCCGAGCGGCGGGTGCAGCAGTCCGATCATCAGGTTGAGCGTCATGATCAGACCGAAATGCACCGGATCGATGTCGAACTGCAGCACGATCGGCAGCAGGATCGGCACCAGAATGGTGATGGCGGCGATCGTATCGAGGAAGCAGCCGACGAACAGCATCAACAGGTTGACGAGGATCAGGAACACCCACTTGCTGTCGGTCAGGCTGGTGATCGCCGTCGACAGAAGCTGCGCCGTCTGGCTGACCGTCAAAAGCCATGCAAAGACGGAGGCCGCGGCCACGATGAACAGCACGGAGGCCGTCGTTTCGATCGTGTCGAAGGTTGCCTTGGCAAGCGATTTGAAGGTCATGGTGCGATAGCGCACGAGGCCGAGGAACAGCGACCACAGCACGGCGGCAACGGCTGCCTCCGTCGGCGTGAACCAACCCATCGTCATGCCGCCGATCAGGATGACCGGGGTCATCAGCGCCATGACGGCGGAGAAGTCGAAATACCAGTCGCAGGCGAGAAGCACGACGAGCGCGATCAGGATCGACAGGTTGAGCGACAGTCCCATCAGCGTCAGCAGATAGATACCAAGCGGCACCATGGCCACAACAAGGACTTCCGTCGATGCGCTGAGGATATTCCTCCAGCTGAACGGCGTATCGGAACCCCAGCGTTTCACATAGGCGAAGATGGCAACGGTCAGCATCATCAGCACCGTCATGACGACGCCCGGCACGATGCCGGCCATGAACAGCGCGCCGATCGAAACGTTGGCCATCATCCCGTAGATCACGAAAGGCAGCGATGGCGGAAAGATAGGACCAAGCGTTGCCGATGCCGCGGTGACGCCGACGGCGGCCTCGATCGGATAGCCGTGGTCCTTCATCGCCTTGATCTCGATCGTGCCGATGCCGGCAGCGTCGGCAAGCGCTGTTCCGGACATGCCGGAAAAGATGACCGAACCGATGATGTTGACCTGCGCCAAACCACCTTTCATCCAGCCGACCAGCGCGACTGCGAAAGAGTAGATGCGGCCGGTCACGCCGGCGCTGTTCATCAGGTTGCCGGCCAGAATGAAGAAGGGAACAGCCAGAAGCGGGAAGCTCTCGACACCGGCAATCAGCCGCTGCGCGACGATGATGTCAGGCGCAACATTGTAAAAGACGATGTAGAGGACCGACGAGGTTGCCATGGAGATGGCGACCGGAAGACCCAGCACCATCAGGAGAAGAAACGAACCGATAAGCAGCAGCATGAAATCAATCCTCGGCGTTCTGGAATTCTTCGGGGCGCTCGAGCACCGAATAACCGCGGCGCATGTTGGCGACGAAAACCTGGATGGAGCGCAGCAGCATCAGCACGAAGGCAACCAGCACGCTGTAGAAGACGATGTTGCGGGGCAGGTTTACGGTGACCATCTCCTCGCCCTCGACGATTTCCATGTACCGCCACATCAGCCATGATCCGTAGGCAAAGAAACCGACCCGGATAATGTCGACCAACGTCGCCATGATGCGCGTCACATGCGGCGGAAGGTAGTGATAGAGAACGTCCACCTGAATGTGGCGCGACATGCGCACGCACATGACGGCACCGAGGAAAACCACGCCGATCAGGCAATTGACGGCGATTTCCTCTGTCCAGGCATAGCTGTCGTTGAGGACGTAACGGGTAAAGAACTGCAGGAAGACGCAGCCCGTCATCACCCAGAACAGGGCAAGCGTGACCCAGTCCTCGAAGGCATAGATTTTAAGGTCCACATCGACGGGCGCTTCGTCGAATGTATGGGCAAGCTCCTCAGGGGTCACCTGAGTGTGGATTTCCGGGGATGTCGACATGGATCCGATCCAGTTTCACGAAGGGAAGGCGCGGCTCTTGCGAGCCGCGCGAACGTTGGCGTGATCCGCGTTACTTGATGGCGCGGATGGCTTCCCAATCGGATTTCGCGTAGCCGAACTCTTCGAAGGTCACCTTCTCGAGCACCGTCTTTTCGAAGTCGGCCTTGTCGACTTCAACAACGTTGAGGCCGCGCTTCTTGAAGTCCTCGACGAGCGCCTTTTCGCGTTCCTCAATGATCTTGGTGGTGCGGGTGGCGGCTTCCTGCGTCACTTCCGTGAAGATTTTCTTGTCTTCGTCCGACAGGCTTGCCCAGCGGCTCTTGGAAATGACCGTGTTGAGATGGTCGACGATGTGACCGGACAGAACGATGTTCTTCTGGACTTCAAAGAACTTCTTCGCCTCGATCGTGGTCAGCGGATTTTCCTGGGCGTCGACCGTGCCGTTCTGCAGGGCGAGATAGACTTCCGCAAAGGCGATCGGCGTGGTGTTGGCGCCGCAGGCCCGTGGCATGGCAAGGTAGGCCGGAACGTCCGGAACGCGCATCTTGACGCCCTTCAGGTCGGCGCATTTTTCGATCGGCTTGTTGGATGTCGTATGGCGCGTGCCGTAGTAGCTGACGGCGGTGATCACGTTGCCGGTCTTGTCTTCATACCCCTTGGAGAGACGCTTGAAGACGTCGCTCTTCACATAGGCGATCAGGTGCGCCGGATCGCGAAAGATGTACGGGAAGTAGGTCACGCCGATCGGCTTGTAATCGCGGGCCGCGAAGCTGGAGCCGGAAATGATCATGTCGACCGTTCCGAGCTTCAGACCCTGGTTGATGTCGGCTTCCTTGCCCAGCTGCGAAGCGGGAAACACATCGATCTTGTAGCGACCTTCGGTGCGCTTGGCGATTTCGCCCGCAGCCCATACGGATTCCGTATGGAACGGCTCCGAGGTCTCATAGACATGCGCCCACTTGAGCGCTGTCTGCGCCTGTGCGCCGATTGCCGACGCCATGACGACGGCGGCGGCACCTAAAATAGTGGTAAACTTCAACATAACTTTCTCCTCCCGAATTGAAATCTCAAACTATCGTCTCGATCCGCCGCCTCCTCGCGGTCGGATCAGTCGTTCCTCGTCGGCTCCTCTCCGAAGCTTTCCGAGAATCTCTTCTGCGACAGCGTCAAATGCTGCCGCATGGCCTCGCGCGCATCGGCGGGGTTGCCCGCAGCAAGCGCGTCGCGAATGATCTTGTGTTCTTCGAGTGCTGCCTTCCAGGTGTGCGGGCCTTCGAAATAGCTGGCCAGCTTGGTGAAATACGGCGACAGCCGCTTGTCGTAGATCAGGCCGGTAAAGCGGTTGAGCGCCGAATTGCCGATCATGTCCGCAATCGCCGTATGAAACGCCCGGTCCAGCGCCAGCGCCTGGTGCGAATCGTCGAGCGAACCCTCCATCTCCGCAAGGATCGAATTGAGCTTGGCGATGCTCTCGCTGTCGACCTTGCGGGCTGCCTCTTCGGCAATAGCGCTCTCGATCAGGCAGCGCGCCTGCAGGATTTCAAAAGGACCATCGCTGTCATCGGCGGCAAGGATTTCCGGCTGCCGGTTTGATCTGGCGCTCACATAGACGCCGGATCCCATCCGGATCTGGATCAGACCCTCGACTTCGAGCACGATCAGGGCTTCGCGAATGGTGGGGCGGGACACGCCAAGGCGCTCGGCAAGCTCACGCTCGGCCGGCAGCCGCTCACCTGGCCGGACTTCTCCGGCTTCGATCAGCGTACGAAGCTGTTCCGCGGCCTGCCTGTAAAGGCGGCGCGGCTCAAGGGCGACGAACATGGTGTCCTCCACGCATCCTCCCGACGCGCAATGCGGTCAGATTGTCTTACCAATTTTGGGAAGTCAAGTGCCATCAACCTGTGACTGTGCCGGCATCTCCAAAACCGGCAGTTGCGCCCCGTAGCGACCCGCAAGTACTTCGAAAGCGGCGTGTGTCGCCGGATCGAGCGTGACGCCAGATGCTTCTCGATCCGCCGCAACCACCCATTCCCGGTCGCCTGGCGCCATGACGCGGCAGTCGGCACGGGCCGGAGAACCTCGCAACGCGTCCAAATAGCGTGTCATGCCCGCATCGAACGTCTCCCGATCGCCGAACGCCTCCGGCAGGATCGCAAAGACAAAGGCTCCAAGACCACGCGGCGTCGAAAAATCTGGACCGCCCATCGGGGCGAGGTCGAAACTCAGGCTCATGCCGGTCACGACAGCGCTGAGGATTTCCGCAAGCCCGGCAAGACCCGCGCCCTTGAAGCCGAATTCGCCGCCGAGCGGCGCCAGCATGTCGGCCTTGTCCGCATCGAGCGTGTCGATGCCCGAAACATCTGACGCGACCGACTGCGGCAGGGTCGTGCCCATGCTGCGGTAGAGCAGAACGCGGTTATAGGGAATGGCGCTGGTTGCCATGTCCAGCAACCACGGATCTTGCCCTTTCACCGGCACGCCGACGGCAATCGGGTTGGTGCCGTGGAAGCGCGATGCGCCCTCATGCAGGCGCACGAAACTGTCGGAATTGCAAAAGGTGAAGCCGATCACGCCCTGGCGGGCCGCCTCCAGCGCATAGGCGCCGGCCGGGCCGAAATGCGAACTGTTGCGGATCGCCACAGCGCCGATGCCGAACTGACGCGCGAGCGCGATTGCGCGGTCCATCGCCGTATAGGTCGCGAGTGCGCCATGCGCATGATCCGCGTCCAGCGTCTCCACCGCCCCGAAACCGCCAGCGGGCTTTAGCTTCGGCACCTTGTTGAGGCGCCCGCCTTCAAGCGCAGTCACGTAATGGTCGAGAAGACGCACCCCGTGGCTATCCACGCCATGGCGGGTTCCGTGCATCATCGCCCGCGTTGCAGCGTCTGCCGTCGCAGCGTCGGCGCCGCATCCCAGAAGAACCTCGCGGCAGAAGCGATCGAGCTCCACAAGCGAAACGCACGCTCTGTCATTCCCAGTCGGCATGTCAGGACATCCTCCACAATGTCTTTTGTCTACACTAGACATCCGATTTGGAAGATGCAATCCATGCACTGCGATTTCGATCGATTGCGTTTCATGTCCTGGAGACCCGAATGGCTGGCCCGTCCCCGAGGCTTCATCAACGTGTGTGCGAGATACTGGCATCCGAGATCGCCTCCGGTGCGCTGTCTGCCGGCACGTATCTGACCGAAACCAGCCTTGCCGACCGCTTCGGCATCAGCCGGGCGCCAGCGCGCCATGCCTTGGGCGAGCTTGAACTGCGAGGCCTGATGCAGCGCGTCCCGGGCAGGGGATACCAGATCCTGTCCTCGGAAAGCGGCGCCGCGCCCGTCGCGCCCTCGGACCATCCTGCCGGCTCCGACGAGAAGATCCATTTCCTGTCGAGCTGGGAACTGATCTACCGCCAGATCGAGATCGAGATCGTTTCCCGCACCTCGCTTGCCAGCTGGCGTATCAACGAAGCAGCGCTTGCCGCAGCCCACGGTGTCAGCCGAACCGTAGCACGGGACGTGATGGCAAGGCTGCAGCAACGCGGCGTGGTGCTGAAGGACGATGCCGGCCGCTGGCTGGCGCCGGGCCTGACGCCTGTCCATATCGGCCAGCTCTACGAGCTGCGCTGGGTGCTGGAACCGCTGGCGCTCGCGCAGGCCTTTGCGCACCTGCCCGATGGCTACGTGACGGGATGCATCGAGTTCGTCGAACAGGCGGTTGCCGCTGCCGAGACGGTTACCGGCGACATGCTCGACCGCGTCGAACATCAGCTGCATTCGGAGCTTCTCGGATACTGCGACAACCGCGCGCTGATGCAGGCGATCAGCCTGCCGCAGGCGATCCTGGTCGCCCACCATTTTCTCTATCAGCCGAAGACCACCGGCTATGACGGCGAGCCATTCCTGCTGGAGCATCTGGACGTGCTTTCGCCGCTCGCTTCCGGCGATATCGGCGCCGCATGCGATGCGCTGGAGAGGCATTTGCGGATCTCACGCGACCGCGCAATCGCCCGCATTGGGGCTGCCGCATCGCGAAACATCGCCCTGCCTGACCTGCCTTATCTGGAGCGGCAGGGGCACGTCAAAACAGACTGATGTCTACCACCGGGAGGAGGAGCCCAACAATGAAAATCAAATCCGTACAGCCATTCATCCTGCATCTGCCGCTGACCTCGGACTCGATTTCCGACAGCACCCACAGCATCACACATTGGGGTGTCGTCGGCACCGTGATCGAGACCACCGACGGGCTGAAGGGCTACGGCTTTACCGGCACCCATGCCCATATCGCCTCCGACCGGCTGATCACGTCCTGTATAAGGGATTGCTATGCGCCGCTGCTGATCGGCGAGGACGCAAACGAGAACCAGCGTCTGTGGACCAAACTCGCACGCTATCCGTCCCTGCAATGGGTCGGCCGTGCGGGGATCACCCATCTGGCGCTGGCCGCCGTCGACGTCGCGCTCTGGGACCTCAAGGCGAAGCAGGCCGGCGTGCCGCTCTGGAGCCTGCTCGGCGGGGCAAGAACCGATCGTCTCGAGGCGTATAATACCGATATCGGCTGGCTGTCGTTTTCGCTGGAGGACCTGCTGGCCGGGTCGGCGCGCGCCGTGGAGGAGGACGGCTTCACCCGGATCAAGCTCAAGGTGGGTCATGACGATCCAAATATCGACGTCCGCCGCCTGGAAGCGGTGCGCAAGCGGCTGGGCCCAGATGTCCGGATCGCCATCGATGGCAATGGCAAATGGGATCTCCCGACCTGCCAGCGGTTTTGCGAGAGAGCCCGCGATCTCGACATCTACTGGTTCGAGGAGCCGCTCTGGTACGACGATATCGCCGGCCACGCGGCGCTTGCGAAAAGCAGCACGATCCCGATCGCGCTTGGCGAGCAGCTCTATACCGTGGATGCGTTCCGGGCCTTCATCGCAGCCGGTGCCGTGTCCTACGTTCAGCCTGACGTCACGCGTCTCGGCGGCGTCACCGAATATATCCAGGTCGCGGATCTGGCGCTTGCCCACCGGTTGCCCGTTGTGCCGC
Source organism: Neorhizobium sp. DAR64860/K0K1 (assembly GCF_050500205.1). Lineage (NCBI taxonomy): Bacteria > Pseudomonadati > Pseudomonadota > Alphaproteobacteria > Hyphomicrobiales > Rhizobiaceae > Neorhizobium > Neorhizobium sp. DAR64860/K0K1. Next base: position 3,272,397 of record NZ_CP191459.1, on the reverse strand, counting down.
ATGCGGGCGAGATGAGCCAGGTTCACGTCCATCTCAGCTACTGGCATCCGGCCTCGACGATCCTTGAATACATTCCCTGGATCAAAGATCACTTCGAGGAACCGTCCAATGTCGATGCCGGCATTTACCGTCGGCCACAGCAGCCCGGTGCCAGCACGACGGTGCTGAAGGAAAGCTTCGAGCGATACGGCAAGAGCCTCGGCTGAATGCGAAAGGCCGCTGGCGTCAATCGCCAGCGGCCTCCTGTACAACGTCGACAAACGCCGTCAGATCTCGAAGATATTCTCGAACGATTCCGGAAAGTTCTGCCGCGCCAGCTTTTCGTTGATGACGAGCATTGCCTCATAGGAAAGCGGATCGAACGTCTTGTCGGCCGGCAGCACTTCACGCCCGAACAGAAGGCTCAGACGCGCGGCATCGAGATTGCCGCGCTCGAAGGGTTCGGTGCCGAAATGATGCCATAGCGCATGCAGAAATGCCCCGTCGATCTTGTGCTCTTTCGTGCCGGGACGTGCCCTGCGCGGCAGAGCCTTGATCGGCGTCACGCCTTTCGGATTGGCCCGGCGGATGGTGAACTGCACCCCCGTGCTTGGCATCCCGCCTGGAAAGCCTCGGTGTTTTGTCATTTCAGGCAGGTTTGCCATGCTCGTATCCTCAAGTCCTATGCGGCTGATCGACTTTTAGCCGATCTTGTCTTGTGTCTTCGTATCGAAATCCGAAGCGTCGTGGCGCTCATGCAGCTGCTCCGATGGCTCGCCGGATGTCCGGTTGACCATGCGACCGCGCTTGACGCCCGGCCGTGCGAAAACCTCCGCCGTCCAGCGCTGCAGGTTCTCATAGCTCTTTACCTCAAGAAAATCACCTGCATCGCCGTAAACCTGGCCAAGCGCCAGCGTGCCGTACCAGGGGAAGATCGCCATGTCCGCAATCGTGTACTCGTCGCCCGCCATATAACGGTTGTCGGCAAGATGCCGGTCGAGCACGTCGAGCTGGCGTTTCGTCTCCATCGCATAGCGATCGATCGCGTATTTGATCTTGATCGGCGCATAGGCATAGAAATGTCCGAACCCACCGCCGAGAAACGGTGCCGAGCCCATCTGCCAGAACAGCCAGTTCATCGTTTCCGTGCGGGTGCGCAGATCGGTCGGCAGGAAGGCGCCGAACTTCTCCGCCAGATAGACGAGGATCGAGGCCGATTCGAACACGCGCAGCGGCTTGCCACCATCCTTTGGCGCATGGTCGCAAAGTGCGGGGATCTTTGAGTTCGGATTGATGTCGACAAAGCCGGAGCCGAACTGGTCGCCCTTGCCGATATTGATCATCCAGGCGTCGTATTCGGCCTGTGTGTGACCGGCTGCCAGAAGCTCTTCCAGCATAATCGTCACCTTGACGCCGTTCGGCGTGCCCAGCGAATAAAGCTGCAGCGGATGCCTTCCGACCGGCAGTTCCTTGTCCTGCGTCGGGCCGGCGATCGGGCGGTTGATACTGGCGAACTGGCCGCCATTGCCCTTTTCCCAGGTCCAGATCTTCGGCGGCTCGTAGCCGGCAGGAAAATTGTCGGCAGGAGTTTTCTCGGTCATCAGGGCGGTCCTTCCTGAAAAATTGCTCTTAAAATACGAACGATGCCTGCGATATAGGAAAAACGAGAAGAGATTTCCCGTTTTATAGCGCCATCGTATCGCGTTTTTTGGTGCTGGTCAGGATCTCTCTATGCTGCCCCATCGTGTTCCGAACGAGCGCAATGGTTAACCACGTACACGCAACTCCGCGGTCGGTTCTTGTTCAGTTAACTGTTGCACCGGCACTGTCCAGCTATTCGAGGACACCCGTGCCTGCTTCAGGCGGAGACGTGTCCCACAACAAACAGGGCGAACGGTTTTTCCAGCGACGAACTCAACGTTGCGGCGAAGCTGGAAAAGGTGGTGGACATGGCAGTCAGAGCGGTCGTATCGATAGAAGAGGGTGTTTCCGCAGACGCCTCGGCGTTTGCCGCGCGGCTGGACGCTGCCCGTTCGCGCCTTGAGGAACGCTTCACCGAAGGCGGACGAGCGCTTCTTTCCATTCTCGACGTTCTCAACCGCTTGGTCGCCTCGCTCGATCAGGCCGAGAGCTCGCTCGACGAAGAAACGGCGAACGCATCCCTGTTCGAGCTCACCCAGACGGTCGCGCGGCTTTCTCAGCTGAGCGAAAACGAGAAAGGCCGACAGGTCCAGTTCACCCTCATTTCCGACGCCCAGGGGCACCTGAAGGGCCATGCCGAGGACATGCAGGAAACCCTGCGCTATCTGCGCACCTTTGCAGTTACTGCAAAGATCACCGGCGCCGGAATTGCCGACTTTGCAGGATTTGCTGAGGAAATCCTGCAAAGGATTCAGGACGGCACCCGTCAGGTCAATGATTTCTCGGACAAGGTCCAGTATCTCGGCCAGGGACTGGGTTCCCTGATCACAAGAGGGAAGAGGATTGTAAGCTCCTACGAGGACACAATCCCGCAGATCGCAGCAGGACTGTCGAACGGCGGCGAGGCGATCGCTCTCAATCGCAGATCGATGATCGAACAGGCTGCAAGCGTCCGGGCAATCGCGCGCGGCATCCAGACCAAGCTCGCCTCGACGCTGTCTGCCATGCAGATCGGCGACACAACCCGCCAGCGGATCGAGCATTGCCAGTCAACGCTCACGCTCCTCGACGATTTTCTGGCCTCACCGGACGCTACGCCGCTGACCGGTCCTCAGCGCGACAACCTGTCCGCTGTCATCCGGAGGCTTGTCTCCCATCAGCTCAGGCAGTCCATCGATCATTTCGAGCGTGACACGGCAAAGATCGTCGCAAGCGTGGCGGGTTTCCGTTCAGATCTCCAAAAGATCGATGCAATCCGGGAAACGATAGCAGAAGGCGAGGGCGGCGACACTGCCATGCGCCAGCTCGACACCGGCGTCGGCGTTGCGCGCGAAGCGGTTCGCCAGATCGAAGCCGTTGCCGGCGAGGCGACGGAACTCAGCCGGTCGACCGGCCAGACCGTAAGCGAGCTCGTCACCAGCATCGGCGTCGTGCAACTGGTCCGCACCGATATTCACTACATGGCCCTCAATACCAATCTGCGCTGCGGCAGGATCGGCGATCAGGGCAAGGCGATCAACGTGGTTGCCGCCGAACTGCGCAATTACGCGGGCGAACTGGATGGTGCCGCCGACAAGATCCTCGTTCATCTCAGAATGCTGGAAGAATCTGCGCAAAAGCTCAGCGCCTGCGAAGATACGGGCGGCTCGCTCGATCTTCGGCTCGAACAGGCACTCGCCAATATCCGCGTTGTCGGCGATCGCATGGGGACCGAAATGTCGCTGCTTGGCGAACACAGCCGATCCGCCGTCGGCGAAATCGATGCCTCGCTTGCTCGGCTTGATTTCAAGGTTGAGCTTGGTGAGGTTTTGCGGGCCTGCGTGGAAGAGGGCGAAGCCTTCGCAAGCGCCCGGCCAATGGCCGCCATCGAGCCTGCCCTCATCGAACTCGGGGCTCGCATTTCCGCCCTTTACACAATGGGTTTGGAACGTGAACTGCACGCGAAGATCATGGGAACCACACCCCTTGGCGAAACGTCCCTCGTCTCGGTTGCATGAGTGACGACACGCTGTTTTCAGGTGTCATCGGCATCGACGGCCTCCAAGTCAGACCGATTAAATACCCGCTGGACCTTGACCTTTCGCCGGGCCTTTGTCATGTGACCGCCTTCATTTGACGAAGCGCCCCATCGGGACGAGCCCCGGCGGCGTTATACGAAAGAAACAACATGACCAAGCCCACATCCTCGGCGCCGTCGCAGCGCATGCTTCGTGTTGGCGAACAGGTACGCGCCGCCATCACCCAGGTCCTGCAACGTGGCGAAGTTCGCGACGACCTGCTCGAGAAAACCGTGATTTCCGTTTCGGAAGTGCGCATGTCGACCGATCTGAAGGTCGCGACGGCCTATGTGACCCCCCTCGGCGTCCCTGACCATGACGTCGTGATCGCAGCGCTCAACCGGCATGCCAAATATATCCGCGGCCGCATAGCCGGCCAGCTCCGTCAGATGAAATACATGCCGGAAGTGCGCTTCCGCGACGATACGAGCTTCGACAACTACAAGAAGATCGACGAGCTGCTTCGCTCGCCGGAGGTCCAGCGTGATCTCAACAGCGACGAAACCAAAGACCAGAAATAACAATCAAGAAGTATTGATGTCAAAACCCCGCAAACCAAAGGGCCGGCCGGTTTCCGGCTGGCTTATTCTCGACAAGCCGATCGATTTCGGCTCGACCGAAGCCGTGTCCAAGATCAAGTGGCTGTTCAATGCCCAGAAGTGCGGCCATGCCGGCACGCTGGATCCGCTTGCGTCAGGCATGCTGCCGATCGCGCTCGGCGATGCGACGAAGACCGTGCCCTATGTCATGGATGGGCGGAAGATCTACGAATTCGCCGTTACCTGGGGCGAGGAACGGTCGACCGACGACCTCGAAGGCGCCGTTACCGCATCGTCCGACAGCCGTCCGAGCGAAGAACAGATCCGCGCACTTCTGCCCAACTACACCGGCACGATCAATCAGATCCCGCCACAGTTTTCCGCCATCAAGATTGCCGGCGAACGGGCCTATGACCTCGCCCGCGACGGCGAAATTGTCGAGATCCCGTCGCGCGAGGTCCAGATCTTCCGCCTGACGCTGCTCGGCGTAACGGCAGACAAGGCGCATTTCGAAGTGGAATGCGGCAAAGGCACCTATGTTCGGGCGCTCGCCCGCGACTTCGGCCGCGATCTCGGCTGCTACGGTCATATCTCGGAACTGCGCCGCACCTTCGTTGCGCCCTTTGCCGAAGACCGCATGGTGCCGCTCGCCGAACTTGTGGCGCTGGAACAGATCGAGGATCGCGACGAACGGCTGGCAGCCCTTGATGCCTTCATGATCAACACGTCTGAAGCGCTTTCCAGCCTGCCGCATCTGCCTGTCACAGACGATCAGGCCCACCGCATCAAGATGGGCAATCCGATTATCCTGCGCGGCCGCGATGCACCGGCTGACGAAGCGGAAGCCTATGCGACCGTGCGCGGCAAGCTGCTCGCCATCGGCGAGATCGGCCAGGGAGAGTTCCGTCCCAAGCGGGTGTTTGGCTGAGCCTCTTCCATTCTCTCCTTGAATGGTCTATAGGCACCGCCAGCAAAAGCAGGCTTTTCCGCCTGTTTTGCGTTTCACGGCCAAGACTGGACGACATCCCGGCCTTAGGCGACCCATAATCCTCATATTCGAAAGGATAACACGATGTCGATCACTGCAGAGCGCAAGGCCGAACTCATCAAGGAATACGCAACCGTTGAAGGCGACACCGGTTCGCCGGAAGTCCAGGTTGCGATCCTCACCGAGCGGATCAACAATCTGACCGAACACTTCAAGGGCCACAAGAAGGACAACCACTCCCGTCGTGGCCTTCTGACCATGGTTTCCACACGTCGTTCGCTTCTCGACTACGTCAAGAAGAAAGACGAATCCCGTTACAGCAAGTTGATTGCTGCTCTGGGCATTCGCCGCTAAAAATTTCCGGCGGGCGCTCAATCGGGCGCCTGCCGGTTTCTCATTCGGGCCAAGCGTCCGATGCAATGTTTGCGATGCGCTTTATCTCGCGCCGCAAGAATGCCCGCAGACCCGGATGGGCCGGATCTGCAAAAACCAAACCGTTGACCTGTCATGGGGCAGGATTGCCGGATGCTTTCGACCAGGGATCACTCAAAGACCCTGATCAGACGTCGACCACCGAAGTCGCCGACCCGAAGCCTCCCGTTGTCTTGCCCGTGATCTGTCACATCGATTGCGGTCGACTATGCACTGCGCCGGCTACGGCACTGCGCGTGCTCCCGCATTAAAGGACACCATATGTTCAATACCCACTCCGTCGAAATCGAATGGGCAGGCCGCCCGCTGAAGCTTGAAACGGGCAAGATCGCCCGCCAGGCTGACGGCGCGGTTCTCGCCACCTACGGCGAAACCGTCGTTCTCGCCACCGTTGTTTCGGCCAAGTCGGCCAAGCCTGGCCAGGACTTCTTCCCGCTGACCGTCAACTACCAGGAAAAGACTTATGCCGCCGGCAAGATCCCGGGCGGCTATTTCAAGCGCGAAGGTCGCCCGTCGGAAAAGGAAACGCTGGTTTCCCGCCTGATCGACCGTCCGATCCGCCCGCTCTTTCCGGAAGGCTACAAGAACGAGACCCAGGTCGTCGTTACCGTTATCCAGCACGACCTTGAAAACGATCCGGACGTATTGTCGATGGTTGCAGCCTCCGCTGCCCTGACGATCTCGGGCGTTCCTTTCATGGGCCCGGTTGGCGGCGCACGCGTCGGCTACATCAACGGCGAATACGTTCTGAACCCGCATCTCGACGAGATGGACGAGTCGGTTCTCGACCTCGTCGTTGCCGGCACCCAGGACGCCGTCCTGATGGTCGAGTCGGAAGCCAAGGAACTCAACGAAGAGATCATGCTCGGCGCCGTCATGTTCGGCCACAAGGGCTTCCAGCCGGTTATCGACGCGATCATCAAGCTCGCTGAAGTTGCCGCCAAGGAGCCACGCGATTTCCAGCCGGAAGATCATTCCGCGCTCGAAGCCGAAATGCTGCAGCACTTCGAAGCCGAACTGCGTACCGCCTACAAGAACACGCAGAAGGCTGAACGCTACGCTGCCGTCGACGCCGTCAAGGCGAAGGTCAAGGCACACTTCTTCCCGGAAGGCGTAGAGCCGAAGTACCCGGCCGAAGTCATCGGCGCGACCTTCAAGCACCTGCAGGCGAAGATCGTTCGCTGGAACATCCTCGACACCAAGAGCCGCATCGACGGCCGTGATCTCGAGACCGTTCGCAAGATCGTGTCTGAAGTCGGCATCCTGCCGCGCACCCACGGTTCGGCCCTGTTCACACGCGGCGAAACCCAGGCGATCGTTGTTGCGACGCTCGGCACCGGCGAAGACGAACAGTATGTCGATAGCCTGACCGGCATGTACAAGGAACGCTTCCTTCTGCATTACAACTTCCCTCCCTACTCGGTTGGTGAAACCGGCCGCATGGGTTCCCCAGGACGTCGCGAAATCGGCCACGGCAAGCTCGCATGGCGCGCTATCCGTCCGATGCTGCCAACGGCTGAACAGTTCCCCTACACGCTGCGCGTCGTCTCCGAGATCACCGAGTCGAACGGCTCGTCCTCGATGGCAACCGTCTGCGGCACCTCGCTCGCTCTGATGGACGCTGGCGTCCCGCTCGCAAAGCCTGTTGCCGGTATCGCCATGGGCCTGATCCTCGAAGGCGAACGCTTTGCGGTTCTCTCCGATATCCTCGGTGACGAAGATCATCTCGGCGACATGGACTTCAAGGTTGCAGGTACTGTCGACGGCATCACCTCGCTGCAGATGGACATCAAGATCGCCGGCATCACCGAAGAGATCATGAAGGTCGCGCTCGGCCAGGCACAGGGTGGCCGCAAGCACATCCTCGCCGAAATGGCCAACGCCATCACCGAAGGTCGCTCGGAACTCGGCGAATTCGCACCGCGCATCGAAGTGATGAACATCCCGGTCGACAAGATCCGTGAAGTCATCGGTTCGGGCGGCAAGGTCATCCGCGAAATCGTCGAAAAGACCGGCGCCAAGATCAACATCGAAGACGACGGCACGGTCAAGATTGCCTCCGCCTCCGGCAAGGAAATCGAAGCGGCCCGCAAGTGGATCCATTCGATCGTTGCAGAACCGGAAGTCGGCACCATCTACGAAGGTACCGTTGTGAAGACCGCCGACTTCGGCGCCTTCGTCAACTTCTTCGGCGCCCGCGACGGTCTGGTCCATATCAGCCAGCTCGCTTCCGACCGTGTTGCCAAGACCCAGGACGTGGTCAAGGAAGGTCAGAAGGTCTGGGTCAAGCTGATGGGCTTCGACGAGCGCGGCAAGGTTCGCCTGTCGATGAAGGCCGTCGACCAGGCCACCGGCCAGGAAGTCAAGAAGGCTGACGGCGAAGCTGCCGAATAAGCCCTCGACCTATCGAGAGATCGAGGCGCGGAAGGAATAACTTCCGCGCCTTTTTTGTTTTCACCGACGACACGACCGCCCGAGATCCGATCATGACCCGAGAAGCCCTGAAGACCCTTTTCCATCCCTTCGCCACCGACGCGATCCAAACGCCCGGCGAGGGTGAGCGCATACTGTTTCTGGGTGCGGAAGCGGGCAATGCCCTGCCTGACGGGTTTGATGCCGAGATCACGGCTATCCAGCCGTTCCGCCCACTATTCCGCAGCCTGCGCGACAACGCGTTTCCCCAGCCCGAGGGCGAGGATTACGACGGTGCGCTTGTCCTGTGTGGAAAGCATCGTGGCGAAAACGAAAACCGCATCGCTGAAGCGCTTGCGCGGGTGAAGGTCGGCGGAGTTATTGTCGTTGCCGGCGGCAAGGAAGACGGTATCGCACCCATTCGCACGATGCTGCTGAAGCTCGGCATCACGCTGGACTACGCGCCGAAGTATCACGGCGTTGCCATCTGGTTCGGTCGCCCGGAAGATGCATCCGGTGCGATCCAGGCACTGAAAAAGACAGCTGTGACGGTCGACGGTCGCTTCCAGGCCGCTCCCGGCATGTTCTCGCACGACCGCATCGATCCGGGCTCCGAACTTCTGGTAAGCCGCTTCCCGACGGATTTCGACGGCAATGCCGCTGATTTCGGTGCCGGCTGGGGTTATCTTTCGGTGATGCTCGCCGAGCGTTCGCCCCGCGTGAACCGGATCGACCTGTTCGAGGCCGATCACCGGGCGTTGGAATTTGCAAAGCAGAACGTTGCGCACAATTGCCCGGATCTCGAAGCCCGCTTCTTCTGGCAGGATCTGGGAACCGAGCCGCCAAAGGAAAAATACGACCTCGTCATCATGAACCCGCCCTTCCACGAGACGCAGGCTGCGGACCCGGAACTGGGAAAGACGATGATCCGCACGGCTGCAGGGGCGCTCAGAAGCGGCGGCAGACTGATGCTGGTCGCCAATCGCGGCATGCAATACGAGCCGGTGCTCGAGGAAGCGTTCCGGGAATACGGCGAAACCTGCCGCAACGCCCGCTTCAAGATCCTGTGGGCGAAGAAGTAACGTCACCCCTCAAAATCTAGGATTGCCCGTCACGACAGCTCGAATGCACACTGAAGTTGCGTTCGAGCTGTCGGGGTTTTTGTATGAAAGGCGTTGTTTCAGCACTTCTGCTCTTGATCGCCACTGAAACGGCGAGCGCCGAAGAGCCGCGCGCCAGTGTTCGCTTGACCTGGGAATGGTTCAACACCGCGGAAACCTATCGCAAATACAAGGTCAAAGGGCCGGATGACCTTCGCATCGCCGCGCATTACTTCCGGCTCGCGGCTAGGAACGGCAACGCTGCGGCAGCATACAAGCTCGGTGAAGCTTATGAGATAGGCTCAGGTGTCCCAATCAATCTTCCGGAAGCGCTTCGCTGGTATCGCCAGTCCGCCGACGCTGGCGACATGCATGCGGAGCTGAAGGTCGGCTGGTTCTATCAGAAGGGCTTGAGCCTGCAGGTTGATCCGTCACGGGCCGTCGATTGGTACGAACGCTCCGCCAAGAAAGGCAACCTGTGGGCATACCACATGCTGGCCTTCATGCTGATGGACGGGGAGGGTGTCGCAAAGGACCTTGCCCTTGCGCAGCGCTATTTCGAAAAGAGCCTGCCTTTCACCCACGATCACTGGGCACAGCTAAAGCTTTCGCAGTTGATCAGAGCGAGCGATCCACGGCGCTCCAAAGAACTGCTCAAGCAGGCAGCGAACGCCGGCAATGCGGACGCGATCCGGGAATTGAACGCATTTTGAGAATGCCCGCCCATGTTAGGATAGCAGGCGCTAAACCCTACTGAGCGTCGGACTTGCGCAGTTTGTCGAGGCTGGGCAGTGAAGTGATGCTGTAGCCGGCATCGACGTAATGCACTTCGCCGGTCACACCGCGGGAGAGATCGGACAGCAGATAGAGCGCGGAGCCGCCGATATCCTCGATTGTGGCAGTGCGGCGCAGCGGCGCGTTCTGCTGGTTCCAGGCGTAGATCGCCCGTGCATCGGAAATCCCGGCGCCGGCAAGCGTGCGCACGGGGCCTGCAGAGATCGTGTTGACGCGGATGTCGCTCGGGCCGTAATCGGCGGCCAGATACCGCACGGAAGCCTCAAGCGCTGCCTTGGCAACGCCCATCACGTTGTAGTTCGGAATGACGCGCTGTGAACCGTTATAGGTCAGCGTCAGCATAGAGCCGCCATCAGGCATCAGGGCTGCGGCGCGCTTGGCGATTTCCGTGAAGGAAAAGCAGGAGATCACCATCGTACGCGAGAAATTCTCGCGCGTCGTGTCGGCGTAGAGGCCCTTCAGCTCGTTCTTGGCGGAGAAGCCGATGGCATGAACGAGAAAGTCGATCGTGCCCCAGCGTTCGCGCAGCGCGTCAAACGTTGCGTCGACCGACGCGATATCTTCGACGTCGCAGGGAACCACGAAATCTGAGCCGAGTTCGGCGGCAAGCGGTCTGACCCGCTTGCCCAGCGCCTCACCCTGATAGGTGAAGGCAACTTCCGCACCCTGTGCCGCGACCGCCTTGGCAATTCCCCAGGCGATCGAGTGGTTGTTGGCAACGCCCATGATCAGGCCGCGCTTGCCCTGCATGATCCCGGACATCAAATTATCCGTTATGACGCTGGAAGACGAGCGTAGCGTTGGTGCCGCCGAAGCCGAAGGAGTTGGAGAGCACAGTGTCGATCTTGGCATTGTCGATCCGCTTGCGAACAATCGGCACGCCGTCGAATTCCGGATCCAGCGTCTGGATGTGCGCGCTCTCTCCGATGAAGCGTTCCTGCATCATCAGAAGGCCGTAGATGGATTCCTGCACTCCGGCACCGCCGAGCGAGTGGCCGGTCAGAGACTTGGTCGACTGGATGTGCGGGATCTTGTCCTTGAACACTTCGCGGATGGCGCCAATTTCCTTGGAATCGCCAACCGGTGTCGAGGTGCCGTGGGTGTTGATGTAGTCGACCTCACCTTCCACGTTGGCAAGCGCCTGACGCATGCAGCGGATGGCGCCTTCGCCAGATGGTGCGACCATGTCGTAGCCATCGGATGTGGCGCCGTAGCCGGTGAGTTCTGCGTAGATCTTGGCGCCGCGCGCCTTGGCATGCTCCAGTTCTTCAAGCACGAGAACGCCTGCACCACCGGCGATGACGAAACCGTCGCGGTCGGCGTCATAAGCGCGCGAAGCCGTTGCAGGCTGGTCGTTGTACTTGGAGGACATGGCGCCCATCGCGTCGAACAGGTTCGACATGGTCCAGTCGAGATCCTCGTGGCCGCCGGCAAACATCACGTCCTGCTTGCCCCACTGGATCATCTCCGCGGCATTGCCGATGCAGTGCGCAGACGTCGAGCAGGCCGACGAGATCGAGTAGTTGACGCCGTGGATCTTGAACCAGGTCGCAAGCGTTGCCGACGCTGTCGAAGACATCGCCTTCGGCACGGCAAACGGACCGATCCGCTTCGGGCTGTTGTTCTTGATCGTCGTCTCGGCCGCTTCGATCAGGGTGCGGGTGGAAGGACCGCCCGAACCCATGATGATGCCGGTGCGCTCGTTCTCGCTGTAATCCTTTTCCTCAAGTCCGGAATCGGCCAGCGCCTGCTTCATCGCCACATGGTTCCACGCTCCGCCCTGGGAGAGGAAGCGCATGGCGCGGCGATCGACGAGTTCCGTCGTATCGATGTTGGGCTTGCCCCAGACCTGGCACTTGAAGCCGTGCTCGGCGAAATCCGGCGAGAAAGAAATACCGGACTTTGCCTGCCGCAGGGACTCGGTGACTTCGGCTGCGTCGTTACCGATCGAGGACACGATACCGAGCCCAGTGACAACTACCCGTCTCATTTCATCAAACCTTTGTTGTTTTCGACAGCTGCGCTTTTCAAGCAGTTCAGGCGGTCTTTTCCTTGGACAGACCCACGCGGAGGTCCGTCGCCTGATAGATGGTCTCGCCATCGGCCTTCAGCCAGCCGTCGGCGGTGCCCAGCACGAGGCGACCCCTCATGACGCGCTTGAAGTCGATGCCATATTCCAGAAGCTTGGTGTCCGGGCGGATCATGCCCTTGAACTTCACTTCGCCGGTCGAAAGCGCCATGCCGCGGCCGGGTTCACCCAGCCAGCCCAGGAAGAAGCCGGTCAGCTGCCACATGCCGTCAAGGCCAAGGCAGCCCGGCATGATCGGGTTGCCTTCGAAATGGCAGGGGAAATACCAGTCGTCCGGACGCACGTCGTATTCAGCGCGGATGTAACCCTTGTCGAAGGCGCCGCCGGTTTCCGAGATCTCCGTGATCCGGTGGACCATCAGCATGGGCGGCAACGGCAGCTGCGCATTGCCGGGACCAAACAGATCACCGTGGGCGCAAGAGAGGATTTCTTCGTAGCTGAAGCTGGACTGTCTGGTGGACATGAATTTCCGTTTCCCCCCGTTTGAAGCTTTTGTTTCCCAAGCTTTAGAGCAATATGGGCCGAAATTGAAGTCTTGCCATGACAACACAGGTGCTGTCTGGGGAAGACTGCAGCTGCGGAAGCATCGCATTCAGGTCCGCATATAGGAAGCGGAGAGCGCAAACCAGTGGTAAAACACCGAAAATTAGCGTTTTTGCCGACCGCGGAAGGACGTGCTAAGGGACACTATTGAAAGAATTCATCTTAAAAGTTATATCGGAAATCAGATTAGATCCCGTGTGACAAAACGGTTGGAGCCGAAGCACATATGGCGGATGCCATGCCGAACATCGAGATTAGATTGCGCCATTGCGGCCTTCGACCGACGAGGCAGCGTGTCGCGTTGGCGGATCTGTTGTTTGCAAAGGGTGATCGGCACCTGACGGTCGAGGAACTGCACGCGGAAGCCACGGAAGCCGGCGTGCCGGTCTCGCTCGCAACCGTCTATAATACCCTCCACCAGTTTACCGAGGCAGGCCTCATCCGCGTTCTCGCGGTGGAGAGCGCACGCACCTATTTCGACACCAATATTTCCGATCACCATCACTTCTTTGTCGAAGGGCGCAACGAGGTTTTGGATATCCCGATCAGCAATCTGGAAATCGGCAATCTCCCGGATGCGCCCGAGGGCATGGAGATCGCCCATGTCGACGTGATCATCCGGCTGCGCGAAAAGCGAGCCTAATCCTTGTTCTTGCCCTTGATTGCCTCGTCTGCCGGCCGCCCCGGCCGCGACTTGTAGCGTGGCAGCGTCCAGCCGTAATGGATCGCGCCGCCCCGCAAGGCGAAGGCGACACATACCCCGAAGCCTGAACTGACATACTGCGGAAAACCGAGCGCTTGTGCCGCCGTGAACGCACCCGCGCCGGCAATCGCGGCCGTGATATAGATTTCCGAGCGCAGCAGCACGGAAGGCTCGTTTGCGAGAAGATCGCGCAGGATCCCGCCGAATGCCGCCGTCAGCGCGCCGGTGATGATCGCGATCGTGGGTGATCCGGTCGCGGCCAGGCCCTTGGCCGCACCCAGCACGGTGTAAGCGGCAAGGCCCACCGCATCGAGCCAGATCAGCAAGCGATAGCGCCATTCGACCCGGTGTGCCGTCAGGTAGACGAGAACGCCGGTTACGACGCAGATCAGGATATAGGTCGGGTCGAGAACCCAGAAGACCGGGGTACGGCCAAGAATGATGTCACGCACCGTGCCGCCGCCGAGCCCGGTCACGGCTGCAAAGAACAAAAACCCGATGAGATCGAGCTCCTTTCTTGATGCCGCAAGCGCACCGGTTGCGGCAAACACCGCGATGCCGGCATAATCGAGGATCATCAGCAGGGACATTCCATTCTCCAGCGTCGCGCAAGTGCATTGCTCTAGATGATCACGCTAACGACGGCAACGGCATCTCCGGTCAGGTCCTATGATGTCATGAACAGATGATTTGAGAATATGGGTAGGTGCGGTGAATAAGGTCTTGATACTTCTGGTCGCTCTCGTCCTGCTGCCGACCTTCGCGTCAGCCCAGCAGAAACTGTTCAGCGATCCGGAAGTCACGGAAAAGAGCCATTTCCAGAAAACCTGCGGAAAAGTCGAGTTCGGTCCGGGCTTCGTCAAACGTTTCGACATCAACAATGATGGCATAACGGACGTCGTCACCGATCACAGCGACCTGACGTGCGACGGCGTTCGCGGCCCCAAATGCAATGCAGATGGCTGCCCGCAGAACTTCTACGTCCAGGCGAAGGAGGGCGGCTATATCATGATCGCCACCGCCCAGATCTACGGCTACGATTTCGTCCAGTATTTCGGCAACATGGTGTTCATGCTGCAGATGCATCCGCGGTTCTGCGAGCGCACCGATGCCGCGCCCTGCGTCATGCGGGTCCGCGTCCGCGGCGGTCGTTTCGTGACGATCTCGAAACAGTAATCGCGGCCCCTTCAGGGATCAGGGCGCCTTGATGCTGTCGATCCGGCCGGCCAGCGTGTAGCCGAGAACGGCCATCCATTCCCGCGCGGCCGTCGCCGTCAGCTGCGCATTGAGCGCCGGCTGGGTAAAATCGAGCCCGGCGGCTACGATGCCGCTGGTGCGAAAGTCGGTCGGCCACGGGCGAACCTGAATGCCCTCCTTCTGAAACAGGGCGACGGAACGGGGCATGTGGAAGGCCGAGGTGATCAGCGCGCAATCGCTGAAACCCTGCTGTTTCAGGATGTCGGCCGTATTCTGCGTATTCTCGTAGGTGGTGCGCGACGTGTTTTCCTTCACTACCCGGTCCGGCGCTATGCCGAAGGCTGTGAAGAAGCGTTCGGACGCTTGCGCTTCGCCTTCATAGACGCCGCTGAACGACCCGTCGCCGCCGGAAATCAGGATGCGCGATTGCGGAAATTCCAGCGCCAGCCGACCCGCTTCGATAAACCGGTCAGCCGCCTGGTTGAACTCGATGCCACCCCGCGCCGCCGTCACTTCGCTCTCGAAGGCGCCGCCAAGAATGATCATGCAGGAGAGGTCGGCAGGATCGGTTGCCGGCTTCGGGTAGCGAGCTTCGAGGGACTGCAGCGCCAAAGCGCCCGCCGTCGTATAGAGCGTCACGAACAGGGTGAGCGCGCACAGAAGTGCCGAGATGCCGGAAAGCTTCCGCAGGCCGAAAAGTCCGAAGAGAGCGGCAAGGGCCGAAAGCAGGAAGGCGATGGAAAGCGGCTGTGCGAGCAGCCAGATCAGCTTGGAAATAAAAAACATGGACCGTCGTCTGTTTGAGTCCCGGCCAGTCTATCCTGTCGCGGGCCGATGGTGAACGCGGCAACGGTCACTCTGTCTTGAGATAGTCTTCAACGCCGCGCGCCGCAGCAAGGCCCGTGGCAAAGCAGGCGGTCAGAAGATAGCCGCCGGTCGGCGCCTCCCAGTCGAGCATCTCGCCGGCTGCGAACAGACCGGGACGCCGCTTGAGCATATAGCCGCTATCGAGCTCGTCCCAGGCAATGCCACCGGCCGTCGAGATCGCTTCCGCAATCGGGCGGGGGCGAAGCAGCGGGATCGGCAGGGACTTGATCGCCCGCGCCAGATCCTCCGGCGGCATCCGGTTCACATCCGGTATCAGCTCGCGCAGCAAGGCCGCCTTGACGCCGTCGAGGCCTGCACCCTTGCGCAGCCGGTTGGAAAAGCTCGCTTTCGCATCCTGCCGCGAGAGGTCGCGCACGAGACGCTCAAAGCTGCGGCCCGGCACGAGGTCGACATCAAGAGCCGCCTTTCCATCCCTGTTGATCAGCTCACGCAGGACTGCCGAATGCGCATAGACAAGGCTGCCTTCGATCCCGTGTTTCGAAATCACGAACTCGCCCTGATAGGTGCCCGCATCCGATCGCGTCGAGACGGATTTGAGCGGTGCCCCGACAAAACGCTCGACGAACACGTCGCTCCACGCAACGTCGAAGCCGCAATTGGCCGCCTGGAACTCCGTTACCGCAATCCCCTCGGCCTTCAGCCACGGCACCCAGGCCGCATCCGAACCCAGCCGTGGCCAGCTTGCGCCACCAACCGCCAGAATGACCGCATCCGGGCGGATGAGAAGGTCGCCATCAACAGTTTCAAATCGGTAACCGCCGCCTTCGAACCCCGTCCAGCGATGGCGGGTCTTCAGCACCACGCCCTGGTTGCCCAGCCGGGCAAGCCAGGCGCGCAGCAGTGGCGATGCTTTCATGGCAACGGGAAAAACCCGGCCCGATGTCCCCACGAATGTTTCCGTCCCGAGCTCCTGTGCCCAGGCGCGAACATCCGATGGCGTGAACGCGTCGAGCGCCGGTTGCATCCGCGACGAAGACGAGCTGAAACGACCGGAAAACCGGCCAAAATCCTCCGCATGGGTGATATTGAGCCCGGATTTTCCGGCCAGCAGAAACTTCCGCCCGAAGGTGGGCATCGCCTCGTAAACTGTCACGGAGAATCCGTCGGCGGAAAGGTGCTCCGCCGCCATCAGTCCTGCCGGCCCGCCGCCTATGATCGCAACCTGTCTGGTCATGATCTCCGGTTACGGCAGATTACGGCGTTTTGCCATAGCCCCCGGCCGTCGGCGTTGTTACCGTCACCGCTTCGCCCGCCTCGATCACCGTCTGGGCACAGCCCGGAAGTGTCTCGATCGAGCCGTCGAGCCTGCGCACGGTGGTGATGCCAAGCTCTCCCTCTCCGCCGCCGTCAAGGCCGTGCGGGTGAAGCGTTCGATGCGAGGAGAGGATGGCGCAATCCATCGTTTCGAGAAACCGGATCGTCCGCTTCGTACCGTCGCCGGCCGCAAACTGCCCCTGTCCGCCGGAATTGTCGCGGATGTGGAAATCTTCGAGCAGCACCGGATAGCGCGTCTCCAGGATTTCCGGATCGGTGAGACGCGAGTTGGTCATGTGCACATGGACAGCGTCTGTACCCGCAAAACCGCTGCCGTCGTTGAACCGGCCGGCCGGCGAACCGGAGCACAGCGTCTCGTAATACTGGTAGGTGGCGTTGCCGAAGGTCAGGTTGTTCATCGTGCCCTGGCTTGCCGCGATGGCACCCAGCGCGCCGAACAGCGCATTCGTCACGTGCTGCGACGTCTCGACATTTCCGGCAACGACCGCTGCCGGATATTGCGGCTTGAGCATCGAACCATCAGGCACGATGATGCGGATCGGCTTCAGGCACCCGGCATTCATCGGGATCGAGCTCTCCACCATCACGCGGAACACGTAAAGAACGGCCGCGCGCGTCACCGGTTCGGGTGCGTTGAAGTTGTTCTTCTTCTGCTCGCTGGTGCCGGTAAAATCGACCGTCGCCTCGCGCTTTTGCCTGTCGATGGTGATCTTGACCTTGATCGTGCTGCCCTGGTCGGTCGCGTAGGAAAACTCCGCGTCACCAAGCTTTTCCAGCACGCGGCGAACGCTTTCTTCCGCATTGTCCTGCACGTGGCCCATATAGGCCTGCACGACATCGAGCCCGAACTGCGCGATCATCCGGCGCATTTCGTAGACGCCCTTTTCATTGGCCGCGATCTGCGCCCTCAGATCCGCGACGTTCTGTGCAACGTTGCGGGCAGGGTAGGGATGGTCGGACAGGAGGTTGGTGATGCCCGCCTCGTCGAACCGGCCGCGGTCGACCAGAAGCACGTTGTCGAACAGCACGCCCTCCTCGTCGACGGTCGTTGCCAGCGGCGTCATCGATCCGGGCGCGGTCCCGCCGACATCGGCGTGGTGGCCGCGAGATGCGACGTAGAACAGGATTTTCTCGCCCGCGTCATCGAACACCGGTGTCACCACGGTGATATCGGGCAGATGCGTGCCACCATTGTAAGGCGCGTTCAACGCAAACACGTCGCCTGGACGGATCTTGCCCCGGTTCTGCGCGATGATGCTTTCGACGGAGCGGTCCATCGATCCGAGATGAACCGGCATATGCGGTGCATTGGCGACCAGAGCGCCGTTCTCGTCGAACACGGCGCAGGAGAAATCCAGTCGTTCCTTGATGTTGACGGACGACGCTGTGTTCTGCAGCGTCACGCCCATCTGCTCGGCAATCGACATGAACAGGTTGTTGAAGACCTCAAGCAGAACCGGATCTGCCTGGGTGCCGACAGCCTTGCCACGCGACAACGTGACGATGCGCTTTAGGACCACGTGGTTGAGCCGGGTCACTTCGAATGCCCAGCCATCCTCGATCACGATCGTCTGGTGCGGTTCGACGATCAGGCAGGGACCGTTGGCACGTGCGCCGGGCCGGATGTCGGCGCGGCGATAGACAGGTGCCTCGCGCCATGCGCCGGTGGAATAGAACCGCGTGTGCTCCGCAGCCGTTGGAGCCGCTTCGTCAATCGCAAACTCAGGCTCCGATGCGTCGGCACCGCCACCGATCGCCTCCACCTCGTAGGCCTCGAAGATGATCTCGCGGTTCTCGAAGATAAAGCCGAACTGCTTCCGGTGGACAGTCTCGAACGCTGCCGTCATCTCCGCTGTATCTGTCACGGCAACCGAGAGGGTCGTATCCGTGCCCTGATAGCGAAGATGGGCGCGGTGCAGTACCTCGGTCTGCGCTTGCGCCACGCCCTGCGAACCCATTTCCGCCAACACGCTGGCTGATAGTTCGTCGCGAACAGGGGCAAGCGACGCCAGTGCTTCGGTAAGCGGCCGCGAGACCGTCCGCTGGCGGGTGGCGCGGATATCGGCGAGACCCATTCCGTAGGCAGACAGGATGCCGGAAAATGGATGGATCAGGACCGTCGAGATGCCGAGCGCGTCGGCCGTCAGGCAGGCATGCTGACCCCCGGCGCCACCAAAGCAGGTGAGCGCATAATGCGTGACGTCGTAACCGCGCTGGACGCTGATCTTCTTGACGGCATTGGCCATGTTCTCGACCGCGATGGCAAGAAAACCATCCGCCACCTGTTCCGGCGTGCGGCCATCGCCGACCACCGTCGCCATCTCCTCGAAGGCTTTTCGCACGGCGACCGCATCCAGCGGCTCGTCGCGCTTTGGCCCGAAAATCCTAGGGAAGAGTTCCGGTGAAAGCTTGCCGAGCATCACGTTCGCATCGGTGACGGTGAGCGGGCCGCCACGCCGATAGGCTTTCGGGCCGGGATTGGCGCCGGCGGAATCCGGGCCGACGCGGAAACGACCGTTTTCGAAATGCAGGATAGAGCCCCCGCCGGCCGCAACCGTGTGGATCGACATCATAGGAGCGCGCATCCGCACGCCTGCGACTTCGGTCTCGAACGAGCGTTCGAGCTCTCCGTCATAGTGCGAGACATCGGTGGATGTGCCGCCCATGTCGAACCCGACCATTCTGTCGAACCCGGCAAGTCGCGAGGTCTCGACCGCGCCGACGACGCCGCCGGCCGGCCCGGACAGGATCGCATCCTTGCCCTGGAACAGTCTTGCCGCGGTAAGGCCACCGGAAGACTGCATGAACATCAGCTGGGGTCCCTCAGAACCGGCAGTCTCCGCATCCGTGCCAAGCTCGCTCGCCACCTGATCGACGTAACGGCGCAGGATCGGTGAGAGATAGGCGTCAACGACGGTCGTGTCGCCGCGGCCGACCAGCTTGATCAGTGGCGAAACCTCATGGCTGACCGAGACCTGAGCAAAGCCGATCTCACGGCCGATCGTTGCAACGAGCTGTTCATGAGCCGGATAACGATAGGCATGCATAAAGACGATAGCGATCGCACGGTAGCCCGCATCGAACTGCGCCTGAAGGTCCGCGCGCACCGTCGCCTCGTCCGGCTCCGCCTCGACTTCTCCGTCGGCACGCACGCGTTCGTCGACTTCCACGACCGCCGTGTAGAGCAGTTCGGGCTTCACGATCTTCTTGGCAAAGATGTCGGTTCGGGCCTGATAACCGATCGCCAGCGCATCTTTGAAGCCGCGTGTGGTCACGAGCAGCGTCCGCTCGCCCTTGCGCTCCAGCAGCGCGTTGGTAGCGACGGTCGTTCCCATCTTTACGGCGCCGACCAGTTCGGCGGGTATCGGCTGCCCGGCTTCGACCTGCAGCAACTCGCGAATGCCCTGCACCGCGGCATCGCGATAAGCTTCGGGATTTTCCGAAAGGACCTTGTGGGCCACAAGTGTCCCATCCGGTTTGCGCCCAACGATATCGGTAAATGTACCGCCGCGGTCGATCCAGAAATCCCACTTGTCCTGCGCCATGCAATGCCCCCGTAACGATCGATTTGAGGCCACGAGAACATTTCGTCGATAAAACGTCAATGATCGATTGACAGGAAAATGCCCAGTACGGCATCATGCCTTTATAACAGGCAAAGTGGCCAGAAGAGCCGCGCCGCAGAGGCAACCGAGGGGAAGCCATATGAGCGATCTACGCATTCTTGTGCGGAGGGCAAACTGTGTCCACCGTTGATCCACGCCACAGCATCTTCCCCGAATGGCTCCGTAAAGGGTTGGACGGTTTGTACCTCGTGTCCGGCTGGCTGGCCGGGCTTTTCCTGATTGCGATCTTCCTCATCATGCTCGCGCTTTCCGCAGGTCGCCCGCTTGGGATAGACGTTCCGGCCGGCGACGATTTCGCATCCTGGGCAATGGCGGCGTCTGCCTTCCTCGGTCTCGCCCATACATTCCGCTCCGGCGAAATGATCCGCGTCGGCTTGCTGGTAGAAAGGTTCACCGGCCGTACCCGCCAGATGGTCGAGATTTTTGCCCTGCTGGTTGGGTCCGCCGCTGCCCTCTATTTCGCCTGGTACGCTTTCGACATGAACGTCACCTCGTGGCGGTTCAACGATCTCGCCCAGGGGGTGATCGCCATGCCGCTTTGGATCCCGCAGATGGGTTTTTCCGGCGGCCTGATCATCCTGGCTGTCGCCATGACGGACGAGCTTCTGCACGTGCTTTTCGGTGGGTCGCCGCGCTACGAAAAGCCGCCTGCCGAAACCGCCGAAGAAGTGATTGAACGCGCAATGCAGAGCGGGGCCTGACGCATGGGAACGATTGAACTCGTTGAAATCGCCGGCGTCGTCCTCGTCGCGCTGCTGGCGCTTCTGGCCGCCGGAGTCTGGATCGGCTTCTCGCTGCTGATCTGCGGCCTGATTGCCATGCTTTTCGTGCCGGGCATCCCGTTTGGCGCGGTGCTGGCCACCAACGCCTGGAGCAACGGCGCGTCCTGGTCGCTGGCGGCGCTGCCGCTGTTTGTCTGGATGGGCGAAATCCTGTTCAGGACAAAGCTGTCCGAAGAGATGTTCCGGGGTTTGGCACCCTGGCTTGGCTGGCTGCCGGGCAGGCTCATGCATGTCAACGTTCTCGGATGCGGCCTGTTCGGCTCGATCTCCGGGTCATCTGCCGCGACCACGGCGATGATCGCCAAGATCGCCCTGCCGGAGTTGAAGAAGCGGGGCTATGACGAAATGGTCAGCCTCGGCTCGCTGGCCGGTGCCGGCACGCTCGGCATTCTCATCCCGCCATCGATCACCATGGTCGTCTATGCGGTCGCCGCCAACGTCTCGATCATCCAGATCTTCCTCGCCGGCTTCCTGCCGAGCCTGATCGTGATGGTTCTCTATTGCGGCTATATCGTCGTCTGGTCGCTGCTCAACCCCGACAAGCAGCCGCCTGCGCCGCCGAAAATGAGTTTCAAGGAGAAACTGAAGGAATCGGCGAACCTCATTCCGGTCAGCCTCCTGATCATCCTCGTCTTCGCAACGCTGTTGCTCGGCTGGGCCACGGCGACGGAATGTGCGGCCTGGGGTGTGGCCGGCTCGCTCGCGATTGCGGCGTGGTCGAAAACGCTCAGCTGGAAGTCCTTCTGGGACAGCGTCATGGGTGCGACACGTCTCACCTGCATGATCATGCTGATCCTGACGGGCGCCGGCTTCATGTCGATCGCCATGGGATATACCGGCATTCCGAATGCGCTTGCCGCCTGGGTCGATAGCTTCAACCTCAGCCCCTACGCTTTGATCGCTGTGTTGACGATCATGTATATTCTGCTCGGCGCGGCACTCGATGGTCTTTCGATGATCGTCCTCACCACGGTTGTCGTTCTGCCGATGATCGAGCAGGCCGGCTTCGACCTTGTCTGGTTCGGCATCTTCCTGGTGCTGATCGTCGAGATGGCGGAGGTCTCTCCGCCAGTGGGCTTCAATCTCTTCGTCCTGCAGACGATGAGCGGGCGCGATAGCCTCACGGTGGCAAAAGCCTCGCTGCCATTCTTTTTCCTGCTTGTGGCGACCGTCGCCATCATTACGGTTTTCCCGGAAATCGTGATGGTTCTGCCGAAAATGGCATTCCCGGGTTAATCACAAAGAGGGAACTGAAAATGAAGGTCACTGGAAAACTCGCCCGCCTCGGCATTGCCGCAGCCGCGCTTCTCGCGTCCACAGCATCGTCTTTCGCAGCCAACTGGGTCCTGCCATCTGCCTATCCGCCGACCAACTACCATGTCGAGAACCTCAACCAGTTCGCCAAGGACATCGATGCGGCCACCAAAGGTGAGCTGAAGATCACCGTTCATCCCAATGCCTCGCTCTTCAAGGCCCCCGATATCAAGCGCGCGGTCCAGACAGGCCAGGCCCAAGCGGGCGAAGTGCTGCTGTCGCTGCACGAAAACGAAAACCCTGTCTTCGGGATCGACGTCGTGCCGTTCCTCGCCACCAGCTTCGAACAGTCCAAGAAGCTTTACACAGCGTCGAAGCCCGCTATCGAACAGGCGCTCGACAAGCAGGGCCTGAAGCTCCTCTACACCACGCCATGGCCGCCACAGGGCCTCTTCACCAAGAAGGACGTCAACACCGTTGCCGACCTGAAGGGTCTGAAGTGGCGCGCGTATAATGTCGGCACATCGCGTATTGCGGAACTGGTCGGCGCCCAGCCGGTCACCGTCCAGGCCGCCGAACTGCCGCAGGCTCTGGCAACCAGTGTCGTCGATGGCTTGATGACATCCAGCGCCACGGGCGTCGACAGCAAGATCTGGGAATCACTGACCCACTACTATGACACCCAGGCCTGGATCCCGAAGAACGTCATCTTCGTCAACAAGGCTGCGTTCGCAGCCCTCGACGCCGCCACGCAGAAAGCCGTGACGGATGCGGCTGCGGCTGCAGAAACCCGCGGCTGGTCGATGGCCGCCGAAAAGACGGCGTCCTACATGGAAACGCTGAAGAAGAACGGCATGCAGGTTCTGGAACCAAGCGCCGAACTGAAGACCGGTCTTTCCGAAATCGGCGCCAAGCTGACCGAGGATTGGTCGAAGAAAGCCGGCGCAGATGGCGCCGCCATTCTGGACGCCTACAAGAAGATGTGATTTCGGAAGCGCCGTGGCAATCGTGCCGCGGCGCCCTCTCATTCCGGAGAAGCTCATGTCCGAACCGATAGACACTGTTGGCCCGATCGTTTCTTCGGAGCACCTGGCAAGCGGCGCGCTGCCGGCTCTGTCCGAAATCGAGTTCGGCCTCACCATGCTCAATCATGCGTTCAGCCGCTGGATGGTGCGCTGCATGGCGGCATCCGGAGTCCCCGATCTTTCAACCGTGGACATCCTCGTCCTGCACAACGTCAACAGCCGCAACAAGCCGAAGACGCTGGCCGATATCGCGCTCGTCCTCAATATCGAAGACACCCACGTCGTGACCTACGCGCTGAAAAAACTGGAACGGCTGAAGCTGATCAAGTCCGGCAGACGCGGCAAGGAAAAGCTGGTCATGGTGACGGAAGCGGGTGCTGCCGCCTGCGCCCGCTACAAGGCCATGCGGGAAAGCCTGCTCGTCAAATCAGTGCTGGCAACCGAAGTGTCCGCAGACTCCTTGTCGGATGTCGCCGCCCGCCTTCGCGCCCTGTCCGGCCACTACGATCAGGCCGCCCGCGGCGCCGCGTCTCTCTAGCGACAAAACGCTAGCCCAAAAGCGCTCTCGTCAGCGGGTGGTTCGGATCGGATAGCCCGTCCAGAACCGTGAAATGGTTTCTGTCCGGCTCCTCGACGGCTTCGGTCTCGGTCCCCAGACCCTTCCAGATATTGGCGAGCAGTGCGTTCTGTCGAAGGAATTCCGAGCGCTCGTTGCCACCCACCCAGCAGGTGAGGCGCGTGTTCGGCAGGGGTTCCAGCAAGGCCGGGCTTTCGCGCTGCGCCTCGTCAGGATCGATCCGCTGCTTCTCGTTCATCTTCGTCTTCATGATCGGGCGAAGGTCATGCACGCCTGAGATCGACACCGTGTTGACGATGCGGTCTCGGACGGTCTCTGCGAGTGGCGACGTGGTGGTGATCATCCGCGTCACCAGATGCCCGCCCACCGAATGCCCGGCAAGCCGTATCGGCCCGTCCACCAGATCTGCTGCGGCCGTGATGGCCTGGCCGATCTCGCGGGTGATTTCAGCGATCCGGTTTTCCGGCGCAAGCGTATAGGCGGGGAGTGCCACCGCATATCCGCTTTCCAGCGCGCCATGGGCAAAATGCGACCAGTAGCTGTTGTCGAGCGCGATCCAGAAGCCGCCATGGACATAGACGACAAGGCCTTCCGGCTTTCCGGCGGGAAGGAAAAGATCGAACCGGTTGCGCGGCTTGTCGCCATAGGCAATTCCGAGCTTCGCACGGCCGTCGGCCGCGAGCGTTTCGCGGTACAGTCTTGCCGGCTCCACCCATGCGGCGGGCCATTGTTCACCCTTTGGAATGTTCGGGCCATTGGCATAGGCGTCGTCCCAGTCGATGATCCCGTGTCGCATGTGATTGTCCCCTGTTCGATCCGACAAGCGTCATAACCCGCCCCCGATGTCGCTGGAAAGCCTGCCTTGCTGTTCCAAGACTTCTCCTCGTCGGCATAGTTTGCTTTGTGATGCTTTTTGCGCTTGCACGCGGTGGAAGTTTGCCGGCGAATGTGGAAGGTAACGGTTTCACCGCCCTCGACGGATTGGCGGAGCAGGGGATAAAAAAAGGGGAGAATGACGATGAAGAAAATCCTGGCAGCCGCCACGATGGCACTCAGCCTCGGCGCATCCGGTCTGGCCATCGCCGAGCCGCTGAAGATCGGCATGATCACCACGCTATCCGGCGGCGGTGCAGGCCTCGGCGTCGATACGCGCGACGGCTTCATGCTGGCCATCAAGCAGTCCGGCAACAAGGATATCACCGTCGTCACCGAGGATGATGCGCAGAAGCCGGAACTTGCCGTCCAGATCGCCGACAAGATGATCCAGAGCGACAATGTCGACCTGCTCACCGGCATCGTCTGGTCGAACCTGTTGATGGCCGTCGTTCCCGGTGCGGTTGCGCAGGACAAGTTCTACGTCTCGACCAACGCAGCACCTGCGGCGCTGGCCGGTGCCGGCTGCAACAAACTGTATTTCAACGCCGCCTATCAGAACGACAATCTTCATGAAGCTGTCGGCGAATATGCCAACAAGTCCTACAAGAAGATGTTCATCCTGGCGCCGAACTATCCGGCGGGCAAGGATTCGCTCACCGGCTTCAAGCGCTATTACAAGGGCGAGCTGGCGGGCGAGGTCTATACCAAGGTCGGCCAGACCGATTACGCCGCCGAAATTGCCCAGATGCGGGCATCGGGTGCAGACGGCATCTTCGTCTTCCTGCCGGGCGGCATGGGCATTTCCTTCATGAAGCAGTTTGCCCAGTCGGGTGTGAAGACCCCGGTCATGGGCCCGGGCTTCTCCTTCAGCCAGGACGTCCTGCCGGCCATCGGCGATGCGGCGCTCGGCGCCAAGGCATCGGGACAGTGGGCTCCGGATTTCGATACCGACGTCAGCCGCAAATTCGTCGCCGACTTCAAGGCCGAATACAATCGCCTGCCGTCGATCTATGCGCTTCAGGCCTATGATGCCGGTCAGCTGATCGCGTCGGCCGCTGCCAAGGCCGACGTCAAGGATGCCGAGGCTTTCCGCGCCGAACTTCTGAAAGCCGATATCAAGTCGCCGCGTGGCAAGTTCAAGTTCAACACCAACCAGCATCCGATCCAGGATATCTACCTGACGGAAGTGGTGAAGAAGGACGGCGTTCTGACCAACAAGACGGTCGAGAAGATCTTTGCCGATCATGGCGACGCCTACGCCAAAGACTGCAAGATCTAAGGGAAGCATGTGACCATCTCGCTTGCTCTCGAGCAGCTGCTGAACGGTATCCAGCTCGGCGTCATGTTGTTTCTCATGTCTGCCGGGCTGACGCTGATCTTCGGCGTCATGGGCCTGATCAATCTCGCCCATGGCTCGCTCTACATGGTAGGCGCCTTCGCCTGCGCGGCCGTTGCCGCCTGGAGCGGGTCGTTCTGGCTCGGCCTCGTCGCCAGCCTCGCCTGTGCGGCGGCAGCCGGTGCAATCGTCGAACTCCTGGTCATCCGCAGGCTGTATGATCGCGACCATCTCGATCAGGTTCTGGCGACATTCGCGCTGATCCTGATCTTTTCCGAAGGCACCCGCTGGCTGTTCGGCTCCTTCCCGCTTTATCTCGATATTCCGCCGTTGCTGCAGGGCGCGGTCGCTCTGCCGGGCGATGCAACCTATCCCGTCTACCGCCTGGCGATCATCGCCGTCGGTGCCTTGGTGGCACTCGGCCTTTATCTGCTGATCGGCAAGACCCGGCTCGGCATGCGCATAAGGGCCGGCGAAAGCGACCGAGAGATGATCGGCGCGCTCGGCGTCGATATCCGCACGCTCTATACGCTGGTCTTTGCACTGGGCTCCGCTCTGGCGGGACTTGCTGGCGCAATCGTCGGCCCGCTGCAATCGGTCCAGGTCGGCATGGGCGAACCGGTGCTCATCCTCGCCTTCGTGGTGATTGTCATCGGCGGCATCGGTTCGATCAAGGGTGCGCTCGTTGGCGCGTTGCTCGTCGGCATCACCGATACGCTCGGCCGGCTTCTTCTGCCGCAATTGTTGGCTCTGTTCATGGACCCGTCCCAGGCGGGCATGATCGGCGGCGCTGCGGCATCGATGCTGATCTATGTGGTCATGGCGGTCATCCTGTCGGTAAAACCTCGCGGCCTGTTTCCGCCAGCCCATGCATGAAAGCCGTTCAACGATGGTGCTGACCCGCGAAAACGCAGTCAATCTCACGCTGGCCCTCCTGCTGCTCGCCGTGCCCGTGGCCGCGAATGCCCTCGGCCAGCCGTTCTACGTGACCCTCGCGACCCGGATCGCCATTCTGGCGCTGGCAGCCCTCGGCCTCAATCTCGCGCTCGGCCTCGGCGGTATGGTGTCGTTCGGCGACGCAGCCTTTTTCGGCATCGGAGGCTATGCCGCCGGCATTCTTGCAAGCCACGCGCTATCAGGCGAACCGCTGCTGTTCGATCTCCCGGGCACGGCGCAGATGCCGATCATCTGGCTTGTCGCGGTCGTCGCAGCCAGTCTGGTGGCGCTCGCCATCGGGGCACTCAGCCTGCGAACGTCAGGCGTCTATTTCATCATGATCACGCTCGCCTTCGCGCAGATGGTCTATTATTTCGCGATATCCTGGCCGGCTTACGGTGGCGAGGACGGGCTATCGATTGCGGTGCGCAACCAGTTTCCGGGCACTAACACGATGCGGCCGCTCAATTTCTTCTTTGTCGCATATGCCGTTCTGCTGGCCGGCATCGGCCTTTTCGCGCTGATCCGCGCGTCGCGGTTCGGTGCGGCGCTGGCTGCCACCCGCCAGAACGAGATCCGCGTCGCCGCCCTCGGGATCGACCCCTACCGCATCCGGCTCGCGGGCTTCGTCATCTCGGCCATGATCACGGCCCTTGCCGGCGCTCTCTACGCAGATCTCAACCGCTTCGTCAGCCCGTCCATGCTCGCCTGGCACATGTCGGGCGAACTCATCGTGCTGATCATTCTCGGCGGCACCGGGCGGCTGTTCGGGCCGCTGGCAGGGGCAGCGCTTTATGTGGCGTTCGAGTTCGCGCTGGGCGGCCTCACCGAACGCTGGCAGTTCTTCCTCGGTCTCATCCTTCTCGGCGTGGTGCTCTTTGCCCGCGGCGGATTGCTGGGCCTGCTTGCCGGAAAGACGAAACATGGTTGAGCCGGTTCTCCAGACAGACAATCTCGTTAAGAGTTTCGGAGCACTTCGTGCCACCGACGGCATCACGCTCGACCTGAAGCCCGGCGAAATCCACGCACTGATCGGCCCGAACGGTGCCGGAAAATCGACCCTGATTCACCAGATCTGCGGCACGCTCAAGCAGGATAGCGGCACGATCCGCCTCGCGGGTGAAGACATCGGCGCACTGAGTGCTGCCGCTCGCGCCCGACGGGGGCTTGGTCGCACGTTTCAGGTATCGTCGCTCGCGCCCGAGTTTTCGGCGCTGCGTAACGTCATGCTGGCGGTCCAGGCGAAGCAAGGATCGAGTTTCGGCTTTTTCCGACCTGTGATGCGCGACAGATCGCTGATCGATCCTGCAATGGCGATCCTCGAGCGCGTCGGCCTCTCCGACCGAGCACGGCTGCCGGCGGCCGAGCTTTCCCACGGCGAGCGACGCCAGCTTGAGATCGCCATGGCGCTGGCCCTGCAATCGAAGGCTCTGCTTCTCGACGAGCCGATGGCGGGAATGGGGCCGGAGGGTTCGAAAAGGCTCACCGGTTTTCTCGATACGCTGCGCCAGGAAGCGCCGATCCTGCTCGTGGAACACGACATGGATGCCGTCTTCGCGCTGGCCGACCGGATATCGGTTCTGGTCTATGGCCGCATCATCGCAACCGGCACGGTGGAGGATATAAGGCGCGATCCGGCGGTGCGCACCGCGTATCTCGGAGATCATGCCTGATGCTGCTCGATGTCCAGGATATCGCCACCTACTACGGCAGCAGCCAGGCGCTATTCGGCGTCGAATTTTCGGTGGCGGAAGGCGAGGTCGTGGCCCTGATGGGCCGCAACGGCATGGGCAAGTCGACGACCATCAAGTCGATTTGCAATCTCTTGGCCCCTAAAACCGGCCGCATCCTCTTCGATGGCAAGGACACCGGCAAGCTGGCCCCCTACAAGGTGGCGCGGCTGGGTGTGGGGCTCGTCCCCGAGGGCCGCCGCTGTTTCCCGAACCTGACCGTTCATGAAAACCTGGTCGCCGCCGCAAGACCCGGTGAATGGACCGTCTCAGAGATCAATGCCCTGTTTCCCCGTCTGGAGGAACGGCATGCGCAGATGGCGAGATCGCTTTCAGGTGGCGAGCAGCAGATGCTGGCGATCGGACGCGCGCTGATGACCAATCCGCGCCTGCTGATCCTCGACGAGGCGACGGAAGGGCTTGCCCCTGTCATCCGCCAGGATATCTGGAAGGCGCTGCGCCAGTTGAAGACGAAGGGCCTGTCCATTCTCCTGGTCGACAAGACGCTGTCCGAGCTCTTGCCGGTTGCCGACCGGTGCGTCATCCTCGAAAACGGCAGAAGCGTCTGGACCGGCGCCCCAGCCGATCTGACACCAGGGTTGCAGGATCGATATCTCGGAGTGTGAGCAATGACGGACGATCTGCAGGCCATCGTCGATCGGATCCACGCCAAGCTGCAGAGCCGGCTGGGCGAGGGAAAAGTGGCCGACTACATTCCCCAGCTTGCCCATGTCGATCCACGCAAGTTTGGCATGGCGGTCGTCACCGTCGACGGCAAGGTCCATAGCGCTGGTGATTGTGCCGAACCCTTCTCGATCCAGAGCGTGTCGAAGGTTTTCACGCTGACGCTCGCACTCGGCAAGCATGGCGAAACCACCTGGAACCGGGTCGGTCGGGAGCCGTCGGGCTCTCCCTTCAACTCCATCGTCCAGCTCGAACAGGAGGCCGGAAAGCCCCGCAACCCCTTCATCAATGCCGGCGCGATTGCCGTCAGCGATCTCGTTCTTGCTGGCCATACGCCGCGCGAGGCGATCGGGGAGATCCTGCGCTTCGTCCGCTATCTCGCGGATGACGAAACGATCGCGATCGACCCGTCGGTTGCGAAATCCGAGGAAGCGACCGGCTACCGAAATATTGCGCTTGCCAATTTCATGCGCTCTTTCAACAAGCTCTCGCATCCGGTCGAGCATGTGCTCGGCGTCTATTTCCACCACTGCGCCATCTCCATGACCTGCACCCAGCTGGCGCGGGCCGGTCTATTCCTCGCCGCCAATGGCCGCAACCCGATGACCGGGCACACCGTGGTCTCAAGCCAGCGGGCACGGCGCATCAACGCCCTCATGCTGACCTGCGGCCACTATGACGGCTCCGGCGAGTTCGCTTATCGGGTCGGACTTCCTGGCAAGAGTGGTGTCGGCGGCGGCATCATGGCCGTGGCGCCGGGACGCGCATCGATGGCCGTCTGGTCTCCAGGTCTCAATCAGAACGGCAATTCGCTGGTCGGTTCGCTGGCGCTCGAAATGCTGGCGGATGAAACCGGCTGGTCCGTGTTCGGGCACTGACACAACACTCCCTTCAAAACAGAAAGCCCGGCCTCCTTTCGGAAGACCGGGCTTGTTTCGTTGGGGGAAGGCTGAGGTCCTCAGTCTTCGCTGGCTGCCATCTGGTTCAGCACGTTGCCGCGTCCGCGCATGCGCAGCACCAGCGGTACGATCAGGGCAGCCGCTGCCACGAGCAGCAGGCCTGCGGCGATCGGCGAGGTGAACAGCACCGTCACGTCGCCCTGGCTGATCGACAAGGCACGGCGCAACTGCTGCTCGGCGAGCGGGCCAAGGATCAGGCCGACGATCACGGGCGCGATCGGATAGTCGAACACGCGCATGATGTAGGCGACGAGACCGAAGACGAGCAGCATGCCAAGCTCGAACACCGACGGATTGGCGCCAATCGTGCCAAGCGTCGCAAACACGAGAATGCCGGCATAGAGCCAAGGCTTCGGGATCGTCAGCAGCTTCACCCACAGACCGACCAGCGGCAGGTTCAACACCAGCAGCATCAGGTTGGCGATGAGAAGCGAAGCAATCAGTCCCCAGACCAGCTGCGGGTTAGTGACAAAAAGCAGTGGGCCCGGCTGCAGGCCGTATTGCTGGAAGCCGGCCAGCATAATGGCAGCGGTCGCCGACGTCGGAAGACCAAGCGTCAGAAGCGGCACGAGCGTACCGGCGGCGGATGCGTTGTTGGCAGCTTCCGGACCGGCAACACCTTCGATCGCACCATTGCCGAACTCTTCAGGATGCTTGGAAAGACGCTTTTCGGTCGCATAGGAGAGGAACGTGCCGATTTCTGCACCACCGGCCGGCATTGCGCCGATCGGGAAGCCAATGACGGTCCCGCGCAACCAGGCTTTCCAAGAGCGCGCCCAGTCCTGGGCGGTCATCCAGACGGAGCCCTTGATCGCTTCCACCTTGTCGGGAGCCTGGGCACCCTGGGCTGCGATAAACAGCGTCTCGCCGATCGCAAACATGGCAACCGCCATGGTCGTGACCTCGATGCCGTCGAGAAGGTCAGGTACGCCGAAGGAGAGGCGGTTCTGGCCGGTCAGCTGATCGATGCCGACAAGCGACAAAGCAAGGCCGATGAACAGAGATGTCAGGCCACGCAGCGTCGAGTTTCCGAAAGCCGACGAGACTGTGACGAAGGCGAGAACCATCAGCGCGAAATATTCGCGCGGACCGAACACCAGCGCCAGCTTCACGATATAGGGTGCAACGAAGGCGAGCGCGAGCGTGGCGATCAGACCGGCCACGAAGGATCCGATCGCAGCTGTTGCCAGCGCTGGCCCCCCGCGTCCTGCACGGGCCATCTTGTTGCCCTCGAGCGCGGTCACGATCGAGGCGCTTTCGCCTGGCGTGTTGAGAAGGATCGAGGTCGTCGATCCCCCGTACATGCCGCCGTAATAGATGCCGGCAAACATGATCAGCGAGCCGGTCGCATCCAGCTGGTAGGTAACGGGCAGAAGCAGCGCGACGGTGGTTGCCGGGCCGATGCCGGGCAGCACGCCGACCATCGTGCCGAGCGTTACGCCGACGAGCGCGTAAAACAGGTTCATCGGCTCTGCGGCAGAGGCCAGACCCTGAAGAAGGAATTCGAAAGTGCTCATGGATTAACTCTCTGGCTCCAAGTTAAAGGAGCAGGTTTTCCAGCGGACCGGCGGGAAGGGAAAGCTGCAGGACGCCCGCAAACAGGTACCAGATGGCGAGACAGATCGCGATGCCGATCGGAATGCTGATATGCAGCCGACGGGCACCGAAGCCGCGTGCGGCGAAAGCGAAAAGCAGGCCTGTCGCAATCGAGAACCCGACGAACCGGATCAGGATCATCTGGGCGAGAAGCCCGGCGACAACCCAGGCGACGGGACCGAATTCCTGCCGTTCGCGCGCGGGGAAATCCCGACGGAATGCCGCAAAGACCGTCCAGATGGCTAGGCCGATCAGGCCGAAAGCGATCCAGTAGGGCACGGAGGCGGGGCCGACAGGCGAGTAGCCAGTCGTACTCGTCAGCCGCGACACATCGATGAAGATGACGGCGGCGACGATCGCGAGTACGGCTGCAATGGCAAGCGCCGCCCAATCAGGGCGGCGCTGTTCGGTAGTCGTGTTTTCAGAACTCATTTGACCAGTCCGATGTCCTTCAGGATGGTTTCCGTCGCAGCGATATCCTTGGCGAGCTGCTCATCGAAGGCTGGGCCGGAGAGGTAGGTGTCCATCCAGCCCTTGGTCTTCAGGTTATCCTGCCAGGTCTTGGACTTTACCAGCTTCTCGATGTCGGCAGTGATGGTCTTCTTCTGCTCGTCGGAAATGCCGGGAGCAGCGGCAACCATGCGCCAGTTCTGCAGCACGACGTCGAGACCGGATTCCTTCAGCGTCGGGGCATCAATGCCGTCGATCTTCTTGTCGGACGAGATCCCCAGCAGGCGCAGCGAGCCGGCCTTGATCTGCGATTCGAATTCGCCGTAGGACGAAATGCCCGCAGTCACCTGGCTGCCCAGGATCGCGGCAAGCGCTTCGCCGCCACCGGAAAACGCGATGTAGTTGATCTTGGTCGGGTCTACACCGGCAGCCTTGGCGATGAGGCCAGCGCCGATATGGTCGGTGCCGCCAGCCGAACCGCCACCCCAGGATACGGAACCCGGATCAGCCTTCAGCTTGGTGACCAGATCCGCCATCGTCTTGATGTCGGAAGAGGTCGGGACGACGATCACTTCGTATTCGCCGGTCAGGCGTGCGATCGGTGTGACGTCTTTCAGAGTTACCGGCGACTTGTTGGTGAGGATTGCGCCGACCATGACGTAACCGCCAACCATCAGAGCGTTCGGGTTGCCCTTCTGCTGGCTGGCGAACTGGGCGATGCCGATCGTGCCGCCGGCGCCCGGAACGTTCATGACCTGGACGCGGTTGGAGATCTTCTCCTGCTGCAGGGCGACCTGCATGGTGCGGGCCGTCTGGTCCCAGCCGCCGCCCGGCGCTGCCGGTGCCATGACCGAATAGTCAGCCGCTACGGCCGGGAAGGCGACTGCGCCCGCGAGGAAAGATGCGATGAGAAAATGTTTCAAGGGTATGTCCTCCGTTGACGTCCTTTTGGACGAAATCTTTGATGGCGCAACGGTAGGATCGATTTGAGCGGACTGGTGCCGTCCGTTGATCTCCTCCCGTCACCGATCGAGTCCGCCTCCGAACGGGTCTCGAATGGTTCTAAGGCAGCATAACAAGCTGACATCTACCTGACATTTCCCTGACTGCGTCTGTTTGACAAGGGTAAATGCCTCAAAATCGCCAGAATTGATCACTGCTGGCGCAAGACCTCGTTCCATTTCGAGATCAGCCGCGCCCGTTTCACCTGATCGAGATAGACCATCAGCCCGAGGCTGACCGGCACCGGCTTCAGTTGGCCACCCAGCATCTCGCGCATCGTCGTTGCGGTGTTGTTGCCGGACACTTCGGGACTGACGGCCGGGATCTGCAGTTCGCGGGCCATAATCGTCTGGCCCTCCTTCGACATGAAGAATTCGAGGTAGCGCTTTCCGAGATCGGCACGTTGAGCGGCTTGCGGCACCAGCCCGATACGCGACATGACCACCGTGTAATCCTTCGGCAGCACGATCCCGACATTCGGGTTCCGCGAGGCCCAGTCGGCGGCGTAGGAACCGACGATATTGTAACCCATCAGGAAACGGCCATCCGCCACCCTCTCGAGGATGGCGCCGCTTGTCGAATAGAGTTTGACGCCTGCCTCGCCCATCGCCCGCACCACCGACCAGATGTCGCCGAACTGTTCCTGGTCGCGCGACATGAACAGGAAACCGACGCCGGAGCGTTCGATATCGTAGGTGCCGATGCGGCCATGCGCCTGGTCACCCTGGCGCGCCAGAAACGCGATGAACTCGGCGCGGGTGGCAGGCGGCGCCTCGTCCTTGAAACTCGGCTTGTTGTAGACGAACACGGCGGGCTCGAAGGTCAGCGCGTAAACCGTATTGCGCCAGTTCGCCCATTCGGGCCACCGTGCGCTCATCGGCAGATCGCTTGCCTGGGCGTAACCGTCATTGGCAAGCTTGACCTGGAGATCCATGGCCGACGAAAACGCGAAATCGGCTGTCTTGCGGCCCGCGTCGGTCTCCCGCACGATCCTGTCGTAGATCTCTCCCGTCAGCATGTCCTCGTAGGACACCGCCACATCCGGGTTGGACGCCTGGAAGCCTGTGATCATCGGCTTGGCAAGAGGCTCGTCCAGCGACGAATAGACGGTAAGGACAGGCGCATCCTTGTTGCCCGAAAGGGCAGGAAACATCAGCACTTCCGCGACGGCCAGATGCGGCGCAGCGATGAGACAAAGACAGAGGAGAAGCTTTTTCATTGCGGGCAAGAATGCCCGACCCGGGCGCTTGCGGCAAGCCGTTGGAAATCCCTCACTGGCGTCCGGAATGCAGAGCTCGCGGTTTACCGCTCCCCTGTTGTATTGCCGGTCGCCGTTATTACCTGTGAATGGCGATTTCCCCACCAGCCCTTTGAGGTTACAACCATGTCGCTTTCCCTATACGACGTCTCCGTCCCGGCGTTTATCCGTGGATTTGCCAATCTCTCCGAGATCCTGAAGAAGGCCGAAGCCTTCGCCGACGAGAAGGGCATTCCCCACAGCCAGCTTCTCGAAGCGTGCCTGATCGAGGACATGCTGCCGCTGACGGGTCAGATCCAGCGCGCTAGCGACACGGCCAAGTTCGTCCCGGTGCGCGTCGGCCAACTCGAAAACGTCGCGATGGAGGATAACGAAGTCACGTTCGCCGATCTCCATGCCCGCATCGACAAGACGGTCGCCTTCCTGAAGACCGTCGTTCCCGCCAGCATGTCCGGTCGCGACGAGGCCGAGGTCGTGCTGAAGACCCGGTCCGGCGAGATGAAATTCACAGCCACCGACTACGTTCTCGGGTTTGCCCTGCCCAACTTCTATTTCCATCTCACCGCCGCCTACGCGATCCTCCGCCACAAAGGCGTACCCATCGGCAAGACCGATTATCTCGGCCGTAGCTAGGCGAGCTATCGGCAGACGCTGCTGTGTCCAGTGACAACCCCGCGTCCCGGCGATAAGAGTCAGCCGGAACGGGGAAATGACGGTTTGCGTATCCTTCTTGTCGAAGACAATCAGACGCTGGCATCGGGCCTTGCCGCGATTTTGCGCGGCAGCGGCTATGTGGTCGATCTCGTGGCCGACGGAACGTCGGCGGAGGCAACGGTCGCCGCCGAAAGCTACGATCTGGTCATTCTCGACCTCAACCTTCCCGAAATGGATGGTCTCGATGTTCTGAAGGCCATGCGCGCCCGCCAGAACCGGGCGGCGGTGATGATCCTCACCGCCCGCGGCACGCCGGAAGAGAGGGTCAAAGGCCTCGATCTCGGCGCCGACGATTACATGACGAAACCGTTCGACGTGCCGGAGTTCGAGGCGCGCATTCGCGTCCTTCTTCGCCGTCAGGCAGGCCTTCGAAGCTCTGTCGTCACCTATGGCGGCGTTACCTTCGATCTGACGTCGCGAACCTTCTCGAGCCAGGGCGTACCGCTCGATATCCCGGCCCGCGAGGTTGCGCTTCTCGAACTCCTCTTCATGCGGGCAGGAAAGGTCGTGTCCAAGGAGGCGATCATTCGGTCGCTGACAGGGTTCGACGACGACCTCTCGTCCAATGCGATCGAGCAGTATGTGAGCCGACTACGAAAGCGGCTTGCGGTCTACGGCCTGACCGTCAAGACCGCCCGCGGCATTGGCTATTATCTCGAGAAAATGGCCTCTCCGGAATGACGCCGACAGCCGCCTATTCGCTCCGCCGCCGGCTTCTCGCATGGCTGCTCCTTTCCACGGCGCTGATCGGTGGCGTCGCCATGTTCGATACCTGGGACGAGGCTCTAGATACGGCCAATGAAGTTTCCGATCGTGTGCTCGCGGGATCGGCTCTCGCCATCGCCGAACGGGTGATCGTCGCGGAAGACGGAGCGCTTGAGGTCGACATTCCCTATGTGGCGCTGGAAATGCTGACCTCTGCTGCGCAGGACAGGGTCTTTTACCGCGTCGACGGGCCGCCCGGCACATTCATCACCGGCTATCAGAACCTGCCGTCCGTCGCGCGGCGGGAAGGCCAGGCGGTGGCGTTCGAAAATGCCAACTTCCGCGGCGAGCCCATCCGCGTGGCAGTCCTTGCCAGATCCGCCTCGACCGGCATTCGCTCTGTGCCCTTCGTCGTCACGGTCGCCGAAACCACCATGGCCCGCGAACAGCTGACGCGCACGATCCTGATCCGGTCGGCGCTGCGAATCCTCTTCATGATCATCGGTGCTGCCGTGATCGTCTGGGTTGCAGTCACGCTGTCGCTTCGGCCCCTCTATCGCTTCAGCGAAGCGATCGCCGAACGCAGCCCGGACGATCTGCATCCGATCGGGGAAAGGGTGCCGAACGAGGTTCAGGGCCTGGTCGATACGGTCAATTCGTTCATGGTGCGGCTCGAAGGCGCGTTGAATGCCCTGCGCCACTTCACCGGCAATGCCAGCCACCAGCTCCGAACTCCGCTCGCAATCGTGCGCACACAGCTCGCACTTGCGGACCGGGCGGACGATCTGGCCACGGCAAAGACCGCAGTCCGCAAGGCGGATGAAGCGGTCGCCGGTGCCGAACATATCCTCGCGCAACTGCTGCTGATGGCAAAGATCGATGCGGCCGGACGCTCGGCAGCATTCCGCAAGCTCGATCTCACCGATCTCGTCCGCGGCCTGACGGGAGATCATGTTCCGGGCGCCGCCGATCGTGGCATCGACCTCGGGTTCGAAGGAGAGGGCGTAACGCAAGTCAATGTCGAGCCGCTGCTGATCGGCGAACTGGTGAAGAACTTGATCGTCAATGCGATCCTTCATGCGGGCTCCGGCACGGAGGTCACCGTCCGCATCGAACGGAGTGGCGAGACGGCCCGGCTCGAAGTGGAGGATAACGGCCCGGGTATTCCGCCCGAGAAGCGAGCTATCGTGCTCGAACGGTTCGGACGTCTGGCCCGCGGCGATGCATCTGGCACCGGTCTCGGGCTACCCATCGTCGAAGAAATCGCCCGCCTTCACGGCGCGACCCTGTCGCTTCACGATGGCTCAGGCGGCACAGGCTTGAAAGTCCGGATCGATTTCCCGCTGGCGGGATAGGTCCTTCAGCCCTTAAGCGTACGCACATTCTCCAGAAATCCAGGTACTCTTCATGGAAAGATCCCCGCCAAGGACAACGAAATCCGCATCATATCCGGACTTCAGAAAGCCTTTGCGGTCTTCGATGCGCGCCGCCTGCGCGGGATAGGCAGATGCCATGCGCAAGGCCTCCTCCAGCGACAGGCCGAGATTGCGATGCACGTATCGGACCGACGAGATCATGTCGATATCGGCGCCGGCCAGCGTCCCGTCGGCGAGCGTCAGCCTGCCATCCTTGCGCAGGATTTCGCGGCCGTTGAGCGTGAACGATGTCATATCGGTCCCGATCGTCGACATCGCATCGGTCACCAGGAAGATCTTTCCCGGACCGGCTTTGGCGCGCAACGCTGCTCCCATTGCGGCAGGATGGACGTGGATGCCGTCGGCGATCAGGCCGGCATAGAGTGATCCCGTATCGAGCGCCGCCCCAACCAGCCCCGGTTCGCGGTGACCGAGCGGGCTCATGGCGTTGAAGAGATGCGTGACGGTGCGAATGCCGGCCTCGGCATAGGCCGTCGCCGTATCATAGCTCGCTTCCGTGTGACCGAGGCTGACGATGATGCCGGCGTCTGCGAGCGTTGCCACCTGTTCTTGTGTCACGCTTTCCGGCGCGACGGTCACCATCAGCACATCGAGCGCCCGTGCGCAGGAGAGCATCAAATCGAGGTCGCGATCCTCCATCGGACGGATGAGCGTAGGATCATGCGCTCCCTTGCGGGCAACGGACAGATGCGGTCCTTCCAGATGCAGTCCGAGAAAGCCGCGAATGCCCCGCGTCTTCGCATCGATACCGGCGGCAACAGTCCGGGCGGAAATGTCAGGCGTGTCGGTGATCAAGGTCGGCAACAGTGCCGTCGTCCCGAACTTCGCATGGGCGGCGCAGATCGTGGCGATACCCTCGACCGTCGGCTCTTCGTTGAGGAGCACGCCGCCGCCGCCATTGACCTGCAGGTCGATAAAACCCGGAGCGATGATCTCGCCACCGTCGATCCTCTCGATCTCAGGTGCGAGCGACGCCGAAGGCTGGATGCGATCGATCCGGCCGTTCGAAAACACGACCGCGGCATTCTCATGCCATTCGGCGCCGTCGAAGATGCGGTTTGCAGTCAGAGCCTTGTGATCGGTCATAGGGTTTCGGTGACTTTATTGAGGGCTGCCGGCTGATCGGGATCGAACCCTTTCGACCGCGACCATGTTTCGACGAAACCGTAGAAGGGCACGATCAGCGCCAGCGCGTCGGTGAGCGGATGGCCGGTTGCAACGAAGGGCAGCTTTCGTGCAGCCCTCACCCTGTCAGAAGTCGCGTAGGCGAGCGCGCCCTTGGCCGCGAAATTGTCTGCGATCTGCACCGCGGAAGCTTCCGCCGCGTCCCTTGCGGCAAATGTCAGCACCGGAAAGCGCTTTTCGACGAGCGCCACCGGACCATGCAGGACTTCTGCCGCGGAATAGGCCTCCGCATGCATGTTGGACGTTTCCTTGAATTTGAGCGCAGCCTCGCTGGCGATCGCAAGCGCCGGGCCGCGGCCGAGCATATAGAGCGAATCTGCATCGCCGAGCTCGCTCGCAAACGCGCTCCAGTCGAGCTTGATGGCTTCATCGAAATGGCCGGGCAGGGCGCGAACCGCCGCCTTCAGCCCGTCATCGGCGGTCCATTCGGAAAGAAGGGCAAGGCCTGCAACAATCGAGCTGACGAAGGACTTGGTTGCCGCAACGGCAATTTCCGGACCGGCATTGATGTCGACCCCATAAAGCGATGCTTCGGTGATCGGCGAGGGAAGCGTGTTGGTGAGCGCAATCGTCACCGCCCCGGAGCGGGTCGCAGCCTCCGCCATCGCGACGATGTCCGGGCTCTTGCCGGACTGGGAGATGGCGATCGCAGCGCCACCGCCAAGCTGCAGATTGGCACCGTAGATCGAGGCAAGCGACGGTCCGAGCGAGGCGACCGGACGTCCTGCCGTCAACTCGATCGCATATTTGATGAACGTCGCAGCATGGTCCGAGGAACCGCGCGCGATCGTTACCAGGAAGGCCGGATCCTTGTCGCGCAGGGCCTGACCGGCCTTGGCAATGTCTGCCGCCGAACGGTCGAGCAATCGGGCCGTCGCCTCCGGTATCTCGTCGATTTCCTGGCGCATATGGGTCTTCATCGTCATCCTCGTCTGATCAGCTGTCGCCAAGCGAAAGCTCGGCCACGAAATCATAGGCATCGCCGCGGTAAAGCGAGCGGGTAAGCTCCACCACCCGGCCGGAGGCCAGGTAGGAAACGCGTTCGATCGACAGTCCCGCCGCCTCGATGGGCACTTCGAGCAGGCCGGCGTCGATCTTTTTCAGATTGGTCGCGGAGATCCGCTGGATGGCGCGTACCGGTCGCGCATCCTTCTTTTCCAGTTCCGCATAGAGCGACTGCTGGAGCGATACCGGGTCGGGCAGGAATTCTGCCGATATGCTGGCGCGCTCGATGGCAAGCGGCATGTCGTTCCCAAAGCGCAAACGTCCGATCCGGGCAACCATCGTGCCGGGTGCGAGACCCAGCATCATCATCTCTTCGGGCGAGGGATGAAACAATCCGCGCTCCAGCCATTCCGATCGGGAAACCAGGCCACGCCGTGCCATGTCCTCGGTAAACGATGTCAGCTTGGTCAGGGGTTGCTCGACGCGCGACAGCGGTTTTACCACGAAGGTCCCGGATCCATGGCGGCGGGTCAGAAGCCCGTCCCGGACAAGATCGTCGACGGCCTTGCGCACCGTGACGCGGCTGACGCTCGCATAGTCGGCGAGATCCCGCTCCGCGGGAAGCGCGTCGCCGTGACCGAGCTTGCCGGACCGGATCGCATCTTCCAGGCTCTGGCGCAGCTTGAGATAAAGCGGGCCGGAGCCGCCGGACTGCAGGCCGTCGAGGGGCAAGATGGCCGTCAGCGCCTCGCTCATGCGCACGCCTCCATCCGTGCTCCAGATGCAAAGGCCTTGACGGCCAGTTCGACGGCACCGGTCAGTGCGTCGGCCCGCGGCTCGGAAAGACGGAGCCTGTGTCTCTCTGCAAGATAGGGAGGATAAAGCGGTGCAAGGCCACCGAGAAGGCAGAGTTTTGCTTTGTCGCCGGAAAGCGCGGTAACTGCATCGAGCGCTTCGTCGATCCCGGCAGCACCGGTATGGAGGATCCGCAAAGCCATCTCGTCGCCACGCGCCGCAAAGTTGAAAACCTTAGGCGTCTGACGCCCGAAGTCGCCGGGCTTTGCCAGCCGCGCGAAATCGACGATCAGTTCCGGATTGTTGTCGAACTCGGCCAGGATCGCCTCGCAGAGCGGCGTCATCGGCCTTATCCGGTCGAAGGCAAGCAGGGTTTCCTGCAGCGCGAGCTGTCCCAGCCTTGCACCGCTGCCGAGATCGCTCACCTGAAACCCCCAGCCGGCGACGGATCTGAACTGACCCTGGCTGCGAATGATATAGACGGTCCCGGTCCCAACGATGCCGATCGCACCGTCTTCGTCACCGATCGCGCCCTGCAAGGCGATGACGCCGTCAGACACGATCTCCGATCTGGCAAAGGGGAGACGTTCGGTCACATAGCCCACCGCGCCGCCGACATTGTTGCCGGCAAGACCCAGGATTGCAGATGCGGATGAAAGATCCGGCGTGAGCCCAGCATCTTCGAACGCCAGCTCTGCGGCTTCAACGATATGCCTCAGGGCAGTGTCGGGATCGGTCAGGATATTGGATGCACCGCTCTTGCCGCGGCCGAGCAGGGTGCCGTTCATATCGGCCAGCGCCGCCCGGCAGCTTGTCCCGCCGCCATCTATCCCGATCACGTAATCCGCCATGGATACCTCCACGAAGAATGATACCAAAAAAATACCATTTACCAAGCGCGAAATTATTGATGCGGACAGATCACGGCTAACACCCTATTTCGACTCGATTATTAGTCCTGAGCGACAGCTGCCGTGTTTCCGTGGGTAACTTTCGTTAATTTCCTGCTGGACAATTGGTATTTTTTTGGCATCATTTTGCTTGAGGGAGAAACGGATGAGCCAAACAGCCACCGAAGCCAGGCATGGGAATACGGAAGGGCTCGATACGCGCGCCCCGACCGAAATCCTTCGGCTTCTGGCGTCCGGTCAGCAGCAGGCGGCCAAGAGCGTCGATGCGGCGATCCCCGCTCTTGCGGATGCCGCGGAACTCGTTGCGTCGGCTCTGAGGCGTGGCGGAAAGCTTGTCTATGCAGGCGCCGGCAGCTCCGGCCTGATGGCCATGGCCGATGCGCTCGAGCTTCCCGGAACCTACGGCATTGCACGCGAGCAGATCGTCCTTCTTCTTGCCGGCGGAACGTCCGTCCTGGCTGACCTGCAGGGTGCGCCGGAGGATGATATCGCCCTGGCCGATCAGGATGCAGCGATCATTGCGGCGGGAGACTGCGTTCTCGCCGTGTCTGCAAGCGGCTCGACCCCTTACGTGCTGAAGATCGTCGAAATTGCCGGGGCCCGTGGCGCAAAGGTCGTGGCACTCGCCAACAATCCCGATGCACCCCTTTTTGACCATGCCGATGTCGCCGTCCTCCTCGAAACGCCGCCGGAAATGGTGGCTGGATCGACGCGCATGGGCGCGGGGACCGCACAGAAGCTTGCATTCAACATGCTGTCGACGCTGGCTGCGATCAAGCTCGGTCACGTGCATGACGGACACATGGTCAATCTGCGCGCCGACAATGCCAAGCTGCGCACCCGCGCCGCCGGCATGGTTGCCGATATCGCAGGCGTGACTGCCGACGAGGCGGTAAGATATCTGCAGGTGGCGGACGGATCGGTGAAGATCGCCGTGCTTCTGGCTGAAGGCGCCCCCGATATCGACGCCGCACAATCGCTGCTTATTCGTTTCGATCAGGTGTTGAGGAAAGCACTTGCGGAACTGAAGATGACGGAAACGACCGAGACTCGCGCCGCAAGGCGCTAACCAATAAGGGAGAACAGCATGAACAGCCTGTTGAAAACAATTCTTTTGGCCACGACGGTGATCGCGTCTGCGGGCGCAGCGTCTGCGGCCGATGTCACGCTCAACATCGAGAGCTGGCGCAATGACGATCTGGCGATCTGGAAAGAAAAGCTGATCCCGGCCTTCGAAGCGAAGAACCCCGGCATCAAGCTCAACTTCTCGCCGACCGCACCGACCGAGTACAATGCGTCGCTCAACGCCAAGCTCGATGCAGGCTCTGCCGGTGACATCATCACCTGCCGTCCGTTCGATGCCTCGCTCGAACTCTTCAACAAGAAGCAGCTCGTCGATCTCACCAGCCTGTCGGGCATGAGCAATTTCTCGCCGGTCGCCAAGGCCGCCTGGTCGACAGACGACGGCAAGTCCACCTTCTGCGTGCCGATGGCATCCGTCATCCACGGCTTCATCTACAACAAGGACGCCTTCGACCAGCTGAAGATCGCAGTGCCGAAGACGAACGAGGAATTCTACGCCGCGCTCGACAAGATCAAGGCTGACGGTACGTTCATTCCGCTTGCCATGGGAACCAAGGATCTCTGGGAAGCCGCAACGATGGGCTACCAGAACATCGGCCCGAACTACTGGAAGGGCGAGGAAGGCCGCAAGGCGCTGATCGAAGGCAAGCAGAAGCTGACCGATCCGGAATGGGTCAAGCCCTACGAAGAGCTGGCCAAGTGGAAGCCTTATCTCGGCGACGGTTTCGAAGCCCAGACCTACGCCGATAGCCAGAACCTCTTCACGCTCGGCCGCG
Source organism: Neorhizobium sp. DAR64860/K0K1 (assembly GCF_050500205.1). Lineage (NCBI taxonomy): Bacteria > Pseudomonadati > Pseudomonadota > Alphaproteobacteria > Hyphomicrobiales > Rhizobiaceae > Neorhizobium > Neorhizobium sp. DAR64860/K0K1. The sequence continues at coordinate 3,229,118 of NZ_CP191459.1, read as the reverse complement.
CGGCGATCTTCCCTGCCGGTTCATGGGAAATCGCGCTTTTCACCAGCCAGGCCCAGTTCAAGATGGGCGCGTTCCCGCCGCCGGTGCTCAAGGCTGGCGAGACCGGCTACATCTCCGACCATCCGGATATCGGCGTCGGCTTGAACACCAAGAGCAAGCATCCGGAAGAAGCCAAGAAGTTCCTCACCTGGGTTGCCTCGCCGGAATTTGCAGAAATCTACGCCAATTCGCTTCCAGGCTTCTTCAGCCTGAATTCGTCGCCGGTGAAAATGGCAGATCCGATGGCGCAGGAATTCGTCTCCTGGCGTGAAAAATACAAGCCGACGGTCCGCTCGACCTACCAGATCCTGTCGCGCGGCACACCGAACCTCGAAAACGAGACCTGGGTCGAATCGGCCAACGTCATCAACGGCACCGATACCCCGGCCGTTGCCGCCGAGAAGCTCCAGAAGGGCCTCGACAGCTGGTACAAGCCAGGTAAGTAAGAAGCTTACACTCCCGTTGAGGGAGGGTCGACCCGACGGGCCGGGGTGGGGTGATCCTTGTGCGTGTGGTGTCACCCCCACCTGCAGCTTCGCTGCGACCTCCCCCTTCAAGGGGGAGGTATCGTGATGATGCTGCGCCAGCGCAAGCACAAGAAAACAGGCAAAGCCATGAGCGACATCCACCCTTCATCTGCCCTGCAGCCGGTATCGATCAAGCGCCCGTTCCGCTGGCATATCGTCGTCTTCATGGCGCCGGCGCTGCTGGTCTACACGGCGATCATGATCCTGCCGTTGATCGAGACGCTCAGGCTTTCGTTCTACAACACTGTCGATGGTGCTCAGTCCTTCGTCGGCTTTGCAAACTACCAGGTCCTCTTCGGTGATGTCCGCTGGGCGCGCGATTTCTGGAATGCGCTCACCAACAACCTGATCTTCTTCGCCATCCACATGTGCGTGCAGAACCCGATCGGCATTGCGCTCGCAGCACTGCTGTCACTGCCGAAACTGCGGTTTGCCGCCTTTTACCGCACCGCCATCTTCCTCCCGACGCTTCTCTCCTTCGTCATCGTCGGCTTTATCTGGAAGCTCATCCTCTCGCCGATCTGGGGCGTTGCGCCCTGGCTGATGAGCCTTGCCGGCGCCAAATGGCTGTTTGCGCCCTGGCTCGGTCAGTCCGGCCCAGCCCTGATTGCGGTTTCCCTCATCTCGGTTTGGCAATATGTCGGCATACCCATGATGCTGATCTATGCGGCGTTGCTCAGCATCCCGGAAGAGGTGGTCGAAGCTGCCGAATGCGACGGCATTACCGGCTGGAGCCAGTTCTGGAAGATCAAGCTGCCGCTCATTCTGCCGGCGATCGGCATCATCTCGATCCTGACTTTCGTCGGAAATTTCAACGCCTTCGATCTGGTCTACACGGTGCAGGGCGCGCTTGCGGGCCCTGATATGTCGACGGATATTCTCGGCACGCTTCTCTACCGCACCTTCTTCGGTTTCCAGCTGCAACTCGGAGATCGCTCCATGGGGGCAACGATCGCAGCGGTGATGTTCGTCATCATCCTCGCCGGCGTCTCGTTTTACCTTTTCGCCATCCAGCGGCGCATGCGCCGCTACCAGTTCTAGGGGGCGTGTAGATATGTCCAACAAGGCACGCTCTTCACCGATCCGCTCAAGCCTCGTGCATCTGGCTTTGATCGCCTACACGCTGATCGCGCTCTTCCCGGTGTTCCTCACCATCATCAACTCGTTCAAGGATCGCAATTCGATCTTCCGCAATCCGATGCAGGTTCCGACGCCATCGAGCTTCAGTTTAATCGGCTACCAGACGGTGCTCGGCCAGGCGGATTTCATCGGCTATTTCCAAAACAGCATGATCGTCACGGTCGTCTCGATCGCCCTCGTTCTGCTGTTCGGCGCGATGGCCGCCTTTGCGCTGTCCGAGTATCGCTTCCGCGGCAATACGCTGCTGGGGCTCTATATGGCGATCGGCATCATGATCCCGATCCGGCTTGGCACTGTGGCGATTCTGCAGGGCATGGTCGCATCGGGCCTCGTCAACACGCTCACCGCGCTGATCCTCGTCTACACGGCGCAAGGCATCCCGCTTGCAATCTTCATCCTGTCCGAATTCATGCGCTCGGTCTCCGACGACCTCAAGAATGCCGGACGGATCGATGGGCTCTCGGAATATGCGATCTTCTTCCGCCTGGTCCTGCCGCTTGTGCGGCCGGCCATGGCAACGGTTGCCGTCTTCACCATGATCCCGATCTGGAACGATCTCTGGTTCCCGCTGATCCTTGCACCCTCTGAAGCCACCAAGACGGTAACGCTCGGATCGCAGATCTTCATCGGCCAGTTCGTGACCAACTGGAATGCGGTGCTGGCGGCCCTGTCGCTCGCCATCCTGCCGATCCTCGTCCTTTACGTCATCTTCTCGCGGCAACTGATCCGCGGCATCACGTCTGGAGCCGTCAAGTGAGTTCAACCGAAAAGCCGATCCGCGTTCTTGTCGCAGGCCTCGGCAACATGGGCCGCAGTCATGCGCTGGCCTATCACAACAACCCGGGCTTCGAGATCGTCGGTCTCGTCAACCGCTCGAAGCCGACGCTCGATCCGGCCCTTGCCGGCTACGAGATCCATGCCGATTTCCTGACTGCCCTTGCCGAGTTGAAGCCAGACCTCTGCGCCATCTGCACCTATTCCGACAGCCATGCGGACTATGCGGTCGCAGCCTTCCAAGCCGGCTGCGACGTGTTTGTCGAAAAGCCGCTGGCAACCACGGTTGCCGATGCCGAGCGCGTCGTTTCCGCCGCCAAGGCCGCGGGCAAGAAACTGGTGATCGGCTATATCCTGCGCCACCATCCGTCCTGGATCCGCCTGATTGCCGAAGCCCGCAAGCTCGGCCCGCCCTATGTGTTCCGCATGAACCTCAACCAGCAATCGTCAGGCCCCACCTGGGATGTCCACAAGGCCCTGATGCAGACGACGCCGCCTATCGTCGATTGCGGCGTGCATTATGTGGATGTCATGTGCCAGATCACCGATGCCAAGCCGGTGGAAGTGCGCGGCATGGGCCTGCGCCTTTCCGATGAAATTGCGACCGACATGTATAATTACGGCCACCTTCAGGTGATCTTCGATGACAAGTCGGTCGGCTGGTACGAGGCGGGCTGGGGGCCGATGATCTCCGAAACTGCGTTCTTCGTGAAGGACGTGATGTCGCCGAGAGGCTCGGTCTCCATCGTCATGGACCCCAATGCCAAGTCCGACGATATTGACACGCATACCAAAACCTCTGTCATTCGCCTTCACAACGCCGAGACCGGCCCGGACGGCAGGTTCATCAGGCCCGACGAGGATATGACGATGGCGGGTGAGCCCGGCCATCAGGAGCTTTGCGATTTTGAGCAGGCCTATATGCTGAAGGCGATCCGCGAGGATATCGATCTGACCAGGCACATGGACGACGCGGTTCAATCGCTGCGCATCTGCCTTGCGGCGGATGAAAGCGCAAGGACCGGCAAGCCAATCTATCTCTGAAAGCAACGCAAGCAAGACAGCCGGGCGGACAAACGTCCGCGATTGCACCAAACGACAGAAGTGGGAATACGCTCGTGGGTTCGCTGCAACTGAAATCCATCCGAAAGGCCTTCGGCGATCATGAAGTGCTGAAGGGCATCGACCTCGAGGTTCAGGATGGCGAGTTCGTCATCTTCGTGGGTCCATCCGGCTGCGGCAAGTCCACGCTGCTGCGGGTCATTGCAGGCCTTGAAGATGCGTCATCGGGCTCGATCCGGATCGACGACCAAGAAATGGCAACCACCCCGCCCGCCAAGCGCGGCATCGCCATGGTCTTCCAGTCCTACGCGCTCTACCCGCATCTGACGGTGAAGGACAATATGGGCCTCGGACTGAAACAGGCAGGAACGGACAAGGCCGAGATCGAGACGCGGGTGTCGAATGCCTCGTCGCTCCTATCGCTCGATCCCTATCTCGCCCGTCGTCCGGCGGAACTGTCCGGCGGCCAGCGCCAGCGCGTCGCGATCGGCCGTGCCATCGTGCGGGAACCGAAACTCTTCCTGTTTGACGAGCCGCTGTCCAACCTCGACGCGGCGCTGCGCGTGCAGACCCGGCTCGAGATCGCCCGCCTGCACCGGCGCCTCAAGGCAACGATGATCTACGTCACCCACGACCAGGTCGAGGCGATGACGCTCGCCGACAAGATCGTCGTCCTCAGCGCCGGCGCGATCGAGCAGGTGGGGTCTCCGATGGAGCTCTACAACAAGCCCGCCAACGTCTTCGTCGCCGGTTTCATCGGCTCGCCGCAGATGAACTTTATCCCGGGCGAGACGCTTTCCGAAAGCGGCATCAAGACCATCGGCATCCGGCCGGAGCATATCGCTCTGTCGCGAGAAAGCGGCGACTGGAAGGCCAAGGTAGTCCATGCCGAGCACCTCGGCGCCGATACCATCCTCTATCTCGAAACCGAGACGGCGGGCCTCATCACGGTCCGTCTGTTCGGCGAGCATCGCTATGGTCCAGACGACATCGTCTTTGCCACACCGGATAAGGCCTCGCTGCACCGGTTCGACGAAAACGACAAGGCGATCGGTTAACCTTTAAATCGGCCGTAACCAGTTCCGTCTTCCACTACCTCCAATGCGGGAAAGCGAACCTTTGCGCTCCTTCCGCGTTATGGGGATGGAGGAAACGGCAATGACGGTAATTTTAATTCTGATTGCAGCGATCGCCACTCTCGCAGGGACCGGCGCCCTGGTGGTTCGCCAGATCGCGGATGCTCGCCGCCAGCAGTACCAGGACGAGGTTCTGGCCTCAGATCTCGGCTATCTGCGCGAAGTCGAGCGCACCAAGAAGCGCTTCCGGCACGCGGCCCACAAGACCCGCAAACTCGCCGCCCGCCGCACCCGGATCCATCAGACGAAAGCTGCGCACAGCACAGCCGCGTACTTCGCGAATTAAGCCTTGGTGTCACAAGGTAGGCTTTGCGATGGAGGTCGCTAGCTGACAGTACGTGCAAACTGGCTCGCGAACTTGACGTTGTATGCGTGGAGATCGCCTTCGGGCGTGATCACCAACTCGGTGATGTTGGCGCGCTGGAAGGTGTCGTCAGCGGTTCGATCGTTGATCTTCAGACTTACGGTCAGCGCGCCGTCGATTGTATCGATCAGCTTGTAATCGTAAGCGATTTTTTCGCCGAAGCAGATGATCTCGCTGCCCTCGACTATCAACACCGAATTTGAGTCTTCCACGTCCGTCCACCGGCCCTGCATTTCTGCAGGAAATGGTGCATCACGTTCGAGCCGATCCATCACTGACCTTTCGATGCAAGTTGGTGCCGTCGTTTCACTCGACGATGGGTGCAGCAATCGTGAAGAGACCGAGTGTGTAAGCGCACCGGGGTATCAAAAACCTTCGGCGGCTTTCAATACTTCATTCTGAGATTGTTCAATCAAAGGAAAAGATTTGGTGGAGCTAAGCGGGATCGAACCGCTGACCTCTTGCATGCCATGCAAGCGCTCTCCCAGCTGAGCTATAGCCCCATCAGGGTGGTCCGGGTGTTCCGGTCCTTGGGAACTCCGAAGCAGCGATGCTGACCGGAGTGGCGGCTTATTACGTCCGGTTTTCGGAGAGTGCAAGCCTGTTTTTCAAAGCCCGGCAATTTTTCTTCAAATTACCGGGCTTTAGGTCGAAAGATCAATTCTCGTCGTCGTCGCCGCCAACGCCGACAATGCCGGTTACGTCGTCGTCTTCATCGTCTTCGTCGGCTTCGAGGAAGGTGTTGTCGTCATCGTCGCCGATATCGACATCATCGTCGTCGCCCAGATCCGGGATGTCGTCGCCGGTTGCCGCATCGTCGGCGTCGTCGGTTGCGACGGGCTCGACAGTTGGGTTCTCGACGTCGACTTCCTCGACATCTTCTTCTTCCGCCTGCTCCAGCTTTGCAGCGGCGCTGTTTTCGGCGAAGAACGACAACGGCCAGGACTTGCCGCTATAGGGGGAAACGACGGGATCGCGGTTCAGATCGTAAAACTTCTTGCCGGTATCCGGGTCGGTGCGCTTGGTTCCGAGTTCCGCTTTAGCCACTATCAAAGCCTCATGAGATGGCCGAACAGGTCGGCGAAGCCGCATAAAGCGGCAATCAATGGGTGAAAAATCTAAGCCGGTCCCCATAAGGCCTGGCGGGCTCCATGTCAAAGACTAACTTTTCCTGAATTCCTTGGCAGGCAGGCTAATGACCCGCCTTTTGCTTTGTGATAACGACGGCGGAAATCAAAGGCATACGAGCAAGGACCGATCATGTCGCATGGGATTGCCCTCAAACCGGCAAAGTCGAGAAGATCGACAAACCTCACCGGGACCGTCCGCATCCCGGGCGACAAGTCCATCTCGCATCGTTCCTTCATGTTCGGAGGCCTGGCTGCCGGAGAGACGCGGATCACCGGCCTCCTGGAAGGCGAAGACGTCATCAACACCGGCAAGGCGATGCGTGCCATGGGCGCGAAGATCGACAAGGTCGGCGCTGAGTGGATCATCCAGGGCACCGGCAACGGCGCGCTGCTGGCACCGCAGGCGCCTCTCGATTTCGGCAATGCCGGCACCGGCTGCCGCCTGACGATGGGTCTCGTCGGCGTCTACGATTTCGAGTCCGCCTTTATCGGCGATGCCTCGCTGTCCAAGCGGCCGATGGGCCGGGTGCTCGATCCATTGCGCGAGATGGGCGTCCAGGTGACGTCGATGGACGGCGACAGGCTGCCCGTCACGCTGCGTGGTCCGCGCACGCCCAACCCCATCGTCTACCGCGTGCCCATGGCCTCGGCGCAGGTCAAGTCCGCGGTGCTGCTTGCCGGTCTCAACACGCCTGGCGTCACCACGGTGATCGAACCAGTGATGACCCGCGACCATACCGAAAAGATGCTGCAGGGTTTCGGCGCTGATCTGACCGTCGAGACCGATGCCGACGGCGTTCGCACGATCCGGCTGGAAGGTCGCGGCGCTCTCAAGGGGCAGGTGATTGATGTTCCCGGCGATCCGTCCTCGACCGCGTTCCCGCTTGTGGCCGCCATCCTGGTGCCGGGATCGGACGTGACCATCATGAACGTCCTGATGAACCCCACCCGCACCGGTCTTATTCTGACGCTGCAGGAAATGGGTGCGGATATCGAGGTGATGAATGCCCGCAGCGCTGGCGGCGAGGATGTGGCCGACCTGCGCGTCCGCGGCTCCGACCTCAACGGCGTCACCGTTCCTGCCGATCGTGCGCCATCGATGATCGACGAATATCCCGTCCTCGCGGTCGCTGCAGCCTTTGCGGAGGGAACGACGACGATGCTTGGTCTCGAGGAACTGCGCGTCAAGGAGTCCGACCGTCTCTCGGCCGTTGCCGAAGGCCTGAAGCTGAACGGCGTCGATTGCGATGAAGGCAAGGAGACGCTGGTCGTGCGCGGCCGTCCAGGCGGTAAAGGCTACGGCAATGCGTCCGGCGCTGCCGTTGTCACCTATCTCGATCACCGCATCGCCATGAGCTTCCTTGTTCTCGGTCTTGCATCGGAGCACGAAGTCACGGTCGACGACGCGTCGATCATCGCCACCAGCTTTCCAGAATTCATGGATCTGATGACCGGTCTCGGCGCGCAGATCGAGAACCAGACCGACGGAAAGATCTGAGGCGCACGCCAATGTACCAACCGCCGCATTTCCGCGAAGACGATCTCGGCACCCAGCATGCGCTGATCCGCGCCCATCCGCTGGGCATGCTGATCACATCGGGAAATTCCGGTCTGCTGGCCAATCCGGTGCCGTTTCACCTTGATGGAGAAGCTGCCGAAAAAGGTGTGCTGCGGTTGCATCTTGCCCGGGCGAACAGCCAGTGGAAAGACATCCGCGATGGCGCGACGGTGCTCGCCGTGTTCCAGGGTGCTGACAGCTACGTGACACCTTCCTGGTACAAGACCAAGCAGGAGACAGGTAAGGTCGTGCCCACCTGGAACTACGCCATCGTTCAGGCCCGCGGCCCGGCCCGCATCGTCGAAGACGCCGGCTGGCTGCTTGCCCAGATAGAGGCAATCACCAGCCAGCATGAGAACAGCCGGCCAATGCCCTGGTCCGTCAACGATGCGCCAGACGATTTCATTTCCGCCCAGTTGAAGGGTATCGTCGGTGTCGAGATCGAGATCTCGGCGATCGAAGGAAAGTGGAAGGTCAGTCAGAACCGCCCGGTCGGCGATCGTGAAGGCGTTGCCTCTGGCCTTGATGATATGCCCGGTCAGAACGCAATGGCCGATCTTGTACGCCGCTACGGAGCTTCCCGCCTGACATGAATCCTGCAGACAACACTACGCCTCTGGTGATCGCAATCGATGGCCCTGCGGCAGCCGGCAAGGGAACCCTGTCGCGCCAGATCGCCGAAACCTACGGCTTCCAGCATCTCGATACGGGCCTCACCTACCGCGCAGCGGCCAAGGCGCTGCTTGATAGGGGTCTGCCCCTCAACGACGAGGCCGTTGCCGAGACGATGGCGCGAGACGTTGAACTTGCAGGCCTCGACCGCGAAATGCTCTCGGCCCATGCGATTGGCGAAGCGGCCTCGAAGATCGCCGTCATGCCCGCCGTGCGCCGGGCGCTGGTGGAAGCGCAGCAGGCGTTTTCGAAGCGCAAGCCCGGAACGGTGCTCGACGGGCGCGATATCGGCACCGTCGTCTGCCCCGATGCACCCGTGAAACTATATGTCACCGCATCGCCTGAAGTGCGCGCCAGACGCCGTTACGACGAGATCGTTGGCCGCGGCGATGCCGCAGATTTCGACGAGATTTTTGCCGATGTGCGAAAGCGCGACGAGCGCGACATGGGGCGTGCCGACAGCCCTTTGAAGCCTGCGAAAGACGCGCACTTGCTTGATACGTCAGAAATGGGTATAGAGGCCGCGTTTCAGGCCGCGAAGGCGATTATCGACGCCGCCCTGAAAGGATGATGACCGACCGGATAACCGGCGGCGCATTCGAGCCCGATATCTTAGTCCTTGCGCCGGATTGCCTCTGAACATGACGAGGCGGGCTTGGATTTCGGGTGTGATCAACACGAACCCACGGCGCAATGTGTCCTTGACTGGACACGACCAGGAGATTTCATGGCAGTAACTAACCCGTCGCGGGAGGACTTCGCAGCCCTTCTCGAAGAATCCTTCGCAACCAATGATCTGGCCGAAGGCTACGTTACCAAAGGTCTGGTAACGGCGATCGAAAAGGACATGGCCGTTGTTGACGTCGGCCTCAAGGTCGAAGGTCGCATCGCGCTGAAGGAATTCGGCGTCAAGGGCAAAGACGGTTCGCTGAAGGTCGGCGACGAAGTCGAAGTCTATGTCGAGCGCATCGAAAACGCGCTTGGCGAAGCAGTTCTGTCGCGCGAGAAGGCTCGCCGCGAAGAGAGCTGGGTCAAGCTCGAAGTCAAGTTCGAAGCTGGCGAACGCGTTGAAGGCGTTATCTTCAACCAGGTCAAGGGCGGCTTCACGGTCGATCTCGACGGCGCTGTTGCCTTCCTTCCGCGCAGCCAGGTCGACATTCGTCCGATCCGCGACGTGACCCCGCTGATGCACAACCCGCAGCCCTTCGAAATCCTCAAGATGGACAAGCGTCGCGGCAACATCGTTGTTTCGCGTCGTACGGTTCTCGAAGAGTCCCGTGCAGAACAGCGTTCGGAAATCGTTCAGAACCTTGAAGAAGGTCAGGTTGTTGACGGCGTCGTCAAGAACATCACCGATTACGGTGCGTTCGTTGACCTCGGCGGCATCGATGGCCTGCTGCACGTGACCGACATGGCATGGCGCCGCGTCAACCATCCGTCGGAAATCCTGTCCATTGGCCAGCAGGTCAAGGTTCAGATCATCCGCATCAACCAGGAAACCCACCGCATCTCGCTCGGCATGAAGCAGCTCGAGTCGGATCCGTGGGATGGCATTGCTGCCAAGTACCCGGTTGGCAAGAAGATCTCCGGTACCGTCACGAACATCACGGACTACGGCGCATTCGTCGAGCTGGAGCCAGGCATCGAAGGCCTGATCCACATCTCGGAAATGTCCTGGACCAAGAAGAACGTACATCCCGGCAAGATCCTTTCGACCACGCAGGACGTCGACGTTGTCGTTCTCGAAGTCGATCCGTCGAAGCGCCGCATCTCGCTCGGTCTCAAGCAGACCCTCGAGAACCCATGGCAGGCATTTGCGTTCAGCCATCCGGCCGGCACTGAAGTCGAAGGCGAAGTCAAGAACAAGACCGAATTCGGCCTGTTCATCGGCCTCGACGGCGACGTTGACGGCATGGTTCACCTCTCCGACCTCGACTGGAACCGTCCAGGCGAACAGGTCATCGAGGAGTTCAACAAGGGCGACGTCGTCAAGGCTGTCGTTCTGGATGTGGACGTCGAGAAGGAGCGTATCTCGCTCGGCATCAAGCAGCTTGGCAAGGATGCTGTCGGCGAAGCCGCAACATCCGGCGAACTGCGCAAGAACGCTGTCGTTTCGTGCGAAGTCATCGCCGTCAACGACGGTGGTGTTGAAGTGAAGCTCGTGGCTCACGAAGACATCACGTCCTTCATCCGCCGCAACGACCTGGCACGCGATCGCGACGATCAGCGTCCGGAGCGTTTCTCGGTTGGTCAGGTTTTTGACGCCCGCGTCACGAACTTCTCCAAGAAGGATCGCAAGGTCATGCTGTCGATCAAGGCTCTCGAGATCGCTGAAGAAAAGGAAGCAGTTGCACAGTTCGGTTCGTCCGACTCAGGCGCTTCGCTCGGCGACATCCTCGGCGCGGCTCTGAAGAACCGCGGCGGCGAGTAATCGTTGTAGCTTGAAATGCGAAAGCCGCCGGATCGAAAGATCCGGCGGCTTTTTTCATGCCCGCTATTTATCTCGGCCGAGTCTCGAACCGTCGGCTCACGTCCATCCAGCCATGCGCCAGTAGAGGTCGTTCGGACGGCTTTCCTCATTGCTGACGTCCGCAGACGCGGCTTCGCCATCGCCGAGATTGTCGTCGTCGGAAGGATCCTTCCCGTCGTCAGGGTGGTCGAACGCCTGGCCCTGGCTGTGGTCGCCTTCGCCATCCTCGTCGATCGCCGTCACCGGCTGCGTCTTGCGGTTTTCGCGCCGCGGCTCGTCGTCCGCCATTGGGTAGGGGACAAAGGGCAGGCCAATCGCCTCGCGCTGCACGAGCGGCAGCGGCACTGGCATCGCTTGGATGTCAGGGTCTGGCACGCCCTCCGGGGCTCCGCTGGCTTTTGCGGCCGTGGTGTGACGTTCTGCAATGCGCAGCAGATCGTCCTCGGGATGCGTTATCCCGGCCGTATGCATTGCGTCTATGTCCGGAGCAGCCGGGGCAGGTTGTCCCTGTCCGGCGGCATGTGCCACCGTTCCACTGCCCCCTCCGCCAAACAGGTTCTTGAAAAGTGCCGCTGTCGAATTCTCGACCGGAGCTCCTGTCGCGAGCAGCGCCGCCTGAAGCGCGCTTGGTGCGATCGCAGACACGAGTTGCGCGAGATTGCTGGGCCATTCCACAGCGGGTTTCGGCGCCGTCGTGGCGTCTCCAAACTGCGGGATCTTCAATTCGTTGTCGAAGGCGTCGATAACCGCTGCGACCAGAGCCCCGGTATTCGTCACGGTCGCGATGCCCGGCACGGAGGTCTGCGGCAGGGCTTGCGGCATCGGCTTCGCATCTGCGGCCGCGATCGACGCGACTTGCGCAGGCACGGGGCTCGCATCCGGCTTGACCGGAACCGGATTTGGGACGGCGGGAGACGGCAGAGCGGGCTTGGATTGAAGCTCCGCGGCTGCTGTCGCGAGACCGTCTGTTAGGACCGGCATCGGCCGCGCAAGGATCGCCCCACGGGTCGGCTCTTCCTGCAAACCGATGAGCGGCGGCCGCAGTTGGTTGCTCCCGAGGTTCGCGCTCAGAACCTTGGTATCTGGAACAGCGGCGGCTGATCCCGCAGGGGGTGGCGAGAACGGAGCGATAGCTGGTGCCGCTGCACCGGTGGCGGGCGGCGTTGCGCTGGTGGCGGGTGACGTCACCGACTGCGATTTTGCTCCGATATCAGGCAAAGCACCGGGGGATGGCCTGGGGGTCTCTGTACTTGCTGTGTCCGGAGCAGAAGCTGGCAGAGGCACTACCGGCGATGCGGGGCTGGGCGTCGAGGGCTGGAGCGCTGAGGGCGCGGGCGATGATGGGCCGGGCAAGGAGGGGCCAGTCGGGGCAACTGCCGGCGGGGGGCCGGGCCGCGTCGCAGGAGAGGGTGTCGCACCGTCTTTTGGAAGGCTGGCGATTTCATTCTGTCGATACGAGCTGACCGCTGCATTCTCCGCCTGATCGCTATCCGCTACCAGCGCTGCTTCGAGCGACAGGATCAGCCGTGCTGCATCGAGACCTGCCGGGTTCTTGAGAATTTCAGCCAGCAGCGACACGGACATGCCCTTCACCAGCTGGCTTAGCGTTTTCTCGAGCGCTGCAATGTCGTCCGCATTCATGGACTGCACGGTGACAGTCAGGCGCTCCGCGTAGTCTGCCAGCGTCTCGCCGTCGTTTCGTGGTATCTGCAGGATTTGGCCGATCGTTTCGGCGAAGATCGACGACCCGTAGGCAAGCTGCAACTGGCCGGAGAGCGACAGAAGGTTCAGGCGGTCCCCCGTAAGCATTCCGCCTCTGGAGGAGATTGCGGGATCACCTTCTGCGGATGCAGCGATGGAACGCGTTGTCGCAATCGGACGTGCCGAAGAGAGTGGGTCGGCCTGCATGCTTTGCGTAGCACCGACGGGGGTCAGCATGGCGTGCTTCCATCTCTCGCGTGTGAAGGGAGGGGACAACTCGGCCGCACACGACCGCACGCGCAAGGAGCACGCCGAAACTGTGCCGCCATCTCATGGCGCACGATTTGCCGATCAGCAATTTTAAGCGCGCTATGGTTAAATCATCGCTAATCGCTGGTTTTCACGGGCCGATGGTCAGCTGTGCGCAAAAATGTCGGTCTCGCCCCATCCGAGCAGATCGAGCTTGGCTCGGGTCGGCAGGAACTCGAAACAAGCCGTGGCGTGTTCGATACGCTCATCGCGGAGCAGGCGTTCGGTCAGCTTGTCGCGGAGCGCATGAAGGTGAAGCACGTCGGACGCCGCATATTCCAGTTGGGCCTGCGACAGGGTTTCGGCCGCCCAGTCGGTCTGCTGCTGCGCCTTGGAGATGTCGACGTCGAGCAACTCTCTCAGATTGTCCTTGAGGCCATGTCGATCCGTATAGGTCCGCACAAGCCGCGATGCGACCTTGGTGCAGAAGACAGGCGTGGTCGTAACCCCGAACGTGTGAAACAGAACTGCGATATCGAACCGTCCGTAGTGGAAGATTTTCTGGTGGGTGGGATCGGCAAGCAATGCGACGAGATTGGGAGCGTCTTTTTGCCCCGAAGCGATCCGGATGACGTCCGCCGTTCCGTCGCCCGGCGATAGCTGCACGACACAGAGCCTGTCGCGGCGGGGAACGAGGCCAAGCGTTTCGGTATCGATCGCGACCGCGCCCGTGTAGCGCGACGCGTCGGAGGCTGGAATATCTCCATGATGGTACCGTATCGTCGTCTTCATACGTGTCTCCGATGCCTCGCTGTCTGTCGGATAACCTAGAGGAAAGCTCAGGCGGAAGCACGTAGCCAGGACGTCTTATCCCGGACAATGGCTACCGCTTGGCGACGACGAAACACGAACGCGTGAGCAATTGCCCAGCAATGCAGCAAACGCATTGCTGCATTGCAGCAGAGCCTCTTGGCGCACCGGGAAGATACGGCTAGAAGTTTGGTCATCGAACGACGCACCTCCTCCTCCCAGTGTCGTTCGATACGGATCAACAACACCCTCCTCCTCCCAGTTGTTGATCAAGTTTAAAGCCTGGCGCATCCTCCTCCCGCGCCAGGCTTTTCTCGTTTTGTATCCCTTAAAATCCTCTATGACCGGCTCTGCCTCCGCAGAACGCCTTGCTGCGCAATAAGAAAAAGCCAGCGCATCGCTGCACTGGCTTGTCCGGCATAAAGGTGGATCTGCAGGTCAGCCCAGAGCTTCTATCGCCTTCATCACGTCGTCGTCGATCTTGAGACCGTGCTGGATGCTTTCGGCGCGAAGACCGCGGCCTCGCCGGCCGGGCAGGCGGACACCGTCCTGCTTTGCCATTTCGCTCGCCAATGCCGCAAAGCGTTCTGCCGCGCCGCCACCCGTCGTGGCATCCGGATCGATGACGATCAGCGACTGGCCGAGCGATGGCGGAGGCCCGGTCTCATCGAACAGCGAGCTTGCCTGGTAGGAGAAATGCGCCCCGCCGATGCCGGCCGCCATCACTTCGACCATGAGTGCAAGCGCTGCCCCCTTGGCGCCACCGGAAGGGGCCATCGTTCCCTTGATCGCGGCAAATGCGTCGGTCGTCGGATTGCCGTCGGTGTCGAACGCCCAGTCGTCGGGAATACTCGTCCCCTTCTGGGTCGCTTCCATCACCTTGCCGCGGGCAACCTTGGAGAGTGCTAGATCGATGACCAGCGGCTCGTCACCGGCAATAGGCGCCGCAAAAGCGATCGGATTGGTGCCGAACAGCGGCACCTTGCCACCCCAGGGGGCCATGGAGGCGGGCGCGTTGGCAAACATCATCGCAACCAGCCCCTGCTCGGCAAAGCGCTCCACGGTCAACGCCATGACGCCTGCATGGTGCGAACGGTTGATGGCGGCAAAGGCGATGCCCTGTTCGCGCGCAATCGCTGGAAGTTCCAAGACAGCGAGATCGAGCGCCGGATAGGCAAAGCCAAAGTCCGCGTCGATTGCAAGAACTGCGGGCCTTGGCCTGCTCGCCTCAGGCCGAGCAGTGCCATCCACCTTGCCGGTCCGCACCTGTTTGACATAGGCCGGGATCCGGCGAAGCCCGTGACCGGACTGGCCGGCGGCTTCCGCCTGCACCAGGGCGCGGGCAACCGAGCGTGCGGTGCTATCAAGCACGCCGTTGGCTTCGAAAACGCCGCTCACCAGCGTTTCGGCTTCTTCAAGGGTAATCTGCATGGACAAGCTGTTCCGGGAGCGAGTGTTAAGGAGGGCAACCGAACCCGAAAGCACGGCTACTTGCACTCTACCGACTGAGTGACGAGGCTTGCAACACCTGCCGGTGCGATCGGAACAGGCGATGCGCGCCGAACGGCTGAGACGACGTAGTCGTCGATACGCGTATCTCCAGACGATCTGGCAACGGACACGCGCCCGATATTGCCATCGCTGTCGAAATTGAAGCTGATCGTCACGATCCCCTTCTGGTTTGACGGGCAGCGGCGGGCATTACGGGCGATCTTCGTGCGCACACGGGTCATCCAGGTGGACGGTGACATCGTCGAGGCCACCGATCCGCTCGAGGTCTGCGCAGCGGCAGTGCGCTCCGACGGCTTTGCCTGAACCTTTGCCTGCGCCTTTTCCTTCTGCGCCTGCGGCTGACGTCGTGGCTTTTCTACCTTCTGGACCGGCTTCGGTGGTGGTGGACGAGTGACCGGCAGCGGGACTTCCACGTTCTCCAACGCGGCGGTGACCTTCTGCTCGATCGGATCGACAGGCTCGGGCGGCGACGTTTCGACGATCTCCGGCGGCGGGGGCGTTTCCTCCGGCAGCGGCGTCTCGATCACGGGTTCCGGCGGCGGTTCGGGTGTCTCCTCAGCCACTTCCGGTGGCGGTTCGACCGGTGGCGGCTCCTCGATGGGTTCGACCTCTTCGACCGGCTCGGTCTGCTGGGTCTCGACCAGTTGCCGGTCTTCGGTGTCGGTAGCGATCTGCTCTTCGTCTGGGATCGCCGCCTCCGGCTCCGGCGCAAGCTCGATCATGATGGCGGCCTGCGGACCGTTGTCGGCAAGTTCCTCCGGCTCTTGCCTCATCAGAAGCGCTGCGGCGGCAATGTGGACCGTGAGCACAAGGATAGCGGCAGATCCCCACAGGGCGATCTCGCCGATCCGGCTCGCATATCCTCTGCGCTGCATGGCAAGGCTCATGGAGCGCCTCCGGTGGCCGGCGAAGCGGCTGGTGCAGGCCCTGCCGGTGCGGCGGATGTAGACGCTGGCGCCTGTTGGGCACCCGACGCGGCTTCCAACCCGACCAGCGCAATCTTCAGGTAGCCGGAATCACGCAGCAGGTTCATCACTTCCATGAACTGCCCGTAATCGACGGCCTTGTCGGCCCGCAGGAAGATCCGCGTATCCTTGTTGCCTTCGGTCTGACGGTCGAGATTTGCGGCAAACTGTTCGCGCGCGACCGGATCGTTGCCGATATTGAGCGACAGGTCGTCCTTGACCGTCACGTAGAGAGGCTCGTCCGGTCGTTCTGCGGGCTTGGCGCTGGAGGCGGGCAGATCGACATTGACGTCGACCGTCGACAGCGGCGCGGCCACCATGAAAATGATCAGGAGCACCAGCATGACGTCGATAAACGGCGTCACGTTGATCTCGTGATTTTCGGGAAGTTCATCGCCGTGATGTTCGCGAATGCCGCCTGCCATGGAATTATTCCCCCGCGATCAGAGACATCGACGCCGGCCTGCGTCCGCCTGGCGGCACCTTGCGGAAATCGAGATCGCGGCTGACCAGTCGTTCGACACCGGAAGCAGCGTCGGCCAGCAGCTGGCGGTAGCCGGTGACCGAGCGGGCGAAGGCGTTGTAGATGATCACGGCCGGGATTGCCGCGACCAGACCAAGGGCGGTCGCAAGCAGCGCTTCGGCGATGCCGGGTGCCACGACCGCAAGGTTGGTCGTGTTGGACTGCGAAATGCCGATAAAGGAATTCATGATGCCCCAGACCGTGCCGAACAGCCCGACAAACGGGCCAACCGAACCGATCGAGGCGAGAATGCCCGTGCCGCGGGCCATGCGCCGTCCGGAATAGGCTTCGATGCGCGACAGAACCGAAGACACGCGCTCCTTGACGCCACCGGTTTCCGCGTAATCAAGAGCTGCTTCGGAAAGCTCCACCTCTTCCGTCGCGGCACGCAGCATCAGGGCCGCAGGCCCGCCGCGACGGCCCGTCGTCTCAAGCGCTTCCGGCAGCGTATGCGCGCCCTGGATGATTTTCAGGACGCGCTTGGCGCGGGTACGGGCGCCCATCAGCTCCAGCGTCTTGGCGATCCAGATGGTCCATGTGAGAAGCGACGCAATGGCAAGGCCGATCATCACGGCCTTCACTACCCAGTCGGCCGCCATGAACATGCCCCAGGGCGAAAGATTGTGAGGAATATCGGCGCGCGCTTCGGGGGAAGGTGCACCCGTTGCAGCCGGAGCCTGCTCGATTGGCGTCACGGAGGGAGCAGCAGGTTCTGCCGGGGTTGCGTCTTGAACGGGTGGCGGGGTCTGCTGTGTCGTAGGAGCAGCGCTTGGAGGAGCAAGGGCCGGCGCTGTCTGTTGTGCCGGAGCAGGCGCTTCCGGTGCAGGCGCCTCGACCTGCGCGACCGCATTTGTCGTCATCAGCATCAAGGCCGCAATCGTTGTCACGAGGGGACCGGGCCCGGCAACGCGCAACTGCTTTCTGTAGAGGTGAGACTTCGGCACAACGGACATGGCAGCGATACTCCGACTGGTCGCCGGAAGGCTCAGGTGGCCCAACGGCTCGATATCATTCAGCCGGTCCGAAAACTGAGGGCGGCGGCTTGCCGCTATGCGATAATAAACATGAGTGTGGTTGGCAACTATAATCGGGAGAGTATCGCTTAAATTTGACTGCGTCCGTCATGATTTGGTCCGCATGGCCATGCTGCCAGCTGCAGCCTGTCTCCCAAAGCTCCGCACAAACGAAAAAACCGCCGGAGATTTCTCTCCGGCGGTTGATGGTTTCGGCAGCGCTAAACTTACAGCGTGCGCGTAATGTGCTCCACGCGGAAGCACTCGATCGTGTCGCCTGCGCGGATATCTTCGTAGTTTTCGAACGCCATACCGCATTCCTGACCCATCGGCACTTCGCCAACTTCGTCCTTGAAGCGCTTGAGCGTCTTGAGCTTGCCTTCGTGAATGACAACGTTGTCGCGCAGCAGGCGAACACCTGCACCACGCTCGACCTTGCCTTCGACGACGCGGCAACCTGCAACCTTGCCGGTCTTCGTGATGTTGAACACCTCGAGGATTTCGGCATTGCCAAGGAAGGTCTCGCGACGTTCTGGCGAAAGCAGACCGGACATTGCTGCCTTCACGTCATCCACCAGATCGTAGATGATGTTGTAGTAGCGGATCTCGGTGCCGGCACGATCGGCCGCTATGCGCGCCTGTGCGTTGGCACGGACGTTGAAGCCGATGATCGCTGCTTCGGAGGATTCGGCAAGCGCCAGATCCGACTCGGTGATAGCACCTGCGCCCGAATGGACGATGCGGGCGCGGACTTCGTCGGTGCCAAGCTTGTCGAGAGCGCCGATGATGGCTTCGACAGAACCCTGAACGTCGCCCTTGATGAGCAGCGGGAATTCCTTGTAGCCGGTATTCTGCAGCTTGCTCATCATCTGTTCGAGCGAACCGCGCTGACCGGACTGGCGAGCAACCGCCTTGTCGCGGGCAAGCCGCTGGCGATATTCGGAAATCTCGCGAGCACGGCTCTCGTTTTCAACGACGGCAAACTTGTCGCCGGCAGCAGGCGTGCTGGAAAGACCGAGCACTTCGACCGGCATGGCCGGGCCGGCTTCCTTGACGTGAACACCCTTGTCGGTCACGAGCGCGCGGACGCGGCCCCACTGATCGCCGGCAACGATGATCTGGCCAGGCTTCAGCGTGCCCTTCTGGACGAGCACGGTTGCAACCGCACCGCGGCCACGGTCGAGCTGGGCTTCGATGACGATGCCTTCTGCCGTACGGACCGGATCTGCCTTCAGGTCGAGAATTTCGGCCTGCAGCAGAACTGCCTCGAGCAGCTTGTCGAGATTGGTCTTGTTCTTGGCCGAAACTTCGACGTCGAGAACTTCACCGCCCAGCGATTCCACGAACACTTCGTGCTGCAGCAGCTGCTGGCGCACCTTGTCCGGGTTGGCTTCGTGCTTGTCGATCTTGTTGATCGCCACGATGATCGGAACACCGGCAGCCTTTGCGTGGCTGATGGATTCGATCGTCTGCGGCATCACGCTGTCGTCGGCTGCAACCACGAGGATCGCGATGTCAGTCGCCTGCGCACCACGGGCACGCATGGCCGTAAAGGCGGCGTGACCGGGGGTGTCGATGAAGGTGATCTTCTGGCCGTTCTGTTCGACCTGATAGGCACCGATATGCTGGGTGATGCCACCGGCTTCACCCGAAACTACGTTGGCCTGGCGGATCGCGTCGAGAAGCGAGGTCTTGCCGTGGTCGACGTGACCCATGATCGTCACGACCGGAGGACGCGACACCATTTCGCCGGCGTCGTCCATCTGGTTGAAGATACCTTCTTCAACGTCCGATTCCGAAACGCGCTTGACTGTGTGGCCGAATTCACCGGCAATGATTTCAGCGAGATCGGCGTCGATGACGTCGCCGGCCTTCATCATCTGGCCTTCCTTCATCAGGTACTTGATAACGTCGACGGCGCGTTCAGACATGCGCTGCGACAGTTCCTGAATTGTGATGGTCTCAGGCAGGATCACCTCGCGCATAACCTTTTCGCGGGTTTCCTGCATTTGGCTGCGGCGGAACTTTTCCTGCCGGCGGCGCATGGCAGCCATCGAGCGACCACGGCCGGTACCGTCATCATCAGTGCTGGCAGCGGTGATCGTCAGCTTGCCCTGGCGACGGCCTTCTTCGACCTTCGGGCGTGTCGGTGGCTTGGCAGGAACCGGCGCTGCAACTCGGCCGCGACCTGGAATGGTCCGGGCAGGTGCGCGATCCTCTTCCTCGTCGTTGCGGCGACCACGTCCGATGACGGGGGCGGCAACAGGTGCGGCTCCCGGCGTCGGGCGAGCCGAGTTACGGTTGTCTTGTGTATTGGCGTTGCGATCTGCAGCGGCTGGCGCTGGCGCGACGGGTGCCGGACGCAGAGCTTCCTCGGCAGCGCGTGCCTTGGCTTCTTCGGCCAGACGTGCTGCTTCGGCTGCTTCTTCGACCTTGCGGCGCTCGTCTTCTACCTTGCGGCGTGCATCATCCTCGACGCGCTGCTTGGCTTCGACCACATCGCGCGCCTGGGCTTCGACGAGTGCTCGACGGCGTGCATCCATCTCGCTTGCGGACAGGTCGTGCAGGACAGCACCACCCGAACGCTGCGGCTGGCGCTGCGGCTGTGACGGCTGCTGCGGACGCTGGCCCTGATGCGACGAGGGACGCTGACCCTGCGATGACGAAGGGCGCTGGCCCTGCGAAGAATTGGGGCGGTATCCCTGCGATGAAGGCTGCTGGACGCGCGGCTGCGGCGGGCTAGGCTGGCTGACGGGTGCAGCAGGGGCGGGGGTTGCAGGTGCGGCGGCGGCCACAGGGGCGGCTGGTACCGGCGCTGCAGGGGTTGCCGGCTGCGGGCGTGGCGCTACAGGAGCGGCGGCTGCCTCGACTGGCCGAGGGGCAGGTGCTGCGATCGGTGTAATTGGCTTTTCGTCGAGCGGACGGGTCGGACGGCGCTTGACCGTCTCGACGACGACCGCCTTGGTCCGGCCGCGACCCATGTCCTGGCGCACAGTACCCTGGGTCACACCCGATGGTTTCAGGGTAAGGGTCTTCTTCACGCCCAGTGTCTTGTCGTCGTTGTTATCAGTCATTCCGTTCCTGTTCCTTCGGACAGGAACAGATGGAAGCCATCAGTGCCTGTCGTTCAATTCGTACATATCGATGTGCGTCCGGCAAAAACCGGTAACCGCGTCATTGTTTCGGCATGTCAGCGACACCTTTTGTCTGGGACAGACCGCCCTTGCGGTACTGTTCAAGTAGGTTTGCGCGTTTCACTACACCTTCACCCGCCTGTCCCGCAAGCGCGCAGGCATGGATAAAAGCATTCTGGCCCATCACTTCGTCCAGTTCGGCCCCCGTGAAGAGCAAAAAGGATGGAATTTCTTCCTCGGCATTCGAGCCGAATTTGAAGGCCTTGCGGGCCTGATCGATCTTCCGGATACCGTCTGCCGCAGCGTCTGAGGCATGAAAGACGGCAATCGCGCCGCCGGAGCGAACTGCGGCATCGACCTTCGTCGCGCCCGAGATAAACTGGCTCGCCTTGCGAGCCATGTTCATCATGCCGATCAGATCGGCCGCGAGCAGTCTGTCAACCGTCGCCCCCAGATCGGCATCCGCCTTAGCGTCCGTCTTCAACGCGCGGGCGAAGGATTTCTTCTGGACCGCCCGGTCGATCAACGCCCGTTCGGCCTTTACCCAGCAGCCCCGCCCCGGAAGGCGACGCTTGAGATCGGGAACAACCTGGCCATCAGGCCCGGCCACGAAGCGGATCAGCGTTTCCGGTGATACGGCTTCACGGGTGACGATGCAGGTACGGTCATTCACGATAATCTCGTCGTCTGCATCGTCGTCTGGTTCATTGCCAATGGGGATCATTCCCGCTCGGCGGCAGGCGCCTCCTCGGCGTCTTCGGCCTCTGGTGCTTCTTCGGTGGCAAGATCCGCTTCTGTGATCCAGCCAGCCAGCAGGCGGGCCTGCACGACCATGTTTTCAGCTTCGGTGCGCGAAACCTCGAACTTCGAAAACAGACCTTCGAACTTCTTGGTCTCGCCGTCCTTGCGCTCGCTCCAGCCGACAAGATCATCGGCCGCGCAGCCGGCAAAATCCTCGATCGTCTTGATGCCGTCTTCGCCAAGCGCGACCAGCATCTGACCGGTCAGGCC
Source organism: Neorhizobium sp. DAR64860/K0K1 (assembly GCF_050500205.1). Lineage (NCBI taxonomy): Bacteria > Pseudomonadati > Pseudomonadota > Alphaproteobacteria > Hyphomicrobiales > Rhizobiaceae > Neorhizobium > Neorhizobium sp. DAR64860/K0K1. The sequence continues at coordinate 3,207,328 of NZ_CP191459.1, read as the reverse complement.
TTCGATCTGCTTCAGCTCGTCGGCAACACCGAGTGCGACGCGCTTCGCATCGTTTTCAGACTCGATCCGCTCAAGATATTCGCGGGCACGGGTCTGGATCTCGGTCGCGGTATCTTCGTCGAAACCGTCGATGGAGGAGATTTCGTCGAGCTCGACATAGGCAAGCTCTTCAACCGCGGCAAAGCCTTCGGACGCCAGCACCTGGCCAACCATCTCGTCGACATCGAGCGCGTCCATAAACAGGTTGGTGCGCTCGTTGAATTCCTTCTGGCGGCGCTCCGATTCCTCGGCTTCCGTCATGATGTCGATATCCCAGCCGGTCAGCTGCGATGCGAGGCGGACGTTCTGGCCACGACGACCGATCGCCAGCGACAGCTGCTCGTCCGGAACCACGACTTCGATCCGCTCGCTGTCCTCGTCGAGAACAACCTTGGAGACTTCTGCCGGCTGCAGCGCGTTGACGATGAACGATGCCGGATCCTGGCTCCACGGAATGATGTCGATCTTTTCGCCCTGCAGCTCGCCGACGACGGCCTGAACGCGCGAACCGCGCATACCGACGCAGGCGCCGACCGGATCGATCGACGAGTCGTTGGAAACGACAGCGATCTTGGCGCGCGAGCCGGGATCGCGGGCAACGGACTTGATCTGGATGATGCCGTCGTAGATTTCAGGCACTTCCATGGTGAACAGCTTCACCATGAACTGCGGATGGGTACGCGACAGGAAAATCTGCGGGCCACGCTGTTCGCGGCGCACGTCGTAGACATAGGCGCGAACGCGGTCACCGTAACGCATGTTTTCGCGCGGGATCATCTCGTCACGGCGAATGATGCCTTCGCCACGACCGAGGTCAACGATGACGTTGCCATATTCGACGCGCTTGACGGTGCCGTTGACGATTTCGCCGACGCGGTCCTTGAACTCGTCGAACTGACGGTCACGTTCCGCTTCGCGCACCTTCTGGACGATAACCTGCTTGGCAGACTGGGCAGCGATACGACCGAAATCCATCGGCGGCAGCGGATCGGCGATGAAGTCGCCGATCTTGGCGTCAACGTTGCGATCGAGCGCCAGCGTCAGCGGGATCTGCGTGCCGTAATCCTCGGCGACGTCGACCACTTCCAGCAGGCGCTGGAGACGGATCTCGCCGGTCTTGGAATTGATGTCGGCACGGATGTTGGTTTCCGAACCATAGCGCGAGCGGGCGGCCTTCTGGATGGCGTCGGCCATCGCAGCCAGCACGATTTCGCGGTCGATGACCTTTTCGCGGGCTACTGCATCTGCGATCTGCAGAAGTTCAAGCCGGTTTGCGCTCACTGCCATTGTCGTTGGTCTCCGTAAGTCGAGCTATGTGCGACCTTCTCAAAGGAAGGCGTGCTGTCGGTTATTCTTCGTCAGTGTCTTCGTCGGTTTCGTCGTTCTGATTGGCGGCCTGCTGCTTGGCCGCCTTGTCAGCCCGCAACGCGTCGCGGATCAGTTCGTCGGTGAGGACAAGCTTTCCTTCGGACAGCGCCGTAAACGGAATGAGCAAATGCTGTGTCTCGCCATCGGCGACCTGATCGCGGTCGATCGTGAAGCCCTCGGACGTGACGTCGGTGATCTTGCCTCGAAAACGCTTGCGATTGTCGACCAGGATCGACGTCTCGCATTTCACGATATGGCCGTTCCAGCGCTCGAAATCGGACTTGCGCACCATCGGGCGATCGATGCCGGGCGACGATACTTCGAGATGATACTCGCGATCGATCGGATCTTCCACATCGAGAACGGGCGAGATCGCCATCGAGACGGCTTCACAGCCCTCGACATCCATCGTGCCATCGTTGCGTTCGGCCATGATCTGCAGCGTCGCGCCATTCTGATTGAGCATCCGGACGCGCACGAGGCGGAAGTCCATGGATGTCAGAACGGGCTCGATGATCTCGGCCACTCTGAGTTCAAGCCCGGTCTCGACGATCAGGCGCGGTTCGCTGTCGGTTTGTGGCATGCGCCCTCCGAATTCGTGCTCCCTGTCCGGTTTCCGGACGAGGGGGAGAAAAGCGATCGCCTAACAAAAAAGAGCGGGTCCGGGAGGGCCCACTCTTCATCGGACGATCAAGAATATGGCCTGCATATACGCTTTCACACCGGCGATTGCAAGACCGCCGCAAGACTCGTCGCATTCGCTCCGGTCCGTGATGGGGTTGGTGACAGCAGATCTCCATCATCGGGCATTTTAGGACATGACGCGGGTGGAATTTGTGGTCTTCAGGTCTATAACCCTTTGGTGACAGTGCCATGATGGGAGGAAGAGACTTGCCCGATCGGATTTCGACGCTGGCGCCGTTTCGGCTGCCGACGTTCCGAATGATCTGGATTGCCAGCATCGCGTCGAATTTCGGTGGGTTGATCCAGGCCGTCGGTGCCGCCTGGATGATGACGGCGATCGCCAGTTCGCAAGACATGGTGGCGCTGGTGCAGGCGTCCAACGCGTTGCCGATCATGCTGTTTTCGCTTGTCGCCGGGGCATTGGCCGACAATTACAATCGCCGCAGCCTAATGCTGACGGCGCAGGTCTTCATGCTGACCGTGTCGATTGCGCTGACGGTGTTTGCCTATCTCGGCCTGCTGACGCCGTGGCTTCTTTTGATGTTCACCTTCCTGATCGGCTGCGGCACGGCGCTCAATAACCCGTCCTGGCAGGCCTCGGTCGGCGATATCGTACCACGCGAAATCCTGCCGACCGCAGTGACGCTGAACAGCGTCGGCTTCAACATCACGCGCAGCGTCGGCCCGGCGATCGGCGGCGCGATCGTCGCAGCAGCAGGGGCTGCTGCCGCCTTCGCGGTCAACGCGATGAGCTATTTTGCCATTATCTACGCACTGGTTCGCTGGAAACCGCAGCGTGCCGACGATTCGCTTCCGCGTGAAACCCTGCTGCGGGCGCTGTCTGCCGGCCTTGGCTACGTCGCGATGTCGCCGAACATTCTGAATGTGCTGCTGCGCGGCCTGCTGTTCGGCCTGACCGCAAGCGCCATTCTGGCCCTTCTGCCGATCGTCGCCCGCGATCTCGTGTCCGGTGGCCCGTTCACCTACGGCATCATGCTGGGCGCTTTTGGCATCGGCGCCGTCGCCGGTGCCATTGCCAATGCGAGGCTCAGGGAAAAGTTCTCGAGCGAATGGATCGTCCGGTTCGCGTTCGTCGGCTTTGCCGCAAGTTCCGCCGTGATCGGCGCAAGCACGAACACGACACTGACGGTGATTGCGCTCTTGTTCCCAGGCGCCTGCTGGGTTCTCGCGCTATCGCTGTTCAACACCACCGTCCAGCTCTCCACCCCGCGCTGGGTCGTGGGGCGGGCCCTGTCCTTCTACCAGACGGCAACCTTCGGCGGCATTGCTGCGGGCAGCTGGATGTGGGGTCTACTTTCCGAAAACTTTGGCGCCTCGGTTGCACTGTCCATCGCGAGCTTGGCCATGCTCGTCGGCGCTCTCGTCGGATGGCGCATGCCGCTGCCACAGTTCGGCGATGTCAATCTCGATCCGCTCAACCGCTTCAACGCGCCGCTTCTGAGCCTCGCGCTGCAGCCGCGAAGCGGGCCGATCGTGCTCCAGATCGATTACCTGATCGGCGAGGCGGACATCCCCGAATTCCTGACCCTGATGGCACGCCGCAGACGGGTGCGGATCCGCGACGGTGCAAGGCAGTGGGCCTTGATGCGCGATCTCGAACATCCCGACGTCTGGACGGAGACCTATCATACCGCCACCTGGGCAGATTACGTGCGCCACAATCAGCGGCGCATGCAGATGGATGCGGAGATCTGGGACGCGATCCGCAAGCTGCATCAGGGCGATGAGGAACCGAAGGTTCATCGCATGATCGAGCGGCAGACGATCCCGCCGCCCTCCGACATCATGCACAAGCCGCATATCGACCTTCACCACTAAGGCGAAGGCTGTGGTCCGTTACTTGAGCCGGCTTTTCAGCGATGCATCCGGATAGCAGGTCGGCGTCAGGCCATTCTTGGCCTGCCAGTCGCCAAGCGCCCGGCGGGTTTTGAAACCCGGCAGACCATCCACGTTGCCGACATCATACCCCTTGGCCACCAACGCCTTCTGCATGGCAAGCACGTCGGAGCGAAGCATCTTGCCAACGTCACCCCACGAGCCCTCAAAGGCGCCGGCACCATGGGCGATACGATCAGCCAGATTGCCGATGAACAGCGCATAGAGGTCGGAGTTGTTATATTCCTTCAGCACGTAGAAATTCGGCGTGACGACGAATTCCGGTCCGTTGCGGCCGGCAGGTACCAGCATCATGCCGGATGCCTTGAGATCGGCGGAAGGAAAAGGCTTGCCCGACACGCGGGTGATCCCGGTCGCCGCCCAGGCGGAGATCGGCTTGGCCAGATCCGGGCCTTCCTGGGCGCAGGAAACCTTGGCAGGAATGGAAACCTCGAAACCCCAGTCACGCCCGCGCTGCCAGCCTTCCTTCTGAAGATAGTGGGCTATGGACGCGAGCGAGTCGGGCACGGAATTCCAGATGTCCGGGTGCCCGTCCTTGTCGAAATCGACGGCGTATTTCAGGTAGCTGGTCGGCATGAATTGCGGCTGGCCGAGAGCGCCCGCCCACGAACCCTTCATCGTCGCCGCATCCACGTCGCCGCGCTCGATCATCATCAGCGCTGCGATCAGCTCCTCGCGGAACATCGGTTTGCGGGTGGACATGAACGCCTTGGTCGCGAGAACCTCGATCGCCGAATACGGAAGCCGCGCCTTGCCGAAACCGGATTCGCGACCCCAGATGGCGACGACGATCTCGCCGGGAACGCCATAGGCAGCCTCGATCCGCTTCAGCGTTGCGGCATTCGCCGACGCAAGGCCGCGGCCGGTCGCCGCCAGTCCCTGCAGCCGCTTTTCGGAGAAATAGGCGCCGGGGGAAGAGAACTCCGCCTGGCTCTGATCCTGGCTTTTCGGCGGCTTTGACCCCGGCGGCACCAGATCAGGAATGCTCCAGTTGAGCGAGATCCCGCTAAACGCGGTCTTCAAGGTGCGCTCGGAAATACCTGCTTTGCGGGCTTCCGGCCCAAGATCGCTGGCGATCCATCGCTGGAACTGCTTTTCCACATCCGGCTTGTTTTGGGCCATCACGGGCGGCGGAAGCAGGCAAAGGATGGCGCCAAGGGCGATGAGTGTCTTGCGCATGAAATCTCCTCAGATCGCCGTTCGTGCCCGAAGTGCCGCCGTCAGCGTGCCTTCGTCGAGATAGTCGAGCTCGCCGCCGACAGGCACGCCGTGCGCAAGCCGGGTGATCTTGACATCGATGCCGGCTAGCTGGTCGGTTATATAGTGTGCTGTGGTCTGTCCCTCGACCGTGGCGTTGACGGCGATGATGATTTCCTTGACCACGCCTTCGCTCACCCGGTCGATCAACCCGCGAATGTTGAGATCATCGGGTCCGACGCCATCGAGCGGAGACAGCGCGCCACCCAGCACGTGATAGGCCGCGTTCATCGCGCCTGCGCGCTCCAGAGCCCAGAGATCGGACACATCTTCGCAGACGATCAGCGTCGACTGGTCGCGTCTGATATCGGTGCAGACCGTGCATGGATCGGACGTATCGACATTGCCGCAGCGCGAGCAGATCTTCACCTTGTCATAGGCCTCGCCCATCGCATTCGACAGCGGACCGAGCAGCTGGTCCTTCTTCTTGATGAGATGCAATGCCGCCCGGCGGGCCGAACGGGGGCCGAGACCCGGTACTTTCGCCAGAAGCTGGATGAGTTTTTCGATTTCGGGGCCGGTGACTCGCTTTGCCATGGTTCTCCTTTAGCCCATATGCAGGGGAAACGGAATCGACGAAGGACCAGCCGAATGAAACTTCTTAGCCTCTGCCTTGGTCATCCGGAAAAGCTTCCGGGCAAGAGCTACAAGACCGGCATCAACAAGATGCCGATGAGAAATCCGGTCATGATCGACGTGGAAGGCCTGGTCGGCGATGCCGTCTGCAATACGAAATATCATGGTGGCCCTGAGCAGGCGATCCTGCTTGAAGGCAGCCTGACGCTGGATTGGTGGCGGTCGCAACTCGGCCGTGATTTGCCGGACGGCACGTTTGGCGAAAACCTCGTCATCGAAGGGCTCGACAACCGCGACGTGGCCGCCGGCGACTGTTTTCGCATCGGTACCGAGCTTGTGCTGCAGGCAACATCGGCCCGCACGCCCTGCGCGACGCTTGCCGCCAAGATGGGCGACCCCACCTTCGTCAAAGCCTACCGGACGGCTGCTCGTCCCGGCATCTACTGCCGGGTGCTGACGCAGGGTTTCGCATCGGCGAGCGATGCGGTCGAGTTCAGCGTCTACCAGGGAACGAGGGTTTCCATTCCGGAACTGCTCGCCAAATTCGGCAAGCGTCTGGGGGATGACGACAGGCAGCGGTTTTTATCCGCACCGATCCACGCCGATATGCGAGAGGCGATCGAAGCCGGAAAACCCGCCAAGTTCTAGCGAATAGGCGGGTCTTGCCGGCAGGCGGTTCCTATGCGGAGCGCCGGTCTCGTCTTAGAACGGCAGCTTCATGCCGGGCGGGATCGGCAGACCGGCGGTCAGTTCCTTTGTCTTTTCGGCAGTGATTTCTTCTGCCCGATCCTTGGCCAGCTTGTGGGCTGCAATGATCAGGTCTTCGAGGATCTCGGATTCGTCTTCCTTAAACAGGGACGGATCGATCTTCAGACCCAGCATGTCGCCCTTGCCGTTCATCCGGATCGTCACGAGGCCGCCACCGGCCGTGCCTTCGACTTCGAGAGCGGCGATATCCGCCTGCATCTTCTCCATCTTGGCCTGCATTTCCTTGACCTTGCCCATCATGCCCATGATGTCGCGCATCGGGATCTCCTCTTCCTGATTTTTAAAGTTCGATGTCGTCGCCCGGCAGGATATCGCCCTCGGCGCTTTCCACCACGGCTGGCGGCGGCAATTCGTCTGCGTCGATTTCGTCCTCGCTCACGCGGATCCGGACGTCGGTGATCTTTGCCCCGGGAAACTGCGACAGGATCGCCGCAACATCCGGGTCGGAGCGCGCGTCGGTCAGCCGCGCTTCGCGCGCCGTTCCCTCTGCCTCGACCAATGTCGGCGAACCGTCTTCCTTGCTGAGGGAGACGATCCAGTGAATGCCGGTCCATTCCTTCAGCTTGACGCCGAGTTCACCCGGCAGCGTCGTTGGTCCGCCGTCGGTCAGGCGCATGTCGAGCCGGCCCGGTTCGATTTTCACCAGCCGCACGAAATTGCGCACGAGCGCTTTCAGCTTCGCGTCGCGGTTCTTGGAGCAGAGATCGACAATGTCGGCCAGCGAGCGAACAGCAACGCTGGGCTCGGGCTTTTCCTCGACACGGCCGACCGGCATCTCGCGCGGGTTGTCGTTCGGCACGGCCTTGAGCATCGCCGTCGGTCCGCCTGAAGGCATCCGCTGCGACTGCATATCGATCCCGCGGGCATTGAGCGGCGGCTGCGATGACGACGTCTGGCCTGCGCCATTGCCGCCGCCATTCCCATTGGGCGCACCGCGCTGGCCATCACCACCGGACAGGTCGGCAAGCCGGCGGGCGGCGTCCTCAGGTGAGGGAAGGTGGGCGGCATGGGTGAGGCGGATCAGCACCATTTCGGCGGCACCGGCGGGGCGGGAAGAGTTCTCCGCTTCCGGAATACCCTTCAGCAGCATCTGCCAGATCCGCGACAGCGTGCTGACCGCAATCGTCTCGGAAAATTCGCGACCGCGCACACGCTCGACTTCGCTCAGCGAAGGATCGTCCGCCGCTTCCGGGATATATTTGAAGCGCGTGACGAGATGGGTGAAGTCCGCAAGGTCGGTCAGAACCACGACAGGGTTGGCGCCGGCCTCGTATTGTGCGGTGAATTCGGAAAGGGCAGCCGTCACGTCGCCCTGCACGATCTGTTCGAACAGATCGACGATGCGGGCGCGGTCGGCAAGGCCAAGCATGCCGCGCACGGTATCGGCCACCACATGGCCTGCGCCATGGGCAATCGCCTGGTCGAGAAGGGACAGTCCGTCGCGAGCGGAGCCTTCAGCCGCGCGCGCGATCATCGACAGTGCCTCGGTCTCGGCCGGAATACCTTCCTTTTCGAGGATGGTCGTGAACAGGCCGACGAGATCGGCAGCACTGATCCGGCGGAGGTCAAAGCGCTGGCAGCGCGACAGGACGGTAATCGGCACCTTGCGGATTTCCGTCGTCGCGAAGATGAACTTCACATGCTCCGGCGGCTCTTCCAGCGTCTTCAGCAGGCCGTTGAAGGCCTGCGTGGAGAGCATGTGCACTTCGTCGATGATGTAGACTTTGTAGCGCGCCGAGACAGGACGATAGCGCACCTGCTCGATGATCTCTCTGATATCGTCGATGCCGGTATGGGAGGCCGCATCCATCTCGATGACGTCGACGTGCCGGCCTTCCATGATCGCCTGGCAGTGCTCGCCGGGAATGCGCAGATCGATCGTCGGGCGGTCGATTTCGGCAGTCTTGTAATTGAGCGCACGTGCCAGAATGCGGGCAGTCGTCGTTTTGCCGACACCGCGCACACCGGTTAGCATGTAGGCCTGGGCGATGCGGCCTGTTTCGAAGGCGTTGGTGAGTGTTCTCACCATCGGCTCCTGGCCGACCATCAGGTCGGAAAAATCCTTGGGACGGTATTTGCGGGCGAGAACCCGGTAGCCACTGCCGGAAGGCGTGGGCGCAGTCGGGTTGCTGGAATATGTCGGCCCGTCGTCGCTCATGAAAATCCTGCCAGCCTGTACGGGCCATTCCGGCCGTCAGAGACTGAGCGCGCCGGATGCTGACCAAGATGAGAGGGTGGGAGGCTGGCACGGCGACCCGTGCCTGGCTCGTTAGGGCTGCTTCCTTCCGGACCTGACCCGGTTGGCGAGTGGCTCGTCCACCACCAACCTCCCACCGCTCATATCGTCAATAACGCTTCCAAATGCAAGCCAAGCCTGTAAAAAACTACGACCAGATAAAAACATTAGGAGGAATGCTTGAGCGAGTTCGAACTGGACGGGCGCATTGCGCGGGACTCCGATCTCATCGCCACCCTCGATCTCTGCCAGCTGCGGATCCAGAATGACAGCCGCTGGCCATGGCTTGTCATGGTACCGCAGCGGGCCGACATGACCGAGATCTTCGAGCTTTCAGAAGCCGATCAGGCGCACCTGTCGGCCGAGGTCAATCAGATCGCGGCGGCTTTGAAAGCCACAACGGGTGCGACCAAGATTAACGTCGGTGCGCTTGGCAACATCGTCCGGCAGCTCCATGTTCATGTGATTGCCCGCTTCGAAGGCGATGCGAACTGGCCGGGCCCGATCTGGGGATACGGATCCGCAGAACCGTATGACGGCGAGAAAAGGCAGGCCCTGATGAACAGACTGATGGAAAAGCTTTCCCGATGAGCAGCATATTCGATACCGATACACCGCATCCCGACCCAAGCAGTCTCACGGCGTTTTCCGGCAACAAGCTCGACCGGCAAGCGGAAAACCGGGAAGACGACTGCATCGAGAAGGCGCTTTCCGTCGATGGCACCCATATCCTCGCCTTTTCCGGCAGCCGGGTCATTCTGAAGCACGACGGCCAGATCCTCGATCCGCTGTTTGCCGCCTATGAGCTCGCGGAGCTGAAGCCGGATTTCGACCGCGCCGTGCTGCTCGGCCATCACCAGAATGGCGAGCCGCGCGTCGCTGTCCCGGTCACGATCGCCGATGAAGAACTCGCAAGCCATTACAAGCCGACCGAGGCGCGCGCTCTTTTCCGGGAAGGGCTGCTCGATGACGAGCTTCAGGGTGAGGTCGCCCAGGCCGTGTCCCTGCTCAACTGGAATGCCGCCAATATCTTCTGCGGCAAATGCGGCTCACCCACCGAGATGAAGATCGGCGGCTACAAGCGCGTCTGCACACAGTGTCAGCACATGATGTTTCCGCGCACCGACCCCGTCGTGATCATGATGACGATCGATGAGGAAAACGATCGCTGCCTTTTGGGACGCAGCCATCATTTCCAGGAGGGTATGTATTCCTGCCTGGCTGGCTTCGTCGAACCCGGCGAAACGATCGAGCAGGCCGTCAGACGCGAAACCGTCGAGGAATCGGCGATCGAGGTCGGACGCGTGCGCTATCACGCATCGCAGCCCTGGCCGATGCCGCATTCGCTGATGATCGGCTGTTTCGCCGAGGCGACGTCGACGGAGATTACCATCGACGTCCACGAAATGTCTGATGTTCGCTGGTTTTCGCGCGGCGAGGTTCAGGCGATGCTGGATGCAGGTCCGGACGACAAGCCGTTCGGCCCCGCCAAGGGAGCGATTGCCTATCGGCTGATGCGCGATTGGATCGACTGGAAGCGCTGAAAGGAGCGCTTCCGACCGTCAGCCTTTCTGCAGCGCGCCGCGCATCGGATGGCCCTTATAGGTTCCGAGAATGCGGACTTTCTCGGAGAAGAACCGCAGCTCCTCGAGCGCACGGCGCACGGGGGCATCGTCGGGATGCCCCTCGATATCCGCATAGAACTGCGTCGCCACGAACTTGCCGCCCAGCTGATAGCTTTCGAGCTTCGTCATGTTGATGCCGTTGGTGGCAAATCCACCCATCGCCTTGTAAAGCGCAGCCGGTATGTTGCGCACGTTGAACACGAAGGTGGTGACGATCACGTCGTCCGCCTCGTTGCGCTGCACCCACTTCTCGTCGCGCGACAAAACCACGAAACGGGTGACGTTGTTTTCCGTGTCCTCGACATTTTCGGCGAGGATGTCGAGCCCGTAGAGACTGGCCGCAAGCCGTGGCGCAAGGGCCGCCATCGAGCGGTCGCCCTTTTCGGAAACGAGTTTCGCAGCACCCGCCGTGTCGCCGGCAACAACGGCCTTCCAGCCATTGGCGCGGATGATCTTGCGGCACTGGCCAAGCGCGTGGATATGGCTGTGGACGGTGCGGATTTCTTCGCGCTCCACACCCGGCAACACCATCAGCTGGAACCGGATCGGCATGAAATATTCGCCGACGATATGCAGACGCGATTCCGGCAGCAGGTAGTGAATGTCGGCCACACGTCCGGCGATGGTGTTTTCGATCGGAATCATTGCGAGATCCGAATCACCGTTCTCCAGCGCCTGGAACGCATCCTCGAAGGTCGGGCAGGGCAGGGGTTCCATGTCCGGAAACATGTCCCTGGACGCCATATCGGAATTGGCGCCGAATTCACCCTGGAAGGAAATGCGGTTGGTCGAGGCATTCATGAGGCTGATCCGTTACAAACCGCGGGAGGAAAGGATGGCACGCGCCTTTTCAAGGTCGGCCGGCGTGTCGACGCCCAGCGGCACCGATGCGACGATTTCGGCATCGATGCGCATGCCCGCTTCGAGTGCCCGCAACTGCTCGAGCGATTCGCGCTTTTCGAGCACCGAAGGGCCGAGCGTCACGAATTTCTCAAGCGCAGTGCGGCGATAGGCGTAAAGCCCGATGTGGTGGTAGAGCGGGCCGTTGCCGTAAGGGGCTGTGGCGCGGGTAAAGTAGAGCGCCTTCAGCCGCGTGTCTGACAACGGCGAACCGACGATCTTGACCACGTTCGGATTGGTCTTCTCGTGCTCTTCGGTGATTTCGACGGTCAGCGTGGCAATATCCGTCTGCGGGCTGTCCAGCAGCGGTTTGAGCGAGGCGCGCACGACGTCGGCTTCCACGGTCGGCAGGTCGCCCTGCACGTTGATGACGTATTCCACCTTGCCATTGGGGTCTGCCTTGGTCAGCGCTTCGAAGATCCGATCGGAACCCGACTGGTGGTCTTCGCGGGTCATGACTACCTCGAAGCCTGCAGCTTTTACCACATCGAAAATGTCCTGATGGTCCACGGCAACGACGATGCGACCGACATTGGCCTCCTCGGCGCGCTTTGCGACCTGCACGATCATGGGAAGGCCGGCGATGTCTGCGAGCGGCTTGCCGGGAAGGCGCGTCGACGCCATTCGTGCTGGAATGAGGACGAGCGTCCGGTCGAAAGCCGTGTAAGTCATCGTAAAACCTTCCAATCCAGCCTGTGCAGTGGCAAAAAGTCTCAAGCAGAACGAGCGTATCGTGTTGCAAGGCCTCTGCAAAAGACATAGCTTCCAAACAAATTCAAGGTGCCTGCTTTGGGACGGCGGGCCGGTGAGGAGAATTTGCTGATGAATCCCTATGTAAACATGTCGGTAGGCGCATTGCTTGCCACGGTTTTCGTGATGATGTCCGTATCGATCGCGTCGGAGGGGATTTTCCACTCGCCGTCGCCTGAGAAGGAAGGATTTGCAATCGCCGCGCTGGAAGAGCCAGCCGGCGGCGAAGCGGCTGCCGGTGGCGGTGCCGCGGAAGTTGTCCCTGTTGGTCAGCTGATGGCGGGTGCCGATGCCGCTGCCGGCGCAACGGTATTCAAGAAGTGTCAGAGCTGTCACTCCATTGAAAAGGGAGGCCCCAACAAGGTGGGTCCCGATCTATGGGGTGTTGTGAACCGTCCGATCGCCAGCCATGAGGGCTTTTCCTACTCTGCTGCCATGAAGGATTTCTCCAAGGGCGGTGCGGAGACCTGGACGTTCGATCACCTCAACCACTTCCTCGTTGCGCCCAAGGCCTACGTGAAGGGGACAGCGATGGGCTTTGCCGGATTGAAGAACGACAAGGAACGCGGCAACCTGCTTGCTTATATCCGCGAACAGTCTGATAGCCCTGCGCCACTGCCTGAACCCGGCGCTGCACCCGCTCCCGCCCCGACGAACTGATCCCACCCGGCGGCAGACATTCCGATCACGACAGCAGCCAACCCCAGAAGCTTACGGTGATAAGGCCGAACGCTGTCGTGATGCTGATGGTCGAGGCCGCAAGGCTTTGTCCGGACCTGAACCGCTGGGCAATCAGCCAGGCATTGATGCCCGTTGGAACAGACGAGGTCAAAACTAGAGCGGCCGCCCAGTCCCGCGGCAGCCCGATCGCATGGCTTGTGGCGAACACGATCGCCGGCATCAGGGTAAGCTTCAGGACTGCAACGGCCGTGGCGAGATTGATATCGCCACGGATCGGATAACGGGTGAGCGCCATGCCGATTGAAATCAGCGCCACCGGCCCGGCTGAGGCGGCGATCTGGTTGACGACAGGCAGCACGGACGTGGGGATCGAGAAGCCCAGAAGATTGAACGGTATCCCGATCGCGATCGCGATCACGAGCGGATTGCGGACCAGGTTGCTGGCGACCTGCCGCAGAACCACGGAAAGCGTGCGCTTCTGTGTGCCGTCGACCCGCGCAGTTGCCCCCTCCATCAGGATCGAGCCGGCGATCATCATGATCGGCAGATGGATGGCGAGCAGGATCGAGACGGCAAGAAGCCCTTCCTTGCCAACCATGTGATCGATCAACGGCAGGCCGATGAAGATGTTGTTGGCAAACGCACTCGACATGCCCGCGATGACGCCGACCTTGGCATCCCGTGCGAAGAACCGCGTGGCCATCAGATGCCCGGTCGTCCATGTGACGGCAACGGCGATGAAATAGGCGCTCCACAGCCCAAAGGGAGAGACGCCGCCAAAATGGGCGTCCGCAACCGTCCGGAAGATCAGCATCGGAACCGCGATCTTGAAGACGTATTCCCCCAGCGCGTCACCGGTTTCGGCCTTCAAAAGCCCGGTTTTGGCGGCGAGCCAGCCCATCAGGATCAGGATGAAGACGGGCAGCACATTGGCGAAGACTGACGACACGGAGGCGGCTTTCGGAGGAGACTGTTATCTGCGTCTAGCGCAGATCTGGCTGAACGACAAATGCGTCGGGCGCAAACCCGTTGCAGGCGAAAGCCGAAAACAGAAAAGCGGGGCTTGATCCCCGCTTCCTTCCCCGGTCCAGCCAGGGGTGTCCAAACGCTTCGTCGCCAGTTCATCCGTGGTCGACATCAGCAATCGGATGATCGTTATCTAGCGGCTCACCATGACGGGAGAATGACAGCTGCGGATTTTTGGAGCCTTAGTGCCGACAGCGTTTTTTGCTTCCAATCATGGCCAAAGGCGAATACCCGTTCTCTCATCCATTCATTCGAAAGAGGATCAGAGCCGGATGCCGAAATTCGACGTGCTAACCATCGGCAATGCCATCGTGGACATCCTCGCACGCTGCGACGATCAGTTCCTCGGCGACAACGCGATCATCAAGGGTGCGATGAACCTGATCAATGCCGAGCGGGCCGAACTTCTCTACTCGAAGATGGGTCCTGCGGTCGAAGCCTCAGGCGGTTCCGCCGGCAACACAGCGGCAGGCGTTGCCAGTCTCGGCGGCAGGGCTGCCTACTTCGGCAAGGTCGCCAACGATCAGCTTGGCACCATTTTCCAGCATGATATCCGTGCCCAGGGTGTCCACTACGAAACAAAGCCTGACGGTGTTCATCCCCCGACCGCCCGCTCGATGATTTTCGTGACGCCGGATGGCGAGCGCTCGATGAACACCTATCTCGGCGCCTGCGTCGAACTCGGTCCTGAACATGTCGAGGAAGACGTGGTGGCCGAATCGAAGGTGACCTATTTCGAAGGTTACCTGTGGGATCCGCCGCGCGCCAAGGATGCGATCCGCGAAGCAGCCCGCATCGCCCATGCGCATGGTCGTGAAGTCTCGATGACGCTGTCGGATCCGTTCTGCGTCGGCCGCTACCGTGAGGAATTCCTGGAGCTGATGAAATCCGGCACCGTGGATATCGTCTTTGCCAACAAGCAGGAACTTCTGTCGCTCTACGAGACGGACGATTTCGAGCTCGCCCTCGGCAAGATCGCTCACGATTGCAAGCTGGCGGCCATCACGTTGAGCGAGGAAGGTGCGGTTCTCGTGCGTGGCAAGGAGCGGATCGCGATCCCGGCCTATGCCATCGAGGAACTCGTCGATACGACCGGTGCCGGCGATCTGTTCGCCGCCGGCTTTCTCTACGGCTATACCGCAGATCGTTCGCTTGAGGATTGCGGCAAGCTTGGCTGCCTGGTCGCGGCCATCGTCATTCAGCAGATTGGGCCGCGGCCGATGGTCTCGCTCGCGCAGGCGGCGAAGGAAAGAGGCCTTATTTAAAGGCCTCTCCCGGGTAAGCGCCCCAGATTTCCGCCTGGGCGATCCAGCCCTCTGCACCATTCGCTTCTGCGTGGCACCAGTCGCCATTGCATTCGCTGATCTTGATCATCACGCCGGGCTCGAGCTTTGCAGTGAGGCCCGCGGATTGCTGCGGTTCGTTGCGCATGTTGACATAGATGTCCTTGCCCTTGCCGCGCATCCACGGCGCTGCAACGGCCGTGCGCTCGCCCGATAGCAGGGCCTGGTTGACCCAGCCCTCCGTGCCCTCGGCATCGCGAACACGGCGCCAGTTGTCGTATTCCTGGATGATTTCCATCGGGGTTCCCGACTTCATGTACATCCATGACACCGCATAATCCGTGCTCGGACCGATGCGGATGTTCACTTTTCTCGATTTCAGGCTGACGAAACGGGGAAGCGGCAGGCCGCTTGCGCCCTTGGCAACGCCCTGTGCAAGTGCGCCGTCGGCGCCGGAAAGGCAGGTGAGGAGCCCGATCGAGGCTGCAAGGAAGGATGTAAAGAATGTTCTGCGCATGAATCTCATTCCGGCTGAAATTCCACAAGCGTTCCTGTCCATGCGAGGTTTTGTTTGTCTTCGCCGACGGGTCTGTTAAGAAAACGCCCTGGATGCCTCCGACTATTGCGCACCTTGGTTAAGGACGTCCTAATGGCAGCTGATTGCAATGCGGCTTTGAAACCATGACAGCGAAGAAAAAACCCCAGGTTTACATCACTCGCAAACTTCCGGACGCCGTTGAAACGCGCATGCGCGAGCTTTTCGACGCAGAGCTCAATATCGACGATTGTCCCCGTTCGCGCGAAGAGCTTATCGCTGCAATGAAGACCGCCGATGTGCTGGTACCGACGGTTACCGATAGGATCGACGCAGGGCTGATCGCGGAAGCAGGCCCGCAGCTGAAGCTGATCGCCAGTTTTTCCAACGGTACCGATCATATCGATGTGGATGCGGCCGCGAAGAAAGGAATCACGGTCACCAACACGCCGAACGTCCTGACCGAAGACACGGCCGACATGACCTTGGCGCTGATTCTTGCCGTCAACCGACGCCTGGCGGAAGGATCGCGGATCCTCACCGACAAGCCCGGTGACTGGGAAGGCTGGAGCCCGACCTGGATGCTCGGCCGGCGGATCTGGGGCAAGCGTATCGGCATCGTCGGCATGGGCCGCATCGGCAGTGCCGTGGCGCGCCGGGCCAAGGCCTTCGGCCTCGCCATCCATTATCACAATCGCAAACCGGTCAGCCCGGCCACCGAGGAAGAGCTCGAGGCGACCTATTGGGACAGCCTCGATCAGATGCTTGCGCGCGTCGATATCGTCTCGATCAACTGCCCGTCGACGCCGGCGACCTTCCACCTTCTCTCGGCCCGCCGGCTGGCCTTGCTGCAGCCTGGGTCGATCATCGTCAACACCGCCCGCGGCGATATTATCGATGAGGTCGCGATGGTGCAGCTTCTGCGTGACGGAAAAATTGCCGGCGCAGGTCTCGACGTCTATCAGAACGAACCGGCCGTCAATCCGAAGCTGGTCAAGCTTGCGCGCGAAGGGCGTGTGGTTCTGCTGCCGCATATGGGCTCGGCAACGATCGAAGGTCGCATCGACATGGGCGACAAGGTGATCATCAATATCCGCACGTATTTCGATGGCCATCGCCCACCGAACCGGGTTCTGCCCGGCCGGAACTAGGTTGTCTGCGAAAGCCGCTTCCGCATCTCGATCGATGTCGTTCTGGCATAGCCCGCATGGGCATTCTCGGCCGTCTTCACGAAGCCCCACCTCGCGAAGGTCGTGTGATTGCCGGTAAGCTCGATGCGGGTCTCCAGCCTGAGCGCAGGCAGGCCTCTTTGCCGCGCGATATCCTCCGCCACGGAAAGCAGATGCCGGCCGATGCCTCGGCTCTGGAACGCAGGCGATATCGCCAGCTTGCCCACATAGAGACATCCGGGTTCAGGCTTCAGAAACACGCAACCTGCAAGCTGTCCCTCTTCCACCGCGACGAACGCAATCTCGTCGCGCGCCTTCTGCTCAAGCGACACAAGCGTGAGCCGGTGGGCAGAGGAGGGCGGATCGATCACCCCGTCCATATAGGCAAAGGATGACATGATCAGCGTCAGCAGGTCTTCCCAGCTGGTGAAACTCTCGTCGATGCGAACGATCTCAGTCATTCGGTAGCCGTCCGTTTCGCACGGCGCTTGTACTTGATCACATCGAACCGCGTTGCAAGTCCATCGTAGAGCAACAGGCGCCTAACCAGCGGTTCGCCAATCCCTGTCACCAACTTGATCGCTTCCATCGCCATCAGCGTCCCGATCACGCCGGTCAACGCACCAACCACGCCAGTCTCCGCGCAGGCGGGGATGAGGCCTTCCGGCGGCTGCTCGGGGAAGAGGTCGCGGTAGGTGGGGTTGAGATCTCCGTCCTCGCCGGCCTCGTAAGGTTTCAGCACCGTCAACGATCCGTCGAAGCGCCCGACCGCACCCGTCACCAAGGGGATGCGGGCCGCTTCCGCCGCGTCCGCTGCTGCATAGCGCGTGTCGAAATTGTCCGAGCCGTCGATCAGCAGGCGGAAACGGGAGAGATGCATCTGAGCCCATTCGGCGGAGAAGCGCTCCTCGAAATCCATCACCCGCGTATTCGGGTTCAACCGGGCGATCGCCTCTCGGGCACTCCGTGTCTTCATCTCGCCGATCGTGCCGGTATCGTGGATCACCTGTCGCTGCAGGTTGGAGAGCGAAACGCGGTCGTCGTCGACGATGCCGATCGTGCCAACGCCGGCCGCTGCGAGATATTCGAGAATGGGCGCCCCAAGACCGCCCGCACCGATCACCAGCACACGTGCGCTCTTGAGCTTCTGCTGGCCCTGACCGCCGATCTCCGGCAGCAGGATATGGCGGCGATAGCGCTCGATTTCATCTGGGCGGAGCGTGTCCGAATTCTGGTTTTCCATCATGGGATCATAGCACCGCAGAAATCGAGTGTAAGCAGGTTCAGCGGGTTATGCCGCCATGGGAAACTGTCAGGAACTGCGCCCGATCGGCAAGCGCTGCAAACATGTGGCGATCGGTGCCGGTCATGAAGGCCTGCCCGCCCAGTCCATGCACGAGATCGAACAATGTCGCGCGCCGTCCCTCGTCCAGATGTGCTGCAATCTCGTCCAGAAGCAGGATTGGCGCATGGCCGGTCATATCCGCCGTCAGGCGGGCGTGGGCAAGCACGAGCCCGATCAGCAGGGCTTTCTGCTCCCCGGTCGAGCAGCGCGAAGCCTCAATGTCCTTCTCGCGGTGACGAACGGTTAGGTCGACACGGTGCGGACCATCCAGTGTTCGTCCCGCGGCAGCGTCGCGGCCACGCCCTGACGCGAGCATGGCGAGATATTCATCTTCGAGGTCCGCCGCGGGCCGATCCATGGCACCGTCCAGAAACCCTTCCAGCGAAAGCTCTGGCGTTGGAAACGGCGTGTCGCCGAGATTGGCAGACAGCGTCTTCAGCAGTCCCAGCATCTCGTGCCGGGCCGCCGCCATGGATATACCGAGACCCGCCATCTGCGCCTCGATTGCGGAAAGCCACGCGGGATCGAACCGGCCTTCGGACAGCAACCGGTTGCGGCTGCGCATGGCCCGCTCAAAATCGCCCGCCCGCCGGCCGTGACCTGCATCGAGCGAGAGAACCAGTCGGTCGAGAAAGCGGCGGCGGTCGGCCGAGGGGCCGGTGAACAGCCCATCCATAGCCGGCGTCAGCCACAGGGCGCGCAGATGGTCCGAGAGTTCTTCGGTCGATTTTGCCGGCGTGCCGTTGATCCGGAGCTTACGGCTGACACCGTCGCCGTCATTCGCTTCGATGCCGGTGCCGAGCGAAACCTCGCCCTCCATCCCGTCCACATCCGCAAAGACGCTGAAACCAGCGGCAGCACCGACGCGCGTGACATCGCTCAGCACGGCGCGGCGCAGGCCACGGCCCGGAGACAGGAAGGACACGGCTTCGAGAAGGTTGGTCTTACCCGCACCATTCTCGCCGGTCAGGACGACATGCCGGCCGTCGAGATCGAGCGAAGCCTGGGTGTAATTCCGGAAGTCGGTCAGCTTCAGCCGGGAAAGGAAAGTCTTTTGCGCCATCTTGTATCGCGTTGTTTCCACGTAGGAGCTAAGGACTTCGCGCCAAGAAGGCAAGCGCAGGTCTGTAACTGACATCACCCTTAGCGAGTTGCAGGCCGTGCCCGCCGTTTTCTTCCCGCTCCAAACGCTGTAGTCTCGGAGAAAGCCTCAGCCGGAAGGATCCGGCGAAGGCCCGAAATCGAGTGCGAGTGAATAGTGTGACCGACGACGATAGAATTTTGAAGCTGGAGGAATTGGCGGCGCATCAGGCCAAGGTCATCGAGGAATTGTCCGACCAGCTTGCCGAACAGTGGACGGTCGTCGAGCAGACCCGCTCGAAGCTCGACCGGCTGACCGTACGCTTTCTGTCCCTCGAGGAAACCTCGCTGGAAGCACCGGCCAACACCAGGCCGCCACACTACTGACCGTCACGCGGCGGCGCGGGCAAAGCGCCTCAGGGCCACATATTCCCAGATTGCGACGGCCAGAAGCGAACCCGTCGCAAGCATCTGGATGTGAACGGTTGTCAGGCTCGCAACAAGCAGAAAGCAGGCAACAAGGACGGCAATGCCGGCACAATGCGACCATGGCACATGCTTTGTCGAATGCGTCTTTACCCAGATCATGCCGCTTAAGAACAGGATCGGACCGCCTAGAAGCGCGAAAGCCTGAGCAAGCGTTGCATGCTCGTGCGCATGCGACAGGGCGAAGTCTTCACCGACTGCGGTAAGGATGATGCCAGCGATAATCGGCAGATGACCGTAGGTGAAAAGATGATTCGCGGTCGCCTGTGGCTCTGAACTTTCTTCCGCCTTGTCGGCTGCCTTTTCCTGCCCGTCATGGAAGTAGATCCACCACATCAGCACGGTCGAAAGGAAGGCTACAAACAGCACGATTGGCGTCAAGCTGCTTTCCAGATGACTGGATGCATTCTTGCCCGTGGTGAGGATCGTTTCCCCAAGTGCGATGATGACGAACAGCGCGCAGCGTTCGGCCATATGCTCGCCGTTGATGTCAAGCGTTTCCGCAGGCGCGGCACCTAGCCCGGGCACCCGGTAACGTAGGATCGGTGCGATATATTCGATCGCCAGCGCAGCGATCCAGAAGTACACCCGGAGGGACTGTTCACTGAGGCCGCCGGCGATCCACAAAGCGCTTGAAACCGAAAGCCAGACGGTAATCCGCTGGAAGGTGACATAGGAGGCCCGATCGGCGCGTCGGAAGGCGTAGAGCGCAAACAGCGATCGAATGATCTGCATGGCCGAATAGGCGAGCGCGAAGGTCAGGCCCATGTCCTGAAACGCCCTCGGCAGGGCAATTGCCAGAATGACGCCGAGAAACATCAGGCCGAACAGCAGGATCCGCACCGGCTCTATTTCGGCATCGAGAAGATTGGTGACCCAGGTCGTGTGGATCCAGACCCACCAGAGCGCGAAGATGAAAATCAGCGCTTCGGCGGCGATCCCGAGCGAGAAATCCGCGGCCAGCGTTTCCGACAACTGGATGAAGGCGAAGACGAAGACCAGGTCGAAGAACAGTTCCGGGAAGTTGGCCTTGGTCGCCTGCTTGTCGTCTTTGCGAAGCCAGTAGTGTTTACCGTCCGTCATGTCTGGTCTCGATTGTTTCAGTCCCGCAACTACAGAGCGGGATTGTTCAGCTCTATAATAATGGCTGGGCAGATTGCGGTGTCTATAAGGGTTTTAACGAAGAAAAACGCCGGCGCAGGGCCGGCGTTTTGCAATCTTCGTCTTTGCGACAGCCATCAGGTGTCGAAGAATTCCTTCATCCGGGCAAAGAAGCCCGTCGATTCCGGATTGTTCTCTTTGGACGAGATGTCCTCGAACTCCTGCAGCAGCTCGCGCTGGCGCTTGGTCAGCTTCTGCGGCGTCTCGATCTGGATCTGGATGTAGAGATCGCCCGTCTGCGAAGACCGCAGCACCGGCATTCCCTTGCCCTTGAGGCGGAACTGCTTGCCGGCCTGTGTGCCCTCAGGAACGGTCACACGTGACTTCGATCCATCCAGCGTCCCGACATCGAACGTGCCGCCAAGCGCTGCCGTCGTCATGGAGATCGGCACGGCGCAGTATAGATCGGCGCCATCACGCTGGAAGAACTCGTGCGGTCGGACCGACAGGAAGATGTAGAGATCCCCGGTTGGGCCACCGCGCGCACCGGCTTCGCCTTCGCCCTGCAGGCGAATGCGCGTGCCGTCTTCGATGCCCGATGGAATGTTTACGGACAGCGAACGCTCTTCGGTGACGCGACCCTGGCCGTGGCACTTGGTGCACGGATCGGTGATGGTCTGTCCGCGGCCATGACAGGTCGGGCAGGTCCGCTCAACCGAGAAGAAGCCCTGGGATGCACGGACGCGCCCGGACCCCTGGCAGGTGCCGCAGGTCTTCGGCTGGGTGCCGGGCTTTGCGCCCGAACCCGAACAGACGTCACAGGTGATCGAGGACGGAACCCGGATCTGCGCCGTCTTGCCGGCATAGGCCTCGTCGAGGGTGATCTCCATATTGTAGCGAAGATCGGCGCCACGTTCGCGACCGCCGGACGACCGGCGCGCACGGCCGCCACCCATCATGTCGCCAAAAATGTCTTCGAAAATGTCGGAGAAGCCACCTGCTCCCGCGCCGCCGGAGAAGCCGCCACCGCCGCCGCCCATGCCACCCTGTTCGAAGGCAGCATGACCGAAGCGATCGTAGGCCGCGCGCTTCTGGGGATCCTTCAGCGTCTCGTAAGCTTCGCCGATCTCCTTGAATTTCTTCTCAGCTTCCGCATCGCCGGGGTTCTTGTCGGGATGGTATTTCATCGCAAGCTTACGGAAGGCGCTTTTCAGCTCCTTCTCGTCAGCGGATTTGCCGACACCCAGCGTTTCGTAAAAATCTGCTTTAGCCATAAGCGGTAACCGGCTCCAGAAAGGGTTCCGGCTGCACGATGGCAGCCGGATATCTTAGTCGACCATCTAGCGGTATCCGTCAACGGAACCAGACTTAGGCCGACTTCTTGTCGTCCTTGATTTCCTCGTAGTCGGCATCGACGACACCGTCGTCCTTGCCGGCTTCGGCAGCGCCAACATCAGCCTGCTGGGCCTCATAGATGGCCTGACCAAGCTTCATGGATGTTTCCATGAGGGTCTGGGTCTTCGCCTGGATGTCATCTGCATCAGGCTCGGGAGCCTCGACAGAAGCCTTGAGCGCGGCAATGGCATCCTCGATCGCCTTACGGTCGGTCTCGGTTACCTTGTCGCCATATTCAGCCAGCGACTTCTCGCTGGAGTGAATGAGGCTTTCGGCCTGGTTCTTGGCTTCCACACCGGCACGACGCTTCTTATCGGTTTCGGCGTTCGCTTCGGCGTCCTTGACCATCTTCTCGATGTCGGCGTCGGACAGACCACCAGATGCCTGGATGCGGATCTGCTGTTCCTTGCCGGTACCCTTGTCCTTGGCCGAAACCTGGACAATGCCGTTGGCGTCGATGTCGAACGTGACTTCGATCTGCGGCATGCCGCGCGGAGCCGGCGGCAGACCGACGAGGTCGAACTGACCGAGCAGCTTGTTGTCCTGCGCCATTTCACGCTCGCCCTGCGAAACGCGGATCGTCACGGCCGACTGGTTATCGTCGGCGGTCGAGAAGGTCTGCGACTTCTTCGTCGGGATCGTCGTGTTGCGGTCGATCAGGCGGGTAAAGACGCCACCGAGCGTTTCGATGCCGAGCGACAGCGGGGTCACGTCGAGAAGGAGAACGTCCTTGACGTCGCCCTGCAGAACGCCGCCCTGGATCGCGGCGCCCATGGCAACCACCTCATCCGGGTTGACGCCCTTGTGCGGCTCCTTGCCGAACAGCTGCTTGACGACTTCCTGTACCTTCGGCATGCGGCTCATGCCGCCGACCAGAACGACTTCGTCGATTTCAGCGGCAGTCACGCCGGCATCCTTCAAGGCTGCCTTGCACGGTGCGACAGTGCGCTGGACGAGATCGTCGACCAGGCTTTCGAACTTCGAGCGGGTCAGCTTCAAGGTCAGGTGCTTCGGACCGGAAGCATCGGCCGTGATGAACGGCAGGTTGATTTCGGTCTGCTGCGACGACGACAGTTCGATCTTTGCCTTCTCGGATGCTTCCTTGAGGCGCTGCAGAGCGAGCTTGTCGTTCTTCAGGTCGATGCCGTTTTCCTTCTTGAACTCGTTTGCGAGATATTCGACGAGACGCATATCGAAGTCTTCACCACCGAGGAAGGTGTCGCCGTTGGTCGACTTCACTTCGAAGACGCCGTCGCCGATTTCGAGAACCGAGATATCGAACGTGCCGCCGCCCAAGTCGTAAACGGCAATCGTCTTGCCTTCCTTCTTGTCGAGGCCGTAGGCAAGTGCTGCAGCCGTCGGCTCGTTGATGATGCGCAGAACTTCAAGACCCGAAATGCGGCCGGCATCCTTGGTTGCCTGGCGCTGGGCATCGTTGAAGTATGCGGGAACCGTGATGACCGCCTGCGTGACCTTCTCGCCGAGATAGGCTTCTGCGGTTTCCTTCATCTTCTGAAGGATCATCGCCGAGATCTGGGCAGGAGAGTAGGCCTTGTCCTGGGCCTTCACCCAAGCGTCGCCGTTGTCGCCCTTGACGATGTCGAAGGGTACGAGGCCCTTGTCCTTCTCAACGGTCGGGTCTTCGTAGCGGCGGCCGATAAGGCGCTTCACTGCGAAAAGCGTATTGGTTGGGTTGGTTACAGCCTGGCGCTTGGCCGGCTGACCGACGAGACGTTCGCCGTCGTCAGAAAATGCGACCATGGACGGCGTCGTGCGCGCGCCTTCCGCATTCTCGATGACTTTGGAATCCTTGCCGTCCATAATGGCGACGCAGGAGTTGGTAGTGCCAAGGTCGATGCCAATTACTTTTGCCATATCTTCTCTCTCCTTTAAGCGAACTGTCGGAACCCCGTGAAAGGCATTCCTTTGACAGTTCCTCGACTGGGAATTTTCGCAGCACCGGCTGCTGTCATGCGGGGTATATAAGGACGGGTTTTTCGGACTGCAAGGCGGGAATTCGCCTGCATTCACGCAAAAAAATGCAATTTTCCTTCTGTCTTTCTAACGGGCTACTGGCCCATGAGGATATCGTACAGCGTCGTGCGACGCGTTTCCTGCGGCTGGTAGACTTGTCCGACGTCCGAAGGCGGCATCGGACGGCCGCCGACATCGCCGGGCGGCACCGGTGCCTGGCTATCGTAAGGGGCACGATATTCGCGGTAATCCCTGTATTCTCCGGGTTGCGCCCGGTTGGCAGAACCGCCTTCGCGATACTGTCGCGGCGGCGGTCTGTTGTCATAAACCGTCCCGGTGTTGCAGACCGCGTTGTCACCATAGGCGCAATCGGGCTGGCCCGGGGTGGCAGGCTGGACTTGCTGGCGCGTCGCGGGCGGAGGCCTGCGTGCCGGCTGTTCGAGAGAGGCTTCTCCACGAGGTGCCGCCTGTTGGACCGGCGCACGCGGAGCTGGCGGAAAATTGTCGGGCGCAGGCGCTTCACGCTGATCGCTCGCCCCCGGTATGATGCCGGAAATGATGTCGCCAATCGATGTCGATGGCGATTGTTCTTCCTCGACGGGCGGTGGCAGCTGAAGGCCGCTGTTGAAACCGAACAGTGGCGTCGGGGTATAGCCCTTCATTGCAACCGTCATGTATTCCTTCCAGGCTTTTGCCGGCAGGCCGCCACCCGTCACCTTTTTCATGAAGGCGCCGTCGTCGTTGCCGAACCAGATCCCTGTCGTCATGATGCTGGTATAACCGACGAACAGCGCATCGCGGAACGACTGGGTCGTCCCGGACTTGCCGGCAACCTGCCAGCCATCGAGGCGCGCGGCCCGGCCGGTGCCGTCACGGACGACGCCCGACATCATGCTGTTCATGGCAGCGGCAACCGGCGCGCTGAGAACACGCGGCGGGTTGGTGTAGTCGGCCTCATAGAGAACCTTGCCGTCCGTGTCGGCGATCCGCTTCACGATATAAGGCGTCGCCTTGTAGCCGCCGTTCATGAAGGCCGCATAGGATGAGGTGAGTTCCGTCAGCGAGACTTCCGATGTCCCGAGCGCGATCGAGGCGTTCGGCTGGATGTCGGAATCGACGCCGAGCCGATGCGCCATCGACACGACCTTTTCAGGCCCCACCGCCATCACCAGTTGGGCGGCGACGGTGTTGAGCGAATGGGCCATCGCATAGGAAAGCGGAACCGGCCCCTTGTATTCCTTCTCGTAATTCTCCGGCGTCCAGTTGCCGATGCGGACAGGCGCGTCGTTGACGATCGTGTCCGGATTGTAGCCCGCTTCGAGAGCCGAGGCATAGACGAACGGCTTGAACGCCGACCCCGGCTGGCGCTTGGCCTTGACGGCCCGGTTGAACTGGCTTTGGGCGTAATCGCGGCCGCCCACCATTGCGCGGATGGCGCCAGTCGCATCGACGGAAACAAGCGCCGCCTGCGATGCGTTCAGCTTGCCGCCTTCCTTGTTGAGCACGTCTTTCAAAGCCTTTTCGGCGGCTTCCTCAAGACGCAGATCGACGGTGGTCTCGACGACGACATCGACCTTCGGCTCCCCGATCAGACGCTTGACCTCATCGACCACCATATCTGCGGCGTAGTGCTGGGCGCCGTTCCAGGAGCTCTTGGCGTTGGAAGGCGGCTGC
The DNA here is from genome assembly GCF_050500205.1 of Neorhizobium sp. DAR64860/K0K1. NCBI lineage: Bacteria > Pseudomonadati > Pseudomonadota > Alphaproteobacteria > Hyphomicrobiales > Rhizobiaceae > Neorhizobium > Neorhizobium sp. DAR64860/K0K1. The sequence continues at coordinate 3,181,459 of NZ_CP191459.1, read as the reverse complement.
GCCATCGCGGTCTTGAGGTCGCTGTCAGTGATGTAGCCTTCTTCCCGCATCGTGCCGAGAACGACCTGTGCCCGCTCTTCGGCCGCTTTCGGATCTCTGGCAGGCGAAAGCCGCGAGGGCGCCTTCAAGAGACCCGCAAGCGTTGCCGCCTCGCCGAGGTTGACGTCCCGTGCCGACTTGTTGAAGTAGCGACGCGAAGCGGCCTCGACACCATAGGCGTTCGCGCCGAAGTACACCCGGTTGAGGTACATCGCCAGGATCTGGTCCTTGGTGAATTTCGTCTCCAGCCAGAAGGACAAGAGCACTTCCTGGATCTTGCGCTCGAACGTGCGGTCCGGGGATAGGAACAGGTTCTTGGCAAGCTGCTGGGTGATCGTCGAACCGCCCTGGATCGGCTGGCCTGTCAGGTTGTTGACGAAGGCGCGCGCCAGACCCAGCGGATCGACGCCGAAATGGGAATAGAAGCGCCGGTCCTCGATCGACATGACGGCCTGGGGCAGGTAGGGCGACATGTCTTCCAGCGCCAGCGCCTCGCCACCAGTCGTGCCGCGGTTGGCGATGACCGACCCATCGGTCGCGGTGATCTTCATGTTTGGCGGACGGTCTGGAATGGTCCAGCTGCTGGCAGACGGCATCTGCGCGCCGTAGTAGAGAACAAGTCCACCGATGCCGATCGCTGCCCAGATCGACAGGACGACGCACCAGTAAACCAGTCGTTTCAGGGGCCCGAAGAAGCCACCATTGTCGCCACCGCGATTTGACGATGCCTTGCGCGAAGACCTGTCGCGGTCGTTGGACGGGTCGGACTGCTTGCGTGTCTTGCGGGGCGGGAGATCGTCGTACTCGTCATCGGCCTTCTGCGCACGCCGGGTGGAGCGTCCATTGCCAATGATGCGGTCGTCCGCGTCGAGACGGAAGTCATCTTTGTCCTGCGATCCGCCAAAAGACGGTTCGACGCGTTTGTCCGATTTTCTGGCTGCCATGATGAGCCGGCATATCCCCGTTACGCGCATCCTGAATGCGCTGTTCTCACAAATTGTCGCCCGAGTTATCTCGCTGCAGTGTAAATGCGGCGATTTAAGGAGATGTAAAATCCGATCGGACGCTATTTAATATGAGTGCCGCCTAAAAAAGGCTGGATTTCTACGTAAAACAGTTGCTTTCTATATACGGTAATTTGCCTGTCGGATCGGTTTGAGTTCCACCTTGGAGGAGGGGAGTGCATGAACAGGATCGTTGAGGCTGTGGTCATCAATGGCGACCGGCGTGTTCCGGTCGGTCTCGTCAGCGTCAAGCAGGCGCTCGAGATGCCACATAACGGCGTCTTTTCCAGCGGCATGTTTGAATTCAGTCATCCGGCCTATGAGGCAGGAAAGACCGATGTGTTTCTGACGCGAGAGGCGCTGTCGAAGTTGCAGCTCATGTAGAGGCTCCGCGGCCTGATTGTCCGCAGACCCGCTACGGCGGCGCTGCGTGCCCAGTCGCGTCTTGCGGACGGAACTTCATTCCGGCCCGTGGATTGTCTTCGAAAGGAGATGACCATGGCGAGAAAACCACTCAATGTCGGCTTCACCGGTGATATCGACCCTGAAACGGGCGTCGTTGAAAAAGCAAAATCCACAGCCGCGAAGGTGAAGGACGAAGCGGGAATGGTCGCAGCGCACGCTGTGGATCACCCGGCCGCTACTGCATCCGTTGCCGCATCCATCGGCGTGGCGGCATTTCTACTCGGTTATCTGCTGGGCGTTTCGTCCCGGCCCCACGACAGGCGACGCTGGCTTTGACCCGCAATCCGCGTCCAGCGCTAGCCCTGCCCGATGAGCGGACCGGAACAATCAATGGTTATAGCCGTTTCCTGTAGACCTACCCTGAGACAAAGGAGGCATTCATGCCGAATCGTGACCCATTGCCAACTCCCGGCGTCGAGACTCCCCGTGGTCCCGTGGGGACTGGTGGAGTGCCCGACCGCACGCAGGAAAAGCCGCCGCTGACCCCGACGCAGGATCCGGGGGATACGAAAAACCCGCAGGATCCCACTTTGGAGCCGGCTCTGATGCCGACGGGAGACCCGGCAGGCGCTGCCTGATTCGTGGTCCGATAGAAATTGATGATCTACGCCGTCCGGTGACAAGCGCGCCGGGCGTCGTGGCTCGCGATAAGGGTGTGGCTATTGTTAATAACCCCCTAAATTGCACCCGTGCGATCTTGTTATTGCTATTCAATTAGTCAGATCTCACACTGCCGGCTGCATCCACTCGTTTCCTTCGCTGAGGTTTGGAGGCTGCAAGCGGATAAGTCTTTTAGCCTGATCGCGGCTCCCAGGGGTATGGGGAGGAGCCTCGCCATCCGCACGTGAGGGGCAAATGCCAAGTCAGCTTATCCGCAAGCCGGTCAGTTCCGGCCAGCTCAACCTATTGCAGCAAGTCTTCGACGAGACCTGCTCCGAGCACCACATCGATAAAAGCAGTCCAGATGCAGAAGCACTGGCGCTCATTCTCGTCAACTCGCTTCAAAAGGGCGCCGACGAAAAAGAGAAACTGGCTGCATTGGCGGAAACTCTCGCCAAGGCGCGGTAGATTCCGGGTCGAACAGACATTCGGGCCATTCAAGGAACATATCCTGTCTTCGAAAGTTGACCGTGCTCTCGATCAACAACAGACAGGAGGCCAAAATGGCAGAATCCGTAAAGAGCCTGAAGCCAACCGAATCCCAGTCGCCATCCTTCGATCATGTGCCGAGCGAAAATTCGGCATTCAATTCCGAGATCGCCAGCCTCAAGTCCGAGATCGCCAATTTGCGTGATCTGTTGGCAGAAAAAGGCAGTGTTGCTTATGACCGCGTCGCAAGCCGTGCGTCCGATGCCGCAAGCTACGTTTCGGAAGAAGCAAATTCCGTGGCCGCCACTGTCCGCGAGCATCCTGCAGCAACCACGACCCTGATCACCCTGATTGGCGGTATCGGCTTTGCGATCGGCTATCTCGTCGCCAACGCGTCCGTCGACAGCAAGCAGGCCTGGTATCAGCGTTACATCAACGACCGCTTCTAAGAATACCTTATCCGTCTAGCCGGCCGAACTATCCGTTCGGCTGGCGCAGTCGATCCAGATGGCCTTGGTGAGTTCTGCAAGTCGTTCCGGGTCTATCCTGATCGCAGCATTTGTTGCTCCAGCCGCGGGCACGACCTCAGAGTAATCCTTTAGCGAAAGGTCGCAATAGACCTGGAGCTCAGTCGCAAGACCAAACGGGCACACCCCTCCGATCGGATGGCCAGTTGCCGCCATGACCTCATCGCCGGACAGCATACGCGGTTTGGCGCTGAAGACCGACCTGAACTTCTTATTGTCGATGCGACTATTTCCCGACATTACGACCAACAGCATGACATCGCCCGCTCGCAGGCAGATTGTCTTCGCGATCTGATCAGGATCGACGCCATGCGCGAGTGCTGCAAGCGGAACGGTCGCCGAACTCTGTTCGGTCTCGATGATCTCGATGTCAGGCGCGTGGGTCGCGAAAAAGCTGCGTACGGATTCAAGGCTCATAAGAGCAGCATGACGGAAGCGCATCCAGCGGGCAAGTCTCGCGAGGCATGCGATTCTTGCAATGCTGCGGTGCGAAATTACGTCTGTTTTTTGTGCGTTTCCGCTGTATGTTTAAATCATCGACGGACGCACTCCTCCTCCCAGCGTCCCCGATGGGGCCGGCAACACTCCTCCTCCCAGTTGTTGGCCAGTTTCAGAAGCCCGACGCACCTCCTCCCGCGTCGGGCTTTTCTGTTTTCTGAGGGGCTGGAGCGATGAGATATCGGAAGCGCCTGAAGCTCTCGAAAAGGCCCGCAACTTCAAGAACTTGCGTCGATACAGCGGATACAGGGCACCACGATCGCGTCTGGATCGATCGATTTGCGCCCGGTCCTGCAGGCTTGACGCCAAAACGGCCAGACCTTAAATCCTCTGCATCGATATTTGTTTGACAAGCCAGCACGTGGCTAAACTGCCCCGCCTGCGACGATCTTTCTTCAAATACGAAACACAAACGCCCCGGGAAATTCCGAACGGGGCAGTCGGTCATTTGCAAGAGAAAGGCATCGTTATGGCGACTGGTACTGTAAAATGGTTCAACGCAACCAAGGGCTACGGCTTCATCACCCCTGACGACGGTGGCAAGGACGTTTTCGTTCACGTCACCGCGGTCGAGCGCGCAGGCCTCGGCCAGCTGCAGGACGGTCAGAAGATCGGCTTCGAACTGACGACCGACCGCCGTTCCGGCAAGGAATCGGCTGACAGCCTCCGCGCCGTCTAAGGTACCCGTTTCATTTATTTATGAAGGCCGGTCATCGACCGGCCTTTTTGCGTTCCGACGATGCCTTTCGAGCAAGGCACAGAGCGCCGTTAACCAAATATTAACCAATTAGCGAGACGATGAACATTAGAGCCAATGTCGTCGACGGCGGCTGTTTCGCATTGCATGCCCATAAGAGTGACCACGGATGTACTGGCACTTGTGATTGGGATCAGAAAGGTCGGGCTAGCCCGACCTTTTTCGTTTCGTATGAGTTGGACGTGCATCGGCAAAGGAGCTGTCTGCTGCGCCCCGCCGGTGCCCTCACTTTGCGAGGGCCGTGATGATCCGGACCCAGGACCTGATCCCCTTGTGGTAGGACTTCAGGTCATACTTCTCGTTCGGCGAGTGGATCCGGTCGTCATTGAGTCCGAAGCCGACCAGCAGACTATCCATTCCGAGCATCTTCTGGAAATCGCCGACGATCGGAATGGAGCCGCCCATGCCGATGATGACGGCTGGATTTGCCCATTCGTCCGAAAGTGCACTCTTCGCCTTGGTCAAGGCCGGTGAGTCGTATGAAAGCTGGATCGCGGGCGAGCCACCATGCGGGTGGAACTCGACGTTGCAGTCCGCCGGGATCTTGGATGTCACATAGGCGCGGAACGCGTCGCGGATCTTGTCCGGGTCCTGCGTTCCCACGAGGCGGAACGAGATCTTTGCCGAAGCCTTGGCCGCAATGACGGTCTTGAAGCCGTCGCCAGTGTAACCGCCCCAGATCCCGTTGACCTCGCAGGTCGGTCGGGCCCAGGTCATTTCCAGAACCGAACGGCCCTTTTCGCCGGCCGGCTCTGAGAGCCCGATTTCGCCGAGGAACTTTTCGGCCGAGCGACCAAGCGTTTCCCAGCTTGCCTTGATGTTTTCAGGCGTTTCCTCGACGCCGTCGTAGAAACCTTCAAGGGTGATGCGGCCCGTGTCGTCGCGAAGGCCGGCGATGATACCGGTGAGAATGTGGATCGGGTTTGCGGCAGCACCGCCGTAAAGACCGGAATGCAGGTCGCGATCGGCAGCGGTGACAGTGATCTCTTCGCCGACCAGGCCGCGAAGGGCGGCAGCGATTGCCGGTGTGTCGGTGTCCCACATGCCCGTATCGCAGACCAGGGCGAAGTCGGCCTTGAGCTCTTCGGCATTGGCTTCGAGGAAAGGCTTCAGCGACGGCGAACCGGATTCTTCCTCGCCCTCAAACAGGATGGTGATGCGGATCGGCAGCGCGCCATGCACGTCCTTGTAGGCGCGGCAGGCTTCGACGAAGGTCAGCAACTGGCCCTTGTCGTCGGATGTCCCGCGTCCGGTCATGATCTTGCGGCCACCCGGGAGCTCCTTCAGCTTCGGATCGAAGGGATCATCTTCCCAGAGCTCGATCGGATCAACCGGCTGCACGTCGTAGTGACCGTAGAACAGAACGTGCGGCGCATCCGGCGTTGCTCCCGCGTGATGACCGACCACCATCGGATGACCGGGGGTGTCGCGCAAGGATGCTTCGAAGCCCAGCGTCGTCAATTCCTGGACAAGCCACTCAGCAGCTTTGCGGCAATCGTCCTTGAAGGCCGGATCAGTCGAGATGGACTTGATGCGCACGAGATCGAACATCCGATCGATGCTGGCGCTGAGGTTCTGATCGGCACGGTCAAGAACGGGGGAAAGTTCGGTCATAACAATATCCTGTGTGTGGATGCTCGGCGCCGCTGTAGACGTGGCTTGCGACGCTCGTTCCGGAAACTAGCAAGCCTTTATGTCACCGTACAATGGAAAAGGCTGATTGGTGCAGGACAACTAGCGGGCAGTAACGTCGACTGCAACCTTGCACTGACAAGTCTCTGGCGCCCCCTAGAGCTTGCGGGCGTTCTCCAAAATCATCCGCATGTATTCGATCATCAGGTCACGCTCGAATCGCTTGAACCCGGAAAACAGGGCCGCGTCGGCTTCCGCTGCCGCCTCCACCGCACGGGCCTCCAGGCTGCGGCCAAGCGCCGTCAGGGTAATGATCTTTGCCCGCTTGTCGTCAGGATGGGGGATGCGCTCGATGAGACCGTCGCGCTGCATCCGCGCGAGCGTATTGGCGACCGTCGCCTGCTCCACCTCGAGCTTGTCCAGGAGTTGCTTCTGGGTAAGGCCATCCTGCTGCCAGAGTTCCAGGAGAACGGGAAACTGGCCCGGGGAAAAGCCGAGGCTGCTTGAGCGCTGTTGCAGGGATCGCGCAAAACCCTTCGCAAGCTGGTTGGCGAGATAGGTTGCGGAATGAGAGCGATCGAATGCCATGGCTTCGGTATCTTGCTTCCCGGTTGAAAGTCCAAACAGACCTTGCCAGGAAGGATATATCGCACGCCGTGCTTTCGCCAACCCTGCGACGCTTCGCTAGATGCTGTGAGCCGCAAACAAAAACCGCCACGACCGGGAGGGGAGCGGTCGTGGCGGCATGATAGAAGAACAAAGGCCCGGAGAGGGGGTTGAGCCTTTGTCCGGTCTGACGCGGCAGGGGGCAAGCCGGGTGCCAGACTGCGGCGTGATCAATCGCCGGTAAGCTTGAAATGTGCGGCGGAATGCGGCTTTTCAAGGGATTGGTCTATTACAAATCGGTAACGTTGCGGTGAGCGTTCGGTGGCGCTGTCGGCGAACTTTTCGTGGACGCCGAAGATGCCTCGGGGTATTCCATCACCATGAAAAAAGGCGATCATCTCTTCCTCATCGACGGCTCCGGTTTCATCTTCCGGGCGTTCCATGCATTGCCCCCGCTGACCCGCAAATCAGACGGGCTGCCGGTCGGCGCCGTGTCGGGGTTCTGCAACATGTTGTGGAAGCTTCTGACCGATGCGCGCGATACCTCGGTCGGCGTCACGCCGACGCATTTCGCCGTCATTTTCGACTATTCCTCGAAGACCTTCCGCAAGGAGATCTACGATGCGTACAAGGCCAACCGGTCCGCGCCGCCGGAAGAGCTCGTTCCGCAGTTCGGTCTGATCCGCCAGGCGACCCGCGCCTTCAACCTGCCCTGCATCGAGACGGAGGGGTTCGAGGCGGATGACATCATTGCCACCTATGCCCGCCAGGCCGAAGCGACCGGCGCCGACGTCACCATCGTGTCCTCCGACAAGGACCTGATGCAGCTGGTGACGCCGATGGTCCACATGTACGACAGCATGAAGGACAAGCAGATCAGCGTGCCCGACGTGGTCGAAAAGTGGGGCGTAGCGCCTGAAAAGATGATCGATCTCCAGGCTCTGGTCGGCGATTCGGTCGACAACGTGCCGGGTATTCCGGGCATCGGGCCGAAGACGGCGGCGCAGCTTTTGGAAGAGTTCGGCGATCTCGAAACGCTTCTTTCCCGCGCCGGAGAGATCAAGCAGGTCAAGCGCCGCGAAAGCATCATCGCCTTTGCCGAGCAGGCGCGCTTGTCGAGGCGACTGGTGGAGCTGCGCACCGATGTCCCTCTGGAGCTCGAACTCGATGCGCTGGTTCTCGAACCCCAGAACGGACCAAAGCTGATCGGCTTCCTCAAGGCCATGAACTTCGGAACGTTGACGCGAAGGGTTGCCACAGCCTGCGACTGCAACGCCGATGAAATAGAAGCGGCGGATGTCGAGGTCGAATGGGGCGATGCCGCCCGCGGTCCAGACCTCGATGCGGGCGAGGCGGCGAAGGCCGACACGGGAGAGACCGCAGCCGCGGCGCCGGTCGAGCGAGCGGTTTCGACGGTCGCAAAGGTAACCGGCGAAGCGACGCCTGTCTCCTTTGCCGAAGCTCGTATCGCCGCATTCGGGCAGGCGAAGCTCGATATGGAAAACTATGTCACGATCCGCGATGTGGAAGTGCTTGATGACTGGATCCGCGCGGCGCGCGAGACCGGTTTCGTCGCCTTCGACACGGAGACGAACTCGCTCGACCCGATGCAGGCCGAACTGGTCGGCTTCTCGCTGGCGATCGCCGACAATACCGACAGCCCGTCCGGTCTCGAAGTCCGCGCCGCCTATGTCCCGCTCACCCACAAGACCGGTGTCGGCGATCTCCTAGGCGGTGGTCTGGCCGAAAACCAGATGGCCAGCCGCGAAGCGCTGGATCGCCTGAAACCGCTGCTGGAAGATCCGACCGTCCTCAAGGTCGCGCAGAACCTCAAGTTCGACTACCTCGTCATGAAGCGGCACGGCATAACCGTCCAGGCCCATGACGATACGATGCTGATGTCCTATGTGCTGGAGGCCGGAAAGGCCAACCACGGCATGGACGCATTGTCCGAACGCTGGCTCAATCACAAGCCGATCGCTTTCAAGGATGTTGCCGGTTCCGGCAAGAGCGGGGTGACGTTCGATTACGTCGATATCGAGAAGGCGACTGCCTATGCGGCCGAGGACGCGGATGTCACGCTGCGTCTCTGGATGGTGCTGAAACCGCAGCTCGCCGCAGCGGGCCTAACACGCGTCTACGAACGGCTCGAGCGACCGCTGGTCTCTGTTCTCGCCGATATGGAAGAACGCGGCATCACTATCGATCGGCAGATCCTGTCGCGCCTTTCCGGCGAGCTTGCGCAGAAGGCGGCGGCCTTCGAAGACGAGATCTATGCGCTAGCCGGCGAGAAATTCACCATCGGCTCTCCCAAGCAACTCGGCGATATCCTGTTCGGCAAGATGGGCCTGCCCGGCGGTGCCAAGACCAAGACCGGCCAGTGGTCGACTTCGGCAAGCGTGCTGGAGGATCTGGCCGCGACTGGTCACGATCTGCCGCGCAAGATCGTCGACTGGCGCCAGCTGACAAAGCTGAAATCCACCTACACCGATGCGCTTCCAGGCTACGTCCATCCGCAGACCAAGCGCGTTCACACGTCCTATTCGCTGGCATCGACCACGACCGGGCGTCTTTCCTCGTCGGAACCCAATCTTCAGAACATCCCGGTCCGCAATGCCGAAGGCCGCAAGATCCGCACCGCATTCATCGCGACCCCCGGCCACAAGCTTCTCTCCGCGGATTACAGCCAGATCGAGCTGCGCGTCCTCGCCCACGTCGCCGACATTCCGCAGCTGCGTCAGGCCTTCGCGGATGGCATCGACATTCACTCGATGACCGCATCGGAAATGTTCGGCGTTCCCGTCGAGGGCATGTCGAGTGAGGTCCGTCGCCGCGCAAAGGCGATCAACTTCGGCATCATCTACGGAATTTCCGCTTTTGGTCTTGCCAACCAGCTGTCTATCGATCGCTCGGAAGCAGGCGATTATATCAAGCGGTATTTCGAGCGCTTTCCCGGTATCAAGGACTACATGGAGCAGACGAAGGCCTTTGCCCGTGAGCATGGCTATGTGGAAACGATCTTCGGCCGTCGCTCCCATTATCCCGATATCAAGTCGTCCAACCCGTCGATGCGCGCCTTCAATGAACGCGCTGCCATCAACGCCCCGATCCAGGGGTCGGCCGCTGATGTCATCCGCCGTGCGATGATCGGGATGGAGCCTGCCCTGAAGAAGGCCGGTCTCGACGAAAAGGTCCGCATGCTGCTGCAGGTGCATGACGAACTGATCTTCGAAGTCGAGGATGCGGCGATCGAAGAAGCGATCCCGCTGATCGTATCGACTATGGAAGAGGCGACAATGCCGGCTGTCTCGATGCGGGTGCCGCTGAAGGTGGACGCGCGCGCCGCCGCGAACTGGGACGAGGCGCACTGATCTGGCTTGATCAGCCGTTGGGGTAAAGGGACAGAAGAGCTGTCGATAGCAGCTCGTCGGCGTATCGGTGCGCCGACTGGCTGCCTTCATCCGTCATGCCCAGTTCACGACAGCGGTGGTGGACGGTGTCGAGGATCAGGCTGGCAATGCCCTTGGCATGATCAACATTCGCGTTTTCGGAGGTATCCAGCGCCATGGCGAGCGAGGTGATGGACACGATCTCGAGCACGGTCATCCGGGCTTCCAAATTGAGCCTTGCCGTTCCCGCAGCATCCACGTCGTTTAAGTCATCAAGCCTTCGCGTTTGGTCCATGCTGCGCCCCTTATGTTAGAAAGTCCACATAGAGGCAAAATCGGGACTGTAAAGTGCCCGTCGTGAAGATAGTCGCAAAATCACACGCGCCGGAAAAGACGTCGTTCCAGCGTGTCGATCAGTGTCTGGGCGGCTTCGCTCAGGGACCCGCTGTTGTCGATCGTTACGACCGAATAGTCGCCATCGACAGTGAGGGAGCCGCGCTCGAGACGCCGCAGGATGTCCTCGCGGCATTCCCGTCCCCGCGCTTCGAGCCGCGCGGCGAGCACGTCGCGCGAGGCAATGACGTTGATGACCAGCATGGCCGGATACGCTGAGTGGAAGTGTGCAAGCGCCGAACGGGAGCCATTGGCGATGACCAGACTGCCACCTTCGACGGCATCGAGCGTATCCTTAGGAATGCCATAGGATAGCCCATGCGCATTCCAGGACACGGCAAAGCGTCCGGCTTTTTCCAACGCAGCGAACTCGTCCTCCGAGACACCGTCGTGGTCCTCGCCGCCGGACGCCGGGTCCCGGGTGATTGTGCGGCGGGCAAACACCACGTCGTCACGATCCGCAAAATGCCGCGCAGCCTCCGCCATCAGCGTGTCCTTGCCCGCACCGCTCGGGCCGACCACGACGACGATCACGCCGCTTTTGCCACTGTCGCTATTCGCCGGGCGGCCGTCCATCAGGCGACCCGCCGACCTTCGCGCCACACGGCACGCGCCACCGGCACGCCCTCCGGACGATGAACCCGGACCAGATCGGCGCGCAGGCCGGTGGCGATCCGGCCGCGATCGTCGAGGCCGACGGTGCGGGCAGGCGTCGCACTCACCATGGCTATCGCCTTCGGCAGCGAGATGCTGTCGACCTCGTCTGCCAGGATGAACGGCGCGTAGAGCAGGCTGAGTGGCACGTAGTCGGACGAAAGCACGTCGAGCACGTCTTTCTCAGCCAGATCGCGGGCGGCAATATTGCCGGAATGCGACTTGCCCCGCACGATATTGGGCGCGCCCATCAGCACGCTCATGCCGGCCTGGTGCGAGGCCTTGGCGGCATCGAGACTGGTCGGGAATTCGGCGAGCTTCACACCGTTGCCGATCGCCTCGTCCACATGCGCAAGCGTCGCATCGTCATGGCTGGCAACCGTAATGCCGTTATCGGCGCAGACCTTCGCGATGGCGATGCGGTGCGGCGTCGAATTGCGCTCGGACTCCTCGACGCGCTTTTCGATGAAGATCTTGAAGGCCTCGTCGGAAAGCCCGCGCTTCTTCTGGTAGTAGAAAATGTACTGGTCCATCGTCTGGAACTGCCGCTGGCCCGGAGCATGGTCCATCAGCGAAACGAGCCTGACATAAGGGTCGTTGGCAAAATCGGCGAAGTGATCGAGCACATTGTCGGCCGAAACTTCGCAGCGAAGGTGGATAAGATGCTCGGACCGAAGGCGGCCCTGGCGCTCGGCGGCCTGGATGGCGTCTGCCATGTCCCGCATCTCGCCCTGCTCGAAGCCGCCATCCTCGTCCGATCCCATCCGCAGGCAGTCGAACACGGTGGTGATGCCGGAAGAAGCGATCTGTGCGTCATGCGCCTGGATCGCCGCCGTCGCATTCCAGCGCACGCCCGGACGCGGCGAATAGTGCTGCTCCAGATGGTCGGTATGGAGTTCGACAAGCCCGGGGATCAGGTAATCGCCCTCGAAGTCCTCGCCAGCCTGTGCCGTGCCACTGGAGATGTCTGCGATCTTGCCGTCCCGGATCTGGATGGAGCCGGTCACGATGCTGTCCTCCAGCACGATACGGGCATTTGTGAATACGGTCTCGACGGTCATGGGGTCGTCTTTCTGATATCGGAGGCGGGCGCCAGGGGCAGCCAGCGGTGAACTGTAAAATCTGCGCCCCGCTCGGGCTCTACGAAGAGCGCAACTCCGTTGATGGAGAGCGGTGCGTTGGTAAAATCTGCAAATCTGGTTTCAAGCGCCTTGCGCATGGCAGGCGCCTGTTCGGGCGGGACCTGTCCGGTCAGCGTCATGTGAAAGCGGAACTCGTCCATGACGTAGGGGTAGCCCCAGGTCATCAGGTTGTCGCGGTGTTCGGGTGAAAGGTTCTCCGGTTTGCGCCGGGCAATATCGGCATCCGAAAGCGGCGCGCGGAACGGCTCGAAATCTTGGACCACGCGGGCGGCAAAGGCCTGCAGTTCCGGATAGACCTGGTCAGGCACCAGAGCGAAGAAACGGCCGAGCTGGCCGATGACGGCATTCGGAATGTCGAAACCCGGTGTCGCCGCCGCAAACCTCTCGAAAGCGTTGAGCAGTTCGGCCTCGCTGCGTCCTTCGGCAAGCTCGAACGGCGCCTTCAGCGTCGCATGAAAGGCGTAGCGCCGCGGATCGGCCGTCAGCGCGTGCACATCCTCAGCGGAAATGCCATCCACGACCGCTGTCTCGAAGCGCTCCCCGCTGAAGGCGTCGCGGCCAAGCCAACGGGAGGCGGTCTTCGTCAGCGGATGATCCGCTGCGGGCGAAAAGTAGAGAGCATATCGCAAGGCATGGTTCCGGAATCAGGAAAGGGCGACGTCCCGAGACTAACCATCTGTCGCGCCTCGAGACAGCCTTCGGCTAAAAGATTTCCATGACAGAATGATGATGCGGCAACCTTTTAATGTGTCGGGCCACCGATCAGACGTGAGCGGATCGCGTTGGACACATTGTCGAACAGGAAGACCACCATCAGGATCAGTAGAACCATGTAGGCAACCTTGTCCCAGTCCGCATTGGTGCCCATCGCTTCGAGCAGCTTGAGGCCGATGCCGCCTGCACCGACGGCGCCGATAACAGTCGCCGAACGGGTGTTCGATTCCCAGAAATACAGCGACTGGGAGATGAACACCGGCAGCACCTGCGGCACGACGCCGAAGCGGTTGACGATGACGGAGGGCGCGCCGACCGATTTGACACCCTCGCGCTGCTTGTCGTCGACATTCTCGACCGCTTCCGAATAGACCTTGCCGAGCGCACCCGCATCCGTGAAGAAGATCGCCGCGATACCGGGGATCGGTCCTGGGCCGAAGGAGCGGGTGAAGAACAGCGCCCAGATCAGCATGTCGACGGAGCGCAGGAAGTCGAACAAGCGCTTCATGCCCCAGTTGGCGGCCCGGTTGCGGGTAATGTTGCGCGCCGCGATGAAGGCGAGCGGGAAGGCGAACAGCGTCCCGAGCAGCGTGCCGACAAAGGCCATGACCAGCGTCTGAAGCAGTTTCGACAGAATGTCCGCGTGCTGCCAGACATTGTTGCCGAGAAAGTCGTCGCGCATGTAGCCGATGTTCGAGCGTGCCGGATCCAGCCGCTCACCGATCGTCGCAAGATGTGCGAGCTCGCCCCAGCTCTTGCCCCAGAATGCCGACTTGGTGTCGAACAGGAAGTTTGCCCATCCAAGGAAGCGACGCTGCACATAGACCTGTGCCGGGCGGATTTCCGCCTGACCCTCGAAGCCGTAATCGACCAGCACCTTGGCTCCGTCTTGGCGGAGAGCCGAAGGCGCATCGGCTGGCGCAGTCGCTGCGTTGCTGTCGATGGTGACCGGATAGACCGTGCCGTTCAGATAGACATCGACCCGGCCCGGCGTCACATCCAGACGGTCTGCCTCACTGCCATAGGTCACGCGGTAGCCACCGCCTTCGGTTGGCTTCAGCCAGGAAATGTTAGAACCTTCGGCATACTGTCCACGGCTCGACCACTGCGGCTTGACGGTGCCGTCGTCCTGGAACCGCAGGCGCGGCTGGGCACGCCATGAATACCAGTCCTGGAGATAGAGCGAGGCTCGGTCCCACTGGCCGTTCCTGAAGGCGGGACCCACATTGAAGGCGAAAAAGCAGGCAACCAGATAGGCGAGGATCAGTCCGGAGCCGATCAGCAGTCCGTAGCGCTGCAGGAAGGACCGGTGAAACACCTGCGGATAGGTTTCGCGCAGGCGCTCTCTGTCGGATGCATTGATGGCAGGTACCGATGGCATCAGGCTGCTCCCCTGCCAAGTTCGAAGGACTGCTGGCCGATCAGCCGGCGGCGAAGCCATGACGAGAACTGGTCGATGGCAATGACGCTGACGAGCAGCAGGATGATGATCGCATAGGTCTTGGCCGCATGATCGCGACCGATCGCCAGCCGGAACACCTCGCCGATACCGCCGCCACCGACCGCACCGATAATGGTCGAGGCGCGCACGTTTACCTCGGCGCGCAGCAGCGTGTAGGAGACGAAATTCGGAAGCACCTGAGGAACAATCGCGAACCGTACCCGCTCGACCCAAGACGCACCGGCGGCCCGCAAACCTTCATCCGGCTTCATGTCCGAATTCTCGACCACCTCGAAGAACAGCTTTCCGAGCGCGCCGATCGTGTGGACGGTAATCGCGATGATCGCCGCAATCGGCCCGATCGACAGGATCGCCGTCAGAAGTCCGGCAATGACGATTTCCGGAAAGGCACGCAGGATTTCCATGATGCGGCGAACGACGAAACGCACAGGCCCGGCGCCGACAAGATTGGTGGACGCGAAGAAGCAGAGCAGAAAGGCGATGGCGGAACCGATGATCGTCGAAACCAGCGCGATATTGATGGTGATGATCAGCTGGTAGAAGAAATTCGGGATGTAGAACGTGTCGGTAATATAGTGGCGATCCGCCGTGTAGTCGTATTTCAGCGAGCCGTCGGCGTAAGGGGAGGGAAGGTCGAACATCGCCCGGATGATTTCCATCGGGCTGTCAGGCACGAAGCTGCGAATGAAATCGAACATATAGGGCAGGCGTTCGAAGAACTTGCCCGCATTGGCGTCATTGGCGAATTTCAGCGATGCGAACAGCACGACCAGAAACACGCCAATCGTAACAGCGGTATAGACGCGGCGGGTTCGCAGCTGCTGCCGGTAATGCTGCATCATCAGCGATGCCGCCGGCCCCAGTCTGCTAGCGGGGTCCCCGCCGAGGTTTCCGGTCGTCTGTTTGCTGATCGTCGCCATGCCCGTGTCTCTCGTTGCAGAACGGCGGCACCTTCTGCAGATGCCGCCGCCAGGTCTTTTGAAGGGTGATCAGCCGCCGATAACGGACTTACGGGCGTCGACTATCGTCTGGTAGAAGGCCGGATTGACTTCGATGTAATCCTTGTTCTTGCCCTGGGTGAAGGACTGGAAGCAGGCGAGGTTCTTCTTCGGCAGTTCCATGAAGAAGGCCTTGACCTTGGCCTTCATGTCGGCCGGAACCTTGTTGGAGACCATCAGCGGACCGTTCGGGATCAGCGGCGACTTCCAGACCTGGACGATATCGTCCATGTCGAGGTTACCCTTGGCGACCATCTGGTGCAGGTTGCCGCCGCTATAACCTTCTTCCCACTTGCCAACGCCCGAACCGAAGGTCGTGCCGGCATCGAACTTCTTGTCGAGGACTGCGAGAACCAGGTTCTCGTGACCGCCGCCAAAGCCGGTTTCGGAGAAATACTGCTTGACCGGCATGCCGATTTCTTTCGGCAGCGCGACATTCGGGACGAGATAGCCCGAGGTCGAATCCGGATCGGCGAAGCCGATCTTCTTGCCCTTCAGGTCAGCCAGCGTCTTGATGCCGCTGTCCTTGCGGGCAACCATGATCGAGTAGTAACCGCTGGAGCCGTCCGAACCCGTGTAGGTCAGGATCGGGTCGACGGCCTTGTCGTCCTTGAGGGCGATGGCGGCATAGGAAGCCGCACCCATCGAAGCAATGTCGATCGTGCCGCCAAGCAGGCCCTGGATAACGCCGTTATAGTTCGGCGACGGGAACAGCTTCACTTCGGATACGCCGGTCGCAGCCTTCAGGCCATCGGCAACGCACTGGGTGTTGCGGATCTGGTCGGCTTCGTTTTCCGAGCCGTCGAGACCGATGCGCAGAACCTTGACGTCCTGGGCAAGGGCGGAACCGGCGAGCAGGCTGAGCGTCGCGGCAGCAAGCATAGTTTTTCTGAACATGGTGATCTCCTGTTTCCGGATCATCCGGAGTTGGGTCGTGAAGCAACGCGCCCTTAACGTGGGCAGACGATCTGGATGCGGCTCAGGCCCTGGCGCTTGCCAGGCTGCCTATTCCGGCCGATTGCTTGCCCGCAGCCGCAGGGGCCACGGGATTGTTGATGCTGGTCGAGGTCATCGTCTCGTCGATGCCGGCACCATCGCGGTCCGATCCGTAGATCTCGCTGACGGCCTGAGCATTCAGCTGCGACGGCGTGCCGTCGAAGACGACGCGGCCGCCGGCCATCCCGATGATCCGCTCGCAATAGGCGCGCGCCGTATCGAGCGTGTGCAGGTTGGTAATGACGGTAATGCCCTCGCGCTCGTTGATGTCGCGCAGCGCGTCCATCACGATCTTGGCGTTGAGCGGGTCGAGAGAGGCGATCGGCTCATCGGCCAGAAGCATTTTCGGGGCCTGCATCAGGGCGCGGGCGATGGCCACGCGCTGCTGCTGTCCGCCCGAAAGCGTGCCGGCCCGCTGCATGGCAGTCTGCTCGATACCGAGACGCTCGAGAGCTGCGATCGCCGCCATCCGCTCGTCGTCGGTAAAGATGTTGAGAAGGCTCATGATGGTGGAGCGGTGGTTCAACCGGCCAAGCATCACGTTGGTCATGACGTCAAGACGTGGCACGAGATTGAACTGCTGGAAGATCATCGCGCAGTCGCGCTGCCAGTTGCGCAACCCGGAGCCCTTGAGAGCGGAAACCTCGAGATCGCCAAACCGGATGGAACCGGAGCTCGGCTCCTGCAGGCGGTTGATCATGCGCAGGAGGGTCGATTTTCCGGCGCCGGAGCGACCGATGACGCCGACCATCTGACCTTGAGGTATCTCCACGCTGACGGCGTTGACTGCGATATGGTCGCCGAAACGTCGGGTGACATTCCTCAGTTCAAACTTCATGTTTTTCAATCCGTCCCATTGCCTGGTGAGGATGGGATTAGACTTCGTTCATGAACCCTGAATGTCGGTTTTATGTAGGTTTTGTTACATGTTTACCCGGCTTGAACGCCCTGCTACGCCGCATATTTCGCGAGGAAGGCTTCGGCAGATAGCGCCCGGAAATCGTCGAGTGCCGTGCGCAGCGTCTGGTGATCCCAGTCCCACCACGCGAGGCGATCCATGCCGTCGCCGACCTCCCTCGTGAAACGCTCCCGGATCAGCTTGGCCGGCACGCCGCCGACGATCGTATAGGGGGCAACGTCCTTCGACACCACGGCTCCGGCGCCGATCACCGCGCCGTTGCCGACCGTCACGCCCGGCAGCACGGTGGCACCATGGCCGATCCACACGTCGTGGCCGATCGTCACACGGTTGTCGCGTCGCCACTCGAAGAAGTCGGTCTCGTTTTCCGCGTCGTCCCAGTAGTTGGCGGCACGATAGGTGAAGTGATGCAGCGTTGCCCGCCATGTCGGATGGTTCGTCGCATTGATGCGCACGGAAGCGGCCATGTTGACGAATTTGCCGATCGTCGCGCACCAGATGGAGCCGTCCTGCATGATGTACGAGTAGTCGCCGATCTCGGCCTCGTCGATGCGGCAGCGCTCGGAGATTTCCGTGTAGCGACCGATCGTCGAATTGCTGACGCTCGCCGTCGCGTGGATAACGGGGTTGATACCGACCTTGGCACTCATGCGGCAACTGCCTTTCGTGGTGAAAACGCACTGACATCGAGAATACGGTCCGCAACGGCCTCGCGCACCTCTTCGTCGTGGAAGATGCCGAGCATGGCAACGCCCTCGGCTTTCTTGGCAGCGATCATCTCGATCACAACCCGCCGGTTGGTCGCGTCGAGCGATGCGGTCGGCTCGTCGAGAAGCAGAATGCGGTGGCTGGTGATGAAGCCGCGGGCAATGTTGACGCGCTGCTGCTCGCCGCCGGAAAAGGTGGCGGGCGGAAGTAACCAGAGTTCGCGCGGAAGGTTCAGCCTGGCGAGCAGTTCGACCGCCCTGTCCTTGGCTTCCGCCGCATCGATACCGCGGGCAACGAGCGGCTCTGCGACCACGTCGACTGCCGCGACGCGCGGCACGGTGCGCAGGAACTGGCTGACGTAACCCATCGTATGCCGGCGAACCTCGATAATCGTGCGCGGATCTGCTGCCGCGATATCGACGATCTTCTCGCGGTGATTCACCAGGATCTGGCCCGCATCGACGGCATAGTTGCCGTAGAGCATTTTCAGGATGGAGCTCTTGCCGATCCCCGAGGGGCCGCCGAGCACGACGCATTCGCCGCCGGCAACGGAAAAGCTGACGTCGTTGACGACCGGCAGCTTGATGCCGTCGCGCAGGTGCATGATGAAGCTTTTGGAGACTTCCGAGACGACGAGTGGAGTGGCCATCGGTCTGTCCTATACCTGGAGAATCGAGGAAACGAGCAACTGCGTGTAGGGCTCGCGAGGGTCGTCGAGGACACGGTCGGTGAGCCCCTGTTCGATCACATGACCGTCTTTCATCACCATCATCCGGTGCGAGAGAAGGCGGGCGACCGCGAGATCATGAGTGACGACAATGGCCGAGAGACCGAGATCGTTGACCAGACCGCGCACAAGGTCGAGCAGCCGTGCCTGTACCGAGACGTCGAGGCCGCCGGTCGGTTCGTCCATGAACACGAGGCGCGGACCTGTCACGAGATTGCGGGCGATCTGCAGACGCTGGCGCATGCCGCCGGAAAAGGCGCGCGGCTGGTCGTCGATGCGATCCGCGGAGATTTCCACGCGTCCCAGCCAGTCGGTCGCCGTTTCGCGGATCTTGCCGTAATGCCGGTCACCGACCGCCATCAGCCGCTCGCCGACATTGGCGCCCGCCGAAACCGTCATGCGCAAACCATCGGCCGGGTTCTGGTGCACGAAACCCCAGTCGGTGCGCATCAGGAACCGCCGTTCGGCCTCGCTCATGTGATAGAGATCGCGGAAATTGCCGTCGCGCATCCGGTATTCGACACTGCCGGCGCTCGGCATCAGCCGGGTCGAAAGGCAATTGAGCAACGTCGTCTTGCCGGAACCGGATTCGCCGACGATGGCCAGCACTTCGCCCGGCCACAGATCGAAACTGACATCCTGGCAACCGATCCGGCTGCCATAGAATTTCGACACGCCGCTGACTTTGAGAAGGGGATTGTCGCTCATTCCGCAGCCTCCTGGTTGGGGGCGAGCATCTCGCCGACATGGCCGTGTTCGCGGCGGTCTTCGCAATGGTCGGTATCGGAGCAGACGAACATCCGCCCGCCCTGGTCGTCGAGCACCACTTCGTCGAGATAGACCCCGTGTGCGCCGCAAAGCGCGCAATCCTGCTCGAATGTCTGGATCTCGAACGGGTGGTCCTCGAAATCCAGGCTGACCACTTCGGTATGCGGCGGAACCGCATAGATCCGTTTCTCACGTCCGGCGCCGAACAGCTGCAGCGCATCGGACATGTGCATTTTCGGATTGTCGAATTTCGGGGTCGGCGAGGGATCCATCACATAACGACCGTCTACCTTGACCGGATAGGCATAGGTCTTGGAGATGCGGCCGTTATGGGCAATGTCCTCGTAAAGCTTCACATGCATCAGCCCGTATTCTTCGAGCGCGTGCATTTTCCGGGTCTCGGTTTCGCGCGGCTCGAGGAAACGCAGCGGTTCCGGGATCGGCACCTGATAGACCAGCACCTGGCCCTCGGTCAGCTTCTGCTCGGGAATGCGGTGGCGCGTCTGGATGATCGTCGCATCCTTCGTGTGGGTGGTGACAGCGACATTGGCGACCTTCTGGAAGAATGCGCGGATCGAGACCGCATTGGTCGTGTCGTCGGCGCCCTGGTCGATGACCTTCAGCACATCGTCCGGGCCGATGATCGCGGCCGTCACCTGCACGCCACCGGTACCCCAGCCATAGGGCATCGGCATTTCGCGCGACGCGAACGGCACTTGGTAGCCGGGTATGGCGATCGCTTTCAGGATCGCCCGGCGGATCATCCGTTTCGTCTGTTCGTCCAGATAGGCGAAATTGTAGGTGGCGAGATCGGCACTCATTCGGCAGCATCCTTCATCTCGGTATCGGCATGGCAAGCGGCCTCAATCTCGGCGCGCATCTTGCGCACCATGGCAAGCTCCGCCTGGAAGTCGACGTAATGGGGCAATTTCAGGTGTTCGACGAAGCCCGTCGCCTGCACATTGTCGGAGTGCGAAATGACGAATTCCTCGTCCTGCGCCGGCGCGGTAATGTCCTCGCCAAGCTCTTCCGCACGAAGGGCGCGATCCACCAGCGACATCGACATCGCCTTACGCTCGCTCTGCCCGAACACGAGCCCGTAGCCACGGGTAAACTGCGGCGGTGCTATGGAGGAGCCCTTGAACTGGTTGATCATCTGGCACTCGGTCAGCTGGATGCGACCGAGGGAGACCGGGAAGCCGAGTTCCGGCATGTCCATTTCCACCTCCACCTCGCCGATCCGGATCTCGCCGACGAATGGGTGGTTGCGGCCATAGCCGCGCTGGGTCGAGTAGCCGAGCGCCAGCAGAAAGCCCTCGTCGCCGCGGGCCAGAGCCTGCAGCCTGAGGTCACGACCCATTGGGAATTCCAGCGGCTCGCGGGTCAGGTCCCGTGCCGCATGGTCATCGGGCAGGTCGCCGTCCGGCTCGATCAGTCCTTCATGTGCGAGAATGTCGGAAACGCGCATGATCTCCTCGCCGGACGCCTCTTTGCGTGCAGGATCGGCGACCACCTCATCCGTCAGCAGCGAGGGATCGAGAAGCCGGTGCGTGTAGTCGAAAGTAGGGCCGAGCAGCTGGCCGCCCGGCAAATCCTTGTAGGTCGCCGAGACGCGCCGCTCGACCTTCATGGCCGCGGTATCGACCGGGACGGAAGAACCGAAGCGGGGCAGCGTGGTGCGGTAGGCCCGAAGCAAAAAGATCGCCTCGATCAGATCGCCACGCGACTGGCGCACCGCAAGCGCTGCGAGCGACCGATCATAGAGCGAGGCTTCCGCCATCACCCGGTCGACGGCAAGGCCAAGCTGTTCGGCGATCTGCTCGATCGTGAGGGCTGGAAGTGACCGGTCTCCGCGACGACGGTCGGCAAGCAATGCGTGAGCGTTGGTGATGGCGGCCTCGCCACCCTTGACTGCAACATACATGGGTTTGATCTCCTTCGGCTTAGCCGGCAATCCGGGTGGTGCGCGGCAGGCACAGGAACTGCGCTCCGGCGGTGAGGATGACGTCGACTCCGCGGGGAAAGAGCGCCCTGTTGTCGTCCCAAAGCCTCCCGAACATATCCGGCAGTCCCGAGACTGCGACCGTTTTGGTGCCGAGGATCCCCGGTCCGGTCAGGCTCAGTTCTTCGCCGTCGCCAAGAGCCGAGACCTCGAGGATCAGGGTCGTGGATCGATCCGGGTATTCCTGGGTACCGGCGGCAAACAGGCCGAAGGAAGAGGGCGCTAT
This sequence comes from Neorhizobium sp. DAR64860/K0K1, assembly GCF_050500205.1. Classification (NCBI taxonomy): domain Bacteria; kingdom Pseudomonadati; phylum Pseudomonadota; class Alphaproteobacteria; order Hyphomicrobiales; family Rhizobiaceae; genus Neorhizobium; species Neorhizobium sp. DAR64860/K0K1. The sequence continues at coordinate 3,159,744 of NZ_CP191459.1, read as the reverse complement.
CCCGGCTTCGATGAAGGCAAAGCTGCTCTGCGCCTTTTCTCGGGTGATCGGTGCACCCGTATGGAAACCGATCCATTCCGGCATCGCAGATTTTGCAAGCCCGGCACTCAGCCAGACGGGGGTATCGTGATCGCAGAGCGTCAGAGCAATCGCGCCAGCCGCATTGCCGAGCGGTTCGGGCTGACCGGCCTGGAGCGCGGCGTCGTAGATTGTTCCGGGCCGCGCCATTCCGTCCATCAGCGTTTTGAAAACGGTCTGGGATTGGAAGACCGGGTCGGCAAACCCACCGGCGAGTGCTTGCGTATGGACGGCCATCAATCGTCTCCCCGTACCATTGTGAAGAAGTCGACGCGGGTCGCCGCGGTCTCTTCGGCTTTCTGTCTGTCCTCAGTGGCGATGCGGCTTTCCGTCGGTGAAAGAAGCGCCGTTTCGACGAAAACGCGGGTCTCCGCCTCCTGCCACAGCGCATCGAAGATCGCAGACAGCCGCGCCTTCTCCTTGTCGGTGCCAAGCGCCTGGGCATGGCCCGCCGTGCCGGTGGCAAGAAGGATGGTTGCGCGGGTGACCGTTGCTTCGCCGAGATTGAAGGGCGAGCCGCCGCCGCCGATCCGGCCACGAACCATCACCAGACCGGTCTCCGGTCCGCGCACCGGTTTGACGGTGGGCTTTTCTGCCAGCCCGTTCCACGCGGCCTTCAGTTCGTCGCACGAAGTCTGCGCCAGAAGCTCGATGCAGCGGCGCCGCTTTTCCGGTTCCGCCAGCGCCTTGTGATTTCCCGCAAGATCCATCGGCCATCTCCTAAATGTCTATTTATATAGACAACCATACAAATTACATGTACCAATAAAGGTGGGGTATAACAAGCGTGTGACAGGGGTGCTGATCGGGTGATTGTTCAAAGGCAGAGCGGCGTCGCGTTGTGGCGGCAGATAGCCGACCGCATCCGCACGGCGATCGCGAACGGCGATTACGATTCCACCGGCAAGGTGCCGCCGGAGATTGCGCTGGCGGCCGAGTTCGGCGTGAACCGCCATACGGTCAGAAGCGCGCTGGCAGCGCTGGCGCAGGAGGGCATTGTGCGGGCGGTTCAGGGGCGGGGAACGCTGATCGAGCGCAAGGAACGGCTGAATTTCCCGATTTCCAGGCGCACGCGGTTCAGCGAGGGCATCGGCGATCAGGCCAAGGAAAAGGAAGGTCTGCTGCTGGCGGCATCCGAGGAACCGGCGACATCGGATCTGGCGTCGCGCCTGCAGCTTGCTGTCGGTGCTGCCGTGATCCGGCTTGAAACCCTGCGCAAGGCGGATCGCCGTCCGGTATCACGGGCAACCGCCTGGTTCCCGGCCGAACGCTTTGCAGGGATCGCAGAGGCCTATCGCGACAGCGGCTCGATCACCGCGGCCTTCGTGGCGCTCGGCTTGACCGACTATCTCCGCGTCTCGACCGAAATCACGGCTGTGCACGCAGACAGCGGCGACCTTGCGGATCTGGAGTTGTCGCCGGGTGCGATCATGCTGGTCACGCGCGCGTTGAACGCAGATCCGGATGGCGTTCCCGTTCAGTATGCGATCAGCCGCTTTCCGGCCGACATGGTGCAGTTCACGATCGAAAACTGACAAATGCAAACGCCGGCCCGCATTGTCCATGCGAGCCGGCGCGATCTTGAAGACTTGGCGCGTCTTAGTGGGCGGCGGACATGTCGCCCAGAACCTTCTTGGAAGCGACGGTCGAATCCGCGTTCAGTACGTAGACCATCGGCACGCCGGTCGCGAGGTTGAGCTTGAGGATCTCTTCCTTGCTGAGACGGTCGAGCACCATCACCAGCGAGCGCAGGGAATTGCCGTGGGCGGCAACGAGAACCTTTTCGCCGCGAAGCACGCGCGGCAGGATCTCGGTCATGTAATAGGGCCATACCCGGGCACCGGTGTCGCGCAGGCTCTCGCCGCCTGGCGGCGGGATGTCGTAGGAACGGCGCCAGATATGCACCTGTTCCTCGCCCCACTTGGCGCGCGCATCGTCCTTGTTGAGGCCGGAGAGATCGCCGTAGTCGCGCTCGTTCAGGGCCTGGTCGCGGATGGTTTCAAGGTCGGTCTGGCCGAGCTTGTCGAGCACGATCTTCAGCGTATCCTGGGCTCGCTTGAGGTCGGAGGTGAAGGCGATATCGAACTTGATGCCGGTATCGGCAAGCGCCTGGCCGCCGGTCTCGGCTTCCTGAATGCCGAGCGGAGTAAGCTCGGGATCCTTCCAGCCGGTGAAAAGGTTCTTCAGGTTCCAGTCGCTCTGGCCGTGGCGAACGAGGACGAGTGTACCGCTCATGAATTGAATTCCTCCGATAGTGTCAAGAAAGCCCGAGAACGTCGAGCATGGAATAGAAACCCGGCTTTTCGTCGCGCGCCCAGACGGCAGCAGTTACCGCGCCGCGCGCGAAGATCGAGCGGTCGCGGGCACTGTGCGACAGCGTCACCAGCTCACCTTCGCCGGCAAGGATGACCGAATGATCGCCGACCACCGATCCGCCGCGCAGGGTCGCAAAGCCGATCGTGCCGGCAGGGCGGGGGCCGGTATGGCCATCGCGCACCCGCACCGACTGCGTGGCAAGATCGATGCCACGCCCGGCAGCCGCTGCCTCGCCAAGCAGCAGCGCGGTGCCGGATGGCGCATCCACCTTGTGCTTGTGGTGCATCTCGACGATTTCGATATCCCAGCCAATAGCAGGAAGCGCTTTTGCCGCATCGCGCGTCAGAACGCCGAGAAGGTTGACGCCGAGGCTCATGTTGCCGGACTTGACGACCCGTGCATGGCGGGCGGCGGCCTCGAATTTTTCCTCGTGCTCGGCTCCGCAGCCGGTCGTGCCGATCACATGCACGATGCGCGCCTGCGCGGCGAGCCCGGCAAACGTCACGCTTGCGTCAGGTGCCGTGAAATCCAGAACGCCATCGGCGTCGAGAAACGCCTTCAGGGGATCGGTGGTGACGGTGATGCCAAGCGGCCCGGTTCCGGCAAGATCACCGGCATCCTTTCCGACGAAGGCTGAGCCTTCCCGTTCGATCGCGGCATGCAGCGTGACGCCGTCAGTCTCGTGGATGATCCGGATCAGGGCCTGGCCCATACGGCCTGCCGCGCCAACCACTACAAGCTTCATGTCGTTTGCGGCCATGGGCGACGGGTTTCCTAGAGAGTTTACGAAAAATCTTTGACGGGCAGTTGCAGGTTGTTCAGGCGAGCGTAGAGCCCGTCCTTGCGCTGCGCAAGAACCTCATGCGTGCCTTCTTCCATCACCCGGCCTTCGTGCATCACGATGATCTTGTCGGCCTTGACGACGGTGGAAAGACGATGCGCGATGACGATGACGGTGCGTCCGCGCATGGCGGTATCGAGCGCCTTCTGAACGGCGGCCTCGGACTCGTTGTCGAGCGCAGACGTCGCTTCGTCGAGCAGCAGGATCGGCGCATTCCGCACCAGTGCGCGGGCAATCGAAAGCCGCTGCCGCTGGCCGCCGGAGAGGCTCATGCCGTTTTCGCCGACAGGCGTTTCGTAACCGAGCGGCTGCGCCAGGATAAAGTCGTGGGCATAGGCAAGTCTTGCTGCCTCTTCGACTTCGGCATCCGTCGCTTCCGGCCGGCCGTAGCGGATGTTGTCGCGGATCGTGCCTTCGAACAGGTAGGGCTGCTGCGAGACATAGGCGAGCTGATGGCGCAGCGACGATTTGGTGACCTCGGCAATGTTTTGACCGTCGATCAGGATTGCCCCTTCCGCCGGGTCGTAGAAACGGGGAATGAGGCTGATGATCGTCGATTTTCCGGCGCCGGATGGACCGACAAGCGCCGTCGTCTGGCCACCTTGAGCCACAAGATCGACACCGCGCAGGATCGGGCTGCCACTGCCGTAGGAGAACACGACGTTCTTCAGTTCGACGCGCGCCTTGTCGACGACGAGATCCTTGGCACCGGCCATTTCCCGCTGTGCCGGCTGCATGTCGAGAAGGGCATAAATCATCTGCGCGTTGACGACGGCACGGTCGAGCTGCACCTGCAGCTTGGCCAGCCGTCGTGCCGGGTCATAGGCCATCAGCAGCGCGGTGACGAAGGCAAAGAAAGCGCCTGGAGGTACGTTGTCATAGATCGAGCGGAACGCCGCATAGGCCAGCACGCTGGAGATCGCAAAACCGGCAAAGGTTTCGGTCAGCGGCGACGTGCGCTCCGACAGACGGGCGATACGGTTGGCGCGGCCTTCTGCCGCTTTGATGATGCGGCTCACCTTGCTGTCGAGTTCGCCTTCCATCGTGAAAGCCTTGACCACGGCGATGCCCTGGATGGTTTCCTGCATGGCGCCAAGCACGCGGCTGTTCTGTTCAACAGCCTCTCTTGTGGCGGCGCGAAGGCGCTTGGAAACATAGCGCAGCGCATAAAGAAGCGGCGGTGCGACGGCAAAGACGATGAGCGACAGGACCCAGTCCTTCGTCACCATCACCCCGATCAGCGCGACCAGCGTCAGGAGATCGCGCGCCGTGGAGGTGACCGTCAGGTTGAGGACGTCACGAACGCCGTTGATGTTCTGGCTGATCTGGGCTGCAAGATGGGCGGATCGGGCTTCGGCAAAGAAGCCGACCGACAGCGACATCAGGTGCGAGTAGATCCGGCGCTGATAGCGGGCGACGATATTGTTGCCGATCTTCGACAGCGTCACGGCCTGGCCGTAGGTGGCAAACCCGCGCAGCACGAAGGCGGCAAGGATCGATCCGCAGATCAGCCAGACGATATCCGCCCGCTTGTTTGCGAACGCCTCGTTGACGACCTTTTCCATGATCCACGCCGTGAAGGCTGTCGAAAGGGCGACCATGACAAGGCAGGATATTGCAAACGCGTAGGATCGCACGTGATCCCGGCCATTCTCGGCGATCACCCGCTTGAGCACGCTCACGATGGTGACGGAATCCACGTGGCGCTTCTTGTCTTTTGCGGCGTTCAATAGGGCGTTCCCGTTTCGGCGTCATGCCGGAGTATATTTCCGAAGGCGCTATTAAACGCTTGGGCAGGCTTTTGCCAGCCAATCGCGGGTGATTCCATCGCGCTGTTGCATTCGGGCACGTCGGCCCGGCGCAACTACCGCTGCCAGCAACGGCCTTCCAGCGCAATTCCGTAGGTCGCAGGCGAGCGCGCAAAGCTGGCGAGACCAGCAAGGGCCGCCTGCGGATGCGTGACGACGAAGGTCGGAATGGTCTTCATCAGCTCGTTGTGCGGCGCCTTGTCTTCGAACTCTTCACGAAACTCGGGCTTCTTCAATGCATCAAGGATCCGCGGCGAGATGCCGCCACCGAGGAAGACGCCGCCGCGTGCCATGAAGATGAGCGCGAGGTCACCGGCAAGGCGACCGAGATAGCGGACGAAAAGCTCGATCGTTTCCGTCGCCTGCGGGTTTTCGCCGGAAAGTCCCTGTTCGGTCACTTCGGGCGGAGCATCCAGGCTCGGAGCGATGCCATCGGCAGCACAAACGGCGTTGTAGATGTTGAGAAGACCGCGGCCGGAAATGATTTCTTCGGCCGACACCCGGCCGTCGATGCGGCGCAGATGCGGGAAGATCTCGAAATCCCGCTTCGAACGCGGACCGATATCCACATGCCCACCTTCGCCGGGGACTGGGAACCAGGTGTTACGGGCATGAACGAGCCCTGCGACGCCGAGACCGGTTCCGGGACCCAGCACGACGCGCGAAGCCTCGGTCGCTTCGGCGATCGGACCGATCGGCTGGCGATCGGCTGCAGACAGCGAGGCAACGGCCAGTGCCTGGGCCTCGAAATCGTTGAGCACGAGAACCGTATCGAAGCCAAGTTCGCCGATCATCTTTTTCGGACGCACGATCCAGTCGCAATTGGTGAGGTCGATCTCGTCACCATCGATCGGGCCGGCGACCGCAAGGATCGCACTGCGTGGCTTGTGCACGGAGTTCTTTAGGACGACATCGGCGATCGCATCGTCGATCGTCTCGTAGTCGGCCGTCTGAACATGCGGGAACTGATCCGGCGCACTCGTTGCATCAACGAGGATGGAGAAGCGGGCATTGGTGCCGCCGATATCGCCGATCAGGATCGGGAAGGCGAATGTGTGCGGTTGCACTTCAGCCATGGCGAATTCTCTCCTCCTACTGGAAATCAACAAGCTTTTCTGCCGTGGCGCGGTTGAGCGCCATCGGGATATCGTAGACGGTCGCAAGCCGCGTCAGCGCCTTGACGTCGACGTCATGGGGAAGCGCGCTCAAAGGATCGATGAAGAAGATCAGCATGCCCACCTCGCCGGTTGCGATCATCGCGCCGATCTGCTGGTCCCCGCCAAGCGGACCGCTTTTCAGGCGTGTGACATCGAGATTGGGAGCGGCTTCAAGAACGCGGCCACCGGTCGTGCCGGTCGCGACGATGCGAAACTTGGATAGTGCCGCCTGATGCCGGCGCGCAAATTCCGCCATCTCGTCCTTCTTCAGGTCGTGGGCAATAAGCGCGATGCAGGGAAGCGTCGACATGGAATTCCTCTGCAAAGCCGTAGATCGGATTGCTGGCGATTGATGCTGGCCTTCTAGCCTGCCTCCGGCGGGAAGAAAAGATGGTCCCGACGGAATCCCGGTCAGCGGGAAGGACGCGGGCTCGGCAGCGGAACGTCGGAGCCCGGGCCGGGCATCTCGCCGCCCGTCATCGTGTCCAGCCCGGTGGGCTCGGCAGGAAGCGGTACCGATGGCGCGTAGGCCATCCCACCGCCCTGGCCGCCACCTTGGAAAGTCGCGTCCTGTTCGGAGCGTGAGGGCGCGCCAAGAACTGCGGCGCAGGCCTTCGGAAGATTGGACAGCATCACCTGGCGCGGCTTTACCGGCTTCTTGTTCGGATCCGCAGGCTTCGGGGGCGCCCATGGCTCCTTGGTAAACCACCAGGCGAGCGCCTTGCTGTTGCAGTCGTCGGTGGACGGCGTCGATGCCTGGCGTTCGCAGCCGGCAGCGCCCGGCGGGCAGTTCATGCGGATATGGAAGTGTTCGTCATGGCCGTAAACCGGACGCACCTTGCCGAGCAGGCTGCGGTCTCCTGACCAGGTCTCGCACAGCTTCTTCTTGATCGCCGGATTGACGAAAACGCGCTGCACCTGCGGATAGCTTGCCGCCTGCATCACCAGACGGGCATGGGTGGGGCTCCAGCGGCGGCTGTCCACCGTCAGGAACTTGCTCTTGTCGAGCATCGAGGTGAACGGAATGTCTTCGCGCTGGGCCGGCGACAGCGGCCGCTGCGGCTTCGGCGTGAACCAGATGTCGGCATCGAGCCCGATCTGGTGCGAGGCATGGCCGCTTGGCATCGGGCCGCCGCGCGGCATCGAAATGTCGCCGACCAGGATGCCCGTGCCCCAGCCGAGACCGGCCGCATCGCGTGAGAACTGTTCCAGCAGGGAGATCATCGCCGGATTGCCCCAGCGGCGATTGCGCGAAAGGCGCATCGCCTGCCAGGTCGGCCCGTCCGTCGGCAAGGCCACGGCGCCGGACTGGCAGCCCTTGGCATAAAAGCCCAACGGTTCGGCATCGCCTCGGTTGGGCAGTTTCACGGATCCGAACAGCTGTTTTGCAGTCTTTTCTTCCTGGGCGAACGTCGGTTCGGAAATCGCGCCGCAAAACAAAGCGGCAGCAGCCAGGCCCAGAATGGTCTTAGAAATCGGTCTCATGCACATCCGCCGCAAATCAAATCAGTCCTTCTTCTACCGTGGAATGCGATTTTGTTGAAATGGAGATCGCATCCGCTGCCGGATTTCGCGGATAAATCGCTTGTGACAGCGGCTGCCTGTCTTTTGCTGTTATTTGCCCTATGCTTCACTGCAACACGAATGACAAAGGGATGTTGCATGGGCTTGGCTTGGTGGAAGATGGGTTTTGTAACCGTGGCAGCCGTCGCGGTCATTGGCACATCCGTTGCGGCACAGGATGCAGGCACCAGATGGCGGCATGGGATCGCCGTCATCGGCGATCTTGCTCTGCCCCCAGATTTCAAGCAACTGCCCTATGTGGATCTCAACGCTCCGAAGGCAGGCGAACTGCGTCTGGCGGATGAGGGGACGTTCGACAACCTCAACCCGGCGATAGACCGCGGAGCTTCCGCAGCCGGTGTCGGTATGATTTACGACACGCTGATGAAACGGTCCGAGGACGAGGTCTTCAGCACCTATGGTCTCCTGGCCGAAGCGGTGTCTTATCCGGAGAACATGTCGACTGCTACGTTCAGGCTGCGAGCGGAAGCGACATGGGCTGACGGTCAGCCGGTCACGCCGGAGGACGTTATCTTCAGCATGGCGAAGCTCAAGGAGCTGAGTGCCATGTATTCCGGCTATTATCGCCATGTCGCAAGCGTCGAGAAGACCGGCGACCGCGAAGTAACCTTCCGGTTTGACCAGGAAAACAATCGCGAGCTGCCATCGATCGTCGGTGACTTCCCCATCCTCCCGAAACATTGGTGGGAAGGCAAGGATGCGGCCGGCAAGCAACGCGACATTTCCCGCACGACGCTTGAGCCCACGATGGCGTCCGGGCCCTACAAGATCGCTTCGGTGCAGCCCGGATCCGCCATCCGCTTCGAACTGCGCGACGACTACTGGGGTAAAGACCTGCCCATCAACCTCGGCCAGAATAATTTCAGGACCGTCAGCTACACCTATTTCTCCGATGCCGATGTCGAGTTCGAGGCTTTCCGAGCCGGCACGATCGATTACCGGCAGGAAAACAGTTCCAGCCGGTGGGTCACCCGCTATGATTTCGACGCTGTGAAGGACGGGCGCATCAAAAAGGAAGCGCTCGCCAATCCATTCAGGGCAAGCGGCATCATGCAGGCGCTCGTGCCGAATGGCCGGCGCGATATGTTCAAGGACGCGAGGGTCCGTGAGGCACTGAATTACGCGCTCGATTTTGAAGATTTGAACAAGAACCTCGCCTTTGGTGGTCTCAAGCGTGTCGATAGTTTCTTCTGGGGAACCGAACTTGCTTCGTCCGGTCTGCCGCAGGGACGCGAGCTTGAGATCCTGAACGAAGTGAAGGACCAGGTTCCCCCATCGGTCTTCACCACCCCGTTTACAAATCCTGTCGGTGGCGACCCCAACAAGGTTCGCGACAATCTGCGCAAGGCAATCAGCCTTTTCAAAGAGGCGGGCTGGGAGTTGAAAGGCAACCGGATGGTCAATGCCAAAACCGGACAGCCGATGAGTTTCGAAATCCTGCTCGGCAGCGCCTCTCTGGAGCGTACCGTCAATCCCTTTGTCGCAAGTCTGAAAAAGATCGGGGTAGAGGCACGGCTTCGCACCGTTGATTCCTCGCAGTATATCAATCGGACCCGCAGCTTCGATTACGACATGATCTGGAACGTATGGGGGCAATCGATGAACCCCGGCAACGAACAGGCGGATTACTGGGGATCGGAGTCGGTCGATCGCAATGGCTCGCGCAACTTTGCCGGCATCGCCGATCCGGCGGTTGATACCCTGATCAAGAAAATAGTCTTCGCGCCGAACCGGGACGACCAGATTGCCGCAGTCAAGGCGATGGATCGCGTGTTGCTGGCAAAACGTTACGTGGTTCCACTCTTCTACTCCGGCGAAGCAAAGATCGCCTACTGGAACCGGATCACCCATCCTGCAAAGCTGCCGGAATATGGTATCGGCTTCCCCTCGTCATGGTCGTCGACCGCGGCCAAGAAATGATCATAGAAACTGACGGGCTTGCGTGGCTTCTGCGCACCTGTTCCAAATGACCCGATTGATTCGCACCTACGATGAGGATTGCCGTTTGACCCCTGCGCCGGATTTCGGTGATGCGAGAGCAGTCCCAGCAGACGTGCGAAGCGGACGTGCGTCCGGAGTTTTGTCCGGCATCGGGCCACAGCCGAAAAGCAGGGAGCTCTGATGGGCGCCTATATTCTTCGTCGCCTGCTGCTGATGATCCCGACGCTGGTCGGCATCATGGCAATCTCCTTCCTCGTTGTGCAGTTTGCGCCCGGCGGACCTGTCGAGCAGATCATCGCGCAGGTTCAGGGACAGGATAGCGGCGACCGCCTGTCTGGCGGCGGTGGCGATCTCATGGGCCAGGGCGGCGGTGGCGATGAATCGCGCTATCGCGGCGCCCAGGGGCTCGATCCGGAATTCATCAAGAAGCTCGAGCAGCAGTTCGGTTTCGACAAGCCGCCGCTCACCCGCTTTCTCGACATGATGTGGAACTACGCGCGCTTTGATTTCGGCGAAAGCTTCTTCCGCAACACGTCCGTGATCGACCTGATCATCGACAAGCTGCCGGTGTCGATCTCGCTCGGGTTCTGGATCCTGATCGTGTCCTATCTGATCTCGATCCCGCTCGGCATCCGCAAGGCGGTCAAGGATGGCTCGACCTTTGATGTCTGGACGTCGGGCATCGTCATCGTCGGTTATGCGGTTCCGGGCTTCCTGTTCGGCATCCTGTTGATCGTGATGTTCGCGGGCGGATCGTTTCTCGACTGGTTTCCCTTGCGCGGTCTCGTTTCGGATAATTTCGACGAACTCACCTGGTGGCAGAAGATCATCGACTATTTCTGGCACCTGACCCTGCCGCTGATCGCGCTGTCGCTATCGGCCTTCGCCACGACGACGCTTCTGACCAAGAATTCCTTTATCGACGAGATCAAGAAACAGTATGTCACGACCGCCCGGGCCAAAGGTCTCAACGAGCGGCAGGTTCTCTATGGCCACGTCTTCCGCAACGCCATGCTGATCGTCATCGCCGGTTTCCCGAGCGCCTTTATCTCGGCCTTCTTCACAGGCTCGCTGCTGATTGAAAACATCTTCTCGCTCGATGGGCTCGGCCGCCTCGGTTACCTCTCCATCATCAACCGCGATTATCCGATCGTGTTCGGCACGCTCTACATCTTCTCGCTGATGGGCCTTGTGGTCAGCCTGATCTCCGACCTCGTCTATACCTGGATCGATCCGCGCATCGATTTCGAGCGGAGGGACGTGTGATGCAGACACCTGCCGCGACCGCGCCTGAAACAATGCCCGTCAAGCGCCCGCTGATGTCGCCGACCAATCGGCGACGGCTCGCCAATTTCCGTGCCAACAAGCGCGGCTTCTGGTCCTTCTGGATCTTCATGGTCCTGTTCGTTCTGGCGCTGTCCGCCGAGTTCATCGCCAATGACCGGCCGATCGTCGCGTCCTACAAGGGCGAGATCCTCTATCCTGTGATGATCGATTATCCGGAAGAGAAATTCGGCGGCTTCCTCGCCACCACGGATTACCGCTCCGACTTCATCCAGCAGGAGATCGAGGCCAATGGCTGGATGATCTGGCCGCCGATCCGCTATTCCTATCAAACGGTGAATTCGCAGATCCCCCATTCGGCGCCGACAAAACCCTTCTGGCTGATGTCTGCCGATGAACGCTGCAAGGCCTATCCGCAGGGCACACAGGATCCCAATTGCAGCCTCGGCAACCTCAACTGGCTCGGCACGGATGACCAGGCGCGCGACGTGACGGCGCGGATGATCTACGGGTTCCGTCTCTCCGTCCTGTTCGGCCTTGCGCTCACCATCTGTTCGGCCGTCATCGGCGTGACATCAGGCGCCATTCAGGGCTATTTCGGCGGCTGGGTCGATCTTCTGATGCAGCGCTTCATCGAGATCTGGTCGTCCATGCCGGTCCTCTATATCCTGCTGATCATCGCAGCCATCCTGCCGCCGGGCTTCTTCGTGCTGCTCGGCATCATGCTGTTGTTCTCCTGGGTGGGCTTTGTCGGCGTCGTGCGTGCGGAATTCCTGCGCGCCCGCAATTTCGAATATGTCCGGGCTGCCCGCGCCTTGGGGGTCGGCAATGCCACGATCATGTATCGGCACCTTTTGCCGAATGCGATGGTCGCGACCCTGACCTTCCTGCCCTTCATCCTGTCGGGCTCGATTGCGACACTGACCTCGCTGGACTTTCTGGGCCTCGGCATGCCGGCCGGATCGCCGTCGCTGGGTGAAATGATCGCCCAGGGCAAGAACAACCTCCAGGCTCCATGGCTCGGCCTCACGGCCTTCTTCACGATGTCGATCATGATGTCGCTGCTGATCTTCATCGGCGAGGCTGTGCGCGATGCCTTCGATCCGAGAAAGACGTTTGGGTGAAACCATGACCGAACCGCTTCTCTCCGTGCGTGATCTCTCCGTCGCCTTCCATCAGGGCGGCGCAACGACGCTTGCCGTCGACAAGGTGTCGTTCGACATTAACCCGGGCGAGGTTCTGGCGCTTGTCGGTGAATCCGGTTCCGGCAAGTCGGTAACGGCCAATTCCATCCTCAAGCTTCTGTCCTATCCAGCGGCAAGCCATCCCTCCGGCGAGATCCTGTTTGATGGCCGCGATCTCCTGAAGGCATCGGAACCTGACCTGCGCCGCGTGCGCGGCAACGACATCACGATGATCTTTCAAGAGCCGATGACGTCGCTCAATCCGCTTCACACGATCGAGAAGCAGATCGGCGAGATCCTCGACCTGCATCAGGGCGTCTCCGGCCAGACGGCGCGGGATCGTACGTTGGAACTGCTGAACCAGGTCGGTATCCGCGATCCGGAAAAGCGCCTACAGGCCTATCCGCACGAGCTTTCGGGCGGCCAGCGCCAGCGCGTGATGATCGCCATGGCGCTTGCCAACCGGCCGAAACTCTTGATCGCCGACGAACCGACCACGGCGCTCGACGTCACGGTGCAGGCGCAGATCCTCGATCTGTTGCGCGCGCTGAAGGGCGAGCACGGCATGTCGATGCTGTTCATCACCCACGATCTCGGCATCGTTCGGAAATTCGCCGATCGCGTCTGCGTCATGACCAAGGGCAGAATCGTCGAGGCAGGCAGCGTCGAGGACGTGTTCACGAAACCGCAGCACCCTTATACCCAGCATCTCCTGGCCTCCGAACCGCGCGGCGAACCGCCGGTCGTCGATCCGCAAAGCCCTGTGGTAATGGAAGGCAAGGACATCCGTGTCTGGTTCCCGGTCAAGGCCGGTTTCATGCGCAGGGTGGTCGATCACGTCAAGGCGGTCGATGGTGTCGACCTGACGCTGCGCGCCGGGGAAACGCTAGGCGTCGTCGGCGAATCCGGTTCCGGCAAGACGACGCTGGGCCTGGCGCTCGCAAGGCTGATTTCGTCTGAAGGCCGCATCGTCTTCATCGGCAACGATATCGGAAAATACAGCTTCAAACAGATGCGACCGTTCCGCGACCGGTTGCAGGTCGTGTTTCAGGATCCGTTCGGTTCACTCAGCCCGCGCATGCCGGTCGGCGACATCATCGCCGAGGGTCTCAAGGTCCACGAGAGCCAGCTTTCGGCCGATGAGCGCGATACCCGCGTCGTCTGGGCGCTTGGCGAAGTAGGGCTCGATCCGGCCACGCGCTGGCGCTATCCGCATGAATTCTCGGGCGGCCAGCGGCAGCGTATCGCGATTGCCCGCGCCATGGTGCTGAAGCCACGCTTCGTCATGCTCGACGAACCGACGTCCGCGCTCGACATGACCGTGCAGGCGCAGGTGGTCGATCTCCTGCGCGACCTGCAGAAGAAGCACAACCTTGCCTACCTCTTCATTAGCCATGATCTGAAGGTGGTAAAGGCGCTCGCCAACCACGTCATCGTCATGCGGCTCGGCAAAGTGGTCGAAGAGGGCCCGGCCGATCAGATCTTCCGCGCGCCCCGCGAGGATTATACCCGCGCCCTGATGGCCGCCGCCTTCAACCTGGAAGCCGTCGAAGTCGGCGCCATCAATCAGTAATCTCAAAATCCGGGAATAAGTCATGTCCGAAAAAGGCGCGGTCGTCATCGATCTCAAATTCGAGCAGCGTGAAATGCACGCGGCCCTCGAGGGCGCCTTCCCCGGGCGAACCATCCTGCATGCCGCAGACAAGGCGGCGGATCTGTCCCAGGCGCGCTATGCGGTCATGTGGAAGCCGGATGTCGATCTCTTCCAGCGCGCGCCGAACCTCGACGTGCTCTTTTCCGGCGGCGCCGGCGTCGATTCCATCCTCGCCACACCCGGACTGCCGGATCGCCCGATCGTCCGCTTCGTCGACCAGAGCCTGACGACACGCATGAGCGAATGGGTAGTCTTGCAGGCGCTGAGTCATCTGCGACAGATGCCGACCTACCTTGCCCAGCAGCGTCGCAGCGAGTGGCGCGAACTCGCCCAGCCGGAGGCAAAGGACCTGACGGTTGGCGTCATGGGTCTCGGCAAGCTCGGTCTCGATTCTGTCGCCAAGCTGAAGATCATGGGCTTCAATGTCATCGGCTGGTCGCGCAGTGCCAAGGTGATCGAGGGCGTCGAGACGTTCGATGCCGATGGTCTAAATGCATTTCTCGGTCGAACCGATATCCTCGTCGGCCTCCTGCCGCTGACGCCGGAGACCCGCGGCCTGTTCGATTCGTCGCTGTTTGCGAAACTCCGTCAAGGCGGCGCTCTTGGCAAACCGGTCTTCATCAACGCCGGCCGCGGCGGCAGCCAGGTCGAGGCCGATCTCGTGTCGGCGCTCGAGAGTGGCATGCTGGGTGGAGCGTCGCTGGATGTCTTCGAACAGGAGCCGTTGTCGAAGGAGAGCCCTTTCTGGTCCATGGACAACGTCATCGTGACGCCGCACGCAGCCTCCGCATCGGATATCCGCGCGCTGTTTCGCAATGCCGAGGTGCAGATGCAGCGCTTCGAAGTGGGTGAGGCACTGCAGCACGTTGTGGACCGCACAGCCGGCTATTAGGCCATGTTCCCGATCCCGAGGGGCCGAAACGGAACCATTCGCACCAACCCGCGGTTTAGCTGGCATGGACCGGCGTGACGACGATGATGCCGGCAATGGAGGAGTGATCATGAACACCCGTTTCGATGCCGACAAACCCACACCGAACGTCTCGCGCGGCACAAGTTCCAACCCGAACGGCGCACCGGTTCAGGAAACTGCGACCGAAGCGCGGCAGGGTTCCTACGGCAAGCCGATGCTGATCGTGCTGGTTTGCGGTCTCGTTCTTGCGGTCGTCGCCTGGAGCGGCGCAGAGTGGTGGGGCGAATCGACAGATGCTCCGACGGAGCAAACCGCCACGCCGCCGGCTGGTAGCACGACACCTGGCAACTCCACCGGCGCAGCACCCAGCAACGCACCGGTCACCCAGCCGCAGGCCCCGACAACCAATGATCGTCCCTCCGGAAATCCATGATTGGCCCGTCTCGTTCGGCCGCGATCTCGCGGCCGAATTGCGTTCTGGACTTGCCAAGTCATTTGCCGATAAGACTTTGCCCGGGATTGGCGCAGGGTTTCGAAATCTCGCGAGACGCCGATGTGGTGGAGCCGGCCGTCTGGCCGGGCAGGGGCAGGCATGACGAAGACTGATATTGCGACCAGGGTTTATAACCACACCTGGAAGCTGGACCCGATCATACGCAGTCTGATCGACACCGATTTCTACAAGCTGCTGATGTTGCAGATGATCTGGAAACTTTATCCGGACGTCAACGCGACTTTTTCGGTCATCAACCGGACGACGAGCGTCAGACTCGCCGAGGAAATCGACGAGGCTGCCTTGCGCGAGCAGCTCGACCATGCCCGCACTGTCGGTCTTTCCAAGAAGGAAATGATCTGGCTCACCGGTAACACCTTCTACGGCAAGAAGCAGATTTTCGAGCCGGAATTCCTGACCTGGCTGTCGACCTTTAAACTCCCGGAATACGAACTTTCCAAGCATAACGGCCAGTACGAGCTGACCTTCCACGGCAAGTGGATGGAGACGACGATGTGGGAAATCCCGGCATTGGCGATCATCAACGAGATGCGATCCCGCTCGGCCATGCGGACGCTCGGCTATTTTACGCTCGATGTGCTCT
The DNA here is from genome assembly GCF_050500205.1 of Neorhizobium sp. DAR64860/K0K1. Taxonomy (NCBI): domain Bacteria; kingdom Pseudomonadati; phylum Pseudomonadota; class Alphaproteobacteria; order Hyphomicrobiales; family Rhizobiaceae; genus Neorhizobium; species Neorhizobium sp. DAR64860/K0K1. Next base: position 3,143,887 of record NZ_CP191459.1, on the reverse strand, counting down.
ATGCGCGCGCCAAGGCGAAGATGTGGGAAAAGGTCGAGCGTCTGCGCACGCTTCCCGGTCTTCGTATCTCCGATTTTGGCACGCGGCGCCGCCACAGCTTCATGTGGCAGCGCTGGTGTGTCGAAGCCCTGAAGGAAGGGATCGGCGGCGCCTTTACCGGGACGAGCAACGTGCTCCTGGCAATGGATTCCGATCTCGAAGCCGTCGGCACCAACGCGCACGAACTTCCCATGGTGGCCGCAGCCTTGGCGGAGACAGATGAGGACCTGCGCCAGGCACCCTATCAGGTGCTAAAGGACTGGAACCGGCTTTATCACGGCAACCTCTTGATCGTGCTTCCCGATGCGTTCGGCACGGCCGCCTTCCTGCGCGACGCGCCGGACTGGGTTGCCGACTGGACCGGCTTCCGGCCGGACAGCGCACCGCCCATTGAAGGCGGCGAAAAGATCATCGCCTGGTGGAACAAGATGGGGCGTGATCCGCGAGAGAAGCTTCTGATCTTTTCGGACGGTCTGGATGTCGAAGCAATCGTCGATACCTACCGCCATTTCGAGGGACGGGCACGCATGAGCTTCGGCTGGGGGACAAACCTCACCAATGATTTTGCCGATTGTGCGCCACAGGAAATCGCCGGTCTCAAGCCGATCTCGGTCGTCTGCAAGGTGACCGAAGCGAATGGCCGCCCCGCCGTCAAGCTTTCCGACAATCCCCGCAAGGCAACCGGCGAACCGTCGGAAGTCGAGCGGTATCTCAAATTCTTCGGTCAGGAAGACCGCGTCGACCAAAAGGTCGTCGTCTAGTCATTTCCGCAATCAAAAAGGCCCGGCGAGGAAGCTCGCCGGGCCTTGTCTGTTTGGTGATGTCAGATCGAACTTACTGCTCGATCACCTGAACCACGGTGTTGGTTTCCGGATCAACGATGACGCGCTGGTTGTTGACGACCGTGTACGCGTATTTCGGATTGCTTGGCACAGGCGTCACGACGACGGTCTGCGGGATCCGCTTGCCGACGGCGATCGGCTGCTCGACCCTGTAGGCGGTGGTAGGCAGCGGCTGTTCCTGGACGTAGGTCACGACTTCGCGCGGTGGCGGGTCGATTGCTGTCCCGGCGACAGCGCCGATAACGCCACCAACTGCAGCGCCAACCGGGCCGCCAACGATCGCGCCGGTGACCGCGCCGCCTGCGGCGCCTGTAACAGTACCCTGCTGTGCAAAGGCTTGGCCGGTAAAGGCTGTCGCGAGGATGATGCAGGAAGCAAATGTCAGCTTCTTCATGGTGGTTCTCCTTTTTCTATACGCTCGGGCCTAACAACGGTAGAACTTGCAAACTCGTTCCGGAGCGGTTGTCACCTTTCGTAACCGGATGTAACGTTGTGCGGCGCTCTTGGCATCGGCGGATGTGGAGCAGGGCTTGCCTCTGCCGCGCTTCCGCCTATGTTTTCCTTCAACGCGCAGAGGAATTTGATGTGGAATACCGATTTCTGATTGTCGAAGACAGCTTGCTTGTCGCCATGGACATCGAGGATGCCGTCCATCGCAGCGGGCACGACGTCGTGGGCATTGCACCCGACATGACCGTCGCCTTGAACTACACCCGAGAGACCGACATCGCTTTCGTGGATGTCAGGCTGGCAGACGGCGAGACGGGTCCTGAAATCGCCAAGACGCTTGCCGAATTCGGCATCATCGTCATCATGATCACCGGCAATCCGGGCCTTGTCGCATCCGGAGTTTCAGGCGTTGTGGGCGTTATGGCAAAGCCCCTGACCGATCAGGCCTCCATGGATCTCATCCAGTTTGCGGTGGATCGCAAGAATGGCCGTCAGGGAACGCCGCCGGCAAGGCTGCGGCTGTTCCACTAATTGGTCTGTCCATAGCCGCATCAAGCGGTTATGACGTTACGCAAAGCAATTGCGGGACGATTGATGCGGTATTTCATCACTGGCACGGCGGGATTTATCGGCTTCCATCTGGCGCGGCGTCTGCTCCAGGATGGTCACGAGGTTCTCGGCTTCGATGGAATGACGCCCTATTACAGCCTCAAGCTCAAGGAAGCGCGCGTCGCCGGCCTTGTGCAGTTTCCATCCTTCCGCCCCGTCGAGGCGATGCTGGAAGACCGGGAAACGCTGCAGGCGGCAACCCGCGAATTCAAACCTGACGTGATCGTCCATCTCGCCGCCCAGGCGGGCGTCCGCTATAGTCTCGAAAACCCCAAGGCCTATCTCGATAGCAATCTGATCGGCTCGTGGAACGTGCTCGAAGCGGCCCGCGAAGCCAATGTCGGCCACCTTCTGCTGGCTTCGACCTCCTCGGTCTACGGTGCCAATCCGGATATTCCGTTCCGCGAAACCGACAAGGCCGACGAGCCACTCACCTTCTATGCGGCCAGCAAGAAGGCAATGGAGGCGATGGCCCATAGCTACGCCCATCTCTACAAGATCCCGACCACGGCCTTCCGCTTCTTCACCGTCTACGGCCCCTGGGGCCGGCCGGACATGGCGCTGTTCAAATTCGTCAAGGCAATGATCGAGGATCAGGAGATCGAGATCTACGGCGAAGGCAAGATGAGCCGCGATTTCACCTATATCGACGACCTCGTCGATTCGATCGTGGATCTCGCGTCGATCATCCCATCTGAGGAAAACCGCGTCGCCGGTATCGACACGCTGTCGCATCAGGGTCCGTTCCGCATCGTCAATATCGGCGGTGGTCAGCCTGCCGGTCTGATGGATTTCGTCGAAACGATCGAGAAGATCATGGGCAAACCGGCCAAACGGAAAATGCTGCCGATGCAGCAGGGCGACGTCCCCCGCACCTTCGCAAGCCCCGACCTGCTGCTCGCACTGACCGGCCGCAAACCCGAGATCGGCCTCAACGAGGGCGTCGGGGCTTTCGTCGAATGGTATCTGGAACACCGCAGCCAGATCGACTAGCGCTCGGAATGTTCAACGGGGAAGTCTGAAGATTGGGTTGGGAAGTGATGGCGGACAGAGCGGAAGTCTCCCGCCTCTTTCCCGCCAATGCCTTAGCAAGCCCAACAGCCAGATTTACCCCATTGAAAAGACTGTTGTTTCAAACGGCGTTCCCAACAAAATAGGGGTTGCTGCAGCGTGGCTTTCTCGCAACCGCGACGATGTGCGCGGACCGCTCTTACCGTTTCTTCGCCGTAAATTTGATCTCGATATTATCGAAGCGATCGACGTGTCGAAGCGCGCGCATGCCCTCGCATTTCCGGGGCGTGTGTGATGGAGGGAATCCAAATCTCATCGGCGCTGCTGCGCACGAGGCTTGTCTCCCGTCCACCACGCGAGCAGGACGCATACTTTGCGAGCGGCCAAGGCACCAAGCCAGCTACGGAGGCTTACAAGCGCCAAGCCGCCGCACTTGCTGCGGAGCGTGTGGCTAAAGCCGCAGCGCGTCGTCGGCCGACATCTGAGGAACGCGCCAAGGAAGTGGATCGGCGCAAGCGCTGGGCCTTCGGCGGCAATATGCCCCCCAATATTCGAAACGGGTTTTCTGAAGCTGAGATGGCCGCCCTGTCGGTGATAGCCGATCGATGCCGCAAGAAAGGCTTCTGCGACATCTGCGTTGACGAGGTTGCGCGGCTTGCTGGCGTCGGTCGCACATCTGTGCAGAACGCGATCAGGAAGGCTCGGTCGAAAGAGCGTGCGCTCATCAGCGTCAGAGAGCGTCCGCAGCATGGGGCGAAGAACCTGACCAACGTCATCAAGATCATTTGTAAGTCGTGGCTGGCTTGGATTGGTCGAGCTATAGGGTTCAAACGTCCGAAGGCTTCAGAGACTGGAGTTAAAAACTCTCTCTCTTCATACGTTGCAACGGTCAAAGGGGCTTTTGAGAGGGAATGTGTGGAAGCCTTCCGTTCCTCATCATCGACCAACGAGAATGTAGAAAACCATTCCAAGGGCTGGGTGCCGCCTTCTCGCTGGGCGCATAGCTCGGGAGGTGCAGCACATGGGTAGGTTGAAGTCACTCCCACCACGCCTCGCGCCTATGCCGCCTCGGCTTGGCACTGCAAAGCCCGTTGATCGCAAAGAGGCGGAAGCTCAGCGCAGCCGTCAACGTGATCAGGAAGATCCATCGCGTAAGCTCTACAACACCCGCAAGTGGAGAGCGCTGCGTGACGAGGTCTATCGACGCGATGAGTACACCTGCAGGAAGACAGGCGTCATCTGCGTGGGCAAGCATCCTGCTCCGAACAGCCCCGTCGCTGACCACATCAAGGCGCATCATGGCGACCCTGATCTCTTCTGGGACAAGGACAACATCCAGACAGTGAGCAAGGCCTACCACGACAGCCAAAAGCAGCGCGAGGAGCGGGCGAGATGGTGAGCGGTATCGACGTGGCCGAAGCCTCGATTGAGATCGCGATAGTCAGGCTGCGTGCAGCCGGTGTCACTGAACGGGAGGTCAATGTGGCACTGCTCAGATCCACACTGCATCGCTGGCACGAGGAGGTCGGTGAAGACATGCTCAAGCACGTGCTTCGATGCGAGATCGATCAGATCGATCAAGGTGCATACCGGGACGACTACGTGTCGCCCGAAGCTCTTATGGCTGACGAGGATGAGGCCCGCGAACGGAGACAGCTGCTGACCGTCATCGAAGGGGGAGGGGGGTCGAAAGTCTGAGGAGGCTCTGGCTTGTACACCCGCGTCCCCCTCATGCAGAGATTTTTTTCCGTGAAAAGGAAAATCAGGCCGCGATAGCCCCCCTGATCAGGAGCGGCCGAAAATTAGCGAAGCGATTACAAATACATAAGATGCCGGATGGGCTCAGGGCCGGTAATTTTTCCCCATTTCTGAGCTTTTTATTTATCGCAACGAAGGGACTGACCATGACTAACGAAACTGCAAATTCTGACACTCGCCTTTACCGCTCCACCGCTGTTGCCCGCGCCGTCGCAAGTCTTGGCGACAAGCTCGGCTATGACGCCGATATCGTTTTTGAGGGTGCCGTGCGAGGTGCTGCCGCCCTGATGCTGACACGCGGGGCAACGCCTGCCGATGTGGCGAACCTGTTGGAAAACAGCGGACGGCTTGTCGGCACGCTTGACCAGGATAATTAACCATGCCAGTTTCGGTGCGTTCCTGTTTCGCCATCTCTCCGGCGAGTCTTAGCGACAACTTGCATGCCGGACGCTGCAAGGCTGGGCTGACGAAGCATCGAACGCGCGCACGCCAGGCGCTGCGCGGACAGGTATGCAGGACGCTGCCTCCGACTGAATTTCACCCATTTTCATCTCATGCCCGAAGTGTGTCCCGCGATAGTTGGGCCTTCGCGCATCAATCGGAGGCCGATATGTCGGTTATCTCTCGTCCGCGCGCCGTGTCCGGCCGCGTTTTCGCCAACGGTGGCGACCCTACAAAGAACATGCTCGTCGAAGTCAAATCGGCTTTCGACGACTTCAAGACCAACACAGTGAAGAACTTTCAGACCGCCATCGACGACATCAACGCGAAGATTTCCGCGCAGGGTATGGGCGGCGGCGGCATCATCGAGAACGCCTCTCCAGATCCTGAGTACAGCCGCCTCTATGCGGGCTTCATGCGCCATGGAAAAAACGAAAACGAGTTGCGCGAGGCGAACGCGTCCGGCCAGCGGTCGCATATCCAGGCCGCAATGTCGGCGGGTTCGGGCGGCGACGGCGGTTACTTGGCTCCGACCGAGTGGGACCGCAAGGTTAACAAGGCGCTTGCGGTCATCAGCCCGATGCGGCGGATCTCCAATGTCGTTGCGACCGGCGTTCGCGCCTACTCGACGCTCTGGAATACGGCTGCATGGGGGTCTGGCTGGGTAGGCGAAACGGCGTCTCGTCCGCAGACCTCGTCCGCCACTCTCGCGCCCGTCACCTTCGACAATGGCGAGATCTACGCGATGCCGGCCGTGACGCAGCAGCTGCTCGACGATGCACAGTTCAACATTGAGGACTGGCTTTCGAGCGAAGTTGATGACGTTTTCGCCAAGCAGGAAGGAATTGCCTTCATTGCGGGCGACGGCGTGAACAAGCCGCGCGGCTTGCTGACCTATGTCGCCGGCGGCGCGTCGGACGGCAGGCACCCGGGCGGCAATCTGACGATTGTTCCGATGGGTCACGCGACCGCCCTTCAGGCGGACGGCCTCATCACCTTCACGTACTCTCTTTCCGCTCCCTATCGCCAGGGTGCAAGCTGGCTGATGAACAGCACGACCGCTGGCAAGATCCGTACGATGAAAGATGGGCAGGGAAATTATCTCTGGAAGGAAAGCTACGTTCTTGCCCAGCCATCCACGCTTCTCGGTTATCCGGTCGAGATCGACGAGAATATGCCGGACGTTGCGGCCGACACGCTGCCGATAGCTTTCGGTAACTTCAAGCTCGGCTACACGGTCAACGACCGTCACGGCATCCGCATCCTCCGCGATCCCTACACCGCCAAGCCCTACGTGCTGTTCTACGTGACAAAGCGCGTCGGCGGCGGCGTCTCAGATCCGAACGCGATCCGCCTTCTGAAGATGGCAGTCTAACGAAAATCGGCGGCCGGGAAATTCCGGCCGCTTTTCAATCGGAAAGGAACGTTATGCAACCGACACCGAAGGCAATCGTCGCCGCGACCCGGATCGCTGGGCCGGACGCAAGTGATATGCCCCGCTCTCAAATCGTGCGCGGCATCGAGCGTATGCTCATGGCATCCGGGGCAACTCGCAGCCAAGCGCGTGGACGCATCGACCGGATCTCGCAATCGCAGTTCATCGAGGCAGCTGCGCAGCCGTCTGACGATATCTCAGCGGATCTCGATGACTTACTGGCAGCCATTCGCTCCTAATCAAACAGGGCTTGCCGCAAGATGCGGCGGCAAGCCCTGATGACAGATGCATATGATCTCACACAGGACGCCCCATCATGTCGAAATCATCAGTTCTGGCCGTGGATAGCCCGCAGAAGCAGTTATCGCAGTCCGACACGGGTCCTTGTGCACTCGCTGGCGCCAGGCATCGGAACGGACGATATCGCCGCGTCCGCGCTAAAAATGATCGCCACCGTTTTGCAATATGGATGCAGATCTACGAACACGCGCTGCCAAGTGTTACTTGCAAAGATCTGATACGACGTCTTCGAAAAGATCGGTCAGCACCATTGCGCCGTACCTGTCAGGTATTTTGGCCATTCGCGCTACATCTATCGGCGTGATTTTGTCTCTCTGGCGTAGGTCGCGTAGGATGTCCCGGACATCTTTCGGAACGAGGATCGCCAAGGCAGGAATGAAGTGGACCCGATCGTTTAATGAAGATCGCGTCTCTTCCCTGATTTCGAAAGGAAGCGAAAGTCGTTCAATTAGCTTCTCGACGGCGCCTTCGCTTTGAGCCGTCTCCGGATCGGTATCCGTGATATGCAGCAGTTCTTTAACGGCTACTACCCGCTGCCACTCATACTCTTGGTCTTTAGCCAAGCAAATGTCGGTGCAAAGGATAGGCTCGCCGTAAGGCACGTTATGTTTGCTGTATCGGTATATCAACCCTCGGAGAATTGTGGGGTCAATCTCAACCATATGAAACCGTATCTCGTCTTGGATCCCGAGATCGACGATCTGGTCGCGAACCGTATTCACCCCGACCGGCAGGCAAGTATAAGTATCAAAATGTTCAACTAGCTGTTTAAGGAGCATCTGCCACCGACCTAAAGAAAAAGCCTGAGCGAGCGCCCAGGCTTCTACATCGATGAACATCTAATAGATTCAGATGGCGGCGGCAAGTTCCCGCACATCCACATTGTTCATTTCTTCTTTTTCAAAAAAATGAGTCGTAGCGGATGTGCTTGTCCGAGACTGGAGAAGTGCCGAGTGAACTTCTTCACGAAGACGCTGTGTCGTTACGTCTGGCGCGTCACCGCGCATGAGCTTCAAGTTGACAAGCTGGCATTCACCGCTTGCGAACAAAAAGCTCCAGAGCGCATCCTTTCCGGTGCTTGTCATGATCGTTGCTCCTGATTTTGTCGATTTCTAAGCAATGAAATAACTCCGCAAGGAGTCATAATCAAGGCGCCGAAACTACATTTTTCTGTGATTGTCAAGATGACATACTTTGATTTAACCGGAGATTAACAGTCTGTTCCGGCTTTGGCTAGCGCATTCCGCGGGAAATCTCATGGAAAATAAGGGATTTCATGTAACTAACTGAGGAGCGTTGCAAAAAAGTTTTTTTGTATCGGTATGACAGTTTATCAAATTCGCACCGCAATTCGTCATGAAAGTCTGATCACCTTCGGCAACCCGTTGCAAAGACTATATGATTTTTGTCATGCGGCGCGCACTCATCCGAGCCTGAGTCGTAGTTGGTGATGCAACAAACTAAGGCTACGTGAGTGGCGGAGCGAAACAACCGCAGGAATGTTTCCAATAGGAGGTATCGCATTTACACCGCAAAGCAATCGCAAGTCCTGGATGTCATCAAAGCAGAGATCGCAGCGGGCCGGCGCTGCGATCTTTCCCACGCCGAAGTGGCCAGATTGGCCGGCGTCGGCAAAGGGACAGTGCGACTGGCGCTCGACCTCGCGCGGATGTCGGGAGAGCTGAAGATCATACGGCGACAAGCTGACGGCGACACAAACACCGTTGTACTGCCAAGTTCGCAAAACTGTAGCCAGTAGAAACGGTTATTGTGGATCATTCCAGGCTGGGAGTCTCACCGTCGTCGGCGAAAGCTTTCTGAACCTCCTGCCTAACCTTCGATACATCTCGTCTGCGGGCCCAGTGGCATCTACCAAACGTGTCAGTAAAACCGACATCAATGACATTTTGAACGGCGATAGCGCTGTGCTTCTTCGTGAAGTAGGCGCTGAAATTCTCACCAACATCAATTTTCTTTGGTAAGCCACCGCTGAATGGTCCGAGCGTATATTCAGTCTGCGATGGGAAATCATGCAGCGGGTTTAACATGAATGATTTGAGTTTCGTGAGGCGGGAGACTCTTGTTCGTCCGACGGCGAGATGTAGCGTAACCTGCCCAGGCCCGTAATTTGTCGCGCTCAGCGTCAACATCTCAAGCCCTTCAAAGCCATCGCCCATCACAAAGCCGGAAAAGAACGAAATCTGGACTTTCGGTTTGGGGTAGATGAACTTGGACCACACATTCCAAACAAAAGCCGCGAGGGAAACGACAAAAGAGAGCAGGCTAACTACAAATGCCCAGTCAGCAGTCGTCAACTAACCCTCCTAGACGCAACAATGTGCGTTGTGAAATCATTCCAGTCAGTCATCAAATGGATGGTAATCCACGCGTGCACTTCCTTACTGCGAATAGGAAGCCCGCGTTCCTCGCCCGTCTCGGCTCTGGCCGCCTTCTGGCAAGCGAACATGGATCGAAAATTTCACGCGGCTGGCATTTTGTGCGGTCTTTGAGGTTCCATCCATAACGTGCGTGTCTGCAACGCGCACACTCGAGCCCCCTTCTTTCGCTTCGGCTATCACCGATATATCAAACCCGACAGTCGTAAAAATTCCGCTCGTCCCGCCATTCATCAGTTGTCCATCTGGCGCACCGATGCTGTATCCATCTGCTGCGATATCCTGGCCCCCAGGTCTCTTCTGCGCCTCTCGAACGCCTTCTAGAATCTGCGTTAGCGTCTCTGCAACGAACGACTTGATGTCCATAATTCCAACCTAACATTGGCGCTAGTGCGGGAAGAAACGGAGCAATTACAGTCATGTGCTCAGCGGCACCCGCAATAAATCTTTGATATGCAGCTAGAAAGCTAGGCTTATCAGCTTTCGCCGCACTCATCTCGTCCACCGACTTTAACAACGATGCTCGGGCAGTATTGTCGGTGATATGCTCGCTAATCGCTGTTTTCAGTTCTGTGAACACCCGGTTGTCGTTCACGGTATTAGTCGAGTTGTCGGTCGAGTGAAGATTAAAGCGAGCGTTGTGCCCGTTCATTTGGATAGTGTAGTTGCCTCCAGTGCCAGGCTGGAATGCGCCCTTTCGGTTGATTTTGACTTGGAAGTGTGCCGGTATTCCGCCGAATTCCTCGTGAAACTGAGGATCAAGTACCTCAAAAGCTTCCTCAGTTCCATTCGGGATCTTGCGACGAAGCTCGTCCCCGCTTTCAATTCTAGCGGTCGCATCGAAAACGGTAATGCTCTTTGCGCTGTAAATGCCTTTGACAGAGCCTTTTGGCATCCCATCACTTCCAACAATATGGAAATCCGATTTAGGGAAGTCATCGAACATAAGACCTCACTCCTCTTGTTGATCGCGGTAATCTGATATGCCTAATCAAGCCAGACCGCAAAGTAGAGTCGCCAACTTGGCGACTCCTACTAATTGGTCCCGAAAATCAACAAGAGGTCCAGGCCAGAATAGGATTAGAATAAAATTTCCCTGTTTCGGGAAAAGCAAGTGGCCAGTTTGGCCGCTTTGGAGGGGTTAGACCTCGGAACCGTCACGATCAGCCCGTTCAGTGTTCTCTCTGTATCGAGCAACAATTTCTTTCATACGTTCTGTCATGTGCTGATTATGGCGCTGTTCGATCGCTGATAAACGTTCGCGAACCTTCTGGGCGTTTTCTGGAGCATTCGGGTATAGGACTAGGTTCTCTTCCTCGGCGTTTTCTGTCCATCCGGACTCCATGTCGAGAATTTGCACCATGTGGTCGACCCAAATCGTCAGTGCCGGCGGTATTTCGTGAATGTAATCTAGAACGCGGCGCAGGGTACTCAGCGTTACTTCACGTTCTTTTTCGAGTAAAGCATTTGCGTCAGCCGCTGCGTTTCCCGCAAACTCCGCTGCCCGCGAGAGCTCCGCCATCGCTGACTTGAGGTCGACGATGTATTCGTTCTGCCGATGGATTACCTCTGACACCTCTTCCCGAGTGGGGCCGCCCCGGTCATCGAGCGCGTGCTGAAGCAGATCAATCATTTCGGCATTCATGGACCGCCCATTAGCGTCCGCTGCTGCTTTCAGTTTGTCGCGCATTCCCTCTGGAAATCTGACGATGAACTGATCTGCTCCTCGGCCCGGTCTGCTTTCCGCCATAAAATCGCCCCGCACTTTTTCGGTATCACTGTGATATCGCGCGGTTGACGTCAATCGCTTCACCGTGATACTACATTCACCGTGATATGGTTAATGGAGAGCAACGTGATCCAACAAGGCCGTACGGCGGAGCAGTACCCCCTTCGCCTGCCGAGCAATTTACGAGCACAAATCAAATCGTCCGCTCAGCAGAACGGCCGATCGATCAACTCAGAAATTGTTTTTCACTTGATGAGAGTTTTTAGCGACGAAACCACAGAAACGAAAAAAGCCGACGAAGGTCCTGATAAACTCCGCGTCGGCCTTTTCGTGTCATTTCGAAAGGTCATTCAAAATGCAAGAGATTCATACATCACAGACAGGCGAGGATGCAAGAGTCTCGCGCCGGAAATTCTTTACAATTGCCGCCGCTGGCTACGCCGCAACCTTGCCGGCCGTGGCGATCGCTAAGGTAAGTGGCCGAGTTGGCCGGTTGCCTCAATCCTTGGAGAGCCAGTACCAAGAGTGCGCAGCGCGCCTGCGTGAAATCCTCACCCAGATGCATCCGAATGTTTCGAAGGTGCATTTGAACCTGAACAAGCGCGATGATGGATCATTCCGGTTTTGCGTCCAGGGCGATGTCACCTTTCAGCCCTTTCAGGGTGACGGCATCTACATCGTCAGCATCGACGGATGGCCTTCGGAATATCTCGTTCGGGAGAAACGTATCATTACGCTATCCGGGCGCGATCTTGGTTATTCCCACTACTACGGGCAGGCGCGCGCAGAAGACGGCGGATGGGACGATCATGAGCGCTTCGTGAGCAACTTCGTCTCCAAGGTTGGCGAGGTTCCGGCATGAAGGCTCATAGAGACAAGATCATTGAAGCTGAAACATTGATTATAAACGCCCGCGCCCTCGTCCATCTTGCCGCCGATGGTTCGTTCATCCTGTCAGAGGACTTAGGCGGTAAAAACGCAGATATCGCGGCCTCGATCGGGCGCGCCACGGAAATCGCCAACGGTCTTCTCGGTGACGCATTAGAGATCGTCGATGCATTTCGCTGCAAACCACTCGGTGATGAGATTGGATAAAGCTCCGGCAGCAACCCCTCGCAAATCGCGGAACACTGGCATTCGTCAGTCCGACATCGCTCGCGCCATTCGTGGCGCGATGCAGGCGGGTATGGACATCGGGGAGGTTATCGCTACCCGCGATGGCGTCAGAATTGTCTCTAAGTCATTCTCGCCTCAAACGCGCTCGGATAACTCATGGGATGATTTGCTCGATGGCTAGACGCTCTCGCACGGCCTTGCCAAAATATGTCTCCCCGGCGCGGGACCGTTACAAGAATGTGCGCTTGAGGTTTCGCAAGGGCCTGTTCTCGACCTATCTGAAATCCGAGTTCCCTTCGGACGCGTTTGATCAGGAATACCAGGCGGCGTTGCGCAGTGAGAAAGCTGCGCATGGCGAGATTGGGAAAGCACGCACGAAAGCCGGCAGCATGGCGGCGCTGGTAGTGTCTTACTACGCTTCGCCTGAGTTCAGAGGGACCGCGACCAGCACGCAGACGACATATCGCGGGATCTGCGAAAGGGTTCGCCAGGACCACGGCGACCGCATGGTGAAGGATCTGCGACGGCAGCACGTCAAAGCGATCATAGGCAAGAAAAGCGAAACGCCGGCCGCTGCGAACAATTATCTTCGTATGCTGCGCATTCTTATGCGCCATGCGATCGATATCGAGTGGATTGCGCGAGACCCGACACTGGCGCTGAAAGGCTACAGCAGTAAGACCAAGGGTTTCCACACATGGACAGAGGCAGAAATCGCGGCTTACGAAGCGAAGCACCCGATAGGAACAAAGCCGCGTCTCGCTATGGCGCTGATGCTCTACACGGGGCAGAGGCGGGGCGATGCAGTTAAGCTAGGTTGGAAAGACGTGAGCAAAGACCGGATCTCTGTTCGGCAGGAAAAGACCGGGACACCACTCAAAATCAAAATGCATGGATCGCTTATGGAGGCGCTGGAAATGGCTCCGAAGGAGAAGCCTGCATTTCTGCTGACGGCGTTTGGAAAGCCATTCACGGCGGCCGGGTTCGGCAACTGGTTTCGCGATAGATGCAATGAGGCTGGATTGCCGCATTGCACTTCTCACGGGCTGCGCAAGGCCGCAGCACGTCGCCTAGCCGAAGCCAACAACAGCGCCAATCAGATTGCAGCCGTGACAGGTCATCGCTCACTTAAAGAGGTCGAACGCTACACCCGGGATGCAGATCAGCAAATGATGGCCGATGCGGCTGTGGCTACCATGCCGGAAAGATCAGATCGGAAAAAGAAAATCGCCCAACAAATCGATATTGTTGGACAAAGTGACATATAAGGATTTGAAATGATTACAAAAGTTGATGAGCATGGCGGACAGAGCGGGATTCGAACCCGCGATACGCTCTCACGTATACACACTTTCCAGGCGTGCGCCTTCAACCACTCGGCCACCTGTCCTTAGAACCGACGCAAGCCCTGGGCGAAGCAGCGGTCGGCGCGATATATACCAATGAATTTCCAAGGATCAACCGGAATCTGGACGATTTGCGCCAGTTGCACAAATCTTATGTCATGCGTTGTCACGGATCAGGCTTGCCACTATTTTGCTTCCTGCAGCGATTGAGTGCCATCAGGGGAGCCTGCGATGAGGACGGTAAGGTTTCTGATGCGGGCTTTGAGCCTCGCGGCGCTCATCGCAGCCGTCGTCGCCGGCACGATGGACTCGGTCAATTCGGTTTCCTCCTCCTCGGTCGTCATGACAAGCCTCGGCAATGCCTGGCTGAACTTCGATCCCGAAGGCCTGGCGATGGCGGAGATTTCCGCCAATTCCTATGTCGGCTCGGATATCTGGCGTCCCTATGTGGCCCCGGTTCTGGCGCAGCCGGCCTTTGCGATCTTTCTCGGGCTGGCACTGTTTTTCTGGATGGTCGGATACAGGAAACCCGCGCCGTTCGGGCGTTTTTCTGCTAGGTAGGGCAAGAGGCAGGCGAGGCGCGCCTCACTCGGGAGGTTGAAATGTTCTTGATCGATATGTTCAGCAAGAAAACTGTCATGCCATCGGTTGAAAAGGCCCTGCCCGGCAGAGAGACACCGGTCGCAACGTCGGACCATCATTTCGTCAACGGCCGCGCGCTGAAGGAACCCTATCCGGAAGGTCTGGATGTGGCGTATTTCGGCATGGGTTGCTTCTGGGGCGCCGAGCGGCTGTTCTGGCAAGTCCCGGGCGTTCATGTCACCTCGGTCGGCTTCGCGGGCGGCTTGACCCCGAACCCGACCTATCACGAGACAACAACCGGGCTGACCGGTCACGCGGAAATCGTGAAAGTCGTGTTCGATCCGGAGATCGTCTCCTACCGTAAGCTTCTGAAGCTGTTTTTCGAGGAGCACGATCCGACGCAAGGGATGCGGCAGGGCAATGATATCGGCACGACCTATCGGTCCGCGCTCTATACCACGTCGGCAGAGCAGGTGGTTGCGGCCGCCAAGGCGCTTGCCGCGTTTCAGGCTGCATTGACTGCTGCGGGGCGTGACGTCTCGATCACGACCGAGATCGCGCCGATTGGCAAGTACTACTACGCCGAGGAGTGCCATCAGCAGTATCTGGCGAAGAACCCCGGCGGCTATTGCGGCTTGCGCGGAACAGGGGTGAGCTGTCCTGTCGCCTAGCCGGGCTGGCTGCCTAAAATCATCCCAGGCCGCTATGGATTTGAGCGACGCCGGCGCGAATTTGGTGAAGCCTTGAGCAGGGTTGCGACCTGCCTGTGGTTTTTTACCAAACGAAAAAAATCTCGTGAAATTTTCCAACACCCATGCAAGAGTATTCGACAGCCAAGCCTTCGAAGAGGGGGGCAGGTGACCGTGAGCGATACCTTTGTGAGGCGCTGCGGGAGGACCTAACTTAAAAAAACAGGGCTGAATGATGAAAAAAACACTTTTGAGCCTCGTCGCCGTGGCCGCGCTGTCGTCGACAGCGATCGCCGCCGAAGTCAAGCCGGCGCTCGTCTATGGCACCGGCGGCAAGTTCGACAAATCGTTCAACGAAGCAGCCTATGCCGGCGCCGAGCAGTTCAAAAAGGAAACCGGCACCGACTATCGCGACTTCGAGCCGAAGGACGATACGCAGGGCGAGCAGGCTATCCGCAACTTCGCAAGCCGCGGATATAACCCGGTCGTCGCCGTTTCCTTTGCCTGGACATCGGCGATGGAGAAGGTTGCCGCGGAATTCCCGGACACCAAGTTCGTCATCGTCGATTCCGTCGTTGACCTGAAGAACGTGCGTTCCGTTCTCTACAAGGAAGAGGAAGGATCCTATCTCGTCGGCGTTCTCGCAGGCCTCGCCTCGAAGACCGGCAAGGTCGGCTTCATCGGCGGTATGGATATTCCGCTGATCCGCAAGTTCGGTTGCGGCTATGCCCAGGGCGTCAAGGCAGCAAAGCCTGATGCGCAGGTGTTCCAGAACATGACCGGCACGACCGGCGCTGCCTGGAACGACCCGGTTCGCGGTGGCGAGCTCACCAAGAACCAGATCGATCAGGGTGCCGACGTGGTTTACGCGGCAGCGGGTGCGACCGGTCTTGGCGTGCTTCAGACGGCGGCCGACAACAAGAAGTTCTCGATCGGCGTCGACAGCAACCAGAACCACCTTCATCCGGGTTCGGTCCTGACCTCGATGGTCAAGCGCGTCGATCTGGCTGTCTACAATGCCTACAAGGATCTGAAGGACGACAAGTTCACGGCCGGCATCCAGTCGCTCGGCGTCAAGGAAGACGGCGTTTCGGCTGCGATCGACGACAGCAACAAGTCGCTGATCACCCCCGAAATGCAGGCAGCCGTCGATAAGGCCAAGGCTGACATCATTGCCGGCACCGTCAAGGTTCACGACTACATGTCGGACAACGCCTGCCCGATGTAAGCAGGTAACCATCAAAGGGCGCATGGCGATCGATGTCGTCATGCGCCCTTTTTGTATATCTAGTGGAAGGGCGGATCATTGAGCTTCGAACCTGCTAAAGAGCCGGCGATCGAACTTGTCGGGATCGACAAGAAGTTTGGCGCTGTGCACGCGAACAAGAACATCAACCTCACGGTTGCCAAAGGCTCGATCCACGGCATTATCGGCGAAAACGGCGCCGGTAAGTCGACGCTGATGTCGATCCTCTACGGATTCTATCAGGCCGATGAGGGCGAGATTCGCATCTCCGGCAAGCCGGTGACGATCCGCGACAGCCAGGCCGCGATCTCGTCGGGCATCGGCATGGTGCACCAGCACTTCATGCTGGTCGAAAATTTCACGGTGCTCGAAAACGTCATGCTGGGCGCTGAGGGCGGCCAGTTGCTGCGCCGGGGCGTGGCCAGTGCCCGCAAGGAGCTGAAGCGTCTGGAGGACGATTACGGCCTCGACGTCGATCCTGATGCGGTGATCGAGGAATTGCCGGTCGGACGCCAGCAGCGTGTCGAGATCCTGAAGGCCCTCTATCGCGGCGCCGAAATCCTCATTCTCGACGAGCCGACCGGCGTGTTGACACCGCCCGAGGCGGACCACCTGTTCAAGGTCCTGCGCGTGCTGCGCGACCAGGGCAAGACGATCATTCTCATCACCCACAAGCTGCGCGAGATCATGGCGATCACCGATACGGTCTCCGTCATGCGCCGCGGCGAGATCGTGGCCACGCGCAAGACTGCCGACACGACCGTCGAGGAACTCGCCGAACTGATGGTCGGTCGCCGTGTTTTGCTGCGTGTCGAAAAGGGCGCGGCCGATCCGGGCAAGGTTCTGCTGTCGGTCAAGAACCTCACCGTCAAGGACAGCCGAGGCGTGACGATGGTCGACGACGTGTCGTTCGAAGTCCGCGCCGGAGAGATCGTCGGCATTGCCGGTGTTGCCGGAAACGGCCAGTCGGAACTGCTGGAGGCCATCGCCGGCATCCGCAAGCCGTCCTCCGGCGAGATTATCGTCAACGGCCAGTCGATTGCCGGTTCAGATCCCGCCATGTTGCGCGCGCTCGGCCTCGCGCACATTCCGGAAGACCGCCATCACATGGGCCTGGTCCTCAAATTCGAGGAGTATGAGAATTCCATCCTCGGCTACCACCGCGACCGCCGCTATGGCGGTGCAATGCTGGACCTCGATGCGATCCGCAAGCAGGCCGAGGAACAGATCGTCAAATACGACATCCGCCCGCCGAATGCGCGGCTGAAAACCGCCAACTTCTCCGGCGGCAACCAGCAGAAGATCGTCGTTGCCCGTGAGATCGAACGCGACCCGGACGTGCTGATCATTGGCCAGCCCACTCGCGGCGTCGATATCGGCGCGATCGAGTTCATCCACAAGCGCATCATCGATACGCGCGATGCCGGCAAGGCCGTGCTTCTGGTCTCGGTCGAACTCGACGAGATCCGCTCCCTGTCGGACCGCATCCTTGTCATGTTTGCCGGCAAGGTCGTCGGCGAAAAGTCGGGCGAGGCAGGTGAGCAGACGCTGGGCCTGATGATGGCCGGGATCGCAGCATGATCCGGCCTGGAATGATATTTTTGGAGTTTACGATGCCTGGGCTTCTCCCTGCAAACGACTGGAAGGGAGAGGGCGCATGAGCACCGCATCCGTGCCCCTGCCTGGCTGGATCAATTACGGCGTCATCCCGCTGATCAACCTCGCGCTCGCCTTCTTCTTTTCCGGCATCGTGGTGTGGGCGATCGGCGAAAACCCGTTCGAAGCGCTGCAGCTGCTTCTGGTCGGTGCGCTTGGCCGCGGCGAAGGCATCGGCTTCACCCTGTTTTACACCACGAGCTTCATCTTCACCGGCCTGTCGGTCGCAGTCGCCATCCATTCGGGCCTGTTCAACATCGGCTCGGAAGGCCAGGCCTATCTCGGTGGTCTCGGTGCTGCGCTGGTGGCGCTCTCGCTCGATGCCTATGTTCCCTGGTACGTGACGATGCCGTTTGCGGTGATCGGGGCAGCACTCTTCGGTGCCGCCTGCGCCGCCATCCCTGCCTGGCTTCAGGCAAAGCGCGGCAGCCACATCGTCATCACCACCATCATGTTCAATTTCATCGTGTCGTCGCTGATGAACTACGTGCTGGTGCACATGCTGATCGTGCCCGGCAAGATGGCGCCGGAAAGCCGCACGTTTTTGCCGGGCGGCCAGTTGCCCAAGCTCGATTGGCTGATCGCCATGTTTGGCGGCAAGCTCGGTGCGGCTCCGCTCAACTTCTCGTTCCTGATCGCACTCATCATGTGCTTCCTCGTCTGGGTCCTGATCTGGCGCACCAAACTCGGCTATGAAATGCGCACGCTCGGCATCAGCCCGTCTGCCGCAAGCTATGCCGGTATCGGGTATTCGAAGATCGTCATGATCACGATGCTGATCTCCGGCGGCCTTGCCGGCATGATGGCGCTGAACCCGGTCATGGGCGCATCCGCACGTCTGCAGATCGAATTTGTCGGTGGCGCCGGCTTTGTTGGCATCGCGGTATCCCTGATGGGACGCAACCACCCGGCCGGCATCGTTCTTTCCGCGCTCCTGTTCGGCATCCTCTATCAGGGCGGTGCAGAGCTTTCGTTCGATATGCCCGCGATCACGCGTGACATGATCGTCGTCATCCAGGGCATGGTCATCCTGTTTGCCGGTGCGCTCGAATATATGCTTCGACCGGCCATCGTGCGTGCCTACCAGCAGTTTGCCCGATCGCCGGCAGGGGGGAGATAGGCGCATGGATTATTTCGAAGTTTTCATCAGCATTCTCGGTTCTGCGATCCGCCTGTCGATCCCACTGCTGTTTACTGCACTCGCTGGCCTGTTTTCCGAGCGCGCCGGTATTTTCGACATCGGGCTTGAAGGCAAGATGCTGGTATCGGCATTCGCCTCGGCTTGCGTCGCCTATTACACCGGCAATGCCTGGGCAGGACTTGGTGCTGGCATCGTCACCGCCATCCTGTTCTCCATGCTGCACGGCTTTGCCTCGATCACCAACCGCGGCAACCAGATCGTCTCCGGCGTCGCGCTGAACTTCATCGCGGCGGGCCTCACCATCGTGCTTGGCCAGGCCTGGTTCAGCCAAGGCGGACGCACGGGACAGGTTCCGGCATCCGGCCGCTTCTCCAGCATCACCCTACCCGGCGCAGACATGATGCGTGAGGTGCCGATCATCGGTCCGCTCTATGCGAACGTGATTTCCGGCCACAATATCCTCACCTACATCGCCTTCCTGATGGTGCCGCTGTCGTGGTGGATCCTCTACCGTACGCGCTTCGGCCTTCGTCTTCGTGCCGTCGGCGAAAATCCCGGTGCAGTCGATACGGCCGGCATCTCGGTCAGCTGGCTGCGCTACCGGGCCTTGATCGTCACCGGCTTTCTTGCTGGCTTTGCGGGCACTTATCTCGCGATCGCCCAGTCGGCGGCCTTCATCAACAACATGTCGGCCGGCAAGGGTTACATCGCGCTTGCAGCACTGATCTTCGCCAAGTGGAAACCGGTGCCGGTCATGTTCGCCTGCCTGCTGTTCGGCTTCCTCGATGCATTCGCGAACTTCATGCAGGGCAAGTCGCTTCCGCTGATCGGCGAGGTGCCTGTGCAGATTTTCCAGGCGCTGCCCTATATCCTCACCTGCGTGCTACTCGCCGGCTTTATCGGCATTGCCCGCCCGCCCAAGGCCGGCGGTGTCCCCTATACCAAGGAGCGCTGATCGCGATGTCCGAATTTTCGCCACACGACCTGTTCGAAGCTGCCCGCGATGCCATGTCGAAAGCGCATGCGCCCTATTCCAAGTTCCCGGTCGGTGCCGCCATCCTTGCCGATGACGGCAAGGTCTATCTCGGCGCCAATATCGAAAACCTGTCCTTCCCTCAAGGCTGGTGCGCCGAACCGACGGCAATCGGCGCCATGATCATGGGCGGCGGCAAGAAGGTGAAGTCGCTTGCCGTGATTGCCGAAAAGCTTCCGCTCTGCACGCCCTGCGGCGGCTGTCGCCAGAAGATCTCCGAATTCGCCTCGGCCGATACGCTCATCTATCTCTGCGATGACGCCGGCGTGCAGAAGACCGTGACGATGGCAGAACTTCTGCCCTACGCCTTTGAGACGGATACGATCGGATGAGAGACGTCATCGATCTGCTCGTCGACCGGCTGGACGGCCTTATCCCGCGGCATGCGGTCGTGCTGGGGTCGGGCCTTGGAACGCTTGTGGAGGAAGTCCGCGATCAGGTCCGCATTCCCTATACGATGCTAGAGGGCTTTCCCGTCAGCGGCGTCACGGGCCATGCCGGCGAACTGGTCGCCGGCTACCTCGGCGAAGAGCCTGTGATCATGCTGTCCGGCCGGGCGCATTATTACGAGCACGGCGATGCCAAGGCGATGCGCTTCCCGATCGAGGTCATGCGCGGTCTCGGTGTCCAGACCCTGATCCTCACCAATTCCGCAGGCTCGCTCCGGGAAGACATGCCGCCGGGTTCGGTCATGCAGATATCGGATCACATCAACTATTCCGGCATGAACCCCTTGATCGGCGAACGCGGCGACCAGCGCTTCGTGGGCATGACCTCGGCCTATGATGCGGGCCTGACGCTGGATATGCGCAATGCCGCGATACGAGCCGGCATTCCACTGTTTTCCGGAGTCTACATGTGGTTTTCGGGCCCAAGCTTCGAAACGCCTGCGGAAATTCGCATGGCCCGAACGCTCGGCGCCGATGCCGTCGGCATGTCCACCGTGCCGGAAGTCATCCTCGCCCGCTATTTCGGTATGAAGGTCGCAGCCGCGTCCGTGATCACGAATTTCGGTGCGGGCATGACGGGCGCCGAACTCAGCCACGATGAAACCAAGGATATGGCCCCGGTCGGCGGCCAGCGGCTGGCTGCCGTCCTCAAGGAAATGCTGGCCTGATTCCCGTTTCAATTCAGCTGGATAGCTGTCCGTCTGCGGCCGTACTCGTCCCGACGGCTTGCATATAATCCTTTCAACGATAAATATGTCCGCTCTTTAAGGGAGGCAGATCATGGAACTGCATAGTCCACGCGAAGTAGCATCCTTTGCGCTCTCGCTTCTTGACCTTACGAACCTGCGCGACGACTGCGACGATGCCGCGATCGAGACTTTGTGCGCGAGGGCGCAGACACCCTATGGGGCAGCGGCCGCAATTTGCATCTGGCCGCGCTTTGTCGCCTATGCGCGCGGGATCCTGGGCCACGGTCACAAGGTTCGCATTGCCACGGTGGTGAATTTCCCGGGTGGTGACCTGCCGGTCGCCTCCGTGGTCGAGGAGACCCGGCAGGCGGTGGAAGATGGCGCCGACGAGATCGATCTGGTCATTCCCTATCGCAAGCTGATGGCGGGCGACGAACAGGCGGTAACCGACATGGTCGAGGCCGTGCGCGCGGCCTGCCCGCAATCCTGCCTCAAGGTCATTCTCGAGACCGGGGAACTGAAGGACGCATCGCTTGTGGGACGCGGCTCGGAACTCGCGATCGCTGCCGGTGCCGATTTCATCAAGACTTCCACCGGCAAGGTTTCCGTCAACGCGACACTGGAAGCGGCCGATAGCATGCTGCGGGCCATCCGCGCCTCCAAGAAGCGCATCGGCTTCAAGCCGGCCGGTGGCATCAGCACGGTGGCGGATGCGGATCTCTACCTCCGGCTTGCCGAATCGACCATGGGCCCGAACTGGCTCATGCCATCGACATTCCGCTTCGGTGCCTCCAGCCTTCTCGACGATATCCTCGGCGTGTTGAGCGGCGCACCCGCATCCCGCGCTTCCACCGGCTACTAGGCGCCATGATCCCGCAGGAGATCATCCGTCGCAAACGCGATGGCGAGGTTCTGTCATCGAATGACATAGCCGCATTCATTTCGGCGATGACGGATGAGACGATCTCCGAAGGTCAGGTTGCGGCCTTCGCCATGGCCGTGTTTTTCAAGGGCATGTCGCGGGATGAAACGATTGCGCTGACGCTGGCGATGCGCGATTCCGGTCGTGTTCTGCAATGGTCGGATGCCGGGCGACCGGTGGCCGACAAGCATTCAACCGGCGGCGTCGGCGACAATGTCTCGTTGATGCTTGCTCCACTCGCGGCTGCCTGCGGCCTTGCGGTTCCGATGATCTCCGGCCGCGGCCTTGGCCATACCGGCGGCACGCTCGACAAGCTTGAGGCCATACCCGGTTACGACGTGATGCCGGACGAAACGCGCCTGCGTGCCGTCGTCAGGGATATCGGTTGCGCCATCGTCGGCCAGACACAGGAACTGGCACCGGCCGATCGCAGGCTCTATGCGATCCGCGATGTCACCGCGACGGTCGAAGCCATTTCTCTGATCACCGCTTCGATCCTCTCGAAAAAGCTCGCAGCCGGTCTCGAAACTCTGGTCCTCGACGTGAAAGTCGGCAGCGGTGCCTTCATGCGGTCAAAGGACGAGGCTGAGCTTCTCGCGCGCTCGCTGGTCGATGTCGCCAATGGCGCAGGCCTGAAGACTGTGGCTCTGCTGACGGATATGAACCAGCCGCTTGCCGATGCAGCCGGTAACGCGCTGGAGATCAGAAACTGTCTCTCGGTTCTCAAGGGAGAGAAAGCAGGGACGCGGCTGGAAAGCATCGTCATCGCCGAAACTGCGGAAATGCTGGTCCTCAGCAATCTCGTTGCGACCATGCCAGAAGCTGAAGAGGTTGCGCGACGGGCGCTGTCATCCGGTGCAGCCCTCGAACGCTTTGCTCGCATGACCCATGCGCTGGGCGGTCCGGCAGATTTCTGCGAGAGGCCGGATGTCTATCTTGCCGACGCACCGGTCATTCGCCCGGTTCTGGCCCCTGCCGATGGCTTTCTCGCCACCTGCGAAACGCGCGCAGTCGGCATGGCGGTGGTGGAGCTTGGCGGCGGCAGGCGCCGTGCCGGGGACGCGATCGATCACCGCGTCGGCATCGATGCCATTCTCCCGCTCGGCACCAGGGTCTCCAGGGGGCAGCCGATCGCCATGGTCCATGCAGCAACGCAAGACGATGCAGCACGCGCCGTAGCCGACGTCACCGCCTGCTATTCGGTGTCTGACGAAGCCCCTGTCATGCCGCCGGTCATCCTGGGCCGGGTCGAGTAATCGCTAAGGGATCAGCGTCAGGCTGCCATCTTCGACCTGGAAGGATTTCAGTTTTTTCAGGAAGGTCATGCCGATCAGCGTGCTGGAAAGCGCTTCGTCGCGCAGCACGAAGGCATCGACCTGTCTGACCCGGACGTTGCCGATCTCGATGCGATCGAGGATGATGCGCGCGCCGTCTGTCTTGCCGTTCGCCGTATTCATCTGATACCGGAAATCGAGACTGTTGACCCCGAAGCCCAGCTTGCGGGCCGTGCTTTCGTTGATGGTGACTGCCGATGCGCCCGTGTCGACCAGCCCTTCCACCGTCTTGCCGTTGATCCGGAACTGGCCGCTGAAATGGCCTCTGCCATCGGCCGACAGCCGCACCCGGCCGGGGGACACGGAAGCGGGTTGGGCCTTCGCAGAGCTCGGCGTTTCCGCAGTGCCGCTCGCAGGCTCCGGCACGCGATCAACAAGCGTCATCACCGCCGGTATCTGCGTTGCAAGCAGAGCTGCGAGGCCAGCGAAAACAAGGGTGCGCAGAAGCATGGTCATCCTTTGCGAGTTCGCCTTGAAGGTAACAAAGGACAATGAAAAAATGGCCCGCGAAAAGCTCCGCGGGCCATTGGCATGAAATCTAGGTAAGCAAAGTCTGAACTGCGTTACTTCGTGCCGTACATCCGGTCACCAGCGTCGCCGAGGCCGGGCATGATGTAGCCCTTTTCATTGAGGTGGCTGTCGATCGAAGCCGTATAGATCTTCACGTCGGGATGCGCGTCCTGGAAATTCTTGAGACCTTCCGGGGCTGCAAGAAGGCAGAGGAAACGGATGTTCTTTGCCCCACGCTCCTTGAGCTTTTCGATCGCGGCGATCGCCGAATTGCCCGTCGCGAGCATCGGATCAACGACAATCAGCAATCGCTCATCGAGATTTTCAGGCGCCTTGAAATAGTATTCCACCGGCTGCAGCGTATCGTGGTCCCGGTAGAGGCCGATATGCGAGACACGCGCCGATGGCACCAGCTCAAGCATTCCCTCCAGAAGGCCGTTGCCGGCACGCAGGATGGACACGAACACGAGCTTCTTGCCTTCGACGACGGGCGCCTGCATCTGCGTCAGCGGCGTCTCGATCGTCTCCATGGTGAGGTCGAGATCGCGCGTCACTTCATAGCAGAGAAGCATGGAAATCTCGCGCAACAGCCGCCGAAAGCCGGCCGTCGAGGTTTCCTTCTTGCGCATGATGGTCAGCTTGTGCTGCACCAGCGGATGATCGATGACAGTCACGCCGTCCATGGTTTTACCTCTCTGTTATCCGTGTCTTCATCCGGGAAAATGGTCTCGCGCGCAAGTCGTCATTGTGCCGCTGTAGCGTCAAACCTGGCAAGCAGCGCGGCGCGGGTCGCCTCGTCCACAAAAGCCGCCTCTATCGCGACACGGGTCATGGCATCGATTTCGGCTTCGCTAAAACCCATGACCTCCGCCGCAATGTCGTATTCCCGGGCAAGCGAAGTCTTGAAGAACGGCGGGTCATCGGAATTGATGCAGACCCGCACACCAGCAGCCTTCAGGGCTTTCAGGGGATGGCTCTCGAAATCCGGAAAGACCTGCAGCGCGATATTCGAACCGGGGCAGACTTCCAGCACGGTTCCGAGCTCGACCAGCCGCTCGACCAGAGCGGGATCTTCGATGGCGCGTACACCGTGGCCTATCCGCGATGGACGCACGAGATCGAGCGCGTCGGACACGCTGAATGCCCCGGAGACTTCGCCGGCATGGATCGTCAGGCCCAGCCCTGCGTCGCGGGCAATATCGAATGCGCGCGCATAATCCGCGACACGACCCATGCGTTCCTCACCGGCCATGTTGAAGCCCGTGATGAGCGGGTTGCAGCATCGGGCAGCGTATTCCGCGGCGGCAATCACGCTGTCAGGGCCGAAATGCCGCTCGCCGGTCACGATGATGCGTGTCTCGATCCCGGTCTTTTCCTTCGCGGCATGGATCCCATCACAGATACCGGCGAGATAGGCGTCGGCACCGAGCCCGATGCGGTCGCCATGATCAGGCGATACGATGATCTCGCTGTAGATCGTGTTGCAGGCGGCAAGCTCGCAGAGATAGGTCTCCGTCAGCAGCGCATAGTCGGCTTCCGTTCGGAACAGCGAGGCGATGGCGTCGTAGCTCAGGATGAACTCGGAAAAATCCTTCCAGGTATAGGTGTCACCGGAGAGGAGAGGGGCGATGTCCACGCCGTATTTCTGGGCTTGCGTCCGTGCCAGATGCGGGGGCGTAGCACCTTCGATGTGGCAGTGGATCTCGGCCTTCACAAAATTCTTCGTCACAGAAAACTCCATCCGTGTCTTCCGGCGGGAATGCCGAGATGGGCAGCGACTGTCTCACCGATATCGGCGAAAGTCGGCCGAAGCCCGATCGAGCGGGAGCGAATGCCGGGACCGAACGCCATGATCGGCACCCGCTCGCGTGTGTGGTCGGTGCCGCGCCAGGTCGGATCGCAGCCGTGGTCGGCGGTGATGATCACCATATCGCCCGGTTGAAGCCGGCGATGCACTTCCGGCAGCGACCGGTCGAACTCTTCGAGAGCGGCCGCATAGCCCGCGACGTCGCGACGGTGTCCGTAGAGCATGTCGAAATCGACGAAGTTGGTGAAGACGAGATCGCCTTGCTCGGCTTGCGCCATCGTGTCGAGCGTCGCATCCATCAGGGCGTGGTTGCCGTTTGCCTTGATCACGCGGCTGATGCCCTGGTGCGCGAAGATATCACCGATCTTGCCGACGGCGTGGACGGTTCGGCCCGCCGAAACCAGCCGGTCGAGCAATGTCGGCTCCGGCGGCAGCACCGAATAGTCGCGCCGGTTGCCGCTTCGCTCGAACGTCTCCGGCGTGTCGCCAGTGAATGGTCGGGCAATGACCCTTCCGATATTCAAGGGATCGAGCAGCGTCCGCACGGTCTCGCACAGCTTCAACAACCGCTCCAGCCCGAAATGGGTCTCGTGCGCGGCGATCTGGAAGACGCTGTCGCTGGACGTATAGCAGATGGGCTTGCCCGTCCGGACATGCTCTTCTCCGAGTTTTGCGATGATGTCTGTGCCCGAAGCGTGGCAGTTGCCGAGAATGCCCGGGATATCGGCTTCGCGGCAGATCGCCTCGACGAGTTCGGGCGAAAACGCATCGCCTTCGGTCGGGAAATAACCCCAGTCGAAGGTGACCGGCGTGCCGGCGATTTCCCAATGTCCCGACGGCGTGTCCTTGCCGAGCGACAGTTCGTTTGCCGCGCCGTGAAGGCCAAAGACGCGTTCGGGCCGCTGCATGCCGATCGGGTAGTCGCCGCTGGCAAGCTTTGCGATTTCGAGCAGGCCGAGCGAGGACATGTTCGGAAGGCTGAGCGGTCCCTGCCTCAAGCCGGCTCGGTCCGCGGCACCGGCGGCACAGAATTCGGCAATATGGCCGAACGTGTTGGAGCCAAGGTCATGATACGCCTGCGCATCCTGGCCGCCGCCGACGCCGAAGGAATCGAGAACGAAGAGGAAGGCCCGTGCCATCTGTCACCCGGAAATTGAAATCGCCTGTGCGGACAAGTGACACAAATCACCTGCCCGGATGGCGATACATATAGTCGCGCGATCATGTTGGCAAAGGGGAAGCAGAGGACCGCGTCAGCAGCCGTTACAGTCGATACTGGTTCCGACGCGTTGACGGTAGTAGTACTGGCGGCTGAGCGTGATCGTCTGGAGCTGAGGCGGAAGCAGTCCCGGCATGATCATCAGCAACTTGTGCGTAACCGATAGCTCTGTACGCACCAGAAACGTGCTGGCTGTGCGCATGTCGCTCGGAACGTTGACGGTGCTGCCCACCGCGTACGGCTTGCCGTTAGACTGATCCCACGACCAGGCAACGGTCGGATTGCTGTTTGCGTCCAGCTGCACGCCGGTGATCTTCAGGCTCAGGTTCTGCGGCGCGTAGGGCGCAAAGATGCTGCCCGTCACATCCTTCATTGTGGCAAGCCACGTCGGGGTCACGCTCGCCTGCTGCGTCGTGATGTCGGCAATCGTGCTTGCGGAACTCGCGGTTCGCTTGGAGACACTGAGCGCAATCGTCAGCTCGAATGCCGTGATGTAGAGAAAGATCAGAAGCGGCACGATCAACGCGAACTCGACGGCGCCCGCGCCCTTCGTGTCAACGATCAATGCCCTGAAGCGGCAGAGCCATCCGGTCTGTGCAGCCCGCCTGGTTGTTGGGGTCGCCATCACGGATAGTCCTCGTTCTGGAATGCAGCCGTCTCGACGATCAGGAAGTAGTTGGGCCGTGTCCCGTTGGTTGGCCGGACATTGGTTATGTAGGGCCGCACCAGATCGGTGATGACCTCCCATTTGTAATAGGCCCTCAGCATATTGACGGTCTTTGGCCCGCCCGGCGAATAATTGTTGATGGAGGCCGTATCCAGTTCGCCGAAAGCGGTGTTTGCGGGCGTCCGGGGTACCGTCTTCGGGATCGCCGAGAAGGTCGTAAAGCTGCGAACGTCGAGCCAGAGCTTGTTCGGGGTCGCGATTTCCGATGCATCGCACTTGATCAGGATCGCAATCTCGCCGCAGAACGCGGTCCGGAATTTCGTCCGGTCCATATCGGTGCCGGGACGGCCGAGAGCGTAGGTGATGTTGCCTGTTCTGATCTTGCGGGCCATCGTGTCGACGGCATTGGCAACCAGTTGCTCGCCGGCGAAGGCAACAAAGGTTTCGATGATGGCAAAGACGATCACGAAATAGGGGATGGCCAGGAGCGCAAATTCGATCGCCGCGGCACCATCCGTGGACCGGCTGAACCGGCGCCACGGACGCCGAGAGTGCGTCGCCGGCACGCGCGACGCGCCAGCGCCGTCAGTGTGCCTATCGTTCTGATGCATTGCCGCCCCCGGTCCATTCGAGCCGCAATACTAGGAGGGGAATATTGATATTCCGTTGCCGAATGGGATTAGAGTTTAGGCACCTGTGTCCACGTAGAGCAGGTCGGGCGACGCAGCTGGGCAATTTTCTGTCTGGCGTCGTGTCAGATCAAGGCCGTCAGGGCGTTGCACCAGCCGTATTCTTGAATTCCACATGCTGCTCGCAGTTGGGCGTGCAGGAGAGAACAGAGCGCTCGGTCTGACGGTACACGCGAACCGTATTGCCTTCGTCAATAGAGACGAGAATACGTTCGTCGGCAATCGCATTGCCGTCCTCATCGAGCAGGACGAGATTGGTCGTTCCAAACGCACGGCCCGTCAGGACGATGGTTGTCGGGTCGGCCACGGTCGCGTCGGCGACTTCCGCGTTGCCAACAATCACCTTGGCCACTGGCCTATCCAGTTTCAGTACCCGCGCGTGATTCATGAACACGCGCACAAGGCCGTCTTCCTGCGCCAATGCCGGGCCGCTGAGGCTTGTGGCAATGCCGCAAAGGCATGCGAAGGCAACGAGCATTTTGCGCACAACCATCGTGGTGGCCTTTGAATCGATGAACAGTCGTGTCTCAAAGATGGCGTGGAATGGTGAATGAAGCCTTAAGTAAACATATCGAGGCTGAGCTTTCCGAAACGTTAACCAATGATGACAGGAGCAAGAGCGGCATTTCCGTGCAAAAATGCGGCTGCAAATATCCCATATCCGCATGTTTATGATATTTTATTAGATAAATATAATGTTCGGGGACGCAGTTTTCGATTTGAATGATGCTGTTGGTGGGTTGTTTACCCAATGTGCCGTATCAGCGGAGTTAACACTTTGGAAAGGTTCTTCGTTAAGTCGATAGCAATCGTCTAGGGTTAGTTTGGGTTATCCGAACAGCGGAAAACAGTTGTCGGTAAGTGCTGAACCGTAGGTGGGAATAGGAGATTCCATGTCCAAGATTTTTGCTCGTTTTATGAAGGATGAGTCTGGTGCGACCGCCATCGAGTATGGCCTCATCGCAGCTCTCATTTCCGTGGCCCTGATCGCCGGTGCGACCACGCTCGGCGGCGCTCTGAACAACCAGTTCAAGAACCTCGCTACCAAGCTGAACCAGCAGTAAGTTCTTAAGAACCGTGATGTCTATGTGTAGACCGCCCCACCAGGGGCGGTTTTACAGCTTTAGGCCTTGATACATAAGATCGAGGGACGCGGCGCCAAAAGGATGCTTGAAATGGTTGTCATTGTAACCTTGATCGTTCCATTCTGTCTTGCGCTCGCTGCCATCAGCGATCTTTTCACCATGAAGATCCCGAACAAGCTGTCTGCCGCTATCCTCGTTTCGTTTCTCGTCTTCGCACCGCTGGTCGGTCTTGGATGGGCGGACTATGGGATGAGTATTGCCGCAGCTTCCGCCGTGTTTGCTGTGTGCTTCATGCTGTTTGCGATGAACGTGATGGGCGGCGGCGATGCCAAGCTTCTGACGGCAACGGCAATCTGGTTCGGATTTACGCCCGCCCTGATTTCGTTTCTGGTGACCGTCGCCTTCGTCGGCGGATTTATTACACTCATCTTCCTGCTGTTGAGAGCAAACGCCAATACAGCAATGGCAATGGGGATCCGCCTGCCGGCTTCGCTGGTGACAGAAAGCAAGATTCCCTATGGTATCGCGATCGCGATCGGCGGCTACTTGACCTTCCAGCAGTCGCCTGTCGTCAATCTTGTGCTTCTCGCCGCAAGCTAATCGACGCGCACGGCAGGGTAACATTGCGTTAACCCAAATCGTAAGCTTCCTATTAACCATAATTACACCATTCCGGCGCATGCTCTCGAGGATTGATTTGTATTCCTCCGAGGAAGCTCATGAAGCCCGCTCGTCTTATGATTCTCGCAGTCGCAGTTGTAGCGGCAGGTCTTGCCGGCCTGCTGGCGATGCGCCTTACTGGTCAGAAGGGCCCGGACCTCGTCGAGACGGTCATCCAGCGGGAGCCGACGACGAAAGTTCTCGTTTCGGCTGAGAACATTCCCGTCGGCAGCCGGCTCAATGACAAGTCGGTCCAGTGGGTAGAGTGGCCGAACGGCAGCGTCGTCGAAGGCTTTATCACGAGCGACGCCCGGCCGGATGCCATCGCCGATGTCGCCGGCTCTGTCGTTCGCCTGCCGATCTTCAAGGGCGAGCCAATCCGCGCCGAGAAGATTGCAGACTCCTCCAGCCGCATCATGTCCTCGCTGCTTCCGTCCGGAAAGCGCGCTGTCGCGACCGAGATTTCCGTGGCCACCGGGGCTGGCGGCTTCGTGCTCCCCAATGATCGCGTCGATGTGATCATGGTGCGCGAGAACAAGGACAGCGGCAATTTCATCACCGAAAACGTCCTCAACAACGTCCGGGTGCTCGCGATCGACCAGCAGATCCAGGAGGCGCCGGATGGCAGCAAGTCGGTGGTCGGAACGACCGCCACGCTGGAACTGACCCCCGATCAGGCAAAGATCATCACGGTGGCGCAGCAGATGGCAGAGCGCCTGACGCTTGCTCTCCGTTCGGTCGCGGATGCCCAGGAAGCCGATACGGTTGCAGCAGATTATCTGCTGCATGGCGGCGGCAAGGCAGAGGTCCAGGTCATCAAATCAGGGGCGATCGTCAAAAGTTCTGCCTCACAGCAGACGAAGTGAACGGGGCGGGCACATGAGCAAGCTAAGAGCCAGAATTCGTAGGTCCTCGGTCGCCGGGATAGCCCTCTGCCTGTCGGTATCGGGCTTTCCAGGCGGATACGCGCCGGTCGGTCTGTCGGTCCGCGATGCAGTCGCCGCTTCCGATGCCAACCTTATCCGCATCACCGAAGGCGGCCCTGGCGTGAAACGCCGTGTCCAACTCGGTTTGAACAAGGCGCTGGTTGTCGATCTCCCGGCCGATGCGCACGACATCCTGGTCGCAGATCCTTCGCTTGCCGATGCGGTCACGCGAACCTCGCGCCGCATCTACCTGTTCGGGAAGACCGTCGGGCAGACGAATATCTTCGTGTTCGGCCCGAACGGTGAGGAAATTGTCAGCCTCGACGTCGAGATCGAACGCGACATCTCTGGTCTGCAGCAGAACCTTCGCCGGTTCCTGCCGGAATCTGACATCAAGGTCGAGATCATCTCCGACAACATCGTGCTGTCGGGCACGGTGCGCACGCCGCAGGATTCGTCGCAGGCGGAAAAGCTCGCGCGCGCCTTCCTCAAGGGCGGTGAAGCAACCACCCGCAACATCACCGCACAGGGCAATAACGGCGATGCGGATATCTTCGCCGAAAACCGCCAGCAGTCGCAGATCGTCAACCTGCTGACGATCGAGGGCGAAGATCAGGTCACGCTCAAGGTCACGGTTGCGGAAGTCAGCCGCCAGGTCCTGAAACAGCTTGGTTTCAACGGCTCGATCAGCGGCAACAAGGGGGCGATCAACTTCGCCAATCCAACCAACCTCGGCAATGCGGTCAACACCTTCGGTTCGGGCGGCCTCGCGGGGTCCATCGGTGCCGCAAGCATTTCGACCTACATGAATGCAATGGAACAAGCCGGCGTCATGCGGACGCTTGCTGAACCAAGCCTGACTGCAATTTCGGGCCAGCAGGCCAAATTTTACGTTGGAGGCGAGTACCGTCTTCCGGCGGACCAGGAGGTCAGCAAAGAGGATGGAGGGACGACCGTATCGCGAACAGTTCAGTCAGTGGACTATGGCATCGAACTGAATTTCAAGCCGGTCGTTTTGTCACCTGGCCGTATCAGTCTGAATATCGAAACCAACGTTTCGGAACCAACCTACGAGGGTTCCGCAACGACGGGCAACGACTTGGACCTGCGTGTTCCCGGCAACACCTACATGTCGATCCGCAAGCGCGAAGCCTCGACCACGGTCGAGCTTCCCTCCGGCGGCTCGATCGTCATTGCAGGTCTTGTCCAGGATAACGTCCGCCAGGCGATGTCGGGCTTCCCGGGCATCTCCAAGGTTCCGGTGTTCGGTACGCTGTTCCGCAGCAAGGACTTCATCCGCAACGAGACCGAACTCGTCATCATCGCGACGCCCTATCTCGTGAGGCCGGTGGCCCGCAACGAGATCGCTCGCCCGGATGACAACTTCAATCCTGAGAACGACGCGGCTTCCTTCTTCCTGAACCGCGTCAACAAGATCTACGGCCGCAATGAGCCGGCCAAAAGCGGTGGCAGCCAGTATCATGGCTCCGTCGGCTTCATCTACAAGTAAGCGGGGATCGATCATGACCATCACATCGACATCGGCCTCCGCTGCAAAGCGTCGCCAAATCAGGTCTGCCCTGGGCATTGCGGCACTTGCCGCGCTTTTGTCCTCCTGCGGCAACAACATGACGACCGGCTCGGTTCCAGACGACTACCGCACCCGCCATCCGATCGTTCTGGCGGAGGGTGAATCGTCGCTGGATATTCCGATTGGATCGGGCGACGTTCGCCTGACGATCGGACTGCGCGACACGGTGAAGGGTTTCGCACAGCGGTTCGTATCCTCGCCTGCCGGCGTCATCCAGGTCCAGGTTCCGCAGGGCTCATACAATGCCGGTGCTGCATCGCATCTGGCTGGCGACGTTCGCCGCACCCTAATCGCCAACGGCATCAAGCCGCAGCGCATCCTGATGACGAGCTATGGAGCCTCGCCGACCGGCGATGCGGCCCCGATCCGGCTTTCCTTCGTCACGACAAAGGCGATGACCGGCCAGTGCGGCAAATGGCCGGCAGACCTGTCGAACGATACCTACAACAACAGCAACTGGTACAATTTCGGCTGCGCCTCGCAAAACAATCTGGCCGCCCAGATCGCCAACCCGTCGGACCTGATTGCTCCACGCGGAATGACGCCGATCGATGCCACGCAGCGCGCCGGTGTGATCCGCAGTTACCGCGGCGAGACGACAAGCAGCGACAGTGGCAGCGGCACGACGATCAACATCAACGGCAACTGACGGCGGCCTTGAACCGGAGAGAACCATGAGCGCGATCAACTACGAAATTCGCGGTTCCGGCCAGGAGGACATCTCGGGCGCCGAGCCGGAGCGGAACGGCGACATGGAGGCCCTGCGGCCTCTTCCACGCATTTCCATCCACGCCTTTTGCGAAAGCGACACCA
This sequence comes from Neorhizobium sp. DAR64860/K0K1, assembly GCF_050500205.1. NCBI lineage: Bacteria > Pseudomonadati > Pseudomonadota > Alphaproteobacteria > Hyphomicrobiales > Rhizobiaceae > Neorhizobium > Neorhizobium sp. DAR64860/K0K1. Next base: position 3,110,707 of record NZ_CP191459.1, on the reverse strand, counting down.
TGCAGCGGATGATGGACCGCATGGGCCGCGACCGGCGCATGGCAAAAGTCAATCTGCGTGTCACAAGCGGCAGCGTTGCTGCAGCCGCCAACATGTTTGCGTCGTCACCAACCCCGAATCTGGTCATTCTCGAGACCGATGCGGAGCCAAGAAACCTGCTGCACGAGCTGACACCGCTTGCGGAAGTCTGCGACCCGACGACCCGTGTGATCGTCATCGGGCGCTATAACGATATCCCGCTTTATCGCGAACTGATCCGCAACGGCATATCGGAATATCTTGTCGGTCCTGTCGAGATGGCGGACATGCTGGCATCGATTTCGGCCATTTTCGTCGATCCGGAAGCCGAACCTCTGGGCCGTTCGATCGCCTTTGTCGGCGCCAAGGGTGGCGTCGGTGCATCGACCATTGCGCATAACTGCGCATTCGGCATTTCCAGCCTGTTCTCCACCGAAACCATTCTTGCCGATCTCGACCTGCCGTTCGGGACCGCCAATATCGATTTCGATCAGGATCCGGCCCAGGGTATTGCCGAAGCGGTGTTTGCACCCGAGCGCCTCGACGAAGTTTTTCTCGATCGCCTCCTGACCAAATGCTCCGAACACCTCTCGCTTCTGGCCGCCCCCTCGCTGCTCGACCGGGCCTATGATTTCGACAGCATGGCTTTCCAGCCGATCATCGAGGTCCTGCAGCGCTCGGCGCCCGTGGCTGTTCTCGATATCCCGCATGGCTGGTCGGAATGGACCCGTTCGGTTCTCGCGTCGGTGGACGAGGTGGTCATCTGCGCCGCTCCCGACCTTGCCAACCTGCGCAACACCAAGAACATGATCGATGCGCTGAAGAAGCTGCGTCCCAACGACCGCGCTCCGCATCTCATCCTCAACCAGGTCGGCATGCCGAAGCGCCCGGAGATTGCGCCTGCCGATTTCGTCGAGCCGCTTGAAATCGAACCGATCGCCATCCTGCCTTTCGATGCGCAGTTGTTCGGCAATGCCGCAAACAGCGGTCGGATGATCTCGGAGATCGACGCAAAATCTCCGATGGCCGAAACCTTCTCGCAGATCGCTCACATCGTCACCGGTCGGGTGGCCATGAAGAAGGCGAAAAAGGGCGGTCTCGGCAAGGTCATGCAAATTCTCGGCCGCAAATAGTCAGACGTTTAGGGACTGGATCAAATCATGTTTGGAAAGCGCGGAAACGAAGGTTCTGGGAAGAGCGTCGGCTTGATGCCGCCCGTCTCTGCGCCGCCTGCCATGACGCCGCAATCGGCCATGAAATCCACAGCACCGGAGATTCTGGCCGAGCCCGTGCGCGATACAGGCGGAGTACGCCAAGCCGTCGCACCGCCACCGCTTGCGCCACCGCCTGCCGGTCGCCGTCGCCAGGCCCGCACCGAACAGTATTACGATACCAAGAGCCAGGTCTTTTCAGCACTTATCGATACGATCGATCTGTCGCAACTTGCCAAGCTCGATGCCGAGAGCGCGCGCGAGGAAATCCGCGACATCGTCAACGACATCATCACGATCAAGAATTTCGCGATGTCGATTTCCGAGCAGGAGGAACTGCTCGAGGACATCTGCAACGACGTGCTGGGCTATGGTCCGCTGGAGCCGCTTCTGGCCCGCGACGACATCGCCGATATCATGGTCAACGGCGCCGGCCAGACCTTTATCGAAGTCGGCGGCAAGACGATCGAGTCGGAGATCCGCTTCCGCGACAACGCGCAGCTCCTGTCGATCTGCCAGCGCATCGTCAGCCAGGTCGGCCGCCGCGTCGACGAAAGCTCGCCGATCTGCGACGCCCGTCTGCCGGACGGTTCGCGCGTCAACGTCATCGCGCCGCCACTGGCGCTCGACGGGCCTGCCCTCACCATCCGCAAGTTCAAGAAGGACAAGCTGACGCTCGATCAGCTGGTCAAGTTCGGAGCGATTACGCCTGAAGGTGCAACTGTTCTGCAGATCATCGGCCGCGTCCGCTGCAACGTCGTCATTTCCGGTGGTACCGGTTCGGGCAAGACCACGCTTTTGAACTGCCTGACGAGCTATATCGACAAGGACGAGCGCGTCATCACCTGCGAGGATACGGCCGAACTGCAATTGCAGCAGCCGCATGTCGTGCGTCTTGAAACCCGGCCGCCGAACATCGAAGGTGAGGGCGAGATCACCATGCGCGACCTCGTCAAGAACTGCCTGCGTATGCGCCCGGAACGCATCATCGTCGGCGAAGTGCGCGGACCTGAAGTCTTCGACCTGTTGCAGGCAATGAACACCGGTCACGACGGCTCGATGGGAACGATCCACTCCAACACGCCGCGCGAATGCCTGAGCCGTATGGAATCGATGATCGCCATGGGCGGCTTCACCCTGCCGGCAAAGACCGTTCGCGAGATCATCACCGGATCGGTCGACATCATCATCCAGGCGGCACGTCTGCGCGACGGTTCCCGCCGCATCACCCAGATTACCGAGGTGATCGGCATGGAAGGCGACGTGATCGTCACCCAGGACCTGATGCGCTACGAAATCGAAGGCGAGGATGCCAATGGTCGCCTGATCGGCCGCCACGCATCGACCGGTATTGCCAAGCCGCATTTCTGGGATCGCGCACGCTACTTCGGCGAGGAGCGCCGTCTGGCGGCAGCTCTCGACGCGATGGAAATGGTAAAATCTTGAGAGCGGATCAGAGATAGGTCTCGCGGGAGCGACGGATGTTCGGACTGGATTTGACCGTTGTGTTGATCATCGCTCTGGCGGCTGTAGCCGCCGGTGCGGTCTGCTATGCGCTGCTGTTTTCCCGCATCGAGGTCGAGAAAAAGACCGATGCGCGGTTGAGCCGGGTCAAGAGTGCGGAAACCGACCTGACCCGCATGAAGGCATCGCGGGATCGGGTCCAGGAGCTTTCCAAGCGCCGCAAGTCGGTCCAGGACAGTCTCAAGGACCTCGAAAAGCAGCAGCAGGAAAAAAACAAGAAGATGGGCGACCGCAGCCTGAAGGCGCGGCTGCCGCAGACCGGTCTGTCTCTCACCGTCCCACGCTTCTACGTCTACAGCGCCGTGTTCGGACTTTTCGTCTTTCTGGTGACGTTGATCGCCGGCTTGCCGCTGCTTGGCGCCACCGGTGCCGCGTTTGCGGCGAGCCTTGGGTTTCCGCGCTGGGTCGTCGGTTTCCTGATCAAACGCCGTCAGGCCAAGTTCCTGGACGAGTTCGCCAATTCGCTGGATGTCATGGTTCGCTCGATCAAGTCGGGACTGCCGCTCAATGATGCCATCCGGCTGATCGCGTCGGATGGTCAGGAGCCGGTTAAGACCGAGTTCCGGCGCGTGGTGGACTCCCAGCAGATCGGCCTCAGCATCCCCGAAGCCTGCGCACGCATGCTGCAGACGATGCCGCTTTCGGAAGTCAACTTTTTCGCCATCGTCATCGCCATCCAGAGCCAGGCTGGCGGCAATCTTTCCGAAGCGATCGGCAATCTTTCGCGCGTCCTGCGCGAGCGCAAGAAGATGAAGGCCAAGGTGAAGGCGCTGTCGATGGAAGCCAAGGCTTCCGCGTGGATCATCGGCTCATTGCCCTTCGTCGTGTCGACGCTCGTCTATCTGACCTCGCCGGACTACATATCGATCCTTTTTACAGACCCACGCGGCCATATCATCATGCTCTTCTCCGCAGTCTGGATGGGCATCGGAATTTTCGTGATGCGCAACATGATCAACTTCGAGATCTGAGGAGAACCGCACGTGAAGGATCTCGCCGCCACTTTAACCGATCCGGCCATGTTGTTTGCGCTTCTGGTCGCCGTCGCAGTGTTTGCGACCTGCTACACGCTGGCGATCCCCTTCATGGAAAAGGGAACGCTCGACAAGCGCATGAAAGCAGTCTCGACCGAGCGTGATGCGATCCGTGCCCGCGAGCGCGCAAGAATGAACGATCTGTCGAAGGCATCGCTGCGCACCCAGAACAACCGCTCTGCAAGTCACATCGTCGACCGGTTCAATCTGCGCGAAGCGCTTGTCGATGCCAATACGGTGAACAAGCTGCGCGCCGCAGGTCTGCGCACCCAGAACGCCCTCAACTTGTTCCTGGCGGCGCGTTTCATCCTGCCGTTCTGCTTCCTCGCAGCAGCCGCGGTGTGGATCTTCGTGCTTGGCAATCTGGAATCCAAACCGATTGCCATCCGCATGCTGGCGGCCATCGGGTTCGGCTATCTGGGCTTCTACGCTCCCAACATCTATATTTCCAACCGTATGAAAAAGCGGCAGCATTCGATCAAGAGAGCCTGGCCCGATTCGCTCGACCTGATGCTGATCTGCGTCGAGTCAGGGATCTCGATCGAAGCCTCCATGCGCCGGGCGGCCGAGGAGATCGGCACCCAATCGCCTGAACTGGCGGAAGAACTGGTGTTGACCACGGCGGAGCTGTCCTTCCTCCAGGATCGGCGCACGGCTCTCGAAAACCTCGGCATCCGCACTCAGCTTGATATTGTGAAGGCCGTGGCGCAGGCGCTGATCCAAGCCGAACGCTATGGTACGCCCATCGCGCAGGCTCTGCGCGTTCTGGCTCAGGAAGGCCGTGACGAACGCATGAACGATGCGGAAAAGAAGGCTGCGGCGCTGCCGCCAAAGCTGACCGTCCCGATGATCCTGTTCTTCCTGCCGGTCCTCATCGCCGTTATCCTCGGCCCGGCTGGCATCCAGGTCTCCGACCGGTTCTGACCGGCAGCCTGAGAACCGCCCGCATTGGCTCAAAAGCAAAAACCGCCATCCCGATGGAAATGGCGGTTCTGTTTCGCTGAAATTGTCGAAGCCGACTGGATCAGTTGACCGCCGTCGTGCCCTTGTCGCTGTCAGCGAGTTTGCGCCAGGAGTTCTGCTGGGAGAGCATGGAGCGCAGGTAGGTCACGTTGGCATCGGCCTGCTGCTGGGAAAGTTCCCGGCGGGCAATGCCCTCTGCCTCTGCGAACCGGCCCTGGAGACCGACGACGAGCGCCAGATTCTGGCGCACGCGGCTGTCGGCGCCGGGCTGCTGCGAGGCGTTCTTCATGTAGCTTTCGGCAGTCTTCAGATCGCCGGAGAGAACATAGGACATGCCGAGGTTGGACATGACCGTCGGCTCGTTCGGCCGTGTGTTCAGGGCCTGGCGATATTTCGCGCGAGCTTCCTGCGAGCGGCCGAGCTGATCGAGAACGGCACCTTCCGCCGAATAGAGGCGCCAGTCGGGATGGTCAGGAGTCTGCGCGCGGTTGATCGTGGTGAGTGCCTGTTCGAGCTGGCCAGCGCCTGCCTGTGCCTTGCCATAGGCGGAAAGGACATCGCGATCTGCAGGATGCGCAATCGCCACCTGCTGCATTACGGCGAGTGCCTGGGTGTTCTTGCCGGTCATGCCGAGAACGTTGGCGTAGCGCAGGCCGATATCCTTGTTGCTCGGGTTCTTGACATAAGCAGCGCCGATGGAGCGTTCCGCTTCAGCGAGTTCGCTTGCGTTCATGCCATCCAGCGGCGCAGCGGAGATCCTCTGGGGAATCGAGCCCGTCGTCAGCGTGTCGCGCTTGCTCGTGGTACACCCCGTCACAGACAGTGCCAGAAGAACGATTGCGGTTGCCTGCGCAAGCGGCGCGAGCGCGAACAGCCGGGACGAGCGAGACGGGGTGGCGACAGATGCAGTCATCGATGGCGATCTCGTTGGGGGCGTCGTTCAATCGTCGTCCGGTCTAGCACCCGATTGTCGTCGGCGCTTTGCGAACACATTTGAAAGAAAGGAATAAACTGTTAACCCTAACGATCCGTTAAAATGAACGTTTCCAGATCCTTGCGAAGGTTGCCATGACCCCATACCAGCATACCGTCCGTCCAGTATTGTTCAGCCAGAAGGGCGCTACGACCCGGCCCGTCCACGCCGTCACGCCCGCGGATCTGGAGAACGGTCGTCTCGACGCGGCGGTCACCGACTGGGCGAAGGCTGCAGGCTTCAAGGCCGAAGCCGGCGCATTCACCTTGCTGCCGGGCAAGGAAGGCGGCGTCGCCGGCGCGGTGTTCGGACTGGGCAAGAACCCGTCGGAGCAACCCTTCATCGCGGGGAAGCTGTCAAAGCTGCTTCCGCCAGGTGATTGGCATCTGGAAGGCGAGGGCGTATCGCCCGAGCAGTTCGCGCTCGGTTTTGGTCTCGGCAGCTATTGCTTCAGCCGTTACAAGACTGAAAAGTCGAAGGATGTCCGCCTCGCCATTGGAGCTTCTGCGGATGCGGCAGATCTCGAGCGCCAGCTTGCCGGTGTGTTCCTCGCCCGCGATCTCGTCAACATCCCGACCAACGAGATGGGGCCGGACGAACTGGACGCAGCCTTCCGGGCGCTCGGCGCGCAGTACGGCGCAACCGTCACCACGATCGTCGGTGATGACCTGCTGACACAGAACTTCCCGCTCATCCACACGGTCGGTCGCGCCAGCGCCTCGCAGCCGCGTCTCCTCGAGATGCGCTGGGGCAAAAAGGGCGATCCGCGGGTCACGCTGGTCGGCAAGGGCGTGTGCTTCGATACCGGCGGTCTCGACATCAAGGGCGCCGCCAACATGGCGCTGATGAAGAAGGACATGGGCGGTGCCGCCAATGTCATGGGTCTTGCGTTGATGATCATGGATGCAGGCCTGGCGATCGATCTTCAGGTTCTGGTGCCCGCGGTTGAAAACTCGATCTCATCCAACGCCTTCCGTCCCGGCGACATCTACAAGAGCCGCAAGGGCATCACCGTCCAGATCGACAATACCGATGCGGAAGGCCGGCTCGTGCTGGCCGACGCGCTCGCCTATGCGGACGAGACCCCGCCGGACCTGCTGATCGACATGGCGACGCTGACGGGTGCCGCACGCGTCGCGCTCGGCACAGAACTCGCCCCCTATTTCACCGACGACGAGGCGCTCTCAGCCAAACTTACGGCAGCAGCAGGCTCGCAGGCGGATCCGATGTGGCGACTGCCTTTGTGGATGGGCTACGACAAGGACATCCGGTCCCGCGCCGCCGACATCACGAACGCGCCCTCCGGCGGCATGGCCGGTGCGATTACCGCGGCGCTGTTTCTCAAACGCTTCGTCACGGCCGCAAAGAGCTGGGTGCATTTTGATATCTATGCCTGGGTTGCAGCGGACAAGCCGCATGCTTCCGTCGGCGGCGAAGCATTCGCGATCCGGGCGCTCTACAAGGTCATCAAGGATATGGCGGCGAGGTAAGATCGCGGGGCATCAAACGAAGCGGTAAGATCTCGCACCTAAGATGGACGCGACACGCAATCTTGGAGGCGGGATGGCCGCAGACTTAACCGCAACGCAGGCACTCGGCCTCTGGCATCGCGTTTCGCTGGAACAGGTGAAGCGCGACGAGCGGGATCTTACCCTGCGCCAGTTGTCGATCCTCTTGCATATCTATCTCGTGCCGCCGCCCCACACGGTGCGTGGCTTGGCCGCCACCCTCGCCGTCACCAAGCCGGTAGTCACCCGCGCACTCGATACGATGGGTGCGCTCGGTCTTGTCGATCGAGTGAGAGACGAGCGCGATCGCCGCAATGTCGTGATTAAGCGGACCGTGGCCGGCGCCCTCTACCTCGAAAATCTCGGCGACCTCATCATCCGTGAAAGCCGCCGCACAGCTGCCGCATAGTGCGACGAACCTGCTGATAACTCCGATCTGACCCTGGAACACAAAAAGATGACCGATCTCGACAGACGCCTCCATGCCTTCCGTGCCGATCTTGCCGATGTGGCGCTCGAAGGTCGCGTCGATGCCCCCCGCTTCGTGCAGGGCGTCGCGGCGCAAATCGCCGTCCCCGTTGCCCCGCTTCGCCCATCACCGGATCTGGAAAGCGGGATCGACACGCAACTTCTGTTCGGAGAAACCGTGCGTGTCTTCGACCGCAAGGACGGCTTCGTCTGGGTCCAGGCCGATCAGGATGGCTATGTCGGCTACCTCCCGGACGTGATGCTCGACGTGGTCGAGCAGGCGACGCACCGTATTGTGACGCAGCGCACCTTCGTCTATCCGGGCCCGGAATTGCGCAAGCCGCCGCTTCGCGCACTGTCGATGGGCAGCCGCGTGACGATCGTCGGCAAAAGCGAAACCCGCGGCACCCACTATTTCACGCTGGCCGGCGGCGGCGCCGTAATTGCCGACCACTGCCTGCCGATCTCGGAAGTTGCCGGCGACGACTATGTCGCGGTCGCTCTCCGGTTCCTGGAAACGCCCTATCTCTGGGGCGGGCGCACGGGCTTCGGCATCGACTGCTCCGGCCTCGTCCAGCTGTCGATGGCGATGATCGGCAAACCGGTACCGCGTGACAGCGACATGCAGGCAGCCTTTGGTGGGAGAATCGATGCCGAGGATCTCCGCCGCGGCGATCTCGTCTTTTGGAAGGGCCATGTCGGAATCATGGAAGACCCGGAAACCCTGCTCCACGCCAACGGCCACACGATGACTGTGGCGCGCGAAAATTTCAAAGCCGCTGTGGAGCGGATAGGCTGGCTCTACGGACAGCCGACCGATTACCGCCGCTTTCCATGATCCGGGCGCAACGATCACGCAAATGTGGGATCGCATCCGCTGGCACCGTGGCGTTGCACCTCTTATTTCGTGAAGGTGATAGAGTGCCGACAGGGACAGAAAAATGCTGAAGGGTGCATGGATTTTACCAGCCGCGATGCTGATGGGGGTCGTCGTAACGGCCCTTGTTCCTGATGACACGATGGCTGCGGAAGGCGACGTGTTCACCCAGTCGCCCCAGACCTTCTTCAAGAACCTGCCCGGCGTGAAACCGACGGAAAGCCTCGTCAAGTCGGATCCCGATTCCTATTCGTGCACCAGTGATATCGGCTACGTCTCGGAATTGAGGTCAGGGCCGGGCGCCCGCTTCTGGGATGACGTGCCGCGGCGGCTGTATCACTGCGAAACGAACAACGGCATTCGCTATACGGGCACGCAGATGCCGAATACGCACTGGGTCCCAGGCATCAACCCGCGGCATCTTCCGAAGTAGAGCGGAGGTGTTTGCGAGGCTTCACACGTCTCTCTCGGATTGGGGTTGACGCTGAGAGGCAGTCGCTAGGTCATCAGCCCGCGGATATACTGGCGCAATTCGCATTCCTCGCGAGGGACGCGTTTGACGCTGAATATCCCGTCGAAGGTTGATACACCGATATGTGGAGAGCGCATCGACCGGGGTACGCGCTGAGCGTAGACCGCGCCGTTGCCTGATCTAATCTGGTCGATCAACTCCGGCGTAATTTTAATGGCCGTGCAGTAATCGCAGAAGGTAATCGGGTGAGCGTAGTTTACGCCCGCCATTGAAAGGCTCGCTGCGACGGTAGGAGGGATGACCTCTTCGCTATTGAACCCGCACGGAGCCATAGGAAAATTCTCGACGAATAGGCGCGCAATCCGAGCGAATATGCGATTGCTGTAGAACTGGCCTTCCGCCTGCCCAGCGAAGTACGACGTTAGCCCGAGACTGGCGACGAAGTTGCGGACGGACATATCGCTCGCGACGTCGGTGCGGAAACCTCCCCAATCGGCAGCAAGGTCGTAGATCTGGACATGAGACCCCATTGCATACTTGGACACATACTCACTAAGCCCTGGCTTCACGAGAAGTTCGTTGGATGAAATCAGAACGACGCGATCGAAGTCGGCGCCCCGCTCAAGCGCGTAGAGATAGTTGCTGATATGCGTATGGAGGAGGCCCGCGTTCCATCTGGTCTCGTATGAACTAGGATTGATCAGGACATTCGGAAGGTCGCACTCCCGACGAAACTCGTCCTGCAGCGCGGCGGCTCCCGCTGATATGTGGATGGCAATTGTTGAGCCGGGGCAGAAGTAATTAATGTTTGCGATTTGATCCCGCACGATGGCGGGCATTTCATGGACCGGCAGGGAAAAGAGGATTTTGGTCATCAACGGGCCTAGCTCAGAAAAATTGACGATGGCGTTGGAACACTGCGGCGACTTAACCATCTTCCGATTGGGACATCACGTTCTCCCAGGCTTCGTATCGATCAGCCGGCAAACTGACCGCATAGACGTTTTTCAACACGCACGCTCCGAGATGAACCGGCCGCAGGGCCCTTGGTTTAGCGCGCGCGTGGAGAGCTCCGTCGCCCGTCTTGAGTTGGTGAAGAACAGCTTCCGATATGTCCATCTGAGCGTTGGCAGCCGTGAACGTGATGGGCAGTGAGACGTTCGTGCCGGTAAAACCCAGCCACATGTTAAGCGTTGGAGGTAGGATCTGCTCCGTCGGAAACCCGCACGGATCCATCGGAAACGATTCCATGTACATGCGCTCCAGATGGGCGAAGACACGTCGGCTGAAGAACTGACCTTCCGCCTGCCCGCCAGCGAAGAGCGGAAGCCCAAGCAGGGACAGGAAGTGTTTCATACCGGCCGAGTCTAAAACCTCAGGCCGAAACACAGACCAGTTGTTCGCGGTCTCTATGCTTTCATAGAGCTCGGTCTGAGCGCCCGTTGTGAACCGCTTCGTATACTCGCCTAATCCGGATTTGATGAGCAGGTCCTCCGCTGAGAAAAGGACGATCTTGTCAAAATCTAGAGACTGCGCAACGGCATGTTGGAAGTTGCTGACATGGGCATGTAAAACGCCCTCCTGCGGCCTGATCTCATAGGAATTTGGATTGATGAAGACGTTGCAGGAGCCGCTGCTTTGAGGGACATCGCCTCCTCGAAATGTCGAGCCCCGCGCATGATGAACGCAGATAAACGACCCAGGCGAGAAACGATCGATTGCCGAAATCTGACGCTCGAGAACTTCCGGGCTACCATTCGCAGTGATCGAGAAAAGCAATTTTTCCATAGGGACACCTGGTCGTTAAATGGCGATTGCGTTGCATTCGACGACTGAAGACCGAGCATCGTTGCTGCCGCATGCGTTACGTGCATAGGCTGTCCTGAGGCTTATCTGGATCTTGGAGGATGGGAGCTGATCCGAGATTGTATCTCAGTCCGTGTTGCGACGTTGAGCATCCATACAATGATCACCGGACGCGCGTTGGTGAGGCCCTCGACAGAGCAGAGGGCAAGGACCAAACCTCACTGGCAGATCAATAACCTTGAACAGTCTTTCCAAGACCTCATACGCACCATCCATACCCTGGGGGCAATGGTTACGCATTGCGCGTGTCATGCGCCGCGGAGACGCAGACAGAACAAGACCTGCACAATCAGTGGCTTATAACTAAAGCCAATAGTAAAATGGGAATGGTGCCCAGAAGAGGACTCGAACCTCCACACCCTTTCGGGTACCAGCACCTGAAGCTGGCGCGTCTACCAATTCCGCCATCTGGGCGACGGAGAGCGATGTACGAGGGACACCGGGTCAAGTCAACAGGGTTTTTGAAGTTTTCATGTCAGGCCCCGAAAAACTTTCGAAAACCGTCCTAACCCGCGGTGTCGACTTCGGTTTTGGCTTGGTGTCGGTCGATATGGCCAAGGTCCCGGTCGGGGTCGAGGATATCGCGAACCCGCTGCTTCAATTCCTTGGGACCAGGGAAACCGCCATCGCGTTTGCGCTCCCAGATCAACGCGCCGTCGATACGGATCTCGAATGCTCCGCCGGTGCCCGGGATAAGCCCGACCTCGCCCAGCGAATCACCGAATGTCTGCAGCAGTTCCTGCGCCATCCAGCCCGCCCGTAGCAGCCAGTTGCACTGGGTGCAGTATAAAATGGTGATATGCGGTTTGTCGGGCATGCAACTGAACTCCTGTTTAATCCGCGTCGGCAACCAGTTTGACCATGGTCGCAAGGTCTGCGGCGCCATAGCCTGCGGCGAGCGCCGCCTCGAAGCTTGCAAGCGACGCCGAGATCGCAGGGATGGAGATCCCGAGCTCCTCTGCAAAATCGCGCACCAGCCGCGCATCCTTCACCGCACCCGACACAGGAAACCCGACCGTGTCCGTCTCACCTGAAATGACAGGAAGCCTGCTCTTCATCGCCGGGCTCGCAGCCGGGCTTCCCGCAAGGATTTCTAGGATCTTCGCTGATGAGAGGCCGGCGCTCTTGCCTAGCAGCAGTGCCTCCTTGAGATTCTGCCACAGTCCCATCAGCATCATGTTGTTGACGAGCTTGGCCGATGCGCCATCTCCGAGTTTCCCCACATGCAGCGCACGGTCGGAAAGCGTTTCCGCAACGGGCCGGAAGCGCTCGTGGTCTTCAGGCGAGCCGCCGATATAAAGCCCGACCTTTCCCTGAAGCAGCATCTCCGGGCCGCCGGCGATCGGCGCGTCGAGGAGGGCGGCGCCCGATCGACCGATGGCCTCCTGGTGGCTCCGCAGAGTCATAGGGTTGACCGTGCTGGTATCGACGATCAGCTTGCCCGTAAGGTCCGTAGCCGCGAGTGTGTTAAGCACATCATGCACCGCCTGATCGTCGATCAGGGCAAGAATGATGACGTCGGAACGCTCTGCTAGGGAGGAAAGGTCTTCAACGGCATCAATGCCGAGAGCCCTCTGCCGCGCACCAAAAGCGTCGCTTCGGCTCCATCCGGTGACAGTGAAGCCCTGTTGTGCAAGGCGCGTCGCCATGGCGCTTCCCATCAGTCCAAGACCGACGATACCGACACGCTCTTTGTTCAAATCCGTTTCCTTCATGGCAGGCGCATATCCCTCTTGTTCCATCCCTTATCCAGTGGCATCTTCTTGTTTAGGGTCAGCTGAGGGAGGCTAAATTGTACAAGTTTCAGGTCTACAAGGACAAGACTGGCGAGTTCCGTTTCCGCTTCAAAGCGTCGAACGGCGAAACGATGTTTATCTCTGAAGGATACAAGCAGAAGGCGTCGGCAATCAACGCGATCGAATCGATCAAGAAGAATGCGCCTGGTGCCACAACCGAAGACGGTACAACCGCCACCGTTTGACGGTTTGAACGTTCGTCTGCCGCATTCCAACGTAAGGTTTTAGCGCAGACACAATGTCCGATCCGCAGATCTTTGGAACAAATTCCCTGTGGTCGCATTGTCTCTGCTGAAACGGAGGAAACAAACATGGCTTACGATCCAAACTCGAATAACACCCGCCCTGACCTTCGCACCACCCCGGAGACGCGCAAAAGCTCTTCCTGGATGGGCTGGGTAGCCATTCTGGCAGTTATCGTCGTCGGCGCGTTTGTCTGGTCGCAGATGGGTGGCTCGACCACCGATCCTGCCACGACATCCTCGACCGCAACGCCGCCTGCTGTCACGGAACCGGCAGCACCTGCTCCGGCAACGCCAGCAGCACCTGCTCCGGCCGCACCGGCTCCTGCTGCACCGGCAACAGGCGGTACGACCCAGCCGTAACAGGCAGGGAAAGACCATCGATCGAACCGCTCGTCCGCAAGGACGGGCGGTTTTTCGTTTGCGGGGGACGCCCCCGCGTCGTTAACCCTTTGTTAACCAAATTTGCCGACCCTTCGATGGGGCCTCAACCCCATCCGTCAGTCGAAGGAGAGAGCATGAAGCTCGTTACCATCGAAAACAAAATCGTCGAGAACAGCCATCATACGTTGATCGTGATGCGGGATGGCCCCACCTGCCAGGCGGTCCGGGTCCTCAACGATGACGGAATCGGCAGCGTGCGATCAAAGCTCTCCCTGATGGAGACGATCGCCAGCCGCAAACTGGACCATGGGGAAGTGGCATTCGACGGCTGCGTCTGGATCACACCGGCGGACCTTCCGCATCCCTTCCTCCCGGCGAAACATTGAAGGCGCCGGGGCGTGATGCAGGCAACAGGCCCCGGCCATGCGGGGATCCGGACTACGAACTCGCGTTGACGCCTGCCAGAACCGCCGCAAGGTCCATCTCGTTATAAGGCTTCTGCAGAAGGCGGGAGCCGGGTGGCGCGTTGTCCGGCTTGTGGCTCTCTCCCGTTGCGAACACGACGGTCAGGTCGGGCTTTTCCGCCACGGCACGCACCGCCAGATCACCGCCGACTGTATCCGGCAGGCCGATATCGGTGATCAGGACATCGATCGAATTGCTTTCGAGCTCGACCAGCGCTTCTTTTCCCGTCCCGGCCTCGATTACCTGATGGCCGAGTTCGGCAAGCATCTCGGCCGTGTTTCCCCGGATCAGAAAGTCGTCTTCGACCAGCAGGATCGTCAGCGTTTTCGGCGTCGCGGCGGCAACTTCGGCAACGGGCTTGACTGTTTCCGCCCTGGGCGCGGTCGCCTGGTCCACCTGCTTCTGGTTGGCGATGACATGGCGAATACGGCGCGCCAAAGCCTCGCGGGTATAGGGTTTGGACAAGAGCTCGACACCGGCATCCAGAATGCCGCCGTGGACGATGGAATTTTCAGTGTAGCCGGAGGTGAATAGCACCGCGAGATGCGGCAGGCGCTCCTTTGCGCGACGCGCCATTTCGCGGCTCTTCAGCGGGCCCGGCATCACGACGTCGGTAAAGATGACGTCGATTGGAATGCCGCTCTCGACCACGTTGAGGCCGGCCTGTGCATCCTTTGCCGTCAGGACGCGGTAGCCGAGATCGGTCAGCGTCTCGAAAACAGTGTTGCGCACCGCCTCGTCGTCTTCCACGACCAGCACGGTTTCCGAGCCGCCGACGACCGGGCCGGCCTGGACGACCACTTCGCGGTCCTCATCGGCGACGGACCGCGGCAGGTAGACCTTCACGGTCGTGCCCTCGTTCACCTCGCTGTAAATCTTCACATGCCCGCCGGACTGCTTGACGAAGCCGTAGACCATGGACAGTCCCAATCCGGTTCCCTTGCCCTCTGGCTTGGTGGAAAAGAACGGCTCGAACACTTTATCGAGAATATCTGGCGCCATGCCGGCGCCCGTGTCGGTCACGGCCAGCATCACGTATTGACCGGGCGTGACTTCCACGTGGGTGCGGGCGTAATCCTGGTCGAGAAAGGCGTTACCCACCTCAATCGTCAATTTGCCGGACCCCTCCATCGCATCACGTGCGTTGATTGCGAGGTTCAGAAGCGCGTTTTCGACCTGTGTCGGGTCGGCATAGGTGTTCCAGAGCCCGCCGCTGGCAATTACCTCGACCTCAACCGCCTCACCGAGCGACCGGCGCAGCAGATCGTCCATTCCGGCAATAAAGCGGCTGATGTTGATGACGCGTGGCTCCAGCGCCTGCCGGCGGCCGAAAGCCAGCAACTGGCTGGCAAGCTTTGCACCGCGGCTGACGCCGGCAAGCGCATTGCCGACACGCCGTTCCGCCTGCGCATTGCCGACAATGTCCTTGGCCAGGAGCTGAAGATTGCCGGCAACGACCTGCAACAGGTTGTTGAAGTCATGCGCAACGCCCCCGGTCAGCTGACCGATCGATTCCATCTTCTGCGCCTGCTGCAATGCCCGTTCGGCCTGGCGCCTCTCGGCGATCTCCGATTCGACGCGGGCTTCCAGGCTTTCGTTCAGCTGTCTTAGCTGTTCCTCTGCCCGCAGGCGGTGGCGGACCTGCCGTTCCAGGTTGCTGGCATGGTCCTGCAGGTTCGATTCGGCTTCCCGCTGCTCGGTGATATCGGTATGGACACCGACCCATTCCTCGATGTCGCCCGAGGAACCGATGATCGGCACGCCGCGGATGGCAAAGGTACGATAGAGGCCGTCATGGCGGCGGACGCGATGTTCCCAGACATAGGTGGATTTGGACGCGACGGCCGCCTGCCAGCTGGCGACCGAACCTTCCCGATCGTCGGGATGCACGGCATCTGCCCAGCCGTAGTCCTGGTATTCTTCAAAACGCTGGCCGGTCAGCGTGGCCCAGGCCGTCTGTTCGCCCAGCATCCGGCCGTCGGCGGTGTTGGTCCACAGCACGCCATGGATGGCCGCGACCGCGGCCCGGAACCGTTCATTGCTGCGACGAAGTGCGTTCTCGGATTGTTTGCGGTCCTCGATATCGATGATCAGCACATAGATGCCGTCGATCTCACCCTTGGAGGTGAAGCGCGGAACGTAGCGGATTTCGGCTGTCCGTTCTTCTCCGTCAGGACGTTTGATCACCGTGTCCGTGATCACCCGTTCGCCGGAGAGCGCTTTTTGAAGCAATGGTATGCGGGCAGCGTAATAGGCGTTGCCGATCACCTCCGCGGCATGCTTGCCAATGACGTCGCTGGCGGCTAGTCCGAACCACTCCTGATAACCGTCATTGGCGAAGCGATAGACATGGTCGCGGTCGAGGAACCCGACGAGGATGGGGAGCGCGTTGGTAAGGCGGCTGAGCTCTTCCTGGCTCTGAGCCAAGGCGTTCAGCGCGTGCACCTTCTCGGTGTTTTCGAGCACCGTGCACAGGACACCGTCGACCTTGCCGGTTTCGTCGTAGATCGGCGTGTAGAAGAGGTCGAAGACGACATCCTCAGGCGATCCATGACGATTCAGCACCATGACTTGGTCGCGGAAGGACTGGACCTCTCCCCGAAAGCCGGCTTCAAGGATTGTCTTGTTCCATTCCCAGATTTCCGGCCAGACAGCGGAAACCTTGTCGCCGAGCGCGCGTGGATGATAATCCCCGGCAATCTCCTTGTAGCCGTCATTGTAGATCATCACATGATCGTCGCCCCACATCAAAACCTGCGGGATCGGCGAATTGACCATCGAGTTGACCTTGATCCGCAGATGCGAAGGCCAGTCTTTGATCAGCCCGAGAGACGTCTTCGTCCAGTCGAACTGGCGTATGAGCTCGCCGGTCTCGCCTCCGCCAATAGGCCAATGCGCGGATACGACCTGATAGTTCATGACGTCACCAAATGCGTGTGATGGAATAGGCGCCGGTAATATGCCGTCAATCGGCGGTTTTCAAAGCAATTTTTGCAGATTATCAAACTTTGGACGGCGCGATCTGTTCGTTTATTGCGGTCCGGCCCAGATCTTTTGATTCCTGTCCCGAAATGATCCGGCTGACCGAGCAATCGGCGAGTAAAAAGGGCCGGTTGTTTCGAACCAGCCCCTGTGCAAATCAATCGTCTTTCATCTTCAGCGCTGCAATGAACGCTTCCTGCGGAATGTCGACCTTGCCGAACTGCCGCATGCGCTTCTTGCCTTCCTTCTGCTTGTCGAGCAGCTTGCGCTTGCGGGTGGCGTCGCCGCCGTAGCACTTCGCCGTCACGTCCTTGCGCATCGCGGAAATCGTCTCGCGGGCAATCACGTTGCCGCCGATAGCTGCCTGGATCGGGATCTTGAACATGTGTCTGGGGATCAGGTCCTTCAGCTTTTCGCACATGTCGCGGCCGCGCTTTTCGGCAGCGGTCCGGTGAACCAGCATCGACAGCGCGTCGACAGGCTCGCCATTCACCATGATCGACATCTTCACGAGGTTTCCCTCCTGATAGCCGTGCAAGTGATAGTCGAACGAGGCATAGCCCTTGGAGATCGACTTCAGGCGGTCATAGAAATCGAACACCACTTCGTTGAGCGGCAGTTCGTAGGTCAGCATGGCGCGCTTGCCCACATAGGTAAGCTCGGTCTGGATGCCGCGCCGATCCTGGCAAAGCTTCAGGATGCCGCCGAGATAGTCGTCCGGGGTCAGGATCGTCGCCTTGATCCACGGCTCCCGGATTTCGGAGATCTTGACGACGTCAGGCATGTCGGCCGGGTTGTGCAGCTCGCGCTCGGAACCGTCGGTCATGGTCAGCTGATAGACCACGGAAGGTGCGGTTGCGATCAGATCGAGGTTGAACTCGCGTTCCAGACGCTCCTGGATGATTTCGAGATGCAGCAGTCCGAGGAAGCCGCAACGGAAACCGAAGCCCAGAGCCGCAGACGATTCCATCTCGAACGAGAACGAAGCGTCGTTGAGGCGCAGCTTGCCCATCGCGGCACGCAGGTCTTCGAAATCGGCCGCATCGACCGGGAACAGGCCGCAGAACACGACCGGCTGCGCAGGCTTGAAGCCCGGAAGTGCCTTGGCGGTCGGCTTCTTGTCTTCGGTAATGGTATCGCCGACGCGCGTATCGGCCACTTCCTTGATCGAGCCGGTGAAGAAACCGATCTCGCCCGGGCCGAGACTATCGACGGCCAGCATCTTCGGCGTCAGAACGCCGACGCGTTCCACCTGATACTTGGCATCCGTGCCCATCATGCGGATGGTCTGACCCTTGGTCAGCACGCCATCGAGAATACGCACGAGAACCATGACGCCGAGATAGGTGTCGTACCAGCTGTCGACCAGCAGCGCCTTCAGCGGACCCTTGTCGCCCATCTCGCTCTTTGGCGGGGGAAGCTGGTGGACGATCGCTTCGAGAACGTCTGGAATGCCGAGGCCGGTCTTTGCCGAGATCAGCACGGCCTGGCTGGCGTCGATGCCGATCACTTCCTCGATCTGGTCGCGGATGCGGTCGGGTTCGGCGGCCGGCAGGTCGATCTTGTTGAGGACCGTGACGATCTCGTGATTGTTGTCGATCGCCTGATAGACGTTGGCAAGCGTCTGCGCCTCGACGCCTTGGCTGGCATCGACGACCAGCAGCGAGCCTTCGCAGGCTGACAGCGAGCGCGACACTTCGTAGGCAAAGTCGACATGGCCGGGTGTGTCGATCAGGTTGAGAACGTAGGTCTCGCCGTTATTCGCCTTGTAGTGCAGGCGCACGGTCTGTGCCTTGATGGTGATGCCTCGCTCGCGCTCGATATCCATCGAATCGAGAACCTGCTCGGACATGTCGCGTTCGGCAAGGCCGCCGGTCGTCTGGATCAGACGGTCGGCGAGCGTCGATTTGCCGTGGTCGATATGGGCCACGATCGAGAAATTGCGGATATGGTCAAGCGGCGTGCGGGAATTGGTGCTCATGGCTCGCGCATATAGCAGCGCCCGTGTCTGCCGCAAAGAGGGAAGATAACCTTTCGTTGAGGATGAAAGGCGTTAATTTCCGGGATTTACAGCCCCGGGTTCGGTCAGCGCCGCTGCATTCGGAAGCTGGGCGCTGCGCACTTCGTGGCTCTCCCGCTCCGCCTCGGGTGCCGGACCGCGTTCTTTGAGACGCTGCAGCACGAACAGGCCATAGACGACAGCCACCGCCATCGCCGCGACGATGAAGGTTTTTCCGCCCAGGACAGGTGTCAGCATCGTGACCATGAGCGGCACGATCGTCGCAGCCGTCGACCATGCAACGAGAAGCGTCGAGGACAGCGGCACGAAATCGCCGGGGTCGGCGCGGTCGTTGGCATGAGCGTTGGCCACCGAATACACGGTCTCCACCGAACCCCCGAAGATCAGGAAGACGATCATCAGGATATAGAGATGCGAGAAGGAGGAGAAAAACGCCCCGAAGCCGGCAAACACGATCAGCACGCAGGTGATCAGAAGCACAAAGCGTCGGTCCATCCGGTCCGACAGGATACCGAGCGGATATTGCACGAACAGCAGTCCCGTCTGCATCACGAACATCAGCATCGCGACATCGGTCTGCGACACGTTGTTGGTGGAGGCATAGATTGGCAGGAAGCCCTGCACCACCATCGAAAGGCCACCCGAGGCAAGCACGCCGACCAGACCGACCGGCGAGATCTTCCAGGCCATCTTGATATCGACATTGACGCGCGCCGGGGCGGGCGGGTTCGGCAGACGGGTCAGCCCGATCGGCAGGATCGCAAGCGCGGTAAAGAACACCACCGCCAGCGGCGCAAGATTGCCGTCGGTCGGGATCTGGCCGAAAATCCAGTTGCCGCAGCCAAGGCCCAGAACATAGGCCATGTAGAAGAACGACATCGCCTTGCCGCGCCATTCGTTGGAGGCGGCGTGGTTGAGCCAGCTCTGCGCAATGATGAAATTGACGTTGGCGGCCGCGCCATAAATGCCGCGCGCAAAAATCCAGATATAGGCGGGAAGGTCGGCGGCAATCAGCACGGCTGCAATGATGACCATCGCCATCGAGCAGGCAAACAGCCGCGCATGTCCGACGCGCTTAATCAGCGGTCCGCCCAGCACGCAGCCGACGAGGCCGCCGAATGCGACGGCCGTTACCGCAGCACCTGCCGCCCAGGGCGTTTCCGACCGTGTCAGCATGAACGGCACATAGGCGAACATGATGCCGCTTCCGATCGCGGCGATCGTCATCGAGACGACGATGCTGGCGATTGAAAAGGGCGAGACAGCCGCTTGTCCGTTCATTGCGAAATCCCTGATTTTAATGGACCCTCGGCGCTTCCGTCGCGGCTGCTTTGGTCGACGATCCATAGCGTATCGAATGGGACATTCGCTATCGCGGAAACGCCATCACCTTTAAAAATTCATCCAGCCTTCGCAAATCGCTTGATTCCATCAAAAGAGAATTTATATCTCTGATAATGGAAAATTCAGACAGCGAAATCGAACTGGCGATTGGCGAAAGGCTGAAGGCGCTGCGGGCTTCCGCAGGGCTGACGTTGGACGAACTGTCGCTGCGGTCCGGTGTCAGCCGAGCGATGATTTCGCGCATAGAACGGGCGGAGGCGAGCCCGACGGCGGCGCTGCTGGCAAGGCTCTGCGAAGGACTGGGGCAAAGCCTCTCCACCTTCTTCGCGCCCGACGAGCCTTCATCATCGCCTCTGTCGAAGAAGTCCGAGCAAAGGCTGTGGCGCGACCCGACGACCGGATATCTGCGTCGCTCCGTCTCGCCGCCAGGCATGCCGACACCGGTCGATATCGTCGAGGTGGAATTTCCGGCCGGCGCACGTGTGAGTTTTCCGCCGCGGGAGGAAAGCCGGATCATGACCCAGCATGTCTGGCTGTTCGAGGGGGAACTGAACATGGTGCTTCCGGACGTGACCCACCGTCTCATGCCCGGCGACTGCCTGTTCATGGATATCGGCGACGCCTTCGAATTCCACAATCCGAGTGATCGCCCCGCCCGCTACGCGGTGATCCTCAACCGCGGCCGCTGACCGCCACAGGAGCAAACAATGACCCCGACCATCCGTATTCTCGATGCCGACGCCACCCGCGAGGCGATCCCCGATCTCAGTGACATCCTGTCCGACTGCATCAATGGCGGCGCATCGCTGGGCTTCATGCTGCCATTCGCGCCTGAGGATGCCACCGGATACTGGAATGGTATCGCAGACGAGGTGGAAAAGGGTGCCATCATTCTGGCTGTCGCAGAGGTCGAGGGGCGGGCGGTCGGCACCGTCCAGATCGGTCTTGCGTCGAAGCCGAACCAGCCGCATCGGGGCGACCTGATGAAACTCCTCGTCCATCACGATGCCCGCGGCCTTGGCCTTTCGCGCAAGCTGATGGAGGCCGTCGAAGCGGAAGCAGCACGGCAGGGACGCACGCTTCTGGTGCTGGACACCGCAACCGGCAGCGACGCGGAACGCATCTATCCCCGGTTCGGCTGGGAACGCGTCGGCGTCATTCCCGACTACGCCCTGTGGCCGCAAGGCGGCCTTTGCGGCACAACGCTGTTTTACAAGCGCATCGGGTAAGCGCCGTAAGTGGCCCGCAAAACAAGCGGGCCATATCTCGTCATCGTTTTTCCGTGAGGAAATAAACAAAGGCTGCGGCCGGCAGGGCGAGACCGATCGCCGATGCGGCGAGCCAGCCGCCTTGGGCAAAGGCCCAGGCGCCGATTGCCGAACCCAGTGCTCCGCCGACAAAGAAGGTGGCCATGAAGAGGCCGTTCAGGCGGCTGCGCAGCTCAGCATCAAGGCCGTAGATCGACCGCTGGCCGATCACCAGCGTCATCGACACGCCGAAATCGAGCGCGATGGCGGCCAAACCCAGCATCACCAGCGCAAAGGTCGAACCTTCAGGCGCGACATGGGTGATCAGGAAGGCGGCAACGACAGCGAGGATGCCGAATGCGGTTGCCGGCTTGCCGAGGCCGCGGTCGGCCAACCGCCCGGCGATCGGAGAAGCAACCGCACCGGCGACACCGACAAGCGCGAAGATTGCGATGGCGCCCTGGCCCAGCTGGAAGGCCGGCCCTGCCAAGAGAAGCGGCGTCACAGTCCAGAACAGGCTGAACGCGAAGAACTGGGCGAACTGGTAGAAGGACCGCCGGCGCAGGAGCGGTTGCGTCGTGTAGATCCTTCCCATGGAAGCGATCAGGCCGGGATAGCTAAGCGTCGTCTTCGGCATGCGCCTGGGCAGGCGGAAGGACAGCACCAGACCGACGGCAACCATCACCGCAGCCGACAGGAAGAACACGGTATGCCACGACGATAATCCTGCAATGAAGCTCGCGACGGGTCGCGCCATCATGATGCCGATCATCAGCCCGCTCATGACATTTCCAACGACCCGGCCGCGGCTCTCCTCCGGTGCAAGGTTTGCCGCAAACGGCACGATCATCTGCACCGCAGTGGAGGTGATGCCGATCGCCAGCGATGCCGCGAGAAACGGAAGCGGTGTCGTCGAAAGCCCGGCCGCGATCAGGGCAACGCTCGTGGCGGCAATCATCAGGATGATCAGCCGGCGGTTCTCGACGAGATCACCGAGCGGCACCATGAACAGCAGGCCGAGCCCATAGCCGATCTGCGTCAGCGTGACGATCAGGCCGGTTGCGCTTTCGGAAAGGCCGATCGATGCCGCAATCGGGCCTGCAAGTGGCTGCGCGTAATAAAGGTTGGCGGCGATCAGCCCGGCCGCGGCGGCCATGGTGAAGGCCATTACCGGGGAGAGGGTGGGCGCTGCACTTGGCGATGTGGCCGCCGTTTCGGCGTCCGGCGAAACCCGACGAGCGGGGGAAGGAACTGGGGATGTCATGGTGGGCTCTTGGGAGGAGAAAAGGGAGGGAGAAAAGAGACGTGCTGTCAGTCGAGAATTTTAAGCGCGGTTTCCACGGTGGCGATGGCGCGTTCCTGGCCCTGTCCGGCCTTTCCCGCGATCCGCAGACCCTGAATCACGGCGTAGAAGAACTGCGCCGTCACTTCGGGATCGCTCCGATCCGAAATCGATCCGTCCGCCTGGCCCTCCCGAACCAGGTTTTCGAACAGACCTTCAATTCGTGCTTGCGATAGTTTCACGCGCCGATCCGTTTCGAGATCGAAAAGCGCAAGTTCGACGGCAGCGCCGACGACGAGGCATCCGCGTCGGCCAAGTTCGCCATGCGCCGAGTTTGCATAGTGATGCAGCGCAAGACGCATGCGTTCGCGGCCATTGCCACCAACGGCTATCGCGTCTGCAAGGGCTGTGTTGCGCACCTGCTTGTAGCGATCGAAGGAGGCGAGAAAGATCGCCTTCTTGTCCTTGAACGCCTTGTAGAGGCTTCCGGCCGTCAGCCCCATCGCGTCCTTGAGGTCCGCAATCGACGTCGCGTGATAACCCTGCTCGGAAAACACGACGATCGCCTTGTCCAGCGCCGCCTCGATTTCGAACTCGCGCGGGCGGCCTGCCATTCGCGCTGTATCGTTGAGGGTTTCGGTCGTCATAGCGGATTGCCTAATTAGGAAATGATCGTTTCCAAATAGGATCGGATTATGTTGTCGTCAAGCGAGATGTCGGTTTTTCGGGAACAGATCTTTGAGAGTTGAGTTGGAAACACCGTCACCAACCCCAAAAGCTGGAGGACATTATGAGCAAGAGTGACGTAGAACAGGCTGTAAAGCGCGCAGAACGCCAGGTGGAAAACACCAGTTCCGGCGGCCACCTCGGTGGTACCTATTACGGCCAGACCGCCGACGGGAAGACCGCGTCGACAAATACCAATGTCGGCAGCAATCGACCGAATACCGGTAGCTAAGGTCATTGAGGCCCGTCTGAAGAGATAGGCCGAAGCTCTCAGCAGTTTTGAAAGCCCCGTCGCGTGCGGGGCTTTCGTCGTTTTACTCGATGCTCAGAGCGTCCCTGCGCGCTGCTGCATCATCATGAACGTGTCGTAGCTGTACTCGGCCACCTGCGCCCAGAGATAGGAATCCTTCTTGAACGCCTGCTGGTGATCGTAGATCTTCTTAAAGGCTGGGCTCTTTTGCGAAAGCTCGGCATAGGTTTCCATCGCGGCCTTGAAACACACATCCAGAATGTCGCGGTTAAACGCCTTCAGGATAGCGCCTTCGCCAACCAGCTTCTTCAAAGCGACTGCGTTATGCGCGTCGTAATTGGCAAGCATGCTCATGTTAGCTGCCGCGCAGGCATCGGTCAGGATCTGCTGGTAGCTCTTCGGCAGGCTGTTGAATTTTTCGAGGTTGAAGAAGGCATGCATGGCCGGGCCGCCTTCCCACCATGCCGGGTAGTAGTAGTATTTGGCGACCTTGACGAATCCGAGCTTCTGATCGTCATACGGACCGACGAATTCGGTCGCATCGATCGTGCCCTTTTCGAGCGCTGCATAGACATCGCCGCCGGCAATCTGCTGGGGCGTCACGCCAACCTTCTGCATCACCTGGCCGGCGAGACCGGCGATGCGCATCTTCAGACCCTTCAGGTCGTCAATCGTGTTGATCTCCTTGCGGAACCAGCCGCCCATCTGGGTGCCGCTATTGCCAGCCGGCAGCGCGTAGAGGCCACGCGGCGCAAGGAACTCGTTGATCAGATCATTGCCGCCGTTCAGGAACCAGGCATTCGTCATGCGGGCATTGAGGCCGAACGGAATGGCGGTGCCGAGCGCAAAGGCTGGATCCTGTCCGATGTAATAATAGGAGCATGTATGCGCCATCTCGACCGTGCCGTTGGCAACCGCGTCGGCGGCCTGCAGAGCCGGCACCAGTTCACCGGCGCCATAGGTCTGGATGGTGAAATTGCCGTCCGTCGAATTCTTGACGCTGTTGGCGATCTGGGTCGCCGCATCGAAGATGATGTTCAGGCTCTTTGGAAAGGACGATGTCAACCGCCAGGTGATCTTCGGACGCTCCTGGGCGATCGCCGGCGTGGCCAAAGCGGCAGCCGCGGCGCCGATGCCGGCAGTGGTAGCATTGTGCAGGAAACGTCTGCGATCCATGAAATATCCTCCTGAGATGTCTGAAAAATCTCGTTCAAGCCGTCTTGGTCTTAAAGCTCTTCTCCCGGCTCCGACAAGAGGAATCGACAGTGTTTGCCTTGCCGCAAAAGGAAAACCCCGGGCTGGGCCGGGGTTCTCGATTGAGCAGGTGCGCTTGATGATCAAAGCTTGCCGTTGCGCTGCTGGATCATCATGAATGTGTCGTAGGTGTAATCGGCGATCTGCGCCCAGAGGTAGGCATCCTTCTTGAAGGCCTGCTGGCTGTCGTAGATCTTCTTGAAGGCAGCGTTCTTGGCCGTGAGTTCCGAATAGGTTTCCTGCGCCGCAGCGAAGCTGGCATCGAGGATCTGCTGGTTGAAGGCCTTCAGCACGGCACCTTCCGACACAAGCTGGCGCAGCGCCTTGGCGTTGCTGGCATCGTAGCGAGCCAGCATGTTCATGTTGGCGTTGGCGCAGGCATCTTTCAGAATGCGCTGGTAGCTCTTCGGCAGATTGTTGAACTTGTCGCGGTTGAAGAAGGCGTGGACGGCCGGGCCACCTTCCCACCATGCGGGATAGTAGTAGTATTTCGCGACCTTCACGAAGCCGAGCTTCTGATCGTCATACGGACCGACGAATTCGGTCGCATCGATCGTGCCCTTTTCCAGGGCCGCATAAACGTCGCCGCCGGCGATCTGCTGCGGCGTGACGCCAAGCTTCGTCATCACCTGGCCGGCAAGACCTGCGATGCGCATCTTCAGACCCTTCAGGTCATCGATCGTGTTGATCTCCTTGCGGAACCAGCCACCCATCTGGGCACCCGTATTGCCGGCCGGCAGCGCATAGAGATTGTAGGTGCCGAGGAATTCGTTGAGCAGGTCGTTGCCCCCGCCGATCGAGAACCAGGAGTTCGTCTGGCGGGCATTGAGACCGAAGGGCACCGACGTGCCGAGCGCGAATGTCGGATCCTTGCCGATGTAATAGTAGGAGCAGGTATGCGCCATTTCGACGGTTCCGTTGGAAACAGCGTCTGCCGCCTGAAGGCCGGGCACAATTTCGCCGGCCGCGAATGTGTGGATGGTGAAGTTGCCGTCCGTCGCTTCCTTGACGCTTTGCGCGATATCGGTGGATGCGGCCCAGAGGATGTCGGTGTTCTTGGTAAAGGAGGATGTCATCCTCCAGGTGAGCTTGGGGCTTTCCTGCGCGATCGCGGGAGCGGCCAAAGCCCCGGCTGCAACTGCGCCGATTCCGGCGGTCCCTGCCTGCCGAAAGAAATGTCTGCGGTTCATACGGGTCATGCCTTTCTGACTGGCCCTTGACGGCCGGTAACTTCATTTCACCGGTCCTCACCGGCGTCTGCTCTTAATCCGATCATTTCGTCACCGGCAAGTAAAAAGTGCAGGAAGTTGCGCTGCGCTGCAGCATTGGTTTGCGAATATTGCGCGCGAATTTTTTTCTCAAACGGATCGAAGGGCACGGTTTGGAGTGACTTGAACTTTCACACAAAAAAGTTAGGTTAGAATTATTCTAATAAGGAGCTTCGATGTTCACTCGTTTGGTGCCTGGGTCCCGCCGGGCGTTTTTGTCGCTGAGCGAAGAGGAAATCCTCGCTCTTGCCATCTCGTCGGAAGAGGAGGATGCGCGCATCTATCTCTCCTACGCGAAGAACCTGAAAGAGGCATATCCGAGCTCCGCAAAGGTGTTCGAGGACATGGCCGAGGTCGAGCAGACGCACAAGAACATGCTGATCCAGATGTTTCGCTCCCGCTTCGGCGAGAACATTCCGCTGATCCGCAGAGAGCATGTGCAGGGATTTTACGCCCGCAAGCCAGACTGGCTCATGCGCAATCTGCCGCTCGACAAGATCCGCGAACAGACGGAAGCGATGGAGCGCCAGGCGGCACGGTTCTATCGCGAGGCCGCCAAAAGGGTATCGGATGCCTCGACGCGGCAGCTCCTGGGCGATCTGGCCTTGGCGGAGGACGGGCATGAAGACATCGCCCGGATGCTCAGCGAAAAGCACGTAACCGAGGAAACGCGTTCGGAAGAAGACCTGTCTGCCCGGCGTCAGTTTATCCTGACCTATGTCCAGCCAGGGCTTGCCGGCCTTATGGACGGTTCGGTTTCGACACTGGCGCCGATCTTTGCGGCAGCATTCGCCACGGGCGATACCTGGTCGACCTTCCTGATCGGTCTGTCCGCATCGGTCGGTGCGGGTATTTCGATGGGCTTTACCGAAGCGGCACACGACGATGGCAAGATTTCCGGTCGCGGCTCCCCCATCAAGCGCGGATTTGCCTCAGGCATCATGACCGCGATCGGCGGCCTCGGCCATACACTACCCTATCTCATTCCGCATTTCTGGACGGCCACCATCGTTGCGGCGATCATCGTCTTCTTCGAACTCTGGGCGATTGCCTTCATCCAGAACCGTTACATGGAGACACCGTTCTTCAAGGCTGTCTTCCAGGTCGTGTTCGGCGGCTCGCTGGTCCTGGCTGCCGGTATCCTGATCGGCAACGGATAAGGCGCAGGTTATCGGTTCGCCGCAGCCGGCGCATCGACAGCAAAAAAGAAGACCCGCCGCTGCAAAGCAGGGCGGGTCTTGTCATTTCGGCTAGATGATGCGGACCGTCGTCTGAACGGATGGCTTTACCGGAGAGCGCCGACGAGAAGGTCGCGGCCATTTTCGATGGTGACCCAACGCCCTGCGTTGAACGAAGCCTGGCGCTTCAGGAACGTGTAATGCGTGGCTGTCCAGGGCAGGACATCGTTATCAAGATTGTCGAGAATGAAATCTCCATCCGCAGTGCGAAGCGTCAGAACGGCGTGACCTTCTCCATCCGGCTTGCGCACGACCGTCATCAGAAGGTCGGAATAACTGAAGCCTGCTTCGGCCAGTTCCTTGCGCTTCTGCAACGCGAAATCCTCGCAGTCGGCGAAGATGGTCGGATAGGTCCAGAACTCTTCCCGACCGTAAGCATCCATGTCGGTCTTGGCGATATAGCGCTCGTTGACTTCCAGGTTGATCCGGCGAACCGTTTGCCAGCTGTCTTCGTTGAGTTTGGGAGCGGGCGCCGACCGGCTCTTCAGAGAACATTCCGCGGGCAGGCGCTGGCAGAACTCGAAATGGCCGATCGGTTGCGACGTCACGTCACCGGTCACCATCGATGCAATCGACCGCGGAGCCGGCATTGCGGCGCCCGCAGGCACCAGCGCGCACAAAAGGATCACCGCAAAGCGCCGTACCAGCAAGGCTTTCATCATGACCCGTCCCTTAAAGTCCTAACGAAAAGTTAAGGGCCGAATGGGGGTCAAGTCAATCGTTCAGGTTTTGTTAATCTTCATTAAAACTGCTTTATGGTTAACAATGCTGCATTCTCGCATCAGCCCAAAATTTACTCATTTATTTATCAGGCCCATGATTGCACCCCTCATTTTTTCGATATCCTGAGGCCTGGAAAGGCGGTGATCACCGTCACGTACAAGCGTCAGCGTCACGTCGTCGGCAGGCAGGAATTCCATGAGTTTCAGCGCGTGTTCATAAGGCACGTCGCGGTCGTTCATTCCCTGAAGGATATGCACAGGGCAACCGGTTTCGATAATGCCGGTCAGTACTCGGTTGCGTGCTCCATCCTCAAGCAGGTCGCGGGTGTAGATATCAGGTTCGCTGCTATATTCGGAGGGTTCCTCGACATAGCCGTTGACTGCAAGCGACTGCCGCTGCTCATCCGTCAGGTGTGGCTCGATCAGCTCCCCCGTAAAATCGGGGGCGGGGGCAATCAGCACCATACCCTCGACTTTGGGCGACCCGCCACGCTTCTTAAGCTCTTGAGCCACACGAAGCGCGATCCAGCCGCCCATCGACGAGCCGACCAGCACTACGCTCTTGGGTTTCGTGTGGTCGAGCACGGCAAGAGCCTCCTCCAGCCAGCGGGAAATCGTGCCGTCGCGAAACGCGCCGCCGGAGACGCCGTGGCCGGAATAGTCGAAGCGGATGCACTCGGTGCCGAGCGTCTCGGCCAGCGCGTCGAGTTCGACGGCTTTGGTGCCCGTCATGTCCGATCGGTAGCCGCCGAGCCAGACGAAAGCCGCGTTGTCGTTGGAAGCGGATGCCGGCCTGACGAGAATTGCGATCTCGCGCATTGTCTCTGCGGTGCCAACCGGAATGCGGATAAGGTCTGATGGGGCGGTCGCTGACATGTGGGTCTCCTTGACGTCGCAGCCTCCGATTGCGTCAAACAGAGGCATCCTGAAAGGTGGGCATCTATAAATCACATTGTCAGACGATTGCAGCAGGTGATTTTTCCCCGCGTATATGGTATTGACATCTATCCAGTGATGACGACATTCCGCTTTCGGCTGCAGCCAAGCGAGGAATTGTCGTTGCTGCGTGCTGAAATTATCTAGGAGAACACGACCATTCGCAGACCATTCAAAGCCGATGCCCCCGTCAAGGAAGGCCCGCGCTCAAACCGGGAAATCCGCGTTCCCAAGGTCCAGCTTATCGATGCCGAAGGCTTGAATCTCGGTGCGATACCGACCGACCAGGCCCTCAAGATGGCCGAGGACGCCGGACTCGATCTCGTCGAGATCTCGCCGAACAACGATCCGCCGGTATGCAAGATCCTCGATCTTGGTAAGCTGAAATACGCGAACCAGAAGAAGGCGTCCGAAGCGCGCAAGAAGCAGAAGATCGTCGAAATCAAAGAAATCAAGATGCGCCCGAACATCGACACCCATGACTATGAGGTGAAGATGAAGGCGATGAACCGGTTCTTTGAAGAAGGCGACAAGGTAAAGGTGACGCTGAAGTTCCGTGGCCGCGAAATGGCCCACCAGGAACTCGGCATGAAGCTTCTGCTGCAGGTCAAGGAAGACACTGTCGAAATCGCCAAGGTGGAAGCCGAGCCCAAGCTCGAAGGCCGCCAGATGATGATGGTGCTGGCGCCGAAGTAAGCGCCACGCCAATCGCCCCGTGCCTTTAGAAGGTAAGGGTATCGGCGTTGTCACGCCATTCTTCTTATCCCATTGCGCTTTCGATCCTCTGCGGTTATAAGCGCGCGTCCGAACGGTCCGGCAGGGCATGCCGTGGCAGTTCAAAATGCTTGGAATTCGCATCGTCTGCGGTTCCGATACAATTATGGAGTAGCAAAATGCCCAAGATGAAGACGAAATCGGCTGCCAAGAAGCGATTCAAGGTAACCGCGACCGGTAAGGTCGTTGCCGCCGCTGCTGGCAAGCGCCACGGCATGATCAAGCGTTCCAACAAGTTCATCCGCGATGCACGCGGCACGATGATCCTCGCTGAGCCTGACGGCAAGAAGGTTATCAAGAACTACCTGCCGAACGGTCTCTAAGACTCATTCGACGATTTGGAACAGTTTTAAGGAGATCATGACATGGCACGCGTAAAACGTGGCGTAACTTCCCGCGCCAAGCACACCAAGACACTCAAGGCAGCCAAGGGCTTCTACGGCCGCCGCAAGAATACCATCCGCGCCGCAAAGGCAGCAGTCGATCGTTCGCGTCAGTTCGCAACGCGCGACCGTCGCGTCAAGAAGCGCAACTTCCGCGCTCTCTGGATCCAGCGTATCAACGCCGCTGTGCGCGAATCCGGCCTGACCTACGGCCGCTTCATCGACGGCCTCAACAAGGCTGGCATCGAAGTCGACCGCAAGGTCCTGTCTGACCTGGCAATCCATGAACCTGCAGCATTCGGCGCTCTCGTCGAAGCTTCCAAGACGGCTCTGGCCTACCTCAAGGACGCCGGCACGAAGAACGAGTTTGAAAGCGCGGTCAAGTAACCAGCGCTTCCCAAGCTTGTAGCTGATAGATTTTGGGGAACCCGCGCTGGCAGTGAGCTGGCGCGGGTTTTTCTTTTGTCGGCTTCCATATTTTGTCCGCCCGCATTCGCTTCATTGTCCGAGCATCAACGGAACACATCATGTCCGATCTGGAAAATCTGAAAACCTCGCTTCTGGCTGAAATCGAAGGTGCCAGCGATGAGGCGTCGATCGAAGCCGTGCGCGTCAACGCGCTAGGCAAGAAAGGCTCCGTCTCCGAGCTCCTGAAGACGCTCGGCGGCATGTCTGCGGAAGAACGCCAGACCCGCGGCGCGGCGATCAACGCGCTGAAAACCGAGGTCACCGAGGCGATCACCAGCCGCAAGACGATGCTGAAGGACGCAGCGATCGACGCGCGTCTGAAGGCCGAGACGCTCGATGTGTCGCTGCCGGTGCGCTCTTCTCCTGCCGAGCGCGGCCGTATCCATCCCATCAGCCAGATCACCGACGAAATCACCGCGATCTTTGCAGACATGGGCTTCTCGATCGCCGAGGGCTCTGATGTCGAGACCGATTACTATAACTTCACCGCGCTGAATTTCCCGGAAGGCCACCCGGCCCGCGAAATGCACGACACGTTCTTCTTCCAGCCGGATGAAAAGGGTGAGCGCAAGGTGCTGCGCACCCACACTTCGCCGGTCCAGGTTCGCACCATGGAAGCGCAGGACCCGCCGATCCGCATCATCATTCCCGGCAAGACCTACCGCCAGGATTCCGACGCGACCCATTCGCCGATGTTCCACCAGGTCGAAGGCCTCGTGGTCGACAAGAAGGCGCATGTGGGCAATCTGCGCTATGTGCTGGAAGAGTTCTGCAAGACCTTCTTCGAAGTGCCGTCGGTGACGATGCGGTTCCGCCCGTCCTTCTTCCCGTTCACCGAACCGTCGTTCGAAGTCGATATCCAGTGCGACCGTTCAGGCCCGATCGTGAAATTCGGCGAAGGCACCGACTGGATGGAAATCCTCGGCTGCGGCATGGTCCATCCCAACGTGCTGCGCGCCGGCGGGCTCGATCCGGATGAATACCAGGGCTTTGCCTGGGGCATGGGCCTCGATCGTATCGCCATGCTGAAATACGGCATGCCGGACCTGCGCGACTTCTTCAATGCCGACGTCCGCTGGATGAACCACTACGGTTTCCGCCCGCTCGACATGCCGACATTGTTTGGTGGGTTGAGCCAGTAACCGGAACCATTGCGGACGGGATTGCCCCATGAGTGAGATGGTGACGCGACAAGAGAGGGTGCATCGTGGCGGCTGCCGCTGCGGCGCGATCCGCTTTGAGGTCATCGCTGACCCGATCTACGCCAGTTACTGCCACTGCACCGACTGCCGGAAAGCAACCGGTGCGCCTGTCGCGGCATTTGTCGGGTTCGAAACCGACGACGTGACTTTCGCAGGCGAGACCGGATCGAGCTACGGCATAGCACCCGTCAAACGCAGCTTCTGCGCGACCTGCGGCGCACCGATTGCCTATACCGATGAGCGGCTCGCCGACCGGATCTACTTTATGCTCGGCGCCATGGATGCGCCGGAAAACTATCCGCCCAGCGTGCACGGTTACGTGCGCGAAGAGCTTCCTTTCTTCCATGTCGATGACGGCCTGCCACGGATGGAAACCATGACCGTGCAGAGACCTTCAGGAGAAAACCGATGAAATTCACGCTTTCCTGGCTCAAGGATCACCTTGAAACCGATGCCAATCTCGAGCAGATCTGCGAGCGCCTGACGGCGATCGGGCTGGAAGTCGAGGATGTCGATGACAAGGCAGCCTACAAGCCTTTCGTCATCGCAAAGGTCCTGTCGGCGGAAAAACATCCGGAGGCGGACCGCCTGAAGGTTCTCTCCGTCGATGCCGGTCCGGATGTCAACGGCGGCAAGCCGCTGCAGATCGTCTGCGGCGCGCCGAATGCCCGCGCCGGTCTGGTCGGTGCGCTCGCGCGTCCGGGCGATTATGTGCCGGGCATCGATGTGACGCTTGCCATCGGCAAGATCCGCGGCGTCGAAAGCCACGGCATGATGTGCTCCGAAAAGGAGCTGAACATGTCGGAAGACCATAACGGCATCATCGATCTTCCCGAAGATGCCCCGGTCGGCACCTCGTTCGCCGCCTATGCCGGCCTCGACGATCCGATGATCGAGATCAACCTGACGCCGAACCGTCCCGATTGCACCTCGATCTATGGCATCGCCCGTGATCTGGCCGCATCCGGCCTCGGCACGCTGAAGCCGCGCGCGGAGCCTCAGCTCAAGCTCGAAGGCGAGACCTCGGTCGGCCTGTCGATCGATCTCGACGACGAAAACCTGTGCCCCGGCTTCGGCCTGCGCCTCGTGCGCGGCGTGAAGAACGGCGCAAGCCCGGCATGGATGCAGACGCGCCTGAAGGCGATCGGCCTGCGTCCGATTAATGCTCTGGTCGACATCACCAACTACATGACCTTCGACCAGGGCCGGCCGATGCATGTCTTCGATGCCGCCAAGGTCAAGGGCGATCTGGTCGTTCGCCGCGCGAGCGAGGGCGAAACGATCCTGGCGCTCGATACCCGCGAGTACAAGCTTACGCCCAGCAACGTCGTCATCGCCGATGACAACGGCGTCGAATCGATCGGCGGCATCATGGGCGGCGAACATTCCGGCTGCGACGAGAACACCGTCGATGTTCTGATCGAATCGGCATTGTGGGACCCGATCAACATCGCGAAATCCGGCCGCGCGCTCGGCATCATCACCGATGCCCGCTACCGGTTCGAACGCGGCGTTGATCCAGCCTATATGCTGCCCGGCCTCGACCGCACCACGCAACTGGTGCTGGAACTCTGTGGCGGCACGGCAGCCGAAGCAAAGGTCGTCGGCTACACGGCATATGAGCCGAAGGTCGTCGATTTCCCCTTCGCTGAAGTCAAGCGCCTGACCGGCCTTGAGATCTCGTCCGACGAAAGCCGCCAGATCCTCGATCGCCTCGGCTTCATGGTCGAAGGTTCAGGCGAACAAGTGTCGGTCAAGGTCCCGTCCTGGCGTCCGGATGTCGATGGCAAGGCCGATCTCGTCGAAGAGGTCATGCGCATCCACGGCGTCGATCACATCAAGCCGGAGCCGCTCGAAAGCATCGGCAGCGTCAACGGCAAGATCCTGACCACGTTGCAGATTCGCACTCGCACGGCAAAGCGTGCACTCGCTGCCCGCGGCATGCTGGAAGCGGTCACCTGGTCGTTCATTCCGGAGGCGCAGGCAAAGCTGTTCGGTGGCGGCGCGCCGTCGCTGAAGCTCGCCAACCCGATCGCCGCGGATATGTCGGATATGCGTCCCTCGCTGCTGCCGGGTCTGTTGACCGCTGCCCAGCGCAATGCTGACAAGGGTTTGAGCGATGTGGCGATCTTCGAAGTCTCCGGCACCTACGAGAACGACACGCCGGAAGGCCAGCGTCGCGTTGCCGGCGGTATCCGCCGCGGCACGGCCTCGATCAATGGCGCGGGGCGCCTCTGGTCGAACGGTGCCAAGGGCGGCGGCAAGCCGGTGGATGTCTATGACGCCAAGGCCGATGCGCTGGCCGTGATCGAAGCCTGCGGCTTGCCCATGTCGAACGTGCAGGTCGAACAGGGTGGTCCCGCCTGGTATCATCCGGGCCGCTGCGGCACGATCAAGATGGGTCCTAAGATCGTGCTCGGCACGTTCGGCGAATTCCATCCGAAGACGCTGTCCGCGCTCGATGTGTCAGGCGCACTGTGCGGCTTCGAGGTCTATCTCGACGCCATGGCCGAGCCGAAGAAGAAGGCGACCCGCACCAAGCCGCCGCTGGAACTATCGCCGTTCCAGACCGTAAAGCGCGACTTCGCCTTCGTGGTGGAATCGACCGTCGAAGCCGGCGCGATCGTGAAGGCCGCAACCAGTGCCGACCGCAAGCTGATCTCGGGCGTCAACGTGTTCGACGTCTTCGAAGGCGCGTCAGTGGGCGAGGGGAAGAAGTCGGTCGCGATCGAGATCCTGATCCAGCCGGTCGACAAGACACTGACGGACGAGGATTTCGAGGCACTCACCGCCAAGATCGTCGCCAATGTCGTCAAGGTGACCGGCGGCGTGCTGCGCGCCTAACTGGCGCGCTGGTAACGCCATTCCTGTGTCCTGCCGCCATATCCATAGGATGCGGCGCGGACGTCCTGAACATAGATGTAGCTCTCCTCATGCAGATCGAGGAGAGCCGAAAATCCTGCAAAGGCCGCCTGGATAAAGGCGGCCTTTTCGCTTTTGGTATTGGTTTTGTGGGTTTCAAACGGGCGTGGTAACTTCACAAGAATCGTGAAGGAAGGGCCGGTGCGCAAGCCAAATTCCATGAAGGGGCTGGAGGAGCTTGGCAGGGTCAGGCTGTCGGAAAACTTCTTCTTCCGCGATTTCCTGTTTTCCGAGATTGCCGCAGTCTATGGCATGGCCAATGTCCCTGATGATCCTGATCTCGCGATCGAGGCAGGACGGTGTCTCTGTCAGGAGCTGCTGGAACCGCTGCAGGCGACATTCGGCCGGCTGCATGTGCGCTCAGGTTACCGCGCAGCTGAAGTCAACGCCTTCGGCAATATCAGGGGATTAAACTGCGCCACCAATGCCGCCTCGTCTGCGGATCATATCTGGGATCTTCGCGATGCCGATGGCTGCATGGGCGCAACGGCCTGCGTCGTCGTCCCATGGCTGATTGACAATGTCAGCGAGGAAGGCGACTGGCGAAAGCTGGCCTGGTGGATCCACGATCACCTTCCCTATGCCTCGCTCTGCTTTTTCCCGAAACTCTGGGCCTTCAATATCCAGTGGCATGAGCGGCCGGTGCGCCGGATCACGAGCTATGCCCAGCCCCGCGGGCTCCTGAC
Source organism: Neorhizobium sp. DAR64860/K0K1 (assembly GCF_050500205.1). Taxonomy (NCBI): domain Bacteria; kingdom Pseudomonadati; phylum Pseudomonadota; class Alphaproteobacteria; order Hyphomicrobiales; family Rhizobiaceae; genus Neorhizobium; species Neorhizobium sp. DAR64860/K0K1. Next base: position 3,075,202 of record NZ_CP191459.1, on the reverse strand, counting down.
CAAGGAAGGAATGGCCAACCATGGCGGCGACCATTCGGAATGGTACCAGGGCTTTCCGAAGTTGAGGCGATAGTGCCTCATCGAGATAGGAATGCACGACCGATTGCACTGCCTGTTCTTCAGACTCGACGAGACCCTCCCCAGGCTCTGCAACAACAGAACCTGCGGAGGGCTAAATACTCACATCTTCATCTTTTCGCGGAGCGCATCAATGCGTTTGGAGGCTTCGGCCTTGGACAAGTCCTCGGCGAAAGCGTCAGGCTCTTTCGCCTGCTCGCTGAGGGTCTTGAGATAGGAGCCCTGGGCGCCGGTCATTGGCTCGTCACCGGTGACCCAGTCATCCGGGTCCTTCTCGGTGTTCGATGCGGGATCCGGGTCAGTCTTCGGGTTGTGTATGTCGCTCATAGTTTCCTCACCGTTTGGATGTTCCTTAAACGTTCTCGGTGAAACGAAGTTCCATCAACGGCGCGGTGTCCATGCTGCCTGTCCACCATAACGGGCGCCGGCAATCTTGTCGGGAGACAGCATGTCGTCGAGGCGCTTCACATCGTCGGCGGTCAGCACGACGTCGGCCGCTCCGGCATTCTGCTCCAGATTGGGGATTTTGCGGGCACCGGGAATAGGCACGATGAAGTCACCCTTGGCGAGTACCCAGGCAAGAGCAAGCTGCGCTGCCGTGATGCCCTTTTCCGACGCCATCTGTTCGACAAGCCGGACCAGCGCCAGGTTCGCCTCCATATTCTCAGCCTCGAAGCGCGGCATGGTGCGGCGCAGATCGCCTTCGCCGAATTCCGATGTGTTCTGGATCTTGCCGGTCAGGAAGCCACGACCGAGCGGGCTGAACGGCACAAAGCCGATCCCCAGGTCACGGCAGGTATCGAGCACATCGCCCTCGGGATCGCGGGTCCAGAGAGAGTATTCGCTTTGCAGCGCCGCAATCGGGTGCACCGCATGAGCACGCCGGATGATATCAGGGCTTGCCTCCGAAAGCCCGAGCGCGCGCACCTTGCCTGCCTTGACCAGATCCGCCATCGCTCCGACCGTATCCTCGATCGGCACGTCAGGATCGACGCGGTGTTGGTAGAAGAGATCGATGACGTCGATGCCGAGGCGTTTCAGCGAGGCTTCGGCAACCTCCCGCACCTGCTCCGGCCGGCTGTCGAGACCGGACATCGCGCTCGAGTCCTTTTTGGCGGGATCGATCTTGAACCCGAATTTGGTGGCGATGACCACTTTGTCGCGGAACGGCTTCAATGCCTTGCCGACAAGCTCCTCATTCACGTAGGGCCCATAGACTTCGGCCGTGTCGAAGAAATTGACCCCGATCTCGACAGCGCGGTGCAATGTCTTGATCGATGTCGCTTCATCCTGCCCGCCATAGGCATGGCTCATGCCCATGCAGCCAAGGCCAATCGCCGAGACCGTCAGTTCAGTTCCAAGCTTGCGTGTCTGCACGGGAATTCTCCAGGTTAAACTTTAAGGAAGGATCGATCAGGCACCGGCCTCGTTGAGGAGTGCCATCTGCGCCTCGCTGAGTGTGAGCCTGCCGGCCGCAAGGATCGCCTCAAGCTGCTTCAGGCTGGTGGCGCTGGCGATCGGCGCGGTAATGCCAGGCCGTGCGGCAACCCATGCGATCGAAATCGCAGCCAGGCTCTCGCCGGTTTCCGCGGCCACCTGGTCGAGTGCTGCAAGCAACTTCAGACCCCGGTCGTTGATATAGTCGGGCATGCGGTTGCCGCGCGTCTTGCCTTCGGCATCTTCGGCCTTGCGATACTTGCCGGTCAGGAAGCCCGCCGCCAATGCGTAATAGCTGATGACGCCGATGTCCTGGGCGATGCAAAGGTCCGCAAGCGGGCCTTCGAACTTGTTGCGGGTGTAGAGATTGTATTCCGGCTGCAGCACGTCGTAATGGGGTAGGCCGTTTTTGTCCGCAGCGTCGAGTGAAGCCTGCAGCTGTTCGGCACTGAAGTTCGAGCAGCCGATCGACCGCACTTTGCCCGCATCCTTCAGTTTGGAAAGAGCGCCAAGTGTCTCCTCGTGCGGCGTGTCGTCATCGGGAAAATGCGAGAGGTAGAGGTCGATATAGTCGGTCTGCAACCGCTGCAGGGATTTGTCGACGGCTTCCACCACCCACTTTGCCTTCAGCTTCTTGTCGTCGCCCATGGTGGGGTAACCGAACTTGGTGACGATGACAGCCTTGTCGCGGGCCACCGTGCCGCGCTTCAGCCAGTTGCCGATCACGGTCTCGCTCTCGCCACCCTGATGGCCTGGCGCCCATGCGGAATAGACATCGGCGGTGTCGATCGTGTTGAACCCCGCCTCGAAGAACGCGTCCAGCATCTCGAAAGAAGTCTTTTCGTCCGCGGTCCAGCCGAACACGTTGCCGCCGAAAACGACGGGCGAGATGGAAAGTCCGGTACGGCCGAGCAAGCGCATGTCCATGATGGTCTCCAGAATAGATGACGTGGGGAAGCGATGAGTGCTGAAGGACGAAACTAGGCTGATTGGATCGACTGTCAAACCGACAAGCGGGCACAAGGTTTCAGCACTGCCAACAACGACAGTTGCCCGCCCGACCAAGCGGCCCTAGGTTAGCCTCCCAATGACTGTCTGTGAATGTGTGGAGGCACTGCTATGTTGCGTTTTGGAATCCTGTCGACGGCGAAAATCGGACGGGACGCTGTCGTTCCCGCACTCTTGGACGCCGAAAACTGCGTGGTCAGCGCCGTTGCCAGCCGCGACCTTGCCAAGGCGCGCGCATTTGCCGATCGGTTCGGCGTGCCGCATGCGTTCGGCTCCTATGACGAGATGCTGGCCTCCGACACGATCGATGCCGTCTATATCCCCCTGCCGACCAGCCAGCATGTGGAATGGTCGATCAAGGCGGCCGAGGCCGGCAAGCATGTTCTCTGCGAAAAGCCGATCGCGCTGAAGGCGAGCGAGATCGAGCGACTGATCGCTGCAAGGGATGACAATGGCGTCCTGATTTCAGAAGCCTTCATGGTCACCTACGCGCCCGTCTGGCACAAGGTGCGCGATCTCCTCAAAGAAGGCGCCATCGGCGACCTCAAGCATGTCCAGGGCGCCTTCAGCTATTTCAACCGTGATCCTGACAACATGCGCAACATTCCGGAACTCGGCGGCGGCGCGCTGCCGGATATCGGCGTCTACCCGACGATCGCGACCCGCTTTGCGACCGGCCTCGAACCTCTACGCGTCCAGGCCACGGTAGCGCGAGATCCGGATTTCGGCACGGATATCTATGCAAGCGTCAAGGCGGCCTTCGAGACATTCGAAATGAGCTTCTACATCTCGACCCAGATGGCGGGTCGCCAGCTCATGGTGTTCCACGGCACAGAGGGCACGATCGAGGTCAAGTCTCCCTTCAATGCGGATCGCTGGGGCGCCGAAGAGATTGAACTCACCAACCAGAAGCACAGTGTCTCGCAGATCTTCCGCTTCCCCGACAGCCGCCAGTATCGCCGCCAGGCAGAAGCCTTCGCGAAGGCAGCCATGGGCGAGGCGGCGGACATCGTGACGCTCGAGAACTCGCTTCTCAACCAGCGCTTCATCGATGCGATCTACCGCGCCGGTGAAACCGACGGCTGGGAGACGGTCTGACCTAGTTCTTGTGGCGGAAGACGAAGCGGGAATACCCGAAATAGCTGTAGGCCGTTGCTGCAGCCGAGGCGAATACGATCGCCGCAATCGGCTGCAGGAACGGCGCCCGCCACATCAGCAGGGAATAAACGGCGTAGTTGATACAGGCCGAGGTAATGCCCACGGCCCAGTATCGAAAGCCTTCCTGCGCAAGCGAGTGCGGTGATGGTTCAAACGTCCTGTTGCGGTTGATCAGCCAGGTAAAGCTCATTGCGGCCATGATCGCCGGAATACGGGCCGCAAACGGACCGAAGCCCGCAACCGCGATGAGAAAATACGTCAGTCCGGCATCGATGACGAAGCCGCAGCCGCCGGCAGCCAGGAACCAGAAAAGTCGCTTCATGCGGCGCTCTTGGCGTCCTTGGCAGTCTTGCGGCGGCCGCCAGCAGCCTTCTGAAGCGAGACCGGAGCATGGACGCGTTGCGGCATGCTCATATAATGGATACGCAACTGTTCGGACCGCGCCCGTGATACGGAATCGAGGATGAGCCCGGCCGTGAACACCAGGAACGAGATCAGCATCAGCACCAGCGAGAACACCCAGGTCGGCATCCGCTCGACCAGGCCCGTCTCGAAATACTCCACCAGCACCGGCGCCATGAAGGCGAGGCTTGCCGCCATGAAGGCGGCGCTGATCGTGCCGAAGAATGCGAAGGGCCGTGTTTCCTTCATCAGCATCGCAAACATCCAGAGGATCTTTGCGCCATCGCGGAAGGTCGAAAGCTTGGAATGCGATCCCTCCGGACGGCGTCCGTAATCCAGCTCGATCTCGCAGATCGGCAGTTTCAGACGGGATGCATGCACCGACATTTCCGTCTCGATCTCGAACCCGCCGGAGACGGCCGGGAAACTTTTGACGAAGCGACGTGAGAAGGCGCGGTAACCGGAAAAGATATCGGTGAAGTCGCGTCCGAAGATCGTCCGGTAGAGAATGTTGAACAGCCGGTTGCCGGTCGCATGGCCCTGGCGCCCCGCATCCGCGTGAACGCCGCGACGGGTGCCGACAACCATGTCGGCGCGCTCGGTCAATAGCGTGCGGATCAGCTCCTCCGCGTCTTTCGGGGAATAGGTGCCGTCACCATCCGCCATCAGATAGATGTCGGCGTCGATATCGGCAAACATGCGGCGCACCACATGGCCTTTGCCCTGGCGTCGTTCCCGCATCACCTCGGCACCGGCCAGCATGGCTTTCAGCGCAGTGCCGTCGGTCGAATTGTTGTCGTAGACGTAGATGCGCGCATCGGGCAGGGCGTGGCGAAAGCCGTTCACCACCGCTTCGATCGTCGATGCTTCGTTGTAGCAGGGCAGAAGAACGGCGATCTTCAGATCACCCGTCAGGGCATCGGTCATGGTTTTCACTCGATACAAAGAAGACCGCAGACGGCACGCGCCGCTTCACCGCTTTACTATTTCTTGGGAAGGTTAAGGCTAGGTTTCGGGCTGGAATATTTCGGGGCGAAAATGCGAAAGCCCCGGAAATCATGGTCGGAGGTGGGGAAGACATGCAGGTCGTTAGCGGGCGCGGTGCGATATCGTCGAGGCTTGCGCCCGTGGTGATGATCTACTGGCTTGCAATCTCGATCATGGCATTGGTCATCAAGCTGCCCACCGCGACCGATCTGATCGGTGCCGACAACGACGACATCATGCGGCTGGTCGAAGTCCGCGATCTCCTTGGCGGTCAGAGCTGGTTCGACATGATGCAGTACCGGCTCGGCCTCGCCGACGGCACGCTCATGCACTGGTCACGTCTGGTCGATCTGCCGATCGCGACATTGATCAAGTTTTTCTCGCTGTTCATGGCAATGCCGCTGGCCGAAGGCGTCGCGGCAACGGTCTGGCCGCTTCTCGTCTCGCTCCTCCTGTTCGTCCCGCTCGGCCTTGCCGGCCGCCGCATCGGCGGGGTGGTCACCCTGCATCTGGTGCTCGGCATCGGCGCGATCTTCGTCTTCACCAACATCAAATTTCAGCCGGGCGCGCTCGATCACCACAATGTCCAACTGGCGCTTGCCACGTGGGTCACAGCCATGCTGGTCGATCCGCAATATCGCCGGTCAAGCTATGCCGTCGCCGGCATTGCAGCGGCGCTGGCGATCGCCGTCGGTGCCGAAACGGTCCCTTTCGTCGCTGCCGCCTGCATCTGCGTCGTGCTGCAATGGGCCTGGCACGGCAGGTCGTTCGCCGGGGCCGCCAAAGCGTTCGGCCTCTGCCTCACGCTTGCGATCTCCGCCGCCTTTTTCGCCACCGTGCCGCCCTATCGCTATGCGGTCGTCACCTGCGATAATCTTTCCTTCGGCTTTTATTCGCTGACGGCGATCGGTGGCGCCGGCCTGTTCATTCTGGCAAGCCTGCCCCTGCCTGATAAACGGCTGCTGCGTTTCGCCATGCTGGGGGCGGCCGGCGTCGCCCTTCTTGCTGCAGCCCGCGCAATTGCGCCGGAATGCCTCGGCAATCCGCTGGCAAACCTTGATCCGCTGCTTGTCGAACTCTGGCTGAACGGCGTATCCGAGGCACGCTCGATCGTGGCTGAAACGCGCGACACGCCCGAGCTCGTCGGCGGCTTCTATGCCGTGGGCCTTTTCGCCATCCTCGTCTGCCTTGCCCGCATCGCGTGCCGCAGCAAGGTCGAAACCCACGTCGTGCTTCTCGTTCTGCTCCTGGTTTCCTTCGCCGTTGCTGCCATTCAGGTTCGCGGAACGATCTTCTCCAACCTTCTCAGCATCCTGCCGCTGTCCCTGCTGATTGCCGATATCCGCGTCCGTGCCAATGCGGACCGCAACAATCCATCCCTTGCTGCAGCCTATATCGTCACGGTCCTTGCTTCCGTCCCGGTCGTCTGGGGCGTGGCCGGCATTCTCATCAAAGAGGGCGTCGGCTCCGTCGACCTCAATATCCTCTCCACCGATAACGCAGGTGAAGAAGGCGAATGCGGCGGGCCGCAGGCATGGGCGGCGCTGAACACGCTGCCGGTCGGCGTCGTCGCGTCTCCATCCAACAGCGGCGCGGAGATCATTCGCTTCACCGGACATCGCGCGCTTTCTGCGCCCTATCATCGCAATCAGGGCGGCATGTTGACCGAACTGCATATCGGCCTCGCGCAACCAGCTGAAGCCAAGGCCTTTATCGATGGTGCCGGTGTCACGGCTCTCACCTTCTGCAAGAGCGATCCGCAGACCGAGCGGCTGATCGCGATGAAACCTGACGGCCTCTATGCCGCGCTCGCCCGGAGTGACGTCCCACCATACCTGCAGCCTGTGGCCACAGGCCCGCTGGATGGGTTCATGATCTATCGGGTTGTTCGAGACTAGGGCGAGATTAAGCGTCGGATGATCCGGAAAGACGGATGAAATCGGCGCAGCCTTCGGTTAGAACAAAGGGTATGACGAGCCCTATCGCCCAAGAATCGCCGACGAACCTTACCGAATTTTCCGTGTCGGAGCTTTCCGGCTCGATCAAGCGCACCATGGAAAATGCGTTCGATCATGTACGGGTGCGGGGAGAAATTTCCGGTTATCGCGGTCCGCACTCTTCCGGTCATGCCTATTTCTCGCTGAAGGACGACCGCTCTCGCATCGATGCGGTCATCTGGAAGGGCACCTTCTCGCGCCTTCGGTTCCGGCCGGAAGAAGGCATGGAAGTGATCGCGACCGGCAAGATCACCACATTCCCGGGGTCGTCGAAATATCAGATCGTCATCGAAAACCTCGAGCCGGCCGGCGCCGGCGCGCTCATGGCGCTGCTTGAGGAGCGCCGCCGCAAGCTCGGTGCCGAAGGCCTGTTCGATCAGGACCGCAAGCAGGCGCTGCCTTATCTGCCGCGCGTCATCGGCGTGGTGACCTCGCCAACCGGCGCCGTCATCCGCGATATCCTGCACCGCATTTCCGATCGCTTTCCCGTCCATGTCGTCCTCTGGCCGGTCAAGGTTCAGGGCGAGGGATCGGGCGAGGAAGTCGCCGCTGCCATCCGCGGGTTCAACGCACTCGGCCCTGGCGATGCGATCCGAAGACCCGATGTCCTGATCGTCGGCCGCGGCGGCGGCAGTCTGGAAGATCTCTGGAGCTTCAACGACGAGATCGTCGTGCGCGCAGCAGCCGAAAGCCGGATACCGCTGATCTCGGCCGTGGGCCACGAGACCGACTGGACGCTCCTCGATCACGCCGCCGATGTTCGCGCACCGACGCCGACCGGCGCCGCCGAAATGGCCGTTCCCGTCAAGGCGGATCTCGATGCGCAACTCGCCAGCCTGGCCGCCCGGCTGCGGGGCTGCGCAGCGCGCCAGATGGACCACCGCAAACAGTCGCTGCGGGCGCTTGTTCGCGCTCTTCCGTCGCTCGACCAACTGCTGGCACTTCCGCGCAGACGGTTCGACGAAGCCGCGGCTGGCCTTGGTCGGGGGCTGGAGCGCACGACGGTGGTCAAGCGCCGCGCCTTCGAGCGTGTCTCCTCCGGTCTGCGCCTCGATCTCCTGACAGGCAGGCTCCAGCAACAACGCCAGGCTTTGAACGACCGGCTGCTGCGGGCCGATCGGTGCCTTGAGCGCCGAGCGTTGAGCGAACGCGGGCGTCTGTCGCGTTTCGAGGCGTCGCTGAAGTCGCTGCCGGCGCGGCTGCTTGGCCAGATCCAGCGCGAGCGTCAACATCTCGTATCGTTCGGGCGCCATGCCGATACCGCCATGTCGCACACGCTTGCGCGCAGCCGTTCGGCCATCTCGGCGCAGGATCGCGTCCTGCAGTCGCTCTCCTACAAGAACGTGCTGCAACGCGGTTTTGCGGTGATCCGCGATGAGGATAATCACCCGCTGACACGGGCCGCGGGCATAGGCGAGGGAAGGGCGATTTCCGTGGAATTCGCCGACGGCCGTATCTCAGCCGTCACGGGCGGCGAGGCACCTGGTGACGATCCGTCGTCCTCCACACGGCCACCTCAGCCGAAAAAGAAGCTGCCGAAGCCGGAAGCAGGCGACCAGCCTGCCAAGCAGGGAACGCTGTTCTAACCCTTGGGCGACAGCGCCATTCAAATACCCGCCAAGACTTCCTATCTTCTCATGAAGAGACCTTAGCGGAACACGGCGTTGCAAGCTGCGTTTCCTCGGCAGTTGCAAACGGAGACCATGGCCATGAAAAAAGCATTCGCGACCTCGTTGCTGATCCTCTCGGCGGCAGCTCTCGGCACGCCGGCACTTGCCGGCCAGACGAGGGCATCCGAGATCATCTTCGGCAAGGCCTATGACGACAACGTCATCGCCATCCAGTCCGGTTCGCTGACCAGCCGCAAGGATGGATATTCCGAGTGGTCGGGTTCAGGCAACGAGCTGATCATGCGAAGGGCGCAGGCGGAAGTCAGCGCCGACGGCAGCCTGATGCGCTCGCTCGAAGCCCGCGGCATTGCCATCCACAACGTCCTGTCGGTGGAAACCGCTGCCAATGGCGGCAAGGTCGTCTACTACCGCTAGTGATGACAAAGGCCCGGTCCAGCCGGGCCTCGCCGTTCGTGAGTCAGGCCCATTCGCCGGCGCGCATGACAGGCACCTTGGAGCCATCGGCCCTGATACCGTCGATATCCACCTTGTCGGATCCGATCATCCAGTCGATGTGAATGAGGCTCGAATTGCCGCCCTGGGTCCTGATCTGCTCCGGCGTCAGCGAAGCGCCGTCGAGGAAGCATTTCGAATAGCACTGGCCGAGCGCGATATGGCAGGACGCGTTTTCGTCAAACAGCGTGTTGTAGAACAGGATGCCGCTTGCCGAAATCGGCGAGGAATGCGGCACCAGGGCCACTTCGCCCAGCCGGCGTGCACCCGCATCCGTATCGAGAACCCGGCTCAGCACTTCCGCGCCCTTGGCGGCACTTGCCTCGACGATCCGGCCGCCTTCGAACTTCACTCTGATGTCATCGATCAACGTGCCCTGATGCGACAGCGGCTTGGTGCTGGAAACATAGCCTTCCACCTTCAGAGCATGGGGCGTGGTGAACACTTCTTCGGTCGGGATATTCGGATTGCAGGTGATGCCGTTTTTCGCGACGGACGCACCGCCATGCCATTCATGGCCATCAGCCAGTCCGACCGTGAGGTCGGTGCCCGGACCGGTGAAATGAAGCGCCGAAAAACGCTCGCCGTTCAGCCATGTGGAGCGCTTCTTGAGGTTTGCATTGTGCGAGGCCCAGGCAGCGACCGGGTCGTCGAGATCGACGCGAGAGGCGGCAAAGATCGCGTCGGCCAGCTTGCGCACCGCCACCTCTTCCGGCACGTCCGGAAACACCTGCCGTGCCCAAGCCGGGTTGGGATAGGAAATGATGTTCCAGTTGATGTCGAAATTGGCGATCTTTTCGAGCGCTGGCTTGTAGGCCATCGAATTGGCCTTGTTGGCCCGCGCCACCTTGGTGGGATCCTGTTCGGAGAGCATCATCGGGTTGTCACCGGAGATCGCCAGCCGCGCGGCACCATTGGCGTAAGCCTTCGCCATGCCCTCGTAGAGCCAGTCCGATGCCTTGTCGAAACTCGCATCGGGCGCAAATTCGTAGCGCGCAAGCGTCGTCTCTTCGTCGGAATAGAACGTGGTGACCAGGCCGGCACCGGCCTTGTAGGCGTGGCGGGTCAGGAACCGCACCAGCGGCAAGGCCGCAATCGGCGCCGTGATGACGAGATCCTGGTTCTTCGCGAGCCCAAGGCCAACCTTGACCGCCACTTCGGCAAGCTTTTCAAGTTTCTGCGGATCGATGGCGGTCTGGAAATTCGGCACGATTGTCATAATGGCCTCTGTTCTTGGAATATCTGCTGACACGACTTAGGGTAACTGAGGTGAATTTGAAGTCGATCGGTCACGATCATAGTCCCCTTGCTTCACGCAACAAGGGCCGCCGCTATCGCTTTCAATGCCGATTGTGCGTCTTTTGGGGCAAGGCGAACCTGAAGTCCTCGCTGGCCACCATTGATGAAAACATGGACCTCTTCGAGAGCCGTCGCTTCGATGGCCGTCGGGACGAGCTTCCTCTGTCCGAACGGGCTGATGCCGCCGACACGATAACCGGTTATCCGTTCCGCGTCGGCCGGTTTCATCATGGCCGCAGACTTGCCACCGAAGGCCGCAGCAAGCCTCTTCATCGAGACTTCTCTATCCGACGGGATGACAACGCAGACCGCCTTGCCGTCCACCTCCGCCATCAACGTCTTCAGGACCCGGCAAGGCTCTTCGCCGATCGCCTCGGCTGCCTGAAGGCCGATGCGTTCGGCGTTTGGATCATAGTCGTAGGTGACCGTCGTGAAGCTCACGTCAGCCTTCTCGAGGACTTCGGTTGCGCGGGTCGCCTTGGACATGAAATTCAGGTCTCGGTGAATGTCGCGGCGTAGGTTTCCGGTTTGAAGCCGACAACCAGCTCGCCATCCGCTTCCAGTATCGGCCGCTTGATCATCGATGGCTGAGCCGTCATCAGCGCAATCGCCTTTTCCCGGTCGAGATCCAGCTTGTCGGTCTCGGGCAGCTTCCTGAACGTGGTGCCTGCGCGGTTCAGCACCTGTTCCCACCCGGCGCGCGCCGTCCAGTCGGCAAGATGATCGTGATCGATACCGAGCGCCTTGTAGTCGTGGAAGGTGTAGGCAACGCCCTTCTCATCCAGCCAGGCGCGGGCCTTTTTCATCGTGTCGCAATTCTTGATGCCATAGATGGTGATCGCCATGAAAACCTCTTCAGTTGATGACGATCGATAGCAACGACACCTCGGTTTAGGCAAGGCATGGATGCCGTGAGGTTCGTGCCATGTGATTGGCGCATGCCTCCTCTGTGAGCTTGTCGATTGTATAGGCACAATGTGCAGCCTATTTTAGGAACATCACAAGGAGAGATCAAATGTCTGCATCTATCAAGAACCGCGTTGGCGCATTCGGTCGTGCATTTGCACTGTTCGGCGCTGCCGTCTCCGCATCCGCTGCTGTCGAGAACAACCGTCGTCCGCACGCCCGTGACCTCGAGATCCTCGGCATCGATCCTCAGGCTTTCCGCAAGGTTCGCTAATCATACTTCCAAAGACCGCCCGGCGGGAAAGCTCCTGCCGGACATGTGTGGCGGTATCCTTCGCCACACGATAAGCACTGATGATATGACCCGGCGGAGCCCTTTAGCCAGAGCAGGTCACCATCCCGCTTAATGCATGGCTTGTTTCGCAAGCCGAAAGGCGATCAAGCCAAAAACTTCCCCGCAGAAATAATTGTAGTAGGCCAGGCCTGCACACACTGCCTGATCGCATAGCCGTAGCTGGCGTCGCGCCAACTCAGCTCATCAGCATCTTGTAGGCGCAATAGACGGCGATCAGCACGACGGCGCCTATCAGCGCCAGCTTCCCGAGCCGCTTCTCGATGAAATGCCGGATGCTCTCGCCATGGCGACGCAGGAGCCATGCCAGAAGAAAGAAGCGGGCACCGCGGGTCACCACGGCCGCTGCGATGAACAGCCAAATATTGACATGCACGGCACCGGACAGGATCGTGACCACCTTGATCGGCGGCAGATGCGCAAAGCCTGAGGTGACCAGCATCAGCAGGATCGTCTCATAGGTGATGCCGGATTTCAGCTCGTTGAACGTATCGAGCTTGCCCCAGAATTCGAGAATCGGCACGGCGATCGCATCGAACGCGAAATACCCGATCCACCAGCCGGCAATGCCACCCAGCACCGAAAATGTCGTGGCGATCAGGGCGTAGCGCCAGGCGCGCTCGGGCCTTGCAAGCGCCATGGGCAGAAACAGCACATCCGCCGGCACCAGAAAGACCGAGCTTTCCACGAAAGCGATGACTGCAAGCCACACGCTTGCGGACTTGCGGGCGCTGAGCGCCATCGTCCAGTCATAGAGGCTGCGGAGCATAGGGATATCCGGGAAGGGATTGGGAGGTGACAGGCCGCTGAGTGATGCGGCCGGTCACTAAAGGCCTATTCCCACTCGATCGTGCCGGGCGGCTTGCTGGTCACGTCGTAGACAACGCGGTTGATGCCGCGCACTTCGTTGATGATGCGGGTGGCCGCACGACCGAGGAAGTTCATGTCGTAGGGGTAGAAGTCGGCGGTCATGCCATCGACCGAGGTCACGGCGCGCAGTGCGCAGACGAAGTCGTAGGTGCGGTAGTCGCCCATGACGCCCACTGTCTGCACCGGCAGCAGCACGGCGAATGCCTGCCAGATCGTGTCGTAGAGACCGGCCTTGCGGATTTCGTCGAGATAGATCGCATCCGCCTTGCGCAGGATATCGAGCTTTTCGCGGGTAACCGCACCGGGGCAGCGGATGGCAAGGCCTGGACCCGGGAACGGGTGGCGGCCGATAAAGCTTTCCGGCAGGCCGAGTTCACGACCCAGCGCGCGAACTTCGTCCTTGAACAGTTCGCGCAGTGGCTCCACCAGCTGCATGTTCATGCGCTCAGGAAGGCCGCCAACATTGTGGTGGCTCTTGATGGTGACCGACGGGCCGCCGGAGAACGAAACGCTCTCGATGACGTCAGGATAGAGCGTGCCCTGGGCAAGGAAGCGCGGCGCACCCTTGCCGTCGGAGGCGATCTTGGCGGCTTCCGACTCGAAAACCTCGATGAACAGGCGGCCGATCGTCTTGCGCTTGACTTCAGGGTCGGAAACGCCGGCAAGCTGCGTCAGGAACAGGTCGGATGCATCCACGGCAACAAGCGGGATATTGTAGGCGTCGCGGAACATGCCGACGACCTGTTCGGTCTCGCCCTGGCGCATCAGGCCGTGGTCGACATAGATGCAGGTCAGCTGGTCGCCGATCGCTTCGTGGATCAGGATAGCGGCAACGGATGAATCAACGCCGCCGGACAGGCCGCAGATGACGCGCTCGGTGCCCACCTGTTCCTGGATCTTGCGGATCATCTCGGCCTTGTAGGCCGCCATGGTCCAGTCGGATTTGAGGCCGACGATCTTGTGCACGAAATTGGACAAGAGCTTGGCGCCATCAGGCGTGTGCACCACTTCCGGATGGAACATCGTCGTGTAGTAGCGACGGCTCTCGTCGGCAGCGATCGCGAACGGTGCGTTTTCGGATGTGGCGATGACTTCGAAGCCATCGGGCAACTGCGTGACGCGGTCGCCGTGGCTCATCCACACGGGATAGCGGCCGCCCTGTTCCCAGAACCCATCAAACAGCGGGCTGGATTTCTTGATCTCGACGTCCGCACGACCGAATTCCGCGGCATGGCCACCCTCGACGACGCCGCCGAGCTGGGTTGCCAGCGTCTGCTGGCCATAGCAGATGCCGAGGATTGGAACGCCGCTGTCGAACACAGCCTGCGGTGCGCGCGGGCTTCCCTCTGTCGTGACCGATGCCGGGCCGCCGGAAAAGATCACGCCCTTCGGCGCAAGCTTGTCGAAGGCGTCCGCTGCACTTTGAAACGGGTGGATCTCGCAATACACACCCGCTTCGCGCACGCGGCGCGCGATCAGCTGCGTCACCTGGCTGCCGAAATCGATGATGAGTATGCTGTCGGGATGAGCTACCAAGGGCGTTGTCTGGGTCATGGCGAGCCTTTAGAGAAAAACTGGCTTTTGTGCAACTGCTTCAGAGCGCCAAATCGCCGCTTTCAAGGGCGTTTTCAAGCCGGTCGATGGCCTCTGCAAGCTTCTCGTCGATGACATGGAGATATTCCGTCCAGTTGTCGACATGCTTCAGCTCCGCCTTGCCGTCGGAAATGCCCCGCAGACCGATCAGTGGAAGACCGAAAACCTGGCAGCATCGCAGCACGGCAAAGGTCTCCATGTCCACCATGTCGGCGGCCACGAGATCATAAGCTGATCCCGAAACGATATTGCCGCCCGTCGAAAGCGACGCTTCCGCAATGCCGGGGATGCGAAGCGGCATCGGAACGATCGCCGGGTGATCGAGAAACGGTGTGCGTCCCTTCTCGAAACCAAGCGGGGAGGCGTCCATGTCGCGATAGGCAACGGAGGATACCTGGTAGACCTCCGTCTGCTCGAGACTGCGCGATCCGGCGGACCCGAGTGAGACGACCAGATCCGGCAACCGGCTTTCCGCCTCCAGCCGTGTCAGCGCGCGCGACAAGACGGCCGCCGCCTCCACCGGGCCGACGCCGGTCATCAGCGGCTTGATACGGGTTTTGAGATGCGGACCATATTCGGCATCGACGGCCATGACGAACATGATCTGCCTGCCAGAAACTGCCTTAAGTTCGAAATTCATCCGACGATATCCTGCCTGCCGCGGATGACCATCATCGATGCGGTCATGGACGCAATGAGTTTTGCCGGCCCGTCACTGATCGCATAGCCCCGCCCGTCCGCGACGATGATCGTTGACCCCGGCTTGGTAATTTCGCCGCGAAACAGAAACCGCTCTCCACGTCCCGGCGACAACAGGTTCACCTTGAACTCGATGGTGAGGATCGAGGCGTCAGGCGCAATCGTCGTGTAGGCGGCATAGGTGCAGGCTGTGTCGAGGGCCGCGGAAATCACGCCGGCATGCAGAAAGCCATGCTGTTGGGTCAGCTTCTCGCTATAGGGCAGCTCGATCTCGATCATCGCCTGCTCGACCCGGGTGAGCTCCGCATCGAGCATTGCCATTGCGCCCTGCCGGTCAAAACTCTGGCGAATACGCTCGCGAAAATCGCCTGTTTCGAGAATGCTCATGCCTGCCCCTTTGATCGAGGCAAGGTGCCATGCCGGGCCGGCATCGGCAAGCCGCTTTGGTCTCAGCTCGTCAGTTGAGCATCACGATCGAGAGGTTGAGCATCGTCGCAAACGCGACCCACAGCGCATAGGGCACGAATAGGAGCGCGGCCGTGCGGTTTGGCCGCCAGCTCATCGCAATGAACAGCAGGATGAAGACCAGCATCGGTACGATGATGGTGAGGCCGAGAACCGGGTTCTGCATTCCGAAAAAGGCCGGAGACCAAAGCAGGTTCAACACGGCCTGAACCGCAAACACGACAAGCCTTCGAGTGTTGTTCTGGTCGTACCATGTCGAGGCAAGCGCTGCGCCGATCATGCCGTAGAGAACCGTCCAGACCGGTCCGAAGATCCAGTTCGGCGGATTGAAGAACGGCTTGTTCAGCTGTTGGTACCACTCGCCGGGAATGTTGCTGACGCCGCTGATCACGCCGACGGCGACCGACGCGATGATGAAGAGACCGAAGACGATAGGTTTGCGCATGAGCCTCCAGATAGAGCGGTTGGAGCGGCCGGAAAGATCATCCGATGCGAACGATATGCTGATCCCAGGCTATCCGGCTTCTTGTCTCGTTGAAACGCCCGTCATAGGTCGAGACCGCGGTGCCATGCGCGGCCGCTGCCACGCCCGCAGCCTCCCGCACCGTCTCTTCCTTGAGCACCTTGCCGGTCCTTGCATCCAGCGTCACCGCCGCACCGCCGACCGGCGATGTCAGGCCGACCAGCGCCTCGCGACGATTGACTGCAATCGCGCCCACATAATTGCCAAGCCGGACCGTCGTCTGTTCGGGCAGGTCGAGGAATGCGATGTCTTCGCCCTTCGAAAACCATCCGGCAAGCGGCGGCGATGCGTTGCGGGCACCCTCCCACTGGCAGGCAAACCAGATCCGGCCACTGTCGGCAATATCCAGATGCCGGGTGGAAAGCTGGGATAGCGACGGCGGCATCAGGTGTTTCTGGATCAGCGCGCCGGATCTTGCATCCAGCAGCACCAGTGATGGCTCCATGCGGTCGAGATTGAGCTTGGTGCGGCCGAAATCCGGATGCGTCTCGATACCGCCATTGGCAATGACCAGCATCGATCCGTCGTCGGAGACGGTCATGTCGTGGGTGCCAACACCATGGGCATCGAATTCGCCGATGCGGCGGAAGCCGTCGCTTCCATCGTAGACGCCGATCATGCCGCGATTGCCGTCGAAATCGTTCTCGCTCGCGTAAAGCCTGGTGCCGTCGGGCGAAAAATGCCCGTGCCCGTAGAAGTGTCGCCCCTCCGGCGCCGTGATCATGACAGGCTCTGCCCGGCGTGCTGCATCGAACACCATGGCGAACGTGCCCGGCCGTCGGGCAAAGGCAACGGTTCGACCGGTCGTAGCACTGAAGGCCATGCCATGCGCCCGCGCGGGAAGCGCCACACGGTCGATGATCTCGCCGCGCTCCGAGACGGTCGCAATGCCGAACGACCCGTCGGGTGCGCGAAAACCCGCCGCGTAAACCGCGTCCGCCCGTTCCAGCGCCATCAGCGAGCCCGGGTTAAGGGCCGCGGTAAAGGCGATGCCGGCGGCCTTCAGGAAGCCGCGTCGATCGATCGTTTCGCCGCGCCAGGTCATGGCCTAGTCGCCGTCTGCAAACGAGAAGCCGGAGGAAAGCCCGATCGCGCCGCCATAACCGTCGTTCAGCTTGGCGATCACGTCCTTGCCGCCGTCGAGAAGCGATTGAAGCTTCGCCTGTTCGCTGGGGTTTTCGACCGCCACTTCGATATTGGGCATGACGGTGCGGGCCGTGGCGATCATCGACTGCAATCTGGCCTGCGTTGCCGCGACGACCGGTCGGTCCTTTTCCTGCAGCAGCTCGACCATGCCCGACGTGGCGAGCAGCTTTGACAATCCATCAAGATTGCCGTGCAGGCTGTCCCAGGTGTTTTGCGAACGCCAGAATAGCGCCTGTTTCGGAAACGTCGCCTTGCCGGCACCTTTGTAGAATGTCTCGATCCGCTGGTCGCGCACGGCCTCCGCGCCATGGACCAGAATACCGAGCAATGCGGTTATCGCCTCGCCGCCTGTGCGAAAGGCTGGATTGTCGGGTCCCGGCTGTTCCCACGTCTTGGCGATGCCATCCGGCGCGTCCCAGATACCGGCCACTTCCTTTGCGACATTGGCAACGTTCTGCGCGGCTGCGGCGGCATATCGGCAGCGAAATGCATTCTCGGCCGCCAGCAGATCGCTATCGGCATTGGTGCCGTAAAGCAGATATTCGAGTGCCCCGAGACCCTGCGTCGCAACACTTTTGGAGGCAAGCGTCGTCGGGTCCGTCGCGGTCTCGTCCTTCTTGGCAAGCACAGCCTGCACCTGCTTCAGCCCGGTGCTCTTGCGGTCGGGATAAAACAGAACCCGCTCGAACCGGTTCTGCTCGATGATCGGTCCGGTGCGGACGATCTCGATCGACCCCCAGCTGACGACGAGTTCGCGGAATGCGGTTTTGACGACATTGAGATTGGCGACCGAAGGCGCCTTGCAGAGCGCAGCACTCTTGTCGGCCATATCCTGCGCTGAGGTCTCGAAGGCATCATAGCCCGGTCGGATAAAGCCGTTGACCGCCGCAGTCATCACTTTCGTGACGGAAGCTGCCGGAAGCTCGACTGCCGGAACGCTGTCGGCATCCTGTGCCTGCGCCGCTGTGGACAGCAGCAGAGCCAGGCCGGCCGCGAAAATCATGCGCATCAAAGTGACTCCAGGAAGGTGAGAAGAGAAGCGCGATCAGTCTTGGAAAGCGATGCAAAGGCATCGCGTGCCGTCTTTGCCTCGCCGCCATGCCAGAGAATTGCCTCGGTCAGGTTTCGCGCCCGCCCGTCATGCAGGAAGAACGTGTGCCCATTGACGGTCTGCGTCAAGCCGATACCCCAGAGCGGTTGAGTGCGCCATTCCTGCCCGTTCGCCACGCCCACCTGCTGGCCATCGGCAAGGCCTTCGCCCATGTCGTGCAGCAGGAAGTCGGAATAGGGCCAGATCAGCTGGAATGCATGCGCCTTGTTTCCCGCATCGCGGCGGGTCACGAATTTCGGCATGTGGCAGGAAGCACAGCCCGTCTGATAAAACAGCTGTTTGCCCTTCAGCACGCCGGCATCCCCGATATCGCGTCGGGCCGGCACGGCCAAGTTTTCCGAGTAGAACGTGACGAGCGGCAGCACCGGATCAGGCGCTTCCACCGGACCGAGCCTCGGCTGCACACCGGTCGGCAGGGCCAGACAGTCGCTCTGCGCCTTCCTGCAGTCGCCGTGATCGAACGGATCGTCCGGCGTCGAGATACCGATGTCGCCGACGAAGGCCGATGAACTCTGGTCGCGGATGGACGCGTTCTGCGCCTTGAAGCCGAAACGGCCGATCTTCAGCTCGCCGCTCTTGTGGTCGCGCACCAGCGCGGCCTTTCCGGAAATACCGTCACCGTCCCGATCGTCGGGGTCGGCGTTATCTAGCAGGTCGGCCTCGTGGATTGCCTGGATGAGGCCCATGCCGATCATCGGCGGGGCCACGCGCGGCGAAAGTGTGACGTCGCCCTCCATCGGGCCAAACCCCAGGTCGCTCACCGAATAGCTGGGCTTGCGCAGAGTGACCACCTCGCCATCAGCAAGTGTCACCGGCAGGTCCTGATAGGCAATCTGCAGTCGGCCTTCGGCCTGAAGGCCGGGGACTGCCAGATCCTGCAACTGCTCGCCATAGACCGCATCCGGAAAGTTGAGCTTGCGATAATCGGCGATTGCCGCGCGTTCGTCGTCGGTCCGGGCCGGGCGGGCCAGCCGCAGGAACATCGATGTCGCGTCTGCGGCACCTTCTGGCGGATGCCCGCGGCCGTCCTTCAGGTGGCAGCTCTGGCAGGCCCGCGCATTGAACAGCGGCCCCAACCCGTCGGAGGCTTGGGTCGACGAGGGAGAAGACACCCAGAGCTTGGTGAACAGCGCATTGCCGAGCTTGAACTCCTGCTCTTCCTCGAACGTGATGTTGGCGGAGAAATGCGAAAAGATATTGCCGTTGACGCTGGCCTTCGTCGTCGCGCCGCCGCCGGCCATCAGCTCGAACTGCTCCGGCTTGGAGAAATCCGTCGTGGCACGCGTCACGCTCGCCACCCGCTTCTGGTCCTTCGGGTTGAGATCGGTGCGCGACGTCGGAAAAATGCTGTCGCCGCCGGTGGCGATCAGCGGGATCAGGAAGAGAGCGCCCGAGAGGAGCGGCAAAACTAGCCGAAACAAATACCCGTGGCTTCTCCTGGCACTTTTCCCGGGAGGAGGAAGGCAGCCGGAAGCGGCCTCGTCGTTCAGCGGGTGCTGGGGACAAGTCGGGGAGTGGTTATGCCCCTCCCGAGTTCGGGGAGGGGTGGAGGAGGTGACGTGTTTCATCGCAATCGCTTGGCAACCGCTTCAGCGGCTACTGGAACACCGCATCGGGATTGTCGAGGCTATCGGAACCCTCGAGCTCAACCTTGCCGAGATCGAGCGACGCAACGACGCGCTCGATGGTCTTGGTCTGGTCGATCAGCCCATCGATCGCCTTCTGGACCACGGCATTGCCGTCGGCATTGTTCTCGCCGATCATCTGGTCGTAAGCCTCGACCTTCTGGGCGCGGTCGGCCATCGCGTTCATGGCCGCAAGCGTCGCATCCAGCTTGCCCTTCATCTCGTCGTCCAGCGCCTCGTCCTTGGCCAAGACGAGGTCTGAAAGAGAGGCTCCGGTCATCTTGGTGCCGTCGATACGGGTATATTCTCCCGTATAGGCCGATTTGATGCCGACCGCGTCGTTGAGGTGCGAGGCATAGGTGTTGTCCGAGAAGCAGTCATGCTCTTCTTCCGGATCATGCAGCAGCAGTCCGAGCTTCATCCGCTCGCCGGCAAGCTCGCCGTAGGAGAGCGAGCCCATGCCGGTCAGGATGGCGCTCAGACCCTTCTTGCCACTGGCCTCGACAGTCCGGGCCGCTTTGCCCTTGGGCCCCCACGCCGTAACCATGTCCTTCAGATCGGCAACCAGCAATGCGGTCGCAGCTTTCAGGTAGGCGGCGCGACGGTCGCAATTACCGTTGGTGCATTCGGTCTTGCTGTAATCCGTGTAGGGCCGCGTGCCGGCGCCAGGCCCGGTGCCATTGGTATCCTGGCCCCACAGCAGAAACTCGATTGCGTGATACCCGGTCGCCACATTCGCCTCGATCTCGCCGGCCTCATGCAGGCTGCGAAGGGTCTTCGTGGTGATCTTGGTCGTGTCGAGCGTCTTGCCGTTCACTTTGATCTTGGGGTTGGCAATGATGTTGGCCGTGTAGAGAGCGTTCTCGTCGCTTTCCGTGCCATAGGAGGGGTCGACATAATCGATAAGGCCTTCATCCAGCGGCCAGGCATTGACCTTGCCTTCCCAGTCGTCAACGGCAGAATTGCCGAAACGATAGACTTCGGTCTGCTGGTAGGGAACACGCGCCGCGATCCAGGCAGCTTTCGCCGCCTTCAGCGTTTCCTCGCTCGGATTTGCAATCAGCCCGTCGACCGCCTTTTCGAGGCTCTGCGCAGATATCAGCGAGTCCTCGAACTTGGCATGCGCCAGCTCGGAATAATGCTTGAGCACGGCGGCCGGCTTGGTCTCGGCATGCGCTGCCGTTAATGTCGTCGATGCGGCAAGAAGCGCCACTGCGGCGCCGAAAGCGATTTTGCGGATCATGTCCCTCTCCATTGCGGCGTCGTTTGAAACGAGGCTGCCTCAAAGGCTCATCGCGCAAATCTAAACTTGTGTCAAATGATCTAGTTTAGAATTCTTTCAGGGTAAAACCGCAATGCAAGTCCCGCTCAAACCTTGCGTTGCATGCGGCAGAAAAAGAATCCGTCCGTATCGGTACTTGCGGGTGACAGCGTGACAGTCGCTGCATCCTTCAAGCGAGGCGTGGCCGCGTCGCTTCCGAAAATCTTCGCCCACTGTTCGGCTGCCGGCACGATCGAGAACTCGGGGTTCTCCGCGCAGAACCGCGCAACCTGCTGGTCGTTTTCTTCCGGCAGGATCGAACAGGTCACATAGAGAAGCGCGCCGCCCGGCTTCACGAAAGCGGATGCTTCGGAAAGTGCGTCCTGCTGCTGCGCAATGCGCTCGTCGAGGTTCTTCTGCGTCAGCCGCCATTTCGTGTCGGGGCGACGGCGCCACGTTCCCGTGCCGGTGCAGGGCGCATCGACCAGAACTGCGTCAAGCTTGTTCCGGAGACCTTCAAGCTGGCGTGCATCGTCGTGAACCTGAACATTGCGGGTGCCGGCCCGACGCAGGCGCTCGATGATCGGCGCCAGCCGCTTGCGGTCGGTATCGTAGGCGTGAACCTGGCCCTTGTTGTTCATCGCAGCCGACATCGCCAGCGTCTTGCCGCCGCCACCGGCGCAATAGTCCAGCACCTGATGGTTCTCGGCAGGCTGTACGAGCTCGGCCACGATCTGCGAGCCCTCGTCCTGCACCTCGAACCAGCCCTTCTGGAAGGAAAGCTCGGCGGTGATATTGGGAAGCCGGGAAGCACCTTCGCCGGCAGCGATCCGGATGCCGTTGCGGGCAATGCGCGCAGGCTTGGCACCGGCGCGGTCCAGCGCCTTGACCACCTTGTCGCGCGACGCCTTCAGCGTGTTGGCGCGCAGATCAAGCGTCGGTCGGGTGGCAAGTGCCTTTGCCTCAGCCAGCCAGTCGTCGCCGAAATTTGCTTCGAATGAAGGCTGAACCCAGTCCGGGATATCGCCCTGGATGTGAAGCGGCGCGTCTTCCAGCTTGCGGGAGGAAAAGGCGGCGATATGCGCTTCGGTCAAAACCGGCGGCGCGAAACGGTCGTCGGCAAAATCGGCAGCCAGCGTTTCTGGAGAATATCCCCACTGGCGAAGGAGAACCGCATAAGCCAGTGCGACGGCACTGTCGTCGTCCATGATGAATGCGTGGCTGAGCCGCATGCGCAATGCGTCGTAAACGATGTTTCCGATTGCGGCGCGGTCGCCGGATCCGGCAAAGCGGTGCGCGAGGCCCCAGTCCTTCAGCGCGTCGGCGACGGGGCGTCTGCGTGCCTCGATATCCGCCAGTACGTCGATTGCTCCGGCTACTCGTCCGCCCAGTCGCATGTCATTCTCCGTCTCGGTTGAACCCGTGTGGGGTGGGTCGTAACCGCGAACGGTCGAAAGGGCAAGTGCAGCACGTCAGGCGTTCAAAGCTCTGGTGCCTCAGCCGTCGACGTCCTTGATGCCCTTGCCGGAGATCTTCTGGCTGGAAGCGCGGGTGTCGGCAACGATCTGGTAGCAGACCTGCGCAGTGCCCGAAGAGACCATGCCGATATCCTTGGCTGCGGCTTTCGAAACGTCGATCACCCGGCCGCGAATGAATGGGCCGCGATCGTTGATGCGCACGACGACGCTTTTGCCGTTGCGCTTGTTGGTCACGAGAACCCTGGTGCCGAAGGGCAGCGAGCGATGTGCGGCGGTCAGCTTGGCGGCGTTCATCCGCTCGCCAGAAGCGGTCTTCGAAGAAAGCGCGTACCAGGATGCGTGGCCGCAGCCGGGCGCAGCATTGGCCTGCGCGGTGCCGAGTAGTGCAAAAGCAGCAATGGCAACCGCGAGTGTCGAGCGTCGAATTGTTGTCAAGTCGGTCGTCCCCGTCCGTTTTGTCCCTGCACGTGGCGTGCAGCCGGCTTAAGCGGGGCCAAAAATGGCGAAAAAGTGGGATTCGGTATCACGGAGTGTTACGCATTGTAACATTCGTGATTACATTGCGATCGATGTTGTTAATGCACCCGGCTAAGCTTTTTCGGAAGAAAAGCTTTAGAATCAGTCTCCAAGCGAAACGTCATTCCGCTGGATCCCCGGGACAACTCGTGTTCACGAAAACAGGCAAAATTTTTTTCTCTTAAAGTCGGGCTGCTGTCTTATTTGGACCAGTTTTGGGGCGCCGCGCCCCAGGCATTAAGAATTTATGACCGGGATAATGGCTCAGGATGAAAATTCCCACCAATGAGTAGAGGAGATTTCATCCTCTCCAGCGGTCGGAAGACCACAATTCCGAGAGCGAAACGCGGTAATTCGGAAAGCGGAATTGGAAGCCGGCGGCCCTGATCTTCTCATTCGAGACGCGCTTGTTGGCGCCATAGAAGGACCGCGCCATCGGAGACATGTCTGCAGTGTCGAAATCCTGTTCCGGCGGCGGCTCGACGCCCATCATCCGGGCAGCCTCGACGATCACGTCCTGGGGCGGGCATGGCTCGTCGTCGGTGACATTGTAGAGGCCACCCATCCGCAGGTTCCCGAGAAAAAGCGAGGCACCGCCGATATCCTCGACGCGGATCCGGTTGAACACCTGGTCCTTCTTGATGATGCGCCGCGCGCTGCCGCGGGAAAGATTGATGAACCCGTTGCGTCCGGGTCCGTAGATCCCGGCAAGACGCAGCACTGCGCATGGCACGCCGACACTGGTCGCCTGCTCCGTCCAGGCATCCTCTGTATCGACCCGTTCGATCGAGCGGCCAAGGATCGGGCTTCCCGGCGTCTCCTCGGTCACCCAGTCGCCGCCATGGTCACCATAGACACCGACGGTCGAAAGGTAGCCGATCCATTCGAGCTTCGGAAACAGTGCCGCAAGCCTGCCCTCGACGAGCTTCAGCAACGGATCGCCCTCCTGGCCGGGCGGAATGGATTGAACCAGATGCGTCACCTCGGCCATCTCACCCGGTAGCGCTCCATCGAAGTCGCTGCCGTCGAAGATGAAGGGCCGAATGCCCTTTGCGCGAAGAGCCACGGCCTTCTCCTCGCTGCGAACCGTGCCGGAAACCGTAGCGCCTTCGGCCATGAAGGCCTCCGCAATCGCCTGGCCGGAATAGCCGCATCCGAAGATCATCACCCGCATCAAACCACTCCTGCCATCGTCCATTCGTCTTTAACCTCCGCGTCATCCTCCGGCCCGCGCGCATCTGCAAACAAAGCGAACTCACCTTGCGACATCAGCCGCTTCAGCGCCCAGATCGCCATGCCGCGCACGACAGGGGACGCATCCGCTGACAGGCTGCGACACTGGTCGATGAAGCCGCGGTCACCGGAATTGCCGGCGGCGATCAGCACGTTGCGCACGAAACGGTCACGGCCAATCCGCTTTACCGGCGATCCGCTGAAAAAGGCCCGGAATGCCGGATCGTCCAGCGTCAGAAGAAACGCGATCGACGGTTCCTTGAGGTCCTCGCGCGCCTTCAGCTTCATTTCAGACGCGCTGGCCGCGAACTTGTTCCACGGGCATGCCGCCAGGCAATCGTCGCAGCCATAGATACGGTTGCCGATCATCGGCCGGAATTCGGGCGCGATCGGTCCCTTGTGCTCTATCGTCAGGTAAGAGATGCAGCGCCGCGCATCCAGCCGGTAGGGCGCCGGAAACGCCGCCGTCGGGCAAGCGTCGAGACAGGCGCGGCAAGAGCCGCAATAGTCCCGCTCAGCCTCGTCGAAGGCCAGATCCGCTGTCGTGAACAGGCTGCCGAGAAAAAGCCAGGACCCGTGCGTGCGGCTGACCAGATTGGTGTGCTTGCCCTGCCATCCGATACCGGCGGCTTCGCCAAGCGGCTTTTCCATCACCGGTGCCGTATCGACGAATACTTTGACATCCTCGCCGGCACGGGCGGCAAACCGCGTGGCGATCTCCTTCAGCCGGCCCTTGATCACGTCGTGATAGTCGCGGTTGCGGGCATAGACGGAAATCGCGGCCTTGTCGGGCTTCTCCAGAATGCCGCGCGGATCCTCGTCCGGCCCGTAATTCATCGCAAACATCACGATCGACCGGACCTCGGACCAGAGCGCCCTGGGATCGCCGCGACGCTCGCGCGTCTCCGCCATCCAGTCCATCGTGCCGTGATGCTCGTCGGATAAAAAAGTCGTCAGCCGTTCCGGTGCTTTCGGAATGCTGTCAGGCCTTGTGATGCGACAGAGATCAAAGCCCTGGGCTGCGGCTTCCTCGCGAATGAAGGCGGTCAGCTTCTGCCGACGCCGGTCGGCCCGAAGGTCGACCTTCTCCTGGCTCAGGTCGTGGTCCGGCTCAGAAATCAAGGTCCGCATAATGCGATACCGGAGTGAGGCCGCGAATGCGCTCGGACAGCAGCGGACGGAAGGAGGGGCGGGATTTGATCCGCTGGTACCAATCCTTGGCGATCGGAATTTCCGACCAGTCGATTTCGCCCAGATAATCGAGCACGGAAATCGAGGCGGCGGCCGCAAGGTCGGCATAGCTCAGACGCTCGCCGGCCAGCCACTGGCGCGAGCCGGCAAGCCAGGCGAGATATTTCATATGCTGGCGAATATTGGCGCGGGAGGTCCGCAGCACCTTTGAATCGGGTGCGCCACCGCCCTGTGCCGCGGTCATCTGCAGCTTGTAGACGCGCTCGCGCGTGAGCGGCCGTGTCACATCCTGCTCCATCTTGATCAGGAACCATTCCGTAAGCCGACGAATTTCGGCCCGCTGCCACGGGTCTTCGGCCAGCAGTCGGCGGTCGCGCTTCAGCACGCCATGGGTCTCGTCGAGAAATTCCATCAGAACCGACGGACCGCACAGAACGCGCATATTGTCGTCAACATAGACGGGCAGGGTCGCCGCCGGGTTGAGCGTGAGAAACTCGCGGCGCTTCTCCCAGGGCTGCTCCTCGACAAGATCCGTCTGGAAGCCGTATTCGGCGAGGATCAGACGGACGAAGCGAGAGGAAGACGACATTTGATGATGATACAGGGTGGGCATCGATAAGAAAACTTCAGTTATAATGTATAGGAAAGCGGCTGCTTCGGGCGCCCGCCTGACATATGCCAGCTATATGGATTTGGTAGGGCCAGTACAAGCAGGGGCCACAAACCGCTAAGAAACGATTAAAAACCACCTCTATCGCATAGCAAAGGACTAAGAATGGTGGATCAGCCCATTATCAGCGCCCTCGTACTCGGTATTATCGAGGGGCTCACGGAATTTTTGCCCGTTTCATCCACCGCACATGTGCTGCTCGCCGGCCATTTTCTCGGTTTCAATTCTCCGGGGAATACGTTTGCGGTCCTGATCCAGCTCGGCGCCATACTGGCCATTCTCCTGGTCTATGCGCAAAGGCTGATCTCGATCGCCGTCTCGCTGCCGACCAGTGTCCAGTCGCGCCGTTTCGTTCTGACCATACTGGCGGGTTTTCTCCCGGCCGCCGTGATCGGCGCGATCGCGCATGATTTCATCAAGACGGTCCTGTTTGAAACGCCGATGTTGATCTGCGTCATGCTGATCGTCGGTGGCTTTATCCTGCTTGCCGTCGATCGCATGAAGTTCGAGCCGAAATACCATGACGTGATGGACTATCCACTGTCGCTGGCGATCAAGATCGGCTTCTGTCAGTGCCTCGCGATGATCCCAG
Organism: Neorhizobium sp. DAR64860/K0K1; assembly: GCF_050500205.1. Classification (NCBI taxonomy): domain Bacteria; kingdom Pseudomonadati; phylum Pseudomonadota; class Alphaproteobacteria; order Hyphomicrobiales; family Rhizobiaceae; genus Neorhizobium; species Neorhizobium sp. DAR64860/K0K1. Next base: position 3,048,482 of record NZ_CP191459.1, on the reverse strand, counting down.
GTACGTCGCGCTCCGGCGCCACCATCGTCGGCGCGCTTCTGCTTGGCGCGGACAAGCGTTCGGCCGCGGAGTTCTCGTTCTTCCTCGCGATGCCGACAATGGTCGGCGCCTTCACGCTCGATCTCGTCAAGAACCGTGCGCTGCTCTCCTTCGACGACAGCGCGGTCATCGTGGTCGGCTTTCTGGCAGCCTTCGTGACGGCAGTGTTTGTCGTGCGCTCGCTGCTCAATTTCATATCGAGCCGCGGCTACGCGCCTTTCGCCTACTGGCGTATCGCAGTCGGCGCCATCGGCCTTGTTGCCTTGTTGCTCGGGGCCTGAAGGCCGCTACCCGAAAAAGACAAAGGCGGCCACCGGCCGCCTTTGTCATATGGGTCGTTCAATCACTGCTTCAGTAACGGATGGATGCAGTGCTGCAGGGATCGACGCCATAAGCAGGCGCGCAATCGAGCTTGCCGGCGGCTCCGGTTTCAGGAGCCATGAACGATCCTGCAAGGATCACAAGTGCTGCACATACGAAAAAGAGGGCGATGGGTTTGCCCATGCAAATGCGCCTTTCAGAAGGGAAATATCTGTGTGTGGGTCTACGGGCCGTGTGGCTGATATTCAATAAACGTTTTTGCTAAACTGCCCGTTAACGCAAGACGGCCAATAACTGCGACCTTTGCGCCACAGAGCTTTCGGCACCTGCGCTCAAAAAAAACGACGCGCCCCGGAGAGCACGTCGTCAAGGATCCGGTAAGGATCTATGATATTGAAATCAGGCGGCCTTGCCGGAGCCCGTGTACTGGCCCTGCGGCCGGTAGCGCACGAGATAGGACGCAAGAACGGAGGTGGCCAGGGTCGGAGTGATGCCGATACCCGCAAGCGTGCGGCCGTCTTTTTCCGCAGCGTCCGAAACCACATTGTCCCGTTTCAGGAGTTCCACCTGGTCCGCCGTGACCGGCGGGGTGATCAGGGGCACCATCGAGGCAACGCTGCCGATCATGGAGGCCACGCCGAAAGGCAGAGAGAGAAGCGGCTTCTTGCGGGCGGTCACACGCATGACCGTTTCCATGCAGTCGCGCATCGTCATTACTTCGCCGCCACCCAGCTCGTAGATCTTGCCGGACGGAATGGAGCCGTCGACGGAGCGTCCCACGGTTTCCGCCACGTCTTCCACGAAGACCGGCTGCAGTTTCGTATGGCCACCACCAATCAGCGGTAGGAACGGGAACGTCCGTGCCATCGAGGCGAACCGGTTGAAGAAGCTGTCGTCAGCACCGAAAACCACTGAAGGACGCAGGATCACCGCATCCGGCAGTGCGGCTTGGATCGTCGCCTCAGCGCGGCCCTTGCTGCGGGCATAGCTCGAAGCGGAATTGACATCGGCACCGATGGCCGAAACATGGGTCAGCTTCGCGCCGGCAGCCTTGACGGCTTCGACCAGCGTCTTCACGCCGATATCCTGCACGCCGTCGAACGTGTTGCGGCCGCTTTCAAACAGGATGCCGATGCAGTTGACCACATGCGCGGAGCCTTCGACGGCTCGCAGCACGGAATCGCGGTAGCGCAGGTTCGCCTGCACCAGCGAGATCTGGCCGACATAGCCGGCGGGCAGAAGAAAGCCGGCAAGATCCGGGCGACGCACCGCGACGCGAACGCGGTAGCCGCGCTTGGCAAGCGTGCGAACCACCTGTCTGCCGACGAAGCCGGATCCCCCGAAGACGGTGACGAGAGGCGGTAGATTGTTGATGGTCATGATAAGCTCCGGGAGCCTGAAGAAGGGACGACGAAATATGGAATGCTGTTTAGCCGAATCCGGGCGACGGTGGAAGTGTTTCCGCAACCGGTTGTCGCTGTCAGCGAGCGATATCAGACGCCCTCGACCACAACCATTTCGGCATCGGCCGCTTCCTGGCGGATTTTTGCAGCGATCTGGTATGCCGGCGAGTTGTAGCAATCGACTGCAGCCTGCATCGACGGGAACTCGATCACCACATTGCGACCGCGGGCAGCGCCCTCCAGTTCGGTCATCGCGCCGCCACGAGCAAGGAAATTGGCGCCGTATTCCTCAAACGCCGGTTTTGCCGCAGCGACGTAGTCCTTGTATCGCTCGGCGTCGCGAACATCGACCCGAGCAATCCAGTAACCTTTTGCCATAATAACCTCTCCTCGATTGGGCATATTCGATTCGAGCAAATCTGGCGGGGAGTCAACATGATAAAGACCGGACAACGCGGCCGGATTGCAGCGCGCAACGCCTATTGGGCGCTCCCTTATCTCGTGCCGTTCATGCTTCTTGGCGCGCCTACGGCAAGCGCGGCATCCTGCAGCGCCGATACGCTGGAACAGCTCCGCTCGCCCGCCGAAGCGGCCACGCGCCCGATCGAAATCGATTGCGATCTCACCCTTCAGAAGAATGCCGTCATCACCGTGCCGATCGCGTTTTCCGGCAGTCGCGCGTCTGGGACGACTATGGACTGCAACGGCGCGACGCTTGATGGCACCAAGCCCAAGGCCCGCACGATCGTGATCCGTTCGGTTCAACGCAAGGACGGCAGCTGGGATACGCCCCGCGACATCCATATCCGCAACTGCACAATCAAGGGTGATATCCGCATCGAAGGCCTCGGTCACAGCGGAGAGGCCGAGAAGGTCAGGGAATCCTCACTCACGCCGGGCCATACACAGCGAGCGCAGTCGATTGCGCCAAGCGATATCGTGCTGTCACAAAACCGCTTCATCGCCAATGTCGGCACGCCGGTCTATCTCGCGCCTGGCGTCACCAACGTCATTGTCGAAAACTCGCGCTTTACCGGCAAGACGGTCTCGGCCGTTATTTACCTGGATGCGGAATCGGCCAGAAACCGCGTCATCGGCAATACGTTTGAAACATCAGCCAGCCAGCGCGAGATCATCGCCATCGACGGATCTGCGGAAAATCTCATCGAAAAAAACACGTTCGTGAACCCGGTCAAGGGCGGCGTGTTTCTGTACCGCAATTGCGGCGAGGGCGGCACGATCCGCCACCAGGCGCCGCAGCGCAACGTCATCTCCGACAACAGCTTCCGCTACAAGGACTGGCTTGCCATGCCGGCGGTCTGGCTCGGCAGCCGGCAAGGCGTGCGCAAATATTGCATGACACGGCCAACGGCGTCGTTTGGCAGCGGAGCCAGCCCGCTCGATTACGCGCAGAACAACCGGGTCACCGGCAACCGCCTGTCGGGCGGCGTCGCCACCTTCGTCCTCAACAGCGACATGAACAATGTCGTCTCGGACAACCGCTGATCCGGATCAAGCGTCGTCTGCAGGTCAGAGCGCCGCCTGCATCTCCGCGAGGATAGCCTGCGCGGCCGCCTTCGGGTCGGCTGCCTGGACGATCGGGCGGGCAACGACTAGGTGGCTGGAGCCTGACTTCAGGGCATCGAAGGGTGTCACGACACGTTTCTGGTCGCCGGCATCGGAGCCGGCCGGACGGATGCCGGGGGTAACGACCGCCATGTCGGCTCCGACGATCGCCCGGACGGCGGCCGATTCCTCGGCCGAGCAGACGATGCCGCCCATGCCGGCCGCACGCGCCTGTTCGGCGCGGCGTGCCACCAGCTCGCCCGGTGTCTGCGCATAGCCGGCTTCGATCATATCGGCCGCATCCATCGAGGTCAGCACGGTAACGCCGAGCAGGCAAAGATCGGAGCCCTTTGCTGCTTCGACCGCGGCGCGCATTGCCTTCGGATAGGCATGCAGCGTCAACATGGTCATGCCCATCTTGGCAATGTTCTCGACAGCTTTGGCGACCGTGTTGTCGATATCGAGCAGTTTCATGTCGAGAAAGATCTGCTTGCCATCCTCTGCAAGCTCGCGGGCAAACTCCAACCCACCGGCAAAGGCCAGCTGGTAGCCGATCTTGTAGAAAGAGACGGTGTCGCCAAGCGTTGCCACCATCTTTTCCGCTTCGGACACGGTCGGGATATCAAGGCCCACAATCAGCCTGTCACGCGCTTGCATGTCTGTCAGTCTCCCTTCCATGTTTCGATCGGGGTCCAGTCGCATGTGACGGCGCGATCCGCAAGGGTGAAGGCAAACAGATTGCCACCGCCACCCGGCTGATCTTCCGTGCGGGATATGGCCGATCGTTTCAGGTGACATTTCAGAAGCGTGCCGACGCCGCCATGACCGACAAAGGCGATCGGCACCGCGGGATCGTGCTCCGCCAGAACGGATTCGACCACAGACATGATCCGCGCCTGCGCATCCGCGGCGCGCTCCCAGCCTTTGAAGCTCTCGGTCGGGTTGGCGAAAAACCAGTCCGCTGCCGCCTCGAAATCCGGCGGCGCCAGAAAGCCTGTCGCCGTGCGATCGTTCTCGTGCAGGCTATCGATGATTTCCGTCTTGAGACCGACGGCCGCGGCCAGGATGTCGGCGGTCTCGATTGCCTTTGTCTCGTCGCTCGAGACGATGCGCCCGAGCTTGGATACCCAGCCGGATGTCGCCGCCTGTTCGGCGCGCAGACGACCCGTATCGGACAGGCCCCATTGCGGCACCGGCACGTTGGGGTCGATCCGGACCTGCGGATGCGTGATGTAAATCCCAAATGTCATGTCGGAGAAGGTCCGGACGCTAAGCGCGCGTATATGTCCATAGCTGCGCCGGCGGTATGTTGCGCACCACGAAGTCATAGTGCTTGATCTTGTAGCGCTCTGGCTTGGCGATAATAGGCGAAACTGGGCTGTAGGTGATCTGCATCACCGGGCGTCCCGGCGGGACGCGGTCGAGAAGATCTTCCAGAAGTTCGATGCGGCGTTCCATCGGAAAGCTCAGCATCGGAATGGCGCAGATCACGCAGTCGAATTTCTGATGTTTCAGCGTGTCGAGTGTGCGATCCAGATCGAACGCGTCGCCATGGATGAAATGCACGCCTTCGAACGTCCGCATCAGATGCTGGTAGAAATCGGTCGAATACTCGATCGAAACGAGGTTCTGCGGCTCGATGCCGGTTTTCAGGATCGCCTTTGTGATGACGCCGGTGCCGGGCCCAAGCTCGAGAACAGGCAGGCCGGAAGTTGTGTCGATGATGCTCGCCATCCGCTTGGCAGTGACTGAGGATGTGGGGATGATGGCTCCGACCTGTTTTGGACCGTCGATCCATCCCTTGAAGAAACGGATCTCCTCGTCAAACTTCCGGCCAAGCCGTTCCTTCAAACGCAGTTCCATCAGGTCGTCCCCTCCAGTTTCAGCCAATGTGAACCGATTTGCCGCAAAAACAAGATGAAATGTCGCAGGCGGAATACGGCACAAAAAAGGCGGCTGGGGTTAACCGAGCCGCCTGGTAAGATGCTATACGCGCATCGGCATCAGCACATAGAGCGCATCGTCGCCTGCGGTATCACGTACCAGCGTCGGTGACCCCGCATCCGCCAGCATGAAGATCGCGTCGTCGCCGGAAAGCTGGGCGGTGATGTCGAGCAGGTATTTGGCGTTGAAGCCGATTTCCATCGCGTCGTATTCGTAGCCGACAGCCACTTCTTCCGTGGCGCTGCCGGAATCCGGGTTGTTGACCGTCAGCATCAGCTGCCCTTCGGACAGCGACAGCTTCACGGCACGTCCGCGCTCGGAAGAGATCGTCGAGACGCGGTCCACGGCCTTGGTAAAGCTCTGGCAGTCGACGCGCATTTCCTTGTCGTTGCCGGTCGGGATGACGCGCTGGTAATCGGGGAATGTGCCGTCGATCAGCTTCGACGTCATGACGATGCCGCCGATCGAGAGGCGGATTTTGGCGTCCGAGACTTCCACCGTCACGAATGCTTCCGGATCATCGACCAGCTTCTGCAACTCGCCCACGGTCTTGCGCGGCACGATGATGCCGGGCATGCCTTCAGAGCCCGAAGGCGCCTTCAGGTCTGCGCGGGCGAGACGATGGCCGTCGGTTGCGACGGCGCGCAGCTTCAGGTCGCCACCGGCCTCGATCGTGTGGAAGAAGATGCCGTTCAGATAATAGCGTGTCTCTTCGTTCGAGATCGCAAACTGGGTGCGATCGATCAGCATCTTGAGATCGGTCGCCTTCATCTTGAACGTATGGCTGAAGCTGCCGGCTGTGAGATCCGGGAAGTCCGTTTCCGGCAGGCACTGCAGCGAGAATTTCGAACGGCCGGACTGCACGGTCATCGTCGCGCCGTCGGCGCTGGTGGCAAGCAGCACTTCAGATCCGTCCGGCAGCTTGCGGACGATTTCATAAAGCAGATGCGCCGGCACGGTCGTGGCGCCGGCCTGTTCCACCATGGCCGGTGTCGATTCCGTCACTTCCAGATCAAGGTCCGTCGCCTTCATGTCCAGGCTCGCGTCGGACGCGCGCAGCAGGATGTTGGACAGGATCGGAATCGTGTTGCGCCGTTCCACGACGCGGTGCACGTGATTCAGCGACTTCAAGAGATTGGAGCGCTCAAGAGTAATACGCATGGACACTATCGCTTTCGACCGTGGCGATCCGGCTTGGCGGACCACCTGATATTCTCTGCCGGCCATTGCGCAGCCGGAACATGTGGACGGGCAAAATGGCAGACATTCGGATGCGAAAGCAAGAGCAGAACGGACCCTGCGCCATTTGAATTGCTTGTTCATACCGCACTTGCACACAGAAAACGCAACGCGGCGAAACCGGACGCGCAAAACATCGCCGGCCTCTGCTTGCCGAAGCCTGCGGCCTCGACCATAACAGGCGATGACCCTCGACCAATCTTCAGAGCAATCCACCGAAATCGCCGCCGAACCCGTCAAGGGACAGCGCGGCTATCGCGTCGGCAACACGTTTATCGCTTCCCGCCCCATCGAGCCGGCGCTCTATCTCGTCGCAACCCCGATCGGCAATCTCGGCGATATCACGCTGCGCGCGCTCGAAACCCTGTCCGGCGCCGATGTGCTCGCCTGCGAGGACACAAGGGTCACCCGCGTGCTCCTCGATCGCTACGGCATCGTCAATCGCCCCTATTCCTATCATGAGCACAATGCCAACGAGGCCGGGCCGAAGCTGATTGCGGCACTCGAAGCCGGCAAGTCCGTGGCGCTGGTTTCCGATGCGGGCACGCCGCTGGTGTCGGATCCCGGCTATCGGCTCGGCCAGATGGCGATCGATGCGGGTTATCGTGTCGTGCCCATCCCCGGCGCATCTGCCCCGCTTGCGGCCCTCGTCGGTTCCGGCATGCCGTCGGATGCTTTCCTGTTCGTCGGTTTTCTGTCTTCCAAGGATAAAGCCCGCCGCGACCGGCTTGCGGAACTTTCAAAGATCCCGGCAACGCTGATCCTGTTTGAATCTCCCCATCGCATTGCCCACACGCTCGTTTCTGCAGCCGATGTGCTCGGCGGCAGCCGGCTTGCCTGCGTCTGCCGGGAACTCACCAAGACCTACGAGGAGTTTCGCCGGGGCACGCTGGCCGAGCTTGCCGCCCATTACGGTGACGGCCACAACGTCAAGGGCGAGATCGTCCTTCTGATCGAACCTCCAGCACCTGAAGAGGCGCCGGGCGAGGTGGAGGTCGATGCCATCCTGCAGGACCTTTCCAAAACGCATCCGACCGCAAAGGCTGCGACTGAAGCGGCAAGGATCACCGGCCTGCCGCGCAAGGATCTCTATCAGCGCCTGATCGCCATGAAGAACGGGACCTGATGGATCGCGATGGCACAACGGGATGAGATCGGCGCCAGACGTCGCAAGGCAGAGCGCCGCGGCCATGTCTCGGAATATGTCGCTGCTGCCTATCTCCTGCTGAAAGGCTATCGCATCCTCGCCCTTCGCCACCGCACGAAACTGGGCGAGATCGATCTCATCGCCCGCAAGCGCGATCTCGTGGTCTTTGTCGAGGTGAAGGCTAGACGATCCGAGATGCAGGCGCTCGACGCCGTCTCCTTCGCATCTCAGAAACGGATCCGGGCCGCGAGCGATCTCTGGCTGCAGAAACGCAAGGACGTATCCGGGTTATCGCAGCGATACGACATCATCGCCGTCCTGCCGGGAAGGTTTCCGCGCCATTTCCAGGATGCGTTCTAGGCCTCTGGCAGCGCAGGCCCCATCGTCGGTCCTGCTGATTATCCGGGCCAAGGTTGCCTTTCGGGGTTCGTCGTCCTACATCAGGCGGGCCAATCCTAGGGGGCTGAAGTCATGGCGAAAATTCGCAAGGTCGCATTTCAGATGGACCACATTTCCGGCATCAACATTGCCGGCGATTCCACATTCGCCATGGCGCTCGAAGCGCAATCGCGCGGTTACGAGCTGTTCCACTATACGCCCGACCGCCTGACGATGCGCGACGGACGCATCTTTGCAGCTCTCGAGCCGCTGCAGGTGCGCGACATCAAGGGCGATCACTTTACCCTTGGGGAAAAGCAGCCGACCGATCTGTCGACGATGGATGTCGTGCAGCTTCGCCAGGATCCGCCCTTCGACATGGGCTACATTACATCCACCCATCTTCTGGAGCGCATCCATCCGAAGACGCTCGTGGTCAATGACCCGGCCTGGGTGCGCAACTCGCCGGAAAAGATCTTCGTTACCGAGTTCGCCGACCTGATGCCGCCGACACTGATCTCCCGCGACCCGGCGGAGATCGCCAAGTTCCGCCATGAGCTCGGCGACATCATCCTGAAGCCGCTTTACGGCAATGGCGGTGCCGGCGTGTTTCATTCCGCCCGCGATGATCGCAACTTTACCTCGCTTCTGGAAATGTTCGGCCAGATGTATCGCGGCGAACCCTATATCGCGCAGGCCTACCTTCCGGCAGTGCGCAAGGGCGACAAACGCATTCTTCTCGTTGACGGCGAACCGGTCGGCGCGATCAACCGCGTGCCCTCGGAAACCGACAGCCGCTCCAACATGCATGTCGGCGGCCGTGCCGAGGCGACCGATATCACGCCGCGCGAAAAGGAAATCTGCGCCCGTATCGGGCCGGCTCTGCGCGAGCGCGGCTTCATCTTTGTCGGCATCGACGTGATCGGCGATTACATGACCGAGATCAACGTCACATCTCCGACGGGCATCCGCGAAGTGAAGAAGTTCGGCGGTGCTGACGTCGCGAGCCTCATGTGGGATGCAATCGACGCCAAGCAGAACTGATAACCGTTCACATCTGTTCTCGTTATGCAACCTGATGCACGCTGTCTTCGTCTCATGCGCGAAATTGTTCACTGCCTGTTCTTGAAATTCGCCAGCAATCGTGCAAGCTTTCAACCTGTAGCACGGTAGGCGGGAATATCCCCACCTTAGCTTGCGCATGTGGGCGGGTCGGAATGGTCGCGCGTATCAGAACGGTAGCATTTCAGGGCATTGAAGGCATTCCGGTCGATGTGCAGGTCATGATCGGCCCTGGCAAGCTCGGCATGCATATCGTCGGGCTGCCGGACAAGGCAGTGGCCGAAAGCCGCGAGCGGGTGCAGGCAGCCTTGCACGCCTCCGGCCTCGCCATGCCGCCCAAGAAGGTCACGGTCAATCTCGCCCCGGCGGACCTGCCCAAGGAAGGCAGCCATTTCGACCTCGCGATCGCATTGGGCCTGATGGCGGCGCTCGGTGCCGTGCCCGCCGATATGCTCGCCGATTATGTCGTGATCGGCGAATTGAATCTCGATGGAACGCTTGCAGCCGTCGCCGGTGCGCTTCCGGCAGCCATCAGCGCCAACGCAATCGGAAAGGGGCTGATCTGCCCGGCAGAGAGTGGCGCGGAAGCGGCCTGGGCAGGCCCCGGCGTCGATATCTTGGCCCCCCGCAGCCTGATCGCGCTTGCCAACCATTTCCGCGGCACGCAGGTCATGTCGCGCCCTCAACCGGCCGTGCGCGCACCGCCCGCCAATCTGCCTGACCTTGTCGATATCAAGGGCCAGGAAAGCGCCAAACGCGCGCTCGAAGTCGCGGCTGCCGGCGGCCATAACCTCTTGATGGTCGGTCCGCCCGGTTCGGGAAAATCGATGCTCGCCGCCCGGCTTCCATCGATATTGCCGCCGCTATCGGCCACCGAACTGCTCGAAGTCTCGATGATCCACTCCATCGCCGGCCAGCTTTCGGGCGGAAAGCTGTCGGATCGGCGGCCCTATCGCATGCCTCACCATTCCGCCACGATGGCGGCACTGGTCGGCGGCGGTCTGCGCGCGAGGCCCGGAGAAGCCTCACTCGCGCATCACGGCATCCTCTTTCTCGACGAGTTTCCGGAATTCTCGCCCCAGGTTCTCGATGCGCTTCGCCAGCCGCTGGAGACTGGCGAATGCGTCATCGCCCGGGCCAACCACCGGGTCTCCTATCCGGCCAGCATCCAGCTTGTCGCTGCGATGAACCCGTGCCGCTGCGGTATGGCGGGCCAACCGGGGCATAGCTGCGCCCGAGGTCCGCGCTGCGCTTCGGATTATCAGGCGCGTATCTCCGGCCCGCTCATGGACCGCATCGATATCCGTATCGATGTGCCTGCTGTCTCGGCAAGCGATCTAATCCGCCCGGCGCCAGCAGAGCAGAGTGCCGGTGTGGCAAGGCGGGTGGCGGCCGCTCGCGACAGGCAGAGAGAGCGTTTTGAAGGCGAGGGCCAGTACACGGTTCTCACCAACGCGCGGTGTTCCACCGCCATGATCGAGAAATTCGCCGAGCTCGATCCGGGCGGGCTGCAATTGTTGCGCGACGCGGCAGAAAAGCTCAAATTCTCCGCCCGCGGCTATCATCGGGTCTTGCGGGTGGCGCGGACGCTGGCCGATCTCGACGAGAAGGACGGTATCGGCAGAATTCACCTCGCCGAGGCGATCTCGTATCGGATGGCCGGGGAGCGGCCCACCGTATCCGCATGATTGACCTTAGACGTCACGGGGTTCTGACGAACTTCAGACGCCGGTGGATCCGAACCCGCCGGCGCCGCGTGCCGTCGAACTTGCCTCGGTCACTTCGACGATCTGCGCCTGGGTCACGGGCGCGACTACCATCTGCGCAATCCGCATGCCGCGGGTAATGACGAAATCCTCGTCGCCCAGATTGATCAGCAAAACCTTCACTTCGCCCCGGTAATCGCTGTCGATCGTGCCGGGCGTGTTGAGGCAGGTGATGCCGTTCTTAAACGCCAGCCCCGAACGCGGGCGGATCTGGACCTCGAACCCGGAGGGGATCTCGAACACGAGGCCGGTCGGCACAAGGGCGCGCTTGCCGGGTGCGATCGTCAACGGCTCGCCATCGGTCACGGCGGCGCGCAGGTCCATGCCGGCAGCACCTGATGTCTCGTAGGCGGGCAGATCCAGGTTCTGCCCGTGCGGCAGACGCAGGACATTGAGGGCGGGTGAGGAGGGGGCTTGAATGGTCATTGCTCATTACTTTGCGCCGCAGCGCGGCAGGTCAATTGCAATGGCGGGCTTTAGTCGCTAGATACCGCGGCAATTCACAGGATATAAAAGATGGCCGAAACCATTGCAGAGGCGGTCTCCCGCCGCCGCACATTCGCGATTATTGCGCATCCGGACGCGGGCAAGACAACGCTGACGGAAAAGCTGCTTCTGTTCGGGGGCGCCATCCAGCTCGCCGGTGAGGTCAAGGCCAAGAAGGATCGCATCCAGACGCGGTCCGACTGGATGAAGATCGAACGCGAACGCGGCATCTCGGTCGTGACGTCGGTGATGACGTTCGAATATGCCGACAAGGTCTTCAACATTCTCGATACGCCCGGCCACGAAGACTTCGCGGACGATACCTATCGCACGCTGACGGCTGTGGATGCGGCGATCATGGTCATCGATGCCGCCAAGGGCATCGAGCCGCGGACGCTGAAGCTGTTTGAAGTCTGCCGCATGCGCGACATTCCGATCATCACCTTCATCAACAAGATGGACCGCGAAAGCCGCGACATTTTCGAGGTTCTCGACGAGGTCGAGGAAAAGCTGGCGCTGGATACGGCCCCCATCACCTGGCCGATCGGTCGTTCCAAGAGCTTCTGCGGAACCTACCACCTGGCCGATAACCGGGTGCGTGGTCCAGACAGCGAGGACGCGATCTCGGTCAACGGACCGCAGGCCGTCGCCGACCGCCTGCCGGAAAACGAACGCGCGGCCTTCGTCGAGGAAGTCGAACTGGCGCGGGAAGCCTGCCGCCCGTTTGACAGAAAGGCCTTTCTCGAGGGTCACCTGACGCCGGTCTTCTTCGGCTCGGCGCTGCGCAATCTCGGCGTCCGGGATCTGATCACGGCACTGGCCGATTTTGCTCCGCCGCCGCGTGACCAGGTCGCCGATATCCGCACCGTGCATGCAAGCGAAGACAAGATGACGGCCTTCGTCTTCAAGATCCAGGCCAACATGGATCCGAACCACCGCGACCGTATCGCCTTTGCGCGCATCTGCTCAGGCAAGCTGGAGCGTGGCATGAAGGCAAGGCTTGCCCGCACCGGCAAGCAGATGGGCCTCACGGCGCCGCAGTTCTTCTTCGCCTCTCAGCGTCACATCGCCGATACCGCCTTTGCCGGTGATGTCGTCGGCATCCCCAACCACGGCACGCTTCGTATCGGCGACACGCTGACGGAAGGCGAAAATCTCGTCTTCCAGGGCGTCCCGAACTTCTCGCCGGAAATCCTTCGCCGCGTCCGTCTGGAAGATGCGATGAAGGCGAAGAAGCTGAAGGAAGCCCTGCAGCAGATGGCGGAAGAGGGCGTCGTGCAGCTGTTTTCGCCGGAAGACGGTTCGCCCGCCATCGTCGGCGTCGTCGGCGCGCTGCAGCTCGACGTTCTCAAAGAGCGGCTGTTGGGGGAATATACGCTGCCGGTCTCGTTCGAAATGTCCCGCTTCTCGGTATGCCGCTGGATCTCGTCGGATCAGCCGGCGGAGCTTGAGAAGTTTCTCACCGTCAAGCGCGGCGATATCGCCCGCGATCTCGACGGCGATCCGGTTTTCCTGGCGCAGGACTCGTTTTCGCTGCGCTACGAGTCCGAACGCTTCCCGGCGATCAAGATGGTCGCCATCAAGGAATATCACGTCGCCAAGGCGGCGTGATTTCAATCGAGCGATAGCTCCGACCTGCCGCTGGTGAGGTCGGAGATCAGCCTTGAAATGACGTCCTGCTCGGCTTCCGGTATCTGGATTCGCAGCTCGGCACCTGTCTCTGTGAACGCTTCCTCGGTGATCTTCACATCCTCGATCGACTGCAGCCTGGCCTTCGTTCTTGCGAGGTCGGAAAACTCGATGCTGACGGCACCCTGCACCGAAGGCTTGAATTCGATGAGCGGGCCCGCTCTCAGGCAGGCGGCAGCCGTGCCGCCATAGGCGCGCACCAGACCACCGCTACCGAGCAGAATGCCGCCAAACCAGCGGGTCACGATGACGACAGCCTTGTCCAGCGACTGGCCGTCCATGGCGGCAAGGATCGGCTTGCCCGCCGTCCCGCTCGGCTCGCCGTCATCGGAAAAGCGATAGGCTGATCCAATCCGCCAGGCCCAGCAGTTGTGAGTGGCATCGGCAACGCTATGCCCAGCAATGGCGTCTTTCGCTTCCCCCTCGCTCGCGACGGGCAGCGCGATCGCCAGAAAACGGCTTTTCTTGATGACCTGCTCGAATGTGGCCGGCTGTTCTAGCTGAAACATGGTCTCAGCATTATCGCTGCCGCATCCCGAAGGGAAGTGTGGCGCACGCTCAACCGAAATCGACGGCCGTCGTGTTCGATCCGCAGACCAGCACGCAGATGCGCTCACCCGGTTGTGGACGGTATTTGCCCGAAAGTATCGCCGCAAACGCTGCCGCACCACCCGGCTCGGTCACCAGCCGTGCGCCGGACCAGAGCGCCTTCTGGGCGTTCAGAATGTCCTCGTCGGTCACGAGGACCGGCGGCTCGATGAATGCCTGTGCCACCGGGAACATCAGCTGCCCCACCTGCCTTGGCGCAAGCGAGTCGGCCGCGATACCGCCGGCCGGCGCATCCACGGGGCGGCCTGCCTTGAAGGCGTCGTAAAGCGTTGGCGCGCGGTCGGATTCCACGGCGACGATCTTGACCCGGCCACGCATCCAGGATGCGATACCGCCGATCAGCCCGCCGCCGCCGACGGCGACCAGCAACGTCGTAATATGCGGCAGGTCTTCTTCGATTTCCTTGCCGAGCGTGCCTTGTCCCGCCAGCGTTTCCTGCTGGTCGAACGCATGCACTGCCATCGCCCCGGTCTGCACGACATACTTCTCGCTTGCGGCCAGCGCATCCGCATAGCGGTCGCCGCCGATTACAAGCTCTGCGCCGTAGGAGCGGATGAGATCTATCTTTGCCTTGGAGGCGACGCTTGGCACGAAGATATGCGCGGGAACACCGAGTTTGCGGGCCGCGTAGGCAACGGCTGCACCGTGATTGCCGCCCGATGCTGCTACCACGCCTGCCGCCTGCACCTCCCGGCCAAGAAGATTGGTGAAAGCGCCGCGGACCTTGAACGAACCGGAATGCTGCAACTGCTCGAGCTTGAGATCGACTTGGCATGGTTCGGCCCCGAAATCCTGCATGTCTACCCGCATCGTCGGGGTGCGGCGGATATGCGGACGGATCAGGGTTTCGGCTTCGGCAATATGTTCTGCTGTGACTGCGACCGGCATGAAGACCTCGAAATGAATTGGCATCAATCCGCAGGTCGCGAAATGATGAAAAGGCAATGGGATCTATTCAGCGCATTGGCGGCGGCCGGTCAATCCGCCTCGCTCGAGGTAAGTTGAAGCCGCCCGGCATTGCGGGGCGGCTCCAGCGGATACTCAGTCCTCGATAAGGTCCTTGAGGAAGTCGTCGCACCAGCGATTGATGTCGTAGGTCAGCAGGTGGTCCATCATCATCTGCCAGCGCTGCTTGCGCTCGTCGAGCGGCATGCTGAGCCCACGCGCGATGGCATGCGCCGTTCCCTCGATGTCGTAAGGGTTGACCAGAAGCGCGCCGCGCAGCTCGCGGGCCGCTCCGGCAAAGCGTGAAAGCACCAGCACGCCCGGATCTTCCGGATCCTGCGCCGCCACATATTCCTTGGCGACAAGGTTCATCCCGTCGCGCAGCGGCGTCACGAGGCCGATCTTCGCCAGCCGGTAGAGCCCGGCAAGAACCGGGCGCGGTACCGATCTGTTGATGTAGCGGATTGGCACCCAGTCCACTGTGCCGATCGCCCCGTTCACGCGGCCAGCCTGTTCGGCGACCATGCGCTGCATCTGCTCGTACTCAGGCACTTCGGACCGGGATTTCGGCGTGATCTGCAGATAGGTCACCTTGTTGTGGTGATCCGGATTGGTGGCGACAAACTGCTCGAAGGCGTCGATACGCTGTGTAATGCCCTTGGAATAATCCAGGCGGTCGACGCCGATGATGAGGTCCTTGCCCTCTACGCTCTGGCGCGCCTTGCGCACCATCGCGTTCTTTTCGGCCTTGATCGCGAATTTGGAAAAGATCTCGGTCTCGATCGAGATCGAATAGGCGCCGCCCTTGAAGGTGCGCCCGAAGGTCGAGAACTTCTTGCCGCCGTCGATCCGCTCGCCGATCCCTTCGCGCACCAGCCCGCCGCCAAAATTGTCCAGATCGAAATCCGTCTGGAAACCGACCAGGTCATACTGCGAAAGACCGCGCATGATCTGCTCATGAACCGGCATGGTGAACAGCACGTCGGCTGGTGGCCACGGGATATGCAGGAAGAAGCCGATCTTGTTCTTGAAGCCCATCTGGCGAAGTTCGGCTGCCAGCGGGATCAGGTGGTAGTCATGCACCCAGATGATGTCGTCTTCCTTCAGAAGCGGCGCAAGCTTCTGCGCAAAGAAGCGGTTCACCCGGAAATAGCCGGCCATTTCCTTGCGACCGTATTCGGCCAAGTCCATCCGGTAGTGGCAGATCGGCCAGAGCACCCGGTTGGCAAAGCCGTGGTAATATTCCTCGACGTCGGTGTCGGTGAGATCGGTCAGCGCATAGGTGATCGCGCCATGCTCCTGCATCTCAAGCGGGCCGGGTTCCTCGTTGCCGCTGGAATTGCCGGACCAACCCATCCAGATGCCGCCGCGTTCCTCAAGGGCTGCCTGCAGGGCTACGGCAAGGCCGCCGGCAGGTGCCGCACCGGTCTTGTCCGGAACGGTGACGCGGTTCGATACGACCACTAGACGGCTCACGATATTTCCTTTCGAAAATGCATTCTCAAATCAGTTCAGGCTGCGGCAAGCTTGGCGATCAGCGCGCGCAGTTCGGCGGCCGATCCCAATGTTGCCGACGCGACGGTGTCGGCCGCTATATCGGAAATACGGATCGAGTGGCCGCCCAGCTTGTTGGCAACCCTGAACATCGCTTCATCGGTTACATCGTCACCGATCGCGATCGGCAACCGGCCGGCAAATGGCTCTTCGCTGAGAAAAGCCCGTAGCGCATCGCCCTTGCTGGCGCGGGCAGGGCGGATTTCCACCACCATCTTGCCCCGCTGCAGCGTGAAGTCGGATCCTGCCCGCTCGCGGTAGCGTTCCATCGCCGCCTCGACTTGCCCCTTGAATGTCGGCGCCTGTCGGTAGTGGGCAGCCACGGCGAGACCCTTGTCCTCGACAAGAACGCCCGGCCAGGCTGTTGCTTCCTCGGCAAGGCTTGCTTTCAGCGCCTCGAAATCAGGACCTGGCGTTACCCGCTCGATCGCTCCCGACATCGATCGTCTTTCCGCCCCGTGCAGGCCGGCAATCGGAAAGATATGCGGCTTGAACAGCTGATCGGCGTAGGGCAGAGCCCGACCCGTCACCAGCGCCATGGCACCGCTCAGTTTCGCGGAAAGCCGGGTCAGATTCTCGGCCAGATCGTCAGGCACGACGATACCATCAGGCGTATCCGCGATGTCGATCAGCGTGCCGTCGATATCGAAGAAAACCGCCCATTTGGCGGGCTGGTTCAGCACTTCGTGCAGAATGTCGGTGCCGTCAGATGTGCCGGCATGCGCGTCCGCGCTCGATTTTGTATCATCAACCATGCAGCTTCATTTAGGCTTTGAAGCCGCCGCGACAACAGGCTGAGGCAACATTGCGTTGCAAAACGTGATGGGGAAGGGGCCACAAAACTGTCATCTCGGCCGGTAATTCATGTTTCATTAACCCTATTTCGAGACGCTTGATTTTCGGCGGTTGTGTGCGTTGCAAGCAGACAGAGTGGAGCAGAAAGACAAATGTGTCGTTGGGCAGCTTATCGGGGCGAACCGCTTTATCTGGAAGAACTGGTCTCTTCGCCCGCCCATTCCCTGATCGAGCAATCCCACTGTGCCACACGCGCAAAGACCGCCACCAATGGCGATGGTTTCGGCATCGCCTGGTATGGCGACAGGCCAGAGCCCGGCCGCTACAGGGACATCCTTCCGGCCTGGTCCGACTGCAATCTGCGCAGTATCGCACGGCAGATCCGCTCACCACTGTTTCTTGCCCATGTCCGCGCCGCAACGACGGGCGCAACACGGCGCGACAACTGTCACCCCTTCGTCCACGGCCACTGGTCCTTCATGCACAATGGCCAGGTCGCGAGCTTCGAAGCGATCCGCCGGCCGCTCGAAAGCCTGTTATCGGACGAACTGTTCTCGGCCCGGACCGGATCGACTGATTCCGAACTTCTCTTCCTGCTGGCGCTGCAATTCGGCATGGATACCGATCCCTTGGGTGCGATGGAAAAGGCGATCGCCGCCGTCGAAGACATCTCGATGGAACGGCTTGGCACGGCACTCGTGCGCTTCACCGCATGCTTTTCCAACGGCCGCCAGCTTTATGCGGTGCGATATGCCACGGATCACAAGCCACCGACACTTTATGCCGCACCGATGACAGGCAAGGGGTCGGATGCGGATGGATCAAAGACCGGTTACTGCCTGGTGTCGGAACCTTTGAACGACGAGGCCGATACCTGGGTGGAAATTCCAGATGGCAGCGCCGTCAAGGTCTGCCCGGATGGCATGCAGGCACTGCTCTTCCAGCCGCAGGCGCTGTCGAAGGCTGCATGATGCTTATCCGAGGCGGGCCGCTATCAGCTCGGCCAGCCGCATCGCAACCTCGTCCTTGCCAAGATCCGGCCACGCCTCGATCGCGGTCTCGGAGATAATCTTCACCTGATTGCGCATGCCGCCCATGACGCCGGTCTGAGGAGAGACGTCGTTTGCGACGATCAGGTCCGCACCCTTTCGCTGAAGCTTCGATCGCCCGTTCTCTTCCACATTCTGCGTCTCGGCAGCGAAACCGACGACAAGCGTGGGGCGCTTGTCGTGATGCCCGACCGTTTTAAGGATGTCGGGGTTTTCGGTCAGCATCAGCGGAGCCGGTGCTTCGCCCGGCATTTTCTTGATCTTCTGGTCGGCGGAGGAAGCGACCCGCCAGTCGGCGACGGCCGCCACCATGACGGCGATATCGGCGGGGAGACGGCTTGTCACGGCCTCGAGCATCTCGGCCGCCGTTTCCACATGCAGCGTCGTGACGCCATCGGGATCGGGGATTGTCACCGGGCCTGAAACGAGTGTCACATCGGCACCGAGTTTCGCCAGCGCCGCAGCAATCGCATGGCCCTGACGGCCGGATGAGCGGTTGGCGATGTAGCGCACCGGATCGATCGGCTCATGGGTGGGGCCGGAGGTCACGATGGCGGTCTTGCCGGCCAGCGGTTTCGGCGAAGCATCAAGCAGCGCAATCGCCGCGGCAGCGATTTGCAACGGTTCTGCCATCCGGCCGGCGCCGGCCTCGTTGCTCTCAGCCATCTCGCCAACCATCGGCCCGATCACATGGATGCCATCAGCCTTCAGTGTCTCGGCATTGCGTTTCGTCGGAGGAGCCGCCCACATTTTCGGGTTCATGGCAGGCGCCACCAGCACGGGCAGATCGGTCGCAAGAAGCACGGCGCTTGCCAGGTCGTCCGCCATTCCGTGGGCCATCTTCGCCATCAGGTCGGCACTTGCGGGTGCGACGATCACGAGGTCCGCGTCGCGCGCCAGCCGGATATGGCCGACATCCTGCTCATCCTCGCGCGAAAAAATCTCCGTGTAGACATGCCCGCCCGACAGTGCCCCGACGGCAAGCGGCGTCACGAATTCCTGGGCGGCCCTGGTCATGACCGGCCGCACCGAGGCCCCGCGTTCGCGCAGCCGCCGGATCAGGTCGAGGCTCTTGTAGGCCGCGATGCCGCCGGAGATGATGAGAAGGATACGCTTGTCTTTGAGTTCCATAGCCCGCCCGCTTTCGAAGTGACCGGAAGCTAGGGTTTTGTTCTTGAACATGCAATCATCCTTCAGCAAGAGTGGTGAAACTCCCATGAACGGCGGTCGCAATGAATGATTTCAAGTCGGTCGAACCTGCCTCAAGCCAGACCCTGATCCAGCCTGCCATCCCGATCTTCCGCATTTTCGACGTCGGCAAGGCGATGGAGTTCTATTGCGGGTTCTTAAGCTTCACCGTCGACTGGGAGCATCGGTTCGCTCCCGACGCACCGCTCTATTGCCAGATATCGCGCAGCGGCATGCTGATGCATCTGTCCGAACATGCGGGCGATGCCTCGCCGGGTGCCCGCGTGTTTGTCCCCATCACCGGTGCTGCAGCGCTCCACAGGGAACTCAATGCCAAGGACTACGCCCATATGCGGCCGGGGCTGCACCAGGCGCCCTGGGGTCTGGAGGTTTCGGTGACGGATCCGTTCAGCAACCGCATCACCTTCTGCGAACGCGAGATCAAGGGCTAACCGGTCAGCCTAGACCAGTTCGAACAGGTTGAGCGCGATCGGGGAACGCTGTGCCTTCATGACGGCGATCCCCAGTCGCGCCACCGGTCCCGGCCCCTCGATCGGCCGGTACACGACGCCCTCGATGGCGATCTTCGTGATGGAGCCCGGGACGATCGAGACGCCCAGCCCTGCGGCAACCAGATTGACCACGGACGGGATCTGCGGCGCTTCCTGGGTGACGTTGAGCTCGAACCCCGCATCGCGGCAGGCGCTGAGGATATCGTCGAACAGGCTGAGACCCACCGTGCGCGGAAACAGCACGAAGGGCTCTCCTGCAAGCGCTGCGATCGGCACGGTCCGTAAGGTCGCAAGCTCATGGTTCGCCGGCAGTGCGATCAGCATCGGCTCGTCCGCCAGACGTTTCAGCCGCACCGCCTTCGGGTCTTCCAAGCCTGGACGGATGAAAGCAGCGTCGATCTCACCGCGTTCCAGTTTCTCGATCAGCCAGTTGCTGTTCATTTCCGCAAGCGACAGCGCAGCGCCCGGCCACTCGCTCCGGAAGCGGCGGATAGCGCCGGTTACGACCGGGTTGAAGGCGGCAGACGCGGTAAAGCCCAGCGCCAGCTTGCCTGTCTCGCCGCGCGCGGCACGCCGGGCAGAAAGTTTCGCAGCCTCTGCTGCCGCAAGCGAGGCCCGCGCCTCGGGCAGAAATGCTTCGCCAGCCGCAGTCAATTCCGCACCATGCGGCACCCGGTGAAAAAGCGCTGCACCGATCTCGGTTTCGAGATCGCGGATCTGCTGGCTGAGCGGCGGCTGGCCGATACCAAGCCGTGCCGCAGCCCGCGTGAAATTCTGCTCCTCGGCGACGGCGAGGAAATAGCGGATATGCCTCAGTTCCATCGGTATCTGTAAAACCTATCGAGAATGCCTGCGCCATATATTGGATTAATGGAAGGCGACTGGCTACCTCTGATGGACCTGAAAGGTCGAATACCTCATGCCCGCCTCCGCATCCCTGAACGCCGATTTGTCCGCGGCCTTGAACGGTCAAGCTCTTGCAGAAGAGGGGGAGGGGGAGAAGCTCTATCTCGTCCGCGGCACGCCGGCCTACCGGAGGGCAAGTCTGGCCTTCTTCATGTCCGGCTTTTCGACCTTTGCACTGCTCTACTGCGTCCAGCCGCTGATGCCGATCTTCGCGCGTGATTTCGGCGTCAGTCCGGCTGCAAGCTCGTTGTCCCTGTCGCTGTCGACGGGCTTTCTGGCGGTCGCCATCTTTTGCGCCGCCGCCGTGTCGGAGCGGTTCGGCCGTCGCAGCCTGATGTTCGTGTCTCTGCTCGGCGCCTCGATATGCACCATCGCCTGTGCCGCTATGCCGAACTGGAACCTGCTTCTGATCATTCGTGCGCTGGAAGGCCTGTTGCTTGGCGGCGTTCCGGCGGTCGCCATGGCCTATCTGTCGGAGGAAGTCGATCCGAAAGGGCTCGGCGCCGCGATGGGCCTTTATATCGCGGGCAACGCCTTTGGCGGCATGGCTGGGCGTGTCGTCACCGGGGTTCTGGCGGAATATTTCTCCTGGCGTCTGGCGCTTGTAGGCATGGGCGCGCTCGGCATCGTCGCCGCCATCGGCTTTCTCGTTCTCCTGCCGCCTTCGCGCAACTTCGTGCCGCGCAAATCCAACCTGCGCTATCATGTCGATGCGTGGCTCGGTCACCTGAACCATCCGGCACTGGCACTTCTGTTTGCCATCGGTTTCCTGCTGATGGGCGCGTTCGTCACCATCTACAATTACATCGGCTTCCGGCTTGTGGACGCACCCTACAGCCTCGATCAGACGGAGCTCGGGCTGATCTTCACGGTCTATCTGTTCGGCATCGTCGCGTCCTGGACCGCCGGTATTCTTGGAGATCGCTTCGGCCATTTCGCCGTCATGCTCACCGGTATCGTCCTGGCCTTTACAGGCGTCGTCATCACACTCGCCACACCGCTGCCGCTGATCATTCTCGGCATCGTGCTGCTCACCTCCGGCTTCTTCATCGCCCATTCGGTGGCAAGCGCTTTGGTCGGCCGCATGGCAAAAGGCACCAAGGGACACGCCTCCTCGCTCTATCTTCTGGGATATTATCTGGGCTCGAGCGTCGCCGGCTCGGTGGGCGGCCACTTCTGGAGCGCCGATGGCTGGTGGGCCGTATCGGCCTTTACCGGCACGATGCTGGCGCTCGCCCTCGCGGCAGCACTGCTGTCGCGCAGTATCACGCGGCGAAGCTAGCTCTTCTTGGCGGATGCGTTGATGGCGGGAGCCGGCGAGGTCGTCAGTTTGAAATCCGTCATTTCCTTCGGCGTCAGATAGTACAGCCGGTCCGGCGGGGTCTCCAGCGCGTGCAGCCACAGGCCGGAGCCGATCCCCATTTCCTCGAGATGTCGCGTCACCCGAGCCGTCGTCGCCTGGGCGCCGGACATTGCCTCGTCGGCGCTCGGCCGGTTGCGGCCGCCGTTGAACACCTGATGCACACCGATTACCGCATCCTTTTCGGCTACCCGCGTGACACCGCCGGCAAACACGATGGGGCAGGAGGAAGCACAGAGCCCCTTGGTCACCACAAGCGTGGCAAGCTTCTTCTCGCGGATCAGCTTCGACATGGCGATCGCGTCGCCCACCGAGCCGCCGGGGGAGTTGAGCGACACCGTCTTCACATATTCGCCGCGAGCCTCGATCTCGGTCGCGAAGCGCTCTGCAGCACCCGGCTCGATCGCCCCTTCAGCCTTCAGAATGCCACCCGTCGTCAGGTTGAAGGTCATCGCCTTGCGCAGCACGTCTGCCGGGCTTGAAGGCTCGACGGGCGGCGCTGCCGGTCGCCCCTCGGTCAGCGCCGGTGGCAGAACGGGATCCGTCTCGCGCATCGGATCGTAACCCGGGCTCTCGGGCTTTGCGGTGGCGATCTCGCGAATGTCTGTGACGAGGAAAATGCCGGAAATGCCGAGCATCAGATAGAAGACGCCGCGCAGGATGACACCGTCGTCGAGCCGGCGGATTGCCTCACCGATCCTCATGGCTGCGGTCCCGGCGCGTTTTCGGATCGAGACTGGTGATATTGGTATTCTCGTCGGCCCTTGCCTCTTCCGCCTTCACCCCGTCCGCCTTCCGCTCGGCCAATCGTTCATCCTCCTGCGATGTCTCGGGCGCTACCATGGCGGCGGTCGCCTGTTCCACGCTCATACCGCTGGCACTGACGGCGCGCTGGACTTCGAGCGCCTGCAAAAGCTCGGCAGCGGTAATGCGCTCGGCAAACGGAAGCGGGTCCTCCTGTCGGCGGATCGCGCCATGCACGACGGCCAGGATGAACACCATCACACCCGGCAGAAGATCGATGGAGATCGCGCCGGCCCAGGCTGGAATGAAGTCGCCGGCATATTCCAAAACGGCGCCGGCCGGCGAAAGCGGCACGAAGCGCCGTTCTCCGACAGTGGGACGCGACAGGATCTCGTCGGCAGCCTTGGCCAGCGCCTTGGATTGCGCGCTTACCGAAGCCTTCACCGTCTCCATCACCTGGTTCTGGCGGTTGACGAGGTCCGGTGCTGCCCCATCCGGCACCGGCGCAATAAAGCCGATCGCCAGATCGTCTGCCGCACGACGGATCGACGGCGCGATCGAGGTCTGCGAAAGCGAGGACACGACGCCCGTCAGCGCCACGGCCTCGGTCGAGAACTGGTCGGCGCGGGGTCCGATGTCGCCCGGTGCCGAAACTAGCCCGCGCATCGCCTCAAGCCGCTTCTGGCCCTGTTCGAAAAGATCGGCCACCTGTTCGCGCGACCCGTTGATATTGCCTTCCAGCGATTTCATCTGGGCCGACATCTGGGTGAGCAACTGCACCACGCTGCCTGAGCCGGTGGTGCCGGTCAGCGAACCGGACTGGCGCTCGACACCGGCAAGCTGCGAGAACCGCTCACCGGCGCGCTGGATATCCGGCAGCAGGCTCTGGGCCGCAATCGCGTTCTGGTGGGCACGGTCGAGATCGGCCGTATAGGCTTCCACGGTTTCGGAAAGGTGCTGTTCGACAGCGGACGACCCGGCAAGTGCTGCGGCGTTGAGCCAGCTCGACATCGCCATGATCATCACGGCACCCGCGGCCATCACCGCCAGCATCGCGGTCCGTCCGGTTCGCGAGGTGATGTGCGGATAGAACCGCGCCATGTAGGACCAGAAGGCGTAGATGCCGACCGACACCGACACCGAATAGATGATCGCTGCAAAGAACACTGCCGTCGGCGAGCCGTCGAGAATGGTGCGGGCACCGAGATAGGTATAGACGCCGGATGCCAGCGCCAGCACTGCCAGCGCAAAGCGCGTCATCGTTTCGACGGCAACAACGCCGTCCTGCAGCCGTCGGGAAGCGACAAGCGCCATGGGCAAACTCCAAATGGCCACTTGGGGCACGCGAAAGGACTATATTCCTTTAAGAAAGTCTGAAGAACCCGGCGGAATAAAGGCGTGCCGTGCTCACGCTTGCGTGGGCTGAACGCCCTGCATGCCGAAGCCACCAAGCGCAAAGAAACCGTCGATCGCATGGATCGGCGAGATGGCGATCAGCTCTGTCAGGAAGGCCTCGGACGCGAGTTCTGCCTCGATCGCCTCAACCTCCGCCGAAAGCGGCCGATCGACCGTGTAGAAGGCTGCATGGCGGCGTACGGCATCGTAGATCAGCTTGACCGCGCCACCCGGCTCGTCGCCGTGGATATCCATCGCCTGGGCAGCAAGCAGCGCTTCAAGCGCCGCCAGTCTCTGCAGGGCCTGCACCTGTCGCTCGAACCGCTCGATCACCAGCGGCAGAAACGCTGCCTCGTCCTCCATGCCGCCGGCCACCACCAGCGACTGCGCCGAAACCGGGTTGGTCATCGACAGCACGCGCGAAAAGATCTCGCCGGCCAGCTTGATGATCGGCCCGAAGCCCGTCGCAATCACACCATGCGGAACCAGATTGACCGGCAGATCGCGGCGCTGGCCGTTTCCAAGAAGAACGCAGCGGTTGAAGGCATTGCGTGCGGCATGCGCCATCGTCAGCGATGCCGATTCCAGGAGCACCGTAACGTCGAGCGGCAGCGAACCGCCTGACGTCAGAACCCGGCCGTCGACGATCACGGGGTTGTCGTCGGAGCGGCCCGTCGCCGCCAGTATCTTGTGGCCGGCGGTCAGCACGCTTTCAAACACCGTGCCGAACACCTGCGCGATCATGCGCAGGCTCAACGGGTCTTGGATTTGCGTTGCCTTCGGCCAGTCCCAGCCTTCGGATGCGTTGCACAGCCATTTGCCGATCATCGCCTCGCGTGGTGTGCCCACATGGGTGACGGCAATCCACGGGTCGCGGGATCCGCCCATCGCACCGGAAGCGGCCATGCCTGTGGCAAGCAGCGTTCGGATGGCGCAGGCGGCCGTGCGCGTCGCGTCTGCGGCGGCCGCAAAGCTGACGGAATTGACGCTGAGCGAGGCAAGGCTGTCGCGCGGCGCCATTTTCATCGGCGCGATGCCTGCCGCCGCAAAGGCTTCCGCTGCGGGCAGGCGGCGTCCCTCGAACATTGCCTCGCCGACGCCGGTCAGGACAGCACCGATCTGCCCCATCAGACCGATATCGGCGCAGCCGATCGAGCCGGTGCGCCGCACGACCGGAATGACGTCGGCCTGCAGCAGATCGAGATAGGCCTGAACCAGTTCGGTCGAGCAACCCACATAGCCCGTCAGCGCCGTGTTGACGCGCAACGCCATCGCATTGCGCACGACGCAGATCGGAAACGGTTCGCCGGTGCCGAAGTGATGGGCCCGGACGAGCCCGATATTGAAAGCGTCGAGCTCTTCCGGCGACCACGCGACGTCCTTCATCGCACCAACGCCAGTCGTCGCGCCATAGACGGGCGTGCCCTCGGCAATCGTGCTCTCCAGCACCAACCGCGCCGCAGCGACACGGGCAAGCCCTTCGGCACTGGCTGTCACGGTAACTTCGCCACGGCCGATCTTGATCAGCTCGGCAAAGCCGATCGGCTGGCCGGTGAGTTCGATTGTGATGCGGTCTGGGTTTTCGGGTGCGGCGGACATGGCATTCCTTTTTGCCCGCACACTAATTCATCCTGTCGTCCAAGGTATATCCCAGAACCTGGACATCTGATGTCGCAACGCGCCTTTTCAGACGACGGCGAAGGCGATGACGACGAGCGAGATCGCGATGATCCACAGTGCCCAGCGGCCGGAGCGGCTGTGCCGAGCTTCCGCCTTGCCGATCGCGTCGGCCGTTTCGGGGTCGAAACGCAGGCCGTGTTCGCTCATGTGAACGAGTTCCCGGTGCAGGGTTTCCGTCTTGGCGGCGATCTCCGGCAATGCTTCGGCAAGCTTCAGGCCCGCCTTCATCCCGTCCTTGAGGTCGGATGCGATGCGCTTGGGGCCGAGATTGTCGCGGATCCACTGGCCGACGACCGGTTCCGCGGCCTTCCACATGTTGAAACGCGGGTCGAGGATACGCGAAACGCCTTCGACGACGACCATGGTCTTCTGCAAGAGGATCAACTGCGGCTGGGTCTGCATCTCGAACAGGTCGGTCACTTCGAACAGCAGCGCCAGCAGCCGGGCCATGGAGATGGTTTCGGCGGGCTGACCGTGGATCGGCTCGCCGATCGCCCGGATCGCCTGCGCGAAGGCTGCAACGTCGTGATGCGCAGGCACATAGCCCGCTTCGAAATGCACCTCGGCGACACGCATATAGTCGCGGGTAATAAAGCCGTAGAGGATTTCGGCGAGGAAGCGTCGTTCCTTTTTGCCCAGCCGTCCGGTGATCCCCATGTCGACGGCGACGATCGTACCGTCCCGCTCGACGAAGAGGTTGCCGGGATGCATGTCGGCATGGAAGAAGCCGTCGCGAAGCGTGTGACGCAGGAAGGACTGGATCAGCACTTCTGCGAGCTTTTCCAGATCGTGGCCGGCAGCCCTCAGCGCCGGGACGTCGTTCATCTTGGCGCCGTCGATCCACTCCATGGTGATGACGTCGCGGCCGGTCCGTTCCCAGTCCACTTCAGGCACGCGGAAACCTGGGTCGTCCGCCGTGTTTTCGGCAATCTCGGAAAGGGCTGCAGCCTCCAGGCGCAGGTCCATTTCCATCTTGGTCGTCTGTTCCAGCGTCCGCGTCACCTCAATCGGGCGAAGCCGGCGGCTGGAGGGCATCAGGCGTTCCTGCATGCGGGCAACCACATACATGCCTTCGATGTCATTTGCGAAACGCTGGCGCACGCCGGGGCGCACCACTTTCACGGCCATCTTTTTGCCGTTCACTTCGGCCGGGTGCACCTGCGCGATCGAGGCGGCCGCAATCGGCTCTTCGAACGATGTGTAGAGATCACTGATCGGGCGGCCAAGCGAGGTCTCGACGGCGGTTTTCGCAGCATCCGTGGGGAAGAAGGCCATCCGGTCCTGCAGCATGGCAAGATCGACGGCCCAGTCGACGCCGACGACATCCGGACGGGTGGCGAGAAATTGGCCGATCTTCACATAGGAAGGACCAAGCCTTCCCACGGCGCGGGTCAGCCTTTCGCTGCGGGGCTGCTTCTTCGCCCTGAAACGGGTGAGCGGCTCGAGCATGGACTTGAGAATGCCGACGGCCGGCGGCAGGTCCTGTGTCGGCAGGGCCGAAACCACGCCTTCGCGGACAAGAACCCAGCCGACACGGGCGAGCCGGAAATAAGCGCCGATCGTGCTCATCGCTTCAGAGCTTCCAGCCGGAATGCAGCGCCGCGATCCCGCCGGTATAATTGGTGTAGCTCACGCGCGAAAAACCGGCGGTGCGGATCATCGCTGCGAAATTTTCCTGGTTGGGGAATTTGCGGATCGATTCCACCAGATACTGGTAGGGCTCGGAATCACCGGTGATCATCTTGCCGAAGCGCGGGATCGCCCGGAACGACCACTCGTCGTAAAACTTGTCGAGCAGCGGAAGTTCGACTTCCGAAAATTCCAGAACCAGCAACCGTCCGCCACGCTTCAGCACGCGAAAGGCTTCAGACAGCGCCACGTCGATGCGCGGAACGTTGCGGATCCCGAAGGCGACCGTATAGGCGTCGAAGGAATTGTCCTCGAAGGGCAGGGATTCTGCATTCGCCTCGATGAAATCGAGATTGCCGGACAGCTTTTTCTTCTGCGCCCGCTCGGCACCCACGGCCAGCATCGAGCCATTGATATCGAGCACCGTCGTATGGGCCTTGAGGCCCGAGGCCTCGACGATGCGGAATGCGACGTCGCCGGTGCCGCCCGCCACATCCAGCGTCCGGTAGCTTGCATCCTTGCGCGGATTGAGCGCGGTAATCATCGCGTCCTTCCACACCCGGTGCATGCCCGCCGACATGACGTCGTTCATCACGTCATAGCGCTTGGCGACCTTGTGGAATACGTCGTTGACGAGGCCCTGCTTTTCCCCATCGGCCACCTGGCGGAAGCCATAGGAGGTTTCCATTCCGCCTTCGGCGCGGGTGCGGGCTTCGGTCATGGGCAGCTCCTCGGTGTCTCTATCCAGGCGGACCATAGCGAAACCGGTTTCCGGACGCTATGTGGTGGATTACCGCCCGGTCTATAGAGCACCGGCGGCATCGTTGAAACAGGAAGTTAGGTAGACCATGCCCGAATTGCCAGAGGTCGAAACCGTTCGTCGCGGCCTTTCTCCGGCCATGGAGGGAGCAAAGCTTGCAAGGCTGCAGCTGAACCGCACCGATCTGCGCTTTCCGTTCCCGGAAAATCTTGTCGCCGCAGTCGAAGGCCGGCAGATCATCGCGCTGGGAAGACGCGCCAAATACCTGCTGATCGACCTCGAAGACGATCTCACCATCATTGCCCATCTCGGCATGTCCGGCTCGTTCAGGGTCGAGGAAGAGGCGCTTGGCACATTTCATCATCCGCGCTCCAAGGACGAGAAGCATGACCACGTCGTCTTTCATCTGGAGCGTGGCAACGAGACATTGAAGGTCATCTATAATGATCCGCGCCGTTTCGGCTTCCTGCATCTGGCAAAGCGCAGCGAGCTCGATCTCTACCCGGCATTTGCGCAACTCGGTCCGGAGCCGACCGGCAACGCGCTCGATGCGGAGTATCTCGGCAAGCGGTTTTCCGGCAAGGCGCAGCCATTGAAGAGCACGCTGCTCGATCAGACCGTGATCGCCGGTCTCGGCAATATCTATGTCTGCGAAGCGCTGTGGCGCGCGCACCTGTCGCCGAAGAGGGCAGCGGGCAGCATCGTCACGCCCAAGGGCCGGCCGAAGAAGGAGCTGGTGCTGCTGACGGAAGCGATCCGCGCTGTCATTGCCGATGCGATTGCAGCCGGCGGCTCGTCTCTGCGCGACCATATCCAGACGGACGGCTCGCTTGGCTATTTCCAGCATTCCTTCTCTGTCTATGACCAGGAGGATAAGCCCTGCCGCACGCCGGGCTGCGGCGGCACCGTTTCTCGTATCACCCAAGCCGGCCGCTCCACCTTCTACTGCCCGCGCTGCCAGAAGTGATCAGCCGTTGCAGGCGATGTTTGAACACGCATCCCTGTAAGGAGAGTGGGAGGGGTTATGGTCGCGAAAAGGACGCGGGACTTCGCCAAACGGCAAATTCAGCGGCACCCTTCATGCGAATCCGCGTTGACGAGGCGCGCTATACCGGTTATATGCCCGCCCACAGTTGGGAAAGCCTGATCGACGGCTTCCTCTATTGCTCCCGAATTGCTGGATTGATGGTCGCAGGACCTACGCGGCAACGGCGGAGTTTTGGTTCGAATTCGTAGAGAGGCATGATATGGCCAATACAACTTCGGCGAAAAAAGCGACCCGCAAGATCGCTAGCCGTACCGCAGTCAACAAGTCCCGCCGCTCGCGCGTTCGTGGCTTTATCCGCAAGGTTGAAGAAGCGATCGCAACGGGTGACGTATCCGTCGCTGCTGCTGCTCTGAAGGCAGCTCAGCCGGAAATCGCACGCGCTGCAACGAAGGGCGTCCTTCACAGCAACACGGCGTCCCGCAAGGTCTCGCGCCTGGCAGCTCGCGTCAAGGCACTCTCCGCCTAATATCACCTTTAGCGTGCATGCATCAAAAGCCTGGTCGGTCGACCGGGCTTTTTGTGATTCTAGGTCCTTTGTACTTCGTTAACCGGCTCAGTAACGGTTACGTGTCAGGTGCGTGACAGATTTTCCCGATGAAATACAAAGGCTTATGAGAGGTCTGCCCAAGTCTGGCGGCAATTCCGCCAACCCGCCGCCTGCTTTTTGAGTCAAGGTTTTTTTTATTTTTTCTCTGAATCGTACCATCAGAAATAGATGGATTTTGAATCCCATTGATTCAACTGGGATTCTTCTCCGCAACCCTCCGGCCATTCAAATCGCGCCCAGAGAGTCAACGGTCGCGCTCGGATTTTGCGTAAAATTCATCATTGATCTTGCCATTTGATCCTGCCTAAATGGCTTTTAGCGAGAGGCATGGAGATCACTCCTAGAGCCTGCCGACAACCGCTCGACACCGAGCGGCCCGGGGACTTTAAGCAGCTTGCGGCGAGATGTTTTTCTCGTTTCCTTATTTAACCGATGGTTGCAAGCCGGAAATTGGCTTTTCCGGCAACAGCTGAACTTATGCGTGACGGGGCCGACTGGGGAGTCGGAAGAAGGCAGTGGGAAGTCAGCGGCTCTTCATAACGAGGATGGAGCGTGCGCTGAGTTGCGGGTTGGCTCCCGCAGGTCTGGATCAGACGAGGTGATCCGGATCGATCTTTGATGGTCCGGGCGGTTGGCCTGGAACTTTAATCGATGGGGAAGGGCAGTCATCGTTTCCTCGCGGAGACGGGCTGTCGGACGTAGTTAAAAAGAATATGTCCTGGCGGGAAACAGAACCGCCGGGCTCCTATGGAAAAGGCGGCGAATAATGCAAATGAATAACGTATCGGCTCGTGCAACCGGCAACGGGGGCAATGCACGACAGGCGTTTGATTCCGTTTGCGCACAGGCGGCAGGGGAAACACCAGTTATGAAGCATGATGCTCTTTTCGAGCGGTTCAGTGTGCGTCTTAAAGCACAGGTCGGCCAGGATGTTTACGCAAGCTGGTTTGCAAGACTTAAGCTTCACACCGTCTCGAAGAGTGTCGTCAGGCTCACGGTGCCCACGACGTTTCTGAAGTCTTGGATCAACAACCGTTATCTTGATCTGATCACGTCGATCTTCCAGGCGGAAGATGCCGAGATCCTCAAGGTGGAGATCCTGGTCCGCACGGCAACCCGCGCTGCAAAGCCGGTATCGGATGTCCAGGACGGCGTCATTGGCTCGGATGCCCCGGCACCTGTCGCGTCGCAACGCCCGTCTGCACCGCGTGAGATCGGCAAGATCGCCACGTTCCCGACTGCCGCGTCCACCCCGGTTCGCCAGTCCTCGCAGCCCGGCCCGTTGTTCGGTTCGCCACTCGACAGCCGTTATACGTTCGACACGTTCGTTGAAGGCGCCTCGAACCGCGTGGCGCTTGCCGCTGCCAAGACGATTGCGGAAGCCGGTGCCGGTGCCGTGCGTTTCAACCCGCTGTTTATTCATTCCGGTGTCGGTCTCGGCAAGACCCACCTTCTGCAGGCCATCGCCAACGCCGCCGTCGGCAGCCCCCGCATGCCGCGCGTGGTCTATCTCACCGCCGAATATTTCATGTGGCGTTTCGCAACCGCGATCCGCGACAATGATGCCCTGACGCTCAAGGACAGCCTGCGCCATATCGATCTGTTGATCATCGACGACATGCAGTTCCTGCAGGGCAAGATGATCCAGAACGAATTCTGCCATCTGCTCAACATGCTGCTCGACAGCGCCAAGCAGGTCGTGGTTGCTGCCGACCGCGCGCCCTGGGAACTGGAATCGCTCGATCCGCGGGTTCGCTCGCGTCTGCAGGGCGGCGTGGCCATCGAGGTCGAGACGCCGGATTACGATATGCGCATGGAAATGCTCAAAGGTCGTCTCGCGGCTGCCCAGCAGGATGATCCATCGCTCGATATCCCGCACGAAATTCTCGATCACGTCGCACGCAGCGTCGTCAGCACCGGTCGCGAACTGGAAGGCGCGTTCAACCAGCTGCTGTTCCGTCGCTCGTTTGAGCCGAACCTCTCGATCGAGCGCGTCGACGAGCTTCTCGCCCATCTGGTCGGCGCCGGGGAAGCAAGGCGCGTCCGGATCGAGGATATCCAGCGCGTCGTGGCACGCCATTACAACGTCTCGCGGCAGGAACTGGTCTCCAACCGCCGCACCCGCGTCATCGTCAAGCCGCGCCAGGTCGCTATGTACCTCTCGAAAACCATGACGCCGCGCTCCTTCCCGGAAATCGGCCGTCGGTTTGGTGGCCGCGACCATACGACCGTGCTGCATGCGGTTCGCAAGATCGAGGACCTGATCTCGGGCGACAGCAAGCTCAGCCACGAGGTCGAGCTTCTGAAGCGCCTGATCAACGAAAACAATCTGTGATCATCGACTAACCGACCCAAGCCGGCTCTTATCCATCGGATGAGAGCCGGTTTTTGTTTGTCCGGGCGTTGACGGGATTTGGCTTCTGGCGCACACCAATTTTTCTGGTGTGCGAGGAGCGTGTCGTGTTTCTTTTATCCGTGGCGACCATCTGGGCTGTCGCCTGCATTACCCCCGGGCCAAATACGCTGCTGGTGATCCGCTATTGCCTCACAGCACCGCGCAGGGTTGCCATTACGGCAGCCATGGGAACGATTACCGGAACATGCCTGTGGGGCTTTGCGGGCTGGCTCGGGATCAATGCCCTGTTTCAGGCAGCCCCTTTCGCCTATGTCGCGCTGAAGATCGTCGGCGGTCTTTATCTCGTATGGCTCGGCCTGCGCGTCTTCATGGATGTCCGGAAGGCCCGGACAACACCCGAATTTGCCCCCACAGAACGCGAGATACCGCTGAGGAAGGCTTACCGACTGGGGCTTGCGACCAACCTCGCCAACCCGAAATCGGCTCTCTTCGTTGCTTCGCTGTTTGCCGCTACCATGCCGGCGGGCACGCCGTTTCTCTACGGGCTAGCGGCAATCGCTGTCATGGTCGCGGTTTCGGCCTGTTACTATACGTTTCTGGTCGGCCTGATCACCCATCCGCGGGTAGCGAGCGCTTATCTCAAGGCCAAGCAGAAGATCGACCTCGGCGTTGCCACCGTCTTCGTCGGCTTCGGCACCAAGCTTCTCCTGTCACAGAAGTAAGAGCCATGGCGGAGCACGATCAGACCCTCCGCTTCTACGCCGACAATGCGAAGGCCTATGCCGGTTATCGGGAAAAGGCGAACGAGATCAGGCTGGAAGCATTTCTCTCCCGCCTCTCTCCGGGTGCCCTAATTCTGGAACTCGGCTGCGGCAATGGCCGCGACAGCGGTTTCATGATTGAACGCGGCTTTGACGTCACCCCGACGGATGGCGTTGCGGAAATGGCAGAGCAAGCCTCGCGCCGCCTGGGGCGCACGGTTGCGGTACTGCGCTTCGGGGATATCGCCAGCGTGGCGGCCTATGACGGCGTCTGGGCCAATGCCTGCCTTCTCCACACGCCGATAAACGATCTTGCCGATATCCTTGCCCGCATCCATCGGGCGCTGCGCCCTGGCGGCATTTTCTACGCAAGCTACAAGACCGGCGGCGAAGAGATGACGGATGCGATAGGTCGCTATTACAACAACCCGTCGCGGCCCTGGCTCGAACAGGCCTACAGGACCGTCACGTGGTCATCGCTCGAGATAAGCACGAACGACGGCAGCGGCTATGATGACCGGCCGACCGAATGGCTGCATGTGACGGCGGTAAAGGCCTAGTCAGCAGGCGAGGTCGGCAACAACAGCATCGAGGATCAGCATGCCGGACGGCGTGCAGCGCAGCCTGGAATTTCCCAGCCGCTCGATAAAGCCGTGTTCCAGAAGCCGCTCTTCGCGGACCGGGTCCGGATCGCGGCCGGAAAGCTCCTGCCAGCGCGCCAGGTCGACGCCTTCGGTCAGGCGCAGTCCCATCAGAAGCAACTCGTCCGCCTGCTCGTCGAAGCCTAGCAGTTCCTGGTCGACCATGCCGTGGCCTTGTGTCTCGACCTGATCCAGCCAGGTCTCCGGACGCCGCTCGGTGGCAGTGGCGATCTTGTCGCGTCCCCGCGTCAGACGGCCATGCGCGCCGGGACCGATGCCGGCATAGTCGCCATAGCGCCAGTAGGTCAGGTTGTGCCGGCTTTCGGCACCCGGCTTGGCGTGGTTGGAGACCTCGTAGGCCGGCATGCCATGCGCGGCCGTGATCTCCTGCGTCGCCTCATAGAGAAGCGCCGACTGCTCGTCATCTGGAACGATCAGCTTACCAGCCTTGTGCAGGCCGTAGAACGGCGTGCCTTCCTCGATCGTCAGCTGATAAAGGGAAAGGTGATCGACGGCATAGGA
This sequence comes from Neorhizobium sp. DAR64860/K0K1, assembly GCF_050500205.1. NCBI lineage: Bacteria > Pseudomonadati > Pseudomonadota > Alphaproteobacteria > Hyphomicrobiales > Rhizobiaceae > Neorhizobium > Neorhizobium sp. DAR64860/K0K1. Next base: position 3,014,441 of record NZ_CP191459.1, on the reverse strand, counting down.
AATGGCCTGCTTCAGCTCCGCTTCCCAAGCCTCCACCGTCTGCTTCGGCCGGGCGTAGATCAGGTCGAACGACATGCGCGGAAAGATCTCGCGCGCCAGCTTGATCGCCTTCAGCGCGTCGGCCACGTCATGCAGGCGGCCGAGGAATTTGAGATCCGTATCGTTGAGAGCCTGCACGCCCATCGAGACCCGGTTGATGCCGGCAGCCCTGTAGCCGCGAAAGCGTTCCGCCTCGACGCTGGAAGGGTTGGCTTCCATCGTGATCTCGATCCCGTCAGGCACATGCCAGTGCTGCGCGATCCCGTTGAGGATCGCCCCGACGGTTGAAGGATCCATCAGCGAAGGCGTACCGCCGCCCAGAAAGATGCTCGTGACCGTCTTCGGTCCGCTCATCTTGCGCATCGTTTCCATCTCTTTCAGAAACGCGGCGGTGTAGCGGAGCTGATCCACGGGCTGGTGGCGGACATGGCTGTTGAAATCGCAATAGGGGCATTTGGCCGCGCAAAACGGCCAGTGCACGTAAACGCCGAAGCCCGGCTCACCCGTGTCGGGTAGCAGCATGCCGGGAAAAAGGGGAGCGACGGCGTTCAATGGGGATCAGGCCTCCAGGCAGGTTTCGACGAACAGCTTGAACGCGCGGGCCCGGTGCGAAAGCGCGTGCTCATCGCCAGGCTTCCAGCCGTGCTTTTCCTCGCTGGTCATTTCGCCAAACGTGGTCTCGTGGCCTTCCGGCTGGAAGATCGGGTCGTAACCGAACCCGGCAGCACCACGCGGCGGCCAGGCGACAACGCCTTCGACATCGCCGCGGAAGAGTTCGGTGTGGCCGTCCGGCCAGGCAAGGCAGAGAACGCTCACAAAACGGCAGCTGCGCTTGTCGGGCGTGGTCGCACCTTTTTTCTGCAGCGCGTCTTCCACCTTCTGCATCGCCATCGCGAAATCGCGGCTGCCATCCTCGCGCTCGGCCCAGTTGGCGGTATAGACACCGGGAGCACCGTCCAGCGCATCGATGACGATGCCGCTATCGTCGGAAAGGGCGGGCAGGCCGGACGCCTTGGCAGACGCAAGCGCCTTGATCGCCGCATTTTCCTCGAATGTCGTGCCGGTCTCGTCCGGTTCCTCGAACTTCAGTTCGGCTGCGGACTTTGCCGAAAAGCCGAACGGACCGATCAATTCGGCAATCTCACGGATCTTGCCGGCATTGTGGCTGGCAACGACGATCGTTTTCGTCTCAAGCTTGCGCATGAAGGTTCCTATAGATTCAAGAGCCTCGGCTCTGCGCATTCCAGGCTGTTGCCGGCCGGGTCACGGAAATAGATGGATCGGGCGCCGGTCGGCCAGCGAAAATCGCTTTCAATCACGATGCCCGCCTTGTTGAGCTTTTCGACCATTCTGTCAATCGCCGGGCCGTCCATACGAAAGCACACATGCCCCGGTCCTGTCGTGCCATGCGGCGGAACCGGCAGCGCATCATCAGGCGGCGACTTCAGCGTCTCGGCGCGATTGAAGATCAACAGGATGCCGGGTCCGCATCGGTAAAACACGTGGCGATCGCCGGCCCGCAGCACCCGCTCAAGCCCGAGCAGTTCACCGTAAAAGGCTTCCGCCGCATCGAGATCATCGACATAGAGCGCTGTTTCGAGAATGCCGTCGATCAAAACAGTGGCTCCCTTGTCTGATGCTGCCCCGCCATGAAGGCGGGGGAGGAGGTTCGATCGAGAGGTAGTCTCTCTGGAAAGGAAGACTGCCCCTCGCAACTCTTGGATCAGCCAGCGTTGAAATCAGCCGCCGATCGCCTGCTTCTGCAGAGCTACCAGTTCCCGGGTGCCGTCCTGTGCCAGCGACAGCAGGTTGAGGAATTCCTCCTGGCTGAAGGGAGCCCCCTCGGCCGTGCCCTGAATCTCGACGATGCCGCCGCTACCCGTCATGACGAAATTCGCGTCTGTCTCGGCGGCCGAATCTTCGAGATAGTCGAGATCGATGACCGGCTGGCTTGCAAAGATGCCGCACGAGATCGCCGCGACATGGTCTTTCAGAACCTTGTCGAGCTTGATCATCGAGCGGGTGTCCATCCATTTCAGGCAATCGTACAGCGCCAGCCAGCCACCGGTAATGGCCGCCGTGCGGGTGCCGCCATCGGCCTGGATCACGTCGCAGTCGATGGTGATCTGCTTTTCGCCAAGCGCGGAAAGGTCGACCACGGCGCGCAGCGAACGGCCAATCAGGCGCTGGATTTCCTGGGTACGGCCACCCTGCTTGCCTGTCGCAGCCTCGCGCTTCATCCGGTCGCCGGTGGCGCGCGGCAGCATTCCGTATTCGGCGGTGACCCAGCCCTTGCCGGAATTGCGCAGCCACGGCGGCGTCTTTTCTTCAAGGCTTGCGGTGCACAGAACATGGGTATCGCCGAACTTGACGAGACAGGAGCCCTCGGCATGCTTGGAGAAATTGCGCTCGAACGAAATCTTGCGCATCTGATTTGTCTGTCTGCCTGAAGGCCGCATCCGTCACTCCCTGGATTATTGTTTCCGCCTTCTAAGGCTCGGAGCCGGCATTTGCAAAGAATTTCCCTTTTGCGGATGCGCAAGTGAGCGACTATATCTGGGAGATGAGGTCAGCAGCATGGTAAAGGGGCCAATGGTATTTCCGGGACTGACGGGTCGCGACAACGGCTCCGTGCTTGATGATCGTTCGCGGGAAATCTTTCGCCGCATCGTGGAAAGCTATCTGGAATCCGGCGAGCCGGTCGGTTCGCGCAATCTGTCGCGACTTCTGCCGATGTCGCTGTCACCGGCCTCGGTGCGCAACGTCATGAGCGATCTGGAAGAGCTCGGCCTCATCTACTCGCCGCATATCAGTGCAGGCCGCATGCCGACCCAGACAGGGCTGCGGTTCTTTGTCGATGCCTTCATGCAGGTCGGCAATCTCTCGGAAGAAGACCGCGCCAGCATCGACCGGCAGATCCGTCCGCCGGATCGCGATCAGACGCTCGAAAACCTGATGGCCGATGCAAGCCTGATGCTGTCTGGCGTCTCGCGCGGCGCCGGCATCGTCATCACCGCCAAGAACGATCCCGTCCTCAAACATGTCGAGTTCATCCGCCTGGAGCCCACCAAGGCGCTGGCCGTCCTTGTTGGCGATCATAATCAGGTGGAGAACCGGATTATCGACCTGCCCGCAGGCGTGACCTCGTCGCAGCTCGGCGAGGCCGCAAATTTCCTCAACGCGCATCTCGCCGGCCAGACGCTGCCGGAATTTCGCGGCCAGATGAAAATGCTGAAGGAACAGGTCGCAAGCGAGCTTCACACGCTGTCGCATGATCTGGTGGAGCGAGGCCTCGCCTTCTGGTCGGGCGATCAGGAGGACGGAAAGCCGGGCCAGCTTATCGTCCGCGGCCGGGCAAACCTCTTGGAAGGTCTGGCCGATGTCAGCGATCTCGATCGGCTGCGTCTGCTGTTTGATGATCTCGAAAAGAAGGACAGCCTGATCGAGATCCTCGACCTTGCCGAAAAGGGACCGGGAGTGCGGATCTTCATCGGTTCGGAAAACAAACTGTTCTCCCTGTCCGGCTCCTCGCTCATCGTTGCGCCCTATCGTGACGGCGAGGAACGCATCGTCGGCGCGGTCGGCGTGATCGGCCCAACCCGGCTCAATTACTCCCGCATCGTGCCCATGGTGGATTACACGGCGCAGCTGCTCGCAAGGCTATCCCGCTAGGATGTTCCCAAGGCCTTGATTTTTTCGCCCCGAACCTCGATATCGGGCGCAACCACCCTTCCAGATTCCAATACGCACCGGAGACCGTCATGACCGACGAAACCAAGAAGAACGGACCTGACGCAGCTGCTGTCGAAAACACGGCGGAAGCCGTGGCGTCCGCTCTCGAAGACGCCGCCGATCAGAGCGCAGGGGAAGCCTTCTTCGCGCAGGAGCCCGATCCGATCGATGTGCTCAAGGCCGAAAATTCCGATCTGCGCGATCGTTTCATGCGGCTTGCCGCAGAAATGGACAACCTTCGCCGCCGCACCGAGCGTGAAGTAAAGGATGCCAAGTCCTACGCCGTCTCGGGCTTTGCCCGCGACATGCTGGCCGTCTCGGACAATCTGCGCCGCGCGCTCGACACTGTTCCGGCAGACAAGCGTGCCGGAGCCGATGCGACGCTGACGAGCCTGCTTGAAGGCGTCGAAATGACCGAGCGTGGCATGCTGTCGACACTCGAGCGGCACGGCGTCAAGAAGATCGATGCCGAAGGCGAGAAGTTCGATCCGAACTTCCATCAGGCCATGTTCGAGATCCCGAATGCGGATGTACCCAACAACACTGTCATGCAGGTCGTCCAGGCCGGCTTCATTATTGGCGAACGCGTCTTGCGCCCGGCCATGGTCGGCGTCGCCAAGGGCGGCCCGAAGGTTGAAGCAGCGGCGGCTGAAGACAAGAAGGACTGAGCTCCTTAGAGCCTTTCCAAGAAAAATGGGCGCCTCGGGCGCCCATTTGCGTTTGGCGACCGCGGGTAAGGATCAGTGCGTCGTATCCAGCGAAACATGCGCCAGGGAACGGATCAGGGCCAGTTCCGAATTGAGATGGGCTCGGGTCTTCTTGTCCGCATCGCCGATCAGTCCCTCCTGACCATCGGCAATTTTGAAGATTGCATCGAGCTCATCGAGAAGATGGGGATCCTTGATCGCCAGCAGGATGATAACCGCCTTGAGCAGTCTGTCATTCGCAGCGATCCTGGCACGTATGTCGTCATTCATGTCTATCTCCTTCAACGGGAAAGACATGTGGCGTATTTGACAAAAGGCAATTCTAAAGAGGGTTCGAAAACAAGATTAGCCGCTCCATTCGAGGGCGAACGGGCGGCTTTACTCTATAGAAAAGGAGTATAGAGCCGCCTCAGGCGGCGTGGTTTGCCTGTTCTGCATTCAGAAAGGCGTAGATTGCCGACGCGGAATCGGTCTTGCGAAGCTTGGCGACGAGATCCTGATCGCGCAATACGCGGGCAATACGCGAAAGCGCCTTCAGGTGGTCGGCACCGGCGCCCTCTGGGGCGAGCAGCAGGAACACAAGATCGACCGGCTCGTCATCAAGCGCTTCGAAGTCGATCGGCGATTCCAGGCGGGCGAACACGCCCTTGATGGACGATATGCTGCTGAGCTTGCCATGTGGGATGGCAATGCCGTGGCCAACGCCCGTCGACCCCAGCCGCTCCCGTTGCAGGATGACGTCGAAGATCTCCCGCTCGGGAACACCCGTCAGCTTGGCCGCTTTCACAGCAAGTTCCTGAAGAAGCTGCTTCTTGGAGGTCACTTTAAGGGCAGGAACAATCGCATCTTGCTGCAGCAAATCCGCCAAAGCCATTCTTATCATCCTTTTGCCGCGAAGGGCGAAGAGAGCGCCAAAGGCGCTCTCCCGAGAGTTTTTAGTTCTTCATACCGGTGGAATCGATCCAACCGATATTTCCGTCATTGCGCCGGTACACGATGTTCAGCTCCTTTCCAGGGCTGCGGAACAACAGGACCGGTTCGTCCGTCATGTCGAGCGCCATCACGGCGGTCGCAACGGACATCGTCATCAACTGCTTCGTGCTTTCCGCAACGATGGTCGGTGCGAAATCGTCTGGCACGTCGTCTTCTTCATCCGGTACACGGTCCATGACCGTGTAAGCCACTTCGGAAAAACCGTTCGCGTGATTGCCGGCGTGATGGTCCTTCAGTCGACGCTTGTAGCGACGAAGGCGTTTTTCGATCCGCTCCGCTGCAGCATCGAAACTTGCCTGTGGATCATTCGCTTCTCCGGCCGCATGCAGGACGATCCCGGTATCGAGATGCACCTTGCAATCTGCCGAAAAACGCGAGCCGGACTTCTCGACGATCACCTGACCCGAATACCCCCCGTCGAAGTATTTGGTCACTGCACCGCCGATGTGGTCCTCGATCTTCTGTCGAAACGAGTCGCCGATTTCCATATGTTTACCGGATACACGCACACTCATGGAGTTACTCCTTATTGTCGTGACTTGCATGTTCCAGTCTACGCCAACCGGCCTCTTGATCCAAGCGGTTCACGAATGGCAGGGCCAAATTGGTTTGGGAATTGGTTTAGATCCCGTGTCGCCCGGTCAGGTTGCGGCGGGTCTCTAAACTGCCATTAACGGAATGTCAATCTGTGCGGCACGTGTGGCGAATACCGGGTCGCCTATGACTGCACTCGATATGTGAGGCTAGAACGCTGCCAGTTTCGCGATGGCGCGCTTTTCCCGCCTGCGTTGCACCGATGACGGAATGTTCATCGCCTCGCGATATTTCGCCACCGTCCGGCGCGCAAGTTCGACACCGCCCTGTTTGAGGCTGATGACAATGTCGTCATCCGACAGGACGGCACTCGGCAGCTCCTGAGAAATCAACAACCGGATGCGATGCCGCACCGATTCGGCCGAATGGGTGTCTCCACCTTCTTCCGCCGAGCCGATCGACACTGTGAAGAAGTATTTCAGTTCGAACAGGCCGCGTGGCGTCAGCACATACTTGTTGGAGGTGACGCGGCTGACGGTGGATTCGTGCATCTTGATGGCCTCTGCCACCGTCTTCAGGTTGAGCGGTCGCAGGTGATCGACGCCATGCAGCAGGAAGGCATCCTGCTGGCGTACGATCTCGCTTGCCACTTTCATGATCGTCTTGGCGCGCTGGTCGAGGCTGCGGGCGAGCCAGTTCGCCGTCTGCATGCAGTCCGACAGAAAATTGTGATCTTCGCCGTTCTTCGGGCAGTGTTTGGAGACCGTGTTGAAATAGGTCTGATTGACCAGAACGCGCGGCAGGGTATCGGGATTGAGTTCGACGTTCCATCCACCATCAAGCGATGGCCGGACCACGACATCAGGTGAGATCGATTGTGAGAACCCGCCCTCGAAGCCTGCACCCGGCTTCGGGTTGAGCTTGCGGATTTCAGCCATCATGTCGATCAGATCTTCGTCGTCCACGCCGCAGATCTTGCGCAGAGACGCAAAGTCACGCTTGGCGAGAAGATCGAGGTGATCGATCAGCGCTGCCATGGCCGGGTCCAGCCGGTCGTTCTGGCGCAGCTGGATCGCCAGGCATTCGCTCAGGCTACGGCAAAATACCCCGGGTGGATCGAAGGTTTGCAGCTGAATGAGAACGGCCTCTACCGCCTCCGGCGCCTTGCCGAGACGGGCCGCGACCTCTTCGATGTCGCCCTGGAAATAGCCGGCATCGTCCAACTGGTCGAGCAGGTCCTGGGCGATCAACCGGTCGCCCGGGGTGGTCACCACGAAAGGCAGCTGTTGTCCGAGATGATCGCGCAGGGTCACCTGACCCGCAACGAAATCGTCGAGGTCGTAGTCCTCGCCGGCATCGCCGCCGGGCATCGATTTCCACTGGCCGAGAAGTTCGGGCGCGTCCGGCCGCTGTGCCGGTGCGTCGTCGGGAAACACGTTTTCAAGGCTGGCATCGAGGTGATCGCCAAGCTTGGCCGTGCCGTCGCGGGTTGCGCTCTCATACCAGTCGAGGGAGCCGACATCGGCTTGCGCCGCCGATTGGCCTTCGAACGGTCCGTCATCCTCGCGCGAACCGGAAAACTCCAGATCGCGGGGATCAAGCCCGCCTAAATCCGCATCACCATCGCCGTCGCCTGCCGCTATTTCGAGCAGCGGATTTTTCTCGACTTCCTGCGCGATGAACTGGTTGAGTTCAAAATGCGTCATCTGCAGCAGCTGAATGGACTGCATCAGCTGCGGTGTCATCACCAGCGATTGGCTCTGTCGCAGAAAAAGACTGGCAGATAACCCCATGGCGGACGCGAAACTCCCGTGATCTCCTTAAAATCATGCGGTCATCGCACGATAGTTGAGAGGAAGACACCGAGATTATCGGCGCCATCCTTCAACTGGCACAAGAATTGCTTTTTTGATAGATTTGGTCAAGCGGCACGAAGCGGGAAAGTGGATTCTTTCTGGCCTCAGAGGCTGAACTTGTCGCCAAGGTAAAGACGACGAACATCCGGATTGTTGACGATATCGTCGGCCCTGCCATGCGTCAGGACTTCGCCTGCGTGAATAATGTAGGCGCGATCGATGAGACCCAGCGTTTCGCGGACGTTGTGATCCGTTATCAGTACCCCGATACCGCGCGCCGTCAAGTGGCGAACCAGGTTCTGGATGTCGGAAACGGAAATCGGGTCGACACCGGCAAACGGCTCGTCCAGCAGCATGAAGGCAGGGTCGGTCGCCAGCGCGCGGGCGATCTCGAGGCGACGCCGTTCGCCACCCGACAACGCGACAGCCGCGGACTTGCGCAACTGGCTGATGTGGAATTCTTCCAGCAACTCGTCGAGCTTCGCTTCGCGCTTGTCGCGGTTCGGTTCGTGCACTTCGAGAACCGCCCGGATATTGTCTTCGACGGACAGTCCGCGAAAGATCGAGGCTTCCTGCGGCAGGTAGCCGACGCCGAGACGCGCGCGCCGATACATCGGCATATGCGTCACCTCGTTGCCATTGATGGCAATCATGCCCTCATCGACAGGCACAAGCCCGGTGATCATGTAGAAACACGTCGTCTTGCCGGCGCCGTTCGGTCCGAGCAGGCCGACAGCCTCGCCCTTGCGAACGACCAGCGATACGCCGTTCACCACGCGCCGCGTGTCATAGGTCTTGGAAAGACCATGCGCCACCAGCGTACCCTCATAGCGCGCCTTGTCGCGTGCAATGAAAGGTTCGGTCACGGGCGACCGGTCGGCGGACCGGTTGGAGAGGAAAGGTATTTTCAAGGGCTTGGATTTCTATTGCTTAGGTCGCGACTTCGGGTCGAGCATGATTTCCACGCGGCCACCGCAGGAATCGAGCTTCGCCTGTCCGGTCGCCATCTGCACGGTCAGCTTGCAGCCGCGAAACACGTTGGCGCCTTCGGAAAGCACCACTTGCTTGCCGGAAAGCACGAAGGTCTGCGAGGTCATGTCGAACTCGCCCTTTTCGGCGGTCGCCTGCTGAGTGCCCGAGGTGAGGAAAACGGTGTCGTCGAGAAAGATCTTGTCGATGTCGGTGCTGCCGGAGGTCACCGAAGCGCCTTCACCTTTGTAAAGCACGGTCATCTTGCCGGCCTTCATCGTGGTCGTACCCTGCACCACCTGCACATTGCCGGTGAAGAAGGCACGTTTTTCCTGATCCTTGATTTCCAGCTGGTCGCTCTGGATCTGGATCGGCGCATCGTTGGAAAGCTTCAAGCCTTCCATCTTGCTGCTGGTGGTCTGGGCGGTCGCGCTAAAGGCAAGGCCGAACATCAGTCCGGTGGCCATTACGGCGGAAGAGATACGAAAGAGTCGATTCGTCATTGCGGCCGTGCCCTATTTGCCTTGGTTGCGGATGCGGGCAGGGTCGAGGTCGACCTGAACCTTGCCGATCAGGGTGATTGTGTGTCCCTTATCCGTTATCTTCAGGGAGTTCGCAACAATGGAACCCGCGTCCATGGAGATTTTGACCGGGTCCGGCGTATCCATCAATCCACCCGGTATATCGAGGCGGGCGGATTGGAAGCGCGCAGTAATCCCGTTGGACAAATTAACGTCGAATGGTTTGGTAAGATCCAGCTTGTCGGCGCCACGATCGAAGTCGGCTCCGGCGGCCGTGACACGCGCAACGACCTCGTCATTGATCGGCACGGCCGCCTTGACGTTTTCGAGGCTGATCATGTTCGGGTTCTGGATATCCTGCAATGCGCGGTTGGCAATCATCGAATAGCTGATGCCGTCGCTGTTGCGGCCGGAAATCGCGGGCCGTTCCATGACGATCTTGCCATTTTCGATGCGCGCGCTTTCGATCGACAGGTTTTCCGGCAGATAGGCGCGCACGATCGCCACCCCGATAAAGGCGGCGGAGATGATGGCTGCACTGATCGGCAGGAATATCTTGAGCTTGCGCACCCTTGCGGAATGGGCAAGTGCCGACTGATAGATATCGTCGGGCGACTGCCCGATCGCACGGGAAGCGCCGGCCAGGGCTGGGTTGCGGATATGCTGCAGCATTCTGCTCGTCCGGTCCTTTCCGGCAAGATTTGTCGTAAAGATGACTGGGCCGCCTGCGTTGAGATCGACGTAAGTGGCGCTAGTTGTTCACCTGCGGCCTCAATATGGTTTTTATCGTTCAACAAACAATAATGGACAACATAAAAACGTGATATGCCCGCTTGAAACAAAAAGCCGGACCCTATTTGGGCTGGCTCGCTATGAGGATTGAGAATGGATCAGATGGGGATTGCTGAACGGCGCCAGTTGCGTCGGAAACTGAGTTTCTGGCGGGTTGCGGCCCTTGTGTTTCTCGTCGGCATCGGTTTCGCGCTGTATCGGGTTACGGTCGGCGCCAGTGGCAACTCCGCGGTCGCGCACGTCGCCCGCGTCGATATCTCAGGCATGATCCTTGACGACAGGGAATTGCTGGAGCGATTGGAGAAGATCGCCGAAAGCAGCCAGGCAAAGGCGCTCATCGTCTCGATCAATTCTCCGGGCGGAACGACCTATGGCGGCGAGCGCATCTTCAAGGCCATCCGCCATATCGCGCAAACCAAGCCCGTCGTCTCGCAGGTCCGCACTCTTGCCGCATCCGCCGGCTACATGATTGCATCTGCTGGCGATCATATCGTCGCCGGCGAAAGCTCCATCACCGGCTCGATCGGCGTCATCTTTCAGTACCCTCAGGTCGATGAAGCGCTGAAAAAGATCGGCGTATCGCTGGAGGAGATCAAGTCGGCGCCGCTGAAGGCCGAGCCATCGCCCTTCCATCCTGCCAGCGAAGAAGCCAAGACGATGATCCGCAATATGGTGATGGACAGCTACGCTTGGTTCGTCGATCTCGTGGCCGATCGCCGCAACATGCCGCGCGATGAGGTTCTGAAACTCGCTGACGGTACGATCTTCACAGGCCGTCAGGCGCTTGCCGTCAAGCTGGTCGATGAACTCGGCGGCGAAGACGAGGTCCGCGCCTATCTGGAGACCCGCGGTGTGGCCAAAAGCCTGCCAGAAGTGGAATGGAAGGACGGCAAGTCCTCGTCCTCATTCTGGTTCGCCAGTGCCGTGTCGCAGTTTTTCCGCATGACCGGACTGGGCGACCAGCTTTCCCCGGCAGCGCTTCGGATCTTCGGCTCCGACAAGTTGTTCCTTGACGGTCTGGTTTCCGTTTGGCAGGTTGGAAGCGACTGAAAGCCTAATTTTTTCAGGGGGCACCTAACTTTTTTCAGGGGGCAGAAGTGATCAAATCTGAACTGGTGCAGATCGTTGCAGCGCGCAATCCGCATCTCTACCATCGTGACGTCGAGAATATCGTCAATGCGGTCCTCGACGAGATCACTGATGCTCTCGCCGGAGGTAACCGGGTCGAGCTGCGTGGCTTCGGCGCGTTTTCGGTAAAGAACCGTCCGTCGCGCTCCGGCCGCAATCCGCGCACAGGCGAAAGCGTCTTTGTCGAGGAAAAATGGGTGCCGTTCTTCAAAACGGGCAAGGAATTGCGCGAGCGCCTCAACCCGGATTTGGCCGACGAGGACGATTGATCGCGTCGAAGGTCGGGCATCACACTTGAAAGCATGACGCCGCCCTCTATTCTGCACTAGACGCCGGCAGCGATGACCGGCGATCCATCGTTTGATTGTCACTTGCCGGGAGAAAACCATGACCAAGTTCAAGAGGATCGTGAGCCTCGTGATCTTTGTGCCCCTCGGCATCGTTTTGATCGTTCTGGCCGTCGCCAACCGTCAAAGCGTCACGCTCGCACTCAATCCCTTCCGTCCGGAAGACAGCGTCCTGTCGCTGACGGCACCGCTGTTCCTGCTGGTACTGCTGGCGCTCCTGTTCGGCATGGCGCTTGGCTCGTTCGTGACCTGGTGGAGCCAGGGCAAGCATCGCAGACAGGCCCGGATTGAAGCTCGCGAGGCCGTCCGTCTGCAAAAGGAGAACACTGCCGCGGTCAAGCCGTCGCCGTCAGTCGTTCCGGCCAACCAGGCCATTGTTCCCGCCCCGGCCAGCAACGCCGCGCTTCCAGCCAGATAACGACCCGCGGTCAGAGCCCCTCGGTTCTGGCCTCCGCCGTCTTGGCGATGACCGCTGCGTTGAAGTCCGCAAAGAACTTTGCTGCCAGCTTCTCGGTTGTCGACCGCACGAGCTTGGAACCAAGCTGCGAGATACGCCCTCCGGTTTGCGCCCGCGCGATATAATGCAGCACGGTCTCAGTCCCGTCGGCCTCAAGCCGTACATCGGCCGCGCCCTTGGCAAATCCCGCAACGCTTCCCTGACCCTCGGCGGAGATCGTGTAGCTTTCTCCCGCCCTGATGTTCGAAAGCGTGATCGTGCCGGCAAGGCCAAGCGAGATCAGGCTGAAGCGAACCTTGATGCTGGCGGCAAGTTCGTTGTCCGAAATCCACTCCAGACGCTCGCAACCGGGAATGCACTGGCGGATGGTTTCGGCATCGTTCAGCGCGCGCCACACGATATCCCGCGGCGCCGCGATCCGTTCCTGCCCTTCGATATCCATCTCGATCTCCCGTTTCGCTGATAAGATAGGCATGGAAGCGCGCGAAAACAGATCTGACGCTATTGCCGGCTTTGAAGAACGCGGCACAGATGCTATCTGCTGCGAAAGACAAGAACCCGAGCGGATGATCGCAGTGAAGAACAAGGAAAGGCGGCCGACCGGCAAGCGCCCGGAGAAGCCAGCAGCCAAGGGCGCGCCTAAGTCGCCTGCAAAAAGCCCGGACAAGCGCCGCAGCGAAGCTGGCAGCCGTCCGGCCGTTGCCGCAACCCGCACCAGGTCGACCGGCCCCCAGGCTGCGCGCTCGGAAGGTCGGGCCGAAGCCCAAACCACCCAGTCGCGCCGTCCTGACAGACCACAGGCACAACCGCACGTACCGGTCGAAACGCGTCCGCTTCTTGCCCGCAGCGGAAATCTGCCCGCCGAACGCGTGCCGATCATTCTGGAATCGTCGGGCGCTGGCGATTTCCACCTGATCGACACCGGCCGCGGCCTGAAGCTTGAGCAATACGGCGATTACCGGGTCGTGCGCCCGGAAGCCCAGGCCTTGTGGCAGCCGACGCTTGCCGACGACATCTGGGAAAATGCCGACGCAATCTTCACCGGCGACACGGATGAAGACGGCATGGGCCGTTGGCGCTTCCCATCACAAGTGCTCGGGGAAACCTGGCCTCTCGCCCTTCTCGGTATCGATTTCCACGGCCGCTTTACCGCATTTCGCCATGTCGGCGTGTTTCCGGAACAGATCGTCCACTGGGAGTGGATGAAGGAACGCGTCGAGGAAGCCGCCAAGGCCGGGCGCACCCTGAAAGTCCTCAACCTGTTCGGCTATACCGGCGTCGCCTCGCTCGTGGCGGCAGCCGCCGGTGCCGAAGTCACCCATGTCGATGCGTCGAAAAAGGCGATCGGCTGGGGTCGCGAGAACCAGTCCTTGTCGCGTCTCGAAAAGGCACCGATCCGCTGGATCTGCGAAGACGCGATGAAGTTTATCCTGCGCGAGGAACGCCGCGGCAACACCTACGACATCATTCTCACCGATCCGCCGAAATTCGGCCGCGGTCCGAATGGCGAGGTCTGGCATCTGTTCGACCATTTGCCGCTGATGCTCGATGTCTGCCGGCAACTCCTGTCGCCCAAGGCGGTCGGGTTGGTGCTGACGGCCTATTCGATCCGCGCCAGCTTCTATTCCATCCATGAACTGATGCGCGAAACCATGCGCGGCGCAGATGGCGTTGTGGAATCGGGCGAACTCGTCATCCGGGAAGCGGGCCTTGACGGCAAAGTCCGTGGCCGCGCGCTTTCCACCTCTCTTTTCAGCCGTTGGGTACCCGCATGAGCGATAATTTTCACAGAAACGGGCCACGGCGCGTCGGGCAGGTGAAGGAAGTCACCTCGCTCGCCAACCCCATCATCAAGGACATCAAGCTTCTCACCGACAAGAAGCACCGGGAAGAATCCGGTGCCTTCATGGCGGAGGGGCTGAAACTGGTCATCGATGCGCTGGAACTCGGCTGGACAATCCGCACGCTCGTCTATGCCAAGGCTGCCAAGGCCAAGCCGCTGGTCGAACAGGTTGCGGCAAAGACCGTTGCTGATGGCGGCCTCGTTCTCGAGGTCAGCGAAAAGGTCCTGTCGTCGATCACGCGCCGCGACAATCCGCAGATGGTGGTCGGTATTTTCGAGCAGCGCTGGGCACGGCTTGCCGATCTGAAGCCTCAGGCTGAGCAGACATTCGTCGCGCTCGACCGCGTCCGCGATCCGGGCAATCTCGGCACGATCATCCGCACGGCCGATGCCGCCGGCGCCTCCGCCGTTCTTCTGGTCGGCGAAAGCACCGACCCGTTCTCGCTGGAAACCGTACGCGCCACGATGGGCTCGATTTTTGCGATGCCGGTCATCCGCTGCTCGGCGGAAGAATTCCTGAACTGGCAAAAGGGAGCGGGCGTCAGCGTCGTCGCCACCCATCTGGCCGGCGCCGTGGATTATCGCACTGCGGACTATACCCGCAAACCGGTCGTTCTCCTGATGGGCAACGAGCAGTCCGGGCTGCCAGACAGCCTTGCGCACGCCGCCGATCGCACGGTCAAAATTCCGCAACAGGGCAGGGCGGACTCGCTCAATCTCGCGGTCGCGACGGCCGTCATGCTGTTTGAAGCCCGCCGCCATCTGCTGACGCTGGAGGATAAATAATGACCGCTCGCGTTGGTCTCCTGTCGCGACCCATCAGTGCGGTCATCTTCATCATCATCGCCGTGCTACTCGACCAGGCGATCAAGATCGCGGTCGAAAATTCGCTGCCGCTAGAGCAAATGGTGCCGGTCATGCCGTTTCTGGCGCTCTACCGCACCTATAATATGGGCGTAGCCTTCTCGCTTCTGTCCGGCATGGAGCGCGAATTCATCATCGGCATGCGCCTCGTCATCGTTGCCTTCGTGCTGTGGCTCTGGCGCCGCACGCCCAAGGACCGGCCCTTTGCCCATCTCGGCTATGCGATGATCATCGCCGGTGCGATCGGCAATCTGATCGATGGCATCGTTTACGGGCATGTGGTGGATTACATCCTGTTTCACACCGCCACCTGGTCGTTTGCCGTGTTCAATCTCGCGGACAGTTTTATCAGCGTCGGTGCAGGTCTCGTCATTGTCGACGAGCTGTTCGGTCCCAAAGCGGCGGCATCCGTAGACGAGCAGAAGTAATTTTGCTCGACGGATAATTGCGAAATCGAGCGATTGGCATAATTTTACCGGATTGATCTAAGACTTCGGAAGGAAACCTCGGGTAATCTTTCCGTATGCGCGACATCGCCGAAATACAGAACCGTATCTCACAGGCCTTCACGTCGCTCGCGCCGAAGGACGGGTCTGACGACGTAGCATGGAATGGAGTGCCCCGCACGCCGGAGCAGCCGGTCGCGGCGAACGTCCAGAGACATCCAGGCGCTCTTCGCGCACTCTTCACAAAAATCTTCAAATGGCGCCGCCCACAGGCCATTGCTGCCGACGTCTCGGGCTCTCCGCAGATCGCCAACGTCGTCCATGAGCTACGAACGCCACTGAACGGCATTCTTGGGATGACCCACCTCTTGGGTCAGACGAAGCTGACGGCGGAGCAGCAGAATTACTTGAGCGGTATCCGCCAGTCCGGCTACGCCCTGGCTCAACTGGTCGAAGATCTGCTGGATCATTCCACGATGGAGGCCGGCCGGTTCCGTCTCAACAACCGTGCAGCGGATCTGCGCCAGCTGATCGAAGGTGTCGTGGAAATGCTCGCGCCCCGCGCCCATGGCAAACGGATCGAGATCGCCGCCACCGTATCCGCCGCCGTGCCGGAGCTTCTCGACTTCGATCCTGCCCGCATTCGCCAGGTTCTGTTCAACGTCATCGGCAACGCCGTCAAGTTCACGACCACAGGCGGCGTGCTGGTTCGAGCCTTCATCGAGAACGAGACCGTGGCGATTTCTGTTGCCGATACCGGCCCGGGCATGACCGAGGAAGAGCAGACCCGGATCTTCGGTGCGTTCGAACAGGCAGGATCAGCGGAAACGCGCAGCGGCGGCACAGGTCTCGGCCTCGGCATCGCCTCGCGCATCCTGGCCGAATTCGGCGGCTCGCTGTCGGTCTCCAGCCGCAAGGGCAATGGCAGCGTCTTCACCATCCGCTATCCCATGCGTCTTGCCGAGGATGCGCCGGCCGGTGCTGCCGTTCGCAACCGCTCGCTGTTTGGCTCTCGCGTGCTTCTGCTTGCGCCAGATGGTCCGGCCGCCTTTGCGACCGTTTCCAGCATCGAAACACTCGGCGGCCGTGGGAGGCATGTGTCCGATCCCGCCCAGGTGCAGCTATTGATCGATCGGGCCAAAGCGACAGGCTCGCCCTATACCGATCTCATCGTCGATCACCGACTGGCCTCCGACTACGCGTGGGAACCGTCGCACGCGCCGCTGCACCGTATTCTACTGGTCAATCCGGAGGAAAGGGCGTCGCAACCCCAGGAATATTTCGATGCCTGGCTGATCCGGCCGCTGCGCGAAAAATCGCTGGTCGATGTCCTGAGTGGCCGCATGCGTGGTTTTGGCGCCCGCGACCGCCCGGTAATGGACGTGCCGGCTCCTGAAAATTCAAACTCGGTCGATCGCAAGCGGGAAGCCGGTCCGGCCCTCGATATTCTTCTCGGAGAAGACGATCCCGTCAGTGCGCTTCTGGTCGCCGCGGTTCTGCGCAAGGCAGGGCACACGGTTCGTTCCGTGGAGGATTTCGGAAGTCTCATCGAAGCCCTTGGCGAAAACCGCCCGGATGTCGTTCTCTGCGACATGCATATGCCCGGCGGCAACATCATGGATCTCATCTCCGCCGCCTCCAGAACCGCGCTGCAGCCGGTCCCCGTCATGGTGCTGACAGCCGAAAGCCGCGGCGAGGCGCGGCGCAAAGTCATCGATCAGGGCGCCTGCAAAGTGCTTCAGAAGCCGCTAGATCCGGCTGTTCTGATTGAGGAATTGCGCCTTTTTGCGCAGGCTTCCAGCACATCCTGACAGTCGCGTTGACGGGCCTTGCACCACTTCCTATTGTGACGATATCTGTCACGCTCTTGTTGCAGATGCATGTTTAAACGCGGGTGATCCAACCGGTACGGGAAGAATCACCATGGCTATCGAACTCCTGAACCGCACATTGACCTCTGAGACAAAGCAGGCCCCGGCTGCTGACCCGGCAAATAGCCGCGTTGGTAGCGATGTCTTCGGTCGCATCGGCACGCTCGAAACAAGGCTTGCCCGCAACCTGCGCGAAATCGATGCCGCCCAGGCCGTGCGCTACCGCGTCTTCGTCGAGGAGATGGGCGCCACGATCGAGCCCGAGGCGATGCGGCTTCGACGGGATATCGATAGCTACGATGCGATCTGCGACCATCTGCTTGTCGTCGACAACGCGATAGACGGTGAAATCGAAGACCAGATCGTCGGAACCTACCGGCTTTTGCGCCAGAGCGTCGCTGAGGCGAATGGCGGGTTTTATTCGACGTCCGAGTTCGATATCGCGCCACTTCTCGCCCGCCATCCCGACAAGCAGTTCATGGAACTCGGCCGCTCCTGCGTGCTGCCCGAATACCGCACCAAACGCACCGTCGAACTGCTCTGGCAGGGCAACTGGGCCTATGCGCTGAAGCATGGTGTCAATGCCATGTTCGGCTGCGCCTCTTTCCCCGGCGTGCGTCCGGAAGAACACGCGCTGGCGCTGTCCTTCCTCCATCACAATGCGCTGGTGAAGGACGAGTGGATGGTCCACGCATTGCCTGATCTCAATCGCAACATGGATCTGATGCCGGCCGAGGCGATCAATCCGCGCCAGGCGCTTTCCGCCATGCCACCGCTGGTCAAGGGCTACCTTCGCCTCGGCGCCATGATCGGAATGGGAGCCGTCGTCGATCAGGCCTTCAACACCACGGATGTGCTGATCGTGCTACCGATCGCCTCGATCTCCGGCCGCTACATCAACTACTTCGGCGCCGACGCCGGCCGCTTCGCGAACTAGAGAACGAGCCTGATCCGTCCCCCGTAGCGCCCCAACATCTCGTCAGATGTCAGCAGCACCATATCCTCCATCATCGCCTGCGCGATGAGGATGCGGTCGAACGGGTCCTTGTGGATGGGCGGAAGCGTTTCGAGCGCAAAGGCGTGTCGGGAGCTCAGGGTCAACTCCGCATAGCCGTTTTCGAGGAGGCTTGAGTGGAGTTGTCGGACGTCAACTTGAAAGCTGGTCTTGCCGAGCGCACATTTGATCGCCACCTCCCAGAGACTGACCGCACTGAAAAAGAAACTGTTGCGATCGTCTTCGATCATTTCCCGCACCGATTTCGGCAGTTTGGGCGAGTCCTCCGAGATCCAGACCAGAAGGTGAGAGTCGAGAAGCGCCCTCACTTCCCGTCGCCGTGGAACATGTCTTCAATTTCCTTGGCGAACACGGTGTCGAAATCGTCGGGGACAGAGATTTGTCCTTTCAAAAATCCGATCCGCCGTTTCTTGGGTTCGGTAACCTCGGGTGTCGCCGCCTCATCGACAGCAACCACCGTCACCAGCGGCTTGCCCGCCTTGGCGATCACGAACGGTTCCCCATTCGCGGCTTCATCGACAAGCTGCGACAGGTTTTCTTCGGCTTCCTGAATGCTGACGGTCTTCATGAGACGAAAACTCCGATCGGACCAGATGAGACATCCTAATCCGATCGGTTCAAGCTTTCAACAAATGCGTCGGTGCGGGGTCTCTCAGGACCCCGCGTTATAGGCGGCGATGGCTGCCATGTTGACGATTTCAGTGTCCTTGGCGCCCATCTGGGTGATCTGCACCGATTTATCCAAACCGACGAGAAGCGGCCCGATCAGCGTCGAGGCACCGATTTCCTGCAGCATGCGGGTGGCGATCGAGGCCGAATGGATGGCCGGCATGACAAGCACGTTGGCCGTGCCGGAGAGACGGCAGAACGGATACTGCTCCATGCGGCTGGCATTGAGCGCCACGTCGGCACCCATCTCGCCGTCATACTCGAAATCCACCCGACGTCCGTCGAGGATCTTCACCGCCTCGCGGACCCGCTCCGACCGTTCGCCGATCGGCTGGCCGAAGGTGGAATAGGCAAGCAGCGCCACCCGGGGCTCGTAGCCCATGCGCTTGGCGACGCGCGCGGCTTCCACGGCGATGTCGGCAATCTGCTCGGCAGTCGGCATGTCGTGGACGGCGGTATCCGCCACGAAGATCGTCCGGCCGCGGGCCACCACGATCGACACGCCGATCACCCTGTGTCCGGGCTTGTCGTCGATGCAGCGGCGCACGTCGGAAAGAGCGGTCGCATAATTGCGCGTCGTGCCGGTTACCATCGCATCCGCATCGCCCACGGCCACCATGGTCGCGGCAAAATGGTTGCGGTCGTGGTGGATCAGCCGCTGCACGTCACGCAGAAGCAGTCCATGGCGCTGCAGGCGGGCGTAGAGGAAGTCGATATAGGTATCGACGCGATTGGAAATGCGCGCATTGATGATCTCGATGCCGGGACGTTCGAGGTCGATACCGGCCTTTTCGGCCGTCTCGCGGATCACATCGTCGCGGCCGAGCAGGATCGCAGTGCCGAGACCCTGGCTGCAGAACGAGATCGCGGCCCGCATGACCTGCTCTTCTTCGGCTTCGGCAAACACCACGCGCTTGGGGAAGCGGCGAACCCGGTCGTAGATCCCTTGCGTCGTTGCAGCGATCGGGTCGCGGCGGGCGGAAAGCTCGCGACCATAGGCGTCAAGGTCGGTGATGTCGCGACGCGCTGCTCCGCTTTCCATTGCGGCTCTGGCGACAGCGACGGGAATGGCCGAGATCAGCCGCGGATCGAACGGCACGGGAATGATGTATTGCGGCCCGAAACGCGGGCGGTTGCCCTGGTAGGCGGCAGCCACGTCATCAGGCACGTCCTCGCGGGCTAGATCGGCCAGCGCCTGCGCGGCGGCAATCTTCATCGCATCGTTGATCTGCCGGGCTCGCACATCGAGCGCCCCGCGGAAGATGTAGGGAAAGCCCAGCACGTTGTTGACCTGGTTCGGATAGTCCGAGCGGCCGGTCGCCATGATCGCGTCGTCGCGGATGCGCGCCACTTCTTCCGGCGTGATTTCCGGATCGGGATTGGCCATCGCGAAAATGATCGGCTTGTCCGCCATCGAGCGGATCATCGTTTCGGTAAACGCACCCTTCTGGGAAAGACCGAACACCACGTCGGCACCCTTCATGGCCTCTTCCAGCGTCCGGCTGTCGGACTTGACGGCGTGGGCGCTCTTCCACTGGTTCATACCCTCGGTGCGCCCCTGGTAGATCACGCCCTTGGTGTCGCAGAGGATGATGTTGGCAGGGTTGAAGCCCATCGCCTTGATCAGCTCGATACAGGCGATCGCGGCAGCGCCCGCGCCATTGCACACCAGCTTCGTCGTCTTGAGGTCGCGGCCGGTCAGTTCCAGCGCGTTGATGAGACCGGCGGCGGCGATGATCGCCGTGCCGTGCTGGTCGTCATGGAAAACCGGGATGTCCATCAGCTCGCGCAGGCGGCTCTCGATGATGAAGCATTCCGGCGCCTTGATGTCCTCGAGATTGATGCCGCCGAAGGACGGGCCGAGATAGCGCACGCAATTGATGAATTCGTCTACGTTTTCTGTATCGACCTCGAGATCGATACTGTCCACATCGGCAAACCGCTTGAACAGGACGGACTTGCCTTCCATGACCGGCTTGGATGCCAGTGCACCGAGATTGCCGAGACCAAGGATTGCCGTGCCGTTGGAAATTACGGCCACCATGTTGCCGCGCGTCGTGTAGTCATAGGCCTTGGAAGGGTCGGCGGCGATCGCCAGAACCGGCACGGCGACACCCGGCGAATAGGCCAGCGAGAGGTCGCGCTGCGTCGCCATCGGCTTTGTCGGGGTGATCTCGAGCTTGCCGGGACGGCCCTGCGAGTGGAAATCAAGCGCTTCCTGCTCGGTCACCGACGCTCTGTTGCGCGTGTTCTTTTCCGGCGTCTTGTCGTTTGCGGGCATTGGCCTCTCCAGCTTTTTGTGGGCAGCGCCCCTCGAGGTCGCGGGGGATGTTGTAATTCAAGGGTCATCACCGATAGTGTCGCCTCTTTCCAGACGCAACAATAAATCTGCGCAACAAACATTGGTGCCGTGACCCATTTTCAAAGACCTACGCTCGATGCCCTGACGACCGACCAGCTGGCTTCGGAGGAAAGCCGCGCGTCGGCAACGCCGATGATGGAACAGTTCATCGAGATCAAGGCCAACAATCCCGGATCGCTGCTGTTCTATCGCATGGGCGATTTCTACGAGCTGTTCTTCGAGGATGCGATCGATGCCTCGCGGGCTCTCGGCATCACGCTGACGAGGCGCGGCCAGCATATGGGACAGGACATTCCGATGTGCGGCGTGCCCGTGCATGCAGCGGATGACTATCTGCAGCGGCTGATCATGCTCGGCTTTCGCGTTGCCGTCTGCGAACAGGTGGAAGACCCGGCGGAAGCGAAGAAACGCGGCTCCAAATCGGTCGTCAAACGCGATGTCGTGCGGCTCGTCACGCCCGGCACGATCACCGAAGAGAAACTGCTCGTCGCCTCGGAATCCAACTACCTGATGACGCTTGCCCGCATCAAGGGTGCTGCCGAACCGCTGATGGCGCTTGCCTGGATCGATATCTCCACCGGCGTATTCCGGTTGGCGGAAACCGAGCCGTCGCGCCTGCTCGCCGACATCCTGCGGATCGAGCCGCGCGAACTGATCATGCCGGATACGATGTTCCACGATGCGGAGCTGAAGCCGGTCTTCGACGTGCTTGGCCGCGTCGCTGTGCCGCAGCCTTCGGTCCTGTTCGACAGCGCCACGTCGGAAGGCCGCATCGCGCGCTATTTCGGCGTCGGCACGCTGGATGGCTTCGGCACGTTTTCGCGCGCTGAAATGGCAGCGGCCGCAGCTGCCATCGCCTATGTGGAAAAGACCCAGATGGCGGAGCGCCCGCCGCTCGGCCGACCGGAGCGCGAAAGCGGTGCCTCCACCCTGTTCATCGATCCCGCCACCCGCGGCAATCTGGAACTGACGAAAACCTTGTCAGGCGAGCGCGAAGGCACGCTCCTGAAAGCGATCGACCGAACCGTCACCGGCGGCGGTGCAAGGCTTCTGGCCGAACGGCTGATGTCGCCGCTGACGGATCCCGACCGCATCAACCGAAGGCTCGATTCCGTCTCCTTCCTCAGGGACGAGCCTGGCCTGTGTTCGGATCTGCGCTCCTCGCTGAAACACGTGCCCGATATGCCGCGCGCCCTGTCACGTCTGGCGCTCGATCGCGGCGGCCCGCGTGATCTCGGTGCGATCCTCGCCGGTCTCGAAGCGGCGCGTGGCGTTGCCAGCTTCCTCAGTGGCGCCATGCTGCCGCAGGAACTGTCGGAGGCGCTCGATGATCTGAAGATGCTGCCGGCGGAACTCGAAACCCTGCTTGGCACCACGCTTGCGCAAGACCTTCCGCTCCTCAAGCGCGATGGCGGCTTTCTTGCGGATGGTGCACGTGCCGAACTGGACGAGGTCCGCGCACTGCGCGATCAGTCGCGCAAGGTCATCGCCGGGCTGCAGCTGCAATATGCCGAAGAGACCGGTATCAAGTCGCTCAAGATCAAGCACAACAACGTGCTCGGCTATTTCATCGAGGTGACCGCTGGCAATGCCGGCCCGATGACCGATACGCCAGAGGGCAAGGCGCGCTTCATCCATCGCCAGACCATGGCGAATGCGATGCGCTTCACCACGACCGAACTGGCCGATCTCGAAAGCCGCATCGCCAACGCCGCCGACCAGGCCCTGACGATCGAGCTCGAAGCCTTTCGTCTCATGGTCGAGGCCGTGACCGCCGAAGCCGAAGCGATCAAGGCCGGCGCCCGCGCGCTTGCCATCGTCGACGTTGCAGTCGGCCTTGCGATGCTCGCCGAGGAGTGGGACTACCGCCGCCCGGCAGTCGACGCGTCGCGCATGTTCGCGATCGAAGGCGGTCGCCACCCGGTGGTCGAGCAGGCGCTGCGCCGTCAGTCATCAGGCCCGTTCATCGCCAACGAATGCGATCTTTCGCCTGCCGGAACCGACGAGTTCGGTGCCCTGTGGCTTCTCACCGGCCCCAACATGGGCGGTAAATCGACGTTTCTGCGCCAGAACGCGGTGATCGCGATCCTTGCCCAGATGGGGTCCTTCGTGCCCGCCGCGTCCGCCCATATCGGCATCGTCGACCGCCTGTTTTCCCGCGTCGGAGCCTCCGACGATCTTGCCCGCGGCCGTTCCACCTTCATGGTCGAAATGGTCGAGACGGCAGCGATCCTCAACCAGGCGACGGACCGTTCGCTGGTCATCCTTGATGAGATCGGCCGCGGCACGGCAACCTTCGACGGCCTGTCGATTGCCTGGGCCGCAGTCGAGCACCTGCACGAAGGCAACCGCTGCCGTGGGCTGTTCGCCACCCATTTCCACGAACTCACCGTGCTCTCGGAAAAGCTCAACCGCCTTTCCAATGCCACGATGAAGGTCAAGGAATGGGACGGCGAGGTCATCTTCCTGCATGAAGTCGGACCCGGTGCTGCCGATCGCTCCTACGGTATCCAGGTCGCACGGCTTGCCGGCCTGCCCGACAGCGTTGTCGCCCGTGCCCGAGATGTGCTGACCAAGCTTGAGGACAGCGATCGCAAGAACCCCGCAAGCCAGCTCATCGACGATCTGCCGCTATTCCAGGTGGCGGTGAGAAAAGATGAGATGAAGCGCGGTCCGTCAAAGGTCGAGGAAACGCTGAAAGCCATCAATCCGGACGAAATGAGCCCGCGCGATGCGCTCGACGCCCTATATGCGTTGAAGAAGCAACTTGCGGCCAAGTAAGGCCGCATCTCAGTTGAAAGGAACACGCACGTGAGCGTCGCCTTCGTGAAGGAAGAAAGTGCTGAAACCGCAGCGGAAACCCAGCTGCCGGACAGGCCCGTCTCGTCGCATCCCAACCTCGTCACCGAGGCCGGCCTGAAGGCGCTCGAAGCGCAGCTTCGTACCGCAAAGGAGGCTTTTGACGCGGCCAACACGGTTGAGGACGTCAACGAGCGCCGCCGCCAGGCCGCAGGTCCCGCGCGCGACCTCCGCTACTTCGCCGAGAGGCTGCACAGCGCTCAGCTAGTGCCTGCACCGGTTTCGACTGAAGTCGTCGCCTTCGGCAACACGGTGCGCTTCAGCCGTGACGACGGCCGCGAGCAGGCTTATCGCATCGTCGGCGAGGATGAGGCCGATCCGAAGGAAGGTTCGATCTCCTACGTTTCTCCCGTTGCAAGTGCGCTTCTGGGCAAGTCGGTCGGCGATGTCGTGACTGTAAACGGTCATGAACTCGAAATTACTGCAATTTCCTGACGCATTCTCCCGAAACCACACCTCAGCGCTTGAGAAGGCCCTCCGCTCCGGCTATCTGATTCTTTCCATTGAAAGAAAAGGCTGATCGCGGCATGACTCCAGATTATCTCGTCACCCATTCCGGTGGCTTCCATGCCGACGAACTCCTGTCCAGTGTCATCCTGACGCGGCTGTTCCCCGATGCACGCATCGTCCGCAGCCGGGCTCCCGAATGGATCACGCCGGGTGGCGACCGCATCATCTACGACGTCGGCGGCTCCTTCGACGCGCAGGCGCAGATTTTCGATCATCACCAGCGCGGTGCGCCCTTGCGAGATGACGGCGCGCCGTTCAGTTCCTTCGGCCTGATCTGGAAGCACTACGGCCGCGATTACCTGCTCGCCTTCGGCGTACCGGAAGCCCATGTCGAGGCGGTGCACGCAGCCTTCGACACCAAGTTCGTGCTGCCGATCGACCTCATGGACAATGGCGCGCTCAGCCCCTCGGCCGCAGGTCCGATGGCCGGCCTGACACTGCCGTCGCTTCTCGAAACCCTGAAGCCCGCCTTTGACGAAAAGGACGAAGGCGCCGATGATCGCGCCTTCCATGCAGCGCTTGTCATTGCCCGCGCCTTTGTCGAAGCCGGTATTTCCCAGCGCGCCGCAAAGCTGCGGGCAGAGACGCTGGTTCTGGACGCCATTGCCAAGGCCGGCGAGGGTCGCATCCTCGAATTGCCGATGGGCATGCCGTTCCGCCCCGCCATCCTGAAGGCTGGCGCCGATCAGCTTCTCTTCGTCGTCCACCCGCGCGACAAGGACTGGTGCGTCACCGGCATCCGCCGTGCCGATGACGGTTTCGAACTGCGCGCCGATCTCCCCGCCGCATGGGCCGGGCTCACCAATGCAGATCTGGAAGCCGCATCCGGTGTCGAAGGCGCCACGTTCTGCCACAACGGCCGCTTTATCGCCGCCGCCAGAACCCGCGAAGCAACGCTTGCCATGGCCGAACTCGCGGTGAAGGAGGCCCTGTCGGAAGGCCTCCGTCCTGCCGTCGGCTGAGCGCTTAGCGTTCCAGCAGCGTTCTGCGCAGAAAGACGGCGATATTGAAGAAGATCTGCTGATGCAGCTTTTCGCGTGGGATGTCGCTCACCTCATCGCAAACCGGATCATCCTCATACTGCTTCAGCAATTCGGCTCCGTTCGCATTGCAGATGCTCAGGAACGAGAAATGGTTTGCGCCGGGAACCAGCGCGTAGTTGGCCTCCGGAATATCGACCGCCAGCGACTTGGCGTTGGTGCCGGACATGATGCCGTCGCCTTCGCCGAGGTTGATGAAAAGCATCGGCCTGCCGATGCCGGCAAGACTTTCGTTCTGGTAAGCCACGGCAAAGCCCGGATCGATCGCAATTACCGCCGAAACGCGTTTGTCGCCATAACCACCTTCGAATGCCTCCCGGTCGACCTTGGAGAAATCCACCCCGCCTTTCTGAAACCAGTTGCAGCCCGCATCCTTGCCGCCTGCCTCCGCGCAATGGGCAACAAAGGTCTGCAGCGACGCGTGGGCACCGGCGGTCAGCATCATCGTGTTGCCCCCAAGTGAAAAGCCGATGCCGCCGATCCGCTCCATGTCAACAAGCGCGCTCCAGGTGGCGCTCGTCGTCAGTGTATCGATCAGGGCTGAAACATCCTGTGCCCGCTCCCAGATCTTGAAGCTTTCCACTGGAATGGAATCGCCTGATGTCGAATGGATATGATTGGGTGCCGCAACGATGAAGCCGTTGCGCGCGAGTTCTGTCGAAAGCCAGCCCAGCCCCGCTGCATTGCCGCCCGAGCCATGGCTCAGAATGACCAGCGGAAACTTTTCCTGCACAGGCGTGGCATTGCGGCGAGCAGGCACGCCGACCCACAGAGCATCGGCGCCCAGCGTATACGGCTCGCCGTCGGCCTTCGCCGGGTAGGTGATCAGCACCCTCTCGGGTTGGGTTCGATGCGACGGATTGATCTGGATCCACTGGGTTCCCGCCTCGAAGGCGAAGGCCGGCAAGGCGGTTGCGGAATACCCGAAACCGATCAGGGCAAGGGTTGCAAGGCGAAGGCGGGGTAGGGGCAGGGCCATGGAAATCTCCATCGGGGTTGTGAACGGCACCACCCTTGCGCCTGTATCTGCCTGCCTTTCGACCTCGATCGTGATATGGTCGGACCTCAAACATGTTTCAGGCCATTTCCCGCCGGGGTCACTGCAGTGCTCTCTATCCCTTTGCCGTTTCTGGTCGGTATCGTCTTTGCCCTTGCTCTCTATCACAGCCTCAAAGGCGTCGACGTGCCGGGAAGCCGTCGCTACTTCATCGCATTTGTCGTTCTCTATGCGGCCCAGGGCTTGGTCGTCGGCCTTCATTTCGGCTACGGCATAACGGCGCTCGCACCGGTTCAGCCGGTCACCGCCTCCGTCATGCCGCCGCTCGCATTTCTCGCCTTCCAGTCGCTTTCCGGCGGCGGGCGATCTGCACCCTGGCGCCACGTCGCCGCACCGTTTTGCGTCGGCACTTCGGTCGTCTTCGCACCGATCCTGGTCGATCCGCTCCTGCTGGTGATCTTTCTCTTTTACGGCGTCGCCCTCTGGCGGCTGACCCGTTCGGACGGTTCCGATCTCATGGTCGAAGCCAGCCTTCAGCGAATGCGTCCCGCCCTGCGGGCCGCAAGAATGACGGCGGCGCTGATGCTGTTTTTCGCAGTCAGCGATGCTGCCCTCTCGATCTACACGACGTTCAATGGGAGGGACGACATTCCGCTTGTCCTGACGGCGATCAACATCGTCGTTCTCGTGGTAACCGGCATCTACTATCTTGCGCCGGAAGCAGGAGAAGGCCCGCTGCCGAACGGGAAGGCAAATGAGGCCAATCCACAGGATGAGGGTCTCGTCTTACGCGCGACAGAGGCTTTGGATCGGGACGGTCTCTACCGCGACGAAAACCCCAGTCTAGCGAAACTCGCCCGCAAGGCCGGCGTGCCGGCGCGGGATCTGTCGGTTGCCATCAACCGCGCAACCGGCCTCAATATCTCGCAGTTCGTCAACAGACGCCGGATCGCGGAAGCGTGCCTGTTGCTTCGCGAAACCAGCCGGCCGGCGACGGTCATCATGTTCGATGTCGGGTTTTCGACCAAGTCGAACTTCAACCGCGAGTTTCGCCGCATCACCGGCATGAGCCCGCGTCAGTGGCGCAGCGGATCGAAGTCTATCGCAGACCCGGGCAATATCGGGCTTGACGTTCCGGTCGCGAACAAACAACTTGGCGCCGTCAAGCCGTAACCGTGGTAAGCACGCTGCTCACATGCGGAGCGCTCTGCGGTAACGGCTGCGCAACAAAAATGAGCTAAAGCGTATGGGGCAGGGCCGCAGGGACCTGGGAACGCTTTAGGGGAGGTGCCCGAAATCCGTCGTCGTCTCCATCGGGAAGGGAGAGGGCGGGCACCGGCAGGAAGACATGGCCAAGCAAGCAACAAGACAAGATCATCGTCACGATATCGATTTTTCCGAACTGATGGACGTCGCCGGCCTGCAGACGAAATGCCGCGAGGCGCTCGGAACCAAGGATCGGCCGCTGCTGGAATCGCGGGCAGCTCTCCTGCCGATCCTGCGGCAGGCAAGTGTCGACGGTCGCGAAAAGGCACGCGAACTGCTGAGCCAGGATGGCAGCGGTCTTCGCTGCGCCCGCCGCATATCCTGGATCCAGGACCAGCTGATCTGCGTCCTCAATGAAACAATCACCGAGAGCCTCTATCCGGAAGGCCGCGAGATCGCGGTTGCCGCCACTGGCGGTTATGGCCGCGGCACGCTGGCGCCGGGGTCCGACATTGATCTTCTTTTCCTGCTGCCCGAAAAGAATTCCGAAGCCATGCGCAAGGCGGTGGAATTCCTGCTCTATCTTCTGTGGGACATGGGCTTCAAGGTTGGCCATGCCACCCGCACGGTGGAGGAATGCATTCGCCTGTCGAAAACCGACATGACGATCCGCACCGCCATTCTCGAATGCCGCCCGATCTGCGGCAGCGGCGCGCTGGTCAATCAGCTGATGTCGCGCTTCGATCTGGAAGTCGTCGCCGGCACCGGTCCGGAATTCGTCGCCGCCAAACTTGCCGAGCGCGACCAGCGCCACAAGAAGGCGGGCGATACGCGCTATCTGGTGGAGCCCAACG
This sequence comes from Neorhizobium sp. DAR64860/K0K1, assembly GCF_050500205.1. NCBI lineage: Bacteria > Pseudomonadati > Pseudomonadota > Alphaproteobacteria > Hyphomicrobiales > Rhizobiaceae > Neorhizobium > Neorhizobium sp. DAR64860/K0K1. Next base: position 2,985,830 of record NZ_CP191459.1, on the reverse strand, counting down.
TCAAGGAGGGCAAGGGCGGCCTGCGCGACCTGCACACGCTGTTCTGGATCGCCAAATATTACTACCGCGTCCGCGAAACGACCGAACTCGTCAAGCTCGGCGTGCTCTCGCGCGAGGAGGCACGGTCCTTCGAAAAGGCCGATGACTTTCTCTGGGCCGTGCGCTGTCAGATGCATTTCCTGACCGGCAAGGCGGAGGAACGTCTATCGTTCGATATCCAGCGCGATATCGCGGCAAGCCTCGGCTACAATGCGCGTCCGGGCCTGTCCTCCGTCGAACGCTTCATGAAGCATTACTTCCTGGTCGCAAAGAATGTCGGCGATCTCACCCGCATTCTTTGCGCCGCTCTCGAGGATCAGCAGGCCAAGGCCGCACCGGGCCTCACCCAGCGGGTCATCTCGCGCTTTACCAAGCGGCTGCACAAGATCGCCGGCACCGTCGAATTCGTGGAAGACCGCGGTCGCATCACGCTTGCCGACCCGGGCGTGTTCAAGCGCGATCCGGTCAGCATCATCCGCTTTTTCCACGTGGCTGACCTGACCGGGCTGGAACTGCATCCCGATGCGCTGAAAAGCATTACCCGTTCGCTCTCCCTCATCGACAGTGCCGTGCGGGAAGACGACGAGGCGAACCGCCTTTTCCTCTCCATCCTCACCTCCAGGCGCGATCCCGGCCTGATGCTGCGGCGAATGAACGAGGCCGGCGTGCTCGGCCGCTTCATTCCCGAATTCGGCAAGGTCGTGGCGATGATGCAGTTCAACATGTATCACCACTATACGGTCGACGAGCATCTCATCCGCTCGGTCGATGCGCTGTCGGAGATCGATCACGGCCGAGCGGCGGACATGCATCCGCTCGCCAACAAGCTGATGCCGACGATCGAGGAGCGCGCGGCGCTCTATGTCGCAGTTCTGATCCACGATATCGCCAAGGGCCGCCAGGAGGATCATTCGATCGCCGGCGCCCGGATCGCTAAGAAACTCTGCCCTCGCCTCGGCCTCAACGCCAAGCAGACCGAGCTCGTCGTCTGGCTGGTGGAACAGCACCTGATCATGTCGATGACGGCGCAGACCCGCGATCTGCACGATCGCAAGACCATCGCCGACTTTGCCGAAAAAGTCCGGTCGCTGGATCGGTTGAAGCTTCTGCTGGTCTTGACCATCTGCGATATCCGCGCCGTCGGCCCGGGTGTCTGGAACGGCTGGAAGGGTCAGCTGCTGCGCACCCTGTACTACGAGACGGAGCTGCGGCTCTCCGGCGGCTTCTCAGAAGCATCCGGCAAGGAGCGGGCCAAGGTGGCGGAGGAAGATCTGGCCAACGCCCTTTCCGACTGGAGCGAGCAGGACCGCGAGGCGCTGGTCAAGCTGCATTACCAGCCGTATCTCCTCTCCGTGCCCGTCGAGGACCAGGTGCGCCACGCGAGCTTCATCCGCGAAACCGACAAGGCCGGCAAGCCGCTCGCCACCATGGTGCGCACCGACAGTTTCCGGGCGATCACCGAGATCACGGTTCTGGCGCCCGACCATCCGCGTCTTTTGTCGATTATCGCAGGCGCCTGTGCGGCTGCCGGTGCCAACATCGCCGATGCGCAGATCTTCACCACCTCCGATGGCCGCGCGCTGGATACGATCCACATCAACCGGGAATTTGCGGTCGATGACGACGAGATGCGCCGTGGCGGCACGATCGGACGGATGATCGAGGACGTGCTTGCAGGCAAGAAGCGCCTGCCGGAAGTCATCGCCAGCCGGGCGAAAGCCAAGAAGAACAAGAACAAGGCCTTCGATATTCCGCCGTCCGCGATCGTCTCCAACGGGCTTTCCAACAAGTTCACCGTGGTCGAAGTGGAATGCCTCGATCGCACCGGTTTGCTTGCGGAAATCACTGCGGCACTTGCCGATCTTTCGCTGGATATCCAGTCGGCGCGGATCACCACGTTTGGCGAAAAGGTGATCGATACGTTCTACGTCACCGATCTCGTCGGCCATAAGGTCACCAACGAAAACCGCCAGGGCAATATCATCGCCCGGCTGAAGGCGGTCATGGCCGAACAGGAAGACGAGCTTCAGGAAGCCATGCCGGATGGGATCGTCGCGCCCCAGCCGGCGGCTGCCGACGGAGCGAATGTCTTGCCGCGGAAGTCGAAAGCCAGTGTCTGAAACACGACACCGGTGCTATCCCTGCTGAACGGGTGCTTCGTTCGGTCTGCTCTTTTCGCGCCACAGAAACTGTGGGGCAGGGCAGCGGACGAATGGCGCACGCCATTGCACAGGCAGAACATGAACAATCTCAGATCCAAAAGCATGAGCGCAAGACGATGAGCCAAGCCCGATGAGCCTCGCCAGAAAATTCGCAACCGTCGGCGGCGCGACGCTCGGCAGCCGCATCTTCGGTTTCGCCCGTGAAACCTTCATGGCGGCAGCCCTTGGCACCGGGCCGATGGCAGACGTGTTTTACGCCGCCTTCCGGTTTCCCAACCTGTTTCGCCGTCTGTTTGCCGAAGGCGCCTTCAACGCCGCTTTCGTCCCGTTGTTTTCCAAGGAAATCGAGGCGAACGGCGTCGATGGTGCCAAGCGGTTTTCCGAAGAGGTCTTCGGCGTCCTGTTTTCTGCGCTGCTGATCATCACCATCGCAATGCAGCTGGCCATGCCCTGGCTGGTGCGGTGGGTCATTGCCCCGGGCTTTGCCGATGACGCGGAAAAGACCGCGCTGACGGTGCGCATGGCTGTCGTCATGTTCCCTTATCTCATGTGCATGTCGCTGACGGCGATGATGAGCGGCATGCTCAACTCGCTGCATCATTTCTTTGCCGCCGCCATCGCGCCGGTGTTCTTGAACGTGGTGATGATCGCAGCGCTTCTCTACGGCCTCTGGGTTGGCGCCGATCCGCGCGAAATCGCCTGGTATCTGTCGTGGAGCGTGCTGGTTGCGGGCGTGTTGCAGCTTGGCGTCGTCTACGTGGGCGTGCGCCACGCGGGCATCAATATCGGCTTTCGCCGGCCGAAGATGACACCCAACGTCAAGCGCCTGCTCTGGCTCGCGGTTCCGGCCGCGATCACCGGCGGCATTACCCAGATCAACCAGATCATCGGCCAGGCGATTGCGTCGGGCAAGGAAGGCGCAATCGCTGCCCTGCAATATGCCGACCGCATCTACCAGCTGCCGCTCGGTGTCGTCGGCGTTGCCGTCGGTGTCGTGCTCCTTCCAGAATTGTCACGGGCGCTGAAGGGCGGCCACGTCAAGGAAGCCCGCAACATCCAGAACCGCTCGATCGAATTCGTGCTGTTCCTGACGCTTCCTGCCGCTGCCGGTCTCTGGATGCTGTCGGATGCGATCATCCGCGTTCTATACGAGCGCGGTGCGTTTTCAGCGGAAAACACCACCGTCGTCGCCTCGATCCTTGCCATCTATGGCATCGGTCTTCCGGGTTTCGTTCTGATCAAGGCGCTGCAGCCGGGCTTTTATGCCCGCGAGGATACCAAAACGCCGATGCGCTTTACCATGGTGTCGGTCGTCATCAACTCCGGCCTCGCCATCACGCTGTTTCCGATGATCGCCGAACGCGGCATCGCGACGGCGGAAGCCGCGGCGGGATGGATCAACACGATCCTGCTATTCTCGACGCTGGTCTGGCGGGGCGATCTCGTCTGGGAATGGGCGCTTGCCCGGCGCACCGCTTTATTGCTGGTCGCAACGGGCGTGATGGCGGCGGCGCTGTTTTATGCGCTTCCCTATGCCAGCCCATGGTTGCAACCGGGCTCGCATCTGTTGACACAGGTGCTGGCTCTGGCCTGCCTTCTGGGGATTGCGATGGTCGTCTATTTCGCCTGCGCGTTTGCGATCGGCGGTGCCGATCTCGGCATGATCAGGCGAAACATCAAGCGGAAGCCAAAGTCTGCGGTTCCACCACCGGCGGAGTCCTGATCTCAGGACTTTCCGCGGCGCTTCAGGCTTGCAAGGCTGCCCTTGCCACCTTTTCCACCCTTGCCGCAATGCGCCCAGGCGCGTCGCGGGCCGACATCCACATGCACGATGCCGTTGCAGTAACGGCCGATGCCGCCGATGCCCGGGGCGCTTGCTGCTGCCGCAAGCACCCTCTTTTCGGCAACGCCGGGAACGCGAATGTCGGCGGCGTAGCAATGGCTGTGCTGTGATGTTCCAGAGCGCGGACGGTGGCCGGAGGTCACCATCGGCTTCTTGCCGGTTTCCTTGGCGATATGGGCAAGGATGGCACCCAGCTTCTCGGGAAAGCAGTTGGTCCGAACGCTGACGCGCTGGACAGTATAGTAAGCAGAGTAGTCGTGCTTGAAAGAACTGCTGCGGCGTTTCTCGCCTTTTTCGGCGGCTTGTGCGGTCGCGGACAGCGTTAGGCAGAGCGTCATGAAGCAGGACAGCGCGACGCGGTAAAAGATGCGCATTGGGGTAAACCTCGGAAAATACTCACGACCGACAGGGGTCGACTTGGTGGGGGAGTATTTCTTTCCGAAAAGTGACCTCAGTATGGAGGAATTTGCCCCAAAGTGGGATTTGTCTGCCTCATGGGTTAAGCTGCGTTAACCTTATGGTTGCTTCGAGTTCCTTGACATGGCGGGCAGTAAGCGTCGAAGACCTGTACCCGCCACGACAAAACAAGGTGTGTTTCGATGTCGATCCGTTCCCTATTTCTGGTCACGCTGGTCGTTGACGACTACGATCGGGCGCTCGATTTTTACTGCGGAATCATGGGCTTTGACCTTGTCTCCGATACCCCTTTGGAGGCGACCAAGCGCTGGGTGGTAGTGCGCCCGCCGGGCGGAGATGGGGCCGCGCTCCTGCTGGCACGCGCCGACGGCGTCGCCGAAACGGCGGCGATCGGCAACCAGACGGCAGGCAGGGTAAGTTTTTTCCTGAAAACCGACGATTTTGCCGGTGATCACGCCCGGTTGTCAGCCAAAGGCGTCCGCTTCATCGAAGAACCGCGCCACGAACCCTATGGCACGGTCGCAGTGTTTGCCGATTGCTACAGCAACCTTTGGGATCTCATTCAGCACGCGAATGATGCAGCCTCTTGATCCCTCGTGGCGGGGCGTGCATAAGCCCGGCCATCAGCTACATGGCCCGCGGGGCGCCGCAGCGGCAAGCACGCACACTTGTCAGGTTGCGCAAGTCCAACGGCCTGAGGCCTTCCATCAGCCTATCGAGGATCTAGAATGAACAGCTTCAAGCCGCTCGTCTTTTCCGGTGTCCAGCCCACCGGCAATCTCCATCTCGGCAATTATCTCGGCGCTATCCGCAAGTTCGTCGCCCTGCAGGAAAACAACGACTGCATCTACTGCGTCGTCGATCTGCACGCGATCACGGCCCAGCTCGTGCATGACGATCTGCGCGGCCAGATCCGCTCCATCGCGGCAGCGTTCATCGCCTCCGGCATCGACCCGAAGAAGCATATCGTCTTCAACCAGTCCGCCGTGCCGCAGCATGCCGAGCTTGCCTGGATCTTCAACTGCGTCGCCCGCATCGGCTGGATGAACCGGATGACCCAGTTCAAGGACAAAGCCGGCAAGGACCGCGAGAACGCCTCGCTCGGACTGCTCGCCTATCCGAGCCTGATGGCGGCTGACATTCTCGTCTATCGCGCCACCCATGTGCCTGTCGGCGACGACCAGAAGCAGCACCTGGAACTTGCCCGCGATATCGCCCAGAAGTTCAATATCGATTTCCAGGACAAGATCCGGGCTACCGGCACCGGCGTCGACATGGTTGTCGGCGAAGAACCGATCCACGGCTATTTCCCGCTCGTCGAGCCGCTGATCGATGGTCCGGCCCCGCGCGTCATGAGCTTGCGTGACGGCACCAAGAAGATGTCGAAATCCGATCCGTCGGATCTGTCGCGCATCAACCTGATGGACGATGCCGATGAGATCCTGAAGAAGATCCGCAAGGCGAAGACCGATCCGGAAGGCCTGCCGAGCGAACTCGAAGGCCTCGAAGGTCGCCCGGAAGCCGCCAATCTCGTGGGTATCTACGCGGCACTCGCCGATCGCACCAAGGCGGATGTGCTTGCCGAATTCGGCGGCCAGCAGTTCTCGGTGTTCAAGCCGGCTCTCGCCGACCTCGCCGTTCATGTCCTGGCGCCGATCTCGCTCGAAATGCGCCGTCTGCTGGACGACACGACCCATATCGATGCCATCCTGCGTGATGGGGGCGAGCGTGCCCGCGCCCGCGCCGAAAAGGTCATGGGCGAAGTCTTCGATATCGTCGGTTTCCTGCGCTAAGCGGGAGAGCGCCCGAAAATCTTGCACCCGTCACGGTCGCGTGGCGGGTTTTCATTTTCGCGGGTTCGTATAATTTCGCCACAACGACAACGTCCGACGGGAATTGAGGGGGCGGCATGGTTTCGAAACGGCTTTCCAGGCTTGAGGGACATCGGCGCAAGTTCATAGCGGTCATCGATGGCACCCCCGAATGCGAGCTTGCCGTGCATTATGCCGGCCGCCGCGCGAAGAATTCCAATGGCGGCCTGGTGCTGCTGTTCGTCATTCCCGATGGCGATTTCCAGCAATGGATCGGCGTCGAGCAGATCATGCGCGCCGAAGCTATGGAAGAAGCGGAATCGATCATGGCCAAGGCCGCCCAGAGGGTGCGCGAAACGATCGGGATCGATCCGGAAATCGTCATCCGCGAGGGAAGCGCGCCTGAGCAGATCAACATGCTCGTGGAAGAGGACCGGGACATTGCGGTTCTGGTTCTGGCGGCCGGTTCGACCAAGGAAGGTCCGGGCCCGCTGGTCTCGGCGGTTGCGGGCAGGGGTGCTGCTTTCCCCATTCCCGTCACCGTTCTGCCTGATACGCTGACCGACGAGGAAATCGACGCGCTCGCCTGACCTCTCTCTTGACCGGATTGGCAGAAAGGCGCACTTGAACCAAAAGCTGATCGCGACTATCTTCTTTGGAAGAGTTCTAAGTTTGCGGCGCCCGCTGGCGCGCACGGGTCAAGGAGACAAATCATGTTCATTCAGACGGAAGCCACACCAAATCCGGCAACCCTGAAGTTCCTGCCCGGCAAGATCGTCATGGAAAAGGGCACGGCCGATTTCCGCAATGCGAGCGAGGCCGATGCGTCTCCGCTGGCCGCCAGACTGTTCGGCATCGACGGCGTCACCGGCGTCTATTTCGGCTACGACTTCATCACCGTCTCCAAGGATAGCGCCGAATGGCAGCACCTGAAGCCGGCCATCCTCGGCTCGATCATGGAGCATTTCATGTCCGGTCAGCCGGTCATGGGCGGCGCCTCGTCGCTTGCCGAAGATACCGATGAAGACGGTGAGTTCTACGAGGCCGACGACGAGACCCTCGTCGCGACCATCAAGGAACTGCTGGAAACCCGCGTTCGTCCGGCCGTTGCCCAGGATGGCGGTGATATCACTTTCAAGGGTTTCCGGGATGGCACGGTCTATCTCAACATGAAGGGCGCCTGCGCCGGCTGCCCGTCCTCGACCGCGACCCTGAAACATGGCGTTCAGAACCTGCTCAAGCACTTCGTGCCTGAAGTGCAGGCCGTCGAAGCCATCTGATTTCGAAAAACAGTTCCGCACATGCTCGTTCTGGCCATCGATACTACCGGGGTTGATTGTTCCGCCGCGCTCTATGATGGCGCGTCCGGCAGACTTCTTTCGTCCGTCACTGAGACGATCGGCAAGGGTCATGCAGAGCGGCTGATGGCGATCGTCGACGAGGCGCTTGATGAAGCTGGCCTTCAACTTCCATCCGTGCAGCGTATCGCCGTCGGCATCGGCCCGGGCTCGTTTACCGGTATTCGAGTTGGCGTTGCGGCCGCCCGCGGTCTGGCACTGGCGCTCAATGTGGAATGCGTCGGCGTCACCACGCTCGAAACGCTGGCCGCCGCACATCTTGCAAAGCATCCCGGACGCCCCGTCGTGGCAGTCATGGATGCCAAGCGGGACGAGGTCTATGCCCAGGCCTTTTCAGCCGAAGGCTCCCCGCTCAGCGAACCCACGGCACTGTCTCCGGACGATGCCGCAGCACTCATTGCCCAGCTGTCGGCCGACGTGACCGGGTCATGGCGCCCGCACGAGGCGCCGGTCCTGCCTGACCATTTCGATATCGCCGTCATTGCAAAGCTTGCGGCTGCAAAGCCGAAAGGTTCGCAAAAGCCGAAACCGCTTTATCTTCGTGGACCGGATGCAAAACCGCAGACAGGCTTTGCGTTGGCGCGGCAGATCTCATAACTCCGCGTCGTTCAATTCTTTCACGCGACCGAATGCCCGATGTTTGACGATTATCTCAGCTGGAAGCCGTTTTTCGAAGTCGTCCCGATGGAGAGTTCCGACTGCGTCGAAGTCTCCGAGCTTCATGGTGCGCGCTTCCCGCGCGGCTGGAACGATGGCGAATTCCAGAATCTTCTTCTTCAGAAAGGCGTGTTCGGCTTCGTCGCACGCCAGACCAACGCGTTCTTTTCAAAACCCTTCGGGGGCTTCGTGCTGGTGCGCGAAGCAGCCGGTGATGCGGAAATTCTCACGATCGCCGTCCCCGAAAAGTTTGGCCGTCTTGGGCTCGGATGGAGGCTGATGCAGGCCGGCTTGCGCGAAGCGACATCGCGCGGCGCCGAAACAATGTTCCTCGAGGTCGAGGCCGAAAACAAGGCCGCTGTGACGCTCTATGGCAGGCTGGGTTTCAAAAAGGTCGGCGAACGCCCGGCCTATTATACCGGTGCCGATGGACGACGGTCCTCGGCGCTTGTCATGAGCCGCGTTCTTCGTTAGTTCGTGATGAAACGAGAGCATTTGAAGGCCAAAACGTCATGACGGATCTTTCCAAAAATCTGGAGGAACTGTGTGCCGAGAAGGGCATGCGCATGACGGATCAGCGCCGGGTGATCGCGCGTATCCTGCAGGACTCCGACGACCATCCGGATGTCGAGGAACTGTATCGTCGCTCCTCCAAGGTCGATCCACGGATCTCGATCTCGACCGTCTATCGCACCGTGAAACTGTTCGAGGACGAGGGCATTATCGAGCGCCACGATTTCCGTGACGGTCGCTCTCGCTACGAGACGGTGCCGGAAGAACATCACGATCACATGATCGATCTCAATGCCGGCACGGTGATCGAATTCCAATCTGCGGAGATCGAAGCGCTGCAGGAGCGCATTGCCCGCGAACTCGGCTTCCGGCTGGTCGGACACAGGCTGGAACTCTACGGCATCCCGCTCGACAAAGACGAATAGCCTGAACACGAACGGCGTGACGACAGCCAAGGATCGACAGTGATCACCTCAATCCGCATCGGGTTCATCGTCGTCTGTCTGCTGGTGGCCACGGCTGTGCTGTTGCCGTTTCAGCTGATCGGCCTCGCCTTCGATCTGAAGATGCGCCGTTATATTCCGCGCCTCTGGCACCGCACCGCCTGCTTCCTGCTCGGCATCCGCATCCACGTCCACGGTCACCTGCAGCATCGGCGCCCCCTGATGCTCGCCTCCAACCACGTCTCGTGGAAGGATATCCTCGTGCTTGGTGCTATCGCGGATGTCGTCTTCATCGCCAAGTCGGAAGTCGCCAAATGGCCGATCTTCGGCACGCTCGCGAAATTGCAGAAGACGATTTTCGTCGTCCGCGAGGAAAAACGCCGCACCGGCGACCAGATCAACGAGATTGCCGCACGCATGACGGCGGGCGAGATCGTCGTGCTCTTCCCGGAAGGCACGACGTCGGATGGCAACCGCCTGCTCGAGGTAAAGTCCTCGCTGTTCGGGGCAGCCGCTGCCGCCGTGCCGCACACGCCCCACGGCGTCGTGTATGTCCAGCCTGTATCGATCGCCTATACGCGGGTGCACGGCATGGCGATGGGTCGTTTCCACCGCCCGCTTGCGGCCTGGCCGGGGGATATCGAGCTCATGCCGCACCTGATGGGCGTGCTGAAGGAAGGCGCGATCGACGTGGATGTGGCGTTCGGCGAGACGGTCGATTTCCGCACGGGCGACAACCGCAAGCATCTCAGCCAGACCATTACCGCCCGGCTTCGCCGCATGCTGATCAGGCATCTTCGCCAAAGAGAGTACGACGCCGATTAGAACCGCTTCAAATCCGGTCCTTCTTGGAGTAAGGAGACGGCCATGAACGAACACGTCACCCTTTCGCCGGCAGAAGAGCCCGTCACCATCCCCAACACCCGCAAGGTCTTCATCAAGACCTACGGCTGTCAGATGAACGTCTACGATTCGACCCGCATGGGCGACGCGTTGGCGAGCGAAGGCTATGTCGCGACCGAAGAGATGGGCGAGGCGGATCTGATCCTCCTCAACACCTGTCATATCCGCGAGAAGGCCGCCGAGAAGGTCTATTCGGCGCTGGGGCGTCTGCGCGACATGAAGAAGGCGCGTGCTGCCGAAGGCCGCGAACTGATGATCGGCGTTGCCGGCTGCGTCGCCCAGGCGGAAGGCGAGGAAATCATCCGCCGCGCGCCATCGGTCGACGTGGTGATCGGCCCGCAGACCTATCACCGCCTGCCGGATGCGCTGCGCAAGGCTCGCGGCGGCAAGCCGGTGGTCGATACGGAATACGCGGTCGAGGACAAGTTCGACCATCTGCCGGCCACCGACCGCAAGCTCATTCGTGCCCGCGGCGTCACGGCTTTCCTCACCGTGCAGGAAGGCTGCGACAAGTTCTGCACCTTCTGCGTCGTCCCCTATACCCGCGGTTCGGAAGTGTCGCGCCCCATCAGCCAGATTGTCGACGAAGCCATCCGGCTGGTCGAAAGCGGCGTGCGCGAAATCACCCTGCTTGGTCAGAACGTCAATGCCTGGAGCGCTGAAGGTCCAACCGGGAACGACTGGGGTCTCTCCGACCTTCTCTATCGTCTTGCTGAAATCCCGGGCCTTGCCCGCCTGCGCTATACGACAAGCCATCCGCGCGACATGGATGACCGACTGATCGAGGCGCATCGCGACCTGCGCATCCTGATGCCCTATCTGCATCTGCCGGTTCAGTCGGGATCCGACCGCATCCTGAAGGCGATGAACCGTCGCCATACGGGCGCCGAATATCTGGCGCTGATCGACCGCATCCGCAATGCCCGTCCCGATATCGCCATGTCGGGAGATTTCATCGTCGGTTTCCCGGGCGAGACCGATCAGGATTTCGAAGACACGTTGAAGATCGTCGAGGACGTCAACTACGCCTCCGCCTTCTCGTTCAAATATTCGACCCGGCCGGGAACACCCGGCGCGGATCTCACCGATCAGGTCGCTGAAGAGGTAAAAGCCGAGCGTCTCGAACGATTGCAGGCTTTGCTCTTGAAACAGCAGGCCGATTTCGCCACATCCTGTGTTGGAAAGACGATCGATCTGCTTCTGGAAAAGCCGGGACGTATGCCCGGGCAGGTGATCGGCCGTTCGCCCTGGCTCCAGTCTGTGAATGTTGATGCAAAAACATCGCAAATCGGTGAGATTATCCGTGTACGAATCATTGGTACCGGCCCGAACAGCTTGTTTGCCGAGCCGGCAGAGAGTTTAATGGGTGCCTGACCAGCAAGTGAGGAGCTTGTTTACTTGAGCGGACGAGAATCGGTTTCTTCGACAGCGCGCCACCCCAAATCAGCAGCGACCGACGCCAACCACTTTGTCCTGACGTTCGAGAACAATCGCTTCGCGAGCGAGCTGTTCGGTCAATTCGACCAGAATCTGAAACTTCTCGAACAGCGCCTCAATATTGATGCGCGGCCCCGCGGTAATTCCGTGGCCATTTCAGGCGATGTCCCAGCCACCAATCAGGCCCGTCGTGCTCTCGATACCCTCTATGAGCGAATCCAGAAGGGCGGCACCATCGAAACATCCGATGTCGAAGGAGCTATCCGCATGGCACAGGCTGCGGACGACCAGCTGCAACTGCCGACGCTCGAGAAAAAGGCCAGGCTTTCGATGAGCCAGATCTCCACCAAGAAAAAGACGATTGTCGCGCGTACCCCGACGCAGGACGCCTATATGCGGGCGCTCGATCGGGCAGAGATGGTGTTCGGCGTCGGTCCGGCCGGTACCGGCAAGACCTATCTGGCCGTGGCGCATGCCGCGCAGCTGCTGGAACGCGGTGCCGTCGACAAGATCATTCTTTCGCGTCCGGCCGTCGAGGCGGGCGAACGTCTGGGCTTCCTTCCTGGCGACATGAAGGAAAAGGTCGATCCCTATCTGCGGCCGCTCTATGACGCGCTCTACGACATGATCCCAGCCGACAAGGTCGAACGGGCAATCACGGCCGGGGTCATCGAAATCGCGCCGCTCGCCTTCATGCGCGGCCGCACGCTTGCCAATGCCGCGATCATCCTCGACGAGGCGCAGAACACGACATCGATGCAGATGAAGATGTTTCTCACCCGTCTTGGTGAAAGCGCACGCATGATCATCACCGGCGACCCGAGCCAGGTGGATTTGCCGCGCGGCGTGAAATCCGGTTTGGTCGAGGCGCTGCAGATCCTCAACGGGGTCGAAGGCATCTCGGTCATCCGCTTCAAGGATACCGACGTCGTGCGCCACCCGCTGGTTGGCCGCATCGTCAGGGCCTATGACGCGCAATATGCCGTCCACGAGGAAAGCGAGGAGGCCGGACGCTAGTCCGGTTTCCAGTCCCTATGCCCGAACTCGACATACAGATCAGCATCGACGACGAAGGCTGGCCGGAAGAGCCGGCGCTTTTGGCGTTGACGCAAAAGGTTTTCGCCGCGGCCGCCGATTATCTCGTCCGCGAAGAAGATCAACCGTTTCCGAAAATACCGCCCGAAGTCTCTCTCGTCTTTACCGACGATGATTCCATCCGGGCAATCAACGCCGAATGGCGCGGCATGGACAAGCCGACCAACGTCTTGTCTTTCCCCGCTTTTCCGCTCGAACCCGGCGGTATGCCGGGCCCGATGCTGGGCGATATCGTCATCGCAAGGCAGACTGTCGAACGCGAGGCAGTTGATCTCGACAAGAGTTTCGACGATCATCTGACCCATCTTCTGGTCCACGGCTTTCTCCATCTGTTCGGTTACGACCACATGGAAAAGGACGAGGCGGAGGAAATGGAGACACTCGAGACTCGCATTTTAGCCGGTCTCGGCCTATCTGACCCCTATGCGGGGCAGGACCCGATAATGTAGTTTGGAACAATGAACGATTATTCGAGCAATGTCGCCCGCGAGGGCAAGGACAGTTCGGACTCACCCTCGTCGGACGAGGGAAGTAGTTCGGGACGATCCGAGCACCACCCCAAATCCCATAATACATTCTGGTCTCGGGCGGTCCGCCTGCTGCGGCCGTCGCAGGGCGAACAGCTCCGCGAGGATCTCGCCGACGCGCTGATGACCGACACCAATGTCAGCAACGCCTTTTCTCCGGAAGAGCGCGCCATGCTGCACAACATCCTCCGCTTCCGCGAGGTTCGCGTCGAGGACATCATGGTGCCGCGCGCCGATATCGAAGCCGTCGACATGAGCATGACGATCGGCGAACTGATGATCCATTTCGAGGAGACCGGCCGCTCGCGCATGCCGGTTTACAGCGACAATCTCGACGATGCCCGCGGCTTCGTGCATATCCGCGACCTTCTGTCCTATCTGGCAAAACAGGCCCGCAACAAGCGCCGGACCGGTACCCGTGCAACGGCAGCAGCAGCCGTCGTTGCCGGTGGAGCGGTCGAGAAGCCGGCCCGTACCGCCAAGGCGGCCTTCGATCTCAGCCGCGTCAATCTCGATCAGACCGTTGCCGAGGCAGGCCTGGTTCGCAAACTGCTGTTCGTACCGCCATCGATGCTGGCATCCGAGCTGATGAGCACCATGCAGGCAGCGCGTACCCAGATGGCTCTGGTCATCGACGAATACGGCGGCACCGACGGTCTCGTGTCGCATGAGGATATCGTCGAGATGGTGATCGGCGATGTCGAGGACGAGCATGACGACGAGGAAGTGATGTTCTCGCGTGCCGGCGACGATATTTTCATTGCCGATGCCCGCATCGAGTTGATGGAGATCTCCAAGGCGATCGGCTCCGATTTCGACGTGCGGGATCGGTTGGACGACGTCGACACGCTGGGCGGATTGATCTTCTCGGCTCTCGGACGCATCCCCGTGCGCGGTGAAGTCGTGCAGGCGGTGCCGGGCTTCGAATTCCAGATCCTCGATGCCGATCCGCGCCGCATCAAGCGTGTCCGGATCATGCGCAAGCGGGCGCTCGTTCGCCGCAGGCAGCTCAAGGGTGAGGCCGAACCCGTGGCCGACACGCAGCAGAAGGCGATTACTGACAAGACGCCGACCGTGCTTCTGCCGGCACCCTCGTCTGACCGTAGCAACGATCATCCATCGGCCTGAGTTTCCAGGTGTTTTGAACAGCCGAGAACAGGACAAGCCGCAGTTTTTCATGAAAGACTGCGGCTTCTGATTCGGGCGAAGGGGACATCGATGGGGCGACTGGCTGGCAGGGTCATGCTTCTATGGGGCTGGCCGCGTATCTTCCTTGCGTTTTTTGCCGGCGCTGTCGGCGCACTCGCCCTTCCACCCTTCGGCTTCTTTGCTGCCCTGTTCGTGTCTTTCACGCTGTTCATCTGGCTGATGGACGGCACGACCGGTAATCCGGATGGTGGCCGCCTCAGTCGTCTGCGCTCGGCCTTTTTCCTTGGCTGGGTGTTCGGCTTCGGCTACTTCGTCGCCACCCTCTGGTGGCTCGGCAATGCGCTTCTCGTCGAGGCGGACGAGTTTGCCTGGGCAATACCGCTTGCAGTTCTGGGTCTGCCGGCTTTTCTGGCGCTATTCTGGGGCTTTGCGGCGCTGGTGGCACGCATTCTCTGGTCCGATGGCTTGGGCAGGATTGCGGCTGCCGCGTTTGGCTTTGGTCTTGCGGAATGGCTGCGGGGCTTCATGCTGACGGGCTTTCCCTGGAACTCGATCGGCTACGGCGCCATGCCGATGCCGCTGATGATGCAGTCGGCTGCCCCACTCGGCGTGACGGGTGTCACGGTGCTGGCTGTTTTCGTGTTCTCCGCACCGGCACTGATCGGGACCCGACGCGGCATGGGGCTTGGCCTCGCGCTCGCAGGTCTTCTCCTCTGCGCCCATCTAGGCTTCGGCGCTTGGCGGCTTGCGGGTGCCGACGCGGTGCTTTCAGCCACTGCCAAGGATCCGGTCGAGGTGCGCCTCGTCCAGCCGATGATCGACCAGTCCCGCAAACTCGACGATTCCGAGCGCGGTGCGATTTTTGAAGAACATCTGGCGATGACGGCGCTGCCCGCAAAGGATGGTGCAAAGCGTGCGGATATCATCGTCTGGCCGGAAACCTCGGTTCCGTTCATCTTGACCGATAATCCCGATGCCCTGTCGCGCATTGCTGACGTGCTGGAAGATGGTCAGGTTCTGGTGACCGGCGCCGTCCGCGCTGAAAATGCCGGGCCGGGCTTTGCGACCCGCTATTACAACTCGATCTACGTCATCGACAGCAACGGCCAGATCGTGTCGGCGTCGGACAAGGTGCATCTGGTCCCCTACGGCGAGTATGTGCCTTACGAGGACATGCTGCGGTCGCTCGGCATCCCCGATGCGATTGCCATGCCGGGCGGCTTTACCGCAGCACCGGGCCGCACCATGCTGACGCTCCCGAGCGGGCAAACCTTCTATCCGCTGATCTGCTACGAAGCGATCTTCCCGGATGAAATCGGTGCCGGCATTGAACGCTCGAGCGCGCTCTTGAACGTCACCAACGATGGATGGTTCGGTGAAACTCCCGGACCCTTCCAGCATTTCCAGCAGGCGCGTGTCCGGGCTGTCGAAAACGGCATGCCGTTGATTCGCGGTGCCAATACCGGTATTTCGGCTTTCGTCGATCCTTTTGGCAGGGTCGTACGTGGCCTGGGTTACAATCAAAAGGGTGTGATTGACTCAACCATGTCGAGTGTCGAAGTCCCATTTTGGAACGCTTCCGAACGGCGTTTTTACTTCTGGTTGCTGATATGTCTCATGTTTGTGATTGCACTTATTTCCCGTACAAGTTTTAAATTCTGGAAGAATTGACCCAAAACCCCTAAAATTGCATAGTGGTTTGGCCTATCGTCTCGCCATACACCTTGCTTGCCGGATTTGTTGTGACCGGCGCCACCAAAGTGTATCTCCCACACGCGGACCGGGTTGAAGATTGACAGCAACTTCGTCAGGACGTCGTTATGATTGAAAACAAGAAGAAGCCGAACCCGATTGATATTCACGTCGGGAGCCGGATTCGTCTGCGCCGCACAATGCTGGGCATGAGCCAGGAAAAGCTGGGGGAGAGCCTTGGTATCACATTCCAGCAGATTCAGAAATACGAGAAGGGAACGAACCGCGTTGGCGCCAGCCGTCTGCAGAACATTTCGTCCATCTTGAACGTCCCGGTCTCCTTCTTCTTCGAAGATGCGCCAGGCGATCAGGCGGGTGGAGCGTCCGGTATGGCGGAAGCATCCAGCTCGAACTACGTGGTTGATTTCCTGTCGTCCTCTGAGGGGCTGCAGTTGAACCGCGCATTTGTGAAGATCGCCGATCCCAAGGTTCGCCGCCGTTTGGTGGATCTTGTCAAGGCGCTTGCCGCCGATGCCGAGACGGAATGACCGGTCGACCGGTCATTATTTGAAAGGCGGCCTCCGGGCCGCTTTTTTTATGCCGTGACCTCAAGGAATTGGTAATCGCTTGGACGCATAAAGATATATTTATGTCGTTGTACGCTTGTTTTCGGCAGGCGAACTTACTAAACATTCGATGTCTGTTCTTTGAGGGGAATCCCGTTATGCGCGCCAGTTATCTGTTCACGAGTGAGTCCGTTGCAGAAGGTCATCCGGACAAGGTCTGCGATCGTATTTCCGATGAGATCGTCGATCTCGTCTACCGCGAAGCCGCAAAGACAGGGATTGATCCTTGGGGCGTCCGCATCGCTTGTGAAACGCTGGCGACGACAAACCGGGTGGTGATTGCGGGCGAAGTCCGCCTGCCGCCGAGCCTGATGAAGAAGGACAAGAACGGCAACGACGTGATCAACCCGTCGAAGTTCAAGTCGGCCGCGCGCCGGGCAATCCGCGACATCGGCTACGAACAGGATGGCTTCAATTGGAAGACGGTCAAGATCGACGTCCTCCTCCATTCGCAGTCCGCCGATATCGCGCAGGGCGTCGATAACGCAAGCGACCGTCAGGGCGACGAAGGTGCCGGCGACCAGGGCATCATGTTCGGTTACGCCTGCAAGGAAACGCCGGACCTGATGCCGGCGCCGATCTATTATTCGCACAAGATCCTTCAGCTGCTTGCCACGGCCCGCAAGAAGGGCGAGGGCGAAGCCGCCAAGCTCGGCCCCGATGCCAAAAGCCAGGTGACCGTCCGTTACGAAAACGGCAAGCCGGCCGCCGTCGACTCGATCGTCCTCTCGACACAGCATATCGATCCCAGCTGGGACTCGAAGAAGGTTCGCTCCGTCGTCGAACCCTATATCCGCGAAGCGCTCGGCGAACTTCCGATCGCAGCCGATTGCAAGTGGTACATCAACCCCACCGGCAAGTTCGTGATCGGCGGTCCCGATGGTGATGCAGGCCTCACCGGCCGCAAGATCATCGTCGATACCTACGGTGGTGCAGCGCCCCACGGCGGTGGCGCGTTTTCCGGCAAGGACACGACCAAGGTCGACCGCTCGGCAGCCTACGCTGCCCGCTACCTCGCCAAGAATGTTGTGGCCGCCGGCTTTGCCGAACGCTGCACATTGCAGATTTCCTATGCGATCGGCATTTCCCAGCCGCTGTCGATCTATGTCGACCTGCATGGAACCGGCAAGAACGTGACGGAAGACCAGATCGAAGCGGCAATCCGCAAGACCATGGACCTTTCCCCGTCCGGCATCCGCCGTCACCTCGATCTCAACAAGCCGATCTATGCAAAGACCTCTGCTTACGGCCATTTCGGTCGCAAGGCCGGTCGCGACGGTTCCTTCTCCTGGGAAAAGACCGATCTCGTGAAGCCTTTGAAGGACGCCCTCAAGGGTGATCAGCTCGAAGCGGCCTGATCGCCCTTTACGAGCACGCCTGTAAAACAGTAAAGCGGGTGCCTTCTGCCGAAGGCGTCCGCTTTTACCGTGAGAGAATTCGATCCATGACCGACAAGCCGCATCCCAGCCGTTCCACGGAAGCCTTTTTCGGCCGCCGCAAGGGAAAGCCGTTGCGCGAGAAGCAGGCGGAAGGTCTGGCGACGCTCTTGCCGCAGCTGAAGCTCGATCTGGCCAACCCTGCACCGGAGACGATCGAGAGCCTCTACGACTTCTCTGTCGAGCGGATGCGGCTGGAAATCGGTTTCGGTGGCGGCGAGCACCTGATCCACCGCGCCGCCGAAAATCCGTCGACCGGCTTTATCGGCGTCGAACCCTTCGTCAATTCCATGGCAAAGCTTCTGACCAGCGTGGAAGAGCAGGGCCTGCGCAACATCCGCCTTTACGATGACGATGCGACCCAGGTTCTGGACTGGCTGCCGGATGCGTCGATCGATCAGATCGACCTTCTCTATGCCGATCCCTGGCCAAAGCGGAAGCACTGGAAGCGCCGCTTCGTTTCGCAGGTCAACCTGGAGCGGTTCCACCGCGTGCTGAAGCCGGGCGCAACATTCTGCTTCGCCTCCGACATCGATACCTATGTGAACTGGACGCTGCTCCATTGCCGCGATCATGGCGGCTTCGCCTGGCAGGCGGAACAGGCTTCGGACTGGCTGACGCCCTACGCCGGCTGGCCGGGTACGCGATACGAGAACAAGGCCCGCCGGGAAGGGCGGTCATCGGCCTACCTGACATTCATCAAGGTCTGACGGTTATTCCGATCAGTGCAGGGTAACGGTCTTCAGCTCGTCTTCGGCAGCCTTGAAAAAGGTGCTGGAGCGGTTGTCGGTGAGCAGGATCGGCGTACCGTCCGCACCGAACAGGGCCCAAAGGTCAAGGCTGGGATCGATGTCCGGAGCCTCGGGAAAACAGCGGGACACATCGTCCGACTTCATCTTGCGAATGTAACCGACTTCGCCGTTTCCGAGATGCGCGAGTTCGGACTCCGTCAAGCTCGGATTCGCTTCTTTCATAAGCATTTCTGCCTCCACAGTGGGGACGCATCAGCGATTGCTGATTGATCTACTGTGAGACGGAAATGTTAATTTTTCGCACTACACGCTCCGGCTCGGGGCGGATCAGATCGATCGAAAGAAGACCATTTTTCAACGATGCGCCGGACACCTGCATACCGTCCGCCAGCACGAAGATCCGCTGGAATTGGCGGGCCGCAATACCGCGGTAGAGGTAGTCGCGCTCGTTCTGCTCGGCCTGTCTGCCGCGAATGATAAGCTGATTTTCTTCGGTCATGACCTCGAGCTCGGCCTCCGAAAAACCGGCCACCGCAAGCGTGATGCGCAGCAGGTCGCATTCGTCCTCGCGTGGTTCGTCACCCGCTGTCTTCTTGATGCGCTCGATATTGTAGGGCGGGTAGCCGTCGCTTCCCTTGCCCAATCGCTCGAGTGTCTTTTCCATCGCGTCGAAGCCCAGGAGGAGAGGGCTTGCGAAAGGTGTCATACGGCTCATCGGTCGTCCCAGCTTTTATCCAGCGACTGTGCCGGCGTCCATAAGGCCCGCCGACGGGTCAATATATGGGAATTTGCGGCAGTCAGCGCAAGACGCCGGCGAGCGCTTGACACGATCCGCAACCCGGCTCAAAAACCCGTAAAGTTCAAGGGGAAGAGACATGCAACGCAGAAAGATCATCATCGACACCGATCCCGGTCAGGACGACGCAGCGGCCATCATGCTGGCCTTTGCGAGCCCCGACGAGCTGGATGTGCTGGGTTTGACTGCCGTTGCCGGCAACGTGCCGCTGTCGTTTACCAGCCGCAACCTGAGGATCGTCTGCGAGCTCTGCGGCAGGCCTGATGCCAAGGTCTATGAAGGTGCATTGAAGCCTTTGAACCGGCCGCAGGTGACCGCCGAACACGTCCACGGCAAGACCGGTCTCGACGGAGCGGAACTGCCTGAGCCGACCATGGCGGCGCAGGAACAGAACGCCATCGACTTCATCATCGAGACGCTGCGCCGCGAGCCCGAGGGCACCGTGACGCTTTGCACGCTCGGTCCGCTCACCAACATCGCCATGGCGCTTACCAAGGCGCCGGACATTGCTTCGCGCGTCCAGGAACTGGTGATGATGGGTGGCGGCCTGTTCGAAGGCGGCAACATCACGCCAGCAGCCGAATTCAACATCTATGTCGATCCGGAGGCGGCCAAGATCGTGTTCGGCGCCGGTATCCCTGTGGTCATGATGCCGCTCGATGTCACACATCAGCTGCTGACCACCAAGGCACGGGTCGAAAAGATCGCCGCACTCGGCAACCGCCCGTCGCAGGTTCTCGTCGAATGGCTTGCCTTCTTCGAGCGCTTCGACATCGAGAAATACGGCTCCGACGGCGGCCCGCTGCATGACCCGTCGGTCATCGCCTATCTCTTGAAGCCGGAGCTCTTTACCGGCCGCCATTGCAATGTCGAGATCGAGACCGAATCGGAACTCACCGTCGGCATGACGGTCGCCGACTGGTGGGGCGTTACCGGCCGCACGGCCAATGCGACCTTCATGCGCCATGTCGACGCGGATGGTTTCTTCGAATTGCTGACGGAGCGCGTCGGCCGTCTCTAGGGCTCAAGCTCAACCGGCAAGCTGAATGGTCATTGCCCGATCAGGGCCTGTTTCCTCTCCCCGCGCACGGGGAGAGGGTAAGGAACCTGCACCGTCCCACCATCAAAGCCCGTAGAAATCCGCGATGATCTTCCACGCCTGATCTGCGGTTTCCACAAAGCTGATCAGCTCAAGATCCTTCGGCGAGATCGTGCCGAAATCGGCAAGCGCTTCGAAGTTGACGATGCCGCGCCAGAACTTTTCTGAGAACAGGATGAGCGGGATTCGCTCCATGCGCTTGGTCTGGATCAGCGTCAGCGCCTCGAACATCTCATCGAGCGTGCCGAAGCCGCCCGGGAAGACGGCAACGGCCTTGGCGCGCATCAGGAAGTGCATCTTGCGGATCGCGAAATAGTGGAAGTTGAATGAGAGCTCCGGCGTCACGTAAGGATTGGGCGCCTGTTCGTGCGGCAGCATGATGTTGAGCCCGATGCTCGGTGCGCCAACCTCCGACGCGCCAAGGTTGCCGGCCTCCATCACGCCGGGTCCGCCACCCGTCACGACCACATATTCCTGATGGTCGTAGGCTGCCGAATGCACACCACAAAGCGTCGCGAACTTGCGGGCCTCTTCGTAGAAAACCGAGGCTGCGATCAGGTTATTGCGCTGGGTCTCGTTGTGAGCCGCCCAAGGCGCCTGACCCGGTGCCGGAATGCGGGCACCGCCGAACAGCACGACCGTGGATTTGATCCCGGCCTCGGCGAGCATCATCTCGGCCTTCATGAGTTCCAGCTGCAGCCGCACCGGCCGCAATTCTTCGCGGCTCAGGAAATCCTCATCGGCAAAGGCAAGGCGATAGGTCGGCGACAGCGTCTGCGGTGTTTTCGGCTGAACTGCGGCGGCACTTTTGTCGGCCTTGTTGTCCTTCAGCGGATCCCAGACCCCGTCCTTCCGCCGTGGTCCGTCATTCTTCACCCGTGCCATCGCAATAACCCTTCCGGAGCCGTTCGCTTATATGCGTTGACGCCAATTCGCATTGACGCTTGAGTGCCGGTCGCTTAGAGCAATTGGCACCATTTGGCCAGCCACACGGCTGTGTCCCGGGCCTTTGCGGCCATCACGATATCGACGACGACGAAGGATTCTCCATGAGCAGCGCAGACCTCTCCTCCCTCGAAAAGACGATCGAAACCGCGTTCGACAACCGCGACAGCGTGACGATCTCGACCAAGGGAGAGATCCGCGATGCCGTAGAGCAGTCGCTGAACCTGCTCGATGCCGGCGAGGCGCGTGTGGCCGTGCGCGGCGAGGATGGCAGCTGGACCGTCAATCAGTGGCTAAAGAAGGCGGTTCTTCTGTCCTTCCGTCTCAACGACATGGAAGTCGTCAAGGGTGGCCCCGGCGCCTCCACCTGGTGGGACAAGGTTCCCTCGAAGTTCGAAGGCTGGGGCGAGAACCAGTTCCGCTCGGCCGGTTTCCGCGCGGTGCCGAACGCTGTCGTGCGCCGCTCGGCCTATATCGGCAAGAACGTCGTGCTGATGCCATCCTTCGTCAATCTCGGCGCCTATGTCGATGAAGGCACGATGGTCGATACCTGGGCAACCGTCGGCTCCTGCGCACAGATCGGCAAGAACGTGCACCTGTCCGGCGGCGTCGGCATTGGCGGCGTGCTGGAGCCGATGCAGGCCGGCCCGACCATCATCGAAGACAATTGCTTTATCGGCGCCCGTTCGGAAGTCGTCGAAGGCTGCATCATTCGCGAAGGCTCGGTCCTCGGAATGGGCGTCTACATCGGCAAGTCGACCAAGATCGTCAATCGCGCCACCGGCGAAGTCTCGTTCGGCGAAGTACCGCCTTACTCGGTCGTCGTTGCCGGCTCGATGCCGTCAGGCAATGCCACGATGCCGAACGGCCTGGCCGCACCGCATCTCTATTGCGCTGTCATCGTCAAGACGGTCGATGAGAAGACCCGCTCCAAGACCGGTATCAACGAACTGCTGCGCGACTAACCGAAGGCAATCCCGATGTCCGCTGTCGATCCGATCGCAAACCTGCGGGACCTCATCCGCTGCCCGTCCGTCACGCCCGCCGAAGGCGGCGCATTGTCGGCGCTTGAGGCGATGCTTTCGCCGCTCGGCTTTACCGTCGAGCGGATGGTGGCGACCGAGCCCGGCATGCCCGACATCGAGAACCTCTACGCGCGGCTTGGAACGACCGGTCCGCATCTGATGTTTGCCGGCCACACGGATGTGGTGCCGGTCGGCGACGAGGCATCTTGGAGCCATCCGCCGTTTTCCGCCGAGATCGAAGATGGAGAGATGTTCGGACGCGGCGCCGTCGATATGAAGGGTGGCATTGCCTGCTTTGCCGCAGCCGTTGCCCGTCATATCGAACAGCACGGCGCACCGCAGGGCTCGATCTCCTTCCTCATCACCGGCGACGAGGAAGGCCCGGCCGTCAACGGTACCGAGAAACTGCTGAAATGGGCAGCCGACAAGGGCGAGCGCTGGGATGCCTGCCTGGTCGGCGAACCGACCAATCCGGATGTGCTTGGCGACATGATCAAGATCGGCCGCCGCGGCTCCGTCTCCGGCAAGGTTACGGTCCATGGCGTTCAGGGCCACGCTGCCTATCCGCATCTTGCGGACAACGCCGTGCGCGGGCTGCTACCCCTGGCGCATGCCCTGATGCACCCGCGATTCGACGAAGGCACACCGGAATTCCCGGCCTCCAACCTCGAAGTCACCACGGTCGATATCGGTAACCCGGCCACCAATGTCGTGCCTGCCAAGGCGAGTTTTGCCTTCAACATCCGCTTCAACGACACCTGGACGGCCGAAACCGTTCAGGCCGAGATCCTGCGCCGTCTCGATGCGGCCGCAGGCGACCAGACGCTGCGTCCCGGTCGCGACAAGGTCCGTTACGAGATCGTCTGGGCCGAGCGACCGAGCCACGTCTTTTTGACCCGCAACAACGCGTTGATCAGTTCGCTCTCCGGCGCCGTCGAGGCCGTGACGGGCAGGGTGCCGGCGCTGTCGACCACCGGCGGCACATCCGATGCGCGTTTCATCAAGGATTACTGCCCGGTCGTGGAGTTCGGCCTCGTCGGCCAGACCATGCACATGGTGGATGAGCGTGTCGCGATCGCCGACCTCGAAACACTGACGCAGATCTACGGAACCTTCCTCTCCCGCTGGTTCGGCGATGCTGCCGTTTCATGACGTCAGGCACCACTTAAGTGGCCTCTGGCTTCTGATCCGCGGCGATGCGCGCGGCCTCAGCGCCTTCGACATTTCCGACCAAGGCGTTGCCCGGTCCTTCCTTGCGATCCTGTGGTGCCTACCCGCGATCGTCGCGGGATGGATGTTCAAGCGTGCCGAATATGCGCAGGCGCATCCCCGCGGCGGTGACGGTGTCCTCGCATTCGCCGGAAAGATGTTTCTGGTGGAGATCGCGCAGTGGATCGTTCCGGTTCTCGCCATCTGCCTCGTCGCTGTCGCCTTCGGACTGCGACCGCTGCTGCGCACGCTGATCGTGACGCGCAACTGGTTCACGGTGCCACTGGTCTATGCGTCTTACGTGACGGCATTTCCGGTCAGCCTTGCGCTGGGCAGCCTGTTCGGTGCGGGCCTCGTTTACCGATATGGATTGCTTGCCGTCATGCTCGCCGTTCTCGTCGGTGCAGTTCTTCTCTACTGGCGGCTCCTGACGACGGTTGTCGGCGGTTCCCCATGGTTGCGGGCTTCGCTGCTCGGGTTCACCGTGTTGACCGAACTGGTCGTCGTGTCCTGGCTGGAGACAAGCCTTGGAGTGACGGTCGCATGATTGCCCACCGCGGACATTCTTCCCGCATTCCCAATCCAAGAGGTGCCGATGCCCAGCTACGCTGAAGTCCGGTTTTACGTGTCCGGCATCTGGCTGCTGATCAAGGGCGATGAGCAAGGGTTCAAACAGCTCGATCTTACCGATCGCGGCCTGCTGCGCTCCTTCTGGGCCTTTGTCTGGTGCCTGCCGGCGATGTTCGTCACCTGGGCCTGGTGGCGGATGATGTTTCTGCAGGCAATGCCGCCGGGCACGAAGACCGGTGGCCTGTTCTTCTTCCGGCTCGGCATGCTGGAGGCGATCGACTGGATCCTGCCGCTCATTCTGGTGGGCATCGTCTGCGCGCTGTTCGGGCTCGGCCAGAAATTCCCGACGATGGTGATCGTGGTCAACTGGCTGTCCGTGCCGTTTGCCTACGCCTATGCGGTTCTGGCGGCAGCCTTCATCCTGCCTGTGGGCATGACCGGGTTTCTGGCGCTCCTGCATCTGTCGCTGCTGGTTGCAGTCGTCGTCGCGCTGACGCGGGTGATGCGCATGCTTTGCGGCCCGCAGCCGCTGCTGGTGACGGCACTGGTGATGGTGCTGATCGTGCCGGACATGCTTCTGTCCGAGATGCTGCAGCGGTTTCTCGGCGTCTACCCTTCCTGACGGTCGTCGGGATAATCCACCTTCATGAAATAGAGGCCATCCGGCGGTGCCACAGGACCGCAGCGCTTGCGGTCGCGCGCCTCGAGCGCTGCCCGAACGTCTTCAGGCGTGACATTGCCTTGTCCGGCGATCTTCAGCGTACCCGCAAACGAGCGGATCTGGTTGTGCAGAAAGCTCTGGGCCGAGGCGCGGATCTCGATCAGATCGCCTGAGCGCGTCACGTCCAGCCGATCGAGCGTCCGGACCGGGCTTTTCGCCTGGCAGTGGGTGGAGCGGAAGGTGGTAAAATCGTGATGCCCGACCAGCATCTGGGCTGCGGCATGCATCGCCTCGTGGTCGAGAGGTTTTGACACCCACCACGCCCGGTTCGCCTCGAGCGCCAAGGGAGAAGGGCGGTTGAGGATGCGGTAGAGGTAATGCCGCTTGGTGGCCGAGAACCGCGCATCGAAGGTCTCGTCGACGAGGCTGACATCGATGACCGAAACCTTTTCCGATGCCGTCATCAGATAGGCGTTGACGGCGTTGCGCAGCTTGTACGGCACCCACTCGCGGGAAAGATCCGTATGAACCGTCTGGCCCCAGGCATGTACGCCTGAATCGGTGCGCCCTGCGCCACGGACCGATACGGTCTCGCCGGTCAGCTTCAGGATCGCTTTCTGCAGCGCGGCCTGCACCGAATGACCGTTGTCCTGCATCTGCCAGCCCACATAGGACGTGCCGTCATATTCGACGATCATCTTGTAACGCGGCATCAGGCCACCCGCATTCCGGCCGTGATCGCCGTGCCACGCAGGAAATCGGCCGCATCCAGCGCCTTGCCGCCGGCCTTCTGCAGCCGCGTCAGGCAAACGGTGCCATCACCGCAGGCGATCGTCAGGTGGTCGTCCAGCACCGTGCCGGCGTCTCCCTGCCCGGAGCCCATTGCGGACGAGAGAACCTTGATCCGTTCCGGCTTTCCGTTGATCTCGGCCTCGAACCAGGCGCCCGGAAACGGAGAGAGCCCGCGGATATGGTTGTGAACGTCGCGCGCCGGTCTCGAGAAATCGATGCGAGTTTCGACCTTGTCGATCTTCGACGCGTAGAGCACGCCGTCAGCAGACTGCGGTGTCAGCGGCAGGTCGCCGGCTTCGAGCTTCTCCATCGCCTCGACCATGGCGCGGGCGCCCGTCAGCATCAGCCGGTCATGCAACTCGCCTGCGGTCATGGCCTCGCCGATCTCGACTTCCCGGGTAAGCGCGACCGGGCCGGTATCGAGGCCCTTTTCCATCTGCATCACCATCATGCCGGTCTTTGCATCGCCAGCCATGATGGCGCGCTGGATCGGGGCAGCTCCGCGCCAGCGCGGCAGCAGCGAAGCATGGCCGTTGTAGCAGCCGAGCCGCGTGCCTGTGAGGATCGCCTCAGGCAGAAGCAGGCCATAGGCGACGACGACGGCGACATCTGCCTTGAAGGACCTGAAGGTCTCGCGGTCTTCCTCGCTTTTGAAATTGAGCGGTGTCAGCACCGGAATGCCGAGCAGTTCCGCCGCCTGATGCACTGGCGACTTGACGAGATCGAGCCCGCGGCGCCCGCCGGGACGCGGCGGCTGGCTATAGACCGCGACGATCTCGTGACCGGCCTGCTTCAAGTTCTGCAGTGTCGGCACGGAAAATTCCGGTGTGCCCATGAAGATGATGCGAAGAGACATGGACCTTTTCGCGCCCGCAAGGAACGCGCCTTCAAACCGAGAGTGCCTGCAAGCGATCGCTAGACCGCCTTTGCCTTGGCAGCCTTGGTGAACCTCTTGACCACCATTTCGCGCTTCAGCCGCGATATATGGTCGATGAACAGCACGCCGTCCAGATGGTCGATCTCGTGCTGAAGGCAGGTGGCGAGCAGGCCATCGGCCTCGATCACGTGTTCCTTGCCGTCGCGACCGATATGCTTGACCGTCACGGAGGCCGGGCGCTCCACCTCGGCATAGTATTCCGGGATGGAAAGGCAGCCTTCCTCATACACCGATCGCTCGTCCGATGAGCGGATAATCTCCGGATTGATCACGACGATCGGGTTCTTCTCGTCTTCCTCGCGCGACACGTCGACCACGAGAATGCGGCGGGCAACGCCGATCTGGATCCCGGCAAGGCCGATGCCCGGAGCGTCGTACATGGTTTCCAGCATGTCGTCCGCGAGCTTCAAAAGTGCGTCGTCCACCCGTTCGAAAGGCTTGGACACCTGACGCAGGAGCGGATCTGGGAGAATGATAAGCGGCTTGATCGTCATGGCGATCCCATAACCTATCTTTTTCGCCGATGGAACAGCCCCGGATCGCCGTTTTCGATCAATGTTCCCGTTTTGATCTTTCCAATCCGCGGTTTTCTGCTAGCTTGCCGCCATGAATGACCTGTTCACCGAGATTTCCCGTTTTCTGGAGAGCCAGCACCCACTGGTGCTGATGGCTGCTTCGTGCATCTTCGGCATGCTTCTCATGTTGTTTCTCATGCGCCTTTCCGGAGGGAATAGCCGTCAGGCGGAAGACGCAGAGGCCCGTATGGGCGAACTGATGCGGATGCAGGGGGAAATGCAGGGCAGGCTTTCGGCGATGGGCGAAACGCTCGCGGCACGTCAGGTCGAACTCAGCCAGGTCGTCGGCCAGCGGCTTGATGGCATGACCCACCGGATCGGCGCAACCATCACCGAGCAGACCAGATCCACCCATGACAACCTGCGCCAGTTGCAGGAGCGCCTGGCCGTCATCGATGCTGCGCAGAACAACATTCAGAGCCTTGCCAAGGATGTCGTCGGATTGCAGGCGATCCTCTCCAACAAGCAGACGCGCGGCGCCTTCGGTCAGGGTCGGATGGAAGCGATCGTTTCCGACGGCCTGCCGATGGGTGCCTTCGAATTCCAGAAGACCCTGTCGAACGGGTCGAGACCGGATTGCGTGATCCGCATGCCGAACGGCTTGCCACCTTTGGTCATCGACGCGAAATTTCCGCTGGAGGCATGGAATGCCTTTCGCGAATCGGCTGCACCCGAAGCGCGACGGGCCGCATCCCAGCAATTCCGTCGCGACATGGAAGTCCACATCCGTGATGTCTCGGAGAAATACCTGATCGCCGGAGAAACGCAGGACACCGCTTTTCTGTTCGTGCCGTCCGAATCGATCTTTGCCGAGATCCACGAGCATTTCGAGAGCGTGATCCAGAAGGCGCAGCGCGCGAGGATCGTCATCGTCTCGCCGTCGCTGCTGATGCTGTCGATCCAGGTCATCCAGGCCGTGCTGAAAGACCAGCGCATGCGCGAACAGGCGCATCTGATCCAGGGCGAGGTGGCCTTGCTGATGGAGGATCTCGGTCGCCTCGACGAGCGGACCCGCAAGCTGCAATCGCATTTTTTCGCAGCCCAGAAGGATGTCGAACAGATCGTGACGTCAACAGAGAAGCTCGGCCGGCGCGGCGCACGGATCGAAGCGCTCGAACTGGAAGCACCAGTGGCCGCCCCGATACCCCACGCTGGACCAACCCCCGCAGTTCCGGCATCCGGCGCAGTCGAGAGCCGCACCGGTTCGCTGCGCTTGAGGGTAGTTGACGAGGACTGATCCTCTCGGGCAGTGTCAGCCCGCATTTCACAAAACAGACAGGCACAGCATGATTACCGTCTTCGGCTCCATCAACATGGATCTCATCGCAACGACGGAGCGGTTGCCGGGGCCGGGCGAAACGGTTGTGGGGTCAACCTTTGCGACGGCCTCCGGCGGCAAGGGTGCGAACCAGGCACTGGCCGCCCGCCGCTCAGGCAGCGACGTGCGCATGGTCGGCGCTGTCGGAAACGACGGTTTTGCAGACCCGGCGCTGGCTTTGCTCCAGGCATCCGGAACCGATCTTTCAGCAGTCACGACGACGAGTACCTCGACCGGCACAGCGCTGATCCTGGTGGGCGATGACAGCGGCGAGAACATGATCGCCGTCGTGCCCGGTGCCAATGGCACGATCGGCGAGGCGCAGGCGCAGGGCGCGGTGGAGGCCATGTCTCCATCCGACACGTTGATGCTGCAGCTCGAGATCCCGCCGGCAGCCGTCGAGGCCGCACTCCGTGCAGCAAAGGCGAAGGGCATCCGGACGATGATCAACACTGCGCCGCTGACGGCCGATGCGGTTCGACTATCCGGCCTCGCCGATATCGTCGTCGCCAACGAGACCGAATTCGACCTTCTCGCAGGTTGCACGATCAGCGACGCCCAAGCGCGCGAAGAAGTTTTGCGCCGCCTTCACAGTGAGACCGGCCAGACGTTCGTGGTCACGCTCGGTAGCGAAGGTGTCGTTGCCATGCTTGATGGTGAAATCCTGTCGGCCAAGGGCCTGAAGATCGAGCCTGTGGACACGGTGGGCGCCGGCGATACGTTCTGCGGCTATCTGGCTGCAAGTCTCGATCAGGGGATAGGCTTTGCAGATGCCTTGCGGCGCGCAGCCGTTGCGGGCTCGCTCGCATGCCTTCAGAGAGGCGCTCAGCCGTCTATCCCTGAGGTATCGGCCGTTGAGGCGCGGCTCTGACACGTTTCTGACAGTTGATACGACTGGACCCGCCTCCCGGAAGGGAAGGCGGGTCCATCAGACGACTACCGGTCTAGTTCAGGGGGGCGTAGAACTAGAGGGGGCGGTCCGGCAGGTCGTCGATCGTGATCTGTCCGTCCTTGTTCGTGTCCATGCGGGCGAACAGCTTTTCGGTGGCAGCAGCGGCTTCTTCCTTGCTGATCTTGCGATCGCGGTTCTCGTCGATCATGCGGAACATGCCGGGGCCCATCATACCGTCGCCAGGTCCACCCCTCGGACCGCGATCGCGGCGAGCTTCCCGGCGCTCATGCCGGTCGTGGTGGCGGTCACGGGCCTGTTCGCGGTCGGCACGTGGTCCGTCAGCCTTAGGGCCCTCAGCCTTAGGGCCTTCACCCTCGGGTCCTTCTGCCATCGGGCCGTCTGCATCCGGGCCTTCGTCCTCAGCCTCTTCAGGCGTCGGCGGCGGGTTGTTCTTGCGGAACTCGGCCATCTTGTTGTCACGGAAATCAACCATTTCACCGCGGGTTATGGACCCGTCCTTGTTGAGGTCGATCTCGGCGAAAAGCGCTTCCTGGCGAGCGGTCAGCTCTTCCTTGGAAATCTTGCCGTCCTTGTTCGTATCCGCCTGCTTGAGAAGGCGAACGAACATTACATCCTGCATCATCGCAGCGCGTGGACCGCCATGCGGGCCGCCGTCAGGGCCTCCGCGCCGACCTTCATGGTGGCGTGGTCCGTCAGGGCCTGGTGCAGCGAAGGCGGGGATGGCTGCGCCAGCGATAAGAGCAGCGCTCAGGCTTGCCAAAACTATCTTCTTCGCGATCATCGAGTGGTCCTTTCCGGTTGCTTCGATAGCCTGAAGATAGGATCGGCAACTGGTCAAAACCACTTAAACATCTGTAATGTAGATGAACTTTTGGTAAGGCGCGGCCTACGCGAATTTGAGGCCTGACAGGAATGCGGTGAGATCGTCGGTGACGTAATCGATGTGATCGTCCTCGTCGGAAAACTTTTCCCAGCGCTCAATGACGACAGTATCGAGGTTGCGCGGCACCAGCAGCACCGTGCGCATGCCGAGCGCTTTCGGCGCGACGAGGTTGCGGGGCAAGTCCTCGAACATCACGGCATTCTTCGTATCGACCGTGTGGAGGGCCGCAAACTTATCGTAGGTCTCGCCGGCGGGCTTGGGCAGGTAACCGGCGGCGACGATATCGAAGATGTCGTCGAAATCGTCGAGAATGCCGAGAGCGCGGGCAGCCGCCTGCGCATGCGGCACGCTGCCATTGGTAAAGATGAACTTGCGGCCGGGAAGCGCCCGGATTGCCGCGCCCAGTTCCGGATGCGGCAACAGCGCCGAGTAGTCGATCGCATGCGCCTGTTCGAGAAACCCGTCCGGATCGATACCGTGGTTCAGCATCAGGCCCTGCAGCGTCGTGCCATGCTCGTGATAATACTGCTTCTGCAGCCGCTTGGCCTCGTCATGCTCCAGTTGCAGCAATTCCTGCACATAGGCCGTCATGTTCTTGTCGATCTGCGAAAACAGATTGACGTGATGCGGGTAGAGCGTGTTGTCGAGATCGAAAACCCAGTCACGGATGTTTGCGAAATCGGCGGCGTCGGGGGCAGTCTTCGGCGTCTTGTCCATAGCCGTGTTATGCCAGCGTTTGAACGGGGAAGAAAATCCGCCCCTACGAACATTTACACGCCGCGCCGACCTTGGCCGGTCGTGACCCTGCGTGATACCGCCTTGGGATGGAACTTTGGATCCCCATCACCATCGCTGCCGCTTTTTGTCAGAATTTGCGGTCAGCGCTTCAGAAGCATCTGCAAGGCTCGCTCGGAACCCGCGGCGCAAGCTTCGTGCGCTTCGGCTACGGATTTCCGCTCGCCGTCATCTACGTGCTCGTTCTGCATTTCGGTGTGGGCTATGCATTGCCCAGCCCGGATCTTGAGTTCGTCTTCTGGGTCGTGCTCGGCGGGCTTGCGCAGATATTCGCGACCATGCTTCTGGTCTATCTGTTTTCGCTAAGGAATTTCGCGGTCGGCACCGCCTATTCGAAGACCGAGCCGGTGCAGGCGGCGATTTTCGGCTTTATCATTCTGGGCGACAAACTGACCACCGGCGGCATAGTGGCGATCATCGTCGGGGTGATCGGGGTGATGCTGATCTCGATGGCCAATCTACCGCTCTCGTGGCGCAATCTCGGCACCGCCATGGTCGGCAGGATCGCGCTGATCGGCATGGCCTCGGGCGGCCTCTTCGCCATCGCCTCGATTTCCTTCCGATCCGCGTCGCTGTCGCTCAACGGACCCAATTCGATCATGCAGGCCGCCGTCACGCTGACATGCGTCACGATATTCCAGACCGTTTTCATGCTGATCTGGATGTTGTGGAAGGACAAGCGAGAGATCGTCCAGGTCGCGCGCACCTGGCGCTCCTCGGCGCTTGTGGGGCTCGCTGGCGTTGTCGGCTCCGCCTGCTGGTTCACGGCGATGACGCTGCAGCAGGTGGCCTATGTGAAGGCGCTCGGCCAGATCGAACTGATCTTCACCTTCGCATCGTCGTATTTCCTGTTCCACGAACGGCTGAACCGCATGGAACTGTCGGGCTGCCTGCTGATCGTCTGCGGCATCCTCGGCCTTCTGATGTCCTGAAGGCCGAGTTCTTGCTGCTCATCAGGGAACGATCAGCGTGCCCGCACCGTGTTCGGTGAAGATCTCGAGCAGAACCGAATGTGCGGTCTTGCCATTGAGGATGACGACGCCCTGCACGCCCGCGCGGATCGCCTCGATGCAGGTTTCGACCTTGGGGATCATACCGCCGGAGATCGTGCCGTCCTTGATCAGCGCCTGTGCCTGCGCGACGGTCAGTTCCTTAATCAGGTTCTTGTCGCGGTCGAGCACGCCTGGAACGTCCGTGAGGAACAAGAGGCGGGTGGCGTGCAGCGCGCCGGCAATGGCGCCCGCGAACGTATCGGCATTGATGTTGTAGGTCGCGCCGTCGCGGCCGGGTGCCACGGGGGCGATGACCGGGATCATCTCGGACTTGGCGAGCAGGTCGAGCAGCGTCCGGTCGACTTCGACCACCTCGCCGACGAAGCCGAGGTCGAGGACGCGCTCGATGTGGCTATCAGGGTCGATGATGGTCTTCTTGGCCTTTTCGGCAAACACCATGTTGCCGTCCTTGCCGCAGAGACCGATCGCCCATTCGCCGGTCTGATTGATCAGCGCGACGATTTCCTTGTTGATCGATCCGGCCAGGACCATCTCGACGATCTCGACCGTCTTTGCGTCGGTGACGCGAAGCCCGCCCTCAAATTTCGATTCGATGCCCATCTTGGTCAGCATCGCACCGATCTGCGGGCCGCCGCCATGAACGACGATCGGGTTGACGCCGGACTGCTTGAGAAGCGCGATATCGGCCGCGAAAGCCTTGCCCAGAGCCATATCGCCCATTGCATGGCCGCCGTATTTGACCACGATCGTCTTGTTCTCGTAGCGCTGCATATAGGGCAGCGCCTGTGCCAGAAGTTGTGCCTGAAGTTCGCTTTCCGAAGCCGTCATGGAAATACCTCTGGGGAAATGTGTGGGGCCTTTTAACGCATGTTTTTGACAGATCAAATAATTCATGAGCAAAATTACGGTCAGGCGTGTATGTGGCGGCGATGCGTTGCGTCTTATGCCGCATGGGGAGGCTTTGGTTTTGGTGAGTGATCGCGAGATTGCCGAATTGATCGGCCGCGTAGGACTGCGCGACCGGACGGCATTCACAAAGCTTTATTCCGGCGTTTCGCCGAAACTATTCGCAGTCTGCCTGCGTATCCTGAAGGATAGGGCCGAATCAGAAGATGCCCTGCAGGAGATTTTCGTGCGGATATGGCAGAGAGCCGATCGGTTTGCCCCTTCGGGAACAAGCGCAGCCGGTTGGCTCGTCGCAATCGCCCGAAACCATTCGATCGACCGCCTTCGCGCCCGCCGGCCCGTGACGGACGCTCTGGAAGACAGGACGGATATCGCCGACCTCGGTCCTGATCCGGAGGAGGCGTCGGTGATGCGCGGTGAAGGAAGGCGCATTGACAGCTGCATGCAGGAGCTCGATCCTGACCGCGCAGGGGCGGTCAAAAGCGCCTATGTCGAAGGCCTGACCTATCAGGAACTGGCGGAACGCCATGGCGTGCCGCTGAATACGATGCGAACCTGGCTGAGGCGCAGCCTTCTCAAGCTGAGGGAGTGCCTGGACCGATGACGACACCAGACCAAAGCGAAAACGATCGCTCCCGCGACCAGCTTCTGGCTGGCGAATATGTACTCGGGGTCCTGCCGCTTGACCAGCGCCGCCGCGTCGAGGATCGCATCGTCCGTGATGCGGCCTTTGCGGCCATGGTGATGCGCTGGCAGGAAAACCTGTCTTCCGACCTCGATGCGGAATACGGCGAGGAACGTCCGCCGAAAGGCGTTTACGCCAGGATCGAAAAGCGCGTCTTCGCCCAGAACGGTTTCGGAAACGAGCTGGCACGCGGTGGATGGTGGAACTCGCTGCTTTTGTGGCGCGGCCTGTCATTCGCCTCGATTGCCCTTTTGGTGACATACGCGTCCTTGTCGACGGGCTGGATCGGCGCTCCTGTGGGTGGCTCTGCGCCAGGCAAGCAACTGGTCGCCGAGATGAGCGGCGAGGGCAATGCGTTCGGCCTGAGGGCGCGGTATGACGGTGCCAGCGGTCGCTTGCAGCTGACGCCCGTTGCAGCAACGACGGCGGAACGCCGCTCGCTCGAACTGTGGCTTGTCCCCGGCAGCGGTGAAGAGGCAATCTCGCTCGGTATCCTGCCGGAAAGCGGCAGCGACACGATCGAAGTGCCGGCCGGGCATCGCAAGCGTGTCGAGAACGGCGCGTCCTTCGCCGTCAGCCTTGAACCATTGGGCGGCTCGCCGACCGGTCACCGGACCGGGCCGGTTCTCGCCGTCGGAAAGATCCGGGATCTCTAATTAAGGGATGCTAAATCAAAGGCATAGCGGATTTCTGTCTTCGCGTCGCCAGCCTTTGAAACTCTTCCCGCTTTCCTCTCGTCTCTAGCCATGTCCCCACAGAGGGAAAGCCGGACCTGGGAGGCGCCTTCAGCGCCGGGGTCGTTCAGGCTGTAGAGAGGAAGAGAACAATGTTTAAATCCGCAATCCGCCTTGCCGCATGCGCCGCAATCCTGTCCGCCTCCGTTGCCGGCGCCTACGCCGCAAACCCGAAGGTCGGTGGCGCTGCCATGTATGAAGACAAGAACATCGTCGAGAATGCCATGAACTCCAAGGATCACACGACGCTGGTCGCCGCCGTGAAGGCTGCGGGCCTCGTCGAGACCCTGCAGGGCAAAGGTCCGTTCACCGTGTTCGCGCCCACCAACGAAGCCTTCGCCGCGCTGCCGAAGGGCACCGTCGAAACCCTGTTGAAGCCGGAAAACAAGGCACAGCTGACCAAGATCCTTACCTGCCACGTCGTGGCCGCGAACGCCATGTCGACCGCGATCGAAAAGATGATCAAGGACGACAAGGGCACGCATGACGTCAAGACCGTCGGCGGCTGCGTTCTGAAGGCCAAGGAAAGCATGGGCAAGATCACGCTCACCGACGAAACCGGTGGTGTGGCCACTGTGACGATCGCCGACGTCAAGCAGTCGAACGGCGTCATTCACGTCATCGACAAGGTTCTGCTGCCGAAGATGTAACGGCTGACCAAAGCAGGTCGAAGCGTCGCATAAAGATCCGGTCGCCCGTCACAGGCGGCCGGATTTTTTCGTTTCGGGAGATTTACCGGCCGATGGTCTTCATGATCTCGGCGCGCAGCTCGTCCAGGCCGCGGCCTTTCTCAGACGATGTCGACAGCACTTCCGGATAGGCAGCGGGCCGCTTGCGGATCTTTTCGAGCGTCTCGGCAATCAGCCTCGGAACCGCAGGATCCTTGATCTTGTCCGTCTTGGTCAAGACGATCTGATAGGAGACGGCGGCCTTGTCGAGGAGGTCGAGCACGTCCTCGTCGTTCTTCTTGATGCCATGGCGGCTGTCGATCAGCACATAGACGCGCTGCAGCGTGGCACGGCCACGCAGGTAATCGAACACGAGCTTCGTCCAGGCATCGACGTTTTCTTTCGGCGCCTGCGCATAGCCGTAGCCGGGCATGTCAACCAGCGCCATCGGCGGCAGGTCGCCTGCCTGGCCGGAATAGCCGTCGGGCACGAAATAGTTCAGTTCCTGTGTGCGGCCCGGCGTGTTGGATGTGCGCGCCAGCCCCTTGTAGCCCACGAGCGCATTGATCAGCGAGGACTTGCCGACATTCGAGCGTCCGGCAAACGCGATCTCAAGCGGTCCTTCCGGCGGCAGAAACTCCATCGAGGGCACGCCGCGGATAAAGATCCACGCGCGGCCGAACAGCGTCTTTTCCTCGGAATTATGGTCTGCGGCCATGGTCTCGTCGTCCTGTCTTCAATTCAAGGACATCGCTTCCGGGTTTTAGCCCCATATGTCAAGCGTTCGACCGGTTCTGTCTCTTCTGGCGACGAAACTCGAAGGTCAGATGGGTGATGAGCGCGGCAAGGATCAGCACCCCGCCCGCGATCGTGCGCGGTGCCGGGATCTCGCCGTGGATCACGGCGACCCAGACGGGCCCGAGAACGGTTTCACCAGTGCCGAGCAGGGCAGCCAGCGCTGAGGGGATAAGCCGCGCACCGGTGACGAACAGTGCCATGCCGAGCCCGAGATTGAGCGCACCGAAGATGAAGAGAATACCGAGTTCGCCCGGGGTGACCGCGAGGTTCGAAGACATCGTCAGCGCGATCATGCCGGCTGCAAAGCATCCGAAGCAGGTGGCGGGTGTCATCCGCACATGCGGGTAACGGCGGGTGATGACGGTCGCCAGCGCAAACACCAGCGGAATGATCAGCGCCAGACCGTCTCCGAGCGGCGAGACCTTTCCGGTAAACGAGGACGATACCATGATGCCGACACCGACGATCACGGTGCCGATCGCAAGCCAGGTAACGCCCGATATGCGCTCGCCGTAAAACAGCCAGACCATCAGTGCCGCAAACAGCGGCACACCGGCACCGAGCAGCACCACATTGGCGACGGTCGTATACTGGATCGATATGATAAAGCAGGTGGACGCCACCATGAAGCAGAGGCCGACCGAAAGGCCCGGCCAGCCCATGCTGCGAAACAGCGCCACCGTGCCGCGCGGCCCGTCGCGCAGCAGCATGAAGGCGAGCAGGAACAGGGTGCCGAACAGGCTGCGCCAGAACACGATCGTCCAGCTGTCGGGGATATCGAGAAAGCGGGCGATCGCACCGCCGAAACTCCAGGCAAAAGCAGAGCCGAAGACGAGCAGGGCGCCGATACGGTATTCCGAGCCGGGAAGGCTCGCGGGGATCGTGCCGGCCAAGGGTGGACCCGGTGGGGTGGGCGGCGGGAAGGGCGCGGGCATGGGACTGTTCCGGTTGCTGGAGCAATTCCAGCGTCAGCATGTTCTACTCTGCTTGCGGAACTTGCCTCGGGCAACCTAGCGCCGGCCCAAAGGCGGGACTGATCCACCCACGTCAGCCAATGTCGCTTTCCGCTCGCTAGGCTCTCAATCGGCCAAAGAAAAACCCCGGCGAACCGGGGTTTCTGAAGAATAGCTATTTGGACGCCGCGGGCTTTCGTTTGAACAGCCCCTTCATGTTGTCGAACAGCTCGATCTTGGCGCCGTGGCGCTTCATGATCAGGGCCTGCTGCGACACCGAAAGCGTGTTGTTCCATGCCCAGTAGATCACGAGACCGGCCGGGAAGGACGCCAGCATGTAGGTGAAGACCAGCGGCATCCAGGTAAAGATCATCGCCTGTGTCGGATCCGGCGGCGTCGGGTTCATGCGCATCTGGATGAACATCGTGATGCCCATGATGATAGGCCAGACGCCGATCATCAAGAAATGCGGGACGTCGTAAGGCAGAAGACCGAACAGGTTGAACAGCGATGTCGGGTCCGGCGCGGAAAGGTCCTGGATCCAGCCGAAGAAGGGCGCATGTCGCATTTCGATGGTGGTGTAGATCACCTTGTAGAGCGCAAAGAAGACAGGGATCTGCAGCACCACCGGCCAGCAACCGGCGATCGGGTTGATCTTTTCCTCCTTGTAGAGCGCCATCATCGCCTGCTGAAGGGCCATGCGGTCATCACCGTGCTTGGCCTTCAGCTCTTCCATCCGCGGCTGCATGCGCTTCATGTTGGCCATGGAGGCATACTGCTTGCTCGCCAGCGGGAAGAAGAGCAGCTTGACGACGACGGTTGTCAAAAGGATTGCCACGCCGAAATTGCCCACGTGACGGAAGAAGAAGTCCATCAGTTTGAACATTGGCTTGGTGATGAAGTAGAACCAGCCCCAGTCGATGACGAGATCGAAATGCGGGATCTTGAGCTGCTCGACATACTGGTCGATCAGCGGAACTTCCTTGGCGCCGGCAAACACGAGGCTCTTCAGCTCTGTCGACTGGCCGGGAGCGATCGAAAGCGCGTCGCCCTTGTAATCCGCCTGGTAACGCGGCTGGCCGTCGGTGAAATGCGTGAAGCGGGATTCGAACGGCATCGCCTGTGGCGGCACGATCGTCGAGGCCCAGTATTTGTCGGTAATGCCGAGCCAGCCGCCGGTCGCCTTCGTGTTGGCGACAGCCTCTTCCTCGATATTGTGATAGGTATGTTCGCTGAGACTGCCGTCTGCACCGAGAACGCCGATGAAGCCTTCGTGGATGACCCAGACGGACGGCGTTGCCGGCTTGTTGTAACGGGTCACGCGGCCATAGGAGGAGATCGAAACCGGCTCTTGGGTCGGGTTGTCGATCTTGTCGTTGACCGTGATCATGTAGTGTTCGTCGATCGCGATGGTGCGG
Organism: Neorhizobium sp. DAR64860/K0K1; assembly: GCF_050500205.1. Taxonomy (NCBI): domain Bacteria; kingdom Pseudomonadati; phylum Pseudomonadota; class Alphaproteobacteria; order Hyphomicrobiales; family Rhizobiaceae; genus Neorhizobium; species Neorhizobium sp. DAR64860/K0K1. The sequence continues at coordinate 2,947,277 of NZ_CP191459.1, read as the reverse complement.
TTGAAGACGATGCCCTTGTCGTTCGTGAACGACAGCGTCACGGGCGTTTCGCGCGTCAGCCGGTCGCCGCCAGCAAGCGTCCACCGCGTGCCGGAACCGGGTACGGTGCCGCTGGTGTCGCTGCCGATGTAGCCAAGCTCAGTGAAATAGCCGTCTCTGGTATCGGCCGGGGAGAATAGCGTGATGATCGGGCTCTTGTCGTCGACCGTCTCATGATATTCGCGAAGCTTCAGATCGTCGAAGCGAGCGCCGACCAGGTTGATGGAGCCGGAAACGGCCGCGGTCTCGATCGCAACGCGCGGAGACTTTGCAAGCGCCTCTTCGCGGGTAGCCGTCGCCTGCGCCTGGTTTGCGCCAGGAAGGTTGCCGGTCGAGGTTGCAGCGCCCGGGCTTTCCGGCGTGAAGTTCTGTCCGGCCTGCTCGGTGGTCTGCTGCTGCTGCGCAAGCCGTGCTTCGTCGGCGCGCTGCTGAGCTTCCATCCTCGGGTTCATATAGAGGAACTGCCAGGCAAGGACGATCATCACAGAAAGTGCGATCGCGATGAAGTAATTGCGGTTTTTTTCCATCATGCTTTCCTGGAAAGGGTCTCCTCGGACCGCTTCGATTTCGGCAGGCTTTCGATGCGCTCGATGAGCTGTGCCGTCATGTCTGCAAACGGGGTCTTGAGGACCTCCCTCCGCGCGACAATGACATAGTCGTGTCCGTTCTTCATTGCAAATGCGGCTGAGTGCCGAACCGCCTCTTTCAGGCGGCGGCGCATGCGGTTTCGTTCAACCGCGTTGCCATGCTTCTTGGTAACAGTAAATCCGACCCGCGGCGCTTCGTCCGGCTGATGTCGATCAAGGACTTCCAGAAGGAAAGTCCGGCCGCGTCGGGTTTCACCCTTTCGCACAGCAAGGAACTGCGGCCGGCTTTTCAGCCGCCCGGCAGTCTTCTTGTTCGTAGGTTCGGTCGTCATCGCCCGCTATCCGGGCATCCCGGCGTTAAGCCGAGAGACGAGCGCGGCCACGTGAGCGGCGAGCGGCAAGAACCTTCTGGCCACCCTTGGTTGCCATACGGGCGCGGAAGCCGTGACGACGCTTGCGAACAAGCTTGGACGGCTGGTAGGTACGCTTCATTTTTTTAATACCGCGGTGTGCGGCCCTTCTTGAAGTTTGCTTCGTTAAAAGCAAGAGCGTTTAGGAAACGTTCGGGCGCCGGCCGCAGTGCGACTGTGAGCCTTGTGAACGTGCGCGGCTTATAAGGGGAAGAGGCGCGAAAAGTCAATCGCAGCACCGCGATTGCGCTCGGTTCCGGGCAAGTGTCTGATGAAACTGGCTGGATTCTGGATGTCGCGTTAACGCTTGTGTCCACACGGGCTTTCCATGTCCTGTAAGCCTGACGGATGAAAACCGTGCTTTCCCGGAGTAGACCCCATGTATTTTCGTGGATTCGGGAGACTTCAGTCAGTTGCGAGGCAGCGCTAGACTAAGCAGGCGCTCACTAATTGAGCTTTTGATCATCAACAAATGTTAATCTCTCAGTGCTATTTCTCGCACCATCAAGATGTAGGGGTTTAGGGCCCTCCGCATTTTTCAATTTGTCGCTTCGGGGGAATGCATTGTGAAGATAAGAGCCAAGATCAACATGCTCGTTGGTGTGATGAGCGTTGTAACCTGTGTCATCGGTGGCATATCGCTCTTCGCAGTCCAGAAATACAATCAACAGACTAGAGACTATGCTGCTGTTGCGCAGCGCGTGTACCAGGGTGAGCATCTTAACCGCATGGTGACGGCCGTTGTTATGGATGCGCGGGGCGTCTATGCAGCCAAGGACGCAGCAAGCGCCAAGCCGTTCGGCGATGGTATCATGAAATCGCTTGCCGAAATCGAGAAGCTCATCGCCGCTTGGGGGCCGACCGTCCCGGCGGAGGAGAAGGAAATCTTCGACAAACTCGTCGCGCGCTTCCAGGAATTTAAGGCCTTCCGCTCCGAGACTGCGCGTCTCGGCCAGGCCGAAGGGCCACAGGCCGCCAACGTTCAGGGCAATAACGACGCCAATCGCGCCAACCGCAAGGCTTACCAGGAGCAGATCGACGCAATCGTCAAGATCGACCAGGCGGCGATGGACAAGCTCAGCGCCGAAATCGACGGCTTTGGCGACATGATCTTCTACAGCGTGCTCGGTGCTACCCTGCTGGGTGTGATGGGTGGTCTTGCATTCGGCATTTCGCTCGGTCGCAAGCAGATAAGCCAGCCGATTCTCGAGCTTACGTCTTCGATGAAGCAACTGGCCACCGGCGACTACGCTGCAGCTGTGCCCTTTGCCGGCCGTGCCGACGAGATCGGAGACATGGCCGAGGCCGTCGGCGTGTTCAAGAAGAACGGCCTCGAGGTGGCGCGGATGAGCGGTGCCGAAGCTGAGATGCGATCGAAGAACGATGATCTTCAGGCGCGCATGGCCAACGTCGTCGGCGCAGCGGTCGAAGGTGATTTTTCGCGGCGCATCGACAAGCAGTGGGGCGATGAAAACCTCGACAGGTTCGCACGCAATGTCGATCAGCTTGTCTCAAGTGTCGATGCAGGCGTGGCGGAAACGCGCCGTGTCATCGGCAGCTTGGCGGAAGGCAAGTTCGACGACAGCATGGCCGGCCATTTCAAGGGCGCCTTTGCCGAACTTCAGCAGAACGTTAATGCGACGATGGACACGCTGCGTGGCACCATGCGCAACATCCGTGCCGGAACGGGCGCGATGAACGACGGGGCATCCGAACTCAGTTCGGCTGTCAACGATCTCTCCAAGCGCACCGAGCAGCAGGCAGCGGCTCTGGAAGAAACCTCGGCGGCACTCGACGAGATCACGGCCGTGGTGAAGACCTCGACCGAGCGGGCCACCGAGGCGACCGTGATGGTGAGCGAAGCCAAGACCAGTGCCGTGCAGTCCGGTGAGGTGGTGCGCAGCGCGGTCGACGCCATGGGCCGTATCGAGCAGGCATCGCGCGAGATTGCCCAGATTACCAACGTGATCGACGAGATTGCCTTCCAGACCAACCTCCTGGCGCTCAACGCCGGTGTCGAGGCAGCTCGTGCGGGTGAAGCCGGCAAGGGATTTGCCGTCGTCGCACAGGAAGTGCGCGAACTGGCGCAGCGGTCGGCCAGTGCGGCCAAGGATATCAAGGCGCTGATCGGCAAGTCCGGTGACGAAGTGGCGGCCGGCGTGCGGCTCGTCCAGAACACCGGCCATGCCCTGTCCGACATTGAATCCCGCGTCATCAGCATCAACGATCACATCAACTCGATCGCCGTTGCATCGCGCGAGCAGGCGACCGGCTTGGCGGAGATCAACAGCGCCATCAACCAGATGGATCAGGTGACGCAGCAAAATGCCGCGATGGTGGAAGAAACATCCGCCGCGACCTCGAGGCTTTCCGGTGAAGCGGACAATCTTTTCGCACTCGTATCCAAGTTCCGGATCGACGGCGAATCGTCGGGTCATCGTGCGCCCGTCGCGGTCGCTTCCGGTTCTGCCACTGCAAGAACACCGGCGGCCCGCGTGTCCCCGGTCAAGACCATGACCAAATCGATCGCCCGCGCCTTTGGCGGCGGATCCGCCGCTGCGGCAGCGGCGCCGTCGGCAAGCGCGGACTGGGAAGAATTCTGAGCCGAACCACCCGTGCAAGCGAACAGGGGCCCAGGTGGTATCGTCCATCCGGGCCCTTTGTTTTTGTCGGTTCTGTCGTGCTTCAATCTAGCCCAGGAAACGCTCCAAGGCCGACTTCCGGTTGGGGGGTGGAAAAAATGCGCCAGAAAGCTAGAATATGCAGATGATTGCAGCCACCACCGAACGGCTGGACAGGCGAGATAACGATGACGAGCCACATGGATGATGCGGCCGAAACTCCAAAGCAGGAGCAATCGGCGCAGACCGGAACAGCCTCCAGGGCGTCTGCCGAGCAGATGCCGCAGCTTTTCCGTGGGCTCTCCGGTCGTCTTCTCTGGCTGACGATCGTCTTCGTGATGCTGGCAGAAATCCTGATCTTCATGCCGTCGGTTGCCGGCATGCGGATGAACTGGCTGCGTGACCGGCTGGATACTGCCGCTGCGGCCGGGATTGTCATCGACGGACTTCAACCGGCGGAACTGCCCCGCGCCGTGCAGGACGATACGCTGCTTGCCACGGGTACCAAGGTGATCGCGCTGCGCAAGGACGGGACCTCGCGTCTGCTGGCCGCAGTCGACGTGCCGCCGCAGATCGACGTGCAATATGATCTGACCGATACGCCGCTTTTGGTGACAATGCGCGATGCGCTGGACACGCTGTTTCTCGGCGGCGGCCGCGTGATGCGCATCTACGGCCCGATCGGCGAAAGCGACATGATCATCGAGCTCGTGATGACCGATGACGCTCTGCGCAAGGATATGCTGAAATACGCGAAGATGATGTTTCTCCTGTCGCTGCTGATTTCGATCATCACGGCAGTTCTCATCTTCCTCGCCATCAACCGCATGATGATCCTGCCGATCCGGCGCCTGACGAAAAGCATGCAGAAATTTTCTGAGCAGCCGGAAGATCCTGCGCGTGTGTTTACTGCCGACCGGTCTCGTGGCGAGCTCGCCGTTGCCGGCCGGCATTTGTCGGCCATGCAGACGGAGCTGCAGCGGACGCTGAAACAACAGCGCAACCTGGCCGATCTCGGTCTCGCCGTCTCCAAGATCAACCACGACATGCGCAACATCCTTGCGTCAGCGCAGCTGATGTCGGACCGCCTGACCGATGTCGAAGATCCGATGGTGCGCAGCTTCGCACCAAAACTGTTGCGCACGATCGACCGCGCAGTCGGCTACACGACCGAAGTGCTGGCTTACGGGCAGGCCTCGGAAGCCGCGCCGAAGCGGCGCAGGATTCTGCTCGCCGAACTTTTCCAGGAAGTCCGCGACATCCTGGCCATCGATCCTGATGCCGGCATCGAATTTCACGATCAGATCGCCGTCGATCTCGAGGTCGATTGCGACAGCGAACAGATCTTCCGGGTGATCCACAACCTCTGCCGCAACGCGCTGCAGGCGCTGGTGACGTTCGAGCCGGACGACAAGTCGATTGCGCGCCGCATAACGGTCTCAGCCCACAGGGTCGGCAGCGTCGTCAGCATCATGATCGACGACACCGGCCCCGGCATGCCCCGCAAGGCCCGCGAGAACCTGTTCTCGGCCTTCCGCGGTTCGGCCCGGTCCGGCGGCACGGGTCTTGGCCTGGTGATCGCACGCGAGCTTGTCCTTGCCCATGGCGGCACGATTGCGCTGGTGGAAAAGCCGACCGAGGGTACTCAGTTCCGCATCGAAATTCCCGACCGTCCCGTATCACTGGACGACTACCGCGCCCGCGCCTGATCGCAAAATCACGCAAATTCAGGGGCTTGCGAACTATTCGACATGAAAATGACAGTCGCTGACCGAAAATCGCTTGCAATCCTTTGCCGCAGCATTTAGAGGATCGCCACGCAAGCAAAACACACTGCTTGCAGACGCACCCGTAGCTCAGCTGGATAGAGCACCAGACTACGAATCTGGGGGTCAGGAGTTCGAATCTCTTCGGGTGCGCCATTCTCTTCCTCCCAAAAATGTTCTCTCAACTCTCGGTCCGCCGGCAATCATTTTTGTTGATTTGTCGATAGGGGATATGCGACCTGCTGTTCCGTCAATTCGGAGCGAGAACCATGCAGAACGCAAACATGCTGTCATCGAGAGACGGTGGCTCCGGCGCTAGTGGGGGCATCTCCGGCTTTCTTTCCGGCGGTGTGAAGCCGGTCGCGGTGTTGTTCGGCATCTACTTCATACTCAGTATCGCCATTCGCGTGTCGCTTCCCAATTCGTTGACGCTCGACGAGGCTGAGCAGTCGCTCAACTCGCAGTTCTGGCTGCTCGGCTACGGACCGCAGCCGCCTTTCTACAACTGGGTACAGAACCTGTTCGTTGGCGCGCTCGACATCTCGCTGCTGTCGCTGGCGCTGCCCCGGTTCGGAATGCTGTTCCTGGTATATCTGTTCATGGGCCTTGCCGCGCGGGAACTGCAGGTCAGCCGCAGCTTTGCCGGCCTTGCCATGCTCAGCCTGACGCTGCTGCCGCAGGTTTCCTTCATGCCGCAGCAGGATCTTACCCACACGATCGCGCTCCTGATGGCGACCTCCCTGTTTTTCTACGGTCTTTGCCGCACGCTGGTGCGTCCTGACTGGCAGGGATATGCGATCATCGGCATTGCGATCGGGATCGGTACGATCTCGAAGTACAATTTCGTCATCCTTCCTGCCGCGACGATCGTGGCGGTTGCGCTCGATCGGGACTGGCGCGCGCGTCTTCTTGATCCGCGCATGCTGCTCGCCGCCGTCATCTGCATTGCCATCGTCCTGCCGCACGCGGTTTGGCTTCTCGGCAATCTCGATCTCGCAACGCGTGGCACGCTTGGCAAAATGGTTGAGTCGGATGCGCCGCAGGGTATTTTCCGCGTCACCAAGGCGCTCGGATCGCTCCTCGTCGCCTGCCTCGCCTTCGGCGCACTGGCTGTCGTCGTGCTGGCACTTGCATTCAAGTCTTCGGTCAAGCGGGCGGTCAGGGCAGGGGATCGCTGGACCACGCTGTTTGGCCGCATCATGCTGTTCTCACTGATCGGCGTGGTTGCGGTCGTCCTCGTGGCTGGAACGACACGGATCACCGAGCGCTGGCTCGACCCTTATCTGCTGGCATTGCCGTTGTATCTGCTGCTGAAATTCGATCGCGCCGGGGCCGACCTTGGTTTGGGTTTCAAACGGCTGGTCCCCGTGTTTCTGGTGATCATGGTGGTCGTGCTGGTACCTGGGCCGGCAAAGGTTCTGACGGCAGGCCTGCTTGGACCTCCGGGCCGTATCAATATGCCGTTTGCTGACCTGGCAAAGCAGATCCGCACCGAGGATCGCCCGGCAACCATCCTGGCACTCGGGATGCATCTTTCCGGCAATATCCGCATGCAGTTTCCCGATGTACCGGTGTTCGACATCGACAGCGCATCGGGCAAGCGCGCGATGCGGGATCTCGCGCCGCCGGTCCTGGTGATCGAGGCGGATGGAGACGGTGCGGTTGTCGAGCCGAAACTCGATGCGGCAATGCTGGAAAGCGCGACTGGTCTTTCCGCCACCGATTTCCGGACAAGGCTCGTTCCGTATCATCGCGCGCCGGACCGAAACATGGGCTTCCGGTACCTCTGGCTTCGCTGAGGCCGGTTTCAAAGAGATCAGGCCGGTGAGATCCGGCAAAAGGTTCAAGCGCGTCAGGGGCGAAACATGAGATGGAAACGTACGATCCAGTTGCTGGATGTCCATGCCGAAGGTGAGATCGGACGGGTCGCAATCGGTGGCGTCCCGAAGATCCCGGGCGATACGGTTGCAGCCCAGCTTGCTTGGTTGAATTCCGATCCCAAGGGCCACGAACTGCGCCGCTTCCTCTGCCTGGAACCGCGTGGCGCCCCGATCGGTTCCGTCAACCTGCTGCTGCCGGCGAAGCATCCGGATGCGGATGCAGCCTTCGTGATTCTCCAGCCGGATCAGGCGCATGCCAGTTCCGGGTCCAACTCCATCTGCGCCACCACCGCGCTTCTGGAAGCCGGTATCGTTGAGATGAAGGAACCCGAGACGGTTGTGACGCTTGAAACGGCTGCGGGCCTCGTCAGAGCCGTTGCTACCTGCCGCGACGGACGTTGCGAGAAGGTGAAGCTCACCATGGTGCCGTCCTTCGTCCATCAGCTTGATGTGACGATCAGCACACCGCAATGGGGAGATGTCACGCTCGACCTGTCCTACGGCGGCATCTTCTATGCATTGGTTGATGTCGACCAGATCGGCCTGAAGATCGAGAAGGGCAATGCCGCAGAACTGGTCAAGGCCGGCATGATCCTGAAGGATCTGGTCAACCGGCAGGTCGAGGTCGTGCACCCTGAAATTCCCGAAATTTCCGGGGTTGCTTATGTGATGTTTCGCGATACGGAGGCGGATGGCACGGTCAGAACCTGCACGACCATGTGGCCGGGCCGGGCAGATAGGTCGCCCTGCGGCACCGGCAACTCGGCCAATCTCGCAACGCTTCACGCGCGCGGCAGGGCAAAGGTCGGAGACAGCTTCATCTCGCGCTCCATCATCGGCACTCAGTTCGAAGTGGGATTGGCTGCCGAAACGACGGTTGCCGGTAAACCTGCGATCATTCCGACGATAGCGGGACGCGGGTTCACATTTGGTCTGCACCAGATCGCGCTTGATCCGTTCGACCCACTGGCCGATGGTTTCGCGATGACGGATGTCTGGGGTCCGTCAGCCGGAGAGATCTAAGCGGAGGCCGTTGGCGAGCCTTGCGTCGTCTCGACGGTCTTAGATATCTCTGCCGTTCTTGGCAGGAGTCTCAATGTCGCCCTGCTTCAGAACCAGCGTGTTCATACCCTCGTTCATGTCCTGCTTCGGCTGAGCGGGGATCATGCCGAGTTCCTGGAATTCCATGACCTTCTGGGCGCCGAACAGGTCGCCCTTCTCGGCAGCCTTGCGATAGAGGTCGACCGCCTTCTGGGCGTCGGCCGTAATGCCTTCACCGCTTTCGTACATCAGGCCGAGATTGATCATCGCATCGGTATTGCCGCGCTGTGCAGCCAGATCGTACCAAGCGATCGCCGTCTGATCGTCGGCCGGCAACATCGTGCCTTCGTCATAAATCGCGCCGATGTTGAACGCAGCGGTATCGTCGCCTTCAGCAGCTGCCTTTTCAAACCAAGTGAGCGCCTTGGTGACGTCGACCTGAGTTCCCAGGCCATCGCGATAGGCGACGCCAAGATTGTAGGCTGCGAGCCGGTTACCGCCGTTTGCGGCTTCGGTATAGAGACGGAATTCCTGCTGCTCGTCACCCAAGCGGCCCATCAGCATGCCGAAGTTGACCTTGGCTGCAGGGTAGTTTGCTTCGGCAGCTACATTATAAGCCGTCATCGCCTGATCGGCCTGTTCGGAATTGTTGAGCGCGCGGCCCAGCTGATAGGCGAAACGCGGGTTGCCGGTCGCCTCGTAAGCGGTGCGGCACGCATCAACGGCCTTCACGTCGATGTTTGCGATATCGACCGGAGCAAATGAACCATTGCGCTGCTCGTCGAACGGGCTGCCGGCAAGCTGGTCGCACTCGGTCTGAAGAGCTACAGTCACGAGGAGGTTGGAACGCTCCTGGGCACTCAGGGAAACCGTCAATGCACAGAAAGCTGCGGCAGCGCCTGCTGCAATTGCCAATCCCCTGTTGACTTTCGAATTAAGGGATTTCATCTTCTTGCTCCGGCTGGTAGAACTGTTCGATTGGTGGACGAACGCCGGAAATGCGGACTGGTTCCTGCCGATCTTAAGCTTTCATTGATAAATGGTATCCAGCCTGTGCACATTTGCGTGTAATCGGGGCGTGTAGTGATGGGGTTCCACACTATCGTCCGCGTCAGTTTGTTGTCGCGGTGATTGTTTTGAGCGGAATGTTGATGCTAAGGGGGATGAACTCTTCCAGCGCCAACAACCGCCCAGAGGCCCCATGAATACCATCAGTATCCGCCGCCCCGACGACTGGCATCTGCATTTGCGCGACGGCGCGGTTCTCGAAGGGGTGATCGGCGATACCAGCCGGCATTTCGCGCGCGCGATCATCATGCCCAATCTGGTCCCGCCGGTGGTCACGACCGCAGACGCAAGAGCGTACCGCGAACGGATCATGGCGGCGCTGCCTGTTGGCGACCGGTTCGAACCGCTGATGACGCTGTACCTGACGGAACAGACCGATCCCAATGATCTCGAAGACGGCAAGAACAGCGGCCTGATCACCGCAGTCAAACTCTACCCCGCCGGTGCCACCACCAACTCGCATGGTGGCGTGCGCGATTTCGACAAGGCGATGCCGGCGCTGGAGCGCATGGCAAAGATCGGCCTGCCGCTTTGCGTACACGGCGAAGTCACGACGCCGGACGTCGATATCTTCGACCGCGAAGCCGTCTTCATCGAGACCGTTCTCGATCCGCTGCGCAAGCGCCTGCCGGAACTGAAGGTGACGATGGAGCATGTGACCACGGCCGACGGCATCGACTATATCAAGTCGGCCGATTCCAATCTGGCTGGAACGATCACCACGCATCACCTGATCATCAACCGCAACGCGCTTCTGGTGGGCGGTATCCGCCCGCATTATTACTGCCTGCCGGTCGCCAAGCGCGAAAACCATCGGCTGGCGCTGAGAGCCGCTGCGACTTCCGGCGATGCCCGCTTCTTCCTCGGCACCGATTCGGCGCCGCATGTGGATCCGCTGAAGGAATGCGGTTGCGGTTGCGCCGGCATCTATACCTCGCTCAACACCATGAGCTGCCTTGCCCATGTGTTCGAACAGGATAACGCGCTCGACAAGCTCGAAGCCTTCACCTCGCTGAACGGCCCTGCTTGGTATGGTCTGGCGCCCAACGAAGAACGCATCTCGATGGTTCGCCAGGCTGATCCGGTTGCTTTCCCGGACAAGCGGGACACGGGGGCTGGCCTCATCACCGTGTTTGATCCAATGTTTCCGCTGCACTGGGAAGTCGTTGAAACCTAAGCGGCATTTGGCAGGAAATTTAAGCTTGACGGTTGCTTGGTAATAATTTGGAGACAAACGGGAGATAGTTTTCCGCCCGTTACCTGACTTCGATCACCGAAGAGTTTGCCGGCATGACGCTAGACTATAAATCTCTTCTGCTTGCGCTCGGCGTTTCTGCCGCGTGCCTGATGGTGACCTTGTTCGGCACCTGGTTTTCAAGGCGGACCGATTCTTTCCTGCTGACGCTGGTCATCGCATTGAGCATGACGGTAACCGGCATCTTCGCCTATGGCTTCTACACGGCCGAAGCCGGTACCCTGACCGCATCCGTCGCATACGTGTTCATGATCTCCGGCCTCAGCGTGATATACGGTGCTTCCGTGCAGTTCCGCACCGGTGCAAGGCCCTGGCGGCTTGCTGCACTTTTGGCGCTTGCGGCGATCGCCCCGGGTCTGCCGCTGATGATCGGCGGTCTCGACGGGCTGGGCTTCATCCTGATGAACATTGCAGCAGCGCTGCTTCTTGGCGGTACGGCATGGCAATACTGGCTGGCGCGCAGCGAAGCGCCCGGTCCGCTGACCGGCATGGCCATCCTTTATGCGATGAGCGGATTTTCCTTCGTTCTGTGTGCATCCGTCCTCATTGCCAACCAGCAGTGGGTGCTGGGTCACGCCCCGAACAACTGGGCCGAGACGCTCAATATCGGCATCTGCATCGCCGGCATGACAGGCATCGGCGCGCTCTCGCTGGCGCTTCACCAGTGGCGCATGGCAGCGATGCATCGGCGCGAGGCAATGACCGATGCGCTGACCGGACTGATGAACCGCCGCGCCATGTTCGAGCGCAACGGCGGTCGGATGCTGGGCACCTCCAGCGCAGTCATCGTGTTCGACATCGACCGTTTCAAGACAATCAACGACCAGTACGGTCATGCGGTCGGCGATGAAGTGCTGAAGATCTTTGCCGAGGATCTGCTGGTGGAAACGCCGGGCCCCAACACCGCGCGACTGGGCGGCGAGGAATTCGCCGTCCTTCTCGACAATGTTCTGCCGGGGCGCGCCGAGCGGATCGCCAACGATATCCGCAATCGTTTCGGTGCCCGTGACATCACGGTCGGGGTTGACCGCGTGCGCTGCACGGTCAGCGCCGGAATCGCGGTGGGTTCCCAATCGGGCGTGCTTTTCGAAACTGTGCTCAGTCTCGCCGATGCGGCACTTTACGAAGCAAAGCGGGCCGGGCGTGACCGCGTCCAGGTCTCAGGCTACCTGCGGTCAGTGTCGTCGGGCGAAAATCGCACAAGCGCCTGAAAACGCCTGAATTCAGTAAATCGTACCCGCCTTGCGCTGGCGCGGTCTCCCGCTTGCTGATATTGCGGCGCGTGGTTTCTAGATGCAGTTCCGACGAGAATGTCATGCGGCCTTTCCGCAGGGACTTGCGACACGATGAATCGAGCAAAGGAGCGGGCGCATGATTCAGACCACATTTCCGGACCGTAGCGTTATGGCCGAACTCATGGCCAAGATGCTGTGGGAAATCGGTGCGGTGCATTTCAATGCCGAAAAGCACTACAAGTTTGCCTCAGGCATGATGAGCCCGGTCTATATCGATTGCCGCAAGCTGCTGTCCTACCCGCGCATCCGCTCCACCATCATGGATTTCGCCGTGTCGACGCTTCTGCGTGACGCCGGCTTTGAAAAGTTCGATTGCATCGCAGGCGGCGAGACAGCCGGTATTCCATTCGCAGCCCTCCTGGCAGATCGCCTGGCGCTGCCGATGATCTATGTGCGCAAGCAGCCCAAGGGCCATGGCCGCAACGCCCAGATCGAGGGTAACCTGCCCGAAGGTTCACGCGTCCTCGTGATCGAGGATCTGACCACGGCCGGCGGTTCGATGTTCAAGTTCATCGATGCCATCCGCGCTGCCGGCGGCGTCGTCGATCATGGCATGGCCCTGTTCTACTACGGTATCTTTGACGAGGGCGCGCTGCGGTTTGCCGATGGCAAGGTGCAGTTCCACCACATCGCCACATGGCGCAACGTGCTTTCGGTCGCCCGCGACCAGAAGCTGTTCGACGAGAACACGCTGTCGGAAGTCGAGGCATTTCTGGATGCCCCGCTGGCATGGTCGGCCCGCAACGGCGGCATCAGCGAACTGCCGCGCTAAGCATTCGCGGAACGCGAGCTTTTGCTCTGGTCAACGGACAAAAGCTCGCTTATTCCTGTCGAAAACAGGCAAATTCCTTGGGAGGAAAACCATGATCCTGTGCTGCGGCGAAGCTCTTATCGACATGCTTCCGCGTGAAACGACGCTCGGCGAAAAGGGCTTTGCGCCCTATGCCGGTGGTGCGATTTTCAATACGGCCATCGCGCTCGGACGCCTCGGCGTGGACACGGGCTTCTTCACGGGCCTTGCCGATGACATGATGGGGGATGTGCTGCGCGACACGCTGCGCGGCAGCAATGTCGATTTCAGCTACTGCGCCATCACCGCCCGCCCATCCACCATCGCCTTCGTGAAGCTGGTGGATGGCCATGCCACCTACGCCTTCTATGACGAGGGCACGGCCGGCCGCATGATCACCGAGGCCGACCTGCCAGCGATCGGCGACGATTGCGAAGCCCTGCATTTCGGCGCGATCAGCCTCATTCCAGAACCCTGTGGCTCGACCTACGAAGCGCTGATGGCCCGCGAGCAGGGCAAGCGCGTCATCTCTCTCGATCCGAACATCCGTCCCGGCTTTATCAAGGACAAGGCCTCGCATCTCGCCCGCATCAACCGCATGGCGGCGATGTCGGATATCGTCAAGTTTTCGGATGAAGACCTTGCCTGGTTCGGCCTTGAAGGCGATGAGGACACGCTTGCCCGCCACTGGCTGCATCACGGCGCAAAGCTCGTCGTCGTGACCCGCGGCGCCGATGGCGCTGTCGGCTACACCGCCAATCACAAGGTGACCGTGCCGAGCGAGAAGGTGACGGTGGTTGATACCGTCGGTGCCGGTGATACGTTCGACGCCGGTGTGCTGGCCTCGCTGAAAATGCAGAACCTGCTCACCAAGACACAGGTCGCAAGCCTGTCCGAAGATCAGATTGCGGCCCTTCTGGCATTCGGCGCCAAGGCTGCGGCAGTCACCGTCTCGCGAGCAGGGGCAAACCCGCCGTTCGCGAAAGAGATCGGGCTCTGAGAAGGACCGTGTCGCCTGCCGACTGTCTTCGTTGATGAACGAAGCAGCGGCAGGACAGGCTTAATTTGGCATCGGGATGTTTTGCATCACGTTGGGCCAAAGGCCAGTAACGCCGATGAAGATCAGATAGAGCGCCACCACGTAATTCAGAATGCGCGGCATCAGAAGGATGACAATCCCCGCGATGAGCGCGACGAGCGGCTGGATGAAGACGATCGATTGCATTGTCTTGGCTCCTGGTCAGACTTTGGGCGTTTCGCCTGCAACGGCAAAAATGTCCGCGCCTTCACAAACTCGGTGAGCAGCTATTGGTTGCTCGGATCGCCAATCACGACGAGTCCGGCATGCGATTGCGTGGTATCAAGGATGAGCCGGGCGAACCCGGCTCATCCTATGGCGTCTCAGCCAATCAATGCCTTCACCAGACCTTGCGTCGAGCCATCCTGGTCGTCAGCGGCGGCCTTGCCCTGCACGACGGGCAAAAGACCGGTCGCCAGTTCCTTGCCAAGCTCCACGCCCCACTGGTCGAAGGAATTGATGCGGAACAGCACGCCTTCGACAAAGACCCGGTGCTCGTAGAGCGCAATCAGCCGGCCGAGCGCAAACGGCGTCAGCTTCTCGTACACGAAGGTGATCGACGGGCGGTTGCCGGTGAAGACCCGATGCGGCGCGATGTGGCTGGCCTTCGCGTCGTCCATGCCGGCCTTTGCCAGCTGCGCCTTGGCCTCATCCAGTGTCCGGCCTTTCATCAGGGCCGCCGACTGCGCCAGGCAATTGGCGATCAGCAGATCGTGCTGATGGCGAAGCTCCGACTCGAAGCCAGTCTTTGCAATCATAAATTCGGCCGGAATGACGCTCGTGCCCTGGTGGATCAGCTGGTAGAAGGCATGCTGGCCGTTGGTGCCGGGTTCGCCCCAGACGACCGGGCCGGAATTGCCCTCAACCGGCGTGCCGTCGATCGTCACGCCCTTGCCGTTCGACTCCATGTCGAGCTGCTGCAGATAGGCCGGGAAGCGCAGCAGCCGCTGGTCATAGGGAAGGATCGCGCGGGTCGGGTAATCCAGCACGTTGCGGTGATAAAAGCCGATCAGGCCAAGCAGCATCGGCAGGTTCTTCGCGGTCGGCGCCGTGCGGAAATGGGTGTCCATCGCATGCGCGCCATCGAGAAACTTGCCGAAGTTTTCAGGACCGACGGCAAGCATCAGCGGCAGGCCGATCGCCGACCAGATCGAATAGCGACCGCCGACCCAGTCCCAGAAGCCGAACACCCGGTCCTGGTCGATGCCGAAGGCGGCAACCTTGTCGAGCGCCGTCGAGACCGCGCAGAAATGATGCTTCACCGCATCGTCACCCAGCTTGTCGGCGATGAACTTGCGGGCCGTGGCGGCATTGGTCATCGTCTCGATCGTCGTGAAGGTTTTCGAGGCGACGATAAACAGCGTCGTTTCGGCCTCGAGATGCTTCAGCGTGTCGGCAATATGGGCGCCATCGACATTGGAAACAAAATGCGCGCGCGGGCCATCATGGAAAGGTGCAAGCGCCAGCGTTGCCATGACCGGGCCGAGATCGGAGCCGCCGATGCCGATATTGACGACGTCGGTGATCGCCTTGCCCGTTGCGCCCTTCAGGCTGCCGGAGCGAATGCCGTCTGAAAATTTGCCCATCGCCGCAAGCACGGCGTTGACATCCGGCATCACGTCCCGGCCATCGACCATAACAGGCGTGTTGGAACGGTTGCGCAGGGCGGTGTGAAGAACGGCCCGGTCTTCCGTGAAGTTGATGGCAACGCCCGAAAACATCTCATCGCGCTTTTTCGCAACACCGGCAGCTTCCGCCAGCGTCTCGAACAGGGCAAGGATCTCTCCGTTCACCGCAGTCTTGGAATAATCCATGATGAGGTCATCGAAGCTGACGCTGAATTTCCCGAACCGGCCGGGATCAGCAGCAAAAGCCGCGCGGATATCCGTGGCATTTGTCTTTTCGGCAGTGGATTTCAGCTCGTTGACGATGGTCTGCATGGACGTTCCTCGCATTCGGATGGATGCGTGGGAACCTATTCGCTTTCGCGTTCAAATCAAGCTTTGAGCGCGATGTTCGCTGCTTCGCATGGGTTGAGAGCCTTACGGGACCACTGCACTCTCGGCTGTGTTGCCGATGGCGCGACCGAAGCGATCCACCTGTTCGGCGTAGTTGCGCCGCGTGCGCGGATCGAAAATCGAGATCGGCGTCGAGACGGCAACGCTTGCGGCACTGCCGACCGTCTGCGCCGTGCCGAGCGCCACGGCACCCAGCCGCTCGCCGAGGCCAACATCGCTGTCGGTCACTTCCTGGCCGGCGATCAGCCGGTTGCCGATCAGCTTCACGACATCTGGGCTTGAGGCGAACTTGCCGTGGTTGAGCGGATCGTTCCCCTTCAGCGCCGTCAGATCGAGCACGGTAATACCGGCCTTCTCGAATTCGGTACGATAGGGTTCGACGGTCGGATCCACCTGCCCGAGCCGGTCGATATTGCCCGAAATCCGTCGCGACAGATTGAGCGCGCGGTCATCGCGCGAAACGAACAACGTGAATTTCGGATGCTTGGGACCAAGCGCCGAGAACTGGTTGGTGAACACGTCGACATCGAGATCCGGCGACGCAAGGATGACGTTGGTGATTTTCGGTGCCACGCGACCGTCGCGGATCGCCATCTGGCGCAGCGCCTCGACTGTCAGCCATGAGCCCATCGAATGCGCCATGATCGTCACTTCGCTGACCTGGGAATCCTTGGAAAGCCGGCTCAGCATGTCTTCCAGCGCGTCGCGGGAATAGTTGGTGCTTTCCTTGTCATAGTTATAGGCAAAGATGCTGCCGCGCGACGGCCATGTGAAGAGGACCGGTGCCACATCGGTGCCGCTGTCGTGGACGATCTGGGCGAACCGGTAGACGGCGTCGTCGTAGCGGTTGTTGAACCCGTGCACGAACACCATTACCCGTCGGCTTTTCGGCAGGTTGCCGCGCAGCCACTCATTGGCACGCTGCGGCGAGAGCGGCGTGACCGAAAGCGTCGCAAATTCCTTGGTCGGATCCGCCACGATCTTTTTCGGCCACTGGACCTCGCCGATCTTGCGGACGGAATCGGGGGGTATCGAGACGCTGATTTCGGTCACGCTCGGGGTCTTGTCTCGCTCGCCGGAAAACAGCACGCCCGGCGTCTCGGAGGGTCGGCGGGTGGTGGCGACGAGAACGTCTACCTTGGATATGCCCTTGGTTTCCGCAGCCCCTGCCGCGGCTGGAACGAGTACGCCTTCAGGCCGCCCGGCGCAGCCCGAAAGGGCGGCTGCCAAGAGCGCAGCAATGACGATGCAACGAAAGGGTCCAGCGCTTCTATCCAAGCGAACTCCACATGCCAAAAAGTTAATTATCCTTAACGGCTAACGGAGCAGGCGTCCAAGGTCCACCTCAAACGGGTGATCTCTCGTCGGACGGGGGCAGTTGGGCAGCGCTTGTCGCAGCCGCGCAACGAATGGCTATTGCCGAAGCTCGCGCCTCAGAATTTTTCCGACATTCGTTTTCGGCAGCGCGTCGCGGAACTCGATAAAGCGAGGGCGCTTGTAGTTTGTCAGGTTGGCAATGCAGTGCGCCTTGATATTGGCCTCGGTCAGTTCCGGATCCCGGCGCACGACGAACACCTTGACCGCCTCGCCGGAATGCTCGTCCTTGACACCGACTGCCGCGCATTCCAGCACGCCCGGATGGCTCGCCACGACTTCCTCAACCTCGTTCGGATAGACGTTGAAGCCGGAGACAAGGATCATATCCTTCTTGCGATCGACGATCTTGATATAGCCGGCAGCGTCCATGTAGCCCATGTCGCCGGTTCGGAAAAAGCCGTCCGGGGTCATCGCCTTCTCCGTCTCGTCCGGCCGGTTCCAGTATCCGGCCATCACCTGCGGGCCGTGGATGCAGATTTCGCCGACGCCGCCGAGTTCGACCTCCAGCCCGTCATCGTCGCGGATCGAGATGTCGGTAGACGAGATCGGCAAGCCGATCATGCCGGTGAATCCCTGGACATCCATCCGGTTGGCGGTGGCGACCGGCGACGTCTCGGACAGGCCGTAGCCTTCGGTGATCGGGCAACCGGTCATCTCAAGCCAGCGCTCGGCGACCGGCCGCTGCACCGACATTCCGCCGCCGAAGACGAGAAGCAGCGCCGAAAAGTCCAGCTTCTGGAAATCGGCATTGTTCATCAGCGCATTAAACAGCGTGTTGAGCCCGGGGAAGACGTGGATCTTGTATTTCTGCAAATCCTTGACGAAGGCCGGGATATCGCGCGGATTGGCAATCAGGATATTGTGGCTGCCGGTCGCAACCCCCATCAGCGAATTCACCGTCAGCGCGAAAATGTGGTAGAGGGGTAGCGCGCACAGGAACTGCAATTGCGGCGGACGCGGCTTTGTCAGGAAGGCGGTGTCCAGCCACAAGCCCATCTGCGATGCGTTGGACAGAAGATTGGCGTGAGTCAGGATCGCGCCCTTGGAAACACCCGTCGTGCCGCCGGTATATTGCAGAAACGCGATGTCCTGAGGTCCCACATCCTGCGGCGTCAGGGTTTGGCCCGATCCTTCGGAGAGCACCTGCTTGAAGCTTGTGGCCGAGGGTAACGACCAGTTTGGAACGAGCTTCTTGACCTTTCGCACGACGAGATTGACGATATGGCCCTTGAGGCCCAGCATGTCGCCCATCGTTGCTACGACCACATGCTTCACATCGGTGCCAGCAAGCGACTGTTCTACCGTATGGGCGAAGTTTTCCAGTACGAAGAGCGCCTTGGCACCCGAATCCTCCAGCTGGTATTGCAGCTCGCGCGGTGTGTAGAGCGGGTTGACGTTGACGACCGTATAGCCTGCCCGAAGGATGCCGTAGACAACGACAGGGTTCTGCAGGATGTTCGGCAGCATCACCGCCACCCGGTCTCCCTTTTGCAAGCCCGTCGATTGCAGCCAAGCGCCGATCTTGCGGCTCTCGGCTTCAAGCTCGCGAAAGGTGATGGCCTTACCCATGCTCGAAAAGGCCGGGCGATCGGCATAACGGGCGCAGCTATTTTCGAAGAGAGCGCCGAGCGAAGCATGTGCCAGGGGTGGGATTTCGGGGGGAACGCCGGGCGGGTAGCTGGCAAGCCAGATCTTTTCCCTCGCTGTGGCGGGCTGCTTGGACAATTCGCTCATCTGCGTCTCCTCCCATATCGATCTGCGCGCATCAGGCGCAGCTGGCTGGCGGCTTCCTCCTCCGCCGGCCATCGTCGATGATTATGCCATGCGTCAGCCCCAACAGACCAGCGCAACCTATCGTGAATTGCTATCTAACTTTGACGTAAGCGTCAACGTGCCGAGACTTGATACTCGACAAGCTTTTGGCCGCAAAGTGCGGAACCTCCGCGGCCGCAAGCCGTTTTTCAACCATAACGACACGACAAAAAGGAGTTGCGTTATGATGCATCATGAACCGCGTGCGGGGCAGGACCCCTATGTCAAGGATACCGTTTCGCTGATTGCCAGCGACAAGGTCGAAGGCACCGCAGTTTACGGCGCCGATGGCAAGCGGATCGGCTCGATTGCGCGAATTCTGCTGGAGAAAAAGGGTGGCCGCGTTGCCTACGCCGTCCTGAGCTTCGGTGGCTTCCTTGGCATTGGTGACGATTACTATCCGCTGCCGTGGGAAAAGCTTCACTACGACGAGGAGCTGGACGGTTACCGGATCGACCTTACCAAGGACCAGATTTCCGGAGCGCCGCGCTACAAGGATATCGACGACGACAGCTTCTATAGCGCGAAGGACAAGTCGGTTTACGACTACTACGGCGTCCCGCCATACTGGATGTAGTCGCTCAATAAGCTACTTTTGATCGAAAGGCCTCGCCGCGTGCGAGGCCTTTTTGCGTTTCCGCTCAATCCAGCCTCAGCACCATCTCGGACTGCGTCAGCCGGCTGCGTCGCCATCCGATGCGGCGCATGAAGGGATCAAGCAACCCAGCTGCAATATTCTCCGCCGTATATAGCCTGCGACCGGGATAGCGCGCCGCGAGGCTGTCGGCCAAGGCGCGGCCGAGACCCTTGCGCCTTTCCGCCGGATCGACCGCGAAACCATAGATCCGCACGTCATCCTTCGTATCATCAAGCAAAGCGACAGCCTTCGTCCCGATCGAAAAACTTCTCAGCGGTGACCCGGGATGGCGAAAACAGTCCGGATCGGTCTGCCACGTCGGGTTTGCATCCGCAAACCGGGACAGCATCGCGGCCGCTTCCATATATTCGCATTCGGCCGCGGGCGGAACCTCCGGCACCGGTCGTGTCCGGCTGCGGCTGAAGCCGACCTGATTGCGGGACATCTCGAAGCCGAGTGACAGATAAAGGTCACGAGCGCGGATATTGGAATCGATCACTTCGAGGATAAGGACGTCATCGCCCCGTGCCCTTAAAGCGGCAATCGCATCCGTCATGACGCGGGTCCCGAGGCCCTGACCGCGGATCGTCGGGCCGATGCCGAGCGCACTGACGCGCGACCGTTTCCCCCGTCGCGCAATCAGCAGGGTCCCGGCGGGCTTGTCACCGTCGAAAAACACTTCGCTTGCTTCAGGGTCGACATCTTCACGCGCCATGCGCAAAGCGAACGCCTCAGGCGAAATCGTGAATTTCACCACGTAGCCGCGAAAGCCTTCGGTGAAGGCGGCGGCTCCATCCTCCATCGTTGTTTCCGCAAGGCTGCGACGCGTGACGGCTTCCGTTCGCTGCATTGATCAAGACCTCCACCCACCGACACTGTCTACAGAACGTTCAAGGGTGCCCCTTTCTCGAAATTCGCCACGTGGTCGATGACCTGTGCCCAGAGCGATTGCATTGCCTCGTCGCTTGCCCAGGCGACATGCGGCGTGACGATTACGTTCGGCCGGTCGAGAACGGCAATCAGTGGATTGTCCGATGCCGGAGGCTCCTTCGTCAGCACGTCGAAGCCTGCCCCGCCGATCAGCCCTTCATTCAATGCCGTCACCAGATCGGCCTCGTTGACCAGCCCGCCGCGCGCCGTGTTGATAACCAGCGGCTTGCGCTTCATCTGCCGGAATTCCGCGATGCCGATCATGTCGCGGGTCTCGGGCGTCAGCGGCATATGAAACGTGATGATATCGGCGCGCTCGAGCACCTCGTTGAACGCCGTATAGCTCGGCGCAACCTCCGTCGATCCCTTGCGAGCGGCAAACAGCGGGCTCATGCCCAGCGCTTCGCCGATCCGTGCCACCGATTTGCCGAGCGTCCCGCCGCCGAAAATGCCAAGCGTCGAGCCGGCAAGATCCTTGATCGGATGGTTGAAGAAACAGAACTGGTTCGCCCTCTGCCATTCGCCATCGATCACGTCCTGCCGGAAGCCGATGATCGAGCGGCGCAGCGCAAAGATCAGCGCGAATGTATGCTCGGGCACCGTGTTGACCGCATAACCGCGCACGTTGGACACGACGACGCCGCGCTCCTTCGCCGCTGCCAGATCGATCACGTCATAGCCCGTGGCTGCGACCGCGATCATCTTCAGCCGCGATGCCTGCGCGATCGAGGCGCCACGCACCGGCGCCTTGTTGGTGATGACGATATCGGCATCGGCAATCCTGGCTGCGACCTCGTCTTCCGGCGTCTTGCCGTACTCGATCCACTCATGCGCAAACCCCGGCCGGGTGATCGTTACCGAAGGGCCGATCGTGTCGCGATCCAGGAATACGATCTTCAGCACTGGCTTTCCTCCTCTGGCCTCACCGGATTTCTCGTATAACATCCGCCATGCCGCGTGGAAGGCGGAAACTGCGAGAGTGGGCATGGCGGAAATACTGGAGCTCGATTGCGTCGTCATCGGCGGCGGTGTGGTGGGGCTGGCGATCGCGCGTCGCTTGGCGCTCTCCGGCCGCGAGGTGATCGTGCTCGAGGCCGAATCACTGACCGGCAGCATTACCTCCGCCCGCAACAGCGAAGTCATCCATGCCGGACTCTATTACGCGACAGGCAGTCTCAAGGCATCACTTTCAGTCGCCGGCAAACACAGTCTCTACCAATACTGCGAGGAGCGCGGCATTCTCCACCGTCGCTGCGGCAAGCTCGTCGTTGCTTCCAACGAGACAGAGGTCGCCTATCTCGACAAGCTGCTGAAGCAGGCGTGGGCGAATGGCGTCGAAGATTGCCGGCTGATCGACGGTGCGGAACTGGCCGCCATGGAGCCTGATATCCGCGGCTTCAAGGCGCTGCTTTCGCCGTCGACCGGCATCATCGACAGCCACCGGCTGATGGAAGCCTATATCGCCGATATCGAGAGCCATGGCGGCAGCATCGTCCTCAACTCGCCGGTTCTCGGTGGCACCTTGCGGGACGATTCGGTACGCCTGTCGGTCGGTGGAGCCGATCCTGTCGATGTCGACGCAAAGCTGGTCGTCAATGCTGCAGGCCTCGGCGCGTGGGGCATCTCCGCCGGTCTCGAAGGTCTCAACCCCACGACCATCCCCGAACGCCATTATGCCAAGGGATCCTATTTCTCACTGTCCGCACGCGCGCCGGCGCAACGGCTGATCTATCCGGTGCCGGAACCCGGCGGGCTCGGCGTGCATCTGACGCTGGATATGGCCGGTCAGGCACGGTTCGGCCCTGACGTCGAATGGGTGGAGAGGGTCGACTATGACGTCGATCCCGATCGATCGCAGAAGTTCTATTCTGCCATCCGCCGTTACTGGCCGGGCCTTGCCGATGGCACGCTTGTTCCCGCCTATTCCGGCATCCGCCCCAAGGTCGTCGGTCCCAAGGGAGGCGGCGGGGGAGATTTCTTCATTCAGGGACCGAAGCAGACGGGTCACCCGGGGTATGCGGCGCTCTACGGAATAGAGTCGCCAGGGCTGACATCGTCGATGGCAATCGCCGAATATCTAGAAAAACTAATATATTAACGATTTCGCGAGGTTTGGGAACGCACCTCTGCGAGCCTCGTTCAGCTTTTGTGAAGGAGTAAAGCTCATTGTTTCGCTCAGTACGGGCGATTCGCCCGGTATTTACGGAGTTGAAATGACGCTCTTACAGTTCCCGGCCGATCGACGCACTGGTGATGTCAGACGATGTGCTGAAACCCTGAGTGATCTTCATGGCCACGCCGCCAACCAGTTCTGGAGAACGGAAATGGCGGAATTTGCACGGTCCATGCGCCAGCGCGGCGCTGACGACCAGGAAATCTCAAGGCAGGCCGCACTGTTCATGCATGCCGTCCAGATGGAACTGCAGATGATGTTTGCAGAACAGGATGCGGACGTATCGGCTGGCTGATTTTTCGCGGAGCGCGTGACTGGTATCGCGTGACGCGTGAATGACGGGAGGACCGCCTACGGCGGGTAGCCAATCCTCCCGAATGACGCTCCTTGGCGGTGAGCGACGGGTTGTTGAATAATAACCGAAGCTTGCCTCACCATGGATTGCGTTTTGCTAATTTTACACTTGCTCAGCTAACGCCGGCGCCCGTTGTTGCAAGGAAGATCGCATAGAGCGATTTCGTTGCCGTGATGAACAACTGGTTGCGCCGCGGGCCGCCGAAGGTGAGGTTCGCCGCCGTCTGCGGCAGCAGGATTTTTCCCAAAAGCTTGCCGTCCGAACCGAAGCAATGCACCCCGTCTCCGGCGCTCGTCCAGACATTTCCGTCGACATCGACGCGGAACCCGTCCGCCAGACCGTTGTCGATATCGCAAAATACCCGGCTGTTTTTGAGCTGCCTGCCGTCCACGACATCGAAGGCGCGGATATGACGCGGCGCGGACGGGTCATGGCTCGACGATGAGTCGGCCACATAGAGGATCTTTTCGTCCGGCGAGAAGGCGAGCCCGTTGGGCTGGCCGAAATCAGTCACCACCGCGTCGATCTCGCCGGTTTCCGGATCCAGCCGATAGACGTTGCGGGTCGCCTGTTCAGGCTCTGCCCGAAAACCCTCGTAATCGGATTTGATGCCATAGGTGGGGTCGGTGAACCAGACGCTTCCATCCGAGCGCACCACCACGTCATTGGGCGAATTCAGCCGCTTGCCCTCGTAGCTGTCGGCAAGCACGGTGATCGAGCCGTCGATCTCCGTGCGTGTCACGCGGCGGCCACCGTGCTCGCACGAGACAAGCCGCCCCTGCCGGTCGCGGGTATTGCCGTTGGTGAAATTGGAAGGCGTGCGAAACACCGAAACGCCGCCATCTTTGACCCAGCGCAGCATCCGCTGGTTGGGAATGTCGCTCCAGATCAGGCATTGCAGATCGGAAAACCACACAGGCCCCTCCGCCCAGCGGCAGTCCGAATAGAGTTCTTCCAGGCCTGAACTCGGGACGATCAGGTGCCGGAAGCGGTTGTCGTGGATTTCGTAAGGTGAAGATGTCTGCGACATGGCATTGCGTCCGGTTGAATGTGTCTGAAGTATTTAAAATCTATCGGCTCGATTGCCGACCGCCGGCGAGAAGAATGACGGCGATGATGATCGTGCCGGTGAGGATGAGGCGCACACCGGCGCCGAAGCCATAGGTGTTGAGCATCGACACCACCAGGAACATGAACAGCGAGGCGCCCCAGATGCCCGGTATGTTCGAATTTCCACCCGCCACCGCCGTGCCGCCGATGACAACGACAGCAATGGACATCAGCAGGTATTCCGAGCCCATGTTGAGTGCTGCACCGCCGGAAAAGCTCGCCAGCAGATAACCGCAGACGGAAGCGAGAACCGCGCACAGCATATAGGTGACAAGCCGCGTGCCATCGACGGGAATACCGGTCATGCGGGCCGCAAACGTGCTCTGGCCGATCGCCGAGATCCAGCGCCCGTAGATCGACTTTTCCAGAAGCACCCATGCGACGGCAGAGAGGATCAATGCCACCAGCGCCACATTGGGAATGCCGAGCAGGCCGGATGTGGCAAATTCCGCCAGCGTTTCCGGCGGCTTGATGCGCAGGCCGCGATTGCTCCAGATCGCCACCGACTGGACGATGAAACTCATCGACAGCGTCGCGATGATCGGCGGAATGCGCAAGAGCTTGATCAGGATGTAATTGCCCAGCCCGACGACGAGACCGATGCCAACAGAGGCGAGCAGTCCAACGACGATCATGCCGTCCTGTACGTCCATCAGCTTCAGGGCAAGCGTGCCTGATAGCGTCATCGTCGCCGGCACGGACAGATCGATATTGCCCGGCCCAAGCGTAATCACGAACATCTGGCCGATGCCGACGATGACGGAAAAGGCGGCAAAGGTCAGCGCTGCCTGCGACAGGCCGAACGAGCTTGCCCCGCCGGTAAAGAGAACGGTGATGATCCAGACGACGGCAGTCGCTGCAAACGACCAGATCCACGGCTTGGCGACGAGAAGACGTTGCATGGTCATTGGCTCTTCTCCCGCTTTTCGAGACGGTTGAGGGCAAGGCGAAGGGCAAGCACGACGATCAGGATCGCCCCTTGCGCGCCGATCTGCCAGTCCGGCGAAATCCGCATGAAGGACAGGAAAGACCCGGCAAGCGTCAGCGTCAGCGCCCCGATGACGGCCCCGATCGGCGACACCTTGCCGCCGACGAACTCGCCGCCACCAAGGATGACGCCCGCGATCGACAACAGCGTGTAGCGCAGCGCGATATTGGCATCGGCAGAGGTGGTAAGCCCCACCAGCGCGATGCCGGCAAGCACGGCAAACAGCCCGGCCAGCGCGTAGGTTCCGGCACGGATGCCGATCACGGACCAGCCGGCCCGTTCGACCGAACGGTCGTTGCCGCCGACGCCGCGCATCAGAACCCCGAACGACGAGCGCATCACGATATAATGGGTGACGGCGGCGATGAGGATGCTGGCAACGATCGCCATCGGCACGAGCGGCGGCTTGGCGGTCATGATCCATCGCGCAAAACCCGGTGCCGTACCGCCAGGCGAGGGGAGGATCAGCACCGCAAGCCCGCCCCAGACAAAACTCATCCCGAGCGTAACGACGATCGACGGCAGTTCGCGCAGATGGATGACGACGCCGATGACGGCATAGGTCGCGATCGCTCCGAGCAGGATCAGGATGCCGAGTGCCGGCGAGGTCTGCAAAAGCGTTGCGGCGACACAGGCGCAGAAGCTCACAAACGTGCCCATCGACAGGTCGAGGTCGTTGACGGACATGATCAGCATCTGGGCGATGGTCGCAAGCGCGATCGGCACCGCCAGATTGAACAGCAGGTTGAGGCCGTTATAGCTCATGGCGCGCGGCTGCATATAGAAGACGGCCGCCAGCAGCAGCACCAGCGATGCGGCGGGAATGATCAGGCGAATGGTGCCGGACGAGATCTTCATGCCGCTTCTCCCTGCGAAAACGAGGCAGAAAGCACGCTCTTCTCGCTGATCTCCTCTCCGACAAGTTCGGCGACGATCGCGCCCTCGCGAAACACATAGACCCGGTCGCAGAGCCGGATTTCGTCCATCTCGGTCGAGTACCAGATGAATGTCCGGCCGTTGGCGGCCTCCGAGCGCAGAATTTCATAAACTTCCTGCTTGGTGCCGATATCGACGCCGCGCATCGGATCGTCCATCAGCACGATATCTGCGGTGGTCGCGAGTGCCCGCGCAAACAGAACCTTCTGCTGGTTGCCGCCGGAAAGCGACAGGATGCGGTTGCCCATGTCGGGCGTGCGAATCTCGATCCGCTTCTTCCAGCCTTCGCCGAGCGCAGTCTCGCGGTCGCCATCGATCATCCGCTTCGATGACAGCTGGTCGAGCGAAGCGATCGACAGGTTCTTGAGAATGCTCCAGAGCGGAAACGTGCCGTTCAGGCTGCGGTCACCGGCGACGAAGGCGATGTCGCGCTTTTTCGTCGGAAACCAGTTGCTGTTGCGCGCCAGATAGAGATCGAGCAGCGCCTGCGTCTGGCCATGGCCGCCGAGACCGGCAAGCCCGATCATCTCGCCGCGATAGGCTTCGAAGGGCAAAGCATTTCCCTGTCCATGCCCGCGCCCACGCCGCGCCGGCATCGAAAGCACCGGAGCGCCCGACTTCGCAACCGCGGGGCGGGAAAGCTCCTGTTCGCGCACCACATTGCCCATCGCCTCGACAAGGCTGCGGTTATTGAATTTTGAAGCGGCGCGATCTGCCACCACGCGGCCATCCTTCATCACGACGATGCGGTCGGAGGTGGTGAGGATTTCGCCGAGAATATGCGAGATCAGCAGCACCGACCCGCCGGCGGCAACGAACTTGCGGATATAGGCCATCAGCTGTGCGGCAAGTCCGGCATCGAGCGATGACGTCGGCTCATCCAGAATGACCAGCTTCGGCGGCGCCGAGATGCCGGCAAAGCTGATGGCGATCTCCACCATCTGCCGTTCGGCGATCGAGAGGTCGTCGACCGTGCTGTCGCAATCGATGGCATGGCCGGGAAAGATGTCCTGCAGCTGGGTTTCGACCAGCGCAAGCGCCCGGCCGCGCCAGTTCCATCCTTTCAGCTCCGCATGCATGATGCGGGCGTTTTCACCGACCGTCAGGTTTGGGCAGAGCGACAGTTCCTGGAATACGCAGCGCACGCCGTTGGCACGCGCAGCCGAAATGCCCCGCACATCGTTGCCGCTGTAGCGGAGCGAGCCTTCATGGGGAGATAAGCCGCCATTGATGACATTGACGATGGTGGATTTGCCGGCACCGTTATGGCCGACCAGCCCGACGCATTCGCCCGCGTGGATCACGAGGTCGGCGCCATCAAGCGCCTTCACGGCTCCGAAAGTCACACGGACGCCGCGCGCGGCCACAACCTCTTGTCGGTTCAAGGTTTCGCTCATGCAGATCGCAGTCTGTTTTTTGAATGGGAAATCATGCCGGGTCGCGAGAGGTCGAAGCCCTCGCGGCCCGGCACGCGGGAGGCGACGCTACTTGGCGTCGATCACCTTTTGGGCGTCTGCCAGCGAATATTCGACATTCGCCACGCCACCCTTCTGGGTGGTCTTCAGGCTTTCTTCGAGGCCCGCCTGGTCGATGCTGAGGAACGGCACGACGAGGTCTTTCTTGACCTCCTTGCCGTCGAGGATCTGCTGGGCCACCCAGAAGGCAAGCGTCGAGACGCCAGGCGCGATCGAGACCGACATGGTCTCGTAACCGTCCTTGTCCTTCTGCTGCTTCCACCAAACGAGTTCGTCTTCGCGGTTACCCATCACGATCGTCGGCGTCGGGCGCTTGGCGGCGGCAAATGCCTGTGCCGCACCATACCCGTCGCCGCCCTGTGTCACCACGCCAACTACGTCCGGCAGGCTCGGCAGGATGCCGGCAACCGCACGCTGGGCCACGTCCTGCGCCCAGTCGCCGTTGACAGAGCCGACCACCTTGAACTGGGTGTGCTTGGCAACGCCTGCCTGGATGCCGGCATGGATCTGGTCGTCCACGGAAACGCCGGCAAGGCCGCGGATTTCGAGAAGATTGCCGCCCTTCGGCAGCTTCTTCGCGAGATAGTCGACCTGGCTCTCACCCATCTTCTTGAAGTCGACCGCGATGCGCCATGCGCAGGGTTCAGTCACGATACCGTCGAAGGACACGACGGTGATGCCGGCGTCGCAGGCTTCCTTGACGGCGCCGTTGAGTGCGGTCGGAGACGCGGCATTGATGACGATCGCATCATAACCCTGCAGGATCATGTTCTGGATCTGGGCGGCCTGTTCGGTCGCCTGGTTTTCGGCCGTGGTAAACGGATCAGCAGCTGCGACCACGCCATTGGAAACGGCTTCCTTGGTGATTTTGTCCCAGCTCGTCAGCATCGCCTGTCGCCAGGAATTGCCGGCATAATTGTTGGAAAGCGCGATCTTCTTGGATGAGGTATCGGCAAGCGCCGGACCACACAGGCACGCGACGGCAACGGATGCCGCAAGCATCGTTCTGATATTCATGATTTCCTCCCAAAAGCTCCCTCTATATCCCCGGGCCGCTCCTCAACGGGTGTCCGGAGATAATGATTGCCCTGAGCCCCTTTTGCTCAGTAAATCGAGAATGGAGGAGTTTTCTAATGTTGTACAGGCGCATCCAAGCACGCTTTCTGCGGGCTTTCGCGCAAAGTCTGCGGGTTCCCGCAGGACGTGACTGAAAAGCTGGCGCTTAATGTCGCCAGGGCCTGGGAGGAGGCCTGATCATGCTCAATCCGGCGCGCAACTCGCTGTTCGACCGCTATCTCGGCATTTCGAGATTGCTCGCCGGCCATCTCGATTTCGATGCGATCATCAAGGCCGTGGGCGAGGAGATCAGCCATATCATCCCGCACGACCATCTCGATGTCTGCATCAAGATGCTGGATGGCAAATACCATATCGCCTATGAGAGCGGCCTCGATACCGCCTGGAGCAAGGAGCCGCCCGCACTTCTGACCGGCAGCCCGATCCGCACGCTGCTGGCCGGCGAGGTTGACTATCTTCTCTCGGGCAATGCCCTGACAGATCCGCGCTTTCATTTCGACGGCGCCTTTGCGAGCCCCATCATCGAGCTTTCGCTCAAAAGCCGTCTCCATGTTCCGCTGAAAGCCCAGGGCGACGTGATCGGCGCGCTCAGCTGTTCCAGCCGGCAGTATGACTGCTACACGATGGAAGATGTCGAGAACGCACGCGCGGTGGCCGACCTGCTCGCCCCCTATTTCTTCGCGCTGCGGGCCGCCGAACAGGCCAAGCGCTCGGCCGTGATCCAGACCGAAGCCAGCGCCCGCGAGGAGGGCTTGCGGCTGGGCGCCCTGAAGCTCACCGAGGCCCTGGAGGCAGAGCGCCAGCGGATCGGCATGGATTTGCACGACCAGACGCTTGCCGACCTGACCCGGCTGACCCGCCGCATGGAGAAGCTGACCGGGGTTGCGAGCGTGCCGGGCGATGCGCTGGAGCCGCTCTGCCGCGCCATGCAGCAATGCATGCACGATCTTCGCGAGATCATCGAGGAAGCCAAGCCCACCGTGCTGCAACTGTTTGGCGTCGCCGAAGCGATCGAGAACCATCTGGAGCGGTCGGTGCGCGAAAGCGGCCAGACGATCGCCTGGGAGATGACCGACGAGACCTGCGGCACGCTTCGCGATCTTGATCCGACAGTCGCGATCGCCCTGTTCCGGATCGTCCAGGAGGCGGTCAACAATGCCATCCGCCACGGCCAGGCGGACCGGATAGAGGTGGCACTGACCCAGGCGGGCAGGGCTCTTTCGATCGAGGTCAAGGACGACGGCTCCGGCATCGGCGCGCCTGAAAACCGCGCCGGCCACGGCATCGACAACATGAAAACCCGCGCGCGGCTGATCTCCGCAAGGTTCGAGATCACCAGCGCGAAAGATCGCGGCACGCTCGTGCGGCTGACCCTCCCGATACAGCCGAAAAACGGGGCAGAGATAGGATGATGATGGATGTCCTGATCATCGAGGACGACGCGCTTCACCGCTCCTATCTCCATGAGGCGGTGCGCGCGGCCCTTCCCGAGTGCCGCAGCGTTGTGGAGGCCGAAAACGGCCTCATCGGCGAAGCGCAGGCGCGCTCCTCGCGCATCGAGCATGTGGTGATGGACCTGCAGATGAGCGAGCGCAACGGCATCGAAGCGGCGCGCACTATCTGGCGCGAGCGGCCCGATACGAAAATCCTGTTCTGGTCGAACTATTCCGACGAGGCCTATGTGCGCGGCGTCTCACGCATCGTGCCTGAGGGCGCGACATACGGCTACGTGCTCAAATCCGCATCCGAAGACCGCTTGAAGCTGGCGCTCCGCAGTGTCTTCATGGAATCCCAATGCGTGATCGACCGCGAAGTGCGCGGCATCCAGCAGAAAAGCCTCGGTAATTCGCTCGGCCTCAGCGACGTCGAATACGAAATCCTCATCGACGTCGCGCTCGGCCTCACCGACAAGGCGATCGCCCACCGCAAGCACCTGTCGCTCCGCAGCGTCCAGAACCGTCTGCAGCAGCTCTACGAAAAACTCGATGTCTACGAATCATGCGGCCGCAACCACGAAGGCAGCGAAGGCTGGTTCAACCTCCGCATGCGCGCCGTCGCCGTAGCACTCCAACGCAAGGTCCTCAACACCAGCGCGCTCGAACGCGCCGAACGCGATTTGCAGGCATCGGGGCGGATGTGAGGGGGTGGTGAGATGAGAGGTATTGGGAAAAATGGTGCCGCTTAGAGGACTCGAACCTCTGACCCCATCATTACGAATGATGTGCTCTACCACCTGAGCTAAAGCGGCCTACGCAGCGCAAGGTGTTGCCTGCTGCGAGTGAAGGCGCTGATACAGGCAATGGGGCGCGATTTCAAGCCGGTTTTCGATTGGCGTGAAATTTTATCGCTGCGGTCCGTGGGCTGTCAAAGCGCCAGCCTTGTGCGGGCCTCGCCATATTCGCGCTCCAGGCGGCCGACCAGATCTGCGACTGAGGTCACCGATTTGACGGCGCCGACGCCCTGGCCGGCGCCCCAGATGTCCTTCCAGGCCTTCGGGCCGCTCACCGCCGCGTCGAAATCCATCTTGGTCGGATCGGCGCTTGGAAGCGCATCCGGATCCAGCCCCATCGCCGTCACTGAGCCCTTCAGGTAGTTGCCGTGGATGCCGGTGAAATAGTTCGAATAGACGATATCGGCAGCCGACGAATCGACGATCATCTGCTTGTAGCCGTCGACGGCGCGCGCCTCGTGCGTGGCGATGAAGGGTGAGCCGATATAGGCCATGTCGGCCCCCATCGCCTGCGCCGCCAAGATGCCGCCGCCGGTGGCGATCGAGCCGGCCAGCAGGAGCGGCCCGTCGAACCACTCGCGGATCTCCTGGACAAGCGCGAAGGGCGACAGCGTCCCCGCATGCCCGCCGGCGCCGGTTGCGACAGCAATCAGCCCATCGGCACCCTTGCGGATCGCGGACTTCGCATGCCGGTTGTTGATGACGTCATGCAGCACGATGCCGCCATAGGAATGGACGGCTGCATTCACTTCCGGCACTGCGCCGAGCGAGGAGATGACGATCGGCACCTTGTATTTCACGCACATCGTCAGATCGTGTTCCAGCCGCCTGTTGGACGTATGAACGATCTGGTTGACGGCGAACGGTGCGGCCGGCCTGTCGGGATTGGCTGCATTATAGGTGGCAAGATCCTCGGTCATCATGGCAAGCCATTCGTCCAGCTGGCTTTCCGGTCGAGCATTGAGGGCAGGGAAGGCGCCGATCACGCCGGCCTTGCACTGCGCCAAGGTCAGTGCCGGATGCGAGATGATGAACAGCGGCGACGCCACGACGGGAATTCGCAGTCCTTGTCTCAGCACGTCCGGAAGCATCGGCAATCTCCTTTTGATTTACTTTTACGCACACGTAAGATGGGTTTTAGCAGATGCATTCGGCTCGGGAAAGATGGCGCCGTCTGGCGAAGGTATGCGTGCCATGCGCACTGGCGGCTCGATAAGCGTCCGTTTCCGCGGCATTCTCACGCCTAACCATATCTTCTCCCCAATCTTGGCGAAGGAAGGCCATTGACCACCGGCTTGCAGTTCGGCGACGGAGAGGTTACCGAAAATTAACGCCGTCTTTTCAGCAAGGCCGGCAGTCGGGTATGCACAACCGGAAGGATCCGCAGTGAGCGGTTTGGAAACAGCCATCAGGAATGCCCTTGATCGTTCCGATCGGACCGATGGCGACACGCGGGCACGGATTTATCAGTCGGCGCGACAGGCGCTGGAAGCAGGTCTGCAGCGCCAGGGCGTGACCGACAAGCTGATTGTCATGCAGCAGCAAAAGCGGCTGGAAGAAAAGATCCGCGAGATCGAGACGGAGGAAGTGGACCGGCTGGCCGGTCCCGCTATCGAGCCTGACGAGATCACTCACCCTGTCATCGACCCGGTTGTCGCACCTGCCGCCACGGCCAGAGCCGCAGCTCCAGATGTCGCAGCCCCGATCGTTGCGGATGAAAGGGTAGCCGCCCCCGATCCGGATACCGGTCTCGGCGGCGCAACACGCGCACCATCCCCGGCAAATGACCAGAGGCAGCCCAACGATGTCCAGTCGGCCGGGGATCTCGGAAGTCTCGGCGCCGCGCGACCGGATTTCCGTCCGGCCTCATCCGAAGTGCCGCAGATGGACGGACTGACCTCGGTCGAGCCGGACCGCGTGCAACGTGGCCAACCGCCTGTTGCCAAGCCCGAGCGCGGCAGGAAGCGGCGCGGATCTCTCGACGCCGAGACGAACCCTGCAGCCAAGCCGCGCAAGAGCCGTCGTCAGCGGCTGATCTCCTGGCTGCTGAAATGGATCATCTCGCTTGCAGTCGTCGGCGTCGCCTGCTGGTATTTTTATAATTCGGGTCTGGTCCAGTCGGTGATGGACGAGGCCCTGCAGGCCGCCAACCGGGCGTCGCAATCGCAGGCGGGTCCCAATGCGCGCTTCGATCCTCGCGGCGGCTTTTCCGATGAATGGGTGCAGGTCTTCGAACCGAAGCAGATCGAAACGCTGCAGGTCGGTCGCGAGGCAACGGCAGAGGCGGCAACCGGTTCGGAAGGTCCAGCCGTTCGGCTCCTGTCGACCACCCCGCAAACCGGCGGTGATATCGCCGTCACGGTTCCGGCGGATGTATTGCAGCGCCTGGCAGGCGGGCCGGCCACCATCGCAGTCACCGTCCAGGCTGGCGGCAACCAAGGTGTCCAGATGTCGATACGCTGCGATTTCGGCAGCCTTGGGGGCTGCGCAAGACATCGGTTCACGGCAACCCAGGAGCGACTGGAAGCCCTGTTCAAGGTCAGCTTCGACCGGGCGATCGCGCCAAACGCGCCGGGTCGCATCCTGATCAATACCGGCCTCGACGGTGCCGACAGACCGGTCCTGCTCTACTCCGTCCGCATTTTGCCCGCAGGCTGAACCCTGAACGCCGGACGACAACGTCGTCCGGCTCACTCACCTGTCTGTCTCTATTTCAGGAACTTGCTGCCAAAGCCGAGGATCTTGTCGTCGATCTCGCCGATCGCATCCCTGTCTTTCCCCTCGTAATCGAGGGACCCAAGAATGTGGCGGATGACGTTCAAATGCGCACGCCGCTTGTCGTTTGCCAGCACCACCGTCCATGGCGCAAGCTTGCTGTGTGTTCGCTCCAGCATCTGGTCGCGCTTTGCGGTGTAGTCAGGCCATTTGTTGAGTGCCGCGATGTCCATCGGCGAAAGCTTCCAGATCTTCAACGGATCGTGGCGCCGGTCGTGAAACCGCTTCAGTTGCATTTCCTGGCCGATATCCAGCCAAAACTTGAACAGATGGATATCGTCATCGACGATCATCTCCTCGAACTGCGGCACGTCCTTCATAAAGGCTTCGTATTGGCCCGGCTTGCAAAAGCCCATGACAGGCTCGACCACGGCGCGATTGTACCAGGAGCGGTCGAACAGCACGATCTCGCCCGACGTCGGGAAATGCGACACGTAACGCTGAAAATACCATTGGCCCGCTTCGGTGGGCGAAGGTTTGCTCAACGCCACCACGCGTGCAGATCGAGGATTGATATAGGAGCGGATGGACATGATCGTACCGCCCTTGCCGGCAGCATCCCGGCCTTCGAACAGCGCAATCATCCGCTTGCCGGTATCCTGCAGCCAGTACTGCACCTTCACGAGCTCGATCTGCAGCTTCTCCAGCTGCTTGGCGTATTTCTCCTTGTCCAACTTGTGGTCATAGGGAAAGCCGCCGGATTCCAGCGCGTGATCATGCACCCAGCCGGGCAGTTTCGGATCGTCAATGTCGAAATGCCTCAGCTTGCCATCGATTTCCAGTTCCGCTGACCGGCTGCTTGTCTCTGCCATGATTGCTGTCCTTTTTCCTTCGGCGGCCGAAACGGCTGCGACTGCTTCAACGGTTTGCAGGGCTTGAGGTTTCCCTCAGGACCGATGCATATCTGTCATGCAAGCGTTATATGACCGCAAGTTCGACCAAACAAAAAGGGGTTCGCGCGTGGAAGCGTTGCCGAAGGAAGAGCGCGGGTTTGCGCAAGAGCTGGCACTTCGCTTCCGGCGCGAGTGGCTGCTGCTCCTGCTGCTCTCGACG
The DNA here is from genome assembly GCF_050500205.1 of Neorhizobium sp. DAR64860/K0K1. Classification (NCBI taxonomy): domain Bacteria; kingdom Pseudomonadati; phylum Pseudomonadota; class Alphaproteobacteria; order Hyphomicrobiales; family Rhizobiaceae; genus Neorhizobium; species Neorhizobium sp. DAR64860/K0K1. Next base: position 2,912,501 of record NZ_CP191459.1, on the reverse strand, counting down.
ATCGCGGTGATCGCTTTTGTTGCCGGCGCGAACGATCTTCTGGTCTTCGCGCTCTGGCTTCCCCTCGTCGTCGCCGTGCTGTCCCGGCCCTTGCCGGAGATACCTGTCGTACCGGTTGAAATGCCTGTTCCGGAGCCACCTGTCTTCGACCCGCTGCCGCTGATCTCGGCAACTCTCGGCACGCTGGACATGCCGGTCGTGGTGCTGGGTGGAGACATCACCGTTCTCTACCGCAACAAGGCAGCGGAGCGGGCCTTCGGCGATCTGCCGATCGGCACCCATCTGACGGCGCGGCTGCGGTCGCCCGGCATTCTCGACATGCTGCGCGAAACTATCGCAACCGGCCAGCCGAACCAGATCGAACATTCTGAGCGCCTTCCGTCCGAACGGGTCTTCATCCTGCGCGTGGCGCCGATCGATATCGGCGGCCTGGCGCCGGGCATGGGAAACTATTACCTCCTGTCGTTCCGCGATGTCTCCGAACTGCGCAGCATCGACCGGATGCGATCCGATTTCGTCGCCAATGCAAGCCATGAGCTGAGAACGCCGCTTGCCTCGCTCAGAGGCTTCATCGAGACAATCCAGGGCCCGGCTCGCGACGATCCGAAGGCGCAGGAACGCTTTCTCGGCATCATGCTCGACCAGGCGACCAGGATGAGCCGACTGGTGGACGACCTTCTCTCCCTGTCGCGGCTGGAACTGAAGTCGCATATCGCTCCCGACCAGACCGTGGACCTGAAGCCGCTGATCATCCATGTCAGCGACGCGCTCTTGCCTTTGGCTGAGGAACTGGGCGTCGAAATCCGCCTGCATCTTCCCGAAGGCAGGGTCGATGTGCTGGGCGATCGAGACGAACTGATCGAAGTGATCGAGAACCTCATCGAGAATGCCTGCAAGTATGGCCAGGAGGGCAAGTTCGTCGATGTCTTCCTGAAAGGCGGCGGCAAGCTGCCGGTCGAAGTCAATGTCATCGACAAGGGGCCGGGCATACCGGCGGAGCACGTTCCGCGCCTGACCGAGCGTTTCTATCGCGTCAGCGTCGCCGACAGCCGCTCCAAGAAGGGCACCGGATTGGGGCTTGCCATCGTCAAGCATATCCTCACCAGGCACCGCGCCCGCCTGCTTGTGAAGTCGGAACTCGGCAAGGGGACGGAGTTTACCGTCCGTTTCTGACATAAAACCAACCCAGTTTTCCCGGTCTCTTCCAGAACGTCAATATTTTCAACAGCTTGAATTGTCACAAATGTTTCACCGAAGTGACATAAAAGCTAAGGCCAAGGGCGGCTATGACCAGCGGGCCGAGAGCCGGCAAATGTCTAAGAGGCCGGCATGACAAGATTTCTGGAAACCCATACCGGGAGAACTTCGATGAACATGTTCAAACTTTCCGCAGCAGCCCTCGTGGCCTCTGTTGCCTTTGCCGGCGTTGCATCCGCACGCGACCAGGTTCAGGTTGCCGGCTCCTCCACCGTTCTTCCCTATGCGAAGATCGTTGCCGAGACCTTTGCCGAGACCAACCCGAACTTCAAGGCACCGGTTGTTGAGTCCGGCGGCACGGGCGGCGGTCTGAAGGCATTCTGCTCCGGCGTCGGCGAAGGCACGATCGACGTTGCCAATGCTTCGCGCAAGATCAACAAGAGCGAAGCCGAAGCCTGCAAGGCTGCCGGCGTCACGGACGTTCAGGAAATCCGCATCGGTTACGACGGCATCGTATTCGCTGCCGACTCGTCGAACGGCGACATGAAGATCACCCCGAAGGATCTCTACAAGGCATTGGCTGCTGAAGTCGTCGTTGACGGCAAGCTCGTTGCCAACCCTTACAAGAACTGGTCGGAAGTCAATGCGACCCTGCCGAAGGGCCCGATCGCAGCTTACATCCCAGGCTCCAAGCACGGCACCCGCGAAGTCTTCGAAGAGAAGATCATGGCTGAAGGCTGCAAGGAAGCCGGCGCGACTGACGTCATCAAGGCTGCCATCACCGATGCCAAGCAGGCTGCTGCCAAGTGCGTTGCAGTTCGCAAGGACGGCGCAGCTGTCGACATCGACGGCGATTACACCGAAACGCTGGCCCGCATCTCGGCCAACAAGACCGGCCTCGGCGTTTTCGGCCTGGCCTTCTATGAAAACAACATGGACAAGCTGAAGGTCGCGACCGTTTCGGATGTCGTTGCTTCCACCGAAACCATTGCTTCGGGCAAGTACCCGGTGTCGCGCCCTCTGTTCTTCTACGTCAAGAAGGCTCACCTCGGCGTTATCCCAGGCCTCAAGGAATATGTTGAGTTCTTCATCTCCGACGAAATGATCGGCCCTGACAGCCCGCTCGCCGAATACGGCCTGGTTGCTGCTCCGGACGATCAGCGCGAACAGGTCCGCAAGGACTTCGAAGCCGGCAAGACCATGTAATCAAAATTCCGGCGCCGCTTCTTGCGGCGCCGGTCTTCTTTCGTGCCAGGCGGCGACTTGTCCGTCGTGCGACAGAAGCAAAGCTTGGCGTCAGTCGCTGCGTTTTGGATGGCGAAACATATTGATTCCGATGGTGGGATTTGTGCGGTAATGGGTGCCGTCGATGGCGGTAGGCCGGGGGATTTTAATGAGCACACCATTGATTTTATTGATTCTGGCGATAATTGCGATCGCTTGTTACGTTGTCGGAACCAGGCACGCCCTGGCAATCGCCGGCGGCCGTTCCTCAAAGCTTCATTCACGTCCGGGCTACTACGGCACCTTCGTCGCACTCTGCGCCGTTCTGCCGTCGGTTCTCATCCTGGCCGCGTGGCTGGTCGTCAGCCCCCTCTATATCAACTCCACTGTCCTCGATGGCTTTCCTGAAGACGTAAAGGCGCGTTCGCCGGCCGAACAGGGTCTCTCCTTCGGCATGGTAAGCTCGCTTGCGCGCGGCATGAACGTACTGAGCCTGGACGAGATCGAGCGCATCGGCGGAAATCCCGTCGAACTGCGCGCAGCGCTTGGCGCTAAGGGCGTCCCGCTTGCCGGCGACCCCGAACCATACATGGTCGAGTCCGCTGGCGATCTCAACGTCATGACCAAGATCAGCAACTGGGTTATGACCGCGGTAGTCCTTCTGGCAGCCCTGATCGGCGCCGGCTTTTCCTACACGCGCATCGCGCCACGGTTTCGGGCCCGCAACCGTGTCGAGAGGGTGATCCTCGCCAGCCTCGTCGTCGCATCCTCGATCGCGATCCTGACCACGGTCGGCATCGTTGCCTCGATGCTGACGGAAGCGACCCACTTCTTCACCAGCATCCCGCCGTGGGAGTTCTTCTTCGGCACCGTCTGGGATCCGCGCTTTGCGGCCGCCGGCGCCACGGACTCGGCTGGTCAGTTCGGCCTTATCCCGCTGCTTCTCGGAACACTCTATATCGGCTTCGTCGCCATGCTCGTCGCCGTCCCGAGCGGCCTGTTTTCCGCGATCTACATGTCGGAATACGCCTCCCGCGGTGTCCGCTCCGTGGCAAAGCCTCTGCTCGAAGTTCTCGCCGGCATTCCCACCATCGTCTACGGCTTCTTTGCCCTGACGACGGTCGGCCCATTCCTGCGCGACCTGTCTTCGCAGCTGAACGGCCTTGTCACAGGCGATTACGCCAACTTCATCCAGGCACAGAGCGTTCTCACTGCCGGCTTCGTCATGGGCATCATGCTGATCCCTTACGTCTCGTCGCTGTCGGACGACATCATCACCGCCGTGCCGGGAACGCTTCGTGACGGCTCGCTCGGTCTCGGCGCCACCCAGTCCGAAACCATCAAGAAGGTCGTCCTGCCGGCAGCACTGCCGGGCATCGTCGGCGCACTTCTGATGACCGCCTCGCGCGCCATCGGCGAAACCATGATCGTAGTGCTCGCCGCCGGCGTCGCCGCCCGCATGCAGCTCAACCCGTTCGAGCCGATGACGACGGTGACCGTCAAGATCGTCAGCCAGCTGACGGGCGACCTTGAATTCACCTCGCCGCAGACGCTTGTCGCCTTCGCACTCGGCATCACGCTCTTTGCGATCACGCTTTGCCTCAACATCTACGCGCTCTACATCGTGCGCAAATACCGGGAGCAGTACGAATGACCGACGTGGTTTCCTCCACCGCCGGCGTCTTGGCCAAGCCTGCCCGTCGCGATATCGGTATCAAACGCCGCTACGCCGCCGAGCGCCGCTTCCGTGCCTATGGCATCGCTGCTCTCTCGTTCGGCATCCTGTTCCTGATGCTCCTTCTGTGGTCGGTCGTCTCGAAGGGCTATACCGCCTTTCAGCAGACGATGATCACGATCCCTGTCGAGTTCTCGCAGCAGATCATCGACAAGGATAATGTGCGGGCTACGGATCCGGCCAAGCTGATGACGGCCAACTACCCGATCGTCGCCCGCAATGCGCTGGCGAAGGTTCTGGGCGTCGCCGAAACCGATCGCCAGGGCCTGCGTGCCGTCAACCAGATGATTTCGGACGGCGTTCGTGGCCAGCTGCGCGATATGGTCGTTTCCGATCCTGAGATCATCGGCACGACTCAGACGGTTTCGCTTCTGGCGGCCGGCGATATCGACAGCGCCGTGAAAGGCCAGATCAATCTCGACGTGGCGGAAACCAGCCGCAAGGTGTCCGACCAGCAGGTCGGATGGATGAAGCAGCTGACCGACAGCGGTGCGCTCGCCAAGGAATTCAACACCGGCATTTTCTTCAACGGCGCGTCCAGCCGTCCGGAAGCAGCCGGCGTCGGCGTCGCTCTGATCGGCTCCTTCTACATGATGCTGATCGTGCTCGTCCTGTCGCTGCCGATCGGCGTCGCAGCCTCGATCTATCTTGAAGAGTTTGCCCCGAAGAACCGGTTCACCGACCTGATCGAGGTCAACATCAACAATCTCGCAGCGGTCCCGTCGATCGTCTACGGTCTGTTGGGTCTCGCGGTCTTCATCAACTTCATGGGCCTGCCGCGCTCGGCCTCGCTGGTCGGCGGCCTGGTGCTGACGCTGATGACGCTTCCGACCATTATCATCGCCACCCGCGCGGCACTGAAAGCAGTGCCACCGTCGATCCGTGCTGCAGCGCTCGGGCTCGGTGCCTCGAAGATGCAGACCATCTTCCACCATGTCCTGCCGCTTGCCATGCCCGGTATCCTGACCGGTACGATCATCGGCCTCGCGCACGCCCTTGGCGAAACCGCGCCGCTCCTCTTGATCGGCATGGTCGCCTTCGTGGCGAACTATCCGACCACGCCGATGGATCCGTCGACAGCGCTGCCGGTACAGATCTACATGTGGGCTAACGAGGCGGAACGCGCCTTCGTTGAACGAACCTCGGGAGCGATCATGATCCTGCTCCTGTTCCTGATCTTGATGAATGTTGGCGCAATTCTCTTGCGACGCCGCTTCGAACGGCGTTGGTAGAGGAAGGGGGAAGCAATGAACATGATGTCAGAAGCTGCAGTTGAGAAGGCGCTGGACAAGAAAATGAACGACGTTGCATATAAGATGATCGGCAAGGATGTCTCCGTTTATTACGGTGACAAGCGCGCTCTTTATGACGTGAACCTGAATGTCCGCCAAAATACCGTCACTGCTTTGATCGGTCCGTCTGGCTGCGGCAAGTCCACCTTCCTGCGCACGATGAACCGCATGAACGACACGATCGAGGGTTGCCGCGTCACCGGCAAGATCACGCTCGACGGCGACGATATCTACGACAAGGAAATCGACGTCGTGGAGCTGCGCGCCCGGGTCGGCATGGTGTTTCAGAAGCCGAACCCGTTCCCGAAGTCGATCTACGAGAACATTGCCTACGGTCCCCGCATCCACGGCCTTGCCCGCGGCAAGACGGAAATGGACGCGATTGTCGAGGCAAGCCTGCAGCGCGCCGGCCTCTGGGCAGAAGTCAAGGATCGCCTGCATGAAGGCGGTACCGGCCTTTCCGGCGGTCAGCAGCAGCGCCTTTGCATCGCCCGTGCGATCGCCGTTTCGCCTGAAGTCATTCTGATGGACGAGCCGTGCTCGGCACTCGACCCCATCGCCACGGCCAAGGTCGAGGAACTGATCCACGAACTGCGCGCCAACTACACGATCGTGATCGTCACCCACTCGATGCAGCAGGCAGCCCGCGTTTCACAGCGCACGGCAATGTTCCATCTCGGCCATCTGGTCGAGGAAAACGATACCGACAAGATGTTCACCAATCCGGATGACCAGCGCACCCAGGATTACATCATGGGCCGCTTCGGCTGATGCGGGCGCAGAGCCCGTCAGCCGCAACTGCAGACATCAAGGATCAGACACATGGTTTCGACCCATATTCTCTCGGCCTATGACGAGGAACTGAAATACCTGAACCGCCGGATTTCCGAAATGGGCGGCCTGGCGGAGCAGATGTGCGGAGATGCCGTGCGTGCGCTCGTCAACTCCGACTCCGCACTGGCCCAGAAGGTCATCTCGGACGACGTCATTCTCGACCACGCCGAGCGCGATATCCAGGACAAGGTGATCGTCACCATCGCCAAGCGTCAGCCGATGGCGGCCGACCTTCGCGAGATCATCGGCACGCTGCGCATTGCAGCTGACCTGGAACGCGTCGGCGACCTTGGTAAGAACACCGCCAAGCGCGTGCTCGCCGTGCAGGGAACAGGCGTCCCGCGCAAGCTCGCCCGTGGTCTGGAGCATCTTTCCGAACTGGCGCTGGTGCAGCTCAAGGACGTTCTTGATGTCTTCGCCAACCGCTCCGCGGAAAAAGCCGAAATCATCCGCCAGCGCGATGAAGAGATTGACGCGATGTACACCTCGCTGTTCCGCGAACTCCTCACCTACATGATGGAGGATCCGCGCAACATCACCACCTGCACCCATCTTTTGTTCTGCGCCAAGAACATCGAGCGCATCGGCGACCACGCGACGAATATCGCCGAGACCATCTACTACATCGCGACCGGTGCACAGCCGGAGGGCGAACGTCCGAAGGACGATACGTCCAACATGCTCGGCTCCGCCGGGACATGATGCAGCTCTCCCGAAATCGCCTGCCGGTTTCGGGACGATAACTGCCAAAAACAATGACCTGAAGCAGCGCGAGCGGATCTGGCGGATCTAAGTGCGGTTCGGGACGAGTGATGGAGCAAGTCGGAATGCAGCCGAAGATCGCAGTCGTGGAAGACGAAGAGGCCCTCAGCGTCCTCCTTCGGTATAACCTGGAGGCCGAGGGTTACGAGGTCGATACCGTGCTTCGCGGTGACGAAGCGGAAATCAGGCTTCAGGAGCGCGTTCCGGATCTTCTCATTCTCGACTGGATGCTGCCAGGCGTTTCGGGCATCGAACTGTGCCGTCGCCTGCGCATGCGGCCGGAGACGGAACGCCTGCCGATCATCATGCTGACGGCGCGCGGCGAAGAAAGCGAGCGCGTTCGTGGGCTTGCCACGGGCGCCGACGACTATGTGGTCAAGCCGTTTTCGACACCGGAGCTGATGGCCCGCGTCAAGGCGATGCTGCGTCGTGCCCGACCCGAAGTGCTGTCGAGCGTCCTCAAATGCGGCGACATCGAACTCGACCGCGAAACCCACCGCGTTCACCGCAAGAGCCGCGAAGTTCGCCTCGGGCCGACAGAGTTTAGACTTCTGGAATTCCTGATGGCCTCACCCAGCCGCGTCTTTTCGCGCTCGCAGCTGCTCGACGGCGTCTGGGGTCATGACATCTATGTCGACGAACGCACCGTCGACGTGCATGTAGGGCGCCTCCGGAAGGCGCTCAACTTTTCCAACATGCAGGATGTCATCCGCACGGTCCGTGGTGCCGGCTACTCGATGGAAGCCTGATCACCGCGTCTCCTAGCCGGCAGCGTCATGGCAATCACGCCGGTCACGACGCAGGCGAGACCGAGCCAGGCTGTCGAGGCAAGCGTTTCGCCGAGAAACACGACGCCGATGCCAACGCCGATCGGCACCCGCAGATAGGCCTGCGCCGTCGTGCCGACGGAGCCGAGCGTCTGGACCAGCCGGAAATAGATGACGAAGGCCAGCGCCGTCGAAAATACCGCCAGCGCCAACAGGGCGAGCATGGAATCGGCGCTGGGCGTCAGCGTCCAGGGCCGATCGACCACGAGGCTCACGGGAATGAGGATGGCCGCCCCTGCAATCAGCGATCCCGCGGCGGGCATCATCGGGTCCAATCCCTTAAAATTCTTGCCGAAGATGGCAGCCGCCGCATAGCAGATCGTCGCCGCCACGATGGCGAGTTGAGCCCAGAGGTTCTCGCCCGACCCGGCAAGCGCCTCCATGCCGACGATCAGGCATATGCCGACAATGCCTGCGGCAACTCCGAACAGCTTGGCCCCAGAGACGCTTTCATGGCGCGTGATCAGCGCCGTCAGCAGAAAGGCGAAGATCGGCGTCGTTGAACTCAAGATGGTGGCAAGGCCCGCATCGGTCGTCTGTTCGGCCCAGGCAATGAGGGTGAAGGGGACAGCGCTGTTGAGGCAGGCCTGAACCGTGAAGAGCTTCCATGTCTGCCCGTCGGTCGGCAGCTTCAATCCGCGAAGGCGCAGGGCCGCAGCGAGAATGAGCCCGGCGACCAGTGTTCTGACGGCAATAAAGGTGACAGGCGAAATCGTCTCCACACCGACTTTGATCAGCGTGTAGGACGCGCCCCAAAGCGTCGCGAGCGTGAGGAGCAGCAACAGATCCGTTGCCATGCTTGTTTTGGTGTCCGCCATTCCAGTTCCTGTCCCCATGAATGCAATCTCCGCCCCTCTTAGCGGAACCAGGAAAAGAAATGCTTCGACGACGGCCGAACCGTTGACCGCTGACGGCAAAGTTTTCCGGTGCTAGAACTGGATCATGCCCAATATGGTTTCAGGAAATACGATTGCGGAAGTTGCAAGCCTGATCGGCGATGCTGCACGCGCCAACATGCTGTCCGCGCTGATGGGCGGACAGGCGCTGACGGCGGGCGAACTGGCACGCCACGCCGGCGTCACCGCGCAGACCACCAGCGGCCATCTCGGCAAACTGGCGCAGGCTCGCCTGATCGAGGTCGAGAAGCAGGGCAGGCACCGCTATTACCGACTTGCCTCTCCGGAAGTCGCGCACGCGATCCACGCGTTGATGGCAGTCGCCGCGGATGGGCCGAAGCGCCATCATCCTGTCGGCCCGAAAGACGAAGCGTTACGGCTTGCCCGCACCTGTTACGATCACATGGCCGGCCGTCTCGCCATCGCGCTCGCCGATGCCCTAACAGGAAGCGGCTACATGCTGCTCGGCGATGGAGCCGGCCTGATCACCGACGAGGGCAGACGGTTCTTTTGTGATTTCGGGATCGATCTCGAACAGCTGACCCGTTCGAAACGCCCGCTCTGCCGGACATGCCTCGATTGGAGCGAGCGACGGCCGCATCTGGCGGGACAAATGGGTGCGGCGCTGCTGGACCGCGCTCTTGGCGTCGGCTGGATCGGCCGCCGAGAGGAAACCCGGGCTCTGCGGATCACGCGCCGGAGAGATCGGGTTTGCCGAGACATTCAGGCTTCCATCGGACTGGCGTATTGCACCGTCCGAAACTCTGATGGTCAGGCGGCTTCCTGGGTCTTCCATTCCGGCAGCGGGAACAGCTTGTCGTAGCCAAGATTGAAGAGATAGGCATAGACCACGTAGAACAGCGCGATCGCGATATCCATTGTCAGCGCATGGAGAAGGGTAATCTGCAGATACCACGCGATAAACGGCATCAGCACGACCAGCAGACCGATTTCGAACAGCACCGCATGAGCAATGCGCAAGGCAGGCGTCTTCAGCGTCGTACCCCGTCGCGCCTGCAGAAAGCGGTCGAAACCCAGATTGTAGAGGTAGTTCCAGCCGGTCGCGACCGTCGCAGACACGACGCCGACAATGCCCATATGTTCGGCCGGCATGTCGAAGACGAAAGCGCCGAGCGGCACCATCATCAGAAGCCCGATGATTTCAAAGCTGATGGCGTGGCGAATACGGTCTCTTATCGAGCGCATGATCTTCCCCTTTAGGTGAGGTTCATGCCGGGTCGTCCCGGCGTTATGCCCATTCAGGGGGAGGTCGTCCTCTCTCGAGGCCGAAATAGGAGCCCAGGGAGTGCGAGGCAAGTTTTTTCAGCGCAAGTCAGCCATGCCGAAAACGCAAAAGGCGGGCCAGAGCCCGCCTTCGATCTTGTTTCCGCAGCCGCCTGACTCAGGACGCGCGGGCAGCCGGACGACGGCGCTCGTGCACTGGCTGGTAGGCAAGCTTCGCGTGATATTTGCAATAGGGCGACGCATCCTGCGCATCGCAACCGCAGAAATGGAAGTCGTCCGTCAGCGGATCGCCGACCGGCCACTTGCATGTGCGCTCGGTGAGATCCGTCAGCGACAGACGGCGCGAGATCGGCACGACGACGCTGCCGGAAGCGGTGTATTTCACCGGCTCCGCGACGTTGACGTCCTGATCTTCCTTGAGGGCGTTTGCACCCACCGTCCGTGCTGCGGGACGGGCTGTGTCGCGTCCGGCAAAGCTCGGCGCGCGCGGAGCTGCGGGCGCTGGGCGCTTGGATGCCGGGCGATTGGCCGACGCCGAACCGCCTGCTTTGGCGCGACCCGGAAGGTTGAGACGGTGCACTTTGCCGATCACGGCATTGCGGCTTACGCCTCCAAGTTGGGCTGCAATCTGGCTGGCGCTGAGACCTTCCGACCATAGTTTTTTAAGTCGCTCGACGCGCTCATCAGTCCAGTTCATGCCGTTCTCCGCCTTTGAACGTTGCTGGCAGACAGAATCCGTTCACCTCTGCGGCGAAATAAATCCGCCGCACCCACGCAATCTATGCTTCGAGGTGACTAGTTCCGCCGCATGCGTTCTAGTAATTGAGGATTAACCTAGTGTGTAGCTGACTCCGTGGCAAGAGTCGCTCGAATCGCCGCGAATCGATTTCGCGGTTTTCCCCAACTTGCTGCCCTCAAGAGTCATTTTTGTCACAGACCGAAATGCCGCAACACAGCATCAGGTTGCATCGCGGCGTATGCCCCGAAAGCCCTATAAAACACCAAGTTTTGTTGACATGGAGGCACTTAGCCATGATAGTGCCCGCGCCGCCCGGTGGGCGGCATTTTTGATTTTTCAGGCCGCATTCCCGGTCTCCGGAGAGGTCTGGAGAGGGGGGTCGGAACCTACCCAGAGGAGTGATGTCGCCATGGCTGAAGCCGCACTTTACGACACGTTTGCCCGGGCACCTTTGCGCTTTGATCGAGGCGAGGGCGTATGGCTTGTGACGGAAGGTGGCGAGCGATATCTGGATTTCGGGGCAGGCGTTGCCGTCACCTCCTGCGGTCATTCCAATCCGCATCTGGTAAACGCGCTGAAGTCGCAGGCCGAGAAGGTCTGGCACCTTTCCAACCTCTACGAGATCCCGGAGCAGGAGCGTCTGGCCCGCCGTCTGGTAGATGCCACGTTCGCCGACAAGGTGTTCTTTACCAATTCCGGCGCCGAAGCGCTTGAGACCGCCATCAAGACGGCGCGTCGCTACCATTTCTCCAAGGGCCATCCGGAGAAATTCCACATCATCACCTTCGAAGGTGCCTTCCACGGCCGGACCATCGCGACGATCGCCGCCGGTGGTCAGGAAAAATACATGGAAGGCTTCGGCCCGAAGGCGCCAGGGTTCGATCAGGTCCCGTTCGGGGATCTCGATGCCCTCAACGCTGCGATCAACGAAAACACCGGCGCGCTGCTGATCGAGCCGATCCAGGGCGAGGGCGGCGTGCGCGTCGTGGACAAGGAATTCCTGCGCGAGCTGCGTCGCATCTGCGATGACCGGGGTCTGCTGCTGATCCTCGACGAAGTGCAGAGCGGGGTTGGCCGCACCGGCCGGTTCTTCGCCCACGAACTGACAGGCATCACGCCTGATATCATGGCTGTTGCCAAGGGCATCGGCGGCGGCTTCCCGTTCGGCGCCTGCCTTGCGACCGCAGAGGCTGCTTCCGGCATGAAGCCCGGCATCCACGGCACGACCTATGGCGGCAATCCGCTTGGCATGGCCTGCGGCAACGCAGTGCTCGACGTCGTGCTCGCCGATGGCTTCCTTGAAAACGTCCGCGATGTCGCGCTCGTGTTCCGCCAGGGACTGGCAAGCCTGAAGGATCGCTTCCCGGATGTGATCGAAGATATCAGAGGCGAAGGCCTGATGCTCGGCATCAAGGCAAGGGTGCCAGCTGGCGATCTGGTCGTTGCAATGCGCGATGAGAAAATGCTGTCAGTACCTGCTGGCGATAACGTCGTGCGCCTTCTGCCGCCGTTGACGATCACGGCCGAGGAAGCCCGCGAGGGGCTCGCACGGATCGAACGGGCAGCCGAAAAGCTGACCGAGGCAGAACTCAAGAAAACAGCCTGAGCGCGATGAGGGGTGCCGGTGACGGTTCCCCTCGATAGGGGACGATAGCATGGCATCACCAAAGCATTTCCTGGATCTTTCGGCGGTTTCGCCGGAGGATCTCCGCACCATTCTCGACGACGCGAAGAGCCGCAAGCAGGCCTTCAAGGCCGGCAAGGGCGACCAGCCGCTCGCCGGCAAGATGTTGGCGATGATTTTCGAAAAGCCGTCCACCCGCACCCGCGTCTCCTTCGATGTCGGCATGCGCCAGCTCGGCGGCGAGACGCTCTTCCTGTCCGGCACGGAAATGCAGCTCGGCCGCGCCGAGACGATCGGCGATACGGCACGTGTCCTGTCGCGCTATGTCGATGCGATCATGATCCGCACCACCGACCACAATCGCATGCGTGAAATGGCCGAGCACGCCACCGTGCCCGTCATCAACGCGCTGACCGACGATACCCATCCCTGCCAGATCATGGCCGACCTGATGACCTTCGAGGAGCATCGCGGTCCTGTCAAAGGCAAGACCATCGCCTGGACGGGTGACGGCAACAACGTGCTGCACTCGCTCGTCGAAGGCTCGGCGCGGTTCGGCTACAAGATGAACATGGCCGTGCCGATGGGCTCCGAGCCGCATGACAAGTTCCTCAACTGGGCCCGCAACAATGGCGGCGAGATCATGCTCTGCCACGACGCCGGACGAGCGGTCACCGGCGCTGATGTCGTCGTCACCGATACGTGGGTGTCGATGAACCAGGAGCACAAGGCGCGCGGCCACAACATCTTCCAGCCCTATCAGGTCAACAAGGCGCTGATGGATCAGGCAAACAAGGACGCGCTCTTCATGCACTGCCTGCCGGCCCATCGCGGCGAGGAAGTCACCGACGAGGTCATCGACGGACCGCAGTCGGTAGTGTTCGACGAGGCGGAAAACCGCCTTCATGCGCAGAAGTCGATCCTGGCCTGGTGCTTCGGCATCGTCTGAGGATCGAAAGCGCTTCCGACTTGAATTCGATGAGAGCCGCCACCATCTGACGGCTTTCAAAGCGCGCCGCCGAACGAGTGCGGCGCTTCAACACGATATCGTCAACGTTCTCAAATCCCCGGCCGGCGGTTCCGCTGCGGCTGTCGCTTGTGTAAAAGCGTTCGAGGAACTGGGAGCGCCGGCGCGAAGGAGTTAACTCATGGCGGAAGCGACTGTTGAACTGAACGAACTCGATTTTGCCGGCGACGACCGCGTCGTGCCCTTCCAGGTGGATGGTCTTGATGTGCGTGGCCGTGCAGTCCAGCTCGGGCCACTCCTCAACGCGATCCTCGGACGGCACGATTATCCGGCACCTGTCGCACGGCTGCTGGCGGAAGCCGTCGTGCTCACTGCACTGCTGGGCACTTCGCTGAAATTCGAAGGCAAGTTCACCATGCAGACCAAGGGTGACGGCCCGGTCGACCTGCTTGTTGCCGATTTCTCCACGCCGGATGCACTGCGCGCCTATGCCCGCTACGACGAGGATGCACTGGCCGAAGCCGTCGAGAACGGCAAGATCTCGCCTGCCGAACTTCTCGGCCATGGCTTTCTTGCGCTGACCATCGATCAGGGCCGCGGCATGCAGCCCTATCAGGGTATCGTGCCGATGGACGGCTCGTCGCTTGAAGAAATGGCCGGCGTCTACTTCCGCCAGTCCGAACAGATCCCGACCAGGGTTCGCCTCGCCGTCGCCGAACTCATCGACCGCGACGAGGACGGCAACCCGCGCCACAACTGGCGCGCCGGCGGACTTGTCGCCCAGTTCCTTCCGCAGGCGCCTGAGCGCATGCGCCAGCCCGACCTGCATGGCGGCGACGGTGACGAACGCGATGCCGTCGAAGTCGAGGACGATGCCTGGTTAGAGGCGAGCACGCTGGTCGGCACCATCGATACGGACGAGCTGACCGATCCGCAGGTGGCGATCGAACGGCTGCTGTTCCGGCTGTTCCACGAGCGCGGCGTGCGGGTCTATGATCCGCAGACGGTGCTCGACCGCTGCAGCTGCTCGCGCGACAAGATCAAGGGCGTGCTAGACGGGTTCTCTGCGGAAGAAATCCACGCGAGTGTGGAAGATGGAGAAATCGCGGTAACCTGCGAGTTCTGCTCGACCACCTACAAGTTCGTGACGGAAGAATTCGAAAGCGCCTGATCCGCTTTGCGGGTCAGTTCAGAACGCGCACGACGCCTGGTGAATCCAGCGAGAAGGCGGGAATGTCGACTTTGAAAGTCTCGCCTTCGTCCGTCTTCATATCGTAGGTGCCGAACATGACGCCGGATGGCGTGTCGAGCGGGCACCCGGACGAATATTCATAGCTGTCGCCCGGCTTCAGTCGCGGCTGGTCGCCAACGACGCCTGGTCCGTCGACCTCGTCGACGATCCCGTTTTCGTCCGTGATGTTCCAGTAGCGATGCACGAGCGTGACGCTGATCGAGGACTTGTTCTCGATCACGATCCGGTATCCCCAGACATAACGACTGTCCTCGGGGCTCGACTGCTCCTCGAGATAATAGGGCTCGACGGCGACGTCTATGTCTCTGGTGCGGGCGCGGTACATTGGCACCTCAAGATTGCTCATCGTGCCGATATCGTACAGTGGGGGAGAAAGGTCAAGAATTCTCGCGGCTTGCATCTGAGGCAATGTCGCGTTCTTGATGATAGGGATAACTGATATGGTAAACCCGGAGCGTTCCGGGTCTACCCATCGTTCGGCGTAAAGCCGATCAGATCTGCTTCAGCGCCTGCGCAAAATCTTCCAGTAGATCGTCCGCATCCTCGATGCCGGCCGAAAAGCGCACGGTGCCGGGCGAAATTCCCAGTTCCGTACGGGCTTCGTCGCTGAGGTTTTTGTGCGTCGTCGTTGCCGGATGCGTGATGATGGAGCGGGTGTCGCCGAGATTGTTGGAGATGGTGACCACCTCCATGGCATTCTGCAGCTTGAAGGCCGCATCCTTGCCGCCCTTCAGCTCGAAGCAGACCAGCGTCGATCCGCCCGTCATCTGCTTGGCGATGATGTCGGCCTGCGGATGGTCTTTGCGACCGGGATAGATCACTTTCGCGACCTTGCTCTGCTCGGCCAGGAAATCGGCGATCTTCGCCGCATTCGACGTCTGCTGGGCAACACGGATCGGCAGCGTTTCCAGCCCCTTGATCAGTGTCCATGCGGTGAACGGCGACATCGCCGGACCGGTATGGCGATAATAGTCCTGCAGGTGCTCCAGAACCCATTCGCGGTCCGAAAGGATGACGCCGGCAAGGCTGCGGCCCTGGCCGTCGATATGCTTGGTGGCGGAATAGACGACCACATGGGCGCCGAGTTCCAGCGGCCGCTGGAAGAGCGGCGTTGCGAACACGTTGTCGACCACCAGACGGGCGCCGACCTGATTGGCAAGCTTGGCAACGCCGGCAATGTCGATCACTTCCAGCGTCGGGTTTGTCGGGCTTTCCAGGAAGAACACCTTGGTGTTGGGCTTGATCGCCGCTTCCCAGTTGGCAAGGTCGCGACCGTCGACCAGCGTGCATTCGATGCCGTAGCGCGGGGCGAGCGTTTCGACCACCCAGCGGCAGGAACCGAACAGGGCCCGGGCGGCCACGATATGGTCGCCGGCGCGAAGCTGGCACATGAGCGCTGCCGTGATGGCGGCCATGCCGGAGGCGGTGGCGCGGGCTTCTTCTGCACCTTCCAGCGCACACATGCGCTTTTCGAACATGTCGTTGGTGGGGCTGCCGTAGCGGGCATAGATATAACCGTCGGCCTCGCCCTTGAAACGGGCTTCGGCTGCTTCTGAACTGTCGTAGGCGAAGCCCTGCGTCAGGTAGATGGCTTCAGACATCTCGCCATATTGCGAGCGCAGCGTGCCGCCATGGACGAGCGTGGTGGCTGGGCGCCAGTTCTTGTTCGGGGATTTGCTCATGCGTTCATCACCTTCGTGATACAAAAAAACCGGCCGCAATCGCAGACCGGTTTTCAACCCGGTCTTTTTAGCCACTTGTTTAACGTGGCTGCAAGCCGACCGGCCAAATCACCACGGGATAAAGCTGCCTTACGCCTCGCTTCCGCTTGCGTCAATGGTCCGCATTTGGTTTTGTCGCCCCCAAAATCTGAAAGAGACATGATGGCTCGCGAAACGGGAATTCTGGCGGACCGCGCAATTGCGGCGCTCTTCGAACAAGGACGGCTGAAGTCCGAGAGGGCGCTTGATCAGGACCAGATCCAGCCGGCGAGCCTTGATCTGCGCTTGGGGCAGAAGGCGTTTCGCGTGCGTGCCTCCTTCATGCCTGGACCCACGAGCCTCGTGTCCGACAAGCTCGAGCGCCTCAGCCTGCATGTCATCGATCTCTCCGAAAGCGCGGTGCTCGAAACCGGCTGCGTCTATATCGTGCCGCTGATGGAAAGCCTCGATCTGCCGGCCGGGATGTCGGCGTCCGCCAACCCGAAAAGCTCCACCGGCCGCCTCGATATCTTCACCCGCGTCATCACCGACCGCGCCCAGGAATTCGACAAGATCCCTTCAGGCTATTCCGGCCCGCTCTATCTCGAAATCTCGCCGCGCACCTTCCCGATCGTCGTTCGCCAGGGCTCGCGCCTGTCGCAGATCCGTTTCCGGATCGGCAATGCGCTCCTTCATGAGCCGGAGCTTTTGGCGCTGCATGAAGCCGAAACGCTGGTTGCCGCCGCGCAACCGAACGTTTCGGGCGGCGGCATCGCGCTGTCCATCGATCTTGCCGGCGACAAGGATGGCCTGATCGGCTATCGCGGCAAGCACCACACGGCCGTCGTCGATGTCGACAAGAAGGCCCAGCACGATCTGTTCGATTTCTGGGAGCCGATCCACAGCCGCGGCCGCAACGAACTGATTTTGGATCCGGATGAATTCTACATTCTCGTCTCCCGCGAGGCCGTCCATGTGCCACCGCTCTACGCGGCCGAAATGACACCGTTCGACCCGCTGGTCGGCGAATTCCGCGTCCATTACGCCGGCTTCTTCGACCCCGGCTTCGGCCACGAGGCCGCCGGCGGCCGCGGCAGCCGCGCAGTCCTAGAGGTGCGCAGCCACGAGGTCCCGTTCATCCTCGAAGACGGCCAGATCGTCGGTCGCCTCGTCTACGAACACATGCTGGAAGAACCCCAGGGCCTCTACGGCTCCGGCCTCGGCTCGAACTATCAGGCGCAGGGCCTCAAACTCTCCAAGCATTTCCGCAGCTAGGACATCCCCGGACGCTTCCACCCCGGCGACCTTGACAGAAAAGGCCCATTGTTGGAAACCTTCCCCCGACGCGGGTGTAGCTCAATGGTAGAGCAGCAGCTTCCCAAGCTGAATACGAGGGTTCGATTCCCTTCACCCGCTCCAATCCCCCTCCCGATCAGCTCTCCTTCCGTCGCGGCATGTGGGGTGTCTTGCTCCAGTGGAACGGCTTTGTCCTGAGTTCCCACAGCGCCTTCCAGGCGGCGAAGGATGTCATCATCCAGTAGAGCGGCACCGCAACCCAGCGACGGCCGACGAGGCGCTTTTCGTGGTTGGTCATCGATCCGATGCCGAGGCCGAGGAAGATGAGATAGCTGCCGAGGATATTGGTGAAGTCGATCGCGAACAGGCCGACGACCTCAAGCGGCAGCGTGTCGATCGGCGCCCGCAGCATTGCCGAGAAGCCGACGCCGAGAAAGACGAGGATCAGCGGATGCAGCAGCGATGACAAAAGCATGCCGCCCACCAGCAATTGGATCACGCAGAAAGGCTTGATGCCGATTTCGCCGATCAGCCGCGCCGGGTCGCGCATCAGCACCAGCCAGGTTTGCAGCCAGCCCTTGAACCAGCGGCTTCTCTGCGACGTCCACACCTTGATCGATAAAGGCGCGTCCTCCAGCGTCTGGTGCCGCATCACGTCAGCGGTAAAGGCGAGCCGGTAGAGCCGCATGCCAAGATCGGCGTCTTCCGTCACGTTGTACGGATCCCATCCGCCGGCTGCGATCAGCGCGCTGGTGCGGAAATGGTTGGACGTGCCGCCGAGTGGAAGCGGCATGTTCATTCTCCCGAGCATCGGCAAAAGGCCGCGAAACAGCGCTGCATATTCGAGCGAAAACAACGCGCTCAACCAGCTTTCCCGGGCGTTGGTGATGATCAGTGGTGCCTGCAGGCAGGCAAGTTCAGATGGTGCCGCGCGAAACCGCCGGTACGCCTCGCGGAGTTGTAGCGGGTGCGGCCTGTCCTCGGCGTCGTAGATTGCCGTGAATTCGCCGCGCGCACCTTTCAGCGCATAGGTGAGAGCCTTTGGCTTCGTCCGCGGACCATAGGCCGGCACTTCGACGATCTCGAACTGGGGGCCAGGCTCAAGCGCCTTCAAGGCTTCGATCGTCTGCCGGTCGTCGATTTCGCATACGAACTTGATGTCGAGCAGAGATGCGGGCCAGTCCAGCCGCTTGAGGCTTGCGACCAACTGCTCGGCCATGTCCTCTTCGCGGTAGAGTGCGACCAGAATAGTGTAACGCGGCAGCAGCCCGAACGGTGGAGCGACTGGCACGCGTTCAGGCGCCACCAACGTTTGCCGGATCATCGCCGAAAGCCGAAGACAGAGCGTCGAGAAATAGGTGAGCGACAGGACGATATGCATCGCAAGCAGCGTATCGATCGGTGCAATCAGCAGGAGACAGGCAAGGGTCGTCAGAAACGACCCACCGTAAAAGCCCTGGTGGCCTGCGAGCACAACGCGGGCCGACAGCAGGGGTCTCTGCTCGAACAGGGTATTCGTGGTCTCGCGGATGCGGCGCGCTGCATCGGCTTTCCAGACGGATTCGCGAATGGCGCTCGGCGTGGTGATGACGAGATCGCGGCCCACAAGCGGCAGGGTCGCAAGCGTTGCCGCAATCTGCGAAAGTCGCGCCGCCTCCGGCACGATGGCGATTTCCTGCGCCTTGTTGCGATGGGCGATCCTCACCATGGTCGGGCGTGTCAGCTGGGCGTCGGTCGAGGGCAGGATAACGACAAGCGCGGGATCGAGCGACGAGACGAAGGGAAGTCGCAGCAGACGGGCGATGGCACCGTAATAGGCGTCTTCCCTCACGTCGCCGCATGCCAGAAGCTCGGCCTCGACCGTCGTCCCGTTTTGCCTGGAGAGGCCAGCCAGCTTGGCGATAAACGGTTTCGAGAAACCGAGGGCCGCAAGCGCTGTCAGCTCGACCTGGATGCCGGGACGAAAGTCGAGCAATTGCCCGGACTCGGTCTCGTCGGTCGGCGGCGCCCCCGTTTCGTCGTGATAGGTCGGCTGCGAAGCATGTTCCTCTGAGCGCATGTTGCTGCTACACCGTCCGCAGACGAACCCCTATTGCCCCACACGGATCATAAAGATGCGATACCTGATTACATCCCTAAAAAGCAGTGGTGTTTTCAAGTTTATGCAGCTCTTGGTGGTGGTGATATACGGACTTCTGTCCGCATCGCAGGCACTTGCGGCCTCCACCGCTCCGCCTTCTACCCCGGCGACCCAGCTTCCGCTGATGTTTGACGCACGAGAACGCGTGGAGCGCCAGGATCTGTCGACAATCCTGCGCGTGCGCATCCTGACGACTGTCGATTTCCCCCCTTTCAATTTCGCAGATCAATCTGGCCGGCTGTCAGGCTTCAACATCGATCTCGCCCGCGAGATTTGCACGGTCCTGAAGATCGAGGCAAAGTGCCAGATTCAGGCCATGCCCTTCGCGGATCTCGAAAAGACCCTGGAAGACGGGGGCGGGGAGGCCGTGATGGCAGCGGTCGCTGCAACTCCGTCGCTGCGGCAGCGCTTTCTTTTTTCCAGGCCCTATCTCGGTATCCCGGCAAGGTTTGCCCGCAACAACGCGGCGACACTGGCTGCGACCACGGTATCGGACCTCAGCGATCGTCCGGTCGGTGTCGTCGCGGGAACGGCGCATGAGGCGATGCTAAGAGCGTTCTTCCCGAAGCTCACGCAAAAGTCGTTCGACAGTTACGAGGACATGCTGGAAGCTCTGAAGGAGAGACAAGTGGATGCCGTCTTTGCCGATGGCCTTCGCCTGCCGTTCTGGGTCGCAAGCGAGGCATCGGAGACCTGTTGCAGCCTGTTCGACGGCCCCTACCTGTCGCAGAAATTTCTAGGCGAGGGCCTGACCATCATGGTCCGCAGAAACGATCCGACCCTTGCCGCCGCCTTTGATCAGGCGCTGGCCGAATTGTCGCGCAACGGCCGCCTGCAGGAACTCTACCTGCGCTATTTCCCGAACGGCCTCTATTGAGACCAAGGAATTTTTTCTCAAGATACGTTGAATGCAACGCGGCTTACTGGCTCGCCCAGATGATCCGTGCCATCCATTCCACATCGGCCGTGTCGAAGGAACGGTTCGCGTGTTCGGGGTTGAGCGACAGAAGCTCGATCAGGCGCGCACTCTGGCGCGCCAGAACTTTCGCCATCACTTCGCCCTCGCGGGTTTTCAACACCACGCGGTCGCCACGCCGAACCTGTGCGCCGGGCTCGACGATCAGCACGTCGCCGTCCCGATAGAGCGGCATCATGGAATCGCCCTGGACCTCGAGCGCGTAGACACCGGCTTTTCGAGCAGGATCGACGGGAAACTCCACCACATCCCAGCCCTGTCCGGCAGGAAAACCGCCATCGTCGAAAAAGCCGCCGGAGCCGGCCTGGGCAAAGCCGAGCAGCGGGATCGTGCCGTTCTGGGAGGGAAAATTGCCGTCGGGAAGTTGCGACCTGCCCATCGCATGCGGCAGATAGCTCATGAACTGATCGACCGTTGCGCCGGTCGCTTCCAGAACTTTGGCAATCGATTCCGTCGAGGGCCATCGCAGTCGTCCGTCGGGGCCAAGCCGTTTCGACTTGTTGAACGAGGTCGGATCCAGTCCTGCGCGTCGGGCAAGCCCGGACGGCGACAGCTGATGACGCTCAGCCAGCGTGTCGATCGCGATCCATATCGTCTCATGTGACAGCATCGTCGTCCCTGCCCCCGGCGCAAGAGGAAACAGCCGTTGCCGCCTTCCGCCTGCCATTGCCGATCAGTCCCGTTGGATGCAAGCGTCAAGGATACCGGCCCTCAAGGCGCCGCCGCCCGGAGATGGGCGATCTCCGCTTGCTCGTCGCAGAATTTAGCCCAGCAGGGGGATTTCGTAAAGCAGAAAAGGAATAAAATCCTTTGCTGCTATCCTACGCCACCATGGCCATGTTGAGCCGGCCGAGCTTGATGACGGCTTGGGTGCGACTATCGACGTTCAGCTTCAAAAGAATAGCCGAGACATGCGCCTTGATGGTCGCCTCAGAGACGCCCAGCTCGTAGGCGATCTGCTTGTTGAGCAGGCCTTCGCCAAGCATCGACAGAACCCGGTGCTGCTGGGGCGTCAGCGTCCGCAGACGGTCGAGAATGTCTGATCTTGCGGCGTCTTCCTCGCTCTGCGATGTCTCGCCTTTCGGCACCCAGATATCGCCTTCCAGCACGGCCTGTATTCCGGCCCTGATATCGTCAAGCCCGCAGGATTTGGAAATGAAGCCGGAAGCGCCCAGATCGAGCGCCCGCCTGATCGTGCTGCGATCGTCCGTGGCTGAAACGATGATCACCGGTAGCGCCGGAAAGGCCGACCTGAGCGACGTCAGGCCCGCAAATCCGCTCACGCCCGGCATGGCAAGGTCGAGCAGCATGAGATCGGTTTCGGGATTGTCTTGCGCCGCTGTTCTCGCCGCATCGAAGTCGCCCGCTTCGATGATGACAATTTCGTCGGCAACGCCTTGTATCGCCTGTTTCAGCGCACCGCGGAAAAGCGGATGGTCGTCGGCGATGATGATGTTGAGTGTCTGCATGTCCACGCCCCCTCCCAAAGGCATAGTCGTGCTTTCCCTGTAATACCTAATGTGTAGCGCCGAGTGTGGCGCGACACAAGTCTGCAAAATAGCATGACTCAGGTCCTGTCCGGTTGCGGCTCGCCGCCAAATTCCCGTACCATCGACATGACGCCGCGCATGAACCGCTCGATGATCGAGAGCGACCGGTCGACAGCATCGTCATCAGGAAAGGTCTTGGGGCGATCGGCAAGACGCTGTTCCAGCGCGGTTACGCGTTTTTCGAGCAGATCCAGTTCCTTTTCATAGGCGGCCCGCTCGTCCGGTGCCATGCGGCAGACCAGTTCTCCGTCGGTGTCGTTGCACAGCGACATCGCGCCGGTTTGCGTATCCAGCCGAACGATCCCCTGTTCGGTCCGCTCCAGCTGGAACCGCCGGTCGTCTTGCGCTTGAGCCGGCAGCGAAAGCACCTGCGTCGAGAGCGCAACGGTTACAAAGACTCGTGTCGCAGTGATCCTTTTCATGATCCTTCCTCCTCATTGCACCATGGACAATCAACGCCCTTTGCGGCAAACGGTGCCGATCATAGATCAGAGCCGGACTATGGGAGTTCGTGATGCCCGATATCGTCTACAAGATCGTACCCGATTCACTTTGGCGCAAGGCCAAGGAGACTGGTCGCTTCGAAGGTGCGGAAATCGACCTGCGCGACGGCTACATCCATTTCTCCACCGGGTCCCAGGCGCGCGAAACGGCCAAGCGGCATTTCGCCGGCCTGACGGGCCTGATGCTGGTCGCCGTCAACACGCTGGTTCTGGGCGATGCCCTGAAATTCGAACCCTCGCGCGGCGGCGATCTTTTCCCCCACCTATATGGCTTCCTGCCGTTTTCAGCCGTGCTCTGGGAAATGCCGCTTTTGATCGGCGTTGACGGCCAGCATGCCTTTCCGGAGAAAATGCCATGATCGGAACAGTGATGCGGCCGTTTTCGGCGCTGGCGTCGCGCAGTCTGTTCGTCTTCGATCCGGAAAAAGCTCACGGCCTGTCGGTCGCGGCGCTGAAAAGCGGTGTCGTGCCGGCCTGCAGCCTCAAGGCCGATCCGCGGCTCGCCCAGACGATCGCCGGCATCCGCTTCGAAAACCCGATCGGGCTTGCCGCCGGCTATGACAAGAATGCCGAAGTGCCGGATGCGGTCCTGAAGCTCGGCTTCGGCTTCACCGAAATCGGAACCGTCACGCCGAAGCCGCAGGCCGGCAACGACAAGCCGCGCATTTTCCGGCTGGTCGAGGATCGCGGCATCATCAACCGGCTCGGCTTCAACAACGAGGGCCACGAGGCGGCGTTCCAGCGACTTTCGGCCCGTAGAGGCGCAAGCGGCATCGTGGGCGTCAATATCGGTGCCAACAAGGATGCGCAGGACCGTATCGCCGATTACGTCGCCGGTATCCGCAAATTCTACGGCCTTGCCACCTATTTCACAGCCAATATCTCGTCGCCCAACACGCCCGGCCTGCGCGACCTGCAGGCGCGCGACAGTCTGAAGGCACTGCTCGAGGCAATCCTGTCCGTGCGTGACGAAGAGGCGACCCGCCATGGCCGTTCCGTGCCGATCTTCCTGAAAATCGCGCCGGATCTGACCGAAGAGGGAATGGACGACGTCGCGGCAGAAGCTACGTCCCATGCTCTGGATGGTCTGATCGTCTCCAACACGACACTGGCGCGTGACGGTCTGCGCAACCAGACCCAGGCGAAAGAAGCGGGCGGCCTTTCCGGCGCGCCGCTGTTTTCACGCTCCACGACCGTGCTTGCCAAGATGCGCCAGCGGGTGGGCAAGGACCTGCCGATCATCGGCGTTGGCGGTGTGGGAAATGCGGCGCAAGCGCTCGAAAAGATCCGCGCCGGAGCCGATCTCGTTCAGGTCTATTCCTGCATGGTCTATGAAGGGCCGGGCCTGCCATCCGCAATCGTCCGCGGCTTGTCGTCTCTGCTTGACCAGGAAAAGGTCACCTCGATCCGCGATCTGCGCGACACGCATCTCGACCAATGGGCGGCCAAAAGCCTCTAGCCGCCGGCTTCGATCAGTTGGAAAGCACCATCGCCCAGTACAGCCGTCCGTCGCTTGCGCGGGCGGCGGCAACGCCGAGGCTCTTGTAGCTGCCCAGCATGTTGCGCAAGTGTTTCGGCGAGTCGATCCAGGCCTGGACCGCGTCGCCGACATCATGCTGGCCAGCCGCAATGTTTTCCGCCGCTGGCAGCGCCACCTCGCTCTTTCGCATCCGGTCGCCGAAATCGTCCCCGAAGCCGATCAGGTGCTTCATTTCCTTGGCCTTCGCCATTCGGACGGCCTGCCGCCCTGCTGCCAGTCGTGCCTGCTTGTCGAGGCCAAGAGACGAAAGGCCCTTTGCCTGGCGCAGCTTGTTGACGAGCGGAAGCGCCGCTTCCGTCTCGTCGACAGAACCCGGCGTCGGTGTCAGGACTGCTGTGGTGGAGCAGCCGGCAAGGAGAAGGCCGGTGCCGGCGAGCGCCAGAAAGGTGCGACGGGAGGGGAGAGACACCATCGACATTCAGCGGCGAATGCTCAGAAGCCGCAGCACGATGAAGACAGGCACCACGATGATCGCGCCGAGAAGGAGATAGTCTCCGACGCGTCCCAGTGCCTGGAAACCGTTGTACCAGAGGTCGAGGAAATAGTAGCGGATGGTGTCGACGATATTGTCCGGCGTGAAGCCGAAAAACGCCAGCACGAAGCCGACGATCAGGCAGACGACGATCAGCTTGACGATCGTGCGGCCGATCGAATCGCCGAGGAACCTGTTCACGCCATCCGCCATCGTCGATCGTCTCCACCGTTGGAAAATTGGTTTGGGATTGCCATAGCCTTGCGGGAACAGTCCCGCAGCCTGTCACATAGGCACTCTTCACTAGCCTCTCAAATACAACTTGAGTTTTTTTGTGGCCCGGGTGACAGGAGGGGCAAGGGGAATGGCGAGATGACGCAACTCCACCTTCGCCGTAATGCCCGCCGTAACTCCAGTGAAAGCCGTCACGCCATGAGCGCGATCCAGTTCTCTTCCGGTGACGTCATTGCCGACCGCCGCGCGGATTATGCCCGCATGCTGGCCGAGGGACAGGATTTTCCCGCCGCCGCAGAACTGATGGAGCAGGCACTGGAACTCGTGCCCACCTGGGCCGCCGGATGGTTCAGGCTCGGCGAATACCGCGACAAGGCGGCACTCGCGAATGCAGCCGACGCCTATCGCCGCGCGCTCGAACTGCAGCCGGACGATATCTTCGGCGCCAGCCTGCGGCTCGCGCTGATCGGCGCCGGCGATGTCCCGGACCAGCCGCCCAGCCGCTATGTGGAGGGCCTGTTCGACGACTATGCCGACAGGTTCGATACGTCACTGGTGGAAAAGCTCAACTACTCGGTCCCGCAAAAGCTTGGCACGCTGGTTGCGCCCCATGGGCCGTTTGCGACCGTGGTCGATCTCGGCTGCGGCACCGGCCTGTTCGGCGCCGAGATCCGCGACCGGGCAGGGCGCCTCGAAGGGTTCGACCTGTCCGCCAACATGCTGGCCAAGGCTGCGGAAAAACACCTCTACGATCACTTAGGGCAATCGGATCTCAGCCTTGAGGCAGCACAGTCCGGCCTGTTCGACACGCTTCCACCGCACCGCGCCGACCTCGTCTCGGCAGCCGATGTGCTGATGTATCTCGGCTCGCTGGAAACCGTCTTCCCACTCGTGAACGAACTCCTGGCACCGGCCGGCCTGTTCGCCTTCTCGGTGGAAGATGCGGGCGAGGACGAGACGTTTGTGCTCAAGGATTCGCTCCGTTACGCCCATTCGGAAGTCTATATCGGCGGCCTGCTCGCGCATTACGGCTTCGTTCTCATCGCCGTCGAGCGGACGACCATTCGCATGGATGCCGGCAAACCCATCCACGGCATACTGTTTCTGTCGCGAAAGACCGGGTAAGCCTTCACTTTGTTGTTATTTCGAAAGGCCGTCGGCGCGCGCAGCGATGTCGCTTGATGAAGCTGCTATCGCGGTGCACAATCCGCCAAAAATCAAGGGGAATAGCGTGGCCGACGAACAGGTTGCAGCAAGGCGCCGTATGGGTTTCTACAGCCTTGATCCGGCACGCCATACGATGCTGGAAGATGCGCAGGGCCTTTTCATCAGTGCCATGGTTGCAGCCCTAGGTCTTTATCTCCTGAACCAGGTCGGGCTCCTCACCAGCGGCACGGCCGGCGTTGCCTTCCTGCTGCATTATGCGTTCGATATTCCCTTCGGCGTCCTGTTCTTCGTCGTCAATCTGCCGTTCTACTACCTGTCCTTCAAGCGCCTCGGCCTCGGCTTTTCGGTCAAGACCTTCATCGCCATTGCCGGCGTTTCCGTCATTGCCGAGCTGGAGAAGCGCTTTCTGGTGATCCAGTATCTCGATCCATTCTGGGCAGCGCTGCTCGGCGGCATCCTGATCGGCTTCGGCCTTCTGGGCCTTTACCGGCATCGCGCCTCGCTCGGCGGCATCGGCATTCTCGCGATCTATATCCAGGACCGGTTCAAGATCCCGGCAGGCCTCGTTCAGCTTGGCTTCGATCTCTGCGTCATGGCCGCCGCCTTCTTCGTCGTCAGCCCGATGACCGTGGTCTGGTCGCTGTTGAGTGCTGTCGTGCTCAATCTGCTCTTGACCGTCAACCATCGCTCCGATCGTTACATCGCGGTGCGCTGATGGCAAACGTGACCGACAAAAAGAGCCCCGTCGGCCTATGGGCGTCCAGCTCGGAAAAACACTCGCTCATCGAAGATGTGCAGGCGATCCTTGCCGGTTCCATGCTGGCAGCGCTGGGCGTCGTGCTGCTGCAGGCCGCAAACCTTCTGATCGGCGGCACGGCAGGTATCGGCTTCCTGCTGCGCTACTCGGTCGATATCAGTTTCGGTGCCGCTTTCTTCCTGCTCAACCTTCCGTTCTACTGGCTTGCCTACAAGCGGCTCGGTCCGGTCTTCACGGTCAAGACCTTCTCCGCCGTCGCGGTCACGTCGGTGCTCACGGGCGTCCTGCCGAAGGTGATTACCATCAGCGCCATCGATCCGGTCATTGCCGCCCTGTTCGGCGGTCTCCTGATCGGATGCGGCATGCTGATCCTGTTTCGCCATCGCGCCTCGCTCGGCGGTTTCGGCATTCTCGCCCTCTACCTGCAGGACCGTCTCGGCTGGCGGGCCGGCTTCGTGCAGCTCGGGCTTGATTGTGTCGTGCTGGTCCTGTCCTGCCTCGTCGCCAGCCCCTTCGTCATCCTCTGCTCGGTCATCGCCGCGGTGACGCTGAACCTGACGCTTGCGATCAACCACCGCACCGATAGATATATCGTTCGGTAATGCTCTTCATTTTCGCCCGGTTCGTCTTACCTTAACGACGTGGATCTCGTCGAAAACCCAACGCCCGGCTCTGATGCTGTCGCTCTGCCCCGCCCGTTCCTCAAATGGTTCGCGGAAAAGGGCTGGTCTCCGCGCGCCCACCAGCTGGAACTTCTCGCCCGCGCCCAGGCCGGCGAAAACATGCTGCTGATCGCGCCGACCGGCGCCGGCAAGACGCTTGCGGGCTTCATGCCGTCGCTGACCGATCTGGTCATGCGCGGCAAGATCCCGCCGGGCTCTGCCTTTACCGGCATCCACACACTCTACATCTCGCCGCTGAAGGCCCTGACGGTCGATATCGAACGCAACCTGATGAAGCCGGTCACCGAGATGGGGCTCGCCGTCACCGTCGAGAACCGCACCGGCGACACGCCGCAGTCGAAGCGACAGCGCCAGAAGCTCAATCCGCCCGATATTCTGCTGACCACGCCCGAACAGG
This sequence comes from Neorhizobium sp. DAR64860/K0K1, assembly GCF_050500205.1. NCBI lineage: Bacteria > Pseudomonadati > Pseudomonadota > Alphaproteobacteria > Hyphomicrobiales > Rhizobiaceae > Neorhizobium > Neorhizobium sp. DAR64860/K0K1. The sequence continues at coordinate 2,884,492 of NZ_CP191459.1, read as the reverse complement.
TGTCGCTGCTGCTCGCCAACAAGGAGGCGGAGCGGTTCTTCAAGGACCTGAAATACGTCGTCCTTGATGAGCTGCATTCTCTGGTCACCTCCAAGCGCGGCCATCTCCTGTCGCTCGCCCTCGGGCGCCTGCGCCGTCTCGCACCCGGCATGCAGACGATCGGGCTGTCGGCCACCGTGGCCGATCCGATGGATCTCCAGCGCTGGCTGGTGCCGCAGGGCGAACATCCGGCCCCACCCGCCGGCCTTGTTCATGTGACGGGCGGGGCGGCACCCGACATCACCATTCTCGACACGGAAAACCGCATTCCCTGGGGCGGCCATGTCTCGGCCTATGCCATTCCGGATGTCTACCGCGAGATCAAGCGCCATGCGACGACGCTGATCTTCGTCAACACCCGCTTCCAGGCGGAATTCCTGTTCCAGGCGCTGTGGACCATCAACGACGACAATCTTCCGATCGCGCTCCACCACGGTTCTCTCGACGCCGGCCAGCGCCGCAAGGTGGAAGCGGCGATGGCCGAAAACAAGCTGCGCGCCGTCGTTGCCACCTCGACGCTCGACATGGGCATCGACTGGGGCGATATCGATCTCGTCCTCCATATCGGCGCGCCCAAGGGCGCCTCGCGTCTCGCCCAGCGCATCGGCCGCGCCAATCACCGCATGGACGAACCCTCGAAGGCGATCCTCGTGCCCGGCAACCGGTTCGAGGTGATGGAATGCCAGGCGGCGCTCGATGCCAATTACCTCGGCGCCCAGGATACGCCGCCGGTCGGCGAAGGTGCGCTCGATGTTCTGGCCCAGCACGTCCTCGGCATGGCCTGCGCCGAGCCGTTCGATCCGCTCGAGCTCTATGACGAGATCATCTCGGCCTCGCCCTATGCCGGCCTTTCGTGGGAAATGTTCGAACGGATCGTCGATTTCGTCGCGACCGGCGGTTATGCCCTGCGCGCCTATGAGCGTTACGCCAAGATCCGCAAGACGGAGGAGGGCCGCTGGCGGGTCTCGAATGCGCAGGTGGCGCAGCAATACCGCCTCAACCTCGGCACCATCGTCGAGGCGACCGAACTCAGTGTCCGCCTCGTCAAGCGCAATGCCAAGGGCGCAGTCGGCCGCGGCGGCATGACGCTCGGCAAGGTGGAGGAGCAGTTCCTGGAACAGCTCGTGCCGGGCGATACATTCCTGTTTGCCGGTAAGGTGCTGCGGTTCGAAACCATCCGCGAAAACGAATGTCTGGTGTCGAACACCTATTCCACCGATCCGATGATCCCGACCTATGCCGGCGCAAAGTTTCCGCTCACCACCTATCTCGCCGATCAGGTGCGCGCCATGCTGGCGGATCCGGAGCGCTGGAAGGTTTTGCCGGATCAGGTGCGCGACTGGCTGGCGATCCAGAAGGAACGCTCCATCCTGCCGCGCCGCGACGAGTTGCTGATCGAGACGTTTCCGCGCGGCAAACGCTTCTTCATGATCGCCTACTGCTTCGAAGGTCGGCTCGCACACCAGACGCTCGGCATGCTTCTCACGCGCCGGCTGGAGCGCGCCGGCGGCAGGCCGCTCGGCTTTGTCGCCACGGATTATTCGCTCGCCGTCTACGGCCTCAACGACATGGGGGGCATGATCGCGGACGGCAGCCTCAGCCTTTCCGACCTTTTCGACGAGGACATGCTGGGCGACGATCTCGAAACCTGGCTTGCGGAAAGCTATCTGCTGAAGCGGACTTTCCGCAATTGCGCCGTGATTTCCGGATTGATCGAGCGGCGTCATCCGGGCAAGGAAAAGACCGGCCGGCAGGTCACGGTCTCGACCGATCTGATCTACGACGTTCTGCGCAGCCACGAGCCCGATCACGTTCTTTTGGAAGCGACACGCCGCGATGCGGCAACGGGGCTTTTGGATATTGGCCGGCTAGGAGATATGCTGGCCCGAATCAAAGGGCATATCACCCACCGTGCGCTGGATCGCGTTTCGCCGCTGGCGGTGCCGATCATGCTGGAAATCGGCCGTGAAACGGTACCGGGCGAAGCGCAAGACGTGGTGTTGGCAGAGGCCGCAGACGAATTGATCGCCGAGGCGATGGGGTAGGGCTTCATTCGCCACGCATGGCCCGGACAATGCCAGGCGGGGCGGCTAAAAAGCTTTGCGCCGCAAGACAGGAAAGACCGAAAGACATTGCTGCACCGCCTGCGCCTAGCCGCCCAATCCAGCACGGTGACCCCGGTCGCGACCGGTGCGGAAGAGATCGTCGTCCATGGCGTCGCGGCCGTCTGCGATCCGCTCGGCGGCCTCTATCTGCCGGCAACCGGCATGCTCGTCGTGTCCGACCTGCATCTGGAAAAGGGCGCTGCCTTCGCGCGTCGCGGCATGATGCTGCCGCCCTACGATACGATCGCCACCCTCAACATCCTCGCCGCCGTCATTGCCCGCTACGATCCGAAAGTGGTCGTGTCGCTCGGCGACAATTTCCATGATCGCCGCGGCTCGGAATACCTGCCGGCAAACCTGCGCACCATGATTGCAGACATGGCGCGCGGTCGCGACTGGATCTGGATCAACGGCAACCACGATCCTGATGGTACGATCGACCTGCCGGGTACCTGCACCGACGAACTCGTCTATGGCGACCTCGTCTTCCGCCATGAACCGAGCCTGGCAACAGGCCCGAACGGCGTCAAGGGCGAGGTCGCAGGCCATCTCCACCCATCCGCCACCGTCCGCCGCCGCGAGAAATCCGTCCGCCGTCCGTGCTTTGCCAGCGACGGCCACCGCCTCCTCATGCCCGCCTTCGGCGTTCTCGCCGGCGGCCTCGATCTCAATCACAAGGCGATGCAGGGCATATTCGACCGCGAAACCCTGGTCGCCCACCTCCTCGGCCGCGACCGCATCTATTCCGTCCGCTACGGCAATTTGCTGGGCTGATCGCCCCAGGGATCAATCCCCTCCTTCAGCCAACGCAGTGTGTCGGTCCAGAACTCCTCACTGTGGCGCGCGTGGAACAGGCCGAAATGCCCGATCCGTGAGTGCCCGTAGACCGCGGGCTCCAGCAGAACCTCCGTCCGTTCGGCGCCGGTATAATAGGCAAGGCTGCGGCGAATAGCTGCCACGCTGCCGATGTCGTCGTCCGCAACGGCAATGGCCAGGATGGGTGCCGTGACCGCCGCAAACCGGCGCAGAACCTCGTCGCGCTCGCCGACCGGATGGGTCATCTCCATCCGGGCCCCGCGAAAGCTCCACTCGTTGGCAACGCCTGCCGGCAGGTCTTCGAGCCAGCCGAGCCGCTTGCCCGGGAAATAGCCGAATGCGGCGGTAAGCACCGGCATCACTACATGCCACTTGAAAAACAGCCGGGCGCGGTGCCCCGGCGCATAATCGCGCCAGTAGGCGTATTGCGCGCCCACCGTCAGCATCCGGTCGATCCGTGCCCCGTTCGGAGATAGGCCGGGCAGATAGCCGCCGATACTGTGGCCAACCACCTGCAGCGGTTGATCCGGCCGCCTGTCGTGCATGAACCGAAGCGCTGCGTCGAAATCCTGCTCGCCCCAGTCCCGCCAGCGATAGCCGCAGCCCTTAAGGCTCGCCGGTCGCGACAGTCCGATGCCGCGATAATCGTAGGTCAGCACATCGAAGCCGTGCCTCGTTAAAAACTCTGCATAATAGTGATAGTAGCGGGCAAGGACGCCGGTTGCCGGGTTGATGACGACACTGGCAAGCGGCGGCCCCGATGCCGGCCAGATGTGACCGCCGAGCACCACCCCGTCCTGGCAGGTGATCGTCACCGGTTCACCTATCGGACGTGGTGTGTCCTGCGTCAGCGTCATCCCATTCTCCCTTCGGCGAAGGGAGAATACAGCCCGGTTTTTGGTGCGCAATTGGCCGAAAGGCCAAGGCGGTTGCGCGCCTCTAGCGTGGCAGTTTTGCGAACCCCTTGGCGAGGATCGGGCCGGTCGGGCGGCCGGTCGGGGAGCCGCCGGCTTGTTCGAGGGTGATCTCGTAGAGCTGGGTATCCTGGGGTCTCGGCAGCGCAGGGCCGTGCAGCGTTGCGGAATGCGCGCCTTCCAAAAGACCGAGCGACATCGGCCCCATGTCACGCGAGGGCAGCGTCCAGACCTGCATCGTCTTGTCTTGCGGCACCGTAAAGTCGCTGAGCAGTCTGACACTTGCCGTGTCGTTGCCAAAATCCTCGACCACGGCCTGGATTTCGCCGGCCTCGTTGAGGAGCACGGCCACCACCAGCGGCTCGTTCACCCGGGTGACGCTCCAGACCAGACCACCGGCAAGGATCAGCGACGCCGCGATTGCGGAGATCGCGGTTGCCCGCCAGCCGGAGCGGCTGTTGTCGTTGCCCGCGAGAGGCAGTCTCGGCGAAACCGAAGCGAGAGACGGGGCAGCGGCGCCCGGTTGCTCCGGCAGACGGGAAGAGATCGCGTCCCACAGCGCCGAGGATACCGGAGCCGGCTCGACGCTGGTGTCGAGCGGCAGGAACCGCTCGCGTGCCCTGGCGACTGCTTCGGCAAGGCCGCCGTCGCGCTCGATGGCGGCTTCGACCTCGGCAGCCTCAGCCGCATCGAGAAGACCCAGAACATAGTCGTCGGCGATGGCCGGAAAGTCTCGTTCCTCGATCCTCATGCCATGCACTCCCGCAGCGAGGAAAGTCCGCGCCGGATCCACGATTTTGCCGTTCCAAGCGGAAGCTTGAGGCGTCCGGCGATTTCGCCATGCGTGTAGCCGCCGACATAGGCCATCAGAATGCCGCGTCGCTTGATCTCGTCGAGGGAACCGAGGCACTCGTGCAGACGGCTGTTGCGGTCGAGCCTGTGGAAGGAAGCCATGATCTGGTCCAGCTGCTCGCCGTCCTGCAGCGTCTCGAGCCGGTCTTCGCCGACCAGATCCTCACGCTTGCCGTCGCGCAACAGATTGAGTGCGCGGTTGCGCACGATCGCGTAGATCCAGCCGCGAGCCGATCCGCGCTCGGGGGAATATTGATGCGCATGGGTCCAGATGCGGATGAAGGCTTCCTGCACCACTTCTTCCGCCAGTTCCCGCCGCCGCACGATCCGCTGCGCAACAGCCACCAGCCGGCCGGCCTCGTCGTCGAAGATGCGGCGCAAGCCCTGACGGTCGCCCGCAGCGCAGGCGGCAAGGGCCATCTCGAGATCGTGTGTTTGGTCGGTCACCAGGGCCAAGCCGCTCTCTCCCCATGCGCGTTCGCAGGAACGCGAATATCGTCTCTGTGCTGTTGCCACGGCGGGCATGGGCTCGTCCAGTCTCGAAAGGTTTACCGGCTGCAAAGTCGCCTTCGAACTTAAGGACACGCCAAACCGGAAACTGGATGCAGCGAAAAATATTTTCGTCTCCTGCATCCAAACGCATCCGCCCGTGTGTCTCCCTTCTGAGAGCATCGGAAAGGCCATGCGCCGACATGCTCTCGTCAAAGGTTTCAACGGGAGAAAAGACACCATGAAGACCCTTCGCCACGCTCTGATCGCATCCTCGATCCTCGCAGCTTCAGCCGTCACGGGCGCAGTTGCCGCCTCCGCCGCCCCGGTCCTCGGTCTCACCGGCGACAAGACGCTGGTGATGTTCGACACGGCAAAGCCTGAAGTCACCAAGACGATGGAAGTCACCGGCGTCACCAAGCTGGTTGGCATTGATTTCCGCCCGGGCAACAAGACCGTGATCGGCGTCACGCCGGAACACGCGATCGTCTCGATCAATCTCGAAACCGGTGCCGCCACCGAAGTCGCCAAGATGGACAAGATGCTGACCATGTCGGACGCTCCGGTCGTGGTCGATTTCAACCCGATGGCGGACCGCCTGCGCTTCATGACCGGCACCACCAACCACCGCGTCCATCCGGATACGGGCGCCGTCACGGTCGATGGGACGCTCGCCTTCGAAGAGGGCGACATGCACAAGGGCGAAGCCCCGAACATCGTCGCCGCGGCCTATACCAATTCGATCGGCAAGCCCGAGAAGACCGCGATGTACAACATCGATGCCACGATCGGCGCACTGATCCAGCAGACCAAGCCGAACGACGGTACCCTGAAGGCAATCGGCAAGCTCGGTCTCAAGGACAAGCCTGCGACCTACGCCTTCGATATCCAGGGTGAGGACGGCGGCAAGAACACCGCCTATCTCGCAGCCGGAAAGATGCTCTACACGGTCAACCTGGAAACGGGCGCTGCGACCGAAGTCGGTACAATCTCCGGCGTCGAGACCGATGTACGTGACATCGCGGTTCTACCTGCTATGTAATGCCACCGGCGGGGCGGGCCACAGCGGTTCCGCCCCGTCGACTCAAACGATGCGTGCCGCCTAGATCTCGCCCGAGATCTCCCGACGCCGTCGGTCCAGCTCTTCCGTATAGCGCCGCAGCGTATGACTTTCCGAAAGCTGGCCGATCACCTTGCGCTCGATCTGGTTGTTGACCACGGCCAGCGCTTCCGTCTCCGTCTTGTCGAACATCGCCGCTGCCTGCTTGGCATTCATGCTGCGCAGGAGAACGTCGTTCTTGAAGCGGATGAAATCGGCTAGCTGCGGCTTTTCCTCGCCGCCTTCGGTCGCCGCCGAATAGATTTCCGGCGTCAGCACCATGCCGATATATTTTTCGTCCTCACCGACCATGATCACGCGCTGGGTTGATCCGAGCGGAAACTCCTTGCGAAAGTCCTCGAGTGTCATGGATGCCGGTGCCGTCTTCACGTCGGCGCGCATCAGCTTGTCGACGGTAAGGTTGCGGATCCACCCGACGTCATGGGCGCTGCGGATGCTTTCACCACGCAGGTGAAAACGCCATGTCGCAAACGAGTAGCCGAATGTGGTGCGCACCACGACGGACGAGGTGATGACCGCGGCAAGCGCCAGCGCCGTGATCGGAAAGTCACCGGTCACTTCGAGCGCCAGGAAGGTCATGGTCAGCGGTCCGCCGATCACGGCAACGGCCATCGCGCTCATTCCGACCACGGCATAGATGACTGGCGTCAGCGTCGCATTGGCGAAGATGTAGGGTGTCGAATAGGCAAACAGCTTGCCGATCAGCGCACCGAGAAACAGTGAGGCAAAGAACAAGCCGCCACGGAAACCGGCGCCGATGGTGATGGCTGAAGCGAGCGATTTGAGCAGCAGCAGCCCCAGCACCGCGCCAATCGCCATATTCTGGTTGAGGCTGGCATGCAGCGCGCCGTGACCGGCCGAAAGCACCTGCGTATCGATCAGCGCCAGCAGGCCCACCGCAAGTCCTCCGATCGCCGGCCGGAAGGCGGACGAGATGGAACTGGCGCGCGCCAGTTCCTCGACCTTGGTCACACCCTGCATGAGCAGGATGCCGCCGCCCGCACAGACGATGCCCAGCACCACCGCCGGCAGGTAATCGGCGGGCACGACGGTGCCGATCTTGCCGATATCGATCATGAACGCGTCGCCGACGAAAAGCCGGGTGACGAAGGTTGCCGCAAGCGCCGCAACGACGACCGGTGCGAGACTGACGATCGTGTAGGTGCCGATGATCAGCTCGAACGCGTAGAAGGCGCCGGTCAGCGGCGCGTTGAAGGCGGATGCGATGGCACCGGCAGCGCCGCAGCCAACCAGCACGCGCAGATCCGTTCGGCGCAACTGCACCAATGACCCGATCTTCGACGCAATGCCGGAGGACAGCTGCGTATAGCCGGCCTCAAGCCCGATCGAGGTGCCGAAACCGTTGGAGATCAGGTTCTGCACCGCGACGATGATGCTGTCGGTCAGTGACAGGCGACCGCCATGCAGCGCATTGGCCTCAATCGGGTCGACCATCGGCTTTTTACGCCACTTGCGCAGGATCAGGTAGAGCAGGCCCATCACGACACCGCCGGCAACCGGCGCCAAAAGCACCGTCGTCGGCTCGAGAAACGCTGCCGAGCTTAAGCGCTCGGTGCTGCCTATCTTGAAGATCAGGACATGCAGCGCGTGCGAGATAAAACTCATCGCGGCGACCGCGAGGCCGGCGAGAACCCCGACGACGCCTGCGATCAGGATCAGGCCGAATTCGCTGCGCCTGATGACTGCGCGCAGTTCGGACGGCCGAAGCAGCGGACGGAGGAGGGACAGGGAAGCCAAAAGGCGTGCGGCGATCCGGCGGAACATGCTGACGCTTTGCATTGGAACTGTATGTTGCGCCCTAACTAGGGCGTGAGGAGAGGATTGGAAACCGTTCCGGCGAATTTGTTAGACGATCAGTCCTTGCGGAAGATGATGCTGGCGCCCCATCCGGTTACGACAGCGATCAGCACGCAGAACAGACCGTAGGCGATCGGACGCTCGTGCGCTGCATCGGTGATCGCCTGCTCCAGGCCGGTCTTGACCACGCGCAACGGCATCTCCCGCTGAAAGATCAGGTCGCCGCTCTTGAACAGATAGGCGTGGACCATGTGCACGCCATCGGGCACGTTGGCTGGAAGCCGCAACGAGGCGCGGAACAGGCTGGACGAGACGAAGCGCACGCCGCTCGTGTCGCGCTGGTAAAGCCCGCTGTTAAGCTTCTGCCGGCGATAGGCCTCGCGGAAATCGCTGATCAGACCGGAATTCGGAATGTAGCCGGTGGGGTTGAGAGGCAGGTGTTCGATGCCGACCCCGATATTGTTGAAGGACGGCGCCTGGTGATCGAGGTCGTTCAGCTGGCGCGTGCTGGCGATCGAATAGCTCTCCGGCACCTGTTCGAACGTCATCGCCTGGGTGTTCATCCAGATCCCGAGCACGCGTTCCTTGCGCCGCACGGTGGCATAGTCGCGCGGACCTTCAAGCGTCACGACGATATCGTACTGACCGATCGCAAGCAGCAGCTCGTCCGGATTGGTAATGGCCCCGAAGATGGTGAGGTCGGCGCCGCGGAAATCCGAGGTGATGGCAATCTCGCTCGACGATGCTCCGATCTCCAGCCCTTCCTTGATCGGCGAGGCCGTGTCGAACGGCGTCTGGGCCGCGACCTGCGTTGCCAGCGACAATCCGAATGAGAGAAGAAGAAGGAGGGAGAGGATCAGCCTGCGCATCAGTAGGACAGTCCTCCGACGGCCACCGAATAGACGTCGCTCGGCGTTGCGATCAGGCCGATCGCAAGACGGATGCCGACGGCGAGAACCAGCAGCGCCAAAAGCGCGCGCAGCTGTTCGCCGCGTAGCTTCTGGCCGACGCGCACGCCGTACTGGGCGCCGATCACGCCGGCAATCATCAGGATCGTCGCAAGCACGATATCGACGGAGTAGTTCGTCGCCGCCTGAACCATCGTCGTATAGGCGGTGGTGAAGATGATCTGGAACAGCGAGGTGCCGACCACGACATTGGTCGGAATGCGCAGGAGATAGATCATCGCCGGCACCATGATGAAGCCGCCGCCGACGCCCATGATGGAGGTGAGGACGCCGATGACGAAACCGAGCACCAGGATCGGAATGGCGGAGAGATAGATCTTCGACTTCTTGAACCGCATCTTGAAGGGCAGGCGGTGCACCCAGTTGTGCTGGCCCGGGCGTTTCAGCGGAAGCTGCTGGTTGTTCTTTGCCCGCCGCATGGCTCTCAGGCTCTCCTGCAGCATCAGCGCGCCGATCGTCGACAAAAGCACGACATAGAGAAGCGAGATGAACAGGTCGAGCTGGCCGATGCGGCGTAGCCAGGAGAAGATCCACACACCGACCGTCGCGCCGACAAGGCCCCCGGCAAGCAGTACCGTGCCCAGTTTCATATCCAGCGACCCGCGCCGGAAATGGGTGATCGCGCCCGAGATCGAGGAGGCAACGACCTGGTTGGCGCCGGTTGCCACGGCAACGACGGGCGGGATGTTATAGAAGATCAAAAGCGGCGTGATCAGGAAGCCACCGCCGACGCCGAACATGCCGGACAGAAACCCGACAGCTGCACCCATGCCAAGGATGATGAAGATGTTCACCGAAAGCTCTGCAATCGGCAGGTAGACAGTCACGGCTGAACCTCGACACGTCGAAAAAGACAACGCCGTTGCAGGCGGCACGCATTCAAGATGGCCGTCGCTCTGGCTTTGGGGAACCCTTTCACAGACGCGATGAACCGCGCATGAAGGACACCCCGTCATGCGCTTGGCCTGCCGGGGTGTCAATTCGTGAATCCGTGGGGAAAACAGCAGCTTCAGCGTTTTCCAATGGGCGTGGCCGATAGTCCCCAGCCCGACCGGATTGGTCGTCTTACGGGTTGCTGGCTACTTGTTGCGTGCCAGCAATTCCCGAACCAGTGCGTCGTTGATGCGGCCGGAAGGCTCCTGGCCGATAGAGGACTGGAAGGACTTGATTGCGCTTACCGTCTTGGCACCAAGCTTGCCGTCCGGCCGTCCGGCTTCAAAGCCGTTCTTGTTGAGGATCGCCTGGATGTTGCGGACGGCCTTTTCCATGTCAACAGATGCGGTGGTAAGACGCTTGCCGGCAGCCCATTCATCCGGAACAACAACGGCATTTGCCCGCGGCTCGGGTGTCATCACCTTCCAGAGGTCGACCTTGGCGCGGGCGCTTTCCAGCTGTTCCTTGCGCATGGCGTTGGCCACTTCGTCGCGCTTCTGGGCGGCGTCGTTGTCGCCTGCCTTTGCCGCAACGGCAAACCACTTGTAGCTCTCTTCCAGATCCTGCTTCACGCCGTTGCCGCGGGCAAACAGGATGGCAAGGTTGAACTGGCTGTCGGCCACACCGTGGTCGGCGGCCTGGGTGAACCACTTGACGGCCTGGGTGTAGTCAGGCTGGCCCGTGGCACCGGACGCGTAGAGAACGGCGAGGTTGTGCATGGCGCTGGCATTGCCGGCTTCGGCGGCCAGCTGATAGTAGCGAACGGCTTCACCGAGGTTGCGCTCGACGCCCGTTCCCTTTTCGAACATGTTCGCCATGCGGTACTGGGCAGGCGCAAGACCACGGTCGGCGGCAAGCTTGTACCAGGTTGCCGCCTCTGCGAGATCGGTCTTGACGCCACGTCCCTCGGTAAAGCGGGTGGCAATCTCGAACAGCGCGTTGGCATCGCCCGACGATGCGGCGTCGGCAAGCGATTTCGGCTCCAGGCCGACAGGCACGACGATCGGAGCCGGTGCCTCGATTTCAGCGGCAGCCGGCGCTTGTGCCGTGAAGCCGGCGTCTTCTGAAGGTGCCGGAGCAGCTTCGGCGGCCGGACGCATTGAAGCGAGGTCTCCGGCTGCGGGAACCGGATCGATCAGGTGGTTTGTCGCGGCGTCGGGCGCGACCGGAGGCGGCGTCGCTGCCACATCCTGTCCGTCACCATCGCTGGCTGCAGGGCTTTCGGCCGGGGTTTGAGCGGTGTCGACAGGAGCGGGAGCTTCGACTGGTGCGCTCGGAGCCTGCGCAGTCTCTTCCGGCACGGAGACCGGAGCCGGGGCTTCGAGGGCAGCCTGTTCGGGCGCGCTGTCGCGGCTTCCGGTCACGTTCTTGACCACCTGCATCGACATCATCACCAGCAGCACGGCGCCGACGGCCATCAGGATGGGGCGGCGATGCTGCGAAAACTTGGCAAACATGCCGGTCTTTTCGGACGGCGTGCCGGCAACCGACGTGGTCTGCGACTTGGTGGCGGAGCGAACGCTCTTGACCGCGTTGACCTGTGAAGGATCCGTCTCCTGTGCTGCGGCCTTGGCTGCACGACGGGCAGCGGCGATATAGTCAGCGCGGTCCGATTTGTCGGCCGTTCCGGGTTTCTCGCCACTGAAATCGCCGGCGGCCTGGCTGGCACGCACGCGCTCGAGGATCTTTTTGACGTCGGGAGCGCCCGAGCCCGGCTCCAGCAGGTCGTTTTCACGGCCGGCTGGGAGAATGTCGGCTGGATCGATCGAAGGCGTTGGCTCTATGACGGTGCGGGCCGGCTTTTCGCCTGTATCGCGGGTGCCCGACTTGAAACGCTTCGAGAGGCCGGCCAGCAGACCGGGCTTGGCCGGCTCTTCCCGCGCGGCTGCAGGGGGCACGACGACCTCGTCGGTTTCGACGGGCGCATCTGCCAAAGCAACATTGCGGTCCTCGGCGCCGGCAAATTCCATCGCTGGAACGGACAGTTGCGCTGTGGCCGGCATCTTGGGATGGCGAAGCGGCTGGTCGGTCTGGGCTTCGCGATTGGCCGGCGCATCGCGATAGGCGGGCTCGAAACGGGCCGTGGAAATGCTGTCTTCCAGCGTGTCCAGACGATTGGCGATCTGCACCAGCGTTCCGTGCAAGGCCTCGAACGTCTGATGGCTGCGCGTTTCCGTGCCACGGGTCAGCTCTTCAAGATGGCGAAGATCGTCGGCGAGGGCTGAAAGGGCTGCCATGTCGCCGGACGCGACGGCCATGCCGCCGGCCCCGGTATTGCGCGAATAGGCCTCGACGACGGCTTCTGCGGCCTGCCGTGCGGCTTCCAGAATGTACTCGTCGTTGGTCGACATGTAGCTTTCGATTGCCGAGAACCGATGCTCGAAACCATCAGGTAGCGCACTGGCCGAAGATGTCTGCGGCTCGCTGATCAGGCTCGAAAGATGCGCGATCTGGTCTTCCAGGCTACGCAGGGCGTTTTCGTCTCCGCGCGGTGCGCTGGCTGCTTCGTCCAGTCGCATGGCGATGTCGGTCAGCCGGGTTTCCAACCGGTCGAAGGCCCGCTCGTCGGTGGCAGGCGCCGGGCGATATTCGATCTCGTCGATACGACGGGCGAGATCATCCAGCCGCTCGCCCAGCATGTCGTTGATCGAGTTGTGATCAAGACCATCGATCTTGCGCGAGATATCGGCGAGGTGGTCGGAAAGCTCGGTCTGATAGGCGGGCTTCTGCGCCTGCGTCAGCATGACCGAAAGCTGGTCGAGCCGCTCTTCCAGCCGCATGGCGGCCTGTTCGTCGGAGAGTTCCTCGATCCGCGCGGTCAGCGCTTCGATCCGTCCGGACAGCATCTCGCTCGGATCGGCAGCAGCCTGGCTGATCTGATCGACCTGCTCTGCGATAGCGACGATCCGGCCGTCGAGCTTCTGCATGAAAGCCTGGTCGAGCGTGGCTGCAGCCGAAGCACGGCTGCCGGCGGCAACGGCGCGAGTGATTTCGTCGAGACGCTCGTCGAGAATGGTGAACTGCTCGGCAAGCAGTTCGTCCGATGGCTGCATGCGGCTGCCGAGTTGCTCCATCGCGGTCGCGATCGCAATCAGCTTCTGCTCCAGCGCGCGCAGCGCGGGGCTGTCGTTCATGTCGCCAAGCTGGGTCTTGATGTCGTCGATCCGGTAGGCGAGCTGCGAAACCTCGTCGCGCAGAAGCTCTGGCTCAAGCCCGTGGATTCGCTCTTCCAGCCCTTGCCAGCGGCTTTCCATGCGCTGCACGGAATCTTCGCGTGCCACGCCATCCATGACCTGGGCCATGACATTGCGCAGTTCCTCGAACTCGGCGCGCAGGGCCTCCGCATCGGGAGAATTGCTGTAGCCCAGCTGACTAATGCTGTCGGCAAGACGGGAGAAATCGCCGCGCAGGTCTTCGGTGCCGCGATGATCTTCGGCAATCGAGCGGATCGAGCGGATTTCGGTTTGCAGTGCGCCCATCTCCCGGGCGACGCCTTCGGCGATGTCCTGCTTCAGTTCATGACGCAAGCCGACCAGCGCTTCGGCGATTTCGCGCATGGAGGCGCCATCGGTCGCCTGCTGGCGGGTTTCCCGCATTTGCATATCGCGGCTGGCGACGGCCCGCTCGAAGCGGCTCGCAGAAACTTCGGTGGCAGTTGCCGCAACCGGTGCAGCCGGACGGCGCTCCTGGCTGGGACGATAGGCTTCCGGCGGCGTGATCTTATCGCGGAGTGGTGATTGGACGGGTTGGCGGACCGGTTCGGCCGCATGCGACTGCTGTGCGCTTGCCATGCGCTCGCGGGCCGATCCCAGCATGCGCTGGCGCTCGCGGATTTCCGCCAGCGGGTCGGCAAAGCGAGGCGCCGCTGGCCTCTGCATCTGCGGGGGCTGCACGGACGCCGGTTTTTCGAGGCGCGGGTCGGAAGCGGGCTGGCGGCGTTCGCGCCCGGCGCCCGACATCAGATCCTCGATTCGGGCCTCCAGGCCCTCGATCGTACGGTTCAGGGCGTCAAGAGAGGAGCGTTCGCCCGGGCGGTTGGGATTCGATCGTGATCCGTTCATGTGCTCGCTCGCTTCCGCGTTTTACCTGCCGACGCTCGGTTTCAGCCTCATCCGCCGCCTATTGGCACCGGTGAATCACATCCATATTAGACATTTCTTACGCAAGGCTTGCCTTATGAAAGAACGACTCATTCGTTGGATGGATTTGACTGACCTCCCGTAGTCCCCACTATTTCCGGAAACGTAGTAAATAAATCGTTAATGTTCGTTAAGATCTTAACCTTTTTGCCACGATTCCGCATGTTTGCCCGGATGACACGGGTTTCGACGATGCTATCACTGTGATGCAGTGCGGCGGGCGCGACTTCCTCGGCAGTGCAGGCGAAAGCACCTATTAGGTGATGCTAACGCCGGGTCAAAATCGGCTCGCGATATGAGACTCCAACTGTTTGACGTTTACGCGAACGTCAATTAAGTAAGTGCAGGAGACGACGGGCTGCGATGCCCGGGAGGAAGCGTCAGGCTAATCTGGAGGATGGATAACGATGCCCGTCTATAAGGCACCGGTAAACGATACACTTTTCGTTCTGAATGATGTGCTCGGCTTGGAGCGTTACGGCAACCTGCAGGGTTTTGCCGATGCGACGCCCGACATGATCGAGGCGATCATCGGCGAGGCGGCGAAAGTAGCCGAAGAGGCCCTGTTCCCGATCAACCTTTCCGGCGACCGGGAAGGCTGCACCCGCAACGACGACGGCACTGTTTTGGTGCCCAACGGCTTCAAGCAGGCCTATGACCAGTATGTCCAGGGCGGCTGGATCGGCCTGGCCGTACCGGAAGAGTTCGGCGGCCAGGGCCTGCCCTACACACTGCATGCCGCCGTCGGCGAATACATGTCGTCGGCCAACATGTCGCTGATGATGTATCCCGGCCTGACGCAAGGGGCGATCGCCGCCATCCTCGTCCACGGCACGGACGAGCAGAAGGCCACCTATCTGCCCAACATGGTCGGCGGTAGTTGGTCGGGCACCATGAACCTCACCGAGCCCCATTGCGGCACGGATCTCGGTCTGCTGCGCACCAAGGCGGTGCCGCAGGATGATGGCTCCTACAAAATCTCCGGTCAGAAGATCTTTATCTCCGCCGGTGAACACTCGATGACCGACAATATCGTGCATCTGGTTCTCGCGCGGATCGAGGGCGCGCCTGAAGGCACCAAGGGCATCTCGCTGTTCATCGTGCCGAAGTTCATGGTGGGCGAAGACGGTTCGCTCGGGGCCCGCAACGGCGTCTCCTGCGGTGCGCTCGAAGAAAAGATGGGCATCCACGGCAATTCCACCTGCGTGATGAACTACGACGATGCCACGGGCTATCTGATCGGGGCCGAGAACAAGGGCCTCTCGGCCATGTTCGTGATGATGAACGAGGCCCGCCTCGGTGTCGGTCTCCAGGGCCTATCGATCGCCGAGACCGCCTATCAGAATGCCGTCGCCTATGCCAACGAGCGTATCCAGGGCCGTTCGCTTTCGGGCGCGAAAGCGCCGGACAAAAAGGCTGACCCGATCATCGTCCATCCGGATATCCGCCGCTCGCTGATGACCATCAAGGCCTTCAACGAGGCCGGCCGCGCCTTCGTTTTGTGGACGGCACTGAAATCCGATATCGCCCATCGCTCTCAGGACGAAGCGGAACGCCAGAACGCGGACGATCTCCTCGGTCTTGCCACGCCGATCCTCAAGGGCGTGCTGACCGACAAGGGTTTCGATCACGCGGTCATGGCCCAGCAGGTCTTCGGCGGCCACGGCTATATCGAAGAATGGGGCATGAGCCAGTATGTCCGCGATGCCCGCATCGCGATGATCTACGAAGGCGCCAACGGCATTCAGGCGCTCGATCTGGTCGGTCGCAAGCTGGCCCTCAACGGTGGCCGCGCCGTCATGGCCATGTTCAAGGAGATCGGTGATTTCTGCGAGGAAAACCGTGGCGACGAGGCGATGGTTCTCTACACCAAGGGCCTCAAGAAGGGTCTGAACGACCTGCAGGCCTCGACCATGTGGTTCATGCAGAACGCCATGGCCAAGCCCGACAATGCCGGTGCCGGCTCGACCGACTACATGCACCTGTTCGGCCTCGTCACGCTCGGCTACATGTGGGCGAAGATGGCAAAGGCAGCTCAAACCGCATTGGCCGCCGGGGACCCGCGCGAAGACTACTTGAAAGCAAAGCTCGTCACGGCGAAGTTCTATATGGAGCGTATCATGCCGGAAACCGCGTTGCGCAAGGTGCGCATCGAGGCCGGCGCCGACACCATGATGGAACTGGCCGCCGAGGCGTTCTGAGGCGTTGATTACCCCCTCTGGCCTGCCGGCCATCTCCCCCACAAGGGGGAGAAAATGTGTGGCGACTGCTCGTCCCGATTGAACATCGGCGGTGCGGCGGGATAAACCCTCCCTCTTGTGGGGAGGGTTTGGGAGGGGTCTTCTCTCCCGCAGTGAAACAAAGGCAATGTAATTTGCCACCAAGGGAGATGACACCATGACCGAAGTCTTCATTTACGATCACGTGCGCACGCCGCGCGGTCGCGGCAAGAAGGACGGCTCACTGCACGAAGTGCCGGCTGTCCGTCTCGCGGCAAAGACCCTCGAAGCCATCCGTGATCGCAACGGGCTCGATACGGAAACCGTCGACGACATCATCATGGGTTGCGTCGATCCGGTCATGGATAGCGGCGCCGTCATCCCCAAGGCCGCAGCCTTCGAAGCGGGATATTCGACCCGGGCACCCGGCATGCAGATCTCCCGTTTCTGCGCATCGGGCCTTGATGCCGTCAATTTCGGCGCCGGCAAGATCGCAGCCGGATCGGACGACATCGTCATTGCCGGCGGTGTCGAGTCGATGTCGCGCGTCGGCATGGGCATGTCTGGCGGCGCCTGGTACATGGACCCTTCGGTCAACTTCCCGTCCTACTTCATGCCGCAGGGCGTCTCGGCCGATCTCATCGCCACGAAATACGGGTTCTCCCGCGATGACGTCGATGCCTATGCCGTCGAAAGCCAGAAGCGCGCCGGAAAAGCCTGGGATGCCGGCTACTTCAAGAACTCGGTGATCCCGGTCAAGGATCAGAACGGTCTCACCATTCTCGACCGCGACGAGCATATGAGGCCCACCACCGACATGCAGGCCTTGGCCTCGCTCAATGCCTCGTTCCAGATGCCCGGCGAAATGGGCGGTTTCGAAGCTGTCGGCATTCAGGCGCATCCGGAAATCGAAAAGATCAACTACGTCCATCACGCCGGCAATTCGTCTGGCATCGTCGATGGCGCTGCCGCCGTCCTGATCGGCTCGAAGGCCGGCGGCGAAAGCATGGGCATCAAACCCCGTGCCCGCATCCGTGCCTTTGCCAATATCGGCTCCGATCCGGCCCTGATGCTGACCGGCCCAGTCGACGTCACCGAAAAGCTGCTGGCCCGCACCGGCATGACGATTGCCGATATCGACCTGTTCGAACTCAACGAGGCCTTTGCCGCCGTCGTGCTGCGCTACATGCAGGCCTTCGACATTTCCCACGACATCATCAACGTCAATGGCGGCGCGATTGCCATGGGTCACCCGCTCGGTGCCACCGGCGCGATGATCCTCGGCACCGTCCTCGACGAACTGGAACGCCGCGATCTCAACACCGCATTGGTCACGCTCTGCATCGGCGCCGGCATGGGCACCGCGACCGTCATCGAGAGGGTCTGATCGTGAGCTTCAATACGGGTACAATCGAAGATGAGTTTGCGCATGTTGACGACCACTGGTCTCCACGCGTCATTGCCGATCTCAACGGACAGAGCGTGAAGGTCGCCAAGGTCAAGGATCATCTGACCTGGCATTCGCATCGCGACGAGGACGAACTGTTCCTCATCTGGAAGGGCGAACTCACGATCGAATATCGGGACCGGCCGCATGTCCATATGAAGGCAGGCGACTTCCATGTCGTTCCGAAGGGCGTCGAGCACAATCCGGTCGCGGCCGATGAGTGCTGGATACTCTTGTTCGAACCGTCCGAGACGAAGCATACCGGCGATGTCGTGGTCGAAAAGACCAGGACGTTGGAAACCCAGCGCAGCCATTTGTCGGCCTGATAGGGGAGGAACCCAATGACCTACACCAACTTCACCATCGAAACCGACGCGGACGGGATTGCTGTCGTCACCTGGGATATGCCGGGCAAGTCGATGAATGTCTTTACCGCCGAAGTGTTGGAAGAACTCGACGCGATCCTGAAGGCAACCGTCGCGGATGCCGCCATCAAGGGCGTTGTCTTTACCAGCGGCAAATCCTCGTTTTCCGGCGGTGCCGACCTCACCATGATCCGCGGCATGTTCTCCATGCTGCAGGAAGCGACCGCACAGGACCCTGCCACCGCCAAGCAGAAGCTGTTCGAGGTTGCAGGGCAAATGACCTGGCTGTTCCGCGCCATCGAAACCAATGGCAAGCCCTGGGTATCGGCCATCAACGGCACCTGCATGGGCGGCGCTCTCGAGCTGTCGCTGGCCTGCCACGGTCGCGTCGTCGCCAATTCCAAGTCGGTCAAGCTTGCGCTGCCTGAAGTCAAGGTCGGCATCTTTCCGGGCGCCGGGGGAACGCAGCGCGTCTCGCGCCTCACAGATGCCCAGTCCGCCCTGCAGATGATGACGACCGGTCAGACGCTGACGCCGCAACGCGCCAAGGCGATGGGTCTCGTGCATCAGATCGTCGAACCCGATCAGCTCGTGACCGCTGCAAAGCAGATGATCAAGGATGGCTTGAAGCCCGTCGCTCCCTGGGACGAAAAGGGCTTCAAGGCACCCGGTGGCGGTGTCTGGACGCCACAGGCTGCCCAGCTCTTCCCGGCGGCTCCCGCGATCCTGCGCCGTGAGACGGCAGGCAATTATCCGGGCGCGCTCGCCATCCTCAAATGCGTCTATGAGGGGCTTCAGCTGCCCTTCGATACGGCGCTCAAGGTTGAGCAGCGCTATTTCACGCAGATCCTCGGCACCACCGAAGCCTTCTCGATGATCCGTTCGCTGTTCATCTCGATGCAGGAACTGGGCAAGGGCGCCCGTCGTCCGGCAGGCGTTCCAAAAAGCGAGTTCAAGAAGGTCGGCGTGGTCGGCGCGGGCTTCATGGGTGCCTCGATCGCTTATGTGACCGCTGCCGCCGGCATTCCCGTCGTGCTGATCGACCAGAGCCAGGAAGCAGCCGACAAGGGCAAGGCCGTTTCCGAAAAGCTGGTGGCCGACAGTGTCTCTAAGGGTCGCCTGACGAAGGAGGAGGGCGAAAAGCTCCTCTCGCTCGTCACCGCCACGCCGGACTATTCGACACTTGCCGATGCCGATCTCGTCATCGAGGCGGTGTTCGAAGACCGCAAGGTCAAGAAGGCCGTGATCGAAGCGGTCGAAGCCGTCATTCCGGAAACCACGATCTTCGCTTCGAACACCTCCACCCTTCCGATCTCGGGCCTCGCGGAAAACTCCAAGCGTCCGGACCAGTTCGTCGGCGTGCATTTCTTCTCGCCGGTCGAAAAGATGATGCTGACCGAAGTCATCCTGGGCGAAAAGACGGGCGACAGGGCACTTGCCGTGGCGCTGGATTTCGTCGGCAAGATCAAGAAGACGCCCATCGTCGTCAACGACACGAGAGGCTTCTTCGTCAACCGCTGCGTCTTCCGCTATATCAACGAAGCCTATGACATGCTGGCCGAAGGCGTGCCGGCAGCCATGATCGAGAATGCCGCCAAGATGGCCGGCATGCCGGTCGGCCCGCTGTCTCTCAACGACGAAGTGGCCGTCGATCTCAGCCAGAAGATCATGAAGGCCTCGATCGCCGATCTCGGCCCCAACTCGGTCAAGCCGGAACACATGGCGCTGATCGACAACATGGTCGATGTGCTCGATCGCCGCGGCCGCAAGAACGGCAAGGGCTTCTACGACTACCCCGCCAAGCCCGCGAAAAAATCGCTCTGGCCCGGCCTCAAGGATCTCTATCCGCAAAAGCCGGCCCGAGATGTCGACGTTACCGTGCTGAAGCAGCGCTTCCTCGTGACGATCGCACTGGAAGCCGCCCGCACCGTCGAGGAAGGCATCGTCACCGATCCGCGCGAAGCCGATGTCGGCTCCATCCTCGGCTTCGGCTTTGCCCCCTATACGGGTGGCACGCTGTCCTACATCGACGGCATGGGCGTGAAGACCTTCGTCGAACTCGCCGAAAAGCTGGCCGCGCAATATGGCAGCCATTTCAAGCCGACGCAGCTGCTCAAGGACATGGCGGCGAACGGAGAGACCTTCTACGGTCGGTTCGACCCCTATGCGAAAATCGGCCAGGCGGCCTGACGTCGCCATCAAGCGACCATGAAAAAGGGCGGCTTGGAGCCGCCCTTTTTTGTATGCGAACGATAGTCGTCTTTACCGGATGACCATCTGCTGGGGAACGCTCTGGGCCGCCGGCTTCGGCGACTTCAGGGTCTTCGCAGGTGCCGGCTCCGCCGTGCCGAGCAACTTGTCGCGCTCGCGCCATAGGGCAGGGATCGAGAGAAGGCCGACGGCGGTCAGTGCAATCGCAGTCTTCGTCCACTCGCCGAGTTCCGGCGTACGACCATCGAAGTAGTATACGAAGTAGACGATCGCGACGTGCCATACATAGACGTAGAGCGAGTGGCGGCCTAGCAGGCGCAGGTACCGCAGGGTGAACACCCAGGTCACGGCAGACGCGATGTTGCGCACCCAGTTTGCCTTGTGCTGCGGACCGGCAACGAGCAGCCAGGTGACGAGAAGACCCATCGCGGCGAAGTTCAGGAGATAGACCGGACCGAAATCGGCACGGATTTCCATCGAGGCGAACTTGCCGATCATGTAGGCCGGCATCAGCTCGTTGGCGGTAATCAGGCGCAGCGGCAGGAAGAACATCACCAGCACCAGCGCCACCTTGGGGATGAACGTGTTGTCGGGCGACAGGATCTTGCCCCAGTTGATCTTGCCGGACGAGGTCAGCGCACCGAGCACGAGGCCCGAGAAGAACACGATCTGCCAGCCAAACAGGTTGAACGAGACGCGGATGCCCTGATCGTCCGAACCCATGATCAGCTCGTTGATCGGGATCGTTGCGATCTGATGCAGACCCAGCTGTCCGGCCATCCACATCATGATCGAGGCGGCGACCACGTAGTGCCACTTGTCATCAAGCACCAGCTTGATCAGCATCGGTGCAAACAGCATGTAGACGATATACTGCGGCAGGATGTCCATGAAGGTCGGCTGGTATAGGAAGGTAGCGATCGCAGCGAGACGCAGCGGATCGTCGAAATTGGTGTAGCCAAGCCAGTTGAACCAGACCGAATAGGCCCCCGGCAGCAGCATCTGCGCCACCAGCACGGCGATCACGATGCCCATGGCATAGCGATAGAGCTCGAAGGCACGGCTGTAGATCGCAGTGCGACCGGCGGCATATCCGCCTTTCATCATCTTGCGGGCATAGACCATGCCGATCATCAGGCCGGACAGGAACACGAAGCCCTGCGCATCCTCGACAAAAGCAAGCTGATTGTGGTTGATTTTGACCAGGAAGTAGCCACCGGCAAATATCAGGTGGTTGAGAACCATAAATACAAGGAAATATCCCCGCATCCCGTCAATGATCTCGAATCGTTTCATCGGTCGCGGTCTCCGTCTCTACCGGTTCCGATGGCCTCGTGCCTTTCGGTCCGTAAGGCCTCTTCGGGCCGGGAAGTCACGCGCCTAAACGTCGCGACGCGCCGGAGAGTTCCGAGCGACACTCGCTTTGTATCTGACGTTCAGACATTTCAACCGTAAACAGTCTGTGATGACTATTCGATGAACAGCTTTTTAAGCAGTTTGCGTCATTCCGCCGCGAGACGCCGCAGACCGGCGATCTGGGTGAGGTAAGCGCGCAGCGCCGCCGGTCGCACCGGCTTGTGCTGCAGTGAAATGCCGTGTTTCTCAGCCTCGTTGCGCACATCCGCGGACCGATCGGCGGTGATGAGCAGGGCCGGAACATCGGCCTCGTAAGCGGCACGCAGCGACTGGATCGCCGCGATCCCGTCGCCGTCATCGAGATGATAATCGGCGATAATGATATCCGGCGCCGGCTCACCCGAACGGGTGATTTCGTCCAGCGCCGTGATGGACTGCGCTTCCCTGACCGTGCAACCCCAACCCGTAATCAACAGCGCCATCCCCTCCAGAATCTTCGGCTCGTTGTCGATGCACAGAACCCTCAGCCCGGTCAGCGGCTGCGAGCGTTTGCGCCGTTCAGGCCGCTCGGAGGCTTTCGCCGGTCGCGCGACCGATGCGTCGAGCGGCAGATCCACCCTGAAGATGGTTCCGCGACCGGGCCTCGATGCAAGCTGCACGGGGTGGTCGAGCACGCGCGAAATACGGTCGACGATGGAAAGACCAAGGCCGAGACCGGTTGCGGTTTTCGCCCCTTCGTCGAGTCTTGCGAATTCCTTGAACACGGTCTCGAACTGCGCTGCCGGAATGCCGATGCCGGAGTCGTGCACTTCGATCGATACTTGCCCGCCATGCCGCCGCGCGCCGACCAGAACCTTGCCGCTGATTGTGTATTTGATCGCGTTGGACACCAGGTTCTGCACCAGCCGGCGCAGGAGATTGGCGTCGGAGCGAACCCTGAGTGAGGTCGGCATCACCACGAAGGTCAGGTTCTTCTCGCGCGCCATCGGCTCATAGTCGGTCGCGATTCGGCGCAACAGGTCGTCGAGGGCGATGGTTTCAAGCTGCGGCTTCATTGCGCCGGTGTCGAGCCGCGAAATATCCAGTACCGCCCCAAGGATCGCCTCAACCGATTCGAGCGCGGAATCGATGTTGCGCACCAGCGGACCGTTGCGGTCGGCAGGCGTCATGCGCTCGACCAGTGCGGATGAGTACAGCCGCGCGGCATTGAGCGGTTGCAGGATATCGTGGCCGGCAGCGGCAAAGAAACGTGTCTTGCCGATATTGGCTTCCTCGGCCTCGGCACGCGCCTGGCCCAGTGCATGGTTGACGCGGGTCAGCTCTGAGGTGCGCTGTGTCACCCGCTGTTCGAGCGTTTCATTCGCCTGTTTCAGCGCCTTTGCCGCCGCAACACGGTCGGAAATGTCGGTGAAGGTTGCAACGATGCCGCTATCCGGCATCGGGTTGGTGCGCACTTCGATGATCCGCTCGCCGCTTGCAACGACAAGCGAGAACGACGCATCCAGCGTCTTGAACCGGTTGACCACATCCGCCTGTTCGTCTGCAGGAATGTCACCCCGGTCCGAAAGCATCGCCACGATTTCTGAGAGCGGAAATCCGACCTGTCCGACCTGGTCGGGAAGGTCGAGAAGATGGCGAAAACGTCGGTTCCAGATCGTCAGCCGGTCGGCACTGTCGAACACGGCAATTCCCTGGTCCATCTGCGAAAGCGCCGTCTGCAGCATGTCCTGGTTATACTGCAGGGCTTCGCTCGCCTGATCGAGCAGGAAGGCGGTGTCGGCGCTGGCATCCTCGGCCTTCTGCAGGATCAGCGACAAGACAAGCCGTGCCGAAGAAGAACCGATCGCGCTTCCCAGCAGCTGTTCGGAGAAATGCACCAGCGCCATATCGGCCGGCTGGTCGTCCTCGAACCGGCGTCCCGCGGTGCGCTCATAATGGGAAAACGAACGCTGCATGCGCTCCTCGCCGAGATAGCGGGCTATCGTCGCCTTGAGGTCTCCCACGCTGACACGGGTCTTCCAGCCGCGGGTCGCAAACTCCGAGCGCAGATGCCGCTTGACGAAAATCCCGGCCTGCAAACGCTCCACCGGTCGCGGATTGCGTGACAGAGAGCCGAGCACGAAGGCCAGCATGTTGAGCGCCAGACTGAAGATCGTCGCGTTGACGAGCGGATCGGTTTCGGGACCGGAGAATATGCCGGTGCCGGGGATCAGGAAATTCAGCACGGCCGCGGCGATGTGGGAATTGTCCGGTCCGCCGAGGCTCGGCACGAACAACAGATAGGCCCAGGCCGCAAACCCGAGGCACATGCCAAGGATTGCGCCTCGGGCATTGGCCCTCCGCCAGATCAGCCCGCCGAACAGCGCGGGCGCCACCTGCGCGATCGCCGCAAACGCCAGAAGGCCGATCGAGGCAAGACCCGATTGGGTGTCCGCCATCCGGTAATAGCCATAGCCGAGAAGCAGCACGGCGAAGATCGCGAGCCGTCGGATATTGAGAAGTGCACGGGTGAAATCGGCACGACCCCCATGCGCCGAGCGTGCCGCCATCAGCTTGCGGCGCAGGAAAACGGGAATGATGATGTCGTTCGACACCATGATCGACAATGCGACGGATTCGACGATCACCATCGCGGTGGCGGCGGAAAAGCCGCCGATGAAGGTGATCAGCGTCACGACCGGCAGATTGCCGTGGAGCGGAAGCGTGAGAATGTAGAGGTCGGCATTGCCGGTTCCACCGAACGTGACCAGTCCGGCAATCGCCACCGGTAGGACGAACAGGTTGATCGCGACGAGATAGATCGGCAGCAGAAACGAAGCGACCTTGCGTTCCCGATCCGTGCGGTTTTCCACGACCGTCACATGGAACTGCCGAGGCAGAAGCAGGATGGCGAAGGCCGAGAGCAGTATCAAAATCAGCCAGCGGCTGAGGGGCGTTTCGTAGGACAGTGCCGAGGTGATCAGGAGGTTGTCGGCAGCCTTGGCCATCAGGTCTGCAGGACCGTCGAACAGCACGAACAGCACCGTCAGCCCAACGGTTGCAAAGGCGAAGACTTTGACGACGGATTCCATCGCCACTGCCAGGATCAGACCGTCCTGATGCTCCGTCGCATCCGTATGGCGTGTGCCGAACATGACGGCGAAACCGGCCATCAGCAGTGTCACGATCAAGGCCAGATCGATGAAATGCAGGTTGCCGCTGCCAATCCCGTAGTCGGAGGGATTGACCATCACGGCGACCGAACTCGACACGGCTTTGAGTTGCAACGCGATATAGGGCACGGAGGCCACCAGCGCGATGATCGCGACAATCATCGCGACAGTCGAATTCTTGCCATAGCGGGCAGCGACGAAGTCGGCGACGGAGGTCAGTTTCTCGGCTTTCGCGAGTTCAACGATGCGTCGGATCAGCGGCATGCCCAATGTCAGCATCAGGATCGGGCCGATATAGATGCCGAGGAATTCAATCCCGCGACGGGAAGCCAGACCCACGCCACCGAAATAGGTCCACGAGGTGCAGTAGATCGCCAGGCTGAGCGCATAGACCACGGGCCGGCCGATCTTCGGCACGCCCACGACGCGGCTTCTCCGGTCGCCATAACTTGCGACCGCAAACAGCAGCAGAATATAGGCGAAAGCGGCGACGATGATCACCCAGCCCGAAAGCATGTCTCCTCCCCGCAATGCCGCGACGCGGATGAGATTAGGTCAAAAGCAAGGGTTTGCAAATCGCCGCGGCATTGGCAAAAAGTCCAATGCCTGGTCATCTTTAAGTCTCTGTCTTTTTCACCTTTTCAGCAAGTGGTGATGCACTATGTTGGGGCGGATCAACAACCCGAGCAGCAGGGGTAATGCTATGTCCGTTGTTTCCGAATTCCGTTCCTTTATCGCCAAGGGCAATGTCGTCGATCTCGCCGTCGGCATCATCATCGGCGGCGCCTTTACCGGCATCGTCACATCACTGGTCAACGATCTCGTCATGCCGGTCGTAGGTGCCGTGACAGGCGGTGGCTTCGACTTTTCCAACTACTTCGTGGCGCTGTCGAGCGCGGTCACAGCGCCCTCGCTGGAAGAAGCCCGCAAGCAGGGCGCGGTCTTCGCCTATGGCAGCTTCATCACGGTCGCGATCAACTTTCTCATCCTCGCCTTCATCATCTTCCTCATGGTCAAGGGCGTGAACAAGCTCCGCGCCATGGAAGAAAAGAAGCCTGCGGATGCCACACCGGCCCCGCCGCCGGCCGATATCCAGTTGCTTTCGGAAATCCGCGATCTTCTGAAGACGGGTAACCCGATCCGGTAATCCAACCGCGTCAACAGATCGGCGATCCATCAAGAAAAACGATCGCCGATCCACGGATTGTCATGGGATTTTCCGAGTTCTCTGCGCTAAACAGAATTAAAGCATAGGGAAATGTTCAGGAACCATGTCGATCATTGCAAGTCTCAGCCCGCGCGCCGTCTCCACTCCCGAAAGCGGTATTGTCGAGATCATCAATCACGCCCGCGCCGGTGGCCGCCGCGACCTGATCCCGCTCTGGGCAGGCGAGGGCGATCTGCCGAGCCCGGATTTCATCAATCAGGCGGCATCGAGCGCGCTTCTGGGCGGTGAGACCTTCTATACCTGGCAGCGCGGGATTCCCGAACTGCGACAGGCACTGTCAGACTATTACACGCGTCATTTTTCAAAGACGCTGTCGTCAGAGCATTTCTATGTCACCGGCTCCGGCATGCATGCGATCATGATGGCCGTGCAGGCGATCGCCTCGCCGGGCGATGAACTGATCTACCTCTCGCCGACCTGGCCGAACATCATCTCCGCGATCGAGATTTCCGGCGCTTCCGCCATCGGCCTGCCGCTTGCCTTTACCGGCGGCGGCTGGTCTCTCGATCTCGACACGCTGGACGCTGCGATCACACCAAAGACACGTGGCCTTTTCATCAATACGCCCGCCAACCCGACCGGCTGGACGGCAACGCTTGATGATCTCCGAGACATTCTGACGCTCGCCCGCAAACATGGGATCTGGATCATCGCCGACGAGATCTATGCCCGTTACTACTACGGTGGTGCGGCAAGGGCTCCGTCCTTCCTCGACATCATGGAAGAGGGCGATCGGATCATCTTCGCAAACTCCTTCTCCAAGAATTGGTCGATGACCGGCTGGCGCATGGGCTGGCTGGTGGCCCCGCCGGAAATGGGGCAGGTGATCGAAAACCTCATCCAGTATTCCAATTCGGGCGTTGCCCAGTTCATGCAGCGCGGCGCGGTCGTGGCGCTGAACGAAGGCGATGGCTTCGTCAACGAGAACGTGGCCCGCGCCGTCGCCGGCCGCGATATCCTCTGCGATGCGCTGATCGCCACCAACCGCGTGCAGACGCTGAAACCGGATGGCGCGATCTACGCCTTCCTGAAGGTGGATGGCGTAACCGACAGCCGCCTGACGGCGATGGACATCGTCGACAAGATCGGCGTGGCGCTGGCGCCCGGTTCTGCCTTCGGAGAGGGTGGCGAACTGTTTCTGCGGGCCTGTTTTCTGCGCAATTCGGCCCATGTCGAAGAAGCCGCCGGTCGGTTGGCGGACTATATCAAGCGCCTCTAACCCCGCTCCATCACCGCAAAGAGGGCGGTCTGTAAAATTTTATCGATCGCCTGAACGCCGTGTTTTCCGTGTTCCGCGTTAAACCCGGCGGCCCCGCCCGGTGGTAAGGTTTGCTGAAGAACGGCTGTGTTTCTCTCTGCGAAAGAAAAAGCAGGGGCGAGAAAATGGCTGTTCTGGTCACGGGTGGTGCAGGGTATATCGGAAGTCACATGGTCTGGGCGCTGCTCGACGCTGGCGAGGATGTCGTCGTGCTCGACCGGCTGTCGACAGGCTTTCGCTGGGCGGTTCCGGACGAGGCGCGCTTCTATCTGGGTGATGTCGGCGATTCCATCATCCTCAAGCAGATCTTTGCTGAAAATGACATCGACGCCATCCTGCATTTCGCAGGCTCGATCGTCGTGCCACAATCGGTCGCGCATCCGCTGGATTATTACGAGAACAATACCGGCAAGACCCGCTTCCTGGCGGCAGCCGCCGTCGAAGCGGGCATCAAGCATTTTGTCTTCTCTTCCACCGCCGCCGTCTACGGCGATCAGAAGGATGACACGCCGGTTCTGGAAAGCGCGCCGACGCTGCCGAAAAACCCCTACGGTCAGTCCAAGCTGATGTCCGAACTGATGCTGCGCGATGCGGCTGCAGCCCATGATTTCCGCTTCGTCGCGCTGCGCTACTTCAACGTCGCCGGTGCTGATCCGCTTGGGCGCACCGGTCTTTCCACGGAAGGTGCGACGCATCTCATCAAGATTGCCTGCGAGGCGGCTCTCGGCAAGCGCCGCGGCGTCGATGTCTATGGCACCGATTATCCGACAGCTGATGGTACCGGTGTGCGCGACTACATCCATGTGACCGATCTGGTCGAAGCGCACTTGAAAGCACTGAGCTATCTGCGTCGTGGCGGCGAACCTCTGATCGCCAATTGCGGTTATGGGCGCGGCTATTCGGTGCTGGAAGTGCTCGAAGCGGTCAAGAAAGCCGGAGCCCGCGGGTTCGACATCAACTACGGCCCGCGTCGCCCGGGCGATGCAGCAAGCGTCGTCGCCAATGCGACGCTCGCCCGGCGCCTTCTTGAATGGACCCCGCGCCACGACGATCTCGATCTGATCGTCGAGACCGCAATCCGCTGGGAACGAGAACTGGGCGATCGCCGTCCGGAAAGCATCCGTGCGATCCGCACCCGGCTCGCGTCGGCGAGCTTCTGAGCGCAAGCATGATGCAGTGATGCGGCCGCATTGCTGATACGTGAGAATGCGCATGGTCGAATGGCGTGCAGGGGATTAAAAGCGGGATCCTGGAACAACCTGATCCTGCGGAAACTGACCATGCGCCTCTTGTCCACCGCCGCTATCCTGCTTTGCTGTCTTGCGCCTTTGGCGAAGGCAGACACTCTGGCGGTTCAGAAACTGGTCGAACCGCGTCTGACGGTGGCGCCTGCGGGAAATGCGAAACACATCCGTGTTGCCCTTACCTTCGATGCCTGCATGGGCAAGGCCGACGAGCGTATTCTGACCACGCTGGTTCGTGAAAGAATTCCCGCAACGATCTTCGTCACGTCACGGTGGCTGAAGCACAATCCGGAAACCGTCGCTGTTCTGCGTGAAAACAGCGATCTCTTCGAGCTGGAAAATCACGGCGAGAATCACATTCCCGCAGTCGATATTCCGGTCGCGATCTATGGCATACCGGCAGCAGGCTCGCCTGAAGCTGTCGGCCGCGAGGTGGGGAGAGGAGCCGACGCCATGCTTGCAGCCGGTCTTCCTAGACCGCACTGGTTCCGCGGCGCGACGGCAAAATATGATCTCTCGGCCATCCGGGAGATCCGGGCCATGGGTTTCAAGATCGCCGGCTATTCGCTGAACGGCGATGATGGCTCGCTCCTCGGCGCCGCGGCTGCCGAAAAGCGGATTGCTGCTGCCAAGGATGGCGATGTGGTGATTTCACACATCAACCAGCCGACTCATGCCGCCGGCGAGGGGGTCGCTCGTGCACTGGTTGATCTGAAAAACAGAGGCGCAGAATTCGTTCGCCTCTCTGATTTCGAGGCCTCAGGCGACCATGAGACGACCGCCAAGCTGCCTGGATTATTTTGAGGTGGATCGGGATCAGCCTCAAAAGTAGGGCTCGGAAATTGCTAGTTCCTCCGAATTCGATGTGAAAGCAACGAAGAGAGCGTGAGCATCTCGATTACTTAATTAAGCTTAAATTTTCTTGCAATTTTTATGCTGCACTGCATTATTGTCTCCGTTCAAGGAGTGCGATTATGCAAGCAGAGCTAAACTCATCTCTCTTCGATGCTGCTGCTTATGATGAAAGTGCAGAGCGTCTCCGGCTGTTCATGAAAAACGGGCAAATTCGCGAATTCGAGACGGTACCCGTGCAGGTGTTCCAGCAATTGGCAGGGTCCCGGTCGCCAGGACAGTATTACATCGAAAACATACGTTCCAAGTTCCCGATGTTCGGTTGATCGCCGAATCGGCGTTGCTCGGCGGTCGCGAACGGCCTGAGCTATCTCGCTGACGCGGATCGCCGGTGTTTAAAGGGTAGAGCTCCCTCATAATAACACGTGCACATTGTTTTAGTATTCGCTAAGTAATGGCTGTTATTGTCGTCGCCACTGATGTCGGCAGAGCAAGCCATGGAAAACAAACGCATCTGGACGAACAACGAACTGGACGACCTCCTGCGCCAGTTGAATGTTGCTTTGGAGGCTTCCGGTATCGGCATCTGGCAGCACAATCTGCGCAAGAACCAGACCCGGTGGGATGAGCAGCTACAGGAACTCTACGGTGTCCCGAAGGGTCCGACGGATGTGGTGTGGCTCGAATGCGTCCACCCAGACGACCGAGATGCCGCCAATGCGCATTTCGAAAAGGCAATCGAAAACCGCGAAGACTATGCGTCGCAGTTCAGGATCATCCGCCAGGATGGTTCCATTCGCCACCTTCGCTCACGCGCAAAGTTCTTCATCGACGGGAATGGCGAGCCATGCTTCGTCGGCGCGGAATGGGATGTCACCGACGATGTGATGCGAAGCCATCAACTGGCGGAAGAGCGGGAAGCCGCAGACCAGAGCCGGGCCGAAGCGCGCTATGCTGCTGACCACGACCACCTGACCGGACTTCTCAACCGCCGCAGCTTCGACGCGATATGTGCCAGCCTTGCAAAACGCGGTGAGCTGGATTTCGTGTCGCTGTGCCATCTCGACGTCGATAACTTCAAGGAAATCAACGACCGATATGGCCACGCCTGTGGAGATGTGGTCATCGCCCATGTCGCGTCGATCCTGAAGCAGGCAAGCCGCCCGGGAGATATCGTGGCGCGGCTGGGGGGTGACGAATTCGCCATCGTTTCGATGGACCGCGGCCTCAACGCGATGGAGAAGATCGTCGCCGAAATCCGCGCCGAGCTACAGTCACCCGTTCTTCTCAACGGCAAGAATGTCGTTGTCACCTGTTCGATGGGCGTGGCGCAAACCTCGGCGTCGGATGTCACCGGACTGCTCGCCTGTTCCGATCTCGCGCTCTATGAGGCCAAGAGAAACGGACGCAACCGCGCCGAATGGTTCTCGCCCGCCATGGCAGCCGCATCGATCGCCGAAAAACACATCCTCTACGAGCTGCGCAGCGCCATCACCAACGGCAATTTCGTGCCGTTCTACCAGGTACAGGTCGATGCCCGGACCCGCGCTATCAAGGGCCTCGAAGCGCTTGTGCGGTGGAAACATGGAGAAGAGCTGAAACCGCCCGGCGCATTTTTGCCGACTGCGGTGACGAACGGGTTGATCGACGAAATCGACGAAATCATGCTGCGCCTCGTCCTTGCCGACTTGAGGCGATGGCAAGCCGAGGGATTTGCTCTGCCGCGCGTGTCCGTCAACATGTCGGCCTCCCGCCTCTCCGATCCTGATCTCGAGGAAAAGCTCAAGCGTCTCGATATCCCGGCAGGCCAGGTGAGTTTCGAACTGGTCGAGACGATCTTCCTCGATGAGCTCACACCGGAGATCAGAGCCAATATCGATGCCATCCGGTCGCTTGGGATTGAAATCGAGATCGACGATCTCGGTTCGGGCCATGCCTCACTGCTCGGGTTGATCAAGCTTCGCCCGGACCGCGTCAAGATCGATCGGCAGCTCATCCTGCCCATGCTGGATGGCCTGCCCCAGCAGCGCCTGGTCGCCGCACTGGTCGATATCGCCCGGACGCTGGACATGGAAGTCGTCGCCGAGGGAGTCGAAACGCTCGGCCATGCGGACGTGCTGGCAAGTCTTGGCGTTGACCTGCTGCAAGGTTTTGCCTTTGGCCGGCCGGAGCCGGCACATGTCGTCGAGAAGCGCTTGGAGAAGCGCCATACGACGGCGCCGACCGGTTCGCGCGCGTCTTCGGCAAGGCGTCGCTGATATCCGAGCAGTTTTAACTACCGTAAATAATTTTCTCGTATTCCCCCGAGGTGCTGGAAATTCGCATCCAGGCAGTGCTAGATTCGCGGTCGGTGAAAATAAATTACGGAGAGCATCGTGAGTCACAAGAAAATCGAACGTCTCGCTGCGGCCGACGCACAGGCGGGCGGCCAGCGACGTCCATTCGCCAAGGCCGTGCGCGCCGGCGATTTCGTCTATGTGTCCGGCCAGGTGCCGACGGTGGATGGCGAAGTGGTGACCGGTGGCATCGTGGCCCAGACCGAACAGGTCGTTGCGAACATCAAGGACGTGCTTGCGCTTGCGGGCTGCACGCTGGCCGATGTCGTGAAGGTCAATGTCTGGCTCGACGATGCCCGTGACTTCTCCAGCTTCAATGCGGTGTTCCAGAAGCATTTCATCGATCATCCGCCGGCCCGCTCGACGGTACAGTCGCCGCTGATGGTCGATGCCAAGGTCGAGATGGACGTGATCGCCTACAAGCCGATCGACTGATTGTCGATATGCTGACCGTCAGTCTCCGAGAAGCTGGCGGTCGTCGCCGTCGCGGTTGCGCACCAGTTCTTCCTTGATGCTGCGCAGCGCCTTTAGCGCAATGTTGCGATCGGCATAGGCGACCATGTTGGCGAGGATGTCGATCGCAGCGAGATAGGCAAAGCGGGTCGAGGTGGGGCGGAAGATGTTCTTGCCCTCCTGCATGTCGATGGCGATCGTCAGGTCGGCCGCATCGGCGACAGGCGAGCCCCGCTGCGTCATCACGATGGTGGGAATGCCATGTTGACGCAGCAGCTTGAGGCATTGCACGAGACCCATGTCGCGGCCGGTATAGGACGATCCGAACACGACCGTGCCAGGCTGGGTCGCCGCCGAGATCATCAGGTTCATGTTGTGGTCGTTCGATGCATTGATGCGGCAGCCGAGACGAAAGAGGCGATTGTGCAGCTCGTTGACGACCATCGCGGAATTGCCGCTGGCACCGAATGCCTGGATGAAGTCGGCGCCGCGCAGCATCTGCGCCGCCTTCTCGATCGCGGCGAGATCGAGCTGCCGGTGCAGGTCGAAAAGAGCGTTCTGGGCTTTCGAGATGATGTCCTGGGCAACCTCTTCCACCGTCGCGGTCGGTGCTTCCGGTTTCAGATAGCGCAGGCCCACATAGGCCATCTTGGCCAGCTGCACCTTGAAATCGGAATAGCCCTGGCAGCCAAGCCGACGGCAGAACCTTGTCACGGTCGGCGGCGAAACTCCGGCGCGTTCGGCCAGGTCGCTGATCGAGGAATTGACCACGAAATCGACATTGGCGAGCGCAAACTGCGCCAGTTTCGCCTCCAGGCTCGAGAGCCTGCCGTCTTCGTCGGAAAGCGCGTGAAACAGATCCATCAGGTACTTTCCTCGAAGATTGGCGCAGACACGAAGCACGTCACGATCGTGAAAATGAATTTCACCAGTTCTTGCCCTGATAGCACAAAGCGGGCAAGCATCAACGAAACCAGCCATGCCCACAGAGGTTTACATCATGAACTATCCCTGGCCTGAACCCGGCACGCCACTCGATCAGATTGCAACGCCGATGCCTGTGATCGACGAGGATCAGCTCGCCGCCAATATTGCGCGGGTGCAGGCGTACTGCGATGCGCAGGGCAAGGCGTTCCGCCCGCATATCAAGACCCACAAGATCGCAGCCGTCGCCCGCCAGCAGATCGAAGCCGGTGCCGTCGGCCTCAACTGCCAGAAGGTCACCGAAGCCGAAGTGTTCGCCGATGCCGGTTTCGACGACATCCTGATCACCTACAATATCCTCGGACCCGTGAAACTTGCGCGGCTGAAGGCGCTGAATGCCCGCGTGTCAAAGCTTGCCGTCGTCGCAGATAGTGAAACGACCGTGTCGGGCCTGTCTTCAACGTTCGATGCCGATCGCCCGCTGACCGTCCTGATCGAATGCGATACGGGCGCAAAACGCTGCGGCGTGCAGACACCGGAACAGGCAGTGGCTCTGGCCGAAAAGATCGCAGCGGCACCCGGCCTGCGCTGCGGCGGCATCATGACCTATCCGGCCATCGGTGGCGCAGAGGCCGTCGAGGAGTTCATGGCAACCACCATGTCGCTTCTGTCGGAGAAGGGCATCGAATGCCCGGTGCGGTCCAGCGGCGGTTCGCCGGATCTCTTTTCGGCGCATCTGGTGCCCTCCGCCACGGAACACCGTGCCGGCACCTATGTCTATAACGACCGCAGCATGGTTCGCGCCGGTCACTGCACGCCCGATGATCTCGCCATGCATATCCTGGCAACGGTCGTGTCGAAACCGGCGCCCGACCGGGCGGTGCTCGATTGCGGCTCGAAGGCGCTGACCTCCGATCTGCTCGGCTTTTCGGATTACGGCTCACTCGTCGGCTTCGAGGGCGCGCGGATCGTGTCGCTGTCGGAGGAGCATGCGGTGGTCGATCTCTCGGGCTGTGCAGTGCCGTTTGCGGAGATCGGCCAGATCGTGAAGGTCGTGCCGAACCACACCTGCGTCGTTACCAACCTGTTCGACCGGATGGTGTTTCACCGGAACGGCATCGTGACGAGGGTCGAAAACGTCGATGCGCGCGGCACCGTCTGGTAACCGCCGGATCGATTGTCACTGGCGGAATGAAAATGGGGCGCCTGTTTCGGGCGCCCTTTTTCATGTTCGGAGCGCGAAATGCGGTGGAGGTGAAAATTTCCCCGAATTTAGACTTATAGAAAATAAATTACACAAATTGGTGCATATTCTTGAAATTCGTTGACTTCAGCCGGGTTTGACGCATTATGAAGAAAATAAATTACACCAAAATGGTGAGCGGGCGAACTGGACGAGAAACGGGACTGAGGTTTTCCGGAGCATGGCGTGCCTGCTCCGGCGATCGACAAAATTCAAGCAATAGGGGTGCTGGCGCTCGGTGACCGTGATGGGAGCCTGATGCCGTCGGACCTGTCCGGATAAGAAATATGCGCATCTTCACCGCCTCGCTGGCGACCGAGACCAACACATTCTCTCCCGTCCCGACGGATATGAACGCCTTTAAGGCGGCGTTCTTCGCCGGTCCGGGCGAGCATCCGGATACGCCGACGCTGTGCTCGTCAGTCGTGCCGATCCTGCGTCGCCGCGGCCGGGCGGAAGGTTTTACCGTGATCGAGGGCACGTCCTGCTGGGCAGAGCCCGCCGGCCTGATCCAGCGCCAGACCTATGAGGCGCTGCGCGACCTGATCCTTGCCGAACTGACGGAAGCGCTTCCCGTCGATGGCGTCGTGCTCGGTCTCCACGGAGCAATGGCCGCGCAGGGCTATGACGATCCCGAAGGTGATTTTCTGGCCCGTGTCCGGCAGATCGTCGGCCCGGATGTTCTGGTTGCTGCCGAATTCGATCCGCATAGTCACCTGACGGCGCTGCGTGTCGCCAATCTCGATATCATGGCTGCCTTCCTCGAATTCCCCCATACGGATTTCGAACAGCGCGGCGAACACGTGGTCGAGCTGGCGCTGCAGGCCTTGAAGGGCAAGATCAAGCCGGTCATCTCCACATTCGACTGCCGGATGATCACGATCTTCCCGACCAGCCGCGAGCCGATGCGCTCCTTCGTCGATCGCATGCAGGCAATGGAAGGCAAGGACGGCATCCTGTCGGCCTCGGTCATCCATGGCTTCATGGCCGGCGACCTGCCCGACATGGGCACCCGCATCGTCGTCGTGACTGACAACGACAAGGCCAAGGGCGATGCGCTGGCCGCATCCCTGGGACGCGAGCTCTACAGCCTGCGCCGGCAGACGGCGATGCCCATGCTTGATACCGAAGCGGGCCTCGACAAGGCCGTGTCGATCCGCGCGTCGCATCCCGGCGTGCCGGTAACGATTGCCGACGTCTGGGATAATCCCGGCGGCGGCGTGGCTGGTGATGCGACCTTCATCCTGCGCCGGATGATGGAGCGCGGCATGGACGATTTCGCCGTTGCGACGATCTGGGATCCGATTGCCGTCACCTTCTGCCAGGCGGCGGGAGAGGGCGCCGAACTCAGCCTGCGGATCGGCGGTAAATCCGGCCCGGAAGGCGGTGAACCGCTCGATCTGCGTGTCACGGTTCAAAGCGTGTTCGATGCGGGCTGGCAGAGCTTTCGCAACAGCCGCGTCACGCTCGGCAGCACCGCCGTCGTGCGCCCGGTCGGCACTCATATCGATATCGTGCTGATCACCAGCCGCACCCAGACCTACCAGCCCGACATCTTTGCCAATCAGGGCATCGATTTCGCGGCGAAATCCTATCTGCTCGTCAAGTCGACCAACCATTTTCACGCGGGCTTCCAGCCGGTCTCGTCTGAGATCGTCTATATCGCCGCGCCGACCTGTTACCCAACCAATCCCGCAACGACGCCGTACCGAAAAGCGAGCCTCGAAATATGGCCGCGCGTTGCCGATCCGCTGGGACTGGATGCCTGAATTTTCGACCGGACAGGAAAGCCGGCCGGGATTTGACCACTGAAGACAACAAGGGGATGACAATGAAAAAGAGTGCACTTGTTCTCATGACGCTGGCGGCATTGGCCGGCACCAGCAGCCTGGCGCTGACAAAGGCGAACGCCCAGGCAGGCGACGGCGTGCTGACGGTTGCGACGATCGGCGAGCCGCCGTCGCTCGACGTGATGCAGACGCCGACCGATATCGTGCTGACGATCGATCAGCACATTTTCGAAACGCTCTACACCTATGACGCCGAGTGGAAGTCCGTTCCGCTTCTGGCCGCTGCCATGCCGACGCTGTCGGAAGATGGCCTCACCTACAAGATCCCGCTGCGCGAAGGCGTGAAATTCCACGACGGTAGCGATTTCGATGCCAAGGACGTCACGGCGTCGCTGAAGCGCTGGATGACGATCAATTCCAAGGGCAAGCAGGTTGCCGGCGTCGTCGAAAGCATCGCGGAAGATGGCGACCATGCCGTCGTCATCAAGCTGAAGTCGCGTTATGCGCCGCTGCTCGCAACCCTGTCGCAGGCGTCTGTCATCCTGCCATCCGAAAAGATCGCCGATACGCTGACCGAATTCGTCGGCACGGGTCCTTATTCGCTGAAGGAACGCAAGCCCGACCAGTACACCCAGCTCGTCCGGTTCGATGGCTACAAGTCGCCCGAGGGTGAGCCGAGCAACTATGCCGGCAAGCGCGAGGCGATCGCCAAGGAAATCCGCTTCGTGCCGGTTCCGGACGCGAATACCCGCGTCGAAGGCCTCATCTCCGGCCAGTTCGATTTCGCCGACTCGCTGCCGGTCAGCGCCTATGAGCGCGTCGAAAAGAGCAGCAATGCCAAGCCCGTCATCTTCAAGAATGCCGGCTGGGCATCGATGAACATGAACATGAAGGAAGGCCTTCTGGTTAAGAAGGAACTCCGTCAGGCCGTTCAGGCAGCGCTCAACGCATCGGATATGATGCTCGCCGCTTTCTCCGATGACCGCTTCTTCAGCGTCGATGCCTCGATCTTCCCGGAAGGCTCCTTCTGGCACACCGAAGCGGGCGTTGCCCGTTACGGCGAAGGCGATCCGGAAGCGGCTGCAAAGCTTTTGAAGGCTGCCGGTTACGACGGCCAGCCGCTGCGCCTGATGACCAGCCGCCAGTATGAATTCCACTACAAGATCGGCGAAGTCGCCAAGGCCTATCTGGAAGCCGCAGGCTTCAAGGTCGATCTGCAGGTGGTCGACTGGGCAACGCTCACGACCCGTCGTGCCGATGCCAAGCAGTGGGACATCTTCATCACCCACTCCAACTTCCCGGGCGATCCGACGACGATCAACACGATCACCGACACCTATCCGGGCTGGTACGTCTCCGACCAGAAGACCAAGGCCGTTGCGACCTACATGGACGCCACGACCGACGATGCCAAGAAGACCGCATGGGACGCCATCCAGACGGTCATTTACGACGATGCGCCGCTCTACAAGGTCGGCAACTTCAATGGTGTTTCGGGTCTCGCCAACGGCGTTTCCGGTTACGAGCCAACCTACTGGCCGCATTTCTGGAACGTGAGCCCGAAGAAGTAAGCTGGATAACTAGGGACTGGCTATGGCAAGGATCGCACAGGCACTTTTGAAACGGCTGGGAGGCATGGCTATCGTGCTCGCCCTGGTCGTGACGGTGGTCTTCATCATCGTTCGCGTGACGCCTGGCGATCCTGCCGCTGTCATGCTGGGGTCGGATGCGACGCCGGAAGACATCGCGCAGCTGCGCACCCGCATGGGCCTCGATGCGCCCATGCTCGTCCAGTACGGCCAGTTCGTGCTGGGCATTCTGAAAGGCGATCTCGGTCAGTCCATCTTCTTGAACCAGCCGGTCACGACTGCCCTTGCCGCGCGGGCGGAGCCGACCTTCTTCCTCACCCTGTTCTCGATCCTGATCGCGGTTGCCATCGCGCTTCCCGTCGGCATTCTCTCCGCCGTCAAGCGCGGCACGATTTTCGACCAGGTCGTCGTGACGCTGACCATGGTTGCCGCAAGCGTGCCGAGCTTCTGGCTCGGGCTGATGCTGATCCAGATCTTCGCGGTCGGGCAGGGCTGGTTCCCGGCCTCCGGCTATGGCGGTCCGGGTACGCCGTTCTTCGAGCGGCTGCATCACCTCGTCCTGCCGGCCGTGGCACTCGGCGTCGTCAACTCGGCGCTCATCACACGCTTCACGCGCGCCGCAATGCTGGACGTTCTCGGCGACGATTACGTCCGCACGGCACGCGCCAAGGGAGCGGGCGAGGGCCGCGTTATCCTCAAGCACGCCTTGAAGAACGCGCTGATCCCCATCATCACCGTCATCGGCCTGTCGGTCGCCATGCTGGTCGCGGGTGCTGTCGTGACGGAAACCGTGTTCGGCCTTCCCGGCGTCGGCAACCTCGTCGTCTCGGCCGTGTTGCGGCGTGATTATCCGGTCATCCAGGGCGCGTTGCTCGTCGTTGCCGCCATCTACGTTCTCATCAACTTCATCGTCGACATGCTCTACATCATCGTTGATCCGCGGGTGCGCCTATGAACACCATGGCCTCCGTCTCCATGCCCTTCGCGTCAAGCCTTCGCCGCCTGTTCGGAAACCGCGCGATGCTGGCAGGCGCCATCATTCTCGTGGTCGTCGTTGCAGCTGCACTGCTTGCGCCCTGGGTCGCCCCTTACGCGCCAAACAAGCTGTCGATCGTCAACAAGCTGAAGCCGCCGTCGATGGCGAATTTCTTCGGCACGGACGAATTCGGCCGCGACATCTTTTCGCGCGCCATCTTCGCAGGCCGCATCTCGCTGATGGTCAGCCTCGGCGTGGTCGCCATTTCCACGGTTCTCGGGGTCATTCTGGGTGTCGCTGCCGGCTTCTTCCGCAAGCTCGACGCGCCGATTTCGCGCCTCCTCGATGCGATGATGTCGTTTCCCGATATCCTGCTCGCGATCGCGCTCGTCGCGGCACTCGGTCCGTCGCTCACGACCGTCATCCTGGCGCTCGGCATCACCTACGCGCCGCGTCTTGCCCGCATCATCCGCGGCTCGACGCTGGTGTTGCGCGAACTGCCCTATATCGAGGCAGCTGTGGCCATGGGT
Organism: Neorhizobium sp. DAR64860/K0K1; assembly: GCF_050500205.1. NCBI lineage: Bacteria > Pseudomonadati > Pseudomonadota > Alphaproteobacteria > Hyphomicrobiales > Rhizobiaceae > Neorhizobium > Neorhizobium sp. DAR64860/K0K1. The sequence continues at coordinate 2,845,126 of NZ_CP191459.1, read as the reverse complement.
CTGCCCACATGGCAGATCCTGCTCCGCCATGTTCTCCTCAATCTGGCATCGCCCATCCTCGTGCAGGCAACCTTCGTTTTCGCTTCGGCCATGCTGGCGGAAGCAAGCCTCTCCTTCCTCGGCGTCGGTGTTTCCACTGACATGCCGACCTGGGGCACGATGCTGGCTTCCGGGCGCGAATACATGAACAACGCTCCGTGGCTGATGGTGTTTCCGGGCCTCGCCATCGTGTTTTCGGTTCTCTCCCTGCAATTGTTGGGGGATGGCCTGCGCGATCTCGTCGATCCACGGCTGGCGAAAGAAAGCTAATCATGACCGACACAGTGAAAACGACCCGGCCGGTTCTGTCAGTCGAAAACCTGACGACCTCCTTCAAGACGCCGGAAGGCTGGAAGGCCGTCATCCGCAACATCAGCCTGTCCGTCGATGCCGGCGAGACGGTGGCGATCGTTGGCGAAAGCGGGTCTGGCAAAAGCGTCACGGCGCTCTCCACCATGCGGCTCCTGCCGCCCGGACGCTCACGCACAGAGGGCAGAATCCTTCTCGACGGCAAGGACCTGCTTGCCGCAAGCGAATCCGATATGCGCAAGGTCCGCGGCGGGTCGATCGGCATGATCTTCCAGGAGCCGATGACCTCGCTCAACCCGGTTTTCACCATCGGCAACCAGATTGCCGAAGCGCTGGTTCTGCATCGCGGCCTGTCGTGGGGCCAAGCCGAAGCTGAAACCGTGCGGCTGATGGAGCGGGTGCGCATCCCCGCCGCCAAAGCGCGGCTGCACGAATATCCGCACAAATTCTCCGGCGGCATGCGCCAGCGAGTGATGATCGCCATGGCACTTGCCTGCCGCCCGAAACTGCTGATAGCCGACGAACCGACGACGGCACTCGATGTGACCATCCAGGCCGAGATCCTTCACCTGCTGCGCGAGTTGCAGCGTGAGGAAAACATGGGCGTGCTGTTCATCACCCACGACATGGGCGTGGTGGCCGAGATCGCCGACCGCACCGTGGTGATGTTCCGCGGCGACATGATCGAGACCGGTCCGACCACCGAGATCTTCGCAAGCCCGAAGGCGATCTACACGAAGTCGCTGCTCGCCTCGATCCCGCGTCTCGGCGCGATGGGCGCTTGTCTTGCGCCGAAGCGCTTCCCCGAAGTCGATCCTTCGACGGGCGTGGCGACCGACGGCCGCGAAATGAAACCGGTTTCCCAAACCGTCGAACCGATCCTCAAGGTCGAAAACCTCGCCGTCCGCTTCGACCTGCCCAATGGCCGCGTCCACGCGGTGGAAGATGTATCCTTCGATCTGCGCCCCGGTGAAACACTGTCACTGGTCGGCGAATCCGGTTGCGGCAAGTCGACGACCGGACGTGCGATCATCCGTCTGCTCAATCCGTCCGCCGGCTCGATCGTCATCGACGGCCAGGATGTGACCAAGGCCGGCACGCGCGATCTGCGAACCATGCGTCGCAATTCGCAGATGATCTTTCAGGATCCGTTTGCCTCGCTCAATCCGCGCATCACCGTCGGGTCGGCCATTGCCGAGCCCATCCTTGCGCATAAGATGATGGGCAAGCGCGAGGCCAAGGCACGTGTTTCAGAACTTCTGGAACAGGTGGGGCTCTCGGCCGCGATGGCCGATCGCCATCCGCATGAATTTTCCGGCGGTCAGCGCCAGCGCATTTCGATTGCGCGCGCGCTCGCGCTGGAGCCGAAATTTATCGTCGCCGACGAAGCGGTCTCGGCACTCGACGTCACGGTCAAGGCGCAGGTCTCAAACCTGCTGCTCGAGCTTCAGGAAAAACACGGTCTGGCCTACCTGTTCATCTCCCACGACATGGCCGTCGTGGAGCGCATGAGCCATCGGGTCGCTGTCATGTTCCTTGGAGAAATCGTGGAGATCGGGCCGCGGTCGGCGATTTTCGACAATCCGCAGCATGCCTATACCCGCCGGCTGATTTCCGCCGTGCCGGTTCCCGACCCGTCACGCCGCGGTGAGACGCCGCCACCATTGTCCGAAGAGATAAAAAGCCCCGTTAGGCCGCTCGATTACGTGGCGCCGAAGCGCACCTATCTCGAGGTCTCGCCGGGTCATTTCGTCCAGCAGGCAGCGTAGCGCAAAAGCCTGCCGACTACGATCAGGCGATGATGTCGAAGTCGGCTGCGGTGATGTTGAGGCCCTTGTCGACGATGGCAAACAGCATCTGCCCGTATTTGCCGGTTCCATCGGCGTCGTAGTAGAGACGACCGGTCGCCTTGTCATAGATGATCCGGTCGGATGCGTCGCTGGCCGCGGTGCCGCTATGGAATGCATCCGATGCGAGATCCCCAACCGTGCCGGCCTTTGTGAATATATCCGTGTCGAGCCAGATCGTGTCATCCGCGACGGAGAAATCCGTGATCGTATCCACATTGCCCTTCTTGTTCAGTCGCGTGTCGAACACGAAACTGTCCGCGCCTTCGCCGCCTGTCAGGCGATCGTTCGAAAGGCCGCCGGAAAGGACGTTCGCGCCCTGGTCGCCCGTCAGCACGTCGCGGTATTGCGACCCGATGAGGTTCTCGATCGAGGTATAGGTGTCGCCCTTGGCATTGTTCGTATTGCCCTGCGGCGCGGCGAGGCTGGCAACCACTGCGGTTGTGGCATTGGCGTAGGAGACGGTATCGGTTCCGGCGCCACCGTCCATCTTGTCGGCGCCGGCGCTGCTCATCAGCTTGTCGTCGCCCTTGCCGCCGGACATGATGTCTTCGTAACGCGATCCGTTCAGCACGTCGTTGCCGTCACCCCCAAGCTTGGGTTCATTGAAGGTCACGGTGACTGTGATGTACGACGTCGGACCCGCCTTGATGCCGGTAAAGTCGATCGCGATCTTGTTGTAGTCGAACGAAACGTCCCGGCTGTCGAGGCCGGCAATATTGCTCTTGATCGAGACGCCGACGATCGGAGACAGGTTGTTGTTGATATCGGTAAACACCGGCCCGTTGAAGTGCACAGCGCTGGCGGTATCGCTTGGGGTCGGCTTGTAGCCAGAGGTCCACAAGGCATACTGGGTAAACTCGAAGCGGATCGAGTTGTCCTGCAGTTTCAGCTGGAACAGCGACTTTGTATTGACGGTAAGCGCGGCAACCGCGGTGGTGTCAACCACGCTGACGACGTCCTTGTCCAGGGACGGCGTAAGCCTGTTTGGGAACTGATACTCGTAGCCGAAGGGGTTGCCGTAAAAGCCCATGGGATGCTCCGCACGCTCTGAACAATCAGAAATAGCGGAGAATGCTTATTTAAGATTTAAGCGATGTATTGGCCGCTGTTTCCGTTGTCGCGCTCGCTCAAGGTTGGAAACACCTGTAACGCCGGCCTCACTCTCGCGTGATGAGGGAACTCCCTGTTGCGTCAATGTGTTGTCTCTCCATAACACGGAGAACTAATATGCATATTGTTACGAAGTTTCTGACCGCGTCGTCGCTTGCGGTGGCACTGGGCCTCACCTCGCTTGTCCCGGCGACTGCGGCACCCCTGCCGATGGTGAAGTCGCCTCAGGTATCCGATGTCGAACATGTCCAGTATCGTCGTGACATGCGCGAACGCCGGGAAATGCGTGATCGTCGCGGGTGGCACCAGGGCCACCGTGGATACCGTGATCGCCGTCCGGGCTATCGCCGCCATTCCGATGGTTTCTGGTATCCCCTCGCAGCATTCGGCGCTGGCGCAATCATCGGCGGTGCCGTGACAAGTCGCCCGGCCCGCGCAGGTACCCGTGCTCACGTCCAGTGGTGTGCCGACCGCTACCGTAGCTACCGTGCATCGGATAACAGCTACGTGCCACGTGCCGGCGTTCGCGCACAGTGCAACTCGCCTTACTGAGGGCGTCTAGCCTTTTGAGGTGATGAGGGGCAGCGCATTGAGCTGCTGCCCCCATTTTGATCTCGGTTCCCTGTTGAATATCTGGATCGAGCTACCATATCTTGGCTACAACATTGTTTTCGTCGGCGACCACGGATGTACTGGCGCAGTGGCTGAGAGCAATGCATGGAGGTCGGTGCGTGTATTCGCTCCGGCCTTTTTTATTGCCCTGATGGGAGCAGTTCCTTGAACCATCAGCAAATCGATATTTGCAGTAGTTCTTAAACAGAAAAATTTAATCTGCACGACGATTAAAATCTTACACGTTCTCAAAACGTGATATACAACGAATGCAGGTAAATTTCTCTCCATTCCACATGGAGACGTGCCATGAAACTGCATTCGATAGTCATGACTCTGGCGTTTTTCGCAGTTCCATCGGTAACGATGGCGGCTGGCCCTGTCGGCATTCTGCGGGATGTGAGAGGCTCAATGCAGCGCATCCAGGAAAGTGGTTTTGCGCTTGCACCTTACGCTTTTGCGAAATTCTGCCGTAGCAATCAGGAACAGTGCGCCGATACCGGCGGCGACGGGATCGTCGAACTGACCGAGGATCGCAAGGCGCAACTGCTTTCGGTGAATTCAGGCATCAACCGCACCGTCCGTCCCGTCAATGATGCCGACGGCTCCGACGATTGGAGCATTGATGTGGCGTTAGGCGATTGCGAAGATTACGCGCTCACGAAGCGCAAACACCTCATCTCCTTAGGCTGGCCTTCCGGATCGCTGAGAATGGCTGTGGCAAGAACGCGGTCCGGAGAGGGACATGCGGTGCTGGTTGCAAAGACATCCGCCGGCGACCTGGTGCTGGACAACCGGTTCTCCGAAATCAAGCCGTGGAAGAAGACCGACCTGACCTGGATCATGATGCAGTCGCAGAACAGCCCGAGGATCTGGGTCAAGATCGGGGCATCCGACGACCGCCCGACCTTTGTTGCCAACCAATGGTAAACTAGGGTCGCACTCGTCAGCCACCGGCGCGCTGTCCTGATCGATCAGGTCGGACGCCCCGATTGTTACGATGATACCGTATCAGACCACCAACCTTCCCCAGGACCTCGAGACGGAGGCCAGCCTGCGAGACAGCCGGGCTTTAGATCAGGCAGCAGTCGGCGCACGAACGCGCCGCGCCTTCCAGATCTCAAGAACTGGCCGGATACGATCGTGAAATACGAACGCGCATATCAATGCGTATGCCAGAGAGGCCGTAACGCTAAATGATACAGCGACTGATAAGTGTTTGAGATCGAGCTGCCATAGCCATAGAAACCCGGTCAGGGTTGATACGATCGCAATCGCGACAAGCGCCGGAAATGTTGTTTTGATCCCATCAAACGCGTTGATCTCACTGAATCGTTTCTGCACGGCCAGGAGAATAAACAACGCTGTCAGAGAGAATCTCAGGCTGAACATCGCTGCTGCCCAAAAAATCCCGAAATATGCTCCGACTGCAATCATCGCGACATCAGCAAGTGCCTGGTAAACATTGTTCAGGAATGCCAAGCTTGGGTGTCCTGTTGCAACCAGGAAGGTTTGCACTGGCACGACAACCGCAATGAACGGTAGCGCCACCAGCATCAGTGTTATCGTTTCGGGCAGTTGTGGCCACCTGTCTCCAAAAAACATAAATGCGACATAGGGCGCTGAAAACGCGGAAGCGACAAAAGGTATCGCGGCAACAAGGCCTGTTACCGCGCATGACCTCCACATCGTGCTTATCATCCGGTCACGATCCTCACCCATCCTCGAAAAGATTGGGAGCAGGATGTTGTTGATCGGATTGAGAAACAGGCTTGATGCGAGATCAAGCACCGTGCGTGATAGCCGAAAAACACCCGTCGATGTCGGTGTCGCGACCAAACCGACCACCACATCGGCAGAGCGCACGTTGATCTGCGTGACTGCCGACATTCCGATTACGGCGAACGAGAAATTCAGCGTCGACCGCATCGAGATCAGCGTCGGCATGGCCGTTGGCTTCCAGCGCGCCGCCACAACACTGACCATCGCCGCAACGATCGGCGTTATCACGACGACTGCAACGATGCTCCAGGCGCCGAACCCCGAAAACGCAAGCGCGCAGCAGACAATCCCGCCCACAAGCAACCCGGCCGACTTTCGGACCGCCAGTACCTTGTAGGCGAAATCTCGCGCGAGCAGTCCTTCCGGCACGACCGCGAGCGCTGAGACAAGGGGAGCGATCGACGTCACGGCAACCATGGCACTGAGGCCGGAGAAGGTTTCCAGGTGGCGGAGAAGGGCGCTCGCTATCAACAGTAGCGCCGAGCCGCAAAGGCCAAGCAGAAGGAAGAGACCGAAGACCGAATTGACGAAGTCATCGTCGAGCAATCGCCGCTGTATCACCACCTGGCTTCCGGACTGCAGGGTGGACGCGATGATCACGGCCGGCGCGGTTGAAAGCGCTGCGACACCAAACTCATGCGGCCCGAGCAAGGCTGCCGCAATCAGAAACACCACGGTCTGCGTCAGCCGCTCGACGAGCACCTGCGCAAGCGACCAGCTCGTACCCTTGATTGCCAGTTTCAAATAGGACATGTGAACCCGATCGGTGATATTTCGGTCGCGTCATGCGAATGGTCTAGGCTGTGGCCCGGTCGATCCGAGGTTCCACCTCAGGGAACGGGTGGATTTCACCGTCGATCAGGTCCTTTGCCAACTGGTTTGGAACGATCTTCGGAACGCCGCGCGGGATCGCCGGCCCGATCAGCAGGCAGGCAAGCCGCAGCAGGGCAAGCTTCGCCTCGCTCCACCTGTTGAGACATGGATAGAGCACCGTCTTTGCGACCTGCTTGAAGAGTTGCTTTGCATAGGCCTTGTGGAACCCTCTGGCGACCAGGGAGCTGCCGTTACCAAGCGAGTAGTAGAACGTGCGCTGGACATCGAATTCGGAGTTCAACGGCAAAGGCGGATGGTCGATTTCCAGGCCGGCCAACCGCTTGCCCTTCAGGCCGGCATCGACCAAACGTGCCCCGAGATCGAAGCCCTCTCCCGATCCATGAATGGCGCCGATACCCAGCGTGGCATCGAACTGGAATTTTAAAAACGTCTTGCGGCGAAGCGTCAGCCCCGGTTCCCACATGTTGCCGATGATGGTTTGCCTGTTGATTTGGACATCGCTTTCGATCCGGCTTGCAGCCAGCCGCTTGCCGTTCGAGACGATGTTGCAGGTGACGAAATCGACCGCGCCGACATCGAGAATGGTTTTCACCCTGCGGTAGAAATCGCTCGCGGCCGGAAATGTGTCGTCATCCAGAAACGAGATGAGATCGGCCGTCGCGTGACAGGCGCCGACATTTCGAGAATGCGACGAGCTGAACACGCGCGAGAATACGGTTTTAACACCGTCGATGCCGATCGTTTCGGTCTCGTCGAACCCCTGCATCACGATGATGATTTCAAGCGCGATCGCCCTCTGCTCCTGCAATCGCCGCACCACTTCGCGCGTGCGCGCCAGACGACTGCTTTTCGATACGACTGGAATGATCACGGACACATCGTACATCGGGCCACCTACGAGCTTATTCTGGATTGGTTCAGATCGGCGACAACGGCTGAGAAAAAACCCCAGGAGCTGATGAAGTACCGTTTGAACAAGCGACGGGGCTCGGTGGCTACTCGCCAGAACCATTCCATTCCAACCAACCGGAAAACCTTTGGCGCTCGAGTCTTGGTGCCGGCTGTGAATTCGAGAGCCGCGCCGAAGCAGAAGGCGTAAAGGTGCCCAAGTGCGGATCTGTTCTGGTTCACCCAAATCTCGGATTTGGGCGCGCCGATACCCATGAACAGATGCGTTGTGCGGTTGTCGCGGATCGCGCTCAGCAGGTCGCGCGTATGAGAGGGTTGTTTTTCAAAACCAAAAGGCGGTATCGCGTAGCCGAAGCCGGCCTCCGTGAAGCCACGTGCCGTCATCTGGATTGCCAGCCCGTCCGCCGTCGCCTGGCTCGAGCAGACAAAAAACGGCCGATGGTTCGTGTCTGTCAGGGCATCGAGCAGCTTCGGAAAGAGATCGGCGCCTGGTATCCGCTGCTTGACGGCCGCGCCGCACAGTTTCGCATAGAGAAAGACGGGCATGCCATCGATCGTGACTGACCACGCACTGTCGTAAGCACGTCTGAATTCAGGATTCTTGTACAGGTTGGAGACGTGATCCGTATTCGCAGTGACGACCAGTTTTACCCCGTCCGTTTCGGAAAGGGGAGAAACAGCCTGTTCTACTAGAGCGTCGTCGGAATATTCGTAAAAGGATAAACCGAATATTTTATCTCTGGACCCAAGTCGATCTTCGGTCATTGCATTTATCTCTTTAAGTGTGTGACGGCTAAAACTTGCTCTGCAATCGCTTTCCAGGAAAAATTCTGATCGACATGGGCGGTCTGCCACCGCAGGATTTCCGCCCGCTCCGCCTCGTCTGACAGTTTGGTCAGCAGTGCCTTGGCCTGCTCGATATTGCCTGCCCCGAAGGTCTGGCTGGCGCCGATCACCATCGGAATGCCGCCCACATGCGAACCGACAGCCGGCGTCCCGCAATAGATCGCCTCGATGCAGACACGGCCGAACTGTTCCCGCCAGTTCTTCGTCGAGAGGCTCGGCAGAATGAAGAGATCGAGCGCGCTGTAAAATGTCCGCAGATCATCCTTTTGAAGACTGGGAAGAACCGTTACCCCCGCCGCAACGAGTGTATCGACCAGATAATCATCTGCGACCGGCCCGCAGGCGAGGATCGTGACCGGGAGTTCCTGTGCAAGCTGCGCCAGGATCTCTATCCCTTTCGGCTGCCAGATCCGCCCGGCATAGCCGAGAACGAGACCGCCCTTCTTGAATGCATCGGAGATCTGCGGATACTTTTGCGCAAGCGCAGAACGTGCCGCCGACTTATCGACGATCGAAAACGACGACTTTGAAACGCCGTTACCGATGGGGGTTGAGATCTTGCTCCGGGGAGCCCCCCGTCTGTGAAGGACATCGGCGACCTCATGGTTCTTGGGAATGATCTTGGTCGCTGTTTTATAGACGAACCGTTCGAGGACATTCCATCCGGAGAGGTTTCCCTTGAGATTGATGGCCGAGCTTTCGATGTACATCGGCCGCCCGAGACGCAGGGTGGCGCTTAGGAACGCGACAAGCGAGTGCGGTTCCTCATGAACGTAGAGAATGTCCGCCCGTCGCGCTTCCCGGTAGAAAGCGATGGTGCTCGGAATGAATGTCAGCCAGTGCGACGACAAGACGGAATTAAACAGCTTCACTGGGAAGCGGAATTTCTCAGGGTCGAACGTTTTGCCTTGAAAGGTTTTTGGCCCCATGACCGTGAGATTGGCGACCTTCGAAAGCTCGACAAATCGGTCATGGTAGTGCGAGTTTCCGGCTTCATGCCAGAGCATGGTCAACTGGTGCTCAGGCATGGGACCGTGCTCCGGTGCGTCTATGGGCCTGGATTTTCGAAAGCAGGTTTGCCGCGATAAAATCCCAGGAATACCGGGCCCTGTAGGCAAGATACGCGCTCTCAGTCGCTCGCGGAGCCGTCATGATCTCAGTCGCGATCTCGTCAGCGGGGGTGCCCGGCGAGACCAGCCGTCCCCATGGCGGAGAAACAGTCCGGTGGATGGCGATGTCGGACGCGACAATGCTGCAGCCCAGCGACCCTGCCTCGACGAGCGGCATATTGAACCCCTCGTCATGCGACAAGGACAGGAACGACCGGCAGTTTGCGTAAAGCCACCGCAACTGGCTGTCGGATATGTCCTTCATCCATCGGATGTTGCTCGTTGGGTCGTTGCTCGCCCGGTCGAGATCGGTGGCGATATTTCCCCAACCGCTGCGCCCGACAACGACCGACAGGACATTGTGCGGTTGAAGCGCTGCCGCGACGTCGATGATCTTCTCGTAGTTCTTTCGGGGCTCCACCGTCCCCACGCTCAGGACGAAGTCTTTGCCTCGCAGTTCCGCGATCTCGGACAGTTCGCCGTCGAACGGCAGCGCGGGGGCGTTGCCGATCTCGCTGACATCATGGGAGGGAAAGATCGGACGAAGCTTTGCCGCCGAGTAGCCGGTTGGCGCAAAGATGGCGCGGTATCGGGATGAAACGGCGCGCTCCACATCCCGAAACAGAAGGCGCCCCTTGATCGGCATCTCCTGTCCCCTTGTCCAGGGGAAGTCGTCGTGAATGATGCGATAGAGGGGCAGTTTGGATGATATAGAGAGCGGACTTGCCGGCATGCTCGGAAAGACGGCCGCATCGTAACTGGAAGATGCCAGCCTGAACGGCAAAGTGAGCCAAGCCATCAAAGGATGCCGGCAGAGGACCAGGTTGTCGTCGCTCGAAAAAAACGATGTCGACATGACATAGGCCGTGCTGCCAGGGCAAATTTTCCGGAATGCCTCGAATAGATTGATCCCGTAACGTTCGACACCGGTAATCTCCGGCTTGCGCGTGGCAAGCGTCAGATCGAATATCACTCGCATTCCCACTCCTGCTGTCGCCGGACACCCGCGCATGCCGTCCATCACCGCTGCTGATCAGTGAAATGTCGAGTAGCACGACATCGAATCGTGGTTACAGCATGGATATGCTCTTGCTGATTCCTCAATAAACAAAACTAATCGCTAGGTTAATCTTATAATGGAATTCAATATGGGTGTTGTAGTGTGAATTCGCTGAGGTGTTGCACAAAAATCCGTAAGTTATTGATTTTTTAGTGAATCAATATTATAATAAAATCTTTATTACAGGCGTCTTACATGAATGAATGCTCAAGAAGATCTTTGTTGTTCGGCGCTGGCGCGTTTGCGGCGACGGTTGTGTCGTCAGGTCCTTCCGTAGGCGCCCGAACGGCAACGTGCCCGCTGATCGGGGTTAACCTGGCTGGTGCTGAGTTTGAGATGATTGGCGGCCGTTGGAAGTGGCCTCACCTGGAGAACCTGAATTATTACCTCTCGCTGGGCGTGAAAGTGTTTCGGATCCCCTTCAAGTGGAACCGCCTGCAGCCCGATATTGCAAAACCGCTTGAGCCGGCGGCACTTGAGGGCCTGGATCGTCTGGTCGGCCGGGCAGTCGGCGAGGGTGCGGTCGTCCTTCTGGATATGCATGACTACGGAAGGCGTGATAAGATCGTCATCGGAGACGGCACGTCCGCAGCAACGCTCGAAAGCTATGCGTCCTTCTGGGGCGAGCTGGCACAGCGTTACGGGAAAAACAGCCTTGTCTGGTACGGGCTGATGAACGAACCGCATGACCAAGATCCCATTCTCAACCTCAACACCCAGAACGCCGCATGCGCCGAAATCAGGCGGCGTGGCGGCACTGGGACTGTCTTATTTTCCGGCATCGCCTGGACGGGCGCCCATTCCTGGACGAAGACCTCGAACGGCACCGTGATGTTGCAAGCTTTCGATCCTGCAGACAATTACGGCTTCGACATGCACCAGTATCTCGACAAGGGATTTGGAGGCTCCAACCCGATCGCCACCGAAGGCATCGGAAAACGGATCCTGTCGAGCGCCGTGGACTGGGCGACCCAACATCGAAAACGCATCTTCATCGGCGAATTCGCCACCGGCCGAACCGAAGCCTCTCTACGGGAACTGCGCGACCTGCTCGATGTCATGATGGCCCGCCCCGACATCTTCCTCGGCGCCACCTACTGGGCCGGCGGCGGCGTCTGGGGCAACACCAACCAGCAAACCGTCGATCCCCCACGCCATAGACCGGGCGTCATGAGCGAGCAGTTGGAGCTGCTGCTGCCGTATGTTGGGTGTCGGGGCTAGTCGGGGAGGGGGAGAGCGATTGCGGCCTTGCGGGACGCGCTTTACAGCGTCAGTTTCCAGGTCGCAATTGGGCGGCTATCTTTTTAGTCGGCGGGATCCTTAACTACCTGATTTGCAATACTCTCCAATATCGACTGCTTCATATTTTGATATCGCAAACGACCCGGCCTCATCGCTAAAGCTTTTTCGATGACTACAAGCGCCTCACTAAATACTCCGCATTCAACGTAAAATTTAGAAAGGTAATAGTACACTGCAGGGTTAGATTGATCTTCTGCAGTTAGAGCGTCTGATATGGCGTTTGCCTCCTCTAATTCTCCATTCAATAGGAGCGCAAGTGCGACTTTGGCAGCTGCTTGCTTATTTTCGGCTGCAGACTGGACTGACAAACGGCCCCAGACAACGCGCTGGTGTGGGTCGTCTTCGATATCGCAAAGTGCTTCATAGACAGCAGAGCACTTGATCCGATCCAGATCGTTGATCATGAAACGGCGGGCAGTTTCAGGGCGGCCGGTAGCTATCATAGCCCTAGCCCAGCGAACTGCAAGTAGAGGGCTCGATGGGTCGGCTTCGTAGGCTAACCCAGCCAGTCGTTCCTGTTTGATGGGATCGGGATCTAGATGGCTGGCGTAAGCCTTGATGTACGGGTTGCGGGAGCTATGCAACGCGTCTTTGGCTACTTTGTTGGGGATGCTGATGTAGTCGAAACCTGCGGCCAGATCGCTCGATGTCATATTGTGCGACTTAAAATATCGCCTTGTATAAGAGCGCAGAATCTCTTCAGCTTTACTGAGATCACCTTTCGCCATGGCATCGGTCGCTCGGATGTGCGGGTAAGCTTGATTATCAGGATCGAGTATGCTCGCCTGAGCATATAGATCGTCGCGCTCACCTTCTCGGAGAACAGGAGTATAGACACTGGCGACAAACTGCAGTGATTTCGCCTTATCCAGATCCGAGTAATCGTTCGGGTTTTCTGCGATGTCTGTGAGGATGGAAGCTCGCCCCTCACACATCTGGTAGAAATCGGAAATATTGTAAAACGGCCGTCCATTGGCGAAGCTGGCGACAACGGAGAAGCCGCTTCGAGTGGAAATGACGCTATCGCATGCAATCATTGCAGCGATATCGAACATCGCATCTTCATCAGAAGTTTTTAGGGTCGATCCACTGAGTTCGGTCGAGATGATTGCAGTTGTGTCGCGCTTCAATATCGTTTTGATGCGTTCGTCGTCGCTGAAAATAATAGGCTTTTTGCCGACCTCGATTAGGCGCTTTACGACAGATTTAACCAGCGCCGTCGGCGCATATTTCTGGTTATAGAGTCGCGTCCTGTAGCTGCCATAAACAAGATCGCCCCGGCGGGCATGTATGGCTACTGCACCGTTCGGTACGCTAGACTTTGCAGCTTCGATGACTCTCGTAAGGCGCTTGGAGAACTCTATCTTTTCAAACGCTGCCGCCAAGTCTCTGCGCGGCACGCCAGGGGCTGAATCTATTTGCACTTGCTTCGACCAGTGGTCGATCAAGAAGCCATCTTTGCTTTCTTCTACCTTGGCGATAAGCTTCTTCGTAATTGGGGTATCGAGAACTTTTATGTAGCGACGCGGATCTAGGTCTGGATCAAAATGATCACGAATAAACCGGTCAGAAAATAGGAGCGAAGCGTGTTTGATCGCGTGGGAATCGGCATCTGAGTAAGTAGACGAAGGCCAGCTAAACTTGAAACCCAAGCCAAGGCGTTGAGCGACGTCAATCGCATTTACCATCGCACACAGGCGAGTTCCGAGCCCATCGGACCGGGTAACAACAGCATATTTCACTTGGCTTGCCTCTATTGCTAGCGAATGGAGTTATGGTAGGAAAGAGCCGCTATACAGATCGCCAGCGGGCCTGTCGCGCCTCGGCATGCGTCTCCACCCTCAATTTTCGCATAAAATAAACCCTCTGCGGTCCAGCTCAGTGCTACAGCAGAATTGGGGAGGATGACATCGAGAAGCTCTTTGGCTTCATCCAAAGACCGTGTGTACCAGGGAATTCGCGTTGGGGTTTTCGAGTGTGGATGAAGCCACAGCACTTTACGGGTTCCTTCTTCTTCAAAGGACTCGAAGCCAAGGGCAATCGCAATTGCCGTGTCGAATTTTCGGCTCGGCTCTTCTGCATCAGACAATTTTTGAATCAGTGGCTGCAACGACATCACAATTCCTCCGCACGTGGTAGTACAGTGGAATCAGCATATTGAGACAGTGCAAGTCGCAGCACTACGGATGCGCATAGTGCGAGAGCGGGAGATTCCGCTTGCATAAACCTGTCGTCAGCGAGACGGGCCGAAGCTGATTGCGGTTCCCAGCTTAGCCCCCCCGGATAAGCCGGAGAGGTTTGTTTGAAGAGATCAAACGCAGCGTCGATTGAAGCAGTAAATTTCGGTAGATTAAGGAAGTCGACCTGGGACGGTGAGGTCCAGAATTCCTCGCCAGGCTTAGTGCCAGTTCGCACTGTATAACCGGAGAAGATCGCTATATCGCGATCTAGTTCCTTACTAGGGCCGGATGCTCTCAACAGAGCCATGACCAGTGTTTTTGCATCCATGCGGCACCTCATTCATAGCACGCAAAATACATAACCGCGCGCAAATGTGAATGTTTTATGAGAGGGTCTATCGACAATCCGAACAGCTATCTGTTCTCAAGTGTCCTGTTGAGTAGGAATGCCAACCGAATCCCCGCTACTTTTAACTGAGCCGCGGCGACTGGCCAATTCACTTCGCAGTAGTTCCCGGGAAGAGTAATAGGGTCACCCTGCAGATCCGCCAATTCAGGAAATATGACGTCACGGGCGACATCGTGGCTTTCCATCGCCCACTGAACGGGGTCGTTACCTCTGGCCACCCTTGCATCGGTACCATTAAGACGCTTCGCGATCTCGGTAAACTTCATTTCGGGACAGCTCACAATGTCTTGGTCCCAAACTTCGTGAAGGCTACGTACCTTTCCATTGAATATCACTTTTCGTCCGCCAGTATCTTTATTGGCATGAAGCGGTTGGTGGAGGTCACCAATAAAATGGACAAGGTACTTCAAGGCGACCAGTCGGCTTTCGTCATCCGATTCGCGGTTCGATAGATCTGAAATGTTGTGGCTGATTGCTTCGAGGACGCAATTCTTATCTGCGCAATCGCGGGCAGGATCGTACGAGGTTGCATCAAGCGGAATTCTAACCGCGTGCGACGGCTGGCGGGGAAATGTTACGCCCCTCATTGAGTCCGCCCAAGATGATATTTCGCTGAGGTGTTTTTTCCCCTCGGCAGCAAGGAGCCGCTGAACCTCACGTTTAGCGGATGGATTCAAATTGTCCTCCGCTATCTGGGCCACAATCTGGTGGCCGCGAGTTGTCCAGGCGGATGCTTGGGATGCTGGCAGGAGTGCGGCACACATAACCGCGGCGGATGCAAGGGTAATGAATATCTTTTTCATCGGCGCAGGCTACATCATTCGCCCCGAGGGGCAAGCCTAAGCGTCGGCTTATATTCTAACCTCTGCAACCACGTTGATTTCTGTGCGCCTGAGCGCCGCAGAGGTAGCAGCCGACGCCGTCATTTGCTGCTTATCAACCCCGAAAAACGAAGGATAACGTGGGTTCATTTCTGCTGTAACGGAGGGGGAAAGAAAAATGGTGCTGCTAGAGAGATTTGAACTCTCGGCCTCTCCCTTACCAAGGGAGTGCTCTACCCCTGAGCTATAGCAGCATCTGCGGACGGGCTGGGTGAGCGTGTCGTCAGCGAGGGGGCTATTGCCATAGGTTCGGGGCAAGTGCAAGCAGCAAAATCGAACTTCTTGGAGGACCATCCGGGAAAACGCCCGGGGTCCTTTCGTGTGTCGGGCTTTTTCTTTAAGGAGAAGCCATGTCGAAAAAACCAGAAACCTTGGATAGCCAGGCGCCGGCCGCATCCTTGAGCGAAGCCGAGCGGCGTGAGCTGGATCGCAAGCAGCGGGCGGCTGCGAAATTGCGGGAAAACCTGATGCGGCGGAAAGGTCAGTCGCGTGGGCGGCGCGCCGGCGAGGCGGACGAGACGCAAGGTTTGCCGGCGTCTTCGCCCTCTGCCGCAAAAACGGACGAATCATCATAGTCTTTGCAGTGCATAAACGGGTTGTGGCACGGTTTGCTTTCATCCGCAGTTTTCATCACGGATTGAAGCGGGGCAAGGTTTGGTCTAGAGACGCAAACCCGGCCGCTTGAGAGAAAGAGTTACCACACCATGGATCGCATCAGAATTTCCGGCGGCAACGAGCTTCACGGCACGATCCCGATCTCGGGCGCCAAGAACGCCGCGCTGCCGCTGATGATTGCGTCGCTTCTGACCAGCGATACGCTGACGCTCGAAAACGTGCCGCATCTGGCCGATGTCGAACAGCTGTTGCGCATCCTCGGCAATCATGGCGTTGATGTCTCCGTCAACGGCCGCCGCGAAAGCCAGGCCGAGAGCTATTCGCGCACGATCAATTTCACCTGCCGCACCATCGTCGATACGACCGCTCCTTACGAGCTGGTCTCCAAGATGCGAGCCTCGTTCTGGGTGATCGGCCCGCTGCTGGCGCGTGAAGGCAAGGCCCGCGTGTCGCTGCCGGGCGGTTGCGCCATCGGCACGCGTCCGGTCGATCTGTTCCTTGACGGCCTGCAGGCGCTCGGCGCCATCCTTGAGGTCGATGCCGGCTATATCAACGCGTCTGCCCCCAAGGGCGGCCTTATCGGCGCGCATTACACCTTTCCCAAGGTTTCGGTCGGCGCCACGCATGTCATGCTGATGGCGGCAACCCTTGCCCGCGGCACCACCATCATCGACAACGCCGCCCGCGAACCTGAAGTCGTCGATCTCGCAAAATGCCTGACGGCCATGGGCGCCAAGATCAGCGGCGCCGGCACGCGCACCATCACCATCGAAGGCGTTGCCTCCCTGTCTGGCGCCCGTCACCGCGTCCTGCCGGACCGGATCGAGACCGGCACCTATGCGATGGCGGTTGCCATGACCGGCGGCGATGTGGTGCTCGAAGGCACGCAGGCCTCGCTGCTTGAAAATGCGCTCGATACGCTGCGCCTTGCCGGTGCCGAGATCACCGAAACCGAAAGCGGTCTGCGTGTCGTCAGGAACGGCAACCGGATCCAGCCGGTCGATATCGTCACCGAACCCTTCCCGGGCTTTCCGACGGACCTGCAGGCACAGTTCATGGCGCTGATGACCATGTCGTCTGGCGTTTCGCACGTCACCGAAACCATCTTCGAAAACCGCTTCATGCACGTGCAGGAACTCGCCCGTCTCGGTGCGCGCATTTCGCTTTCGGGGCAGATGGCGCGTATCGAAGGCGTTTCGCAGCTGAAGGGTGCGCCAGTGATGGCAACAGACCTTCGCGCATCGGTGTCGCTCGTCATTGCCGGCCTTGCGGCCGAAGGCGAAACGATCGTCAGCCGCGTCTACCATCTCGATCGTGGTTTCGAGCGTCTTGAAGAAAAGCTGACACGCTGCGGCGCCATCGTCGAACGCGTCAGTGACTGAGCAATAAGGCCTGAAGAGGCCGCATGTTTCGAGGGATGAGGGGCGGCCAGGGGGATACCTTGCCGTCCCTTTTTTCGTGCCTATGTCAGGTATTGTCATCCAACACGCCCCGCCTCATTTTCATGATCCGGCTTTTCCATCGGAGATATTTTTATGACAGATGCATCTTCCAACGTCTGGTTCATCACCGGCTGCTCCTCCGGCTTCGGCCTGGAACTCGCCAAGCTGACAATTGCAAAGGGCTTTCCGACCGTCGTCACGACCCGCGACAAGGCAAGGCTTGCCGATCTCGTTGCAGGCCACGACAATGCGCTCGCCGTTGATCTCGACGTGACCGACGAAGGCCAGATCGCCGCTGCTGTCAGCGCTGCCGAGGAAAAGTTCGGGCGCATCGACGTCCTCGTCAACAATGCCGGTTACGGCTACCAGGCCTCGATCGAGGAAGGCGAGGAAGACGAGATCCGCGGCATGTTCGATGCCAATGTCTTCGGCCTTTTCGCCATGACGCGGGCTGTGCTGCCCGGCATGCGCGCCCGCCGCAAGGGCCACATTCTCAACATCACCTCCCAGGCCGGCTTTATCGGCTTCCCGGGCTCCGGTTATTACGCGGCAAGCAAGCACGCCGTTGAAGGCTTTTCCGATGCGCTGTCCGCCGAAGTTGCAGCGCTTGGCATCAAGGTCACTTGCGTCGCACCGGGTCCGTTCCGGACGGATTGGGCTGGCCGGTCCCTGAAGCAGACGCCGGTGAAGATCGAGGCGTATCAGGATACCGCCGGCGCCCGCCTGTCACAGACCGCAGGCTATAGCGGCCAGCAGCCGGGCGATCCCGTGCGTGCCGGCGAAGCCATGATCAAGGTCGTTGAAGCGTCAAACCCGCCGCGCCATCTCGTGCTCGGCGAAATCGCTTATACCGGCATCACCGCCAAGCTATCGGAACGCCGCGACGAAATCGTTGCCTGGAAGGACACGACGCTCTCTGCCGACTTCCCGAAATAGTTGCTTCTTGCCATGCGCCATCCTATCTCCAGACCATCAAACAACGGGCCGCACATCGCGGCCCAGGAACGGAATGGACGCGCATGACCGAGCTCAAGCTTCTGGCTCTCGATACCGACGATCTGGGGATCGTGTCTGCCCATATGCAGGATGCGGTGTTCAAGCTGTCCGACGTGCAGTGGTCGGCGTCGGAAAAGATATTCTCGCTGGCTGCCAACAGGTTTGATTGGGAAAAGGCCGGCGAGAAGAAAAAGGGGTTCGAGCGGCACCGTGCAGCGCTCGTCCTCAAGCGCGTGGAAGCGGTCCGTTCGACCGGTATCGACCGCAACCGCAAGGACGATGTCCTGTCGCTTCTCGCCGTGCGCTTCATGGCCAAGGGCGAGGGGCCTGATGGCACCGTGGAACTGATGCTTTCCGGCGGCGGCACCATTGCTCTCGATGTCGAATGCATCGAAGTTGCTCTTGCAGATATCGGCGGCGCATGGGAAACCGCAACGAGGCCGCGCCATCCTTGACCGGCCTTGTGATCATGGCATGGAACGGGAAGGAATATCCGCTTGGCACTCTGGCTTGAGCAGACAGCACCGGACTTCGAGACACGCTTTTCCGCTTTTCTTTCGACCAAGCGGGAAGTCTCCGAGGATGTGAACGCCGTCGTGAACGCCATCATCGATGACGTGCGCGCCCGCGGCGACGCGGCACTTGTCGACTATTCAAAACGCTTCGACGGCATCGATCTTGCCGCGACCGGCATCCGCGTGACCGATGAGGAGGTCGACAAGGCCTTCGCCGAAACGGACCGCAAGGTGATCGACGCGCTGAAGTTCGCAGCCGAGCGGATCGAAAAGCATCATGCCCGCCAGATGCCGAAGGACGATATCTACGAAGACGCGATCGGCGTCGGCCTCGGCTCCCGCTGGACAGCGATCGAAGCCGTCGGTCTCTACGTACCGGGCGGCACGGCATCCTATCCAAGCTCCGTGCTGATGAATGCGGTGCCGGCAAAGGTTGCCGGCGTGCCGCGCGTCGTCATGGTCGTGCCGGCCGGTGGCGGCAGCATCAACCCGGCCGTCCTTGCCGCGGCGCGCATCTCGGGCGTTACGGAAATCTACCGCGTCGGCGGTGCGCAGGCCGTAGCAGCGCTTGCCTATGGTACCGATACGATTGCGCCGGTCGCCAAGATCGTCGGTCCCGGCAACGCGTATGTGGCGGCCGCCAAGCGCCAGGTCTTCGGCATCGTCGGCATCGACATGATCGCCGGCCCATCTGAAGTGCTGATCCTGGCCGACAAGGACAACGACCCCGACTGGATCGCCGCCGACCTTCTGGCGCAGGCCGAACACGATGCCGGTGCCCAGTCGATCCTGATCACCGACGATGCCGAATTCGGAAAATCGGTCGAGGCAGCCGTCGAGCGACAATTGAAGACACTGTCGCGCGCAGAAACGGCCGCCGCGAGCTGGCGCGATTTCGGCGCTGTGATCCTGGTCGAGAATTTCGAAGCCGCGTTGCCGCTGGCAAACCGCATTGCCGCCGAACATTTGGAATTGGCCGTTGCCGATCCGGATGCGCTCATGGCCGGCATCCGCAATGCCGGCGCCATCTTCATCGGTCGCCACACGCCTGAAGTCATCGGCGACTATGTCGGCGGTTCCAACCACGTTCTGCCGACGGCGCGCTCGGCACGCTTTTCGTCCGGCCTCGGTGTGCTCGATTTCGTCAAGCGCACCTCGATCCTCAGGCTCGGACCCGATCAGCTGCGGCAACTGGCGCCGGCCGCCATCACGCTCGCCCATTCGGAAGGGCTCGATGCACACGCCCGTTCGGTCGCCATCCGCATGAACGCCCATCCTCCGCAAGACGAGGGCTAGGGATGGGACAAGGGCACTTCCGGCTCTCGGATGTCGTCCTCGACGACTCGATCGGGCGCTCGACGCCCGATGTCGAACATGAGCGGGCAGTTGCCATCTTCGACCTTGTCGAGGAAAACGCCTTCGAGCCGGTCGGCCATGCAGGCGGCCCCTACACGTTGAAGCTTTCGCTGGTCGAGGCAAAGCTGATGCTCACCATCACGGGCGAAGCGGGCGAGGGGGTTGCGGTCCACATCCTGTCGCTGACGCCGTTCCGGCGGATCATCAAGGATTACTTCATGATCTGCGAAAGCTATTACGAGGCGATCAAGACCTCCACGCCATCGCGCATCGAGGCGATCGACATGGGCCGCCGCGGCATTCACAACGAGGGCTCGCAAACCCTGATGGATCGTCTCGACGGCAAGATCCGCATCGACTTCGATACCGCAAGACGGCTGTTCACGCTCGTCTGCGTGCTCTACTGGCGCGGCTGAAGACCATGGCGGCCGATGACGAACCGACAAGGAAGCAGACGATCGGCATTCCGACCGCGATCCTCTTCATGTGCGGTTTCAACTCCATCCGTTCGCCGATGGCGGAGGCCATTGCAAAAAGCCTGCTGCAGCCCGATATCTACATCCAGTCGGCGGGTGTCCGTTCCGGCGAGCACGATCCCTTCGTCGATGTCGTTCTGGAAGAGGTGGGCCTTTCGCTCAACCGCAACCGGCAGCACAAGCCGCGGACGATGGATGACCTTGAGGATGATTTCTTCGATTTGATAGTGACGCTGACGCCGGAGGCCCATCACGTGGCGCTGGAACTCACCCGTTCGAACGCCGTCGATGTGGTCTATTGGCCGACCATGGATCCGACGGCTGCGACCGGCACGCGCGAGCAGGTTCTCGACGCTTATCGCGAGGTGCGAGAGCATCTGTGGAAGCTGATTGACCGACGGATGAGGCCCATTCGCAGGCCACCTCCGGCAGGCGATTGACGGTCTTCAAGAATCGCTGTCAAGCGAGGTTCACAAACCGGACGCGATTGTGTAGTTTCCGCGCAAATTTCGAGGCGGCTGATCAGATTTCGGCCTGCCCGACCTTCAACACAGAAAGAAAACCAATACATGGCTAAAGAAGAAGTTCTTGAATTCCCGGGCATTGTCGTCGAACTGTTGCCGAACGCGACCTTTCGCGTGAAGCTCGAGAACGAACACGAAATCATCGCCCACACCGCGGGCCGCATGCGCAAGAACCGTATCCGCGTTCTGGCAGGCGACAAGGTTCTTGTCGAAATGACCCCTTACGACCTGACCAAGGGTCGCATCACCTACCGCTTCAAGTAAGAATTTCTCGCGGCAAAGACGGGTCCCCATGGCGATCGAACAAAAGCTCATCCTGGCCTCAGGCTCGCCGCGTCGTCTCGATCTTCTCAATCAGGTCGGCATCGAACCGGCCCGGCTGATGCCGATGGATATTGACGAGACACCTAAGCGGGTGGAGCATCCGCGTTCGCTTGCGCGTCGTCTTTCGACGGAAAAGGCGGAAGCCGCCTTCGCCGCCGTCAACAACGATCCCGCCTGGCGCCACAGCTATATCTTGTCTGCCGATACGGTCGTGGCGGTTGGACGCCGCATCCTGGAAAAGACTGACTATACGCAGGACGCAAGTGCTGCCCTGCATCTTCTGTCGGGCCGCGGCCACTGGGTCTATACCGGCATCTGTCTCGTTACCCCCGGCGGCCAGTTCCGCCAGAAGGTGGTTGAGACCAAGGTGCGCTTCAAGCGACTGTCGACCCGCGAGATCGAGAACTATATCGCATCGGGCCAGTGGCGGGGAAAAGCCGGCGCCTACGCGATCCAAGGCATCGCCGGCGCCTTCGTGCAGAAACTCGTCGGCTCCTATACCAATGTCGTCGGCCTGCCGCTTCATGAAGTGACGGGCCTGCTGGCTGGCGAAGGCTTTGACGTCGCCGGTGCATGGCCAGAAGGCTGAAGGCTGAACAGGAGGCCTGATATGGCGGAAACTTCCAAAACTGACATCACCACAGGCGGCAAGGTGGAGCCTTTGCGCAAGGCAAGGCCCTGTCCCGAATGCAGCCGCCCTTCCGCGCGCGAACACTATCCCTTCTGCTCGGACCGCTGCCGCAATCTGGATCTCTCCCGCTGGCTGCAGGGCAGCTACACCATCCCCGTGGCCGACGATGAACGCAAAGCCGACAACTACGAGGACTAGATCCTCGTCCGGTTCGGCCTTTGATTTCGCTCATGAAATCAGGTTTTTCACAAACCTTTCAAAAAAGTCGTCCGGGGTGCTGGACATGGCCGAACAAGATGTTATAACCCCGCTCGCTTCCCGGGGATACAAACCCCGGCCGGTCAACCAAGGACCGGAACGGCTTGCATAAAGCCCGGATGCCCGGATAGCTCAGTTGGTAGAGCAGCGGATTGAAAATCCGCGTGTCGGTGGTTCAAATCCGCCTCCGGGCACCATTTTTTATCAAGAAAATGCCTCTGTTGATCGAGTCCAGTTGAAGGCGATTTTTCTCGTCTTTGCAGATCCGGGCATCTCTACCACTCACCTGTTGTTCGTCAAAAACGCTACTCCACAAGGGTCGGCCGACTTCTTTGGTGAGCGGCCTCCCGTTCCCCACCACTGGCCACGAGACCAGGCGCCGCAAAAACACGTTTCGTTAACAATTTCAATTAGCTACTTTAGTAACAAACATTTGAAACGGTGGGAGCTGATCGAATGCTCTGATCGAACTGCAGCATGATGCCGCTATAAAAAACTAAAAGGCAGATTGCGGTTTATGCTTGCAAAATTGAGGTCTATTTTTTCCTGCACCCGGGGCAATTTCGGCGTGCTCACCGGCCTTATCATGGTTCCTTTGATCGGTAGTGTCGGATTGGCAATCGATTTCGGACGCGCCTTGGAGGCAAAATCCTATCTCGATGCCGCTGCGGATGCTGCGGTACTTGCTGCTGTCTCCGAAAAGTCCGCAGCGGTCGCAAAAGCCATGAAAATGGCCGAGGACGGTACTGTCGCCATCGCGGACACCGAAGCCAAGAAAATCTTCAAATCTCAGTTGTCGGCCAGATATGGGGACAACATGGAAGGTTTGTCGAGCCTGCTGATCGACGTCAAGCTGGAGCTGGTAAAGTCCGACGGCGTCGTCACATCGAGACTGAAATACGCCGCCACTCTACCCACGACCTTTACGCGGATCCTCGGCAATGACGAGATGGCGATTTCGGGGCAAGCGACCGCAGCCTACCTGATACCGAGTTTTCTGGATTTCTACATGCTGCTGGACAACACGCCATCGATGGGGGTCGGCGCGACTGCCGACGACGTGGCGAAACTGGAAGCTGCAACGAAGAATGGATCGGATGGGAAAGGCAAGGACGCCAACTGCGCTTTTGCATGCCACATCGTTTCGACGAGCGGTGTCGCCGACAAAAACAGCTATTACTATCTCGCCAAAGAAGTTGGCGCGACCATCCGCATCGACGTTGTCGCGGAGGCGGTCTCCGCGCTCATGACAACGGCGCAGGAGACTCAGACCGTTTCAGGCCAATTCAAGATCGGTGCCTATACGTTCGGACAAACCTCTGCCGATGCCCAGTTATACACCGTTTCCGAGCCGACGAGCAATTTCACCTCAGTGGCAAAGGCCACGAAGATGATTGAGCTGATGAGCGTTCCGAGCCATTCGTCGCCGAACGGGCAGACCGACTACAATGAAATACTGTCCAAGATCGGCCAAAAGATCAAAACCGTCGGTGACGGGAGCAGTTCGGCGGATAGACAGCCAATCGTTTTCCTTGTCGCGGACGGCGTTGGAGACGCATACCGTTCCGATTGTACAAAGAAGCTCTCATCATCCAACGGCGATCGCTGCATGGAGCCGTTGAATGCCAGTCATTGCAACGCCCTGAAGGCGCGCGGAATAAAGGTCGCAGTCCTGTACACGACCTATTTGCCTCTGCCCAAAGACGGTTTCTACAAGAAGTGGATCGCACCCTTTCAGAAGGAAATTCCGACGCAGATGCAATCTTGCGCCACGGAAGGCTACTATTTCGAGGTCAGTCCGACCGATGGCATAAGCGAGGCAATGGATGTCTTGTTTCGCAAGATCGTGGGCCGTGTACGGCTGACAAGCTGACGGGCCTGATCATTTCGATCTCGGTCCGGTTCACTCCTGGCCTAACCCGCCCTCACTCCACGAACACCCGCACGGTTGCAGCCCGGCCGGCGGAATCGATCACCGTCAGTGTCGAGAAGCCCGCGCCTTCGGGTAACCAGTTGTTGGTGCGGCGGCGGGAAAGATCGGTGAGGGGTTTTCCGTTGGCCAGCCAGCGGAACGGCGGGCGCCCGCCCTGCAGCTTCAGCACCAGCGGCGAGATCTCGCCGGTTTGGGCGCCGAGATCCACTTTAGCGCCCTCGGGAGGATAGACGATCTGCGGAGCGGCCTCGTGGGTCGAGGCGCTGATCAGGCCGCTTGCCGTCATCGAGAAGCGCCGCTGACCGATCGGCAGGTCGGATTGCGCCAGCCGTGATGTGGCGGGCGGGGGCGAGGGATGGGGCGTGATCGCTACGCCGGAGCGGGCGAAGGCCTCAAACAGGATCGGCGCCGCTGTCTGGTAGCCGGCAATGCCCGGCACCGCACCATTGTCCGGCCGCCCGACCCAGACACCCAGGACATGCCGTCCGTCATAACCCACCGACCAGGCGTCGCGGTATCCGTAACTCGTGCCGGTCTTGTAGGCGATGCCGAGGCGGCGGCTTCCGGTTGGCGGCAGCACATCCGAAAGGATGTCGGTGACGTTCCAGATCGCCTGAGGCTCCAGCAATGGCTCGCTGTCCAGACGTGCCGCGATGGTGTCGATGCCGTTGCCGAGCCGAACGGGCTGGCCACCGTTGGCCAGAGCGGCATAGGCCTGAACCAGATCCTTTAGCGTGATGCCGACCCCGCCAAGCCCGATCGCAAGGCCCGGCGCCTCGTTCGGGGGAAGCACCGGTTGTACCGCGGCCCGTCTGAACCGGATCATCAGACGCGACGGGCCGACGGCATCGAGCAGTCGGATCGCCGGAACGTTGAGCGACAGCTGCAAGGCCTGGCGCACCGTGACATCGCCCTGATAGCTCATGTCGAAATTCTTCGGCCGATAGCCGAAGAAATCCGCCGGCCGATCCTCGATCATCGTTTCTTGCGCCACCAACCCCTGTTCGAAGGCAAGTCCGTAGATGAAGGGCTTCAGGGTCGACCCCGGCGACCGCAGCACCCGTGTCATGTCGATCCAGCCGGCGCGGCTGGCATCGAAATAGTCGGCCGAACCGACCTGGGCGACAATTTCGCCCGTCACTGCATCCGCCATCACCATGGCGAGCGATGCTTTCGGTTCGAGCTTCGCCGAAGCTTCCCTCGCGACCTCTTCCAGCTTCTGCTGAATGCCGCGTTTCAACGTGCTCTGGTATCGCGGCACCCCGGGCTGCTTACGGATTGCGGCTTCCGCCATATGCGCGGCGAGCGCCGGCAATTGCAGTCTGCGCCGGGGGAGGCCGTCATGGGATGCCCGTTCCGCTTCCCCTTCACCCGTCAGCGACGCCACGGCAGGCCTTGAGAGAACGCCTTGACGGGCCCGCATGGCCAATTGCGGATGCCGGTCCGGCCTTCGCGTTTCGGGCGATTGCGGCAGGGCGACGAGCAGAGCGGCTTCCGCGACCGTCAGTCTCCCCGGCTCCTTGCCGAAATAGGCAAGACTTGCAGCCCTCACGCCTTCCAGATTTCCGCCATAGGGCGCGTAGGTGAGGTAGAGCTCAAGGATCTCCTGCTTGTCGAGGCGGCGCTCGATCTGGATGGCGCGGGCGATCTGCAGGAGCTTTGCCGAAAATGACCGGGCTTCCCTGGGCTCGATCAGTCGCGCGACCTGCATGGATAGCGTCGAGGCGCCGGAAACGATCCGCCCGTTGACGAGAAGCTGGAACGCGGCGCGGCCCATCGCTTTCAGGTCAATGCCGCCATGCTGGTAAAACCGCTGGTCCTCATAGGCGACAAGCATTTTCAGGAACCGCGGATCGACATCCGCGATCGAGGTCTTCAGACGCCAGCGGCTTTCGGATGTGGCAAATGCACGGAGCAGCAGCCCGTCGGCGTCCAGCACCTCTGCCGATACGGTTTGCGCCTTGTCGAGCGGCGGCGGATAGGCGCGGTCTGCAGCGTCAAGCCCGATCGCCAGCCCCCCTGCGAGAGCGACGCAAAGACCAAGAGCCAACGAATACGTCCATCTGCGTCTCATGGTCTTCTTGTCGTCCTGACGCTGACTGCCTCGACTTCGCTCCGTGCAAAATGCCGCCCGTTGAGGAGGGCGGCAGACACCTGCCTGTCGTCTCTCACGGTGCCGCCACAACCTCCATCTTGCCCATCGCCGTCCTTGCGGAAAGCTGCGGGCGGTACATGTCATCCACCTGTGCCGCCGGATGATCGTAGGTGCCGGGTGTCACGGCGCGCACCACATAGGCGAGCGTGATCTTGCGGTTGTCACCTTCTGCGCGGTTGAAGGCTGCAACGAAACGGTCGTTGCGGAACTCCGTATGGGCGGCCTGCACCTCTTCGATCCAGTCGAAATTGGCAAGGTTGGCGCTGTTGACGATGCTCGGATTGTCGATCTCGAAACCTGCCGGCAGGAGATCGGTCACGACGATGCGAGACGGCCAGTCGTTTGTCTCCGTGACGTTGAGAACGACGACATAACGCGTGTTCTGCTGCGCCGTGCTGACATTCGCCTCCTCGCCGTCCATCGTGTAGTAGGTGCGGGTTATCTCGAAACCATCGCCGCCGGCGGCAAGTGGCTGTGCCGGGGCCGCAACCGTGGTGATGGCCGCAGACAGCTTATCCTTGCTGTCGTTGCGCACCGTCAGCGGATGGTCGAGCAGCACGTCGCCCGCGATCTGCGACATCAGCGTACCGATGTGGGCAGCACCGTTGACACTGAGACGCAGGCCCTCATCGCCGTTCTGCAGGGCCCGGGCCGCCAGCAGCATCCAGGCCTGTTCCTGCGTGCTGGTATGCTTCTTCGCCGCCCATTCCTTGGCAACGACATTGGCAAGTGCCGGCACGATCGGCGGCACCGGCCGGCTTTCGGCGGCGAGCGCCAGAACCGCTGCCCCGTCGCGCAGCGAGGAGCCATAGTCCGAACGGCTAAGGCTGACTTTCGCGATCTGCGCCTGTTCCGACATCTGCAGCGCATCGTTGAAGATGGAGCGCGAACGCTGGGCATCGCCGTAGAGCGAAAGTGCTGCGGCGATATGCGCCTTGGCAAGCGGTGTCGGGAAGTCGCCGAGCATCGTATCGGCATAATAGCGCAGGTCGCTGATCGCAGCCTTGCGGTTGCGCGCCAGCACATAGAGCGCATAGGCAATCTGATTGCCCTGGTCGGCGACGTTGGTCGTGTAGGCCAGAGTGTTCTGCAGGTTTTCAAGCGCCTGGACGAGGGGCTTTTCAGGCACGTCGAAACCCTGTTCGCGAGCCCGCGACAGGAAGTCGGTGATATAGGCGTCCAGCCAGAGATCGGTGCCCGCACCATCAGGTCCCCAAAGCCCGAAACTGCCAGCCGATGCCTGGAAGGAGAGCGCTCGGAAGATCGCATCCTGCACGCGCTTCTTGACCTCGGCATCATCGGCAAGCCCGTTCTGAACTGCCATCTGGCTCAGATAGAGAAGCGGAAGTGCCCGGCTTGTCGTCTGCTCGGCGCAGCCGTAGGGATAGCGGTCGAGGCTCATCAGCAGCGCCGGAATATCGAACGCGTTGGAGCGGCTGACATTGACGCTGACCGAGGCGCCCTGAAGCACGCTGTCGGCAAGAAGGTTGGAATCCACCGTTACGCTTGCGCCGGGCTTCAGATCCACCAGCCGGCGCTCCGTCACCGGCATGGCCGCCGGGCGAACCGGGATGTTGAGAACCTGATCGACCGACAGGCCGGAAGCATTCGAGACCCGGATCGAAACAGTGCCGTCGCCGGGACCGATTCCCACCAGCGGCAGCGTCACACTCGTTTTTCCGCCGGCCGCCAGTTCGACCGGCTTGATCGCGCTCTGGCCGACCGCAACCGGGTCGTTTGTCGTAATGCCGAGATCATAGGTGCCGGCGGGTCCGTCGGTGTTGACAATGTCCAGTCTGAGGTTGCTGTCGTCTCCCGGCGCAAGAAAGCGCGGCAGGCTGGCGGTCACGACGATCGGATCGCGGATGATGACGTCTTTCACCCCATGACCGACCCCGGATTTCGACCAGGCGACGGCCATGACGCGGGCAGTACCGTTGAACTGGGGAATGTCGAAGGAGACATTCGCCTTGCCTTCTGCATCCAGCTTCACCGGCCCCGAGAAGAAAGCGACCAGCTTTTCCTTCGGCGGGCTCGCCTGCAGCGCGATGCTGCCACCATCGCCGCCGGTGCGCAGCCGTCCCGTGGCACCGAGCGAGCCATCGATCAGCCGGCCGTAGATGTCACGGATTTCGAGCCCGAGACGGCGCTGGCCGAAATACCAGTCGTCCGGCGCCGGTGGCGCGTAGCGGGTAAGATTGAGAATGCCGACATCGACGGCTGCAATCGTCACATAGGCATCTTCGTTGGCGCCGGCACCGTTTACGGCCACGGAGATATCCAATGGCTGGCGCGGCAAGGTTTTATCCGGTGCCGTGATCGCGACCGCGAGATCGCGCGCTTCCGGATCGACCTTCAGCCAGGTCACGCCGATCGCCCGCATCGGCATACGGTTTTCACGCGCCGCACCCGGGCGGTAGAGCGTCGCGGTCACGTAGGAACCGGCTCCCCATTCGGCCGTGACCGGGATCTCGATCTCTCCGCCGGTCTCTGAAAGGCTCGCCGTCTTCACCGCAATCAGCTGCTCGGAGCCTGCGAAGATCATCAGTTCGCCGGCATAACGCGAGGAAATCTTGAGCTTGGCTGTGTCGCCGACCTTGTAGCTCGGCTTGTCGAGGGCGATTTCCAGCGCGTCCGGCGTCTCGGTCGACGTGGCGGTCACGAACCAGCCGGCATCGAACTCGGTGCTTGAGGCAGGGCCGCCGGCATCGACCGTCTCGACTTCCAGGCGGTAACGGCCCCAAGCGACCGGAACCGAAATCCGGCCGCCGTCGGCAGTTACGTCGACGCTGCCATTGGCGACCTGCTTGGTGCGGGTGATCGGCTCATAGCGCCAGGAACTCCCCTCGCGATACCACTGATAGTCCTGCTCGACCTTGACCAGCTTCCAGGCCAAGCCTTTCGCGGCCTGCTTTGCTCCGGTCTCGTCCACGAGGATGACGTTGAAACTGCCGACCGCGCCCTCGGGCAGGTCACCTGAAAACTCCGGCTTGATGCCGATCCGCGGTCCATCCGCCTTGACGGGTAGCGACAGTGTCCGCTCGATGGCACGGCCACCGGTTTCCTGCATGCGCACGACGATATCGGCATTGATCAGCTTGGTGGTCGAGGGAAGCTCCGCGACATCAGCCGCAAACGATGCCTTGCCGTCTTCATCGGTATCGTCGAGGGCCTCGAGCGGAATGCGGACGGTTTCCGCCTGTTCCTCGTCTGCAAGGCCGAACTGGTAGCCCGGGAAGGCAGCGTTTTCGCGGGTCGGCTTGAGGGCGATCTCGCCTTCCAGGCCAAGTCCCGCCGCCGGTGCGCCATAGAGGAAACGTCCGTCAATCTCGACCGTAGCGGGTTCGCCGACCACGATTTCCTTCGCCGCGCTGGTCATGTCGAACTCGATGCGATCGGGCACGAAATCATCGACCAGAAACGTCTTTTCGCCGATCGCCGAGCCTTTGGGATCGGTAAAGACCTGCATTGTCCAGGTCCCGCGCATGGACGTGTCCTGCAGCGCGAGATCGAGCGTATAGCCACCGAGCGCGCCTGTTTTCACCACGCGGCGATCCTCAACGCCGTCAGGGCGCAGGAAGACGAAGGTGAGCGGCAGGTTGTCGATCGCGGTCGCATCCACATTGCGGGCAAGGGCGCTTGCATGCACCGTCTCGCCCGGCCGGTATATGCCGCGTTCCGTCCAGGGCAAGAGATCGATCGCGCCGGGTGCCGGCCGGCCGGTCACGCCGCGATCGGAGAGATCGAAACCGGCGCGGGTCATGTCGAGAAACACGTAGTCCTGGCCGCTGTTTTGCGCCGTCAGCACCGCCGGCACCATGGCCGCCGTCCCGCGCATCAGGCCGGCCGTAAACGTGGCACGGCCATCGCCATCGGTCTTTGCGGTACCGAGCACTTCGTTATTCTTGGCAAGAAGCTGCAGATCGACGCCGGCAATCGGCTTGGCCGAACCGAGCGAGCGGGCAAACACACTGAGGCCGTCGGTGCCGGCATATGTGGTCAGCCCGATATCGGAAACGACGAACCATTGGGTCGCCTTGTTATCCCACTCCTGCGAAATGGCGTTGGCGGCCGATGCGGTCAGCACATAGACGCCGGGCTTGCGGTTCGGCAGCGCCTCGTCGACCGGGAAACTGGTTGCCACATCCTTGTTGAGTTCGCGGTTGGTTTCGGGCCCAAGATCGATCGTGCCCTGCCAGACGAGTTCGCCGTTTTCCTGCTCGATGCGGTCGGCGGTGTAACCGCTCATCTGGGTCAAAAATTCCGAATCCGTCAAAAGCGGCGCGATATTGCGGTCGCCGATCCGGTAGAGCTTGAGAGCGGCCTTTTCGGTATTCACCGAGACGATCGGAATGCCACGCCGGGCCGTGGATGGCAGCACGAAACTGTCGCCGGTAAACCGCACCGTAGGCGAACGATCCTTCACGTAGAGGTCGAGATCGACCTGCGCTGGAAGCGGTTCATCGACGGAGGAGGGAAGGCCGCGCCGCAGCGACAGCTTGTAACGCTGGCCGTGGGTCAGACCCTCGACGCAGATCTGGCTGTCCTTTGCCTCCATCGCCTTCGGCGCCTTGCCATCCAGCGTGACGAAGGGCGCATAGTCGACGCCGGCCTTCACCAGAGGATCGGAAAACTGAACGCAGGCGCGCGGAGTGGCGCTGTCTGCATCGACCGTGTTGCCGGTCACGCGAAACCCGTGACGCTCGCGAAGGTCGTTATAGGAAGCCTGCACCATGCGGGCGCTGACGAGCGCGAGGCTCTGCTTGTAGGCGGAAATCGCCTGGCGGTAAGCCTGCTGCTTGGCAAGCGCTGCGCCAAGAACGGCAAGCGCATCGGCTCTTGCCTGGGTCGTTCGGGTCAGAAGATAGCCGTTGATGGCGCCAAGCGTTGCATCGCCGTCTGCAGAGCTGTTGCCGTTGGCAGTGGAGGCGGCGCGGGCAAATTCGATCCAGAGCGCGCCATCTTCAGGTGTGAGCGAGAGGGCACCCTTGTAATTATAGATCGCGTTATCGAACCGGCCTGCGAGAAGTTCGGCCTGCGCGTCGGTCTTCAGTCTTTCGACATCCCGGCCCTGCTGGTTGTCACCAAGCGTCAGGCCATCCTTCTGCTCGCGGGCCTGCTGAAGCAGTTCTTCCGTCAGAAAGGAGAGCCGTGGCGCCGCTCCGATATCCGGCTCTGCCGCCACTTCGACGATCTTGCCGGCAACCGCGCCTATAAACGGATTGAGCTGAGCGTGGTCGGTTTTGAGGAAGCACCACTTGGCTTTGACATTATAGGTAAAGGCGCGGCACTGGTTGTCGCCGATACAGGCGGTTTCGCACTGACCCTGGCTGACATTCTTGACGGTCCGCAGATCAAAACCCGAATAGTCCCCATCCGCCGTGGTCTCTATCCGCCGCTCCGCCGCAGTCAGAGGCAGCGCCAGAACGAGAGACGAAAACAACAATGCGGAAAGTCCGAAGATCGCGCGCCTAGACATCAAAAGTCCCCCCGGTGGCTGCCGTTCGGGGTCTGTTGTCGGATGGCAGCGGACAGTTGTCAACGGAGGTGGAGGCAACGAGCAGTGGCCATTCGCCGACGTTATGACGCGTCTCTCACCATCACGATTTGGAATTGGGTTCTTTTGCCCAAGGCCACGGATCTATAATGACGAAGCTGAGTGATCGGATTGGCTATCGCAAAGATAATCTCTTGTACGGAGAACGTGAGTTGACTCTCAGACTACCAAATATGCAGACCGTCGCCGGTTGCAGCGCCGGACTACTCCTAAGCTTCTTTCCCGCCGCAGTGTGTCCCTCGCGGCTCGCGCCTGTCTAGAAAGCGTCATATAGATCGGGATACCTAAGTTTCTGAAATGGTATAATCATCTAGTGCAACAGGCGTCTTGCATCGGTCGCAGCCACCTAGTCACGGTTCGTCCCTTGCCTTAAACATGGACAAGCAATTAAAAAACAAACGAGTTCGTCAGAGATCACTCATTTGAAATTGTGACAGACATTTTGGAGCTGGTTTTTGGATATCCCGATGATAGTTGCAAGTTTGGAAACGGCGAGAGAAGGGTCGCGCCTTTTGGACCGCCAAATTGCGGAAGCGATTGGATGGCGGCGCGAGATACGCGAAGACCGCGATCCCCAAGGCCGGATCATTGAGCGCGGTATCTGGTTTGAGCCGACTTCCGGAAAAGCTGGAACTATACCAAACTACACTGGAGATCTTGAGGCAGCGCATTCCCTCGCGAAATTCGTTGCCCCGGAAAGCACGGGAGGCTGTAGTTGGGAAGACGGTGCAGCAAGTGCCCGGATTGGCTCCGGCCCGTACAGCCAAGCTCGAACACCGGCCATGGCACTAAGTTGCGCTGCTCTGAAATTTCTATTTCAGACTTCGTAGCCATCGGCGCTACGTCACATCTCGCTGTCGTATTTCTGTATCAAAACTATCATAGACGCTTCCTAGGACTGATATAGGTTTAGGCTTGAATATGCGCGTCGAAAGCGTTGTCGATCTCCTCCGTGAAGCAAGTCTCGGATCGAGGCCACTTGATGCGATGGTTGCGCAGGCAATCGGTTGGCGGAAGATTGACAGGCTGATAAGGGATGAGCGGACTGGAGAGGTTCGGGATAAAACTCTTTGGCTTATACCAAACTCCAATGATCCCGGGCGGTTACCACTTTACACTTCCAACATCGAAGCTGCTTATCTGCTTGTACAGCAGGTTCGGTCATCTGCAGTGAGCGGGTTCTCGTGGCAGGACAAGTCGGCGACAGCGCAAGTGGGAGAAGGAGGCCCGAGGGTGACCGCGGCGACGCCGGCCTTGGCGATCTGTCTTGCGGCCTTGATGACGGTTGCTTCGGAGGCCGTACGAAATGAGCATTAAGCGCGTCGAATTTGGCGCTCGGTTTACCGCCGACGAGCTAAAAAGCTTTGGCCTAGACCTTGAGTTCAGTCCGAAAAGCCAATTTCAATTCGGAAACTCCTATGAAGTCCCTTGCCAGGTCAAAACCTCGATGAGGGACGTTCTCTCCGTCGGGGCGTTTTCGTACATCAATGGCAAAGGACGGTTCACCAATGTCCGAATTGGTCGATACTGCTCTATCGCCGAAGGTGTAGAGATTGGCTATCCGGAGCATCCCACGAATTGGCTCAGTACGTCGCCTGTCCAATATCTTCGCCCAAATTGGGCAACCGTTGTAGGTGATTGGAAGCGTATGGCACATACGACAATCAAAGAAACCGTTATCCAGCACGACGTATGGGTTGGTGTTGGGGCGTTCATTCGCACAGGCGTCACCGTGGGTACAGGATCGATCATCGGTGCCCACGCGGTCGTGACCAAAGACGTTCCACCGTATTCCATCGTCGCCGGCAATCCGGGCCGGTTGGTCCGTAAGCGGTTTGAACCTGAGTTGATAGATGAAATGTTGGAGACCCGGTGGTGGGAGTACTCGCCAGCGCAGCTCGATGGCTGCCCCTTCGATCACCCTGTTGCGGCAATAGGTTTCGTCAGACAGCTGCGAATGCTTGACGAGCCCATCTACCAGCCCAGACGACTGTTGATCGCAGCAAACGGAGCCACTCTGACGGAACCGCAATAATCATGCGCGTCCGTGCTGCTGAAGCTGGATCTAGTGTCACAATACAGTCATCGAACATGCATTAAGTCAGGAGGTATGCAATCTAGGTTCAGGGGGCGGTGCAACAAATGAATAACGACAGCTACGTCAACGTTGTATTTGCAACAGACGAGGAGTATCTGCCGATTACTGCGGTTGCGATGACGTCCCTAGCTGCAAACTATAAAGACGCCCGCAGACTTCGGGTGTTTGTTCTAGTCGACAGGCCGATGCCGGAAGACGACGCAAATCGCTTTAGCTGCATTGCCGAGCGGTTCGATATCGAGATCTATCCACTTTTGGTCTCGGCCGAGGACTTCTCAGCAGTCCGGACGAGCCGCGGCATCTCAGCCGCCACGTATTTTCGGCTAGGAATGCACCTCGTCTTGCCGAGTGATCTGGAGAAAGTCGTGTATCTCGACTCCGACATGATCATTTTGGGTAATATCGCTGAGGTTTTTGATACTGTCCTAGACGACAGAACGCTATTTGCAGGAGCGGAGGACTATAATAGCGTCGCACATCGCAAATCCTACAAGACCCCGCCAACGTCTGTAAATCTGAACGCTGGCGTTCTCGTTTGCAATATCAAAGCCATCCGCGCGATGGACTTTCTCGAAGAGGTATCTGCGTATATCGAGCAAAATCGGTATCTGATATTCCATGGCGATCAGCAGATCCTGAACTACCTATTCGCTGGAAGAATGAAATACATCCACATTCGGTGGAACATGCATGGGCAGCTGTTTGAGCCCGACTGGGTCGCTTCCAACTTGAGTGGTCGCGCATTGATTAGTCCCGAAGACGCTGCTGAGGGCCGTAAGTCGCCCAGCATCATCCACTACAACGGCGCCATGAAGCCCTGGAATGGTGGGGCTCATCCGAGGCGGCGTGACTGGTATCGGTTTGCCAGACTTTCAACATACAATGATATATTTTTCGAGCCGAGCTGGCCGATTTCCAAAACAAAGAGCCGGAGGACGCGCTCGATATCAAACAAGATTTACCGAACGCTTTGGCTCGACAAACTTTCACAGGCCTTGACTGAGGGTTATAGAGCCAAGGGTACACGTACCTGGTTAGACAGAAACGTGAAGGGCGGAAAGCTGTGGAAACAGAAGCCCTTTGACGAACTGCGTGTTCTTTCAGAAAAGCAGTCTCTCATCCAGATGCACACCTTCCTGACGATGCGCGGGCTACTGAGGCGGGACAAAAAGTTTTCTGCCGCCGATTTCGTTCGCAGTATCCCGCGAAATGCCAAAGTCTATGCTAATGCCCCTAACGACGATCTGGAGGGCGGCTTTCACGAGAATATAAAGCTCATTTTCCAGACGCCGAATGTAGGCATGAAAGTCCTCCCCTACGAGGCCGACTTCTCACTTGTGCTGCACATGGCGATCCGAACATCTGGTTTCTGGGATGCCTTGCTGACCGGAAGTTTCGACCGGGAAATCGTCTTCGGCGAAGCCGCTTTCTTTGGAGCTTACGCTGGGTATTTCGACAAGGAAGCGCCGACCGTCGGCAGGCGACCATTCGGTTATATTCTTGATGATCTTTGCTACTACTACGATGCCCGACAGCCATCGCGACTCGAACTCAAACTGAACGATAACGCCTATCGTTTGAGCGATGCAGAAATCGACCGCGCCAAAAGGTTGATAAAGCGCATCAGAACCGAGAGTCTGACCAAATACAACCGAAACTCAGGCAAGGGGCGGGAAATCGTTCTGGAGCCGGGAAGCGTTGTCGCAATCGATCAGACCCCGCATGACGCTTCGATCAGATTCGGTGGCGCCGAGAAGCGTACGATTACCGACATGGTTGCTGCCGCTGTCCGAGAGAATCCTGGAGCAACAGTGTATTTCAAGCGCCATCCCGACAACGTAAAAACCGACCGCAATATTCTTCCCTCGACTGCACGTGTAAAAATCCTCCCAGATGATGCCGACATCACGCAGGTGCTGGACCAGTGCGCAATCGTCTACGTGGTCGCATCTCAGGTGGGCTTCGAGGCGCTCCTACGCGGCAAGAAAGTCGTAACATTTGGAATGCCCTTCTACTCGGGCTGGGGCCTGACCGATGACCGCCAGGCGATTGCCCGGCGTACCCAGACGAGAACCGCCGAAGAGCTGTTTCACGCGGCATGCATCGATATGTCTGTCTACGTGGATCCCGTGTCTCAGAGATTGATTGAAATCGAAGATGCCTTTGATTTAGTTCAGTCTCTTCGGAGGTCTGAAATTGGCGTTGATACGCAATCCGATTTTGCGCGGGCGGCGGCTGAATAGCGCCGTGCAGTGGCCCGCCGCACCACATGGAGTGGCCATGATATCGCCAGAAATTTGCGAGGCTTCCGTGTCGACTGTTGTTGAGCCAAAATTGCAGCCAAGACGCCTTTTACGGCTTCTCCTCCGTTATCCATTTGTCGTCGCTTCAAGCATGTACGAGAGGGTATTGAAACGCCAAGCGCGGCCCCCGTTATATGTGTTCGGGTTCAGCCGTTGGAAAACGTTCATACGTGATTGGTTTCCCGACAACGATGTTATTTTCGCACCAACAAAAATCAATTCGCTCGAATTTTTCTTGTACTGGCGTTGGCTCATTCTTCGACATTCCCGGGCCGAAGTTCTTACCTGGCAGTACAATGGCCCCAAACCGCTCAAGGGCTTTTGCTTGAAATACGGCATCTCTTTTTCGCACGTTGAGGACGGCTTCATCCGATCCCTTAACTTAGGTGCGCTTCGCGTCCCGCCTCTGTCTCTGGCATTTGACCGGCAGGACATGTATTTTGCCGCAGCCACCCCAACAGATCTTGAGGGTATCCTCGCGTCGTATGACTTCGATGCGGATCCCGACCTCATGATGCGGGCGCGCTCGGCAATTTCTCAAATGCTGGACGGAGGATTGAGCAAATACAATTCAGGCGCTTCCGTAAATGTTGAAACGATCTACGGACCAAAGACAGCGAAACGTGTTCTGGTCGTTGGCCAAGTCGAGCGTGATGCATCGATCGCTTACGGTTGCTCGAAGCCATTTACAAACAACGATCTCGTCAGGTTGGCAAGACTGGAAAATCCGGACGCCGACATAATCTACAAGCCGCATCCCGAGGTACTCAACGGGATTGCGCCGGTCGGATCCAACTTGAATGAAGTACGCGGCCTTGCCAATATTCTGACGCAAGATGTAAGTTTGTCCGATAGTTTTCACACGATCGACCACGTCTATACCATTACCTCGTTGTCAGGCTTTGAGGCACTTCTGCGCGGCATTGAAGTGACGACTGTAGGCTGTCCTTTCTACGCTGGATGGGGCCTGACGGATGACCGTCAACCGAATGGGAGGCGGACGCGGAAACTCTCAGTCGAACAAATATTTGCCGCAGCCTATATTTTGTATCCAAAATATTTCGACCCGAGCACAAAAAGCTATATCGAGATCGAGGATGCCCTTCGTTTGCTCCTCAGAATGCGCTCTTCTGCTCAGCGAGAGACGTGTCAATTCGTCAAATGAAACCGCTTCCAATTCTCTGAATCACAAATTGTCCATCGCAGGGCCGTGTGCGCTATACGCACTGTATTTCGTCAAAGCAAATAGTGTCTATTTTACCACTGCCCCCGACACGCGCACGAGCTGTAAACACATCGGTCGCGTTTTCCGGTCTCTCGAACCAATTGAATTTCCACAAACCATCGGGAACAGATCGAAGCATATGCCTGGAAGAACTCCCAGGGTCTCCGCGTAGGTCGTACTTGGCGATGAATCGAGATCTAGGAACTAAGTCACGTCTCAGTCCCTAAATCACTGTCTCCCGCGTACTGGACCTTAGCTCAGCAACGCCCTCACGGCGTCCAACTTTTCCCTGATATCAACTTGTTGGTTGCCGATAAAGAAACCGTGAGTGTCGATACGCTCGGCAGCCTCAAGGGTTCCTGCAACCGAATAATCAAAATATTTGATCACAGGATTCTTGACAAAGTTACCAGCGACAATAGGCCTGACGTCAACATTGTTGTCCCGAAGCCTCTGAAGGATCTCCATACGAGCAA
Source organism: Neorhizobium sp. DAR64860/K0K1 (assembly GCF_050500205.1). Lineage (NCBI taxonomy): Bacteria > Pseudomonadati > Pseudomonadota > Alphaproteobacteria > Hyphomicrobiales > Rhizobiaceae > Neorhizobium > Neorhizobium sp. DAR64860/K0K1. The sequence continues at coordinate 2,807,010 of NZ_CP191459.1, read as the reverse complement.
TGTCGGCGTCCTGACGAACAGTCATGGCAAAGCCGAACCAACTGCTGTCTCCGGTCTCCTCTTGAATGTGAAGGAACGGGTGGTTACTGAAAATCTCCTGAAAATGGCGGCCGTTAAGCTTTCGATTTTCGATAAAACTAGGTAGCTTTTTCAGCTGCGCCCTGCCAATAGCCCCGCTCATTTCCAGCGGGCGGACATTGTAGCCGGGGAGCACGAACCTGAACGACTCCTCGAATGCGTCATCACTCTTTTCGCCGGTAACGTGGTTGAATTTCGGCAAGTTCCGCGTCCAGCCATGAGCGCGTAAACTGAGGAGTATGTGGTAGATCTCTTCGTCGTCCGTAACAATGCAGCCGCCTTCCATAGTCGCAATATGATGCGAATAGAACGAGCTGAATGTACCCATAAGTCCAAATGTGCCCGCTTGGCGCCCTTCGAAAGTCGCACCCATTGACTCACAATTATCTTCAAGCACGAGGATGTCTCGGGCTCCAATGATCGCCTTCACCGAAGCGAAATCGTTTGGGTTTCCGAGCAAATTGACAAGGCAAATAGCCTTTGTCCGCTCCGTTATCGCCGCTGACAGCTTTGTTAGATCGAGGTTGAGCGTATGCGGATCAACGTCGACAAATACCAGTTTCAGCCCGTACTGGTGAAAAGGATAGTACGTGGTTGACCACGATACTGCGGGAACGATGATTTCGTCGCCCCTCTCAAATTTCGGGGTCTTCGTAAAGAAGGGGGCGGCAACCATCAGCAGGTTTGCGGTCGACCCCGAACTTACCATTACGGCATGTTTGGAGCCAAAAAATTCTGCGAATTGACGTTCATAGGCCGCAACTTCCGGCCCCATCGAAAACATACGCGAGTCGATAACGCGCTGAATCGCCGAAAATTCTTCGCTGTCCCACGTATCTGTCGCCAGGGCTAGATCGATCATTGCACGGTTCCATTCTTGTAAAAATTGTAGGTTTTCTCGATGCCGCTCTCAAGCGATGTCGTTGCCTTCCAGCCAAATGCCTCGAGTCTAGTAATGTCGACGAGCTTCTGGTTCATCCCTTGAGGCTTTGACAGATCATGAACGAATTCGCCACTGAAGCCCAAGGCCGTCGCGATCGTTCGGTAGTAGTCCATAATACTGTGATCGTACCCGAGACCGACATTCATGTTTTGAGGCAAGTCGGCGAAGCGAGTAATCGCAGCAAATACAAAGTCTGCCAAATCTCCGGCATACATAAATTCCCGGCGGGCTTTGCCGTTACCCCACACGTCTACAATATTTGACTTCGACTCGACAGCCTCGGAGATTTTCCGCACGACCGCAGGTATCATGTGCGATTTGTTCGGATCGAACTTGTCATGTCGGCCGTATAGATTGCAGGGTATGATCGTCTTGTAGAGAAACGAGGGGACTTCCTTGTTGATGTACTCACAAAGGCGAGCACACGTAATTTTGGCGATTGCGTAGCCCTCGTTGGTTGGTTCCAACTCGCCGGACAGGATTGTCTCTTCCCGAAGCGGGTTGGTCGCCATCCGTGGATACATGCATGAGCTACCAATATTGAGCAATCTGGGGATCTCCGCCCGTCTTGCGCCCAACAAGACGTTCATACCCATATTAAGATTGTCGCTAAGAAAGCTGACCGGCGCGGCTATATTGGCTTGGATTCCGCCAACCGTACCTGCCGCGTGAATCACGGCATCTGGCTTGTGCCTCAGCAGATATTCATCAACCGCATCCCCATCCAGCAAGTCGAGTTCCGACCGGCGTGGTGCGAGGATAGTGTGTTGGCTAGCATACGCATGCTCGAGAATATTCCTTCCGACCATTCCTGAGCCGCCGCTGAGAAAAAGTTTCATTGCATTCGACCACTACGTTTCGATTGAAAAAGGCACGGAATGGCCGTGCTTTCTAAGGAAAGCATGACGTTTTGCTACGCCAAGATCGTGGTCAACCATCTCCTTGCACATTTCCTGTGGAGTGATTTCTGGCTTCCAGCCAAGTTCATTTTCGGCCTTGGATGGATCACCAAGCAGGGTCTCTACCTCCGCAGGCCGGAAATATCGCGGGTCGATCTTGACAATGACATCACCCGGCTTAACGCCTGGAACCTCATCGCTATGCAACGCTTGCACAACACCAATCTCGTCTATACCGCTACCCTCAAAGACAAGTTCGATACCGAGCCTAGTTGCGGACCAAAGAATAAACTCCCGGACCGAGTACTGCTTTCCGGTGGCGATCACGTAGTCAGTGGGCTCGTCTTTCTGGAGCATCATCCACTGCATGCGCACGTAGTCTTTGGCATGACCCCAGTCACGCAACGAGTCCAGGTTACCCATGTAAAGGCAGGTTTCGAGGCCTTGGGAAATGTTGGCCAGACCTCGGGTGATTTTCCTGGTGACGAAGGTCTCCCCACGTCGCGGCGACTCGTGGTTGAAGAGGATTCCGTTGCACGCGTACATGCCGTACGCTTCCCGGTAGTTGACCGTAATCCAATAAGAATAAAGTTTCGCAACCGCATACGGCGAGCGAGGGTGGAAAGGAGTTGTTTCCCGCTGCGGGATCTCCTGAACCAAGCCATAAAGCTCTGACGTGGACGCCTGATAGAAACGCGTCTTCTTATCTAAGCCGAGGAATCGGATTGCTTCCAGAAGTCGCAATGTGCCTAATCCGTCAACGTCAGCCGTATATTCAGGGGATTCAAAGCTTACTGCGACATGTGACTGGGCACCGAGATTGTAGACCTCGTCCGGCTCAACTTCCTTTACGATACGTGTAAGATTAGACGTGTCGCTCAGATCGCCGTAATGCAGGTGAAGTTTGAGGCCGGTCTCGTGAGGATCTTGGTAAAGGTGGTCAATGCGCTGTGTATTGAAACTCGAACTGCGACGCTTGATCCCATGGACCTCGTATCCTTTTTCGATTAGCAGTTCGGTAAGGTAGGAGCCGTCCTGGCCAGTCACCCCGGTAATCAATGCTTTTTTTGCCATAGTGGTTAAGCCTTAGGCCTCCTGAGCAGCGTCAACTTGACATTCACTGTAGGACAGGATCGTGCGATCTTGTCAAAATTTTATCGCCTGTAGATATCGGCGCTAACATGAATATGCAAGCTGCTCGACGGCCAACAATTTAGCTATGTCGTGTCGCATTTCGGAGCCGCTCCGTGTTGGTCAAAGGCTGCATACAGCAGCGCGCTGGGATGCCTAGGGAGCAGTGATGCACTAGCTCTTGTTCGGGGCAGTCCCAGAAAGCACGGGGCTATAGGATGTTTCACTCCGGACGAAGCCTGCCATTTAGCTGAGATATACGAGCTACATAGCCCTCAGACAGCAACCGACGAGAGCATTTTCTGCTAAACGGCCTCCAGGCACCAATCTTGCTCGGAGTTGTGCAACCTCCCCCTAGATTCACGGTCATAAAAGTGTCATATCCCTGTCACATGTCTACTATTCAAGACAGGATGAATTCGAACATGATGCGAAAGTTTCGCCGGAATCCTCGCGTTGAGCTCGAGCGCATTCGACCGGCAACCGTCAGTGGTCTGCTGAAGATTTTCTTCAAAGCTTTCGATAAGAGAGGCCGGTTGTCAGACGTGATCGCAGACCCTCAGCTGGTGTACGAAGCATGGTGGCCGTACCGTTTTTTCCGACGTAAGTTCGGTAATTTCAAGGCCGAATACGTGAGTGTCGTGGTCGCGACACGCAATAATGAAGATACGATTAGTGCCTCGTTGACTTCTATCATGGCGCAGTCGTTTAGGAACTTGCAGATTATCGTCGTAGACGACGGAAGCACCGACGCATCGCCTGGCATTATTGCGGAACTATGCGAACGTGACCCGCGCATACGTGTCGTTACCAATGAGATGTCGATCGGTACCGGCGCAAGTCGGAACCTTGGGATGCGGATGGCAACAGGCGCATACCTGACATTTCAGGATGGTGATGATGTCAGTGACCCGACCCGGATCGAGAGACAGGTCATTGAGTTGTTGCGGGATCCGGCGAAAAAAGTTGTGACTTGCAACTACGTCAGGGTTAACTCCAGACGAGAACGACTGGAAGTGAACGAAAAGCGAGTCATGAACTGCATAATTTCAATGATGTTTCCTCGCCAGGATGTCTTGGATAATGTCGGTTTCTTTAGAGAAGCTAATGTGAGTGAAGACTCGGATTTTTTTGAGAGGATAAAGGTGTTTTTCGGAGAAGGTTGCGATACGAATATATTTCGTACTTTGTACGAGGCGCAGTTTCGAGAGGATTCATCATTTTTTTCCAGTTGCGAAAATGTGAAAATTACCGGTCGCAGGGTTCAGTTCGAGAGAAAAAAGTCAGTTGTAGCCGAGTGGGACAGCCTTATGTCGCAACACGAGCAAATGAAACAACGACGAGTCACGCCATATAATATGGCAGGCCAACTAAAGTAGGTCCGCCGGGTAATTCCGCGGCATGAGCGAGTTTGTGATGTTCCAACGCATAACTAGATGGTTTTCTTCGAAAACTAGACGATACGCTGTGCTGCTTAGAGATGAACTGAATCAGCGTTACCCAATCACTCATTTGATGCTTCCGGCTAAACAGGCGGGGAAATGGTCGAGAGTTCTCAGTAATACCGTTGAAGGACGCCCCCCGCAGAGCGTGTCGCAACTGCTGTCTTCAGTCGATCTTGGAATAACCCGTAGTTTCTCTGGGTTGAAATCCGACGTCGATATCAGCGCCTTTTCGTTGCCGTTCTTGATGTCCGCAATGGCCAAAATTGCCGAAGGTGCGGGAGTCCGTATTTTCGTTCATTCCAACGTATCTGGATGGACTCATTTTAACCCGTCAAGGTTTAAAGCTTCGATTCTCAAGCCGGGAAGCAGTGGCAGGATAGAGTTGGCGGTTGTCGACTCCGGTAGCGCGTTGCTTAGTAGGCATTCGATCACGCTGTGGCGGGAGCAGAAAGGCGTGGCGGTAGCAGTCGGTGAGACTACTCCCGTCAAGCGCATACTTGTCGAGAAAAATTGGAATCCACCACAGGCTTCACTTACGCCTTATAAAATTGAAGAGATTGATGCAGTATATACCTGGGTAAACGGTAGCGATCCTGCTTGGCAGGAACTAATTAGGCCATACAGAGGATCCGCTGCTATCGACCCCGATCGATATTCGCACAATGATGAGTTGAAGCATTCGATTCGCTCAATTGAGCTGTTCGCACCGTGGGTCCGGACTATATATATCGTTTCGAATTGCGCTCCTCCGGATTGGTTCACGGAGAGCGACCGGTTTAAATGGGTCTATCACGAAGCGTTGATGCCTGCGGACATTCTGCCAACATTCAATTCTCATGTTATAGAAACATTTCTTCACGAGATTTCCGGCCTCAGTGAGAAATTCATTTATTTCAATGATGATTTCTTTCTGTCTGGGTTTGTAAGACCACAGGATTTCTTCAATGCTTACGGGCAAACTGTTGCCCGTCTTGAGCCGTACGGTGTGTTGCCTTATCTTGAGCAACTAAGTGACGCTGGGCGCGCTGAGGAATGGCAAAATGCTGCCGTCAGTGGAGCGAGATTACTGGACGAAAGAACGGGTATTAAGCCTATTCAGATGCACAGGCACGCTCCCTATGCGTTTACGCGTACAGTGTTCAAGGAGATGATAGACGAATTCGGTGACGAAGCAGCGACAACGCGTGCAGCGCGCTTTCGTACGGCAGACGATATCTCTTTTGCATCGTTCTTCTATCACCACTACGCGCGTTCTAAGGGACTTTGCATCGAGAGCAATGAGCAGTCTTTGATCGTACGCCATACAAATTTCAGCGCTTTTCAGAATAAGAAAATGTATCGCTCGTTGCGCTTTTTCTGCATGAACGATGGCGGTGGCAGTTCAACACACGCTGCGTTCAACAAATTCAAGACGACCTTTCTTGCCTCCTTCTACCCTTTCAAATCTGGCTGCGAGAAGTAGGAGCGAAATCGAAGCGGCGCCGCGGTGAAAAAGCAAATTGGGCAAGGAGCGCAAATTCCGATTTGCATTAATGCAATACAATGAGATAGCGTTCGATATCTGACCTGGCGGAACTAAGTATTTCCCTTATGCCGAGGTGTGCTCCCTCATCTCCGCCAGTAGGTCGATCGCTTCTTCGAAGCTGAGCGGCTTGTTCAGCGCTGGGTGAAAGTACCTGGCGTAGAGAATATAGGCCGCTGCGAATATCTCTTCAAATGATCGTTTTGCTGTCCGCCGTTCGCATTTCTGTCGATCGTCTGTTGCGCCCCAGCCTGCGTAGAATGGCATCCCGACGCATGTGACTGGGATGCCGCGAATAAGCGCCTCGAAGCCTGACAGCGAGGTGATCGTGTAGACATGATCAATGGTTTGAAAGGCATCTGCCAGGGTGATGTCCTGTCTAAGGATCATCGCCAGATCGCTGACATCATTCGGATCGGACTGGTTGGCGCGCGTTCCGTGAAGGACTTCCGGGTGAGGCTTGTAAATGATCTGTGCCTGCGGGTTCTCACCCGCGGCAATCCGCACAAGCTCGTTATTATCGATGACCCGGTCGCAGCCCAATCGGATCGAGGCATCGTCCTCAACCTGACCGACGACAAGGATGCGCTTGCCCTTGGCCTTTGGTCCATAGGCTGCGGCAATATCGGTGTCCGTCGACGTATTGTATTTGGAAAGCCGAGAGGCAATGAGCGTGTCGATCCCCGCCCGGGCCCGGGCCATCAGATCCGGGTCGGCGTCAAAGTCGTACGTATCAATCAGCTGTTCTAGGTCAGAACGCTGGGTCGAATCGAAATACATCCCCCCCCGATCGAAGCACAGAGATAGCGGCGGCGCCTTGGTTGCGCCGAGAGATATGGACCGGATGAACCCGTCTTCGACACGAATGATGGGAATGCTGCGTGATCGACAGAACTGTTCCACGAAAGGTTGGACCTTGTAGCCCCAGACATAGACCTTCGATCCTTTGCGAGCCGCAATTACAGGAGCGATAAAGGCCCTAAACCACGCCTTGCCGACATGCCTGCTCTTTCGGGAAACGGTTTCACCGTGAAGCCAATGCGCCAGTTGATTTTTCCAAGGGATCATCCCGAACACATAGGCACGCGGCTTTAAACCGGCCCAAGCGAAACATGAAACTACCCAACGCAGATATTGGTCGTACATCCCGCATGTCACCGCAATAGTTTGTCCAGGAATGATCCTGACTTGAAAGCGCAGTACTTTAGCATGCCGAGCCGCTTCTTCAACCATCTCACTCGGCGTCGAGCATCCGCAGAAGCTCTCGGATCACATTGAGTGCTTCGTTTAAAACCACGATGACGTCGTCGGACGGCAGAGAATCGTAATTCTCGATCGTATCCGTGATGCGGTCGATCACATCGATGCTGATACCAGCCGCTGAAAACTCATCCTCCATATTTGCTAACCCCTTCGCCTATCGCGAGTGGAGTGTAGCAGAACTTCAGGCTAATGATCGGATATCCCGCGGCAGCCTGCGTTCGCCGCATGCGAACTAAGTGCGGCATCTAATTACCGAGCACAATTCTTCTGGTGAGACGATTTGCAAGGTCAGTCCGCGCTATCTTATCGTTCACGCGCAAACGGAATGAAAGTGAACGCAAGCATGCCAACGAACAACATGCACACGGACCATTCGGCCAGATAGAAGCGATCTACTCCGTCCAACGGGCTCTCTCCGTAAAAGCCTTCCCGGAAAAGGATCACAACATGCGTGAGCGGATTAAGGAGCATATATTCGCGAAACGGCGATGGCAGCAGGCTGGGTACGTAGAACACGCCGGAAAGAAGTAGAAGCGGCTTCGTCACGATCGAATACAGCTTCTCATACAACGAGTACCTCTGAAAAAGCGCTGCATTGAAGAAGGCCATGCCCATCGCTAGCGCCCACGCATAGAAAACTGCTTCCAGTAATGCTTTCCAGTTCAAGGCTAACGCGTGAGGTTCCGTCATGCGAGCACCAGTCAGGATCACCAGCGCCACCAGAAGCGACGTTATGGATTGCAGAATGAAGCGTCCTACGAAAGCGTCGATTGGAGCGACTGTGGGATAGGAAAGAAGTGCTCTGTTCGCGCTGATCGAGGAGGTCAAATACCGGTATGTATCGGAATAGAGTGCGAAAGCGATGAAACCGGTCGCGAAGAACAGCGGAAAGCTGGTACCTAAAGCAGGATGACGCGCAAGGGCTCCGAAGAGGAAGCTCATCAGCACCACGTAGGATACCGGCTCAAGGAGCGCCCAAATATATCCGCCGGGATGCTTTCCATATCGCGTCGCGACCTCACGCAAAGCAAACGACGTCGATACCCTTATATGTGTCTTGAAATACTGCATTACGTCCCCGGCACTGCTTCCCAATTGTCATAGCGCGGAATTTGTGGCGGCAAAATGGATTTCTCGATATCCGCCACCTCTCCCGCCCCCAACACAAAAAGACTTGTTCGCCACCAAAAAATCCGTGACATCTACCCTATCGAACAGGAGGCTTTCATGGATCACGCGAGCAAGACAAACGCGCTCAATCTTGACAATTTCTGGATGCCGTTTACGGCAAACCGCCAGTTCAAGGCGACGCCGCGTCTGCTCGCGCAGGCGGATGGCATGTATTACACCGATGTCGACGGCAACAAGGTTCTCGACGGCACGGCGGGGCTGTGGTGCTGCAATGCCGGCCATGGTCGCAAGAAGATCGCACAGGCCGTCGAACGCCAGCTCACCACCATGGATTTTGCCCCGACCTTCCAAATGGGTCATCCCATCGCGTTCGATTTCGCCACGAAACTGGCGGAGCATGCGCCGGGTGGTGCCGCCGCCAAGCTGGATCGTGTCTTCTTTACCGGTTCCGGTTCCGAATCTGTCGATACCGCGCTCAAAATCGCCATCGCCTATCAGCGGTCGATCGGGCAGGGGACACGAACTCGCTTCATCGGTCGCGAGAAGGGCTATCACGGCGTGGGCTTCGGCGGCATTTCGGTCGGCGGTCTCGTCAACAATCGCCGCGTCTTTCCGCAGATCCCGGCAGACCATATGCGTCACACGCTCGATATCGAGCGCAACGCCTTCTCGAAGGGATTGCCGGCGCATGGCATCGAGCTTGCCGACGATCTCGAACGTCTCGTCGGACTGCACGGGGCGGAAACCATCGCAGCCGTGATCGTGGAGCCGATGTCAGGCTCCGCCGGCGTCATCCTGCCGCCCAAGGGCTATCTCGAAAAGCTGCGCGCAACGGCCACGAAACACGGCATTCTTCTGATTTTCGACGAAGTCATCACCGGCTTTGGCCGTCTCGGCATGCCGTTTGGCACGGATTACTTCGGTGTCGTGCCGGATCTCGTCACCACCGCCAAGGGCATTACCAACGGGACGATCCCGATGGGCGCGGTGTTTGCCAGCCGCACGATCTATGACGGACTGATGGCAGGACCTGAGAACGCGATCGAGCTGTTCCACGGCTATACCTATTCCGGCCACCCGGTCGCTTGCGCCGCCGGTCTCGCGACCATGGAAATCTACGAGGAAGAGGGCCTGTTGACCCGCGCCGCCGGTCTTGCCGGCGAATGGGAGGAGGCCCTGCACTCGCTGAAGGGCCTGCCGCACGTCAGCGACATCAGAAACCTCGGCCTCGTCGGCGCCGTCGAGCTGGCATCGCGCGAAGGCGCTGTGGGCGCACGTGCCTATGATGTCTTCGTCGATTGCTTCCAGAAGGGGCTGCTGGTCCGAGTTACGGGCGACACGATCGCGCTGTCGCCGCCGCTGATCATCGAAAAGGAGCAGATCGGCACCATCGTCTCGATGCTCGGTGATGCGCTCAAGCGCGCGGCATGACGGCGACCTTAAAAAGAAAGTGCAGCCAGTAGGCGTTACCGGCTGCACATGAGTTCGTCTGTCTAACGTCAATAAGCGCGAGACCGTTTCCGGATCAGGGCCTTGCTGCTGGCGCAATGTCGGTTTGCGACGGCTGCAGCGTATCGCTTTTACCGGACACTGGGGCCTGACCGGTCAGCCGCTCTTCTGCAGGGGCGGTTGGTGCGGCGAGTGCCGGTTCCGTGGAGCCGGTCGTCCCGTTGGCCGGAGGACTCACTGCTGCAACCGGTGCCCGATCCGTCTTGTCGGTGGTCGCGGCCTGCTGTGCGGATGCCGTGGTCTGGTCGGTGCCGATCGGCTGCGGAATGACCGTGCCGTCGGCATTGGCGACCCGCCAGACCGTGTTGCCGGAATCGTCGGCAACCAGAAGCGCCCCCGTTCCATCGATCCCGACACCGACAGGTCTGCCGCGCGCCTGATCGTTCTCGATAAAGCCTGTCACGACGTCCTGTGCCTTGCCAACAGGCTTGCCGTTTTCGAAGGGCACATAGACGACCTTGTAGCCGTTGAAGTGATCCCGGTTCCAGCTGCCATGTTCGCCGATGAAGGCACCGCTTGCGAAGGCGGACGGCATGGCGGAATTGGCCGAAAACGTCAGGCCGAGTGCTGCGACATGGCTGGACAGCGCGTAGTCCGGCGCGATCGCCCGTTCGACCATGTCCGGCCGTGGCGGGTGAACGCGAACATCGACATGGTTGCCGTAGTAGCTCCACGGCCAGCCGTAGAAGCCATCTTCCTTCACCGACGTCATGTAGTCCGGCACCAGGTTCGGACCGAGTTCGTCGCGCTCGTTGACGACGGTGTAGAGAACGCCCGTATCAGGGTTGAAGGCAAGACCATTCGGGTTGCGTAGGCCGGATGCAAAGACGCGTGCCGCCCCCGTCTGACGATCGACCTGCCAGATCGCGGCGCGGCCCTTTTCAGCCTCGAGCCCGTTCTCCACGATATTGGAGTTCGAGCCGACCGAGACGTAGAGCATCTTGCCATCGGGGCTGAGCGCCAGATCCTTGGTCCAGTGGTGGTTGATTGGCCCACCAGGAAGCGGGGTCAGCACCTTGGGCGGCGCGGTAATCTCGTTCTGGCCGAGTTCGTATGGGTAGGCGATCACGGCGCTGGCCGAGGCCACGTAGAGCGTATTGTCCACCCAAGCCAGGCCAAACGGCGAATCCAGCTTGGTCAGAAGGTCGTGTCGTTCGTCGACCGTGCCATCGCGATTGGTATCGCGCAGCAGGGTGATGATATTGGTTTCCTTCTCAGCGCCAATATCGCCGTGGGCGATCGACATGATCCAGCCGCGGATGAAATCCTTCGGCCTCGAGGTCGGCTCGCCTGCCGGTGCCTTGGATTGCACGACAAGCACATCGCCGTTCGGAAGCGTGTGGACGGTGCGCGGGCTCGAAAGATCCTTGGCGTAAACGGTAACCTTCAGGCCTTCAGGAACCTTCGGCGTTTCGCCATCCTTCCAGCCGATCACTTCCGCGACTTTCAGGTCGGGGATGAGCGGGTGCGATGGTTCCGGCAGGACAGGATCGGGGCCAATCTGCGAGTTGACGTCGAAGTCATTGCTTTGCGAAAAGGCCGGCAAGGCGGTGCCGAGCGACAGCGAAAGCGCGGAGGCAAAGAGAATGCGGGACGGCTTCATGGATCAGATCCTCCAGGCCAGGCGGGAATACTTGCGGGCGGAAATTGCAGCGGCGAAAACCGAGAGAACGAATGTGACGACAGAAATCGCCAGTCCGTAAGGCACAACGGCCGTCCAGCCGTCGCCGGCGTGAACAAGGCTGTTGAGGAAGGCCAGCGCCAGAATGACGATATAGATGACGATGGTGAGAAATGCCGGGCGCAGCGGCCGCGTTCTTGGACGAAGCATATCCAGCAGGCCAGCGACGATTGCGACGCCACCGAAGACAAGGCCGGCAAACAGAAGCCAGGAGGAAAAGTTCTGCCACATCAGGTGACCATCGCTTAGCCAGAAGGCCAGGTCGGTCCCGAGTGTCAGGGTGAAGCAGACGAAAGGAAAGGGAACGAAGAGGGACTGCAGCGGATAGGCCGCAGAGTCTCTGTTATCGGAAGAAAAAACAGTCATGAAAACGCTCCGGGAGGCAAAGAGCCAGGGAATGGACGCCAACCCGTGACGAGGCCCTTTGTTCCCTTGGCGCTCTCGAGTGGTTAGGTTGGATCATGAACCGCAGAAATGGTGAGGCACGACATGGCACTGGCAGCCGGATTTTTCACGCGGTCCGCGGTGGATGTGGCGCGCGACCTGATCGGCGCTGAATTCGAGCTTTCGGGCGTCGGCGGCGTCATCGTCGAGACCGAGGCCTACCAGCCGGATGATCCGGCATCCCACAGCTTTCGCGGGCCGACGCCCCGCAACCTTGCCATGTTCGGGCCGGCCGGTCATGCCTATGTTTACCGTTCCTACGGCATACACTGGTGCGTGAATTTCGTTTGCACGCCGGGCAGCGCGGTGCTGATCCGGGCCTTGCAGCCCGTGAACGGCATTGCCGAGATGGAACACCGGCGGTGCAGGGCGGAGCCCCTGCTGTTATGCTCGGGCCCCGGACGCGTCTGCCAGGCGCTGGGAATTGGTATCGAGCATGACGGCCTGTCGCTCATGGAAGCGCCTTTCCGGCTTGCTCCGCCGATAACACCGCCCTTGGTGGTCGCGGGACGGCGGATCGGCATCTCGCGTGGTATCGACCAGCCCTGGCGGTTCGGCCTTCAGGGATCGCTGCATGTCAGCCGACGCTTTACCGGTAAGGGAGGGCTGCCGGAGGACCCGACAGCCGCACGGGATTGACCTGCGGTGCCTATTTCCGACCGAGCCGGGTCAGCAGTCCACCGGTTGCCAGCCCCACGAGAATTGCACTCGCGACGAGAAGCAGTCCGTAGGACATGATGTTGTCCGACAGCCAGTTCGTTGCGATCAACCGTGCATTCGAGAGTGAAAAGTTTGCAGTCGGCGTGAAGTGAAACCAGTTGACCGGAACAATCACCGGATCTGCTTCGGAAACATCGTGCACGGACACGCGTCCGTCGAGCTGGTTCCACGCCTCGCGTGCCGAAAAGGCCTCCATCCCGGCAGAAAGCTCATCGCCCGTCGCGCCGATCACCGCCGTCCAGGTGCCGGTCTGGGTCGGATCGTTTTCCTGTGCGATGATCATTCCGGCGGTTTTCGGCGGCACATAGATCGCGTCACCAGCCGGCGCAAACCGCAGCATCGGTGCGGAGAGGTCAAAATTCCGCTTGGCCCAATCCGCCACGGAAGAAAGCTGTCGGCCGAAGAAATTGTTGCCGTTGCGATCCTGCCAGTCCTGGAGCGTCAATGAAGCCCGGTCGGCCGGGACGTGATCGCTGTTCTCACCCCAGCTACCGCGGCTTTTCTGCTCGATGCCGAGATCCGTCAGGATATTGGCTGGAAATTCGGAGATCGCGCCGACAAACAGCGCATTGCGCCCGGCTATACGCGCCGTTGAAATCGTCACCGAGACCGGTATTGCCCGATGTGACGCGGTCGCGATCTTGCCAAGGAAAGTCGCCGCAGATCCGAGGGTCTTTTCATCGATCCGCCCGAGGAACAAAGGAACGGACTCGGTGCCGGTCGAATAGGGAAAGCCGGTGCCGGACGTAGCGCCGAGATTGGGGACGCGGGCGATGCGGGCGAAATCCGGCATCTCGAACTGTGAAGTACCGAAGAGAGCAAACCGCGTGCCTTCATTCGCAGTGGCGCCCGGCGCGCAGGCCTTGTCCGACGCCGTCAGCAGCGCAGCTTCGAGCGTGATCGTGTTGACCCCAGGCTTGAAGTGACGCAGCGTCAGCTTGATCGGCAGGTGGCGCAGAATGGCGCCTCCGTCCGAGGTGATCGGAACGGTTGAGGCAATATTCCCATTGACGAAGACGTCGATGTGACTGCCAGGCAGAACCTCCGACACATAGGCGGCATCCAGCAGGATGCGCGCTTCGCCATAGGCGTTCGCGTAGAAATCCGCCGGAACGCCGATTGTGAACTCGGTACGGTAAAGCCGCCCGGAAAACTCCTCGCTGCTGACCCCAAGAGAATTGAAATCAATCGATTTCTCGGCAAACAGGAATGGCGTATCGATGCCGCGCCAGCTCGAGGTCGCCAGTGTATCGCGGCGCTGGATGCTGCCGCCATCGGTGGAGGCAACGAAACTGTCGATAAGGCCCTGAAGCGCCGGCCAGCTGGGTCCCGACAGAACCAGAGCGGAGGATCCGTGCCCGGGGTAATCGGTAAAGCTTGCAACGGCTGCACTGGAAGCGGCGGCCGCCAGGTTCGGAAGGATCGGTCGAAGTTCGTCCGGTGTCCCCACGAAGACCGCAAGTTCGCCGGGCCTCAGATCGGGTGTGATGGTTTTCTGGAAGGAAAACGACTGGTTTGGCATGCCGCCCACCAGCGATAGTCCCTGCGCAAGCCGCATCAGAACATCCGTCGCGCCCAGCTGGTCGAGCGCCGGCACGATCAAGCGGAACCGCGTCTTTCCGCTGCCGTCGACGCCGACCGCCCTGACATCGTCCAGTCGGTTGAACCGGTCGCTACGCTCGTCGTCGAACGCCAGGAACGTCCGCTTCGGGTCGATGTCGGTCCAGAGTTCGAACGTGGATTCGACCGTGCAGTCGGTGCGGTGACGCTGATTGGCCGCGAACCGTACCATATTGCCGCCCGCCTTCAGAACGCCCGGCGGTATGTCGAGCACCCTTTCGAACGGCTGGTCGGGCGATGCAATCTTGTCGCCATAGATCTCGACGTCGTTGATCGTCACGGAAAGGCGCGAGGCCTCCGGCGCAACGACGATCGAGTTCTGGTACGTGAGGTGCAGCTTTGCACCCGTCGCCGCCTGCTCCTCGGTCAGGTAGACGGACCAGGAACGCTGCTGGACCTCGCCGTTCAGGCGCAGCGACGGGGCAGGGATGAGGTAGCGCCGCGCCGTTTCGGTCGAAGCCTTGGCTGCCGCCTGAGGAGCAGGTGCCGTTACCGGAGAGGGAGAAGCGGTGGCCGCCGGTGCCGGTGTCGCGGGCGTTTTCGGAGCGGCTGGAATGGGCCGTTGAACCTGTGGCACAGGTGCCGGAGCCGGGGTCTGCGGTGAAGGCGGCGCGGTCGGGGTTACACCTTGGCGGGATCGCTCCGGACCCATGTCGAATGGCGATGATGCGGGGGCCGGCGATTGAGCGGGTTGCTGCGCAAGCGACGAGACCGACAGGGCGCCGGTCGATGCCAGCATGGCCGCGACGAAGAGAAGGCGGGGGAAGCGTGTATTGATGATCATGTCGCTCAACCTTCCTTCGTCGTCTGGCTCTTGCCCAGATCCTTCAACAGGTAGCCGAGGCCGCGGGTCGTCTGATAGGCGGCAAGACCCAGGAACCAGATCGTACCGCGCAAGAGGCCCGGGTTGTAACGTCGCGAGGTCTGGAATTGTGTCCACTGGCTCGAATTGGCGAATATGAGATCGGCGATCAAACGGTGATCGGTGGATTTCTGGGGCATGTAGCGGCACCCCGCCGTTGTCACGTCGCCGACCGTATCGAAATTGCGGATTTCGATCGGCAAGTCGCTGATCGGCAGGTCGCTGAACGGCTGGAACCGGAGCACACCCATGGCACCGTTCGCGATGTCCCTGGCGCCTTCCGTATAGATCTGCAGTGCTGCACCATTGACCGAAACATCCTCGATCGTCGCCGTGAACCAGCGGTCGCCGATCCCGAATTCGCAACGCCGGCTGACGCGGATACGGCGGGACGACTGCTTCTCTCCACGTTCGGAAACGACGCCGAGCGCGCAGCCCGCAATGATGATGTTGAGAAGATTCCAGCCCCCAACCACCAGCGTCACGTCCGCCTTGAACGGTTCTGTATAGACCCGGTAGATGCTGATGAAGAACGCAATGACGAGAACGCAGAAGATCACGAAGAACGGCCGGCTGATCTCCGAAAGTCGGCTGACGGACACGGACTCGTCTTTCGCCGTCACCTTGAAGGTCGGCTTGCGCGGATTGAGCATGACCGAAACGACAGCCGGCAGCAGGTGCACGGTCTGGACGTATTCGTAAAGCTCCGAAATCCACGGCCAGCGGAACGAACCGTAGAGGTAGTTCTGCATCAGCATGTTCACGATCATGTAGGTCAGCGAATAGACGAGGAACTCGCCGCCGGAGGAGGTGAAGATCTGCAGATCGAAGAACAGATAAAACAGCGGTGCAAACAGGAAGATCGTCCGCGGGAAGGGAAACAGCCAGAATAGCGTCGAGGACATGTAGCAGAGGCGCTGCGGGAAGGAGAGCCCGCGCTTGAGCGGCGGGAAGCGGAACCGCAGGATCTGCATCATCCCTTGCGCCCAGCGCGAGCGCTGGCCGATGAAGCTGGCGAAGGTCGCCGGCTGCAGGCCGGCAATCAGTGGGCGGTCGACATAGATGCTGTGCCAGCCGAGACCGTGCAGGTCGAGCGCGGTTTCACAGTCTTCCGTGATGCTGACGCCGCTGAAACCGTTGGAGACTTCGAGCGCCTTGCGGTTGAGAACGGCCGCGGAGCCGCAGAAAAAGGCGGCATTCCACTTGTCGAGACCACGCTGGATGATGCCGTAGAACATCTCGTTCTCGCTCGGCATCTTCTCGAATGTGCGCAGGTTGCGCTCGACGGGATCAGGATTGAGGAAGAAGTGCGGTGTCTGCACGAGGAAGAGTTTCGGTTCCTTCTCGAAATAGTGGACGGTTTCCAAGAGGAAGTCGCGCGTCGGGGCGTGATCGGCGTCGAACACGGCAATCAGATCGCCGCTCGAATGGGCAAGCCCGTTGTTGAGATTGCCGGCCTTGGCGTGTTCGTTGCGCTCGCGGGTCAGGTATTTGACGCCGAGGTCTTCGCAAAGCTGGTTGAGGGCCTTGTAGCGCGCATCCGCAGCCCGTGCATCCGCCACGTTGTCGGCGCGGCGCTTCTGCAGCGTGCTGCCGTCATCGAGCAGCCAGACGGTCAACTTGTCGGCCGGGTAATCCATGTTGCGGCAGGCTGCAAGCGTGTTGGCAAGCAGCGTCTCGTCCTCGTTGTAAGACGGCACGAAGACGTCGACGCTCGGAAGCGGTCCTTCCGTGCGGCCATGCGGCTTTCGCGCCGGCAGCGGCATGGCAACGACGAAGAGGCTGAGCGCCAGCATCATCACGCTGTACATCTCGGCCAGGTAGACGAGCATGCCGGGAATGAAGTTCTCCAGCTGGTTCACCGGCGGCAGCGTGCTCGTCGTGCGCCAGTAGACGTAGCGCATCACCATCGCGGTGCCGAAGGCGAGAGCCACGAGACGCCATTTGCCGTCGGCGTTGAGCATCTTGATGATGATCATCACCGTGACGATCAGGACGCTCGCGATCAACTGGGTGCGCGTGTTGATCGGCAAGGTGACCAGGGTCACGATCATGATCGTGGCGAGAACCCACACGATGGCAGAAATAAAAGTACGCATCGCCGGATTACCTTTGCGGTTCGATCGACCGGATTACGGTTGGCAGGATCACGACGGGATTGCCGGCCTGACGCTCAGCGACATACGACATTGGCACCCTCCGCCTGTGTCGAGCAGGAAGGCGAAGGAACAGTGACGCGCGGAGCGGCTGCGGGTGTCAGTGACCTCGGGGACGCAGCAGCGTCCGAGGGTGCTGACGGACTGAGGCCTGCGGGAGAAAAGGCGGAAACGCTGGGGATCCTTGGCCCCACCGGCTGCATGACAGGCTCCATCATGCTGCTGGCAACCGGTGCTACGGCTGGCCGGACCGGCGCGGCAGGGGCTGCGCGGCGGATCATCGGCGCAGCTTGTCGTTGCGGCAGGACCGGAACGATAGCTTCCGTCGAGGCAGGACGCGGGTAGGTGGGAGCGCCGGTTCGTCCGATTTCCGGCGAAAGCGGGCTCGCATCGCCATAGGGATTCCAGCCGAGCGAGTCGACGGAGGCGTTGATAGTGAAATTGTACATGAAGGCGAGAAGCGCCTGCTCCGTCGCGCCGGCCTCGCAGATCCGCACGCGGATCTGGATCGAGCCGTAATTATCGACCGGCGACATCTTCTGCGCCTGCGAGCGGATCTGCTGCCATCCGTAGAGGCAAAGATCGCTGCCCCTGCCGCGTCCGAACGCATAGCCGAACGGGCCATAGCTGTTCTGGACGTAAAATTGCGACCGCAACATCCGTACACCGGGAAACCCGGATGCCATTTCGCGGGCCGTGCCGCTTTGCGAGACCATTTTCGACGTCAGCCGGTTCGAGCTATAGCTGAACGCGCTCTTCGTGCCGAAGAACTGCGCCTTGATGAAGTTCTGGCCGGGCGTGAGTGCGGATGTGAAGAGCGGAATTTCCTGCTCGATGGCGTTGTCGTAGCGCCGCTCGATGACGCCGACGATACCGGGGCCGGATGGCGGGGGCATGACCATGGCTTCTTCCGCCTGCACGGTCTTCACCAGGGCGCCCGGCTGGATCGGAGCTCCGCCGCAACTTGCCAGGACGAGAGGCAGCAATCCTGCGATGGCAATTGCGAAGCTTCGGCGGTCGCTGCGTACGAACCGGCGAACTTCGGCAAATGATCTTTTCGTCATGGGCACTCGCATATAATGGCGCATCTACTGGACAGTCATCGTCCGATCGCTTCCGTCTCGATTTCCGCTTCCACAAAAGTCTACGCAACGAAGCGAATCGCGAGTCTTGCTTACAATTTGCTAAACAAATCTAAATTGTTCGTTAACCATATCAGCTCATTCTTACACATCATGGCGTTCATGCCATTGATACGCCTCGTTGCGGGGCAACAGGTCGGGGTTAGGATCGGGATCGGAAGTCCATGAAGGTTATGATGATCTCATTGACGGTGGTAGGTATCGCCGCTGTTGGATTCTGGAGCCTCGATAGACAATCCTCCAATGTCGACATGACGCAGCTGACCGGCGCCATCAGTCCCGACGCGCCCGCATGGGCAGACGGTATGCAGCCGCGTCCCAAGACCGAGCGGCTTACGGCTCAACTGCTCTCCTCAGACGAACCTTCCGCGCAGTCTCCGGGTGCAGCAGCGCTTGTGATCACGCAAACGCTGCCGAACGGATCCGCCACCGAACCGGCCGATACGCCTTCCCCGGCGCGTTCGGGCATGCCCTTGATCGCACAGTCCCCGGCCGCATCGTCGCCACCACCCTTGCAGCGTCCCGAAAACTTGACGGCGCAGCGCGGCAACACGCCGCCTCCGGTCGTCGTGGATGAAAGCGCCTTGCGATATTTTGCTGCCCGTGGCGACACGGCACGGCTTCAGGCCGAGATCTCGCGCCTGCGCGCGCTCTATCCGACCTGGTCGCCGCCCGCTGATCCGCTGGCTGTGCGCGCAAGCGGTGATCCACAGCTCGAAAACATGTGGCAACTCTATGCACAGTCGCGCTTTGCCGACGTGCGTAAGGCAATCGCCGACCGTCAGACTGCCGAGAGCGGCTGGCAGGCACCGGACGATCTCCTCGACCGGCTAAAGCTTGCCGAGGCACGTGTCAGCCTGACCGGCGCCTCCGACAGCAAGGATTACGACGTCGTCATCCGCATGGCGGCCGAAAACCCGAGCCTTCTCACCTGCAGCGAAATCGACGTCTTGTGGCGGGTGGCGGAAGCCTTTGCCGAGACCGAGCGACAGGGTCGCGCCCGGGATGCCTATCTCTACGTTCTGGACAATTGCGAGGACACCGCCGCGCGTGTCGCCACGGTGCAGAAGGCGAGTGAACTTCTTTCCTCCACCATGCTGGAAGATCTCCTCGCCAAGGAAAAAACTCCCGCCGGTGGTCAGCCGGAATTCGAGGGTCTGAGAAACGATCTCGCGCGCCGCTTTGTCAACGAAGCCGGCGACGATGCGAAACTGGTCGTCGGCCAGCAGTATGTCACGCGTCTCGAACAACTCGCGGAACGCGAGGGGCTCGCCTCGGACGCGCTGCTGCTGGGCTGGTATGCCTATCGCAGAGACAATCTCGGCGGTGCCGAGCGCTGGTTCCGGCGCGCCTATGGCAAGGAAAAGACGGCCTCCGCTGCTGAGGGGCTGGCGCTCACCCTGGTCCGCCAGAAGTCGCCGCTCGAAGCGGAAAACGTTCTCTATCGTTTCCGGGAAAGTTCCGAAGGCACCAAGGCGGCCTATCTTTCCGCCGTCGCCAATCTTCTTGCACTCGATCCTCCGCCCATGCTGCAGGAAGAGGTTCTGGCCCGTATGGCGCCTGTCGTGATCGCCGCCCGCGATGCCGACGCGGCACAACAGTTCGGCTGGTATGCAAGAGCAATGCGGCAGCTTCGCACAGCCGCCGAGTGGTTCGGGGCAGCACTCGCCTGGAAGCCGGATGACGAGCCCTCCGCCTACGGTCTGGCGCTGACCCGCAACGACCTGGGCGACCGGGCCGGTGTAGCTTCTCTCCAGCGTGCCTGGGGCGATCGTTCAGAGCGCATAGCAAATCTCGGCAGACCATCGGTAGCGGGCGTCGACGACCGGACAGGTTACCGTCGCCAACCGCCGCTGCCGAGCGTCAGGCCCGAGGATCGCACTGCAGAAGCCTATTCGCAGCAGGACGGACAACCCTATCAGCAACCGTCGCAACGCAGCGTCCAGCAACCCAACCCGCAGCGTGCCGCTGCAACCCGGCAGCCTGTTGCCGTGCAGCCGTCGGTCCGCCAGGCAACCAGATCCGCTCAGGCAAGCTCCGGGCCGCCGTCTCGCGGTTGTGCTCTGACGGAACTCCGACAGACCAATCCGGACCAGGCGCTATCGCGCGGCTGGTGCCTGATGGATCTGAACAGGCCGCTCGAAGCCGTCAAGGCCTTCGAGGTCGCGCAAAACAGTGCTTCCGACGTGGTCCGCTCTGATGCGTCCTATGGTCGAAGCCTTGCCTATCTGCGGGCAGGCCTGACGGATCAGGCGTCTGTTGCCGCCGCCGCCGCCAAGCAGACCAACTCCCGCGCCGTGGAGCTTCAGAGCGCCATTCTTGCCAATCGCGCCCAAAGCTCCTTCAACCTCGGTCGCTACCGGGAGGCGCTCATCGCGCTCGATCAGCGCGCCCAGATCACGCCGGAACAGACCGATCTGATGATCCTTCGCGGCTACGCCTACCTCAATGTCGGTCGCAAGCCCGATGCGCGAAGAATTTTTCAGGCTCTTGCATCGACCGGAAGCAAGGACGGCCAACGAGCGCTGGCCGAACTGATCTGGCCGCCGGACAATTGAAACACCGCCACAAGCTGAACTTCCAGATAAGATCCATTTGATTTTACTGAAAGTTTTAAAGCTTTTGGTTGAGATGTTCTGCGCCTCTGTTTGTTGTCACTTTTGCGGACAGATCGAGCTATGGCCGGTTTCTGACTTTGCTTGAAAAAGCATTTCACACCGCCCGCGTTAACCTTCGGGCAAGGAATTAACCATACATATTAGATAGACGGCGAATGGGATGTCCCGAGGGTTCCCAACAGGCATGAAGCCGCCAAGCCGTACCGGTCTGAATCCGGTATTTCTCATCGACAGATTACGAAATGCTTCGCGGTATAAGCGTCGCCACCGCAGACAGGCCATGGCCTGTCCCGGCACGCTCCCGCCCGTTTCGGATTTGCCTGGCTGGGCGGCAATACACCAACTCGTCGGGTTGGTCTGACTTTCATGCGGGGACGGTTTTGGTGCAGGACACGCCGACAGAACAGGGGCGACGGAGCCAGGCGGGCAGCCTGAGCGAACGCTTGGCCTTTGCTGGCCTCGACGGGGACCTGCGCGACTTGCTGCGCCGGTGCCGGCCGCAGCTCGAACCTCATCTCAAAGCCGGATTGCGCGACTATTTTCATCGGCTGCAGTCCGTTCCCGAGGCTGCCGGTATCTTCGAAAGCGAACAGCAGATCGAACGCCTGCATGACCTCCAGGCGTCTCACTGGAGCGTGCTCAGCGACGCGCGCTTCGATGCACTGTATGCCGAACGGGTCAAACTCCTCTCCGATACCGAAAGCCGCATGGGTCTTGATCCGCGCTGGCACCTTGCCGGTCATTCGGTGATGCTCGAGCATCTGATCACCGGTGCGGTCGCCGGCATGTCATCGCGCTCCATTCTTCCGGCAAGTCGCAAGCGCGAACAGGAACTCAACGATCTCGTCAGCGCAATCGTGCGTCTCGTCATGGTCGACGCGGAGATCGCGGTGTCGTTGCGCTTCAACGAATTGCGCCTCAAGCACCAGCGTGCCCTGACCGAGCAGCGCCAGGCCGATCAGGCGCAGGCCGTTGAGACGTTCCTCTCCGTGGTTTCAGCGCTGGCCGATCGCGATCTGACCGCAAAGGTTCCGGACGACATGCCGGACGCCTATCGCGAACTCGGCGACATCCTCAACAGCGCCATCGGCGACCTCCGCACGACATTCGAGACCGTCGGCGAAACCGGAATCCAGGCGGACATGCTGACCGACGCTCTTTCCGAGAGCGCACGCACGTTCGCCAGAACTTCCGAGAACCAGTCCGCCCGCTTGCAAAAGTCCGGCGAAACGCTTTCGTCGATCGCTGCCGGTGTCCGCCAGAGTGCCGTCGGCACGGCTGCCGCCGAAAAGGCGACGGCCGCCACACGCCGGTCAGCGGAAGACAGCGGCAAGGTCGTTGGTCAGGCGATCAGCGCCATGGCGGATATCGAAGCGTCAGCCGAAAAGATCGGCCAGATCATCGGCACGATCGACGAGATCGCATTCCAGACCAATCTCCTCGCCCTCAATGCCGGCATCGAAGCCGCCCGCGCCGGCGACAGTGGCCGCGGCTTTGCTGTCGTTGCGCAGGAGGTGAGGGCGCTCGCCCAGCGTTCCGCCGAGGCCGCCCGCGAGATCAAGACGCTCGTCAACGGCACTAAGACGCAGGTCGATGCCGGTGTCGAAATGGTTCACCGCACGCAGGGCGCCATCGATGGCATCGTCCAGCAGGTGTCCGCCATCAACGACACGATTGCGGGCATAGCTCGCGATACCGGGGTCCAGGCGGAAGGCCTCGACGTCGTTACGGCACATGTCAGTGATCTCAGCCAGGAAGTCGCATCCAATGCCGTTCTGGCACGTCGCTCGGGCGAAGGCGCGGACGAATTGCAGACGGTGATCCTGGAGCTTGGACGCACGGTTCGCGAATTCCGGATTGCGCGACAGGGCCGTTACGATGACGACCGCTCAAGACCGGCTGCACGCCGGCCGGAAATTGCCACCGACATCTCCCCGCGGGCCGCGGCGGAACGCATCGGTTCCTCAGAGACATTTTACTCCAAACGACAAGGAATAAGCTGATGGCGGCCAAGAAAGCCGGTCCGGGAAGTTTGAAACTGTCTTCCGTGCTGGACCTCAACGAGGCGTCCGCGCTGCACGCCAAACTGCTGTCCATGCGCGGTAGCGACATCGTCATCGATGCGTCCGGTGTCGAGCGTCTCGGCGTCCAGTGCGTCCAGGTCCTCGTCGCCGGCGCAAACGCCTGGGATGACGACAAGAAGTCCTTTGCCGTCCAAAAGCCTTCCGATGCCTTCGTCAAGACGATGCAGCTCATCGGCCTCGATACACAGAATTTGGTTGCTAAGGAGATTTAGCGATGAAGAAAAAAGTCCTGACCGTGGACGATTCACGGACGATCCGGAACATGCTTCTGGTCACTCTCAACAACGCCGGTTTCGAAACCATCCAGGCTGAAGACGGCATCGAAGGTCTCGAAGTCCTCGAAGGCTGCAACCCCGATGTGATCGTCACCGACATCAACATGCCGCGCCTCGACGGCTTCGGTTTCATCGAAGGCGTTCGCCGCAACGACAAGTACCGCGCCATCCCGATCCTGGTCCTGACCACGGAAAGCGACGCGGAGAAGAAGAACCGCGCCCGCCAGGCCGGTGCCACGGGTTGGATCGTCAAGCCGTTCGATCCCGCCAAACTGATCGATGCCATCGAGCGTGTAACCGCCTGAGCCAGGAAATCCTCCCATGGATATGAACGAAATCAAAGAGATCTTCTTTCAGGAATGCGAAGAACAGCTCGCTGAACTGGAATCTGGTCTGCTGAAGCTGAACGACGGGGACCGCGACCCCGAAACGGTCAACGCCGTCTTCCGCGCCGTTCATTCCATCAAGGGTGGAGCAGGCGCCTTCGGCCTCGATGACCTCGTGGGCTTTGCCCACGTCTTCGAGACGACGCTCGACTGCGTCCGGTCCAACAAGCTCGAGCCGAACCAGGACGTTCTGAAGGTGATGCTGAAATCGGCCGACGTGCTCGCCGATCTCGTCACCGCGTCCCGTGACGGCGGTGGTGTGGACGAGGCGCGATCACGCGGCCTCGTCAAGGAACTGGAAGCCCTTGCCCACGGCGAAATGCCTTCGGCCCATGCCGAAATCGCAAAGCCTGCAAAGGCCGAGGCACCGAAGCCGAGCGATGATAGCGGTTTCCAGCCGATCCCTTTCACCTTCGATGGTTTCGACGACGACGTCCCGGCAGCAAAAGGGTCGGTCTACGAGATCGGCTTCAAGCCGCGCCACGATCTCTATGCCAAGGGCAACGAAGCAGCCCTCCTGCTGCGCGACCTGTCCAAGCTCGGCGAGATGAGCGTCGGCTGCGACATGGAGCAGCTGCCGACCCTCGACAAGCTGGATCCGGAAGCCTCCTATTTCAGCTGGAAAATCTCCCTGACGACCGAAAAGACCGAAGCCGATATTCGCTCGGTGTTCGAATTCGCCGAGTGGGACTGTGATCTCGACGTCAAGCTGGCCGCAGCAAAGCCAAGCGACGAAGAACTGCCGATGGTTCCGGTACCATTCGATCTCTCGTCGCTAGACGATGAGCTCGGCTCCGACACGAAGGCTGCCGACGAGGCAGCCACCGTCGTGGCGACTGAAGCTGCCGCCAACGTCAGCAAGATGGCTGCCGCCGCGGCACGCGTCGAAAAGAAGGAAGCCGCAGCACCCGCGCCGGCTCCGGCCCAGGCCGCTGCCACAGCGGCCGCCGGCCAGACGATCCGCGTCGATCTCGATCGCGTCGATCGCCTGATCAACCTGGTCGGCGAGCTTGTCATCAACCAGGCGATGCTCTCGCAGAGCGTCATCGAAAACGATGCCAGCGGCACCTCCGCCGTCAATATGGGTCTCGAAGAGCTGCAGCAGCTGACGCGCGAGATCCAGGACTCGGTCATGGCGATCCGCGCGCAGCCGGTCAAGCCGGTCTTCCAGCGCATGTCGCGTATCGTCCGCGAAGTCGCAGACATGGTCGGCAAGCAGATCCGTCTGGTCACCGAAGGCGAGAACACCGAAGTCGACAAGACGGTTATCGACAAGATCGCCGAGCCGTTGACCCACATGATCCGAAACGCTGTCGACCACGGCATCGAAAGCCCTGAAAAGCGCGAAGCCGCCGGCAAGGATCCGGAAGGCACGATCAAGCTTTCGGCCAAGCATCGTTCGGGCCGCATCCTGATCGAACTGATCGACGACGGTGGCGGCATCAACCGTGAGCGCGTCAAGCAGAAGGCAATCGACAACGACCTGATTTCGCCGGATGCCAATCTGTCGGACGAGGAAATCGACAACCTCATCTTCGCGCCTGGCTTCTCGACGGCAGACACGATCTCCGACATTTCCGGCCGCGGCGTCGGCATGGATGTGGTCAAACGTTCGATCCAGGCACTTGGCGGCCGTATCTCGATCTCCTCGCGCCCGGGTCTGGGCTCGACCTTCACCATGAGCCTGCCGCTCACGCTCGCCGTCCTCGACGGCATGGTGGTAACGGTTGCCGGCCAGACGCTTGTCGTGCCGTTGACGGCGATCGTGGAGACATTGCAGCCGGAAGCGTCTGCCATCCACTCGTTTGGCGCAACGCAGCGGCTCATCTCGATCCGCAACTCGTTCTGCCCGCTGGTCGATGTCGGCCGCATCCTCAACTTCCGCGCCACACAGGCAAATCCGGTCGAGGGCGTGGCACTTCTGGTCGAATCCGAAGGCGGCGGTCAGCGCGCGCTGATGGTCGATGCCATCCAGGGTCAGCGTCAGGTCGTCATCAAGTCGCTGGAAGCCAACTACACCCATGTTCCGGGCATTGCCGCCGCCACCATCCTTGGTGATGGCCGCGTCGCTCTCATCCTGGATGTGGACGCAGTGGTCGCCGCGTCCCGCGGGCAGTCGCTCAGTCCGGAGATGTCGCTCGCTGCGACAGGTTGAACACAATGTCCTACGCTGTGAAAAATCTGACGCAGGCAAGCCGGGAGCTGATCGCTTTCCGGATCGGCGATCAGGAATTCAGCGTCAACATCATGTCTGTCCGCGAAATCCGCGGATGGACGCCGGCAATGCAGCTGCCGCACGCGCCCGCCGATGTGCGCGGCGTGATCAATCTGCGCGGCGCCGTGCTGCCGATCGTCGATCTGTCGGCGCGGCTTGGAATGAAGGATGCCGAACCGACGGCGCGTCACGTCATCATCGTTGCGCAGGTCGGGAAACGGATTGTCGGCCTGCTGGTCGAGGCCGTTTCCGATATCCTTACGATTACAGAAGAGAATATCCAGCCTGTGCCGGAGATTTCCTCCGACCTGGCGAAACAATACGCGAAGGGCATTCTGGCGTTCGACAAGCGGATGATCTGCATGATCGAGCTGGATCATCTCTTCCCCGAGACGTACCTCGAAAAGGAAAGCGAAGCCGCATGATGCCCCTGGGCGCCATAGAAGCCAGACAGTCGCCGGACGAAGTCCTCGCCAGCGGGGAATACCCGTTGACGCGCCGCGACCTGTCGGAGATTGCGGCGATGATCTACGCCGATGCCGGGATCTACCTCAACGATTCCAAGGCGTCGCTCGTCTATTCCCGCTTGTCCAAGCATATCCGCAACCTCGGACTGCGGGGCTTTCGGGAATACTGTACCCTGGTCGCCTCCGTTGAGGGCGCTCCGGCACGCCGGGAGATGCTGTCGCATCTGACGACGAACTTCACCCGTTTCTTTCGAGAGAACCACCACTTCGAGCACCTTCGGGACGAGGTCCTGCCCGGGCTGATCCAGCGTGCCCGCAATGGCGGACGTGTGCGCATATGGTCGGCGGCCTGTTCCGACGGGCAGGAGCCCTATTCGATCGCGCTGACGGTGCTGGGCCTTCTTCCCAACGCTGCCGACTATGATTTCCGCATCCTGGCAACCGATATCGACCCTAAGATCCTGGCTGCCGCGCGGGCAGGAGCCTATGACGAAGGTGCCCTCGAAACCGTCTCCCCGGCCATGCGCAAGCAGTGGTTCCGCGAGGTCGACGTCGGTGGCCGCCGCAAGTTCCAGGTCGATGATCGCGTCAAGAAGCTCATCACCTTCAACGAACTGAATCTGATGGCGCAATGGCCCTTCAAGGGCGGTTTCGACATCATCTTCTGCCGCAACGTCGTGATCTATTTCGACGAACCGACCCAGGTGAAAATCTGGTCGCGCTTCTCCCAGCTTCTGCCGGAAGGCGGCCATCTCTATATCGGCCATTCGGAGCGGGTATCGGGCGAAGCGAAGAACACGTTCGATAATATCGGCATCACGACCTACAAATATATGGGCAAGAATGCCGGGAGGAAGGCATGATCGCACCGGCCAGAGTTCTCGTCGTCGACGATAGCCCGACCATGCGAGGCCTGATCACGGCCGTCCTCAATTCCGATCCCGATGTCAGCGTCGTCGGGCAGGCCAGCGATGCGATGGAAGCGCGTAGCGCCATCAAGCAGCTCAATCCTGATGTCGTGACGCTGGACATCGAGATGCCGAACATGAACGGCCTCGACTTCCTCGAAAAGATCATGCGTCTGCGTCCGATGCCGGTCATCATGGTCTCGACCATGACCCAGCGCGGCGCCGACGCAACGCTTGCCGCGCTCGAAATCGGTGCGTTCGACTGCGTCGGAAAGCCGGTGCCGGGAGACGTTCGCCCGTTCATGGATCTGGCTGAAAAGGTAAAGGCCGCGGCACGCTCTGCACGCCGACAGGTCAGTGCTCCGGTCTCAATGGTCCCGACGCCGGCATCAGATTACCGCAATGGTCGCAAGGTTGTGGCGATCGGATCTTCTACCGGTGGCGTTGAAGCGTTGATCGCAGTGCTTCAAAAGTTTCCGCTGAACTGCCCACCGACTGTAATCACTCAACATATGCCGTCCACGTTTACGAAAAGTTTTGCTGAACGGCTTAATCGTATCTGCGCTCCTGTAGTGCAGGAAGCGACCGATGGTGCGCGTCTCGAGATCGGCAAGATCTATCTCGCGCCTGGTGGCGACCGGCACCTTCAGGTGGTCAATCCGTCGGCGCCATGCTGCCGGCTGGTCGAGCGCGATCCGGTGAACGGCCACAGGCCCTCCGTCGATGTCCTGTTTGATTCGGTCGCGGAGTTGGCGGGTCGCAATGCGGTCGGGGCTATCCTGACGGGCATGGGTCGCGACGGGGCTTCGGGACTGTTGAGGATGCGCAGCGCAGGCGCTCGCACGATCGGCCAGAACGAAAAGACATGTGTGGTCTACGGCATGCCGAGGGTCGCCTACGAAATTGGTGCAGTCGAGCAGCAGCTGCCGCTCGGCTCCATCGGAGACGAAATACTGAAACTAACTGCCGCCCGAAAAGAAGGTACCGAATAATGTCCCTCGCTGAAAAAATCAAAGTTCTGATCGTCGACGATCAGGTCACCAGCCGACTGCTGCTCAGCGACGCTCTGACACAGCTCGGTTTCAAGCAGATCACTGCCGCCGGCGATGGTGTGCAGGGCATGAAGATCATGGCCGAGCAGCCGCATCACCTGGTGATCTCGGACTTCAACATGCCGAACATGGACGGTCTGGGCCTGCTGCAGGCCGTGCGCACCAACCCGAATACCAAGAAGGCAGCGTTTATCATTCTGACGGCGCAGGGCGATCGCGCTCTGGTTCAGAAGGCTGCTCAGCTCGGCGCCAACAACGTGCTCGCCAAGCCATTCACAATCGAAAAGATGAAAGCTGCTATCGAGGCGGTGTTCGGAGCCCTTAAATGAACGACCCGGCAGGTGCCAAACGCGTCCATATTATCCAGGGCGAATTCAAGGTCGAAAGCGATCCCAATGTGGTTTTGTCGACGATTCTTGGCTCGTGCGTGGCTGCCTGCCTTCGTGATCCTGTCGCCGGTGTCGGCGGCATGAACCACTTCCTGCTTCCGGGCTCGGGCGGGGCAGCGTCGTCGGGGGGCGACGCGACCCGCTACGGCGTGCACCTGATGGAGTTGCTGATCAACGGTCTCCTGAAAAAGGGTGCCCGTCGTGACCGGCTCGAGGCAAAGATCTTCGGCGGCGCAAAGACGATTGCCAGCTTCTCCAATGTCGGCGAACAGAATGCGGCCTTCGCCGTGGAGTTCCTGCGTGACGAAGGCATTCCGGTGGTGGGGTCCTCGACCGGAGGCGATCACGGCCGCAAGCTGGAATTCTGGCCGGTCAGCGGCCGTGCCCGGCAATATCCTCTCACAGGCGCCGAAACGCAAAAGACGGTTGCGCTGGAGCAGCGTCCTGTCCGTACGCCACCAAAGCCCGTCGAAAGCTCGATCGAATTCTTTTAATTCTTACGCCTGGGTAAAGACGAGGAAATTCATGACTGAAATCACCGCCCCGATACGCGATTCCCTTGAGGAATCTCTGCCCGAGGTACTGATGCGCCTCGTCTCGGAGCTGCACGATGTCGCCTATCTGATCGAGCGTATCGAACCGCAGGTGTTGGAACTGGGCGGCCCGGGCCTGCTTCATTCGCCCGACAGCGTAAAAGTGCTGCAGGGCATCGATCTCGCGGTGCAGAAAACGCGGGGTCTCGCAGAGTTCATCGATACCGTCACCGCGAGCATTCCGAGCGACTGGATGGTGGATCTGTCGACGGCTCTCAGCCTCGTCAAACTTGCCGACATGCAGAAGGCGCTGGCCAACGGGATGCGCCACGGCCACTCCCAGCCGCTCAACAAGGCCGCCGGAGACTTCGATTTCTTCTGACGTCACAGACTGTCTCTGACCCTGCTGCCAGGCCGCGTTGCAATCATCATGCGGCAACCAGACACGACGTTTCGAAACGCTCGCGCAAGCTTCGCTCCCTAGGGTGATGCTGGGCATAGGCTCGAGATGTTATCTGGCGGCGTGGGACAGAATGAATCTGTTATCTCAATTTCCAACAATATTCAAAAATCTGGCCAGTCTTGGCCAGACACGATTGATCGCGCTGGGCGCCGTCGGCGTCGTTTCGATAGCGATCGTTCTGGCCGCTGCCCTTTATGTGAACAAGCCCTCCTATGAGGGACTGTATGTCGGTCTGGAAACAGCCGATCTCAATCAGATCAGCATCGCCCTTGCGGAAGCCAACATGCCCTTTGAGGTTGGCTCTGATGGCGCAAGCATCCAGGTGCCTGTCGGTATGACCGGCAAGGCGCGTCTGATGCTTGCCGAACGCGGCCTGCCCAACAGCGCGAATGCCGGCTACGAGCTGTTTGACAATGTCGGCTCGCTCGGTCTGACCTCCTTCATGCAGGAAGTCACGCGGGTGAGGGCGCTCGAAGGCGAAATCGGCCGTTCGATCCAGCAGATCTCCGGCGTGTCGGCCGCACGCGTCCACATCGTCATGCCTGATGCCGGCAACTTCCGTCGCGGCGAGCAGAAGCCGACGGCGTCCGTGATGATCCGTGCGAACGCATCCGCCGGTCGCAAAGCCGCTGCGTCTATCCGCCATCTCGTCGCCTCGGCCGTCCCGGGCCTCGAAGTCGACGATGTCACGATCCTCGATTCAACCGGCCAGCTTCTCGCCTCGGGTGACGATGGCAGCAACAGCCAGATCAGCCGTTCGCTCGGTGTGGTCCAGTCGGTCCAGCAGGAAATCGAAAACAACATCGACAAGGCGTTGGCACCCTTTCTCGGAATGGATAACTTCCGCTCCAGCGTGACTGCCGCCCTCAACACCGACAGCCAGCAGATCCAGGAAACCGTTTTCGACCCGAACTCCCGCGTTGAACGGTCGGTGCGCTCCACCAAGGAAGCTTCCAAGTCGCAGCAGGCCCAGAACGACAGCGCGACCACGGTCGAGCAGAACGTTCCCCAGGCCGCTCCTCAGGCCGGCGGCGACGGCGCTCCTAAATCCTCCGACCAGTCGGACAAGAAGGAAGAGCAGACCAACTACGAAATCAATCAGAAGACCACGGCGACAGTTCGCAACGGCTATCAGATTGAAAAGATTTCGATCGCCGTCGTCGTCAACAAGGGCCGTATTGCCAAGATGGTGGGCGAGCCCGCGGATCAAGCAAAGGTCGACGCCTATCTTGCCGAGATGCAGAAGATCGTGTCTTCGGCTGCGGGCATCAGCAGCGACCGCGGCGATGTCGTCACACTCACGGCCATGGATTTCGTCGAAACCCAGCTTCTCGACGAGGCCGCTTCGTCTGGTCCGGGTATGATGGAAGTGCTCAACCGTAATATCGGCGGCATCATCAACTCGCTTGCGTTCGTTCTTGTCGCCTTCCTCGTGGTCTGGCTTGGCCTTCGTCCTCTGGTGCGCACCGTCGGTGGCAACACCAGCGTCCCGGCCGGAGAGCTTACCGCCGATGCGGCCGGCCTCGAACTTCCCGACTTCTCACCGGGTGGCGCAAGCCCGGCGCTCATGGATGGCTTCGGCGCCGACTTCGGTTTCGACAGCTCGGACGATCTTATGGGCGGTGCCGACGACGGCGGCTTCAACCGCCGGGTCAAGGAAGGTCCGGAAAAACGTCTCTCCCGCATGGTCGAGATCTCCGAAGAGCGGGCCGCGAAAATCCTGCGCAAGTGGGCGATCGACAAAGCAGCCTAAACTGCCTTCACAAACATATGATCACAACAGGCCGGGCTCGTCCCGGCCTTGTCGCGTGGGCATTGCCATACAGTTGGCGCATTTTAGCCTCATTGATGAAGCCTTTATGGATGGAAGTGGGCAAAATCGGCGCTCGCGGCATAGCATTTCCAAAAGCGATTCCTACAATGGCCCTGATTCGTACGGCAACGTCTAGGCTTTGCACATGTGAAGTCTGATTCGGAATGGACCGGTCACGCCAGGGTATCGGCACCCGGAACTGCCTTAATTCTGGAAGCGGATGCCATACGTCGTTTGAACATACCGGTGTCGCCCTTCGGGGAGAGGAGCCGGTGGGGAGCAGATAACGGTGGAGTTGCCTGAAGCAGAGATGACGATCGACCAGCGCGCGTATCACGATGGACCTGGGTCGAAAATTATCTCCCGTGAACAACTGGTAAGACGGCTTTCGATCTTGTCGAGATCGAACAACGTTCAGGCTATCATGCGGCTGCTCGCAGACTACGTTGGCGCTTCGCATTTTCTTCTCGCCCGCTACGACCTCGTCCAGGAACACGGTCTCGATTTCATCGTAACCTCCAACTGGCCATTCGATCTCGTCCGACGGCTCGGGGCGGATCTGGCGAGTGGTTATGCGCGTTCGACGGAACTCGAAAAGTGTCTGTCGCTGCTGACCCCGAGCTTCGCGCTCCTGCCCGATGACATCACGCCGCCGGACGACATCAGCCGCCAATACTGTTCGCTGACATTCTGCGTCGGCAAAACCCGTTTCTCTCTGATGCTGCTTTTCCTGGAAGGCATCATCCTGTCACAGGAAAGACTTCGCGAAGTCGGACTGTTTGCATCCTATGGCGCAAGCTTTGCCGAGGCGCGCGATGCCAAGGCTGAACGCGACTTCGAACTGACGGAACGCGAGCTGGAATGCCTGTTCTGGATCGCCGAGGGCAAGACCAGCGATGAGATAGCGGTGATCCTCGGGATCTCCCGCAATACGATCAACAACTACATCACCAGCGTGATGCGTAAGACGGCAACCAAAACGCGGTCGGAAGCGATCGCTTATGCCGTACGCAACAATCTGGTTTAGGAAGGCTTGGGGCAACAATGGGCTTTTCCCGCGGTGGAACGTCAGATGGACCGGGCAGCATCCAGTATCTGCGTCTTCAGCGTGCCTCCAGTCGTTCTGACATATTTCCCAAACTCGTCGCCATGCAGAGGAACCTCAAGGCGCGGCACTTCGCTGTGTTTCGTGTTACCGGCGCCGGGCTTCCCAACAAGCGCAAGCTGGTCTGCGAGCTGGACAACTGGGGCGCCGGAAGCGGGGAGCATCAGGGCGTACTCGTGAGCTCCTACGGCGATATGTTTCTCGATCATATCGAAATGTCGATCCTGCCGATCGTGTGGACCGGCACGGAAAAAGGGGCCTATAGCGAGGCCGGCGATTTTTCCTCGCTCGTGCGCAAGATCGACGACCGGATCATGCCATCGTCAGGAATTGCATTCCCGGTGCGGTTGGGTGCTCTCGGGAATGGCTACGTCACGTTTTTGTCGGGCTCGCTGGAGCTGGGCAGCAATCTGATCATCGACCAGCACGTCAGAAGTTGTCAGGTCATGATGGACCTTCTGGCACTCGATGAGCGTCGAAGCGTGCCGGCCGAATCCTTGAGCGAACGGGAAGTGGCGTGTCTTCAACTGGCCGGCGACGGTCGTATCAGCGAAGAGATCGCCGAGAAGCTTGGCCTCTCCGTTCACACCGTCAACGCCTATCTCGGCTCCGCGACGATCAAGCTCAATTCCGTGAACCGCATCCAGGCGATCGCCAAGGCGATCCGCCTCGGCTACATCCACTGAAGTCTCTATTTCGATGAAAGCTGGGCGACGGCAAGCAGCGTATCGGAGCTGATGCGTGTCGTGCCGGTGGTTGTGAGCAGCGTCAGCGCCGGCGATGTCGTCGAACTGTTCTCGGAATCGTAGAGCGCCGTGTATTGCTTGATCAACTTGGTCACGTAGTCCGGATCCTGAAGCTTCGAGATGTCGACGTATTTCTCGATCATGCTCGCCTGCTGATCCGTATCCATGTTGGATATGTAGTCGGACATGCTGAACGTCGTCTTGAAGAACTCGAAAAGCGCCGTGTCGCCAAGGATCGTATAAGCGCTCGTAACGTCCGCCGCCTTGCGCTCGAAATACAGCGCCAGCCGCACGCCCTCGTTGGATTCCCCCTCCTGCTCTTCAAGCGTCTGTTGCTTGTAGTTATTGACGGTCGCCAGCACGTCGCCGCGCTGCTGGATCGTGCCCACGGGCTGCGCAGAAAGGTTGCCTTCGCTATCGAAGTTGAACGATGCGACGATCTCAGCAAACACGCCGTTGGCAAGACTGTTCACATAGCTTTTGGGATTGTCGAGATCGGACGAGAACATGTTCTTCAGCTCGTCCTTGGTGACCGATTTGGGATCGATCCCCTTCGATTCGAGCACGAAGGACACCAGGCGGTCGTCGGCAATAAGCTCGGCGGCCGTGGTGATCGTCTGCATCTGGGTATTGTAGTAGTCGATCTCCTTGTCGGCAGCTTCCTCCGCCTTCTCGCGAGCGCTGCCCTTGAGAAGTTTGAGCTGTTCCGTCTTGTAGTCTGTCGCGAAATTGCTGATGACGCTGGCTGACTGGACGAGGAGCGGCGTGTCGATATCGCCTTCCGCGTCGAAGTTGAACGCCTTGACCAGATTGACGTACCGGTCGTCTTTCAGCTGGTTGACATAGCTCTTCGGGTCGTTGGGATCACTTGCAAGAATATCCTTGAGCCGGCTCTTGCTGACATCGGCCGGATCGATCCCATAGGCGCGCAGCGCGACGTCCCAGATCTCCGTAACATCGTCATTGGTATCGTCGTCGTCGTCTTTATTCGAACTTAGAAAGTCATCGACGCTTTTCACCTCGGCGATGCGCGTCTGATAGTTGGTGACCGCATTGGTGACCGCATCTTCCTGGTTGGCCTTGAAGGCCGTCTGGTAGGAGGTGCTGGTAGACGCCAGCTGGGTCTGGTTCTGAGCGGTCTCGCCAGTGGCGATCGAACCGTCGCTCTGGAAATTGAACATCGCCTTGACGCCCGTATAGCCAAGCGTCGCTGCAGCCGAATCGCTGGTCAGCAGCGACCGGATTGTGGAGGTGAACTGCACTTTGACGCTGAAGGCCGTGGTCAGATACTCGACCATCCGCGGGTCGTCGACCAACTCGTCGACACTGGTCATCGAGGCAATATTGGTTTCCCAGTAGGTCTGGTTGGCGGCCGCGAGCGTATCGGATGGGAACGTCGATTTGTTGTAGACGTAATCGAGTCTCAGCGATTCGATCTGGCCGCTCGTCTGGGCGCTGTCGCCGTCTGCGACCGTGCCGTCAGCCTGGAAGTTGAACGCTTCGGCTAGCGCCACGAACTTGTCGCTGCCGGTCTGGTTGGCAAAGCTGTTCGGGTCTTCGAGATCGCTGGTCAACACCTGCTTCAGATAGCTGGTGGACGTGTACTTGGCATCGAGCCCGAATGAGTCGAGCACATATGTCTTCAGCCGGCTGTTCGACAGGAGGTCGTCGACATCGGTGATATTAGCGATGGCCTTGCTGTAATAGTCGACCTCGGACTGGATATCCTTTTCTTCCTGATCGAAGGAATCCTGATACGCCTTGACGAGATTATCTTCCTGAACCGAAGTCTGCGCCTCGGCGGTCTTTGTGCCGAAGTTGAAAGCCGCCGCCATGGTCGCATAGCGCTTGTCGGTCAGCGAATTGGCAAAGCTTGCGGTATCGCTGAGATCGCTCTCCAGGACCTTCTTCATGAAGGCCTTTCCGTAGGTCATTTCCTCAAGGCCATAGGCCTTCATCGCATAGGAATACAGTCGATAGTCATCGACGAATTCGTCGGCTGTCGTCACCTTGTCGATATTGGCTTCGTAATATTCGGTATCGCGAGCGACCGTGCCCTGGTTGGCGACGCGGTCAAGCGACGACTTCATGTCGCGGTTGACGATCAGATAGCTCGTATAGGTCGACAGCGTCGTCGAAGTCATGGTCTTCACCCTTAAAGATCGGGCTTCATTCCCGGGCATCGCCGCTTGATTCGGCAGTCAAATGCCGAATCAAGCATATGTACCAGAGACCCGGTTAAGCGGAGCTTTACGATCCGCGGTACGACGCCTTTTAGTTCGCCGTGGCGGCCATGCCGGCCAAACCGCGCATGGACGGTACGAAGGCTGCGTCCTGAAGACTGCGCTCGAGAAACCGGGTGTTCTCGTCAGGATTGGCCGAGGGCGAAAGGAAGCTGATGTAGTTGATTTCGACGCTCGCCTTTTCGGCCTGAAGCGTCAGCTGAGCATGGATCGTCACGCCACGCGGCTTGATCTCCAGGTCCAGCGTGACCGATGGGTGCGTATCCCAGTCGAGATGATAGTCGCCACCGACGCCGAAATTCACGGTGCCGGGATGGAAATACAGCTCGGCCGCCGAAGAGACGAGGTCCGAGATATTGGCATGATACTCAAGCCGCAAAAGCGAAATGAGATCGGCCGCATCGATGAGCCGTAATTCGGATGCAAGCGGGCCGATGGCCTTTGCGAGAATTTCTTCACGTACGGCGGAATAGGAGCATTTTTTCA
The DNA here is from genome assembly GCF_050500205.1 of Neorhizobium sp. DAR64860/K0K1. NCBI lineage: Bacteria > Pseudomonadati > Pseudomonadota > Alphaproteobacteria > Hyphomicrobiales > Rhizobiaceae > Neorhizobium > Neorhizobium sp. DAR64860/K0K1. The sequence goes on along the minus strand of NZ_CP191459.1, from coordinate 2,770,681 downwards.
TTCTGTCAGCGCATCCGTTTGTTCTGACGACGTCCCGCATAGATCCGATGGATCAGTTCAGCGACCGCCTTATAAAAAACCGATGGGATGATGCTATCAACCGAGACTTGCGCAAACATGGAACGGGCGAGCGGTGGGTCTTCAAAAATCGGTATTCCGTGCTCCTGAGCAATTTCGCGGATTCGCATCGCAATCAGATCCTGGCCCTTGGCAACCACGACCGGAGCTTCCGATTCCTGCGCGACATAGCGCAATGCGATCGCATAATGGGTCGGGTTGGTAATGATCAGTGTGGCGCGCGGAACGCTGTTGATCATGCGCCGCCGGGCGCGATCACGGGCAATCGAACGCTGCCGGGCCTTGACGAAAGGGTCGCCCTGCGACTGCTTCATCTCGTCCTTGATTTCCTGCTTGGTCATCCGAAGCTCGGTAAACCAGTGGAACCGCGTCCAGGCGATATCCAGTGCAGCAACCAGAAACGTGCAGGCCAGAACGACGATGATCATCTTCTTGATGATTCGCGCCAGAATCGGAAAAAGCGTCTGCGGGTCGGAAAAGATCGAATCGAGCAGTTTGAAATACTCGTTGCGCAGCGACAGGTACATGATGATGCCGGCGGCGACGATCTTGATCAGCGATTTGCCGAAATGGACCATGCCCTGCATCGAGAAAAGCCGCTTGAACCCGGACATCGGCGAGATCCGGTTCCACTGCGGCCTGATTCGTTCGAGAATGAACGACGGCATGTGCTGACCTGCCGACGCAAGCAACCCGAAGCCCATGAACAGGACGGCTGCCGGAAGCATGAAATAAGCGCTCTGAAGCAGCACATAGGCGCAAAGCGACACCAGGTCCGCGCTCGAATCGATGCGCCACTGTTCGGGGCGTTCGACCAGATCTTTAAGAACCTCAGCCAGATGAGCGGTATTTTGCGGCAGGAAGAAGATCAGGTAGATGTAGAAGGCAAGCGTCGAGGCGAAGATCGCCACCTCGGACGAGATCGCGATGTTGCCCTTGTCCATCGCGTCCTGGATTTTTTTACCAGTCGGGTCTTCGGTTTTGCTGTCTTTATCCTGATCGTCGGACAAGAGCCAACTCCTGCTTCATCGGCAGCAAGCTTAGCAGAAGCACGGCGCGGTGGCATCTGTCCGCCCGTGCCGCGCCGCAAGGTTTACCGGTTTCTCACAGATGCTTTGAACCCAACGGCCGTCGAGCGGTTCACCGCGACGCGGTGAACCTTACTTACGCGACATAGCGGGCGATCACGGCGGAGATCTGGTCCGGGCTCAACGATCCCATCTGCGTATCGATCAACGCCGCAAGCTGGTCGCTCGTCAGATGCGAGATGTCTGCCGTCGATATGCCGGAGATCCCCGAGGCACTGATGAGCGAGATGTCTTCGGCCGAGAATGTCGCAAGGCCCGCATCCGTCAGTGCGGAAATCTGTGCCGACGTCATCGCGTTGACCTGCAGCGGTGTGAGGGCCTCTGCCTGTGCCGTGGTGAGCGACGCGATGACCAGCGTGCTCAAGCTTGAGATCGCACCGGTGCTGAAGGCGGCAATCTCCTCGGTGGTGAAGCCGAGAATATCGTCGGCGCCGATGCCCGATGCCTGAAGCGCGCCCAGCGCCCCGACCTGATCGACCGACAATGCGGCGAGCTGATCGGTGTTCATGGCGACGATCTGGTTGTACCCGAGGCCGGCTACCTGGCTGGTCGTCAGCGCGCCGATCTGGATCGTGGAAAGACCTGCGATGATGCTGACCGGCAGTCCCTTGATCGAAGTCGGGTTGAGAACGGCCAGCTCTTCGAGTGTGAACGTGCCGAAATCGTCTGCCGAGATCCCCCCAAGTCCGTTGGCGCCGAGGCCCGCAAGCTGTTCGGTCGAAAGCGCGTCGATCTGCTGCGAACTCATGGCGTCGATCTGCAGGCTTGTCAGGCCGCCGACGCTGCCGGCACTCAGAGAAGCAATCTGATCGTTAGAAAGCGCGGCAATAAAGCCGGTCGAAAGGCCCTTGATTGCGGATGAGCTGATCGCTGCCAGATCCGCCGTCGAGAAGGTCTCGAAATCTTCCGACGAGAGCCCCATCAGCGCGCCGGAACTCAACGCCGCGATCTGGCTCGTCGTGAACGCGTCGATCTGCTCGGTATTGAGAGCTGCGATCTGAACACTGCCGAGACCGGAAATGCCGCCGGCACCGATCGCCGCGATCTGTTCGACCGAGAGTGCTGCGATATAGTCTGTGCCGAGCGAGGCCATCTGCTTGGAGGTCAGGGCGCCGACCTGGTCGGTCGTCAGCGCTTCCAGGTGATCGACGCTGATGGCGTTGATCTGGCTGGTGGAGAGACCCGAGATCGCAGCCGGGCTCAAAGCCGCGATCTGCTCCGTCGTGAAGGCGCCGATCGTTGCCGTCGAAAGTCCACCAACGCTGGCCGAGCTGATGGCCGCAAGCTGCTGGCTCGAGAGAACGGCGAGATCGCCGGTGTCGAGCGCTGCAATCTGCTTGGACGTGAAAACCGCGATCTGCGTGGTCGTCAAAGCTTCGATCTGCATCGAACTCAAGACGGCGATCTGCGCCGTCGAAAGTCCTGCAATGCCGCCGGTACCGAGCACGGAGATCTGCTCGACCGAAAACGCCGACAGCATTGCTGTGGAAAGGCCAGGCATCGCCTCCGAACTGATCGCGGCAATGTCACTGGTCGAGAACGCTTCGATATCGTCCTGGCCAAGCGCGGCAAGCTGTGTGGATGTGAGCATGCCCACCTGATCGGAGGTGAATGCCTCCACCTGATCGACCGTCAAGGCGGCAATCTGGGTCGCCGAGAGGCCTGGTATCGCGCCTGTGTTGAGCGCCGCGATATCGTTCGGAGACAGCATCGCCAGATCGTCCGTGCCGAGCACCGCAAGCTGGCGGGACGTCATCACCGAGAACTGTGCAGTCGTCAGGGCTTCAACCTGCAGCACGCTCAGGGCATTGATCTGGGCGGTCGACAGGCCTGCAATGCCGTCGGCGCTGAGAGCCGCGATCCGGTCGGTCGAAAGTGCCGCGATCATCGACGTCGACAGGCCGGGCACGGCTTTGGACGTGATGGCGGCGATGTCTGCAGTCGAGAATGTCTCGATGTCGTCAAGGCCGAAGGCTGCGATCTGGCCTGAGCTCAAGGTCGCGATCTGGCTGGATGTCAGGGCCTCCGACTGGCTCGTGCTGAGCGCTGCGATCTGGACCGTCGAGAAAGCGGCGATCACCGACGGGTTGAGCGCCGAAATGTGATCGGCCGAGATGGCAAGAATGTCGTCGGTGCCGAGCGCTGCCACCTGCCTCGATGTCAGGGCCGAAAGCTGGCCGGTGGTGAGTGCGCCGACTTGATCGGTGCTGAGGACATTTATCTGGGCCGTTGTCAGCCCGGCAATGCCGCCGGTACCGAGTGCAGAGATCTGATCGGCGGAGAAGCTGGCAATCGTCGCTGTCGAGATCCCCTGCATGGCCGACGAACTGATCGCCGAAAGATCGCCGGTGCTGAATGTCGCCAGATCGTCCGTGCCAAGCGATGCGATCTGCGTCGAACTCAGCATGGCAACCTGAACGGACGTTAGAGCTTCGACCTGATCGCTGCTCATGCTGCTCATCTGGGCCGTTGTCAGCCCCGCGATGGCGGCCGTGTTGAGCGATTCGATCTGATCGTGGGAGAAGGCAGCGATCCCGGATGTGCCGAGCGCCGAAATCTGCCGCGAGGTCAGGTTCTTGATCTGGCTCGTGGTCAGCGCAGACAGCTGATCCGTGCTCATCGCCCCGACCTGAGCCGTCGTCAGGCCGGCGATATTGGCGGTGCCTAGCGCTTCGATCTGGTCTGCCGAAAAGCCCGCGATGGTCGCGGTCGACAGACCCTGCATCGCAGCCGAGCTGATCGCTGCGATATCGGCTTCCGAGAAGGTCGAAAGATCGTCGGCGCCAAGCGCTGCAATCTGCGATGAACTGAAGGCGCCAACCTGGGTCGCAGTGAAGGCCTCGACCTGAGCGGTGCTAAGGATGCTGATCTGCGCGCTCGAAAGCCCCGTAACGCCGCCCGAACTCAGAGCGGCGATCTGGCCGGCCGAAAGGGCCGCGACATCTTCCGTATCCAGCGCTGCGATCTGCTTGGAGTTGAGAACCGCAATCTGGGACGATGAGAGCGATCCGATCTGGTCGCTTGTCAGAGACTGGATCTGCTTCGTCGACAGCCCGGACAGTCCGGCTGCACTCAGCGCTGCGACCTGATCGGTGGTCAGTGCTGCTATCACGGCGGTCGAAAGCCCGACGATGAGGTCGGAGCCGATCGCTGCAATATCCTGCGTCGAGAATTTGCCGATATCGGCAGTGTCGAGCGCCGTCGCCTGCCGGGAATTGAGGGCCGCGACCTGCTTGCTTGTCAGCGCCTCGATCTGCGCCGAGTCCATGGCGTCGATCTGCCTGGTGCTGAGACCGGCTATGCCGGCTGTGCTGAGCGAATCGACCTGGTCGACCGACAGTGCCGCGATCATGTCGGTGGAGAGGCCGGCAATGGCGTCCGAGCCGATCGCGGCGATATCTGCGGTGGAGAATGTGGCGATATCGTCGGTGCCGAGCGCTCCAAGCTGCTTGGAGCTGAGCGCGCCGACCTGCGAGGCCGTCATGGCTTCGACCTGCGCCGTGCTCAACGCACTCAGCTGGCCGGTCGAAAGCCCGGCGACACCCGCCGCGCTAAGCGCCGCGATCTGGGAGGTCGTCAGCACGGTCACGTCGCTGGCGCCGAGAGCACCGACCTGCGCCGAGGTCAGTGTCGCGAGCTGCTTCGTGGTGAGGACCGAAACCTGGTCGGATGTCAGCGCATCCACCTGTTTCGTCGTCAGTCCGGAAATGCCGTTCGTGCTGAGCGCCGCGATGGCTGCGGTCGAAAGAGCAGCGATGACCGATGTTGAAAGCCCGGCAACCGCGCTGGAGCTGATCACGCCGAGGTTCTTGGCGGAAAACGCCTCGATATTGTTGGAGATGATCGCCACGATCTGCGACGAGCTCAGAACCGCAGCCTGGCGGGTGGATAGCGCTGCGATCTGATCCGAGGAGAGCGCGGCAATCTGGCTCGTGGTCAGGCCGACAACACCGGTGGAACTGAGTGCGTTCACCTGGCTCGAGGAAAGAGCGGCAATATCTGTAGTCTCAAGAACAGAGACCTGCAGCGAGGTCAGCGCCGACATCTGCTTGGTGGAAAGGATCGCGATCTGACCAGCGCTCAGGGCATCGACCTGCCGTGTCGTCATGCCGGAGATACCGGCTGTGCTGATCGCCACGATCTTCTCGCTCGACAGGCTGGCGATCGTTGACGTGGACAGACCCGAAATTGCGCCCGAACCGATCGCCGAAATCTCCTTGGTCGAGAATGTCGCGATGTCGTCGGTCCCGAGTGCAGCAAGCTGCGACGATGTGAGTGCACCGATCTGATTGGAATTCAGCGCTTCGGCCTGATCGACCGACAGAACGGCGAGCTGTCTGGTGCTGAGACCCCCAACGCCGGAGGCGCTTAGGGCTGCGACCTGCATGGAAGATAGCCGTGCGATGTCGGCGGTATCAAGCGCTGCGACCTGCGTCGATGTCAGGGCCGCCATCTGCTTGGAGCCAAGCACCGTGATCTGTGCGGATGTGAGAGCCTCGACCTGATCGACGCCAAGCGCTGCCACTGCGGAGGCGCTCAGTGCAGCGACCTGCGCCGTGGAGAGAACCGCAATGTCGCTCGCGCCGAGCGCTGCGATCTGTGTCGGTTTCAGGGCGGCGATCTGCTGGGTGCTCAATGCTCCGATCTGGGATGTCGCAAAAGCTGCGATCTGGCCTGTACCAAGTGCCGCCAGGGCACCTGTCCCAAGCGCTGCGATCTGGCTTGCGGAGAGCGACGAGATCGCATCCTCCGACAGCCCGCCAACCGCGCTCGATCCGATTGCTGCAATATCGAGCGTCGAGAAGGTGGCGATGTGATCATCGTCGAACGCCGAGAGCTGTTTCGACGACAGGGCGCCGACCTGTGCCGACGTCAGGCTTTCGGCCTGCCGGGTCGACATTGCACCGATCTGGTCCGCGACCAAGCCCTTGATGGCACCTGTTGACAGTGCTGCCACCTGGTTCGTCGACAGTGTCGCGATACCGTCTTCCGTCAGCGCAGAAACCTGCTTGGAAGACAGTACCTTCACCTGAGCCGCCGAAAGCGTAGCCACCTGATCCGTCGACAGTGCCGCAATCTGCTGCGTGCCGAGGTTGGCAATCGCGCTCGTCCCGAGAGCGGCGATCTGCGCTGTCGTGAGTGCCGCAATGATATCGGTGCTGAGGCCGCCGATGCTCTTGTTGGTGAGCGTCGCGATTTCTGCGGCCGTAAACGTCGCGATTGCCTCGGGGGAAAGCGCTGAAAGCTGTTTCGAGGTCAGTGCCGCGATCTGCAGGGTGGATAGGATATCCGCCTGCTCGGCCGAAAGGCTGGCGATCTGGGTTGTCGAAAGCTTGGCGATCGCACCCGTGCCGAGAGCCGCGACCTGGCTGATGGAAAGTCCTGCGATCGCATCCGAACTGAGGCCGCCGATACCCTTGCTGCTGATCGCGGCGATTTCGGCGGTGGTAAAGGTTGCGACTGCCTCCGGCGACAGTGCGGCAAGCTGCTTCGAGCTCAGCGCCTTGATCTGGACCGAAGACAAGGCCTCGGCCTGTTCGACCGAAAGGGCGGCAATCTGGTCCGTGCCGAGGTTGGAAATGGCGGACGTGCTGAGCGAAGCGATCTGTCCGGTTGTCAGCGCGGCAATGTTCTCGACGGTCAGCCCCGCAATGCCACGATTGCTGATGGCAGCGATATCGTCGGTCGAGAAGGTGGCGATTGCCGAATCGCTGAAGGCTGCGATCTGCGACGAGGTCAGGGCCTTTACCTGGACCGAGGAGAGCGCTTCCGCTTGATCTTCGGAAAGTGCTGCAATCTGAACCGTCGAAAGCTTGGCAACGGTCGCGGTTCCGAGTGCTGCAATCTGCTGCGTGGAAAATTCGGCTATGGTCCCCGTGCTGATGGCGGTGATCTGCGTTGCGCTGAGCGCTGCGATCTGCGCTGTCGCCATGGCAGTGAACTGATCGACCGAGAGCGCTGCCACCTGCGTTGCCGAAAGCTTCGCAACCGTCCCCACGGTCAGGGCGGCGATCTGCTGTTCGGACAGGGCTGAGATCACGTCGGTTGTCAGACCGGAGACCGCCTTGCTGCTGATCGATGCGATGTCCGCCGTCGAAAACGTTTCGATCGCCTCTGCGCTCAGAACCGCAAGCTGGATCGAGGTCAGCGCTTTTACCTGGACCGAGGATAGCGCTTCGGCCTGGTCGATGGACAGAGCAGCAATCTGATCGGTGTTGAGACCGACGATCGCCCTTGTGTTGAGCGCCGCAACCTGATCCGTCGACAGCGCCGCGATATCGTTGCTGGTCAATGCGCCCATTTGCGACCCGCCGAGAGCGGCAATCTGGATTGTCTTCAGCGCTGCAAGGTGATCGGCGGAAAAGGCATCGATCTGGCTCGTGGCCAGATTGGAAATCGCCGCTGTGTTGAGCGCTGCAACCTGTTCTTCCGACAGTGCGGCGATCAGCGTCGATGTCAGGCCGCGCACACCTTTCGGGCTGATCGCAGCCATGTCGGCGGTCGAAAATGTTGCGATCTCGTCGGGTGTAAGGGCCGCGATTTGTTCCGAGGTGAGGGCGCCGACCTGGACGGAGGTCAGAGCCTCGGCCTGATCGTCCGAAAGGCTGCTGATCTGTGCGGTCGACAGTGAGGAAACCTGTCTCGTGCTCAGGCTGGCGATTTCGTTCCCGTTGAGAATGGACAACTGGTCCAGCGTCAGGCCGATGATCGCATTTTGCGAAATGGCATTGAGCTGCACCGTGTTCATCACGTCGACGTCTTCGACATCAAGGGCCGCAATCTGCGAGGACGACATCGCAGCGATCTGCTTGGTCGAAAGCGATGCGACATCTTCCGTGGTCCACGCAGCGACGCTTGCCGTTGAGAGGGACCTGACCTGAGAGGCACTCAGGGAGGAAATGGTCGAGGTCATACGCTATGATCCTTGATGCGGCATTTGATTTTAAAAATGGATTTTGAGCATTGAGACTGCCGAAAACCCGGACGCTCTCGATCGAGAACAGCCGGGTCAGGACAGTTCAGCCCTTGTTTTGTTTCCAGAAACGGTCGTCGTAGGGAATCGGCGCATATTCGTTCTGATATGCCAGCTTCGATGTGTAGCGCTTCCGGTAGGCATCGGCAGTTTCGAACTCGATCCCCTCGAGAACGAGCTCCGCGCCGACTTCGTAATAGATGTCGAGATTGCGAAGGTCAGGCAACGGCGTTTCGCCACGCTCGGCCTCGCCCTGCATCTGCCAGTAGAGTTCTTCCAGCCGACGCGCCAGGCCGGGCATGTCCCGAAGCGCGCTCGTGTCGCGCTTGTCCCAGAGCGACGTTCTGATCGCGCGCAGGCTCTCGCGGTCATGCGCAAAGCCGATGGCGCGCGCGACATACTCCTCCGGTGTGGCGCAGATCATCTCCGGAATGCCGGCGGCGGCAACAATGCTGCCGCAGAACCGCGAGGCAAAGCCGTTGCCCGACACGGTGAGGATCGGAAGACCCATGGTGATGGCGTCCGATGCCGTCGAATGCGCGCCGTAGGGGAATGTATCGAGGAAGAGATCGGCACAGGCGATGCGGGCAAGGTGATTGGCGTTCGGCGCTTTCGGCGCGAAGATCAGCCGTTCTGCCGCGATGCCCTGCTTTTCTGCCAACTGACGCAGCCGCACATTGGCATCCTCGTCCCCCGCGAGCAGCCAGAGGACGCTGCCGGGCGTTGCAGACAGGATCTTCATCCAGCGATTGAAGCAGTCCGATGTGATCTTCTGCATGCCGTTGAAGCAGGCATAGACGAAGGCGCCGTCCGGCAGTCCGGCATCGATGCGGCTCGGCGTCGGGGCGATTACGCGCTTGCGGTCGATCGGCTGGTTGCAGGCGATCCGCAGCACCTTCTCCGTATAGAAGATCTCGTTTTCCGGCGGCACGATGTGACCGTCGGCAATCATGTACTGGTGGAACGGGCTGCCGATCGATCCCGGATAGCCGCAGAAATTGACGATGACCGGTGCCGGACGGTAGGCGAAGATTTTCGCACGGGCCATTTTCGTATAGCCGTTGACGTCGATCAGGATATCGATCTCGTCGGCGCGGATCGTCTTCGCCGCTTCCGCATCGCCAAGTGCCGCAATATCGCGCCACTGGTCGGCGACCGCCTTGATGCGGTCCTGCGTCGCGTCATTGGTGCGGGCCTCGCCGCAATAGTAGGCGTAGATCTCGACGCTATCCTTGTCGTGCAACTCGAGCACTTCGCGCAATGCGAAACCGACGGCATGGTCGCGAAGGTCTGATGACAGGTAACCGATGCGCACGCGCTGGCCGGTTCCGGTCTTCTTCTTAGGAGCCTTGCGCGGGAAGGCACTGAGGTCGAACGGCCCGCCGATAAGCTGCTTGCTGTAGCGATAGGCCTTGGCCAACTGGAACATCGGATCGTCCGAATAGCACGACAGCGTCAGCGGCGACATCGCATCGAGAAGCTGGCGCGGCGTCACATGCGGCGATGTCGTAGTCAGAACCGGCCATTTGCACTGGCGCTGGCGAATCGAACTCCAGTGCTGGCCGGCCTCCGTCTTGTTTGGCTGCAGTTCGATCGCCTGCCACAGGATGGATTCCGCATCATCCAGCCGACCTGCGTTTTCGAGCACGCGGCCGGTATGCTGCATGGCCATCAGGCGGTTGTTGATGCGGTCAGGAATGACTTCGTCGGTCAGATCGATATAGGTGCGCCATTTCTGGAGTGCCTGATTGATGAGGCCGGAATCTTCGAGCGTACGTCCCAGATTGATATGGGCCGGGCCGAAAAGCGGATCGAGCCTGTTGGCCGCCTGCAAGGCGAGAATGGCGCCGGCATTGTCGCCCTGCTGTCGCAGCGTCACGGAGTAGTTGAAATAGGCGACATGCAAAAGCGGGTGGGTTTCGTTGAAGGCGGTCCACACCTTGTAGACCTCGACGGCGCGCGCCTGCTGGCCGCTGGAATTGAGCGCTTCTGCAACCTGGAACAGATCGCCGAGCGAGAGTTGCTGGTTCTGCGCCTTCTCCAGAATACTGGCGAAGGGCGAAGCCTGGGCAGTTGCAGGTGCGATATTGGCGTTCATGACCATCCCGTTCCAAGGCAGCGGTGCTGACGATTGACGCACTCCACGCGTCTTATCCTTGTAATTATCGGGGTTAGCTTGCGTCGGGCTTGTTATTGCGGTCGCGAAGCAGGGTGAGGGCAATCCAGACGTGCAGTGGCGCGCGCGACGATGTCGCGTACTACGTGATAAGATTATCCAGGACCTTTGCTCCAGAGGACGGTCGTCTTATGCAGCATGTCCATGTATGTCACATCGCTTAATTCTCCGACGAAATAGCAGAAGAATAAACGTGGTTGGTGCAGTAGCCGTTAGTATTGGAGAAAGCGCCTGAGTTTTTTCGCAGCAGCGCCTGATATCTGTTCTCCAACCTTAAGAGCTGCGATCTCTCGGTCCATATGGGTAACCGTATTTGTAGTGGATGCATTTTTAATAAAAATAAGCTGTGGCCAAGTGACTTTGGTAATTCATGAATTTCGAATCTATCATGCCTACCAACTGTTCTTGTTCGCAGCAGCGGAAAGCTCCAGGCATCGCTGGATTAACCCAACAATGTGTGGGACGGAGCGCCAACACTTTATGCCTGTGCCCTTGTTAAGCCTCATTTAAGAATTTTCGGCTAAATATTTTAGGGCGCGAAAACAGCGTTCAAGTTTTCGCACAAGTGAGCGTGGGAAATCCGAGCTATGTTCTGGCTCGAATTGCATGATGCCTTTCCGACGCCAAGGTTCACGTGAGCCATGTCCCCTTTTGTTTCGCTGTATTTGCGCAAGGTCGGATTGCCGCCAGGTGTGTGGGTGTCTGACGGCAGATAGGCGTGACCTCTCGTTAACGACATCAAGGACACGTCCATGACCACGATCATCTCTTCCCTATCCAATACGCAGATTTCCAAACTATCGACGACCACGATCGCGGGATTGACCTCGGAAGATGTCGATGCTTTGAGCAGTGCTCAAATCAAATCCCTCACCTCATCGCAGATTGCCGCCCTAACGACCGACGGCCTAGCTCGCTTCGATTCAGCGGATATGAGCGCCATTTCGGTAAAGTCACTTGCGGGCTTGAGCCTCGATCAGATCCAAATTCTCAGCTCTGCACAGCTCGATGGATTCTCCACCGCTCAGGTGGCAGGTCTGTACAGCAGCCAGGTTGCTGAGCTCTCAACTGCGCAAATCGGGTCTCTTGATAGCACGCAGATCGTCGCAATCAGCAAGAGTGCGATCGCTGGCCTGGATGTTGCCAAGCTCAGCACCGACAATGTCGCAGTTCTTAGCTCCACGCAGGTTGCAGCGCTTTCAGCGACGCAATTCGGCGGTTTGTCTTCCGATCAGGTGACGGCGCTGACCAGCACGCAAGTCGCCGGTCTGAGCTCCGCTCAGGTAGGGACCCTGGACTCTGCAGAAATAGCATTGTTCTCCACCGACGAAATTGCGGCCATCAGTATCAAGGCTCTCGGTGGCCTCTCCGCTGACGCAATCGCCGGCCTCACCACCGGCAGCACCGAAGCCCTGACCACGACACAGGTCGCAGGACTTTCTTCGACCCAGCTTGCCGCCCTGTCTTCGGGCCAGCTCGCGACCTTCTCGTCTGACGATATGGCTGCGATCAGCAAAAAGGCTCTTGCCGGGCTGGATGTTACCAAGCTCAGCACGGACAATATCGCAGCTCTCAGCTCGACTCAGATTGCTGCGCTGTCGGCCACGCAATTCGGCAGTCTGTCTTCCGATCAGTTGACGGTGCTGAGCACCACGCAGATCGCCGGTCTGAGCTCCGCCCAGGTAGGGACCTTGGACTCCACAGAAATTGCATTGTTCTCGACCGACGAAATTGCTGCCATCAGTGCCAAAGCTCTCGGTGGCCTCTCCGCTGACGCAATCGCCGGTCTCGGCACAGGCGGTGCGGAAGCCCTGACCACGACACAGGTTGCAGGACTTTCTTCGACCCAGCTTGCCGCCTTGTCCTCGAGCCAGCTCGCGACCTTCTCGTCCGACGATATGGCTGCGATCAGCAAGAAGGCGATCGGTGGCTTGGATCTTACCAAGCTCAGCACGGCAAATGTCGCGGCTCTGAGCTCGACGCAGGTTGCAGCTCTGTCAGCAACGCAGTTCGGCACTATGTCTTCCGATCAGGTGACAGCGCTGACCAGCACGCAGATCGCCGGTCTGAGCTCCGCTCAGGTAGGGACCTTGGACTCTGCAGAAATTGCATTGTTCTCCACCGACGAAATTGCTGCCATCAGCGCGAAGGCTCTTGCTGGCCTCGCCGCTGACGCAGTCGCCGGTCTCGGCACAGGCAGCGCGGAAGCCCTGACCACGACGCAGGTTGCAGGACTTTCGTCGACCCAGCTTGCCGCCCTGTCTTCGGGCCAGCTCGCGACCTTCTCGTCTGACGATATGGCTGCGATCAGCAAAAAGGCGATCGGTGGCTTGGATGTTACCAAGCTGAGCACGGACAATATTGCGGCTCTGAGCTCGACGCAGATTGCAGCACTGACATCCACCCAGTTCGGCGCTATGTCTTCCGATCAGGTGACAGCGCTGACCAGCACGCAGATCGCCGGTCTGAGCTCCGCTCAGATTGGAACTCTGGATTCGACTGAGATTGCACTGTTCTCGACTGACGAAATTGCTGCCATCAGCGCCAAGGCTCTTGCTGGCCTCTCCGCTGACGCAATCGCCGGTCTTGGCACAGGCGGCGCGGAAGCCCTCACCACGACACAGGTCGCAGGACTTTCGTCGACCCAGCTTGCCGCCTTGTCCTCGAGCCAGCTCGCGACCTTCTCGTCCGACGATATGGCTGCGATCAGCAAGAAGGCGATCGGTGGCTTGGATCTTACCAAGCTCAGCACGGCAAATGTCGCGGCTCTGAGCTCGACGCAGGTTGCAGCTCTGACAGCCACGCAGTTCAGCGCTATGTCTTCCGATCAGGTGACAGCGCTGACCAGCACGCAGATCGCTGGTCTGAGCTCCGCCCAGGTAGGAACTCTGGACTCGACAGAAATTGCGCTGTTCTCCACCGACGAAATTGCGGCCATCAGCGCCAAGGCTCTTGCCGGCCTTTCCTCTGACGCAATCGCCGGTCTCACGACAGCCAATGCGGAAGCTCTGACCTCGACACAGGTTGCGGGACTTTCGTCGACCCAGCTTGCCGCCTTGTCCTCGGGCCAGCTCGCGACCTTCTCGACCACCGATATTGCTGCGATCAGCAAAAAGGCGATCGGTGGCTTGGATGTTACCAAGCTGAGCACGGACAATATTGCGGCTCTGAGCTCGACACAGGTTGCAGCACTGACATCCACCCAGTTCAGCGCTATGTCTTCCGATCAGGTGACAGCGCTGACCAGCACGCAGATCGCTGGTCTGAGCTCCGCCCAGGTAGGTACGCTGGACGCCACAGAGCTCGGATTGTTCTCCACCGACGAGATCTCTGCTATTGGCCTGAAGGCGGTCGCCGGCTTCTCCACGGACGCACTCGCCGGTCTCGACAGCACCCACATGGCTGCATTGTCGTCATCGCAGCTTCAGGCACTGAACACTGCACAGGTTGAGGCCGTTATTGCAGCGTACAAAACCTACTGATTGCGACTAACGGGGAGACCACAGACTCTCTGGTCTTCCCGGCACTCTCTAAACGAAGTTGGGGCGCGGTTTATAACCGCGCCCCAACTGTTAGACACATGGTTGTCTCTGACGATCTCTCTACGGATTAACGAAAAACGCTCCGAGCGCGCCTTTCCCCTGCAGGGCGTTGATATAGGCGTCCCCCGTGTCCAGGGCCTCGCGGATCGTCACGTCCATGTCGAGGTAACGATAGGTGCCGAGCCTGCCGACGAATGTCACGTTCTGCTGCGTCCGGGCCAGCTCGACATAGCGCTCGAGCAGGGCCTTTTCGTCGGCCATGCGGACCGGATAGTAGGGGATGTCGCTTGGTCCGCAGGCGCGCGAATATTCCCGGTAGCAGATGCTCTTCTCATGGGTTTCCCAAGGCGAGAAATGTTTGTGCTCGGTAATGCGGGTATAGGGAATGTCGAGATCGCCGTAGTTCATCACGGCGCAGCCCTGGTAGTCGCCGTTATAGCTGAAGCGGTCGAAATCCAGCGTCCGATAGCCTAGCCGACCCAGTTCGAAGTCGAAGTAACCGTCAAGCGGTCCCGAATAGAAGACATGGTCGAATGACGCGGCATCTGGCCGGGTGAAACGGGTCCCGAGCCTGACCTCGATGCGCTCGTGATTGAGAATGCGTTCAACCATTTCCGTATAGCCGTTCTCAGGCATGCCCTGAAAACGATGGAAAAAGTAGTTGTCGTCATAGTTGAAACGGACGGGCAGACGCTTCAAAATGCTGGCCGGCAGCTGGCTTGGCTCGCAGCCCCATTGCTTGACCGTGTAGCCCTTCAGGAACGCCTCATAGAGATCACGGCCGACGAATTTCAAAGCCTGCTCTTCGAACGTCTTCGGCTCACCGATGGACGTATCGGCCAGCGACGCGATGAACTCTCTTGCCTCGTCGGGTCGCAGCGTCTTGCCGAAGAACTGGTTGATCGTGTGCAGGTTGATCGGCAGCAGGAACACGCGCCCGCCACTGGTCGTCTTCACGCGGTTGACATAGGGCATGAAGGTCTGGAACCGGTTAACATAATCCCAGACCGGCTCATCGTCGGTATGAAAGATGTGCGGTCCGTAGACATGCACCATCACGCCCGTATCGCTGTCACGCTCGGTAAAACAGTTGCCGGCGATGTGGGCGCGCTCGTCGAGAACGACAGCGGAATGACCGGCCTCCGCAAGTTTCCTGGCGATGACGGCGCCCGACAATCCGGCTCCGACCAGCAATATGCGCTTATTCGACATCGATCTCTCCCAGTGGCATTCAGCATGTCGGCCCACGAAAGCGCGACATCTCCCCATACTCGTCCAGCTCGGCGAGCGCGAAAGCCTTAACCGATTCGCGGCGCTGCGAGCATAGTTTCCATCGTGTCCCGGCTATGCTTGACCGCATCCGAGATGGCGAAGGATAACAAAATGCCCGCACGAGGCGGGCATTTCGGTGTTGGATGCGTCCGGCAGCGGAGGCAATCAGGCCGCTTCGCTTGCCGGTGCTTCTTTTTCCTTGAGTTCGATCTGGCCGGAATTGGCAAGCCGGATCGCTTCCTGCGAGATCGCGCGGCGGGCAAGCGCCACTTCGCGCGGGTTGATCGTACCGCCGGCGGCAAGATCCGATTCGACCATGCGGCGCTGGCGTGGGCTGAGGCAGACGAGCACGGATTCGCGCATCGGTGCCGACGAACCTTTCAGCGCCATCGTCAGGATGTCGCCCGCGATATCGTTGAGCAGGATGACACGGCTGCGCTGCGGCATGACCATGAGATCTTCGAACAGGAAGATCTTCGGCCGAACCTTCTGGGCTGCTTCCTGGCTGACCTGTTCCAGTGATTCGAGCAGGGAATCGACCTGCGGCTTTTCGAGCTGGTTCATCAGGTCTGCGACCTTGACCGGGCCGGTCGAGTTCCGCTCGGCATCGATTTCGTTGACGAGATCGGCGATCCGCTTTTCGATGATCTGCACCGCCTGCGGATTGACGTTCTTCAGGTTCACCGCACGCTTCATGATGTCGGCACGCAGGCTTTCCGGCAGTTCGACCAGGATCTTCGCACCAAAGGCGGAAGGCAGCATCGAAAGGATGTAGGCGATCGTCTGCGGATGTTCGCGGCCGAGATACTTGCAGATGAAAACCGGATCGGCGTCCTGAAGACGGTCCCAGAGACTGTCCTCGTAGGTCTGGAACGCGGTGCGTCTGCCGAGCAGTCCGTCGACCTCTTCCGGCGTTAGGCCTTCGTCGAGAATCTTTTCCATCGCCATGGCGTTGTCCATCAAACCTGTTCCCTCGGTGAACAGGTCTTCGAACTCGTTGACGAGAGTGGTCAGTTCGTCTGGCGGAATGGCGCGCAGGCTCTGCGCGGAGGCAATGATTGTCTGCAGTTCGGCTTGGGTAAAATACTTCAGCAGCTTACCTGCAACGCCCGTTCCCATTGCGAGCAGAACCGCAGCCGCTTTCTCTGCCTGAGAAAGCGGCTGGCCGGGCAGGTTGTCACTAAAGGTATCGAAGTCCATCATGGGCTTGTCCTAAAACGCTAAATTCATTTTAGCTCTTGGGAGCTCCTGACAATTCAGTGAGCTTTACGCCGAAGCGTGTATCGTCGTCTTCGAGAAGCGTGATTTCGCCGCGGGCGATCAGGCGACCGTTCACGGTGATATCGACCGGCTCGCCGATTTTCTTGTCGAGCGTGATCGTCGTGCCTTCCTTGAGGCTCATCAGACCCTTGACCGGCATGCGGCTTGAACCGAGCACGATCTGGACATCGATCGGAATGTCCAAGATGAGGTCATGATTGGCCTCGAGGCTTTCGCCGTGCGTGTCGGATCCGAAGCTCGGCATCGCACTTGCGCCGCCACCAAAGCTGCTGGCTCCGAAGTCGGACTTGCCAAGGTCGCCACCACCAAAGTCGCTGCCGCCGAAATCGGTCGAGCCAAAGTCGCTCGTTCCGAAATCCGTCGAACCGAAGCTGTCGCTGCCGAAATCGGAGGCCGGTGACGCGAACGGATCGGCCGACAGCAGCGTGCCGTCCTCGTCCGCCTTCAATGCGCCACGCAGGTCGTCGATCGCGTGTTCCAGATCCAGGCTGCTCGAGGCGATCGGATCTTCGGTCAGTTCGTTTTTGACGGTCGTTTTTCTAGCCATGATCTATTATCCACATCGAAACTTGTCTGAAGCTGCCGGGCGCGGAAGCGCCGCGTCAATTATCGAGAATTTTTTTGAGTATATTGCCGTCTGGAGAGACGTTGGATTTTATCTTTACGGAATAGCTGTCGCCGGACCGGCCGAACTCGCAGCGGTAGATCAGTTTCCCGTTCGCATCCATATCGACCCCAATGTCGCCGATGTCTTCGAACGGTATGGTATCACCAGGCTTCAATCTGGCAATTGAGCCAAGCTTGAGCGGCGTGAGCTTGATGCGCGCGCAAAGATCGATCTGCGAGCGCAGCACGTGATCGGCAACGGCCTCGGCCGGCCCCGGAAGACTGTTTGCCAGTTGTCCGGAAGGACGGGTGATCGTCGTCTTCAGCAACACGCTTTGCGGAATGACGATCACGACCTCACCCGTCAGCGATCCAAGCTTGACCTGAAGCCGGACCGCGGCTGCGAAACAGTCGGGGATCTCCAGCGACTGCCGGGCGTAGTCGGTGATCGGATAGCATGGCGACAGCACCGGCTCGAACTCTCCCTTGGGGCCGAGGCCGAGGCGAAGCACGCCCGCGATCCGCGAAACGAGCAGCGATGCGATATCGCCCTCGATAGACGTCAACGTGCGCGTGTCATCAGAAGGCTGGTCAGTATCGCCGAGCAGCTGCGCGATCATGGCGATCGGCAGGCTGTTCCGGGTGGCGATCACGAAATGGGTACACCAGTTGCGCTGACTGGCGCTGACAAGCGTGTAACCCGAGCCAAGCCCCGCGATGACCTGAGAGCGCAGACCGGAGACGTGGCCGGCATACTCGACGCCGATGTCGAGCTGCATTTCCTCTTGGACGACATCGCCGAGAAGCTGGCATTGCAGGGCCGCAACATCGCTGCAGCAATGGGCAATCGTCTTCACGTCACCCAGGCTGCCTGTCAGCCGCGCAAGGACGATCGGGTCAATCGGCTTAGTGACTTCGCTCGACGGATTGTTCATCGTTAGGCCGCCTTGCTCTCACCACCGGGGTTCATCATCTCCTGCTCGACGGCGTCGATCGAAGGACGATCGCCGTTGCCGATGGTCTTGCGACCGTATTCGAGAGCGACCTGCGGTACGGAGCCGTTCATGTAGGCGATGAGCGTCTGCTTGACGATCGTGTAGAGGCGATGCTGCTTTGTGCGGACGACCTTGATCTGCGAGGTCAGCGGATTGCAAACGCAGTAGGAGAGAATGATACCGAGCATAGTGCCGACCAGTGCGGCGCCGATCAGTCCGCCCAGGACCTCAGGCGACTCGTTGATCTTGCCCATGGCCTTGATGACACCGAGAACGGCGGCGACGATACCGATGGCCGGGAAGGAGTCTCCCATTGCGGTAATCGCATGATAGGGCTTGAGCTTGTCCGACAGCATCGTCTCCAGCTCTTCGTCCATCAGCGCCTCGATCTCGTGGCTGCGGGCGTTGCCGATGATGATCAGGCGAACATAGTCGCAGATGAACACGGTCAGCTGCTTGTTTTTCAGAACCGTCGGAGCCGTCTGGAAGATCGACGATTCCTGCGGGTTGTCGATATGCGCTTCGATCTCGTTGCGCGGCTTGGTTCTGAGGTCGCGCATCAGTGCGTAGAGAACGCCGAGGATGTCGAGATATTCGCGCTCCTTGGGAACCGCGAACTTGAAGGCTTCACCCAGTGCCTTGCCGCTGTCTTTCACGACCTTGATCGGGTTGGCCATGATAAAGCCGCCCAGGCCTGCGCCGCCGATGATCACCAGCTCGAAAGGCTGGAACAGAACATTGAGATGGCCGCCCATGGCCATGAAGCCACCAAGCACGCAGCCAATAGTGATTATGAAACCCACAATGATCATCATTTTGATGTGTATCCGCCGTCATTAATGCAGCGGAACATCTAGGCGGGTAGCCTTGCGTGAAGCTGGCTATCGCGGCCTCTCCGCCGTTTCGCACTTTCGATCAGCTTCACACAAGCAACCCCTGTTTGAATGCGCACGAAGGCCGGTTCAGGCCGCTCGGCGATTCCTCGATGGTAGGAGCCGCTTCATCTCAGGAGATCCATCGATGCAATCTGGTATTTATGTTGGCCTGTCGGCCCAAATGGCGCTTGAGCGGCGGTTGACGACCGTCGCGGACAACATGGCCAACATGAACACCGTCGGCTTCCGGGCGACCGAAGTAAAGTTCGACCAGATGCTCGCCAAGATCGACAACAACATCTCCGCGTCGGTCTCCTTCGTGTCGCAGGGCAACGACTACCTCTCCACGAGATCGGGAGAACTGCAGCAGACCGGCAACCCTCTCGACTTTGCGGTCAAGGGTGACGCATGGATGGCGATCGATACGCCGGCGGGCCAGGTCTTGACCCGTGACGGACGCTTCACCATGGCAGACACGGGCGAACTCCAGTCGATCCGGGGCTATCCGGTTCTCGATGCCGGAGGTGGCGCCATCCAGCTCGACCGCAACGGCGGCCCGCCCTCGGTCGGCACCGATGGCCGCATCATGCAGGACGGCAGGATTGTCGCTTCGCTGGGTCTCTTCCAGGCCGATCTTTCCAAGGGCTATCTGCGCTATGAAAACAGCGGCGTCCTGCCGTCGTCACCGGCACAGCCGGTCGTCGACAACAGCGACGTCGGCGTCATGCAGGGCTTTATCGAGCAGTCGAACGTCAACGGCATCGGCCAGATGACCGAGCTGATTTCGATCAGCCGCAATTTTGAAAGCATTTCCTCGCTTCTCAGCTCCACAGACAGCAGCTTCACCGAGGCCATCAAGACCTTGGGCGGTAGCCAGTAAGCCGGAAAACGATCCCTCATGACCGCAAGTCAGACAGTTCACGGCCCGGCAAACAAGCTCGATCTCTTGGCAGCCCTTGTTGGGCGCCACACCGGGCCGGCCTTTGCGTTTGCACCGGGCGGCGTGGTCACCGCAATTTCCGCGACCTATTACACCGTCAGCGGCCTTTCGAAACATGTCAGGCTGGGCGACTTCGTCGAGCATTGCAGCAGTGTTGGTACGCATCTCGGCCAGGTGATCAAGGTCGAGTCCGACCAGGTTCATATCTGCCCGATCGAACCGGGCGAGCCGATCGGCATCCGTGACAGTGTTCTGCGCATCGGTGAGTTCAAGGTATCCCCGCATGACAGCTGGTGTGGTCGCGCCATCGATGCGCTGTGCCGGCCGATCGACGACCGCGGCCCGCTCGTGCAGGGCGACGTGGCGCGGTCGATCATGAGTACCGCGCCGCCATCCATGTCCCGCCGTCGCGTCGAGGAAGGTTTCCGTACCGGCGTCAAGGCGATCGATATCTTCACGCCGCTCTGCTTCGGCCAGCGTCTCGGCATTTTCGCAGGCTCCGGCGTCGGCAAGTCGACGCTCCTGTCGATGATGGCCGGCGCCGATGCGTTCGACCGCGTCGTGATTGCCCTCGTCGGGGAACGCGGCCGCGAGGTGCGCGAATTCATCGAAGACACGATGGGCGAGAACATGAAGAAATCGATCGCCGTGGTGGCCACGAGCGATGAAAGCCCAATGCTGCGCAAGATGGCGCCGCTGATCGCCATGACTATTGCCGAACACTTTCGCGACAAGGGCGAAAACGTGCTGTTCATCGCAGACAGCGTGACGCGCTTTGCGCATGCGGTGCGTGAAGTCGCGATCGCCGGCGGCGAGTTGCCGATTTCGCGCGGCTATCCGGCTTCGGTGTTTACCGAACTGCCCAAACTGCTGGAACGGGCAGGGCCGGGCCTCGAAGACAGCGGCACGATCACCGCCATCATTTCCGTCCTCGTCGACGGCGATAACCACAACGATCCGGTCTCCGACTCCGCCCGCGGCATTCTCGACGGGCACATTGTGCTGGAGCGCGGTCTCGCCGACGAAGGTCGCTACCCGCCGATCAATCCCCTGTCGTCGATCTCGCGTCTCGCCCGAAAAGCCTGGACGCCCGACCAGGAGAAACTGGTCATGCGGTTGAAAACACTGATGCATCGCTTCGAGGAAACCCGCGATCTGCGCCTGATCGGTGGCTACCGGCAAGGGACCGATGCCGATCTCGACATGGCGGTGAGGCAGGTGCCCGCGATCTATGAAGTGCTGAAGCAGACGCCCGGCGACAAGCGCGTTGCCGACGCCTACGCGGAGCTGGCCATCGCGCTGCGCAATGTCGCGGCCCAAGGCCAGATGCCGGCTCTCAAGAGGGGTTGATGAGGATTGGGGATGAAATTCACGCAACGGCAGAAACTGGCAAAACGCTTCAAGAAGAAGTCGGACGAAAAGACCACGGCGGCAGACATCACGCTGAAGGGCGGCACGTTGTTGCTCGCCGTCGCCGCCGCCATGTTCCCGTGGTACGTCTTCCTCAACGAAGATAAGTTCGGCGTCAACGTTTCGGGTTGGGAGCAACTGCGCGACCTGCGCAGCTTCCGTCAGCGCGACGTGGTCGAAGTACCGCCGATGTCGGTGGCCCGCAGACCGCCCGAGGACCCGACCGACCTGCTTGTAACGGCAACAGTTCCCAAGGCGGGCTCGGCCGATGCGAAGGGCGAGGACACGGGCACTCAGCAGCCGTTCCCTGGACGCTCTAGCTTCCGTCTTCTTCACGTCGCCAACGGACGCGCGATGATCGAGGACGATCGGGGAATGTACATTGTTCAGACGGGTTCGGTCCTGCCGGACAACAGCCGTCTGGCCGCGCTTACCCAGAAGAACGGCAAATGGGTGATCGTCACCTCCACCGGAGAAATGTACGAGAGCGCCCAGTAAGCAACTGGCAGCACAGCAAAAAGCTTCGGCACGTCCGTACGCTGCCCATCAAAGCTGATCCAGCTTTGATGGGGTCAGTCCACCGGCGTCCGAGGCTTTTTATTGCGATAATTTCAGAGCCGTGGCGCTGAAGAAGGCCGCCCTACCTAAAGAGGGTCGCGAGGCTCTGCAGATGGGTATTGGCCATGCCGAGGATCTGGGACGAAAGCTCCTGCTGGGCCTGATAGGCGCTGACCTTGGTCGACTCCGCCTCCATGTCCGCATCGATGAGGTGCGAGATGCTCTTGTCAAACACGTCCGCCAGGCTCGAAACGAAGCTCGACTGGGTATCGATCCGGTTCGACATCGTCCCAAGCGTTGAACCGAGCGTCGTCAGCTTCTGCTGAATGTAGTTCATGACGTTGATCATGTCGTCGATGTCTTCGGACGTCGTCTCGTCGGTCAGTTCGATCGGCGAACCATCCGTGGCGATCTCCGACCCTGCGTCCAGCAGATAATACTGTTTGCCCGAGCCGGTTCCGTTCGAGGCAAGAGTACTCGGATCGATCGAGCTCGTAAGAAGCCCGCGGTTTGCATCGCCGGTATCGATCAGCGTGGAATTGCTTGCATCGAATGTCGCGTAGGACAGCGATACTGAACCCGACACACTGCGCTGGAAATAGGCCGGAACGGTTTTCGCGCCAGCGTCGGCCTCCGACGAGTTGTAAAGCCAGTTGTCACTCCCGAACGATGCGGATTTGATCAGTGATGAGAGGCTGGCCTTGAGATCGCTGATTGTGGCGTTGACGGCGCTCTGGTCGACACCGTCTTCCTTGGCGGTGGTCAGGTTGGCCACGATCTGGTCGGCAATATCGATCGACGATTCGACAGCGGAATAGGCGGCATCGACCTTTGCGGCGCCAAGACCGAGCGCATCGTTCACGCTGCTCAGAATTTTCGTGTCCGACGTCATCGAATTTGCGACCGACCAGTAGCTCGCATTATCCGCCGGGGAATTGATCTTGTAGCCGCTGGAGGTACGCTTCTGTGCCTCTTCCAGCGAATCACTGGTGAACAGCAGAGTCTGCAACGCACTCTGGATATAGCTGACGGAAATAGCGTCGGACATCAGGCATGATCCTTGAAAACTAAGGGATTTTGCCAAAACATCTGGCTGCGATCGAATGGCTTCATGCCCGCCTGGTCGAAGACGCAGGCCCATCGCTTTTGCAGCAATTTGTAAGCTTATGTTTAACAGAAAGTTAATTAGGCCTCAACGGTCGACCCGCAAAACCTCGTGCAACGGGTCCGCACCCACGCAGCATTCATCTTTGTTGCCGGGCTCGCCGCGGGTCTGCGGGCATCAGCACAAGTCCCACGCAAGTTTCTAATCTTACTCCTTTGTCGAGAAGACGGAGAAGACGTGATGCAACAGATCCAATTGTTTGAGCTTGCCTCCAGGCAGGCGGAGTGGCTGTCGATCCGGCAACAAGTCGTCAGCACCAACATCGCCAACGCGAATACACCACAATACCGGGCACAGGACGTGACGCCGTTCCAATCGGTACTCGACGCCTCGAACATCCCGATGGCGCGCACCAATTCGGCCCATTTCGCCAGCGTCGGCCTTGGCTCGGACAATGTCGACGTCAGGGACGAAGATCTCAACAACGAGATCGGCAACCAGGAGTCGGGCAACACGGTTGCTGTTGCCAGCGAACTCTCCAAGAGCGGGGAGATCAAGCGCCAGTACGAGCTGAATACGCAGCTGGTGAAGGCGTTCCACAACATGATGTTGACCGCAGTCGGCAAGTGAGCCCAATGGATCCTTTATCAGCAGCCCTCAAGATTTCTGGCAGCGGCATGGAAGCGGAAGCGACCAGGCTCCGCATCGTGTCGGAAAACATCGCCAACGCCCGCACCACCGGCGATACGCCGGGTGCCGATCCCTATCGCCGCAAGACGGTGACGTTCGGCGCCGAACTCGACCGGGCAACAGGGGTCAGGACCGTCGGCGTCCAGAAGATCGGTGTCGACAAGGGTGACTTCGTTGAAGAACTCGACCCCAGCAATCCGGCAGCGGACGCAAACGGCGTCGTCAAGATGCCGAACGTCAACATGCTGATCGAAATGGCAGACCTGCGTGAAGCAAACCGCAGCTACGAGGCAAATCTCCAGAGCATTCGCCAGTCCCGCGATCTGATCTCGGCGACCATCGATCTCTTGAAAGGTTAAAGATGATCAATCCTATTGAGGGCCTTGGCCTGTTCACAAAGCAGACCGACGGCGTCTCCGGCGACAATACGGCAGCAAATGTTCTCGGCACCGCGGTCAACGCGGCAACGACGGCCGTTGCAGGACCGGGCTTCGGTGATGTCCTGGGCAGCATGGCAACAGACGCGATCAACGCCGTCAAGGGCGGTGAAACTGCATCGTTTGCCGGCATCCAGGGCAAGGCGAACACGCGTGAAGTGGTCGATGCCGTTCTCCAGGCCGAACAGGCGCTGAAGACTGCGACGGCGTTCCGCGACAAGATCGTGTCCGCCTACCTCGACATCACCAAGATGCAGATCTAGAGACTGGAGCAGAGACCATGAGAGCACTAGCAATTGCCGCCACCGGCATGGATGCGCAGCAGACCAATCTCGAAGTCATCGCAAACAACATCGCCAACATCAACACGACCGGCTTCAAGCGGTCGCGTGCCGAGTTTACCGACCTTCTCTATCAGACCGAGCGCGCTTCGGGCGTCGCCAACCGCGCCGATCAGTCCGCTGTGCCGGAAGGTGCCAATATCGGTCTCGGTGTTCAGACGCAGTCCGTCCGCAAGCTCCACATCCAGGGCGAAATCACCCAGACGAGCAACGATCTTGACATGGCGATCGTCGGGCGTGGTTGGTTCATGGTCGAAGGCACCAACGGTGAGACCCTCTACACCCGCGCCGGGTCCTTCAACAAGGATGCCAACGGAAGACTGGTGACTGCAGACGGTTACGGTGTCATCCCGCAAATCACCATTCCGACTGACGCGACGTCGGTCAGCGTCAGCGAAGACGGGATCGTCAATGCGACGATCGGGACATCGACGACCCCGACGGAACTCGGCCAGATCACTCTGACCAACTTCGTCAACGATGCCGGTCTGAAGCCTTTGGGCGACAACCTGTTTTCTGAAACGGCGGCATCCGGGCAGCCGGTCGTCGCCAACCCGCAGGAGACTGGCTTCGGCTACCTCAAGCAGGGCTATCTCGAAAACTCTAACGTCGATTCAGTCAAGGAGATCACCGATCTGATCTCCGCTCAGCGTGCGTATGAAATGAACTCGAAGGTGATCACCACCGCCGACGAGATGGCGCAGATCGTCAGCCAGAACCTCAAGTAGCGGAACATAGAAGGCGGACCGAGCATGATGCTTTGGCAAGAGAACGTCCGGAAAACCGGTCGGGCAAGCAGCTGGAAAACCGGAATGAAGACCTGGCTGGCCGGGGCGCTTTTGAGCGCGCTCATCCTGCCGGGGGCGGCATTCGCGGAGCCGCGCAATGCCGTCGTGCCCAGCACCACGATCTATCCGGGCGATACGATCGGCGAAGCGTTCGTCAGCGAGGTAGCCGTCACCAATCCGAATATCGCGCCGGGCTATGCCAGTTCGCTGGATCAGGTAGTCGGCAAGGTCACGCGCAAGACGCTGCTTGCCGGCCGCACCATTCCTTTGAACGTTCTCCGCGATCCTTTCACGGTCAAGCGCGGCACAAGTGTTAGGCTTACCTTCTCGTCGCAGCGCATGGTCATCGCCGCCCGCGGCGCGCCCATGGACGATGCGATGACAGGCGAGGTCATCAAGGTCAGGAACCTCGATACGGGCGTCATGGTCAACGGCACGGTGATGGCGGACGGCAGCGTCGAGGTGGTTCAGAAATGAGTATGGTCCGGAAACTGATGATTGCGGCGATCGCGGTCATCACGATGCTGCCCGTCACCGATGCCACGGCCACGTCGTCCCGCATCAAGGATATCGCTTCGCTGCAGTCCGGTCGCGAGAACCAGTTGATCGGCTATGGCCTGGTCGTGGGTCTGCAGGGAACCGGCGACAGCCTGCGTTCGTCTCCGTTCACCGATCAGTCGCTGCGCGCCATGCTGCAGAACCTCGGCATCTCGACGCAGGGCGGTCAGTCCAGCGCCAAGAACATTGCTGCGGTCATGGTCACCGCCAATCTTCCCTCGTTTGCGAGCCCGGGCAGCCGGATCGACGTCAATGTCAGCTCGCTCGGCGACGCCACCTCGTTGCGCGGCGGCACGCTGATCATGACATCGCTCACCGGCGCCGACGGACAGATCTACGCCGTCGCACAAGGATCGGTGATCGTCTCCGGCTTCAACGCACAGGGTGCTGCTGCGACACTGACCGAAGGCGTCACCACAGCCGGTCGTGTGCCGTCGGGAGCGATCATCGAGCGCGAGCTTCCGTCCAAGTTCAAGGATTCGGTCAATCTGGTGCTGCAGCTTCGCAACCCGGATTTCTCGACATCGGTTCGGATCGCCGATGTCGTCAACGCCTATGCCCGCCGCACCTTCGGCGATCCGATCGCCGAAGCGCGCGACAGCCAGGAAGTGGTTGTCCAGAAACCGCGCTCAGCCGACCTGACCCGCCTGATGGGCGACATCGAAAATCTCGTGGTCCAGACCGACGCCCCCGCACGCGTGGTGATCAACGAACGCACCGGTACGATCGTCATCGGCGCCGATGTCCGGGTCGCCCGGGTTGCAGTCAGCTACGGCACGTTGACTGTTCAGGTCACCGAGACGCCGCAGGTCATCCAGCCCGAACCGTTCTCTAGGGGAGAAACGGCGGTGCAGCCGCAGACCGACATCATGGCCGAAAAGACCGGCGGACCGATTGCCGTCATCGACGGACCTGATCTGAAGACGCTGGTCGCCGGCCTGAACAATATCGGCGTCAAGCCGGACGGCATCATCTCGATCCTCCAGGCGATTAAGTCTGCCGGAGCCCTGCAAGCGGAGCTCGTTCTGCAATGACCAACACAGTTTCAGGCAGGTTCCCGGTTCTCGCTACTCGCAGCTCGGTCTATCTGATCGCCGCCGCTCTCTCGCTCTGCCTCCTACCGGGCGCCCGCGCGCAGCAGCAGCCGCAACTTCTTGGCGCCGCACAGGAAGCCGGAGGCAGCCAGCAGGAAGTCCAGCAGTTCTGCGGCAACATTGTCGATTCGGCCCGCGACCAGCGTTATCTCCTGCAGAAGCAGGAACTGGAAAAGCTGCAGGGCGACATCAACACGCGCATCACCGAGCTCGAAAATCGGCGCGCCGAATATCAGGATTGGCTGAAGAAACGCAACGCGTTCCTGGCCAGCGCCAAGGCCAGTCTGGTCGAAATCTACAAGACGGCAAAGGCTGACGAAGTCGCGCCGCAGTTCGACCAGATGAACATCAACATTGCAGCCGCCATCATCATGCAGCTGCCACCGCGGCAATCGGGCCTGATCCTTGCCGAAATGGACGCCCAGAAGGCTGCCATGGTCGCAATGATCATGGCGAGCGCCGCAGACCCCAATACCTCCAAGGACCCGTCATGAAAAAGCAACTCACGGCTCTTCTTGCGATGACATCGCTGATCGCCGGATGTCAGAACGGGCAGATGACGACCATCAAGGAAATCGGCAATGCGCCGGCCATGAGCCCGATCGGCAGCGGCCTGCAATATGGCCAGACGCAGCAGATGTCGATGTATCCGAAGCAGCCGCGCCACATGGCGAGCGGCTTCTCGCTGTGGAGCGACAGCCAGGGCGCCCTGTTCAAGGATGCCCGTGCGCTGAACGTTGGCGACATCCTGACGGTCAATATCTCGATGAACGACAAGGCGAGCTTTGACAACGAGACGGATCGCAGCCGCAAGAATTCCAAGACCACCAACTGGCAGGCCGCCGCGGAAATTCTTGGCTGGAAGCCGGAGGCAGATTCGACGGCGGGCTTTGATTCCGATAGCCAGTCGAACGGCAAGGGCTCCATCAGCCGCGCCGAGAAGCTCACACTTCTCGTGGCCGCGGTCGTCACCGGCGTTCTCGAAAACGGAAATCTCATCATCAGCGGCTCGCAGGAAGTGCGCGTCAACCATGAGATCCGCATCCTCAACGTTGCCGGCATCGTGCGCCCTCAGGACGTGAATGCCGAGAACACGATATCCTATGAGAAGATTGCCGAAGCACGCATCTCCTACGGCGGCCGCGGTCGCCTGATGGAAGTCCAGCAGCCGCCGGTCGGCCAGCAGATCAGCGACATCTTCTCGCCGATCTGACCGGGCGCGATTCGATGTCCCTCACTACTAGCGGAGTTTAGCCACCATGACCGACGCCAGCCTCACGGCGGATCAACCAGCGAAGAAAAAGTCTTCCCTGGTGATGACTGCGGCGGCCGTACTGGGACTGACGGTCGTCGGCGTGGGCGGAGGCTGGGTTGTCGGCAAGATGATCGTCCCGTCGCCGGTCGTGGAGGAGGCACCTGCCGCCGGTCATGGCGCAGCCGCGGCCCCTGCCGGGGGAGGGGAACACGGCGCCGCTGCCGGTGCGAGCCACGTCCGGCCGCTGGAACCGATCATTGCCAACCTCGCCTATCCTTCGGACAGCATGGTCCGCCTCGAGGTTTCGTTAATATTCGGTGAAAACATCGATGAAGCGGTGGCGGCTTCCATTCAGGAAGATATACTCGCCTATATGCGGACCTTGTCGCTGCAGCAAATTCAGGGGCCACGCGGCTTCGGTTATCTCCGAGATGACCTGAAGGAACGCGCCAAGCTGAGGTCTCAGGGCAAGGTTGCTGATCTGGTGTTCAGGACTTTCATCATCGAATGATTCGTTTTTTAGCCGTTCTTGCTCTCTTCGCTGCGTTACCCGACGCGGCGAATGCGCAACAGTCTGCCCTGGACATGCTGAACCTGCCGGTCGACGGCTCGGTTTCCGCCTGGATCATCCGCACCTTCGGCCTGCTGACGGTTCTATCCATCGCGCCCGGCATCCTGATCATGGTGACGAGCTTCCCGCGCTTCATCATCGCCTTCTCGATCTTGCGGTCCGGCATGGGCCTGTCGACCACACCGTCCAACATGATCCTGACCAGCATGGCGTTGTTCATGACCTTCTACGTCATGGCGCCGACGATGGACCGTGCCTGGCAGGATGGCGCACAGCCGCTTTTGCAGAACCAGATCAACGAGGCCGAAGCGATACAGCGGATCGCCCAGCCGTTTCGCGAATTCATGATCGCCAATGTCCGCGACAAGGATGTGGCGCTGTTCGTCGACATCGCCCGGGAACGCGGCCAGACGGTCACGCTCGGCGCGCAGACGGATTACCGCGTGCTGATCCCGGCATTCATGCTGTCGGAAATCCGCCGCGGCTTCGAAATCGGCTTTCTCATCGTCCTGCCATTCCTCGTCATCGACATGATCGTTGCCAGCATCACGATGGCGATGGGCATGATGATGCTGCCGCCAACCTCGATCTCGCTGCCGTTCAAGATCCTTTTCTTCGTCCTTATCGACGGCTGGAACCTTCTCGTCGGCTCGCTGGTGAGATCGTTCTCGTAAGGCACGGCGCCTTCTCCAAGGCGAAGTTTTATTCCCGGACAACGAGACGAAAAAAGGCCGCGCATTGAGCGCGGCCTTTCTTTCGTATGTTGAACCAAACGCGTCTTACTGGAAGAGCGTGAGGATGTTTTCCGAGCTGGAATTCGCGATCGACAGCGACTGGACAGCGAGCTGCTGCTGCGTCTGCAGGGCAGACAGCTTGGCAGACTCTTCTTCCATGTCAGCGTCTACGAGACGGCTGATGCCCTCATCGATGGCGTCCGAAAGCTGGTTGGAATAGTCCGTCTGGAGATCGATACGGGTAGTCAGAGCACCGAGAGCGGCGCCGCCGATGGTCATGCTCGCAAGAGCAGTTTCCACAGTGTCGAGCATCGCTGCGATGTCGGTTTCGTCAGTGATCGTGGCGAGATCGATGTCCATGGTGTCGTTGAGGACGCCGCCGGTGCCGACGCCGCCTGACACGTCATCGAACAGAGCATAGGTCGGGATGTCGTAGGAGGCGGACGTGACCTTGACTGTACCGTCATCGCTGCGGATGAAGCCGTCTACGACCGTACCGCCGTCTGTCTGGTCGCCAGTGACCATCCAGTTCTCGCCGCTGAAGGAAGCGCCCTGCGCGATCGACGACAGCTGTTCCTGCAGCTTGTCGATTTCGAGCTGGATCTGTTCCTTGTCGGTCGAGGTTTCCGTTGCCGTAACCAGCTTGGCCTTGATCTCGTTGACGACGTCGATGGCGCTTTCCATCGCGGCATAGGCCGTGTCGACCTTCGCAGCGCCAACGCCAAGCGCGTCGGTAGCGGAGTTGAGGGCCTTCTGGTCGGAATTCATTGTGGTGGAGATCGACCAGTAAGCAACGTTGTCCGATGCTTTGCTGACCTTGTAGCCGGAAGAAACGCGGTCCTGAGTGTCTTCCAGGCCCTTGTTGATGTTGCTGAGCGTCTGAAGTGCAGAATTCGCTGCAGTGTTGGTAAGGATACTCGTCATGTTACTAAACCCCTAGGCAAAACAAAAAGGAGGGGACATTCCGGAAGCACCGGAAAGCGGCCTGAGTGCATCATGCCAGTCGGAAAATACTCACTCATTCCGGCCCGCCGCTTAGATGAGCTTAGATAACAGCATTAACGTTAATGAAGTCCGAAGGCTGACGATCTTTGACGAGAAAAAATATCTTTCTTTACCATGATCCGATCGAAGGTACGGAAAAAGCCCCGGGGATGACCCGGGGCTTTTCTTGAACAAACCAGAAGGTAAAGGTTGGTCTTCTTACTGGAACAGCGAGAGCACGTTCTGCGAAGAGGAGTTGGCAATCGACAGCGACTGGATGGCGAGCTGCTGCTGGGTCTGCAGGGCAGACAGCTTGGCAGATTCTTCTTCCATGTCGGCGTCGACCAAGCGGCTTACGCCTTCTTCGATCGCGTCAGACAGCTGGCCGGAATAGTCCGACTGCAGGTCGATACGGGTGGTCAGAGCACCAAGTGCGCCGCCAGCGATCGTCATGCTGGAAAGAGCCGTTTCAACAGTTGAGAGGTAGGTTGCGATGTCCGTGTCGCTCGTCGAGTCCGTGAGATCGGCAGTCGCCATCAGATCGCCGAGGATACCGCCGCTGCCGACGCCGGCTGTGACCGAGTCAAACAGTGCGTTGGTTTCGATGTCGTAGGTTGCCGTCGTGACCTTGACAGCGCCGTCTGCGTCGCGAACGAAGCCGTCGACAACGCTGGCAGAGTCCTGGTCGCCCTTGACGATCCAGTTTTCACCGCTGAACGAAGCGCCTTCGGCGATCGAGGACAGCTGTTCTTTCAGCTTGCCGACTTCGAGCTGGATCTGAGCCTTGTCGGTCGAGCTTTCCGAAGCGGTAACAAGCTTCGCCTTGATTTCGTTGACGACGTCGATGGCGCTTTCCATGGCGGCATAGGCGGTATCAACCTTGGCAGCGCCAACGCCCAGAGCGTCGGAAGCAGCGTTGAGGGCGCCCTTGTCGGAATTCATCGTGGTCGAGATCGACCAGTAGGCAACGTTGTCCGAAGCCTTGCTCACCTTGTAGCCGGTCGAAACGCTGTTCTGCGTCTGCTCCAGGCTCTTGTTGATGGTGCTCAGTGTCTGAAGAGCGGACGAAGCAGAAGAATTGAAGTTGATGCTAGTCATGGATTGTCCCCTTGGACTCTATACAAAAAAGGAGGACATACCGGGTTCGGTAGTGTCACCGGCAAATGACGGTCCGGCTTCATGCCTCTTGTTCCTTACCGGATCCAAGCCCGTCATCTAGGCTGCAATTTCGCAGCCATTCCTTGCCAAGGTCTTAAATCTGGCGGCATTGCTAAAACAGCTTCCAGCGTGGTTAATGACTTCAAAACAACAGCAAAATCACGCCGTTGCAGGTATGTTCGCCAGGCTGTCCGGAGGTGTAACGCGCAGCGGCGTCAGTGCCGCGATTCAGCTCCGGTGAAACGACGGGATCCTGTCCACCTCTATCCTGCTAGCAGACCGCGGAGGCATTCGTTCACGCTCCCGCAAAAACCTACCGCCCATTAATCTTCGTTCGCGAAAGCTGAAAATGTTCCAGCACGCGTTAACTTTTGTTCCCGCTTTAACCCTCCATTAACCATAAGATGATTTTCTGTATCCATCGCAACGGCGAGCCGAATGCAAGGGCGCGGCAGGCATGAAGCTGATCGTCGTTACCGGAACACCCGGGATGCCCTCCCATCCAATGCCATAAGGGGCAGTTTTAATGACCAGCATCTTGACCAACAACGCCGCAAACTCTGCACTTCAGACGTTGAGGGGTATCAACGATAGCCTGGAGCAGGCGCAGAGCCGTGTATCCTCGGGCTATCGCGTATCCGAGGCCTCCGACAACGTTGCCTACTGGTCGATCTCGACCACGATGGGTTCCGACAAGGACGCTTTGGTGGCTGCGACCGACGCTCTGGGAGTTGGTGCTGCAAAGGTCGATACGGCCTACGCCGCCATGGAAAGCGCTATCGACGTCGTCAACGAAATCAAGTCGAAGATCGTCACCGCGAACGAAAATTCGACCGACAAGGCACAGATCCAGCTTGAAATCACCAAGCTGCAGGAACAGCTATCCTCGATCGCCCAGGGCGCTTCGTTCAGCGGTGAAAACTGGATGGTCGCCGCTACCGGCGCCGACCCGGAATCGGTCGTCGACGGCTTCATCCGCAACGACGACGGTACAGTCGAAGTCACGACGGCATCCTATGACGTTGCAACCAACGCCATGTTCGGCTCCATCGATGCCGACGGCGTCGGTTCGGGCGGTCTCCTTGGCGATGTCATGGACATCACCCTGACGGCCGCCACCACGGACACAGAACTCGCAGAATATCTCGACAATGTCGAACTGGCTCTCTCCAGCCTTACGGATGCAGGTGCTGCCCTCGGCGCGCTGACCACCCGTATCGACCTTCAGACCAGCTATGCCGGAACTCTGACGGATGCGATCGAAGAAGGCATCAGCCGCCTCGTTGATGCCGACATGGAAGAAGAGTCTGCCAGACTGTCTGCTCTGCAGACGCAGCAGCAGCTGGCCGTCCAGTCGCTGTCGATTGCAAACTCCAGCTCCGAAAACATTCTTACGCTCTTCCAGCAGTAACATTGAACATACCAGCGAAATTATGCCGGCCGCGCTTTCGAGCGCGGCCGATTGCATTTGCGGTACGGCTCTTGCGGCGTAGGTGTCAGGTATCTTGGTGTCGTCGCACCTTGTCGTTCAGGTTCACGAGGACTGCATCATCCTCGCACAAGTTTAACTTCCTAATTTCTGATCTATTCCCATGGCGAACTCCGCCGCCCCGGCGATCGGGCGCGGGCCGGAGGCCGGTGTGGAGCATCACAGAACGGGCGATGCGTGAGACGTTGCGGCCTTATTCCGCAAACGACGTTGATGGAGTGCGTTGATGAATTCCCCACTTGCGCGGTATCTCAGAGATTTCGGCGCCGAGGCTGCGCTGCTTGCGGCCCCGATAGAAACGCCCTCTCACTTTGCGTCGCCCGCCGAGATGCCGGCGCTGGAAAGCTTTGCGCAGACGGTAGAAGTCGATCTCGAGGCCGAGCGTCGCGAAGCCTATGATGAAGGTCATCTTGCGGCGACCCAATCCTTGACGGCGCAGCATGCCGAAGAGCTCGAGGCGCTGAAGGAACAGCATGCGCAGGAGATCGAACAGCAGCGCCTCCAGTTCGAGGACGGGTTGGCCGATTATCTCTCGAAGGCTCTTCCGGATCTCGCGTCGCGGGTCTCTGCCGAACTGTCCGAGGCGACGGCCCGCGTTCTGTCTCCCTTGCTCAAAGAACAGGTGATGCGCGGCGCTATTAACGAGCTTGTCGAGGAGCTTAAACCGACGCTCGCCAAGGAAATTCTGGAGCAGATTACGGTCTTCGGACCGGAGCACCTCTGCGATCTTCTCAAAGCCCAGCTTGAGGAGAAAGGCGATGCGGTGTCGTTCGTCCACACAGACGACACCGACATCCGCGTCGAGATCGGTGATTCGCTTCTCGTGACGCGCCTTTCTGCCTTTACCGCCGACCTTGAGAGGGTGCTGGCATGAGCGAAGCTGAGAACCATCATCACGGCAAAAACGAAATCATCATCATCAAGCGTCACCGCGGCGATCACGACAGCCATCACGGCGGTGCGTGGAAGATTGCGTTCGCCGACTTCATGACCGCCATGATGGCCTTCTTTCTCGTCATGTGGCTGGTCAACGCTGCCAATGAGGAAACGAAGGCATCGCTCGCGAGCTATTTCAATCCCGTGCCGCTGTCTGACGACACGCCCGCATCCAAGGGCATCAAGAAGCCGTCGGATAAGGCCAAGGGCGAAGATTCCGACAAGAAGTCGACCGTGGAGAACGACAAGACGGGCGGCGGCAAGGCGGGCATGGATGGCGAGTCCATTTCCGCCTCTGGCGACGACATGACCTTTTCCGAAGCAGCTCTGTTCCAGAATCCCTATTCCGTGCTTGCCAGCATCGCTCAGGAAGTAGGCCAACAGGCCAATGTCAGCACGAAGGGCGAGGGCGGCGCGAGCGATTCCGGTCCGTCCACCGGTGCGGATGGCGGAGAAGCCTATCGCGATCCTTTCGATCCGGATTTCTGGAGCAAGCAGCTCGACACCCCGGCGCAAGCCAAGCTTGCTTCGGACACGAGTCTGCCGGGCGAGCAGGCGAGCGCCTTTTCCCAGCCGCCCGCCGTGGAAACTGTCCCAGTATCGGTTAAGCCCGATGCCGTCTCAGCGCCCGATGCTTCCGATGCATCGGTCAAGAAGGCAAAGGCTGAACTCGACGCCGCCGGACAGGACAAGGCCGAAGAGCTTCAGAAGGAAATTCAGGCGCAGGTCGCCGGGATTGCCGGCAAGCTGGCCGAGGGCATCGTGGTGCAGCCGGCCGAAGGCGGCACGCTGATCACGATCTCGGACGAAGCAAATACCGCGATGTTCAATGTCGGATCCGCATTGCCAGGCAAGGAGCTCGTGCTCGCCATGGAAAAGATCGGCAAACTCCTGGCCGCGCGTCCAGGGTCGGTGATCATTCGTGGCCACACGGACGGACGGCCCTTCAAGGGACGCACCGGAGACAATTGGAGCCTGTCAATGTCCCGCGCGCATGCGGCCTATTACATGCTCGTGCGGGGCGGCTTGAACGAGGAAAGGGTAAAGCAGGTCTCTGGATTTGCCGACCGGCGACTTCAAAACGTCGAAGATCCGATGAGCGGCGCCAATCGCCGTATCGAAATCCTGCTGGGCAACGGATAAATCGAGATGATGCGTTCGCGCGATCGCCATAACTTGCTGCGCTCACTGGTCGCCGGGGTTTTTCTCGCCGCTGCGGGCAACGCCGTGGCCAGTGAGGATCTTGAGCCATACAAGATGATCCGCTCCCTGCAATATCTGCAGGACGCGATCGTCGCGGGCGATCATTCCGCCAACGAAATGCAGCGCTTCCTTCTCAAGACACTCGACCAGCGGCTACGCACGGCATCACCTGCTGTGTTCAAGGATCCCCGCAACGTCGATGCGGTTTTCGTATTCGCGATGAGTGGCGGCAATCCGCAGACGCTGGATTTTCTTGCGGCACGGGATGTCGACGGTGAATTCGATGGCCGGTTGGCGCGCGTTCTCCGTCGCTATTTCCAGGGGCAGGGCCTGACGGCGGTCGCTGCATTCGAGGGGTTGGTCAAGGAGTATGGCACAAGCCCGGTTGGCCCCTATCTGGCGCTCGTCGCCGGCAACATCACGGCGAATGCCGACCCCGCCAAGGCGATCGGCTATTTCGATCAGGTTCGGCTGCTCGCACCCGGGACCAATCTGGAAGAGGCAGCGCTCAGACGGTCGCTCGCCGTGATCCTACCGACGGAGCCGGGCAGGGGCTTCGATCTGGCGGCGAAGTACGTCCGTCGTTTTCTCTATTCTCCCTATGCCAGCCAGTTTATCGACATGTTCGTGCAACTTGCCACTGACGATGACGGCAAGGGTGACCGGAGCCGCTGGACCGACGTCGTCTCAATGATGGACGATCCGCGCGCGCACGAGTTCTACCTCCGGGTATCCAGGCGCGCCTTGCTCGCGGGCAACAAGGATCTGGCTCGCTTTGCGGCATTGAGCGCGGAACGTCTCTCCCCCAGTCCCGGTTCGGAGAACAATGCGATCGGGCAGCTGTATGGCGATCTTGCCAGCATTTCGTCCAGTAACGTTGTGGAAGCGGCAAAGAGTCTGTCGCAGATCCCCGATGGCGCGCTTTCCGAACGCGACAGGAACCTGCGTGCAGCGGCGCAAAAGGTCGTCGAACAGATCCTGATGGCACCCGAAACCTCGAGCGTATCGGCAGAGCCGGTGGTGATGCCCGCGGGCGAAGCGGGTCAGGCTGCGACGGCGTCCGCCACCATTCCTTCGGCGCCGGCGCCGACCACGTCTGCGTCGGCCGCACAGCCCGCGGCAGCCACTCCCAATCCGGAGATGGAGGCGAGCCTCCAGACCTATGTCGACCAGAACCGAATGAAGCTGAAGCAGATCGACGACCTTTTGAGCGAAGAGGCACAATGATGACGAACGTAGCGAATGCTTCGGTCAAGACAGTATCAGACGGTCCGGTCGGAAATCTCTTTGGAAAGGCATCGTCGCAGAACGGTGAAGCCGGGCAGTTCGCCCAGGTGCTCACCGATGCGGATGCCGATACCGGAAAAACGACCGAGGACGGCAAGCCCGTCGCCGAGGACGGATCCGAGAGCGGAACGGTCTCGCTCGGGAGCTCCCGCTTCAAGTCGCTCACCGACCTGACGTCGCTCGCTGCAAACTTCAAGGCGACGGACCCGGCGAAGACCGCCCCACCATCTAATGCAACGCCGACCCCGGCTACAGCCGAGGTGCCGATCGCGGACCCGCAGCTGCAATTGCAGCAGCCGGCCGCCCAACCCGTTCCGGCACCGACCACAGATGTCGCTGTCAAAGGCAACCTTGGCGGAAAGACCTCGCCCGAAGTCCCATCCGGTCAGGACCAGACTGGCAGCCAGGACCCTGCTAGTGGGCAGATAGACGTCACGCAACTTGTCGCCGCTGCGACCAAGCGCGTCGCGACGGCCACTGTCGAGAATGGCAAGGCGAAGGCCGCAGACCCAACGTCGAGGGACGTGACGGATGATCGAGGCGAGGGAGCGGAGCTTGCTGCCGCCGTGCCAGATTCAACGGCTGCACTCTCAACAGCGGCGCTGCTCAATCTGACGGCCAGCGTCGAGACCGGTAACCCGGCCCAGTCCGCGGATATAGCCGCACTGTCGGCCATGATCTCCGTGACCGAGACGGGGATCCCGAACGATAAGACGGACGCCAGCATGCCGTCCGACGACACGGATGCTGCCACGTCCTTCGATTTCCTCGATACGAGCGGGGCAGAACCCCAGACAGACGTCAAATCCTACCGCTTCCAGAAAGCCGGAGATGCGATTGCGGCTGTCAGCCTGTCGATCGTCACAGGCGCGGACGGAGGATCCGACCTGCAGGACAGCCTTCCAGGCACAGCCAACACCGAAACCGTCACGGTTCTCGACTCGCGACGCTATCTCGGCTTTGGCGTCGGCGAAAATGCCAGCAATCTTTTGAGTGCCGCCTCCAGCAACAGGGAATGGACCGCGGCCATGCAGCCGTCTTCCGCGCTGACCGATCCGACCCGCACATCCGGCACGGGCAGCGTGGTCAATACGCTCAAGCTCCAGCTGACGCCCGACAATCTCGGCACCGTGACCGCGCATATGCGGCTGGTGGGAGATCAGCTGAGCATCCATCTTACCGTCCACAGCAGCATGGCTTATCGCGAGCTCAGCGATGACAGCAAGCCGATGCTCGATGCCTTGCGGGCCCAAGGCTTCAACGTCGACCAGGTGACCGTCAGCATGGCACCGTCGACCGACAGCTCGAACTCGTCTGCAGACCAGCAGCAGGGCGGCAGCGGCGCGCAGACACAGCAGCAGCTCGCCCGCGACGGCGAGGCAGCTCGCCAGCAGGGACAGGCTCAGGGTGGCCGCTCCAACGACGGCAATCGCAACGACATGGAGAAGCGCAATGAGACTGTCGTTGAAACTGACATCGGCAGCACTGGCACTGGCGACATTTACCTGTAGCGCGCTCGAAGCCCGCGCCTGGCAGCTCTACGCCACCCAGCAGCCTCCTCAGCAGGCAGACGTGCCCAACGCCGCGCAGCCCGGGACGCAGAAGCGCGCCGGCGCGCCGCAGCGGCGCGATCAGGCCCGAACCGCCCAGCCAGGGACTGGCCAGACTGGAAACGGCAAGATCACCTCGGAACAGGTCAGCATCTGCGAGGCCCAGATCCAAGCCGCAGCGCGAAAATACGGCGTCCCTGAAGGCATCCTTTACTCGGTGGGACTGACCGAGACCGGCCGCAAGGGATCGCTCAGTCCCTATGCGCTGAATATCGAAGGCAAGGCCTATTTTGCGTCGTCTGTGCAGGAGGCGATGCAGCTCTTTACCCAGGCGAAGAGCACGGGCGCCAAGCTGATCGATCTCGGCTGCATGCAGATCAATCACCACTTCCATGGCGAGGAGTTTGCCTCGGTTCCGGACATGCTCGACCCGAGAAAGAACGTCGAATATGCGGCGCTATTTCTGAAACGGCTGCACGACAAGCACGAGACATGGACGATGGCAGTCGCCAGATATCATGCCGGTCCCAACAACAATCCGGCGCAGCAGCGCTATGTGTGCCGGGTGATCGCCAATCTTGTTGCCACCGACTTCGGAAAATGGACGCGGAACGCGACGAATTTTTGTGGTCCGAGCGCAACCTGAAATAGAAATTAGTGAAATCTAATATCTGTTTACGGCTGCCGATGAGAGAATGCGTTCAAACTGCGTTTTCAAGTGAGCATTTTCTCAAAAATTAATTTTCCACCGCGCATTATGGGGAGGCCACCCTTTTTCCACTAGATCTAGTACCAAATCGGCGCAACATGGTTAATCAATTATTAGCAAGCCCCTGTTACTTCCTCTAGTTGCCCAGATTCCTGACGATTCGTATCACTCTCTCACAGAGATGCGATATTGATTCGGAGGCGGACGAATGATCGTAGTGGTTGATGAACGAGAAATAGTGAAAGACGGTTACACGTCTTTGTTTGGGCGCGAAGGCGTTCCTTCTACCGGGTTTGATCCGGAAGAATTTACAGATTGGGTGAATTCGGCAGCGGAAGCCGATATTGCTGCAATCGAGGCGTTTTTGATTGGTCAGGGCGACCTGATCCATGATTTGCCACGGGCAATCCGTGGACGCAGCAGTGCACCGGTAATCGCTGTCAGCGATCAGCCGTCCCTGGAATCCACGCTTGCGCTTTTCGACTGCGGTGTCGACGATGTTGTGCGCAAGCCGGTTCATCCGAGGGAAATTCTGGCACGGGCAGCGGCTATCCGCCGCCGCCTGAACGCGGTTGCCAATCACACCGACATCGGCGCGATCCGGGTTTTCTCCGATGGCCGCGATCCCGAAGTCGAAGGCGAAGCGTTTGCACTTCCACGGCGCGAACGCCGCATCCTGGAATACTTGATTGCCAATCGCGGCCGTCGTGTTTCCAAGTCGCAGATCTTCAACGCCATCTACGGCGTGTTCGACGAGGACGTCGAAGAGAACGTGGTCGAAAGCCACATCAGCAAGCTTCGCAAGAAGCTTCGCAAGAAACTGGGCTTCGATCCCATCGATTCGAAGCGGTTCCTAGGATACTGCATCGACTGGAACTAACACTGAAAATGGCACCCAAATATGAGGTGCCATTTTTTTTGCGTGCTCGATTTGTCATTTTTGTCAGACAGATAGGGCCCTCGACTTCGACGCAGATCAGCGCTCGATGCCAGCACGCAGACAGCTTCACGCAAGGCCCATCCCCTAAAGTCATAAGCCTAAGTGCAACGAGGATTGCTATGAGCCTTTTCGGAACTATGAAAACCGCCGTATCGGGCATGAATGCGCAGGCAAACCGTTTGGGCACCGTTGGCGATAACATTGCTAACTCGTCGACGACTGCCTACAAAAAGTCGTCCACGCAGTTTGCGTCGCTAGTGCTGCCATCGACGGCCGGCTCATACAATTCCGGTGGTGTCGAAACCAGCGTGAAGTATTCTATTTCTGAGCAGGGTGCTCTCGAATACACCACGTCAGGATCCGATCTTGCCATCCAGGGCGACGGATTTTTCGTCGTACAGAATTCAGCGGGCGAGACCTTTCTGACCCGTTCTGGCGATTTTACGCCGAACGAGCAGGGCAACCTGGTCAACTCTGCAGGCTATACGCTCCTCGGTTACTCCTACGATTCCGGAACCCCGACGACCGTCGTCAACAGCTATGACGGCCTGGTCCCGATCAATGTCGGCGGCTCGGAACTGAGTGCGGTTGCGTCGACCTCCGGGTCGCTCTCCGGCAACCTCAACAGCGCATCCGATGTCGTCGCCGCCGACCTGCCGGCCGACAACACCGAAGATGTCGACGTCGACATGGACAGCACGTTGAAGACGTCGCTGACCAGCTACGACAGCCTCGGCAACCCGATTGTCTACGACTTCTATTTCTCGAAGACGGCTGCAGGCGAATGGCAGCTCAGCGTCTATAACGCAGCTGACGCAAGCACGACCGGCACCGGCAGCTTCCCCTATGGCGGTGATGGCGAACTCGCCAACCTGTCGCTCGCGTTCAATTCGTCCGGCAAGCTTGAAACAGTTGACGGTGCCGAGGAGCTTTCTGTCACGGTCAACGGGATCAAGTTCGATCTCGCCGGCATGACGCAGCTGTCGGCCAAGTCGAACATCTCGAGCGGCAGCGTCAACGGCAGCGCGCCGAGCTCCATCTCCAGCGTCAAGATCGAATCTGACGGCACGATCAACGCGGTCTATGCGGACGGTTCGTCGAAGTCGCTGTACCAGATCGCCATGGCGACGGTCGAAAGCCCCGACAACCTCGAAGTCTCCTCCGGCAACGTCTACCGCACGACGAGTAGCTCCGGCGTGGTCACCCTCGGCTTTGCCGGCTCCAGTGGATTTGGCGAGATCGTTTCGGGCGCGCTCGAAACCTCCAACGTCGATCTGGCCAACGAACTGACCGAGATGATCGAAGCGCAGCGCAGCTATAGCGCCAATTCCAAAGTGTTCCAGACCGGTTCCGATCTGATGGACGTACTGATTAATCTGGTCCGGTAGTTTCAGGAGTTAAGCGATGTCACTCGCATCGGCACTGAGTACGACAAAGAATATCTTGAACAACACCGCCACGCAGACGGGGGTGTTGTCGACAAACGTTCAAAACGTCGGGAACAGCGATTACAACCGCCGTTCCGCCGCGACTGTCACGAACGCCTATACCGGTGCCACGACCGTTCAGACAGCGCGGACGGAAGACGCCGCGCTGCTGAAGCAGACACTCTCGTCTACGGCCGACGATGCGGGACAGCAGAC
This sequence comes from Neorhizobium sp. DAR64860/K0K1, assembly GCF_050500205.1. Lineage (NCBI taxonomy): Bacteria > Pseudomonadati > Pseudomonadota > Alphaproteobacteria > Hyphomicrobiales > Rhizobiaceae > Neorhizobium > Neorhizobium sp. DAR64860/K0K1. The sequence continues at coordinate 2,729,415 of NZ_CP191459.1, read as the reverse complement.
ATTGCTGGCCGGACTGGAATCCGTCTACACAATCATGGGCGGGGACGGGTATTCGCTTGCTCCGTCCACGGCACTGTCCGAACTGCGGGACGCGCTGCAGACCTACGCGGCGACCCCCGGAGACGTGACGCTCGCTTCGGCTGCGGTCAACTCGGCGGTCGATGTTGCGACGGCTCTCAATACCAGCACCACCGAAGTGCAGCAGCTTCGCGCTGGCACCGACGCCCAGATTTCCGGCCAGGTTGACAAGCTCAATAAGCTGCTTGCGCAGTTCGAGCAGGCCAACAAGGCGGTTGTGACGGCGGCTGCGGCCGGCACCGACGGCAACAATGCTCTCGATACCCGCGAAAGCCTGCTCAAGCAGATTTCCGGCATCGTCGGCATCAGCACCGCGACGCGCGACAACAACGACATGTCGATCTATACAAATGGCGGCATCACGCTGTTCGAAAGCACGGCACGGCCTGTAACGTTCGATTCGACTGCGGGTTACGATGCAACGACAGTCGGCGGCGCAGTCTATATCGACGGCGTGGAGCTGAAGGCCGGCCAGAGCAGCGACACGACGGCGCAAGGGTCGCTTCAGGCACTCGTCCAGCTGCGTGACGAGGTCTATCCAACGTACCAGGACCAGCTGGACGAAATCGCCCGCGGCCTGATTTCCCTGTTTTCCGAAACAGATGGCGCAAGCCAGATCGCCGGTCTTTTCACGACGACCACGGGCGACGAAGTCGATTTCGAAACGGCTGAGATCATCACCGGCCTCGCTGGGATCATCACGGTCAATGCCGAGGCGGTCGCCGACCCCACCAAGCTCAGGGACGGCTCGATTTCGGGTGCCAGCGTCAACACCGAAAGCGCGAGCGGCTTTTCCACGTTGCTCAGCGAATATGTCTCGGGCTTCGAGACTTCCATGGAATTTGATCCTGCCGCCAAGATCGGCGACAAGGCCACATTGCTGGATTACTCAACGGATTCAGTCGGCTGGGTCGAGGAATACCGGAGCGGAGCCACGAATGCTGCGGAAACCACGACGGCCATGCTGTCGCGTTCAACCGAGGCCTATTCCAACGCAACGGGCGTCAATCTCGATGAGGAACTGATCCTCCTCCTCGATGTCGAACAATCCTACAAGGCGGCCTCAAAGCTCTTGTCGACCATCGACGAGATGCTGGCGGCGCTGATGGAGGCTGCGAACTAAGTCATGAAGACGACATCCATCTCAACCCTGTCCGTCAGCCAGACAATGCAGCTGACCGTACAGAACTCGCAGACCGAGATCGCCAAGCTGCAGAAGGAATCGGTCAACGGTACCTATGCGGATACGGGTCTGGAACTCGGTACGCGGACGTCTGCAAGCCTCGATTACGGCCGCGAGTCATCACGGCTGCAGGCAATCATCGATTCCAATTCGCTGACCAATCAGCGAATGGATTCCTCGCAGCTTGCGATGGAGCAGATGTCCGACTCCGGCCAGACGCTGCTGGATTCGCTGGTCGCGCTCTCCGGCAGCAGCGACAAGACGAGCTTGCAGGTTTCTGCCGATACGGCGACGTCCGTGCTCGAGAATTTCGTCAGCTACGCAAACGTCTCGGTCAATGGCGAGTATCTGTTTTCCGGCATCAACACCGATGCCGCACCTCTGGACGACAGCTTCATCACCGACCTGACGGACGACTTCAACACGCAGTTTTCGAGCTTCATGTCGGCCAACGGTATCTCCAGCGCATCGGATATATCGTCCAGCCAGATGGCGACCTTCCTCGACGACTATACGTCGTCCTTCGACTGGTCCGGCTGGACAAACGCGTCCGACACCAAAATGACCGGTCGTGTCAGCACGTCTGAGACCGTCACCACTTCGACGAGCCTGAATGCCGATGGCTTCAAGAACCTCGTTCTCGGCAGCCTGATCACGTCCCAGTTGGCGACGGCCGGCCTGTCCGCCGATGCACTGAACAAGGTCAACGCGACCGTTACCAATCTTGCCGGCCTATCGGTGTCCGGCATCGATGCTGAGCGCTCTTCCATGGGTCTTTCCCAGGAGCGCGTCGAAAAGGCCAATACCGCCATGTCGGCGCAAATGGATATCATCAACACCCAACTGACAGATCTCGTCGGCGTGGATACTTATGATGCTTCGGTGCGTCTCAACACGTTGTTGACGCAAGTAGAGACCTCATACACCATCACCTCCAAGATCCAGGGACTGAGCCTCGTCAACTATCTATAATGGGTAGTTGCCCCGCGGCATTTGGTTTGCAACATGAAGGAAGCAAGCATGTTCCAGTTTGCGTATGCCGAGGTAATCAAGGATGACCTCGCAAGCGCTAGAGAGAGAGAACGCCAGGTTCTGGCCCGCTCCATTGAGCTCCTCTCTGCAGTCCCGAACAAATCGCATTATGGACGCGAGGCCGTCGAGGCCATCCATTATACGCGCAGGGTCTGGACCCGGTTTATCGAAGACCTCAACCAGCCCGACAACGAGCTCGGCATCGAGCTGCGCGCAAAGCTGATCTCCATCGCCCTTTGGATACTGAAGGAATGCGAACGCATTCGTAAAAAGCAGTCCGACAATTACCAGGGCATTATCGACGTGACTACCATCATCAGGGATGGCCTAAGATGAAAAGCACACTGCGTATCTCGCTGAAGTCCGGCGAAAAGATCTTCATCAACGGCGCAGTCCTGCGTGTTGATCGCAAGGTTTCTCTCGAATTCCTCAACAACGTTACGTTCCTGCTGGAAAACCATGTTCTCCAGCCCGAGGATACGACGACCCCGCTTCGTCAGCTGTACTTCATCGCACAGATGATGCTGATCAATCCGGAAGGCAAGGACCAGGCCGTGACCATGTTCCGCCGGTCGGTCATGATGCTGCTCGCATGCTTCCGCAATCCGGAAATCATCGACGAGCTCAAGCAGATCGATGCGCTTGTCGCCTCCGATCGCGCTTTTGAAGCACTGAAGGCAATCCGCGCGCTCTATCCTGTCGAAGAGCGCATCCTGAACAGCAAGGAAGTCGCGCCGGCTGCTATCGCCGGTCTGCGCAAGGAGATGGGGCTATGGCAGTAGATACGGTATCGTCCGCAACCTCGACGACTGCAACGAGTTCGTCGAAGGCTTCATCCGCTGCGGCAAGCGCTTCACTCGATTACGACGCTTTCCTGCAGCTTCTGATCGCCCAGATGCAGAACCAGGATCCGACCGATCCGCTGGATGCCAGCGAACAGATCTCGCAGCTTGCAACCTTCTCGCAGGTCGAACAGTCGATCCAGACGAACACCAACCTGGAAAGCCTGATCGCACAGTCGTCGCTATCGAACGCCTCGTCCTATATCGGCAAGACGATCACCAGCAGTGATGGCAAGACCAGCGGTGTGGTCGAATCGATCGAAGTCACCTCTGACGGTCTGGTTGCAACGACCGAGGCTGGCAAGGAGATCACGATCGGCGACGGCATCACGATATCTGCGACGAAGTCCTCGGAGTCCTGATCCGACTGAATTCCTGAAATTGCAGGCGAGCCTGCGGTTTTGCCGGGGGCAGTACCGGTCGCTCAATTGCATTGGCGGTCGGTGGCTGTCATCATCCGCATGCGATTCGCGCCAGATGATGATGGCCACGACACCAATGCCCCGGATGATCCTGCAATGAATGAAGCCGATGCTCTCGACATGATGCACTCGGCGATATGGACGATTCTCATCGCCTCAAGCCCGGCAGTGCTGACCGCGATGATTGTCGGCATGGTCGTGGCGCTCATTCAGGCGCTGACGCAGATCCAGGAAATGACACTGACATTCGTGCCCAAGATCGTCGCCGTCATGCTGGCGCTCGGGATTGCTGCTCCCTTCATCGGCGGCCAGATCTCGCTTTTCACCGATCTCGTCTTTTCGCGCGTCCAGTCCGGTTTCTAGCGCACGGCTGCCAAGGCTGCGAGGCTTGCTCGCACGCTTCGCCTGCGATGATGGCGGACACCCTCACACAAGCTTCGCTGCCTAGAAGGGATCTGTCGCAACAGGTCCGGGCATTATCATGTCTTGCTTTTTGCGCGATCCATGGGCGCAGCATGCGCCTTTCTAATCTCATGAAGAGATACCGCATATGGCAATGACGAAGACGTCCATTACCCCCGTGAAGGCCGCGCCGAATGGCCGCGATATCGGCTTTGCCGTCGGTATCATGGCCATCCTGTGCATCCTGTTCCTGCCGGTGCCGGTCTTCATGATCGATATTGGGTTGGCGTTTTCGATCGCCTTTTCCGTTCTGATCCTGATGGTGGCGCTGTGGATCCAGCGGCCGCTGGACTTCTCGTCCTTCCCGACGATCCTGCTGATCGCGACGATGATCCGGCTGGCGCTCAATATTGCCACCACCCGCGTCATTCTTTCGCACGGCCACGAGGGCCATACCGCCGCCGGCGGCGTGATCGCCGGTTTTGCGAACCTCGTCATGTCCGGCGATTTCGTGATCGGTCTGATCGTCTTTCTGATCCTGATCGTCGTCAACTTCATCGTCATCACCAAGGGCGCGACGCGTATCGCCGAAGTCGGCGCGCGCTTCACCCTCGACGCCATTCCCGGCAAGCAGATGTCGATCGATGCCGATCTGTCCGCCGGCATCATCGACGAGAAGGAGGCGCAGCTGCGCCGCCGCGAGCTGGAAGAAGAAAGCTCGTTCTTCGGCGCCATGGACGGTGCCTCCAAATTCGTACGCGGTGACGCGGTCGCCGGCCTGCTGATCACCACGATCAACGTGTTCGGCGGCATCATCATCGGGTACTTCCGTCACGGCATGGAAATCGGCGAAGCCGCCGACGTCTTCGTCAAGCTGTCGGTCGGCGATGGTATCGTGTCACAGGTTCCGGCGCTGATCGTTTCGCTCGCAGCCGGCCTGATCGTCACCCGCGGCGGTACCCAGGGTTCCACCGACGTAGCTGTTATCGGCCAGCTGAGCGGCTATCCTCGCGCGCTGTGGGTCGCAGCCGGCATGATGGCGACCTTGGCACTGGTGCCCGGCCTGCCGTTCATGCCGTTCATGACGCTTGCATTCCTTCTCGCCGGTGCCGGCTGGGTCATTCCGAGGCAGATCGAAGCCGAGAACCAGAGGGTGCGCGAAAGCGAGGAAAAGAAGGTCGTCGAGAACCGCGAATCGGAAAAGGATTCGGTCAAGAACGTCCTCAAGACGGCAGAAATCGAACTGGCGCTCGGCAAGCAGGTCTCGCCGCGTCTTCTCGGCGCACACCAGGAACTCGGGTTCCGCGTCGGCAAGATGCGCAAGCGGTTTGCCACGCAATACGGGTTCGTCGTGCCGGAAATCAAGGTCGTCGACGATATCCAGATCCCGGAAAAGTCCTACCAGATCCGCATCCACGGAACGACGGTCGCCAGCAGCACGCTGCGACTGGGCGAAGTCCTCGTCATCGTCGGCAAGGATCGCAAGCCGTCGGTTCCCGGCGACGAGGTTCGCGAACCCACGTTCGGCATGCCGGCCGTCTCGGTGCTGGAGCATTTCGTCGAGGATCTGAAGCGCGAAGGCTTCCACCCGATCGACAACGTCTCGGTGCTTCTGACCCATGTCAGCGAAGTCATCCGCAACAACCTGCCGCAGCTTTTGTCCTACAAGGACGTCAAGATCCTCATCGAGCGTCTCGATCCGGAATACAAGAAGCTTGCCGACGAGATGTGCTCGTCGCACATGTCCTATTCCGGCCTTCAGGCGGTTCTCAAGCTTCTGCTTGCCGAACGCGTCTCGATCCGCAACCTGCACCTCATCCTCGAAGCGCTCGCCGAACTCGCGCCGCATGTCCGCAAGACCGAGCAGCTCGTCGAGCACGTGCGCGTCCGCATGGCCCAGCAGATCTGCGGCGATCTCGCCGACAACGGCATCCTTCGCGTCCTGCGTCTCGGCTCCAAATGGGACCTTCTGTTCCACCAGGCAATCAAGCGCGATCCCAAGGGCGACATCATCGATTTCGACATCGATCCGCGCTCGCTCGAGGAATTCAGCGAACAGGCGGGCAAAGTCATCCGTGAATACATGGACAAGGGCATGCCCTTCGTACTTGTCACGTCGCCGGAGACACGCTCTTATGTACGCATGATCATCGAGCGGCTGTTCGCAACCCTTCCCGTCCTGTCGCATGTCGAGCTGGCAAAGGGCACCGAGATCAAGGTACTTGGATCGATCTCATGATAACGGACCCGCAGGGCACGGTCATCGCTCTCTTTCTTGCATTCTGCCGAATCGGCGGCTGCATCATGATCATGCCCGGGTTCTCGTCTGCCAGATTGCCCATGGAAGTCCGGCTGTTTCTATCGGTGGCGCTGTCCATGGCGGTGCTGCCGATGGTCTGGGATACGATCTACCCCAGGGTTTCCGGTGACGCTGCGGGTCTCGGCCTGCTGATTGCGTCTGAAACCCTCGTAGGGGCCGTGTTCGGCCTGATCGCTCGCCTTTATGCCTCGGGCCTGCAGTTTGCAGGCGCCGCCATCGCCATGTCGATCTCGTTCAGTGGTCCGCCCGGATCCGACGTGCTGGAAGATTCGTCGGAAAGCCAGCTGACCAGCCTTCTGACCCTGTCCGGCCTGCTTGTCCTGTTCATGCTGAACTTCCATCACATCGTCATCAGGTCGCTGGTCGATTCCTACACGACAATCCCGCTCGCCGAAGGTCTCAATCCGCGGCGCATCCTGATCACCCTGACGGATACGTTGTCGGCCACGTTCATGATCGTCTTGAGGCTGATGAGCCCCTTCCTCGTCTACGGCATCATGTTCAACGTCGCTGTCGGAATGATCAACAAGATGGCGCCGCAGATCCCGGTCTACTTCATCTCGACGCCGTATGCGTTGATGGGCGGTATCTTCCTTCTCTATCTCGGCATCGCCTCCATGATCGAGGAATTCGTGCGCGGGTTTCCGCTTGTATTCACCGGGCTGTAGGCAAAGCTTCCAAGGAGGACGCGCGTGGCAGGCAACAAGAAATCCGACAAGCTGCGGCGCCTGGTCGATGTCCAGCGCCAGCTTGAAAAGCTCGCCGAGTTCGAGCTCAGCACCACGGTGCAGCGCAAGGCGGAAATCGATCAATCCATCGACACGACTGTCGATGCGCTGTCCTCGACCGATCCCGTACACCAGCAGTTCTCCAAGAATTACGCCGACCGGCTGACACGCCTGTTTTCGCGAAGCCAGCAGATCGTTGCCCAGCAGAAGGCGCAGGAACAGCGGGTCCTGCGCGAAAAGACCAAGGGCGACCGGCTGGAGGAGCGCATGGGCGACGCAAAGGAGCTGGAAGGCCGGCTTGCCGAGGACGAGCGCATGTACGATCTCGTTGATCTCGGCCTGATGGTCTCCACACCAGCTTCCAGCAAGCTTGATAAGGGATGATCCAGTTCGCTAAATAATGAGGAACTGGAATTGGCTATTTCCCCCCCGAGCGATCTTGTCCTGGATGTTGTCCAGGCCGCAGATCCGGGCCTGCTTCAGGCCGCACGTGAAAAGCTGAAGGCAAACGAAGCAACGGCGCAATCCGTCATGCTGGCCTCCAACGGTGTGGGGTTCGCCCAGGCCGTAAGCCAGACTGCCAAGTCCGCAGAGTCCGCCGGGTCCGACGCCACGGTCGAAAACGTCCGTGTTTCGCGCCACAAGGATATTCCGGAGACCTACCGGAAGTTCGAGGCAAGCGTTGCCTCCACGTTTATCCAGAACATGCTTCCATCTGAGAGCGAAGAAGTCTTCGGCAAGGGTTCCGCCGGCGATTTCTGGAAAGGCATGATGGCGGAACAGATTGCTGATGCCGTCTCCAAGCAGGGCGGTTTCGGTATTGCCGAAAAACTATTCTCGCAGTCGGTTCAGCATGCACGTGGCACGGCACCGAATGCCAAGACCGATGAAGGCGATCGCCAGATGGCGGTGGGCATGATCACTGATTTCCAGCGGCAGATCCTGTCTCCGTCGGAAAACGCCGGCGCAGCCAAGAAATCAAATTAATTAACATTAGAAGGTTGATATGGACGTCGTTTCCACTGACTACCGCATCAAGACCGTGCTCTCCCGTCTTGAGATGATCATCGATAACGAGAATGATCGGATTGGCCGCGACTCCGGCTTCGATCTTAAAGTGTCGAACGCCCACAAGAGCCGCTGCCTCTATGAACTGACGACCCTGTTCCGCGGACCGGACGTCAAGGAAACGTCGGCACCTTATCTTGGTCAGTTGCAGGGCCTGAAGAAGAAGCTGAAGCTCAACGCCCAGCGCGTCGAAGCGCATCTCGAAGCCGTCCGCGCCGTTGCCGACATCCTCAAGAACGCCGTCAAGGACATGGACGCCGACGGCACCTATTCGGAACATCAGTTCCGGTTCGGCACGTCCTGATGATCAAGGTTCTGCTGATCGGGCTCTGGGTCTGCATCGCCACGATCGGTGGCGTGTATGTCTCTGCGCAGATGTCGAAGGCGCCCGTGGCGACCGAGGCGGAAGCCGCGGTCGTGACCACGATCGTGCGAGGCAACCCGGTCAGCCTGCCGGTCATCAACAATGGCGCGGTGCAGGGTTATTTCCTTGGCCGCATCTCGCTTTCGGTCGACAGCATGAAGTCCAAGCACGTTCAGCTTCCGATGGAAGTCGTTCTGACGGACCAACTGTTCTCGCTTCTGATGGGCGAAAAGATGATCGACCTGAAAAGCGTCGGCACTTTCGATCCGGAGGCCTTTCGCATGAAGATCAAGGACGGCATCAACGCCAAGCTCGGCGATACGGTCGTCGCCAACGTGTTGATCGAACAGCTCGACTATATGTCGAAGGAGACGATCGACACGAACACGGCAAGACGCGGCAGCAACCCCATTCCGGCCCAGAAAATCGTCGAGGGCGTCAAGGTCGAGGCACCGGCGGCAGCTCCGGCGCACTGAGCATCCGTCGTTCCAGATCAGGCATCCCGCTTCAACGGCCATGTCTTTTCGACACATCACTCGCATTTTAACGGTTGGCTTCAAAGCCGGTTCAGCGCTTTCCGCTAGGCTCCAGGACGACTGGATTTTCGAGCGGAGAGCACACGTGAACGCCTCGGTACACATCAACGCCTTCAAGGCAGTCCCGCACGGTCTGGGCAACGGCATCGAAGAGCTGAGCTGGACTGCCGCATTCGAGCGTGCGGAGGCCATGCTCAACGATCCACATCCATCGTCGACCATAACGTTTTCACGCGGTCTCGTCGAATATCGGACCCTTTCAGAAACGGGTGAGAACGTTGCGCGCGCGCGGCTTCCCGTTCGCGGCAGCGTACGTCTGGCCGGCATATCGGCACGCCTGTTCGGCCCCGGCCTGCGTGACCGCTTCACCGCCTCGGCCTTCGTCCCGGCGTTCCTGACATTTTCCGAGAAGAACCGCCGCATTGGCCTGGTTGGCAACGACGTGGCGGTTCTCAAGCCCCTCCGCACCGCGTTCTCCCGCCATGCGCCCTGGCACCGTTTCGAGACTGTCGATCCGTCGTCGGCTCTCGAAGGCGGCTTTGATCTCGTGATCGCCGATCTTCGCCGTCCACAGGATCTCGATCGCCTCGTCCATCTGCCGGCCATTGCCTCCGCAGCTCTGACGATTGCCGCAAACGATGATCTCTTCCGTCTGCCGGGTCAGGTTTCGCGTCGTTAACGCTTTCTTTGCCATGGAAATTTAGACTGTCTTAAGAAAATCGGAGCGCTTCGGTGCTGCCCGCGAAACAAGACGGTCTTTCCATGGATAATTCTGAGATCGAAAAGCCCGACAGCCTGCTCGAGGATAGCGCCCGGGACAACCTCCCGGCGCGGCGTGCACTCCCGTCCGCGCTGCTCGGGATCGGTCTGATGACGGCCCTCGGAGGCGTGGCGCCGCTCGTCCTCCTTGGCAGCGGCGAGGCGACGTTTACCGCCCAGACGCAGCTGAAGGTCGGGGCAGTCAGTGAGCAGACCGTATCTGCTGCGACGGGGCAGCTTCTCGCCAGAACCACGATCGACAATCTCATCCATGCCCTGAACCTTGGCAAGGACAGCAGTTTTGCGACCGAACCCCAGAGCGTGACCGGCCTTCTCTACGAAATCCTGTCCGGCACCGGGACGACGACCCTGCAGGACGAAGCGGGTCTGCGCGACCGCCTGACCCGCGCAATCACCATTTCATACGACCAAAGCAGCACGGATCTGCGCATTGCGGCGACGGCCGGAAAGCCTGAAGAGGCTCGCCAGATCGTCGGCATGCTGGGCAATGCCGTGCCGACAGCGTTGTCTGTCGGCGCGTTCGATGGCCGCGACCCGGCCGTCGAAGCCCTTCGCGACACGCTTGGCCGCGCAGAAGCGGCGCTTTCAGGGTTTGTCAGCCGAACCGGCAAGGACAAGGTTGCCGAACTGAAAAGCCGGGCCTCCGAAATGCGCGACCTGAGCCGCGATGTCGAGCAGGCCGAGAGCGATCTCGTCGCTCTGAAAGACAGGCTGAGCCAGGCCTCTGCCATGAAGGTCGCCGACGTTCTGAACAAGCCTTTGCCGGACAGTCTGGACTATACCGGCCTCGAATATCAGCGCCAGCGGCATGTGGAAGCACAGCTTGCCGTCGATCAGCTTTCCAGCGATCTCGGCCCGCTTCATCCGCGTTTCCAGGCAGCCGAAGCAGTGCTTGCGCAGGCGCGCCTCTCGATCCAGGACGCGTTGAAGCAACTGGTGAAGTCGCTGAACAGCCAGCAGGTGCATGCCGCCGCGCAGCTCGCGGAACTCAGCGTCAAGCTGGAACAGCTTTCCGCAGACAAGACGGTGTCTGACGAGATCGCAGCGCTCTCAGGGCTGGAAACGGCCGTTGCGGAAGCGCGCGACAATTACTCGAGCGGCCGGTTCAACAGCCCCGGTTCTTCCAAGCTGGTCACCGCCCCACGGGTGCAGATATCAAAGCCTCTGACCGTCACCCCCAACGAAGCACCAGCGACCGTCTGGCTCGGCCTGCCCTGGTACGCGCTGAGCGGGCTCGGCGCCATGGCTGGCCTGCTTCTCGGCGCTGCCGGCGCAATGCTGATGGGACGCCGTTCGTCGCCGGAGCCCGCGATCGACCATCTCGAGGCAGAGCATGCGCCGATTGAAATGGACGGTGTCGAGGACATCGCCGCGCTGCCGATGGATGCGCGTTGGGCCGCCGATCTGGATCTTACCGATGAGTCCGAAGAGATCGCAGCAGCCTACGAATATGATCACGGTGCGGGCTCCGACGCCTGGGCGCAGGACGTCGAGACCGATGCCGTGTCCGAGGATTACAGACACGAAATGGAGGAGCGCGAGGCCGCCAATGGCCTGACGCTGTCCGCTCAGCTTCGCGAACTGCTGATGGCACACAGACAGCCTTACGATCAGGCCGCCGTTCCACCGCTTCTCGCGGTCGCAATTTCGGATCCGCACCGGCATGCGATGCGGGAGGAAGAGCTTGCCTATTCCGAACTCTCGCATGAGGATCGCCGGGCGATCGAGGAATTGCAGCTCCTGCGACAGGAAATGATAGAACTGCGCGACCGGGTGCAGACCTACTCCGAACTGCGCACCGCGTCGGGACGATAGGGCCGGCACGGGTCACCCGGATCAAGATTTGACCTTGCTTTTGTTTGCTCCCGACAGCATTAGGCGCAGGTGAGCCAGTTCGGGCAGTAGCCTCCGGCTTAGATCTGTTCGGTCAACGGGAGATGGCACGTGGTCACGGTAATCGACGGCAAGCAGGCGGCAGCATCGGTCATTTCGGCAGTCACGGAGGCAGCGCAAGGCCTCGAACGGGCCGGCGGCGCAAAGCCCGGCCTCGCAGTCGTCATCGTCGGCAACGATCCGGCCAGCCACGCTTACGTCAGCTCCAAAAGCCGGATGGCGAAGCAGTGCGGCTTCAATTCGATCCAGCACACGTTGCCGGAAGAGACGACGCAGGAGGCGCTTCAGTCTCTCGTCGATACGCTCAACGCCGATCCGGCGATCCATGGCATTCTCGTCCAGCTGCCGCTTCCGAGACATCTCGATCAGGAGCCGGTGATCCAGTCCATCCTGCCGGAAAAGGATGTCGACGGCCTCAACATCGCCAATGCCGGCAAGATCGCCACCGGTGACCTGACGACAGGCATGATCTCCTGCACGCCGGCCGGCTCCATGCTGCTGGTCAAGCGCATCCATGGCGAAGACCTGTCCGGCCTGAATGCCGTGGTCATCGGCCGGTCCAACCTGTTCGGCAAGCCGATGGGCCTGTTGCTTCTGGCCGCAAACGCCACCGTCACCATGGCGCATTCGAAGACGAAGGATCTCGCCGCCGTCTGCCGCAACGCCGATATCCTGGTTGCCGCCGTCGGTCGGCCCGAAATGGTCAAGGCGAGCTGGGTCAAGCCCGGCGCGACCGTGATCGATGTCGGCATCAACCGGGTGCCGGCACCGGAGAAGGGCGAGGGCAAGACCCGTCTCGTCGGCGACGTTGCTTTTGACGAGGCCTCAGAGGTCGCCGCAGCCATCACACCGGTTCCAGGCGGCGTCGGTCCGATGACCATCGCCATGCTGATGGCCAACACCGTAATCGCCGCCCATCGCGCCGCCGGGCTGCCTGCGCCAAAGTTCTGATTTCGGACCATTCATCACATACAAGGCGCTTTGCTTGCACTGGCGCCCTTGAAACCTCTGGCTCTGCCTTAAATCCCCCTGTAGATTACGCTTCAAAGGGGAGGATATTTTGATGAAGAAATCGTTTTGGATCGGCACGGCTTTCGTCGCACTGCTGGCTGGTGCCGCAGGTGCGCAGGAACTGAAGTTCGCGCCCGGCGAAGATGCCAAGTTCAACTGGAAAAGCTACGAGGATTTCAAATCCGCGCATGGTGACCTGAAGGGCCAGAGCCTGACCCTGTTCGGTCCTTGGCGTGGTGAGGACGAGGTGCTGTTCAACAGCGTGCTCGCCTATTTCAATGCCGCGACGGGTGCGAACGGTAAATACTCGTCGTCCGAGAACTACGAGCAGCAGATCGTCATCGATACCCAGGCAGGCTCGCCGCCCAACATTGCCATCATCCCGCAGCCGGGTCTTCTGGCCGATCTCGCGACCAAGGGCTTTCTGACGCCGCTCGGCCAGGAAAATGCCGACTGGATCAAGACCAATTACGGTTCCGGCGAGGACTGGATCCGCTACGGCACCTACAAGGGCAAGGACGGCAAAGAGGCCTATTTCGGCTTCCCGTTCAAGGCCGACCTGAAATCGCTCGTGTGGTTCGTGCCGGAGAATTTCGAGGAAGCCGGTTACGAAGTCCCAAAGACGATGGAAGACCTGATCAAGCTCTCCGACCAGATCGTCGAGGATGGCGGCGTGCCGTGGTGCATCGGTCTCGGATCGGGCGGTGCCACCGGCTGGCCTGCGACCGACTGGGTCGAGGATATGATGCTGCGGACGTCGTCGGCCGAAACCTATGACAAGTGGGTGTCCAACGAGATCAAGTTCGACGATCCGGCAGTGGTTGGCGCCATCGAGGAATTCGGCAAGTTCGCCCGCAATGACAAATACGTCGCGGGCGGCGTTGCAGCGGTTGCCTCGACCGACTTCCGCGACAGCCCGAAGGGCCTCTTCGACATCCCGCCGAAGTGCTACATGCATCACCAGGCCTCCTTCGTGCCGTCCTTCTTCCCTGCGGACAAGGAACTGGGCGTCGATGCGGACTTCTTCTACCTGCCGACCTATGCCTCCAAGCCTGAACTCGGCACACCGGTCCTCGGTGCCGGCACGATGTTTGCTATCACCAAGGATTCGCCTGCGGCAAAGGCCTTCATCGAATTCCTGAAGACGCCGATCGCCCATGAAGTCTGGATGGCGCAGGCCTCCTTCCTCACGCCGTTCAAGGGCGCCAAGACGGAAGCCTATGCCAACGACACACTGCGCAAGCAGGGCGAACTGCTGACCACCGCCACCACCTTCCGCTTCGATGCATCCGACATGATGCCCGGCAAGATCGGTGCCGGCGCCTTCTGGACCGGCATGATCGACTATGTCGGCGGCAAGGATGCAAAGGCTGTGGGCGGCGATATCCAGAAGGCCTGGGACGGCCTGAAATAGTCATTCGCGTCGAAGGCTGTGCTCGCGACTGCTCTTCTCCCTCGACCACAGGGAGAAGGGTGGATGCGGGGGCGAGGGGCATTTCCAGGGTTGGCATTTCCCGGATATGACGACGGAAGACCTGCTTAGCACTGCAGAAAAGGGGGAGGGCCTATGTTAGTTCAGATTGCATCTGCCATGGGTGTCGTCGTTGCCGGCGTTTTTGCCTGCGCGCTCTACTACTGGCTTTCCGACAAGCTGCTATCAGCGGCACTTCCGGTGCCGGAAGGCGATGCCCGCAAGGCTTCGGCCAATCTCAACCGTAGAGCCACGATCCGCCCCTGGCTGTTTCTCGGACCCGCACTCCTGCTGCTCGCCGTCTATCTCGTCTATCCCGTCATCGCGACCTTCATCCTGTCCTTCTACGATCGTTCCGGCGGCAATTTCGTCGGCTTTGCCAATTACCGCTGGGCCTTCTTCGACGCGCAGTTCCGCCAGTCGATCTTCAACAACATCCTCTGGCTCGCCGTCGTGCCGGCAGCCTGCACCTTCCTCGGCCTGGTCATCGCGGTCCTCACCGACCGTATCTGGTGGGGAAATCTCGCCAAGAGCCTGATCTTCATGCCGATGGCGATCTCGTTCGTCGGCGCTTCGGTGATCTGGAAATTCATCTACGAATTCCGCGGCGGCAACGAAACGCAGATCGGCCTTCTGAACGCGATCGTCCGCGCAATCGGCGGCGATCCGCAGGTGTGGATCTCGCTGCCCTTCTGGAACAACTTCTTCCTGATGGCGATCCTGATCTGGATCCAGACCGGTTTTGCGATGGTCATCCTGTCGGCAGCGCTACGCGGGATTCCTGAGGAAACCGTCGAAGCGGCCGTCATCGATGGCGCCAATGGCTGGCAGATCTTCTGGAAAATCATGGTGCCGCAGATCTGGGGCACGATCGCTGTGGTCTGGACCACGATCACTATTCTCGTTCTCAAGGTGTTCGACATCGTTCTGACCATGACCAATGGCCAGTGGAACACGATGGTGCTTGCCAACCTGATGTTCGACTGGATGTTCCGCGGCGGCGGCGACAGCGGTCGAAGTGCCGTCATCGCGCTGGTCATCATGGCGGCGGTGACGCCGATCATGATCTGGAACATCCGTCAGGCGAACCGCGACATGGGAGACCATTGAGATGAGCGCTGTCGCAAGCCTTCGCCGCATCGGCGTTCCAAGACTGATCCTGCATGCCTCGGTTCTGGTGATCTGTATCATCTGGCTGATCCCGACGCTCGGCATTCTCGTCACCTCGTTCCGCGATGCCGGCCAGATCACCTCCTCGGGCTGGTGGACGGCGCTGACCGGTGCCGCCGAAACCAGCGCAGCACGCCTCGGCGATCCCGCAAGCGCCCGGCAGGACGGACCCAACTACATCATATCAGGCTCCGTCTTCGATGGCGGCGACGTCAAGAGCGGTAGCGTGGTCGCCTTCGGCACCAGGGTCGCTGCACCGACAGAATTCGAGGCCGGCAAGGAAGCGGATCTGGGAGACGGCGAGAAGCTCACCGTCAACACGGATGGCAGCTATTCCTACGTGAAGAGCGGCCCATTCGACGACAAGCGCGGCAAGCGCATCTATCTCTCGATCACCCAGCCGCCGAACTTCACCCTCAACAATTACCGCACGGTACTGACGTCCGCCGGCATCGGCCAATCCTTTATCAATTCGCTGACGGTCGCAATACCCGCTACCATCATCCCGATCCTGATCGCAGCCTTCGCAGCCTATGCCCTGTCCTGGATGCAGTTTCCCGGCCGGTCGCTGATCATCGCGCTCGTGGTCGGGCTGATCGTCGTGCCGCTGCAGATGACGTTGATCCCGTTGCTGACGCTCTATAACGACATCGGCAACCTGTTCGGCGTGTCGTCGCGCTCCTATGTCGGGATATGGCTTGCGCATGCGGCCTTCGGCATGCCGCTCGCGATCTATCTCCTGCGAAACTACATTGCAGGTCTGCCCAAGGAGATCATCGAATCCGCCCGTGTCGATGGCGCCAGCGATTTCGAGATATTCGTCAAGATCGTCCTTCCGCTGTCGTTTCCGGCACTCGCCTCCTTCTCGATCTTCCAGTTCCTGTGGACGTGGAACGACCTTCTCGTCGCCATGGTATTTCTCGGTACCGGCAAGGATCAGCTGGTCCTGACCGGCTCTCTCAACGCGCTGTTGGGGTCGATGGGCGGCAAATGGGAAATTCTCACCGCTTCGGCCTTCATAACCATCATCGTCCCGATTATCGTCTTTTTTGCACTGCAGCGATACCTCGTCCGCGGCCTGCTCGCCGGGTCGGTCAAGGGCGGATGATGTCTGTGAACCAACAGGGATAGTGGATGACAAGTTCGGCGGAAGTCTCCGGAGCAACGGACGCAGCAAAGGATCGGGACTGGTGGCGTGGCGCCGTCATTTACCAGATCTATCCCCGCTCGTTCCAGGATAGCAACGGCGACGGTATCGGTGACCTGAAGGGCATTTCCGCGCGCCTGCCGCATATCGCAGCGCTTGGCGCCGACGCCATCTGGATCTCGCCGTTCTTTCCGTCGCCGATGAAGGACTTCGGCTATGACGTCTCCAATTATTCCGATGTCGATCCGATGTTCGGCACGCTTTCGGATTTCGATGGCCTGATCGCGGAAGCCCATCGCCTTGGCCTCAAGGTGATGATCGATCTCGTCATGTCGCATTCGTCGGATCAGCATTCGTGGTTCATCGAAAGCCGTTCCTCGCGCTACAATCCCAAGGCCGACTGGTATGTCTGGGCAGACGCGAAGCCTGACGGCACGCCGCCCTGCAACTGGCTGTCGATCTTTGGCGGTTCGGCCTGGCACTGGGATCCGACCCGCATGCAATATTACATGCACAACTTCCTCACCTCGCAGCCGGATCTCAACCTGCACAATGCCGAGGTTCAGGATGCGTTGCTGGACATGACGCGCTTCTGGCTGAACCGCGGCGTCGATGGTTTCCGCCTCGATACGATCAACTTCTACTTCCACGACAAGCAATTGCGCGACAATCCGGCGCTCGATCCCTCGCGCCGCAACGCGTCGACGGCGCCCGCCGTGAACCCCTACAATTTCCAGGAACACATCTACGACAAGAACCGGCCGGAAAATATCGCGTTCCTGAAGCGCTTCCGCGCCGTTCTCGACGAATTCCCGTCAATCGCTGCCGTCGGCGAAGTGGGCGACAGCCAGCGAGGCCTTGAGATCGTCGGCGAATATACGTCCGGCGATGACAAGATGCAGATGTGCTACGCCTTCGAATTCCTGGCGCCCGACGCTCTGACGCCCGCCCGCGTGGCCGAAGTGCAGACCGCCTTTTCCGAGGCCGCGCCTGAGGGCTGGGCCTGCTGGGCGTTTTCCAACCACGACGTGGTGCGCCATGTCAGCCGCTGGGGCATGGACGTGCTCGACCGTGAAGCCTACGCAAAAATGCTCTCGGCCATTCTTTTGACCCAGCGCGGCTCCGTCTGCATCTATCAGGGGGAAGAACTGGGCCTGACCGAGGCCGATATCGCCTATGCCGACCTGCGCGATCCCTACGGCATTCAGTTCTGGCCGGAATTCAAGGGCCGCGACGGCTGCCGCACGCCGATGGTCTGGGATGCCCAGGCGCTTCAGGCCGGCTTTTCGACGGCCGAAAAGACATGGTTGCCGATCCCGGTCGAACACCAGCTGAAAGCCGTCGGCGCCCAGTATGGCGATCCGGCTTCGGTGCTGGAGCAGTATCGCCGCTTTCTCGCCTTCCGCAAACTGCATCCGGCCCTGAGCAAGGGGCAGTTCATGTCTCTTCCGGTCGATGACACGGTGCTGGGCTACAAACGCCAATACGGCAATGAGACGCTGCTCTGCCTATTCAACATGAGTGCGGGCGAGGTCGCGACCGACCTGCCGATCGGTCAGTGGGACATGCTCGTTGGCCACGGTTTTGACAGCCGTGTCGAAGGCAATCGTGTCGAGCTGCCACCTTGGGGGGCGTATTTCGCTCGCCACACGTAAGAGACAACAAAGGGTAACGGGGAGGATCACGTCATGACCGGTGTCGTACTGAAGGATATCCGCAAGTCCTATGGCCAGGTGAAGGTGCTGCACGGCATCGACCTGGACATTGCGCAGGGCGAGTTCGTGGTGTTTGTCGGCCCGTCCGGCTGCGGCAAGTCCACGCTGCTGCGGATGATCTCCGGGCTCGAGACGATCACCGGCGGCGAGATGCTGATCGATGGTCAGGTGGTCAACGACGTTCCGCCATCGCGCCGTGGCATCGCCATGGTGTTCCAGTCCTATGCGCTCTATCCGCATATGACCGTCTACGACAACATGGCCTTCGGCATGCGGATCGCCAAGGAAAGCAAGGAGGAGATCGACCGACGGGTCCGCGCGGCCGCCGATATCCTTCAACTCACGCCCTATCTCGACCGCCTGCCGAAAGCGCTCTCGGGCGGCCAGCGCCAGCGCGTGGCGATTGGCCGGGCGATCTGCCGTGACCCGAAAGTCTTTCTGTTCGATGAGCCTTTGTCGAACCTCGACGCAGCTCTCCGCGTCGCGACCCGCATCGAGATTGCCCGGCTCAAGGAGCAGATGCCGGACACGACGATGATCTACGTCACCCACGATCAGGTGGAGGCGATGACGCTCGCTGACCGGATCGTCGTGCTGTCGGCCGGCCGCATCGAACAGGTGGGGCCACCGCTCGAACTCTATGAGCGCCCCAAAAACCTCTTTGTCGCGCGCTTCATCGGCTCGCCGGCGATGAACATCATGCCCGTCACCGTCAAGGAAACCGGCGCTGTGACCACCGTTTCGCTTGTCGACGGAAAGTCGGTCATCGTACCGATCTCGACCGAAACCGGGGCGAACGGCAAGAGCGCAAGCTTCGGCGTCCGGCCGGAAGATCTGACCATCGCGACCGGCGAGGATTATCTCTTCGAAGGCAAGGTGTCCATCGTCGAGGCGCTCGGGGAGGTGACGCTCCTCTACATCGAAGGCTTGTCGGCCAAGGAGCCGATCATCGCCAAACTGCCTGGGATCATCGACGTAAAAAGAGGCGACACGATGCGTTTTTCAGCCGATCCGCAGAAGCTGCATCTCTTCGACGCGGACGGCCAGACCTATCGCCGCTGACGGATCGGGATAACTTTACATTTACCGGAATTTTGTGACTAATGCTCCGATTCGGGCCGCATATGAAATTCCAACGCTCTGTTAAACTTCAGGCCCTACTCTTTTGACATTGGAATAGGAGACACTGTCGTGACCGCGGCCCCCATTGGAAAAAGCCATTTTCTGAATAAGGAAGAGTCGTTCATGTACGACCGCGAAGCGCGGTTCAAGATGCATGACACGATGAACGCAGCCCGGATCGAGTATACCGAGAACGGCGTGATGAACATGGCGCAGCGCCGCTGCGACGTTCTGCAGATCTCGGAAACCGAGGCACTCCTCGGCATCATCACCCAGTACCACCTGCCCAAGCAATTCTATCTCGACATCCCGGACGCCCGCATCTCGAAGGTCGGCTGCCTCTTGATGCGGGTCAACACCAACAACACCATTCAGGTTCGCTTTCTGAAGATGCTGACGAAGAAGGAGATGAACCGCATCTTCGTCTTCTCGACGCATCCGAACCACCGCGACATGACGATCGATCTCCGGGCCTGGTAAGCCACCTGTCCAAGGACCGTGGGCACTGTCGGAGTTATTGAAGGGGCGGCTCAAGGCCGCCCTTTGTTATTTCAGGAAAACACGCTGGCGCCGTGCTCGGCGCGGCCAACGTTGCGGCGGAAGGCGGCGAAGAGTTCGCGGCCCATGCCGAATTCGTTTTCGGAAAGGTCCGCCTTGGCAGGCAGGCGCGCCTCGAATTCGGCGGCGTCCACCAGAACCTCAAGCGTTCCGGCAACAGCGTCGAGACGGATCATGTCGCCGTTTTGGATCTTGGCGATCGCCCCGCCATCGCAGGCTTCCGGCGTCATGTGAATGGCGGCCGGTACCTTGCCCGATGCGCCGGACATGCGCCCGTCGGTGAGAAGCGCCACCTTGAAGCCGCGGTCCTGCAGCACGCCGAGCGGCGGCGTCAGACGGTGCAACTCGGGCATGCCGTTCGCCTGCGGTCCCTGGAAGCGCACGACGGCGATGAAGTCACGGTTCAGGTCGCCGCGCTTGAACGCGTCCTGCAGTTCCTGCTGGTCGTGGAACACGATGGCCGGCGCCTCGATGATATGGCGCTCCGGCTTCACGGCCGAAATCTTGATGACGCCCTTGCCGATATTGCCGGTCAGCATCTTCAGGCCGCCGGTCGGCTGGAACGGCGTTTCGATCTGCGCCAGAACCTTCGGGTCGCCACTTGTCTGCGGCACCGTCGGGCGGGTCACGAGGCCCTTCTCGTCGAGCTTGGCTTCAACCGTGTAGGCCTCGAGGCCATGGCCGAACACGGTGCGCACGTCGTCATGCACCATGCCTGTCTTCAAGAGCTCGCGGATGAGGAAACCCATGCCGCCGGCTGCGTGAAAATGGTTCACGTCGGCCAGTCCGTTCGGATAGACGCGAGCCAGCAGCGGAACGATGTCGGAAAGCTCCGAAATGTCTTCCCAGGTCAGATGGATGCCGGCGGCACGCGCCATCGCCACGATATGCATCGTGTGGTTCGTGGAGCCACCGGTCGCATGCAGGCCGACGACGCCGTTGACGATCGAGCGTTCGTCGATCATCTCGCCCGCTGGCGTGAACTCGTTGCCGAGTGCGGTGATGGCCAGCGCCCGCTTGACGGCCTCGCGCGTCAGCGCTTCGCGAAGCGGCGTGCCCGGATTGACGAAGGAGGCGCCGGGCATATGGAAGCCCATGATTTCCATCAGCATTTGGTTGGAATTGGCCGTGCCATAGAACGTGCAGGTGCCCGGGCCGTGATAGGATTTGGACTCCGCTTCAAGCAGTTCGGCGCGGCCGACCTTGCCTTCCGCATAGAGCTGGCGAATGCGCGACTTCTCGTCGTTCGGCAGACCCGTCGTCATCGGTCCGGCCGGAATGAACACTGCCGGCAGATGTCCGAACGACAGCGCCGCGATCACCAGGCCCGGGACGATCTTGTCGCAGATGCCGAGATAGACGGCCGCGTCGAACATGTTGTGCGACAGGCCGATACCGGCCGACATGGCGATCGCATCGCGCGAAAACAGCGAAAGCTCCATGCCGGGCTGCCCCTGTGTGACGCCGTCGCACATGGCTGGAACGCCACCAGCCACCTGGGCGATGCCGCCGGCTGCGCGTGCCGCCTCGCGGATGATCGCGGGGAAGGTCTCGTAGGGCTGGTGAGCCGAGAGCATGTCGTTATAGGAGGTGATGATGCCGAGGTTCGGAACGACGTCGCCAGCGAGCGCGTCCTTCTCGGCGGGGGAACAGACCGCGAAGCCGTGTGCAAGGTTACCGCAGGACAGGGTGGTGCGATGTGGCCCGCGCGATGCGGCGCGGCGCACCCGGTCGATATAGGCCTCACGATGCGGTTTCGATCGTTCGACGATGCGGGCGGTGATCGCCTCGATGCCGGAATGGGCGCCCATGGTTCATCCTCCTTGGGTCGATCCCGGTCTGGGAGAGTGCCGGGATCGCTGGTGTTACTGCTCCGACCCCTCAAAAGGAGCCGCCAGGTAAGACGCGTGTTACGGCGCCCAGTAGATGTCGAGTGGCGAGGCGGCACGGTTCAAGACCGCACGGACCGGCATTTCGGTCTCGTCGGATCCGGCGATCGCCTTTTCCAGCACGTCCTTCTTGCCCTGTCCCTCGATATGCAGCGCCAGAAAGCGGGCATCCGAAAGGCTGGAGAAGGAGAAGGTCAACCGCTCTTCGCCGGCCCCTTCCGCTTTCATCGTCATGACGCGGCAAAGACCGGTAAGGTCGAGCGCCTGTTCAAGATTGTCGCCATGCGGGAAGAACGAGGCCGTGTGCCCGTCTCCACCCATGCCAAGGATCACGACGTCGAACGGCTTGTCGAGCGCAGCCGTCGCCTTCGTGGCAATCACGGCCGCCTCCTCGATCGAGGGCGCATCGTAATAGAGCGGCACAAAGGTTGCCGCCGCCGCATTGTTGGTCAGCAGATGCTTGGCAACCAGAAGATGGTTGGAGCGCTCACTGTCGGCGGGCACGAAGCGCTCATCGACCAGCGTCACCTTCACCTTGTCCCAGGCAAGCTCACGGGTGGAAAGCTCCTCGAAGAATTTCTTCGGCGTGGAGCCGCCCGAAACCGCGATGCAGGCGGAATCGCGTGCGTAGATCGCTGCGGCGAGGCGGCTTGCCACCTCGTCGGCAAGCGCGGCTGCCAGAGCCGCGCCGTCAGAATAGTCGTGGGTCGTATAGGTCATGGCTACCTCAGGTCTCGTGCCACGTGCGACCGTCGCGCTCGATCAGGGCAATCGCCTGGCTCGGTCCCCAGGTTCCGGCCGTATAGCCCTGAACCTGCTGGCCGGCGGCTTCCCAACCCTTGAGGATCGGGTCGACCCAGCGCCATGCGGCTTCCACTTCGTCGCGACGCATGAACAGCGTCTGGTTGGAACGGATCGTGTCCATCAGAAGACGCTCGTAGGCATCCGGGTTGCGCACGTTGAAGGCAGCAGCAAAGCTCATGTCCAGCGACACTTCGCGCAGGCGCATGCCGCCCGGACCCGGGTCCTTGATCATCAGAGACTGCTTGACGCCTTCGTCCGGCTGCAGGCGGATGATCAGCTGGTTGGCTGCAATCCGGCCAGCGCTCGCATCGAAGATATTGTGCGGGATCGGCTTGAAGGTGATGACGATTTCCGACATGCGGCTCGCAAGGCGCTTGCCGGTGCGGATGTAGAAGGGAACGCCGGCCCAGCGCCAGTTGCCGATTTCGGCCTTGATGGCAACGAAGGTCTCGGTGTTGGAAACTCCGCCTTCCAGCTCTTCCAGATAGCCTTTGACGGCGCCGCCTGCCGAAGCGCCGGCGCGGTACTGGCCCCGCACCGTCATCTGCTGAACGTTGGATTCGTTGATCGGCTTCAGCGCACGCAGCACTTTCAGCTTTTCGTCGCGAACGGCTTCCTGGTCCATCGACGATGGGACTTCCATCGCCACAAGGCACACGAGCTGCATGATGTGGTTCTGCACCATGTCGCGCAGAGCACCCGCCGTATCGTAGTAACCGGCGCGGCCTTCGAGGCCCACCGCTTCGGCAACGGTGATCTGTACATGGTCGATATGGTTGGCATTCCACAGCGGCTCATAGAGCGCGTTGGCAAACCGCAGCGCCATCAGGTTCTGCACGGTTTCCTTGCCGAGGTAGTGGTCGATGCGGAAGATCTGTTCTTCCGGGAAGACCTTGCCGATCTGGTCGTTGAGCGCCAGCGCTGACGCAAGGTCGCGGCCGATCGGCTTTTCGACGACGATACGGGTCTGCTTGGTGATCATCTTGTGATCGCGGATTTTTTCGGAAATGGCACCGAAAATTCCAGGCGCGACGGCGAGATAGAACACGCGGACGCGGTCCTTGCCCTCGTCGAGCAGCTTCTTCAGTTCGGCCCATCCGCCTTCCGATTTCGCATCGACGGACACGTAATAGAGACGCTTGCAGAACTTCTCGACTTCCGCCTCGTCGTATTCACCCTTCTTGAGGTGCTCCTTGAGGGCGTCCTGGGCGAACTTGCGGTAGTCGTCGTGCGAAAGCGCGCTGCGCGATGCGCCGATGATTCGGGTTGGTTCGGTGAAATGGCCTTCGATCTGACGATGGTAGAGGGCCGGCAGAAGCTTGCGCTCCGCAAGGTCGCCGGTGCCGCCGAAAACGACGCAATCAAACGGCTCGACTGGGATGATCTGGCTGCTCATCGCTATTCTTTCATCTCGCATAGTTGGTGGAACACATATTCTAATCGATTTAAAAACGCTAGCCCGAAATCGCAACTGGGCGGTAGGGGAGGCGTCTCACATCCTGTCTCTGAGCGCAAACCAAGTCAGCGCGAGGAACAGAAGAGGGCTTCGCATGCGCCGCCCGCCGGGGAAGGACGGTATGTCGAGGTCCCGCAGATAATCGAGCTCGGTGCGATTTCCCAGGACCATATCGGCGTAAAGTTTGCCGCAATAATTCGACAGCATCACACCATGACCTGAGTATCCGCCGATCGATGTGACGCCCGGCATCACCTCGCGAACGAACGGATGTCGCGGCAGGGTAATCCCGACATTGCCGCCCCAGGCATGGGTGATCTGGACATCCTTCAGCGCCGGATAGGTATCGACGATCTGGCGGCGGATGGCCTCTGCCGTGTCTTTCGGGTTGCTCGACGTATAGACCTCGCGGCCACCGAACAACAGCCGGTTGTCCAGCGACTTGCGGAAGTAGCGCACCACGAAACGGCTGTCGCAGACGGCCTCGCCGCCGGGAATGACCTGCGGAAACTCGTCGAGCGGTTCGGTTGCCGCGATAAAGGATCCGATCGGCATGATATGCGCGCCGGTCACCGGCTCGAGATTGCCGATATAGGCGTTGGTGGCCAGCAGAACCCGAGCGGCCGAAATCATGCCGCGCGGCGTCTCGATCAGGGTCTTGCCGCCCGAATGCGTTAGCTTGGTTGCCGGCGTTCCCTCATGGATCGCAGCCCCTGCGTCATGCGCCACCCGTGCCAATCCGATCAGAAGTTTCAGCGGATGGATATGGCCGGTTCCCATGTCGCGCACGCCGCAATGGTAGTCGGTCGTGCCGACCCGCTCGGCGGTTTCCTCCGCGCCCATGAACGTAACATGCGGATAGCCGTAGCGCTCGGCCGCGATTGCGGCATTGGCCTGGTAGTAGCGTTCGTATCCCCGCTTGTGGGCAACGTTCAGCTGTCCCGGCACGTATTCCATGTCGATGCCGTGGGCGGACGCGAAATCCATCAGATAGCGCTTGGCGCCCTCGGCCATGTCGAACAGCGCTTTCGAGCGCTCGAAACCCAGCTTCTCCTCGATCTCCTCCGGCCATGAGCGCTGGCCTGTGCCCAACTGCCCGCCATTGCGTCCCGATCCGCCGTCGCCAAAATGCGCGGCCTCGATCAGCACCACCGACGTGCCGGCTTTCGCCAGCGTGTAGGCGGCCTGGAGCCCGGTATAGCCGCCGCCGATGATGGCAACGTCAACGCTCTTCGAGCCGTCGAGGGGAGGGTAGGTCGCCCGGTCGCCAACGCTTGCCTGATACCAAGAAATGCCCGAGGCGATGGGGCTCTGCCAATTGTCCAAGATACCTTTTCCCTCACACGTTGAGGAGCAGGAATTCCCGTTCCCAAGGGCTGATCACCTGCATGAACGTCTCGAACTCCCCACGCTTCACGCCGGCATAAAGGCCGATGAATTCCTTGCTGAACACTTCCGCAAGCGCCGGCTCGTCCTCGAGCAGCGAGACGGCCTTCAGAAGGTCGCGCGGCAGATCGATCTCGCCTTCATTGGCGGAATCTTCCGTCGGCGGTGTCGGGTCGAGCCTGTTTTTGATGCCCAGCAGGCCGCAGCCGAGAGAGGCAGCAAGCGCCAGATACGGATTTGCGTCGGAACTCGGCAAGCGGTTTTCGACGCGCCGCGAGTTTGCATCCGAAACCGGCACGCGAAACGCTGTGGTGCGGTTGTCGTAACCCCAGGCGGAGTTGACGGGCGCCGCCATATCCGGCGTCAGGCGCCGGTAGGAATTCACATAAGGCGCCATCATCACCAGCGCCTTCGGGATGAAGGCCTGCATGCCGCCGATGAAGTGGAAGAATTCCTCCGATGCCGAACCGTCGGCATTGGAGAAGACGTTCTTGCCGGTCTCGATCTCCACCACCGACTGGTGGATGTGCATCGCGGATCCAGCCTGACCCTGCATCGGCTTTGCCATGAAGGTTGCATAGATGCCGTGTTTCAGCGCCGCCTCGCGAATGGTGCGCTTGAACATGAAGACCTGGTCGGCCAGTTCCACCGGATCGCCATGGCGAAGATTGATTTCCAGCTGCGCCGGGCCTTCCTCGTGGATCAGCGTATCGATCTCGAGGCCCTGCTTTTCGGAGAAATGGTAGATGTCGTCGATCAGTTCGTCGAACTCGTTGATGCCGGCAATCGAATAGCTCTGTCCACCGAGGATCGACCGACCGGAGCGGCCCTTCGGCGGATGCAGTGGATAATCCGGGTCGTCGTTCTTGGCGACCAGATAGAACTCGATCTCCGGCGCCACGACGGGCTTCCACCCGCGGTCGTTATAGAGCTTGACGATGTTCTTCAAAACGTTGCGCGGCGTATAGGACACCGCCTGACCATCTGTGTCGACGATGTCGCAGATCACCTGCGCCGTCGGGTCGCTTTCCCAGGGCACGACGGCAAGCGTCGAAAGGTCCGGCATCAGCTTGAGGTCGCTGTCGCGCGGCTCGTAGCGGAAGTTTGCCGTCTCGTCGGGATACTCGCCGGAGATGGTATGGCGATAGAGCGCCGAAGGCAGCGCCAGCGAGGTGTTGGACGTAAACTTCGACGAGGGCATCATCTTGCCGCGCGGCACGCCGGCTAGATCGGGCGTGATGCATTCGATGTCTTCGATCCCGCGTGCCCGAAGCCAAGCGGCTGCCTCGCGCCAGTCTGCAACGCCGCGAAGCGAAGTCAGTGTCGGCTGAGCTGTCGCGGCTTTCGCCACGGTTCCGGTTGCCAGGACAGGGGATGATTTCTTGCGCGGCATAACACACCGGGGTCATGTTGATCGGAGCCCCATCATAGCCATGGAATGATGTTTGGGAACACTCTTTGGCTGAGAGCGCGCTGACTTCTTGGCGAGGAGCAGGCTGAATCCGCTATTGTGTCCCCGCCATCTTGACTTGGAGGCTCCAATCGAAAACAGCAAGTCGATGACGAGAGGATGACCATTGGCACAGAAATTCGATGTGATCGTGTTGGGCGCCGGTGCCGCCGGCATGATG
Source organism: Neorhizobium sp. DAR64860/K0K1 (assembly GCF_050500205.1). Taxonomy (NCBI): domain Bacteria; kingdom Pseudomonadati; phylum Pseudomonadota; class Alphaproteobacteria; order Hyphomicrobiales; family Rhizobiaceae; genus Neorhizobium; species Neorhizobium sp. DAR64860/K0K1. The sequence goes on along the minus strand of NZ_CP191459.1, from coordinate 2,702,407 downwards.
TGCGCCATCCGCGCCGGCCAGCGTGGTCGCTCGGTGCTGGTGCTTGATCACGCCAAGGCGCCCGGCGAAAAGATCCGCATCTCGGGAGGCGGCCGCTGCAACTTTACCAATATCGGTGCGGCCCCCCAGCATTACCTCTCCGGCAACGCGCATTTCGTCAAATCGGCACTTGCCCGCTACACGGCCCGCGATTTCCTCGACTTGGTGGAACGGCATCGAATTCCCTGGCACGAAAAGACGCTCGGTCAACTGTTCTGCGACAACAGCGCCAAGGACATCATCGCGATGCTGCTGGCGGAAATGTCGGCCGCGAAAGTGTCCCTGAAGCTTCAGACGGCGATCGACGGCATCGAAAAATCGCCCGACGGATATCGGCTGGCCACCTCTGCCGGCCAGTTCGAAGCCGGGTCGCTGGTGGTGGCGACGGGCGGCAAGTCCATCCCGAAAATGGGCGCCACGGGCTTTGCCTACGAGATTGCGGCGCAGTTCGGGCTCAAGCTGGTCGAGACGCGCCCCGGCCTCGTGCCGCTGACCTTCGATCAGAACACACTCGAAAAACTGTCGCCGCTGTCTGGGATCGCGGTTCCTGCAGAAGTGCGCCACGGCCGGACGGGATTTCGCGAGGCCATGCTGTTTACCCATCGCGGCCTCAGTGGCCCGTCCATCCTGCAGATTTCCTCCTATTGGCGGGAAGGTGACGACATTACGCTGTCGATCGAACCGGATGCCTCAATCAGCGATGCACTGAAGGCGGCCCGCAAGACGAACGGCAGACAGGCGGCGCAGACGGCGCTTGGCGAATTACTGCCCAAGCGTCTTGCTCAGTATTTCGTGGAAAACCGCGGCGTCACTGGCAATCTCGCGGATCTCTCCGACAAGATGCTGACAGGGCTTGCAGCATCGATCCAGGACTGGAAGATCCGCCCCGCCGGTTCGGAAGGGTATCGCACGGCCGAGGTCACGCTGGGTGGTATCGATACTTCCGCACTGAATTCCAAAACGATGCAGGCCAAGGCCGTGCCAGGCTTGTATTTCATCGGCGAGTGCGTCGACGTTACAGGCTGGCTTGGCGGCTATAACTTCCAGTGGGCCTGGTCTTCCGGCTATGCTTGCGGAGACAGCCTCTAGGTAGAAATGCCAGTTGTGCTCGATTCAGGTGTTGTTAATATGCCTGGAGGATGCTGCCTTAATGCCAGCCCATTTGTTTGGTCTATAGGCTGCGTACCCGCCGGCTTCCGGCGGCCATCACCAAGATCGTGGAGTCGGATACCTATGCAGAAGACCCGCAGCGCCCGTGCAATTGCTATTGCCAAGACCCAGGATAACGCAAAGTTGATCCGCGTAAGATTTCTGGCGATGGCGATTGGAGCAACTGTTGCTCTTCTTTCGGTTCCTTTCTACTTCTGACGTAGTCTCCCCGCTGCCTTGCTGCGGCAAGGAATGTGTGAACGAGTAACGGCGTCGGTGTAGCTCTGGATCTACGTCGGTCGCTTGAGTTACGTCAATTTCCTATTTATCTAATCTTCAGATATCTCCGTCAAAAACAACAGTGTCTCTCACATTTTGGAAAGAGCCCTGTTTTGACCAAGAAGCTTCTCCCCTCATCCGTTGTATCCCGGATTGTTCTCCTCTGCCTTTTTCTCGTTTCCGTGGCAGCGGCTACTCTTTCCGGGCTTGCCTATGTCAATCTTCGGAACGACGTCATGTCGAGTGCACGTGCCGATGCCTATAAGGCGATGCGCACGCTGGGGCTTCTTTATGAGCTGGAACTGCCCGGTGCGAAGACCGAGATCCGCGACGAAGTCGTCAACAAGGTTCTCCAGGGCGAAGGCGCTCTGAAAGGCCATGATGTGGTCGACCGTGCCGCTGCTGCCATCGGCGGCGTTGCAACGATCTTTGAGAAGCAGGGCGCAGACTACGTCCGCATCTCCACCAACGTGAAGACGGAGAAGGGTGAGCGCGCCATCGGCACGAAGCTTGCTCCCGAACATCCGGCGCAGCCGAAGCTCGGAAAGAGCGAATCCTATTTCGGAAACGCGGTTCTGTTCGGCAAGGACTACATGACCGGGTATTACCCGATCACCAATGCCGCAGGTGCAGTCACCGGCGTCCTCTTCATCGGTGTTCCGATGGAAGTCTATTTCGCCCATATCGCGTCGTCTGCTTATATCCTCATTGGCACGTCGGCGATCGCGCTTCTGGTGCTCGGCTTCTTCAGCTTTTTCGCCATCCGGGCCCTCGTGCGCCCGCTCGGCGTGCTGACCGGCAGCGTCCGCGCCATTGCGCAGGGCGATAACAAGAGTGCGATCCCCTATCTCCAGCTGCCGAACGAATTCGGCAACATTGCCAGAGCCCTTGAGGTTTTCCGCGATAAGGACCGCGAAAAGCAGCTGATCGAAAGCCGCAGCGCCGCAGAGCGTGCCGAAGCGGAAGCGGATCGCCATCGCAACGATACCGAAAAGCAGCATGTCGACGCCCAGATCGAGCACGCCGTCACGCAGCTTGGATCGGCCTTGTCGCGTCTGTCCCAGGGCGATCTGTCCGCATCGATCGACACGCCGTTCTCCGGTCGTCTTGAAGGCCTGCGGACCGATTTCAACAATTCGATCCTGCGGCTGCGTGAAACGATGACGCATATCCGGGCCAGCACGCTCTCGATCCAGAAGAGCAGCTCCGATCTCAGCCACTCGTCGACGGACCTGTCACGCCGCACCGAAAGCCAGGCCGCTTCGCTCGAAGAGACGGCAGCCGCCGTGGACGAGATCACCGTTACCGTACGCTCCTCCGCCGAACGCGCTCGCGAAGCCAATGACGCCGTGACGCAGACCAAGAAGAGCGCCGACAGTTCCGGCACCGTGGTCCGCAATGCCGTCGAAGCGATGGGCAAGATCGAGGAAGCGTCCAAGAAGATCGAACTGATCATCGACGTCATCGACGACATCGCCTTCCAGACCAACCTTCTCGCCTTGAACGCCGGCATCGAAGCCGCGCGGGCAGGGGATGCCGGCAAGGGCTTTGCGGTCGTCGCCCAGGAAGTCCGTGAACTGGCCCAGCGCTCCGCCGATGCGGCCAAGGAAATTAAGGGCCTGATCGACCAGTCCAGCCACGAGGTCCATTCCGGATCGACGCTGGTGCAGGAAGCGGGCGAAGTGCTGGCCACGATCAGCAGCGACATCACCATCATCAGCAAGCATGTCGATACGATCGCCACTGCCAGCCGCGACCAGGCCGCAGCGCTTCAGGACATCAATAGCTCCGTCAACAAGATGGATCAGATGACCCAGCAGAACGGTGCCATGGTGGGCGAAACCAGCGAGGCGAGCCGTCGTCTTGCTGAAGAGGCGGATATGCTGCTCGGCCTCGTCCAGCAGTTCAAGATCGACAGCCAGAGATCAATGGCCCGTCAGGATAGCCAGGCAGCCTGAGCGCGGGAAGATGAAATGACAAGGGGCGGCTTTCGGGCCGCCCTTTTTTGTGAACGATGAGCCGGTTGCGATTTCGGCTTGGCACAAGGGCATGGGTTCGGGCGGCGTCGATTTCCGGTAACCGCTGCTGCATTGCACATTCCCCCTTGTGGCCTGGGGAATTCCTTTCTACTCTCCTCAAAATTATAGGGAAATTCGCGCGAACCGTCCTGCCGCGCAGGGGCGGTGGCTGCAGGTGCTGCAACAGGAGAGAATTGATGAAAGCCCATTTGCTCAGCATAGCCGCCGCTTTGGCTGCGACCGCTTTCAGCGTGTCTGGTGTTTCCGCCCAGGAACGCACTGTGCATGTCTACAACTGGTCCGACTACATCGATGAATCGATCCTGCAGGACTTCACCAAGGAAACCGGCATCAAGGTTGTCTACGACGTCTTTGACAGCAACGATATCCTGGAAACCAAGCTGCTTGCCGGCGGCTCCGGTTACGACGTCGTGGTGCCGACCGCCCCGTTCCTCGCCCGCCAGATCCAGGCCGGCGTCTTCCAGAAGCTCGACAAGTCCAAGATCCCCAACCTTTCCAACCTGTGGCCGGAAATCTCGGCGCGTCTTGCCAAATACGATCCCGGCAACGAATACGCCGTCAACTACATGTGGGGCACGACCGGCATTGGCTACAATGTCGATAAGGTCAAGAAGGCACTCGGCGATACGCCCCTCGACAGCTGGGACGTGCTGTTCAAGCCTGAAAATGCTGCAAAGCTCAAGTCCTGCGGCGTCAACATCCTCGACGCATCCGACGAAACCTTTGCGATCGGCATGAACTATGTCGGCAAGGATCCCGACAGCAAGGAAACGAAGGATCTCGAAGCGGGCGGAAAGGTCTATTCCGACATCCGCTCCTCGGCAAAGACGTTCAACTCCTCGTCCTATATCGATGATCTCGCCAACGGCGACATCTGCATCACCATCGGCTGGTCGGGCGACATTCTGCAGGCAAAGACCCGCGCCGAGGAAGCCAAGAACGGCGTCAACATCGAGTTCTCGATCCCCAAGGAAGGAACCTATATGTGGTTCGACAACCTTGCGATCCCGGCCGATGCCAAGAACGTGGCCGAAGCGCATGAATTCATCAATTACTTGATGAAGCCCGAAGTGATCGCCAAGGCATCGAACTACGTTCAGTATGCCAACGGCAACCTGGCCTCGCAGAAGTTCATCGACAAGGAAGTCCTGGAAAACCCGGCGGTCTACCCGACCGAAGAGGTCACCAAGAAGCTCTTCACGATCTCGCCTTACGGGCCCAAGGAACAGCGCGTGCTGAACCGGCTCTGGACCCAGATCAAGACCGGCAAGTAACCATCGGCTTCGGGGCAGGCAAAACCTGCCCCGATCTGTTTCTGGCAATATTTCTTGAGGGCAGGCGGGGCAGGCGATGGCAAAGACACTCGGACCGGTAAAACGAAAATTCTCTCCGTGGACCGATCCGGCTTCGGTGCCCTTCATCCGCTTTGAAAACATCACCAAGCGCTTCGGCAATTTCACCGCCGTCGATAATCTGACGCTCGATATCTACGAGAGGGAATTCTTCTCGCTGCTCGGGCCGTCCGGCTGCGGAAAGACGACGCTGATGCGGATGCTGGCAGGCTTCGAGGAGCCGACGGAAGGCCGCATCCTTTTGCAGGGCAAGGACATTTCCGGTGTTCCGCCCTACAAGCGCCCGACCAACATGATGTTTCAGTCCTACGCGCTCTTCCCGCATATGTCGGTTGAAAAGAACATCGCCTTCGGTCTCAAGCAGGACAATCTGCCAAAGGGCGAGATCGATACCCGCGTCGAGGAAATGCTGAAGCTCGTCAAGCTGGAGCAGTTCGCCAAGCGCAAGCCGGCACAGCTTTCCGGCGGCCAGCGCCAGCGCGTGGCGCTGGCAAGGTCGCTCGCAAAGCGCCCGAAGGTCCTGCTGCTCGACGAACCGCTCGGCGCGCTGGACAAGAAGCTGCGCGAGGAAACCCAGTTCGAACTGATGGATATCCAGCAGACGCTGGGACTCACCTTCCTCATCGTCACCCACGACCAGGAAGAGGCGATGACCGTGTCCGACCGTATCGCGGTCATGGACAAGGGCATCATCATGCAGGTGGCAACGCCGGCCGAAATCTACGAGGCCCCGAACAGCCGCTACGTGGCGGACTTCATCGGCGATATCAACATCCTCGAAGGCACGGTGACGCAAACCGATAGCGCGCTCGGCGCCCCCGGCCTGGTGCGGATCGACAGCGACGGTCTGAGCGTTGCCGCAGAACAGGAATGCCAGGCCGTCAAGGGAGATCACGTCGCCTACGCGGTCCGCCCGGAAAAGGTGCGCATCTCGCAGGAACAGCCCGCCGATACGTCCCTCAATGCGGCCTATGGCGAAGTCTGGGACATCGGCTATCTCGGCGACTTCTCGGTATTTCTCGTGAAGATGGAGGACGGCCGTATCGTCCGCGCCGCGCAGGCCAACGTCTCGCGCCTGGTCGATCGGCCGATCACCTTCGGCGACATGGTGTGGCTGACCTGGTCACGCGATGCCGGCCTTGTGCTGACACGATAGGGAGCGCGATCATGGCCGATACGACAGCCGACAATCCGCATGCCAACCCGGCCCGCTGGCTGGTCGTCGCAGTGCCCTATCTCTGGCTGCTGCTGTTCTTCGTCGCGCCCTTCCTGATCATCTTCAAGATCTCGCTGTCGGACACGGCCATTGCCATGCCGCCCTATACGCCGGTGTTCGGCGGCTGGGGCGCCATCAGCGATTTCGTCTCCGAACTCGACATCGAGAACTACCTGTTCCTGACCGAGGACCCGCTTTACTTCCAGGCCTATATGTCGTCGCTGCGGATTGCCGCGATCTCGACGTTCTTGCTTCTCCTCATCGGCTATCCGATGGCGCTTGCCATGGCGCGCGCACCCAATTCCATCCGGCCGATCCTTCTGATGCTGGTCATCCTGCCGTTCTGGACCTCGTTCCTCATCCGCGTCTATGCCTGGATCGGCATCCTGAAGCCGGACGGGTTGCTGACGCTCGCCTTGCAGACGATCGGGCTGATGGGACCGGATCAACAGGTGGAGATCTTCAGAACCGACACGGCCGTCTTTATCGGCATCGTCTATTCCTATCTGCCCTTCATGGTCCTGCCGCTCTATGCGGCGCTCGAAAAGATGGACAATACCCTGCTCGAAGCCGCCAACGATCTCGGCTGCCCGCCGTGGAAGGCGTTCTGGAAGATTACCTTTCCACTGTCGCTGCCGGGCGTCATCGCAGGCTCGATGATCTGCTTCATCCCGATCACAGGCGAATTCGTCATCCCGGATCTGCTCGGCGGCGCCGATACGCTGATGATCGGCAAGACGCTGTGGACGGAGTTCTTCAGCAACCGCGACTGGCCACTTGCGTCGGCCGTAGCAGTGGTCTTGCTGCTGATGCTGGTCGTGCCGATCGCCATATTCCAGAACCAGCAGAAGAAGGTGGCGTGAGATGACAAAGAACCGCCTTGATGCCACCGTCCTGACGCTTGGCTTCGCCTTCCTCTACATCCCCATCATCATTCTGGTCGTCTACTCGTTCAACGCCTCGCGGCTCGTCACGGTCTGGGGCGGCTTCTCGCTCAACTGGTACGTCTCGATGTGGTCGAACCAGGGTCTTATGGATGCCGCCTGGGTCACGGCCCGCGTCGGTCTGTTGAGCGCCACGTTCGGTACCATCCTCGGCACGCTGGCCGCGCTGACGCTGGTCCGCTACCAGAAGTTTCCGGGAAAGATGCTGTTCTCAGGCATGATCTATGCGCCGCTGGTAATGCCTGAGGTCATCACCGGCCTGTCGCTGCTGCTTCTTTTCGTGGCGATCGGCGTCGATCGCGGGTTATGGACTGTCATCATCGCCCACACGACCTTCACCATGTGTTACGTGGCGATCGTCGTTCAGTCGCGGCTTCTCACCTTCGATCGCAGTCTGGAAGAGGCAGCGCTCGATCTCGGCTGCCCGCCGGTCAAGACGTTCTTCCAGATCACCCTGCCGCTGATCCTGCCCGCCGTCATCTCCGGCTGGATGCTCGCCTTCACCCTGTCGTTGGACGACCTTGTGATCGCAAGCTTCAACACCGGGCCAGGTGCCACCACGCTGCCAATCAAGATCTATTCGCAGGTGAGGCTCGGTGTGACGCCGGAAATCAACGCAATCTGCACGATCCTGATCGCGCTGGTGACACTCGGCGTCATCGCCACCTCGATCGGCACCAAGCGCGCCGAGGTCCGGCGTATCCGCGACGAGCATATGGCGCTGCGGACCGGGAGCTGAACCGTCAGGGCGTGTGTTATTCGGTGATCTTCGGCGTGGGCTTTGCGACCGGCCAGATTACCGGGTTCTGCCAGGATCCCCCAATAAAAAAGTGGGTGGCATCCGGGCGGCCAGCGGCAGCGTCCCCGCTGGTTGTCCCGCTGGAATCTGTGAGCACACCGGCAGAAAGCGCGAGGCTGTTATTGGCATAGGGCACGATGCCGTTGAGCGTAATACGCTCGTTGGTTCCAACGATCAGCCCGTTGCGGATATCGGCTAAACCATCAGCGACGGTGACGTTAATATCGACACTCTGGAATTCGTAAGCTCCTGTCCCTGCTTCGCTCAGCGTGAAATAGGGTTTTTGGGTCGCCAGCCGTCTTATGCCTGCCATGTCCACACCGGGCAGAGTTCCGCTGCCGGCACGAAAGCGCAGAGATCCTTTGGCGTTGCGCAGCGTTTCCGCCGTCACCGGTCGCGCCACGTCCAGCGCCAGTTCGAGCGAGCCCGAGGCGCCGGGTAGCGGGGCCGTCAGGCCAAGCCGGCTGATCACGCTGGCGAAGTCGGCGTCCTGTACGGAGAGCCTTATTGCAACGCCGCCCGTTTCCCCGTCCTTGATCGTCGCGATGCGGCCGGTCAGTCGTCCGTTTTCGAAATCGCTGTCGAGAATATCGATCCGTGACTGGTCACCGATGTTCATGATGCCGACGGCAACTTCGCTGAGCTGGAAGGGGCCGATCTCGACGCTTTGTGCGGAAAGCCTCAAATCCAGCTCGAGCCGGTCGCGCAGTCTTGCGGCGGGATCGCTTTTGTCGAGAAGTCGCGGCGCGATCTCGGCCAGCATCGGCAACACGTCGCGGGTGTTGAGGGCGAGCGTCCCCGTCAGCCGCGGGGGCGCATCCGCCGGCATGGTCAGGTCCAGAATGCCGCTTGCCGTGATGTCGTCGATACCGAGCGACAGGCTTTCGAACCGCATCGCCGTATCGTTGGTGATCAGCCGCGCCTTCACGGAGAGCTGCTTCAGCTTTTCCGTGCCTGGCAGATCGAACCCCATCCACTGCATGGCTTTGGCGCCGTCCGCCGTTGCAAATTCGGCATCTCCGGACAAAAAGCCGTGGCTCGCGAGGTTGACGACGCCGCTGAATTTCGCGTTGAACAGGTCCGACTGGATTGAGCCTGATGTGCTACTGCTGCGGCCCGAAAACAAAAGCAGAGGCTGGCGCGAGGTGATATCGGCCGTGACCCTGCGGCCGGCAATCGTTGCTTGGCCCTTGAAGCTCGCGCTGCGTGAAAGATAGGACCAGTCGATCTCACTGTCGATCCGGTCGACCCGGACGATGCGGCCATCCTCTTCGTTGGTAATCTGAAGCGTGCCGTTCTCGATCAGGACATCGCCGATCGGCGCATCATTCGAATTGTCCAGCAACTGACCGGTGCCATCGCTTTTGACAGCACGAACGGCGCGGCTGAGCAATCCGTCATTGGTCCAGTCCAGTCGCCCATCCGGTTTGCGCAGCACGAAAAGCTGCGGGTCCTTGAGGTGGAAATCCTTGAATTCCGGCTGTCCCACCAGCGCGCCCAGAAGATCGAACGACGCCGACAGTTCACGGACGCTGCCAAGCATGCCTTTCTTGCCATGATCGATGTTGCGAACCATTACATCGGAGAATGTGATGCGCGGCTCCGGCCAGAAGGCAAGCGACGGCTGTCCGCCGATCGACACGTCGTGGCCGATCCATTCCTCGACGGCGCGCTCCATCCGTTCCCGTACCAGCACGGTCGAAACAAGGAAGGGTGCCGCGAGCTGGAAGGCGACGAAGAGGCTCAGCAGCGAGACCAGAACGATCAAGGCGATGCGCGTCCGCGTCCCTAAGGGGCGTCCGAAGGTCCTGCGCAGCTTTCCGTCTGTCTCGTTGGGCATGGCTCACGCGAATATAGGAAATGCCGGCGTCGCGCAAATGCAGCAAGCGCGCGCTCCCGTGCTTTATCCCCCTCGATCGCATGATATACAGACGGTCAGGGACGCGCCTGTGAACGGCATAGGAGGAGAATTGCATGAGTGAGCAGCAGCCGCTTTGGTCGCCATCGGAGGAGACGTTGCGGACAGCACCGCTTGCCCGCTTCATCGTCTGGTGCAGCGAGCGGTATTCAATCGGTTTTGAGGATTACGACGCATTCCACAGCTGGTCGATCGAACAGCGCGGCGATTTCTGGTCCGCCGTCTGGGATTTCTGCGGCGTCAAGGGCGACAAGGGCGACGTCTACCTGGACGACGATGGCGAGATGCTCGCCGCCCGCTTCTTTCCCCATGCACGCCTGAACTTCGCCGAAAACCTGCTTGCCGGCAGCGGAGCCGACGCGAAGACCTCGGACGCTCTGGTCTTCTGGGGCGAGGACAAGGTCAAGGACCGTTGGTCCTGGGAAAGGTTGCAGGGCGAGGTGTCAAGGCTTCAGCAGGCATACCGCGCACTCGGCATCGGCAGGGGAGATCGCATCGCCGCGATGATGCCGAATATGCCTGAAACGATCGCCTGCATGCTGGCAGCAGCCTCTATCGGGGCAATCTGGTCTTCCTGCTCACCGGATTTCGGTGAACAGGGCGTGCTGGACCGGTTCGGACAGATCGGCCCAAAGCTGTTCATCACCTGCGATGGCTACTGGTACAACGGCAAACTGCAGGATGTGTCGGCAAAGGTCGACGCGGTTTCAAAGACGCTCGGCGTACCGGTTCTGGTCGTGCCCTATGCAGGGTCGCAGGACAAGAATGCCGCGCCGCTCGCAAAGACCCTATCCGACGGCCGCGCGCTTGCCGATTTCCTGGCGCCATTTACGGCACGGACCGTCGAATTCGAGCCGCTGCCGTTCTCGCATCCGCTCTACATCCTGTTTTCGTCAGGCACGACCGGCATCCCGAAATGCATCGTCCACTCGGCCGGCGGCACGCTTCTCCAGCATGTGAAGGAACATCGGCTGCATTGCGGCATCGAGCCGGGTGAAAACCTGTTCTATTTCACCACATGCGGCTGGATGATGTGGAACTGGCTGGTCTCCGGTCTCGCAGTTGGCGCCACACTCTGCCTCTATGACGGTTCGCCCTTTGCTCCGGATGGCAACATCCTGTTTGACTATGCGGAACAGGAGCGGTTCGCCGTTTTCGGCACGTCCGCGAAATATATCGACGCCGTGCGCAAAAGCGGCATCGTGCCTGCGCAGAGCCACGATCTGTCCACCCTTCGCCTCGTGACCTCGACGGGCTCGCCGCTATCACCGGAAGGCTTTTCCTTCGTTTATCAGGGCATCAAGAACGACGTCCATCTCGCATCAATCTCCGGTGGCACGGACATCGTCTCCTGCTTCGTGCTGGGCAATCCGCTGAAGCCGGTCTGGCGCGGCGAGATCCAGGGGCCGGGCCTCGGCCTTGCCGTGGATGTCTGGAACGACGAGGGCCAGCCGGTGCGTGGCGAAAAGGGCGAACTCGTCTGCACCAAGGCATTCCCCTCCATGCCGCTGATGTTCTGGAACGATCCAGACGGCCAGAAATACCGAGCCGCCTATTTCGAGCGGTTCGACAACATCTGGTGCCACGGCGATTTCGCCGAATGGACGACCCATGGCGGCATCGTCATCCATGGCCGTTCCGATGCGACGCTTAATCCTGGCGGGGTTCGGATCGGCACGGCTGAGATCTACAATCAGGTGGAGCAGATGGACGAGATCGCCGAAGCGATCTGCATCGGCCAGGACTGGGACGAGGATGTGCGCGTCGTGCTGTTCGTCCGGCTGGCGGACGGACTGACGCTGGACGACCGACTGACCAGGGAGATCAAGGCGCGTATTCGCGCAGGCGCCTCGCCACGGCACGTGCCGGCAAAGATCATCCAGGTCGCCGATATTCCCCGCACCAAATCCGGCAAGATCGTCGAACTTGCCGTGCGCGATATCGTTCACAGTCGGCCGGTCAAAAACCGGGAGGCGCTTGCCAACCCGGACGCGCTGGAGCTGTTTGCCAATGTCGCGGAGTTGCGGAATTGACAGCCATCAGGTGCCCTGTGCCATTGCGGTTCGCCGTTCCTGCACTGCCGGAACTGGTATTGGTTTTTAACGGCGTGTTAAGCCTCGCCCGCCAAAACTGATCCGGCATGATACTTTTCGTGTAGGGAAGATGAGCAAGGCTCAGGCTTTGCTGATTAGGAAGTCTTCCGTCACTTTTCGAACAGCATCAATTCCAAGCAGCCTCAGGGCTGCCTTCTTTTTACGTGCGTTCAGTTGGCAAGCACCCGCTGCGGCGGAAAGGTGATTTCCACCAGCGTTCCCTCGTTCGGCGCCGAGCTGATCGAGAAGGCTGCCTTGTTTGCATCCACCATCGCCTTGGTAAGCGGCAGCCCCAGACCTGTTCCGTCGCCACGCTTGCGGGCAGCACCGGCAACCTGCCGGAAAGGCTTCATCGCAAGTTCCAGTTCCGCCCGGGTCATGCCGATCCCTGTATCGCGGATACGCAGCGCCACGCTGCCATTGGGCTCGTAGGCAGTCGACACGACGATCTGCCCGCCGGATGGCGTAAACCGGATTGCATTCGACAGGATGTTCAGCGCGATCTGCTTGACCGAGCGCAGATCGGCCACGACCTGCGGCACGGCCTGAGACAGTGCGGTGCGGATGATCACCCGCTGGCCGTTTGCCTGCGGCTGCACCAGCGACACGGCTTCCGATATCGTCTCGTTGAGGCCGACTGCGACGAAATCCAGTTCCATCTCGCCGGCTTCGATTTTCGAGATGTCGAGAAGGTCGTTGACGATGTCGAGTACGTGGCGACCGGACCGACCGATGTCGTTGGCATATTCGATATAGCGCGGATGGCCGATCGGCCCAAACCGCTCGCCGGCCATCATGTCTGAAAAGCCGATGATGGCGTTAAGCGGCGTGCGGATCTCGTGGCTGACATGCGCCAGGAAATCGCTCTTGTGCGCGTTGGCTGTCTCGGCGGCGCGCTTTGCCGTGCGAAGCTCGTCTTCGGTGCGCTTCCACTGGGTAATATCGCGGATCACGGCGCAATAACCGTTCGACGAGGTCAGCTTGCCGATCGTCATAAACAGCGGCAAGAACCCGCCGGACGCTTCGCGACCGATCACCTCGCGGCCATCGTTCAGCACGCTGGCAACGCCATGCCCGGCAAGTCCGGAAAGATAATCGACGATCGCCCGCTGGCTTTCATGGGCAAACAGCATCACGAACGGTTTGCCGTCGATTTCTTCCTGATCGTAGTTGAACAGCGCGCTTGCCGCCCTGTTCACCGAACGGATCTCGCCATCCGCACCGATCAGCACGACGCCATCGGTCGCAGTTTCCAGTATGGCACGCAACTCTTCGACTTCCACCTGCAGCCGGACCAACTGGTCGGCAGGGCGGACCGTGCGGGCAACCGTGCGGATTTCCTCGCCCGGGTGATCGGACAGCGAGTTTGCTTCCGACGCGTCGGATGTCGTCGGCATCAGCGCCAGCATGAGGGCCGTCGTGTCGTCCCAGCGAACCGATTGCAGACGTGCGGTCACCGGCAGGATCTCGTCGTCGGCACGCACCACCACCATGCCGCTTGGTCTCGCACCATCGCCATCGAAGTCCTGGCGCTGCAAGAGGGCATCCAGACCGCCGACCTCTTCCAGTTCCTCAAGTGATACATAGCCGGTCAGCTTGAGGAATTCCGGATTGCAATGGATTAGCGTGTCGCCGTTGTGAACGAGCAGTGCCACCGGCATCTGGTCGACAATCTCGGCGGAGAGGCCGATGCGCTCGCGCACCGGGATCATGCTCAGCAGAGGGACGTCGGATGGCTCGACATGCTCTGGCTCCGGCGCAACATCTGCGGGCTCAAGCATTGGCGCAGCCGGGATTTCCGTGCCAGCGTCGTCCTCGCTGTCGCTCTGGTTCTCGTTTGCAGCGACAGGCGGGAAGTCCGAGGCGAAGTGGTCGTCAACAGCGCTGCCGTCGAGATCCGTTTCGGATGTCTCGATGCTCTGGCCTTCGTCTTCCGCCTGAGCGACAATCTCGGCCTCATCCGACACGTGGTCTTCTGCGGCCGGTGCCTCTTCGGCGGAAAGCACCTCTTCTTCTGATGCCACGTGCGAAGCAGGCTGCTCCTGCCAAGCATTGGTCACATCAGTCTCATCTGCCACTGGCTCTGAAACGTCAGTATTCTCTGCGGAAATCTCGCTTGCGGCGGAAGCTTTGCTCGGCGCTGGTTCAGCCGGCGCAGTCTCGGCGTTTGCTGGCGTTTCTTCCGTTGCGCGGTCGAGCTGGCGCCCAATCTCGCGGAAGGCCGCCTGTTCGACCGGCGTCAGGCGGGCGCGGTGTTCTTCGAGCTGGATGACCTTGTCGGACTGGCGACGGCCGGGGTTCTCGACCAGTCGCAGCGCAGGACGCTCACCGGCTGGCCACTCGAGCGGGGCAGCGTCGGAACGGTCGCTATCGGAATAGGTGGTTCCGTAGATAGCGCTATCGGAGGGGGACGTTGCTTCGGGCTCCGCCGGTTGCGCTTCCGTCTCCACCGGGCGGTCTTCCAGAACGTCGGAGACCTGCTCCGCGTCATCGGATGGCAGATCGGCGTCGTTTACCGCGTCCTCGATGCCCGGTTCTTCAGTCTCCTTGACCGCTTCATCCTCGACCGTCGTCGGCGAAAGCGTCAGGCCGGTGGCGTCAGGATCATCCTTGGCGTCGGCGATCCGCACGATGCCGAAGCCGCGGAAGCCGTCGAATTCGCGACTGCGGGTATAGGTGGGCAGTGCCGCCAGATCGACCGGCACGACAAGTGCCGTGCCCTCTACCGGCCACCAGATGGTTTTGCCCGACCAGGTGTCGCGCTTGCCGAGCAGTTCGGTAATGCGGCCCTCCGGATCGAGATGGAAGAGAGCGGCGAGGTCGGAAAACGCCATGCCGACAACATCTGCCGCATGCGGTCCCACGGCCTTGGCGAATTCGCCCGAGACCTCTGTAAACTGCCCATCGGCATCGATCTTCCAGACGAAACGCACAGCGCGTGAATCGCGGCTGAACACAAAGCCTTCCACGTCGCCGGATGCATCGGGCTCGGCAACCGTAGTTTCTGGAGCGGCGACCGATATCAGAGCCTGCTCGCTCCGTGTTTCGGCCGGCTCGGATGCATCCCCTGCCTCCGGTGCCGGAAGGCGGTCTTCCGCGATCTCGTCCGAGGCTTCCGCGATCTCATGCGCCGGAATGTCTTCGACAACATCCTCCGACACGATGTCTTCGGCAACTGCTTCCGGAGCGGGCTCCAGATCGACTTCTTCACTCTCCGGCTCTACCGCCGCCGCTTCTTCAACTGGTACGTCGCCATCGACCGGCGCGTCAGCAACCGTAGCTGCGTCATTAACCGCGCTTACCGCAGCCTCTATTTCCGCAACCGGCTCCGGCTGCTCGGCGGGCTCGGAATTTTCTTCGTCCGCCGCAGTCTCTTCGATCGCGACCGTGTTGATCTCGGTTGCCTCTGCCGCCGTCACGGTTTCAGGAAGGTCGAACTCTTCCTGAGCCTCAACATCGTCCTCGATCGCGGCAAGGGCGTCGATGACCGCAGTCTCGTCGTCGGGCACCATCGCAACGACGCCGGGATCAACCAAGGTTTGCGGGGTAACCGCGTCATCGGTCGCCATATCGACAGTGAACAGAATGTAGAGGGCAGGGGCGTCCGAAAGCTTGCCGATGGCAGCCGGAAGGTTGCCCTTGGCGGTCGTGATCGGGCGTTTGGCAAGCCGGCTGGGATCGGCGGATGCCGTCGCCGAAAGCGTCGTGATCGCCGCTTCCGATATGTCGAGACTTTCAAAACGCTCGGAGGCAGCGGCAACCTTGCCTGCCGCGTCAACGATAGCGATATGGGTGTCTGCTTCCTCGAAGCCCTCGATCATCCGCTCCGCACGCTCGGCGATCGTTGCAAGCTCCCGCTCGGGTGCTGCCGAAAAGAGAATGGCCCGCTCGCCATGGACTTCGACAAGTTCACAGGCCCCGCGAAGCACGACCCGTTGGAAACCGGAAATAACGCGGACTGCGAGGCCTCTTGTATCGCCGACCTTGGCAAGCTGGCGGGCGGTTGCCTCGACCTGCCGAAAGGCCACGTCGGCGCGGTTCGGCCCCTGATCGATCAGGTCGTAGATCGAGCCAAATCCGAAGAGCGCTGCACCGCGTCCGTTCGCCCACAGAGGCATGCGCATGTCGGAGGAAAACAGCACGATTCCGTCGCCCGCTGCAAAGCGTTCCCTGACGCGCTCGTGGACGGCGATGTCGATGAAAGGGTACTGTACAGAGGACATGAACGACCTGTCGGTTAACTACCGGCATTCCTGAGAGACTTAATCCTTCGTTAATACCTTGCCCCCCTTCCGGGGTCCACAGGCCGACCGGTTAAACCTCCGTCAGGGTTAACAGCGGCGCTTTTGTGCGCCGCACAAATTCGTTGCGCGGCACAACGTTTGCGATTATATTTCAGGCATCCAACTCCGGCTTTTGCCCATTTAAAAGTCGGGGTAGGGCCTTGGAGGAGCTTTCGCGATGGCACACGGCACAGAAGAGATGTTTTCGTTTTCCGCTTTCGATCCCATGAAGCTTGGCGAACGCCTTCGCGACTTTGCCGGGCAGGGCGCAAGCCAGTCCAGTGAAGCCTATGCTAGGATGAAAGCCGCGACAGAGGAAGCCACCATGGCGGTGGAATCCACAGTTCACACGGCCCAGTCCGGTTCCGTTGAACTCGGGCTTAAGGCAATGGAAGCGTTCCGGTCCAATGCGGATCTGTCGCTCTCGCACATGCAGGCGCTGCTCGGCGTCAAATCAGCGTCGGAATTCTTCGAATTGCAGACCTCGTTCATCCGCCGTCAGGCAGAGGCGACGGTCGAGCAGGCAAAATCCATGCAGGACATGGCCCGCCAGCTTGCAGAAGACGTGTCGCGGCCGGGCAAGGACGCTGCCAAAAAGGCAATGGCAAATTTCCGAACCGCGTGATAGCGACCAGCGCATCACGCCCATATTCCATGGCCGCCGACTGGGCGGCCATTCCATTTTTGGCTTCGTTCTCTCAAAAGGGGCTTGCCAAACGCTGCCGATGGCAGTATCTGCACCGGCGACGCGATTTAGGCGTCTTGTGCGGTTGTAGCTCAGTTGGTTAGAGCGCAGGCTTGTGGCGCCTGAGGTCAGTGGTTCGACCCCACTCAACCGTACCACTTCTTTTCCTGGAATTTCAGATCAGTGAAGCGGCTTGTCGCCGGCAATCCGCATGGCGTCCTGAAACACACGGCCGAGCCTGGCGCGTTCTTCGCCCAGTTGGACCAGGGCCTTGTTGAACCGCCGCGCTACGGCAGCATCGATATCGCTCCGCCGGACCTGGTTTGGTTTCTGGTCATCCTGCGATTTGACAATCATCGGGCGACCGATGTTTTCCTGAAACTGCGCCAATGTCATGCCCGCCTTCAGCAACAGCGTGCGCATATGAGTCCTGTTTTCGGTCGCAAGCGTCAACCGGAAAGCATTGACCAGCGAGTCCTTGGAGGCCGGCAGGTCGCGCACGTCGAAGAGGTCGTTCTTCGTCTCGTGTTCGCGCAAATAGGTCAGGTGAAGCTCCACAAGGCGATGCGCCGCCTCGAGAATGTCAGCATCGGTGCTTCCGGGTATACCCAGATTTTCAAAACGTTTCGAACTCGACTGATGCATATTGACGTCCCTATTCGAGCAGAGAACGCGCGAAGACTTTTTTTGTTCGAAAAAGCGGCAAACAATGGGCTCGGATCTGCGACGACGCTCAACACTTTTTGTTGCAGTGCAGCGAATGCCCTTGCCGTGGGGGCATCAATGCATATCTATTGGGCTCTGGCGGCACCAAAATTGTGCAGTCGAACTTCGGGCTGCTTGCCCCCTTCACTGCCTAGCGGCAGATTTTGACGGAAGGAAGATTACCATGACGGTTTCCATTAATAACTTTCGTGCCTCGACAGAACAGGTTCTCGCACCGGATCAGGTGGCTGGGTTGATTGCCCAGGCGCGCCAGGCTGCCGGCTACAGCATCGACGATCTTGCCGTTACGACCGGATTGGTCACGGACGAGATCGTGGGTATGGAGAACGGCACGGACTTCGATCCTGCCAAGTTGAAGCGCATCGCAAATGCCCTCAAGATGCCGATGTCGGTTCTAAAGGCGTCGTAATCGCAGACGTCCGGCCTATCAGGCTGGACGCTGTGAATGCTTAAGGCCCGCTTCTCGCGGGCTTTATTTTTGTCCGGACGGCGGTTTCCACACAAAGATCCGCGCTTCCTCCTGAATGACTTCCCGCAGGAAATCCGCGACGGTTCGAACCCGGACCAGGTTCCTGGCCGTCTCGTGATAACTGCTCCAATAGGCCCGGCGAATGGAGATGTCCGGAAGGATGCGGGTCAGGTTCATGTCCTGCGAAGCGACATAGTCGTGCAGAATGCCGATCCCGGCGCCGGACCGCACCGCTTCGATCTGGCCGATTGCGCTCGAAATCTCGAACCCGGCATCCCAGTTGCGCATCACCTCGCCGGTGAAGTTCAGCGACGGGGAAAAGATCAGGTCTTCCACATAACCGATCCGCGCATGGTCCTTGAGCGCCTCGATACTGTCGGGCACGCCTGCGTCCTGGAGATAGGCTTTCGAGGCGTAGAGGCCGAGCGTGTAATCCGTCAGCCGCGATGAGACCAGGCGCCCCTGTTCTGGCCGGTCGATCGTGATTGCGATATCCGCTTCCCGTTGCGACAGCGAAAACGAGCGTGGCACCGGCACCAGTTGGAGTTTCAGCTGAGGATGCCGCTTCGTCAGCATACCCAGGCGCGAGGCAAGGAAGTGCACGCCGAACCCGTCGGGTGCGCCGACCCGCACGGTACCGGCAATTGCCGCGTCGATCCGACCGGTACTCGCCTGCGCGTCCAGCATCTCCGTCTCGATCCGCTCGGCGGCCCGCAGAAACACCTCTCCCTCCGGCGTTAACTCGCAGCCATTGGTGCGGCGGATCAGCAGCCGCGTGCGCAGATCCTCTTCCAGCGCTGATATCCGTCGCCCGACCGTCGCATGGTTGATGCCGAGCCGGCGGGAAGCCGCCAGGATCTGTCCGCTGCGCGCCACAGCCAGGAAAAGCCGCAGGTCATCCCAGTTCATCGTCACCTCACGGTGGGTATCGTTGTGTCGAATTTTGCACAACGGATGCGTAAACCATGGCGTTGCCTTGTGCAAATTGACGCGTATCCTCGCCGCTTACAATTTCAAGAAGGAGGATCACCATGTACGAGATCGGTCATTTCATCGGCGGCAAGCATTTTGCCGGCACGAGCGGGCGCACGGCCAATGTCTTCAATCCGGCAACGGGCGAAGTCCAGGCGACCGTGGCGCTTGCGAGCGATGCGGATCTGAATGCAGCCGTCGAGAATGCCAAGGCTGCCCAGCCGAACTGGGCCGCCACCAACCCGCAGCGCCGCGCCCGCGTCTTCATGAAGTTCGTCCAGTTGTTGAATGACAACATGAATGAACTTGCCGAGATGCTGTCGCGCGAGCATGGCAAGACGATCGAGGATGCCAAGGGCGACATCGTTCGCGGTCTTGAAGTCTGTGAATTCGTCATCGGCATCCCGCATCTTTCCAAGAGCGAGTTCACCGAAGGTGCCGGTCCGAACATCGACATGTATTCCATTCGGCAAGCGGTCGGCATCGGTGCCGGCATCACGCCGTTCAACTTCCCGGCGATGATCCCGATGTGGATGTTTGCACCCGCGATTGCCTGCGGCAATGCCTTCATCCTGAAGCCTTCCGAGCGCGATCCCTCCGTGCCAATGCGTCTGGCCGAACTGATGATCGAGGCAGGCCTTCCGGCCGGCATTTTGAACGTCGTCAACGGCGACAAGTCCGCGGTCGATGCGATCCTGACGCATCCGGATATCTCTGCCGTCTCCTTTGTCGGCTCGACGCCGATCGCCCGCTACGTCTACGGAACCGCCGCCATGAACGGCAAGCGCGCACAGTGCTTCGGCGGCGCCAAGAACCACATGATCATCATGCCGGATGCAGATCTCGACCAGGCCGCCAACGCCCTGATGGGCGCCGGTTACGGCTCGGCCGGCGAGCGCTGCATGGCGATCTCGGTGGCTGTCCCTGTTGGCGATGAAACCGCCAATCGCCTGATCGAGAAGCTGACGCCGATGGTCGAATCCCTGCGCATCGGCCCCTACACGGACGAAAAGGCCGACATGGGCCCGGTCGTCACCAAGGAGGCCAAGGAGCGTATTCTCGGCCTGATCAACAAGGGTGTCGAAGAGGGCGCAAACCTCGTTGTCGATGGCCGCGATTTCAAGCTGCAGGGCTATGAAAACGGCAATTTCGTCGGCGGCTGCCTGTTCGACAACGTCACGCCCGACATGGACATCTACAAGACCGAAATCTTCGGCCCTGTCCTGTCAGTGGTGCGCGCCAAGACTTATGAGGAAGCGCTCGACCTGCCGATGCGCCATGAATACGGCAATGGTGTCGCGATCTATACCCGCGACGGCGATGCCGCCCGCGACTTCGCCTCGCGGATCAATATCGGGATGGTCGGCGTCAACGTTCCGATCCCGGTGCCGCTCGCCTATCACTCCTTCGGCGGCTGGAAGTCCTCGTCCTTCGGCGACCTCAACCAGCATGGCACGGATTCGATCAAGTTCTGGACCCGCACCAAGACGGTAACCAGCCGCTGGCCCACAGGCATCAAGGATGGCGCCGAATTCGTCATGCCCGTGATGAAATAAGCCCGGCTGTCGAATAGACACGCTCCGCCGCATTCTCGTGCGGCGGAGACATTGACCTCTTCCTAGGCGCTGCTAATTTACACATTCGTGTGAGGGGGAGTGTTCATCATGAATTACGAGTGGGACGTTTCGCGCGCGCGCCGCATCCGCCTGGCAAAAATCGGCATAACGTTTCTGGCGGCGACCTTCCTGTTTGCAGTTCCAGTCTGGTTTGCGGTACACATGGGCCTTGCCGGATAATGCCGGCAATAAAGCGCGTCATCGGCAACGCAGCGTTCAAGGGCAATTTCGCAAACTTTGGAATTGTTCAAAACTAGCAAACCCACTATGTATGGGGCCGTGACGAGTCTCGGGAGACGAATATGCGCCTGACAAAGCAGACCAACTACGCCGTTCGCATGCTCATGTACTGTGCTGCGAACGAGGGGAAGCTCAGCCGCATCCCGGAGATCGCGCGCGCCTATGGCGTGTCCGAACTGTTTCTCTTCAAGATCCTGCAGCCTTTGACCAAGGCCGGCCTGGTCGAGACCGTTCGCGGCCGAAACGGCGGTGTTCGCCTCGGTCGCGCTGCCGACCGTATCACTCTGTTTGATGTGATCCGCGTGACGGAAGACAGTTTCGCGATGGCCGAATGTTTCGAGGAGGGCGTCGCCGAATGTCCTCTGGTCGATAGCTGTGGTCTCAACTCGGCACTTCGCAAGGCGCTGAATGCCTTCTTCGACGTGCTGGCAGACTATACGATCGACGATCTGGTCAAGGCGCGCCCGCAGATCAACTTCCTGCTCGGGATCGATCCGCCGCCGGCAATCGCCAAGATGGTCGCGGCACCGGCCGCCTGATCTCAATACAGATCTCATCGCAGCATCAGTTTAGCGGCCCGGCAGGTTGACCTCCGGGCTGTCTTCTTTAGGAGTAGGCAACGTTTCCTTTATTGATGGCCCCTTGAGCCTGGCTCCGGGTGGTCACCCAGATATTCGTTGCTATGCCCTTTTCCCAACTGCTTGAATTTGCCCTGACCGCGCTGGTCGGTGCCGGCGGTGCGCTGATCGCCGCGATGATCGGCTTCCCCGCTCCCTATCTGATCGGTCCGGCGCTGGCCGTGTCGCTTGCGGGTATCGCAGGCCTCACCCTCTCGATCCCGAAAATCGTCCGGAACGGCTGCTTCATCGTCATCGGCATCTCGATGGGGGCGACCGTCACGCCCGACATCCTGGTGGCGATCAAGCGCTGGCCTCTAAGCTTCGTGATGGTCATGGTTACCGTCACGGCCCTGCTTTACGTCGCGGCCTGGGTCATGCAGCGTTTCTTCCATTACGACCGCACCACGGCTTTCCTCGCAGCTTCGCCGGGACATCTGAGCTACGTGCTCAGTCTTGCCGCTGACATGCGTTGCGACCAGCGAACGGTCGGCATTTCCCAGAGCGTGCGCGTCCTTCTGTTGACCATCAGCGTGCCCCTGATTGTCACAGCATTCGATCTTGGCGGCGGAGATAGTGTCGCTCAGGTCATCGCGATGGACCTGCCGATGCTGTTGGGCATCCTTGCGATCTCGACCGTCATCGGCATGCTCTTCCTGCGCTGGAAGCTTCCCGCAGCCCTTCTGCTCGCCGGCACACTGGTTTCGATCTCAACCCACGTGACATCGTTCGCCACCGGTGGCGTTCCCTCCTGGCTCATTGTCCCCGTCTATATCCTTCTCGGCGCCAACATCGGAACGCGCTTTTGCGGAATCTCGCTTCTCGAGGTGCGCACAGCGCTCGTATCCGGCCTCGTGGTCACGGTGATCGTCTCGGTCATGGCGGCGGCCATGGCCGGCACCGTCTCGTATGTCCTGGACATACCGCTCGATGCGGCCCTGATCGCGTTTTCGCCCGGTGGGCTGGAGACCATGGCGGCGATGGCGGTCATGCTGCATGCCGACCCGACCTATGTCGGCGCCCATCACGTCCTGCGCCTGATCTTTCTGTCGATCCTGATGCCGTTTGCGCTCGGGCGCGATGAAACGGGTCCGGGCAAGTCCGCGACTGGCGTTGAAGATCGCCGGGACTTGTGATCTGTCGCTCAATGCGGTTGAAGGAGACCGGCTGTCGATATCAAAGAGGAGCAACCAATGAGCAAACAGGCTGGCAGAGCCATCATCGTCATGGGCGTAAGCGGCGCTGGAAAGAGTTCCGTCGCTGAGCGTTTGGCAGAGAGCCTGAATTGCCGCTTCATGGAAGGCGACAGTCTGCATCCGCAGTCCAATGTCGACAAGATGGCGCAGGGAACACCGCTTACCGATGAAGACCGCTGGCCCTGGCTCGATGTGATCGGCGAGAAGATCGCCGAGTCGCTCGCGCGTTCAGAAGACCTCGTGGTGACCTGCTCTGCACTGAAAGTCGTCTACCGCGAACGACTGCGCAGCGCTGCGGGTGGCAAACTGACCTTCGTGTTTCTCAAAGGAAGCCAGGAGCTGTTGAGCCGCCGGATGGGCGAGCGCAAGGGCCATTTCATGCCGACGTCTCTGTTGCAAAGCCAGCTCGCCACGCTGGAAAGCCCCGAGGGTGAAGCAGGCGTCGTGACCGTCGACATTGACGCCACGCTCGACCGCATCGTGGCAGATGCCGTAGCGGGGTTGAAGGATACGATATGACACGCGATCCTAATTCAAGATAGACTGTTTGAGTGTCGAATTATTTTCAAAATTCTAATGCTTTCGGTGATCCGACATGCCTGACTTGCCGTACAACGCAAACTTATAATGTAACTATGCTGCCAGGTGCCTCTCTTATCGCCTCGTCCAGTATAGGCGACAGGGCGTACGGAGAGAGTTGCGGATGCGAGATTCGATGCAGAGTGCAGGCGGGAGTTCACTTCGTCGGGTACCGAAACAGGAAAGAAGCCGCGAACGCATTGATGATATCCTGAAGGTCTCGATGGAGCTGATCGGTGAAAAGGGTATCGATGCGGTCACGATGAAGGAGATTGCGTCTCTTTCAGGTGGTCCGATCGCCTCCGTCTACCAGTATTTCCCCAACAAGTCGGCGATCATCGCCATGCTCCATGAGCGCTATGTCGAGGAAGTCCGCGGTATCATCGTCGGACATATTCCGCAGATCTCGACGGCTGAAGACGCGCTGGATGCAACGGACGTTCTTTTCGACCTCTATTACACCCGCATGCGCGAAAAGCCGTCGACGCAGGATCTGTTGAACGCCATCCAGGCCGACAAGGCGCTGGCAGACCGTGACATTACCGAAACCCGCTTCCAGGCCGACCTCTTCTTCGAGATCACCAAGCGGTTCGTCAGCGAACAGCTTTGGGAGAACTACGCCCGCACACTGTTTCTTATGTTCCACATGGCCGCGGCAACATTGCGTCTGGCGCTGATGGTGACGGAAGACGAGGCAGCCAAAATCGTTGCACAGTTCAAGTCGATCGTGCGGGCACAGTCGACCTATTACTTCAAAGGCAGTTTTCCCGCATCGCTGTAAGCTACAGCCCGAGTTTGTCCCGCATGCCGTACCACCAGGCCCCAAGCGCGGTGAGCGGCACGCGGAACGCCCGCCCGCCCGGGAAGGGTAGGTTGGGCAGGGATGCCCAGGTATCGAACCTCTCCGCATGGCCGGCAACCGCCTCACCAAGGATCTTGCCGAGCAGATGCGTGGTGGTCACGCCGTGGCCGCTGTCGCCGTGCGAGAAGAACACGGTGTCGGACAGCTTTCCCACATGCGGAATGCGGGTCAGCGTCAGTGCGAAATTGCCGCTCCACGCGTAGTCGATCCTGACATTCTTCAGCTGCGGGAAGGTCTTGAGCATGTTCGGGCGGATCACGCCCGTCAGGTCCTTCGGGTCGCTGCCGCCATAGCCGATGCCGCCGCCGTAGAGCAACCGGTTGTCGGCGGTGCGGCGATAGTAGTCGAGAATGTAATTGGCATCCTCGACGCAGTAATTTGCAGGCAGAAGGCGCTCGATCAGTCCTGCCTCCAGCGGCTCCGTCGCCATCACCTGGCTTGAAACCGGCATCATCCGTCCGTGGATCTCCGGCAGCAGCGGCGATAGATAGGCATTGCCGCACACAAGCACATAGGATGCGGTGACGCGGCCCTTGTCGGTTCTGACCACGGGCTTTGCCGTCTGGTCGATGCCGACCACCCGCGATCCCTCGAAAATCCGCGCGCCGAGGCTTTCGGCCGCTGCCGCTTCCCCGAGCACCAGATTGAGCGGATGGATGTGGCCACCCTTCCTGTCGATCATGCCGCCGGCATAGCGGTCGCTTTTCACATAGCGCCCGACGTCAGCCTTCGAGACCATCTCCAGCCCGTCATGGCCGTGCTGTTCCCAGACGGCCTTGTGCAGCTCCATCTCGCGCACCTGCTTGTCCGTAAAGGCCGCGAAGAAACCGCCGGGCACGAGATCGCAGTCGATCCCGTATTGCGCTACGCGGGCGCGGATGATCTCGCCGCCTTCGAGCGACATCGCGCCAAGCTGCACGGCCTTGTCGCGCCCGTAGCGTCCGGCGATCGTTTCCAGATCGCGGCTATAGCCGTTGACGATCTGCCCGCCATTGCGGCCCGAAGCGCCGAAGCCGATCCGCTCCGCCTCCAGCACCACGACGGAATAGCCGCGCTCGGCCAGTTCGAGAGCGGCCGAGATGCCGGAAAAGCCCGCGCCGATCACGCAGACATCGGCCTCGATCTCGCCCTCGAGGGCAGGGCGCACACGCTTGTCATTGGCCGAGGCGGCATACCAGGAATTGGCGTGGCGGGGATTGTCTGCGGGTTTGAAAGCCATCTTACACCGTCCTGATATAGGCGTCGTATTCGACGTCGGTCACCCGCAGAGAAAATTCCGACAGCTCCTGCTGCTTGCAGGCCGTGTAGAGCGACCGGTATTTCGGCCCGAGCGTCGCGTAGGCGAACGTGGAGCGGGAAAACTGCTGCAGCGCATAGTCCCAGTTGGTCGGCAGCGGTTCGTGGCTGATCGCATGGTCGTCGCCGGTAATCGCCCCGCCCGGATTGCGCTTTTCCTTGATGCCGGCAAGGGCTGCACTGAGGATCATCGCCAGCACAAGATAGGGATTGGTGTCGGAACCTGCAACGCGGTGCTCGATGCGGGTCGCCGGCTTCGACGCGGTGATGACGCGCACGGCGGCCGAGCGGTTGTCGAAGCCCCAGGAGGCATAGGTCGGGGCATGTTCGGAAGGGCGCAGGCGCCGGTAGGAATTGGCATGCGGGGCAAACACCGCCATGCTTTCCCCCATGTTTTCCAAAAGCCCGCCCACCGAATGAAACAGCGCCTCGGACGGCCCGTTCTCGCCCATATAGACATTGCGGCCGTCGCTATCGATCAGCGAGAAATGCACATGCATGCCGCTTCCGGCCTGCGTGCCATAGGGCTTTGCCATGAACGTCGCGTCGAGATCGTTGGCGCGCGCCACGCCTTTGACGATCCGCTTGAGGAGCACCGCATAATCGGCAGCCTTCAGCGCGTCTGGCACGTGGTTGAGGTTGATCTCATACTGGCCCGGGCCGTTTTCCCGCAGTGTCGTATCGGCCGGTATCCCTTGCGCCCTCGCTGCGGAGGCGATGCCGTGGAAGACATCCTCGAAATCCTGCAGCTCGGAAATCGAGAGCACCTGTGTCTGGCCCGTATGCCAGCGGCCCTCGCGTGAATTCGGTGGCCGCACCGGGTCGATCGCCGAACGGATCGGGTCGATCAGGTAGAATTCCAGCTCCGTCGCCACGACCGGCGTCAGGCCGATCCGCTCGAAACCTTTGATAACATTCGCCAGCACCTGGCGCGGATCGCCGTAAAATCCGGTCCCGTCCTGCTCGTTCATGCCCAGTAGAACCTGCGCCGTTGGCCGCTTCAGCCATGTCACACGCGACAGTGTGTCGGCGATGGGAAAGCAGATGCCATCCGGATCACCCGTGCCCTCCGCAAGGCCCGCGGCATTGACGTCGCGTCCCCAGACGTCGAGCGCGTAGACCGAGCGCGGCATCGCCATGCCCTTTGAGAGCACGTCGAGCGCCCGTTCGCGCGGGATCCACTTACCCCGCGGCACGCCGTTGACGTCGATCACGAAGGCTTCGAGAACCTCGATATCGGGATTGTCATCGAGAAAGGTCCGGGCTGTATCGATCGTATCCATGAAAACACCGGTAGCCCAGACTTTCTCCTGCCGCTAGACCAAATGAAGAAGAGGGTCAGACGTTAAACCGCTCCGGCCTGTAAGCGGATATGTCGATCCGGGTCTTTTCGCCCATCATCGCTTCCGCGATGACCTGACCCGTGACCGGACCGAGCGTCAGGCCGTGATGCGCATGGCCGAAGGCGAACCACAATCCGTCGTGACGCGGCGCCTTGCCGATGACAGGCATCATATCCGGCGTGCAGGGGCGGGCGCCCATCCAGGGCTCCTTGTCCAGCCGCTCGCCAAGCGGAAAGATCTCACGGGCGACCGCTTCGGCGCGGGCAAGCTGAACCGGCGTCTTCGGCGCATCGCGGCGCGCAAATTCGGCACCGGTCGTCAGCCGGATCCCCTGGTTCATCGGGGCCAGGAAATAGCCGCGCTCCGCATCCATCGTCCAGCCGTTGAGCTTGGCATTGCCCTTTGGCGCATAATGCATGTGGTAGCCGCGCTTGACGCCGACGAGGAAATTGTAGCCGAGCGGCTTGGTCACCGTGTCCGACCACGGACCAAGCGCGACCACGACATCCTTCGCCTCGACCACGCCTTCGCCGGCAATGATGCGCCAGCCGGTCGCGGTCTTCGAAAGGCTCTTTGCGTCACCCGTCAGAACCCTGCCGCCAAGCTTTTCGAACAGCGCCACATAGGCACGCGTCAGCGCGAGCGGATCCTTGACCGCCCACGGGTCTTCCCATTTCAGCGCGCCGATGAAATCGTCGGAGAGATTGGGTTCCGCAACCGAGAGTTCTGCCGGGGTCAGAACTTTGAAGGACAGGTCGTATTCAAGCTTCAGTCGGTCGGCCTCGCGCACCGTCTCGTCGAGCTTGGCCTGCGAGCGGAACACTTCCTGCCAGCCGTTCTTGGCAATCAGATCCTCGGCGCCCGCCTCGCGGATCAGTTCGTCATGGGTGGCGATCGAATGCTCGATCAGCGGCGCATAGGCGCGGGCGATCAGCTCATGCCTCGGCACGTTGGAATGCCACCAGTATTTTGCCAGAAACGAGGAGACTGACGGCATCGCGCTCCAGTGAAAATGCGCGTCGATGCGGTTGTTCCTGGCATAGCGCAGGATCTGGGCGAACTGCTGGGGAAAGCTGTAGGGGACAACGCCCTCGCGCTGGATCAGGCCGGCATTGCCGTAGGAGGTTTCCATCCCGGGCTCCCTGCGGTCCACCAGGGCGACCGATTTTCCCCGCCGCGCCAATTGCAGAGCCGTCGAAACACCGATGATGCCGGCGCCGAGAACGATCACATCCGCTGCCATGATATTGAATCCATATGAGATAACTGAGCAGGTCACCATGACGCCGGGTCAGGCGCAGCGCAAATGAAAATTGCAGCGGCCGCCTGGATATCCAAGGGGTGAGGAGCGCTTGTGGAACTTGATCTAAATCAAATATAGCTTGACGCAACCAAGTTTGCGCTCCTAAGTCGATGACGCACTGACGGCCACCAGAACTTGCAGATGCACGCTTTGCAGACGCAATATCCTGCCGCGACCGCCGAATTTCTCTCTTGTCGCGCCCTCCGTCAGGGCTTCGGATTCATTCATGTCTGAAAAAGTCTCACATCGCGGGCTCGTCGTAGCCGCGATCATGGCAAGCATGGCGATGATCGCCATCGAAGCGACCATCGTCTCCACCGCCATGCCGCAGATCGCAGCCCAGCTCGGGCAGCTCAATCTCTACAGCTGGGTGTTTTCCGCTTTCCTCCTGTCGCAGACCGCGCTGACCGTCGTCTTCGGCAAGCTTTCCGATATCTACGGGCGAAAGCCGATCGTGCTGGCTGGCATCGCCGTCTTCCTGGTCGCCTCCATCCTCTGCGGATTTGCCTGGTCGATGCCGTCGATGATTGCCTTCAGACTGCTCCAGGGCATCGGCGCCGGCGCCATTCAGCCCGTCGCTATGACGGTGGTGGCCGATCTCTTTCCGGGCAGCCAGCGTGGAAAGGTTCAGGGCTATCTGGCCAGCGTCTGGGCGCTCTCGGCCGTGGTTGGCCCGCTGCTCGGCAGCGTCATCATCCATAACCTGCCCTGGGCCTGGATCTTCTGGATCAACGTGCCGGTAGGTCTCGCCGCTGCCGCAGCGTTCATCCTGTTCTACCACGAGGAAAAGCACACCCGGACGGTCTCGATCGATATCCTGGGCGCCGTGCTGTTTGCCGTCTCCATCTCGGCGCTGATGATTGGCCTCACGGTCTCCGAGACCGGATTGTCGACGTCCGCGATCGTCTCCTTCGTCCTGTTCGCCGTGTCGCTTGCGCTGTTCATCTGGCAGGAGCGCCGCGTCGAAGAACCGATGGTCGCGCCGGATCTCTGGCTCTACCGGCCGATTGCGGCCGCCAACATCTCTGTCTTCTTCGCCTCCATGGCGATCATGGGGCTCACGACGTTCCTGCCCATGTATGTGCAGACCGTGCTCAACCAGTCGCCGCTGGTGGCGGGCTTTGCGCTGACCATGCTTCTCTTGGGATGGCCGTGCGGCGCAACGATCGCTTCGCGGAACTTCACCCGGTTCGGGCTGCGGCCGATCATGCTGGTGGGCGCCGTGTTCGTCCCCGTGGGAACCTTCCTCCTGACCCTGCTGACGCCATCCAGTTCGGCGGTGCTTGCGGGTGCCGGCTCGCTCGTCATGGGCTTCGGCATGGGCCTTCTCAATATCGGCGCACTGATCCTCACCCAGGGAAGCGTCGCGGCCTCGCAACGCGGCAGTGCCACGGCGTCGAACGTGTTTTCCCGCAACCTCGGCAGCACGCTGGGCGCGGCGATTCTCGGGGCGGTGCTGAGCTGGGGCCTGGTCCATACGACCAGCGGACAGGCGATCACGACCGACCAGCTGCGTGCTCTCCTGAACGGAACCGGTCTCGTGAGTGGCGATGCCGAAGCGGTTCGCCTTGCGCTGCAGGACGGCCTGCACGCGACCTTCCTGACCATGCTCCTGTTTGCCGTCCTGATCGTGCCCGCTTGCCTGTTCGTGCCCCGCGATGCCGTCCACAAGGACGAGCCCGTGCGGGCCTGAACCTTGAAATATGGCGCCAACATGCCCATTTCGCTGTGAACGGGGCCCTATCGGGACCGATATCGTCACAACGACTATTAAGGTGGGTGGCACGATGCAGCAGATGACAAAGACAATCCGGGACCTGACGATCGAGGAGCGCGAAGACGCGCTGATCACCATGGCGCACGCGCTTGAAGGCGCTGCCAGAGAAGCTCTCGTCGAAGGAAACCGCCAGTTCGCCGCGATCTCCGGCAACATGGCCGAAGCGATCTTCGTCAACGCCGATCAGCTCGCGCGCGATCACGTCGAGGAAGCCGAACAGGTTCTCGAACAGGCCGTCCAGATCATGGTCGAATATGAGGCCGAACACCCCTACCGGATCGTCAGCACCGCGATCCACTGAGGACGGCGGCACGGCGGGCGACGGGTAACCTTGCCTGCCTCCCGCATTCTATCGCAGCGGAGAAGACGCCACCTGATGCGGCAAGCCTTCACTGGTCTCCTATACAAAACGTCTGACATTGAACGCCTGCAAATCCAACGTCGAGTTCCTCGGCGATGGCACAGATGGTAGCGTTGTGCTCCTTGGTGTCTGCGGGAATGGGAAAGAGCCAAAGGGCGGCGGCTCGTGGGCGGATGGCCGCAGACGGCCATAGTCCCGCATGAGCGCGAGTGTTCATCCCTTAGGCTCTGCCACACATCGCCGAGCCACTCTGTTACATTCTTGATATGCAGATTGGCGATTTGAGAACGGAAAGTTCTCACGGTTTTCGTGTCGCCCTAGCTAAGATCAAGAACATGCAAAAAATCTCAAGCACTCCATCAAGCCTCTCAAGCCGCCTACAAAGCTGATTCAGAACGATGAATCTTCACCGGCGCTAAAATGCCGAGAGTTATCCCGTTCTGACCCCGCTTGACTCTTCTGTCGTGGCGGAACAGAAACAGAACGCCAGCATTCTTTGGGACATGAAGTCCTGTGCAACGCGAACCTTGAGGAGGGCCGTGAACGATGTCGTATGCCCCTGCCTCAAGGCTTGTCGAGGAACTGAGAGACCGGATTGCGCATCTGGAAGGCAGCGTGTCGCGCAAGGCGCTTGTGCTGCCCTTCGGGGTGCCTGACGTCGACGAGCGATTGCCGGGCGGGGGGCTTGCCTATGGCGCATTGCATGAAATTGCAGGTGGCGGGGCGGGTACAATCGATGGTGCCGCGGCCGCCCTGTTTGCGGCAGGTATTGCGGCCCGGGCCAAGGGAAAGGTTCTCTGGTGCCTGACCCGGCCGGATCTCTTTGCGCCGGCGCTGTCGCAGGCCGGGCTTCACCCCGATCGCGTCATCTATTGCGAAGCCGATAAGGAGGAGGACGTGCTTGCCTCGATGGAAGAGGGGCTGTCCTTCGGGGGATTGGCGGCCGTCGTCGGGGAACTGGTGAGGCTGCCGATGACCGCGTCGCGGCGTCTTCAACTGGCTGCCGAGAAGACGGGGACGCTCGGCCTGGTCGTCCGGCGCTGGCGACGGCAGACGGAGGCCTCCGACTACGGTCAGCCGACGGCGTCCACAACACGCTGGAGGATCAGCACCCTGCCGTCCGAGCCGCTTCCTGTCGCCGGCGTGGGACGGGCGAGGTGGCTGGCGGAATTGATGCGGGTAAAGGCGGGGCAATGTGCCGAGTTTGAGTTAGGAGCCTGCGATGCCGAGGGTCGTGTCTGTTTACTTCCCCTATCTAGCAACGGATCGGATACGTCGGCATGGCGAGGAAGCCGTGTCGGTTGACCAGCCGCTGGTCGTGGTCTCGCGCAGCGGCTCGAAACGCTGGATATCGGCAGCCGATACGGCTGCCCGCAAGCTGGGCCTCAAAGTCGGCATGGCTGCCAGCAAGGCACAGGCGATGATTGGCAACCTTCATATGGTGGACGCCGATCCCGTTGCCGACGCCGCAGCCGTCGAGCGCCTGGCGCTATGGGCGCTTCGTCAATACAGCCCCGTCGTTGCCGTGGATGGAACGGATGGCATCGTCATGGATACCGAAGGTGCCGATCACCTTCAGGGTGGTGAAGAGCTGCTGATCTCCGGCGTTGTCAACGGTCTCCGCGGCAAGGGCCTGACGGCACGTGCCGCTGTCGCCGATACCTGGGGTGCGGCGCATGCACTGGCGCGACTGACGACGAACGAAACGACGGTGGTGCCGCGCGGTGATGTCACCAAGGCCGTGATCGGACTTCCAATCCACTGTCTGCGGCTTGCGGCAGATACGATCCAGGCATTGCGCATCCTGGGTATCGAGACGGTGGGAGAGCTGTCGGCACTGCCGCGTGCGCCGTTGACACTGCGATTTGGTCCGGAGGTCGGACGCCGTCTCGATCAGCTCTTCGGCCGTCTCGCAGAACCCATCGATCCGTTGCGCACGCCGGATCTGGTCGAGGTGGCGCGCAATTTCCAGGAGCCCATCGGTGCGCCCGATACGATTGCAAAATACGTCCGCCGGCTGGTGGCGCAACTGACGGCAAAGCTAGAGGAGCGGGGGCTGGGCGTCCGGCGTTCCGATCTGATCATCCATCGCGTCGACAACACACGCCAGTGTCTTCGAGCAGGACTTGCCAAGCCCGTGCGTGATCCTGCCCGCCTGGCAAAGCTTCTCTGTGACCGTATCGAAAAGATCGACCCGGGCTTCGGCATCGAGCGGATGGTGCTGGTGGCGGTCATGGCCGAGCCGCTGGAAATAAAGCAGGTCGCAAACGCGCTGGTGGAAGAGGCGGTGGTGGATGTGACGCCGCTTGTCGATATTCTCGGCAACCGGGGCCAGCGCCTTTACCGCATCACGCCGGTGGCCTCCGACGTTCCGGAACGATCTCTCCGGCGGATCGGACCGACGGCCGTCGAGACGGGTGCCGAGTGGGCAGCCAGGTGGCCGCGGCCGTCACGGCTGCTGGCTTATCCCGAAGAAATCGAAACCATGGCTGTCCTGCCCGACCAGCCGCCAGTCGTCGTCACCTGGCGCGGCAAGCGCCGCCGCATCGTTCGTGCCGATGGGCCCGAGCGCATCTTCGGCGAATGGTGGCTCCGGCCGCGCGAAATGCAGGCGGTGCGCGATTACTTCGTGGTCGAGGATGAGCACGGCGATCGGCTGTGGGTCTTCCGCGCCGGCGACGGCGTCGATGCAGGCACGGGGTCACACAAATGGTTCCTCCACGGCATCTTCGGGTAAGGTTTGAACTATGCGCTATGCCGAACTCCAGGTGACCACGCATTTCTCGTTCCTGCGGGGTGCAAGCTCCGCGGAAGAACTGTTTGCCACGGCCGCCGCACTGGGCATCGACGCCCTTGGTGTCGTCGACCGCAACTCGCTTGCCGGCATTGTCCGGGCTTGGGAAGCGGCAAAGACAACCGGGGTGCGCCTGGTGGTCGGCTGCCATCTCGACCTCACGGATGGCATGTCGCTGCTCGTCTACCCGACGGACCGGCTCGCCTATTCCAAGCTCACCCGGCTGCTGACGCTTGGCAAAAGTCGGGGCGGCAAGGCCAAGTGCATTCTCGACCTGTCTGATGTCGAGGCCTATAGCGAGGGTCTGATTGCGATCCTCATTCCCGATGAGGCGGACGATATCTATGCGGGTCAGCTCCGCAAGGTGGCCGCAGTCTTTGGTGACCGCGCCTATGTCTCGCTCTGCCTGCGGCGGCGTCCGAACGACCGGCTGCGGTTGCATGATCTGTCGAACTTGGCGCAGCGTCACAAGGTGAAGACGGTGGTGACCAACGATGTGCTCTTCCACGAGCCCGGCCGCCGACAGCTTCAGGACATCGTCACCTGCATCCGCAACCGCACCACCATCGACAGCGTCGGCTTTGATCGGGAGCGGCATGCTGATCGCTTCCTCAAGGCGCCGGAGGAGATGCACCGCCTGTTTGTCGATTATCCCGAGGCTCTCGCAAGAAGCCGCGAGATCGTCGAGCGCTGCCGCTTCGACATGAGCGAGCTGCAGTACCAGTATCCTGAAGAGGCAATTGTGCCAGGGCTCGACGCCCAGCAGTCGCTGGCCAAGTTCGCCTGGGAAGGTGCTGCGGCACGGTATCCGGAAGGCATTCCCGACAAGGTCCGCAAGGCGATCCTGCACGAACTCGACCTCATCCGGAAGATGAACTACGCTGCGTACTTCCTCACCGTCTTTTCCATCGTCCGCTTTGCCCGCTCCAGGAACATCCTCTGTCAGGGCAGAGGGTCGGCCGCCAACTCCGCCGTCTGCTATTGCCTCGGGATCACCAGCATCAACCCGGAAACAGGAGACCTCCTGTTCGAGCGCTTCGTTTCGATGGAGCGTAACGAGCCGCCGGATATCGACGTCGACTTCGAGCATAACCGGCGCGAGGAGGTCATCCAGTGGATATACGAGACCTATGGCCGCTCGCGCTCCGCCCTCTGCTCCACCGTCACCCGCTACCGAACCAAGGGTGCGCTGCGCGATGTGGGCAAGGCGCTCGGCCTGCCCGAAGACCTGATCGGTCAACTGACCTCCGGCGTCTGGGGCTGGTCGAAGGATGGCATCGGCGAAAAGCAGCTTAAAGAAAACAACATGAACGCATCCGACTACCGGCTGCGTCTGGCGCTCGACCTTGCTTCGCAACTCATGGGAGCGCCGCGCCATCTTGGACAGCATCCAGGCGGCTTCGTGCTGACGCAGGACAGGCTGGATGATCTTGTCCCCATCGAGCCCGCTGCCATGGATGACCGCCAAGTGGTGGAATGGGACAAGGACGATATCGACGCGTTGAAGTTCATGAAGGTGGATGTGCTGGCGCTTGGCATGCTGTCCTGCATGGCCCGCTCCTTTGAGCTGCTGGCGGAGTACAAGAACGAAGCGATGGGTCTGGCAGACGTTCCGCAGGAGGATCCGAAGACCTACGCGATGATCCGCAAGGCGGATACGCTTGGTACCTTCCAGATCGAAAGCCGCGCCCAGATGGCGATGCTGCCAAGGCTCAAGCCACGCACCTTCTATGATCTCGTGGTTCAGGTCGCCATCGTCCGCCCTGGCCCGATCCAGGGCGACATGGTGCATCCCTATCTGCGTCGGCGGGAGGGCAAGGAGAAGGTGGAGTATCCGACGCCGGAGCTCGAGGCGGTGCTTGGCAAGACGCTCGGCGTACCGCTCTTCCAGGAGAGCGCCATGAAGGTTGCCATGGTCTGTGCGGGTTTCAGTGCAGGCGAGGCGGACCAGCTGCGTCGGGCCATGGCGACTTTCAAGTTTACGGGCGGCGTGTCGAGGTTCAAGGAGAAGCTCGTCAACGGCATGGTCAAGAACGGCTACTCTCAAGACTTCGCGGAGCGGACGTTCAGCCAGCTGGAAGGCTTCGGCTCCTATGGCTTTCCGGAAAGCCATGCAGCTTCGTTCGCCCTCATCGCCTATGCCAGTTCCTGGATGAAGTGCCATCATCCGGATATCTTCTGCGCCGCTCTCCTCAACTCCCAGCCCATGGGGTTCTATAGCGTTGCCCAGATCGTCACCGATGCCCGCAACCACGGGGTGGAGGTCCGGCCCGTCTGTGTCAATCGGTCTCGCTGGGACTGCACGATGGAGGAGACCGGAAGGCCCGGCCGCTTTGCGGTTCGGCTCGGTATGCGCATGGTAAAGGGGCTGCCGCTGAATAATGCTGCCAGAATTGTTCTTGCCCGTGTTGACCAGCCTTTCGAGAGTGCCGACGACATGTGGCGGCGATCCGGCGTGCCGACAGCGTCGCTGGTCAAGCTGGCAGAGGCCGATGCCTTCCTACCGTCGTTGAAGCTGGAACGGCGTCAAGCGCTCTGGGACATCAAGGCGCTGCGCGACGAGCCGCTGGAACTATGGGCGGCAGCCGCAAAGCGTGAAGCAAGGGTCGTTGCCGAGATGCAGGAACCCGACGTGTCGCTCAAGTCGATGAAAGAGGGCAGGGAAGTCGTTGAGGACTATTCCCATACGGGCCTCAGCTTGAGGTCGCATCCTGTGTCTTTCCTGCGTCCGGAACTGAAGAAAAAGCGGATCGTCACCTGCGCCGAAGCGATGGGTGAGCGCGACGGCCGCTGGCTCTGGACGGCGGGCCTCGTCCTCGTGCGTCAGAAGCCTGGTAGCGCCAAAGGCGTGATGTTCCTGACGCTCGAAGATGAGACGGGCGTCGTCAATGCCGTCGTCTGGCCCTCGCTATTCGAGAAGCAGCGCCGGATCGTCATGTCGGCTTCGATGATGGCGATCCATGGCAGGATACAGCGCGAAGGCGAGGTCGTGCATCTGGTCGCCCAGCGCCTGTTCGACTTTTCCGGCGATCTCTCCAGTCTCGGCGAGCTTGGCGGCGACTTCCCCTTGCCGTACGGCCGTGGCGACGGAGCCAAACATGGCAGCGGGCCTGATCCCCGCGACAATCCGAAGCCTGTCATCCCGACGCGCGACATCTATATCCCGGATCTCCACATCGACACGCTCAAGGTCAAGTCGAGAAACTTCCATTGACCGGCAAGGATGTCAAAGACAGCGTTGTTGATATTGCTCTCAAGTCCGTCCCGTTTTGCCTGTGCTCCAGCCGGTTACGGCTTCCCTCACAGGGTTGGAGCGGCGGGTTGCGTATCCGCACGAATTCGTCCGTGTCATCCATTCCATGACTGACTGCGGACGTTGATAGCGTCGGCGCTATGCCCGCTTGACAGCGTAGACCAGGCGCATGCGGGAGAGGGCGCATGCTCACGATATGTCTTTTTGATGGATCAAAGTCAGCCCTCCGGTGTTGTTGAAGACAGAACGGATTATGGGATGACCGTTCTCCGGAGGCCCGCTATCGTGAAATCACGTATCGAAGTCGTCAATGCCGTGACGGATGTTTTAAGACGGTTGCGGGTCAGGCCGCCATCGCAGGTCAAGTTCGGGACGATCGCGAACACGCCCGCGACTACCGGATATTCAAGAAACGAACTTCTGAACGCGCTCTACGCCCTGGAACATGAAGGCGTCATAGCATTGCACCATGACAACAGTTTCAGCGTCTTGAAATCATCGACCTTGATCTAGCTTCCGGCAGAGCCGACACGCTTGAAACACGATGCGCGTTGGAAATTCGACATCGTCTGTTTCTCGTGCCGGCAGCCTATCGGATCAGCATGCGATCTGGTGTTCCATTTTTCTCTCGAAGAACCATTCTTCGAATGCGGCTGGCGACAGCGGCTTTGCAAAAAGATACCCCTGCGCTTCATCACAACCCATCTTGCTCAAAGCGTCGGCCGCCTCGGTCGTCTCCACCCCTTCCGCCACGACCTGGTAGCCCAGGTCGTGCGACAGCTGGATCATCGATCTGACGAGATTGGTTTCGCGAAAGCCATCATCCATGCTGCGGATAAAGGATTGATCGATCTTGACCACGGTGGTCGGCAAGGTCTGGAGATAGGACAGGCTGCTGTAGCCCGTGCCGAAGTCGTCGATCGATAGTCGGACCCCGCCATCGGAAAGCGCCTGCAACTTCGCCAGCGCGTTTGCCGCGTCCTTCATGATCGCGCTTTCGGTGACCTCCAGCTCCAGCATCGCCGGCCGGATACCATGTCTCAAGAGGGACAGTTGCACCCGTTGAACAAAGTCCGGTTCATCGAGGTTTGCCGCCGAGATATTGACCGATACCGGAACGATTACCCCCCTGGATTTCAGGTTGCCGGCTTCGCGCAGAGCGGCATCCAGAACCCACGCGGTCATCTTGCCTATATGTGGAGACTGCTCGATGATGGGAGCGAATTCGCCGGGGGAGATGGCTCCCAGTTCCGGATGGAGCCAGCGCAGGAGGACTTCTGCTCCGACGCAATGGCCATCCGGCAAACTGACACGCGGCTGGAACACGATCGATAGCTGATCGCTGCCTTGAAGGGCGTTGTCGAAATCCTGCAGCAGACGGAAACTCCGCTGGTAGCGATCGTCGCTGGCCTGTGAAAAGACCGCGACATGTGTCGCTGTCAGACGAGCGTCCTGCGCTGCGCTGCTCATGGCACGCAGGAAATCCGACGGCGTGGTGTCGGGTTTGAGCGGCGCGACGCCGATTGCCGGCGTCATCAGAAACCTGAGGTCCGACTCGTCGTCCAGGTCACCCAGCAGCTGTCTGAGGTAAACCATGCAGTCGAGGCCTGCGATATTTCTGTCCCTTATGAACGCAAACTGCGTCGTGGAGACGTGATAAAGTGTGGTTTTGCCGCCAACGATGGCTCTGAGCCGCTGTGCGGCATCGCGCACTTTCGCATCGATTTCGGCTGTTCCCATCACGCGGGAAAGGTCGTCAAGCTGCCGCGTCTCGGCAAGGTCGATCAGGACACCGGTATAGGCCGTCCGCCAGGCCGGTCCTCTGAGAAGGTCGCTCACGTCCTCGGAAAACTGGGTACGATTGGGAAGCCCGCTGACCGGTTCGATCCTGCCATACGCATGTTGCAGTTCGATCTGGGCCATCACCATTGCGGCAAGGTCCTGGAGACTGGCAATCTCGTTTTCGGTGGTCTCACGCGGCTCGGCTCCAAGGACACACAAGGCGCCGAGACAATGCCCCTCGCGCGTCGTGAGCGGTGCTCCCGCGTAAAAACGCACGCCTGTCTTTGCAAGGACACTGTCGTGGTAGTGCGCATCCTTGGACAGGTCCGGAACGACGAGAAGTTCGGTACTCTCGGCCACTGCCGCACAGGGCGCCTTGTCTCGTGGAATAGACTGGTGCTCCACCCCGACACGCGCCTTGAACCACTGCCTGTCGGAATCGGTTAGCGATATGGCCGCGATCGGCAGGTCGAATATCTGGCTCGCCATGCGCGTGATACGGTCGAAGCTCTCACTTGCTGGCGTATCGAGCAATTTCAGGGAGTGCAAAGCGGCGAGACGGATTTCCTCATTGGTTTTCATGTAATATCTCAGTCGTAATGTCTTTTCGGGATAAAGTTGGGACGGCGTTTAAATTGACATTCTCACAAGGTTGCGGCCTGACGCCTTTGCCTCGTACAGACGGCGATCTGCCGTCTTGAACAGTTCTTCGTAACTGGTGTTTTCGCGGAAGGTGGCCCCGCCGATGCTGACCGACAGCAGCCCTTCGCCAACGTCCCTGGGGAAGGGCAGTGCGCGGATCCTCTGTCTTATCAGTTCGGCCGTGCGCGACGCCGTGTCATCGACAACAGACGGCAGGAAGACGGCGAATTCTTCGCCGCCGACGCGTCCGACAAGATCTGCCGGCGACAGAGTTTCCTTGATCGCCCCAGCAATCAACTTCAGGGCCTGGTCACCCGCCTGATGTCCGTGACTGTCATTGATTGCCTTGAAATGATCCGCATCGACGATCAGAAACGATCCCGTTTGCGGAAGCGATCCCGCCCGCGCTCTTTCCAGATAGGCTTCGACCAGCATTTCGAATGCACCGCGGCTAAGCACGGCGGTAAGACTGTCTGTCGAAGCAAGCCGTTGCAGCTCCACCTTGGCCACGGCGAGTTGCCGGATCTTCTCCAGCAGAAAGTAAAAGAAAGGCCCGCCGATCAGGGTCGGGAGCAGGATGTCTGTCGCGAGTGCGCGACGAAAATGATCCTGCGACATCTCCGCGAAATTAAACGAGTCCGCGAATACTGCGGCGACAACGCAAAGAGCTGTGCCAAGCAGTGTTCCTGCAAACACACGCAGTCTCGAAGTCTCTTGACGGATAAGGTGGACGAACGGCAATGCTGTACCCTAGATTCAGACCTTCTGAATTAGCATCTGCCTATTAAGAAAAGCGCTATATCAAACACTCAAATCGTCTCGATTTGGTACGTAGATACCCGTACATGTTTGGCTTGTTCCATGCGCGGCAAGTTCGGCTTATCGACAGTGAGATCCGCTCGGGTCATGACCGGTTGAACTGCTCACGGAGTTTGCTGGCAATAGGCTCTTTTCGAAGTTGCGCTAGGACATTGTTCCCAATTGCCGGACGGTCTCTCGGGCAGTCGTCGCGTGGACGAGTTGAAGCTGCGAAGTAATACCGAGAAATGACGCGCAACCAAACGCGACACCATTGGCGCTAAGAGTTTTGCAACGACCGCGATTGTTGTCGGGGAGAATTGGCTGTGGAACCTGGATTCTCACATTAATTCAATGACTTAGAAGAAAAGTCTTGAGATGCCCTCTGTTTTCCCATCGCGAGCGACCGTGGATGCCACCTTTGTGCCCTGGCTTTGGGCATCAGTCAACAGGGCGGTCGAGCGGCAATAATTTCCGCCTTCGGAGGCCAAGTTTGCGGTGAGGTGGCCATAAAGCGTGCGGCAGCTTCGCGCCTTCATCTAAGGTCATCAACATCGTGATTGCCCGCGCCCGAAAGCGGACATTGCCGTGCAGAGCATCACCTGACCAACTCGTCAGGAGCCATGGCCTCAGCCGACGATCGTCTACACGAGATCCGCGAGCGCCCGAGCCTTGGCGCTTCACAGTATACTGGCGGAAAAACTGACGATGGGTCGGATTGTGGGAAGTTCAAGTCCGCTAAGGAGTGTACCATCAGCGGTTCTGACGTTCGCTTGAACCTTCCCTAAGACGTCGCGACCAAGCTATGAGGCCTATAAAAAGCTGCGCGGATGCGCCCGGCGGTCGTCAAAAGAAGTCGTTTCGATACGGCGACCGAGACAAATGTTTCCATGTTTAAGGAAAGCCCAGTCATCCCCAAACCGGGTGGACCACATACTGATGGGTGCGTCGTCCGCCAGCATCTGCGGGATACCGTGCTGCTCGCGATTGGCGGCGTTGCTACAACTGAACGGTTGCCGATGGCGATCTTACCTGAGCTCTCGGCAAGCTTACAGATGGTCCGATCTGGCCGCGTCCGCGCGCCCCTCAACTCTGGCGGAGACGGTTCGCATGGTGTCGCGTATACGGTCGCACAGAAGTCTGACGCGCAGAGTTTGCCGGGTGTCGACGTGGGTTAGGAGCCATACATCGCCGGTGTGTATGACCGGACTGCCTGAGGCACGAGAAAGCGACAAGTCTGCGTCGCCAACAAAGCAGGGTAGCGATGTGATGCCCATGCCCGCGCGCGTGGCCTGGAGCCTCGAGCGCATCTCGGAAAAGCGAACAGGCGTGGCGGCCATTTCGATGTCTTCTGGGACCCAGTCACTGGGAGCGACTTCGCCCGGTCCGAGCAACCAGGCCAAACAGGACGAAACATCGCCGTGTCGGTCACGGCATCCGTAAAACGCCGTGTGGAACCCGCAGAGCCTGCTTCCATACAGGCTTTCCGGAGGCGAACCGTTTCCAAGAACGACGCGCAATGCCACATCCGCCTCCCGGTTGCTCAGGTTGGCAACCGTTCCCGTTCCGATGATTTCGAGCGCGATATCCGGATAGGCGGATCTGAACTCCGTCAGGGTCTCCATCAAAAGATCGGTCGCAAACGAGACGGGGAGGGTAAGACGCAACGGGCCAGATACGCTCTGGTCGCGAGCGAAGATCCTTCCCTCGATCTTCGTGGATGCCTCCGACATCTGCGCGGCGAGATCCACAATGTCAGCACCCGCAGACGTCAGCCTGTACCCGGAAGGAAGCTTTTCGAAGAGTTTCGTTTTCAGCCGCTGCTCCAGGCGCGCAACGCCTCGAAGCACCGTTGCGTGGTTGAGGTCGAGCGCTTCAGCCGCCGCGCGCACCGTTCCGCCTTTGGCCACAGCAAGGAACATCCGCAACTCATCCCAATGATCCATGGTGCGTTTCTTCATATCCCATGTGTTTGATCTCGGAGTTTATTCGCAGGTAACGGCCGCTGTACACCCAGAAGACACAGATGGCGTGTGAATTCGCTCCAAATGACCTGTCTTCCCGTCATCAAACGATCGCTCCACACAAGGGTTTATGATGCAGATGCTCTCCAAAATGCAGGCAACCGTGCTTGCGCTCCTTCTCAGTACCACCGGTGCCTCAGCGCAATCGCTCTCCGACATCAAGTCCTCTCCGGAGCCGCTTCTGCTTCAAAGCCAGGGTAGTTTCTTCGTCGGCGGCCGGACCGTCAAAACCGAGAGTGCTGGCTGGGGCGACCTCAAGGACATCTTCGGAGAGAGTTTCGAAGCGGGTGATGTCGTCGTCGATCAGATGTACGTCCAGTTCCAGAGCCCACCGAACCCGACACACCTGCCGATCGTTTTCATGCATGGCGGGCTGCTCTCTTCAAAGCAGTGGGAGACGACGCCGGATGGTCGCATGGGCTGGTTCGAGTATTTCACGCGGCAAGGATTTCCCACCTATCTTGCGGAACAGACGGGCCGGGCACGCTCGGGCTTCAACGGTACGATTTTCAACCAGGTGAAAAACAAAAGTCTGCCACCTGAGGCGCAGCCAAAGGTTTTTCTTGGCACGTCGAGCATGGCCTGGAAGGTGTTCAGGTTCGGTCCTGAACTTGGCAAGGCCTGGCCAGACGTCCAGTTCCCAATCGATGCAATCGATGAATTCGCCAAGCAGGTGATCCCTGACATGATCGAGACCCAGGTGCCGAGCCTGCCGGGCGAGCTGATCCAGCCTGAAACGAAGAACCCGACCGTCGCCAACGTTGCCGATCTGGCTGCAGACCTCGGAGGCGCAATCCTCGTCGGCCACTCGCAGTCGGCGGGATTTCCGAGCCAGGCAGTCCTGAAGGGCAAAGGTGGTATCAAGGGCCTGATCCAGCTTGAGACCGGCTGCTTCTCCAATCTATCGGACGAGCAGGTCAAGGCGCTGGCCGAGGTGCCCATCCTCGTGGTGGTTGGCGATTACATGGGCAGCAACCCAGCCGCGGCCTGCGCCAAGGAAATGGAGCAGATCAAGGCGGCCGGCGGTGAC
The DNA here is from genome assembly GCF_050500205.1 of Neorhizobium sp. DAR64860/K0K1. Classification (NCBI taxonomy): domain Bacteria; kingdom Pseudomonadati; phylum Pseudomonadota; class Alphaproteobacteria; order Hyphomicrobiales; family Rhizobiaceae; genus Neorhizobium; species Neorhizobium sp. DAR64860/K0K1. The sequence continues at coordinate 2,659,931 of NZ_CP191459.1, read as the reverse complement.
ATCACCTTCCTCTCGCTCCCCGATGTCGGGATCAAGGGCAGCACGCATATGTTCATGCAGGGCAGAGAGAACATCAAGGTCGCGGACGTCTTGATCGACTGGATCGACAATCACGTCGATCGATAGGGACTGAACCTACGTCCTGGTCCTGCGGTCGACTGCGCAAGCCACGGAGGCCTGTGAATGTGAGTCGGTCGCTCGAGAGGGTGAGAGATACTGCGGCGGCGACTTTTCGACGCGGCGGCCCCGGGTCTTCCCCGCAAGACTAAGAATCTCGCGGGGAAAAGCCTCTCTTCAATTTGACCTGAGCTTGTCCAGGGCGGGCAGAAGTTCAGAAGGATCCGGGCGGCGGGTATAGTCAGGATTGATCTCTGAATAGGCGATCAGACCATCGCGACCGATCACATATCGGGCAGGCATTGGTAGGCGCCAGTCCTGACCGGCGTTGAAATGAGAAAGGTTGCTCCCGAAGCTTTTGTAAACCTCTATAAGCTCGTCCGGTAGCGAAAAGCGAAGACCGAAAGTTTCCGCGACTTCACTGTCGGGGTCACTGAGGATCGGAAAGTTGAGTTTGTTGTCGCGCTGGGATCTACGGCTGTTGGCAGGAGTCTGCGGCGAAATGGCCATGAGTTGGGCGCCACGTGCTTCGATCTCTCCGCGCTCGGCCTCAAGAGCGGCAAGGTCCAGATTGCAAAACGGGCACCAAACACCGCGGTAGAAGGTGACAACAACGGGGCCACGGACCAGGAGGTCGGGCAAAATGTACATGTCGCCCTCAGAATCCGAAAGACTGAAGTCCGGCGCCCTGTCGCCCGCTTTCAATGCACGGCCTACCTGTCCGCTGTCTATGAGCGTTTGGGTGGCTCGATGCATGATTTCAATTTGCTCGGATGTCGGGACAAGAGGAAGACGACCGTTTTCAAAGTCGTCACGTAGCGTGTCTAGCTTGTCTTGCAATTTCATAGCTCTTCCTTTCAAAGCGGAACCTCCGCAACGGAAAGAAGGCTATGTCGACAGGTCGACAGCGGGTATCGCGAGACTTTGGACAACTGTTATTCGGGCAGCAAATGAGTGATCGCTGGCAGCAACTCATCGTCTTCAACAGGGTAGCTGAGAGCGGCAGCTTTTCCCAGACCGCGAGAGACCTGCGGCTATCCCAGCCCTCGGTCTCGCGGATCGTCACGGAGCTCGAGGAACGCATCGGTGTCAAACTACTGATCCGCACGACGCGCCACCTTACCTTGACCGAGGCAGGCGCGACATTTCTCGACAAGGCGCGCGATGTCCTTGCGACGATCGAGGAGGCAGAACACGCAGCGCGGAGGACCGACTCGCTCGATGGCGTCATTCGGCTGGCCTTGCCGACTGCCTACGGCTCGCGGGCCATCATGCCGTTGCTGCTAAGTTTCATGGATGCCTATCCCAACCTTCAGGTCGAGATCTTGATGGCGGATGAACGGCAAAACCTGGTCGTGAACGGTGTTGATCTTGCAATCCGCACCGGCACACTTCCCGACTCGACATTCGGCGCCAGACGAATTGCTTCTCTCGAACGAATGGTCGTGGCATCTCCCGCCTACCTCGCCAGGAAGGGCACACCTGCCACCCCTGATGAGCTCATCGCTCATGACTGCATTCTCGGTTATGGTGCATTCGGTCAGGGAGCCTGGCGTTTCAAGCGAGACGACACGCTGATCTCGGTCGACATTCGCGGCAGGCTCACGATCAATTCGGCCCCAGGCATCTTGGCGGCCAGCGTCCAGGGATTGGGTTTGGCCGTTGTCTCCGACGTCATGTCGGCAGACGAACGAGCCGACAACAGGCTTGTCCGGGTGCTGGAAGGATATGCGCTGGAGCCTGCAGCGGTGTACGCGGTCTACACTGTCGGCCCAAAACCATCTCGAAAGGTCAGGGCGCTGATCGACCATTTGATCGCAGGCCTACTTCGGCCGGCCGTCTAATCGCACATGCTGCTATGGCTGATGACGATGACGTCCCTTTCCCGGTCATGCTGGTCACTAAGCAGTCGATGGCGGCGCCTCGATTGGCAAGGCATTGATTTAAGGACCGGAGTCGGCCCAAATTCCGCTTTGGGCCCCGAAGGGGACAACAGCGCCATGTGCTTCAATGTCAGCGTTATCTTTTTCTCCGACGCAATATCCGACAGTCGGACTCTGGATCCGTTAGGGTCGTTGCTTGCGGGTCCCCAGCCAATATTCGTAGCCGTCTTCGAACACGACGATGGCCTGAGGAACTGCGTCCCAGATCGGCCAACTTATTGAGAAGACGCCACTTTTCTGTGCGGGAGATGACCGCCAACTTGGATCGAAAAATCGGTCAAAAATGACCCGCCTGGGAGACCTGGATTCTCACATGATTTCAATGGCTTAGTGGAAAGCCGTTGAAATTTCCTCTGATTTCCTGTCGCGAGCGACCATGGATGCCATCTTTGTGCCCTGGCTTTGGGCATCAGTCAACAGGACGCTTGATCGGCAATAATTTCCGGTGCTTGGTTAGGCGGAGCATCCACCGAGGGTCCAGCCGGCGGCCGACTATTCATAGCCGCCCTTACCCATCCGGGCTCTTCTTGCTCTCCGGCGGCCCACTGTTGCGAATGGCGACAAAGCGCGACAACAGGTCGAACCAAAACGGCGCGCCAAGGGTCACCGCGAAGGCGGTGAGCAGAAGGCCTAACCCTTTGGGCAAGAGCGCGTTCAGGTCCTCGCCGGAGGACGTGGACATCGACCAGCCGAGTGGCAAAGGCAGCAAGCCCTTTACCTGCGCAAGATCGGGCAAAGCGGGCGGCACGTCGGAAGAGGACTTGGGCAGACGCATGGCGGACTCAACTACTGCCGCCCGGAGGCCGTCATCCTGCCAGAAGGTGCGGGCGATCTGCAAGGTGTCGGCGTTAATGGCAACAGTTAACGCCAGCGCGACCCCAAAGGATAGCAGCGACATCCATCGCTTATAGACTCCCGAGGCTCGTTCCATCACCTGATCGAACCAGTCCCCGAGGGCCTTCTTGGTTTCCTCGATGGTGGAGGTGGCGTCGATCCCAAGGGTCGTCAGAAGGCGGGGCAGAGGAGAGTTTTTGTCGATCTTCTGTTCAAGGCCTGCGAAGTCTATCGATCGGTTTTCACCTAGTTTCGATCTGTCGATGTGTCGCAGCGTATCGATCAGCGCGAGGGCGAAATCCCGGCGGTCCAGGTAGCTAGGCGCTTGCATTTTTGTAACCACGGGTACAGGCGTCGGCGGAGTCTTGAAATTCAGCAACCCTTGGCCCCGCGAAAGGCTTCGGATCAGGCTGCTTTCCCAAAAGCCGTTGCGCACTGTCGTGTCGCCCAAAGCACGCGACACCTCGTTGAACAGATTGCGAGCCCGCAGCCGCAACAGACCTGCGATGGCCTCGTTGATGCTGGTGCAGATCAGGCTGAGGGTCAGGTAGACCATCATAAGACCGATGGCCGTATCGACGGCAGAGGAAAACAGCATGGTGATTCTCCGGTTCAGGACTTAGCTACGAGCGCGGACCAGCGCCTCTTCCAACTCGGGATCTTCGAGCAGCCCGTGAATTTGGGTGTGGCCGATGATCAGGGTTAAGTCGTTTGCCAGTTCTACTGGGTCAGGACCTTTCGCTTCGAAGGTCGGGCGAGCAATAAATCGTTGCTCGCCGTCGACTTCGTTTGCCCCGGTCTCGAAGACGATGATTGTAAAAAAGGCTAGGTCGAATAGAAGTTTCCGCTCCGCTTCTCCGGGTGAGGCAAGGTCGAAATCCACCAACTGGGATTTGTTGAGGATGCGTGCCAGGGCGGTCGCCACGCGGATCGCCTGCTCTCGGCCGAGGCGCTCGAAGGTGGCTGCGTCATCGATGATCGGCATGGTGTTTCCTTTCACACCGGGTTACAGGCGCTCGAGTTTCCCGTGACCCAAAATGAAGGGAACGGCGAAACACCACAGCACGAGCGTGTCGTAGGCATGAAAATTGATGGCCGGCGGGATCGCCCCGGCGTGTTGGCCCCGGACCTCGACCACGTTGCCGGGTAAGTCCAGGAACCGGGTCCGTTCCATGTTGGTGCGCAGGGCGAGGTCGCCGGCACTCGTCGGGATCCCGATGTGGAGGCCGAAACCGGGTGCGGGCGAGCCGTCGAAATAGAAGTCCGCGCTGGTCTCGAACAGCAGGGCTCCGCCGTCTTCGCGGATGGTGAAGCTGCCACGCAGGACATGCGGGGGGCCGGGGGTGAAGGTTCCGCGGGCAATGATCATGGACGTGCACTCCTGTGCGGGAGGGGAGCGCCCCGATTGGTTCGGGGCGCCGGCGAGGTTCAGCGGAACGTCGTATTGGTGATCTTGCTTTGCAGTGGCACCAACCGTGCGGCAGGCATCGCCCCGCCTTGCTGCCGCATGTCGCTGCCGAAGATGTCGTTGGCGATCCCGAGCCCGAGCGGCACGCCGCCGATAGGAAGTTGATCGCCGGCGTTACGCTTTGCGGTCCAGACGTGTGAGTAGCGCACCGCCGCCGGGTCCTTGTAGGTGTCGTGACCGTTGGCGTCCGGGCCATTGCCGGCATCCGCGTAGTCGAAGGCATCGAAGCGCCAGTGCACGCCCAGCCAGATGCGGCTGAAGGCATTTTCCCAGATCGCATGCCAGAGCGAGGGGAAGTTGCGCTTGACATAGGTCCGCACGAGGCCCGGCTGGTCTTCGATCGGCGATGACGGATCGTGGGGCTGATGCAGATCGCGGCTGACGCCGTTCATCTCTTCGGACACGAAACTGAAACCGATGTCGTCGGGGCCGTTCTCGTCCACTGTCGCGGTGCCGATTGAGGCGTAGTAGAGCCGTGCCATCTGGAAGCAGGCGGCACCGAAGGTCGCATGGCCTGAAGGATAGGCCGGGAACGGCGGCTTGAAGCTAAGCTTGTTGGAGTTCGTTTCGGGCGCGCCTAGAGCAAGCCAGAACGGGTCGGCCGGCGGCCCAACTTGGGCGCTGCCACCATCGGCCTCGAAGGCGCTGACGTCGTGCTGGCGGATGCCGGACAGCGGGCGCCAGAGATCGTGGCTGTACTTCTCGGCCCAGGCGAATTTGCCCGCATCTGCCATCGCGACGTTGCAAAGCGCGAAGAGCCGAACGAATTCCTTGCTCCTGTCGAGGGTGGTGTTCGTCGGGTCACTTTTGGCCCAGGCGATCTGACGCAGGATTTGGTTGTAAAGGCGTGGCGGCGTACCGATCAGGTTTGCACCATCATATGCCCAGTAATAGGCTGCGACGGTCTGGTCCGCGCTCCGCACAGTGCTATTCAGCGATGCCGCGCCACCGACGCGGTGCACTTCCCTCAGGGAGGCCTTGTATTCGGCTTTTTTCGGATCTGGCCATGCCGCGATCCGGTGGCCGTCCGGATCCGTGACCGCAAAGGATTCCACCGTCGTGCCATAGAAGGGGCCGTGATAGACGCGCTGCGCCTTTTTCCCCTTGCTCGGATCGTTGGGGTCGATGTCCATGAGGCGGACGGGGTTCAGCGGCTCGTCGTCGAAGTGGTGGCGGCCTCCCTTGGGCTTGTAGCTCCCCTCACCAGCTCCGGGATCGTTCGGCAGCACCGCAAGCGCGGAGTGGATCTTCTCAGCGATGTCCACACCGTACCGATACGCCTTGAAGTTGGTGTCGATGGGCTCCCTGTAGCCGTGCTTCAGCTCCCGCAGTGCACTTCTCAGCGTCCTGGTCGCCTCGTCAGAGACCTTGCCCGCAGTGCAATACAGCCGATCGAACATCGCAATCGCCGCGCCGGTCAGGGCCGCGTTGGCGTTCGCAAGATCTGCCGAGAGACCTGGGGGGAGCGTCGGGCGATTGGCGGCGGCCAGCCACATCGACGGGTTCGCGGCGTCGTTCAGGACGCCGAAGAAAGCGTCGTGCATGGCAAGATGCAGAAGTCCCAAGGCGCGGGAACTCATCGTCGGGCCGCCCTGCGGGCCACCCAGCGAATGGGTGATCCGGTTCATCTGCAGCCCGGCATGGTTCCAGTACAGGACCGGAAAGGCATTCAGCCCCGTGGGCTCGTCGATATCGGGTAGAACAAGCATTGGTTTCTCCATGGGTGGGTGGTCAGTTGCGCAAGTGGACGAGGAAATATTCTGGTGCACCCCGCCTTCTCAGCCGGCTCCGACCCACGGCCGCTCTTCGGCCGCGAAATGCCAGTTGAGCGCGCCTTCGGCGTTGGGCGCAGGATGCGGGATGTCGTGGAGGACGGCCTGGCCATCAATGGAGCCACGGCTGTGCGCGTGTCGGCCGAAGGCGGTCAGGCGCATTCGTGCGCCGTCCTTGCGCAGTTCGGCCATCCCGTCTGCCGGAAAGAAGCGGCCGGGGACTGTGACGGTCGCCGGCAAATGACGTACCATCAGAAATTGCAGCGCGTCGGCGCGGTCCTCGGCAAGGATTGCCACGATCGAGTTTTGCTCGCTCAGGTCATCTGGCGCCGACGTCGCGGCGCCTTCGACCGGAAGCGCCGTATCCGAGATGATCAGATAGACACCGCCCGGACCACTTCTGGCCGCGATGAGCCATTCCTGCACGGGTGGGTTGGTCAGGTGCGGGGTATAGTATGGCCCGATACGTAGCGCATTAAGCATCGCGGTGCGAAAGTTCTCTGGGTGCATCGGCAGCCTCCTGTGTTGCTGCCGGCACTCTGTGCTTCGCCCGTGAACGCAGGATCAAGTTATCGTTAAAACAACGTGAATAACTCGATAAATCATTGGGGCTTCCATTCAGTCTGACAAACTGTATCGCAGTGCAGAAGCGCTACGACGCAGTTAAGTGCGACACCTGAAGCGCGTCAGGACGTGGTTCTTTCCTCCGGAAAGTCGTCCAAAAGCATGTGGAGAGCCGGACTAGCCTTGTCGAAATGCGCAATGATATCAGCGAAGACGCGGCTGTGACGGGTGATAGCTTGTACAGCGAATTCTTCGACCTGTTTTGCATTGTGGAACAGATGAGGAATTAGTCGTCGCGCCAGCGTCCAGGATGCAATATTGTCTGTCATGTAGTGCACCCCGGCGAAGACACGCCGGTCGCCCCAATCCACCATGTATTTCTGGATTGCCCTGCTCCTGGTGCCATCGAGCGTTTCACCACTATCCAGCAAGGCATCATAGACACTGCAACCGCCAAGAATACCCTGGAGGCAATGCCCGCTCAGCAGCGATGGATGCACCCCAGTATGGGTGACAAAGTCGCCTCCAGCCACAATCCATCGAAAACCGTCAACACCAAGGGTGGTGGCGGCAGTCCAAGGGCGAGGCCTTTGGAAATGTTGCTTGATGTCCCAGATGGGAGGCTGAATGCTCCCCATACGTCCCCAGAACAGATCCTCAAATTTCTTGATATCGAATTCAGGATCGTATGCGAGGTAGTTTGAACCGATTGTCCGACTCGCTCGGAATCCGAAACTTGGCTTATTCCCATCGCGAAGCAGCGCGTACTTAAACAGCAGATCATGGACGATGGCATCTTCAATCTTGTAGTGCCATTCGTGCGTTGTTGGCCGCCCGTCAGGACACGGTGGAATGTCGGGAATCTCTGTCAGGATGTCCCGCGTGCCGCTGACACCATGGTAGAGGCGCACCGCGTGTTCGAGTTCAGTCCTTGTGACATCCGCCATATTCGACGCAGATTCCCCGACCCATTGTCCACCCTTCCGTGCTGGCCAGATATTCTTCGTGACGTCGTTTAGCCATTGGTCGAATAGGGGGCGATAGGCGGCCTCCTGGTCCTTTGGCCATGCTGGCATTCGCCAGTACAGCCCGGCAAGCTGGGATCTATAGTCCTGGTTCAGGACCCCGAATGGTGCAAGGTTCAACGCAAGTACTCCTCTTTCAAGCGAGACCGAGTTGGCCGGCGGCCTCTACAACCGCCGCCCGGTGCGCCGGGTTGACGATGGGGTAGTCTGTCGATTTTAGAAGCTCCAGAGACAGGTTCGGCTCCCGTCGGACGAGCAAATCCAGCTTCGAGCGCCCCTCATTCATCCGTCCTGCTCGTGCATACGCCGTCATCAGGTCCACAACTGTTGGCCGGAACATGATACCGTCGAGCGAAGTCTCGCCGGCGCGGATGGCGCCAACTGTGTCCCCAACCATCAATCTCGCGAACAACTCGGTGCTTTGGGTTAGGGGCTGCAATGCCGTTCCTCGACTTAGAGACACGGCTCGCGACGCTGCACGCAAAGCTTCGTCGTAGTGTCCACAGTACACCAGCGAGATGGCATGGAAGTTCCAGCATGCGCTGCTGCTGGGCAGCAGCCTTACCGCCTCCCCTGTCATCAACGCGTTTCGCGTGAGGTCACGGAGAAGATAACCATGACAATGTCCCCCCAGCGCATGAACAAGACCGTTTTCAGGCGACAGACGAAGGGAGGTCCGGAAGCTCTCCATGACTTCGTCAAGGTCTGGCGCGGTGAGCTTTTCGCGTTCGCCGTAGAGCAACAAGTGCGCAAAACCGAGAATTGCGTGGTAGACACCCTTCTCATTCGCCGCGATTGCAGCCTCGCTGCATTTGACAATCTCCGGTATCGGGACCGATCCGGGCACCAATATCCCCATCAGCGCCTGGCATCCATTCGCGTGCGCGCTCCAGCGCGCGCCGCTGAGGCTCTCCGCCTCTGTCCGAGCGGCGAAGTCCTGAAGCATTTGTACGATCTCGACTTGAACAGCACGCAGATCATGCCATCGTTTCGTCGCGAACTCGCGGCGAACCTGCCATTTCAGCGTGCCAAAGCCATCTGTAACAGAAACCGACAAGATTCCGCTCGGGCCGTTGTGAAACGTACGTGCGCGCACAACCATGTCGGTTGCCCGCGGCGGTCTCCCATCCACGTCGCTCCGGCTTTTGATCACCGCATGAAGGCCGATGACTGAGAACGCCTCCATAATTCCATCACACACAAGTTCACATATGCCTGTGATGTCGACCTCACCGAGCGCGGGAACCGGGAACTCGAGATACCAGCGTCGGTCTGGCTGGTCCGGCACCTGCATCAAGCCCCAACGTGAGTTACCCTCATAGAATTCCAGACGGCTTTGGCGCAGCCAGTCGTTGAACCCTTCTTCTCGCAGATCAAGGCCGCGCAGAACTTCTCCCTTTGCGCCGTACACGGCATGATCGAAATCGACAAACGTTGCTTCCAGCCAGACCCATGTGCGGTCGGTGGACAACACTTCGATATCCTTGTTGAGAAGATCGCGCAGAGTCGTCAATGATTGCCGCAGGCTTGCGGCGGCCTGGGCCGGGCCACGATCCCCCCATAGTTTGTCCTGAAGCCAAGTGCGGGTTTGACGGTGATGCCGTGTAAGTGCAAGCATCGCGATGAGTGCACAGTCCTTTCGACCTGATGGGCGAATCGAACGCCCGTTGCGGTCGGTGAGATCGAACGCGCCAAGAACTTTAACTGAAAATGGCTTCGATGATCGCATAAAGGACTCGTCGGCTTGAGGTCAGCGGGCTCAATCGAAATACGATGATAGGGAATTCAAATTTTGGGGTGTTATGCAACCATTGGAAGTATCATCGATGAAATTCTGCCAAGTATCAAGCGGGGCTAAGATAAAAGACAGTGCGGATCGAGACATCTCAGAATTAGCGCCTTTAAACCCGTGTAATCGCTCCATTGCAATGGATGGAATTTTTCAACAATCGACGTATTCTGGAGTTCATCAAGATATTCCGTCAGCAAAGGGAGAAGAACGCTATTACACCGCATTTTGGATGTGCGAGACATGGCAATTAACTTAAATCACAAGGCTTCCGGCAACCTAGGCCAGCAAGAAGGGATAGGAAGCGCCCGTTTTGGTAGGCCGCGCGGTATGCTCGTCATCCTCGGCGCAAAGCGTTCATTGCTCGCTGGAGGCCGATCAATCCAAATGCGGTGGTCGTATTCCATCCCTAATCACACCATCGCTCTAGGTCTCGCCGGAGATGAAGAAACTCCGGTCTTCTAGGCGCTTTTGATAGGTCTGGAGGCCCATTCCGGGACCGACGACGCCGACGATCAGCCGCATGGGGAATGCAATCACCATGTTGGTCTCCTTTCGTTGTGCCTGCACGCGCAGTCAGAGCGAAAGGGGCGTCAACGACTTTAAAGCGGTGGTAACACGACAGGTGGATGGAATGGTCTGATGTTCGTCGTCACAGCCGGAAACATTATCTCTACACCGCCGCCTGCCTGACCGAACTGGGGAACGACCGTGCCGCAATTCACCGGTCCAGGCGTTGGACTTATGGTCCATTTGTAGCAAGCCGGAAGAAGCAGGGTAGCGCATACCTGCCAACAGCACTGAACCCGGTCGGGTATAAGCCGTCCTCGGACTTCGGGATGGCATACGTATCGGCAGCGATGGTGTTGGGCGCAATTAATCGCCTGCTCGTCGGATACGGCTCGCACCTGTAATAGGTGTCGCCCGGCTGTGTACTACCAGTAAACGGCAGGTGTCCGTAGGGAGGATGAGGCGTGCCGGGGTGTGCAGGGGTTACCGCCGTCGGCGTCATGATAAAGCCTATGAGATTGGGATTTCCGAAGACCGGGTACACGCCCTCCACGTCTTCGACCTCATCGAGCCCTTCCTTCCACTTTGTGAACAGCTCAAGCGCATCTGGAAAATTCAGGCCCCGCTGATAAAAAGGCAGTTCAAGGGCGAACTCGAACAAGCCGGAGATATCGGCAGTGGTGACAACAATCTGGCCGCCCACGATGGCCACCAGATCCCCTTTCAGCACACCGTACTGAATTCCCATCGCAAATTCCGGAATGGTTGAAAATCGCTCCTCTCCATCCTCACTCAGCTTACGAAGTGCCATGCCGTCCTCCCGAGTTGGATAGCTCGGGCTAGAAGATAATATCGTTTTATTGCAACGAGAAGTGACCGTGTATTAAATTCTTGATAGGTCCTGGAACCCGGAGTGGCTGAACGGGTCCCCAGCCAATATTCCTAGCCTTTTGCGAACACGACAGGTCGCATAGATAACAGTGGCTGCTATCGCGCAAGTTATTGAGAAGGCGTCGCTTTTTTATGCGGGAGATGGCCGCAGATTTGGATTGGAAAATCCGACCAAATTGGCCTGCCTGGGAGACCTGGATTCTCACATGATTTCAATAGCTTAGCGGAAAGCCTTTGAAATTCCCTGCATTTTCCCATCGCGAGCGACCGTGGATGCCACCTTTGTGCCCTGGCTTTGGGCATCAGTCAATACGGGTCTGAAACGGAAATAATTTCCGCTGTCGGGCTGAAGTTTACGTTCCCGCGGTCGCCGCGAGGATGGCCGCTTCGCGCCTTCATTCTCGCCATTCCCGACAGTTCTGCCGTTGCTCCGCTTCAGCCTGTCTGCTTAGCAGTTCCTAAACAGGAGAAATTTGGACGTCACCTGGAGCTGAACCCCCGCATACAAGCCGTCGAGGTTGTCAAAGCGGTCACCTCCGTCTTCGGACGACGGCGCGGCCCGCGCAGGAGACTCATGGCTCAGTAAAGACGATGCAATTGTCACACAAAGAGCCTCGAGCGGTGACGCACAAAGTGGATACAACTCATGGTAAAATATTTCTTGTTTTATCTGGTTGAGATTATCGACAATTCAACGGAGAGTTGCTAATGCTTAGTTGCCTCATTGCTAGGGGACGAGCATGTCTACTAAAATGTCGGACCGGGAAACCGGTGCAGATCGGCAATATCATCGTATTGCCGAAGATGACTTTCGCTTGTCTAGAAGATCATTTCTTCTGTCGAGCGCGGCATTAGCCGTCTCGACGACATCTAGTCTGTCATTTCCGAAATTAAGTCTCGCAGATACTGGCGCGTCTATTAATAGAATTCGCGCCGCTCCTCCTATTGGAGGTGGATCGTCTCTAACGGTTACGCAGTCAGAAGATACTGTACTATCGGAAACATCCAATCAGTTTGTGAGTTCTCTGGGACAAAAGGCGAGTGGGATCTCTGGAATAGATAATCCGCGCATTCGCGTCATGCGAGCAGATGATCAGCTTGATCTTCTGTTCGACCTAGAGAACCTGCGCGTTGAATATGCACATGACGGGTCAGTTGCGCAATTCACGCGGATCGTCGCGGATGATGCCGGACGTATAACTGTCCACTTGCCGGGACAGCATGTTTTCGAACCTACCTTCTTCGTCTCTGCGAGCGGCGGTGACCCCGTATTGCTCCCCCCGCTTAAGGTTCGACTAGGGGACCCAGCCCGGCTTGTTTTCGAATATCGGGGAAATGGCCCGCTTCCATTTTCCGTAGACACCCTTCTCGACTGGCAAAGATTCAAGCCACTGGTTCCAACGTCTCCTGTCCCTCCAGGTTCCTTCCGAAAGCCAACCACCTCCGAGACAGCGATCGAGGCCCCCTACGGCCTCTACCTTGCTCCTCATGATGACCACTCATGGCGCCAAGCGAAAAGATCGGTTGGCAAGAGTGGCTTTAACGAGGCCTGGCATGCGTCGCTTGTCGGCAAACCGACTCGCCTGCTTCGCTCAGGATTCGAGAACGCCAATGTCGTCGCTGTATGGTCGCGCGACCCTGATGAGGCGTCCCTAGGGCGGTCACCGATCGACAGCAGAACCCGCGGGGAGATTGTCAACCTGACGCATGGTGCCGATGGCAATCCGACGCCTATCACCGCCCACACGTTGATGCTGACCGGACAAGGCGCTTTTCTTAACCTTCGAGCGAACTTCCCGTATGATTGCACCCGTCCGATTTCGCTCACGCACGTCTCGCAACGGTCGGCCTACGGTCAAGATAACGATGTCGTCATCTCGCGCCGTGGATTTCTCTATCCGTTCGGGCATGAGGTTGAAACTGTCTGGGCGACGACCAGAGAATCGGTCCAGGTCGTTCCGATGGTCGGTTCTATTCCGGTCGAAGGCGATTATCTCCGCACCAGGCTTTTCATCCAATTCAAGCAGCAGGAGCGGTCCTATTTGGACATGGTCGGCGGCGCTACTCTTCCGTTTCGGTCGATACGCTTCGAGGACGATCTCAGTCCGCCGCTGGATGAGCCGGTAACAGCGTCAGTTTCGATAGCGAAACCTGACGGTACTTTGTGGGCCGACAAGGCATTCTGGCCCAGCGCGGGCGGCAAACCCTTCATGTTCTCGGCCGTGGCAGAGGACTGGGCAGGGAAACTTGTCAAGCTATCTGTCCCGGTCATTTTCATAGAATTCGATGCCACGTCGACTGATTCAACCCCTGTTGCAGAGACCGATGAGTATTTGCAGCGTCTGAGACAGGTAGAGACTGTTTACCGGACGAGCGAGTTGGGTGTCACAGGCATCTACGATGCTTCAGTCGCGGTCTCAGTTCCGGGGACACCTCTTGATACAAGCGTCGAGCTGTTGAAAGTGCAGTTTGATGCGGCGATTGAACCCCGGTCAGTTTGCCCGGCGATCAATTCGCTTTTCGATCTGACCGTTCCTCAGATCCAGGCGCGGCTGCCTATGCTGCGGGCCACGGTGAGCGAGAGCGAAAATCTTGGCTGGTTCTCGATCCAAGACCCTAGTAAAAACGAAATGGAGACCTTTCTTCAGGCCGCACCGGGCCTCAAAGCCGGGGACGAGAAGCGCATCCGTCTGGGCTGCTCGGGTCAAAGCGAAAAATCAGGGGGCTTTTTCTCGCTGGATATGACCGTAGGCGGCGTTTCACGCCTCTATGGAGCGACTGGACAGCAAAATTCAACGGCCCCCCTCGCGCTTGCGGGACCTCAAACTTTCAATCCTCTCGACTACTTCGGCGACGACACCGTTTTGTTCGGTGGGATCAAAATCAAGGACGTGCTGCAGGCAGGGCTTTCGGTGGCCGAAGCACAGATGCCAAAGGTCATCCAGCGCATAAGAGCCTATCCCGATATCCCGGCCGAAATGCGTCAGAGCATCGATTGGACGACGGAACAGTTTCAAAGTTGGCCGGATCCAAATAAGCCGATTTTTGCGGTCCAGCAGAATTCGCCGGACTTGGTTGTTGACGGTGGTAGTCCCACACGCTTCACACTGACCGCACAGACAAGCGTCAGTATCGATACGAGTATCAGACCGAAAGCCACTGTCTCTGCCCGGCTGAGCAATTTCTCTCTCCAGCTTCTTTTCGGAGACGATGGCGTCCTTATCCGCTTCCGCTCATTTGCGTTCGCGATCGATACTGCGGGAACGACCAGCTTCAAGCCGGATATAGTTTCTGTCGAGCTGAAGGGCGCCATCATGGCATTCATCCAGGCTCTTCAGGAATTGTTGAAAGATATTCTCGGCGACATCGGGATTTCCATCAACCTGTTACCGAGCGGCGTCGAAATTCAGTTGCCGTCCTTCAACTTCCCCAGTTTGAGTTTTGGGGCATTCTTGCTCCAGAACCTCAGTATCGCCAGTTCGGTCGAGATCTCGTTCCGGTCCCAGCCGACCCGGTACAAGTTCAACTTCTCAACGCCTGAAAATCCCTTCACGGTCGCAGTGGGTATATATGGTGGTGCAGGGGCTTTTTCCCTCGCAATTGATACTCGCGGAATTCGCTCATTTTCGGCGACCTTTGGGTTTGGCGCCTTTGCAAGGCTCGATCTCGGCATCGCGTCAGGAAGTGCGGCGGTGCTGGGAGGTCTTTCGTACTGGATGGAAACGGCCGATATTGGCGGCGTACCCACCACCAATATCAGATATCTGTTTTACGTTCGTGCCTATGGCTCGGTCACCGCCCTTGGGTTCATAACGGTCGGGGTCGATTTCTATCTCGGGCTGCAGATACAGACCGGAACGCCCTCCTATAGCGAAGGCATTGTAGAGGTCTCCTACTCGGTCAAAATCGCGTTCTTCAAGAAATCTTTCAAACTGACCTTCCGACGTAAGTTCAATGGTTCCGGAGGCAACGCTTCACTTCTTGCCGCATCGGATCCATCCGGTCGCACAAGGCGGGAGACGCTGACAAAGCCGCAATGGACAAAATATCGTCGAGCTTTTGCTGGGAGAAACTGACGTTGCAAATTACCTGGCCTGGACGACGCTACCATCTGGCTTGCTAAGAGGGGCTGATGGCAATCTAATCCTGCGCATCGGCCTGGTACCATCAATTAAACTCGGGATTGATCGCACCGATCAGAGCCTTCTGTCTGACGCGGGTTATCATGACTTCGTCAAGTGGACGAACACCCTCAATACCGCTGCATTCACCCTGAAACTTGCCGACAGCGCGGGAACCGAATCCTCGTTCGCCCCTGATCTCACCTTGCTTCCGACGCCGGGGATGGAGCCAGACACCAAGTTCTGGGAGACGATTTTCCCGGCCAATACGGTTGTGCGGCCGTTCGGTCCGTCGGCGCAACAAGGCTCGAACATAAAATCATATGATGCCCAATCGCTCGCAAATATCCTGTCTCTCGGGTATTTTGCCGAACTCGGTCCAGTCAAGAGAGCGTTCGCGCTTGTATCATCGGATTTGCGCGCAAATCCGATGATACAAGCACTGATGGGTGTCGAGCCTGACGCAAACATTCTTTCGTATTCAACCGCTAATGCCGCGCAGATCGTCGAGACATTCAAAGAGTTTTCGGCATTTCATACGGTCAATCAGACAATCGCGCCGAGGGCCGCGCTGACAGTTCAGCCGGAGATGGAATTCCACGAAATCGCGTCGGCACTTCAGGATCATAACGCCCTCGCCCGGAAGCTCGGCTTGGTCCTTCATTTCGAAGTTCCAATTCCAGAGACCATTGTCAACGGGCTGGGTGAAATCGCACGTGTCAAGGTTGACGTGCGATTGTCTCTGAACGACACGGTCGTAGCAGCACCTTGGACCGAGTGTGATGTCCGGCAGCATATCGGCAAGACGGAATTTGGTGTATTTCATCCGCGCCGGTCGGACGGATCCAAACTGCCCGATTGGGCAGGATTCAGATCACTCGAAGCCAGCACGGGAAGGCTTACAAACCTTGAAATCGACTGGCTGTCGTTACAGTTGGCTGAGTCTGCCAGGCAGACGGCGGCAGCTAGCGTGCTCCCTGCGGACTATCAGTCCGCTCCACCCTTTCCAAAAGCTCTCACTGCCCTTCGTCAGAGTGGCATTTCACTGATTGACCTGCCGAACGAAAGCCCGGGATCCGGGCAGCCCTTGCCTCTGATCGCCGACATTCTGTCCAGCAATACGAGATTGCTTGCGCTGGACACTCAACAGAAGAGCCAGATCGACGCTCAGCAGCCTGACCCCAATCAAGTCGTTTTTGTCGATGACGGTCTTATCCGGGGTTATCGCGTTTACATCCGTAGCGTTTCGGAGGGCGTCTGGCGCAGCCTTTGCTCCAGAACACTCACCTACACCTTTCACGGCGGCCCTTTAGCATCACCAAATACCTGGGCACCGGGTCCCGATGAGGGAGAAATAACGAAGGTTCTTGCCGATCAGGGTGGCCAGAGTACGACCTCGCCCTTCTTGTTCAACTGGGATGGCTGGAGCCTTGTAGCTCCGCGCAGCGATAATCCCGTTGACGAGGACGGGAAAGCCCAGGAAATCGTTGATGAGGCCTTCAAGAACTTCGCTGTCAAATGTGAAGTCGTCGATGACAGCCTACAGACGAAACGCTTCGGCGAAACCTACGAGTTCTGCGTCGTACCCGTCGACCTTGCTGGGAATGCGTGGTCTCTGAACGAAGCATCCGTGATCATCGCTGACGCAACGCTCGACGTCCGCACTGCGATGATCGCAAACCAGAGGCTTCAGCCAATTCGGTCACCGTCAGTATTCGAAAGCCATCGCGAACAGGGTGAGAAAGGAACAACCGTCGCAATCCGTGCAATGGAAGGCCGCCCGACCGCAGACAGCGTGGTTCAGATCGTGCCGTCGGACGCTGATCTGTGGCTGGTGGATGAGCACGGATCGTTTGACGCGATGAACGATCAGCAATCGTACGACGTCATCGTTGAGGCCAACGGAGATCTTGTTGACCTTGCCAATTCGGGGGCTCAAGCCGGCGCTATAAATGTGCCGTTTCTTCCCGACCCGATGTGCCGTGGGGTCGTAATAAGATCCTCGTCGGGGGAACTCGACTCGGGACCGGTTGCGTTTCCATCGCGGCCGGATGTCGACGAGGTGAAAAAGCGGCTTCTTCTGCGGTCAGTAAATCTCTCTGTCAGGCCGGGTGCCGCGGACAGCAAACCCTCGATTGACAGTGCTGCAGGCAGCATCGTGGTGTCTGTACCACTTGGCGAGACTGTCAGGGCCGTGATGTCTTCCGCACTCGGCGATGATGATTATCGCAACCTTTGGGTTTCCAGTTCACTTGAAACGCTTCTCAATTTCCAGAAACCGGGAGCAATTTCAACGCTGACCGCCTCTCTTAAATCCGGACTATCAGCTTCCATGAAGAGTCAAGTTGTTGCGGGTTCGGAGTATCTAGTTACTCCACCGAGAGAGGTGACCTTCGTGCATGCCACGCAACGGCCAACCAGAGACCCGAGTTTTGGAAAGCGGGTTCGCGCAGAAAAGACCGGCCTGAAATCGTTCGCCGCGAAATTGGTTGACGAGACATTCTCGCTTCACATTCCCAGTACCGGGCGCGTCGAATTCACCGCCTCCTGGACGGACGTGATTGATGAACCGTGGGCGCAGGCATACCGGGAGGTGCCGGCGACACTCCCACCATTCGGCTTCGACTTAACGGAGTTCGATCAACCGTTGCTTGGCGTCGCGGGCCACCCCGCAAGCTTTTGGCAGGACAGTGCGAGCAATGGTGGAGCGCTTGCTAAGGAGCGGGAGAACCAGACGGCAAACCGTCAGGAACCTACGGTCCATGCCTTTCCGGACGCCAAGTATCGGTCTGTCACATACCGCGCGCGCGCAACTTCGCGCTATCGATCCTTCATGCCGGAAGAAATCCTGAAAGACCCGGACGCTTTATCCCGGTTTGGATCCACAACCGTCGAGGTTCTCAATAGCGCGCCGCCAGATGCTCCGGAGATAAGGGCGATCCTCCCTATCTTCAAAAAGGAGAGGACGGAGGAAGGTCGATCAGAGATCCATGTCACAGGACATCGCTTCCTGTTTGAACGCCCATGGTTATCGTCAGGGCCTGGGGAAATGGCTGTTTTCTCTGTCCGCGAGACGGAACTCGCGCTGACGCCAGCGGAATTGAAAGGCGCCGTATCCTCGTGGGCGTTCAACCCGCGCAAGCGGGGTGCCCCGACATCGAGTTGGCCCACCCTGGACGATTTCGTCAATGCCGGCGAAAAGCTCATCCACATTCCGGTCTACCCGGAAGGTACTGCCGCCGATAGTTCCCCGCTAGCAATTGGACATGTATCTCTGGCTGCATATGACGTCGAGATCGATACTGAGCGGAATGTGGTATGGTGTGACGTTCAGGTAGATCCGGGAAGAGCCTATTTCCCCTTCTTGAGGTATGCCGTCGGGCGTTATCAGCCAAAGTCGATCGAAGGTGCAGCGCTTTCGAAGATCGTCACATCTGATTTTGTCCAGATTTCGCCGACCCGCACCGTTTCCCTCGGCAGCATCAAGGATGGCATGAGAGCTGTAACTGTATCTGGCTTCAGCTATGTCGAGGAAGGTGCATCAGAGGTGACGAGCGTCATCCAAGCCTTTTCCGAAACGCCTGCGACGACGGCAGCCTCCGGGGAGGCTGCCTTGTGGAAAGCGGTGGGAGAGACCATCGAATTGACCGCCAAGCGTGAAGGAGCCGAATTCATGACCTGGTCCGGTGAAATTCCGGAACAGGACGGAAAATGGCGACTGACCATCGTCGAGTACGAGATCTACTTGCTTGAAGAGAATACCGAGGTGCGACCCGACGAGGGCTTCAAGCATAACGGCCTTCCCGCGACGAGAAGAATGACCTTCATCCATTCGGTCGAGCTGAAGGGTTGAGGAATGGCCTGGTTACGATCCGTTGAATTTCGAGGCATTGATATGAGAATCGTCGCACGCGAATTTGCGATCTGGTTTTTGAACTTCTTGCTCGTCACTGCGACTTTGAATTCGCAGGCGCGTGCTGGCGCGGGCTTCGAGGTGGACAGGTTATGGCCAAACAAGGAGATACCTTATGCGGTGTGCGATTGCCGGACTGCTGTCCCGGATGTTTGCACAAAGGTGCAATGCCTTGCAAAGCCTGATGTCGTCCTGAAAGCAATCTCCGATTGGAACGCATCGGGGATGAAGGTCAAGCTGGTGCCGAGAGAAAAGTCCGGAAGAAAACCATATCTGATCTATCTGGCGCAAGAGGACGACACGAATCTGGAAACAAGTAAATGGCCAAGATGGTGCTTTACCGAGGCTGGCTTTACCGGATCCAATAGCCCGCACTCCATAGTCATCGGTGATGTATGTGTGGAAGACAAGGGATCCGGCCTTGGCATGACCGTTCTGCACGAAACAGGCCACGCCGTGGGACTATATCATGAACAGCAACGTACCGACCGCGATGAATTCCTTAAAGTAAAGTTCCCCGGCAGCACCGCGAACGAAGCAATCAGTCAATCGGGTCGTATTTGTGGCAAAAATCAAGAGGAAAAGTGCGAGTTTCAGTCAGGACTATTCTTCCGTCATTACAACTATGGCCGTGACGTCGGAGAGCATGACCTTAAGTCGATCATGCACTACCGCCTCCGTGAAGATTTCGATGATTGCGTTAAGACCGAACTCAAGCCGGCCGATTATGAGCTCGCATGTATGGACTTGACCCAGAAGGGGCGGAAGCGCGCTGAGGAGTTGTCTATCCCACCCGGCCAGATCGGCTCCAAAATGTTTGGTCTCTCACCGCTCGATATCTCTACTGTAAACGAGCTTTACAAGGACGTGCCATAAGCATGGAACTATCGAGATAGGAATGATCCAAATAGCGTGCGACAGGAAAGCGTGAGAATTCCTTAACGGATGTTCTTGGATCTTATGGCGGGACGCATCACCGAGGCGAAATTTCGCTATTTCCTCGGTGAAAGAAATGGTGGAAAAATTTCCTCGCTGATTGGCTTAACAAGGGCCTGACAATCTCAGGGTTGCAGTTGGCGACACGGAATCTGGACGAGGAAGAAGATCACATAATCCTTCATTTCAGTGGCGATCCGGTTGCTCGCCCGTTAACAGCGAAGGAATAGACGCACTAAAGCCGATTCCTAGCAAGAAAAGCTCGTAGAGGGGCAAATTTGCAGCAACTCGCTAAAATCGTCATGGGATGACAAAACGGCTGCTCTTCGCATGTGCCGCCCGAAAGCGGACAGTCACCTTGCGGCCCCAAAAGCTCCGGCTTTAATGACGCTCTCTGCGCGGACGCACTTCGCCGAAGAAGGGAGGAAGCCGGGATCGTTGTCGAGTAGGCTCTCAAGGTGAACCTCGGAGCGTCTCGCCGTTTCGCGCAACCTTGCCAACGACGAATTTCCTTGCTCATATCGCAACCAGTGGCGAGGGGGGGCAAAGTTTGACCTTCAACAAGTTCATAGACAGGCTCGAACGGCTGATCGACGCGGCGCTCTACCTGTTCCGGGGGGTATTTCCGCGGCGGCCGGCATGGTTCAAGCTCGCATCGATCTGCATCCTCGGGGGAATCTCGCTGTTTTCCTCTTCCTGGTGGGTTCCGCTCGTCCTCTCGGCTTTCGACTTGACAGTCGAAGCGTTCGGAATGCGAGCGGATGGCTTCTCGCTGTTGACCAGTCCGGAATTCTATGGCGGCGTGCTGATTGTGTCGGGCATTGTCATCGGCGTGCTGTTCGGCTTCGTCGTGGGGGAGACACTCAGGGCGGAACCCTTCGTAGGTAGCGCAGCCGACAAGGGCGATACGTTTCTGACTTTGGCCGATTTTGCTTCGAGGAAAAGCGGGCTTCCGCTCGACTTCGAAAATGTTGAGCGAAACGACCTCATGGTCGAGGTTCCCGAGGGACCGTTTCAAGGCATCGACTGCGCCCGCGCGCTTCGTGCGCTGGCGCGCAGGAGCGGGAATGCGTTTCTGAAGGAGTTGCACATCGTCCAGACCAAGGACAATATCATTATCGGAAAGGCGAAGTAGGATGGCAAAGGCCAACATGCCGCAACCGCCGGGGGGCACTTTGACCTGTCCGCCCGGCTATCGGCCGTGGATCACGGTCGACAACTCAACGAGAGAGATCCACGCCGAATGCGAGTTAGGCGCGCCACCACTCGATCCCCGGGCGGCGGCCGAGTGGGTACTGCCGAAACTCGATCCGCGCGATCGGCCAAAGCCGTATTCGAATGAGATGGAGCTGTTTCGAGATGCGCTCAAAGCGGGCAAGTTCACCGGTGTTCATTTCACCTATCTCTTCACCGCCGTCTCTAACCGCGAAGGCGACATGTAGCGCGGCTTCGCTTTTGAGTGATCGGTCGGACCAACGCAGAGCCTACTATTTCGTCTTGCAGATAGCCCCCAGCGGAATATAAAGTGCGCGAATGCCTACTTGAAGATTCGAATGTCCGCTGTGCCTATCCCAATTGCCGAAATCGGACATTCCCCTCACGGCCCCAAAGCCGTCGTTCGTCACAGACTGTTTGAAGCACTAGAACAGGGTCCCCAGCCAACATTCCCAGCCGTCCTCGAACACTATGGATAGCCTAAGGAACTGAGGCCGCGGTCGCCCAACTTATTGAGAAGACGCCACTTTTCCTTGCGAAAGATGGTCGCCAATTTGGATCAAAGAAGCTGTTAAAAACGACCTGCCTGGGAGGCCTGGATTCTCACATGATTTCAAAGGCTTATTGGAAGCGCCTTGAAATTCCCTCTGTTTTCCCATCGCGAGCGACCGTGGATGCCACCTTTGTGCCCTGGCTTTGGGCATCAGTCAATAAGGCTGTGAAGCGGAAACAATTTCCGCTTTCGGCTGAAGTTCCCCTTACCGCGGTCGCTGCGCGGATGGCCGCTCTGCGCCTTCATTCCGGTCGTTTAGCGATCCTGAAGACGAACTAGAAGCCGAAATTGGTTTACGTAGCTAATCACCACGATTGAAAAAAGTATGTTGGCCATCTTGGAGTGCGAGGAGTCGTCTCCGTAGTCGTTGCGTCGCAACTTGGCAGCAAAGCGTGCTTTTCGGAGCATAGCGCTAACGATCAATCGTATAACTTTGGTGGATCGCCCCGCCGCTTGTAAGTCATACGCACATATCCTCCCCATTGATCAAGTAGCCGGTGACATTCCTCGCTGTTGATGAAAGAAGAAGAGGTATCGAGGCTAAACTCTGGTAGATACAGTCCAGTGACCCCTTTCTCGAGCACCCCCTCGGCAATCACGCCCTCTTCACGTAGAATTAGGATTGGTAGGCCGAGTTGAAAAGCCATTGCTGGCTCGATCTGGCAATAGGGACTGGTAAACCAGAGGTCCATCGCAGGCTCTTCTGCTCGCCCCGCAATGTCTGCACCAAAATGCCTTGTGGCTGAAACCACGTGTGTGCGGCGGAACGCGACGGATACCAACCCGCAGCAGTGAGTGAGAATACGTCGTATTCCCACCAGAGGAGCATCGTAATCGTAGCTGCTACCGGGACCTAACGTGAGCGGCTCGAAACCCCGGGCGCGCAACTCTAGTTTAAATGCGTCCACAAATCGCACCTGCGCTTCAAGATGCGGCGTGGGCCGGCTTACGAACACGGGTATATTCATCCACCCTCCAATACTCCGAAGCATCAAGCGCTTCGTATCATCCGCTGTGCCTCTACATTGATAAGACTGATCCTACAAAATCGACAGTATCGCTAGTTCAATGCCCTTTATTCGACTGCTAGACCCGCCACAAAGTTTAGGGCGCAACTACAAGACCCTGGCCGAAGTCTATTTCCGCATAGCTAGGCCCGAAGCTTTCACGTCGGGCTTTGTCGATTAGTGCAGCGCGCACATTTGTGGGCGTCGGTATTCTGCCACCCTTGCGGATCGCTTCCCACCAGAGCGCCGCAACCCCTGCGACATGCGGACATGCCATACTTGTACCGCTAAGTTGCCGCAGTCCGCCACCCACCTGCGCAGAGAGTACATCCACCCCGGGGGCGCTTATGAGTGCCATGCTATTCGAAAAGTTCGCCACGGAGAAACGCTCACCATCGCGGCCGACCGCCGCCACCGAGATGACATCATCGGCGGCTGCCGGTAAGGACGCAGAGATGCGCCAGTCGGGATGCTCATCCCGACGGCTCTCATTCCCAGAGGCCGCGACGATCAGAGCTCCCCCACCTAGCCCACCTCGGGCCTTTGTGAGGTTCATCACTGCGTCGAAGGCGCGGAGGTTCACCCTATACGCCTCGAGCGCGTTCGAGGTAGCGAGCTCAGGCGGCCAGTTGTCCTCGATCCAACTTGCCACCATTCCTGGGAAATCAAACCCCAGCGACATAGATATGACGTTGGCGCCCCGGGAGAGCGCCCAATTGATTCCGTCGACGATCATCTCTGAGTTGCCCCCGCCGTTGTCTCCTAGTACCTTGCCGATGAGTGCGCGCTGGATGCCGGGCGCAACGCCAATTCGGACGCCACCCACGTCGCGTCCGAAGATGGTGCCGGCGCAATGGGTGCCATGACCTTGGCGGTCGCCGTTACCGTCACCGCTAAAGTCGCGCTGCTCGATCTCGACCCCGGCGAATGCAGGATGCGAGGCATCGATGCCGGTGTCCAAGACCGCGACGACGACACCGCGGCCAGTGAAGCTCGATGTCGTGGCACCAACGGCGTCAAGCCCCCAGGCCGCACCTGGGCTATTGGTTGTTGCCTGGCGCGGTTCAATCAACCTGATGGGCATTGCCGGCGCGACTGCCTCAACCTCCGGCTCAGCAGCGATCGAAGCAGCTTCGCTTTCCGTAAGGCGCTCATAAGCGATTGGCCCTCGGCGATCACCGCCTGAGGTTTCAAGGCCCCGGACTTTCCCTGGGCCGCGGGTGGGCGACTGCTTCCTCACAATGACGTACTTGCGCATTGCTTCCTCCTGAGCTCGTCAGAGCCGCTTAGACTCTGCGAGCTTCCGATAATGCGCACCGATTGCCGTTAGTCGACAGGATCGGGATTCGATGGCTGCGTAATACATGTGCTCGCAACCGACAGGGACAACAAGCCCATTGCGGTTGCACGCCTGCAAACCTTTAAAAACTCTCACATTCTCCGGGTTCGGCGGGATCTCCATGATATCAGACGGCACGTTGTCTCGCGCCGGCTCAAAAGAGGGATCTAGTTTGAACTCCGAGGCGTCGTCCGGGAACAGCGTCGGAAGCTCCCTTAGAAACTCCTTCGGGATCTTTGGGGCGACTTGGCGCAGCGTGACGAAGGTCTGGACGTTGGCCTTGTAGATCGGACGCTGCCCCCAAGGGCCGAGGGTCTGGTCCACCAACGAGTAGAGCGCGGCTGGCGTGACGTTGCCGAGTATGTCGGCGGCACCCCCGCGAAGACCGTCAAGGATAATCTCGGTGAATAGGCCGTGCTTGATGCCCTCCTCGGCGATACCCTCGCGGTGGCTGGCGGTGAGTATTGTTACGCCAGTGCCAATCAGTGAGACGTCCTCGTTTCCAAGTCCCGCGACCTCTCCAGCGTAGCCCCCGTGGCAACTGTCGAGTATGATCACGCTCGACTTAATCTTCGGGTATGCCTTGTTGGCAAGGGCAAGGATGTCGGCGAGCGACATGCCCCATCCGCCAGGACGTCCGTCCTGCGCGACGATGTGGCCTGTGTTTGTCTCGCGGTTGATGATGCCGTGCCCTGCAAAGTACAGCAGCACAGTCTCGGCATCGCCAGAAAAGAGCCTTGCGACTGCCTCGTGCAACGCCTCGGAGCCGACCTCGTAATCCTGGCTTGTGAGTGTAACAACCGAGAAGTTTGGGTCGCCGTTGCCCAGCGTCTCGAGCACGGTTGCCATAGCGATCGCGTCATTGACGCATCCGGTAAGCGGGTGCTTCGGGTAGTCGTCAATCCCGACGACAAGCGCTCTCTTCACTTTAGCGACTCCCGCCAATCAGGAGCTTTAGGTTCGGCCAGGTCCAGTTATAGATCTTGTCGCTGGCGGCTGCAGCCGTGGGCTTCACGTTTGTTTTTTCTTTGTAGCCCGCCAAGAGAAAGTAGGGCTTGCCTTCCGACTGGGCAATCTTCAATTCAGCACTGACGCCAACTGCGGTGTTGGTGTGCGCTCCGCAGATCACTGCGACGACGTCGACTGACCGAATACGGGTGGTCGCTTTCGCTTTCCAGTTTCCGTCAATGTGTTCCTTGATTGACCAGTCCGCCAATTCAAACGGACTGTCCGCCAATTTGGACTGCCCTACCATCGCCTCTTTCAAAAAAGAGTCGTGATCGTAGTCGAAGCTGATAAACACGCGTGTCTTGGCCATCTTATGCTCCAAACGACGTCAATTTTCATACTCTAAGTTCCGGCCAGGACTGCGAAACAGAATATCACGAAGAATACACCCGACCATATTATTCAACGTAACGTTGAGTTTTGCATCGGTCAACGAGCAACAGCTCAAGGAGTTGAGCGCTCTCACTAGCGATGCTCAGGGGGTCGCTAGTGATTCGACGATTGTTGGCAGGTATCGCCGCACCTGATCTTTATCGCTCTCGCGCTCCTCAGGCGTAAGCGCCTCGTAGGGCGTCTCCATTTGTCTCGACCATTTCGCCACCAATTCAGCGGGGATCACCATAGACCCGTCCGGTTGCCGCTCAGCTTTTGAGTGCATGTATCGCTGCCAATGCCCCCAGCGCTCGTGCTCAATCGAAGCTAGTTGATCGAGAGCAGCTTCCAGTCGTTCCTGCACTTCACGCCTATCCATCCGTTCAGCCTTTCAGCAAATTCTAGGCCGCCTGGCATTAAGCCCGGCGCTGACAACAATCACGAAGGGTCATTGGCCAAGTCCGCGGCGCAGTGTCGAGTAGAATTCGCTGGTCGAGCTACCACGCGCGACGCTTTCGCTAAGGCTGGCCGAGCGTTTCCGAACAAAAGTGTCGCGAGCCATCTTAGAAGCCATCGCATACTGGTCGAGATGCGCATCGGTGCGCATGTAGGGCCAATTTCGAAGGAACTCTGGAGGAAGAGCATTGCCTGCGGCGTAAGTGGCGAGCGGGTAATCCTTCTCCGTCGCAACGCCGATCTCCCACGGCACCCACTGCGATGCTTTTGTAGCCTCAGAAACCACCGCTAACAGTTGGGTGCATTTTCCCATCTGCGCGCGAATGTGGGCGGCCAGATCTTCGCCCGGACGCCCAATATAGGGATCAATTACATCGAGATACGAGTCGATATCGTGTAGGTTCTTCAGTCGTCGGGCGACATAGGCAGCGGTCGTGGCATCTGCGGATTGGTGCGAAAGGAATACCCTGATCAAGGCCGTCTCCTGCCTGTTCCATGAATAATTGGAAAACCACTTTTAGTAGAGATCTCAAGTATGGTCACTACGCATGGACGGCGGAAATTGGGTTTTCCCGGCCAACGTACCTTGTTCAACGAAGGACCAATCTCATATCCTCAAGTCTGCTAGCTGTCAGTCCGCCATCGGCCCTGCATCAGCCAAGAGCCGACAGTCGGCAGGCGGCCCCAAACTGGACTTGACTGCCCCTTAACCTGGAAATAACCGGAGCGGCTGCGTGGCCCGGATATCGCGTAGTTCAAAAAGAAAGTCCGAACAGGCGAATTAATGGAAAGGCTGTTTTGATGCGAAATGCTCACTTGGACACTGTGGCGCGATAGGGTAGAATGATAGAAAATTTGCCGACTAGGTAGAATGGACTTTCTCACATGAGCCTCAACGTGAAGGACCCGGAAGCGCATCGCCTTGCTCAGGCGATTGCTCATGCGACCGGGCAGAGCATGAGCCGGGTCGTTACCGATGCGCTGCGTGAGCGGTATGCGCAAATTGAGAAACAGAGAGGTAGGGCGTCTGTTGAAGAACTGCTGGCGATCGCCGACAGGGCATCAGCCCATCTGAAGCGACCTTATACCGATCACGCCGAGCTTCTCTATGACGAGAACGGCCTGCCGAAATGATTATCGACACGTCCGCCATGGTGGCGATACTCTATGGCGAGCCGGAGGCTGATGCCTTCACGCGACTGATCCACGCTTCCGCAACAAGCCGGATCAGCGTGGCAAGCTATTTGGAACTGTCCATGGTGATCGAAAAGCAGCTCGGGCCGGAAGGGATGAGGCAGGCTGATGCCTTCTTCCGCCGCGCAGCTATCGACATCGAGCCAGTGACCGTCGAGCAGGGCCATTTGGCCCGACAGGCATTCCTAGATTTCGGAAAGGGCAGACACAAAGCTGGACTGAATTTCGGCGACTGTTTCGCCTACGCTCTCGCCAGGGATTTCGACGAGCCGTTGCTGTTCAAGGGCAACGACTTCACGGAGACAGACATCCCTTCGGCTGCATGAGACTGAGTCGCTCAAGGCCGACCGTGAGTTCATCTATGGCGGTTGGGTCGAATTTTTGAAGAGGACAATGTACCGTTTGCCATTCGTGTAAAGGTCAATCAGCGTGTCGCCCTGACCGCAATCTGGTTCTCTACGGGGCACAATCTTGGCCGTGTGAGAGGTGCTGTTTTAGCAATTCAGCGCCCGATGTCATGCTGCCTCGTAAAGACCATCTTCCCTGATTTTGAAAAGACCGCATGAGGAACCGAGTGACAGAAAAGTCCAGAGCCTGTCGGGTGTCGCGCCGAAACCTCTGCTGGGCTTCGGTCGCACAAGCATCCACCCGTCGCCCTCGAGCCCTATGCGCAACCGCTTCTTGCCGTCTCCGCCACGAACCGCCGACCAGTGCACATGCTGTCCGATGATCCAGCTCTCTATGATCTCCTTCCAGAGCATTGGGAGGGGACGATCAGCGAGAGCGTCCATCCTGCGGGCCATCATGCCCATGGGCATCCGGTCCGGGCGCTTCTCCATCGAATTCATAACACCGTCCGGGTAAACGGTCCCCTCGAAGGATTTCGCGATGGCCCTGACTACCGCCAGCGACCGCAGAGCAACACCCGGAACCAGGGAACGTTCCTTCTGCTGTGCGTGCCGGATTAGTCGTAGGAGTTCCACCACGTCCGTGCCGGGTTCCATGGAGGCGGCAGGCCACTTCCGGCCACCTTCGATCAGTGCAAGATAGTCTCCCACTGTGCGGGAGGATGCGTAGTCCTGATCCTGTGCGGCTGCCGAATTATGCGCTGCCGCCACCATTTCGTCCGTCGAAAGAGACATCCCCTTCCTGCTGGAAAGAAATACCTCCACCCACAGCATCGTGGATTCCGTCGCTAGCCGCTGGAGCTGGCGGGCCTGGAGGTGGCAAAGAAGAAGCGCCGTATTTCGCATCTCCGTGTCGTCGCCTTCGTAGGCCACTACCTCATCGAAGCCGGCGAACCTCCGTCGTATGCCGTCGATGTCGAGCGGACCCTCATCGACAAGAATCGCGCGCAGAAGGTCGGCGGTCGCTTTTCTGCGACGCATGTCCTTACCAGCTTTCTCAAGGCCTCCGATATCATAGAAAAGGTGGCGGAATACGTTCATCTCTTCAGCAGAAGGCTTGTCGATCGGGAGCACTCCCGCGAGTGGTCTAACATCATCCAGGGTTACCGTGGGCGGCTCCGGACGCAAGAGGCGCTCCGGCAGTACAGATGAGACGAGATCGTCTATCACCTCGATCGCGGGCATGGCTTCAAGCGCCCAAGCGAACAACCCGCCCTCGGGCTTCAGGAAATGCAGTGCCTTGATGGAAGGTCCGTACTCGGTAGGGGCCATGAACCCGGTTTTCTCGTTTTTGTAGCTGTCCCAGTTGGGCCCAGTAAAGGTGAACCGCCCCGTCACCTCCTCAGGGTTCAGATACTTCCGGACGGTCACGTCGCCACGGAAAGGGGTGCGCGCAATGGAGGTCGACCACGCGTACAACGCCTCGTAGCGCTCCACCAGATCAACGATCTTCTCCGGCGTCATGCCAGCCCGCCCGGCGTACTGGGATGCCCTCCACCAAGCCCAGGCCATGAACGCGTAGGGCCGGATGTGCTGGGTGACGTTGTTGATGCCGGGCACCGTCGCGTCCATCAGGTCGAGGTTGATCTGCCGCAGGCCTATGGGATCTACACCGCTCTCGTCGAGCTTCAACTCGCCCACGACGCGAAAGCCGGGCGTCCGGTCGAAGATGCCGTCTAGTTCTTCAAGCTTCATGTAGCTGTCCTCACAAGGATACGTCTATGATGACCCGGCTGCATTTCATCCCGGCGCAGGTGGCAAGGCGGTGCCGTCCCAGGCGAAGACGCTGTTCGGAGGGAAGGCCGGTGTAGCATCCGGGGCAACCCGCCTTGCCCGATCGCCTTGTAGTGATATAGGCAATTTTGTCGGGCCTAGATTCCCCAGCGGCGACTTTGCGCATAATGCTGCTTTCGATTGGCGTGGCTCCATCCGGGATCGTAAGAACGCTTTCACCTGCGGCGATCTCCCGACGAAGCTGGTTCATGATGCTCCATTGCGTCCGGCTGTCGACGATCTCCGCCCACGACTGCTTCCATTCCTCGTTGATGCCGCGGGGATGTATTCTTCGCTCTTCTCTGCCCTCCGCCAGGGGTTCGAAAAGCAGCCTCGTATCTTCGTCGAGCTCTCCTCCGAACCACGACTGGAGTACGGAGTGCATCTTCGAAGCGGACCCGGGATCACCGATTACGGTCATGGCCGCGATGATGCAGATGCACTGGTCGAGAGAGATCGGATCGGAATCAGCCGGCCGGGCGTGGACGGCGGCAAGGATCCAACGCTGCATCAGCACTGGCAGGAGCTCATCGGGGGTCTCGGTACGCGGCACGATGTGGATCATCATGTCGAAAAGGGCGAACAGACCTGGAGCGCGAACCGATCCCGCCGGGTATTCCTCAAGCTTCTTGAACAGGTGGTCGAAAGCCTTCTCCGCCATGGGCCGTGGAACCCTACGGCCTCGCTTCGGGGGGCGGCCAGAGCTCCCGGAGCTGGCACCGGGAACGACTGAGTCGTCATCATCATCGGCGGCGTCATCGTTCTGTTCGGGCATTGTCTCTGCAAGGCGGCGAACAAGCGCATCGATTAGTCCGTCGCCTGTCGGCTCGGCTTCGCCTCCCGCCCAGGTCGACTGCATGTCCAGCGCGCTCTGACCCTGGAGCGCGCTTAGTTCGCCCGTAAGATGAGGCATGGCGGCCCTCCGATCGCTCCGGCCGCCGCCCGAGCGCTCGGCTGAGTCGAACAGGGCCTTCGGATCTCGAGCGAAGTAATCGAGGATAGCGGCCACGTCGCTGACGGTGTCCAAGCCGCTCGCCATGCGGGCCATCGCCCGAGCGATCGGTCCGCGCCGCGATATGTCCCGGATCAGGTCGCGCAGTACTAGCCAACCCCTGACTTCCTGATCTTCACGGATGAGGACGACTTGCACCGAGGTCCCGAGAGCAATTGGTTCCAGCGACGGAGGCGGTTCGAACCTGAACCTTCCATCCGCGCCGACCCGTACAGTTCCGGCCGAGCCGCGCGTCGTTCCCGATGAGATGACCGCCTCCCATCCTCCTTCCGCGGCAACCCCCAGCACTCGTCCGACGATGACGCCGCCATTGTAGTCAACAATGAGACCAGCGCCCGATGATTCACGGGGTTCTCTTTCATGGGTCGCCGTGCCGCCGCCTCTCGTCGTCGCTTCCCACCCGAAGGACAGAGAGAGGTCGCACGGACGGATGACGACGGCCTCAACGTTCCGGCCGAGAAGGGCTGCAGTCGTTGCGTTGGCGCTTCCTGTAACGATGAGCCGCCCGCGCTCGCATTCGATGTCGTAGAGTTTGGAATGAAGCGAGCGGCTGTCGTTGAAATGCGAGCTACTCACGGGCTTGCACCGCATCCCTGCCTCGCTTGCGGAACTGAAGTCGAAGATCGACGGTGCGAGCGGAGGCACTAGGACCGAGATGTCGTCGCATCCGAGCCCTTCGGCGAGCGCCTTGATGCCGTAGTGCCCTGAGAAGAACGGGGAGACGGCCGTAAACCGTCGGGCCCCGCCGAGTTCATCTGCCATCTCCTTGATCTGTGTGACGAGCGATCCTCCCATCGTATGGAGCATCCGGCTTCGTCCTGCCCCGGGAGTCGAAGCCGCCCTGGTCGCAAGGTCGATGAACCTGTCAAGAGCCGCCGGTCTAAGACATTCGAGACGACCGCCTTGCATGCCCCCGGTGGATATAGCCTCGAACATGGCGGCGATGTCGGAGAAGCATCGCGAATCCCTTCCGGGTCTCAGGAGTTCGAGAACTTCGTTGTTGTAGCCCCAGCCACCGAAGGAGAGATTGCCTGATCCCACCGTAGCGCGAACATTACCATCCTCGTCCGCAAAAAGGGAGATCTTCGGATGGAATACACCGCCTGACACCTTGATCGGGACGAGATCGTAATCCCGACCCACTCCGATTGCTCCGACGTCCGAAAGCGACGACATGTATCCTTCGAGATCTGCGAGAATCGTAAAGTTCCTGACCGAGCGGCTCACCGCCGCCAGTGGAACAGCTTCGACGAACGACAGGCTCAACGAATAGGTGGTGAAGAGAAGAGACGACCAGGCCGAGGCGGAAAGCAGATCGCGTGGCGTAAAATTTCGTTCGTCCAATGGATGCCTCCCAGCCCCGCAGTCGTGGCACAGCTTATAGACTGCATGAGAGCAGTCTTGCAATCTGAGCTACGAAAATCAACGGCACTGAGACAACGCCACGTACTCCATGTTCTATGTCCCCTTTGGTCCAACTTCGGAGCTTGGTCTAACCGTTTGCGGTTGTTTCTGCTCGCAAAGCGAAAGAGCAGATATTTGGAGCCAGCAAACCGACATTGACCGTCAAGCGACCGGCTTGTTCTGCGCTTGCCGCGGCAGGGGCACAGGCGCTTGCTTAACTCAACTTGCGGAAATAATTTCCCGTATGAATTTTCCTTCGAACCACTTACATTGCAACTCTAGTTTGCCTTTCCGCATGAAGCTATGACATGTTCCTGAACAAGTTGAAGGCTAGACGCATCTGGGTGGGGCATTGTCGGCAAATTTCGGTCATCTGGAAGCACTTAGTCCTGAGCTCCATCGCCTGGGCGTCTTGGCCGAGCGCTTCTTTGCCGATGACGCCAATACCTCGCTTATCAAAAGTCGCCAGTTCGGCGAATACATGGTCAAGGAGATCGCGGCGCTGTCCGGGGTCTATGATGCCGCCGCCCGCGAGACGACGTATGATCTTCTCAGACGCCTGGCCACTCAGCAGGTTCTACCGAAAGAAGTCGCCGACATCTTTCATGCGGTACGCAAGAGCGGCAACGAGGCGACACATAGCCTGGCCGGCTCACCAGCAGAAGCGCTTGCCGCGCTCAAATTTTGCCGTTCGCTTGGTGTCTGGTATCGCCGAACCTGGTGTGATGCCCCATAAGGTTCAAGACACGCTGCTCACCCGGGCCACCTCCGTGTTCGGATCGCTGAACGTCGCGGCGCGCACGATCGACGTTATTTTCGCGTCTGAACAACCGGTGCGTCGCCGCTCGTGGGATATGGGTGCTTACGACGAAGTGTTGCTCTGTGCTCCCGCTAACGTCGACCTTTCCCGTGCCGAGAACATGAGCCTACTCGACACGCACGGCTCATACAATCTTGATGACCGGCTTGGCACTGTCGTGCCTGGTTCCGTTCATTTTGAACGCGGGCAGGTAATCGCCACAGTGAAGCTGTCCCGAAAAGCTCGAGCTGAAGATCTCTTCCTCGATCTTCAGGATGGCATGAGCCTGCCGGTGTCTGTCGGCTACCGCATTCTAAAGGAGGAGCGTGCCGAGGCTGGGCAGGGAGAAGTGCCAACGGTAACCGCTACCCTGTGGCAACCGATGGAAATTAGCGTCGTGCCCATTCCGGCCGACTCCAACGCAAAGACAAGAGGATTCGAAATGCCTACGACAGCTGAACCTGAGCGCCAGGAGCAACAGCAGCGGCCGGCGCCTGCCAACATCATCAACGAGCGTCGCCGCGTCTCCGAGCTCCGGACTTTGGCTCGTACGACGGGCGTGGACGACGAGCAGCTTGATCGCGCAATCGATGACGGCACGACCGTCGACGCCTTCCGCGCGATCGCTCTTGACGGCATGGTTTCCCGCCAGGCGCAGACTCCGACCTTCCCGCACGCCGATCATAACGAGCACCGCCACGGCGGCATGACGCGTTCGCAAGCGATGGCGGACGCGCTGATGACCCGCGTCAGTGCCGCGCACAAGCCGCAGGACGCCTCTCGTGAATTTGTCGGACTATCATGTGTCGAGCTGGCACGCCGCTCATTGGAGGGGAATGGTGTCACGACGCATGGAATGGCGGCTGGTCAGGTAATCGAGCGCGCCCTGCACACCACCAGCGATTTCGGCAAGGTCATCAGCTCTGTCGGCCAAACCACGCTGCAGGCCTCTTACGGTGCCGTTCCGAGCGCGCTGAAGGCCGCGGCAAGGCGGACCACCGCGCGCGACTTTAAAGCCAAGACTGCTGTGCGCCTGGGCGGCTTCTCCAACCTCGAAAAGGTCAACGAACACGGTGAGTTCAGGCGCGGCACGTTCTCGGAAAGCGCGGAGTCGCTGAAGCTGGAGACGTTCGGCAAGATCTTCGGCATGACCCGCCAGATGCTGGTCAATGACGATCTTGGTGCATTCTCGGGAATCGCACAGCGATTGGGCAAGAAGGCAAGCGACCTCGAGGCAAAGATCCTGGTCGATCTCCTCAAGTCGAATCCGAAAATGGGCGACGGCTTGGCCTTGTTTCACGCCACCCACAAAAACCTTGGAACGCCGGCATCGCTGAGCGTGGACGCTCTCAGCATCGCGCGCACGAGCTTCCGTAAGCAGACCGATGACACGGGCGAGCTGATCAGTGTTGGCCCACGCTACCTCGTCGTAGGTGCCGATCTCGAAACGCAGGCCGAAAAGATCCTGACGTCGATCCAAGCGAACCAGACGCAGGACGTGAATGTCTTCGGCGGCAAGCTGGAGCTTGTTGTCGAGCCCCGCCTCACAAACGCGACGGAGTGGTTTTTGGCCGCTCCCGCGGAGCAGGTGCCCGGCCTGGAGTACGCTTATCTCGAAGGCGAAGAAGGCCCGCAGTTCTTCGAGCAATTCGGCTTCAACGTCGATGGTGTGGAGATCAAGGTCCGCCTGGACTTCGGCGCAAGCTTCATGGATTGGCGCGGCTGGTATTGCAACATCGGTGCCTGATGAAATTGCCCGGGAGGCCTTGCGGCTAAGCGCCCCGGGCATGTTCCCGAGCCGGTGATCTTGGCGGTTTAGAAACAATCACCCCAGGCCAATGGTGGCCAGCCCGGAGGCCGGAAAACCTCCGGGCATATTTTTGAAAGGATGAAAGCATGTCGCTATTCGACAGACTCGACAGAATGACGAGCCGACAGGCTGACCGGATCTATTCGGTTTCGGCTGTCATCGACGCTATAACGCGCTCGCCCAACGGCAGACCGGCGGCCGATGCTGCCCGCGGTAAAATCCGCATTCGCGGCATTCTTGATAGCGCCGACGAGTTCGCAGCGATTGAGGCGGGAGCGCGTGACAGGACCGGCAGTGATTTCCGCACCATGGTTGCCGGTCAACGGTTCCAGTTCTCGGTGGACACCGCACGCTATCCCGCCGCTAAGAACGCCCGTCAGGGCGATCGGCTGACATTAGACGACGCGAGGCGCTTCGACATCGCCAGCGCGTCACCTGACGGCCAGAGCCGCATCATCTATCAGCTTGCTATTCTTTGAAGCTGTCGAATAACGACTTCACGACCACGTGCGCTAGCCCGATAATCTGGGCAAGGTTCTGGACAAGGAGTAGGGGAAGCAACCACTCGTATCGAGTGAAATCCCACTTACCCTGTCCGACCTTAACCAAAAGAATAATCTGAAATATTACGAGTCCAGCTAGCAAGGCCATCATGAAAATGGACCAGTGGCCTTTGCTGCTGTGGTGCTGTTGGAAAGCCAGGAGCTTCGCGTAAGCTAATTCTCGGGCTGTTTCCTTGTTGGCGTCTTCTATCGAGGCAGGTGGTTCCGGCTTGTCAGTCGGAAGCGTGCCATCCTGCCTCAATATTTCATCAAGTACGTCTTGCTTTGATGGAGACGCGTCACTCGGCATTGGAGAGCCGGTACTCCATCATTGTGCGGCTGACATCGAAGATAGGAGCGAGCACAGATACAGGTGCATTGCGAACGCCTTTTAGCAAGTGCTTTGGCACAAGCAATTCCGATGCGAAAGCATTTGCTTCCTGTTCGAATGCGTTGCTGGCTTCCACCCGCTGAAAACGCGGGAGTACCGGATACTGCTCCGGGTTTGCCTCAAACGCCTTCCTATGGAGTATCCAATGCCCCAGTTCGTGAGCGATCGTGAAGCGCTGTCGATTTCCGGAGTCGGCTTTGTTGACGTAAATTCGTCGATCGTTGAAATCCAGCAGTCCTGCGACTTTCTCCGCGAACCGCCCCATGTCCGAGAAAACGACGTTCACGCCGTTCTGCTCCGCGACCTCAACGACGGGCACAGATGGAGAGCTAAAAATCTCCGCCAGTTCTCTGGCTTCTGAGCGAGCGCCCGTTCTGTTCGGGATGGCATCAGCGGTCATGGCAAAACTCATGATTGGCCTCCTTCACATTGACAACGACATAAAGCTCGGCACGCGACCGAGCTGTGATACATTTCGTATATATGGCACAGATTCGTTTAGCTGCAATGTACAAACGGACATTTTGTCCGCAGCAAGTCCCACGAAAATTGTGACACAGCACGTGACACGTTGCCGTCTCTGTGTGACGCGGCATTTTGAAAATGCAGCGATTTCAATGGGGTAGATTGGCTGGGGAACCTGGATTCGAACCAAGATTAACGGAGTCAGAGTCCGTCGTTCTACCGTTGAACTATTCCCCAGCAGGAAAAGCCTTGTGGCTCATCGGTGTGCGGCGCTTATATCCAAACACTTGGCGCTTGCAAATACCCTTTGTGAAAAAAATCGACATCATTTTTGGTCCTGCTTGCCGCGCCCTAAAAAGCCGTTGGCGAATGCGCCTGAGGCTGTTATCTTCAGGTCAACGAAACGATCAGACGCCAGCTGCATGCTTCAAAGTGTTGCGCGGCGAGATGGACTTATAAAGTGATGAACCCCGATAGCGGCGGAAAGCCGCCGGAAGGCGGGGCGTCGGCGGAACTGCGCAGGGATGTCAAGAACTCCCGGCGCCGCAAGGCGAAGCGAAACGGCAAAGACCGTGACGCGGCGTCGATGGCGCACGCAAGCCCGGCTGAAAAGGCCGGCCAGGCCGGACGCTCGCACGGCATGAAACCGGATGGTGGCACGTCCGACGGAGGGCGGCCAGAGCCGGGCTCACCGCATCCGCGCAAGCGAAAGCGCCGTCGCTCCCGTTCGCGCTCCGCGGTCACGGAGAATTCTGCACATGCGCCAAATCCATCAGTGGATGGTGGCGATCGCCTATCTGGCGCCGATGCGCCGGCGGGCGAAGGCTTGCGCGGTGACGCCAAGCCGGCCGGAAAGCAGCCGCGCCAGCAGGGCCCGCAGCAGGATCGCAATCAGAGCCGCAAGAAGAAGCGTGCCGGTCGGGGCCCGCAGGGTCGGCCGCTGACGCAGGCCAAGCAGGGACCGCTGGTCACCGCCAAGACGGTTTCGGCCGCAGGCCACGCCGGTTATGCGGCGCTCGGGCATGAAATCCATGGTTCTCCCGGCGCCGACAAGTTCGCAGGCTTCCGCGACGAACTCTATGCAGCCCTTGATCTCGGCACCAACAATTGCCGTCTCCTGATCGCCCAGCCGACGCGGCCCGGCCAGTTCCGGGTCATCGACGCGTTTTCGCGCATCGTCCGTCTGGGCGAGGGGCTGGCTGCAAGCGGTCGCCTGTCGACGGAAGCGATGGATCGCGCCGTCGATGCCTTGCGCGTCTGCGCGTCGAAACTTGCGCACCGGCCGATCCGCCGCATGCGGCTGATTGCCACCGAAGCCTGCCGCGCTGCCGAAAACGGCGAGGCATTTCTGGCACGGGTCACTGAGGAAACCGGGCTCGAGCTCGAAATCATCGATCGCGAAACCGAGGCGCGGCTTGCCGTGTCCGGCTGCTCGTCGCTGGTCGGCCGCGAGGCCCGTTCCGTCGTGCTGTTTGATATCGGCGGCGGCTCGTCTGAAATCGCGGTCATCCGCATCGGCGACAGTCGCTCGTCGCGGCTCGCCAACCACATCACCCACTGGACCTCGCTGCCGGTCGGCGTCGTGACTTTGTCGGAACGCCATGGCGGCCGCGATGTCACGCCGGCCGTCTTTGCCGGCATGGTCGATGAAGTCGAAGGCATGCTGTCGAAGTTCGATTGCCCGCCGATCGGTTCCCCGCACCAGCAGGGCGCCGAGGACTTTCATCTGATCGGCACATCGGGCACGGTCACCACGCTTGCCGGCGTCCACCTCGATCTGCCGCGTTACGATCGCCGCAAGGTCGATGGTCTGTGGCTGTCGGATTCCGAGGTTTCTGCCATGCAGGCAAAGCTCCTGTCATGGGATTTCGCCGGCCGCTCCGCCAATGCCTGCATCGGGCCGGACAGGGCCGATCTGGTTCTTGCCGGCTGCGCCATCCTCGAAGCGATCCGCCGCCGCTGGCCGAGCCAGCGCATGCGGGTTGCCGATCGCGGGCTGCGCGAAGGTCTTTTGACGGATATGATGGCTGATGACGGTGTCTGGCGCCGCGGCAGGGGACGAAGGTTCGGCCAGGGGTCAGGCAGCGGTTCAGGCCAGGGCCACCATCAGACGAATAATTCAGGCCACGGGCAGACGCAGGAAACGGGACGCAAGCAATGACGAAACCATCCGTTGGCGGCAACCGCACCGGTCGCAAGCTTGGCCAGAAGGTCAAGAAGGGCAAGCTGAAGGCGTCTTCACGCCGCTGGCTGGAGCGCCATATCAACGATCCCTATGTCCAGCGCGCCAAACTCGAGGGTTATCGCGCTCGGGCGGCGTTCAAGCTTCTGGAGATCGACGAGAAGCACCAGTTGCTCAAGGGCGCGCGCCGCATCATCGATCTGGGTGCAGCCCCCGGCAGCTGGTCGCAGATCGCCGCCAAGGTCACCGAATCCAGCGATGACGATATGCGCGTCGCGGCGATCGATTTTCTTGAAATGGCGCCGCTTGCCGGCGTCAAGATCCTGCAGCTCGACTTCCTCGATGACGACGCGCCGCGCCAGCTGATGGAAGCGATCGGCGGCACGCCGGATGTCGTCCTGTCCGACATGGCGGCACCGACCACCGGCCACCACCGTACAGACCATCTGCGCACCATGCATCTGTGTGAAGTCGCCGCGCATTTTGCCGTCTCGGTTCTGGGCGAGGGTGGCCATTTCTTGGCAAAGACCTTCCAAGGCGGCACCGAGAAGGACCTTCTCGATATGCTCAAGAAGAACTTCAAGCAGGTCATCCATATCAAGCCCGGCTCGTCGCGCCAGGAATCGGTGGAAATGTTCCTGCTTGCAAAACACTTCAAAGGTCAGGCCCACAGGCTCGCCAACGAAGCGGCCGGCGACCATCCCGGCGATGATGCAGCAGACGAAGCACAGGATGATCCGCGGGAACAGGCGGGCGACGAGGGCTTCGGCCGGGACTGAGTTTACTCGCCGGCTCCCGGTGTCGGCTCTACCTGTCCGACGCGCACTCCGCGCCGGTGTCCCGATACGTCGGCGCCGGTCATCGGGTCGAGCTTGAGGATTGGGATCACCGCAAATACCGAAACAGCGGCGACGATAAAGAACGCGAGATGGAAATCCGCGAGCGCCAGCTGGCTGC
This sequence comes from Neorhizobium sp. DAR64860/K0K1, assembly GCF_050500205.1. Classification (NCBI taxonomy): domain Bacteria; kingdom Pseudomonadati; phylum Pseudomonadota; class Alphaproteobacteria; order Hyphomicrobiales; family Rhizobiaceae; genus Neorhizobium; species Neorhizobium sp. DAR64860/K0K1. The sequence goes on along the minus strand of NZ_CP191459.1, from coordinate 2,621,162 downwards.
CGGAAAACGTCGACGACATCTCCAGAATGAAGGCTGCAAACGCGACGCCGAGTGCCAGGCTCACCTGTTGCAGGAATGAGGCCATGGACGTCGCCTGGCTCGCCTGCTGGTCCGTAATCTCCGAATAGCCGAGAGCATTGGCACCTGTGAAAAACAGGGAGCGGAATAGCCCTGCCGCGAGCAGCGCGCCGATGATCACGATATGGGGTGTGTCCGGCGTGAAGAACCCGTTGACCGCCGTCGATGCTGCGCCAAGGATGCCGGCAAAGATCAGCGCGGTTCGAAAGCCTGTCATCGCAAACACCCGCCTTGCAAGGAACTTGACCGTCAGCGCACCGATCGCACCGGCGAAGGTGATGAGGCCGGACTGAAACGGATTGAGGCCGAAACCCAGCTGCAGCATCAGCGGCATCAGGAAGGGGATCGCCCCGGTCGCGATGCGAAACATCGTGCCGCCGGTGGTGGAGGCACGGAAGGCCCGGTCGTTGAAGATCGTGAGGTTCAGCACCGGAAACGGGTGCCGCTTGGCATGGAAATAATAGAGAATGCAGGCGGCAAAGCCGGCAAACGTGGCCGTGATGCCGACGACCGGCGGCAGCGCCGGCAGGCCGATCACCGACAGGCCGAAGACGACGCCGGAGGCCGCGACCGAGGTCAGCAGAAAGCCGAACCAGTCCATTCGAGGCGTCTCCACCGGCGGCACGTGCGGCAGGTAGATGCCGGTCAGGATCACGCCGGCGATGCCGATCGGCACGTTGATGATGAAGATCCAGTGCCAGGAAAAATAGGTGGTGATGAAACCGCCGATCGGCGGCCCGGTCAAAGGCCCGACCAGCGCCGGAATTGTCAGAAGCGCCATGGCGGAAACAAGTTCGCTTCGCTTCGTCGTCCGCAGCAGCACGAGACGGCCGACCGGCGTCATCATTGCACCGCCCATGCCCTGCAGGAAGCGCGACATCACGAACTGCAGCAGTGAATCCGAGATCGCGCAGAGGATCGAGCCCACGATAAAGACGCAGATCGCCAGGCGAAAGATCTTCTTTGCCCCGAATTTGTCGGACATCCAGCCGCTCAGTGGAATGAACATCGCAAGCGCCACCATGTAGGATGTCAGCGCCAGTTTCAGCGTGATCGGGCTGACACCGAGTTCCGCTGCAATGGCTGGAAGCGCGGTGGCAATGACGGTCGAATCCATCTGCTCCATGAATAGAGCGACGGCGAGAATAAGCGGGATGATGCGGTTCATGGGGAGGGCCTGCGATACGCGACGCACTTCAACGTCCCCGCTCTAGACCTGTTCCGGCATGAAGCCAATTGCACAATGTCAATTTCCGGGAGACCATGTCACGTCTGCGTGAGGCTTGTTTCCCTTTGCCTGTCGCCTGTTATCTATTCGTGTGCGGGGCTTGGGCATTTTCGGTGCACCCCCGAAAGCTTTCAAACGGAGGGATGAGATCATGACGTTCAAGGACGAACCAAAGGGCATGGAACGCCGCACGCTGCTGGGAAGTGCCGGACTGGCCGTCCTCGCGGCGCCGGCTATATGGAGTGGCCAGGCGCTGATGAGCAGCAAAGCGCTGGCACAGGAGAAGAAATTGGCAATCGATCGCGTAACCCCTCCCGACATTCATAAATTCAAGCTCGGTAGCTTCGATGTTCTCGTGGTGAAGGATGGCTCCCGCGCCTCCGGCACTCCGAACGAGACGTTTGGAACCAACCAGTCGGCCGAGACCGTCAGCGCGCTTCTCGCAGACAACTTTCTGCCGACCGATCAGTTCGTCAACGGCTTTTCCCCGACGCTCATTGATACCGGCAGCGACGTCATCCTGTTCGATACGGGCTTCGGCCAGTCGGGTCATGCCATGGGTGCCGGCCGTCTGGTCGAAGGCATGGCGTCTGCCGGCTATATGCCGGGCGATGTCACAAAAGTGGTCCTGACCCATCTCCACGGCGACCATATCGGCGGCCTGATGGAAGACGGCAAGCCGGCTTTCCCCAAGGCGACCTATATCACCGGTCAGACGGAATATGATTTCTGGGTCGACGGCGCCCGCGCCGGAACGCCCGCTGAAGGCAATCAGAAGTCCGTGCTCGCCAATGTGAAGCCTCTGGCAGACAAGATGACCTTCATCGGAGAGGGCGACGACGTCGCACCCGGCATCACCGGCATGCTCGCGCCCGGCCATACGCCCGGCATGATGATCTTCAACGTGGAATCGCAGGGCAAGCGCCTGATCCTCACGGCCGATACCGCCAACCACTTCGTCCTGTCGCTGCAGCGCCCGGACTGGGAGGTCAAGTTCGACATGGACAAGGCAAAGGCGGCCGCAACCCGCAAGCGCGTGTTCGACATGATCGCCACCGACAAGGTCGCCTTCCTCGGCTACCACATGCCGTTCCCCGCCGTCGGCTACGCCGAAAAGCAGGAAACCGGCTACCGCTTCGTGCCGAAGAGCTACCAGTTCGATATCTGACGAATATTGACGCGGGAAATTCACAGCTATGCAAACCCGGAGGGCCTGCCTCCGGGTTTTAAATGTTCCCTTCCTGTCATTATCGTGTTACCAGCCCTCGCCAACTTCCAAGCAATTGTTGCCGGAACGTCGGGACGTATTCACGGTCCTGAGCGGTCCCGCATTTTTAAGATCGAAGGAATTGGCAATGGCTCGTATTATAGAAACGCCGACCGGTCTCGACGCCCTCACATTCGATGACGTCCTGCTGCAGCCGGGGCATTCCGAAGTCCTGCCGGGCCAGACCAGCGTCGCCACGCGCATTGCCACTGATTTCGAGCTGAACATTCCGATCATCTCGTCGGCCATGGACACCGTCACCGAAAGCCGTCTCGCCATCGCGATGGCGCAGGCCGGTGGTCTTGGCGTCATCCACAAGAACCTGACGCCGGTCGAGCAGGCCGAACAGGTCCGCCAGGTGAAGAAGTTCGAAAGCGGCATGGTCGTCAACCCGGTCACGATCGGCCCCGATGCGACGCTTGCCGATGCGCTGGCCCTGATGAAGACCTTCCACATCTCCGGCATTCCGGTCGTCGAAGCCTCGGGCCGTCTGGTCGGCATCCTGACCAACCGCGACGTGCGCTTCGCCTCGGATCCGGCCCAGAAGATCCACGAGCTGATGACCCATCAGGGCCTCATCACCGTCAAGGAAAACGTCGATCAGCAGGAGGCCAAGCGCCTGCTGCATACCAACCGCATCGAAAAGCTGCTGGTTATCGATGGCGAAGGCCGCTGCGTTGGTCTGATCACCGTCAAGGATATCGAAAAGTCGCAGCTCAACCCGCATGCCTCCAAGGACATGCAGGGCCGCCTGCGCGCCGCTGCCGCGATCGGCGTCGGTGACGATGGTTTCGAGCGTGCCGAGCGGCTGATCGAAGCCGGCGTCGATCTTCTGGTCGTCGATACCGCGCATGGCCATTCGGCCCGCGTTCTCGAAGCCGTTACCCGCGTCAAGAAGCTGTCCAACCATGTCCGCGTCATGGCCGGCAACGTTGCCACCGCAAGCGGCACCAAGGCGCTGATCGATGCGGGCGCAGACGCCGTCAAGGTCGGTATCGGCCCGGGCTCGATCTGCACCACCCGTATCGTCGCCGGCGTCGGCGTTCCCCAGCTTGCCGCCATCATGTCGGCGGTCGAAGCAGCACAGGCGCAGGACATTCCGGTCATTGCCGATGGCGGCATCAAGTTCTCCGGCGACGTCGCCAAGGCGATCGCATCCGGCGCGTCGGCCGTGATGATCGGCTCGCTGCTCGCCGGCACCGATGAAAGCCCGGGCGAAGTCTATCTCTACCAGGGCCGCTCGTTCAAAGCCTATCGCGGCATGGGTTCCGTCGGTGCCATGGCCCGCGGTTCCGCCGACCGTTACTTCCAGGCGGAAGTCCGCGACACGCTGAAGCTGGTGCCGGAAGGCATCGAAGGCCAGGTACCCTACAAGGGTCCGGTTTCCGGCGTCATCCATCAGCTCGCAGGCGGCCTGAAAGCTGCCATGGGCTATGTCGGCGGCAAGGACATCAAGGACTTCCAGGAGAAGGCGACCTTCGTTCGCATCTCCGGTGCTGGCCTGCGCGAAAGCCATCCGCATGACGTGACGATCACCCGCGAAAGCCCGAACTATCCGGGCTCCGGCGCCTGAACGTAGCGACGTCCAAAACAACAGGGCCGGGCATAGTAGCCCGGCCCTTTTTATTTCGTGCCCCCAGTATCCGCCAGCACAAATTTTGATATCTTCTCGTCGTCGATAGAGATCGACTTAAGGGGAGACTTTCGTGAAGAGAACAGTTCTTGCTGCGGTGCTTCTGGGCGCCGCTTTCATTGCGCCTGCCCAGGCGCAGACCGTCAAGGCCGGCGCGTACACGGTTGAGGGCACCAATCTCGACGGATCCGCCTATGACGGCACCGCCACCATCAAGCTGACCAGCGAGACGACCTGTGCCATCGTCTGGAAGACGGGTTCGGGCAAGAAGGCCACGTCGAACGGCATCTGCATGCTCTATGAGAACGCTTTTGCCGCAGGCTACGTGCTGGATGGCGAAGTTGGCCTCGTCGTCTATGAGGTGCGCGATGATGGCGTGCTGGAAGGTGCCTGGACGATTTCCGGCCAGGACGGATCCGGCACCGAAACCCTGACGCCGCGGTAGTCCAAGTCTGTGTAAGGAGGGCCGTCGGCCCGTTGTCGGCGGCCTTTGCTTCGTCTATGCATTCTTATGACGACAGGAGGATCAATGCTTTCCACCAATGCAACGCTCTGGCCGATGATCGCGCATGTCGCGCTCGTCTTCTGTCTCTACTGGATGCTGTCGAAGAAACGCGTTGCCGCCGTCAGGTCCGGCCGCGTCGAGGCGGCGCAGTTTCGCGAGAACCTGCAGGAACCGGCGGAAAGCCTGCTGGTCCACAACAACATCAAGAACCAGTTTGAACTGCCGGTGCTGTTTCACGTCGTCTGCCTGGTGCTTTATGCATCGACCGCAGACAACTGGGGCACGGTGGCGCTCTCCTGGCTCTTCGTCGCCTCCCGCTATGCCCATGCCTATGTGCATGTGACCAGCAATCGCCTGCGCTACCGCCGGCCGCTGTTTATGCTGGGCTTTTTCACGCTGGGCGCGCTCTGGGTCTGGCAGGCCGTGTGGCTTGCCCTCAACTGAAGGCAGGCGACGTTCTTGTCTGCATTACCAGCCGGGCATCACCGAACCGCGCGACCGCACCATGCGCGGAAACGCCTTGGTGTCGGCATCGAGATCGTCAGGCACCACGGCCGGCGAGATATTGTCGAGGCAGGCGGTGATATGGTCGGTGATGGCGTTCATCAGCGACGGTGAGACCCCCGGCCGCTTCATCAGGCCGATCTGCACGGGTGGCAGCGGCGGAAAACCGTCGGCAGCCGTCAGAACCTTCATGCCGGGCCGCAGCGCCGATTCCGGCAGCACGGAAACAGCCATGCCGGCAAGCACGGCCGCCGCAACGACGGTCGACGACCAGCTCGTAAACAGGACCTGATATTCGCGGCCTGACGCATCCAGCGCCGAACAGGAAAGCTGGCGCCAGAGGCAGTCACGCCGACCGACCGCAAGCGGCACCGGCGCGTCGTCCTTCAGCGTGTGGTTGGCTGAACCCACCCAGCACAAAGGCTCGGTGCGAACCACGTCGGAGATCCGCTGCCGCGGGTTGTGCGTGACCAGCGCGATATCCAGCTCTCCGCGCGCCATCTTCTCGGCAAGGCTGACCGAGGGTTCGCAGACGATATAGAGCTCCACATTGGGATGCGTCTTCGCAAATCGTCCGATGATCTCGGGCATGTAGCGGTCCGCGTAATCGTCCGGCGTGCCGATCCGGATCGAACCTTCCAGGCGGTTGTCGTCGAAGGCGGCGATCGCCTCGTTGTTGAGCCTGATGATGCGCCTTGCGTAATTCATCAGCTTTTCGCCCTCGGCCGTCACCCGGTTGCCGCGCCCGTCCTTGGCAAACAGCTGCTTGCCGATCCGTTCTTCCAGCCGGCGCATCTGCATGGACACCGCCGACTGGGTCTTGAACACCCGATCGGCCGCCTTGGTGAAACTGCCGGTGTCGATGATGGCGATGAACGTGTGTAGCTGATCGATGTCGAGCGGTGCGGACATGCAGGCCTCCAGATGAACGTCATTCATAAGAGCGATTGATGCATATCATTAGAAACATTCGTTGGACTGATCAATAGATTTTCCCGCATAAACACGATGCAAAATCAGAACCAGCGAAGGCCTCCTCCCGGATGCCTTCACAAAGGGCAACCTTTCCGCAAAGCCGTTGTGGAAGGGGTGAGCCTCTCCGTGCCTTACGAAAGGATGATCCGATGAGCACGACCAACTACGGAACCGAACTGAAGCTTTACCCTGCAGCAGCGAAGACCCGCTTTGCAGCGCAGATCATGCTTCGAACGAAATCCGTATGGCGCGCTCTTCGAAATCGCTTCGAGGCCAATTCCCTTCACGACCTCGACGATTACCAGCTCGAAGATATCGGCATTACCCGCCACGATGTGGTGAAGGCGCTCGATCGTTCGGGCGTTCTGGATGACCCGTCACGGCTTCTGACGCGTGCCGCCCGCGAGCATGCGCGCACACGCTTCAAGCGGCTCTAGCGAGCCTCAAGTTTCCCCGCAGGGCGATTGCCAATAGCCCTGCCTTTGCCCGGCCGGTTTATCCGCGCCGGGCTTTTTCGTTCAAGTGACTTTTTCGTTCAGGGCTTGGCCGCTTTTCCAGTGCCGAAGTAACCGTCGAACATCGTCTCCAGGCTCTTCTGGTAGCCTTTGTTCGCCTCGACTCCGCTGTCGAACATCCGGTTGACGAGATCCGCATAGGTTTGGGCAGCGCCCGGAGCGGTGGCGGAAGGCTGCGGCTGCTCTGGCTTTTCCAGGCCCCACATCGCCCGCATCGCCTGTGCAAAGGGATTGTCCAAGGGATTGCTCGTCGCGTCCGGATTCGGTGCCGCCTTGTCAAAACCCATCGCGGTCATCCACTGCTTCTGCATCGTCTCCAGCGCCGGGCCGAACGTATCGCCGCCGGCCGGAAACTGGGTCGCGAAAGGCGCCCCCATCTGCCCTGTAAACTGTTTAAAGAAGCCGCCCATCAGCGTATTGGCCATGCCAGGCATCATCTTCTCGATGATGTCCTGGCCGATGCCGGTAAACTTCTCCACCTGCGCGGCGACTGCACGGGACACCTCTTTTGAGCCGAACACCTTCTCCAGAACGGCATTGCCGTCGGCTGTGCCCTGCGGCGTGAAAGCCTTGCCCATATCCTCGAAATATTTGCCATAGGCGCCGGAAAACACGGTGCTCATCAGGTCAGAAAGGTCGTAAGGGTTTGCAGACTTGCGCTTGAAGCCGGAGGAAAAGGCGGGCATCAGCGCCGCCATCGCCTCCGAAACCTGCTCTTGGGCAAGGCCGAACTGCTTGGCGAAGGCCTCCATGGATGCGCCGCCGCCCTGGCCCCCTCCGGCCTTCATCATCATCTCGAACAATGGCAGCATGGGCATCCTTTCCGGCATGGGTGACACACCCACTATAGCCGGAAAGGCAAAGCCTCAAAGCGGATTATGGAGCCGCTTTTGCAGCTCTCAGTAGGCATAGTCCTTGAACGCCGGCTCGACCGAGCCTTCCCAGCGCCCGTTGAACAGCGCCAGCATTTCGTCGGCAAGCGTTGCCTTCTTCACCAGAATTTCTTCCAGCGGACGAAGGAAAATCGTCTCGTCGTCGCCCTCGGCATTCTTGCGCGCGCGGGCCTTGAGGCCGGCCTTGGAGATCAGCACGCTCTCGCGGGCGATATCGAGAACCGACACGCCACGGATCTCTGCAGAAAGCCCCTTTGATGGAACGGTGTCGCGCATCTGGGCGACGTCTTCGAACGTCCAGTCCTTCGTCAGCTCCTGCGCATCCGCAAGCGCCGTCTCGTCATAGAGCAGACCCACCCAGAAGGCGGGAAGCGCCGAGATGCGATCGAGCGGACCGCCGTCGGCACCGCGCATTTCCAGGAACTTCTTCAGCCGCACGTCCGGGAAGAGGGTGGACAGATGGTTGATCCAGTCGCCCATTGTCGGCTGCCAGTCGTCGACCGTGCCCTTCAGCGCGCCATCCATGAACTGCCGGAAGGTGATGCTGGTACAGTCGTGATACTTGCCGTTGCGCACGATGAAATACATCGGCACGTCGAGCGCCCATTCTGCATAATCGGCATAGCCGAAATCGGAGTTGAACACGAAAGGCAGCACGCCGGAGCGGCTGTTGTCGGTGTCACGCCAGATGTCGCCGCGCCAGGAGGATAGTCCGTTCGGCTTTCCCTCGGTAAACGGCGATGCCGCAAACAGCGCGGTCGCGATCGACTGCAGCTTCATCGACACCCGCATCTTCGCGGCCATGTCTTCCTCTGACGAGAAGTCGAGGTTCACTTGGATCGTGCAGGTGCGGTACATCATGTCGAGACCCTTGCTGCCGACCTTCGGCATGAAGCGGGTCATGATGTCGTAACGGGATTTCGGCATGCGCGGCGTTTCTTCGCGCGTCCATTTCGGGCTGCCGCCGATGCCGAGAAAGCCGATGCCCATCGGCTCGGCAATCTCCTTGACGAGAGCGATATGCTCCTCGGCTTCGGTTGCCACCTCATGCAGCGTTTCCAGAGGCGCGCCCGAAAGCTCGAACTGGCCGCCGGGCTCGATCGAGATCGCACCCATGCCGGATTGTTCGCCAAGCCCGATGATATTGCCGCCATCGGTGATCGGCTCCCAGCCAAGCCGTTCCTGCATGCCATGCAGCAGCGCGGAAATGCTGGCTTCACCGGCATAGGGCACGGGCGAATGATCGGCTTTGAAGAAGACGAACTTTTCGTGCTCGGTCCCGATCCGGAATTTTTCCTTCGGTCGCGGTCCCTCGGCCATGTAGCTGGAAAGCTCGGCCACCGAAGAAAGCGGGGTCTGGTCGGTGGTGTCGCGGGCCATGAAAACTACCTTGTTCGGAGTGCCGTATTTAGAGAGCGAACGTCCGGCTGATTGGACCGGAATGATGTGCGGTGCAAGTGAATTTCTTTCAACGCTGGTTTAGAAAAACAGGCAGCTGTGTGTCAAATCTGTCGCGCCGGTTGGGAGCATGTTCAACGCCAGTCGCCGATCGAAGCCTGGACCACGGCAAGTGCTGCAACCGCTGCGGTATCGGCCCTCAGGATACGCGGTCCGAGCGGAATGGCACTGACAAATGGCAGCGAACGCAGACGTGCCCGTTCTTCTTCGGAAAACCCGCCTTCCGGGCCAACCAGCAGCGCCAGCTTGGTCTCCTCGATCTTTGCGAGGATCGTCAGCGGGTTCTGTCCCTCATCGCCCTCGTCGCAGAAAATGATGCGCCGGTCGGACGGCCAGTGGTCGAGGACATCGCCGAGTTTCTTCGGCGAAAGGACCTGCGGGACTGACAATATGCCGCACTGTTCGGCAGCTTCGATCACGTTCGCCTGCAGCCGTTCCATGCTCGTAATCTTGCCCTGCACGTGCTGCGTCATGACGGGTTGAAGCGTGCCGGCGCCCATTTCGACCGCCTTCTGCACCAGATAGTCCAGCCGTCCCACCTTCAGCGGCGCAAACAGGTAATGCAGGTCCGGTGCTAGCGGCTGCGGGCGCACCTGCTCGATCGGTTCAAGCGCGATCTTCTTGCGGCTCGGAAAGATGAGTTTCGCCAGCCATTCGCCGTCGCGCCCATTGAACGCCAGGATCTCGGCACCCTCAGTCAGGCGCAGCACATTGGCGAGATAGTTGAAATGCTCCGCTCCCACCTCCTGGTGCTCTGCCTTGGCAAGAGGGGCGTCGATGAACAGGCGCTGTATCCGGAAATTGGCACGCATGGGAAAACTTTCGAAACTCAGACGAACAGCGCGAAGATAACCGTCGCGACCAGCGCTGCAAGCGCAGCCGATGCCGGCAGCGTAATCATCCAGGCGGCGATGATCGACAGGAAATGCGAGCGGCGCACCAGAAAACGGCGTTTCACCTCGTTCTCGTCGTGCTCGTGCTCCTGACCGACATCCGGATCCTTGCCGGCCCTGACCCGCATATACTCGTAACGGCGGCGTGAATGGCGCGTGTACCATTCGCGGAAAAACCCGACGCCGAACACGGCGCCAACAGCAATATGCGTGGAAGATACCGGCAGACCGACCCAGGACGCGACGATCACCGTCAGCGCCGTCGAAGACGAGACGCAATAGGCGCGCATCGGATTGAGCTTGGTGATTTCGGCACCCACCAGCCGCACCAGTTTCGGTCCGTACAGCAAAAGTCCGAGCGAGATACCAAGCCCGCCGATCACCAGCTCCCACAGCGGTATGCCGACAGGTGCGGACACGCCGCCGCGTTGCGCTGCCGCGACGATCGCTGCCAGCGGACCAATCGCGTTCGACACGTCATTCGCCCCATGTGCAAACGACATCAGCGCCGCGGCAAACACCAGCGGAATGCGAAACAGCTTGCGCAGCGACTGGTTGCGGTTCTCCAGTCCGCGCGACTGTCTGGCGATGACAGGGATGACCAGTCGCCAGACGGCAAGACCCGTGATCAGCGTGATGGCGGTCGCGGTCAGTTTTGACACCGTTATCAACTGCCCAAGACCGACAAGCGAGAGGTAGCCCGCAAAGGCGCCCGCCATCAGGCCGATCAGGATCGGCACCCATGTCCGGGCAGAAGCGATCTTGTCCTCGCGGTAGATGATCGTTTCCTTGATCAGGAACAGCAGGCCGGCAGCAATCGTGGCGCCAAGCAGCGGCGACAGGACCCAGCTTGCGGTAATACCGCCGACGGTCGCCCAGTTGATGGCCGAAAAACCGGCCGCCGCGATGCCTGCACCCATCACGCTGCCGACGATAGAATGGGTGGTGGAGATCGGCGCGCCGAGCCACGTTGCGACATTGATCAGCACGGCTGCGGAAAGCAGTGCCGCCATCATCGCCCAGATCATCACGTTCGGATCGGTGATTACGCCGGCACGCATGATGTTGTTGGCGATCGTACCGGCAACGCTGCCGCCGGCAATCACCGCGCCGGCGATTTCGAACACTGCCGCCAGCGCCAGGCCGAACGCCATCGTCATCGCGCGCGCGCCGACTGCCGCGCCGATATTGTTGGTAACGTCGTTGGCGCCGATATTCATCGCCATGTAGGCCGCAAGCGCGGAGGCCGCGATCACCACCACAGCACCCGGATGTCCGGTCACATAGGAAGCGGCAAAGATTGCCACCAGCACGATGAACAACAGCGCTGCACCGGGTGCTGCAAGCCCGCGCGACGTCTGGCGCGCGGCGTCTTCCACCGAGGAGAGCTTTTCAAGATCCTTGTCGAGCGTCGGCTTGGCCAGACGCGGCCGCGTTTGGCCCATCATTTATTCCAGTATACGATTTTGGTTGGTCGAGCGGACTGTCAGCCTGCGGCCTTGATCGGCACCGTTGAACGAAGCGGATCCATTTTTTCGGCAAACCGCAGGAAGAGAATTTTCAGTTCCGGCTCGTTGACGCGGTTGGCCGCTTCCTCGCAGGAGACCCATTCCAGCTTCCGGGATCCTTTTTCCGGAAAATTCTTCAGGCAATCGGCAACTTCCAGTGCGTGAACCTGCACGCGCACCAGCACTTTCAGGCCGCTGTCGAGGGTCTTGCGGTAGTGGAAAAAGCCAAGCGCGTCCTTCTCGACCTTACCCTTGACGCCCACTTCCTCGTAAGCCTCGCGTTCGGCTACCTGATGCGCCTTCTTGTCCTTCATCGGCCATCCCTTGGGAATGACCCAACGCCCCGTATCGCGGCTTGTGGCGACCAGAACTTCCAGCTGCGTCCGCTTCTTCGTCAGGCGATAGCACAACGCGGCATACTGCTGTCGCGCAGGGCGCTGCAGCATCAAACGAAGATTGCCGGTCAGTCGGTCCATCAAGCCCAATTTCGAAACGCCTCCAAAAAATGTATGTTGCTAATATAATGCTTGCGCCGGGCTTAACGAGCAAAAGAGGATTATTTTAGGAGAATCATCTCTAAAGGCGCATTCTCCATTCTGAAGCCGGCTACTGTTGCGTCAACGTCTATTTTGCGCGGACCGCGCTTTGTACGCTGATAATGTCGAGAGCGGATCTGTGGTTTATGCGTGGGCAACCCGCATTCGAGTTGATGTGCGACACCGTCATGGCATACGCTGTAACGAGATAGAGAAAGCCACGCGTTCTGAGGAGGAGGCCATGGCCGAGGCAATCGCATTCCTGCCGCCACGCGCGTCCGTCCTGTCGCGGCGGGATAACATCGTGACCGATCTTGCCCGTCTCGTACCGGCGGACTGTCTCATCCACGAAGAACGCGAACTCGCACCGTTCGAGACCGACGCCTTCATCTCCTATCGGCGCGTCCCGCTTGCCGTCGTGCTGCCGCGCACCACCGCACAGGTTGCCGCTGTGATGAAATACTGCCACCGGCACGCCATTCCGGTCGTTGCAAGGGGTGCGGGAACCTCGCTGTCGGGTGGCGCCATTCCGCAGGAGGATGCGGTCGTGCTCGGCCTCTCCAAGATGTCGCGGGTTCTGGAAGTCGACTACAGCAATCGCACCGCCACCGTGCAGGCCGGCGTCACCAATCTCAGCATCTCGGAAACGGTTGGCATCGACGGGTTTTTCTATGCGCCGGACCCGAGTTCGCAGCTCGCCTGCACGATCGGCGGCAATATCGGCATGAATTCCGGCGGCGCCCACTGCCTGAAATACGGCGTCACCACCAACAACCTGCTCGGCGTCAGGATGGTGCTTGTCGATGGCACGGTGATCGAGCTTGGCGGCAAGCATCTGGATGCCGCCGGATACGATCTCCTTGGCCTCGTCTGCGGCTCGGAAGGCCAGCTCGGCATCGTCACCGAGGCAACGGTGCGCCTGATTGCCAAACCGGAGGGCGCGCGCCCGGTCCTGTTCGGGTTCGATAGCTCGGAAGAGGCAGGGGCCTGCGTCGCCGATATCATCGGCTCCGGCATCATTCCGGTGGCGATCGAGTTCATGGACAAGCCGGCGATCGAGATCTGCGAAGCGTTCGCCAAGGCCGGCTATCCGCTCGATGTCGCAGCGCTCCTGATTGTCGAGGTCGAGGGATCGGAAGCGGAGATGGACGCGACGCTCAAAGACATCGTCGAGATCGCCCGAAGGCATCAGGTCCAGACCGTGCGCGAATGCCAGTCCGCCACCGAGGCGGCGCTGATCTGGAAAGGCCGCAAATCGGCCTTCGGCGCCACCGGCCGCATCGCCGACTATATCTGCATGGACGGCACGGTGCCGCTCGGCAAACTCTCCTACGTGCTGGAAAAGACCGCCGAAATCGTCGAACGCTTCGGCCTGCGCGTGGCGAACGTCTTTCACGCGGGCGACGGCAACATGCATCCGCTGATCCTGTTCAATGCCAACGATCCCGAAGAAGCCATGAAGGCGGAGGAAGCCGGCAACGAGATCCTGAAGCTCTGCGTCGATGCCGGCGGCTGTCTCACCGGCGAGCATGGCGTTGGTATCGAGAAGCGCGACCTGATGCGGCATCAGTTTACCCAGCCCGAACTCGACCAGCAGATGGCAATCCGCTCAGCCTTCGATGAGCAATGGATATTGAACCCGTCCAAGGTGTTTCCGCTCGAGGGGCGCAGGTGAATTTCATGCCCACCAACACAATTCCTGAAGTGCGTGTCCCTTGCTGATACCCCATTCCGAAACCGATGCCGCCTATGTCATCCGCAGCGCCGTGGCCGATGGCCGGAAGTTCGCGCTCTGCGGCGGCAACACCCGCTCCGGCTTCGGCAATGCTACTGAAGGCGCAGAGACCCTGTCGTCGCGCGGCCTGACCGGCATCGTCGACTATGATCCGGCCGAAATGGTGATGACCGTCAAAGCCGGCACACCTGTCGCCGAGGTGGAAGCGGCCCTTGCCGCAAACCGCCAGATGATGGCCTTCGAGCCCATGGATCACCGCGGCATCATGGGCACGTCAGGCGAGCCGACGATCGGTGGCGTGTTTGCCGCCAATGTCTCCGGTCCGCGCCGCTTCGTGGCGGGAGCGGCGAGGGACAGTCTTCTCGGCATCCGTTTCGTCAACGGCAGCGGCGAACTGCTGCGCGCCGGCGGGCGGGTGATGAAGAACGTCACCGGCCTCGATCTGGTCAAACTTCTCGCCGGTTCGCACGGCACGCTGGGATTTCTGACGGAAGTGACCTTTCGCGTCCTTCCGGTGCCGCAGACGGTGGAAACCATCGTCATCTCCGCCCTCGATGACGAGACCGCCGCCAAGGCAATGGCGGCCGCCATGGCGCTTCCGGTGGAGGTGTCCGGTGCCGCCCATCTGCCCCAGACCGTGCGAGCCCGGTTTATCGATGGCGCCTTGCCCGAGAACGAAGCAACCGTCCTGCGTCTCGAAGGTCTCGCCGCATCCGTCGCGGTGCGTGCCGAAAAGCTGGTCGCCGTGATGCAGGCCTTTGGTCCCGTCATCCGACTCGGCATGGAAGACAGCCTGTCGCTCTGGCGCGAGATCCGCGACGTTCATCCCTATGCCAACGGTGCCGGTCGGCCCCTCTGGCGCGTCTCGATGGCGCCGATGGCCGGCTGCCAGCTTGTCGCCGCTCTTCGCATGGAGGCGGGCGTCGATGCCTATTACGACTGGCAGGGCGGACTGGTCTGGATGCAGATGGAGGCAGATCCCGAAGCCGACTTCCTGCGCGGCTATATTCGCGCACTCGGCGGAGGCCATGCCACGCTCATCCGCGCCTCGAAATCCGCAAGAGCCGCGACCCCGTCATTCGAGCCGGTGCCGGATGCCGTGGCCGCACTCTCGGCCCGGGTCAAACAGAAACTCGACCCGGCCGGGATCTTCTCGCCGGGCAAGATGGGGTGGTGATCATGAGACCATCATCGGTATCGAGGTCCTGCGCCGCCTGCGGCAGGCGGGGCCAAGTTGACAGGGAAGAAGCGCACTGATGCAGACCTCCTTCACCCCCGAACAACTGCTCGACCCGCATGTGGCGGAATCCGAAAAGATCCTGCGCCGCTGTGTTCATTGCGGCTTCTGCACCGCCACCTGTCCCACCTATGTGACGCTGGGCGATGAGCTCGACAGTCCGCGCGGCCGCATCTATCTCATCAAGGACATGCTGGAAAACGATCGGGCAGCCGATGAGCAGGTCGTCACCCATATCGATCGCTGTCTGTCCTGCCTCTCCTGCGTCACCACCTGTCCCTCCGGCGTCGACTACATGCATCTGGTCGATCACGCCCGCATCCATATCGAAAACACCTACCGCCGGCCGCTTGCCGACCGGCTGATCCGCAGCCTGCTGGCCGCGGTTCTTCCCTATCCGGCACGGTTCAGGACGGCATTGTCGCTGGCAAGGCTCGGCCGGCCCTTCGGCCCGCTGTTGAAGCGCATCAAGCCGCTTCGGCCCCTCGCAGCCATGCTGGAGCTTGCACCGAGAGCCGCTCCACCAGCCGGATCAGCCCCGGCGATATCGCAGATTCCGAACGCCGAACGCCGCGGGCGGGTCGCGATCCTCACGGGTTGCGCCCAGCCGGTGCTCGATCCCGGCATCAATGCCGCAACATACAGGCTGCTGTCGCGCCTCGGCGTCGAGGTCGTCATCCCGCAAGGGGAAGGCTGCTGTGGCGCTCTGGTGCATCACATGGGGCGCGAGGAACAGGCGCTGGATTTCGCCCGCAGCAATGTCGACGTCTGGACCCGCGAAATCGAAACGGGCGGTCTTGATGCGATCATCATCACCACGTCCGGCTGCGGCACCACGATCAAGGATTACGGCCACATGCTGCGGCTCGATCCGGCCTATGCGTACAAGGCAGCAACAGTCTCGGCGCTCGCAAAGGACATTACCGAATACCTGTTCACGCTTGATCTTGCCAAGCTAGAGCCGAAAAAGCTCACCGTCACCTATCATTCGGCCTGTTCGATGCAGCACGGCCAGAAGATCGTCGCCGCACCAAAGCAGCTTCTGAAGGCAGCAGGCTTTACCGTCCGCGATCCCGCAGAAGGCCACCTCTGCTGCGGATCGGCCGGGACCTACAATATTCTGCAGCCGGAAATTTCAGGCCAGTTGAAGGCGCGCAAGGTCAGGAATATTGAGGCGACGAAGCCGGACGTGATCGCAACAGGCAATATCGGCTGCATCACCCAGATCGCGTCTGGAACAGCCATCCCGATCGTCCACACGGTGGAACTGCTGGACTGGGCCTATGGCGGGCCCGAACCGGCAAAGCTCGCGAGAAAGGCAAAGGCACTCGTCTAGGCGAGGCCGGCCGATCTTACCCTGAAAGGCGACATCGTCGTCTGATTGCCGCCGGCACCGCCCACTCTCCACCCTCATCCCTGTGCTTGTCACAGGGAGTGAGCAGCGTCGCGTCCGCGATGCGGAAGAATCTCTTCGGTCCGTTAACCTAGACCGACCGCATTCCTGTGACGCGCACAGGAATGCGAGAAGAGATGCCTAACAATCAGCCGCCGAAGATGGTGCGGAAAATGTCGAGGCCGCGGTCTTCGAAGGCGACGTCGCCCGGCTTGCTGCCCGGGCCGATGACGACGACCTTGGAGCCGACAGCAGCGCGCGCGTAAAGATGCTCGACATCCTTGTTCATCATGCGGATGCAGCCGGACGACAGGTTGAGGCCGATCGTCCAGGGCTGGTTGGTGCCGTGGATGCGGAAGATCGTGTCGCGGCCGCCCTTGTAGAGATACATGGCGCGGGCGCCGAGCGGGTTTTCCGGGCCGCCCTGCATGACGACGGGCAGCTTGATGCCGCGGCGGGCCTCACGGGCGCGCATTTCGGCAGGCGGCGTCCAGGTCGGCCATTCCGACTTGCGGCCGATCGAGACCACACCCGACCAGCCGAAGCCTTCGCGACCGACGCCGATCCCGTAGCGGGTAGCGCGGTTGTTGCCCTCGACGTAGTAGAGAAACTTGTTGTTCGTATCGACGATGATCGTGCCCGGCGCCTCATTGGTGGCAAACCGCACCTTCCGGCGCTGGAATTTCTCCGGCACCGCGCGGTTGCGCACGGAAGGCGCCACGTCGCTGGCAGTCGTCTGCGGCCGCGCTCCGCTGGAGCTCTGCGCAAAGGCCTGCTGGGTCGAAACATCGACGGCCAGCATCGAAACCATCATGCCGGCAACGGCAAACAGCATTTTACCCGATTTCATCCTTACCCCCTGGTATTGTCGTATTGAACTGCAGGAAAACATGTCCCCACCCATCTCCTGCTGCAAGATGAGGCGAGGTTAATATACGCCGACCGTTAGCGATCACTGATGCTACCGTGGCCAGATGGCCACAGCAGCCACGGTGGCGCTTACATCACGATGACTTTGGTGCCGACATCAACACGACCGTAGAGGTCTGTCACGTCCTCGTTGCGCATGCGGATGCAGCCGGAGGAGACGGCGCTGCCGATCGTCCAGGGCGCATTGGTGCCGTGGATGCGGTAGAGCGTCGAGCCGAGATAGAGGGCACGGGCGCCGAGCGGGTTTTCCGGTCCGCCATCCATGCGGGCGGGAAGATAGTGGCCCTTGGCGGCCTCGCGGCTGATCATTTCCTGGGGCGGGATCCAGCTCGGCCATTCGGCTTTGCGGGTCACCTTGTGTTCGCCGGCCCATTCGAAACCCGGCTTGCCGACGCCGACGCCGTAGCGCCGGGCCTGGCCATCCGCCATCACCAGATAGAGAAAGCGGTTGTTCGTATCGATGACGAGCGTGCCCGCCTTTTCCTTGGTGTCATATGCCACCATCTGCGGCAGGAACTGCGGATCGATGCGGCTGCGGGCCGGCGCGTTGGGGCGCATGGCGACCTGTTGCGTTCTCGGCTGGCCGCGATCGAATATGCCACGGCGCACCGGCCGCGGCTGGGCCTGCTCGCGGTATATCACCCGCGGCTGGTCGGCCTGCTGCCGGTCGTTCTGCGGCTGGCGATATTGACGGACGGTCGCTGCCGATCGTCCATTCGGTCCGGCAAGCTGCATCACCCACGGAGCGGCAAGATCCGGGCTGACGATCACGGGCGGACGGTCGCCGTAACGGTCGTTTGCCAAAGCTGTGTTGCAAAGCGCGGTCGTCAGGCCTAGGGCCAGAAGCAGGGTCTTCGTCGTCATCGGTTCCACGTCCACTCAGTTACGGATCTGGCGGCCATGGTGAATGGGACGTCAAAGCGTTTGGTAAACGGGTGGCCTGTTCGGCGCTGGAATTCGCATAAAGCTTTTGGCAGGGTTACCGGCCCGTGTGTAAACATGGTTGCCGCAAGCTGAAGACCTGTCAGACTGACGTTAAGGATTGGATTGTCATGGTTTGGGAGAAGCAAGTGGCCGGCATCATCACGAGCGAAGATGGGAAGGGCCGCTGCTTCTGGCACGGCGGTCTCGAAGACTACCGCCGCTATCATGACGGGGAATGGGGCCGGCCGATGGCCGACGATATCAGGCTGTTCGAAAAGATCTGCCTCGAAGGCTTCCAGTCCGGTCTCTCGTGGCTGACGATCCTGCGCAAGCGCGAGAATTTCCGCGCAGCCTTCGCAGGCTTCGATTTCGACACCGTGGCGCAGTTCGGTCCAGACGATGTCGAACGACTGGTGCTCGATGCGGGCATCATCCGCCATCGCGGCAAGATCGTGTCTACCATCAACAATGCCAAGCGCGCCGTCGAGATGCGCGATGAGTTTGGCACCCTCGCCAAATTCTTCTGGAGTTTCGAACCTCGCGAGGAAGACCGACCCGCGATCATGGATCTCGCCACGCTGTGCGCCAACCCCACGACGCCAGTCTCCGTCACACTGTCCAAGGTGCTCAAGAAGCGCGGCTGGACCTTCGTTGGCCCGACAACCGTCTATGCCTTCATGCAGGCCATGGGCCTCGTCAACGATCATTTCGAGGGCTGTTTCTGCCAGCCGGAGGTCGCGCAGGCACGGCTGAATTTCAAACGGCCATGACTTCGGTAAGGACCCGCTGCAACTCGCCAAGGTTCTCGATCTTGCGGAAACGCGGCGCTTCGGTCGGCGCGTCCACATGTTCCAGGACCCAGGTCAGGGCATGCGGCACGTAAACGCCCCAGGATCCCGCGGCGATGGCCGGCACGATATCTGACTTGAGCGAGTTGCCCACCATCATCGCCCGTTCAGGCCCGTCGGCCAATTTTTGGAAAATGCGCCGATAGGTGGTGGCCGTCTTGTCCGAAACGATCTCCACCGCGTCGAAGAAATCACCGAGGCCCGATTGCGCCAGCTTGCGTTCCTGGTCGAACAGGTCGCCCTTGGTAATCAGCACCAGCAGATAATGGCCGTTCAGCGATCGCAGCGTTTCTTCCACATGCGGCAGCGCCTCGACCGGGTGGCGCAGCAGCTCCCGGCCGATATCGAGGATTTCGCCGATGGTGCGGGATGGTACGTTGCCGTCCGTCACTTCGATCGCGGTTTCGATCATCGACAGGGTAAAGCCCTTGATGCCGAAACCATAATATCCGAGATTGCGCTTCTCGGCCTCCAGCAGTCGCGCGGAAATATCGGCGCCATCGCCAAAATCACCAAGCAGCTTCTGGAAGTGCCGTTCCGTCAGGCGGTAGTATTGTTCGTTCTGCCAGAGCGTGTCGTCGGCATCAAAACCGATTGCGGTAATCGGGCGCATGTCACCAGCCTCCAGACCGTCAAGATACGGAAGGATGCGACGTTGGACAAGCTTCGAAGCTTACTGTCCCTTCGCCTTCAGCCATGCCTGCATCTCGGCAATTTCCTTTTCCTGCGCCTTGATGATCTCTCCAGCCAGCTTGCGCAGGTCAGGGTCCTTGCCGTGTTCCAGCTCGACCTTGGCCATGTCGATCGCGCCCTGGTGGTGAGCGATCATGCCGCGCGCGAAATCGACATCTGCATCGCCGGAATAGTTCAGCGACATGTCGCTGTGCATTTTTGCGGCCGCATCCTTGTAAGCCTTCGTAGACGGGCTTGTGTCCGTCTGTCCCTGCGGCTTTGTCGAGGAATGGTCATGCCCCTTCATGTCCTGCGCAACGGCCAGGCTGAAGGAAAGGGCAAGAACGGCGGCGGCGATGGGGAGCGTGCGTGTCATCATGCACCGAAGCTAAAACGCGGGTTCGCGCAAATCAAGCTACCGCGCGATCACATCATGGACAGCCTGATACTCACGGCCAAGTTCGCCATAGGGCGCGACCGGCCAGCACCAGGCTCGGACCGCCTGCGGCGGCGTAAGGCCGGCCAGAAGATCCGTTGTCTCCAGAACCTCTCCCTGCCGATCGACAATTCTATAGGCGGTATCGGTCAACAGGATCTGGCGGCAGGGCAGGGCGGAGATCCCGTCCAGATGCGCGCTGACAAGCTTGGCAACGATGGCATCCGGCTCCGGGTGCCTCATCTCCTCAAGCTGCCGCCTCGCACCGACGCCGATCTGAGACAGGATGTTGGCCGAGACGACGAGATCGAGATACGGCACCTGCCGCAGAAACGCCAAAGGCTCCGGCACGTCGCCGGCAAGTGCCTTGTCGAGATCGGAGAGATTGCGCGAAATCAGCCGCACATTCCGGTATCTGCCCGCAAGCATCCGCAGCCGCACGGAGGCGAGATGCACCAGATCGACCAGCACGACCGTATCGAAACCCTTCGCAAGATCATTGATCGGCACGTCGCGCAACAGACCGGAGCCAAGCACGACGACGGTCCGCCGCTGCTTCATGTCCGCAATAGTCTCGCGAATGAACGTCTTGCAATTCTCCTCATGCGGTGCCCAGGCGTCGGCGCAACGTCTGGCACGCGACCAGAGATTGACCGAGGATCGGATGAATGGCCGAAATTCGGATGACGTGACCGGCAGGGTCGCGGTGTAATGAAGCGCTTCGAGGATCATGGGTGAGCGATAGAGGCCTGGCTGCCAGTTCTGTCAACCATTCAGGCCAAGCTCGCGTTCGACGTGTTTCATCGTATACGTGCGTGAATTGCCATTTCGGACTTCTTTAAGATACGCGTCAGCGACTGCCATATCATGGAGATCTTCGAGATGCTTGTGGAGAACCTGAGCAATATAAGCGTCGGTATCGAAGCCATGCAGATCGGTATAGCGGCTGAGGAGGCGATGCATCGGTTCCGGGATTTCGATCGTGACGCGCTTGTTCATGGCCGTAACCCTTATGGTGGCGCAATATATACCACCGCTCCACCCTGTTCGCCAGCCGCCGCCCTTGCCGCTCCGGCTGTCATCCTCTAAGAAACCGCACACTAATCCGGCCTTTCCCGAAGGCCCGAAGGCAATGGAATATCGATCATGAGCGACAAACAAAAGAAGCCCCAGAAACTGAAGGCCCGCCTGCCGCGCGGCTTTGTCGATCGTTCGAGCGCCGATATCCACGCCACCAACGAAATGGTCGGAAAAATCCGCGAAGTCTACGAGCGCTACGGTTTCGATCCGCTCGAGACGCCGCTGTTCGAATATACCGATGCGCTCGGCAAGTTCCTGCCCGACAGCGACCGCCCCAACGAGGGCGTCTTCTCGCTGCAGGACGACGACGAACAGTGGATGTCGCTGCGCTACGATCTGACCGCGCCGCTCGCCCGCCACGTTGCCGAAAACTTCAACGAGATCCAGCTGCCGTTCCGCACCTACCGCGCCGGCTACGTGTTCCGCAACGAAAAGCCCGGCCCCGGCCGTTTCCGCCAGTTCATGCAGTTCGACGCCGATACGGTCGGCGCACCCGGCGTCCAGGCCGATGCCGAAATGTGCATGATGATGGCCGACACGATGGAAGCGCTGGGTATCAAGCGCGGCGATTACGTGATCCGGGTGAACAACCGCAAGGTTTTGGATGGCGTCATGGAAGCGATCGGCCTCGGCGGTGAGGAGAATGCCGGTAGGCGTCTGAACGTGCTGCGGGCAATGGACAAGTTCGACAAGTTCGGCCCAGAGGGTGTGAAGTTGCTGTTGGGAGCGGGTCGGAGGGACGAGTCGGGCGACTTTACCAAGGGTGCAGGCTTAGAGCCCGAAAACGCCGATAAGCTGATCGACCTGCTGATGGCCCAGATGGGTAGTCTCAATCAGACGTTCCGCATAATTTTCGACAGCTTTGGGAACAATGACACTCTGGACGCCGGGGTTGCCGAATTGGATCAGATGGCCAGCTTACTGGCGGCCGCAGGTTACTCAACGACCACGAGCCAATATCGTTCAGACGCCACGGACGAACAGATGCGGGTCATAATAGATCCCTCCGTCGTCCGCGGCCTCGAATACTACACCGGCCCGGTCTTCGAAGCCGAGCTCACCTTCGACGTCACTAACGAAAAGGGCGAAAAGGTTGTCTTCGGCTCGGTCGGCGGCGGTGGTCGTTATGATGGTCTCGTGTCGCGCTTCATGGGCCAGCCGGTGCCGGCCACCGGTTTCTCCATCGGCGTCTCGCGCCTGCTGACGGCGCTGAAGAACCTCGGCAAGCTCGGCCAGGATGAGGTGGTCGCACCGGTTCTCGTCACCGTCATGGATGGCGATGTCGAGAGCATGGGGCGATACCAGAAATTCACGCAAGACTTGCGCAATGCCGGCATTCGCGCCGAAATGTACCAGGGCAACTGGAAGAAATTCGGCAACCAGCTGAAATATGCCGATCGCCGCGGCTGCCCGATCGCCATCATCCAGGGTGGCGACGAGCGCGCAGAGGGTGTCGTGCAGCTGAAGGACCTGTTCGAGGGCAAGCGCCTCTCCGGCGAGATCACTGACAATGCCGAATGGCGCGAAGCCCGCGTCGCTCAGGATACGGTCGCAGAAACCGATCTCGTCGCCAAGGTGCAGGAAATTCTGGCAGCCCAGGCCGAAGATCGCAGGCGGGCGAAGAATGCTTAAGCTGCCCCTCACCCTAGCCCTCTCCCCGCAAGCGGGGAGAGGGGACGTGCCCCAAGCGACCTCGATATCCGGGCGAACCAGCGCGGCATATCCCTTCTCCCCGTCAGAACGGGGAGAAGGTGGCGGCAGCCGGATGAGGGGCAACTCCACGGCAAACCCGGGAGCCGTCCCATGCCGCTGATCAACATGCCCGAATTCTCCGGCCGCCTGCTCGATGAATTTGCCGGTCGCGGTGCGGCCCGCATCGATACGCCGGTGATCCAGCCGGCAGCACCGTTTCTCGACATGGCCGGCGAGGATCTGCGCCGTCGCATCTTCCTCACAGAAAGCGAGCGCGGCGAAAGCCTGTGTCTGAGGCCGGAATTCACCATTCCCGTCTGCCTGCGCCATATCGAAACCGCCACCGGCACGCCGCGGCGTTATTGCTATCTCGGCGAAGTGTTTCGCCAGCGCCGTGACGGCGACAACGAGTTCTATCAGGCCGGCATCGAGGATCTCGGTGAGAAGAATGTCGCGAGCGCCGATGCCCGGGCCGTGACCGATGCGGTCGAAATCATCGCGGGCCTGTTGCCCGGTCGCGCACTCACGATCACGCTCGGCGATCAGACCGTGTTCGAAGCGGTGGTGCGCTCGCTCGGCCTGCCACTCGGCTGGCAGAAGCGGCTGATCCAGGCCTTCGGCAACACAGTGCTTCTGAAGCAACTGCTGCTGACGCTCGCCACCCCGCAGCCGGTCGCGGGCCTGTCGCCGGAGCTTGCCGATCTCCTGCGCAAGGACGAGGCGGCGCTGATCGACCATATCGACCGGACCATGCAGGACACCGGCTATTCCACCAATGCCAGCCGCTCGCCGCGCGAGATCGCTGCACGGCTGACGGAGAAGCTGGCGCTGGCCGAAACCCGGCTGGATGGCGCGGCACTTCTTCTGCTCAGCGAGTTCCTGTCGCTGGAACTGCCGCTTTCGGAAGCCGCCGCCGCCCTTGCCGGTTTTGCAGATGCCGCAGGCCTGTCGTTCGGCCACGCGCTTTCCGAATTCGAAGCCCGCGTTGCAGCGCTTCAGGATCTCGGCATGGACCCGTCGCGCATCACCTATCGCGCTGCCTTCGGTCGTCCGCTCGATTATTACACCGGCCTCGTCTTCGAGGTCACGCAAAAGGGGTCGGACGCGGTTCTGGTCGGCGGCGGTCGCTTCGATCGGCTGCTGACGCTGCTCGGCGCCGTCGACGACATTCCGGCTGTCGGCTTCTCGCTGTGGCTCGACCGGATCGAACAGGCGAGGGCGCGCTGATGACCATTACCATCGCTTTGCCCTCCAAGGGCCGCATGAAGGACGACGCCTCGGCGATCTTCGAGCGCGCCGGCCTTCCCATCGTCGCCGTCGGCAATGATCGCTCCTATCGCGGTCGCGTCGAAGGCCATGAGGATATCGAGATCGCCTTTCTCTCGGCCTCCGAGATCGCCCGTGAACTCGGCGCCGGCGCCGTCGATTTCGGCGTCACCGGCGAGGATCTCGTGCGCGAAGGCCTGGTCGATGCAGACAGGCAGGTCGAGATCGTCGCCCGCCTCGGTTTCGGCCATGCGGATGTGGTCGTCGCCGTTCCGGAGATCTGGCTCGACGTCGATACCATGGCCGATCTCGGCGATGTCGCCGCCGATTTCCGCGCGCGTCACGGTCGGCGGTTGCAGATCGCCACGAAATACTGGCGGCTCACCCAGCAGCATTTCTCGTCGCAGCACGGCATCCAGCTTTACCGCATCGTCGAAAGCCTCGGCGCCACGGAAGGCGCCCCGGCGGCAGGCCAGGCGGATATCATCGTCGATATCACCTCGACCGGATCGACACTGCGCGCCAACCACCTGAAGATCCTGTCGGATGGCGTCATCCTCAAGTCGCAGGCCTGCCTGGTGAGAGCGCGCAAATCCGCGCATGAAGGCGATCCGCGCATCGCGCATATCGTCGACGCCGTGCGCAACGCGCTCTGATGGCCGGCGAAGACGCCAATATCATCGGGCTCTACGAACGCCACGCAGCTGCCTTCGACAAGCTGCGCGGCAAGACCCTGTTCGAGCGACCATGGCTCGACAGGTTTGCGGCAACAATGCCGCCGCGCGGCCACGTGCTCGATCTCGGCTGTGGTGCAGCGGAACCGATCGCGGCAGATCTCATCCGCCGCAGTCTTCGCCTCACCGGTGTCGATACGTCGGAAACGCTGATCGGGCTTGCCCGCGAACGGTTTCCGGGCCGCGCCTGGATCGTTGCCGACATGCGCAAGTTCTACCAGCCGACCAAGTTCGATGGCATCATCGCCTGGCACAGCTTCTTCCACCTCAACCCGCAGGACCAGCGCGCCATGTTTCCGCGCTTTGCAGCACTTTCAGGCCCCGGTGCGGCGCTGATGTTTACCGCCGGCCATTTCCAAGGCGAGGCGATGGGCGAGTTCGGCGGTGAACCGCTTTACCACGCCAGCCTGTCACCGGAGGAATACGAAGCGCTTCTCACGAAAAACGGCTTCGAGGTGGTGGCGAGCGTCGCCCAGGATCCGCAATGCGGGGGCGCAACCGTCTGGCTGGCAAAGAACATCCGCCGCCGGACATCATAGCAATTCCAGAATAAAAAAAGCCCACCAGTCAGCTGACTGGCGGGCCTTCATGGCAGGGAACGCTTTAGAGGTTAGGCTGCGATTGCAACCTTGCCGCGGCGTGCGTCGACCGAGTAGAGACCTGGGCCGTAGGTGGCGAGCAGGATGTAGGCGCCGGCCAGCGTCACGTTCTTCATCAGCATGATGCCGTTGAGCGTGTTGATCCAGCCGAGAGCGGCATCCGGCCAGCCGGGAACGGCAACGGTGCCCGAATGGAACATCACGCCGGTGAAGATGCAGAACAGGGCGATGGCCCAGCCGGCGATCTTGGTCTGGAAGCCGACGAGAACGGCAAGACCGGCAACGAATTCGAACAGGCCGGCGAGATAGGCAAGGGCAGTTGCAGCCGGCATGCCGGCGCCTGCGATCATGCCGGCAGTGCCTGCAGGATCGGCCAGCTTGCCGAAGCCGGCAAAGATGAACATGAACGACAGAAGAATGCGTGCGACGAGAATGATGATGTTGTTGGTGCTGGACATGGGAGGTCTCCGGGTTGCGGCGCTGGATCTTTCTCCCCGCCGCGTGTGAATTCTTGAACCGGACATTACCCGTTTCTGCCAAACGCGAAAGATGAACGATCGGAGACTGTTTGTCTCATAAAAGTGAACGATCAAGGCCATTTTAGAATGTGCAGAAAACCGCATATGCAAGTGAAGGTGAACGCAACCTTCAGCCGGGGTTCACCGTTTGGCACCTACCATCGGGTCGTTCTCACATTGAGTTCGACCTCGAACTAGGAGGAAGATATGAAGAAGATCGCCATCACCACGCTCGCACTCGTCATGGCGTCTGCATTTGCAGTGCCGAGCTTTGCGCAGACATACCGCAGCGAAAGCCGCGAAAACCGGCAGGAAAACCGGATCTACCGCGGTGCCGTCACCGGCAAACTGACGCCGCAGGAGCTTCGCAACATCGCTCGCCAGCAGAACCGCATCGATCGCGCCCAGAACCGCGCAGCCCGCGATGGCGTAATCACCCCGCGCGAGCGCCGCGAGATCGAGCGCCGCCAGAACAACGCGTCGCGCAACATCTACCGCAAGAACAACAACCGCCGCACGATGTACTAAGCCGCGCGGCACTTGCAACGACCCTCGACCGTCCGGCTCTGCCGGGCGGTTTTTTTATGGGCGCGAAACGAAAAAAGGCGGCCCGGAGACCGCCCTTTCGGTTCGTCAATGTGGTCGATCAGAACTCTTCCCAGTTAGAGGCGGCTGGCGCTAGCGAACCGAAGGCCGACGCAACCTTCTTGGCGAGGGTGCGTGCCGGCGAGGGGGTGGCGCGGGCGGTTGCGTGATCGGCAACGCGCACCGATGCGGACATTCCGCGGTCGCCTTCGGTGTTGAACCGGCCGACGAGCTCACGCAGGCGCTGGGCTTCCTGGGCAAGCGCCGCGCTTGCCGCCGTTGCTTCTTCCACCATCGCGGCGTTCTGCTGGGTTACCTGGTCCATCTGGTTGACGGCGACATTGACTTCCGACAGGCCGACCGACTGTTCCTTTGCGGACGTGGCAATCGCATCGAGCTGCGAATTGATCGCCACGACATGATTCTGGATCACCTGAAGCGCAGTGCCTGTGGCGCTCACCAGTTCGACGCCATTCTTGACTTCGGACGCCGAGTTCCGGATCAGGTCCTTGATCTCCTTTGCGGCCTGCGCGGAGCGCTGCGCGAGCTCGCGCACTTCCTGGGCAACCACCGCAAAGCCCTTGCCGGCTTCACCGGCGCGCGCCGCCTCAACGCCCGCATTGAGGGCGAGAAGGTTGGTCTGGAAGGCGATTTCGTCGATCACGCCGATGATGTTGGAGATCTGCGAGGACGACTGTTCGATCCGCTGCATCGCATCGACCGCTTTTGCAACGACGGCGCCGGACTGGGCAGCCGATTGATTGGCTTCGATCGCCATCGACCGGGCTTCCTCCGTGCGGCTGGTGGAGGTGCTGACATTGGCCGTGATCTGGTCGAGCGCTGCAGCTGTCTCTTCGAGCGAGGCGGCCTGCTGTTCGGTACGTTTCGACAGGTCGCCGGCGCTCTGGCTGAGTTCGCGGGATCCGCCGTCGATCGCGTTGGTGGCGTTGGCGACGGAGTGGAGCGTGTCGCGCAGCTTGGCGACCGAGTCGTTGAAATCCGCTCGCAAGCCTTCGAAGTCTGCGGCGAAAGCCCGGTCCAACTGGAAGGTCAGGTCTCCGGCCGAGAGCCGCTTGAGGCCTTCCGCCAGACCATTGGTCGCCTCGGCCATCGCCTCGCTGCGTTGGCGTTCGCTCTCCGCGTTGCGGACACGGTCCGCTTCCTGGGTCGTACGGTTCAGCTCGGCTTCGTGCCCATTTCCTTGCTGCGCAGAGCATTGTCCTTAAACACCTGCAAGGCCTTGGCCATGCTGCCGACCTCGTCGCGGCGGTCCGCGCCGGCCACCAGCGCCGACAGATCCCCGTTTGCAAGGGTCAGCATCGTGCGCTGCAAGTGCTGGATGGGTCGTGCAAGCCAGGCACGGATCAAGAAGAAGCCTGCGACGAGCACGAGGGCGAGACCTCCGATAACGGCCCCGAAAGTGGCGTAGATGGTTGTCTTCGCACTGGCGCTGAGATTTTCGCTTTCCTGATTTGCAGCTGTCATCACTTCGTCGGTCACCACCGTGAGTTTTTCGGTAACGGCCGCAAACTTCGGCTTGCAGTCCCTCATGAAGGCTTCCTGAGACGCCAGCACGGCAGCCTCGTCCGTGGCCTGAGCTGCGGCCTGAACCACAGGGCCGCAAGCGTCATTGAGAACGCTCAAACCTTCCGCCTTGATCGGCGCCAGCTTGGCATTAGCGGGAAGGGCCGCCATCGCCTTGTCCATCCAGCCACCAAAAGAGGATTTGGCTTTTTCAAACGCCGCAAGATTGCTCGCGTTCTCTTCGTCAGTGCGCGACACAAGCACGTCGCCAGCGGCAGCGTGCCCGGTCTGCATGTAGCGATTGGCGCGTGCAATTGCCAAAGTTGCCAGGCTTTCCTGCTGGAGAAGCCCGCCATACTCGCTATCCAGCGTTCGAATGCTGTTGCTGCTGTAGAAGGCAGTTGCGACGACGAATATGCCGAAGAACGACATGAGCGTCAGAAATTTACCGATCAAAGATACGTGCTTCATGGCAACCTGCGCGTTGGTGTTTGATTAAGCGCAGTTAATGTGAAGTTGCTTAGAAGAGCGTCACTGCCGAATTACTATTTTATACGAATAAAAATTATCAGTCCTTGTCGTTCGGTAAGTTCAGAGGGGGAAATGCTATGCATGCTGTATGCCTCAATAGCAGAAAGGGCGCCGGTTGCCCGACGCCCTTTCCGAAACACTGAACCTGAAGGATCAGATGTGCAGACCTTACGGCCTGATCACATCATGTCCATTCCGCCCATGCCGCCCATGCCGCCGCCGCCCATGCCGCCGCCAGCCGATTCCTTCTTAGGAAGTTCGGCAATCATGGCTTCGGTGGTGATCAGCAGCGAAGCAACCGAAGCTGCGTTCTGCAGAGCCGTACGAACGACCTTGACCGGGTCGACGATGCCCATGGCGATCATGTCGCCATATTCCGACGTCTGGGCGTTGTAGCCGAAGTTGTCGCTGTCGCCGTCGAGGATCTTGCCGACAACGATCGAAGCTTCGTCACCAGCGTTGGTTGCGATCTGGCGAACCAGCGACTGCAGCGCCTTGCGGACGATGTTGATGCCGGCTTCCTGGTCGTCGTTCGCGCCCTTGGACGTGATCTTGGTCGAAGCGCGCAGGAGTGCGGTACCGCCGCCTGGGACGATGCCTTCCTGAACGGCAGCGCGCGTCGCGTTGAGCGCGTCGTCGATGCGGTCCTTGCGTTCCTTGACTTCGATCTCCGTGGAGCCGCCGACGCGGATGACGGCAACGCCGCCAGCGAGCTTGGCAAGACGTTCCTGCAGCTTTTCGCGGTCATAGTCCGAAGAAGTTTCTTCGATCTGTGCCTTGATCTGTGCAACGCGGCCTTCGATGTCGGTCTTCTGACCGGCGCCGTCGACGATCGTCGTATTTTCCTTGGTGATCGAAACCTTCTTCGAACGGCCGAGCATGTCGAGCGTTACGGTTTCGAGCTTGATGCCGAGGTCTTCGGAGATGACAGTGCCGCCCGTCAGGATGGCGATGTCTTCCAGCATGGCCTTGCGGCGATCGCCGAAGCCAGGAGCCTTGACAGCAGCAATCTTCAGGCCGCCACGCAGCTTGTTGACGACGAGCGTTGCAAGAGCTTCGCCTTCGACGTCTTCAGCGATGATGAGGAGCGGCTTGCCGGTCTGAACGACAGCTTCGAGAACAGGCAGCATGGCCTGAAGGTTCGAAAGCTTCTTTTCGTGCAGAAGGATGTAAGCGTCGTCGAGATCGGCGACCATCTTTTCCGGGTTGGTCACGAAGTAAGGCGACAGGTAGCCGCGGTCGAACTGCATGCCTTCGACGACTTCGAGTTCGGTTTCAGCGGTCTTGGCTTCTTCGACGGTGATAACACCTTCGTTGCCGACCTTCTGCATGGCTTCAGCAATGTCACGGCCGACCTGTGCGTCGCCGTTTGCCGAAATCGTGCCGACCTGTGCAACTTCTTCCGAAGTCGAGATCTTCTTGGCGTTGGCCTGGAGATCCTTGACGACTTCTGCAACGGCGAGATCGATGCCGCGCTTCAGGTCCATCGGGTTCATGCCGGCGGCCACTGCCTTGTTGCCTTCGCGAACGATGGCCTGTGCAAGAACGGTAGCAGTCGTGGTGCCGTCGCCGGCGATGTCGTTGGTCTTCGAAGCAACTTCGCGGACCATCTGGGCGCCCATGTTTTCGAACTTGTCTTCAAGTTCGATTTCCTTGGCGACCGAAACACCGTCCTTGGTGATGCGCGGAGCGCCGAAGGACTTGTCGATGATGACGTTACGACCCTTGGGGCCGAGCGTGACCTTCACTGCGTCAGCGAGGATATCGACGCCGTGAAGCATCTTTTCGCGCGCGGTGCGGCCAAACTTGATTTCTTTAGCTGCCATGTTGGGAACTCCTGAAAAGGGGTGTCAGCAAATATTGGAAGAAGAGCAGTCGGCTAAAATCAGCCGATGATGCCCATGATGTCGGCTTCCTTCATGATCAGAAGGTCGACGCCATCGAGCTTGACTTCGGTGCCCGACCACTTGCCGAACAGAACGCGGTCGCCGACCTTGACGTCGAGTGCAACCTGCTTGCCGCTTTCGTCGCGGGCGCCAGGACCAACGGCGATGATTTCGCCTTCAGCTGGCTTTTCCTTGGCGGTATCGGGAATGATGATGCCGCCCTTGGTCTTTTCTTCAGACTCGACGCGCTTGACTACAACGCGGTCGTGCAGGGGGCGAAAATTGGTGCTTGTCATTGTCTAATCCCTCGATCAAATGACATGGACGGGTCTCAAGGACCCGCGGAGTGACGTTTAGCACTCATCTATCGAGAGTGCTAACGAGACCCGAGATAAGGATGGCTGCGAGCTGAGTCAAGAACGGGCTTGAAAAATTCAGGGCTCAAGGAGCGGCCATGCAGAATACGCTTAACGACCAAAACCCGGGCCCGGCGCCGAGCTTTCGTGAGCTCGTGGCGGTGTTTGCCCGGATCGGTGCCCTCAGTTTCGGAGGGCCTGCCGGACAGATCGGCATGATGCACAAGACTTTGGTGGAAGAAAGACGCTGGCTCTCGGAAGAGCGGTTTCTGCACGCCCTCAACTACTGCATGCTGCTGCCAGGCCCCGAAGCGCAGCAGCTGGCGACCTATATAGGTTGGCTGCTGTTCGGCGTGCGCGGCGGTATCGTTTCCGGTTTGCTTTTCGTCCTTCCCGGCCTTGCCATCATTCTGGGGCTTTCGGCGGCCTACGTCCTCTATCAGGATGCGACATGGCTTGCCGGCCTGTTCTTCGGCCTGAAGGCGGCGGTCCTTGCGATCGTCGTGGAGGCCGTGATCCGCCTCGGACGCCGGACGCTCAAAACCACATTCCTGCGCTGCGTCGCCGCCGCTGCCTTCGTGGCCCTGTTCTTCTTCAGCCTGCCGTTTCCGCTCGTCGTGTTTGCGGCCGGTCTCGCAGGCTATCTGATGACGCGGGCAGGGGGGCAGCAACCGCAAGACAGCGTCGCCAAAGAGGACAGTCCTCCCTGCGCGAAAACACCTGGTATCGCCCGCACGATCGCGACGCTTTCATTCTGGATCCTCGTCTGGCAGTCGCCTGTCCTGGTGCTCTGGGCCTTCGGTGCCCCGGACAGCCTTTCCAGTCTGTTCGCCTTCTTCTCCAAGATGGCGCTGGTCACCTTCGGCGGCGCCTATGCGGTTCTGGCCTATGTGGCGCAGGTCGCAGTCGCCGATTACGGCTGGCTGAAACCGGGCGAAATGCTGGACGGCCTGGCACTTGCCGAAACCACGCCGGGCCCGCTCGTGCTGGTTTTGTCCTTCGTCGGCTTTCTCGTCGGCTTCCGGGAAGCGTCCGGTCTCGGCCCCGTCACGGGCGGGATTGTCGGCGGCCTGCTTGTCGCCTGGGCAACCTTCGTGCCGAGCTTCGTCTTCATCTTTGCAGGCGCCCCCCTGATCGAGCGCCTGCGCGGCAACGCCCTTTTCTCCGGCGCGCTGTCTGCCATCACCGCCGCGGTCGTCGGCGTCATCCTCAACCTCGCGATCTGGTTCGGCCTGCATGTTCTGTTCAGAGAGGTTCGCCACGTCGATCTCTTTGCGCCAGCAGCATTTGGCCTTTCCGTCCCGGTCTGGTCCAGCCTCGATCCCGTCGCTCTTTTGCTTTTCGCAGCCTCCGCCATCATGCTGTTCGTCCTGAAGCTCGGCATGGTGCCGGTGCTCGCCATCAGCGCGGCGGCGGGTTTTCTCGCCCAGATCTTCCTGATGTCGTGAGGATCGTATCATTGCAAAAATATGAAGTTTTGCCGGGA
Organism: Neorhizobium sp. DAR64860/K0K1; assembly: GCF_050500205.1. Taxonomy (NCBI): domain Bacteria; kingdom Pseudomonadati; phylum Pseudomonadota; class Alphaproteobacteria; order Hyphomicrobiales; family Rhizobiaceae; genus Neorhizobium; species Neorhizobium sp. DAR64860/K0K1. The sequence goes on along the minus strand of NZ_CP191459.1, from coordinate 2,588,737 downwards.
TCTACGTCGCGCGGCCCGCTTTCACCGCCTTCTCCCTTGTAATCTCGCCAACGGTTTGCGATGTCAGCCTCCTAATCGAGCAGGCAAAACCGGCAGGAACTTTTGACATGGCAAATCGCATCCAGAATTTGAACGACGTGATCGAGGGCTACGATGTCGTGCTTTCGGACGTCTGGGGCGTGGTCCATAACGGCGTCGAAGCCTTCCAGCATTCCTGCACGGCCCTGGCCGCCGCCAGAGAAGCCGGCGCCACTGTCGTCCTGATCACCAACTCGCCGCGTCCCGCACCCGGCGTCATCGAACAGATGAAGCAGCTCGGTGTTCCCGATGGAACCTATGACCGGATCGTCACCTCAGGCGATGTCACCCGCCATCTGGTCGCCGAAGGTCCGAAGAAGGTGTTTCTGCTGGGGCCTGAACGCGACCTCAATTTCTTCGACGGACTGGGTATCGAGATCGTTTCTGAAGCCGACGCCGATTGCGTCGTCTGCACCGGCTTCTTCGACGACGAGAAGGAAGTGCCCGAAGACTATACCCAGATGCTGACCACCTTCATTGCGCGCGACGTGCCGATGATCTGCGCCAACCCGGACCTGGTCGTCGAGCGCGGTCACCGGATCATTCCCTGCGCCGGTGCGGTCGCTGCCTACTACGAACAGCTCGGCGGCCAGGTGCGGGTTGCCGGCAAGCCGCACAAGCCGATCTACGACGAAGCGCTCTCGCTTGCCCGCAAGGAGCGCGGCGATGTCGACAAGGCGAGGGTTCTCGCAATCGGCGACGGCATGCCGACCGATGTTCGTGGCGCGCTTTCGCAAGGCCTCGACCTGCTTTATATCAGTGCCGGCATTCACATCGCGGAATATTCTGTCGATGGCGAAACCGATGAGGCGATCATGCAGGAATGGCTGAAAAGCGAGAACGCGGCGCCGAAATTCTGGATGCCGCGCCTCGCCTGATCCGGAACCTGTCATGACCGTATTTCACCGCAACGAAATGAAGGAGCCGCTGCCCGAAAGCCTCAAGGGCGGCGTCGTCGCGATCGGCAATTTCGATGGCGTCCATCGCGGCCATCGCAGTGTGCTCGATCGGGCGCTGGAACTCGCCAGTGAACGCGGCGTGCCCGCACTCGTGTTGACGTTCGAGCCGCATCCGCGCACCGTCTTCAAGCCTGACCAGCCTGTCTTCCGGCTGACGCCGGCACCGCTGAAGGCACGGCTCTTGGAAGCGATGGGATTTCGCTCCGTGATCGAGTACCCGTTCGACCGCGACTTCGCGACCCGTTCGGCAGAAGATTTCGTGAAGACGATCCTGACCGACTGGCTGGGCGCAAGCGCCGTCGTCACGGGCTTCGACTTCCATTTCGGCAAGGGCCGCGAAGGCGGACCGGCCTTCCTGATGACCGCCGGCGATCGTCACGACTTCACCGTGTCGCTGGTGGATGCGTTTCGCGATGAAAACGCGGAAGTCGTGTCGTCGAGCCGCATTCGCGATCTGATCGCCGAAGGAGACGTTGTCGCTGCGGCAGGCCTGCTCGGCTATCGCTACACGGTCGGAGCGGAAGTGATCGGCGGCGAACAGCTTGGCCGACAGCTCGGCTATCCCACAGCGAACATGAAGCTTGCCCCTGAAACGGAACTCAAGCCCGGCATCTACGCCGTGCGCTTCAGACGAGCCGACGGCACGCTGCATGACGGCGTTGCAAGCTACGGTCGCCGCCCGACGGTGACGGACGACGGTGCACCGCTCCTCGAAACCTATCTGTTCGATTTCTCCGGAAACCTCTACGGCGAGATCAGCTCGGTCTCCTTCTTCGGCTATCTGCGCCCCGAACTCAAATTCGACGGCCTCGACCCCTTGGTCGCGCAGATGAAAAACGACGAGGAAGAGGCGAGGGCACTGCTTTCAGGCGTAAAGCCGCTCGGCGAACTGGACATGAAGATCGCGTTTTAGGCTTTAGAGGCGCCTGTCCGACCCGGCGTCTTTCAGAATGGCATTCGCTGTGTGGCGGCTGAGAAGAGTGCGGGGTACGAGAATTATCTTCCCCGTCGCCTTCGATTGCCACTTTTCGTGAGAGCCCTTGGCATTCGTCAGGTAAACATAGCCGAGTTCTGAAATGATCGAGCGGACGGTCTTGTAAAAACCGTCCACCATCAGGCGGCCGCCGTCATCTCGGCGGGCCGTTGCCAGAGAATTGCCGGGATGAGGTCCTTCACCGGCGTCTGTGCCAGATCCTCTGCGGATATATGATTGGCAACGATGAGATCGATGGCTGCATCGAAGATGACGTCTTCAAAAGAATCCACGTCGGGCGCCTCGATATGAAGGCCCTCGATGTCGCTCTCCGAATAGAAGACCCTGGCTTCTTCATCCCAGACAGCTTTGATAAAGAATGTTCTCTTCACGGTGTCTACTCTGAAGGTCTGCGGTTTCCCGAAAACCATATATCTGTCATCAGTAGTCCGCAACGCAGGAATGATATCCCATGGCAACTCCACCCCGCAGGCCCGTAAACCCGATGGAAGCGGCCGAAGCGCTGTTCAAGCCGGTCAAGAAACCCGCTGCTCCGGCAGTGGAACGACGCGCCGCTCCTCAGGCAAAGGAACTCGTGTCCCTGAAGCTCGACAGCGCCGTGATCGAATATTTCCAGGACGACGGCCCCGGCTGGCAGGATCGCATCAACGATGCCTTGGTGGCGGTGATGAAGGCGAACCCGAAGGATTAACGGTCCTAGCCCGAAAAACTTTCGCCCGCGGTCAGTTCGCCGCGAGCAATGTCTGCCTTCTTCTGCAGAAATGCGAGATAATCCGGAGCCATCTTCTGCTGCAGGAGATAGTCCTGCATCAGGCCCAGCAGAACTTTCGATGGCGATTGATTGGCAGCCTCGGCAGCTTCCATGAACTCGTCATGCAGCGACCGATCGATCTGCAGTGTCAACGAAGCGTCTTTCGTCATCGGCGTTACCTCTCAGGCTGGAAGATACACGCTGTCCGAATTGCCAACAAGCGCGCAGGACGGGCTACCGTTTTGCCCCTTCCTTTCACCCGAAAAACACCGTAATAACCGCCCCCATGACAGATTTCCGGCGGGCCAGGATCATGGCCGCGATGATCATACGAATTATCGGCCCGGCCTTCCGCGCGGCTTGAACAGTCGGCCGGAGGGTCCGGGTTTTCGGCGCTTCCAGGAGCGCTTCTGCCACCGATTTCATCCGCATGCGCCCCTGTCCCGGCGCCAGAGACGATAGCCAATATGACCGATACAGTGACTGAAAAGCTCGATTACTCGAAGACCCTCTATCTGCCCGAGACCGAGTTTCCGATGCGCGCAGGCCTGCCGCAGAAAGAGCCGGAAACGGTTGCGCGCTGGCGCGAGATGGATCTCTACAAGAAGCTGCGCGCCTCTGCCGCCGGTCGCGAAAAGTTCGTCCTGCACGATGGCCCTCCCTATGCCAACGGCAACATCCACATCGGCCATGCGCTCAACAAGATCCTCAAGGACGTCATCACCCGCTCGTTCCAGATGCGCGGCTATGACGCCAACTACGTTCCCGGCTGGGATTGTCACGGTCTGCCGATCGAGTGGAAGATCGAGGAAGAGAACTACCGCGCCAAGGGCAAGGCCAAGCCCGACCTGAAGCAGCCGGATGCGATGATCGAGTTCCGCAAGGAATGCCGCGCCTATGCGCAGAAGTGGATCGCGATCCAGGCGGAAGAATTCAAGCGCCTCGGCATCGTCGGCGATTTCGACAAGCCCTACCTGACCATGGATTTCCACTCGGAAAGCCGCATCGCCGGCGAACTTCTGAAGATCGCGATGAGCGGCCAGCTGTATCGTGGGTCGAAGCCGATCATGTGGTCGGTTGTCGAGCGCACTGCGCTTGCCGAAGCCGAGGTCGAATACCACGATTACGAGAGCGACACGATCTGGGTGAAGTTCCCGGTAATGAAAGCAACCGGCCATAGCCGGCTTGATGGGGCAGGCACGCAAGAAGATGTCCAAGCAAGCGCCGGCGACCAGCTGCACGATCTTACGCAGGCATCAGTTGTCATCTGGACGACCACGCCTTGGACCATCCCGGGCAACCGCGCGATCGCCTATTCGCCGAAGGTCGCTTACGGGCTCTATGAAGTTACCGAAGCGGCTAACGACTTCGGTCCGCAGCCGGGCGAAAAGCTGATCTTTGCGGACAGCCTTTCAGCGGAATCTGCCGCAAAGGCGAAGCTTGCCTTCAAGCGTTTGGCAGATGTTTCTGCGCGCGAGCTTGCTTCGATGACAACTGCCCATCCCCTTAAGGACCTTGGCTACGACTTCACCGTCCCACTCCTCGCCGGCGACCATGTCACCGACGATGCCGGTACCGGTTTCGTCCACACCGCTCCGTCCCACGGCCGCGAGGACTTTGAGGCCTGGATGTCCAGCGTCAAGGAACTCGAAGCCCGCGGCATCGATCCGCGCATCCCGTTCCCGGTCGATGATAGCGGCACCTACACCACCGACGCCCCCGGTTTCGAGGGTGCTCGCGTCATGGATGACAACGGCAAGAAGGGCGATGCCAACGATCGCGTCATCAAGGCGCTGATCGAACGCAACGCGCTGTTTGCCCGTGGCCGCCTGAAGCACTCCTATCCGCATTCGTGGCGCTCCAAGAAGCCGATCATCTTCCGCAATACGCCGCAGTGGTTCGTCTATATGGACAAGGACCTCGCGGACGGAACGACGCTTCGCACCCGTGCGCTGACCGCCATCGACGATACCCGCTTCGTGCCCGCCGCCGGCCAGAACCGCCTGCGCGCCATGATCGAGCAGCGCCCGGACTGGGTTCTCTCCCGCCAGCGCGCCTGGGGCGTCCCGATCTGCGTGTTTGCGGATGAGGAAGGCAATGTCCTGCAGGACGAAGAGGTCAATGCCCGCATCCTGGAAGCCTTCGACGCCGAAGGGGCCGATGCCTGGTTTGCCGAAGGCGCCAAGGAACGCTTCCTCGGCAATGCCCATGACGGCGCCAAGTGGACGCAGGTCATGGATATCCTCGACGTCTGGTTCGATTCAGGCTCGACGCACACGTTTACCCTCGAAGACCGTCCGGACCTGAAATGGCCGGCCGACGTCTATCTCGAAGGCTCCGACCAGCATCGCGGCTGGTTCCATTCGTCGCTTCTGGAGTCGGCCGCCACCCGCGGCCGCGCGCCCTATGACACGGTCGTCACCCATGGTTTCACCATGGATGAGAAGGGCCAGAAAATGTCGAAGTCGCTCGGCAATGTCGTGGCGCCGCAGGATGTCATGAAGGATGCCGGCGCCGATATCCTGCGTCTCTGGGTCATGACCACCGACTATTGGGAAGACCAGCGCCTTGGCAAGACGATCATCCAGACCAATGTCGATGCCTATCGCAAGCTGCGCAACACCATCCGCTGGATGCTCGGCACGCTGGCCCACGACGATGGCGAAGAGATCGCTTATGCCGAGCTGCCGGAACTCGAAAAGCTCATGCTGCACCGCCTGTCCGAGCTGGATAAGCTGGTGCGTGAAGGCTATGACGCGTTCGAATTCAAGAAGATCGCCCGCGCGCTGATCGATTTCAGCAATATCGAACTCTCGGCCTTCTACTTCGACATCCGCAAGGACGCGCTCTATTGCGACGCCCCGTCGTCGCTGCGCCGTCGCGCCTCGCTTGCCGTCATCCGCAAGATCTTCGAATGCACGGTCACCTGGCTCGCACCGATGCTGCCCTTCACCACGGAAGAGGCATGGCTGTCCCTGAAGCCCGATGCCGTCTCCGTGCATCTAGAACAGTTCCCGGATGTGCCCTCCGAATGGAAGAACGATGCGGTTGCCGAGAAATGGGCAAAGATCCGCAAGGTTCGCTCGGTCGTCACAGGCGCGCTGGAAATCGAGCGCAAGGACAAGCGCATCGGTTCGTCGCTGGAAGCCGCTCCCGTCGTCCATGTCGCCGATGCCGAGCTTTTGAAGGCGCTGGAAGGACTGGATTTCGAAGAGACCTGCATCACGTCCGCGATCACGATCGTGGCAGACGAAGGCCCGCAGACAGCGTTCCGTCTGTCGGAAGTGTCGGGCGTATCGGTCGAGCCGAAGCCTGCGGACGGCGTCAAATGCGCCCGCTCGTGGCGCGTCACGACGGATGTCGGGTCCGATCCCGCCTGGCCGGATGTTTCGGCCCGCGATGCGGCGGCACTGACTGAACTGGCCAAGCTTGGCCGGCTTTGATGGCTTGCAGATTACCGGATGATTGCGCTTGCCCGCGTCATCCGGTATTCCTGCCTGAAATTGGCCGGAATGTTCCGGCACGAGATGACTTCCGGTTTTGAAGGCGTCAGGACGGGCGCCGATGGTAGGGGTTTGATGAAAACGACTTATGCGTTTCGTGCCGCGATCGGTGCGGTTGGCATGCTGGCTGCAACCGTGTCTCTTTCCGGCTGCATGGGCGGCCCGACCTATGGCACCGACAAGACGGCAATGGCCCAGCTCGGCGACGATCTTGGAGCAGCCGTGGCTCTCGGCAGCGCCCGCGATGAAGAAAAAGAAAAGCTGCGCTACAATCCCCGCCCGACGCTGGTCGTTGCCGGCAAGGGGCAGGCCAGCCTGCCGGCGCCCCAGCAGTCGCTCGCCAACCGCGAAAGCAACCCGAACTGGGTTGAATCTCCGGAAGAGACCCGTGCGCGCCTGCGTCTGGAAGCCAAGGAAAACGAAGGCAACAACAATTACCGTTCGCCGCTGATGGCCGGTCGTGGCCAGGGCGGTCAGATGACCGAAACGGAAAAATGGGAAGCCTTCCGCAAGGCCAAGCAGGATGTCGAAACGGTCAACATGGGCTCGCGCCGCCGTTCCCTGTCCGAGCCGCCGGCTGAATTCCGTGCCGCCGATGCCGCAACGCTTCAGGATCTCGGAGAACCCGAGAACGAGAAGGAGCGCCGTCGCAAGAAGGAAGCGCAGAGCGCAACCCAGGCGTCGAACAGCAGCTGGTGGAAGCCCTTCCAGTAAGACCTTGTCTTGCCTAATCCCGGCGTGAGCGAAAGAAGCCTGTCAGAATGTCGGCGGCTTCCCGCTCTCCGAGCCCGGAATAGACGTCCGGCGCGTGATGGCAGCTCGGTTGTGCAAAGAAACGCACGCCATTTTCCACAGCGCCCCCCTTCGGATCTCCCGCGCCGTAATACAGCCGGCGAATTCGCGCGAACGAAATCGCCGCCGCACACATGGTGCATGGTTCCAGCGTCACGTAAAGATCGGCACCACTAAGCCGTTCCTGGCCGAGAACCCCGGCCGCAGCCCGCATAACCGCAATCTCGGCATGCGCCGTCACGTCGTTCTTGGTGCGGGTCAGGTTGCCGGATCTGGCGATAATCTCGCCGTCCATGACCAGCACGGCACCCACGGGAACTTCGCCCTGTGCCGCTGCAAGCCTGGCTTCTGTGAGTGCGGCATCCATGAAACCGTCGCTCTTGGGCATTTCCGCGATTTCCTCTTAACCCGGCTCGCATGAACTGGTAGGAAGCATTCAACACGAAGCGCGCTGTGCGCGTGTTTCATCACCATCCACGAACACGAATGTCCGGTTCGTTTCCGTAGACATCATGCTTCAGGCAAACAACAAATGACTTCAAAAGACAAGCCGAAGCGCGGCGAAGCCAAAACCTTCATCCGCGAGATCAAGCCGAAATCTGCAGATGCTGCAGCCGGCAAGACAAAGACGGGGACGGGCTTCAAGAAACGGGCGCCCGCAAAGCCCGGTTCCGACGCGCCCCGCTCAGAACGTCCGCGCTCCGTTGCGCCGCGCGCTGAAAAGCCCCGTGGCGAAAACGCTGCCGCCGACAAGCCGGCAAAGCCGATGCGCCGTCAGGCAGCCTCTGCCGAAACGGCAGCGTCGGATGGCAAGCCCGAGCGCATTTCCAAGATCCTCGCCCGCGTCGGCGTGGCGTCCCGCCGCGATATCGAGCGGATGATCATGGATGGCCGTGTGTCGCTCAACGGCAAGGTTCTCGATACGCCTGTCGTCAACGTCACCTTCGACGATGCGATCGAGGTGGATGGCGTGCCGATCCGCGGTGTCGAGCGCACGCGCCTGTGGCTCTACCATAAGCCCGGCGGCCTGGTGACGACGAATTCCGATCCGGAAGGACGTCAGACCGTGTTTGAAAACCTGCCCGGCGAACTGCCGCGGGTGCTCTCCATCGGTCGCCTCGACATCAATACCGAAGGCCTGCTGCTTCTCACCAACGATGGCGGTCTGTCGCGCGTGCTGGAACTTCCGACCACCGGCTGGCTGCGCCGCTATCGCGTCCGCGCCCATGGCGAGGTGGATCAGGAATTGCTCGACAAGCTGAAGGACGGCATTGCCGTCGATGGCGTTCTCTATGGCTCGATCGAAGCCACGCTCGACCGTTCGCAGGGCCGCAACGTCTGGATCACCATGGGTCTTCGCGAAGGCAAGAACCGCGAGATCAAGAACGTCCTCGGCGCGCTCGGGCTTGAAGTCAACCGCCTGATCCGTATCTCCTACGGCCCGTTCCAGCTCGGTGACCTGCCGGAAGGCGAGGTCATGGAAGTGCGCGGCCGCACGCTGCGCGACCAGCTCGGTCCGCGCCTGATCGAAGAAGCGAAGGCGAATTTCGACGCGCCGATCTACAACGAAACGCCTGCCGCTGCTGAAGACGAGAAGCCGGCGCGCTCCTCCCGCTCCGAATGGTCGAGCCCGGCGGATCGCCCGGCACGTCCTCGCGACGAGGACAGACGCGAGCGCTCGCTCGGCCGTCTCGATACCAAGGCGACCGAACGCAAGTTCTCCGAAAAGCCGGCCGGCAAATTCGGCGCAAAGCCCGAGGGCAAGTTCGGCGCAAAGCCAGGCTTCAAGTCCAACGACCGTGATCTCGGCGACGAAAAGCCGAAGAAGCGTCCGCCGATGGGCACCAGCCGCACCGCCAATGTCTGGATGGCGCCGGGTGCGCGTCCAAACGCCGACGGCAGCGTCCGGGCGGTTTCCGCTCGTGCCCAGGCAGAGCAGCTGTTCAGGAAACAGGTGCCGGAAAATGACCGCCGCGTGATCGTGAAGCGCGCCGATGACGACGCCGACTGGATCCGTGCGGATTCTCCGCCGGAGCCGGAAAAGGGCGAATTCGGCGCCAAGCGTTCCTTCGGTGACAAACCCCGCGGTGACAAACCCCGTGGCGACAAGCCGAGAAGCGACAGACCCCGCAGCGATAGCCCCCGCGGTGACAGCCCGAGAGGCGAGCGCTCCTTCGGCGACCGCAAGCCACGCGAAAGCGGCGATCGTCCCTATGGCGACAAGCCCCGTGGCGAGCGTTCGTTCGGTGATCGTCCCTCCCGTGGAGATCGTCCGACAGGTGACCGCCCAAGCGGCGACCGTCGCCCGCGTCAGGATGGTGACCGTCCCGCCCGTGCGTTCAACGCCGGAGAAGGCCGCTCCGATCGTCCGCGCTCGGATCGCCCTTATGGTGACAGGCCTGCGCGTGGTGACCGCCCGACGGGTGACCGCCCAACACGTGACCGGCCAACGGGCGACCGTCGCCCGCGCGAGGATGGTGATCGTCCCGCACGCTCGTTCAGTGCTGGAGAAGGTCGTCCCGATCGTCCGCGCTCGGATCGTCCGTTCGGTGACAAGCCCGCGTTCGGCGATAAGCCCAGAGGTGCACGGCCTGCCGGCAAATCCTTCGGTGGCAAGCCGAGCGGTGGTAAGCCAAGCTTTGGCGGTAAGCCGTCCGGTGGCAAGCCTTCGGGTGGCCGCCCCTCGGGTGGCAAGCCCGGCGGACGTCCGGCTGGCGCTCGATCAGGCGGCCCAGGTGGAAAACCGCGGACCCCGAGAGGCTGATCCGTGCGCATCGTAGGGGGTGAATTCCGCGGCCGCACGCTCGCCACGCCGAAAACCAGCGCGATCCGGCCGACCATCGACCGGACGCGCGAAAGCCTGTTCAACATCATCGGCCATGTCTATCCGCAGGCGCTGGATGGCACGCGGGTGATCGATCTTTTCGCCGGCACCGGTGCCGTCGGACTGGAAGCCGTCTCGCGCGGCTGTCGTCATGCGCTGTTCGTCGAAAACGGTGTCGAAGGTCGCGGTCTCCTGTGGGAGAACATCGACGCTTTCGGCCTGCATGGCCGCGCCCGCATCCTGCGCCGCGATGCCACCAAGCTCGGCCCGGTCGGTACGCTGGAACCCTACAACTTCCTCTTCGCCGATCCGCCTTATGGTCAGAAGCTGGGTGAGGGGGCTCTGTTTGCCGCCCATGTCGGCGGCTGGCTGGTGCCCGGCGCACTCGCGATTCTCGAAGAACGCGCCGATGTGACGGTTGAAGTCGATCCGGCCTACAAGCTGCTCGAAAGCCGAACATTCGGCGATACGCGGATGGATTTCTTCCGCTACGAGCCGGCCTGAGCAAAGGCGGGAGGCGATCCATGAACACGAGGCTGACCCTTGCTGATCATGAGACTGCGGATCGCCCTGGCGGCAAGAAGGGCGATCTGCGCTATGCGGTCGCCTTCGGCGGCGGCGGCGCCCGCGGCATTTCCCATATCCACGTCATCGAAGCGCTGGACGAACTCGGCATCCGGCCGGTAGCAATTTCCGGCTCTTCGATCGGCGCGATCATGGGTGCCGCCATGGCATCGGGCATGTCGGGCCGCGAGATCCGCGACTATACCGTCGAGACCGTCGGCAACCGCGGCTCGCTGGTGAACCGGCTCTGGGGTCTCGGCCCGTCGACGATGCGGGATGCACTCGGCGGATTTCGCTTCGGTCACTTCAATCTGGAGCCGATCCTCGAGGCCTTCCTGCCGAGCCAGATCCCCCAGGATTTCGCCGATCTCGTCATACCCTTGAAGATCTCCGCCACCGATTATTATGGCCAGGCGGAGGTGATCCTCGAGACGGGCAATCTGCGCAAGGCGATCGCGGCCTCTGCCGCCATTCCCGGCCTGTTCATGCCGGTCAGGGTCAACAACCGCATCATGATCGATGGCGGCGTCTTCAATCCCGTCCCTTACGAGCAGTTGATGGATCTCGCCGACGTGGTGATCGGCATCGATGTGGTCGGCGCGCCGGAAGGCGATGGCCTGCATCCGCCCAACCGCTTCGACAGCCTGTTCGGCGCAAGCCAGCTCACCATGCAGGCCAGCATCGCCCTCAAGCTGAAACTCAATCCGCCGCACATCTTCCTGCGTCCCAGCGTCAATCGCTTCGGCGTAATGGATTTCTTTAAGGCGCGCGACATCCTCGAAGCCTCAGAAGGCACAAGAGAAGAGCTGAAGCGGGCGATCGAGGCTCTGGAAAGGGCTGCCTGATCACCACTTGCCGATCGAAACACCGGAAGCCTTTTCCTCCGGGCTTTTGCCGGTGCGTTTCGGCTTGATCAGCGGCTCGGGGCGAACGGGACTGTTGAAGAGCATCTCGCGGCCGGCGCCCAAACCCTGCACGGCCTGAACCTGCAGCCGTTCCTCGTCGCGACGGCGGATATCGTCGCCGATCTCGGAGGCGGCAGCCTCGCTCATGCCGAGCGCTTCCAGCGTCCGTCGCCCGAACAGCAGCCCGGACTCCAGCGTTTCGCGCAACTCGTATTCGACGTTCTTTTCGCGAAGCGCCAGCGAATGAACCCGGTCGTAGGACCGCACGAACAGGCGCACATCGGGAAATTCCGACGCAATCAGGTCGACGATCCGGTCCGTCGTTTCCCGTTTCTGCGTCGCGACCACAACGATCTTCGTCTTCTCGATACCGGACGCGATCAGAACGTCCTTGCGCGCACCATCGCCGAAATAGATCCGGAAGCCGAAATTGGCCGCCTGCCGGATACGCTCCGGACTGTCATCGATGACAGTCACGGAACTGCCGCCGGCAAGCAGGATCTGCGCGGCGATCTGGCCGAAACGGGAAAAGCCGATCATCAGCACATCGGCTCCGGCGCCTTCGAAATCCTCCTCCAGATGTTCGCGCGTCTCGCTCTTCTGCAGGCGCCTAGCAAGCGCCGAGCCGAGCGGCGTCAGCGCCATCGACAGCGTCACGCCGGCAATCAGAAGCGAAGCGGTGGCGGAAGAGAGGAGGCCGGCCGCGGTCGCGGTGGTAAACAGCACGAAGCCGAATTCGCCACCCTGCGGCAACAGGAACGCGATCTTCAGGGCGTCATTGGGCGGCGAACCCCACAGGCGCGAGAGAGCGTAGACCACGGCCGCCTTCACACCCATGAACACGGCAACGGCCGGGATCAGGAAGGCGAGGTTTTCGAAGATCACCTGGACTTCGAGCGAAAGCCCGACAGCGACGAAGAACAGCGCCAGAAGCAGGCCGCGGAAGGGCTCGATATCCGCTTCCAGCTCGTGCCGATAGGAGGATTCCGCCAGCATCACGCCGGAGAGAAAAGCACCCATAGCCATCGACAAGCCGACGGCCTGCATCGCAGCTGCCGAACCAAGTACGACGAGAAGGGCTGCGGCAATCATCACCTCGCGGGCACCGCTGCTGGCAATGATCTGGAACATCGGTGTCAGCAGGTACTTGCCGGCAATCACCATGGCGCCCACGGCAGCGACAGCGATTGCAAAGTCCAGCATCGGGGTGGCGGCAGCCTCGCTGGTGCCGGGTGCCAGGATTGTGATCAACGCCAGAAGCGGCACAATTGCGAGATCCTGGAACAAGAGAACGGAGAAGGAGCGCTGGCCGTAGCGGCTGTTCATCTCACCTGTGTCATTGAGGATCTGCAGCGCAAAGGCGGTGGACGACAGGGCAAGCCCGAAGCCGATCATCAGGCTGCCGCGCCAGTCCGCCATTTCCGACAGGTAGGCGAACCCGCTCAGGATGCCACCCGATATCGCCACCTGCGCCGGCCCAAGCCCGAACACATCGGCCCGCATCTGCCACAGACGCGAGGGTTTCAGCTCCAGCCCGATGACGAAGAGCAGGAACACGACGCCGAATTCCGCGACATGCAGCACCTCCTGCGTATCGGTCACCTGTTGCAGCACCGGACCGATCAGGATGCCGGCCGCGAGATATCCAAGCACGGTGCCAAGACCGAGCCTGCGAAACAGCGGGGCGGCGATCACCGCACCGGCAAGCAGCATCAACATTTCGGTAAAGTGGGAGCCGTTTGCAGTCATGGGGCACTTTCGGGTCGGGAATGCGGAAGGTCAACCGGGGAATCGGAGCGCTGCCCTTGATGCTTTGGTCGGTGCACAATAAATGGTGTGCAAACGAAAGGCTTGCAAACATGACCTCGCAAATCGATTCCGCCTCCCTTCTGGCGCGTGCCGGCGAACTGATCGATCTGGCCAAGGCGGCGGGCGCCGACAAGGCGGATGCGGTGGTCGTCCGCTCCCGCTCCAGTTCCGTCAGCGTCCGGCTCGGAAAGGTGGAGGGAACCGAATCCTCGGAAAGCGACGATTTCTCGCTCCGTGTCTTCGTCGGCAACAAGGTTGCGAGCGTTTCCGCCAATCCGGGTTTCGATCTGAAGGTCCTGGCCGAACGCGCCGTCGCCATGGCCAAGGTCTCGCCAGAGGATCCCTTCGCCTGCCTGGCGGATGAAAAGGACCTGGCCAGGGATTACCCGGATCTCGACCTGTTCGACCCGACCGAAGTCTCCGCCGATACGATGCGGGACGTGGCGCTCGAGATGGAACAGGCAGCGCTCGATGTCGCAGGCGTCACCAATTCGTCGGGATCCGGCGCCTCTGCCGGCATGGGCGGAATGGTTCTCGTTACTTCGCACGGATTTTCCGGCGCCTATATGGCCAGCCGCTTCGGCCGCTCCGTCAGCGTCATCGCCGGCGAGGGCACGAAGATGGAGCGCGACTACGATTTCGACAGCCGTCTGTTTGCAGCCGATCTCGACGATCCGAAGCTGATCGGCCGGCGGGCCGGCGAGCGGGTGGTCAAGCGCATCAATCCGCGCCAGGTCGATACCGGCAGCAATGTCACCGTCGTCTTCGATCCGCGCATTGCGCGCGGCTTTGTCAGCCACATCGCCGGCGCCATCAATGGCGGATCGGTTGCCCGCAAGACATCGTTCCTGCGCGACAAGATGGGCCAGCAGGTGCTGAAGTCAGGTCTCAACATCACCGACGATCCTTTGATCGTGCGCGGGTCTTCCTCGCGCCCCTTCGATGGCGAGGGTGTGAAGGGCGAGCGTCTCGTGATGATCGAGGACGGCGTGCTGAACCATTGGTTCCTCTCTACCTCGACCGGCCGCGAGATCGGGTTCCCGACCAATGGCCGCGGCGTGCGCGGCGGCACGTCCGTCACCCCGGCCTCCACGAACCTCGCGCTGGAACCGGGCAACATTTCGCCCAAAGACCTGATCCGCCAGATCGGCACCGGTTTCTACATCACCGAACTGATCGGCCAGGGCGTCAACATGATCACCGGCGAGTATTCGCGCGGCGCGACCGGCTTCTGGATCGAGAATGGCGAGCTTGCCTATCCGGTCTCCGAAGTCACGATCGCCTCCAATCTGAAGGACATGTTCATGCGGATGACGCCGGCAAACGATATCGACCGCAAGTTCGGCACAGCCTCACCGACGATCGCCATCGAAGGCATGACCCTGGCAGGACGCTGACCGATGGATGGTGCGGAGGGTCAGTGGCTTGAGGATCTGGACCTGATCCGGGATGCCGCCCGTCAGGCCGGCGAGATCGCGCATGGCTATTTCGGCCAGTCGCCGGAAGTCTGGTGGAAAAACGAGGGCTCGTCTCCCGTCAGTGCCGCAGATTTTGCGGCAAACGACATTCTCCAGAGCCTGCTTCTGACCGCCCGTCCCAATTACGGCTGGCTCTCGGAAGAAACGGATGACGACGACGCCAGGCTTTCGCTCGATACGCTGTTCGTGGTGGATCCGATCGATGGAACACGCGCCTTCATCAATGGCGAAAAGACCTGGTGCGTCTCGGTCGCCGTCGTCCATCACGGCCGACCCGTGGCGGGTGTTCTGGTCGCGCCGGCGCTCGGCGAGGAGTTCTTTGCCGTCAAGGGCGGTCGCGCGATCCGCAACGGTGCGCCGATCTCTGTTACCAAGGATGATCATGATAAGCTTGTGATCGCTGCCGATGAAAACCTTGTGAAGAAATTTGATCTGCCGTTCCGCAGCCATGTCGAACGCCATCGGCATATCCCGTCGCTCGCCTACCGGCTGGCGATGGTCGCGGACGGACGCCTCGATGGCACCGTCGTCAAGCGCAACTCGCATGACTGGGATCTCGCCGCCGCCGACCTTATCCTGGAATGCGCAGGCGGCCGGTTGACCGACCTTGCGGGAAGCCCGCTCACCTACAACCGGCGGCAGGTCCGCCACGAGATGCTGGTGGCTGGCGCAGAGCATGCACTGGAACGGCTATTGCCGCAGATCCAGCGATTTCCGGCCGCTTGACCTTTGTGGCGTAATGCCGCAGATGAGGATCGGGCGGAGAGGATAAACGGGACAGGATGGACATGACCGCGACGACTGACAAGAAACAGCTTCTGCATCTGGTTTTCGGTGGCGAACTTTCGAGCCTCGAAGAGGTTCAGTTCAAGGATCTTGCGGCGCTGGATATCGTCGGCATCTATCCCGATTATGCAACGGCCCTGACGGCCTGGCGCAGCAAGGCACAGCAGACGGTCGACAACGCCCAGATGCGCTATTTCATCGTTCACATGCATCGCCTGCTCGAGCCGGGCCCCAAGTAACGCTGAAGCAAGCCTGATCTGCCAGGTTTCGAAATGCCAAGGTCTGGAACATAGGGTCCGGGACCCCTTTTTGACGCATTTGTGCATGACAGAAATTCGGCGACTGATACGATATCAGAAGGACGACCGGGATTGATGACGGCCATCATGCAGTGGGGGCAAAAGCGATGAGCGGCAGTATGGCTCGCATGGCCCTGGCGGGATACCGCCTGGCCGGCATCGCGCTTTATCCCTTTGCCGGGCCGTACCTCACGTACCGATCGATGAAGGGCAAGGAAGATTCCTCGCGCCGTCTCGAAAGGCTCGGCTATGCCAGCCTCCCGCGCCCGCGCGGACCGCTGGTCTGGGTTCATGCCGCAAGCGTCGGCGAAACCATGTCGATCATGCCGCTGATCCGCGAGCTTCGTCGTCGCGAGATCCATGTCCTGCTGACGACAGGGACCGTTACATCCGCAGCACTGGTCGATGCCAGGCTCGGCGATGAAGTCATTCATCAGTATGTGCCGTTCGATCTGAAATTCTCCATCAAGCGCTTTGTCTCCTACTGGAAGCCGGATGCCTGCATTACGGCCGAGTCCGAAATCTGGCCGACGACGGTTGCCGAACTGGCACGCCGCCGGATCCCGCAGATCCGCGTCAATGCCCGGCTGTCGGATCGCTCGTTCACGCGCTGGCACAATCACAATACCATCGCCGAAGCGCTGTTCGAAAAGCTGGCGCTCGTGGTGGCCCAGTCCGATCTCGATGCCGAGCGTTTCCGTGATCTCGGCGCTTGGCCGGTCATCGTGTCGGGCAACCTCAAGACCGACACCGACCCGCCGCCATGCGACGAGGAGCTTCTGGCCCGGTACAAGGCCGAAATCGGCGAGCGCAAGACCTGGGCTGCGATCTCCACGTTCGATGGCGAGGAAAAGGCCGCCGCCACCGTGCATCGGGCGCTGAAGCCGAAAAGCAACCTGTTGACCATCCTCGTGCCCCGTCATCCGGATCGCGCCGATGCGATCGAGGAGATGCTGAAGGCGGAAGGTCTCACCGTCGCCCGCCGCTCGCGCAACGACACGATCACGCCGGAAACCGATGTTTTCCTCGGCGATTCCATCGGCGAAATGGGCCTCTATCTGCGGCTGACCGAAATCTCCTTTGTCGGCAAGTCGTTGACCAACGAGGGCGGCCAGAACCCGCTGGAGCCGGCCATGCTCGGATCTGCCGTTCTGTCCGGCCCGAACATCGACAATTTCCGCGATGCCTACCAGCATCTGGTCAAGAAGGGCGGCGCCCGGATGGTCCGCGATGTCGAGATGCTGGCAAAGGCCGTGCATTACCTGATGATCAACGACCCTGCCCGCCGCAAGATGGTCGAAGCCGGCCATGACGCGATGGACGAGATGCGCGGCGCGCTGGCAAAGACCGTCAAGGCGCTCGAACCTTACGTCAATCCGCTCACCGTCAGCGCCAGACTTCAGCCGAAGACAGCCGCCGCCGGTGCTGCACGCTGATGGCCGGGGAGACAGGCGACGTGGTGGATATGGACTTCTCGCATATCGCCGGCATCCTGTTCGACAAGGACGGCACGCTTTTGCACTATGATGCGAGCTGGGGTCCGGTGAACCGCGAAGCGGCCCGCATTGCGTCGGGCGGCGACGCCGATCTCGAAACGCGCCTCCTGCAAGCCGGCGGCATGGATCCCGTCTCCGGCCACACCCGTGCAGACAGCCTGCTTGCGGCCGGCAATGCCGCCGAGATCGCCGCAGGTTTCGTGTCCGCAGGCGCCCCCATGGATGTGGCAGATCTCACCCGTCAGCTCGATGCACTCTTCGTGCGCTCGGCCGAATATTCCGTTCCGGTCACCGATCTCGCCGCCTTCTTCGGCGCGCTGAAGGCACGCGGCCTGAAGCTCGGCATCGCCTCCAGCGACAATGAGGAAGCCATCCGCCAGACGGCGATCCGTTTCGGCTTTATCGATCATGTCGATTTCATCTGCGGCTATGACAGCGGTTTTGGTGTGAAGCCCAAACCCGGCATGTTTCTGAAATTCTGCGAGGTCGTCGGTCTCGACCCCGCGCAGGTGGCGATGGTCGGCGACAACAATCACGATATGCACATGGGCGAGGCGGCAGGCGCCGGCATCAAGGTCGCGGTTTTGACCGGGACCGGTTCGCGCCAGACGCTGTCGACTGCCGCCGATCTCTGCCTCGACGATATCTCCGCCTTTGCCGCCCTCCTGCCGGTCTCGGCACCGGCTGCGGCGGGCTGAGCGGTGGTTTCCGAAGCGCCGCCATTCTGGTGGACGAAGGCCGACTGGCGCGTCTGGGCGCTGTCGCCGGTTTCGTTCGTCTATGGTGCCGTCTCCGGCCGCCGCATGGCGAAGTCGAAGCGGGCGCAGGCGCCGCTGCCGGTCATCTGCGTCGGAAACTTCACCGTCGGCGGTGCCGGCAAGACACCGACGGCGATCACGCTTGCCCGCGCTGCCAAGGAGAAAGGCCTCACGCCCGGTTTCCTCACCCGCGGCTATGGTGGATCGCTCGACGTCACGACAATGGTCGATCGCTCCAAACACAGGGCCGAAGCCGTCGGTGACGAAGCGTTGCTTCTCGAGCGCGAAGCGATGACCGTCATTTCCCGCCGCCGCGTGGACGGTGCGAGAATGCTGGCGCAAAACGGCGCCGATCTCATCATCATGGATGACGGGTTCCAGAGCGCCCGTCTCTCGATCGATTTCGCGCTTGTCGTGATCGATTCCGTTCGCGGCATTGGCAATGGCCATCTCGTGCCGGGCGGTCCCGTGCGGGCACCGCTGGCCGAGCAGATGCGCCAGGCCTCAGCCATCCTCAAGGTCGGCACCGGCGACGCGGCCGACAGGATCGTGCGTCAGGCATCGCGCGCCGGCAAGCAGGTCCACGTCGCGACACTCGATCCAAGCCCCGGCCAGTCGCTGGCGGGCACAAATCTTCTCGCCTTTACCGGGATTGCCGATCCGGAAAAATTTTACCGCACGGTCAACAGCGTCGGCGGGTTGATTTCAGAGCGCCGGTCGTTCCCGGACCATCATTTCTTCACGGCGGATGAAATCGAAAGCCTGCTGGAGGATGCCGACAGGAACGGTCTCCATCTCGTGACGACGGCCAAGGACGCGGTGCGTCTCGTCGGTCATCACGGTCCGGCCGAAAAACTGCTCAACCGGGTACAGGTGGTGGACGTGGAGATGATCTTCGACAATCCGAAGGCGCCCGGCCAGATCATCGACGCAGCACTCGCCCGTTTTCGCGAACGTCGATTGAAGAACGGCGTTAAACCCTGATCAGGGCGCAAGCGCGCGTCGGTTGATTGTGCTTAAGCCCGGCTCTGGTTCGGCAGCAGGCCGGCACGCTTGTCGGCTTCCAGCGAGGACGCGCAATCGGCATAGGCTTCCTGCCGCGCTACGCTCCAGTATTTCAGCTCGTCGACGGGGATTTGAGCACCCGTCATCGCGCAGATCACGTATGAACCGCTGCTGACGATCTGGTAGTCGCCATCCAGGTACCGGATTTTCGCTTCGCGGAAGCTGCCGCCTTCGAACCGGTTCATCTGTCTGCGTCTCCTGCGAAAAAACATCGGATTGCTCGCGCCTTTGGCCGTCATTCCCTACACCGCGTGTGGCGCGCCTTCAAGTCCGCCCGAACAGGCGTTCGATGTCGGAGAGCTTGAGTTCGATAAAGGTCGGCCGGCCATGGTTGCAGGTGCCGGAACCCGGCGTCGCTTCCATCTGGCGCAAAAGCGCATTCATCTCGTCGGGCCGAAGCCGGCGCCCTGAGCGCACCGAGCCATGGCAGGCCATGGTGGCCGCGACATATTCCAGCTTGCCGCGCAGGGCACCGGCCGTGCCCCATTCAGCCACTTCGTCGGCGAGATCGCGGATCAGCGAGGATGCATCAACTTCGCCCAGCATGGCGGGCGTCTCGCGCACCGCAACCGCGCCTGGACCGAACCGCTCGACCGCCAGCCCCAGCCGGTCGAGTTCCTCCGCATGCAGCATCAGCCGGTCGCACTCCTCTTCCGGCAGATCGACGATCTCCGGAATGAGCAGAACCTGCGACGCCAGCCGCTCGTCGTTCAAAGCCTGGCGCAGTGCCTCGTAGACCAGCCTTTCATGGGCCGCATGCTGGTCGACGATGACAAGGCCGTTTTCCGTCTGGGCGACGATATAGTTCTCGTGCACCTGCGCCCGCGCCGCACCCAGCCGGTGGCGCTGCCTGTCTTCCGAGACGTGCACCGTTTCCGATATAGAATCGTCCGTGCGGGCCGCCGGCATGGTTAGACCGTCGAAATCCTGCTGCGCCCGTTCCCCGAACCCGAACGGTGCCTGCAGCGGCCGCGACGGCGATGCCGCCGGGCTCCAGGGCGCTGGCGTCGGTGGCCGATAGGCGGGGCCGGATGAAAACCCCGGCCTGAACGCCTGCATCATGCCGGATGCGCCGGTCGTGTTCGCCCGGTCGCCCTCGCGGTGCAACGCCTCGCGGATAGCGCCGACAATCAGCCCGCGTACCAGCCCCGGATCGCGAAACCTCACATCGGCCTTGGCCGGGTGAACGTTGACATCCACCAGCGCCGGATCGAGCGTGATGGACAGAACCGCCACCGGATAGCGACCGGACGGCATCCGCTCCGCATAGGCGCCGCGGATGGCCGACAGGATGAGCTTGTCCTGCACCGGCCGTCCGTTGACGAAGGCGTATTGATGTCCCGAATTGCCCCGGTGGAATGTCGGCAGCCCGACAAAGCCTGTGAGGCCCACATCCTCGCGCATCGCGTCGATCTCGATCGCATTGTCGCGAAACTCGGCCCCGAGAACCTGCGCCATGCGCGCCAGATGGTCCTCGCCGGTCGCCGGCAGGTCCAGCGTGGTGCGGTCGGAGCCCGACAGCACGAAACGCACATGCGGAAAAGCGATCGCCATGCGCTTGACGATCTCGGTGATCGCGCCGGCTTCCGCCCGTTCGGTCTTGAGGAATTTCAGGCGTGCCGGCGTTGCAAAGAAGATGTCGCGAACTTCCACCACCGTGCCGGGATTGGCCGGTGCCGGCCGCGCCGCGGTCGTCTTGCCGCCGGTGACCGACACCTGCGAGCCGCTGTCGCTACCTTGGCGCCGGCTGGTGATCGTGAGTTTCGCGACCGACCCGATCGACGGCAATGCCTCGCCGCGAAAGCCGAGCGTTCTGATATCGTCGAGCGTCGTCGCGATCTTCGAGGTGCAGTGGCGGCGGATCGCGAGGTCGAGATCGGCGGGCTCCATGCCCGATCCATTGTCTGTGACGCGCAAAAGAGACTTGCCGCCGCCCGCCGTGGCGATCTCGATGCGCGTCGCACCCGCATCGATGGCGTTTTCGACCAGTTCTTTGACAGCGCTTGCGGGTCGCTCGATGACCTCGCCGGCAGCGATCTGGTTGATGAGCGTTTCGGAAAGCTGCTTGATGAACATGGCGCTATTTTCAAGGATTTCCGGCGGGAAGGAAAGGCTGCCGGATGGTTTGTCCCCTGCAAGCCCTGCAGCAAGCCTATCTTAATTCGGCCTTAACCGAAAACCGATATTCAATCTGAGTTGAACAGGATGAACCCGGGAGAGCGCCAGCTCTCCGCAGAGGAACCGATGTATGGGCCGGCTGGGCACCCGTACACGAGGATCGGCCCTTTGTTCGAGGACTTGAAGCCAGCATGTGTCTTACCCGACTTGATTAATTGAGACGGATTGCACCGCATGGTGCCGGCGATTGGCCGAGTCTGTGAACACACAGGGGGTTTTGTCACATGAATGATTTGGCGTCGGCGGACGCGGACATTCAGACTGCGATGATGGAAGTGATTTCCGAGGCGATCTCGGGTGGGCACTCAGGAGGCCTTGTCGTCTACGACAAGAACGACCTGTTGATCTTTGCCGGTCAACAATTGACCATCCTTCTCGGCATTCCTGACAGCGTCCTTGCACCCGGTACACGGCTGCGCGATCTCCTTGGTGCCATCTATGACGGCGGCGGACGGTTCATGTCCGAGACCGGCGGCACAAAACGATTGCTCAGCCGCGACGACTGGATTTCCGACAATATTGCCGCGCTCTGGAAGGAGCGGCACGAGGCGCTGATGCGCCGTGGTGCCGATCGCTGGATCAGTCTTGCCAAACGGCGCCTGCCGTCAGGCTACGGCGTCTGCATCCTCCGGGACGTTTCCGAACAGCGCAAGCGCGAAGAGCAGTGGCGCGCCGACATGGAGCGTGTGCAGTTGACCGAGGATATCCTCGACAACCTGCCGTTCCCGGTCATGGTCAAGGACACCAATCTCGCCTTCGTCGCCGTCAACAAGGCTGCCTGCCGGTTTCATGATCTCCCGGCCGAAGCGCTGCTCGGCTGCACGGGGACCGACATCCATGCTCCGGCCTTGGCCCAGCGGCTCGACGGTATCAACCGCCGGGTGGTGGAAGACGGCGAGGAGATCCAGCTGCCGGAGCGTCTGACGCGTCCGGATGGCTCGCAGATGGTGATCGTCGCCAACAAGTACCGGATCGGCAAACCCGGCCGGTACTATCTCGTCACCGCCATGCAGGACATTTCCCGGATGGTAGAGGTGGAAGAGGACGGGCGTGGCTTTATCCGCTTGTTCGACGACCCCAATCTGTTTTCCGCCAAGCTGCATCGCAAGAGCAAGATGCGGGACGCTTTGCAGGGCGCCGATCCCGATATCGCCGGAAGCCAGATCCTGATCGTTTCAAGCGACCCGCTTTTCACCGGAACCGCGAAGGCGATCCTTGCGGATTTTCAGGTCGAGGCATCCTCGGTCGTTGATGAACACGAACTGGCGCTTTGCCTCGAACTCGTGTCCAACGCCGCGGTCAGGGTCGATCTCATCGTCGCGGATCGCGATCTGGCGTCCGCCTGCCGCGCCATCGGCTCAAATTACGACAAACAGGTCGTGGCCTTCGATGCTGCGGCTCTCGAAGAGCATCTCGTTCCGACCCTCAGCCGCGAACTGACCAAGTTGCGTGGACCTGTCGAACAGGACGAAGAAGACAACTGGCAGATCCTGCCCGATGACCCTCAGCCCTGCGTCGATATCCTTGTTGCTGAAGATAACGAGGTGAACCAGATCGTGTTCTCGCAAATCCTCGAAAGCCTCGGGTACCGCTATGCGATTGCGGTCGATGGAGAAGAGGTGGTCAGGATGTGGCACGAGCTTCGTCCTTCGCTGGTGCTGATGGATGTCACTCTGCCGACCCTGAACGGCTTCGAGGCAGCGCGGGCGATCCGCACGCTCGAGGAAGAAGGGCAAGCGTCGACACCGATCGTCGGCGTCCTCGCCCAGGCATTCGACCGCGACCGCGAGGAATGCTTTGCATCGGGAATGGACGACGTGATCCTGAAGCCTATCAGTCCCGATGTGCTGGAAACCCTGTTCGCGAAGTTTCTCGTCGTTGCCGGTTCGCAGCAGATGCTGTCTTGAGCATGGATCGGAAGCGCGGGTGGCTTTCCCGAAACGCTACGGTTCCGCTATGAAATGTTAAGCTTTGTCCCGCATCGTCGCCTATCAAATGTGGTGCAAGCGGATAAACTTATGACGTTGGCGGAAAACCCGTTGCCGCAGCTCCGTCAGCATGAGCTGCAGGCCAAGGCTTATAGCGACCCGCTTACGGGTCTTGGAAACCGACACCGTATGCGCGACAAGGTTCACCTTCTCGCCGCAGAGCGTGCAGCCGATCCCGCCCCGTTTACTGTTTGCATTGCCAATCTCGATGGTTTCAAGCCGATCAACGACCTGTTCGGCATGGAAGCGGGCGACGAGATCCTCTGCCAGGTGGCGCATCGCCTCAAGGCCTGCATTCCGGATGGCGCAACGGTCACTCGTCACGACGGCGACGAGTTTGCCTTCGTGCTGCCGCTCGTCTTCGAGCGCACCGGTGCCGAACGGATCGGCCAGATGATCCGGGATGTTCTTTCCGCACCCTATGATCTGGGGGATCGCAATGTGCGTCTCTCGGCGTCCTTCGGCTTTGCCATCTACCCCTTCGCCGGCGAGCATTTCGAGGAATTGCTGAAGAGCGCTGAAACCGCGCTTTACCGGTCCAAACGCCGCGGTCGCGGCCAGATCACGGTCTATTCCCAGGAAATCGCGCAGGAGATGATGCGCGCGACGCAGCTTGAACAGGCGCTGCGCCATGCGATCATCAGCGATGCCGTGGATGTCCATTTCCAGCCTATCGTGCGCCTGGACGATGGATCGGTCGTCGGGTTCGAGGCACTCGCGAGATGGAACGACAAGGATCTCGGTTTCGTATCGCCCGCCGTCTTCGTGCCGCTTGCCGAAGAGCGCGGTTTCATCGATGCGCTGTCGGAAACCCTGCTGCGCAAGGCAGCCGAGGCAGCGCTGTCCTGGCCGCGGGATCTGTTTCTGTCCTTCAATCTGTCCTCTGCCCAGCTGATGGACCCGACGACCACGGAAAGCATCCTTTCGACGCTCGCCCGCGTCGGGCTCGATCCGCATCGGCTGGAATTCGAGATCACCGAAACCGCCGTGATGACCTCGGCCGATACGGCAGAGCGCATCATCACGGATCTTCGCAAGGCAGGCGCGCGCATCTCGCTCGATGATTTCGGCACCGGTCAGTCCAGTCTCGGACGTCTGCGCGACTTCACCTTCGACAAGGTCAAGATCGATCGCGCCTTCGTCTCCCGCATCACCTCGGACCGTGCCTCTGGACACATCGTCAGGGCGATCATCGCCATGTGCGACGGTCTGGAACTGGAAGTGGTCGCCGAGGGCATCGAGCAGCCGGAAGAAGCGGAAATGCTGCGATCGCTGGGCTGTGCCATGGGGCAGGGCTATTACCACGGCAGACCCGCCGATACGGCCTCGACGCTGCGGTATCTGAGCACCCATCACCGCGACTTCATGACCCCCGAACGGGACTGATCTTCCGCCTCCACCACCGTTGAGGAGAGGGCGCGGAGTGGACAGTCCGCGCCGCGTCTGATGCTCGCACGGGGCTGTCCGCTGCGCGATGATGTGGTTTTGCAAGCCGCATTGCGAGATCACCATGTCCGTTTCAAACGATCCCCTTCTGCAGCCGTTTCAGCTGAAGCATCTCACCCTCAAGAACCGCTTCATGTCGACGGCTCACGAACCGGCCTATTCCGAAGACGGCATGCCGAAGGATCGTTACAGGCTCTACCATCTCGAAAAGGCAAAGGGCGGCATCGCGCTCACCATGACCGCAGGTTCCGCGATCGTCTCGCAGGACAGTCCACCCGCATTCGGCAACCTGCACGCCTATCGCGACGACATCGTGCCGTGGCTGAAGAAGCTCACCGATGACTGTCATGAATACGGCACGGCGGTGATGATCCAGCTCACCCATCTCGGGCGCCGGACCGGATGGAACAAAGGCGCCTGGCTTCCTGTGCTGGCGCCATCTCCCATTCGCGAACCCGCCCACCGCGCCTTCCCGAAGGAAATCGAGGACTGGGATATCGAGCGCATCGTCGCAGACTACGCCGATGCCGCCTGCCGCATGCAGGCCGCCGGTCTCGATGGTATCGAGATCGAAGCCTATGGCCACCTGATCGACCAGTTCTGGTCGCCCGCCACCAACCACCGCGACGATGCGTTCGGCGGATCGCTCGAAAACCGCATGCGGTTCTCGACCATGGTGATCGATGCGGTGCGCAAATCCGTCGGTCCGGATTTCATCGTCGGCATCCGCTTGGTTGCCGACGAGAACTGGGACAAGGGGTTTTCCCGCGAAGAGGGGATCGAGATCTCCCGCCGGCTGGTGGCGTCGGGCGGCATCGACTTCCTGAACGTCATCCGCGGCCATATCGATCACGATGCGGATCTGAACGAGGTTATCCCGATCCAGGGCATGCGATCCTCGCCGCATCTCGACTTTGTCGGCGATGTCAGGAAGGCGACGAAATTCCCGGTCTTTCATGCGGCCCGTATCGCCGATGTTGCAACGGCCCGGCATGCGGTCGCCGAAGGCAAGCTCGACATGGTCGGCATGACCCGTGCCCACATTGCCGATCCGCATATCGCGAACAAGGTAGCAAGTGGCAAGGAGGCGACCATTCGCCCCTGCGTCGGTGCGACCTACTGTCTGGATCGCATCTACGAGGGAGGAGAGGCTCTTTGTATCCACAATGCGGCGACGGGGCGCGAAGCCTTGCTGCCGCATGTGATCGAAAAGGCGGCAGCTGTCCGAAGGGCCGTCGTGATCGGTGCCGGTCCTGCCGGGCTCGAGGCGGCCCGCGTGCTGGCAGAGCGCGGCCACGCAGTCACCGTGCTCGAGGCAACGGGGGAGGCGGGTGGTCAGATCAATCTTCTGGTTCGCAATCCGCGCCGCCGCGAAATGATCGGCATCATCGACTGGCGGCTGGCGGAGCTTGAGCGGTTGGGTGTCGAGATCCGCTACGACGTGTTTGCCGGCGCCGACGATGTCCTCGAACTCGAGCCCGACCTCGTCGTCGTCGCAACCGGCGGCATACCGCAGTCGCCGCAACTTGAGGCGGGCGAAGAGCTTCTGACCTCCAGCTGGGATATTCTCGCCGGATCTGCCAAACCCGCAGGCCCGGTTCTGCTGTTCGATGACAATGGCGGCCATCCGGGTATGAGTGCCGCCGAAGTCATCGCCACATCAGGCGCGGATCTCGAGCTTGTCTCCCCCGAACGCTTCTTCGCACCTGAGATGGGGGGCATGAACCATGTCCCCTACGCACGGATTTTTGCCGAGAAGGGTGTCCGCGTGACGATCAACACGCGGTTGAAGTCGGTGCGGCGTGACGGCAATGCATTGGTGGCAAGCCTCGGATCCGATTACGCAAGGGATGTGGTCGAGGAAAGGCGTGTCGCACAGGTCGTGGTCGAGCATGGCACGGCCGCGAACGCGGATCTCTATTTCGAGCTGAAGCCGCTCTCGCGCAATCTTGGCGCCGTGGATTACGCGATGCTGATTAACAGAAAAGCACCGCTGCTGCCGAAGAACCCCAATGCCGCTTTCGATCTCGTGAGGATCGGCGACGCTGTGGCAAGCCGCAATGTCCATGCAGCAATCTACGATGCGCTGCGATACTGCTCGCTTTTGTAAACCGCGCACGAAAAAGGCGGCATTATCAATGCCGCCTCTTCCATTCAATCGTCTGTCACGTGGCGTGTAGCCCGTTCCAGGTCCCTAAGATTAGTTCTTAGGAGCCGTCGACGGAGTTGTGGCGCCATTTTCAGCCGGTGCTGCCGGGGTGCCCGGAGCCGGGTTCATCGTGGACGACGTGGTCGACGTGTCGGATGCTGCCTGCTTGTCGTCCAGTGTCTTGAACTCTGGAGCAGACTTCAGCGCTTCGGCCGTTTCGGTGGTCGACAGACGCACTTCGTTGTTGTTCTGTGCGTCGCGGGTGAGCGTCAGCTTGCTGATCGGAAGAGCTACATCCTTTTCGCCGATGCCGAGGAAGCCGCCGACGCCGACAACTGCTGCAACGAGTCCGCCGTTTTCTTCAAACAGTAGGTCGTTGACGTCACCGATGCTTTCGTTAGCCGAATTGTAGATCGACTTGCCGATATAATCGTTGGCGCTGACCTGGGTGGTCGCCTGTTCGGTCAGGTAATTGCCGTCTGCAGTGGTAGCCATGCCACCTGCTGGTGCAGCCGGGGTCGTTGTCGTGGTATCGGCCGGTGCCGAAGGTGCTGCCGGTGTCGCCGGAGCAGGCTGTGCCGTCTGGGCAAAAGCCGGTGCAAGTGTGGTGGACGCCATGAGAACGGCTGCTGCGGCGATCGTGCTGAGAGTCTTTTTCATCGTGTTCCTACCTTTTCCATCTAATTCGTCATGAAGGACGGCTTCTCGGATTGAAGGGCCGTCTCGACCAAGAAGGACGCATTCGTTCTGCTTGGCTTCGGTAGGGAAATGGCCGAAACGCCGGTTTGGTTCCGCATTTCCGTGCCGTTTTATTAGGCAGAAACTGCGGAACGTTTCAGCACTTGGCGGGTTTGGGGCTTTATCAGCGAGAATATAGATCCTTAAAGTCAGGCCGAGTATCGGGGTTCCCGACCAAGCGTGACTGGAACGGCGAGTTCGAACAACGCTCCCGCCAGCGGATCGGAGGTACGGGCGTCCTGGTCCATTCCCTCCCAGGCTGATGTGACAGCCAAGCGCCCATTTCCGATCACGACAGGGCAGGTCGTTCTCTTGGCGGGCACTTCGAAACGCGCGAGAAGGACACCGTCCAGACCATAATGGTCGACCGCACCTTCACCCCAGCGGGCGTTCCAGATCGTGCCGTCCTGATCGCAGATCGCGCCATCCATTCCACCGGGGCTGCCGCTGCCATCGATGAAGAGGGTGGGTTTTGACGTCGGGAGCCCGGTCAATGGATCAATGTCGACACGCATGAGGTGGTTGATGCGCGTGTCGACATAATAGCCGATGCTTCCGTCCGGCGAAAAGCAGATCGCATTCGGAATGCTCATCTTGTCAAACAGCGTCGTGACCTTGCCGCCCACGACATGATAGATCGCACCCGCGCCTTCCGCAGCGGTGCGCCCCATCGTGCCGATCCACAGCGCGCCGGAAGGGTGCAGCCGGCCGTCGTTGGAGCGGTTGTCCGGCTTGTCCTTCTCGAGGTCGCAGTGCAGGGTCAGTTCGCCGGTGGCGCGATCCCGTATGAAGAGCCCTTGATCGGAGGCGATCAGCTGCCGCTCGGCGTCGACCGGCACGAGAACGCTTCCCATTATGGGGAGGATCTGCACAGATTCTTTGCCGGTGTTGATGTCGAGCGAGCGAAGCTGCTTTTCGAGAATGCTGAACCACCAGATCGTCCCGGTATCCGCATCGAAGCTGGCTCCTTCGCCAAGTTCACAAGGCGTCGAGGACAATACGCTACCCTGGAACGGGTGAGAGACAAAATCGGCTGTGGTCACGGGCATCCTCCGCAGAAGCTTCTGTTCGTTGCAGAATTAACGCGAACCGCCGCGATGGCTAGCCGCGTCATCAGATTTTCCCTGACAAATTCCTGAAACCATGCGACAAGATTCGCAAATGCGAGAACCTATCACCATCACGTGGTGACGTTTGCGTGCGTAAGGTCTGGTCGGAGCAAGAAGCAGTATATGTCTAAGACCGAAAAAGCCGAAGAGATGTCCTTTCTCGACGGCAGTGTCGCCGAAATCGCCACCCTGCAGACCCAGTTCGATGTCATCCGGTTCCTGAAGCGAGTGACGCAGTATTATAACTGTCGCACCTTCATGGTTCTCAACCTTCCGTCGATCACGTCGCGCGAACTGTCCGAAAATACCGTCGTTACCAATTGGCCGGCAGAGCTGATGTCGCAGTTCGACAAAAGCGGTCTGATGCAGACCAGCTCCGGCCTTGCACATCTGCGCAAGTTCACGACGCCCTTCGTCTTCGATCTCTCGAGCGATCGCGGCGTGATCAATTCGAGCGACGAGGTCACGCAGATCTTTTCCGGGTTCGGCATCCAGCGCGGCGCCTGTTTCCCCGTCCATGACCGGCTCGGCAATCGCGGCGCCGTTTGCTTCGGCGGTACGGGCAAGACATTTGACCAGCAGCAGATGATGGAACTGCATTATCTCTCGGTTCACGTCTATGAACAGCTGGCGCAGATCCGCAGCCTCGACGTCAAGACCAACGATGTCCTGACCGAACGCGAAGTCGATTGCCTGAACTGGACGGCTGCGGGTAAGACCAGCGCGGAAATTGCCGAAATCCTTGGACTCTCCGAGCACACCGTAAATCATTATCTCAACCGCACGGCCCGCAAGCTCGATACCGTCAACCGCACCCAGGCGGTTGCCAAGGCGTTGCGATCCGGCATCATCAAGTAACGATGCGGGCGATCATTATTTGATCAACGCCTCTGTTTTCTACGCGGTCAATTGATCGTTCACTGGGCAAATTCCCAACGCTCTCGAGTTGCCTGTCCCTAACACCCTGTTTCGACTACGTAAACATCCGCATTACGGTCTGGCATGGTTCGTGCTTGTTTACGGGCAGGTCCAGAGGGGGCTGAAAGCGTCCCAAGAGGCGCGATAAAAACAAGCCGCTATCCGGGGCGCCGTCTGGCTGCCATCCGGGTAGCGGCTTTCTTTTTTCTGAAGTGGGGCGTTTCAACGAAGCGTCTTGCTCGAGACCGGTGACACTTCCTATATAAGCCTTGGATCCGGCGCGGGCAGTTTGTGTCGAGATCGCTATCAGGAGCAGGCAATGTCCGACGTCACCAAGGAACAGGTTCTGGCGGTTCTCGCGAAGGTTCGCGGACCCGACCTCGAGGGTGATATCGTCTCTCGCGGAATGGTCTCCGACGTCTTTATCTCCGACAAGAAGGTCTATTTCTCGATTACGGTGCCGGCCGATCGCGCAACCGAACTCGAGCCGCTGCGCATGGCCGCCGAACGGACGGTCGCCGCGATGCAGGGCGTCAACGGCGCGCTGGTTACGCTGACGGCCGATCGCAGAGCTGGAACGGCACCTGCGAAGACGGCACCTCCGCCAAAGCCGCAAGCACCTGCCGCCGGTCACGCGCATCCGCACCCCCCCGCCACACCCGGGCCGAGACAGCCCGCACCGAAAGCCGGCGTTCCGGGCGTGGGTGCCATTATCGCGGTGGCGTCCGGCAAGGGTGGCGTTGGCAAATCGACGACAGCAGTCAATCTGGCGCTGGGTTTCCAAGCCAACGGTCTCAAGGTCGGCATTCTCGATGCGGATATCTACGGCCCGTCCATCCCGCGTCTCCTCAACATCTCCGGCAAGCCGCAGCAGCTTGAAGACCGGAAGATCGCCCCGATGCAGAACTATGGTCTGAAGGCGATGTCGATCGGCTTCTTGGTCGAGGAGGGCACCGCGATGATCTGGCGCGGCCCGATGATCCAGTCGGCACTGCTGCAGATGCTGCGCGAAGTCGGCTGGGGCGAGCTCGATATTCTCGTGATCGACATGCCGCCTGGAACCGGCGACGTGCAACTCACGCTCGCCCAGCAGGTGCCGCTCGCCGGTGCCGTGATCGTCTCGACCCCGCAGGATCTCGCCCTGATCGACGCCCGCAAGGCCATCGCCATGTTCGGCAAGGTCGAGATACCCATCCTCGGCATCATCGAGAACATGAGCTACTTCCTCGCTCCCGATACGGGCACCCGCTACGACATCTTCGGCCATGGTGGCGCAAAGTCGGAAGCCGAGCGCATCGGCGTTCCCTTCCTCGGCGAAATCCCTTTGACGATGGACATCCGCGAACGCTCCGACGCGGGCACGCCGGTTGTCGTTTCCGACCCGGACAGTGCATCCGCCGCCGTTTACCGGGAGATTGCATCCAAGGCCTGGGCAGAGATTAAGGGCAAGCCGCTGCGCAAGGCGCCTGCCATCGTTTTCGAATAGAACCTATTCGGGTTTGGACGGTCTCCCGAGCAGGAATACACGGTCAGTGGCGGTCAATACTCTGAAATCGCCTCTCTTTTCGTTTCGAAATTGTTAAACATCGCCGCTAGACGTCTGCGGCGATAGTGAAAGCATGCAGTTGCAGCCCTTGCCTTGTGCAATTGCTGTCTTTATAGGCGCCTCCCGCCGGAGGGCGCTTCCTTGCTCTTCGCGGGCGGAGCGAAGTATCCGCATTTTTCCGTTGAAAGGCTGGCTCGAACGCCAGATGCCGAATGGGCCACCCAGCAGAACATAGTGCCGCCGAGAAAACCAAAGGACATGGGCTGTTCGCGCTTGCGCTCGGCTCGGTCGGTGTCGTCTATGGCGATATCGGCACGAGTCCGCTCTATGCCTTTCGCGAGGCGTTGAAGCCCGTCGCCCATGACGGCGTCACGCAGATGGAAATCATCAGCCTCATCTCGTTGATGATCTGGACGCTGACTATCATCGTCACCTTCAAATACGTTCTGTTTCTCCTGCGTGCCGATAACGATGGCGAGGGCGGCACGCTGTCGCTTCTGGCGCTCATGACCAAAGGCGCGTGCGGTAATCGGGCTGTCCTGATGCTGCTCGGACTGATCGGCGCCGCGCTGTTTCTGGGCGATGCGATGATCACGCCGGCGCTGTCGGTCCTGTCTGCGGTGGAAGGCCTGAAATACGTATCACCGCATTTCGAAAGCGCCGTTCTGCCGATTTCGATTGCCATCCTGGTTGCGCTGTTTGCCATCCAGTCGAAGGGCACCGGCATGGTGGCGAAGTTCTTCGGACCGATCACCGCCGTCTGGTTTCTCGTGATGGGCGGCATCGGCCTGGTGCATATTTTCGACGACCTCAGCATTCTGGCCGCTTTCAATCCATTGCATGCCTTCCAGTTCATGAGCGAAGAAGGCTTTGCCGGCGTCGTCGTTCTCGGCGCCGTCTTTCTGACGGTGACCGGCGCGGAAGCACTTTATGCTGATCTCGGCCATTTCGGTCGCCGTCCCATCCAGTGGGCTTGGTTCGTTTTGGTATTTCCGGCACTGACGCTGAATTATCTCGGTCAGGGCGCCATGGTGCTGAGCCACCCCGAAGCGATGAGCGATCCGTTCTATCTGATGTTCCCGCAATGGGCGCTCGTTCCCGTGATCATTCTCGCCACCTGCGCCACCATCATCGCAAGCCAGGCTGTCATTACCGGCGCCTTCTCGCTGGTGCGCCAGGCGATCCATCTCGGCTATCTGCCGCGCATGCAGATCCTGTTCACCTCGGAAACCAATACCGGCCAGATCTTCCTGCCGGGCGTCAACACGCTGCTTCTGGTCGGCGTCATCGCGCTGGTTCTTGGTTTCGAGAGCTCCGATGCTCTGGCCACCGCCTACGGAATCTCGGTGACCGGCGCCATGGTGGTGACGACGCTGATGGCGTTCGAGTTCGTTCGGCTGAGATGGCGCTGGCCGCGTGTGCTGGCAACCCTTGTGCTCGCGCCGCTTCTGCTGCTCGAATTCGTTTTCCTGGGCGCCAATCTTTTGAAGATTCATGATGGCGGCTGGGTGCCGGTCATGATGGCGATCGGCTTTACCGTCGTCATGTGGACCTGGAAGCGGGGTGCTGCGATCCTGTTCGAAAAGACCCGCCGCATCGATGTACCGCTGCAGACCTTTATCCCCATGGTGGAAAAGAAAAGCGATCATGCTCCGGTGTCCGTGCCCGGCGTCGCCATCTTCCTGACCGGTGATCCGCAGACGGCACCCGCGGCCTTGCTGCACAACATCAAGCACAATCACGTGCTGCATGCGAAGAACGTCATCCTGACCATCATCACGGTCAACAAGCCGCGCGTCTCGATCGAGGACCGCTACCGGGTCGAGAAGCTGTCGGAACGGTTCACGGTCATCGAACTGCGCTTCGGCTTCATGCAATCCCACAATGTCTCGCAGTCGCTTGCCTATTTGAGAAAGACCGGCTTCAAGTTCGATATCATGTCGACGTCGTTCTATCTCGGCCGACGCAAGCTGGTACCGGACGCAGCCTCCGGCATGCCCATGTGGCAGGACCGGCTGTTTATCGCGCTCGCCAACGCCGCAACCGACCCGTCCGACTATTTCCACCTGCCGGCCAACCGCGTCGTCGAACTGGGTTCGCACGTCATCATCTGACGGGAAGGGTGACGGAGAGGTCGCCCAAAACCCGCGTGGCATTTCGGACACGAGCCTCTGACGTTTAAGTGAAAATGCCCAAATCCCAGCGTTACAAGGGATTCTGTCTATAAGCGTTAACTGCTCATCAAGGTTAATGATTGATGTTTGACCCATCGATCAGTCATTGAGGTCCCTGGTTGACCTGCCTTGTGGAGTAGCCGGTTTTGCGTTCGAAGACCGTACAGCGTCGAAAGTCCTCTAAAGTGGCCATGCCGGCGGCTCGGACGAAGTCTCTTTTGCACCGCGCCCTGTCGCGCCGCGATATCTGGCTGGCGCCTGGCGTCCTCGGACTTGCTGCCTGGCTGGTGTTTCCAGCCGTTCCCGCACAAGGCGATCTCACCGATCTCCTCTCCGGCATCGATCGCGGCCGCGACCAGTGGCGCATGGTCATGACCAACTCGCCGGCCGGTTCGATTCATAACGCATCGCTTGCCTTTCCGGGTGGCGGTTCCGTGCTCGGCGGCGATGCCGGCATGACGCTGCCCGACGGTCGCCGCGTTGCATTCACCGGCAGCGAGAAGTCAGGTGAGGACACGCCGGACGAAGACCGCGTCAACCGCGCGGAAAAGAAGAGCCGGATCGTAGCCGTGGAACAGATGCAGCCGCCGAAGGCCTTTTCGGCCGGGTCGATCCTCGAGCGTTCCAGCTCGTTGACCACGCCTGTGGATGCCAGCGATGAAATGACCGCCTTCGTCAAAGCCGAAGCCGACGACCAGCCGGTCGAGCTCGCCGAATTCTATTTCCGCAAGGACGAGGTAAAGGAGCCCGGTCTTCCTTCGATGCTCGCCGATCTCATCACCAACGAAAAGGCCGATGTGCTGGCAACCGCCTATGCACCGGCCAAGCCCGACTTCTCACGCAAGTCACCCTTCGATGCGATCCTCGGTGCAAAGCCCGAAACCGGCCGCTTCATTCCGCCGATCGGCCCGGAAGACCACGCCTGGGCAGCAACAGCGCTGCCGGAAGAATCGTTTTCGCCCAAGCAGCAGCAATGCCTGGCCGCCGGAATCTATTTTGAAGCGCGCGGAGAAGAAGTGCGTGGCCAGGCAGCGGTCGCACAGGTTATTCTCAACCGCGTCCGCAATCCGCACTATCCGAAAAGCATCTGCGACGTCGTCTATCAGAACGAAGACTGGCGCAACCGCTGCCAGTTCTCCTTCGCCTGCGACAACATTCCGGATCGAATCCGCGCGCCGGATCATTTCGAAACAGCCCAGGAAGTAGCGATGGCGGTGACCGCCGGCAAGATCTGGTTGCCGGAAGTCGGCTCGGCCACTCACTACCACGCGGTCTACGTGCGTCCGAACTGGGCAAAGACCATGAAAAAGGTCGGACGCATCGGTCTGCACGTGTTTTACCGTACCTATGGTGGTGGTTGGAGCTGATAAACCCGGCCGATCTGTGAATATTCCCGCGAAGGTTTTGCCATGTTGCCGGGAATTCAGCGATAACCGCTTGAAATCGAGCCGTTAATTTCCCCTGAATCAAGGCCCGGCACCGCCTTGACTATAAGTCCTCTCAAAACTATGTTGCGCGCGACTTAGAAGCGGGCCGGAAGGCGCGAAACCCCGCTGGCTGCTGTTGCGGTTGGTCCGCTCCGAACAAGGGCGGATGGGAGGACGTGAGGGATGGACAACCGCGAGGATGGTCTGGAAGAACGCCGAAAGCGTCTGTCCGCACAATTGGCGGATCGGAAGGCTGGTGACGCGGTAGAGGCGAAGCGGGAAGCGCAATCTGAAGAAAGTCGAAAGGGCATGGCCCTCGGCTTCAAGATTTCCTCCGAATTCATCTCGGCTGTCGCAGTCGGCGCCATTCTGGGCTATGGACTGGATTACTATGCCGGCACGTCGCCGTGGGGGATGATAATTCTTCTCCTTCTTGGTTTCTGCGCCGGTGTTCTGAACGTGCTTCGATCCGTGGGCAAGGTGGCCGAGCCGCCGCCCTTGCGGAAAAAAGGCAGCGGGGACGGGGCAGGGCACTAACATGCTCGGTTTCGCAACACGAATTGAGCCGCCGGCATGGCGGCATATGAAAGAGGGTAAGCGGTGGCAAACGATCCGATCCATCAGTTCCAGATCAGCAAGATCGTCCCGATCGAGATCGGCGGTATCGACCTATCCTTTACCAATGCATCGCTGTTCATGACTGCTACGGTCGCCTGCGCAGCCGGCTTCCTGTATTTCGCATCGTCCGCCCGCAGCCTGATCCCGGGCCGCGCGCAGTCGGTCGCCGAAATGTCCTACCAGTTCATTGCCAACATGCTGCGCGAAGGCGCCGGCAGCCATGGCATGAAGTTCTTCCCGCTGGTCTTCTCGCTGTTCATGTTCGTGCTTACGGCAAACCTGCTCGGCATGTTCCCTTACTTCTTCACCGTCACCAGCCAGATCATCGTTACCTTTGCGCTCGCGCTTCTGGTGGTTGGCACGGTCATCGTCTACGGCTTCTACAAGCACGGCCTCGGCTTTCTTCAGCTGTTCGTGCCAAGCGGTGTTCCCGGCGCGCTTCTGCCGCTGGTCGTCGTGATCGAAGTCATCTCCTTCCTGTCCCGGCCGATTTCGCTCTCCGTTCGTCTTTTCGCGAACATGCTGGCCGGCCACATCACGCTGAAAGTGTTCGCGGGCTTTGTCAGCTCGCTTGGAGCACTCGGCGCACTCGGCATCGGCGGCGCCATCCTGCCGCTCGCCATGACGGTCGCCCTGACCGGTCTCGAATTCCTCGTTGCCTTCCTCCAGGCCTATGTCTTCGCGGTACTCACATGCATGTACCTGAACGACGCGGTCCATCCCGGCGGGCACTAAGAATAACTACCAAATTGGCGTCCTGAGGCGTCAGTCATCAGCCGCAAACCCATTCAAGGAGTTCATCATGGAAGCGGAAGCAGCAAAGTTCATCGGCGCAGGTCTGGCTTGCTTTGGCATGGCCGGCACGGCCCTCGGCCTCGGCAACATCTTCGGCAGCTACCTGTCGGGCGCCCTGCGCAACCCGTCTGCCGCTGACAGCCAGTTCGGCCGTCTGGTATTCGGTTTCGCCGTTACGGAAGCTCTGGGCATCTTTTCGCTGCTCGTAGCTCTCCTTCTCCTGTTCGTGGTCTAATACCAGACCTGGACTTCGGATCACGGTCGTTTCAAAGCGCACCGTGATCCTTCGCATTTGGAATTCACCCGGAGGTGATGATGTTCGTGACTTCGGCATATGCGCAGACCGCGCCGGCCGCTCCTGAAACGCCTGCAGCACCGGGCGCCGCACCGGCGGCCGAACCGCATGCTGCTCCGGCTGGCGAAGTGCATACCGAAACCGGTGTCGCCCACGACACTGAGCACAGTGGCGCGTTTCCGCCGCTCGACTCATCCCATTTCGCGTCGCAGCTTCTCTGGCTCGTCATCACGTTCGGTCTCTTCTACCTTCTCATGAAGAAGGTGATCGTTCCGCGCGTTGGCGGAATCATCGAGGATCGTCACGATCGTATCGCCAAGGATCTCGAGGAAGCCGGCCGCGCCAAGGCGGAAGCCGATGCTGCCGTCGAGACCTATGAAAAGGAACTGGCCGCCGCCCGCGCCAAGTCGCACGGCATTGCCGAAGCGGCCCGCGAAGCCGCCAAGACGAAGGCTGCTGCCGACCGTAGCGCCATCGAAGCCGAACTGGCCGCAAAGCTCAGTGCAGCAGAAACCCGCATCGGCGAGATCAAGGACAAGGCTTTTGCTGAAGTCGGCCAGATCGCCGAAGAGACCGCATCCGCCATCGTCGATCTCATGATCGGCGGCAAGGCAAGCGGCGATGACATCAAGGCTGCCGTCGCGGCCGCCAAGACGGGGGCCTGATCGCATGGCATTCGACGCAACATTTTTCGCACTCGTTGGTCTCGTCATTTTCCTCGGCATCCTGATCTACATCAAGGTGCCGGGCATGATGGCAAAGTCGCTCGACGAACGCGCCGCCAACATCCGCAGCGAACTCGACGAAGCCAAGAAGCTTCGCGAAGAAGCCCAGGCGCTGCTGGCTGAATACCAGAAGAAGCGCAAGCAGGCCGAAGCCGACGCTGCCAGCATCGTCGCCTCCGCCGAGCGCGAAGCCGCTGCCCTGACGGAAGAAGCCCGCCAGAAGACGGAAGAATTCGTCGCCCGCCGCAATGCGGTCTCCGAGCAGAAGATCAAGCAGGCGGAAGCCGATGCCGTGAGCGCCGTTCGCGCCGCCGCCGTCGACCTCGCCATCGCTGCCGCCGAAAGCGTCATCGCCCGCAAGGCCGATGCAGCAACGCAGGAAGCCCTGTTCAGAGACGCCGTCGGTACGGTTCAAACGCGCCTGAACTAAGCTTCAGATACATGAATTAAGAAAAGGCCGGGCGAAAGCTCGGCCTTTTGCGTTATGGGGTGAGGGTAATGTCCGAGGCCTGGAGATCGGCGAGATCGTCTTCCGGCAGCGGATCTTTCCGCATCGGACGAAAGCTCATCCGGTGGAGCGGGCAGGGGCCGTGGCTCGTAATGCCGTCGCGGTGCTGCTTGGTGGCGTATCCGACATGCTTGGCAAAGCCATAGGCCGGAAAAACGGTGCATGCGCGACCCATCATCCGGTCGCGGGTGACTTTCGCCACGATCGAGGCCGCGGCGATGGAGACCGAACGGCTGTCACCCTTGATCACCGCCTTGCCGGGGCATGAAAGGCCTGGCGGCATGTCGCGGCCGTCGGTGAGGATATAGGCCGGCTTGATATTCAGTCCGATCACCGCACGCCGCATGGCGTCGAGACTGGCGCGCAGGATGTTGCGCTCGTCGATGAGGCGCGGACCAGACGATGCAATCGACACATGCGCCGTCGCCATGATCATCGCAAACAGCGCTTCCCGCTGCTTCAGGCTGAGCTTCTTGGAATCGTCGAGACCGGGTGGAATGTTGTCGGGATCGAGAATCACGGCGGCTGCCACAACCGGACCCGCCAAGGGACCGCGGCCTGCCTCGTCGGTGCCAGCCACCGGCCAATGTCCGGCATCCCGCGCCATCAGCTCCAGGCTGAAATCTGGAACGAATGGCGTCTCTTCAAACAAAGTCGGAGAATCGGGCGGCGTGCGAAGCAACATGGCGGCAGTTTCGCACGCCCGCCCGACCTCCGGCAACCCCCGGACAACGAGTGCGGCGTCGTTGCCCACCATCGGGGGCGCCCTTTCGGGATGATGGTGGGACCGGGGGTCTTTCGGCAGGTGATATGCGGGGACCGTGCCGAAATTAGAAATTAATCGACCTGAATGATATCCGCTGTACCCTGCGAGACGTCATCAGGCAGTTTCGCAGGGGCGACGGAGCTCCTGCGAATAGAATTCAAAGCAGCGACAGCTGGACGCCAGCCCCATCCGGGCGCAGGAACAGGTGGTCGCGCAGCGGCATACCCCGGCGCGTCATGCCGAGCCGTTTGGTCGCCAGCTCGAAGCGCCGCCCGATCTGCCAGGCATAAGGGCCGGTGCCCTTCATCCGCTTGCCGAACTCCGCGTCGTAATCCTTGCCGTCCCGCATCGAACGAACGAGCGACATCACATGCCGGTAGCGGTTCGGGTAATGCTGCAGCAGCCAGTCGCGAAACAGCGGCGCCACTTCCAGCGGCAGACGTAAGAGCACGTAACTCGCCTCCGTTGCGCCGGCAGCGTGCCCCGCTTCCAGGAGCCGCTCGATCTCGTGGTCGTTCAGCGCCGGAATGATCGGCGAGGTAAACACAGCTGTCGGTATGCCAGCGTCCGAGAGCGCTTTGATCGCCTCGAGCCGTTTGGCGGGCGTCGACGCGCGCGGCTCCATGCTGCGAGCAAGCTTGCGGTCGAGGGTGGTTAGCGATATCGCGACCTTGGCAAGGCCCTTCGACGCCATGTCGGAAAGAATGTCGATGTCGCGGGTGACCAGCGACGATTTGGTGACGATTGTTACGGGATGGTTGGCCTTCTGCAGTACCTCCAGGATCTGGCGCATGACGCGCCATTCCCGTTCGATCGGCTGGTAGGGATCGGTATTGGTGCCGATCGCAATCGCCCGGACCTTGTAATCGGCCCTGCTCAGTTCGCGCTCCAGAAGCTTCGGTACGTCAGGCTTGGCAAACAGTTTCGATTCGAAATCCAGCCCCGGCGAAAGCCCCATGAAACTGTGGCTCGGCCGCGCGAAGCAGTAGATGCAGCCATGCTCGCAGCCGCGATAGGGGTTGATCGAGCGGTCGAAGGGAATATCGGGAGAATCGTTGCGGGTAATCGCCGTGCGCGGCTTTTCCACCTGCACCTCGGTCCTGAACGGTTCGAGCTCCTCGATCGTCTGCCAGCCATCGTCGAAAGCCTCGCGACGCTCCCCCTCGAAGCGCCCGGAAGGGTTCAAGCCGGCGCCACGACCGCGCCGGCGATCCCCCTCGATCCGGAGGCCGGAGGTCTTCACCATTGCATCGGCAATATCAGCCGTATGAGCAGGCGCGAATGCGTCCTGCCGCAAATGGGACAGCTCGTTCATGGGGCACTCCTGACGGGAAAAATTCCCGTTCTCGAATGACAAGATTCCTATCGCGACATTGAGAACAATGCAAGAACAAACTCGCAAAGGATTTGTGGCAATCCGTTGTGCAATGCGCTAGACATTGAAAATGCTGACTGTTTTGTTGGAATGCCGGGATCAGGAAGCCGAGCTCGCGCAGACGTTGTCCGTCCTTGTTTCCGCCGCGGTGGAGGGGTTGGTCAGCGATGTCGTGGTGCTCGATCACAATTCGCGCGACGGGTCTTCCCGTGTGGCGGATGCAGCCGGCTGCCGTTTCCACAGCTCCTGGGATATCGTCGATATCCTGCACAAGGCGCGCGCCGAATGGCTGCTTCTGCTGGAGCCCGGAGCGCGTCTCCAGGCCGGCTGGATCGACGAGGTGATGGAATATCTGGCGCTCAACCGTCAGCCTGTGCGGTTCTCGCCTTCGCGAACCTACCGCAAGCCGTTCCTTACAAGGATCGTCCGTTCAGTCCCGCCGCTCGAGCAGGGGCTGATCCTGCCGAAGCGCGAAGCCGTCGCGCTCGCAAAGTCCGGCATGGGTCTCGTGGATGTCGCCAAGGCTGTGACGTCAGCTGCAAAGCCGTCGAGACTGGTGAGCGAGATGATCCCGGCGTGGGTTGCCGCGTCCGCGCGATAAATCAGACCGTTACTTGCCCGAACCGCGCCGCAGATGCTCGTCCAGCCGCGGCATGATCTCGATGAAGTTGCAGGGCATGTGGCGGTAGTCCAGCTGCGCTTTCAGGATGCCGTCCCAGGCATCCTTGCAGGCACCGGGAGAGCCTGGCAGCACGAAGATGAAGGTTGCATTGGCAACGCCGCCGGTTGCCCGCGACTGGATCGTCGAGGTGCCGATCTTGTCGTAGGAAATCCGGTGAAACACCTCGGAAAACCCGTCCATCTTCTTGTCGAACAGCGGCTCCAGCGCTTCCGGCGTCACGTCGCGGCCGGTAAAGCCAGTTCCTCCGGTGGTGATGACCACGTCGATCTCAGGGTCGAGCGTCCATTCGCGCACCTGGCCCGCAATACGGTCCTTGTCGTCGGGCACGATGGCGCGTGCCCCAAGCCTGTGACCGGCCTCCGCGATACGGGCAACCAGCGTATCGCCAGATTTGTCGTCCACCATAGTCCGGGTATCCGACACGGTCAGTACCGCGATCGAAATAGGAATGAACTCGCGCGTTTCGACGATCTTGCTCATGGCTTTGCTCCGACGGTTTCGACCGCTTCGAAATACCAGTCCGGCTTCAGGGCGGTCAGCGCCTGCGCGGCGGCTTCCGCGTCTGTCTTCGAAGGGAACACACCGAAACAGGTCGCTCCGGATCCGGACATGCGCACCAGCTCGGCACCTTGCGCTGCGATCATCGCGGAGAGTTCCTCGATCTCGGGGATGAGCGCGCGAGCTGGCGGCTCCAGGTCGTTGCGAAGCGTTTTCAGGTAAGGCAGCCAGCCGCTTGCGTCGGTCGGCGTCGGCGGCAGGGCCGCGTTTTCCTTGTCCACCAGTAGCTTGAAAATCTCAGGCGTCGAGACGCTGATCAGCGGGTTGGCGAGCACGAGGGAAAGGGACGGCATGGTCGGCAGCGGTTCAAGCCTTTCGCCGATCCCCTCGGCCAGAACGGCAGCCCCCGTCAGGCACATGGGCACGTCGGCACTCAGCGAAAGGCCAAGCGCCAGAAGGGCTGCTTCCGGTATTTCCGCATTCCACAGCCGGAACAGGCCGCGAAGCGTGGCCGCCGCATCGGCCGATCCGCCTCCGATCCCGGCTGCGATCGGTAGTTTCTTCTCGAGGTGGATCGAAACGGGAGGCGCCGGAAAGCCGTTTGCAACCAGCTGCTGGCGAAACAGATCACGGGCCTTCACCACGAGATTGCCTGCCTGGCCCGCCTCGTCATTTGAAAGCTCGGACGCAAAGCGGCCGGAAACGGAAAACTCATCCGCTTCCGAGAGCGTGAATGTCAGCTCGTCACCCAGATCGGCGAAGGTGACGACGCTTTCCAGCAGGTGAAACCCGTCATAGCGAAGCCCCACGACATGCAGGCCAAGATTGATCTTCGCAGGCG
Source organism: Neorhizobium sp. DAR64860/K0K1 (assembly GCF_050500205.1). Taxonomy (NCBI): domain Bacteria; kingdom Pseudomonadati; phylum Pseudomonadota; class Alphaproteobacteria; order Hyphomicrobiales; family Rhizobiaceae; genus Neorhizobium; species Neorhizobium sp. DAR64860/K0K1. Next base: position 2,546,900 of record NZ_CP191459.1, on the reverse strand, counting down.
CAAGTTCCGTCAGGGCCACCTCTTTGGCGGCGTCTTGCGTATCGGATATGGTCATGCTGGAAAGCCCGCTTTATCAGGATTTCTTGTCGGGAGTGGCAGGTGCCGGCGGGGCAGGCGGCACTGGTGCTGCCTGGCCGCGATCGGCCGTCGTCGCGTTCGGATCGAGCGGCGGCAGGCCGTTGGCGATCTTTTCCTTGACCATTTCCTTGTTGACGTCCTCGCCTTCGGAAATCAGCGTCCGGTTCCACTGGTAGACCGCTTCCAGCTTGCGGCCGACACGCCAGTAGGCATCGCCCAGATGGTCGTTGATCGTCGCATCGCCGGCCCGCAATTGTACCGCGCGTTCCAGTTCGGTCACGGCTTCATCGAACTTGCCGAGGCGGAAATAGGCCCATCCCAGCGAATCGACGATATAGCCATCGTCCGGCCGCGCATCGACTGCCTTGCGGATCATGTCGAGGCCTTCGGCAAGGTTGAGGTTGAGGTCGACAAGCGAATAGCCGAGGTAGTTCAGAACCTGCGGCTGCTCGGGGTTGAGCTCCAGAGCCCGCCGGAAATTCGGCTCGGCCTTGTCGAACTGCTTCAGGCGTTCATAGGAAATGCCGCGCTGGAAGAACACGGTCCAGTCGCCCGGCTTCGGCACGGAGCCGATCATTTCGACAGCCTTGTCGTAATTGGCGGCCATCGCCTTGTAGTCCTTGGCTTCGGAAAGCACGCTGCCGTAGGCGATATAGCTGCGGATATCGGCCGGATCCGAATCGATCAGCGCCTTCAGATGGCTCTTTGCTTCGTCGACCTTGCCGGTATCGGACAGGGTGATGCCCAGCTGCAGTTCGGAAATCCGGCGCATCGGGCTGTCGGCCGGCACCTTTGCATAAAGCTCGATGGCGCGTTGCGGCTGTTCCATCTTCTCGGCAATGCCGCCGAGCAGGATCAGCGTATCGGCGCTCTTCGGGTCCATCGCATGGGAGATCTGCAGGTAGAGACCGACCATATCCTCGGCGCCCTGGCGGTTCAGCGCGCCGCCGATCGAAAACAGCACGCCGGCCGCGCCTTCGGCAGCGTTGGTGATCTGCTGCTCGGGCTTCTCGCCCTTTTCAATGCTCTGGCGAAGCGCCTTCAGTGGCGCATAGTTGCTGATCATCTGGTCGCCGACCGAAATCGCGTCGAGCGCCTTCTGCTTGTTGCCGGCAGCGGCTTCAAGACGCGCAAGCGCCATGATGGCGCGCATGAACGTATCGGGCGCTGTCGCAACCGCTTCCTGGTTGGTAATGGCGGTGGTCAGATATTTGCGTGCACTGGCCGTGTCGCCGGAAACCAGCGCCATGGCGCCAAGATGATAGTCCGTAAACACCTTGAACCAGTCGGGTCCCTTGAGGCCGGCAATAGTCGAGATCGCCTGACGGCCGCGGCCTGCGCCGACATCCGCCCACGCCATCATCATCTGGTGGGTCAGCCGGTCAAGATCGTTCGGGCCGGTATAGGCAAGCGTCTTCTTGGCGGCATCGAAGCGCTTGTCGCGGATCGCGTCCAGCCCCCGCACGATGCGGGTGATGCGCTCGACCCCGGCATCGTCCTTCAGCCTCTCCGCTTCGCTCAAGCCGCCTTCGAAATCGCCGCTCAGAAACAGCGAAATCATCAGGCGTTCGCGGATTTCAAGGTTGGCCGCATCAAAGGAAAGCGCCTTGCGATAGAGCGCAATCGCGTTCGCGTAATCATGGTCGACATCGGCGGTGCGGGCAGCGAGGAACGCGCCGGAAAACGACTGCGCGTCGCTGGCATCAAATTTCACGCTCTCCGCGGCGGCCGGCTTCGCCTCTGGCGTCGCCGCTTGCGCTGCACCGGCGAGCATGAGAACGGCTGCGAGCGCTGCGCTGGAAAGCAGACGGAGGCTGTATTTCTGCCGCATAAAAAGAATGCCTTTCGTGGTGGGCCTTGAGCAGGCGACGCTTTGACGGTGGCAAATCGCCACCATCCCGCGCCAATTGAGTCATGACAGAATGGCTTTTTTGAAGCATGTCCGCAAGGAATTCTCCGGCATCGCAGAGAGCGGATGCCGGGCAGGAACGGTCAAACCTTCGTCAACGCGACCGAGGGAGCGTCAGTTCACGCGCTGGATGGAGAAGTCGATCACCTCGAGCATCGCGGATTTGAGCGGCGATGCCGGCAGCGGCGCCAGCGCATCGCGGGCAATCGTGCCGTAATGCAGGGCCCGACCGATCGTGTCGTTCAGCGCGTCGTATTTCTTGATCAGGCCCAGCGCCTTTTCAAGATTTTCCTCGCTGCTTTCGCCCTGTTCGATCGCCGTCTTCCAGAATGCCCGCTCCGTTTCGGTGCCACGCCGGTAGGCAAGGATGACTGGAAGCGTGATCTTTCCCTCGCGGAAATCGTCGCCGACATTCTTGCCGAGATCGGCAGCGGTGCCGCCGTAATCGAGCGCGTCGTCGACCAGCTGGAAGGCGTAGCCAAGGTTCATGCCGTAGGAGCGCATTGCGGAACGCCCGGCCTTGTCGGCATTGGCGATGATCGGGCCGACTTCCGCCGCCGCCGCAAACAACGCCGCCGTCTTGGCGCGAATGACGGAGAGATAGTCGTCCTCGGTGGTTTCCATGTTCTTGGCGACGGAAAGCTGAAGCACTTCGCCTTCCGCAATCACGGAAGCCGCGGTTGCCAGAACGTCCAGCGCTTCGAGCGATCCGACTTCGACCATCATCTTGAAGGACTGGCCGAGCAGAAAGTCGCCGACGAGAACACTGGCCTGGTTGCCCCAGATCATCCGTGCGGTGGATTTGCCGCGGCGCAGATCGCTTTCGTCCACCACATCGTCATGCAGCAGCGTTGCCGTATGCATGAATTCGACGCTGGTCGCGAGCTTCACATGGCCTTCGCCCTTGTAGCCGAACAGCACCGCAGACGCGAGCGTCAGCATCGGCCGAAGCCGCTTTCCGCCCGACGAGATCAGGTGGTTGGCAACTTCCGGGATCATTTGCACGTCGGAGCCTGCCTTCGACAGGATCAGCTGGTTGACCCGCTCCATGTCTCCTCTCGTGAGGTCCACCAGGGGCTTCACGGAAGCAGATTTGTTTTTGCCTTCTTCAAGCGGTATTACGACGCCCAACGACCGGACTCCTAAATTAAGTTCCGGCTTGGACAATAGAAAGCGTGGCAGGATGCGGCAAGTGACAATTCGCTGACCTGCCGTTTTTGAGGGGGATTTTTGCCGCATGCGGGAACTCATTCGCGCCAACGACCCGGTGCTTCTCTCGGTTGCGAGCAGCCTGATGAAGGATGCCGGCATTCATTTCATGGTTGCGGACCAGTCCATGAGCGTGCTCGAAGGCTCGCTCGGCATGCTGTCGAAACGCTTCCTGGTCGAGGAGGAGAGGGGAGATGAAGCCCGCCGCATCCTGATCGATGCGGGCCTGGAGGCGGAGCTTCGCCCGTGACCACGTCCGCCGGCATCCCGCAGGATCTTTCGTCGGACTTCACCATCGATGCGTTTCACCGCGGCCGCTTCCATCTGGTGCAGCCGAAGGGCGGCGGCCACAGGTCCGGCGTGGATGCGATGCTGCTCGCCTCGCTTGTGGCGGACGAACGGTCCGTTTCGGTTGCCGATCTCGGATCCGGCGCCGGTGCCGCAGGACTAGCGGTCGCGAGCCGGCTCGAAAACGCCCGCATCGTTCTGGTCGAGAAGTTGCCGTTGATGGCGGAGTATGCGCGCCGAACGCTGGCTTTGCCGGAAAATGCTTTCCTGTCTGATCGTATCACGGTTCTCGGCGCCGATGTGACGCTCACGGGCAAGGCCCGGGTCGACGCGGGATTGCACGACGGCGTGCACGACCATGTGATCATGAACCCGCCCTTCAACCACGCCGACGACCGCATAACGCCGGATGCCTTGAAGGCCGAAGCGCATGCAATGACCGCTGGCCTGTTCGAAAACTGGCTGCGCACGGCCGCCGCCATCATGAAACCCGGCGGGCAATTGTCGCTGATCGCCCGTCCGGAATCCATCGTCGATATCATCGAGGCCTGCGGCAAGCGCTTCGGCGGGCTTGAAATAACCCCGGTCCACCCCCGCCCGGGCGAGGATGCGACCCGCATTCTGGTGACCGGGGTCAAGGGCTCGAGAGCGCGACTGGTGTTCCGTGCGCCGCTGATCGTGCATGGAGCGGATGGCAATTCCTTCATGTCGCAGGCGGATGATTTGAACAACGGCCGCACCGCCTATCACCGACGACGGCGATAAACCCCGTTTTTAGAGGCTCAGCCATTGTGTTCGCCCTTCGAGAACATACATCCAGGCTTCCGATATATGCTTGAACAGGATGGATGATGAGCTTCTTGAATCGCCTGCTGCCAAAACGTTTCCGCAAGACCGGTTTGTCGATCCCGGTGGTCCGACTGCATGGCACGATCATGGCGGGCGGCAGCCAGTTCAAGCAGACGCTCAACATCGCAACCGTGGCGCCGATGCTGGAAAAGGCCTTCGCAAAGAAGGATGCGCCGGTCGTTGCCATCTCCATCAATTCGCCGGGCGGCTCGCCTGTCCAGTCGAGGTTGATCTACCAGCGCATCCGGGCTCTCGCCGAGGAAAAGAACAAGAAGGTTCTGATCTTCGTGGAAGATGTGGCAGCGTCTGGCGGCTACATGATCGCTCTTGCCGGCGACGAGATCTTTGCCGATCCGACATCGATCGTAGGCTCGATCGGCGTCGTGTCTGGTGGTTTCGGCTTCCCGGAAATGCTGAAGAAGATCGGCGTCGAACGCCGCGTCTATACGGCCGGCGAGAACAAGGTGATTCTCGATCCTTTCCAGCCGGAAAAGGAAGGCGACATCGAGTACCTGAAGACACTGCAGCTCGAGATCCACCAGGTCTTCATCGACATGGTGAAATCGCGCCGCGGGTCACGGCTTGGCGAAGATAGCACGATTTTCTCCGGGCTCTTCTGGACTGGCACCCGTGGCCTCGAACTCGGCCTCATCGATGGGCTGGGCGAGATGCGCGATGTGATCAAGCGCCGTTTCGGCAAGGATGCCAAGCTGGAGCTGATCGGCGGCACGCGGACCCTGTTCGGTCGCCGGGTGCCGGGCGTTGCGCTAGGATCCGCCAATCTGGGGGAAATTGCCTCAGGCGCCACGGCAGGTCTTGCCGAAGGCCTGGAAGAACGGGCAATGTGGAGCCGCTTCGGGCTCTGATATGCCCGCCTTATAAGGTTTCGACGGGAAATGGCTCAGCTCATACTTCTGGCCCTGCTGATCGGCGGCGGATGGATGCTCTACAAGCGCTTCATCAAGGACGCCGAAAAACTGACGGCCCGCACGCGCCGTGAGGAAGAGCAGCAACGCACCGGCGCCATGGGAACGCTGGAAAAGGATCCGGTGACGGGCGAATACCGGGTCAAGCGCGACGACGACGTCTGATCAGGCTGTTGCCGGCGGATAGTCGCTGTCGATACGGTTTGAAGACATAGACTTTGATATCGCGCTCATGGCCGCGTCACCCGCTTGCCACGTTGCTCCATCCTCTACTCGCGCTTTCGTTCATTCCGGCATCCACGCCTCCCTCTATCCCCTGACGAGCACAGGAATGAGGGAGGTTGGCGCTCCACATAGAAAAAAAGCAGCGTCCGTTCCCGGGCGCTGCTTTTGCGTTGGTAGTTCCTGGCTCCGATGATCAGGCGGCCCGGCGTGTCTTGTCATGCTGGCTGGCAGCGGGCCGGCCGAGTGTGAACTGTGAGATCAGCTCGTGCAGGCGGTGGCTTTCGGTGGCCAATGAGGCGCTGGCGGCACTGGTTTCCTCCACCATCGCTGCATTGCGCTGCGTCACCTGGTCCATCTGGTTGACGGCTGTATTGACCTCGGCAAGACCGACCGACTGCTCGCGCGACGACGTTGCGATCGCGTCCATATGCTGGTTTATGGTAATAATGTAGTCGCCGATCACCTTCAGGGAGCCGCCGGTTTCCCGCACCAGTTTCACACCGCTCTCGACCTCTGTCGTCGAATTCCGGATCAGTTCCTTGATCTCCTTGGCGGCCCGAGCAGAGCGCTGCGCCAGCTCACGGACTTCCTGTGCGACCACCGCAAAGCCCTTGCCGGCCTCGCCGGCGCGGGCGGCCTCGACGCCCGCATTGAGGGCCAAAAGGTTGGTCTGGAAGGCGATCTCGTCGATGACGCCGATGATGCTGGAGATCTGTCCCGAGGACTCCTCAATCCGCTGCATCGCATCGACCGCACTGGCAACGACGATGCCGGACTGGGTGGCGCTGGCATTGGCCTGGATCGCGATCGCGCGGGCTTCGTCGGCGCGCTTGGAGGCGTTGGCGACATTGATGGTAATCTGGTCGAGCGCCGCAGCAGTTTCTTCGAGCGAGGCGGCCTGCTGTTCCGTGCGTTTCGACAGGTCGTCTGAACTGATGCTGATTTCGCGGGTGCCGGTGTCGATCGAGCCTGCCGCCTGTGCGACGGTGGTCAGCGTCTGGTCAAGCTGGTGTACGGCTGTGTTCAGGTCGTGCCGCAGCGCTTCGAAATCAGGTGCGAAAGCGTCCGAGAGATGAAAGCTGAGATCGCCTGCCGCGAGCTTTCGCAGCCCGCCCGCCAGGCTGGAGGTTGCCTCGTGCAGCATCACGCGGGCTGCCGCTTCTGCTTCCCTGGTCACCCGGATGCGATCGGCTTCGTTGCGCTCCCGCGCGGCAATCGCCTCCGCTTCCAGTCGCTTGTTGGTAATCGCTGCCTGCCGGAACACCTCGACAGCCGTCGCCATCTCGCCGATTTCGTCGGTGCGATTGATCCCCGTGATGGACAGCGCCGTGTTGCCTCCGACCAGCTTCTGCATGTCGCCTGCAAGAAAGCGGATCGGCTGAATGATGGTCTTTCGCGATACGAACAGCAGGACAAGCGCAGATACGGCCGTTGCGGCCAGCACAGTCTTGAGGATCGTGTCGATCAGAACCGCCAGCCGGTCGCTGTTGAGCTTGACGCCGTCGGACAGCGACGAGATGCTATCGCCTGCTTTTTCCATGGCGGTTTCGAGGATCGAGAATTGCTGCTGGAATGCAGGCAGCGACAACAGTGCTTGATCCGGGTTGCTCGCTGCCTGCGCGACAATGGCGCTGGCATTGTCGATGTAACCGCGCAGAGGCGTATCCAGGTTTTTAAGAACAGCCTGTATCTCGGGATCGGTCACCAGAGCCTTGTTGTCGTCGATTGCCTTGCGGAACGACTCGACATGCTCTTTCAGATCCGAGGTGACGTCAGCGGTGGAGATCTCGCCTTGTGCATTGCGTGCCATCAGTGCCGAAAGAACATCGGCGCGCAGGGCGTCGTGCATCATGTCGGCCTGCATGTGATTGCGCAAGATCTCGGCGGTGCGCGCGACGGTATCGACATTGTTCGTCAGCGTCGTCGAACCCCAAATCCCGGCTCCGGCAGCACCGCCCGCAAGCACGAACATCGCAAGGCTCGTAAAGATCATCTTGGTACGAATTGTTACCATTTCAATCGTCCTATTGTGCGGATTTGTTGAAATTTAGCATAGTTTACTTAAGAAAAATGAAACGTTCCGACGCCCGGTCCGGTCTGGCTGGTTCTATACTTGGCAACAAAATCAGAGATTTATCCGAACGGTGCTTTGAACCATAGGTGACCTGCCCCTGCGTGAATTGCGATTGATCAAGTGACGTTTGGCCCGGCAGAGTCGCGGTTCGCAACGGCGGCCGCAGCCGGGCGAATGCCGCAAAACTCTTGACCCCCAGTCCCGCCCGTGGCACCTGACGCCACCGGAAATAAGCAAATAGCGACCAGTCCCATGACCGCCACGACCCTGCCAGATCACATGAACCCGAAGCGCTCGTTCCAGGCGCTGATCCTGACCTTGCATGCCTATTGGGCTGACAAGGGATGTGCGGTCCTGCAGCCATACGACATGGAAGTCGGTGCCGGCACGTTCCATCCGGCCACAACGCTGCGCGCGCTTGGTCCGAAGCCTTGGAAAGCTGCCTATGTGCAGCCCTCGCGTCGCCCGTCCGATGGTCGCTACGGCGAAAATCCCAACCGGTTGCAGCACTATTACCAGTATCAGGTCATCCTGAAGCCGAACCCGTCCAACCTGCAGGAACTCTATCTGGGGTCGCTTGCCGCGATCGGTCTCGATCCGCTTCTGCATGACGTGCGCTTTGTCGAGGACGACTGGGAAAGCCCGACGCTCGGCGCCTGGGGTCTCGGCTGGGAATGCTGGTGCGACGGCATGGAAGTCTCGCAGTTCACATACTTCCAACAGGTCTGCGGCATCGAATGCTCGCCGGTCGCCGGCGAACTGACCTACGGTCTCGAGCGGCTGGCCATGTATGTCCAGGGCGTCGACAACGTCTATGACCTGAATTTCAACGGCCGCGAAGGCGAAGAGAAGATCTCCTACGGCGATGTCTTCCTGCAGGCAGAGCAGGAATATTCCCGCCACAACTTCGAATTCGCCAACACCGAAATGCTGCACCGTCACTTCATCGATGCCGAAAAGGAATGCCAGGCGCTGCTCGCTTTCGGCGCGCCGGGGGATCAGGCGAACCAGATGCTGCACAAATGCGTCTTCCCGGCCTATGACCAGTGCATCAAGGCATCCCACGTGTTCAACCTGCTGGATGCCCGCGGCGTGATTTCGGTCACCGAACGCCAGAGCTATATCCTGCGGGTGCGCACACTGGCCAAGGCCTGCGGCGAAGCCTTCCTGCTGACGGATGCCGGTGGTGCCAAACTCGGCCGGGAAGCTGCCTAGAGCGTTTCCGGGCTAACCCACCGATTTCCAGTGACAATTCATTGAACCCGACTTAGTCTCCGCCCGGCTATTATTATCCGGGGGAGTTCTCGTCATGTATATCGCGCTCGGCATTCTTGCCCTCGTGGCTGTCTATCTCGTCGTCATCTATAACGGCCTCGTCAAGGCGCGACAGATGGCCGAGGAAGCCTGGTCCGGCATCGACGTGCAGCTGAAGCGCCGCGCCGATCTGATCCCCAACCTTATCGAGACCGTCAAGGGCTACGCGGCCCATGAAAAGGGCACGTTCGAAGAGGTCGTGCGGTTGCGCAACCAGGCGCAGGCGGTGCCGGCCGGCGATGTCGCGGGCCGTGCCCAGGCCGAAGGCATGCTTTCTCAGGCGCTCGGAAAACTGTTTGCGCTGGCGGAAGCCTATCCGGATCTCAAGGCCAACCAGAATTTCTCCGAACTGCAGGCATCGCTCGAAACCATCGAAAGCGAGATCCAGATGTCGCGCCGCTATTACAACGGTGCTGCGCGCGAACTGAACGTCAAGGTGGAAACCTTCCCCAACAACTTGGTGGCGGGACAGTTCGGCTTTTCCAAACGCGAGTATTTCGAGATCACCAACGAGGCCGATCGCGCTGTACCCACCGTTAAATTCTGAGTGGGGAGCCCGCTGATGGTTCGGCGCCTTGTTCTTGCTGTTGTGCTGTTCTGCGCGGCATGTCTTCCGGCCGCTGCCGAGGAGTATATCCGCAGCTACCATTCCGAAATCGCAATCGCACCGGATGGCGAGCTTAAGGTGACCGAGACGATTGTCGCCAAGTCGGAAGGCAACCGCATCCGCCGCGGCATCTTCCGCGACTTTCCGCTGACCATGGTCGATGCCGAGGGACGCACGGTTCGGGTCGGCTTCGATATCGTCTCCGTCACCCGCGATGGCCGCAATGAACCCTACCGGACCGAGACCATCGCCGGCGGCATCCGCATCTATTCCGGAGACCAGGACGTTTTCCTGCGTGATGGCGAGCATACATTCGTGCTCACCTACAGGACAGACCGGCAGATCCGCTACTTTGACGATCACGACGAACTCTACTGGAACGTCACCGGCAACGGCTGGGATTTCCGCATCGCCCAGGCCTCGGCCAGGGTCACGCTGCCGGGTGGCGGGCAGGTGCAGCAGACGGCGGCCTTTACCGGCCCGCTCGGTTCGACCGCCCGCAATGCCCGCATGCAGGCAAACGGTGACAATGCTGTCTTCTCGACGACGCGACCGCTCGGCCCGCAGGAAGGGCTGACGATTGTTGCCGGCTTTCCGAAAGGCGTCGTGGCCGTACCCTCCAAGGATCAGGAACGCAGCTGGTGGCTACGCGACCATATGGGCACGCTGATCGCCGGCGCCGGTCTCGTCATCGTGCTGGCCTATTACTTCGCCGTCTGGAAACGCGTCGGCCGCGATCCGGCCCGCGGCATCGTCGTTCCGCGCTGGGATGCGCCCGATGGCCTGTCCCCGGCGCTGGTCAACTATATCGACAACAAGGGCTTTTCCGGTGGCGGCTGGACCGCCTTTGCGGCGAGCGCCATCGATCTTGCCGTCAAGGGCTATGTCGTGCTCGATGATCTCTCAAAGCAGATCGTCATCAGGCGCACCGACAAGGGGAGCGGTCGCGATCTGCCCGCCGGTCAGTCCGTCATTCTCGCAGCCGTCGGCGGCAAGGGTGAAAGCTTCGTCATCGACAAGGACAACGGCACCGCCGTCCAGACCGTCGGCAAGAATTTCCGGCAGGCGATCGAACGCGAGCATCGCGGCAAATATTACAACGCCAACTGGGGCTATGTTCTCGGCGGCATCGGCCTCAGCGTCATCTTTCTCATAGCCTTGCTCGTGTTCGGCAATCTGGAACCGGATATGGTCGCCGTGCTGATTGTGCCGGTCTTCGTCGCTGTCTTCTTCGGCTTCATCGCGGTCGGCTTCGGCAAGAAGCTGCGGCGCGGCTCGTCGCTGTTTGGCCGCATCATGACCGTAGTCGTGCTCGGCTTTATCGGCCTCGTCGCGCTCTCCATCGTCTCCTCGGTTCTGGTGGCGCTCGTCTCCGAACTCACCGGCACCGATCACTGGCCGCTGCTCGTATCGGTCGGCGGCATCGTGCTCGCCAACGTCATGTTCTTCTTCCTGATGGGCGCGCCGACACCGATCGGCGCCAAGCTGATGGACGGGATCGAAGGCCTGCGCCTCTATCTGACCGTCGCCGAGAAGGACCGCATGAACATGGCCGGCGCACCGGAAATGTCGCCGCAGCATTTCGAAAAGCTTTTGCCCTATGCAGTGGCGCTCGGCGTCGAGAAGCCGTGGAGCCAGGCATTCGACACCTGGCTTGCGGCAGCCGGTCTCGGCGCCGCCTACACCGCCGCCTGGTATCACGGCGGCGGCTTCAACAGTTTCGGAGACCGCATCGGCGGCTTCTCCTCCTCCATGGCCTCGACCATATCCTCGACCCTGCCACAACCCACATCCTCCTCATCCTCAGGCTTCTCCACCGGCGGCTCCTCGGGTGGCGGCGGCGGTGGAGGCGGGGGAGGCGGCTGGTAAGCGCGACCCGTTGAGGATTGTATCATGGCATGATACAGAAAGGTCTGCGACGTGATACGATCCTTCGGCAATGCGATGACCGAAGCGGTCGCCAACGGCAAACTGCCGAAAGGATTTCCGTCAGATATTTTGCGGCGCGCTGTTCGAAAGCTGACCATGATCGAGAACGCCGTGGAACTCATCGACCTTCGCTCGCCGCCGGGCAATCACCTGGAAGCCTTGAGGGGAGATCGTTCTGGCCAGCATTCAATCCGCATCAACGATCAGTGGCGGGTATGTTTCGTCTGGTCGGATGGCGGTGCCGAACAGGTCGAGATCGTCGACTATCATTGAGGGAGAACAGTCATGGCAAGTGTGCTTCCACCGGTACATCCGGGCGAAATCCTTCGCGAGGAATATCTTGTTCCCTTGCGGATGAGCGCCAGCGCGCTGGCCAAGAAACTCAACGTTCCCCGCACACGGATTGAGCGACTGGCCGCAGAGCAGACGGCAGTGACGCCAGATACGGCCCTCAGGCTCGCGCGCTTCTTCAATACGACGCCCGAATTCTGGATGAACCTGCAGATCAGCTACGACCTGAAGATCGAGATTGCGGCAAAGAAGGATGAGATCGCGGCGATCCCCGTCATGAGTGCTGCCTAAGCATCGACAGACTTTCACCAACCCAAGTGATGACTTTTGCCGGCGGGCTTGCTAAGTCCGCCGCGACGTTATTTTCCAGCGCAAAGACATGAAACCATGCCCGATCTGCTCCTAGAACTCCGCTCCGAGGAAATTCCGGCCCGCATGCAGCGCAAGGCTGCCGGCGATCTGAGGAAACTCGTTACCGATGCGCTGGTGGATGCGGGCCTGACCTATGAGGGCGTTCGCGAATACTGGACGCCGCGGCGCCTCACCCTGGATATCCGCGGTCTCAACGCGCGCTCGGCCGATCAGCGCGAGGAGATCAAGGGCCCATCCACCAAGGCGCCGGAACAGGCGATCGCCGGCTTCCTGCGCAAGGCAGGCCTTGCCGATATCTCGCAAGCCCAGGTCGCCAGCGACCCGAAAAAGGGCGATTTCTACGTGGCCGTCGTCTCCAAGCCCGGCCGTGCGGCGGAAGAGATCATCGAAGCGGTCATGCCCGGCATCATCCGCTCCTTCCCCTGGCCGAAATCCATGCGCTGGGGTGCCGCCTCCATGCCGAAGGGCGCAAGCTTCGGCGGTATCGAGGGCAAGGGGTCTGAAAGCCTGCGCTGGGTGCGCCCGCTGCAATCGATCGTCTGCATGTTCGGCACCGAGCATGAAGAAACCAAGGTCATTCCGTTCCAGATCGACGGCATCACCGCAGGCAATGTCACCTATGGCCACCGCTTCCATGCGCCTGAGGCCATAACCGTGCGCCGCTTCGACGACTATGTGTCGAACCTCGAAAAGGCGAAGGTCATGCTCGATGCGGATCGCCGCAAGGACATGATCCTGCACGATGCCCGCGACATCGCCTTCGCCAACGGTCTCGACCTCGTCGAGGACGAAGGCCTGCTGGAGGAAGTCTCCGGCCTCGTCGAATGGCCGCATGTTCTGCTCGGCACGTTCGAGCAAGACTATCTGGAAATCCCGGCCGAGATCATCCGTCTCACCATCAAGACAAACCAGAAATGCTTCGTCACCCGTCGTCAGGGTGCTGACGATGGCAGCCTGTCCAACCACTTCATCCTCATCTCGAATATCGAGGCCAAGGATGGCGGCAAGGAAATCGTTCACGGCAACGGCAAGGTCGTGCGCGCGCGCCTCTCCGACGCCCGCCATTTCTGGACCCGCGACCAGGGCGACCTGCCGGATCTCGCGACACTCGAAGCCTCGGCCCAAAAATTCGGCCTCGATCTCAAGAAGCCGCTCGACCAGCGCATGGCAAAGCTCGATGCGCTTAACGTCACCTTCCACGCCAAGCTCGGCAGCCAGGGTGAACGCGTCACCCGCATCCGCGCACTGGCAAAGGAACTGGCACCGATCACCGGCGCCGATCCGGTTCTGGTCGATCGTGCCGCCGTGCTCGCCAAGGCGGACCTGCGCACCGAAGCCGTCGGCGAATTCCCGGAACTGCAGGGCCTGATGGGCCGCCGCTACGCCGTGCTGCAGGGCGAGGATGCATCGGTCGCCGCCGCCATCGAGGACCACTGGAAGCCGAACGGCCCCTCCGACCGCCTGCCGGAAGACAAGGTCGGCCTGACGCTGGCGCTCGCCGACAAGCTGGATACGCTCGTCGGCTTCTGGGCCATCGACGAAAAGCCGACCGGCTCCAAGGACCCCTATGCGCTGCGCCGTGCAGCGCTGGGTGTCGTGCGGATTTTGCTGGAGCGGAAGGTGCGGTTGCCGTTGCTTGCGGTCACCAAGGATTCAGATCTCCTCTCCTTCTTCCACGACCGCCTCAAAGTCTATCTGCGCGATCTCGGCGCCCGTCATGACATCATCGATGCGGTGCTGACGCCGGACGCTGACGATCTGCTGCTCGTGGCCCGTCGTGCGGAAGCGCTGACCGCCTTCATCACCTCCGAGGACGGTAAGAACCTGCTTGCCGGCACCAAGCGCGCCACCCAGCTGCTGGCCGCAGAGGAGAAGAAGGGTACCGTCGTTGCCAATGGCGTTTCGGAAGCTCTCCTGACGCTCGATGCCGAAAAGGCGCTCTGGGCAGCGATTTCGCAAGCCTCGAAGGAAGCGTCGGACGCGGTTGCCAAGGAAGATTTCTGCTCGGCCATGGAAGCCCTGTCGAAGCTGCGCGCTCCGGTCGATACGTTCTTCGGGGACGTGCTCGTCAATGACGAGGATGCAGCGATCCGCGCCAACCGCCTCGCTCTCCTGAAGGCGATCCGCGAGGCGACAGCCACCGTTGCGGACTTCTCCCGCATCGTGTCCTAACCTTTGTTCTCCATCGGCTCCGTGCTATCTTCATAGCGTGGAGCCGATAGGACAACGCCCATGAATAAGCCCGTGCAGATCACCCTTGGCGAACCCTTCGCAGACTTCGTCCCAATGCTGCACGAAAAGGCCGACGCCCTCCGGCATCTCGATCCATCCGCATGACACGACAAAAGATCCTCATCAGCGCCTGCCTTCTCGGCCATGCCGTCCGCTACGATGGCACGGGCAAGCCACTTGTTAATCCGGCGATCGAGCGATGGCGGGAGGAGGGGCGTCTGGTGACGATTTGTCCCGAACTTGCCGGCGGCATGAGTGTGCCGCGTCCGCCGGCCGAAATCGAGAATGGCATGACGGGAGATGACGTGCTCGCCGGTCGCGCCCGCGTGCTCGAAATCACCGGCGGCGACGTGACGGCGGAGTTTGTGGCCGGTGCCCGCCGGGCGCTGGATTTTGCCAGGGAAAACGGTTGCACCCATGCGCTGCTGATCGACGGCAGCCCGTCCTGCGGCTCGGGCCTGATCTATGACGGGTCGTTTTCCGGGAGAAAGCACGCCGGCAACGGCGTCACCGCGGCGCTGCTTATCTCCGCGGGAATAGAGGTGTTTTCCCATACCGAGATCGACCGTCTCACTGTGCGGGTTTGATCCGTCCCGATGGGGCACACACTTGATCCCGTTCATCCTTCGGAAACTTAAAGCATATGCGGTTTCGCTAACCATTCAAAACGGCAGGTTTTCCTTAACCGCGATTTTTAAGCAGTCTCGAACAGCGCCCGCTTATTGTGAGCCTATCAGAGGACATAAGTCCCGCAGAGATACGCAGCCGGAAACACCGGAAACGGCTCTCAGGTAAAACAAGGGTAGCACAACCGATGACGAATACCGTTCTGAAGCCCGTCTGGGCAGGGTCGACATTGAGGATCGATCCGTCACGTTTTCCGCAGCAGGTCACCTATGCGATGAACGAGACGTCAGGAGATGTAACAATCACCATCGACGAGCGCGGAGCTGTTCTGCGCAAGATCCTTCCGGAAAGCGGTCTGCCGCTTTCCTTCGCTCTCCCGGCCCGCGCCTTCAAAGGTGTGGCCGCCCGCGCCATCGATCATGGCGATGGCGACGTCACTGTCACGCTTGAATTGCATCACGACGATCCGGATCTCTGCATCCCGCTTCTCGTTGCCCACGATCTCTGCGATATCGCAGCAGACTGGCGCACCTGGTCGGATGCGTTCCGCATCCCGATGCTGATGGTCGAAGCCGATGGCATTGCCCGTCCGCTGGAAAACCACCTCGGCGATCTTCGCACCGCCACGACCAAGCCGCGCCGCCGCCACTCCTATTTCGCAGAGCGCCGCCCGCGTTTCCTGGTCCGCCGCGCAACCGGCAGCCTCGGTGTCATCATGAAGATCGAAGGCAAGGAAATCATCGCGCGGCGTTAAGAGACGTACTCTTAAGAACCACCGCCCGCGAAAGTGCGAAGCCCGGCCGAACAGCCGGGCTTTTCCATGTTTACAATATAAGGCCCAAAATCAGTCCGCCGAACAGGACGGCGCCGACGTGTGTATTGAACTTGAACAGTTTGAGACACTGGTCGGGATTGTCGATATCGATGATCAGGATCTGCCAGGCGAGCATGACGGTCGCGGCGATCAATCCGACATAGGCGAAGAAACCCGCATCGCCGGCAATGTAGGAAAACAGCAGAAACACCAGCGTCAGACCGTAAAGCCCGATCAGCCAGGCCTTGGTATTGTCCCCGAACAGTCTTGCCGTGGAGCGCACGCCAACCAGAGCGTCGTCCTCCTTGTCCTGATGGGCATAGATCGTGTCGTAACCGATCGTCCAGGCAACGGCTGCCGCATAAAGCCATATCGGCGCCCAGGAAAGGCTCCCGAACACGCCGGCCCAGCCCATCAGCGCACCCCAGGAAAACGCCAGTCCCAGAAAGAACTGCGGCCAGTCGGTAAACCGCTTGGCAAACGGATAGATCGCGACGACCAGAAGCGACGCAATGCCGAGAAGGATGGAAAACGTATTGAACTGCAACAGCACGATCAGGCCGACCAGCGCCTGAACCGCCAGAAACACCTTCGCCTCGAAGCGGGAGACCCGGCCGGAGGGAAGTGGCCGCGAGCGGGTGCGCGCCACCTCATTGTCAATTTCGTGGTCGATCAGGTCGTTATAGGTGCAGCCGGCGCCGCGCATCGCCACGGCACCGATGAAGAACAGCACCAGATGCGAGATCAGCTGCCAGGGCTGGAACAGCCCCTCGTCCACCGCGGCATTGGCGGCAAGGGCTGCCGACCAGAAACACGGCCACATCAGCAACTGCCAGCCGATCGGCCGGTCCCAGCGCGCCAGCTGCGCGTAGGGCCAGGCGGCGCGCGGCAGCACCTGATAGACGAAATTGTCGGATGGAGCGTCTGAGACGCGGCCGCCGAAAGCATCGGAATTTGGTTTCTCGGTCATAGCCGATGTCATGCCCCCCGTGGTGGAAATCGTCAAGCGGGACGATCCGGACAGGGTGGTGCGACCCGCCGCGAGCCGTCTCTTCCAGCCTATGATCTTCCCCATAGACCCCGCTCAGCGCGTCCAGCCTCAACCTGCAATCTGCTCGAGCGGCATGCGGCCCTGTTCGAATGCGTAGAGCTCGGCCTCCCGCTCATAGATATAGTCGCGATTGTCCGGTACGGCCGTCCGCTTCTTGACGATCTGGATCTGGAAAATGTGAAAGGCCTCATGCGTGAAGGCCATTTCCGACGCGGCCAGATAGAACTCCCACATTCTCGCGAAGCGTTCGTCATAGAGCGCGATTGCCTTGTCCCGGTTCGCCATGAAGCGCTCGCGCCAGTGCCGCAGCGTATGCGCGTAGTGCATCGGCAGGATCTCGATGTCGGAAACCAGAAGTCCCGCTTTCTCGATCGCCGGCAGAACTTCTGAAAGCGAGGGAATGTAGCCACCCGGAAAGATGTATTTGTCCATCCAGGGATTGTTATAGACCGCCGGGTAGGGCTGGCCGATCGAGTGCAGCACCATCACGCCGTCGTCGGACAGCACGTCGGTGACCTTGTTGAAGAACTTTCGGTAGTTTAGCCGTCCCACATGCTCGAACATGCCCACCGAGACGATCCGGTCGTAGCGCTGGTCGGCGGGAAGGTGATAATAGTCCTGCAGCTCGAAGCGCACACTGCCCGCAAGCCCGCGTCGTGCCGCACGCTCTTTGGAAATCTTCAGCTGTTCGGTGGAAAGCGTGATGCCGGTTACGTCGACGCCGGACGATTCCGCCAGATACATCGCCATGCCGCCCCATCCGGAGCCGATCTCCAGGGCTTTGTGCCCGGGTTCTGCCAGAAGCTTTGCCACGATATGACGCTTCTTGGCGATCTGGGCCTCATCCAGCGAAATACCGGGCGGGTTGAAATAGGCGCAGGAATATTGCCAGTCCTCGTCCAGAAACAACGCGAACAGCCGTTCGTCGAGGTCGTAATGGTGGGCGACGTTGCGGCGGTTGTGGTTGATCGGGACACGATTGCGAAACTGCGATGCGATTATTCTGCCAAGGCTGCGCATGAGGATCTGGAAGGTCAGTCCTTCCTTCAGCGTGTTGTCCTTGATGAGCGCCAGGAACTCGTAAATGTCGCCCTGTTCGACGATGATCCGGCCGTCCATATAGAGTTCGCCGAGCTGCAGTTGCGGGTCGGAAACCAGCGCCTTTTCAGCCGCTTCATCGGTAAAGCGGATTGCAACGGTCCGTCCGCCGCCGCTGCCGTAATAGGTTTCCCCGCCCGAGCCGCGGACGATGAGAGTGCCATTTCTGATGATCTTGGAAAGCAGTCTGTGAAGGGACAAGGTCATGGACCCACTTCCTGAACACGATGGATGCCTTGCTGATCATCAAAATCTACCGTCTTTCAATTCAACTGCAAGCGCAAAAAAACGCAACTGGAAGTAGCTCCGTCGAGCCAGTGCTCAACGGAGTGCTTTCGAGGTTATCCAGGGCGTCGCAGGCTCAGCGGCGCTTCATAGCTTCGGCAAGCGCTGCACCGAACGCGCCCTGAGATGGCTTGCTGTCGGTCTTTGCAAACTTCGGGTTGACGGGCTTGTCGCGATCACCGCCGCGGGGGCCCGGAGGCGGGGCTTCGCCGCCGTCCTTGCGCATGCTGAGCGCGATGCGTTTGCGCTTCACATCCACCTCGACGACGCGCACCTTCACCACGTCGCCGGCCTTCACTACCTCGTGCGGGTCTTTCACGAACTTGTCCGCCAGCTGCGAGACATGAACCAGCCCGTCCTGATGCACGCCGATATCGACGAAGGCGCCGAACGCCGCCACGTTGGTGACGGTGCCTTCCAGCTGCATGCCGGGCTTGAGGTCGGTGATCTCGTCGATCCCGTCGGCAAAGGTTGCGGTCTTGAAGCTGGGACGCGGATCGCGACCGGGCTTTTCCAGTTCCGCGATAATGTCCTTGATCGTCGGCAGACCGAACGTGTCGTCGATGAACTGGCGCGGATCGACAGATTTGAGTGCTGCGCTGTCACCCATCAGGGAACGCAGGTCTCGGCCGCAGGCGGCAACGATCTTCTTCGCGACACCATAGGCTTCCGGATGCACGGAAGACGCGTCGAGCGGTTCCTTGCCGTTGACGATGCGCAGGAACCCGGCCGCCTGTTCGAACGTGCGGTTGCCGAGCCTTGCGACCTTCAGGAGCTCCCGGCGCGTGGTAAAGGCGCCGTTCTGGTCACGATGCGCAACGATCGCCTCGGCAATCGATTTGCTGAGGCCCGACACGCGCGACAGAAGCGGTGCCGATGCCATGTTGAGATCGACGCCGACGGCATTCACGGCATCTTCCACAACGGCTTCGAGCGAACGCGACAGCTTGTTCTGATCGACATCGTGCTGGTACTGGCCAACGCCGATCGATTTCGGCTCGATCTTGACCAGTTCGGCCAGCGGATCCTGCAGCCTACGGGCAATCGACACGGCACCGCGCAGCGACACGTCGAGGCCGGGGAACTCGTCTGCTGCCGCCTGGGATGCCGAATAGATCGAAGCGCCGGCCTCCGACACGATCACCTTGGTCGGTTTGGCTCCCGGCAGGTTGGCCAGCATGTCGGCCACCAGCTTTTCCGTCTCGCGGCTGCCGGTGCCGTTGCCGATCGAGATGAGCTCTATCTTGTGTTTGGCGATCAGGCTTGCGAGTTCCGCCTGGGTGCCGCGCACATCGTTGCGGGGCGGGAAGGGGTAGACGGTGGTGGTTTCGAGAAGCTTGCCCGTGGCATCGACGATCGCCACCTTGACGCCGGTGCGGATGCCCGGATCGAGGCCCATCGTCGCGCGCGAACCGGCGGGAGCGGCCAGCAGCAGGTCTTTCAGATTGCGGGCAAACACATGGATCGCCTCCTGCTCTGCGCGTTCACGCATTTCCCGCATCAGGTCGAGCGAGAGGGAGACGGAAAGCTTCACCCGCCACGTCCAGCCGGCGACCTCCATCAGCCAGCGGTCGGCGGCACCCTTGTCGCTGATATGGAAAGCAAGCGCGATAATCCGCTGCGCCGGCTTGATCGGCGAGGTGTCGTCTGCATCCACCTCGATCGTCAGCGTCAGGAATTCCTCGTTCCAGCCGCGCAGCATGGCAAGCGCACGGTGTCCCGGCGTGGTGGCCCAGCGCTCCGTATGCTCGAAATAGTCGGAGAACTTGGCACCGGCCTCCTGCTTGCCGGCGACCACGCGGGCTTTGAGCACGGCCCCGTCGCGCATGTGCTGGCGCAGCCGCTTCAACAGGTCGGCATTTTCCGAGAATGCTTCGGCGACGATATCGCGCGCGCCGTCCAGCGCAATTTTCACGTCGGTCACTTCACCCTTAACGAATGTCTCGGCCAGCTTGGCCGGATCGAGCGTGCGGTCGGCCCAGATCGCATCGGCCAGCGGACCAAGACCGCGCTCGCGGGCGATTTCGGCGCGGGTGCGGCGTTTGGGCTTGAAGGGAAGATACAGGTCTTCGAGTTCGGCCTTGGTCACCGCCTTGCCGATCTTGGCCGCAAGCTCGCCGGTGAGTTTGTCCTGGCCTTTGATCGAATCGACGATCGATGCGCGGCGTGCTTCCAGTTCGCGAAGATAGATCAGCCGTTCGGCAAGGTTGCGCAACTGGGTGTCATCCAGTCCGCCGGTCACTTCCTTTCGGTAGCGCGCGATGAAGGGCACGGTCGCGCCCTCGTCCAGAAGCCCGATTGCGGCAATGGCCTGGTCCGGGCGGGCGTTGATTTCCGCGGCGATCACGGCGGCGAGAAGGCGGTTTTCGACGGCCATGCAAGTCCTCGTTGGATAGGAGGCGAGACCATAGTCAAACTTTGCGGCAAGACAACCGACCATCGGAACGGTTCACAGGTTACCCAGGCAGTCGTCTCGGAATGGGGCGTCATTTACCGGTCGGTAACCGCGAACCGGTGGAAAAAGAGATGACACCTTCTCGCATTGTGCCAGAATCCTATAGTTGCTCCTGCCACATGATTTGGCGTGTAAGGAGGTATGAATGCCTAGCAAAATAGCCCATATACTGGCGTCCGACGATGCCGTTGGCTCCGAAGAACTGGAGGCGGCGATCATCTATCTCGACGAAAAACTGCAGGACGCGGCGCGGCGCAACGAGCCTGTCCCATTTCTGGCCTTTCGTAACAAAGTGATATTCAAAGCAACGTTGAGATTGCGCAGCGACAGTTTTCGTCAGCAACCGGACCGGCCGTCTTGAATGCCGCTTTTGCCGGCGAGACTTGACCTTTTCCGTCCCTCGCCTTAACCGCCAGCACAGATGATAAATCGAGGGCGGCAGATGAAGGTTCTTCTTATCGGCACGGGCGGTCGCGAACATGCGCTGGCATGGAAGCTTGCCCAATCACCGAAACTGACGAAACTCTTTGCCGCTCCCGGCAATCCCGGCATGGCCGAAAATGCCGAACTGGTCGCGCTCGATGTCGACGACCATGAGGCGGTCATTGCATTTTGCCGCAGCGAGGCGATCGATTTCGTGGTCGTCGGCCCGGAAGCGCCGCTGGTCGCCGGCATTGCCGATCGCATCCGGCAGGAGGGCATCGCCGTCTTCGGGCCATCCGCAGCGGCTGCCCAGCTCGAGGGGTCCAAGGGCTTCACCAAGGATATCTGCGCCCGCTACAACATCCCGACCGGCGCCTACCAGCGCTTTACGGACGGCACTGCTGCCAAAGCCTATGTCGAGGCGCAGGGCGCTCCGATCGTCGTCAAGGCCGATGGTCTGGCGGCCGGCAAGGGCGTCACCGTCGCCATGACCGTGGAAGAAGCGCTGGCGGCGATTGACGACTGTTTCGATGGCGCCTTCGGGGCCGCCGGTGCCGAGGTCGTGGTCGAAGCCTATCTCGATGGCGAGGAAGCAAGCTTCTTCTGCCTCTCCGACGGCAAGACGGCGCTGGCATTGGCAACCGCGCAGGATCACAAGCGAGTCGGCGATGGCGATACCGGCCCCAACACCGGTGGCATGGGTGCCTATTCGCCGGCCCCGGTGATGACGCAAGATATGGTCGAGCGGACGATGAAGGAGATCATCGAGCCGACCATTCGCGGCATGGCGGAAAGCGGCTATCCGTTCACCGGCGTGTTCTTCGCAGGCCTGATGATCACGGCCAAGGGGCCGGAACTGATCGAATACAATGTCCGCTTCGGAGATCCGGAAACCCAGGTGCTGATGATGCGGCTGAAGAGCGATCTGCTGGAGATTCTTTACGCCGCCGCCACCGGCACGCTCGACGAGGTGAAGGCGGAATGGAGCGACGATGTGGCGCTCACCGTCGTCATGGCCTCGAAAGGTTATCCGGCCGCCTATGACAAGGGAACGCCGATCGCCTCGCTGCCATCAGCAGGCGAGGGCGAGAAGATCTTCCATGCCGGCACGGCGATGCAGGATGGCGCGCTGGTTGCAACCGGCGGCCGCGTTCTCAACGTCACCGCGACAGGCAGAACGGTTGCGGAAGCCCAGGCAAAGGCCTACCGGCTGGTCGACGCGGTGGATTGGGAAAACGGCTTCTGCCGCCGCGATATCGGCTGGCGCGCCATCGAGCGCGAAACCCGCTAGAGACGGTTCAGCAGCCGCGGCTTCGTTCAAAATTTACCAATTCTCCTGACGGGTTGGAAACGAAGCATTGCTATAGATTGTCGGACCAAACTCGGGAGTCCGGCGATGCATCGCGTTCTGATCACGGCAGCAACGGTAGCCGCAGCACTGCTGGCCGGCGGCGCCCAGGCGTCGTCCGTCACCGCAACCAATGGCAGTCAGAAATCCTCGAGCATCGTATCGTGGCATTGCAGCGACTGCGAGCCTCCGGCCGCAAAGCCCGATCTGTCCAACTACAAGGTTCCGGTCCTCGAGCCCGGCACACAGAAGACCGAGATCATCGAAATCAACGGCGAAAAGCGTCTTGTCCGCACCGAAGCATGGTTCGGTGGATCGCCCGTCGTCTTCGTCGGAAAAGTCCCGGCCTGGATGGATGCCGGAAAAACCATTGCGAATGTGCCAGCGCCGACCTCCACCTCGTTCGAAGAGATGATCGAGAATGCGCCACCGCCGCGCGATGGCATCGATCTGGAGGCCACCACGAGCGCTGTTGCGCCAGCCCCTCAAGTTGCGGAAATCTCGGCGAAACCGATCACTTTCGAAGACTTCAGCCTCAGGCTGAAACGGGCAGAATAAACAGTCAGCAAGTCGTTGCAGGCAGTCAAGAAAAGGCCGCACAGTTACTGTGCGGCCATACGTTTTTCTGCGTTATTGTGTGATTAAATAATTATTTATGCATCGCTCATATGGTCGTTGCACTGCAATCATTGCAGACGACATGGTGCAGAATGTGCCGCCTCCCACAAACATCATTTTTCCCAAGGTGCGGCCTGCGCGGTCGCTGCCGGTCACAGGTGAGCGGACCATGAAGAACCTCAAAATCTCCCACCAGCTGCTGCTGCTCGTGCTTTTGCTGATCGCCGGCTTTGCCGCTGCCACATACATGCAGCTGCGCACGTCCACCCAGGCGATCTACGCCGAACGTTACGGCATGCTGCGCACGCAGGTGGAATCCGGCATCGGTATCTTCAAGCGTTTCCAGGCTCTCGAGGCCTCCGGTGCGATGGGTCGCGAAGAGGCGCAGAAGCGGGCGTTCGAAGCCGTGTCGGCCATGACCTTCACCCCGGACGGCTACCTCTTTGCCTATGACTACGATGTGAACATGCGTGTCCATCCGGATCCCAAGCGGCTCGGCCAGAGTTTCAAGGGCAAGCCGGACAGCCAGGGCTTCATGTACCGTGACGAACTGGTCAAGATCGGCCGCGCCGGTGGCGGCACCGTCGATTTTCTCGGTCCCAAGCCTGGTCAGGAAGGCGATACCTTCCTGAAGAGCTCCTACGCGCTTGCCTTCGAGCCCTGGCAGCTGGTTCTCGTCACCGGCGTCTACGTCGACGATCTCCAGGCGCAGATCCGCAGCGAAGTCTTCAAGGCGCTGTCCTTCGGCTTCGTCATCCTGGTCCTTGGCTCGCTGCTGGCCTTCGTCGTGATCCGCAACATCTCCGGTCCGCTCGGTGCGATCCGTCAGGCGCTGAACGCCGTGGCCGACGAAGACGTGACGATGCAGATCCCGCATACGGACATGAAAAACGAAGTCGGCCTGATGGCACGCGCCACCCAGGCGCTGCAGCAAAAGGTGCGCGAGCGCCATGCCATGCAGGAAAGCCAGCAGCGCCAGCAGGAGGAGCTCGACGGCGAACGCCAGCAGAACCTCGACATGCAGCGCGACGAAGCAGCGCTTCAGGCCCGCGTCGTCTCGACGATCGGCTCGGCTCTCGAACAGCTCGCCAAGGGTGACCTGACCGTTCGCTGCGGCGATCTCGGTACCCGTTACGCCGGCCTGCGCGACAACTTCGACGAAGCGCTCGGCCATCTCGAAGCGGCGATGTCCAAGGTTAACGACAAGGGCATCGACATCGGCGGCTCGAAAGAAGAAATCCGCCGCGCTTCCAACGAACTGTCTCAGCGGACCGAACGCCAGGCCGCCAACCTCGAGGAAACATCCGCCGCACTCGACGAACTGACCGTCGCCGTTCGCCAGACCGCCGACGGTGCACGCGACGCCGCCCAGCGCGTCACGGCTGTCAGCACCGAAGCCAATCGCAGCGACGCCGTCGTCGAGGAAGCAATCGGCGCCATGAGCGGCATCGAACAGTCCTCGGCAGAAATCACCAAGATCATCGGCGTCATCGACGAGATCGCCTTCCAGACCAACCTTCTGGCCCTCAATGCCGGTGTCGAAGCGGCCCGCGCCGGCGAAAGCGGCAAGGGTTTTGCCGTCGTCGCCCAGGAAGTGCGCGAACTGGCCCAGCGTTCGGCCGCCGCCGCCAAGGAGATCAAGGAACAGATCTCCCGCTCGTCCGGCCAGGTCGCAAACGGCGTCCGCCTCGTCGGCGAGGCCGGTCAGGCCCTGAAGCGGATTTCCGATCAGGTGAAGTCGGCCAGCGACATCGTCGGCCGCATCGCCCATTCCGCAGCCGAACAGGATACGACGCTGCGCTCGATCTCCTCGTCGCTCAACATGCTCGACCAGGCCACCCAGCACAATGCCGCGATGGCCGAAGAGACCACGGCCTCCGCCGAGGCTTTGTCTGCCGATACGGAAGAACTGCTCAACCTCATCCGCAGCTTCCGCGTCAGCGGCACCGGGCGTCAGCCGGGCGCTCTGCAGGGCATGGGTGAACGGATGCGCCGGGCGGGCTGATCATTCAGCCTTGTCGCTCCCGGCGGCCCGGAATTGCGGGTCCGTCACACTATCAAGCCAATCGAGGTCGGGTTGCACTGCAGCCCGACTTTTTGCTTCCATATCCCTGTAGCGGCCAAGAAGCTGCTGGCCGAATTCGGTCAGCCCCGCACCGCCGCCCGACTTGCCGCCATGCCGGGTCGAGATCGAGGGCTCCAGAAACATCCGGTTGATCTCGTCTGCCAGCAGCCAGGCACGCCGGTAGGACATGCCGATCGCAGCGCCGCCGGCCCGGATCGAACCATGTTCGGCGATCAGTTCCAGAAGCTGCGCCTTGCCGGGCCCCAGCCGGACGCCGTTTTCCAGATCGACGCGGATCGTCATGGTCGGCCGGTCCGGTGCCGGCTTGCTCATGGCAATGCCACGACCTTGCCGGGGTTCATGATACCGGCCGGATCGAAGGCGTGCTTGATGCGCCGCATCAGCTCCATTTCGATCGGCGGGCGGATCTGCGCAAGCTCGTCGCGCTTCAGCTGGCCGATCCCGTGTTCAGCGGAAATCGAGCCGCCCGCGGCAAGCACGATCCCGTGGACGATGGCATTCACCTCCCGCCAGCGGTCGATGAAGGCTGCCTTGTTGCCTCCCATGTCGTTGCTGAGCGGCTGGGAGATGTTGTAGTGGATATTGCCGTCGCCGAGATGGCCGAAGGCGCAGATGCGGGCTCCGGGAACGGCGGCGAGAACCGCCTGCTCGGCTTCCTCCATGAAATGCGGGATCTTCGAGATCGGCACCGAAACATCGTGCTTGATCGATCCGCCTTCAGGCTTCTGCGCATCCGACATGCTTTCGCGCATGTGCCAGAGCGCCTTTTGCTGCGCGACCGACGAGGCGATCACCGCGTCGATGACCAGTCCGGCCTCGAACCCCTGTTCCAGCAGCGCCTGCACCATCGTGTCGGCGGTTTCGGCGGCGTCGGAAGTCGAGATGTCGATCAGCGCATACCATGGGTAGGGCTCAGACAGCGGGTCGCGCACGCCCTCGATATGCCGCGTCGTGAACTCGATGCCGATCCGCGGCATCAGCTCGAACCCGGTCAGCGCCGTGCCGCACAGGTTCGATGCCTTTTGAAACAGCAAGAGCGCATCCGCGGGCGAAGCGAGGCCGGCAAGCGCCACCTGGTGCCCGACGGGCCGCGGATAGAGTTTCAGCACCGCGCCGGTGATGATCCCGAGCGTGCCTTCGGCGCCGATAAACAGGTCGCGCAGGTCGTAGCCGGTATTGTCCTTTTTCAGCTTGCGCAGGCCGTCCCAGATCTCACCGGTCGGAAGCACCACTTCCAGCCCCAGGCAGAGCTGGCGCATGTTGCCATAGGCAAGCACCGCCGTGCCGCCGGCATTGGTGGAAAGGTTGCCGCCGATCCGGCATGAGCCTTCCGACCCGAGCGACAGCGGAAACAGCCGGTTGACCTCCTCCGCCGCCTTCTGCACTTCGGCAAGAATGACGCCGCCATCGACAACGATCACGTTTGCCATCTGGTCGATCTCGCGGATGCGGTTCATCCTTTCCAGCGAGATGATGATGTCGGATCCGCCGCTGCGTGGCGTCTGGCCACCGACAAGACCCGTATTGCCGGTCTGCGGCACGACGGCCGTCCCGGTTTCGCTGGCAAGCTTCAGGATCGCCGAAACTTCCTGCGTCGAGCCTGGCTTGAGAAGGAGAGGGGACGCGCCCTTATAGAGCCCGCGGTTTTCGACGAGATGCGGCGCAAGCTCCACCGGATCGCTGACCGCATGCGCAGCGCCGACGATCGCCGTAAACCGGGCAAGTAGATCCGGGGAAGGGAGAGGCATGTCCATGGCGTTTTCTCCTGGGCTTGTTTTATTCCCGCGGCGCGGCCGCTCGGACCAGCCGGTCGTTGATGGCTTCTCCAAGCCCGGTATCGGGAATGGCTGTGACTGCAATGCGCGTCGCCCCCACCGCATCGGCTTTCTTCAGATAATCGAACAGATTGGCGGCTGCCTCGGCAAGATCGCCGGAGGGGCTGAGGTCGAACACTGCCTTCGCCTGCTCGATGCCCTCGATCGGATCCGATCCCAGCCGGATCAACGCCTCGCCCGGCGCCACATGGGTCGCATTCAACCGCACGGCTGCCGATGGCGCATAATGCGAGGCGAGCATGCCAGGCGCTTCGATGATCGCCGCCGGTCCTTCCGGACGAATGACCGCACGACCAATCAGCGCCTCGATCTCTTCAGCGGCAACGCCACCGGGACGCAGCAGCCGGACTGTTTCGCCCTCGACGCGGATGATGGTCGATTCGACGCCGACCGACGACGCGCCGCCATCGAGGATCAGTTTCAGCTTGCTCCCGAGATCACCAGCGACATGGCCGGCACTGGTCGGGCTGACCTTGCCGGACGTGTTGGCGCTCGGTGCTGCCAGCGGCTTGCCGAAGGAGCGGATGAGATCGGCGGCAAAGCCGAATGGCAGGCGGATGCCGACCGTATCGAGCCCTGCAGTTGCGAGCGGATGGATACCGCTTTTTGGAATGAGCGGCAGGATCAGCGTCAGCGGCCCCGGCCAGAAGGCTTCCGCCAGCCGACGCGAGATCGGATCGAACGATGCATACCGCTCCGCCATCGCGACATCGGCCATATGGCAGATCAGCGGGTTGAAGCGCGGCCGCCCCTTGGTTTCATAGATGCGGGTGATCGCCGAAGGGTTCGTGGCGTCGGCGGCAAGCCCGTACACGGTCTCCGTCGGAATGGCGACCGGAAAGCCTTGCGACAGCACGGCGCACGCTTGGTCAAGCGCGCCGTTCCTGTCCGTCCTGATGTCGATGATCTCTGCCGTCATGTCCCGCTGTGCATAGCGCGGACTGAGACCGCGTTAAAGCGATTTGATGATCGCTCGCACGGCCTGGTCGGGCGCACCCAGCATCAGCACGTTCTTCAGCGCTTCCTTCGGGTCGGTGGTCCGAAACAGAAGACCGTTCTTGCGGATGCTGCGGTCGATCTTCATCGACTGATCCGGATCACTTTCGGTCGCCACCGCGAAATACATGCGGGAATACTGGGTGTTGACCCGCTTGAAGAACTCGTCCTCATCGCCGATCTCGGCCAGGAAATTGGCGATGTAGAAAGACCATTTCACCTTCGCCTTCGGCGAAAACAGGGTGCTTGCGGCGGTGACATGGCAATAGCCGAGATGCGGGGTTTGCTCCAGCGTGCGGTGGAACACCATTTTCGGGAACTGGATCGAGTGATGGAAGCCGTTGATCCGCTGATGCGTGCGCTCGCCGGCGGACTCCAGCTTGAACCCGGTCCGCTCTGCCACTTCGTCATAGGTGAGATAACGGCGCTCCTTGGGCAGCCACAGCGGTTGTGTCCTGGAGATACGGCCTGTGCGCAGGAACTCGGAATGCCCGATCGCGCTCGTCGGCGCCTGCGCCGACACCGGCGGTGGCGGCCGGTTCGCGTCGTAATAGCGTAGCTTTCCGGTCGTCTGCATGCGGCTGGCCCCTTCGCGCAAGAAGAAGTCTAGCCGGAGCGGTTTAACAGCCGGTTTACGTCTCAACGCACCGCGAGAAGCACCCTGTCCGCCACTTGCCAGCGGAAAACCCGAGCCGTCATGTGAGCCATCGTCGTCAATGCGTTTTCCGATGTCGCAATGTCGCCTGTGCGACAGGCAGCGCGAGTGCTTAAATCGGCAAAACTCATGGAGTCGCCTCGGCTAGGGACGGCGTTAAATTGGGAAGCCGGCAGGCGTGACGAGAACCCTCGGCCGATCCGGTGCCAGTCTGGGTACGTGATTGACGACCGATCGCGGTGGGCGTTCGGGGTAGGATTGGGGGCAGGAGGTCTGTCCGCATGAACCCCCAAGTCTTTCGCTAGTGGAATTGACGAGGAAGACACGATGGACATTCACAGCCAGGTTCTGCGGCAGCTCAACAATCGCCGCGAAGGCTTCAGCCTCGAACAGCCCTTTTACATCGATCCGGACTATTACAAGCTCGATCTGGAAATGATCTGGTATCGCGACTGGCTTTTCGTCGGCCATGATTGCGAAATCCCGAAGGCCGGCAATTACGTGACGCTGCAGATCGGCGATTATCCGGTCCTCGTGTTGCGCACCCGCGAAGGCGAAATCCGCGCCTTCCACAACACCTGCCGTCACCGCGGTCACCGCGTCTGCACTAAGGATAGCGGTTCTGCGACCCGTCTCGTCTGTCCCTACCACCAGTGGACCTACCAGCATGACGGCACGCTGATGTCGGCGCGCCATATGGGCGATGATTTCGACAAGAAGCAGTTCGGCCTGAAGCCTGTCCACTGCGAATCCGTCGCCGGCTATATCTTCGTCTGCCTTGCCAACGAGGCACCCGATTTCGCGCCCGTCCGGGCTACCATCCAGCCCTACATGGCACCGCATCGCCTGGCCGAAACGAAGGTCGCTGCCAAGAACACGATAATCGAAAAGGGCAACTGGAAGCTCGTCTGGGAAAACAATCGCGAGTGCTACCACTGCGCCGCCAATCATCCGGAACTCTGCCGCACCTATCCGGAAGCGCCGACTGCGACCGGCGTGCAGGGTGCCGGCGACGATCCGTTCATTTCCGAACACTGGCAGCGCTGCGAGGCGGCAAACCTGCCAAGCACGTTCAACATGTCGACGGACGGCCAGTACCGCGTCGCCCGCATGCCGCTCATCGAGGACGCCGAAAGCTACACGATGAACGGCCGGCCGGCGGTCGCCAAGGCGCTGTCGGAAGACGTGACGATCTCCCATATCGGCACCATGCTGATGTTCCACTATCCAACCACCTGGAACCACATGCTGGTCGATCACGCGATCTCCTTCCGCGTCATTCCGATCGGGCCGGAAGAAACGGCCGTCACCACCACATGGCTCGTCAACAAGGATGCGGTTGAAGGCGTCGACTATACGGTCGAGGAACTGACCCACGTCTGGAACATGACCAACGACCAGGACCGCCAGATCGTCGAGGAAAATGCCTTCGGCATCCGGTCGCCGGCCTATGAGCCGGGTCCCTATTCGGAAGCGCATGAAGGCGGCGTCATGCAGTTCGTGGAATGGTACGCGAACTTCATGACCAATCGCCTCCAGGGCGATCAGGCGAAGCTCCACGCCGTCGCCTGATCCGGCGAAACCGTGCACGACAAGACAGCCCGTCCGGCATGCCCGGGCGGGCTGATTTCGTTTTGCCGTTCTCTCAGAAAATTCCCGTCCGCTTCAGAAGCCACCAGGCGATTGCCGCCGAAAGCACCATGAAACCCAGCGCGAAGGCCGTGCCGTGCAGACCCTCGGCAAACGGCAGCGACGACGTGTTCATGCCGAAAAAGCCGGTCACCAGCGATGGCGGCAGCAGGAAGGCGGTCATGATCGAGAGTATGTAGAGATGCCGGTTGGTTTCCGATACCTGTTTGGAATCGATTTCCTCGTGCAGCAGCCGGGCCCGATCCTGCAGCGCATAGACATCGTGATCGACGGCTTCGAGCCGGCCGATCAGCCGTGAGGCGATATCGTCGAACCCGGGCGGCATATCGTCGTCGTCGGCCGCCGCCGCACGCCGCATCAGCGACAGGGTCGTGCGCAGGTGCCGGTGCAACCGCACCACCATGCGCCGCACGGGAGCAAGCCGCCGGCGCTCGTCGCGCGGCACGTTGTCGTAGACGAAATCCTCGATCAGGTTCAGCTCTTCGGTAAATTCCATCACCATCGAGATCATCGTGCGCTGGAATTCGGCCACCAGCGTCTCGAACAGGTCGAGCGGCCTTTTGTAGCGACCGGCATTCTTCTCGATCGCGGCCCGCACCCGGTCGACCGAACGCAGCGGCTGCAGCCGGGTCGTGATGATCACCTTGTCGGAGGCGAAAAAATGCAGCCAGCCGATATCGCGGGTGTCGCTGTCGAACTCCCGCTGGAAATCGATCAGCGTACCATAGACGGACTGCTCGTCCAGCGTGATCGACGCATGCGTTTCATGGGTGGTGAGCGCGACCGCTGCGGCCGCCGGAAGGCCTGGAAAATTCTCCAGAAAGGCGCCGACCCGCAGGTCTGCAAGGTTGAGATGCAGCCACAGGAAACCGGTGTCGATCGCCAGCTCCGACGGTGTCGCCTCCAGCGAAAGCCTTGAGCATGTGCCAGCCTCGCCGGGACGGAAATGATAGGCCCAGACAAGCCCTGGCGTGGCGGGAATAATCGGAGAGTTTATCGGAGGCATGGACTGAAGACCTGCAAGCATGACGCCCCTCATTAGGCGCTATGTGTGACACCTGTTGCAACGGGGATTTTCTCGTATCCTGCCGCGGAACCGCGATGGATCGATTGACAACCTCGTTTACGTTTACGTAAAAAGCCAGTGGGAGTTCGGTGATCGCACCTGCGTCATCGACCGGAAGAAATGTCAATTTGGGAGAAGCGACATGTACAAGGCACCCGTGGAGGAGATTGCCTTCACCTTGAACCATGTGGCGGGTCTTGCCGACGCGCTGGAGATCGGCCGGTTCGGCGACCTCTCCCCCGATCTCGTCGATGCCATCCTGGCAGAAGCCGGTCGCTTTGCCAGCGACGAAATGGCGCCGCTGGGCGATATAGGCGATCGCCAGGGCGCGCGGCTTGAGGACGGCGTGGTGAAGACGCCGGATGGCTGGCCGCAACTTTATCGCCAGTGGCGCGAAGGCGGCTGGAACGGCCTGACGGCACCGGAAGCGTTCGGCGGTCAGGCGCTGCCGCATATGCTCAACGTCGCGACGCTGGAAATGTGGAATTCCGCCTCGATGGCCTTCGCGCTCGCGCCGACGCTCACGATGGGGGCGATCGAGGCGCTCGTTGCCCATGGCAGCGACACGTTGAAAGCCACCTATCTCGAAAAGATGGTCTCGGGCGAATGGACCGGCACGATGAACCTGACGGAGCCGCACGCGGGCTCCGATGTCGGCGCGCTGAAGAGCCGCGCCGAACGCCACGCCGATGGCAGCTACCGCGTCTTCGGGCAGAAGATCTATATCACCTGGGGCGAACACGACGCCGCCGACAATATCATCCACCTGGTTCTCGCCCGTCTCCCGGATGCGCCGGCCGGCACCCGCGGGATTTCGCTGTTTCTGGTGCCGAAATTCCTGGTCGCTGACGACGGATCGCTCGGTGAGCGCAACGACGTGATCTGTCATTCGATCGAGCACAAGCTCGGTATCCACGGTTCGCCCACCTGCACGATGATCTATGGCGACGGCAAGTTCGGCGATGGCACCGGCGCGATCGGCTATCTCATCGGGGAAGAAAACCAGGGCCTCGCCTGCATGTTCACGATGATGAACAACGCACGTCTCGCCGTCGGCATGCAGGGTGTCGCGATCGCGGAAGCTGCGACCCAGAAGGCGGTCGCCTACGCGTCCGATCGAACCCAGGGCAGGGCGCCCGGGTCGACTGGTCCGCAGATGAGCCCGATCATTCAGCACCCGGATATCATCCGCACCCTTTTGACCATGAAGGCGCTGACGCAAGGGTCGCGCGCCATCTGCTTTGCCTGCGCCCACGCAATCGACATGTCGCATTACCTCGAAGGCGATCAGGCCACCCATTGGGTCGAGCGCGCCGCACTCCTGACGCCGATCGCCAAATCCTTCGCCACCGATTGCGGCGTCGATGTCGCCTCGCTCGGCATCCAGGTGCATGGCGGCATGGGCTATATCGAGGAAACCGGCGCCGCACGCTATCTGCGCGATGCCCGCATCGCCCCGATCTATGAGGGCACCAACGGCATCCAGGCGATCGATCTCGTGCTGCGCAAACTGCCGCTTTCCAAGGGCGCGCAGGTGCGGACCTTCATCGGTGAACTGCGCGACATTGCGCAGAGAGTGGAAAGCCTCAACGCATCAGGCTTTGGCAGCACGGCGGAACGGCTGACCGCGTCGATCGACGATCTCCAGGCGTCGACCGACTGGCTGCTGGAAGCGCAGGCCACGGGCCGCGTGGCGCAAGCCCTTGCGGGTGCCACGCCCTATCAGCGTCTGTTCGGCCTCGTCCTGACCGGGGCCTATCTCGCCAAGGGCGCGCTCGTCGCATCGGAAGACGGATCGGGCGAGAAGCGCGTGTCGCTCTGCCGCTTTGCGGCCGAAAACATGCTGTCGGAAACCGCAGCCTTGAAGGACCGCGTCATCGCCGGAGCCGAGAGCCTGGAAGCCGCACGCATCGTGCTTGCCTAAGGAGGAATGCAGTGAGCGACGCCACTCCATCAATCGACAACCACGTCCTGATCGAACGCCCTGCAGACTGCGAGGGCGTGCTCACGATCCGCTTCAACCGGCCGGAAAAGAAGAACGCGATCACCTCGTCCATGTATCACCGCATGACGGCGGCGCTCGCAGGCGCCAATACCGACGACACGATCCGCACGGTCGCCTTTCTCGGCACCGAAGGCTGCTTTTCCGCGGGCAATGACATGGCGGATTTTCTGGCCCACGCGGTCTCAGGCACGGACGAACCACCGGCCGCGGCCCTCTTCATCCGGGCGCTGGCGCTCGCCGAAAAGCCGATGGTATCAGGCGTCGATGGCCTGGCGATCGGCATCGGCACCACGCTCAACCTGCACTGCGACCTGACGATCGCCTCGTCCCGCAGCCTGTTCAAGACACCCTTCGTCGATCTCGCCCTCGTGCCCGAAGCAGCCTCCAGCCTTCTGGCGCCAAGGGTAATGGGCCACCAGCGCGCCTTCGCGATGCTTGTTGCCGGCGAGGGCTTTTCCGCCGATGCCGCGCGCGAGGCGGGCCTTGTGTGGAAAGTGGTCGAGCCGCAGGCCGTCGAGCCGGAAACGCTGGCGCTCGCTGCAAAACTGTCGGCGAAGCCACCGCAGGCGCTGAAGATCGCCCGCGATCTGGTGCGAGGCCCCCGCGACGACGTGCTCGCCCGCATGGACGAGGAACTGACGCATTTCTCCGCCCGGCTGAAAAGCGCCGAAGCTCGCGCCGCTTTCGAGGCCTTCATGCGACGTTAACGCTGAGTTGCATCAAAGTTACATCCACGCCGCGCTGCGCCTTCATTCGCAAGGCAAGCGTGGCTAGATACTCCTCAAACGAGGAGGACATCATGCGTACAGCCCTGACCGGCCTGCTTTCTCTTGCAACTCTTGGCCTCTCCTGCCTGCCCGCCGCTGCTGGGCCGGCATTTGCCGCGTCCGCCAATGCAGCGAACGCGCCGATCACCCTGATACAGAGCCAGCAAAGTCTTTCCGAGCAGACGGACCGGCGCGACCGACGCCGTCAGCGCTATGTATGCGTGGTGCAGCCGCGCCAGAGCGACGACCGCAACCGTCCCTATGTCTGCCGGGCCGATGAGGGCCGGGTGGGCGGTACCTGCCGCTGCTCCGGCGTCACAGGCACCGGCAGGCTCGATCTCGACGACTAGAGTATGTCCTCCAGCCGTCAGCCGTCGACCTTCTCTTCTGCGGGTTGCGGCACAGCCGCACCGAGAGGATTGACGTCACCGACGAACTTGACGAGATCGGCCATCGTAAAGTGGCCAGGCGTGTCGCTCGGCAGTTCCGGCTTCCAGTCGGAGCGCAGCCACAGGAACGACTCGTGGTCGCCATGCACCATGCCGAGGAATGTCTCGGCGATGATGGTGGATGCCATCGGCCCGAGCCGTCTTCCCTTGTTGAAGACCTCCGCTTCCTTGAGAACGTAATACCACAGAGGTGTTTCCTCGAGCATCTTGTGCTGCTTGGCCGCCTTTCCGTCGGGACCCGTGGCAATCTGCTCGGGCGTCAGTGGCTGAAGACCCATGGCGCGACAGATTGCTTGCCCGGAGGGAAGTCCGATCTGTACGCCGCGACGCAGGTTGCGGAAGGCAAGGTCGAATTCCCGCGATGCAACCGAGCCATCACCAGGTCCGCCGGGCAGGGTGTGCAGGGCAGGTGTGATGAACGGGTCCAGTCGCCGGCTGTGGTTGATGGCGAAATTGGTCTCCTTCTCGCCTTCGGGCGTATCCAGATCGTAGAACCGCCGCCAGTCGACCACCCAGTTCGACGGGAGCGCGGCAAACCCGACGCCCGGGTCGTTGGCCAGCTCGCCGGTAATGTTCCCGGACTTTCCGGTGAACAGGAACAGAAGGTCGAGCGTCGCGTTCGCAAGACTATCGGCTGTAGGGTTGAACACCCGGTTGTGGCTATAGCTTTCCCGCACCATCGAATGGCCGAGCCGGTAGCACGCGGCGCCGAATTCGGCGGGCATATAGGGCCGCTGCTTGAACCGGTAGAACCGCCGACCCTCCTTCTTGATCTTCTGTATCAAGCCGGGCTCGGTCAGACGTTCCACGAAATCGAACAGCACAATCCACTGGTAGTGCCAGGTGACGATCCGCCGAGCCTCTTTGAAGAGCGCGGTGCCCTTGAGGTCAGGCCTTTCCGATGCGACCTTGTCGAACACCTTGTTGTGAAACTTTAGCATCAGCAGATGCGTCTGTGCCACCAGCAGGTTCTCATCGTTGCGTTCGTCGAAGATGAGCGCGTGGCCCTCCTGGTTGCGTGGAAGGTCGTTGGGAAGATCGGGGATCGCAGCGCCTTGCTGATCCGATGACGCCGCTGCCCGTCCGATCAACAGTTTGCCGGAAGTTTGCAGCGTTTCGACGTCGCGTTGGTAAAGATAGGGATGGATACCCGGCCCATCGCCGTAGAGCGAATCGAGATCGAGCGCCGGTGTCCGGAAGTTGGTGGTCGCCTTCGGGTCGGCATGCTGCTGGTCGAGAGGCGTCGTGTCGAGCGTAATATCATGGTCGATGAACTGGCCAAGATAGGTGTAGCCGGCCGGGATATTCGGGTTGTCCTTGCCCGGTTCCGGATTGCCGTCGTCGAGCAGTTTATCCGCCATAGACTTGGCCAGGGCGGCAAGCGCATCGTCGCTTGCCGAAAACGGTAAGAGATTGGGAAACATGATCCCGAATTTCCCGGGATCACCGATGCCGTCGAAAGAATGCAGCGTTTCCGGCTTCATGCCGCGCACGCCATGCCCATGCATTGCGATCTGTGCCATGCTTTCCCCCCTTGGAGATCGCACTGGCGGCAAGTCATTTGCCGCCTTGGATGCGACACGGGAAAGCTACGCCTCTATGGCTAGGTTGTAAACCAAGGTTGCACAACCGAATTGCGTTCTGTCAAGACTAGCGTCAAACTTTGCTGAGCAGCGCGACGGCCTCGACATGCGGCGACCAGAGAAACTGGTCAACCGGGGTCACGGAGACGATCCGGTACCCGGCATCGACAAGGATCCTCAGATCCCGCGCCAGTGTCAGCGGATTGCAGCTGACCGCAGCAATCGTCTTGATGTTCGACCGCGCCAGTTCCTTGACCTGCACTTCGGCACCCGCCCGCGGCGGGTCGAAGACGACGGCATCGAAGTGCTTCAGGTCCATCGGGATCAGCGGCCGGCGGAAGAGATCGCGCTTCTCGATGCTGACGGGCTTCAGCCCCTGGCTGTTGCGGGCCGCATGGTCCAGCGCCTTCAGTGCCTTGTCGTCGCTTTCCACCGCGTGCACGCGTGCCGTTCTCGCCAGTCGCAGCGCAAATGTGCCCGAGCCGGCAAACAGGTCCAGCACCCGCTTGGCCTTGCCCATATGGCCATGCACCAGCGTCGCCATGGCTTCCTCTGCCTCTTTCGTCGCCTGCGTGAAGCTACCGGGCGGAGGAGAAACTTTGACGCCACCGAAATCGATCACCGGCTTTTGCGGCTCCAGCACGATTTCGCCATTGGCCGAAACACGGGCGATGCCCTTCAGCGCCAGAACCGTCTCGGTCACCTTGCGGCGCTGCTTGTCCGAAAGCGGCTTCAACCCCTCGGCCGCGATATCGAGACCGGAGAGGCTTTCGAGCACCGAAATGCGGAACGTCTCCGAGCCGGTTGCCAGCGCCATGCCGATCGCGCGGATCGCATCAAGCCGCGCCACGATGCCGGGCGCGGCGATCGGACATTCGACGATGGAGATGATATGGTTCGTTTCTGCCCGGTTGTAGCCCAGCAGAAGCTCCTTCTCCGTCTTGCGCGCGGAAAACACCGTGCGCCGCCGCTCGCCCGGATGACACTCGACCGTCTCCTTGACGTCGGGCGTCAGGCCCTTGGATTTCAGCGCGTCGATGACGAGCTGGCGCTTGAAGTCATTATACGGCGCCTTGGCGAGATGCTGCAGCGAACAGCCGCCACAGGCATCGCCATCGGGTCCGAAGTGGCGACAGACCGGTTCGATCCGGTCCGGCGAAAGGTTGCCCGTTGACATGACCGTGCCGTGGTCGCCATTGCGGGCGATCGCCAGCGTTTCGCCCGGAAGAGCATAGGGAACATAGACCGGCCCGTCCTCGCCATTGGCGACACCGTCGCCCTGTGCGCCGAGACGGTTGATGGTGACGTGAACCGTGCTCATTCCGGCTTCCGTCCTGCCAGAAGAAACTCTTCGTTGCCATCACCGCCGGCAATCGGCGAGGGGATCAGGCCAAGGCTTTCCCAGCCCATGTCCTCCACCAGCCAGCGTTCCAGTTCTGCTGCCACCGCCGGCGCCGTGTCCGGCTCCTTCAAAAGGCCGCGCTTTCCGATCGCATCGCGGCCGGCCTCGAACTGCGGCTTGACCAGCAGCGCGCAATAGCTGCCCGGCAGCGCCAGTTCCAGCGCCGGCGGCAGGGCCAGCTTGATGGAGATGAAGGACACGTCCGACACGACGAAATCGATCGGCCGGTCGTCGATATCGTCGGCCTCGAGATAGCGGGCGTTGACCCCCTCGATATTGCTGACGCGCGGATCATCGGCAATCCGCGGATGCATCTGCGCATGGCCGACATCGAGTGCGGTCACATGCGCTGCGCCGCGGGCGAGCAGGATTTCGGTAAACCCGCCGGTCGAGGCGCCGACGTCAAGACATTCGCAGCCGGTCGGATCGAGCTTGAAGTGATCGAGTGCGGCAACCAGTTTCAGCGCCGCGCGCGACACATAGGCGCTCGCCGGATCGTCCATCTCGATCTGCGCGGTCGAGGACACGATCTGTCCGGATTTGGTAATGATGCGACCGTCGACCTTGACGGTGCCGCGGGCAATCGCGTCGCGCGCGCGTGAGCGGCTGTCGACGAGGTTGAGGGTGACCAGAAGCTGGTCAAGTCTTTGTTGAATGTCTGACATGCCTTCCCATGACGCGGGCGAGCCCCGCACGCAAGACAAAATCGCGTTTCGACCTGCCGGACAAGCCTCAGCCGGTCTTTTATAGTTCGCGTCTTCTGCCTATTGTTGGCGCGCCAACCGGGAGGGGAATGAATGAGACGCTGGACAATCGCTTTCGGGGCCACGCTGACGGCCGGCCTGCTTTTGGCTGCACCGCCGCTTATCGCCAATGATACGACGGCGGAACTGACGACCGGCGGCCTCGTCTATGTCCAGACCGCCGATATCACGATGGCCGAAGAGCATCTTCACCTCTCACGAGAGGAAGTCCGGGTCGACTACATCTTCAGGAACGACACCGACAAGGATGTCGAAAGCGTCATCGCCTTCCCGATGCCGGACATAACTGGCGGCGCCCAGAGCGACATAGCCTATGGCGACCCGGAAGCCGACAACTTCCTCGGCTTCACGGTCCTGCAGGACGGCCGCGAGATCAAGCCGCAGCTCCAGCAACGCATCATTGCCACCGGCATTGACCGCACCGAAGACCTCGTCGCCCACAAGGTACCGCTTCTGCCCTATAGCGACAGAACCACCGAGGCCCTCAAGACCCTGCCCGATGACGTCAAGGCCGACTTCCTTGCCAAGGGCCTGGTCCGGATCGATCGCTACGATGCCGGAAAAGGCTGGCAGGAGGACATCACACCGGCATGGACGCTCCGCTCCGCCTATTGGTGGAAGACGACGTTCCCCGCGCAGAAGACGGTCAAGGTTAGCCACCGCTACAAACCCAGCGTCGGCGGCACGGTGGCGATGAGCTTCATCGAAAACGTCAAGCCGGCCAACGAGCACGCGCGCTATGTCGAACGCTACTGCATCGACGACAGCTTCATGAAGACAGCCGCAAAGCTAGAAACCGCAGCCACCAAGGGCGGCCCGCACTATACCGAGCAATGGCTATCCTATGTGCTCACCACCGGCGCCAACTGGTCCGGCCCCATCGGCAAGTTCCGCCTGACAATCGACAAGGGCAACCCCAAGGATTACGTCAGCTTCTGCGGCAACAACATCAAGAAAACCGGCCCGACCACCTTCGAGATGACCGCCGAGGATTTCACGCCGGAGAAGGACCTGCATGTTCTGTTTCTGACGGCGGGGGAGTAACGAACAAACTCGCCCGGACGAACGTCTTCATCTCGCCCTGCCGAGTGCTAGCACGACATCTGAGTCACGAGACGGACGGGCAATGAGAGCGAGGCTTAGGCCTTTACCCCGCAGCGCCAACACCAACCTGGGTCTTGCCCAGCGCATTGAACACCGTCTTGACGATGCCGGCGCGGTCGAGGCCGGCTTTGGCGTACATCACGTCGGGGCTTGCCTGTTCCATCCACACATCGGGCAGGACAAGCGAGCGAACCTTCACACCGTGATCGAGCAGGCCTTCGGTGCTGAGGA
The DNA here is from genome assembly GCF_050500205.1 of Neorhizobium sp. DAR64860/K0K1. Classification (NCBI taxonomy): domain Bacteria; kingdom Pseudomonadati; phylum Pseudomonadota; class Alphaproteobacteria; order Hyphomicrobiales; family Rhizobiaceae; genus Neorhizobium; species Neorhizobium sp. DAR64860/K0K1. The sequence goes on along the minus strand of NZ_CP191459.1, from coordinate 2,507,285 downwards.
ACTGCAGCACATGGCTGCCGAAGCCGCCGACGGCGCCTTCCTCGATGGTGACAAGCACTTCATGATGGCGGGCAAGCTGGCGGATCAGGTCATGGTCCAAAGGCTTGGCAAACCTGGCATCGGCCACCGTTGTCGACAGACCGGCGGCATCGAGATCTTCCGACGCCAGCAGACAGTCCTTGAGGCGCGTGCCGAACGACAGAAGCGCGACTTTCGAACCCTGCTTGACGACGCGGCCCTTGCCGATCTCGAGGATCTGGCCGCGTTCCGGCAGCTCGATGCCGACGCCTTCGCCGCGCGGATAGCGGAACGAGATCGGGCCTTCGTCATAGGCTGCGGCGGTGCGCACCATATGCTTCAGTTCAGCCTCGTCGCTGGCGGCCATCACGACCATGCCGGGCAGCGTGGCAAGAAAGGTCGTGTCGAACGAACCCGCATGGGTCGGCCCATCAGCGCCGACAAAACCGGCGCGGTCGATTGGAAAACGCACCGGCAGACCCTGGATCGCCACGTCGTGGACAACCTGGTCGTAACCGCGCTGCAGGAAGGTGGAATAGAGCGCGCAGAACGGCTTGAAGCCTTCCGTCGCAAGTCCGGCCGCAAAGGTAACGGCATGCTGTTCGGCAATGCCCACATCGAATGTGCGGTTCGGAAAGGCAAGCTGCAGCTTGTCCAGCCCCGTGCCGTTCGGCATCGCGGCAGTCACGCCGACGATCTTGTCGTCAAAACCGGCTTCCTGAACGAGGGCGTCGCCGAACACGCTGGTATAGGACGGCGCATTTGGCTTGGCCTTGGCCTGCGCGCCGGTGATGACGTCGAACTTGTTGACGCCGTGATACTTGTCGGCCGCAGCTTCGGCGGGCGGATAACCCTTGCCCTTTTGCGTGACGACATGGATCAGAACCGGGCCCTTGGCATTGTCGCGCACATTGCGCAGCACCGGCAGAAGATGCTCGAACGAATGACCGTCGATCGGGCCGATGTGATAGAAACCCATCTCCTCGAACATAGTGCCGCCGGTCACATAACCGCGGGCGTGTTCGACCGCACGGGTGATCGCCCGGTCGATGTTCTTGCCGAGATAGCCGGTCAGCTTCTTGCCCACTTCGCGCATGCCCATATAGGTGCGGCCGGAAGCAAGGCGGGCGAGATAGGCGCTCATGGCGCCGGTCGGCGGGGCGATCGACATGTCGTTGTCGTTGAGGATGACGATCAGCCGCGCGTCGAGCGCACCGGCATTGTTCATCGCCTCATAGGCCATGCCGGCCGACATCGCGCCATCACCGATCACGGCAATCACATTGCGCTTCGAACCGGCGAGATCCGAACCCACTGCCATGCCGAGGCCGGCCGAAATCGAGGTCGAGGAATGGGCTGCACCGAACGGATCGTATTCGCTTTCCGCCCGGCGCGTGAAGCCCGAAAGACCGTCTTCCTGGCGCAGCGTGCGGATGCGGTCGCGGCGACCGGTGAGGATCTTGTGCGGGTAGCACTGGTGGCCCACATCGAAGATCAGCCGATCGTCAGGCGTATTGAACACCTTGTGGATGGCGATCGTCAGTTCCGTGACGCCGAGGCCGGCACCCAGATGTCCGCCGGTCCTGGAGACGGCGTCGATCATCTCGTCACGCAATTCGCGGGCAAGCTTCGGCAGGTCGCGGTCATCGATCTTGCGAAGGTCGGCGGGAAGCTTGACGGTGTCGAGCAGCGGCGTCTCGGGCAGGGGTGTCACGGAGGCTGGCTTTCTCTTCTTTTGTTCTCAAAAGCAACTATCACCCCAACATGAGGATGAAACCGGCTTTTTCAAGTTGTCCACGGAGACAACCTTGCCGCGGTTTTAATCGATTTCAGCTGACGGGCAAGGGGAGGGACTCGGGGAAGGGAGGTTGTCGCCAACGGCACGAACTCCTGGTCGTCATCAGGTACGATGTCGGAGGACCAAGGCATGATCAGCGTTTCAACCGCATCGCAGGCAGATGCATCATCCGGATGGGATCGATGCCCGGGAAGAATGATGTCGGCCTTCCTACAGCGTTTCCTGATCTTCAGGGTAGCGCGCGAGGAAGGTTTCGAGTTCGAAAAGGAGGGGCGGGAGGTGCCGTGTGACAATTGCCCAAGTGGTTTCATCAAGAATATCATCGTATTCATGCCGGAGCATGTTTCCAAAACCCCTGATGGCGCCCCAGTTGTGGCTTGGAAAGATTTCTTCTGCCGTCGAGCCAAGCTTGAAAGAGGCTTCGGAAATTCGTGCTAGACATCGCTCAGACGCATCCCGTGTAATCTTGCTGACAGAGTACGCGTCGAAATCCATACCGTGTGTATATTCGAGAATGGATTGACCGTTCTCGACAATGTCTCGGAAACGGATCAGAGGACGCTTAGTAGGCAATCGCCCTATCCCTCTCCACGCTCCGGCTGAAACGTTTCCGGCGCAACGGTTCGGGAACTATGTCAACGCTCCTTACACCAGTAATGCCAACGATCAGGGCACGTAGCTCTTCGACGGCCGTAAAATACCCCCAGCCAGACTGTATGACCGGCTCTGAAAACGTCACCAGAACATCAAGATCTGACTCGTCCGTCGCCTCGCCACGCGCTACCGAGCCAAATATCGACATCTGCTCCGCGCCTGCGGCGCGCAGTTCGGCCTCGTGCTCCCGAAGCTTGGCGATGACCTGGTCCTTGTCCATGGGGAGACTATAGCGCAGGTCGGGATTTCAGTCGAGATGCAACTCAGGGCTTCATGCGAGTGAAGGCCTCACTCGCCGTCGAGCGGCTCCACGCCCTGCGGCTTGCCGCTGCGGTCGAGGCGGATCTTTTCGATCCGGCTTTCGGCAGCGTTGAGCAGCTTTTCGCAATGCTTCTTCAGCGCTTCGCCGCGCTCGTAGATGGCGATGGATTCGTCAAGCGCCACGTCGCCGCGTTCCAACCGCGCGACGATGCTTTCCAGCTCGGCGACGGCCTTTTCGAAGGAATAACCGGTGACGTCGATCGGAGCGTTCGGCTCGCCTGGGGCTTCGGTCATGTCCTTCATCCTCTCATCAGTCTGCAGATATGCAGGCCGGCCGATTCCGCCAGCCCTTCCAGATCATAGCCACCCTCGAGCAGGCTGACGACCCGGTTGCCGGCGTATTTCCCCGCAATTTCCATCAACCGGCCGGTCGCCCAGTCGAAATCGTCGCCGACCAGATTGATCTGCGCCAGCGGATCGCGGTGATGCGCATCGAAGCCTGCCGAGATCAGCACCAGATCCGGCCGGAAGTTTTCGAGCGCCGGCAACACGCGGCTCTTGAAGGCATCGCGAAAATGGTCGCTGCCGTCATTGGCGGAAAGCGGCGCGTTGACGATCGTGTTCTTCGTGCCCGTCTCGTCCCTGGCGCCGGTGCCGGGATAGAGCGGCATCTGGTGCGTGGAGCAAAACAAAACGGACGGATCGTCCCAGAAGATGTCCTGCGTGCCGTTGCCGTGATGCACGTCCCAGTCAACGATCGCGACCCGTTCGACGCCATAGACCTGCTGTGCATGGCGGGCGGCGATGGCGATGTTGTTGAACAGGCAAAAGCCCATCGCCTTGGTCTTTTCCGCGTGATGTCCCGGCGGACGCGAGGCAACGAATGCGTTGTCCACCTTGCCGGTCATCACGTCGTCGACGGCTGCAATCGCGCCGCCGATGCCGGTCAGTGCCGCCTGCAGGCTTTTCGGCCCCACATGCGTATCGGCCTCGATCTGCAGGATCGTGTCTTCCTCGGGGATCTTGCGCATCACCCAGCGCAGGTGTTCTTCCGGATGCGCCAGAAGCACCGTGTCTTCGTTGGCCTGCGGTGCCTGTTTGCGGTCCAGCTTGTCGAAGTTGGGGTGTTCAAGCGCGATGTTGAGCGAACGCAGCCGGTCTGCCCGTTCAGGATGGCCTTCCGGCGTCGCATGCTCGAGAAAAATGGAGTTTTCGTAAAGGCGCGTGGTCATTAGGCGGCCTCGTGAGGTGTGTTGAGCTCGGACATGGCGCAGAACGGCGATGTTTTCAAGCGCATACCCCTTGCTCTTCACCGGATTTGCCGTGAAGTAGGCGCATTAGGCGTTTTTTGGAGTGCGGGCAGGAATGGCGAAGGATATCGGCAAGACCCATGATTTTCGCGTTGCCTATCGCGATGTGGATCTCAACGGCGAAATGTTTCGTGCCGCCTATATCGGCCTTGCGGAACAGGCGGTCACGGAATTCTGGCATCGCCGCAAACCGGCAACGGATGACCCGTTCTTTGCGGTCGGCAAGATCTCCTGCACCTATCACATGCCGCTGAAGCTCGGCGATCTCGTCCATACCCATGTCGGAGTGAGCAAGATCGGCGGCAAGTCCGCAGGCTTTATCGTCCGCTTCACGCGCGGCAGCGATGAGGTGGCCGAAGCCGAAATCGTCTGGTCCGCATGCGATCCGGAAACCCGGACGCCGGCCGCGCTGCCCGAAGACCTGCGCGACTGGCTGTATCAGTTCCTCGACTGACCGCTTACGCGCGCTGCGGCAGCAGCGGATAGCCTGCCATCACGGCCCGACCGGCGAGCGCCGCAATCACAGCCTTCAGGACGTCGCCCGGAATGAAAGCGAGCGAGCCGAGAAACGCTTTGACGAAGCCCATGCCGGTGATCAGCGCCAGATAGGTGATGCCGATCCCGTAAAGCACGATCACGCCGCCCATCAGGGCTGCGATAAAGAAGTTCACGCCCTGCACCAGCCCCGCCTGGTCGCGACCCACCATGATCTGCGACAGATATCCGGTTACCATCGCGGCAAACACCCAGCCGATCAGATAACCGGTCGTCGGCGCCATGAAGACGGCAAGGCCGCCGCGGCCGCCGGACAGAACCGGCAGACCGATCGCTGCAAGCACCAGGACCAGGAGGACCGCGATCGTGCCGCGCTTGGCGCCGAGCACGACGCCGGCCAGCATCACGCCGAGCGATTGCGCCGTGATGGGGACGGGAATGAAACCGAGCATGACCGGCGGCACCAGTCCCAGCACGATGATGATAGCGGCAAACAGGGCGGCCAGAACGAGATCACGAGTAGGCAAATAGCTATTCCTTGACGACTGAATCTGTATCACTTCTGCGCACGGATTGCCCGGGCGTCAATTGCGCTGGCAATCTCGTCGGCATTCTTCAATGTGAGGATGATCAGCGGGACGATGATGGAGAGGGTTCGAGGGCGCAACCCTCGCGCGATATGGGCATCGCGGATGGCCTGGTGACGCAGCAGGATTTCCGGAATGAAGCGCAGCACAAGGCCGATCGACAGGCCGATATCCGCAGCTTTTACAAGCCCGAGCTTTTCAAGCGGCAAAGCCGCAAATGTCACTTCCGTAATAAAATCGCCGGTAGTAGTCGTGGCCGTCACCGCGGACGCAAGAAGCGCCAGCGCCGAGAGCCGGAAAAACACGCTGACGGCCTCGACAGGGCTGTTGAAAACCAGCGTGAACAGCGCAACGGCTGCGATGGTGAGGAAAAGAACCCGCAGCCGCAGCCATGTTTGCCGCCATTCGATTCGCAGCGAACCGAAAAGCAGGCCGCTGGCGACCGCACCGACGCCAAGCACTAACGGCGACTGGATCAGGAACAGAGCAAGGCTTGCGGCAGCCAGCAGCACAAGCTTCGCGCGGGCCGAAAGCCGGTGCAGAAAGCCGCTGCCGTCCACGTAAAGCGTCTTCATGCGGCAAGCTCGCGGTAACGGGCGATGATCTCGGCAGCGTTTCCGTCGCCGGCAAGCCGGCCGTTGTCAAACAACAGAACCCGCTCGAAGCCCGCGATGAGATCGAGGTCGTGGGTCAGCACGATGACGTTTTCGGGGAGCTCGCTGATCGTTCGAGCCACCAGGTTGCGGTTCTTGAGGTCCAGCTGGTTGGTCGGCTCGTCCATGATCAAAATGTCCGGTTCCGTCACCAGAACCGAGGCAAAGGCCGCGAGTTGCAGCTCGCCGCCGGAAAGCTCGTGCGAGCGCCGGTCGGCAAGATGGCCGATGCCGAAGCGCTTGAGGATCGCCGTCGTGCGCGCCTCGATCTCGGCTTTCGAAAGCTTGCGCGGCGTCAGGCCAAGCGCGATGTCTTCCTTCAGGATCGGCAGGATGATCTGGTTCTGCGGGTTCTGGAAGATGAAACCCACTTGGCTGCGGGCGCGGTCGGTGTCTGCCTTCGTATCGAAGCCGTTGACGACGACGCTACCGTTTGCGGGAGAGACGAGCCCGTTGATCATCCGCGCAAACGTCGTCTTGCCGGAGCCGTTGAGGCCGATCACGCCGATACGCCGCTCGGTCAGCCGCACTGTCAGCGGATGCAGCGTGACGCGCCCGTCGAAACGGGCTTCGGCCTTGTCGAAATGGATGTCCAATGCCGGTCCTCGGTTGCTGGAACGGTCTATATCGCGGCGGGAGCAGAGCGGGAAGGCGGAATGAAAAGTGAACATTGCATCCGGTCCACTGTCGCCCTAGTCTCGTTGCCATGGCGATTCTGATCAACAATGCCCGCGCAAGATGGATTTTCATCGAACGGCAGCAGCTTTCTGCACCGCCGACCCGTGCGCTCAACAAGGCCGGTCTTCTGCAACTGATCGATGATCTGGGCTTCGTCCAGGTGGATAGTATCGCCACCGTAGAGCGCGCCCATCACATGATCCTGTTTTCGCGCAACCAGACCTATCGGCGCGAACACCTGACGTCGCTCTTGGAAAAAGACGGCGAGCTGTTCGAACACTGGACCCACGACGCCTCGATCATTCCGGCGCGTCTGTTCCGCTACTGGAAGCACCGCTTCCGCCGCCGCGAACCGATCCTCGCCGAGCGCTGGCGCAAATGGCATGGCGAGAGTTTCGATTCCGCCTTCGAGGACACGTTCCGGCACATTTCGGAAAACGGCGCGATCATGTCGCGCGACATGAAGATGGAGGATCACAAGTCCGGCGGCTGGTGGAACTGGCACCCGAACAAGACGGCGCTCGAATATTACTGGCACACCGGCAAGCTTTCGATTGCAGGCCGGGTGAATTTCCAGAAGATCTACGATCTGACCGAGCGCGTTATTGCCGCCCACCATCACGAACCGGATGTCAGCCACGAGGACTTCATCGATTGGGCCTGCCGCAGCGCGATGGAAAAGCTTGGCTTTGCCACATCGGGAGAACTGGCCGCCTTCTGGGATATCGTCACGCCGGAAGAGGCGAGGGACTGGGTGAAATCCCATCGCGACGAACTCGTCGAAGTCCTGATCGAAGCCGCCGACGGCAGCCGACCGCGCGCCTGCTTTGCCTTTGCAGGCTTTCCCGAGAACCTCGGTGATATCCCAGACCCACCGGCACGGGTGAGGGTGCTGAGCCCCTTCGATCCGCTCCTGCGCAACCGCGACCGGGCGGTGCGGCTGTTCGATTTCTTCTACCGCATAGAGGTCTTCGTGCCCGAGCCGAAGCGGCAATACGGCTATTACGTCTTTCCGCTTCTGGAAGGCGACCGCATGATCGGTCGCATCGACATGAAGGCGGAGCGCAAAACGGGTGTGCTTGATGTCAAGCGGCTGTGGCTGGAAAAGGGTGTTCGGGCATCCGCAGGCAGGCTGGCCAAGCTCGATGCCGAGTTGCAGCGGGTAGGGCGGTTTGCCGGCGTGGACAAGGTCGTCTATCGAGACGGCTGGCGGGACTAGGTCCCGTCAGCCGTTTCATCTCTTGGAAGCGCCTAATCCGGGCGATGCCGGGGGATTAACCCCGCCACCGCAGATACACCGTCGCCAGTGGCGGGATGTCGAGAGCGACGGACGCTGTCTTGCCATGCGCCGACTGGTTTTCGGTCCAGGCTTCGGTCTGGCCGAAATTCGTTCCGCCGTAGATCGCGGCATCGGTATTCAGCACCACTTCCCAGCGCCCTTCGAACGGCACGCCGATCCGGTAGCCGTGCCGCGGCACCGGCGTCATGTTGGAAGCGACGATGATTGCCGACTGCCGATCCTGCGACAGGCGCAGCATCGCGGTAACGGAGTTTTCCGCATCGTCGGACACGGCCCATTCGAAGCCTTCAGGATGGAGATCGCCATACTGAAGCGCCGGCTCGGCCGAATAGAGCGCATTGAGATCGGCGATCAAGCGCTGCATGCCCGCATGATCGGGGCTGTCCAGCAGATCCCAGACAACGGACGCGTCGTGGTTCCACTCGGTCACCTGAGCGACTTCGCCGCCCATGAACATCAGCTTCTTGCCGGGATGGCCCCACATGAAGCCGTAATAGGCACGCAGATTGGCCATCTTCTGCCAGTGGTCGCCCGGCATCTTGCCAAACAGCGAACCCTTGCCGTGCACCACTTCGTCATGGGACAGCGGCAGCATGAAGCGTTCGGAATAGGCATAGACCATGCCGAAGGTCAGGCTTCCGTGCTGGTATTTGCGATAGACCGGATCTTCCTCCATGTAATGGAGCGTGTCGTGCATCCAGCCCATGTTCCACTTGAAGTCGAAGCCCAGTCCACCCTGCTCGACGCTTTCGGTCACACCCGGCCAGGCGGTCGATTCCTCGGCCACCGTGAAGGCATGCGGGCAGCGCTCATGGATGATGCTGTTCAGGTGCTTAAAGAATTCCACGGATTCGAGATTTTCGCGGCCGCCGAATTTGTTGGGGATCCACTCGCCCTGATCGCGGCTGTAGTCGCGGTAGAGCATGGAGGCGACGGCATCGACACGCAGCGCATCGATATGGAAATGGTCAAGCCACTCCAGCGCAGACGCGATAAGAAAACCCTTCACCTCGTTGCGGCCGAGATTGTAGATCAGCGTGTTCCAGTCCTTGTGGAACCCTTCGCGCGGATCGGCATGCTCGTAGAGCGCCGTTCCGTCGAACTGCGCCAGACCCCAGACGTCGGTCGGGAAGTGCGCCGGCACCCAGTCGAGGATGACGCCAATCCCGGCGGCGTGGCAGCGATCGATGAAATAGGCGAAGTCTTCGGGCGTGCCGTAACGGCCGGTCGGCGCAAACAGACCGAGCGGCTGGTAGCCCCATGATCCGCCGAACGGATGCTCCATGATCGGCAGCATCTCGATATGGGTAAAGCCGAGCTTCTTGACGTAGGGCACGAGGCGCTGGCTGAGCTCCACCCAGTCGAGCGTACGGTTGCCTTCCTCGGCAATCCGCACCCAGGAGCCGAGATGCACCTCGTAGACGGACATCGCGCCTTCGCGGGCGCGGTCCTTGGCCTGCGCCGCCATCCAGTCGCCATCGGTCCAGCGGAACGGTTTGGACGAAGCGATGACGGAGGCCGTCGAAGGTGCTGCTTCCGAGGCACGTGCGATCGGGTCGGCCTTCTGCGCCAGCATATTGCCGTGAGCGTCGAGAATTTCGAACTTGTATCGCTCGCCATGGGTCAGTCGAGGAACAAACAGTTCCCAGACGCCGGCCTGCGGCCGAAGCCGCATCGGGTGCCGGCGACCGTCCCAGGCGTTGAAGTCGCCCACGACCGAGAGACGGGTGGCGTTCGGTGCCCAGACGGCAAAACGAACGCCGGAAACCCCATCCACTTCCATCGGGATTGCGCCGAGCGTCCGGCCGAGATCGTAATGGGTGCCCTGGCCGATCAGGTGCAGATCGAGATCGCCCAGCAGTGGCGCAAAGGAATAGGAATCCTCGGTTTCCTGGATCGCTTCCGGCCATTCGATGCGCAGGAAATAGGGCGCAGTCGAATTGGTCACGCCGGCAAACAGACCGCCGGGGTGGATGCTGTCCAGCTCCGCGACGACCTTGGCCGTATCGCGCTCGACGACCTCAACCGAAAGCGCCCCGGGAAGCAGCACCCGCACCACGGTGAGGTCGCCGTACTGATGGCGGCCGAGAATGGAAAAGGGATCGCCATGACGGCCGTCGACGAGGGCCTGGAGGCCCTCCTCAACGGTTCCGATGATGAGGTCCGTGCGCTCGTATCGCATCACTCTGTCTCTCCCTTGGGTGCATCAGGGGTGGAATTGCTGTCGGTGTCGAGAAGTCGCGCCGCGATGGTCGCAAAACCTGCGAGCGGCAGGGGCAGCCACTTCGGCCGGCTGCGCACTTCGTAGGCGATCTCGTAGGCGGCTTTTTCCAGCAGGAAGAGGTCGAGTATTTTCGACCGCTTCTCGTGCGGGATGTTGAGCGAGTCGGACTTTTCCACAGCATCGAAATAGGCCTGCAGGAATGCCGGTTCCGCCTTGTCGATGAAGCGGCTGACGAGCTCCGGATGACGGGCGTCGTCCACTTCGCTGACGACCTCCCGATCGAGATCGGCCGAGGCTGCGAGATAGCTGAGCGACCGCAGGAGGCCAGCCACGTCGCGCAGCGGGTTTGACTTCGCACGACGTTCCTCGAGATCGCGGGCGGGTTCGCCCTCGAAGTCGATGATATAGGCGTCGCCCTCTGCCACCAGGATCTGGCCCAGGTGGAAGTCCCCGTGGGTACGGGTCATCAGCGTCGAAATGGCAAAGCCGGACAGCGTCTCGACAAGGCCGAACAGGTCTTCGCGACGGCTGAGGATCATGCGTGCGTCTTCTGCGGCGCGACCTTCCAGTCCCTCGCTGTTCAGTTCGAGCATGGTCAGGCTCTGGTCGATCTGAGCCGTTACGCCCGCGCGCCATCTCGAGATATCGGCGTCGCCAGCCCAGATCGGGCTGAATGCCTCGTCATCGGTCGGCTGGGCCAGTGCGACATGCAGCTCACCAAGCCGTGTTCCGATGGTGGCCGAAAGATTGACGAGCGGCTTGAAGTGCTCGTCGATCCCTTCGCCCTCGAGCCCGGTCACCACAATCTCGTCGATTGCGCGGCGCAGGTTGCCGAGCATCCAGTTCCAGGCATCGCCCTGATTGCGGATCGCGCGCTGCACGATGATCATCGTGTAGCGGTTGCCCTCCGGCGAGGTGCGGGCGACTTCGCCGAGCAGCTGTCCCGTATTCTGGTAGCCGACATTGGTGAGATAACGCGTCATCTCCACTTCCGGGTGGATACCCGGGAAGATGTGACGGATCAGCTTTACCATGGCGAGATCACCGATGATCAGCGAGCTGTTCGACTGTTCGGCCGAAAGCCAGGTCACAGGCATGTCGTCGTTGAAGTTGAGCTGGTCGAGAGTGTCGGTGCCGACGAATTCAAGGGCGCCTGAAACGCCCGAGATCACGGCCCGTTCGGACAGTCCGCGGATCACGCCGCGCGCCAGCCCTTCCATGGCAAAGCCGTCGGTCAGGAAGCCGACACGGCGACCCTGACGGATGCGCGCAAGCGCCAGCTGCTGGGCAAGCGCCGAAGGCTGGGCTTCATCCCAGGCGATGGCGAGCGGCAGGAGATAGGTATCCAACTTGCCGGCAACATCGACCTCTAGCTCGCCGAGCAGGATGTTGTTGGCAAATGCGATCGGCGTCACGTTGGCAAGCCGCGCCGAATTGAGGATCGAGCCCTTGGAGCCGAACCAGCGGCGTTTCGAGAGGTATGGCGGCAGGATATCCTTGGCAAACATCTTCGACAGCGGCGAGTCTTCGCCGAGCTCCTGCAGGTCACGGCGAACGACCATGGTCACCATGTCCTGCATCTGCTCCGGTGGCTCCTTGCGCCAGACGGGGCCGTCGGAAGTTTCCACCAGCTGGAACCAGAAGAAGCCGTAGGGCGGCAGCGTCAGCAGATAGGTCAGCTGACCGATCGGCGGGAACGGCGACATGCCGGACATCTCGATCGGCACCCAGCCGGCAAACTGCGACAAATCCAGTTCCACCGCCTGCGGCAGGCGTGAAAGGTTGGCGACGCACAGGATCGTCTCACCCTCGTATTCGCGAAGATAGGCAAGGATCTTGCGGTTCCCGGGCGTCAGGAAACGCTGCGTGCCGCGGCCGAATGCGGCATGCTTGTTGCGTAGCGCAAGCATCCGGCGCATCCAGTTCAGCAGCGAATGTGCGTCGGCGCCCTGCGCTTCGACATTCACCGCCTCATAGCCGTACTGAGGATCCATGACCGGCGGCAGCACGAGGCGCGCCGGATCGGCCTTGGAGAAACCGCCATTGCGGTCCGGAGACCACTGCATCGGCGTGCGAACGCCGTCGCGGTCGCCCAGATAGATGTTGTCGCCCATGCCGATCTCGTCACCGTAGTAGATGACGGGAGTTCCGGGCATGGAAAGCAGCAGGCCGTTCATCAGCTCGATCCTGCGGCGGTCGCGCTCCATCAGCGGCGCAAGACGGCGACGAATGCCGAGATTGATGCGGGCGCGCCGGTCGGCGGCGTAGATGTTCCAGAGGTAATCGCGCTCTTCGTCGGTCACCATCTCGAGCGTCAGCTCGTCGTGGTTGCGCAGGAAGATCGCCCACTGGCAATTGTCCGGGATTTCAGGCGTCTGGCGCATGATATCGGTGATCGGGAAGCGGTCTTCCTTGGCGATCGCCATATACATGCGCGGCATCAGCGGAAAGTGGAACGCCATGTTGCACTCGTCGCCATCGCCGAAATATTCGCGCGTATCTTCCGGCCACTGGTTGGCTTCCGCCAGCAGCATCTTGCCGGGATGGGTGCTGTCGAGCGCCGCACGGATCTTCTTCAGGATGTCGTGGGTTTCCGGCAGGTTCTCGTTGATCGTGCCTTCGCGCTCGATCAGGTACGGGATGGCGTCGAGGCGGAAACCGTCGATGCCCGTATCGGCCCAAAACCGCATGACTTCGAACAGCTCTTCCAGAACGGCTGGGTTGTCGAAGTTAAGGTCGGGCTGGTGCGAATAGAAGCGGTGCCAGTAATAGGCGCCGGCAACCGGATCCCACGTCCAGTTGGACTTTTCCGTATCGAGAAAGATGATCCGCGTTTCCGGGAATTTCTGGTCCGTATCCGACCACACGTAGAAATCGCGCTCCGGCGAACCGGGAGGCGCATGACGTGCCCGCTGGAACCACGGATGCTGGTCGGACGTGTGGTTGATGACGAGCTCGATCAGCACACGCAGATTGCGTGCATGGGCAGCAGCCACGAACGCCTTGAATTCGTCCACCGTGCCATAGTCCGGGCTGACGCTGGTATAATCGGCAATATCGTATCCATCGTCACGACGCGGCGACGGAAAGAACGGTAAGAGCCAGATCGTGTTGGCGCCAAGCGAAGCGACGTGATCCAGCTTCTCATGCAGCCCCTGAAAGTCGCCGATACCGTCGCCATTGGCGTCGTAGAACGACTTGATATGCAGCTGATAGATAACTGCATCCTTGTACCATAGTGGATCGTCGTTCATCGCTTGATTCTGGTCCTGGCCCTGGTTTCGGCCGCTCGTGATGTCCATGATGTCTCCTCCCATTCTTGTCTTTAACGGACGCGCCAGATGGAGAATGGCAGGCCGGAGTGAGGGTCGAGGCGGATGCGCTGCACCTTGCCGGTCAATGGAAAGCGATCGCCGCCGATGACATCCTCAAGATCGAGGGTTCCATGATCCGGCAGGCCGAACGACCACAGCGGCAGTTCGATATCCGCTTCCTGCGCATTGTGCGGATCGAGGTTGACGGCGATCAGCAGCACGTTCTCGCGGCCGGCACTGGCCTTTTCGAAGAACATGATGTTGTCGTTCCAGGCGGGCAGGAGCTGCAGACCGAGATGCGAATGCAGCGCCGGGTTCTCGCGGCGGATGCGGTTGAGAAGCGCGATCTCGCCCTTGATGTGACCCGGACGGTCGTAATCCCAGGCACGGATCTCGTACTTCTCGGAGTCCGCATATTCCTTGCGCTTGGCGTCCGGGCGTCCTTCGCAAAGCTCGAAGCCGTTATAGACGCCCCAGAGGCCCGACAGCGTTGCAGCCAGCGCTGCACGGATCAGATAGGCCGGACGCGGTGCGTTCTGCAGGAAATCCGGGTTGATATCGTGCGTGTTGACGAAGAAGTGCGGACGGAAGAATTCCTTCGGCTCTTCAGTGGTGATCTCGCGCATATACTGCTCGAGCTCCCACTTTGCGTTGCGCCAGGTGAAGTAGGTATAGGACTGCGAGAACCCGACCTTGGCGAGGCGGTACATCACCTTCGGCTTGGTAAAGGCTTCCGACAGGAAGGCGACGTCTGGATGGCGCGAGCGGATGTCGGCGATCATCCATCCCCAGAATGGAAACGGCTTCGTATGCGGATTGTCGACGCGGAACAGCTTGACGCCGTTATCGACCCACTTCTGGACGACGTCGCGCAGCTCGATCCAAAGCGAAGGCACCGCGTCCTTGGCGTAGAAATCGACGTTGACGATGTCTTCGTATTTCTTCGGCGGGTTTTCGGCGTAGCGGATCGTGCCGTCAGGCCGCCAATCGAACCAGCCGGGATTGGACTTGAGCCACGGATGGTCGGGCGAGGCCTGGATCGCGAGGTCGAGAGCGAGCTCCAGCCCGTGGTCCTTGGCCGCATCCACCAGCCGGCGGAAATCCTCGAACGTGCCGAGCTCCGGATGGATCGCGTCATGGCCGCCATCTTCCGAGCCGATCGCATACGGGCTACCTGGATCCTCAGGGGCCGGCGTCAGCGTGTTGTTCTTGCCCTTGCGGTTGGTCGAACCGATCGGATGCACCGGCGGGAAGTAGAGGACATCAAAGCCCATCTCCCGGATCGCCGGCAGCCGTGCGATCACGTCGTCGAACGTGCCGTGACGGTTCGCATCGCCGCTCTGGGAGCGAGGGAACACCTGGAACCAGCTGGCAAATGCCGCAGCCGTCCGTTCGGCATCGACCGGGATCGAGGTCGTGCGAACCCGATGCGGGCGGCGGTCGGCTTCCACCATCAGCTCGGCTGTGTCGGCCAGCAGTAGCGTTTCGGTCCGCTTCGGATCGTCCTGCGCCGTCAGCTTGTCGAACAGCACCTTCAGTTCGGTCTTGAGGTCACCCGTGGCATGATCCAGCGCATCCAGCACCAGATTGATGCCTTCCTGGATCTCCAGCCGCAGATCGAGCCGCGCCTCGTGCTTCTTGGTGAATTCGTAGCGGAAGATCTGGAACGGGTTCTTCCAGGCCTCGATTGCAAACTCGTGGCGGCCCATACGCTTCAGCGGAAATTCTGCCGCCCAACGATCGTTGGTGACAAGCGTCATCGGCACTTCGGTCCACTGGTCCTCGTCGGCCGCACGCCACATCACCGACGCCGACAGCGGATCGTGCCCGTCGCCGAACACGTCGGCTTCGACCTTGACCGTCTCGCCGACCACACGCTTCACCACGAAACGGCCGTCGTCCACCGACGGCGTGATCTTCTCGATCGCCAGCCGCGGCGTGGCCGCGGCCTCTGCTGCGGTGGAAACCGGAACAGCTTCGATGATCGGCTGCGAGGCATGGCCTTCGAAAACGCGAAGTTCGCCCGGCTTCAGCATGAGATCGGGCGCAAAAATGTCGGCGTCATTCCCCGGCGCCGTCAGCGGCAGGAAAGGGGAGGCTGCTTCACGCAGCACGTTGAACGGAGCCTTGGTAACCCTGCGCAAATCGCGGTTCAGCATCACGACGCGGATCTTCGACGACGCACGGATATCCTCATGGTCGGTCTGCAAGAGCGCCACAGCCTGAGTCTGGCTGGTGGAAATCAACCTCAGCGGCTGGCGGCCAAACCCGGCCGATGTCTTGTTCGGCGCGGCATTGATGGCTCGGATGTCGCTCGACAGGTCGAACACTCCCTGGTCCTTGAGCCCACGCAGACCCATTCCGTCGCCGGTCAGTGGGTCGAGCGGGATGGATGAGCCGTATTCGAAGCCCATCGGCACCATGAGGCCGCTGGCGAAGGTCGACGCGAGCTTCAGGGCCCGGACCGCTCGGCGCTCCGACACTTCGGTTCCGTCAATGCCATGCGCCATGCGCTTGCCGAACGGGGCTTCCGGAAAGGTGATCTGGTAGCCGAGTTCGCGCTGCACCTCGTATTCGTCGAGGATCCAGCGTTCCTCCATGTTCCACCAGGCAAAGGACGAAAAGCTGCCGTCAAAGCCGACGCCCTTGAGCGCCTTGCGATCTTCAAAACTGGTGCCTGGCGTCCAGGCAAGGAAGACGGTGTCAGAGACGGCACTGCGGGCCGCAGCGATCAGGCCCTTCCAGACGTCGGGCGCGACCTTGCCAATGCCGATGCAGCGGAAGCCGGCGATGCCAAGCCCGGCCAGCCGCGCCAGTCGGCGGCGCCAGTCATCAAGCAGCTGCGTTTCATGAGTGATATCGATCGTGCGGCTGCCGCTTTCCTGCGGCGAACGACGCGGGTCGAATACGACGGCGCTGCCTTGGTTCGAGGCATCGGCGATACGATCGACGGCAATGTCGAGCATCAGCTTGATGCCATGCTCTTTAGCGGCATCTGTCAGTGCCTTCACGCCGTCGTCGATGCTTTCCCCAAGTCCCAGCGCCGGATCAAGCCTGTCCAGGTCTCTGCTGACGAAAATGCTCGTGTCCGCGCCGCGTGCAAACAGCGGCGCACTGAGGACCGTATCGAAGCCGAGATCCTTCGCATGGGCAAAAACCTGGCGCCAATCCTGCAAGCCTTTGAGCATGAGAGGATGCACGTAGTAGATTTGCGGCGGGAGCTTTGACAGCGGGGTGGACGAGGCGAATTGAGGACGCGTGTTCATCTTTATAGCCTTGGGTTGCCGAGCCGTAGAGCGGGTGGCGATCAGCGGGGTAACTGCAAGGCTGCTGTGCTTGTTCCGATAAAATTGTGCCTATCGGATTTTTGCGCACGCATTAGATGTACATGAATGAACCCTAACGGACCCAGTGCCGAAGGAGGGGGCCGTCGCGGCCACGGAGCGGATCGGTCTGCGGCACGGGAAGGCTCGAAATTCGGCTGAGACCTTCAGAATCCGCGGGTCCGGTCTGGAGATCCGCACGCTGTCCTGGCGGATAGGCGCCGACAACCACGAAGTCGCGGCTGGCCTCCAGCCGCATGTGCCCGGTGCCGGCCGGCAACACGATGCAATCGCCGCCATGGACTGAGATTTCGGTGCCATCCGGACCGCCGATCAGCAGCAGGCCGCGACCATTTGCGATGCCGAGGACCTCGTGGGCGCCCGTGTGGTAGTGCTGGTAATCGAATACGCCATCGCGCCAGATGCCCTGCCAGCCGTTTTTCGCAAAAAGGTCTTCGAACAGGTTGGCGGGGTCGCCGACCAGAGGGTCGATGGCAAGGGCGTTGCGGTAGATCAGAGCCGGAAGGTGAGGGTGGTTGGGCACGAAGCCGCTCGGCGGAAACGTCATGCTCTCGACGGTCGTCCTTTCAGCGGAGACGGCGGGATCGAGGGCTGGCGGAACGATGTTCAGGCTTCGGGTCACGGACTTGATCCTTGCACGGTTGCGTCTGTCGGACGTCGCCGGCATTTTCCAGCAACGTCCTGAGACTGAACCCGTGCGCAAATGCGATGTTCCCGCGACAACCTCTATTTCAAAAGGTCAGCACGGAAACACGCTCCGCTCAGTGGCCGTTCAGCAGATCACGGTCTCGGCGATCTGGATGCCGAACCCTTCGAGGCCGACGTAATGACGTTCGCTTCTGGTCAGAAGCTTGATCGAAGACACGCCGAGATCGCGCAGGATCTGGGCGCCGAGGCCGATTTCCAGCCACTCGCTGTCGCGGACCTTGGCCTCCGCGTGCGATTCCTCGCCGAAGCGGACCTTGCGCGACGTCGTGCTGGCACCGACGCCAACCGAACCCTCGCGCAGATAGATGATGACGCCGCGACCCTCGTCGGCGATCTTTGCCATGTAACGGTCCACGGAGCGCGCCGCGCCGAACACATCGCGCGCTACGTCTTCCAGATGAAGGCGGACCGGAATGTCGACGCCGTCCCTGATATCTCCAAACACGATGGCGACGTGCTGCATCGTCTCCCAGGGCAGGGAGTAGGCGTGTGCCTTGGCCTTGCCCTTCGGGGTCTCGATGTCGAACGTGCCGTGCAGCTCGATCAACGTTTCCTTGCGCTGGCGATAGGCGATGAGATCGGCAACGGACACCTGCTTCAGGCCATGGGTGATCGCAAACTCCGTCACCTGAGGACCGCGCGTCACCGTGCCGTCGTCGTTGACGAGTTCGCAGATCACGCCGATCGGCGGCAGGTTGGCGAGCTTGCACAGGTCGACGGCCGCTTCCGTATGGCCGGAGCGCATCAGAACGCCTCCTTCGCGGGCAATCAGCGGGAAGATGTGGCCGGGACGCACGAAGTCGGCCGGGCCGACATTCGGGTTGGCGAGGTTGCGCACCGTCAGCGTCCGGTCGTCGGCCGAGATCCCGGTCGTCGTGCCGTGCTTGAAATCGACCGTCACCGTGAAGGCCGTCGTATGCGCGCTGTCGTTTTCCGCCACCATGGCGTTGAGGTTCAGGCGCTTGGCTTCGCTGCGCGGCATCGGCGTGCAGACGATACCGGATGTGTGGCGCACGATGAAGGCCATCTTTTCCGGCGTGCAATGGACCGCAGCGACGATCAGATCGCCTTCGTTTTCGCGTCCGTCGTCATCGGTAACAACGACGATTTCGCCGGCTTCGAAGGCGCGGATGGCGTCGACGACGCGCTTCTGATCGTAGGGCATGTGATGATTCCTAGCGGGTTTTACCGGTCTGACCCCGGTCACGGAGAAAATGGTCGGCGATCGTGCAGGCCATCATCGCCTCCCCGATCGGCACGGCGCGGATGCCGACGCAAGGATCGTGGCGACCCTTGGTGCGTACATCCACATTGTTGCCATCAGCGTCGATCGACTGGCGCTCGCTCAGGATCGACGAGGTCGGCTTGATGGCGAAGCGGGCAACGATCGGCTGGCCGGTCGAAATGCCCCCGAGGATGCCGCCGGAATGATTGGAGAGGAAGATAGGCTGGCCATCGTTGCCCATCCGCATCTGGTCGGCATTGTCCTCGCCGGAAAGCTCGGCGGCGGCAAAACCATCGCCGATCTCGACGGCCTTCACGGCATTGAT
The DNA here is from genome assembly GCF_050500205.1 of Neorhizobium sp. DAR64860/K0K1. Taxonomy (NCBI): domain Bacteria; kingdom Pseudomonadati; phylum Pseudomonadota; class Alphaproteobacteria; order Hyphomicrobiales; family Rhizobiaceae; genus Neorhizobium; species Neorhizobium sp. DAR64860/K0K1. Next base: position 2,488,391 of record NZ_CP191459.1, on the reverse strand, counting down.
CGACATTAGGCCGGAAGCAATTTCCTGGTCGAGCTTGGCATAGATCGGTGCGCCAAGCCCTGCGGGAACGCCCTCCGCCACCACCTCGACGATCGCGCCGATCGACGATCCGGCCTTGCGGATGCCGTCGAGATAGGTTTCCCAGACAGGCACCATCTCAGGGTCGGGGCAGAAGAACGGGTTCTCGTTGACCTGGCCCCAGTCCCAGTTGTCACGGTTGATCTTGTGCTTGCCGATCTGCACCAGCGCCGCGCGCACGGTCATTCCTGGCACGACCTTGCGGGCGATCGCGCCCGCCGCCACACGCGCTGCAGTTTCGCGGGCAGATGAACGACCGCCACCGCGGTAATCGCGGATGCCGTATTTGAGGTCGTAGGCAAAATCCGCATGGCCGGGGCGATAGCTGCGGGCGATCTCGCCGTAGTCCTTGGAGCGCTGGTCGGTATTCTCGATCAGCATGGAGATCGGGGTGCCGGTCGAGATCATCGTCTCGCCGTCGGCATCCATCATCACGCCGGAGAGGATCTTGACGATATCGTCCTCGCGCCTCTGGGTCACGAAACGCGACTGTCCGGGCTTGCGCTTGTCCATCCAGGCCTGGATTTCGGCAAGCGTGAAGCGCAGGCCGGGAGGGCATCCGTCCACGACGCAGCCGAGCGCCGGCCCGTGGCTTTCGCCCCAGGTCGTGACACGGAAAAGATGACCGAAAGTATTGTACGACATTTCACTAACCGGCTTCGGAGGGGCCGCCTCCGTCAATCTTGGACGTCAAACTTTGACGCGGATGTCTTATGGAAAAGGTCGGCGGGCGACAAGCCCTTCTTGCCCCATATCGGGCTGTCGATGCCGGACATGGATGCACGGCCGGCCATTCGGTGCCATTCATGCCGCCTGTTTGAGCCAGTCGGCTCTGGCCGCCTCAACGAATTCGTCAAAGGGCAGGGCCTTGGCAAAGGCATAGCCCTGCAGAAGGTCGCAGCCGAGTTCGCGCAGCAATTCCGCATGCTGCATCGTCTCCACACCTTCCGCCACTGTGTCGATGCCGAGCGAGCGGGCAATGTCGACGATCGAGCGGACCATGGTCCGTTCCTGCGGCGCTTCGAGGATCGGCATCACCAGCTGCCGGTCGATCTTCAGCCGCTTCGGTTTCAGCTTCAGCAGCGAGACGATCGAGGTATGACCGGTCCCGAAATCGTCGATCTCGATGTCGATGCCCATTCCCTTGATGCGTTCGATATTGCCCGATACCGACACGTCGCCGTCGTCGAGGAAAATCGACTCCACCAGCTCGAAACAGATCTCGCCGGGTGTGATGGACAGCGACTCGAGGTTCGCGATCAGGTTTTCGTCATGCAGCCGCTTTGACGAGACGTTGACGGAGACCTTCGGCACCTTGAGGCCGAGCGCGGTCCAGCGCATCTTGTCCTTCAGCACCGTCTCAAGCACGATCTGGTCGAGCACCGCCGACACGTTGAGGTCTTCGGCGATCCTCAGGAACCGCGCCGGCGCCAGGATGCCGTGATGCGGATGGTTCCAGCGCAGCAGCGCCTCGGCCCCGGTCAGTTCACCGGTTCTGGCGCAAAACTGCGGCTGGTACCAGGTCACGAACTCGCCGTTGTCGATCGCCGAGAGCACTTCGTCGGCGGTCCGCTTGTGGCTGACGATCTCTTCCTGCAGGTCGAGCGTGAAGAATTCGAAACGGTTGCGGCCGAGGCCCTTGGCCCGGTAGAGCGCGATGTCGGCGTTGACCAGCGTGCGTCGTGCATCGACATTGAGACCGGTTGCCTGCGCAATGCCGATCGAAACGCCGCACCGGCAGGAAAAGCCGTCGAAGTCGAAGGGCTGACGAAACTCGGCGATGATCCGCTGCGAAAGCTCGGCCACGTCCTCGATGGATGCGGAATTGTTCATCAGGATGACGAACTCGTCGCCGCCGATCCGCGCAACGATATCCTCGTCACGCACGTTGCGCGACAGGATCCGGGATGAATGCACCAGCATCGCGTCACCGGCGGCATGGCCCATCGTGTCGTTGATCTGCTTGAACCGGTCGAGGTCGAGATGGAGGATGAAGAACTTCTGCCGCTCCACCTGGCTTGCACGCGAGAGGTGGTCGAGTTCCATGTCCAGTTTGCGGCGGTTCCCAAGCATCGTCAGCGGGTCGTGCAGCGCATTGTGCTCGATGCGGGTCTTGGCCATCTGAAGCTCGACATTGCGAGCATCCGATTCCGCTTTCGCAGACTTGAGCTCGGTCGTCATCACCGCATCTTTGGTCACGTCGAAGGCGAGGCCGATAAGCTTGCGTGAACCGTCGCGACCGATCACCAGCTGACCGACGGACCGGATATAGCGGAGGCTGCCGTCAGACTGCGGCACGCGAACGATCAGAGCCTCCTCGACGTCGCCGGAAAGGTAACGCATTGCCGCGTCAAGAGCACTCTGGCGATCCTCCGGAACCAGCAGAGACAGCCAGAAGTCGTGGGGAAGGGGGCCGGCAATCGGGGCAACGCCATAAAGCTGGCACATGCGAGCGTCCCATATCTCGCTGCCGGTTGCCGGATCATATTCCCAGACGCCGCATCCGTAGGAACCGAGTGCGAGGTCGAGCTTGCGCGACAGACCTTCCAGTTCCTGCTCCCGGTCCGACAATTCGTCGAGCGCCAGTTCGAGCTCGGCATTCTTGACCTCGCTATTGTCTTTCGCGTCGCGCAGGGTCTGTGCCATCGTCACGTCGGCGGTGACGTCCCAGACGATGCCGGTCGCCTGGATGCCGCGCTCGTTCTGGACCCTCGCGCCGGCGGAGCGAAGATGCCGGATGTCGCCGCCGGGCAGGATCAGGCGATAGGTCTCGGTCGATGGGCTGTCGGTGCAGAGAACTGTAAAGAGATGCGCTTCCGCGACAGCCCTGTCCTCAGGCGCGATCGATGCCATCCAGTCATCGAACCGGTTGCCGGTGGTGGCTGACGGATTGGCGTGGAGAGCGGCGGAGCGATCGTCCCAGGAGAGCTGCACACCCTCATCGGTCACTTCCCAGATGCCCATCATCGACGCTTCCATGGCAAGCCCGAACCGTCGCGACAGTGCAAACAGCTTGTTTTCGCGCAGCCGCAGCGTCTCGATATGCCGGTTGCGTTCCGAAATCAGCGAGGTCGCAATGAGCACCGGCAAGACGATCGCAAGCGATGCCAGCGCCAGGATCAACCGGAACCGCATCTGACCGGCGGGCGAAGCGTTCCAGCCGACGCGCGGCGCCGCAAGGATCTGCCAGTCCGTACCCTTGACGGTGATCGACCACCGGACCGGATCGCCGCCCTTTACCGCTTCATTGCCGTAAAACACGGCCTGGTCGGCTCGACTGTTGTCGACGAGCGCGAGATCGAGCCAGTCGAAGACCGTCTCGGACGTTTGTGCCGCGTCGCCAACCTGAGGGCGTGTCGCGGGATCAAGCAGATCGGCGACATCGAGGACGAGAACCAGAGCGCCCCAGAGCCCGGCTTCCTGTCCGCTGGCGGAAGGCACCGGCATGATGAGGGTAAGCCTGCCCGTCTGCGATCCGGTCAGCACGCTTGGGCGCGCCTTGTTGCCGGCCCGGTCGAGATCCGCCTTAAGACCAGCAAGATCGATACCGGTCTCACCGGCCAAGCTGTCGCGGCGGAAGAAGGTCGTTGGTGTGAAACCCGGTGCCGCGATCACTGCGGAAAGGTGCGGCAGGTCGGCGAGTGCCTGACGAGCAGAGGTCTGCATATCGTTGGGCTTGTATCCTGCCTGACCGATCAACGCATTGCGCAGGCTATCGGCGACCGCGAAATCAAGCTCCAGCCGCGAGGCGATCTGACGGGCCGCCGTGCCGGCCGCGCGTGTCGTGGCGGCGTGAATATCATCGCGATGTTTCTGCACGAATCGGTGATCGAGGACCACCGCGGTGACGATAACTGTCAGCGAAACGAGGAAGGCTGCGACGGCAGGCGCGCACGCACTGCTGAAAGGGCGAAACCTTTCGGTAATGGAGGAACGCCAGAGCGCCAAAACTGAACACCTTCTCGTTAACTCTTGTGACCGGGTATAACTGTATTGTGGCGCAGTTAATTTCCCATTCCACATCCGACTTAGAGCTGTGAAGCTGCGTTTTATTGCAAATAGTTGGTAAACGCGGTCACTAAACGTTCGATTTGGTCTTGAGACGTCTTGAATTTGGAAGAATATGGTTAATAATCAAACTGTTGTTTGTAGCGAAAATGTCATGCTGGCGAGCAATTTTCGCCACAATCGGCAGGCTATCTTGCACCGAATTAGTACAGACCGTTTGTTCCAGGGATCTTCATCATGCGTATCCTCATTGCTGCCTTGCTTGCGACCGCCGGTGTTTTCTCGCCGCTGAGCACTTGGGCGCAGAGCGTGGACGTCGAGGCGACGATCAAGACGATCGACGCCAAGTCGCTCAGCCTGACGCTGGACGACGGCAAGACCTACAAGGTGCCGGAAGAGTTCAACTTCGAGGGCCTGAAGGCGGGCGTCAAGGTTCTGGTGTTCTACACGGTCGTCGATGGCAACCGCGTCGTGGACGATCTCGAAATCGTACAGTAAGGGCCGGAACCGGGCCTCAGCGGCTCAGAGCCATTCCATCCGGCCGGCGAGCGGCTCCACTTTCAGGATACGGTCCTGATGGATGGCGATGGACGATGCTTCTTCTTCTCCAACGCAGCCGATCAGGCGAAAGATCGACCTGATGACGCCGCCATGGGCAACCGCCACGGTCGGACCGGTCAGAGACTGCATCCAGGCGCCGATGCGCCATGACAGGATTTCGTAGCTCTCGGCAGTTTGGCCCGGCGGAATGAAGCTCCATTTCTGGCGCTTTCTTTCCTTCAGCAGCTCGGGCTCGAGTTTTTTGACTTCGGCCAGCGTCTGGCCTTCCCAGTCGCCGAACGAAACTTCCACCAGCCGGTCGTCGGTCCGGTAGGCGAGGGGATCGAGCCCCATCGCTGTGCGCAGCCGCTCCATCGTCTCGCGGGTGCGAGAGAGCGGGCTTGCCACGAAGTCAAAATCGGCGACATCGTCGCCGAGCAGTTCTTTCAGCGCTTCACCATTGCCGGTAGCCTGAAGGCGGCCCGTATCGTTCAGAGGAATATCCTTCTGACCCTGAAGCCGGCCTTCAGCGTTCCAGTCCGTCTGGCCGTGACGGATGACGTAGAGAAGCACGGGGCGCTCAGTCCTTCACGACGGAAATGTCAGGCGCGTCGACGGCCTTCATTCCGATGGCGTGATAGCCGCTATCCGCATGGTGGATTTCACCGGTGACGGAGCGCGACAGGTTCGACAGAAGATAAAGGCCGACATCGCCCACTTCCTCGATCGTGACCGTGCGGCGAAGCGGCGCGTTATACTCGTTCCATTTGAGGATATAGCGGAAGTCGCCGATACCGGACGCGGCAAGCGTCTTGATCGGGCCGGCCGAGATCGCGTTGACGCGGATATTCTTCGGTCCGAGGTCGACCGCCAGGTATTTGACGCTGGCTTCAAGTGCAGCCTTGGCAACGCCCATGACGTTATAGTTCGGCATCACCTTCTCGGCACCGTAATAGGTCAGCGTCAGCATGGCGCCGCCGTCCGTCATCAGCTTTTCGGCGCGGCGTGCGGCCGACGTGAAGGAGTAGACCGAGATCTGCATCGTCTTGGCGAAGTTGTCAGGCGTCGTATCGACATAACGGCCGGTCAGCTCATCCTTGTCGGAGAAGCCGATCGCATGCACGAAGAAGTCGATCTTGCCCCACTTCTTCTCGATATTGGCGAACACCTCATCGATGGTCGACTCGTCGCTCACATCGCAGTGGCCGGCCATGAAAGCGTTGATTTCGGCAGCGAGCGGTTCGACCCGCTTCTTCAGGGCGTCGCCCTGGTAGGTCAGAGCAACTTCGCCACCCTGATCGTGAATGGCCTTGGCAATGCCCCATGCGATGGAGCGATTGTTGGCGACACCCATGACGACGCCGCGTTTGCCTGACATGAGGCCGGAAGCCTGAACCATGAATATCCCCTGGAAACTCGATTTGGCCTTGCCTATGACATAGGCAGGGCAACGGTTCAAGCTTGCGGATACCAACTCATACGCCCACTCTTTGGCGAACGGGGAGGCCAACGTTTCAGCTGTCGCCGGAACCGGTTGGGGATCGATGTCTTACAGATACAGCCCGTGGCGCATGTGGCGCATCAGATCGGTCACCTTCGGGTCGGGCTTTTCGAGAAGCACAATGCGCAGTTCCGCCACCAGATCGCCGCGGCCGCCTGCATCGTTGTAGAGCCCCATGCCTTCCAGCCGGATTGCCTGATCGGACCCCGACCATGCGGGAACCGCGATCGTCTGCTCGCCTTCAGGCGTCTTCAGCATCGGCTCGGCGCCGAGAACGGCGTCTTCGAGAGAGATCGGCAAAATGGTGTGGATATCGAAACCGCTCACCCGGAAATCCGCATGCTTGGCCACTTTCAGGGTCACCACGAGATCGCCCTGCTTCATCCCGGGAAGCTTCAGCCCCTGGCCCTTCAGCCGCACAACATGACCCTCGGTCATGCCCGCGGAAAGCGAAACGCGCACGTCACGATCGTCGCTGGAATGCACGATGACCGAACCCCTGTTGAGAAGGTCTTCGATCGTCACGACCGCTTCGGCCAGAAGATCCGGCGCCGTTTCGAGAACGGTCACGGTTTCGCCGCGGATGCGCCGCAGCAGCGTGTTGAGAAGACCGGAACCCATGCCGGTGGTCGGCGGGGCCGGGCGGCTGCCGGGTCCCTCATCCGCTGCATCGGCTCCTGTCGCGTCGCTTTTCGACGATGGACGAGCGGCCTGCGCGGTCGACGCCTCGTCTGCGGTTTTTTTCGGTCCGGAGTCGGCGGTCTGGCCGTCTGGCGAGACGCCGAAGATACGCTCGACCATGTCTTCGGCCGGTTCCGGCGGAGCATCGCCACGGGCCTTGCCGTTCTGCTGTTGCTGCTGCGCCTGGGATTGAAGTACTTCGGCCTGCGCCCGCTTGGCGCTGGCACGGGCAAGCTCTTCCATCACTTTTGCCGCGCGCTCGCGGGAAGCCTTGGCACGCATTTCCGCTTCGCGGGCTGCCTGGCGCTGCTGCATGAATGTCTGTTGAAGAGCGGATGCGCGGTCGTAGCGCTTGCGCCGCTCGGGATCCTTCAGCACCTCATAGGCCTGGCCCATTTCGGCGAAGCGCTCGCCGGCGTCGGGGTCGTCCTGGTTCTGATCGGGATGAATGGTCTTTGCCTTCGAACGCCACGCCGATTTGATCTCGTCAGCGTTGGCGCTCCGATTGACGCCGAGAATAGAGTAGGGATCGCGCATTTTGAAACCACCCGTAAAGCTTGGGGCGGTGGGTCGCGTATCCAATTCCGGACCCCCCGTAACTCAACAACTCTCGCGGCAGCCTTCGGTTCCTCATGCCCCGAGGCTGGCCGGATCACAGGCAGTAACCGTATGGAGGAATTGCTGAATCAGAGGTTACGGAGAGAAGGTCGATGCATGTTACGGTAAACAAAACGTTTACCGCACAGTGCTGTCCCCAACACTACTGGCGGTCAAATGCCGTGAGCGACCAGTCGCCCGTTTCGGTCCTGCATGCCTGACCGGAAAACAGCGATATTCCTTCATAGGAATGGCGGCTGGTGGTGAAGGCGCGGCAGAGTAGGCCGGCGCTCCGGTCCTCGTGGATCGAGGAGACGACACCGGCACTGCCGGTCGCCGAATTTGCCCAGGGAAGGGGGTTCGCACCCACCTTGGCGAGATCGGCCGAGGTCACGGCATTGCGCACGGTGGCTTCGTCCGATTGCGGATCACCCGCTTTTGGCTTGCTGGGAATGCTGCTCGTCGAGATACTACGATCGACCTTGTCCGCGCCGCCGAACACATCCATGCTGGTGCAGCTGCCAAGCGAACCGCACAGTGCGACGATCGCGATGATTCGCAGGCTGGCGCCATTCAGGCTCTTTGTACGGCACATCGAATTTGCTATCACAATCACCTTGCATCCTGTCCGGCCAAGTGTCTCGGGCATGTTCATCAGATCGGGAGCACTTTAGTCAATATGTCGGAAAACGGGTTAACAAGCGGTGACTTCACGCAGGAAAGTGAACCCTTCACCTTATTTGGGTCGTGGTTGAAGGATGCCGAATCCAGCGAGATCAACGATCCGAACGCCGTCGCGCTTGCGACCGTCGATGAACATGGGCTTCCCAATGTGCGAATGGTCCTGCTGAAGGGCTACGACGAGGACGGGTTTGTATTCTATACGAATTTCGAAAGCCAGAAGGGCGAGGAAATTCTCGGCCAGAAAAAGGCTGCGATGGTCTTTCACTGGAAGTCGCAGAGACGTCAGGTGCGTCTGCGCGGCCCTGTCGAGATCGTCAGCGATGCCGACGCGGATGCCTATTATGCGACGCGGCCACGCGGAAGCCGAATCGGCGCCTGGGCCTCGAAACAGTCACGGCCGCTCGAAGGCCGTTTCGCGCTGGAAAAATCCGTGGCCGAATACACCGCGAAATTTGCGATCGGCGAGATACCGCGGCCACCGCACTGGTCCGGTTTCCGCATCCGTCCCGTGTCGATCGAGTTCTGGCACGATCGACCGTTCCGCCTGCATGACCGGATCGAATTCCGCCGCGATACGCCAGACGGTGCCTGGGGAAAGGTGCGGATGTATCCGTGAGCGACCGATGAGAGCTTGCGCCTAGCGCGCAAGCTTGAAGGGAATGCCCGAGGCGAGCGCCGACACATAGCGCGCCCGCTGGTAATGGCCGTTCAGCGAAATCCGCGGCAGACCCGTCAGCCGGGTCAGCCATTTCTCGCAGATCGTGCCCGGCTGGGTCGTGACGGCGACCGAAAAGCCGAGGTCGCGGGCGATGCGGTAGTCGCGCTCGCCCACCGCCTTCCGCGTGCCGTAGGGATAGGCGATCGTGGTCGGCCGTATCCCGGTCAGTTCTTCCACATAGTCGGCAGAACTCGACATCTCGGCCCGCGCCTGCGCTTCCGACAGCCGCCCGACGGCGCGATGACTGATTGTGTGGGCGCCAAGTGTTGCGAGCTTGTGCCGCGAAAGTTCGCGGAGTTCGGCCCGATCCATCGTCAGGTCGGCGGTCATCTGCAACGGGTCGATACCGTGGCACCGCACAAGCGCATCCATCCTGGAAACGGCACTTGCCTCGTCATCGCGAAACACGAGATCGGCAAACCGGTCGAAGGCGTCGAACTTCTGCTCTTCACAGCCGAGCTCGATCCGCTCGGGTCCATTGCCGAAATCGAAACTCAGCTCCCGCTCGCGACCGATCAGGTCCGCCATTGTCTCCCACCACATCGAATGGGTCCGCTCCGCAAAGCCGCGGGCGACGAAAACGGTGAATGGCACGCCGTATTTCTCGAATACCGGCAGCGCATGTTCGGCGTTGTTGCGATAGCCATCGTCAAGCGTGAAGGCGGCAAACGGCTGGCCGGTTGGATTGGCAACCCGCTCCGGCACTTCGTCCAGCGGCACGAACGCATATCCATCCGCCGAGAGCCGTTCGATCGCATCGGCCAGGAATTCCGGGGTAACCTCCAGATGACCGCTCGGCTGGAACGCGAGCGATTGTTTGGGGCGCACGTGATGAAGCGTGAAGATAGAACCACGACCGCGCGCACCTGCCAGCATGCCGGCCCGCGCGAGTGCTGCCGACGCCTCTAGACCTGTCGTCGTGACCTGACGTTTCAGGCCACGGATCCATGCCGCCGGCAACTTTGCTTTCAAATTCACCATCGTCGCCACGCCCGTTCAACCCCGAGATGCAACCTACCGTGTCAGCCGTTAAGCGTTGCTGAAGACCTGTTTTAGCGAATCATGCCGTCAAACAGCGGCAGGCCGATCAGGGCGGCGGATGCGATCAGGCAAAAGCAGATATGCCGGAACGTCGCCTCGCTCGCACGCCCGAACAGCCGTGAACCCGCGTAAAGCCCGATCCCGTAGCCCGGCCCTGCGATCAGCGCGATCAGCAGCACCTCGAACGTCAGGATGCCGCCGATCAGATACGACACTGATGAGATGACGCTGGCGAGCGCAAAATAGAGGACGAGGTTTGCCCTGACGACATGAGGTGCCGTCGCGCCGCCAAGCCAGTAGGCAACGATCGGTGGTCCCGACATCTGCGCCGCACCGCCGAACAGGCCGGCAAGCGCCCCAACGCCGACGGTCAACGGCGCCTTAGGCCGGCCGTGGTAACGCCAGCCGGAGATCAGGAACACGAGAAGACATAAGACCACGACCGAGATGATCCAGCGCAGGGTGACGGAGGGAAGCAATGCCAGCGCCGCCGCACCGACGGGCACGCCGACGACGGCACCCATCATCATCGTGAACACCTCGCGCCGGTTTGCCCTTCGCCAGCCGTCCGGCACCATCCCGAGCGTCATCACGCCATCGATGACCAGCAGCAGCGCCGCCGCGAGTTTCGGACCGATCGCCGTGCCTGCCAGCGGCACGAAGATCAGGGCGCCGCCAAATCCCGAGAACCCGCGGGCAAGGCCGGCGATCATGGCGGCTGAGAACACGAAGGCGAGTTCACCCGGCGAATGGCCGGGAAGCCAGAGGCTGAACATGTCGGCAATGGGGGTGGAGGAGGGCATGGATCGGCTTGCACTGTTACAAAGCCGGCAACTGCAGGGATTTGGCCGAAGGTGTCAAGCCGTCACGCCGACGGGTTCAGAGCGGCAGGGGCCGCTCTCCCAGATGTTCGAACAGCCGCAGCAGATATCCATCAGGGTCGGCAACAATGAACTGCCGATTGCCGACCTCATGATCGCCGCGGCGATACCACTTGTCTTCCGGTTCGAGCTGAAGGGGCACGCCCGCTGCCTGCAGCCGCGTCAGGATCGCTCCCGAGGATGGAACCTCGATCTGCAGGTTCAAGCCGCGACCGAACGGATAGGCGGGGGACGCCCCGTCGGGCAGAGCAAAATCTCGGCCGATACCGATCTGGTCGATCATCAGTTGCGCCTGGCCAAGCGCCAGGAATGCAAACCCTTCGTCCGGACGGTCATAGACGATATCGAAACCGATCAGCTCGCAGTAGAAATCGCAGCTTTTGCGCCAATCGCTGACGGAGAGCTCGGGAACCAGCGCGTTGGACCGGTGCCGCGTCACGCCTTAGTGCCGCCCACCGTGACCTGATCCATCCGCAGATGCGGCTGGCCGACGCCAACTGGCACCCACTGGCCGCCCTTGCCGCAATTGCCGATGCCGGTGTCGAGCTTCAGGTCGTTGCCGACCATCGAAATGCGCTTCATCGCATCCGGACCGTTTCCGATCAGCATCGCACCCTTGACCGGCGCGCCGATCTTGCCGTTCTCGATCATGTAGGCCTCGGTGCAGCCGAACACGAACTTGCCGGAGGTGATATCCACCTGTCCGCCACCGAAGGACACGGCATAGATGCCCTTCTTGACCGATGCGATGATCTCTTGCGGGGACTTGTCGCCGCCCAGCATGAATGTGTTGGTCATGCGCGGCATGGGTATGTGCGCATAGCCCTGGCGGCGGCCGTTGCCGGTGGGTGCCACACCCATCAATCGGGCATTCTGGCGGTCCTGCATGTAACCAACCAGCTTTCCGTCCTCGATCAGGACGTTATAGGCAGAAGGCGTGCCTTCGTCGTCGACGGTCAGCGATCCACGGCGGTTGTCGATCGTGCCGTCGTCGACAACGGTGACGCCGGGGGCTGCCACCATCTCGCCCATCAGGCCGGCAAAGGCCGACGTCTTCTTGCGGTTGAAATCGCCTTCCAGGCCGTGGCCGACGGCCTCGTGCAGCATCACGCCCGGCCAGCCATTGCCAAGCACCACGTCCATGGTGCCGGCAGGCGCATCGATCGCCTCGAGATTGACCAGTGCCTGGCGAAGCGCCTCGTCGGCGCCTGCCTGCCAGTTGCCGGTCGCGACGAAATCGCCAAAGCCGATCCGGCCACCGGTGCCGAACGAACCCAATTCCTGACGATCCCCGTCACCCACGACGACGGAGATGTTGATGCGCGTCATCGGCCGGATGTCCTGCACCCGGTGTCCATCGGCGCGCAGAATGTCGACCACCTGCCAGCTGGCAGCAAGGCTTGCCGAAACCTGGCGCACCTTCGGATCCTTGGCGCGCAGATAGGCGTCGATCTCGGTCAGAAGCTTCGCCTTGGCCTCAAAGCTCGGAGAGCCGATCGGGTTCTCGTCGCCGTAGTATTTCTTATTTGTGCGCTGCGGCGCTGCGGCATAGGAGCCGGAATGGTTGGCGGTCACGGCGCGCACGGCATCGGACGCACGTGAAAGCGCTGACGCCGAAAGCTCGCCTGCATGCGCATACCCGACAGCCTCGCCGGCAACGGCACGCAGGCCAAAACCCTGATCGGTGTTGAACGAACCACCCTTCAGGCGGCCATTGTCGAACGAAAGCGATTCCGCCTGGGCATGCTCGAGATAGAGCTCGCCATCGTCAGCGCCTGACAGCGCCTGGCTCAGGATCGAACGCAGCTTCGTCTCGTCGCAATCGAAGAGGGAGATCAGGTCGGTGTTCATTGTTCTATGCTCCGCTTGCGCACGTCAGTGCATTCGGGACCGAGGGGCGCGAATGCATACGCGCCCAAGTCGAGATATCTGGAGCCCGATGTAGTTCCGGCAATCCGCCGAAACAAGCGTCTTTACGGAAGCGCGTCGTAGCCGGGGCCAAAACCGTTGAGCTCGATCGGGATGCCGACGCGGTCCTGATCAGCGGACTCGCGCAGCGCGAACACGGCGTTCTTGCCGGCGCGAAGGATGCGCATCAGCTCGTCGTCGATTTCCACTTCCACATAGCAGCCTTCCGAGAAGCAGCGGGTGAAATAGGCGCGGCCGATATTGTTGCTGTCGACATAGAGCTCCATGCCGTCCTTCAGGAGAACGCCGAGCGGGGCAAGGATGCGCAGGATGCGCGCCTTGCGGTCGGCGGTCTTGAGGACGACGACGGACAGGCCGACTTCCGGGCGATCTTCGGCGATCACGTTCTGCATCATCGCGCACTGCTCGACGGAGGCACCGGCCGGCTTGTCGCAGATGATCGACCAGGCGCCGTGGTTTTCCTTCACGTTGCCGGGCTGTGCCGGAGAACCGGGAGCAGGGTTTTGCGGCGCCTGCTGTGCATTCTGCCCGGTCTTCGGTGCTGCACCAGTCGATGGGGCAGGAGCCGATGGGGCAGGAGCCGGCGCGGAAGGAGCCGGTGCCGATGGGGTATTGGGAGTCGGCCGAGGTCCCGGCTGCTGCGCGAGTGCGGGTAATGCGACGGCCCCCGCAAGCATCAAGGCAAGGCAGGCGCGAAGGCGGTAGGGACGACCCATGTAGACCTCTAAACGGACGAATCAGTGTGACTATTCTTGGCGGTCCTACGCCGAAATGAAAGGCCTCGCTCTCTTTTCAGCCGAGTACGGCGAAAATGGGACTCGCAGGGTTTGGCGCCATGTGGTGCGCATCCAGTCAAGCAACACCGCATATTCCTGCAACTGCAGGCCTCTGACGCGTGTGGACCGGTTCAAAATGCCGCATGAGCAATGGTCTGCAGATATTGCGACGGCCCGCAAACTGTGATTGAACCAAACCAGGCGCTTGAATTCCGCATGCCGTTCGATCGCGGGACTCGGGCGCATGGGAGAGAGGGTTTATCGTTATGTTGAGAGCTTACGCCGCAATGGCGTCGCTTATCTGTCTTTTCACGGCTTCGCTGGCCCATGCGGACCAGCCGAGGCCATGGCAGATGGATTTGCAGGCGCCCGCGTCACCGATCATGCACCAAATTCGCTGGTTCGAGCACTATACGCTCTGGTTCATCGTGCCGGTGACATTGCTCGTTCTGGTGCTGCTGATCATGGTTGCGGTCAAGTTCCGCGCCAGCCGCAATCCGGTTGCCTCGCGCACCAGCCACAACACGGTCATCGAGATCGTCTGGACCGTGGCGCCGGTGCTGATCCTGTTCTTCCTCGCCATCCCGTCCTTCAACCTTCTGAACGCACAGCTGGAAATTCCGGATGCGGACATGACGGTCAAGGCCACCGCCACCCAGTGGCAGTGGAACTACGAATATGAGGGTTCCGGCGAAACGCCCGTCGCCTTCGACAGCTACATGCTGAAGGATCCGGATCGCGCTGCCGCCGGCAAGACCGATATCGATCGCTATCCGCGGCTTCTTGCCGTCGACAACGAAATGATCATTCCGGTCGGCAAGACGGTACGCATGCTGGTGACGGCAGCGCCGTCCGACGTGATCCACGCCTTCGCCATGCCGGCCTTCGGCGTCAAGATCGATGCCGTTCCCGGCCGTCTCAACGAGACCTGGTTCAAGGCCGATCGCGAGGGGATGTATTACGGCCAATGTTCCGAGCTTTGCGGCAAGGACCATGCCTATATGCCGATCGCCATCCACGTCGTCTCCGAGGAAAAGTACAACACCTGGCTTGCCCAGGCCGCCAGCGACCTTCCCGGTGCTTATAAAGCACTGGTCGCCGATGCCGGCACGGCCAAGCCCGCTGACGGCCTTGCCGTCGCTGCGAAGTAATCAGGAGGCTGACGATAATGGCCGGACATACCACTCACACGGATCCGCATGGCGCTCACGCCCATGACGACCATGCTCATGATGCCCATGCTCGCGCGCCTCACGACGATGCGCATGCACATGGCGATCATCATTCCCACACACCGGGCTTTGCCGCCCGCTGGCTGTTTTCGACCAACCACAAGGATATCGGTACGCTCTATCTGATCTTCGCGATCATGGCGGGCGTCCTCGGCGGCCTTCTGTCGGTTGCGATGCGCATGGAGCTGCAGGAACCGGGCATCCAGATCTTCCACGGTCTGGCGTCGATGGTCTACGGTTTTGAGGGCGATGCCGCGATCGATGGCGGCAAGCACATGTACAATGTGTTCACCACCGCGCATGCGCTGATCATGATCTTCTTCATGGTCATGCCGGCAATGATCGGCGGTTTTGCCAACTGGATGGTGCCGATCATGATCGGCGCGCCTGACATGGCCTTCCCGCGTCTGAACAACATCTCCTTCTGGCTGATCATCCCGGCCTTCCTGCTGTTGATGCTGTCGATGTTCGTCGAAGGACCATCCGGTGCCTATGGCGCGGGCGGCGGTTGGACCATGTATCCGCCGCTGTCGACCTCGGGTCATCCGGGTCCGGCCGTCGATCTGGCGATCCTTGCGCTCCACGTTGCAGGTGCCTCGTCGATCCTCGGCGCGATTAACTTCATCACCACCATTCTCAACATGCGCGCTCCGGGCATGACGCTGCACAAGATGCCGTTGTTTGCCTGGGCCGTTCTGGTCACTGCCTTCCTGCTTCTTCTGTCGCTGCCGGTTCTCGCCGGTGCCATCACCATGGCGCTGACCGACCGCAACTTCGGAACCACGTTCTTCTCGCCTGAAGGCGGCGGCGATCCGATCCTCTACCAGCACCTGTTCTGGTTCTTCGGTCACCCGGAAGTCTACATCCTGATCCTGCCCGGCTTCGGCATCGTCAGCCACATCATCTCGACCTTCTCGAAAAAGCCGGTCTTCGGCTATCTCGGCATGGCCTATGCGATGGTGGCGATCGGCGCAGTCGGCTTCATCGTCTGGGCCCACCACATGTACACGGTCGGTCTGTCGCTCGATGCGCAGCGCTACTTCGTGTTCGCAACGATGGTGATCGCGGTGCCGACCGGCATCAAGATCTTCTCCTGGATCGCGACGATGTGGGGTGGCTCGATCACCTTCAAGGCGCCGATGGTCTGGGCGATCGGCTTCATCTTCCTGTTTACTGTGGGCGGCGTCACCGGCGTCCAGCTCGCCAATGCCGGCCTCGACCGGTCGCTGCACGACACCTATTACGTGGTGGCTCACTTCCACTACGTGCTGTCGCTCGGCGCCGTATTTGCAATCTTTGCCGGCTGGTATTACTGGTTCCCGAAAATGTTCGGCTACATGTATAGCGAGAAGGTGGCACACCTGCATTTCTGGGTGATGTTCGTGGGCGTGAACCTGGTGTTCTTTCCGCAGCATTTCTTAGGCCTCGCCGGCATGCCGCGCCGCTATATCGACTATCCGGATGCCTTCGTGGGCTGGAACTACATCTCCTCGATCGGTTCCTACATCTCCTTCGCGGGTGTTCTGGTCTTCCTCTTCGGCGTCTGGGAAGCCTTCGCCAAGAAGCGTGTTGCCGGCGACAATCCATGGGGTGAAGGCGCAACGACGCTCGAGTGGCAGCTGTCTTCGCCGCCGCCTTACCACCAGTGGGAACAGCTGCCGCGCATCCGCTAAAGGCAGCGTTCCGAACAAGGGACATCGCGTGTGACGCGCGCTGTCCCGTGAAAATGCAAGGTTTTTAGGTCTCATGACAGTTATCGATGATCGCGACGCTCTCGGCAATGACGCAGGCCTGTTCCTGTCTGAAGCGGGCGCACGCGATTTCTTCGAACTTCTGAAGCCACGGGTCATGTCGCTCGTCGTCTTCACGGCGTTCGCAGGTCTCGTTCTGGCGCCCGGCACGCTCAATCCGGTTCTCGCTGCAATCTCGGTTCTCTGTATCGCGGTGGGCGCCGGTGCGTCCGGCGCGCTCAACATGTGGTACGACGCCGATATCGATGCCGTCATGACCCGCACCGCCAAGCGCCCCATTCCTGACGGTCGCGTGCGGCCAAGCGAAGCGCTTGCCTTCGGCCTGACGCTCTCGGTCTTTTCGGTGGCGATCCTCGGTCTCGCCGTCAACTGGCTGGCCGCCGGCCTGCTCGCCTTCACCATTTTCTTCTACGCCGTCGTCTATACGATGTGGCTGAAGCGCTCGACGCCGCAGAACATCGTCATCGGCGGTGCCTCCGGCGCCTTCCCGCCCATGATCGGCTGGGCCTGCGTCACCGGCGGCATCTCGCTCGATAGCGTCATCCTGTTCCTCATCATCTTCCTCTGGACGCCTGCCCACTTCTGGGCGCTGGCGCTCTACAAGATGCGCGATTACGGCTCGGTCGGCGTGCCGATGATGCCGAACGTCGCCGGCGAGCGTTCCACCAAGATCCAGATGTTCGCCTATGCGGTTCTGACGGCTGTTCTCGGCGTCGCACCCAGCTTCACCGGCCTTGCCAGCATCGGCTACGGCATTTTTGCCGGCGTGCTGGGACTGATCTTCATTGCCTGTTCCATCTCAGTCCTGCGCATGGCTGAAGGCGACGAGCGGATGGTGCCGGCCCGCAAGATGTTCGGTTACTCGATCTTCTATCTCTTCATCATCTTTTCCGCGCTGCTTGCCGACCACGCGGCAGCCGGTGTGGCGACCCTGATCGGAAGCCTTCTATGATTGACACCGTCAAGCTCAACGACGCCCAGAGAAAGTCCCGTCGCAACAGAAATGTGGCGCTGGGACTGGTCCTCGCCGGGCTGGTCGTCCTTTTCTACGTGATGACGCTGGTCAAAGTCGGCGGCGTCGGCAACTGACCCAGAAAGCTTGAGGAGGAGGCGCATGGGAGGAGAGGTTCACGGGAATGGTCAGGGCAACGCCCCGCGGCCGGGCCATGGTCAGGCAAAGCGGGTCAGCAATGCCGCGATCTTTGCCGGCTGCGCGGTGTTCGTCACCTGCATGGTGGGTGCCGCCTATGCGTCCGTACCGCTCTACCGCCTCTTCTGTCAGGTCACCGGCTATAACGGCACCACCCAGCGGAGCGAGCAATATTCCGATACGATCCTCGACAAGACCATCAAGGTCACGTTCGACGCCAATGTGTCGCCCGGCCTGAACTGGGATTTCAAGCCTTCGAAACCTGTGGAGCTTAAGATCGGCGAAACCGGGCAGGTGTCGTTTACCGCGAAGAACCGTTCGCCGGTGGCGACGACTGGAACCGCGGTCTTCAACGTCACCCCCATGGAGGCGGCGGTCTATTTCAACAAGGTCCAGTGCTTCTGCTTCACCGAGCAGACGCTGCAGCCGGGCCAGACGATCGATATGCCGGTCGTCTTCTTCGTCGATCCGGAGATCGTCAAGGCGAACGAGACGAAGAACATCAAGACCATTACCCTGTCCTACACCTTCTATCCGGGGAAAGAGCCGCCGCCGAAGCCGGTTGCGGCCTTGCGGAATGAAGTGCAGGATAGGGGCAGTAAGCTTTAAAATGGCCCGCCGTTTTTGGCGGGTGGAACACTTGCGGTAAGCACCCTTGGGAGGGGCAGGCATGGCAGAAGCGCACCAGAAGAACCACGATTATCACATTATCGACCCCAGCCCTTGGCCGCTTCTCGCCTCGATCGGCGCCTTCGTCATGGCGTTCGGTGGCGTCGGATACATGCGCTACCTGAAGGGTTCGGAATTCCACATTTTCGGCATGAACCTGGCAACGCCATGGGTCTTCTATATCGGTCTGGCGATCGTCATCTATGTGATGATCGGTTGGTGGTCGGATACGATCAAGGAAGGCAATGCGGGCGCCCATACCCGCGTCGTGTCGCTGCATCTGCGCTATGGCATGATCATGTTCATCGCGTCGGAAGTGATGTTCTTCGTCGCCTGGTTCTGGGCCTTCTTCGACGCAAGCCTTTATGCCAACGAGGCGATCCAGGCGTCCAGAACACAGGTTCTCGGCGGACAATGGCCGCCAAAGGGCATCGAGGTTCTCGATCCATGGCATTTGCCGCTCTATAACACGATCATCCTGCTGCTGTCAGGCACCTGCGTCACCTGGGCTCACCACGCGCTGTTGCACAACGATCGGAAGGGCCTCGTCACCGGCCTGTCACTGACAGTCGCACTCGGCGTGCTGTTCTCGTTCGTGCAGGCCTACGAATATGCCCACGCCCCGTTCGAATTCGCCAATTCGATCTATGGCGCCACGTTCTTCATGGCCACCGGCTTCCACGGTTTCCACGTTCTGGTCGGCACCATCTTCCTGCTGGTCTGCCTCATCAGAGCCATGAACGGCGGCTTCACCTCCGAAAAACACTTCGGCTTCGAAGCAGCCGCCTGGTACTGGCACTTCGTCGACGTCGTCTGGCTCTTCCTGTTCTTCTCCATCTACATCTGGGGCGGCTGGGGCGCACCGCTGGCGCATTGAGAACAAACGACACTTCGAAGGGCGGCCGATGCCGCCCTTTTTTGTTGCGAAAGTGTACCAAAATTGGTACAATGCGCCGTGATGACGGATTTGCCGAAAAAGATCGTCGGAAGGTTCTACGCGACCGCACACGGGCGCAGGCCGGTACGCGAATGGCTGATGGATCTCACGAGAGAAGACAGGCGGCAGATCGGTATCGATATCCAAAGGGTCGAGTTTGGCTGGCCGTTGGGCATGCCCTATTGCCGCTCTCTCGGAAATGGACTGTGGGAAGTTCGGACCAACCTCTCCGGCGGGCGCATCGCACGGGTGATCTTTTTCATTCACGAGGGTCAGATGATCCTTCTCCACGGCTTTGAAAAGAAGACCCAGAAGACACCGGCTCAGGATCTTGACCTCGCGCTGGCACGAAAACGGGATGTGGAACTATGACGGAGCAAAAGGGCTATATCGACAGGACAGAGACTTTCGACGATTTCCTTGAAGCCGATGGCCTGCTGGAGGAAACCGAGACGATTGCCCTGAAACAGGTGATTGCCGACCAGTTACGGGCGGCCATGCAAAAGGAAGGCCTCACGAAGACTGCCATGGCCGAGCGGATGAATTCCAGCCGTCAGCAGCTTGATCGATTGCTCGACCCGAACAATCCCTCGGTTACCCTTCTGACGTTGCGCCGTGCTGCGACAGCTGTCGGCCGCAATCTCCGTATCGAGCTGGTCTAGCATGCATCAGTTGACCGAGCGACAGCCGGCCTCTTCAAGGCGCTCCCGCAGTCTTGTGCGCACCATCGCCACAATCACCCTCATCCTGGCCTCGCTCGCCATCCTCCTTGCTCTCGGCACCTGGCAGATGGAACGGCTGCACTGGAAGGAAGGCCTGCTCGCCGATATCGCCGAGCGGCGCAGCGCAGATCCCGTACCGCTGGCAGACATCGAGCGGATCGCGGCGGATGGCGGCGATATCGAATACCGCCGCGTCGCGCTTTCAGGCACGTTCGACCACACGAAAGAACGGCATTTCTTCGCCACGTTTCAGGGCCAGACCGGTTTTTACGTCTACACCCCGCTGATCCTTTCCGATGGTCGCGCCCTTCTCGTCAATCGCGGCTTCATTCCCTACGAGATGAAAGAGGTCTCGACGCGCACGGCCGGCGAAGTCACGCGCGAGCAGCGGCTGACCGGTTATGCCCGCAGCCGTCTGGCGCAAAAGCCATCCTCCATCGTGCCCGACAACGATATCGCCAAGAACATCTTCTTCTGGAAGGATCTCGACGTCATGGCGTCGTCATCAGGTCTCGATCCGGCCAAAACCCTGCCGTTCTTTGTCGATGTGGATGATCTGGTTCAAAATCCCGGCGGCTGGCCGAAGGGCGGCGTCACCCAGTTCGATCTCCCCAACAGCCACCTCCAATATGCCTTCACCTGGTACGGGCTTGCAGCGGCACTGGTGGCGGTCGTCATCGGCGCATGGTGGCGCCGTGCCAAGCCTGCGACGCCATAGCCGTCACTTTTTTCTTGGCGTGGCGGAGCCGGCTCGCCTATATGGGGACTGCAACGGCTTACGGAAGCGACATGAACATCCAGGTCACAAAACCGGCTCTCACGATCCGCCTCTGCGGTCCGCGCGGCTTTTGCGCCGGCGTCGATCGGGCAATCCAGATCGTCGTGCTGGCGCTGAAAGCCTATGGCGCGCCGGTCTATGTCCGTCACGAGATCGTCCACAACCGCTATGTCGTCGAGGGACTGGAAGCCAAGGGCGCCGTCTTCGTTGAGGAACTGGATGAGATCCCGGCGGAGCATCGCCAACAGCCGGTCGTGTTTTCCGCCCATGGCGTGCCGAAATCGGTGCCCGAGGATGCGCAGGCCCGCAACCTGTTCTATCTCGATGCCACATGCCCGCTCGTCTCAAAAGTCCACAAGCAGGCGATGCGCCACCAGCGGCTGGGCCGCCATGTGGTGCTGATCGGCCATGCTGGACATCCGGAAGTGATCGGCACAATGGGCCAGTTGCCGGAAGGCACAGTCTCGCTCGTCGACACGATCGCCGATGCCGAAGCCTATATCCCCGCCGATCCTGACAATCTCGGTTACGTCACCCAGACGACGCTGTCGGTGGACGATACCGCGGGCGTCATCGCCAAGCTGCAGGAACGTTTTCCGAACCTGACGGCACCGGCCGCCGACAGTATCTGCTACGCCACCACCAACCGCCAGGAAGCGGTGAAAGAGGCAGCACCCGGCTGCGATCTCTTCATCGTCGTCGGTGCACCGAACTCGTCCAACTCCAAGCGTCTCGTCGAAGTCGCGCTCCGGGCCGGCGCCCGGCGCTCGATCCTGGTTCAGCGCGCCTCCGAGCTGAACTGGGACGAAATCGGCCAGATCGAGACGCTCGGCCTCTCCGCCGGCGCCTCTGCGCCCGAAGTCATCGTCGACGAAATCATCGAAGCCTTCAAGCAGAGGTTTTCGGCCGAAATCGAGCTTGCGATCACCGCCGAGGAAACCGAAAACTTCCTCGTCAACCGCGAACTCCGCTCCGTCCCCCTCACCATCGAAGACATGGCCTGGGTCAACGGCGAGCGCCCTCTCTCCGCTGGATGAACCGCCTTCGGCTCTAGCGAAGCATCGGCCAAGCCGCTAGGAAGAGATCCAGCGCAACGATCATCAGCGGGACGAAATCTTGGCCGTCTATACCGATATCACCGAAATCGACCTGAACCGGTTCCTGGCCGAATATGATGTCGGGGAGCTCACGTCTTACAAGGGCATTGCCGAGGGCGTCGAGAACTCGAATTTCCTGCTCCACACCACGCGCGACCCGCTGATCTTGACGCTGTATGAAAAACGCGTCGAGAAATCCGACCTGCCGTTCTTTCTGGGTCTGATGCAGCATCTGGCTGATCGCGGCCTGTCCTGCCCGCTGCCGTTGCCACGCCGCGACGGGCAGTTGCTAGGCGAACTCTCGACCCGGCCGGCGGCCCTCATCTCGTTTCTCGAGGGCATGTGGCTGAGACGGCCGGAGGCGAGGCACTGCCGCGAGGTCGGCAAGGCGCTGGCGCAGATGCATCTCGCCGGCGAAGGGTTTAAGATCAAGCGCCCCAATGCGCTGTCGCTCGATGGCTGGAAGGTCCTGTGGGAGAAATCCGCGGACCGCGCCGACGAGGTCGAAACGGGGCTGCAGGACGAGATCACCTCGGAACTGGAATTTCTCGCCGCCCATTGGCCGAAGGATCTGCCGGCGGGTGTCATCCATGCGGATCTGTTTCAGGACAACGTCTTCTTCCTCGGCGACGAACTTTCCGGCCTCATCGACTTCTACTTCGCCTGCAACGATCTCTTAGCCTACGACGTATCCATCTGCCTCAATGCCTGGTGCTTCGAAGCGGACGGCAGCTATAACGTTGAGAAGGGTATGGCGATGCTGGAAGGATATCGCAGCGTCCGGCCACTGTCTGATGCGGAGATCGCCGCATTGCCGGTGCTTGCCCGCGGCTCGGCCCTGCGCTTCTTTCTGACCCGCCTCTATGATTGGCTGACGACGCCCGAGGGCGCGCTGGTGGTCAAGAAGGATCCGCTCGAATACCTCCGCAAGCTGCGGTTCCACCGCGGCATTTCCTCTGCTGCAGATTATGGACTGACATCATGAAACAGGTCGACATTTTCACCGACGGCGCCTGTTCCGGCAATCCCGGCCCGGGCGGCTGGGGCGCCATCCTGCGCTATGGCGAAACCACCAAGGAACTGTCCGGCGGCGAGGCCGAGACGACCAACAACCGCATGGAACTGATGGCTGCCATCAGCGCCCTCAATGCGCTCAAGGACGCGTGCGAGGTCGATCTCCACACCGACAGCAAATACGTGATGGACGGCATTTCCAAGTGGATCTTCGGCTGGAAGAAAAACGGCTGGAAGACGGCCGATAAGAAGCCCGTCAAGAACGGTGAGTTGTGGCAGCAGCTCGATGTCGCCAACCAGCGCCACAAGGTCAAATGGCACTGGGTCAAGGGCCATGCAGGCCATCCGGAAAACGAACGCGCCGACGAACTGGCCCGCACCGGCATGGCGCCTTTCAAGAGAAAGTAGCGGTTGCTCTTGAGGGTGGTTTACAGCAAAGGTGCGAAGCGGTTTCCCGTCGGGCAAGCAGGCTCCACGACGATTTCGCGCCATACAGAACAGCCATAGGGTGGACCCACCGATGATCCTTCATTGCGTCTTCATGCGCTTCAAGACTGCATTGCAGCCGGCAGAGAAGCAGGAAATCTACGACGCCGTTCACGGCCTCAAAACGCTCATTCCCGGCATTGTCGATGTGAAGTCCGGCCCGAACGCCTCATCGGAAGGCCTGAACGGCGGCTTCCTCGACGGCTTCATCGTCACCTTCGACACGCTGGAAAGCCGTGACGCCTATCTCGTCCATCCCGATCATATTACCGTCGCCGAACGAATTGTCGCCGCATCCGATGGCGGCGTGTCGGGCCTGATGGTTTTCGATATGGCAGTGTAATGGTTCGAGGCGGGCTCTAGCCCCTCGCAGCGTCTCATGCGTAATGGGAATGAGGGGCATGAGCCCCTCAAACGATCTCATGGAATACTAACTGACTTAGAGGCGTTCCAGCATCGCGTCGGCACCCGAGACGGTGGCCTGGCCAGGGCTTTCCTCGATGTCGAGTGACTTCACCACACCGTCCTCGACCAGCATCGCGTAGCGCTTGGAGCGCACGCCAAGCCCGCCGGCGGAAAGATCGGCATCAAGGCCCATCGCCTTGGTAAAGGCACCGTCCCAGTCGGCCAGAAAATGGATCTTGTCCATGCCGCCGGTCTGCTGCGCCCAGGCGCCCATTACATGCCAGTCGTTGACGGCAACGACGGCGATGTCGTCGACGCCCTTGGCAAGCAGCGCGTCGCGATTGTCGAGATAGCCGGGCAGGTGGTTCAGCGTGCAGGTGGGCGTGAAGGCGCCGGGTACCGCAAACAGCACGACTTTCTTGCCGGCAAACAGCGCGTCCGTCGAGATCTCGACCGGGCCGTCAGCAGTCTTTTCCTTGAAGGTGGCACTGGGTAGTTTTTCACCGATAGCAATGGTCATGGGATCTCCTGTTGGCTTGAAGTTTGCCGTTCGGCGGAACTATAGGTCGCGGTCGGCAAGAGGCAAGCGAAGACGGGAGGAGGTTCAGTCGAAAACGATGGACGTCTCCATGGACCGACTGCCGCTGGTCGCCAGAATGCCCCACCGTTTGCCGCTGATGTCGTAATTGTCAGGCAATTTTCCCACCGGCATATCCAGCGTATAGGCATGACCCTGCCGCTTCGCATCGACGCTTTCGAAGAGCACATGCCCCTCGGGACCGGTCACCACCACCTGCGGCTGCGCGGTCGCACTGTCCGGCAGCCGCAGCGTCAGCCGTAGAACCTTCCCGCCCTTCACCATCGCATAATCAGTCACGGCAAAATCGTTGGCCGGAGGCGAGGGGAGTGCGGCGCTGGCGGCGTTGAGGATCATTGCCTCTTCCACCGGCGTGCCCCGGACCGCTTTCATCGGCAGAGAGAATTCGGCCTGGAAGGGTATGCAGATATTGCGGCAAATGCCGATAAACGCGGAAACGTCGATGCTTGCCGCCCCCAACGGCAAGACCTGTGAGGCTTGCCCCGCCTTGGTCGGCTTGTCGAGCTTCAGCGCAAACGGAAATGCCACGGCGCGATCATAGCCGATGTCGGTAACGTCACCGTTGGTGATCAGCTTTGGAACCGGATAGGACATCTTCTGGGAGGTGATCCCGCTTTCGCGCGAAAATGTCAGTTGCGGCGGAATGCCCGCTTCACCCGGCTCTTTCCAATAGGTGATCCAGCCATCCTTCGGCTCGATCTGCAGAGCCCCGCGCACGGTTCCATCGGGCTCTGGAGGCATGGTGACGATCCGCATGCGGCCGCCCTCGTTGGTGGCCCAGGGCGACATTTCCGCCAGAGCATCGGCCGCCGGCGTCTGCAATCCAAGGCAGACGGCAGCACCAAGCAACAGGTTTGCGGTTGTGGTTCGAATTGGGGTCAGGCTCCTCATCGCTCAGGGATTAACCGTTAAATGTTGAACGAACCAGCAGCGCTTTCGAAAAACAGGATCATTTTCCGTTGATCGCCACGGTTCGTGCCCCATGTTTCAGGAACGCTGCTGTGAAGCAGCAGCCACGGCACGCTCTCACAACCAGGCGGGCCCGGCCTTCAAAGACAGTCAGTACAGACATTTCAAACGGCCGCAGTTTTGCTAGAATAGGTTTCAAAGCGCTGCAGGTGGAGGCATGATGGCTTTTTCGCTTCTCTCGGGTGCTCAGGACGACGGCGGCAAGGGCGGTCGCGAACGCGGCTTTCTTGACGGACAGTTCCTGATTGCGATGCCGAGCATGCAGGATACCAATTTCTCCCGCACGGTCATCTATGTCTGCGCCCATTCTCCGGCCGGCGCCATGGGGTTTATCATCAACCGCTCCCAGGAAATTTCCTTCACGGAAGTGTTGCGGCACCTCAAGCTCTTGGACGAGCACGAGATCATTGCCCTCCCGCACGAATGCCGTGAGTTCCCGATCCTGTCTGGAGGTCCGGTGGAAACCGGTCGCGGCTTCGTGCTGCATTCCGACGACTTCTCGAGCGAGTCCTCCATTCCCGTCAGCGACGATATCTCGCTCACCGCCACGCTCGATATCATCCGCGCCATCTGTGACGGCAGGGGGCCATCACGCGCTACCATGCTGCTCGGTTACGCAGGCTGGGGTGCAGGACAGTTGGAGCGGGAGATTTCCAGCAACGGCTGGCTGAACTGCCCGGCCAGCGAAGATCTGATCTTCGGTACGACGCTGGAAGACAAGTACGAGCGCGCGCTCGCCTCGATGGGCGTGACGCCCGCAATGCTGTCCTCCGACGCCGGCCACGCCTGAGTTTCTGAAATTCTTGAGCGATGCCGGAACGAACTGCCAAGGCTCGGAGTTCTCCTATTGCAAGACATCGAAAACGATGCCGCTAAGCTCAAGGAGAAACACTATGGGTAGCACCAGCGATAAAATTTCCGGAATGGGCAATGAAGTCTCCGGTAAGGTCAAGCAGGCTGTCGGCGACATGACCGACAACCACGAGCTGGAAGCCAAGGGCGCTGCCCAGGAAGCCAAGGGCGAAGCCCAGCAGGCCAAGGGCAAGATCAAGGAAGCCGGCAAGGACATCGTTGATCGCGCCTAAGCGATCCGAATCCGCCAAATCCAGAAACCTGTTCCGGTCCTACCGGGGCAGGTTTTTTATCATCCAGAATTCAGTTCACCCCAACTTCCACTTCGTCTAGCGGATCTGTCCATGCGCCTCTTCGACTGCGATCACTGCGGCCAACCGGTTTATTTCGACAATCGCAACTGCGTCCACTGCGGTTACAAACTGGCTTTCGTTCCGGAAAAGCTCGCCATCATGGCTCTGGAGCAGGACGAGATGGTTGCGGGTCCCGACGCCCCCGTGGCGGATCCGACCTGGCACCTGTTCGGTGACCTCGACAGCAAGGTGAGGCTCTGTGCCAACAGCAGCCTGGATATCTGCAACTGGACGGTCGTTGCCGAGGACCCGAACCCGTTTTGCCCGGCTTGCCGGCACAACCGCCTGGTGCCGGACGCCTCGACCGAGGAGGGGCTGGACCAGTGGCGCCGCATCAGCCAGGCGCAGCGCCATCTGTTCTACTCGCTGATGAAATGGAACCTGCCGCGCACCAACCGCGAAGAAGATCCGCAGGGCGGCCTCGTGTTCGATTTCCTGATCGACGAGATCCAGCCGGATGGAACGGTGAAGCCCGCCATGACCGGCCACGAAGACGGCCTGATCGCCATCCGCGCTGCCGAAGCCGACGACGCGACGCGCGAGCAGATCCGCATATCCATGAACGAGCCCTATCGCACGATGCTCGGCCACTTCCGCCACGAGACCGGCCACTACATCTGGGACAAGCTTATCCGCGACGGCGGCAGGACCGATGCATTCCGCGCCGTGTTCGGCGACGAGACGATGGATTATGCCGACGCGTTGCGCCGCAACTACGAAGAAGGCCCGCCGGTTGGCTGGCAACAGTCCTATATCAGCACCTATGCGAGCTCGCATCCGTGGGAGGATTTTGCCGAAACCTTCGCCCACTACATCCATATCGTCGATACGCTGGAAATGGCACGCGCCTACGGCCTGTCGATCGATCCGAGACGCCACGGCGAACTGGCGGCAGAAGTTGCGTTCCAGCCCTACGAGGCAGCGAGCGCCGAGCAGCTCGTTCGGGCGTGGATTCCGTTCAGCATGGCGTTGAACAGCATCCACAGAGCCATGGGTGTGCCGGATCTCTATCCGTTCATCCTCGCCCCGGCGGTCACCACCAAGCTGCAGTTCATCCACGACATGATCCAGGAAAACCGCCGTCAGCATCCGGGCGCGACTTGGGAAGCCATGAGCGGCGCCGCGATGGCAACGGCTGTATGATCAGGCTCTATTCACGCGGACGGGCCTGACATCAGGCCTGTCAGGCTGCTCGAAACACAGGTGAGGCTTGGTTGACGAGAGCGATAGCCGGTCTCCCTCATCCTCGCCACAAGGCAAGATGAGGAAGTCGGAACTCAAGCCCGTTTCGTCAGCGGAAACCGTTCTTTCAGCAGTCGGCCAATCGCATCCGTCGTCGCCGGCGGGCCGAACAGGTAGCTCTGGCCGAAATGGCAGCCCATCTTGGCAAGTTCCGCCGCGTCTTCGTCGGTCTGGATGCCCTCAGCCACCACGTCCATCTCGAGCGCCCGCGCCATGGCGATGACCGAGCGCAGAAGCACAGCACGCTTGTCGGTGGCATCGCGCACCAACGACTGGTCGAGCTTGATAGTGTCGAACGGGAACTGCGTGAGATAGCCGAGCGAAGAGTAGCCGGTACCGAAGTCGTCGAGCGCGAGGCTGAGGCCGGTCTCTTTGAGCTTGGCCAGAACAAGACGCGCCTGTTCCGGGTTCTCCATCATCAGCGACTCCGTCAGCTCCAGCTTGAGCTGGCCCGGTGCCACCTGCGTCCTCTGCAGCAATGCCCGGACGTCATTGTAGAGATCGGCGTTCAGGAGCTGCGCACTCGAGACGTTGACGGATACGAAGATCGGCAGCGAACCGGTTTGTGCCTGCCAGGACGTGAGGTCTGAGGCCGCCCGTTCCATCGCAAAGAGGCCGAGAGGGCCGATCAGGTCCGACATTTCGGCGATCGGAATGAATTCGGAGGGCGGAATGCTGCCGCGTTTGGGATGTTCCCAACGCATCAGCGCTTCGAAGCCGGCAATCTCGCCATCCACAAGCCGGATGATCGGCTGGTATGCGAGTGTCAGTTCGCGTCGCTCGATGGCGCGGCGAAGGTCGGTTTCGATCTGCAGACGATCTGTACCGGTCGAGCGGAATGCCGGACGGAACGGTTCGACGCGATTGCCGCCGGCGCGCTTGGCGCGGTACATCGCCAGTTCCGCATCGGCGAGAAGTCCCGGGGCGCTTTCCTGCTGATCTACCCAGGAGGCTAGGCCGATCGAGGCGGTGAGGACGATCTCGCGATTGGCAAAGTTGATCGGCACCATGATTGCCTTGGACACCGCATCGGCGAAATCCGCGACCTTGCCCGGGTCCCGCTCGGAGACGAGGATGAGGCCGAACTGGTCGCCGGCAAGCCGTGCCAGCGTATCCTGAGGCTTCAAGAGACGACGCAGACGCCGCGTCAGCGCGATCAGAATGTTGTCGCCCGCGGCAATTCCGAGCGAGTCGTTGACCTGCTTGTAGCGGTCGATGTCGATCGCCATGACGGTTGGGCGCAGATGCCCGTCGCCGGGTGCCAGCGTCAGTACCGATTGCAGACGGTCGAGGAACACTTGGCGGTTCGGCAACCCGGTCAGGTTGTCATGCATCGCGTCCTGCAGCAGACGCTCGATCGAGTTCTTCTGCTCGGTCACATCGATGACGGTGCCGACGCAGCGGATGATTTCGCCATTGGAGCCGAGTACCGGCCGGGCGCGGATCTGCAGCCAGTGGAAATGCCCGTCTTCCGCGCGAATCCGGAACTCGTGGTTCAGGCGGCCGCGGCGATGTTCCAGAAGCACGTCAAGCGTGGCGCGGAACCGGTCGCGGTCATCGGGATGAAGCCGCGGCAGCCAGTTGCGCACCGGCCCGTGCATGGAGCCTTGCTCGAGGCCAAGCCGCGTCGAGATGTCGGGCGTAGTCACCACGCGGTCGCGCGCCACATCCCAGTCCCACACGGTGTCGCCCGAACCGGTCAGCGCCAGCGACTGCCGCTCCAGATCGGAAAACAGACCCTGCTGGTAGGCGCCGCCGGCAAAGGCGTGCTGCATCACGGTAAAGCCGATCAGAAGCACGATCAGAACCAGTCCGCCGCCAAGCGCCGGCTGCACGATGTCGTTGTCGAGCTGGCCGGTCACCGTCAGCCATCCCCCGAACAGCCAGACCAGCAGCAGCGCCCAGGTCGGCACCAGAAGGATGGCGCGGTCATAGCGGTTGAAGCCGAGATAGACGATCAGGAGGATGCCGACAGTACCCGTCAACGCAAACGAAAGCCGCGCGATACCGGATGCGACAGACGGATCGTAGATCGCCACACCGCCGAGGAGCACGAGGCCGGCCACCCAGGCAAGCGTCGCATAACCCAGGTGCACGTGCCAGCGGTTGAGGTTGAGATAGGTGAACAAAAAGATGACGAGCGACGAGGCAAGCGCCACTTCGGCTGCGGCACGCCATATTCGCTCGTCGGACGATGTCACGCTGATGAGCTTGTCGAGAAACCCGAAGTCGACGCAGATATAGGCAAGCACCGCCCAGGCAAGGGCTGCCGCCGCCGGCAGCATGGATGTTCCCTTGACCACGAACAGGATGGTCAGGAACACCGCAAGCAGACCGGCAATGCCGAGCACGATGCCCTTGTAGAGCGTGAACGAGTTGACCGAATCCTTGTAGGCATCCGGTTGCCAGAGATAGATCTGCGGCAGCGCCGGCGTCGAAAGCTCGGCGACGAATGTGATCGTGGCGCCCGGATTGAGCGTGATGCGGAACACGTCGGCATCGGGGCTGGCGATACGGTCGAGCGCAAACCCTTCCGATGGCGTGATCGAGATGATGCGCTGCGAGCCGAGATCCGGCCAGAAAACCTTGGAATTTACGAGCCGGAAATGCGGCGCGACGATCACCCGCTCCAGCTGCTCCTCGGAAACGTTGGAAAGCGCAAACACCGCCCAGTCGCCCTGGTGCGACGGCGAAGATGCGCGCACCTCGATGCGGCGACGGATACCGTCGGCAGCAGCGGCCGTGGAAACCTGAAAGGCCTCGCCCTGGTTGGCGTAGATGTCGGTCGTGCGGGTCAGGTCGAGCGCGGTGTCGTCGCGCGAGATTTTCACCGGCTCGGCCGCCTGTGCAAACGTCGCCGCCGCAAGAAACATCAAGACAGCGGAAACAATTTCAAGAACCGACGGCAGGCGCGGCATGGACGAGAAACTCATGTGACGCAGCATCATGTGTTCAGCATTTTCGCAAATTCACCATCTTCTGGCAGTCGGGAGAAAATCACGTGGTCGCGCCACTCACCATTGATCTTGAGATATTTCCGCAAAAGACCTTCCCGCTCGAATCCGGCCTTTTCGAGAAGCCGGATGCTTTTCCAATTGTCCGGAATACAGGCTGCCTCGATCCGGTGCAACTGAAGTCCGCCGTAGATGTAGGGGATAGCCATCTCCAATGCGGCCAACATATGGCCTTGGCCCGAATGTTTCTCGCCCATCCAGTAGCCGACCATGCAGCTTTGCGATGCGCCGCGGCGGATATGGCCGATCGTCAGGCCCCCCAAAAGCTCCATCGTGTCGCGGCGGAAAAGCAGCATCGGCATGGCGACGCCTGACGCATGTTCCTGGGTGGCGCGCACCACGCGAGCGCGAAACGCCGATTCCGTCAGCTCGTCAGGGCGCCAGGTCGGCTCCCACGGCTGCAGGAACGCCCGGCTTTGCGACCGCAGCGTCATCCAGGCCTTGTAGTCGGCATAAAGCGGCAGGCGCATGATGTGGCGCTCGCCTGAGATCTCCGGTGTGTCCGGATGTCGCGATAGGAACCGAAACACGGACTTGGCCATGGTGCTTGTGTGCTCCGGGCAGGGCAGGCGGCTTGATCAGCCGGCCGCCTTTTTGGTTGTCACGCCTGGTGAGGAAAGCGACGCCGCGATCTCTTCCATCGACGGCAGTTGTGCGATCGGCCCAACCGCCGAAAGCGTAGGCACCGTGTCGAAGAACAGACGTCCGGCAAGATCGGTCAGCCGCTGGGTGGTGATCCCCTCCAGCCGTTCCATCATCTCGTCATTGGGGATCGGCTTGCCGTAGAGCATCATCTGGCGGGCGATCTGGCCGGCGCGGGCGGCAGGGCTTTCCTGCCCCATCAGAAGCTGGGCACGGATCTGCGCGCGCGCCCGGTCGATTTCCGCCTGATGGATCTGCTCGGATGCCTTGCGCAGCTCTTCGACGACCACAGGCACGAGGTTCGGCAACTCGTCGCCGTTGGTCGCGGCATGGACGCCGAAAATGCCCGTATCGGAAAAGCCCCAATGGAATGCGTAGACGGAGTAACAGAGGCCCCGGCGCTCGCGCACTTCCTGGAACAGCCGCGAGGACATGCCGCCGCCGAGAATGTTGGCAAGGATCTGCGAGCAGTAGAAGTCCCGCTGGTGATAGGCCTTGCCCTCGAAGCCGATCAGCAGCTGGGCATCCATCAGATCGCGGTCTTCGCGGGTGTCGCCGCCGATATAGTGGGCGGGCTCGAGAACGGGCGTCGCACTCGGCATGGTCGGCAGGCTGGCGAACCGCTCCTCGACCTGCTTGCAGAACACCTGGTGGTCGACAGCGCCGGCCGCGACGATGAACATCCGGTCGGTCGTGTAATTGCGCGAAAGATAGCCGCGGATCTGCGGCGGCGTGAACCCTTTCACCGTATCCGGCGTGCCGAGAATGGCGCGGCCGATCGTCTGGCCGCGATAGGCGACTTCGGAGAAGCGGTCGAACACCACGTCGTCGGGCGTGTCGTTGGCCGCGCCGATTTCCTGCAGGATGACGTGTTTCTCGCGGCGCAGCTCTTCCTCGTCGAATTCCGACTCCGTCAGGATATCGGCAAGGATATCGACCGCCAGCGGCACGTGGTCCTTGAGCACCCGTGCGTAATAGGATGTGGTTTCGGTCGAGGTCGCGGCATTGAGCTCGCCGCCGACATCCTCGATCTGCTCGGCGATATCGCGGGCGGTCCGCCTCGCCGTACCCTTGAACGCCATATGCTCGAGAAGATGCGCGATGCCGTGCTCGTTCTCGGTCTCGTTGCGGGCTCCGGACTTGATCCACACACCGAGCGCGACGCTCTCCAGGTGTGGCATGGTCTCGGTCACGACTGTGAGCCCGGAGGGGAGCCGGGTGATTTCAACATTCATATTCACGTCTTCGCGTCTTTCCGGCACTGCCGATAACTGGCTCAGTTTGCCCGTGCGTGTTCGCCGATGAATGTTTCAACGGCCTTCAGCTCGGCGTCCAGCGTATCGTAGCGCTCCTCCCTGTGCATCAGATCAGCGAGCCATGATGGAAGTGCCGGATCAATTCCGCAAGCGGATTTTACCGCCGCCGGGAATTTGGCGGGGTGCGCCGTGGCCAATGTCACCATCGGGCTGCCGGGCCGCGCGTGCTTCTGCGCAACGAAAACGCCGGTCGCCGTATGCGGGTCGAGCAGGTATCCGGTGGCGGCAAGCGTGTCGCGAATTGTCTCGTCAACCTGCTCCAGCGTGGCGCGGCCGGCGCGGAATTCGCTCTTGATCGCCTTCAACGCCTTCGGCTTGATTTCGAACGCGCCGGACTGTTTCAGGCTCGCCATGGAGGCGCGAACAGCGCTCGGGTCGCGGCCATAGGCTTCAAACAGAAGCCGCTCGAAATTCGACGAGATCTGGATATCCATCGACGGCGACGTGGTCGCCATCACGCCCTGCATCTCGTAGCGCCCGGTCTTCAGTGTGCGGGCAAGAATGTCGTTGTCATTGGTGGCAATCACCAGCCGGTCGATCGGCAGGCCCATCTTCTTGGCCACATAGCCCGCGAAAATATCGCCGAAATTGCCTGTTGGCACCGTGAAGGACACTTTGCGGTCCGGTCCGCCCAGCGAAACGGCGGCGGTGAAGAAATACACGACCTGCGCCATGATGCGGGCCCAGTTGATCGAGTTGACGCCCGAAAGCTTCACCCGGTCGCGAAAGGCGACATCGTTGAACATCTCTTTCACGATGTTCTGGCAGTCGTCGAAATTGCCCTTGAGCGCCACCGCATGCACGTTGGATGCGGTCGACGAGGTCATCTGGCGCTGCTGCACCGGCGAGACCTTGCCTTCCGGAAAGAGGATGAAGATGTCGGTGCGGTCGCGTCCGGCAAAGGCATCGATCGCCGCACCGCCCGTATCCCCCGACGTCGCGCCGACGATCGTGGCGCGTTCGCCGCGCTCGGCCAGAACATGATCCATCAGGCGGGCGAGCAACTGCATCGCCACATCCTTGAAGGCAAGCGTCGTGCCGTGGAAAAGCTCGAGGATGAAATCGTTCGGACCCGTCTGCACCAGCGGCACCACCGCCGGATGACGGAAAGTCGCATAGGCCTCGTCGATCATGGCCTTCAGCTTGTCGTCTGGAATTTCCCCGTCGACAAAATGCTTGAGGATCTCGAAAGCCACTTCCGCATAGGACTTTCCACGCAGATTGCGGATGTCCCGCTTGGACAACTGAGGCCAGTGGCGCGGCAGGTAAAGACCGCCGTCGCGGGCAAGGCCGGCCAGCAGTGCATCACGAAAGCCGAGAGCGGGCGCTTCGCCCCGGGTAGAAATGTAGTCCACGACCGATAATCCCCAATCGATTTTTGTTTGCGCCGCTGGTATAGACGATTGAAATCGGCGGTGAAAGACTGGAAAACGGCGCTGCGTTACGCCATGAGCATGTTTGGCGCGACAAGCCGGTCAAAAGGGATGGAACAAGGTTGAGTATTGTGTTTGGCAAGATTTCCCATGGTCTCGTAACGGTATCCCTCCTGACGGCGCTCGCCGGCTGCAGCTCTTCCACGTCCACGGAAAGCCTTGCGCCGGCCGCCCAGGCAGCAACGCCGGCGGTGGTGCAGGCCTATTGCCCGCAGATCGTCCTGCGCGAGCAGACGGCGATACGCCAGGAATACGCCCGCGGCGGTCAGGATGATCCGCAAAAGCTCGTCTACCAGGCATCGCTGGCCGACGCGACGCGTCAGTGCACGGCAAACGAGACGACGATGACTATCAATGTCGTCGTCCAGGGCCGCATCATCGATGGGCCTGTCGGCGCGCCGGGCCGCGTGACCCTGCCGATCCTGGTCGAGGTCGTCGATGGCGACAACACGATCTACTCGCAAAAGGTCGCCTATCCGGTCGAGCTTCCGGCCGGCGGCACGCAGTTCCTCTTCCAGAAGGCGGATGTGCAGATCCCGAACGCGCAGGGCGGTGCATCGCGCTTCACCCGCGTCCGCGTCGGTTTCGACAATGGCGCACCCGGCAAGAAGCCCGCACGCCGCAGCTAAGGCCCTTTTAACCCAGGGTTAACCATAATTCCCTACCCAGTATGGGATGATCGTCACGGGCGCGCTGCCTGCGACCGTTCGAGACAGGGATTGGGATGACTGCTCCAGCTATCGTGGCGGACGCGAAGCGGCGTCTGCGGCTTTGCACCGCCATCGTCACGCTGGCAGCGCTTGCGCCCGGTGGCGCTTGCGCGCAATCGGTCTGGACCGGAGCCTCCGACAACAATTTCATAAACGGCGCAAACTGGACAACGGCACCGGATGCCCCCGGCGTATCGGACGCAGCGTCGATCGGCTCCGGCGCGCCGACGGTCGCAGCAGACACGGCCGTTGATACGCTAGCGGTGTCCGGCGGCACGCTTCATGTGGATGCGGATCTGACAGCGACGAGCGGCACGACCCTGTTCGACATGGGCCGCATCGAGATCTCGCAAAGCGGCACGCTGACCTCAGACCTCACGATGTCCGGCGGCTCCATCAGTAACTCGGGAACGCTCTCCGGCGACCTTGCATCTTCGGGTGGCGAGGTCGTCAACGACGGCACGATCGACGGCAAAACGACGCTGTCCGGTGATGCGCAGATGACCAACAATTTCGTCGTCACCGATGTCGATGTCGAAGCGACGGCCCGGTTCGTCAACAATTCCGGCGCCACGGCCGGCGCCGTCACCAATGCGGGCACAACCTCCAACGCCGGCACGATCGCCTCGCTCACCAATACCGGCGGATCCTTCACCAACAACGATGGCGGCACGGTCACCGGCGATACGGTGGTTTCAGGCGGCACCGTCACCAACAACTTCGTCGTCACCGACGTCGATGTCGCTGCCACAGCCAGTTTCGTCAACAATTCCGGTGCTACGGCGGCATCCGTCACCAACGCGGGCACGGCGTCCAATGCCGGCACTGTCGCATCGCTCGCGAATGTCGGCGGCAGCTTTACCAATAACGGCACCATTTCAGGCGCAACCTCAGTCGAGGGAGGAACGCTCACCAACAATTTCGTGGTGACGAAGGTCGATGTCGCAGCGGCTGCGATCTTCGTCAACAATTCAGGTGCGACGGCCGGCGAGGTCACCAACTCAGGCAATGCCTCGAACGCCGGAACGATCGCCTCGCTGACCAATAGCGGCGGCACCTTCACCAACAACGACGGCGGCGAAATCACCGGAAGCACCACCGTTTCAGGCGGCACGGTCACCAACAATTTCGTCGTCACCGACGTGGATGTCGCGGCTTCCGGCAGCTTCGTCAACAATTCCGGCGCGGTCGCCGGTGATGTCTCGAACGCCGGAACCTCATCCAACGACGGCACCATCGCCTCGCTCACCAATACCGGTGGCAGCTTTTCCAACACCGGCGAGATCAGCGGCGATGCGACGGTGTCAGGAGGAGTGCTCGTCAATGACGGCACGATCGGCGGCGCGATCGATATCGGCACCGATGGCATGCTGTCAGGCACAGGGGAGATCGGTGGCCTCACCGTCGGGTCAGGCGGCACGCTGTCGCCCGGCCCAGGTATCGCAACACTTGCCGTCAACGGCGACGTCACCTTCGAAGCCGGCTCGACCTATCAGGTGGAAACGCAAGCAGACGGCACGTCCGACAGCCTTGCCGCCACCGGTTCGGTCAGCATCGAAGGCGGCACGGTCCAGGTTCTCGCGGGCGCAGGCACCTATTCACCTGCTACGACCTACACGATCATCACAGGCGAAAGCGTTACCGGTGCCTTCGACGACGTCACCACCGATCTCGCCTTCCTGTCGCCCATCCTTGCCTATGGCGCCGACGACGTGACGCTGAGCCTCTACCGGAACGATGTCGATTTCGCCGACGTCGCGAACACCGCCAATACGCGCGCAACGGCTACGGCAGTCCAGTCGCTCGGCACCGAAAACGACGTCTTCCTCGGTGTTCTCCAGCAAAACGCCGATGGCGCACGCGATTCCTTTTCACAGCTCAGCGGCGAGATCCACGCCTCGCTAAAAACCCAGCTTCTAAGCGACAGCCGGCTCATTCGGGACGCCATCGTCGACCGCGTCAACGGTGCCGTCCCGATCCGCTCATCGGCCGATGGTGCGACCAGCTTCTGGGCAACCGGCATCGCTGCATCAGGGCAATTGCGCAGTGACGGCAATGCGGCCGGCATCGACAGCCATGCGGCGGGATTCATAGCAGGCTTCGACGGGCAGGCATCCGATCACTGGCGGCTCGGCGGCCTGTTCGGCTACAGCAATGCCTCTGCGGGCAGCGAGGCGGACTGGGAAAGCTATCATGCCGGACTCTACGCCGCCGCAAACTGGGGCGACGTTGCCCTCACATCCGGCGCGGTCTACTCCGAAAACCGGATCTCGACGTCGCGCAGCGTCGACTTCGGCACGTTCACGGATGATCTCCAGGCCGATTACAGAGGCGCCACCCGTCAGCTGTTCACCGACCTGTCCTGGAAGACAACGGCAGGTCCCGTGACGCTGCAGCCCTTCGCGAGCCTTGCCTATATCAATCTCGACACCGATGGTTTTCGCGAGAGGGGCGGGGCCGCCGCTCTGACGGGCAATGGTGAAACCGACAATATCGCCCTTTCCACATTCGGCCTTCGCTGGTCGGCGCAAATGCCTGTCGAGGACCTGCCGCTCACCGTCTCCGGCATGCTCGGCTGGCGCCACGCAATGGGCGACCTGACGCCCGCATCGCGGCTCGCCTTTTCCAGCGGCGGCAGTCCGTTCATGCTGGAAGGCGTGGCGCTGCCGCGCGACACGGCCGTCGTCGAGGCCTCCGTCACGGCGCAGGTTTCAAAATCCGCACGGCTGAAGCTCAGCTATTCCGGAGAATTTGCCCATTCGCTGACGAGCCATACCGCGAAGGCCAGCCTTGCGGTGCAGTTCTAGATCCCGCCCCATTCGCCGAGTGCGGCAATCACCGCCGGCAGGTCGCTCATCCGCGAAATCACCGTTTCGGCACCGGCGTCGGTCAGCCGGTCGGCATGGCTGGGATAGGTATGCGATGCGCCGGTGAAGCCCACCACCCGCATGCCGGCCGTGCGTGCACCGTGGACGCCATGGGTGGAATCCTCGATCACCAGGCACCTGTCCGGCTCAACGCCGAACTGCTTTGCGCCATGCAGGAAGATGTCCGGCTTCGGCTTCACGCGGTCGGGACCGAGGTCCTTGGCGGAATAGATATGGTTTTCGAAATAGGGCTTGAGCCCCACCTTGGTCAGCATCATGTCCAGCCGCTGGCTGGACGAATTCGAGCAGATGCAGCGCTGCGTGGTCAGCCGCGACAGCGCGAACTTGACGCCCTCGATGATCTTGACGCTGCGCTCCAGCCGCTGGTCGAGCAGCTTTTCCGATTTGTCGAGAAGCGAGGCCGAAAGCGGAATATCCGCTTCCTGTTCCACCTGCAGAAGAATGTTCTTCCAGGTCATGCCGGCAAAGCGCTCGCCCATTTCCTCGACGCTGATCGGATAGCCCGCTTCCGTCAGCAGCCGGGATTCGACCTGCGCCGCGATGATTTCGGAATCGACGAGCACGCCGTCGCAATCGAAGATGATGAGGTCGAAGCCGCTCATGATGGATACTCTTTGATGAAAGAAGGTGAGGGCGATCTACACGAGGGAAGCGCCGGAAACAATGCGGAGGCCGATTTCCTCTACCGGCAAAGCGGCGACAACACGGCGCGCCTCAGAAACCGTAGCGCGCCTCGGCAAGATCGATCTCGCGAACAAGCTTTCGCGCGATCTCCTCGGAGATCTTGCGCCGGCGGCCGAGCCTGAACAACTCGTCGCGTTCGGCACGCAGGGCGGCCAGCCTGAACCGCTTGTCGACCTCCTCCATCTTGCGCAACAGCTCTGCCTCGTCCCCAAGCTTGGAACGCCCCTCGATCCGCTGCCGGTAGAGTTCCATCAACCGCGTGCCGACCTCGCCGTAGAGATCGGCATCGGTGCGGCCTTCGCTCATCGCATGCTGCAATTTCTCGATCATCCGGATCGCAGCCTCTGCCGCCGCAATCCGGGCAATATCCTCTTCCTGGAGGTGATCATCCTCCGGTGGCAGTTCGAGGTTCTGGAGGAGGTACGGAAGGCCAATACTGGCCGCCGTCAGCGACAGGATGATCACCCCGGCTGCCAGAAATATCACCAGATCGCGCGCCGGAAACGATGTGCCGTCGTTCATGGCAAGCGGCAGGGTAAGGATACCCGCAAGCGTGATCGCCCCGCGCACGCCGGCAAGCGACATGGCTGCCAGAAGCCTCCAATGCGGCTTGCGGATCGCCTCTCCGCGACGCGCGGCGCGATAGAGGGTGAAGCGCAAGGATACCCACACCCAGGCGAACCGCAGGGCCGCGAGTGCGGTGGTAATCACCCCCACATAGGCGATCAGCCAGATCGGGTGAAGGTGGCCCGTTTCCGTGACGATCCTGGCGGCGCCTGAGACGATGCCCGGCATCTGTTCGCCCAGCAGCACGAAGATAATGCCGTTCAGCGCAAACTGCACCGTATCCCACACCGCGTAGCGCCGCATGCGGGTGGCAGCCATCGTCTGGCCGCGCAGTTCGGCAAAGCTCATGGTGATACCGGCCGCAACGGCTGCCAGAATGCCGGAGCAATGCAGGTGTTCGGCCAGAAGATAGGCGCCGAACGGAATGAGCAGGCTGATCAGGATCTGCGCGCCGGGCTCTTCGCCCAGCTTGCGCGACACGTAATACTTCGCCTTCATGACCACGAATGTGGTGCCAAAACCGATCAGGATGCCGCCGATCGCCACCCAGAGGAAGGTGCCCACCGCATCCGCCAGCGAGAACACGCCGGTCAGCACGGCGGCCACCGCGAACTGCATGCAGACAAGGCCGGACGCATCGTTGAGCAGCGATTCGCCTTCCAGAATATGCATCAGGCGCCCAGGGATCGGCACCCGCGCGGCAATCGCCGAGACGGCGATCGGATCGGTTGGCGACAGGATGGCGGCGAGCGCGAACGCGACCGCAAGCGGTATCGCCGGGATCATCCAGTGGACCAGAAAGCCGATCAGGATCACCGTGAAGATGACAAGCCCGAGCGCCAGCTCCAGGATCACCGCCTTGTCGCGGAACAGCCCTTCCTTCGGAATGCGCCATCCATCGAGAAACAGTAGCGGCGGCAGAAACAGCAGAAAGAAGAAATCCGGATCGAGCTGCACCGCAGACCCCGTCACGCCGGCGATCGCGGCCCCGAGCGCGATCTGCACCAGCGGCAGCGGAATGCCGACAGGCGAAAGCCTTGCCAGCGTGCCGCTCAGAACCACGGCGAGAAGCAGGACCAGGGCAATGGTGATGCTTTCCATGGTGGCGCTCCTATCCGTTCCGGTTCCGGCCTGAATAAGAAATGGGAATGGATGAGGCAAGGGCCGGGAAGGGGGGTGCGACCTTTAAGACCGGCTCAGTCGTTCTTGTAGGCCCAGCATCGCGGCTTTGAGCGGCGGCAGGTCATGCGCAATGACGTCCCAGATAAATTCGTCCATCAGAACACCTGCGTTGCAGAAAGTTCTATCCGATCTTTCAGGATCGGATGAAGGCTGTCCCGCGTCGTGACGTCTACAGGCACGACAAGTTCATCCTCGAGAAACAGCTTGATCCCGACAAGATCGAGCAGAGAGAACTTCTTGCTCTCGTCATAATCGATAAACAGATCGAGATCGCTGTCGGGTCCGGCTTCGTCGCGGGCAACCGAGCCGAACAGATAAAGCGAGGTCGCGCCGAGCGCCCTGATCGCGTCGGCCTGCCGTCTCAGCTTCTCGATCGCCTCTGCTTTTTTCATGAGTTGTAGCCTAGCGCATCTTCGCGCCGCTTCCCATCATTTTGCTTTTTTCCAGAAACAGGCCACCGGCTTCAGTCTTTGGTAACCAAAATGAGTAACCATAACAGTCAGTAAATTCGTATCCAGTACAGCGTAGCGAGTGTCTCATGGCCGCAGTCCTTCCTTTGATCGACCTCCAGAAACAGGCCCGTCCTCACGCCTGGATGAACTCCATCATCAAGGGCGATTGCGTGGCAGCCCTCGAGGCGCTGCCGGATAAATCGGTGGATGCGATCTTTGCCGATCCGCCATACAACCTGCAGCTCGGCGGCGCCCTGCATCGCCCCGACCAGAGCCTGGTCGATGCCGTCGATGACGACTGGGACCAGTTCGCGTCCTTCCAGGTCTACGATGCCTTCACCCGCGCCTGGCTGCTTGCCTGCCGCCGCGTGCTGAAGCCGAACGGCACGATCTGGGTGATCGGTTCCTACCACAACATCTTCCGCGTCGGCGCGATCATGCAGGACCTGAACTTCTGGCTCCTCAACGATATCGTCTGGCGCAAGACCAACCCGATGCCGAACTTCAAGGGCCGCCGGTTCCAGAACGCCCACGAAACGATGATCTGGGCCAGCCGCGATGCCAAGGCCAAGGGCTACACGTTCAATTACGAAGCCTTGAAGGCCTCCAACGACGACGTGCAGATGCGCTCCGACTGGCTGTTTCCGATCTGCTCGGGCGGCGAACGCCTGAAGGGTGACGACGGCAAGAAGGTCCATCCGACCCAGAAGCCTGAAGCGCTGCTCGCCCGCATCATCATGTCCTGCACCAAGCCCGGCGATGTCGTGCTCGACCCGTTCTTCGGTTCCGGCACCACGGGTGCGGTCGCCAAGCGTCTCGGCCGCAACTTCGTCGGCATCGAACGCGAGCAGGATTATATCGACGCCGCATCTGCCCGCATCGCCTCGGTCGAACCGCTCGGCAAGACGGAACTGACGGTCATGACCGGCAAGCGCGCCGAACCGCGCGTCGCCTTCAATGCGCTCGTCGAAAGCGGTCTCGTCAAGCCTGGCCAGATCCTCACCGACGCCCGCCGCCGCCACAGCGCCATCATCCGCGCCGACGGCACGCTGACCTCGAACGGCGACGCCGGATCGATCCATCGCCTCGGCGCCAAGGTTCAGGGCTTTGATGCCTGCAACGGCTGGACATTCTGGCACTACGAGGAGGCCGGCGTCTTGAAACCGATCGACGACCTTCGCACCATCATTCGCAACGGCCTGCCAAAAGCGGACTGAGCCACCAGTCCCGGGACCAGATCCCATGTCAGCTCGCGAGCTTCCTCTTCCGGTTTTGTACCTCTAGTCCCGGAAGAGGATCATGTGACGCCCGGAGTGTGAAGGCTCCGGGCGTCATCTTTTTTATGGGGCAAATGCACTGATTTCGGGGCAGCAACGACGCAGGCTCTGACCAGAGTAACCCTGAACACCTCCGAATTCGAATGTTTCGGCCCGTCCGCCGATCACCCGGCTAGGTTGCCTGCCGTCCATCCGGGTATTCTGCAGGCCCCTTGATCTCGATCTTATTGCCAAACGGGTCATGGATGTAGAACGAGTGCCCCATGCCCCGGGCACCCCCATGAAACGCTTCCTGGACGATCTCGACTCCGTGCTTATCGAGATGCGTCCGCAGTTCGTCATGGTCGAAAGGGCTGGTCGCAAGACAGACATGATCGACATTGCGCCCACCGGTCACCGGAGGCGCTGCTTTCGTTCCGCCCGGGTGAGTTACGTCCCACAAGACGATCAACGAGGAGCCGAACCAGACCTGCTCCATCCCCAGGGCCGGATAGGAATAGCCAGGCCGGCACCCCAGGACATCCGTGTAGAACGTAAGCGCACGTTTCATGTCGTCGATCAGAAGAACGATGTGATCAATGCCGACGGGAGCGAATGGAATTGCCATGAGGGGTGCCGTCTTAACGTGAGGTCGATTGCAAAACGAGGTGGATGAGCCGGGAACTTATATCGTCAGCATACCGGCTACCACCCCCAAACCTCACACCTCGATACCGTGATCCCTCAAATCCTTCCGCAGCGTTTCCGGATCCGTGAAATGCACGGCGTGCCAGCCGGCGGCGCGGGCGCCTTCGACGTTGGGAAAGCTGTCGTCGATGAAGATCGAGGCTTCGGGGGTGAGGCCGAAATCGCGGGCGTGCTTTTCGTAGATGGCCACATCCGGCTTGATCAGGCCGATCTCGCCCGACACCGTGACGCCGCGCGGCTTGTCGAGAAACGGGAATTTCCGGCGGGCTTCAACGAACGTGTCGGCGGCGAAGTTGGTGAGCATGGTTACGTCGCGGCCGTTCTCGATCAGGCTTTCGAAGATGGCGACTGTCCCGTCGTAGGCATGCGGCACCATTTCGTGCCAGTGCTGGCGAAAGGCCCTGATATTGGCTTCGTGTTCCGGATGCTGTTCCAGCAGCAGCGCTTCGGCCTCGCTCCAGCTGCGGCCGCGGTCCTGTTCCAGGTTCCA
Organism: Neorhizobium sp. DAR64860/K0K1; assembly: GCF_050500205.1. Lineage (NCBI taxonomy): Bacteria > Pseudomonadati > Pseudomonadota > Alphaproteobacteria > Hyphomicrobiales > Rhizobiaceae > Neorhizobium > Neorhizobium sp. DAR64860/K0K1. The sequence goes on along the minus strand of NZ_CP191459.1, from coordinate 2,445,360 downwards.
TTCGTGGGTGCAGACGTTGTCGAAGAACCACTTGCGTTCGGTCTCGTCGGGAATGATCCGGCTAAAGGGAAGGTTGGGATCGTAGTGGATCAGAACCTTGCCGATGTCGAAAACGATGTGATCAATCTTGGCCGCCATAAACGATGTTTCCTGCTGTCAGTTTGGAGCTTTTGCGAAGGCGAGGGGTATAGCCTGGACGATTGCTTTTTTCATAACGGTCGGCAAGGCTTGGTTTTCGAGGTTTTCCACCGGTTCCCACCAGCCATTGTCCACAGCCACCTTGGTCACCTTCGCGCGAAAAATCGAAAGCCGCAGTTCGAAATGGGTGAAGACGTGAATGACCGTACCACAGGTCTGCCAGTCGGCAGACGGGATGGGTGCGTGATCGATCGTCGTGCCGCCATCGAGCCGCGCGGTCCAGGCCGTCGTCGGCACTTCCGTCATGCCGCCTAAAAGTCCGGTCTCGATGCGCTTTCGAAGCAGCACCTCGCCATCAGGCGTCACCGCCACGAAGGCAGCGCCTTGCCGCACCGGCTTTTCCTTCTTTGCGGCCTTCACCGGAAACCGCTCGGGATCGTCGCCGGCTAAGGCCAGACAGTCGTCGCGGAACGGACAGAGTGCGCAGGCAGGACGTTTCGGGGTGCAGATTGTCGCGCCGAGATCCATCATCGCCTGGGCAAAATCGCCCGGCCGGTCTGATGGCGTCAGTTCGACGACCTTGGCCTTCATGGCGGGCTTGGACCCCGGCAGCGGCGCATCGATCGCATAGAGACGCGAGATCACTCGCTCGACATTGCCGTCCATCACAGCCGATTGCCGGTTGAACGCGATCGCGGCAACGGCGGCCGACGTATAGTCGCCGATGCCGGGCAGGGCGCGCAGGCCGTCTTCCGTATCGGGAAACACCCCGCCATGATCGGCTGCAACCGCTTCTGCGCATTTCTTCAGGTTGCGGGCGCGGGCATAGTAGCCAAGCCCCGCCCAGGCCGCCATCACGTCGTCGGAAGGGGCTGCGGCAAGATCGGTCACCTTCGGCCAGCGTTCGAGAAATTTTGCGAAATACGGTTTGACCGCCTGCACCGTCGTCTGCTGCAGCATCACTTCCGACAGCCATATGCGATAGGGGTCGGGCCGGATCCCGGCTTTGGCAGCCGTCGGGCTGATCCGCCAGGGCAGCTCGCGGTGGTGCCGGTCGTACCAGGCGAGAAGCCTTTCCGCATGGGTCGGGCCATCGGCCGAATTCGTCGTCTTGGGAAGCGTCTGGAGCATCGTTTGCCGTTTGCCGCTGGAATGGCCTATAGGTATGCGTCAATGCGCCGGCATCAAGGACGGCACAACCTCAGGCGGCCAGTTATCCAGCGATGAATGCTCCGAAACCTCCGTTCCGCCGCAAAGGCGCGCTGCAGATCTCCGAAGTGGCGAACGGCATCATCGATCCGGTGCTGGCGCGCCGCGCCGGGATATCCACCGCGCTGCTCGGCTCCTGGGATGAGATCGCCGGCGAGGATTTCGCCGACTGTACCCGCCCCGAAAAAATCGCCTGGTCGCGCTATAACGACGGCTATAGCGAGGGCGGCCACCAGCCGGGTGTCCTCACCATCGCCTGCGAAGGGTCCCGCGCGCTGTTCCTCGGTCATGCCCAGGGCGAACTGATCGCCCGCATCAACGGCTTCTTCGGCTTTCCGGCCGTGCGCCAGATCCGCATCGTGCAGAAGCCGGTATCGCAGACGTTCAAGCATCCGCGCAAACTGCAGCCGCTCAAAGGCGAAGCGGCAAAACGGCTGGAGGGCATGATGGAGGGGATCGAAAGCGAGGCGCTGAAGAAGGCCGTCGCCAGGCTCGGCACCGCCGTTCTCCAGCAGAAGCGCAAATGAGAGTTCCAGGGCCCCCGCCACTCTCATTCCTGTGCTCGTCACAGGAATCCAGCCAGCCCAAGTCCTTGGGCTGAAATAACTCTTTTCATCGCAGGGCCAGGTTCCCTCCGACTAGCATACGCATCGTGACGCAACAGAGCGGAAAAGGCCGCGTAATACACCGAACTATCCCTCGCACCGCCATTTCGTCACAATTCTTTGAAGGGATTTAACACTCCACCGCTTGTCGGGGCCAAGGCGCCACGATACGGACTATCGAACTTTTTCAAATCTCGAACACGGGTGTTCCATGCAGTTGAACGATAAGACCATCACCAGACGCGCGCTTCTCGGCGGAGTGGCGGTCACGGCGCTTTGCCTGTCGCTGCCGCTCGGCATCTCAGACGCCTTTGCCCAGGCGCTTCCGGAATCGCAGGGCGATGTGGATATGGCGGCGGCGCTGAAGCCTGGCACCCTGCCGGAAATGGCGCTCGGCGAAGAAAACGCCAAGGTCACCGTCATCGAATACATGTCGATGACCTGCCCGCATTGCGCACACTTCCACAACACCACGTTCGAAACGATCAAGAAGAACTATATCGATACTGGCAAGGTTCGCTTCATCATCCGCGAATTCCCGTTCGATCCGGTCGCGACCGCTGCCTTCATGCTGGCCCGCTGCAACCCGCAGAACCCGGCCGAACTCGCAACGTCGGCGCAGTATTACCCGATGGTCTCGATGCTGTTCAAGCAGCAGCGCGCCTGGGCAGCCCCTGCCGACAAGGATGTGCGCGGCGCTCTCCTGCAGTCGGTCAAGCTTGCAGGTTACTCACAGCAGAGTTTCGAAGCCTGCTTGACGAACCAGAAGCTTCTCGACGACATTAATACCGTCGTTAAGCGGGGCAACGAGGAATTCGGCGTCAATTCCACGCCGACCTTCCTGATCAACGGCAAGAAATACTCCGGAGATATGACGGTTGACTCCATGTCGAAGCTTTTCGACAGCCTTCTGTAAGATCGCCACCCCGGCGGGTAGGGGACCCGTCGGCGGGAGAAAGGGCGCAGCATGAAATTCAACAAGCTGCGCGTCGTGGGCTTCAAGTCCTTCGTCGAGCCGACGGAATTCATCATCGAGCGAGGGCTGACCGGCGTGGTCGGCCCCAATGGCTGCGGCAAGTCCAACCTTGTCGAAGCGCTGCGCTGGGTGATGGGCGAAAACTCCTACAAGAACATGCGCGCGTCCGGCATGGACGACGTGATCTTTTCGGGCTCGGGCAACCGTCCGGCCCGAAACAGCGCCGAAGTCGGCCTCTATCTCGACAATTCCGATCATACGGCACCGGCAGCCTTCAACGATGCCGACGAGATCCAGGTGTCGCGCCGCATCGAGCGCGAGAACGGCTCGCTCTACCGTATCAACGGCAAGGAAGCCCGCGCCAAGGATGTGCAGCTGCTGTTCGCGGATGCCTCGACCGGCGCGCGCTCGCCCTCCATGGTTGGGCAGGGGCGGATCGGCGAGCTGATCAATGCCAAGCCCCAGGCCCGTCGCCAGCTTCTGGAAGAAGCGGCCGGCATTTCCGGCCTGCATTCGCGCCGCCATGAGGCCGAACTTCGCCTGCGCGCCGCGGAAACCAATCTGGAGCGGTTGGAAGACGTCGTCGCCCAGCTGGAAAGCCAGATCGAAAGCCTGAAGCGCCAGGCACGCCAGGCTAACCGTTTCCGCATGCTGTCGGCCGATATCCGCGCCCGCGAGGCGATGCTTCTGCATATCCGCTTCGTTCAGGCCCGCGAGGCGGAGGCGGAGGCCGAAACCGCGCTCAACCAGGCCACCAACATCGTCGCCGAAAAGGCGCAAGGGCAGATGGAAGCGGCAAAGGCGCAGGCGATTGCCAGCCTCAGACTGCCGGAATTGCGTGAGGACGAGGCAAAAGCCGGTGCCGCCCTGCAGCGCCTGCAGATCGCCCGCGGTCAGCTGGAAGAAGAAGCCGGCCGCCTGCTGCGCCGTCGCGACGAACTGACGCGAAGACTGTCGCAGCTTGCCGAAGATATAAGCCGCGAGGAACAGCTTGCTGCCGATAACACCGCCTTCCTCGAAAAGCTGGATGGCGAAGAAGCCGAGCTGACCGAGACGCTGGCAGATTCTGGTGCGGAAGCGGACGACCTGCGCGAGGCTTTCAAGGCCGCGGCCGCAACGCTTGCCGACAGCGAGAAGCTGTTTGCCGCAGTCACCGCCGAACGGGCCGAAGCGGCTGCCGGACGCAATGCGCTGGACCGGCTGATCCGCGATCTCGCCGAACGACGCCAGCGCCTCGACCGGCAGATGGCCGATGCGACTGGCGAACTCGACGCGATCGGACAAAAGCTCTCCGGCCTTGATGATCCCGCAGAGCGGCAGGACGCGGTGGAAGCCGCCGAAATCGCCGTCGAAGATGCGACGATCGCGGCGGAAGAAGTCGAGTCGGCGCTCGCCCATGCGCGCTCTAACGAACTGATGGCCCGCGGCCCGGTGGAAGCCGCCCGCTCGGCGCTGAACGCGCTCGAAACCGAAAAGCGCACGATTTCCCGCATGCTCGCCGCAGGCGCCCTGTCCGGTGGCTTCGTCCCCGTCGCCGAAATGATCCGTGTCGACCGTGGCTATGAGGCAGCGCTCGGTGCAGCCTTGGGCGATGATCTCGAAACACCTGTCGATGCATCCGCCTCCGCCCACTGGTCGATCAATGGCGACGGCGCCTCTGATCCCGGCCTGCCGGAGGGTGCGCAAGCCTTGTCGACCTATGTGACGGCGCCGCCGGAACTGGCGCGCCGGCTCGGGCAGATCGGCGTGATCTCGCAAGACGACGCCGAGAGGCTGATGCCGCTGCTGCGCCCTGGCCAGCGCCTCGTGACCCGAGAGGGTGCCGTCTATCGCTGGGATGGCCATATCTCGGGCTCCGAAGCGCCGGGTGCGGCTGCCCTTCGCCTGTCCCAGAAAAACCGTCTGTCGGAGCTGGAAGGCGAGATCGACGAGGCGCGCGATATCCTCTCGGAAACCGAGGATGCGCTGGCAGAAGCTGGCACCGCCATATCGATTGAGGAAAAACGGCTCGCCGAAGCGCGCGACCGCAGCCGTTTTGCCGCCCGCCAGTTGAGCGATGCCCGCGATGCGCTTGCCGCTGCCGAACGGGCAGCCGGCGATCTCACCCGTCGCCGCGATGTGGTTGCGGAAGCGGTCAGCCAGCTGACCGGCCAGATCGAGGATCTCGGTGTCCAGGAAGAAGACGCCCGCATCGAGCTCGAGGACGCACCGGATCTCTCCGCCATCGATGCCAAGCTGTTGAACCAGCAGAGCGTCGTCGCCACCGATCGGGGCCGTCTCGCCGAAGCGCGCGCCGCCTTTGAGGGCCAGAGCCGCGAGATCGAGGCGCGCAAGCGCCGCATCGCCGCCATCGCCCAGGAACGCGCCGCCTGGGTCTCCCGCATCGCCAGTGCCGCCGATCATATCGGCAGCCTGCGCCAGCGCGAGGAAGAGGCGCGCGACGAGATCGTCGATCTCGAAGCAGCACCTGAAGAATTCGACGAGCGCCGCCGGGCACTGATCAACGAATTGCAAAAGGCGGAAGCTGCCCGCAAGGCCGCCTCCGATCGGCTGGTCGAGGCCGAAACCCGCCAGCGCGAAACCGACCGTATCGCCGCCACGGCCTTGTCGGAACTCGCCGAAGCCCGCGAAAAGCGCGGCCGTGCCGAAGAGCGTCTGGTCTCCGCCGCCGAAAAGCGCCACGAGGGCGAGCTGCGCATCCGCGAGGCACTCAATGTGGAGCCGCATGACGTGATGCGCATTGCCGGCATCGCGCCCGGCGCCACGCTGCCTGACATCCGCGAGATCGAACGGGAAGTCGACCGGCTCAAGATGGAGCGCGAGCGGCTCGGTGCCGTCAACCTGCGCGCCGAGGAAGAGCAGAAGGAGCTTTCCGACAAGCTCGCCGCGCTGATCCACGAGCGCGACGACATCATCGACGCCATCCGCAAACTGCGCGGCGCGATCCAGAGCCTCAACCGCGAGGGCCGCGAGCGCATGCTGGCCGCCTTCGATGTGGTCAACAAGCAGTTCCAGCGGCTGTTCACGCATCTCTTCAATGGCGGCACGGCAGAGCTGCAGCTGATCGAGAGCGACGATCCGCTCGAAGCCGGCCTCGAAATCCTCGCCCGCCCGCCGGGCAAGAAGCCGCAGACGATGACGCTTCTGTCCGGTGGCGAGCAGGCACTGACGGCGATGGCGCTGATCTTTGCCGTCTTCCTCACCAATCCCGCACCGATTTGCGTGCTGGACGAAGTGGATGCACCGCTCGACGACCACAATGTGGAGCGTTACTGCAACCTGATGGACGAGATGGCCGCGTCGACCGAGACGCGGTTTATCATCATCACCCACAACCCCATCACCATGGCCCGCATGAACCGTCTGTTCGGTGTGACCATGGCGGAGCAGGGTGTATCGCAGCTGGTCTCGGTCGATCTGCAGACGGCGGAACTGCTGCGCGAAGCCAGCTAAGCCAGCGCTTTCCCGGTCAACCGGTCGCGGCCTCCGTATTTCTACCTACGTCAATTTACTCATATGGGACATCATCGTCTCGGCGTAGTGTAATTTAACTAAAATCATATTGACGTGTGGTGCCTCGATGCCGCAAGTTCAGCATCGAAGTACCGCCGATATAGAGACCCCCCGCACGGGTTTTCCTGTCCTGTGCGGAAGGCTTTGCGGGGCCGATGTGATCCGGCCCCGCAAAGCGTTTTCATCTCTTTCCGACATCCGCGCGCAGGCGTCCTTACAGCCCCGTCAGCCGCACATTCGTCCCCCAGGGGTCGAGAATGTCGATATGATCGACAGCCCTCGTGAAGCTGACCGACGCCTGTTTCAGCTTGTCCTTCAGCGCCAGCAGGTCGCTCTTTTCCGCAAATTCCAGCGAGAACCAGTCGAGCCCGGTTTGCGTCTCTTCCCGCATTCCCGCACCGGCGCTCTGCCAGGTGTTGAAGGCGAGGTGGTGATGGTAATGGCCGGACGAGAAGAAGCCCGAGTCGTCCCGGTTGCCGCGTGTCGATGACAGGCCGATCAGATCGCCATAGAAGGCCCGCGCCTTGTCGATCTCGCCGACCCGCAGATGGATATGACCGATCCTGAGGTTGGCGGGCGCTTTTGTGTAGGTGTCGCGGTTGATGTCGGTATTGGCGACGATATCGTCCACGTCGAGCGCCTCGGTGCCCATCGCCACCACATTGCCGTTCCATGTCCACATTTCATGGGGCCTATCCCAGTAGACCTCGACGCCGTTTCCTTCGGGATCGGTCAGATAGACAGCCTCGCTGACGCTGTGATCGGCAAATCCTGTGATCGGAAATTGCCGCTGCGCCACATGCACCAGCCAGCGGGCGAGATCGCCGCGGTCCGGCATCAGGTAGGCGATGTGAAACAGACCGGCAGACCCCGGCGTCTCGAAGGCGGCCTCTGCCGAACGGACGAGATGCAGAAGCGGCGATCCCCCCGCACCCAGCACGACGCGATCGCCGGAAACATCATCCTGCTCGATAATCTCGAGCCCGAGCATGGCCTGGTAGTACGCGGTCATGGATTTGAGGTCCCGCACCCGAAGCGCCGCCTGATCCACATGGACAGGCGTCGTCACGGCAAAGGGCAGGGCAGGTGCAGCCATCGCCGCGCTCGTTCCTTCCGCCAGCAGCGCGCCGTTAAGGGCGGCCGTCGCAGACACGACACCCGTCAGTTTCAAAGCATTCCGTCTCGTGATGGTCATCGAAGGCCCTGCAGGTTCCGGCGGCGTTATAGAGACGCGCTAGAACATGCGCACGTCACTTTCCTGTCAGGCATGACAACTCACCGATTTTGCTGCGGTGCAACATAATCCTGACGCATAATTCCCAAACGATCATAAACGCTGTAAATGCTTGAGAAGACTGGGTGGAGATGCGAAATGGCGAAATGGGTCTATCGCTTCGGCGATGGCAAGGCGGAAGGAGGCGCTGGTGACAGCGTCCGTCTTGGAGGCAAGGGCGCAAACCTCGCGGAAATGGCGAGCCTCGGCCTGCCGGTGCCGCCGGGACTGACGATCGTCTGCGATGCCTGTACCCATTATTTCGAAAACGCGCGAATGCTGCCCGACGGCCTGAAGGCCGAAGTGCTCGATGGCATTGCCGCCATGGAAGCTATCACCGGCCGCCGGTTTGGTGCCGGCGTGCAGCCGCTGCTTCTGTCCGTCCGCTCAGGCGCGCGGGCCTCCATGCCCGGCATGATGGACACGGTCCTCAATCTCGGCCTCAACGACCAGACGGTGCAGGCGCTGGCTGAAGATTCCGGCGATCCCCGCTTCGCCTGGGATAGTTACCGCCGCTTCATCCAGATGTATGCCGATGTGGTGATGAGCCTCGACCACGAGATCTTCGAGGAAATCCTAGAAGACGAGAAGGCGCGGCTCGGCCACGAATACGATACAGAACTTTGCGCCGCCGACTGGCAGCACATCGTCTCGCTCTACAAGCAGCTGATCAGCGAGGAACTGGAAACAGGCTTCCCGCAGGATCCGCACGAGCAACTCTGGAAGGCGATCGCCGCGGTATTCGCAAGCTGGATGAACCCGCGCGCGCAAACCTTCCGCATGCTGCACCGGATCCCCGAGGAATGGGGAACCGCCGTCAATGTCCAGGCTATGGTATTCGGCAATCTCGGCTCCACATCGGCCACAGGCGTTGCCTTCACCCGCAATCCCTCGACCGGCGAGAAAGCCTTGTACGGCGAGTTCCTCGTCAATGCGCAGGGCGAAGACGTCGTCGCCGGCATCCGCACACCGCAATCGATCACCGAGGAGGGCAGGCTTGCCTCCGGTTCCGACAAGCCGTCGATGGAAAAGCTGATGCCGCAGGCATTCGCCGAGTTCCGCACGATCTGCGACCGGCTGGAAGCCCATTACTGCGACATGCAGGATGTGGAATTCACCATCGAACGCGGCAAATTATGGATGCTGCAGACACGCAACGCCAAACGCACCACCCGTGCTGCCATGAAGGTCGCCGTCGACATGGTCGAGGAAGGCGTCATCACCGAGAGCCAGGCCGTCTGCCGCATCGATCCGCCATCGCTCGACCAGCTGCTGCACCCGACCATTGATCCGCGCGTCGAGCGGCACGTCATCGGCTTCGGCCTGCCCGCATCGCCGGGTGCTGCGACCGGTGAGATCGTGTTCACCGCCGAAGAGGCGGTCGAGGCCGACAAGGAAGGCCGCAAGGTCATCCTCGTGCGCATCGAGACCAGTCCGGAGGACATCCACGGCATGAACGCCGCCGAAGCGATCCTCACCACCCGCGGCGGCATGACCAGCCATGCGGCCGTCGTTGCCCGCGGCATGGGCATTCCTTGCGTCGTCGGTGCCGGCTCCATGCGCGTCGATCTGCGCAACGAGGTGCTTCTTGCCGCAAACGGCGTCAGCCTAAGGCGCGGTGAAGTCATCACCATCGACGGATCCTCCGGCCAGGTGCTGAAGGGTTCCGTGCCGATGACCCAGCCCGCGCTGTCTGGCGATTTCGGCAAGCTGATGGCCTGGGCCGACAAGACCCGCCGCATGACCGTGCGCACCAATGCCGATACGCCGCAGGATGCCCGCGCCGCCCGCTCGTTCGGGGCGGAGGGCATCGGTCTCTGCCGCACCGAGCACATGTTCTTCGAAGGCGACCGCATCCACATCATGCGCGAGATGATCCTGGCCGAAACCGAGAAGGCGCGGCGCGCAGCGCTCGGCAAGCTTCTGCCGATGCAGCGGTCGGATTTCACCGAACTGTTCGAAATCATGCACGGCCTGCCGGTCACGATCCGCCTGCTCGATCCGCCGCTGCATGAATTCCTGCCCAAGACCGAGGCCGAGATCGACGACGTCGCCCGCGCCATGGGCATGCCGCCCGCTTTCCTCGCCAGACGCATCGATGCGCTGCACGAGTTCAACCCGATGCTCGGCCACCGCGGCTGCCGGCTTGCGATCTCCTATCCGGAAATCGCCGAAATGCAGGCACGCGCAATCTTCGAGGCGGCTGTAGAGGCCGGAAAGACCACCGGAGAGCCGGTCGAACTCGAAATCCTCGTGCCGCTCGTCAGCCTGCGCAAGGAACTGGATTACGTGAAGGGCGTCATCGATGCGGTGGCGAAAGACGTCGCCCGCGAAACCGGCGTCCCGATCGCCTATCTGGCGGGCACGATGATCGAATTGCCGCGCGCCGCCCTGCGCGCCCATGTGATCGCGGAAACCGCCGAGTTCTTCTCCTTCGGCACCAACGACCTCACCCAGACCACCTTCGGCATGTCGCGCGACGACGCGGCGGCCTTCATTCCCACCTATCAGCGCAAGGGCATTATCGAGCACGACCCGTTCATCTCGCTCGATTTCGATGGCGTCGGCGAACTGATCCAGCTTGCAGCAGAGCGCGGCCGCAAGACGCGGGCAGACCTGAAGCTCGGCATCTGCGGCGAACACGGCGGCGACCCGGCCTCGATCCGCTTTTGCGAAAACGCCGATCTCGACTACGTCTCCTGCTCGCCGTTTCGCGTCCCCATCGCAAGGCTGGCTGCCGCCCAGGCGGCGATCGAGCGGACGAAGAGCTGACCGGTCAGTGGCGGTGAATATAAACCGGCCGCGTCACCACGATCGGCTGGCGCCCCATCATCGCATCGCTTTCCGCCTGCCATGCGCGTCGCTCGGCGCGGCGGTCGAGTTCGATATCGAGCAGGCAGCGCGCCATGGCATCGGTCCCGGGACGGAACCCAAAGCGCGCGCAGGACTGCTGATCCGCCGCCCGCCGCTCCTCCGGTGTGATGGTCTGGCAGGAAGTGAGTGCCGTTCCGATGACGGCCAGTGTGGCGAGAAGGGCAAGACGCATGACGGGCTCCAGATGATGGCTGCGGCACCCAGATGTCGCTTTCGCGGATCCCAACTCGGCACCAAACCTATAACGACGCAATGCTCCAGACATGTCAAAGCCTGTCACCAGTGGAGGTTGGATTGGCCCGGCACTCGTGTGACCGAATGAAGAAGGCAGGCATTGTTGCATGGGCGATCATCGCCGCCCTGTTTGCGTTCTATCTGATAACCAGCGTTCAATTTCCTTTTGTGCAGGCTTGGTGGCACGCTGCATATGACGATCCGCACGACCTCTTCTCCAAACGCCACCGCATGGCCGACTGGCTCGTGGTGACAGGCGCATTGGAAGGCTTGAGCCGTGGCGAGGTCCTGGCGAAACTCGGACAGCCACCACCCACAGCCAAGTTCACGGACTATGATCTCGTCTATCACCTCGGCGATGAACGCGGCTTCTTGTCCATAGACTCCGAATGGCTCGTGATGCGCCTGTCTCAATCTGGGAACGTGACGGAAAGCCAGGTGATCCGCGACTAATAATCTGCAAGGATTCCATTCCCCGCCGCGCTGTTCTACAGATGGAACGAGACTTTGCATGGAGCCGCTTTCACACAATGACCGTCCGCTTTGTCCGGCCCGTTTCCCGCGCCGCCTATTTCGGGCGCAGGCTCGGCTTCGGCGCTTTTCTTCTATTCGTGGTTTCAGCCGTCGCGCATCGGTTCGGGCCGCTGAACGAGCCGGATTTCGTGGCACTTGTTCTGTGTTCCGCAACCATTGCCGCGGCATCGGTGCCGCTGTCGCTGCTGGGTCTCGCGCGGCTCTGGAGTGTCGGTGCAAGAGGAGGCGTTGCTGCTGCACACGGGCTGGTGTTTGCAGCCGTCCCGCTTGCCGTCGTGGTGATGGGAACCGTGTCCTATCTCACGCTGCCGCCGCTTTACGACATCTCCACCGATATCGCCGATCCGCCTGCCTTCGTCTTCGAACCAACAGCCGACCAGCGCTTCCTGCCGCAGCGCCCGCCGATGGTCACGCCCACTGAGCGCCGCGCGCAGTTTGCCGCCTATCCGCGCCTCACCGGACGACGTTACGAAGGGGCTGTCGACCGCGTCTACGAAGGCGTCCAGAAGGCGCTGCGGTCCGCCCGGATCGGCATCGTCAAGACAGAGGGGCTGGAGCTGGTGGAGCCCGACATCCTCACCCGTGCAGCGCCCCGCGACGAGCAGGCGCCGGTGCCGGATGTGGCGCCGGTGCCGCTGCGCCGGCCTGAACTCACGCTCGAGCCGACGACCGGCACCGCCGGCGATGTGCTGCTTCAGGGCGAGACCCGCACGCTGGTGCTCGGCCTGCGCTTCGATATCGTGATCCGGTTGCGTGAAGATGCCGAGACGACATCCGTGGATCTGCGCGTCGTCTCGCGCTTCGGCCCGCATGATCTCGGCCTCGGAGCTCAAATCGCACAGGATTTCCTCGACCGTCTCGATACCGAACTGCTCGGCATCACCGGCGGCTGAGCGTTTTCAGGCGAGCGTATAGACGCCGGAAAGGGAAGGCGGCCCGCCGGTTTCCACCTGTCCCTTGCCGATCAGGTCTTCCAGATGCGCCAGCACCGAAAGGGCGGCCGCACCATGCAGACGCGGATCCGTGCGCGCATAGATCGCCGTCACCATATCCGGGATCAACCGGTCGCCGGCGCGGATCCGCTCCAGCACCGCACGCTCGCGCATCCGCCGGTGCGTCCGCAGGCCGCGCAGAAAAGAGGCGGGCTCCGTCACCGGTCCGCCGTGCCCTGGAAAGAAGATCCGGTCTTCGTCCCCGCGCGCCAGAAGCTTTTCGACCGACGCCATGAAATCCGCCATGGATCCATCCGGCGGCGCAACGATCGTCGTCGCCCAGGCCATCACGTGGTCGGCAGAAAACAGGATGCCGGAATTTTCCAGCGCGAAGGCGCAGTGGTTGGCGGTATGGCCGGGTGTATGGAGGACGGTCAGCGCCCACCCGTCACCCTCGATCCTCTCACCATCACCGGCCGCGATATCGGGCACGAAATCGGTATCAGCGCTTTCAGCGAGCGGATTGATCTCGCCCGCGTGCAGGGAACGGGACGCCCGGTGCGGCCCCTGCGCCACCGTCAACGCGCCGGTCGCCGCCTTCAGCCGCCGTGCCAGCGGCGAGTGGTCGCGATGCGTGTGACTGACAAAGATATGGCTGACACGCCGCCCCTCAAGCGCCGCCATCAACGCTTGAAAATGCGCCTCGTCCTCCGGCCCCGGATCGATCACGGCCACCGACGATGTGCCGACGATATAGCTGTTGGTGCCATGAAAGGTAAACGGCGAGGGATTGTTCACCGTCAACCGCTGCACACCCGTCGCGATCGTCACGGGCACGCCGTAGGAGGGCGAAAAGGTCAGATCGAAATCAAGGTCTTCCGGCATGCTCAAAAACTGTCCTGCCGCCAAGGGCGCTTGTTGTCATCTCCGCGAGGTTTAACACCCGATCAACGCCCGTAAACCCGAAACCCCGCGTTTATTCGTGACAATCCCGAATTTTGCCGTTGAGAGCGCGCCAAAGCTTTGCTAGAGCAAGGCCACTTCCGGTCCGGGCCAGCAATGATTTGCCCCCGACCTGTTGGGGCGTCGCCAAGCGGTAAGGCTCCGGTTTTTGGTACCGGCATCCCAGGTTCGAATCCTGGCGCCCCAGCCATGCATCACGTTTCGTGCAAACCCTCCAACAAAAGACCGAGAAGCGCCTGAGCCCGTATGGTCCTCAGATCCTGTGGTCTCCCGTGTTTTCCATAACTGACGACGTAGTTTATTTTAGACGAATGTAATTCTTTTGAAACCCTTGAGAGTTGCATATGCGAACAGGAAGAAATTGGTTCTTGTGTCGCATTAATGAGTTCATTCAATACAATCTCTCAAAGCCTTATCGATGTTTGGCTGCGGTCGAGCGAGATGGCAGACCCGGAAAGCGTGTATTCTAGCTTCGTCTCCAGCCTCTCCATCAAGATGGCGCTGTCCGTTGTCGCAACGGGAGACGAAGACCCGTATGACTGGCGGTTTCGGCGGGTGAGGGACTTCGGGTTCAAGAGCCATTTGCTTGGTCAATTGAGGCTGCAATTTCCCGATGCCAACCTTCGGGATCTCGATCGAGGCTTCGTCGATGAGGCCATCATCCCAACCTATTCCCGCTGTCTGCAGGTCGGGCGCCCGACGCTTGAGCTTGTCAGAACGAAGGTTCTCGGGGTCAGGATCGGCTACGAGCGACTGCTGCTTCCTCAAAAGTGCGAGGGAAGGCCGAACTGGTGTATCAGTCTGGTCGAAGGGCGGTTCTTTATTCCGCCGTCGAAAGAAGCAAAGACCGACATGACGGATGACAACATCATCCAGCTGCTGATCGAGGGGCAGACGACCAAGGAAATCGCCGAAGACCTTCACCTCTCGCCAAGGACGATCGAGCATCGCATCGACAAGCTGAAGGGTCGGTTCGAAGCCAAGAACCTTGTGCACTTGGTGGCAAAGCTCGTCGCCACGCAGATTGGTCATAGGGAAAGAGAGAACCCCTAGAGCGTTTCCTGGCAAGATTGAAGCATTCTGTTGGCTCGAACGATTGCAGATGGTTGCCCGGTCGGCGCCCGTCGTAGCCACATCCGACGGTCAAGTCGGCCGGGCGCTCAGGCCTCCCGATCCAGCCAACCCGATGGGCCGGGCAGCCTTTCGCCAGGATCAAAGCCGATCGGCTTTGACGTACCCAGAGATATGCCCTTCGCCTTGCCTGTCCGAAATCCTGCGCCGGCAGGATGATTTACTCTCGCTGGGAAACGCTCTCGGTTACCGGTTTACAACCCGATTGATGGCAGCTCTTTCCCGGAGAGCCTCAAGCGACAATCCGGTACTTGTCGATGCGACATTGTAGAGGGCAGTGGAGATATTCTTGGTCTGGAAGGCCAGACCATTTTCGCCGAGCCGGTGATTGAAGCCGAGAAAATTGCCATTGCGGTCGAGGAGTACGTGGAGGCCGAAGAACATCTGGTCGAAGTCCTGGCTTCGCGGCTTGTAAAGATCTGTGCCGCCTGCGGACGTGTTGATCTCGCCGTCGAAATTCGCGATGAACATCTGCGTGACGGCGATGGCGTTGGGGCCGTGCTCGGTCACGACTTCCCCGAACTTGCAGGCTCCAAGATGCGGGACAGACTGCAGAATCGACGCACGAATTGCCTTGCGCATCCGGTGCCCTGTCGGAAGCGAAGAGGCGAAGAGGTGATTGGCATCGTCGCCGAGGATCGACAGGTTCTCCTTCGTGACAGCGATGACTTCTGAAAGAACCATGTCTGCGGCGAGCCGTCGAAACTTTTTGGCTGAGGTTGCCATCGGTTCCGGCTCGCCCGCTTCGCCATGAAACCAGCGTGTGTATTTCGCTGATGGGAGCGCAGCATCGCTAGAACTTGAGGCGGACAACGCCGTGCGCGAGATTTTCTTTACGTCGTCACCGAAACGGTCCCCGTACTGGAGCTCGGCTACACTCATGATGCCCTCTCTTCTTGCGTTGATGAAGAAGATATGAGTGCAGCCTTAAGAGGTTGCTCCCAGACGCTCCGTAGTTTCCCCCTCAATTGATGCAGGTCAACTTTCGCTTCGGAGCGCTTGCAGCATTTTGGAAAGGCGGTTCTTCGCGGCAATGGCAATGGCAATGGCAATGGCAATGGCAATGGCAATGGCAATGGCATTCGGTGTGCGGATAAGAATGGGTGCAGTGACACCGTGGTGCGCGGCTGCTGGAAGCGGGAGCGCTCCCACGCCCCGCGATGTTCTCGACTGGCACATAGGCGCAGCGGCCTTGATGTCTTAACCAAATTCCTTAGCCTTGCTTTAACCGCCGAAGCCTAGCGTCTGGAAACGGTTGAGGTGGTTAACTGAGACCGTAAAACCGCACCGATCCTAAATTTGGCGAGGGTAGGTGGCTGTCCACTTGTTGTTGAAGGCGCAGTGTGCTTTCAAGGGGCGTCCTTGCGCGACACCGGCCTTGCGTCGTGTCGGCCATCGACTTCGGAATCTGGAGTAGTTGATTTGTTGCGAATGACTGCAGTCGTGTTCTGCGTGGCTTTGACGGGATGTCAGGCCGTTCCGGGGCAGGGGCCTTTGGCGTCGGCAATCACGACCGAGGGCGGTCAGTCCGCAGCCGAGTTGAATCGTCCGAATGCCGAGGTCTTTGACGTTGTCGACGTGGACAGCCGTTCCGCACGCCTTATCTCCGATTATGTCTCGACCGCGTTGAAGCGTCGATTTGGATTTGGCGGCGGCGGCGGCCGTGCCGTGATCGGCATCGGCGACCAGTTGCGCGTGACGATCTTCGAGGCCGGTGCAGATGGCCTGTTCTCGACACGCGAGTCGAAGCAGACCCCTATCGAGCTGGTCGTCCAGCCGGATGGCAAGGCCGCGATCCCTTATGTCGGCCAGGTGCGGTTCGCAGGCAAGACGCTTGAGGAAGCTCGCCAGTCCATTCTCACGGCGCTCCAGAGCAAGGCAGTCGAGCCGGATGTCATCGTGACAAGCGCAGACACGCCTTCACGCTCTGTGACGGTATCAGGCGCGGTGGCGAAGTCGTCGCAGACCCCGATCGGCCTCAGTGGCGACCATATCACCGATGTCATCGCCAAGGCCGGCGGCGCAACGGCACAGCCCTATGAAACATATGTCACGCTTGTGCGCGGCAAGCGCACTGGCACGGTGCTTCTTAAATCGATCATCGACAATCCGAACGAGAACATTTTCGTCCAGCCGGGCGACCAAATCTTCCTGTCGCATGATTCGCGCACCTTCACGCTTCTGGGCGCGATCAAGGGCAACAGTCGCAAGGAATTCGGCGCGAACGACCTGAACCTTCTTGAAGCAGTTGCGATGGGCGGCGGCGGCGACGACGCGTCGGTCAATGGCAGCGGTTACTTCCTGTTCCGCTACGAGGAACAGGAAGTCGTTCAGAGCCTGCTCGGTCCTGCACGCCTCGATGCCATGTTGCGCAAGGGAATGAAGCTCAACAGAGACGGACGTTACCCGATCGTCTACAGGTTCGACATGAGCAAGCCCGACAGCCTGATCGTCGGCCAGACGTTCCCGGTCAAGAACCGCGACGTCATCTACGCGGCACGCCATTTCTCGGTCGACTTCACGAAGTTCCTGCGCATCATCGGCGCGCCGATCAGCACGGCGTATCAGGGCCAGCGCTTGCTGGAGGACTTGTAGCCCGCAGCCGCCGGAGCCCTCCCAAGGGATTTCGACGGTATCTTCAAGGGCCACTGCGACGGCGGAGCGCTGTTGCTTCATAGAGTTACGCCTAGGGCAGTGCCTGGCCCGTAAAGGGCTGCTGCGAGCCCGTATTCCCCATCACTACCTCTGCCAAACGCCTCGTAAGTTGTGCGCTGCCTGATCGCAGACCGTGCGATCTGCGGCCTGCAGAGAAGCCGGTCGGCAGATGGTTACGATTGAGAGCTCTCCGCGGTGCCATGACGAAAAATGCCGCCTTCCAAGGGAAGACGGCATCGATGATTGGCGTCGCGGCTTCAGCCGTATTTAGGAGATAGGCGAGGCCTAGTTCCTGTCGCGGATGTTGTAATACCCCATCACCACCACGCCCCACAGAAGCAAGCTGCCGATCAGAACCAGGAATGAGTTCAGTACGCGGGACGGATACTGCGCCATTTCCGAGAGGCTTGGACGAATGAAGACGGCCAAGTAGCGCTGCTTCGCGTTTGCATCGAGCCGCGCCTTCTCGAGGCTGGCGAGCGATGACGTGTAGGCACGTTCAGCAAATTCGCTACTGGTCTGCAGTGTCTCATACTTCTGGATACGACCGGCAACATCCGAGCCCGTAGCACTGCGGCCCTGCTTTCCGGCCGCGGTACCGCTACCGAAACGCTGCCGTTCCCGGTTAAGCTGGGATTCGAGGCTGGTGATCTGCGACCGCAGCACTCGGACGCGCGGCGTGTTTTCGCTCAACTGTGTCAATGCTGTGGACAGGTCCGTGCGCAACTGGACGAGTTGCTGTTCAAGCGAGCCGATCAACTGCGCAGCAAGCTTTGCACCTTCGACCGGATCAGCTTCCTGGGACGAATCACGATAGTCGCGCAGGGCTTCTCTGGCGCCGGCAAGCCTGTTTTCCGCCGTGCTAACTTCCTCCTGCGCCACTTTCAGGACTTCGGTACGGCCGTAAAGGGAAAGCTCGTTCACGAGCTTCTCGCTCTGGGTGATCACGAAATTGGCAATCTGCTGCGAATCCTCGGCCGAGAACGCCTTAACCTGAAGGTTCATGATACCGGATGTATGATCGAGATTGACGCTGATCATATTGCGCCAGTAGTCGAGCTTGTCCTCGATCGGCGCATCCTTCGAAATGCCGTAGAAAAAGTCAGATCCCCGTGGCGCAAAGATCTTGTCTATTCCGAACGCCTCGTCGATGGCCTGCACCATGCGCTCGCTCAGGATGAAGTCGAGCAGAACGTAGGAGTCCGAGATGGTGCTGCCGCTCGATGCCTGTCCGAATATGCCCATCAGGTCGGAAGCTTGGGCCGACTCGATGCTGCGCACAGAAAATGACGATGAACTGTGATATTGGTCTGCCGCGACGAACGCCATGTAGAGCGAGCTCAAGGCCGTAGGGACAGCTACCGCTAGAACAAAGCTGGCGCCGATCACGAAATGTCTTGTTTTCAGCAGGCGCGTCTTGCCGACAGCGGCACTCGTCGAGACCACATCTGAACTCGGCTCGGGTGCAACGACTTCCGGCTCCGGTGGCGGGACAGGGGTAGCAGGAGCTTTGAACGGGCGTTCCAGCAGTCCCTGAAGGAGAACAAGGTTCTTTGGCACCGGTCGCGGCTGGCGCAGCTCGGGTTCGATCCTGTTGTCGGATGCACCGGCGATCTTCTGTTGCGCGTTGTCCAACGTCAATGCCTCTTCATATTGTTTTCGTGCACCGTGATGGCGTCTTCAAGTTTATCATAATACGTCAGCTTGCCGTCTTCCAGCACGATTCCAGTCTCGCAGTAATCACGAAGCGTGCCAGCACTATGGGAAACCATGATAACATCCGAAGCGCTTAAACGCTCCTTGAATGTTTCCTTCGATTTCCGTTTAAAATTCGTATCTCCAACCGCAGTTATCTCGTCGACGAGATAATAATCGAATTTGACGCCCATGCTGACGCCGAACGCGAGGCGGGCTTTCATGCCCGATGAATACGTGCGCACCGGCGCCTGGAAAAAGGAGCCGAGCTCGGCGAATTCTGCGACATAGGCCACCAGTTCTTCCGTATCGACCCCGTAGATCCTCGCAACGAAGCGGACATTCTGTTCGCCGGAAAGATTGCCCTGGAAGCTGCCCGCGAACCCAAGCGGCCACGAAATTTTCCCCTGCCGGGTGACCTTGCCAGAGTCGAGATCCAGCGTCCCGGCGATGATCTGCAGCAGGGTCGATTTTCCGGCGCCGTTGCGGCCGAGCAGTCCCACGCTCTTGCCACGCGGGATCACGATGCTCGCATTGTCTATGATCGTCTTCGAAACGCCCTTCATCCGGACACGTTTCGTGGCCTTGTCCAGCTTTATCATCGTGCTCTCAACACGCCTCTCGAAATGGTGAATATCGCCATGCCTGCGAACAGCAAGACGGTCGTGACGCGGAGGAGATAGTCCAGATCGAAGCCTATCGCCCGATATTCTGGATAGAGTCCGGTCCGAAACAGCATGACAAGATGTGCAATCGGGTTGATCAGAATGGCATCACGCGCCACGGGTGGCAGTGAATCCGGTAGGTAAAAAATCCCTGAGATCAGGAACAGCGGCCGGCTGACGATGCCGAAAATCTTGTCGTACAGTGGAAATCGCTGGAACAGCACATTGTTGGCGAGCGCGAGCCCGAGCGCGATGAGGCTGCCGAGGCTAATCGCTGTCAGGATCGGTGACAACCGGATCGTCGGCGTCGTTTTCAGCTGCATGATCAGCGGTGCAATGATGCAAATTGCAACGACGCAGGTCGTGCAGAACTGCAACGAGAAGCGGGCCGCGATCGTGTCGATCGGAGCAACATTTGGATAGCTCAGCAACGGCCGGTTGGCATTGACGGCGCTGTTCAGATAGCCAGCCATTGCCGAATAAAACTGGAAACAGACAAAGCCGCTGGCAAAGAAAAGCGGAAAACTGGTTCCCAGTGCAGGCTTGTGCGCGATCGCCATGAAGATCAGCGACATGAACGCGATATAGGCGATAGGCTCAAGCAGCGCCCACAGGTATCCGCCCGGGTTCTTTCCGAACCGGGTCGACATCTCTCGGATGACGAGAGCTGTCACGACGCGCAAGTGGGACGTAAAGTAGTACAAACGACCTCGTGATTTGCTCGCGGGTTGAAACTGGACTTGCCACGCCGCCGCAGGGCATGTTCTTGCACCTAAAATATGTCATTTGAAGGGAATACGCCAGTGGTTCGAATCATGCCGATTGAAAGGCGTGCCAGCGATCCCTGTTGACCTAGTGACCTCCACCAACCATTCCCGTAGACCTTACCCATCGCACCAACACCAACACACCCAACGAAGGAACCCAATCGAGGATGATTGCCGCTGGAGTGCCGGGTCTTGACGGACGACACGTGTTTGCGGTGCATATCCGCCGCTGGAAGCGGGGGATGCTGGAGGCCTATTTTCCGCATTCGAGCTTTCAGTATCTGCCGCTTTACCTGAGCGATCTCACGTTTGTTCGAGACTGGCAGGACTTAATCCTCGCAACACCCGGCGCGACCCTGCTGGTCTGGAGCCGGAATGTCTCGGATGCCATCTTGGAATTCGCGCATTCCAACCATATCCAGGTCGTGTTTCTGGAAGACGGGTTTATCCGCTCGCTGGTCGGCAATGCCAGCAAGAGCCTGCCGTTCTCGCTCACACTTGATAGCCGCACGCCCTATTTCGACAGCCGCCAGCCCTCCGATCTCGAAGATATCCTGAACAGCTATGATTTCGATGCCGACCCTGATCTGATGGAGCGGGCAAGGGCCGGCATCGATCTTCTGCTCCGGTCCGGCCTCAGCAAATACAATGCCGCTGCCCGACAAGGCGCAGGAGCAGATCTCCTGGCGGCAAGGGCTGTACCGGCCGATGCTGTGGTGCAGGCGCAACGTCGCATCCTTGTTATCGGCCAGGTGGAGGACGACGCGTCGATCCGCTTCGGTTGCGATCGTCCGTTTACCAACAACGACCTCGTGCGGTTGGCAGCCAAGGAAAACCCGGATGCCGAAATCCTTTACAAGCCGCATCCCGATGTTCTGAACGGTGTCCGGGCGCAGCGGTCCGATCCGTCCGACGTCACCGATCTCGCAACAATTGTCTCCGCGCCGGTGTCGCTCCCGGAGCTTCTCGCGCGCGCCGATCATGTCTACGCCATCACGTCGCTCGCAGGTTTCGAAGCGCTGCTGCGGGGCCTTCCCGTGACGCTGGCCGGATGTCCGTTCTATGCCGGGTGGGGCCTGACCGACGATCGGCAGCCGAACCCGCGGCGGGGCCGCAGGCTTACTATCGAACAGCTGTTCGCCGCGGCCTATCTTCTCTATCCGCGCTATTTCAATCCGGTCGATGGAACCCAGATCGATTTCGAAACCTGTCTGGCGCTGGCGCTCCAGTGGCGCGAAAAGGGCATGCCGGAAACTCAAATCAGGGAAGTACCGATGCCGGCGCGGCCGGGCTTCGCGATGAGGGGGGCCTATGGCCTGTTCGGCTGGCGGCATCTGCTGACCGTGCCGATTGCTTGGCTAATTGCTAAGGCGGGGTCAGAGCAGGATGCGCGCGATTTCCGCCGGAACCCGATCCTGTTCTTCCACGAGCTATCCAATCCGTGGCTGAGACGCCTCGGACGGATCCTCTATCCCCTCGATGGGGAGAGCCGTTGAGCGGGCATCGCCGAGTGACGGCGATGCCCGTTCCATTTACTTCTTCGGCAGCAGCAGTTCTTCGCAATAGCTTGGGCCAGTGGAGCCGGGACGATCTGCGGTGATGGTGATGTCACGGATCGTGTAGCTTTCGGAAACGGTGACCTTGGCCGAGCAGCTGACGCTCACCGATTTGCCGTTTGCAAGCTTGATGCGGGTATAGCCGCCGCGCCAGTTGTAGATCGTCGAGCTGCCGCTATCGACATCGCTCAAGGGTGGGCTGAACTTGGCGAAGAACTCGCCAGCCGAACGGCCGGTCCAGTAGGTGTTGATCGGGCTGCTGGCAACGCTGACAGTGGTGCATGCAGAAAGCGCTACCGCGAGAACGGCGGTCAAGGGGAACAGGCGGCGGCTCATAATCTTCAACAAATCCTCTTGCATGTGGTGATCGCCCCAGACAATGCCTGCCAGGCAGGCCTTTTGAGATGGGCAAAGCTTTGATCTCGCACTAACAGATTTCCGCTGCCTGTCGCGACATCATCTTTCCAAACAGCTCTCAATTTTCATCCGAGCCGCTTTTTTGCAACGCCTTGTTCTCGAGGTGTTTGAAGCGGTGATCAGGCCTGCACGAGACCTCATATTTTTTCAAAGCACACGCTTGTGCAACGGAAAATGCCGGTTTATAGAGGCGCCACTGGTCACGGAGTGTAGCGCAGCCTGGTAGCGCACGTCGTTCGGGACGACGGGGTCGGAGGTTCAAATCCTCTCACTCCGACCAGTTTGACCCTTGTCCCGCGAGGCTCCTTCCCGAAAAATCTCACTTCACAAGAGCGCGTTTCATCCACGCCCATCCAGCATCCCCGCCACAATCTCCGCCGACCTCTCCGCACCATCCAGAGAAAACGGCAGTTCCCGAAAGCCCGTGACCTCGCTCGCCTTTTGGATGGCCTCTGCCAGTGGTTGGCCGGTCAGCGATGCCTCGTCCACCACTTGCGCAAGTCCGAGCGCTTTGAGCTTTTCGGCGCGCACAGTCTGCTCAGTCTCGCCGCCGGTCGCGAACGGGATGAGGACTGGCCGGCAGGTGGTGCGGAACAGGTCGCAGACGGTGTTGTAGCCGGCCTGCGAGACAGAGATTTGGGCATTTGCCAGAAGCGACGGGAAGTCGGGGCGGAAACGGATGACCGTCACGCGGGAGCCGGCCTCTGCCGAAATACGGTCGAAATCCTCCGCGGGAAGATTGGGCCCGGTGATGACGCACCAGCTGCGGCCGTCGTTGAGAATGCGCTCGGCTTCCAGGGCCGCGCCGATCAGCCCCGCACCGACGGCGCCGCCGCCGGCGGATACCAGCACGGCGAACCGGTCGGGCGAGGGGGTGGGCGTGTTGGGTGCGACGAGGCCGGTATAATGGATCTTGCCCGCAAATTCCGACGCCCTGCGAAACGTCTCCTCAAGCTTCACGAAGCCCGCATCGCCATGCACCAGCACGCCGTCGAAATGATCGCGCATCAGGGCAATCGTCTCGTCGTCGCGGCCGGATTTGCGGTTCTCCTGCAGAATGTCGCGCACGGAGGCGAGAAGCAGCGGCTTTGGCTCGGCAGACCTGATCGCGTCCAGCAGCGGCAGAAGTTCGAACCGCATCTGCCGGCGACCGAAGGGAAAGGCCTCGGTGATAACCACATCAGGCTTCAGGTCGTGAAAGAGATCGAGCAGCAGGCCGGTGCGATGGGCCTGGAAAGCCTCGTCCACTGGCTCGCCGGTCGTGGCATCGCTAAGCGATGAAAATCCGCTATTG
The DNA here is from genome assembly GCF_050500205.1 of Neorhizobium sp. DAR64860/K0K1. Lineage (NCBI taxonomy): Bacteria > Pseudomonadati > Pseudomonadota > Alphaproteobacteria > Hyphomicrobiales > Rhizobiaceae > Neorhizobium > Neorhizobium sp. DAR64860/K0K1. Next base: position 2,421,929 of record NZ_CP191459.1, on the reverse strand, counting down.
GAGGCGACCACCGGCGGCAGCTGCACATGCGCCATGCCTGCAGGCGGAAAGCCTTTCACCGGCGTGCCACCCGTCACCAGCGTCACGTCGAACCCGGCGCTCTGCAGTGCCGTGGCAACGCGGCTTGCCCGAACGATATGGCCGATACCCAGCAGGTGCTGCACATAGAACAGGACGCGCCGGCCCTTGCCGATCGAGGTACCGTTGTTCATCGGTGGGTCTCCAGGCTTGCAAAGCTCTTGGTGAACAGCCGCTTGAGGTCGGCAATGCTGGTATGGTGGTCGAAGTCGTGGCGCACCTTCGCCTCGGCGGCCTGACCCAGGCGCTGGCGAAGGTCAGGTTCGCGGATCGCTTTTTCGAGCGCTGCCGCCAGCGCCACCGGATCTTCCGGCGCAACCAGCAGTCCGTTTTCCCCATCGACGAAAAGTTCGGTAATGCCTGAAATATTGGTCGCCACCACGGCAAGGTTCTGGCTTGCGGCTTCCACCATCACGTTGGGCAGGCCGTCGCGATCGCCATCGGCGGTAATCCGGCAGGCGAGCGAGAAAAGGTCGCTGTCGCGGTAATGCTCCAGCACCTCGCGCTGGTCCAGCGCACCCTTCCAGGTAATGCGGGATGCGATCGAAAGGTCTTCGGCCAGTGCCTTGAGGGGCACAAGCTCATCGCCGCCGCCGATATGGGTAAAGCGCCAGGCGAGCTCCTTGGGCAGCAGCGCCAGCGCCCTCAGAAGCGTATCATAGCCCTTCTTCTTCACCGCCCGGCCGACGCTGACGATCCTCACCGGATCATCCGGGTCGCGCCCGTCGCGGGCAGGGCGGGTACCTGCGAAATGCGGGAACCGGTCGAGATCCAGGCCGTGATAGCTCAGATGCACGTTGTCGCGCGCGGAAAGGCTCTGCAGCCGCTCATGGCCCGCTTTGGTGCAGGTCACCGTCCAATCGGCCTCGTCAAGCTTGTCGGAGAGATCCCAGGGCTCTGAAGTCCATATATCCTTGGCATGTGCCGAAACGGTAAAGGGAATGCCGCTCATGCGGCTTGCGTAGCGGGCAACGGCTGCCGGCGTGTGAATGAAATGCACATGCAGCCAGCCGGCATCATCAGGCCATTCCGCCACCAGAACAGCAGCCTGGCCGAACCGCCGGAAACGGTTGCGCGACAAATCCCGCGGCAGGTCGCGCAGGAACGCCTTGAGCGCCGAGCCGAAACCGGGCAGCGTCACGACCTTCCTGAGCGCCTTAGCCACCCGCACCGGTTCCTCATGCAGGTATTCCGGCAGGTAGCTGACCGGCGCCTTGATCTCGTCATGCACGGGATGCCGCTTCTTGTCGGTCGGGCGGCGCATGGCCACCAGCTTCAGGATAAAGCCTGCCCGTTCCAGCCCCAGCAGTTCCTGGGCGATAAACGTTTCCGAGAGCCGCGGATAACCTTTCAGCAGCACGACGATGGTCTTGTTGGTCATGTCAAAGCAGTTCCAGCAGAAATGCGCAGCGCTTTTACATCCGGGCGATCTTGCATCCGGGGCTGCGTCCGGTCAGGAGAGGGCGTGTTAGCCTTGCGCAATCGCAAGGTGGCGTCCCTTGTTCTTCATCCAGCCTTCGACAATCTCGCCGATATGCGGCAGGCCTTCCATCTGCAGGCCGGGCGCCGTCACCGAGGGCGGGTCGCGCTTCCACAGCGCCTTGATCGCGGCTGCAAATTTCGTGGCATCGGCACTGTCGTCGGCAGACAGCATGTCGACGAGACCGAGCTCCGCGCCGCGTGTTGCACGGATCAGCTGTTCCTCGCGCGGCTGCGTGCGCGGCACGATCAGCGCCGGCTTGTCGAATGACAGGATCTCGCAATAGGTGTTGTAGCCGCCCATGGCGATTACCGCCTTGGCGCCGGCGATCCGGTCTTCCATGCGGTTGTCGAACTCGATCACCTCAAGGCGCGGATCGTCCTTGCAGGCTTCGGTAAAGACGGCGCGCTGCTCGGCCGGCATGTAGGGCCCAAGCACGATCACCGTCTTGTAGGTCAGCGCCGGATCGGCCTGATAGGCTGCAATCACGTCGCGCACCAGGTCTGCGCCATCGCCGCCGCCACCGGTCGTCACCAGCAGGTAATCTTCGTCCGCATCGGTTTCCGGCACGGCACCGGACGTTACCTTACGCTGCAGGAAGCCGACGAAATGCATCTTCTTGCGCACGGATGCCGGCGCATCCAGCCCTTCGAGCGGATCGTGGAATTCCGGCGGGCCGTAGACCCACACGTCGTCATAGAGCTGGCCGATCTTGCGCAGCGTATCGTGACGCTCCCATTCGGCCTTGAGCAGATGCGGCGCGTCCATCACGTCGCGAAGGCCGAGCACCAGACGTGTGCCCTTGGTCTTCAGATAGACCAGCGTGTCCTCCACTTCGCCGCGAAGGCCAAGCGGCTCCTTGTCGACGATGAAGATGTCGGGCTCGAAGCTTTCGGCGGTATGGCGAATGCTGGAATGGCGCATCTTCAGCGTCTCGGCCAGATCGATATGCTGGTCCATCGACGTGTAATCGCCATTGTGCAGCTTGATCACGCTGGGGATCTTCACGAAATCCACCCGGGCGCGATAATCGAAGGCACCGGCAATCGTCGCGCCGGAAATGATCAGCACCTGCACGCCGCGGTAATTCTCCACCAGCGAATGAGCGATGGTGCGGCACCGCCGCAGGTGACCGAGCCCGAACGTGTCATGGCTGTACATGAGAATGCGGGCATTATTCAAATGTCGCGGCATGCCCGAAACTCCTACCGGCAACGAAGTGGCTGACAAAGCGGCTTGAAGCAGCAGTCACTATTTATATGGATCTGCCGCATCTCTAAGACCATCACCGAGGAAATTGAAGGCAAGTATGACGAATATCACTGGCACGACCGGCAGCAGCAGCCAAGGATAAAGTGCGATAGCGCTGACGCTTCGCGCTTCTGTGAGAAGAACGCCCCAGCTTGTGATCGGCGGGCGAAGCCCGAGGCCGAGGAAGCTCAGCGTCGTCTCGCCAAGGATCATGCCCGGGATTGTCAGCGTCGCGCTGGCAATCAGGTGAGACATGAAACCGGGGATGAGGTGCCGCCCGATGATGCGGGTACTTCCAGCGCCCATCAGCTGTGCGGCAAGCACGTAGTCCTCTTCGCGCAACGACAGCAGTTTCGAGCGCACCGCGCGCGCAAGCCCTGTCCAGTCGAGCAGACCGAGGATGAAGGTGATGCCGAGATAGATGACGAGCGGGCTCCAGTCGGCCGGCATGACGGCGGCAAGCGCAAGCCATAGCGGAATGCTGGGGATCGATTGCAGCACCTCGATGATGCGCTGCGTGACCGTGTCGAACCAGCCGCCCCAATAGCCGGCGATGCCGCCGATAACGATACCGAGGATAAAGCTTGTGGCGACGCCAAGCAGGCCGATCGTCAGCGAAATCCGTGCGCCGTAGAGAATGCGCGACAGCATGTCGCGGCCGAGCCGGTCGGTGCCGAGCAGGTGGAACTGGCCGCCTTCTGCGGGGCAGACCAGATGCGTGCTCATCTCGACCACGCCCCAGAACCGGTAGGGATCGCCCTGGCAGAGGAAGCGCAGCTTCTGCACATCGGCCGTGTCGTCGGAATAGTTCCGCCGCAGCGTCGTCATGTCCAAATCCATCTTCTGGCCATAGACGAACGGACCGACGAAGTTGCCCTCGTGGAACAGATGCACCGATTGCGGCGGCGCGTAGATGAAGTCGATATTGCGGGTATGCACCTTGTAGGGCGCCAGGAACTCGACGACCACGATCATCAGATAGGCGATGAGGAGAAGGATGCCGGAAATCAGCGCCAGCCGATGCCGCTTGAAGCGCCACCACATCAGCTGCAGCTGCGATGCCTCGTGAACCTTCAGCGCGCCGCCATCGGCATCGCGCTCGATCTCGTAAGGGTCGAACGCCCCCTCGCGGACGTAATGCGGCAGCTTGCCCGCGTCGCTGCTGTCGATCACCGTCATTTGGTTCTCCCGCCGCGAAGCCTGATGCGCGGGTCGAACATCGCAAGCGCAATGTCTGAAATCAGCACGCCGATAACAGTAAGGAAGCTGAGGAACATCAGGAACGAGCCGGCAAGATACATGTCCTGGCTCTGAAGGGCGCGGATCAGCATCGGGCCGGTGGTCTCGAGCGAAAGCACCACCGCGGTGATTTCAGCCCCTGAAATGATCGAGGGGAGAATCGAGCCGATATCGGAGATGAAGAAGTTGAGCGACATCCGCAGCGGATACTTGGTCAGAACCTTGAACGGATGCAGGCCCTTGGCACGCGCCGTCATCACATACTGCTTGTGCAGTTCATCCAGAAGATTGGCCCGCAGCCGCCGCACCATGCCGGCCGTCCCGGCAGTACCGATGATCAGCACCGGGATCCAGATATGCTCGAGGATCGACTTGAACTTCGCCCAGCTCATCGATTCCGACATGTACTGCGCGTCCATCAGATGGCCGATCGACGTGCCGAAATAGATGTTGGCGAGATACATGAGAACGAGGGCCAGCACGAAATTGGGAACGGCAAGACCGATCAGGCCAAGAAGCGTCAGCCCGTAATCACCCCAGCTATACTGGTGGGTGGCCGAATAGACGCCGATCGGGAAGGCGAGAACCCAGGTGATGATGATGGTCAGGGTGGAAACGAGGATCGTCAGCCACACCCGGTCACCGACCACATCCGTGACAGGCATGCGGTATTCGAACGAATAACCGAAATCGCCGGTCATCATGCTGGCCACCCAGTTGAGGTAGCGGATCGGCTCAGGCTGATCGAAACCGTAACGGGCACGCAGGTCTTCGATCTCCTGAAGATCGGCCTTTTCGCCCATCGCCTTCAGCTGTTCGACATAGCTTTCGAAGTAGTCACCCGGCGGCAGCTCGATGATCGTGAAGATCAGCATCGAGATCAGCACCAGCGTCGGGATCATCACGAGGATGCGCCAGATAATGTAGCGGAACATCAGGCAGTTTCCTCGTCATACCAGAATGCATCCGGCAGATAGACGCCGAGATAGGATGTGGGGTCGAAACCGTAGAGCGCCTTCGACGGCACGTTTTGCAGCTTGGACGATTGCACGACGGGCTGCAGCGTGGCGTTGACAATGCCGATCGTAAAGACCTGGTCGGTAAACAGCGCCAGCATCTTGTGCCAGACATCCGTCCGCTGATCGAAGCCTTCCGCCTTGCGCCATTCACTGTAAAGGTCCAGCAGCGCCTTTGCCTCGGGAAGATCAGGCGCCTTGCCGTCGCTGCCGCCGGAAAGCGCATGCAGTCCCCAGATCGACCATTGCAACTGGTCATCGCTGGTCGGTGCCAGTTCCTTCGGCGCCATGTCGGCAGTTGGTACGCCATTGTCGAGGCCGCCGCCGACCGACATGATCGCATCGCCGCCCTTCACCCGCCGGCGCAGAAGCTCACGCTGGGCCACATGCGGGTAGATCTTGATGCCGACCTGCAGCAGCTGATCGCCGATCAGTTCCAAGGCATCGGTCTCGAACGTGCTTTCGCCGGTGATCTCGATGATGATCTTTGCCAGCCTGCCATCGGGCAGGCGGCGCAGGCCCTCACTATCATCCATGGCAAGACCGATCTCGTCGAGCAGCCGGTTCGCCTGATCAGGATCAAAAGCCGCCCAGGCCTTCTGGTATTCCGGCTTGAACAGCGGGCTGTCTGGCAGGATCGAATTGGCGCTCTCGGTCGCTAGACCATAGAACACCGCCTTGTTGATCTCGCCGCGATTGATCGCAAGAGACATCGCACGCCGGAAGCGCACGTCGCGGAAGAGGTTGCGCCAGCCTTCATCCTTGCAGTTGAGGTTGGGAAACAGCGCCATGCGCGATCCTTGCGTCCGCTTCCACAGATCCACCTTCAACGGGTAGCGCTGCTCGGCATTCTTCAGGAACGTGTAATCGGCAAAATCGAGGTTGGTCACCTGCAGGTCGCTCTCGCCGGTGCCGGTCTTGGCGGCGATCAGGTCCGCGGAAGACACGTCCAGCATCACCTTGTCGATATAGGGAAGCTGCAAGCCGTTTTCGTCGACGCGGTAGTAATAGGGGTTGCGCTCGAACACGAAGCGCTCGGCCGGCGGCGCCGTGCGGTTGCGCCAGGCATCCAGCGTCGGCAGGTTCGGGTTTTCCGGCCGCACCACGCGCGACATCTTCTGGTGCAGCGCCGCCCAGTCGTCCACGCGTTCGCGGGCGATATGCTGTGCCAGCAGCTCCTTCGTCTGGTAGCGCATATGGAACTGCTTCATGTAGGCAGCGGGGAACATCAGCCGGATCGGCGAAGGCGAGGCCTGGTCGGCGAGGAAATCCGGATTGGGATCGTCCCAGCTGTAGCGCACGGTGCGCGCATCGATCACCTCGAACCGGGGCGGCTTGCCGTTGATCATCAACCCAGCCGGCGGTCCGCCTTTGGCGAGCTTCTTTTCGTGAAAAACGTCATCCCAGACATAGCGGAAATCATCGGCCGTGAACGGGCTCCCGTCCGACCATTTATGGCCTTCGCGTAAGCGGAAGGTGAAGACGCGGTCGTTCTCGACCTCGTAGGCTTCCAGAATATCGGCTTCCAGCTTCAGGTCGGAATTATATCCCACCAGCCGGGCGTAACAGTTGATCGGCATGAAGCGGATGTCGCGCTGGCCGCCGATCAGCATCCGCATCGAACCGCCGTAACGTCCGGGCTTGAGCCCGCGCTCTGCAAGGTTGAGGACGCGCGGCGTCTTCGGCAGACGCTCCTCGATGGGAGGCAGCGGCGTCTCGGTCGGGATCTGCGCCAGATAGTCGGACTGGCTAAAGGCCGCAAACACCCGCGCCGGGATTGCGGTTGCACCCGCGACCGAGCCCAACAGGGCCAGCATATGCCGTCTGGAAATCGTCATCCTGCCACAAGCTCCCGCGCATCGACATTGGTGCGGGCAAGAACCAGATGCCCGCCGCCGAGATCCACATGGGTCAGCTGGTCGCTATCCTTCTCGTCGAGGAACTGCTTGCCCCAGATCTTCATGGCCGATGCCGTCGGCGTGCCGATCGTCTCGAAATCCAGTTTGTGGTCGAGGCTCGGCAGAGGCACGGCGGCCAGCAGTTTCTTCGTATAGGGATGAACAGGTGCCCGCATGATCGTTTCGCAGGGGCCGATCTCCACGATCCGCCCCGCATACATCACCGCCACCCGGTCTGCCATGTAGTTCACGACAGCCAGATTGTGCGAGATGAACAGATAGGTCAGCCCGAGTTCGGACTTCAGGTCCTTCATCAGGTTCAGCACCTGCGCCTGGATCGACACGTCGAGCGCCGAAACCGGTTCGTCGCAGATCACCAGATCCGGCCCGAGAGCAAGCGCCCGCGCGATCCCAATGCGCTGGCGCTGGCCACCGGAAAACGAATGCGGATAGCGCATCAGCGCGCTTTCGGGCATGCCCACCGCATGGATCAGCCGGCGCACCGCTTCCTGCCGCTTGGCGAGCGGGCCGCGGTCATGGATGTCGAGCGGTTCGCGAATGATGCTGCGAACCGGCATGCGCGGCGAAAGTGATGAGACCGGATCCTGGAACACCATCTGCAGCCGAGTGCGCAGATCGTCCAGCACTTCGCCTTCGCAGTTGAGCACGTCGACCGGACCGTTTTCACCGTTATAGACGACACTGCCATGATCGACCGACAGCCCGCGCATCAGGATCTTGCTGAGCGTGGTCTTGCCGCAGCCGCTTTCGCCCACGAGCCCGAGCGTCTCGCCGCGGCGGATCTCGAAGCTCACATCATTGACTGCCACCGTCCGCTCGGGCTTTGCCCCGAAACCGAAGCCTGCACCCTTCTTGGTGACGAAGCTCTTGGTGACGTGGTTGACCGACAGCAGTATCTCGGGGAGGACCTTCTCGCTCTTGCGCCGTCCCATCAGGCCAACCGTATCCACCTTGATTTCGCGCAGCGGCTTCAGGCGCTCCTCGCGTGGCCTGTCGAAATCCGGCACCGCTGCCATCAGCCCCTTCGTATAGGGATGCTGCGGATTGCGGAAAATGTCCGAGGCCGAGCCAGCCTCCATGACCTCGCCGCGATAGACCACCACCACTTCATCGGCCATCGAGGCGACGACACCGAGATCGTGGGTGATCAGAAGCATTGCCATGCCGAGTTTGGCCTGCAGCTCCTGCAGCAGCTTGAGGATCTGCGCCTGGATCGTCACGTCGAGCGCCGTCGTCGGCTCGTCGGCGATCAGAAGCGCCGGGCGACAGACCAGAGCCATCGCGATCATCGCACGCTGGCGCATGCCGCCGGAAAGCTCGAACGGATACATGTCGAACACGCGGGCAGGATTGTCGAAACCGACGAGAGACAACGTCTCCTCACTCGCCTCGCGCCGCTCCGCAGGCGACATCGCCGTATGGATTTTCAGGCTTTCCTCGATCTGGTTGCCGACCGTGTGGATCGGCGAGAACGAGGTCATCGGTTCCTGAAAGATCATGCCGATGCGGCTGCCGCGGATCGCGCGGATCTGCCGCCCGTCGCGGGGCAGCGCAATCAGATCGACGGACTGGCCGGTCGCTGGATCGTCGAACACCGCGCGCCCGGAAATCTTGGCGACGTCGGTCTCGATCCCCATGATCGCGCGGCCGAGAGCCGACTTGCCGGAACCGCTTTCGCCCACCAGTGCCGTGACCTGGCCCGGGCGTATCCGCATGCTGAGATTCCGGACCGCCTGGATCGCGCCGCCCCAGACCGGGAACGACACGTTCAATCCTTCGATGCGGAGAACTTCCTTCGGTGGGTTCATCAATGAAGTCCGGCTCCCGGAGAATGGAGCAGAGAGGTAAGATTGATCGATTGCAAAACACGGTAGCGCACGCTCGTGCACCTGTCCATTGCAGCAACCCCGCTGCCGATCGTCCCTATCATGCGCCCCCCTGCATGTCGGTTGACATCTGCGCCAATAAGCCTGACCTCTTGGCGGAGATCGAGAAATTCGAGTGTTAAACGCATATCCCCTAGGAGCGTTGCGTGACAGCGAGGTGAAATTACACGTGCCAGCCGAAAAGTCTGACCAGAAAACCTATAAGCGCAAAATCACCGACGCCCGCGCCCTGATCGAGGCCGGAAGACTGGAGGAGGCGCAGGCCGCTCTAACAGCACTTTCCGCCGACGAAACGGTGATGACGACGGATGTTCTGGGCGAGCGCACGGCTCTCGGAATGCCGCGCAAGCTTCACTCCGCATGGCTGAAGCTTGCCAAAGCGGAGGGCGACGCAATCGGCCGCGTCGGTCTGCAGCACGGCCTCGTCCCCGATCCCGCCGTGATGGCGCCGTTCATCACCTTCGATGCAGATGAGAAACGGCTGATGGCAGAGCTTGGGCGAGAGCCGGTGCCGCGCATCATTCACCAGATCTGGATCGGCTCGCTGCCGCTGCCACCAGCCGTCGCGCGCTGGGAAAGCCATGCAAAGGCGACCGGCTTCGAATACCGGCTGTGGCGCGAGGCGGATCTCGAACAGCTTGGTATTGCAAGCCATCCGGCCTATCTCGCGATGCTCGCAGACGGCGATTACCCCGGTGCCGTCGATGTCGCCCGCTATGCCATTCTGCTGGAGCATGGCGGCATCTATCTCGACTGCGACTGGTATCCGACCCGCGAGGATATCGGTTTTGGCGATCTTCTGCCGTTGATCGGCCTCGGCGCCATTGCCGAGGACGTGGCGCGCGATGTCGGAGCGGGGAGCCTTCTTCTTGCCAATTCCTTCATCGCCACACCGCCCGGCCATCCCGCCTTTGCAAAGATGCTCGAGGTGTTTCCGGACGTGATGGCGGCGCTGCCGCAGGCGCCCGCCTGGTGGTCCACAGGTCCGCTGATCATGACCATGTTGTTTCGGCAGACCAATGTGTTCCTCGCCCCCTTCGGCCTCGTCGCCGCCTCGCTGAAGCGCGGCGCACCGATTGCAGAAGTCGAGAAAGCCTGCGCGGACGCGGTTGCGTCCGGAGAGGGCCTGCTGGTCGCCTGGAAGAGCTGGTAGGCTCGAAGCGATCAGTAACGCGTCGGGTTAGAGCCCCAGCAAGACCCGGGCCGAGCGCCAGCGGCAAGCGGGGTGATCCGCCGTCACGCCGAACAGCAGGTCGAGGAAATGCCAGGCACTGTCGTCATGTACGAGATGATGGCCGAGCACGCCGATCACAGGCGCCCGGTCCGGTGCCTCGATCAGCGCGATCGTTTCCGCGATCAGATCGGCAGCCGGCCTTCCGCCGCGCGTTCCGTGCCAATCCATGATGTCAACATGGCTGTTGAGCATCGCAACCGGCGCCGTCTTTTCCGGCCCGAAGGTCGATAGCGCCGCAAACCCAAGCTCTGGCAGTTTTTCGATCAGTTCCTGTGAGATCCGGTTCCACGGCGGCACCAGCATCGGCACGAAGCGGGGAGCGTGCAGTTCTGCCAGCTTGTCGAATCCGGCCTTCAGCTCGGAGACGATATCGGGCAGGGGGCGATGGCTCCCCAGTTCCTGCTTCTTTTCTCCCGCACCCGCATAGCTGCGATGCGACCAGCCATGCACGGCGACGTCGAGATGCGGTTGGGTTTCCAGATAGGAGGCGAGATCCTCGCCCGTCATCTCGGGGATGACAGCAAGCGTCGCCGGCACCGAAAACGCATCGGTCATGGTCGCAAGCTTTGCCAGCTGTTCCGTCGGCTCCACAGCGTCGTCGTCGCGCAGCCAGAAATCGACCCGCCGTCCGTTGTCTGCAAGCTTGTCGAGCGCTAGCCTCAGGTCGTTTTCGGTCATGCTCTATCCTTTGCGCCAATCGTGGTCATGATCTCGTCGAGCCGATCAGCCGCAGCCGTAATCGATCGTTGCGACGCGACGAAATCGCGCGCAGCGTGGCCAAGCCGCAACCGTTCCGTCTCGTCATCCAGCAGCCGCTCGATTGCCGCTGCATAGGCCGCCGCATCTCCCGGTGGCGTCAGGATGCCGCCGATCCCGTCGGTCACCACCTCGGGCACACCGGCGCCGTTTTCCGCCACGACAGGCACGCCGGATGCCTGCGCCTCCAGATAGGATAGCCCATAGGCTTCCGAAACCCCCGGCCATGTCAGCATCGATGCGGTCGAAAGCAGCGCTGCAACCTCCTCGGCGCTCTGCAAGCCCATCCACTCCACCCTCCCGGCAAGCGCCCCCTCAAAGAGAGCCTCCACCTCAGTCCGCATCGGCCCGTCGCCGATCGCCGTGAGGTGCCAGTCGTCACGATGGGCAATCTGCTTCAACGCCTCGGCAAGCGCTGCATAACAGGCAAACTTGTTGCCCGGCCGCATCATGCCGACAGCCACCAGCCGCCCCGGTTCGGGCGATGGCGCGCGGGCCAGATAGGGCGTTGGATCGATGAACGGAAACAGCCGCGAAAGCTTCGCACCCGGCACCACCTCTGAAAGCCCGCGGCCGTCGCGACCGGTGAAACAGATATTGGTCGCCGCCAGTGCGACCGCATCGACCACCATCTCCTGCGCCTCCACCCACTGCCCCAAATTGCGCCGATGCGAATAGGAGGCCTCCGCCGTCACATAGGGAATGTCGAAACGACGACAGAGGGCAGGGCCGATCAGGTCCGGCGCCTTGTAATAAAGGTGGTAGGTAAACCACAGGTCCGGCAGCCTCTCGCCGAGTGCCAGTCGTCTTTCCCACTCAGTCGAAATCCGCTCGACCTCGTGCGCCGCCTGCGCATCGCGTTCCCCAGTCGACGAGGTCTGCTCGGGCAGAAACGCGCGGAACTCCGAAACCAGATCGACCTTGTGTCCTTTGACCCCAAGGATCTCGATCAACTGGCGCGCCATCAGCCGGTCGCCTGAGGGAACGGGGTGGTTCGGCGATTTCAGCGGCGCGTAGAAAGCGATGTCCATGCTGTGGGATAGCATCCGTCACGCCAGCGTGAAAAGCCCGATCTCTTGACAGAGCCAGTCGTTGGGCTCACCTGATGGCTTCCCAGTTTGAATGCCTCCGGAGTGCCATCCTTGAACCAGCAATCGCCACAGGCGACGGATCTTTTGTCCGCCATCGAAGACAAGCGCGCAATGATCGGCGTCATCGGCCTCGGCTATGTCGGCCTGCCGCTCGCCATGACGGTCGCCCGCGCCGGCTTCAAGGTCACCGGTTTCGACATCGATCCCGCCAAGATGACCGCGATCGAGGCGGGAAAAAGCTATATCGAGGCCGTGCCCGACGACGTACTTTCCGCCGAGCGCGATGCCGGCCGGTTTGCAGCGACGACCGATTTCGCACGCCTTGCCGAATGCGACGTGATCGCCATCTGCGTGCCGACGCCGCTCACCCGTCACCGCGAACCTGACCTGTCCTATGTCGCAAAAACCTGCGAGCAGATCGCCGGCACCCTGCGCAAGGGCCAGCTCGTCGTTCTCGAATCCACCACCTATCCCGGCACGACCGAAGAGGTGATGAAGCCGATCCTCGAAAAGACCGGGCTGGTTGCGGGCGAGGATTTCTTCCTCGGCTATTCGCCGGAACGCGAAGACCCCGGCAACCGCGATTTCCAGACCTCGACCATCCCGAAGGTCGTTGCCGGCGATGGCGAGGCGGCGTCTGCCATGGTGTCAGCCTTTTACGGCGCCGTCGTCGAAACCATCGTTCCGGTCTCCGGCACCCGCACCGCGGAAGCGGTCAAGCTCACGGAAAACGTCTTCCGCGCCGTCAATATCGCGCTCGTGAACGAGTTGAAGATCGTCTACGAGCGGATGGGCATCGACGTCTGGGAAGTGATTGCCGCCGCCAAGACCAAGCCATTCGGCTACATGCCCTTCTATCCGGGCCCGGGCCTCGGCGGTCACTGCATCCCGATCGACCCGTTCTACCTCACCTGGAAATCACGCGAATACGACCAGCCGACCCGCTTCATCGAACTTGCCGGCGAGATCAACACGGCGATGCCGCGCTATGTCGTCGACCGGTTGGCCGAAGCGCTCGACCGCATGCTCGGCAAGGCGCTTAGCCGTTCGCGGGTTCTCATCCTCGGTCTGGCGTACAAGAAGAACGTGCCGGATATCCGCGAAAGCCCGTCGCTTAGGCTGATGGAACTGCTTCTGGAACGCGGCGCCGACGTGGCCTATCACGATCCTTACGTCTCCGAAGTGCCACGCACCCGGGAATACGGTCACCTGATGGGTCGCAAGTCGGTCCCGCTCGATCAGCTCGCGGATTTCGATGCCGTCGTTATCGCCACGGACCACGACAGTTTCGACTACCAGGCGATTGCCGATGGTGCGCCGCTGGTCGTTGATACCCGCAATGCGATGGCCAATCGCGGCATCACGTCGCAAACCATCGTCAAGGCGTAACCGTGCCCTATCTCAACGCTTGATCGCCGGAAAAGGGAAAGCAATGAGCAGACTGGACAGCTTCATCAACCGGATGACCGCGCAGCGCGACATCCTCAATCACATCAACAACGATCTCGGCCTGCCAGCTTCGGGCGATGTCTACGAGGTCGGCATCGGCAACGGCCGCACCTATAGCCATCTGCGCGAGCTGTTCGCCGACCGTCGCATCCTCGCCTTCGACCGCTCCAACGGCGCCCATCGCACCGAAGCGCCGGCCGAAGACGACGTCGTGCTGGGAGAGATCAAGGATACCGGCCAGGCTTATGTCGGCAGGAACGCTGCCCTCGTGCATGCGGATATCGGCACCGGCTATCCGGATGCGGATGCGAGAACCTTGCAGTGGTTGCCGCAAATGGCGGCTGGCATGCTCGCGTCGGGCGCCTATGCCGTCAGCGGCCTGCCGCTCGACCACCCCGATCTTGAAGAGCTGCCGCGCCTGCCCAGTGTGGAAGAGGGCCGCTACTTCTATTATCGCAAGCGATAAACAGGCCGTGAAACGGGCGTGAGGACCAGCGCCACGCCCGTGTTCCGCCACAAATGCAGGTCAGAGAAAACCTATCGTCAGCATCGCTGACCGAGTGTCCAACGCGCGCAAATGGCATCGTTTGCGCGCTCAAAGACCAGCGGATGAGCCGAGGGAAAGGCTGTGGATAACGGCCGATGACGGGCAATCAGGCGTGCTGACGGTCCCGGCGCATGTCGTCCATGCGGGCACCACGGATCGTTTCGGCGAGCGTCCGGCTGATTTCCATGCTCATGCGCGGATTGTCGGAGATCACCTTGAAGAAGGCATCCTTGGTAATGCGCAGAACATCGACCTCAGTCACGGCACGTGCTGTCACGGCCTGCGAGCAATTGGAGAGAAGGCACATCTCGCCGATAATGGAATTGCACCCGGCCTCACCGATCTTGGTCTCGGAATTCGCCGAACCGCTGATCATGTCGACCTTTCCGCACAGGATCACGTAGGCAGCATCGCTGCTGTCGCCCTGTGAGAAAATATCCTGCCCCGGCTCGTAGAGAACGCGGTCGGAGGTAAAGGCAAGCAGCTTAAGTTTGCACGGATCGACCCGGCAAAAATAAGGAACTTTCTTCAGCAACTGCACTTCATCGTTGAGCAACATGGTTTCCACCATTTGGTCATCTTGTTGGCGGCTGCGATATTATGCCACCAACGATTTAAAAATACCACTCTTTGTATCCAGAGCCTCAAAAGAGTCGTCTTCGGCCACGGATCCCTTGTCGAATACGATAACACGATGAAACAATCGTGACAGGGCAGTATTCGACAAAACCCACGCCACAGAAGGATTATTGTCCTGCTGAGCGAGGAAGTGAAGCACATTCTTAACAATTTCTTCCTGAGCCCTCCGATCGAGGCCCGGAAGGGGCTTGTTGAAGATGTAATAATTGGAGCGCCGCACCAGGGCACGGGCAAGGCTCAGCTTGTGGCGCTGGACCAGTGTCAGTCGCCGGCCGCTGGCGCCCATGTCGTAGTCCAGCCCGATGCCGATAAAGCTTTCATAGAGACCCATTTCGCGCAGCAGCTTGCCTGCCACGTTGCGGATCTTGGTCGGCGCGTCGGCGTTGCGTTGCGACAGCTTGCCGAACAGGATGTTTTCGCGAAGCGTCGCCGAGCCCATGTATTTGTGCGGATCGTAGCGCTCGATCCGGCTGCGCAGCGATGCCGGCAGGTTGGCATAGAAGATGTCGCGCGTGGCAACGATCTGGTTCATGATCTCGGCGGTCAGGACGCCGAAGCGGTAGCGTGGCTCGATATAGTAGAGGCTGAGCTTGACCACCGCGCGCCGGTCGTCCTCGCTGGGCTTGAAGTCCCGGCGGCTGCGCTTGCGCTTCAAAAGCTGCTCGTAGAACGCGATATCGTCGGTGGTGATATGCTCGAGCTGCTGGAACAGCGGATGTTCCGGCGGCAGGCCCTGGAAGATTTCCGACAGGTTTTCGGCGATCGAAAGTCCCATGTCGTAGAACAGGTCGAACAGATTGGCCGTCTTCAACACTTCGAAGACGTACTCTCCCTCGGCCAGTTCCATATCCAGTTCCGCAGACTGGCGCGTCGCCGCAAACAGCAGGTTTTCCCGCACCGTCGCTTCGGTGTTGTAGGCGCTGAAATCGAAATAGGAGACAAGATTGCCAAGCCCCTGACTGGCGAGTTCCTCGCGCAGGGCAAACCGCATCTCGACGACACGACCGGTCAGTTCCTCGTGTTCGGCCGGGTCGAGATAGGAATGCAAGGCCAGTTCCATCACGTCGGCTGTCAGCTGCACCGCATCGAGGGCCCTCAAGACCGACTGCTTGACATCGTCTTCGCCGCCTTCCGATACGGAGGTGGATCGACGGTCGATCCAGTCGACGGACGGATCGTGCGTCGTGTTTCCGGCGCGTTCGGCTTCGCTCATTTTCCAGCGCCGCCGCAGCTTCTTGTGTTTGGGCTCGTCTGCGGACTTCTCCTGCACGGCCGGCGCGTGCTTGAGCCCGTAGAGAAGATTGTCCTTGAGCGTCCCGTGGAAAAAGTAGCTGTCGGCCGACGCATAGGAGACCTGACGCCCGGTCACCGCTTCCGGCAGCTCCAGAAGGTCGACCTCGCCCAGCATCACGCGGCCCGATGCCGGCCAGGTAATGCGGCCGAACGCTTCCGCCGTCGCTTCGGCGCCGATGCCGGCATTGTCGATCATCGCCACCAGCTCGCCGGGCTCGATCTTGAGCGTCACGTTTTCGGCGATATGGGCGCCGCTGCCATCGACGATGGTGAGGTTCAGAGCGGCAAGCGGAGACGGCGTATGGTCCGGCACATCGTGGGCGAGCGCATGCAGCGTCGGCGCGATCAGCACGCCCGGCTCGAACTGTTCGCGCACCTGTTCGTATTTCACCTGAACGTCCTGGCGTGCCTGGTCCCAGTCGATCAGTTCCTTGAGCGGGCCCGGCAGGTCCTTGTAGGCGTTGATGACGGCCACCAGCTGGCCGACGTCGAGCGTGCCGCGCAAGGCAAAATAGCCGCCGATCGAATAGAAGAGAAACGGCGTCAGCTGCGACAGGAAATTGTTGACGAACTTGACGATGAATTTCCACCGATAGAGGTCGTAGCGGATCTGGAAGATCTGCCCCAGCCGGTCGGAAATATCGGCACGCTCGTAATTGCTGGTGTCGTAGCTGTGGATCGTATCCATGCCCTCGACAATCTCGCCCACCTTGCCCGCCAGATGCCGGGCGGTGATCTGCCGCTGACGGCCAAGATCGATCAGGCGACGGCGCATCTTCGGAATGATGCCGACCTGGATCGCCACCATGAAGGCTGCGATCAGCCCCAGCCACAGGTTCTGCAAGAGAATGAAGGTGAGGGCGGCGATCGCCTGTCCACCCAGCATGGCCGGCTGCACGAAAGCGTCACCGGTAAAGCCGCCGAAAGGCTCCACCTCGTCCTTGACCATGCTGGAGACTTCCGCACCGCGGATCTGCCGCATCGTGCTTGGCGGAAACCGCAGAAGACGGTCCACCAGCTCGTAGCGGATACGGCGCAGCAGCCGTTCGCCCAGGCGTCCCTTGTAGGTGTTGATGTAGAACTTGAACAACCCGTTGACGATGACGAGCAGCAGGAACACGCCCGAAAGCGCCATCAGCGTCGCCAGCCGGTTGAGCTCGAAGCCTTCGAAACCGAAGGACCACTGCGTCAAAGGAATGGTGAACTGGAATGCGAGGAAGGGCCGGGTTGCGGCCGCCATCTCGAACCCTTCACCCTGGATCGGCCCGTTGATGATCTGCTTGGGAAGGTCGAACGCAAGGAAGTACGGAATCATCGAAATCAGAACGATCGCGAGAACCCATAACTGCTGCGGTCGCGTATGATTCCAGATATAACGAAGTAGATGTTTTTCCATCGGCAACGGATCTCAGTTCCCGAGGCTGGATTGCACAGCGCGCCTCCCGGAAGGGTGAAGGGAGGCATGATATAGGTGGATCCGCCGCTTGTGCAAACGTCTCGTGCACGATGCTGCTTGATTAGGCGATTGGTTCGCCGCCAAGTGTGGCAAACCTGCCGGGATAGCGAAGGGCCGGGTTCTGCACCCCGGCCCATCGGTGTTTGAAAATTCCTGTTTTAAATCAACGGTCTTTGTCGCCCGATGTCAGGATTTCGGCAGCTTCCGCGCCGCTCACCCTGCGGATCTCCACGTCGTCGCGGCGGGCGGCAAACGCGTCGGTTGCCATCAGCAGTTCGGCAAGATCGGCAGGCAGGGAGAGAATCACGCGGTCGCCCTGGCTTGGCTCGCCACGGCGAATGCCGCCGAGTTCGCCGCGCTTGGCCGTGATCATGCCGCCGGCGACCGTATTCAGCGTATCCGGGTCGATCAGGATGAAGGCACCGGTCGAGCGGTTCTGCTCATAGGTGTCGAACACCGCCTGCTCTTCGAAAGACAGGCGCACCTTGCCGATCGCGTTCATGTCGAGGCCGGACGCATGCGGAGCCCAGCTGCCCGACTGCAGGTCGAGCTGCGAGATCGGCTCCACCGCCACGCGCTGGCGGCGCGAACCGCTTTTCAGCCAGTAGCGCTTTCCGGGCTCGATGCCGCCAGGCTGCAACGCCACCATCTGCGCCTCGAAGTTGAGGCCGGTCATCGGCTGGCCATCGAGCGAGGCGATCACGTCGCCGCGGGCGACGTCCACCTGTCGGTCGAGCACGAGCGTGATCGCGTCGCCAGCGACGGCCGCGTTTCGCACGAGGTCGAAGGTGACGATCTGCTTGACGTTGGCAATCGTGCCCGATGGCAGGATGACGACGCTGTCGCCCGGCTTGATCGAGCCGCCTGCGACCGTGCCCTGATAGCCGCGAAAGCTTTCGCCGGGACGCGAGACGCGCTGCACGGGCAGGCGGAAGCCACCGGTCTGCGTGGAGCGTGTCGTTGCCAGTTCCAAAGCCTCGACCAGCGTCGGGCCTTCATACCACGGCATCGTGGACGTTGCGGGATAGACGACGTTTTCGCCCTTCAGCGCCGACATCGGGATCGCCATGATCTGGCGAACGCCGAGCGACAGCGCGAATTCGCGGAATTCATGGCTGATCCGGTCGAAGATCTCGCGGTCGTAATTCACGAGGTCGAACTTGTTGACCGCCAGAACGAACTGCCGGATGCCCATCAAGGATGCGATCGTCGCATGCCGGCGGGTCTGTTCCAGAAGCCCGACGCGGGCGTCCGCAAGCAGAATGGCGAGATCGGCCGTCGAGGCGCCGGTTGCCATGTTGCGGGTATACTGCTCATGGCCAGGCGTGTCGGCCACTATGAACGAACGCTTCTCGGTCGAGAAATAGCGATAGGCGACGTCGATCGTGATGCCTTGTTCGCGCTCGGCCTGGAGACCATCGAGAAGCAGCGCGAAATCCGGCAGGCCGAGATCGTTCTGGCCGCCGCTATCGCGGGCAAGCGTCACCGCCTGGTCTTCCTTGACGGCCTTGGTATCCCAGAGAAGCCGGCCGATCAGGGTCGACTTGCCGTCATCGACGGAACCGCAGGTGATCAGCCGCAGCGGCCGCACGTCACGGGTGATCTTGGCAGCGGATTCGGCAAAAGGCAGAATGGTGGCCGAAGCGGCGGTGGATGTTGCTGTCACGCTCATCTCAGAAATATCCTTCACGCTTCTTCTTTTCCATCGAACCCGACTGATCGCGGTCGATGGCGCGGCCCTGGCGTTCGGAAACGGTGGCAATTTCCAGTTCGGCGATGACCTCTTCGAGGTTCGACGCCGTCGAGCGGATCGCGCCTGTCAGCGGGAAGCAGCCGAGCGTGCGAAACCGGATCGAGCCATGCTTGATCTCTTCGCCGGGAAGCAGTTCCAGCCGCTCGTCTTCGGCAAGGATCATCATTCCGTCGCGCTCCACATAGGGGCGCTCGGCGGCATAGTAGAGCGGCACCAGCGGAATGTTTTCCGCCTGGATGTAGCGCCAGATATCCACTTCGGTCCAGTTCGACAGCGGGAAGGCGCGCACGCTTTCGCCCTTGCGGATCATGCCGTTATAGACGTTCCAGAGTTCCGGCCGCTGGTTGCGCGGATCCCACTTATGGTCAGGCGTGCGGAACGAATAGATCCGCTCCTTGGCCCGGCTTGCTTCCTCGTCGCGTCGCGCGCCGCCGAAGGCCGCGTCGTAACCGCCGGCATCCAGCGCCTGCCTCAGCGCTTCGGTCTTCATCACGTCGGTATAGAAGGACGAACCATGGGTGAACGGCGTGATGTTTTCTTCCCTGCCACGGGCATTGCTGTGCACCACGAGGTCGAGATCGTAGTCCTCTGCGACCTTGTCGCGGAACGCGATCATTTCCTTGAACTTCCACGTCGTATCCACATGCAGAAGCGGGAAGGGCACGCGACCCGGGAAGAAGGCCTTGCGGGCGAGATGCAGCAGGACGGAGGAATCCTTGCCGATCGAATAGAGCATGACCGGGTTTTCGAATTCGGCCGCCACCTCTCGGAAGATGTGGATCGCTTCGTTTTCCAGGGCCTTGAGATGAGGATCGAGCGGCGGGCGGGAAACGGGCGGGTTCTTGATTTCCGTTTCCTGTACTGACAGGGGCATTTCAGTCTCCGGTATTCTTAAAGACACAACATAGATGGCAAGGGCGGCAGGCGCTGCGATCCGGACGGATCATCCGATGGCGCTTGCCCCTTGGATGACCGAGGAGCGGGCCGCGGGGTCTTCGGAGGCCTGCGCGTCAGACGCGTGACTTTCCGAAACATGCAGGCCGCATTCGCGCTTTTCGTCGTTTTCCCACCACCAGCGGCCGGCCCGTTCGGGCTCGCCGGGCTTGATGGCGCGGGTACAGGGCTCGCAGCCGATCGACGGATAGCCGCGGGCGTGCATGGGGTTGATCGGGATATGCTCGGCCGCGACATGCGCGTTGATGCGGTCGATATCCCAGTCGGCCAGCGGATTGATCTTGATCAGGTTGCGCTCGGCGTCGAATTCGGCAAACGGCGTCGTCGCCCGGTTGCCGGACTGGCCGCGGCGAAGGCCCGTGATCCAGATCTCGGCGCCATCAAGTGCCTGAGCGAGCGGCACGAGCTTGCGCACACGACAGCAGGCGTGACGGGCCTCGACGCTGTCATAGAAACCATTGATGCCGTATGTGTCGACAAACGCATCGACATCATCCTTATCAGGGTAGAACCTGATGATCTCGAGGTCGTAGCGCGCTTCGGTCTCGGCGATCAGATCGACGGTTTCGCGAAACAGCCGGCCGGTCTCCAGCGTCGATACCTCGATCGGCAGACGATGCGTGCCGATCGCAGCTGTTATCACCTGATCCTCGATCCCGAGCGACGTGGTGAACACGGCGCGGCCGAGCCCTGCCACAAGCGACAGACGGCCGGCAAGGTCGAGGCCTGCAAGGCGAGTATCGAGATTTGCTGCAAGTGCCTGATGGTCAAGCCTTGCCACGTCCTGAAAGGTCATCGGTCATCTTCCGTAAGCAATGGCAAGATTATTGTCGGACCCGTTGCGAAAAGACAGGAAAAGCCGTTTCAACCTTCGGACTGCGGGAGCAAATATCTCTCCAAAGCTCCGCCTACACAGAAAACCCGACGCCTTAACTAAATGTGAGCCTTTTTTGCCCGCCAATGCGGCCATTGGTTTGTAATTTCTTGCCATTTGCGCTATCCCAGGACCAGGTTTTGCATTGCGGCATCGCCGCGTGCCGGCCTGCTCCTCGCGAATGCCGGTTGCGGCTTCATCGTGGATGCCCAGAGGAAAATTAGCGGCGACGTGAGACCGATTTCGGCCTTGCGGCGGCGCTGCTGTTAGTGGTCGCGGTATGATATCCCAGAAGGCGAAATATGCGTTGAGAGCCCTGACGGCCCTGGCGCAGGCGGATCCTGAAGAACCGATGCTGATCTCCGAGATCGCGGTTCAGCAGAGCATTCCGAAGAAGTTTCTGGAGCAGATCCTGCTCGACCTCAAACGTTCGGGGATCGTCGTGTCGCGGCGCGGCAAGCAGGGCGGCTATCTTCTCCTGCGGCCCGCCGACGCCATCACCTTCGGCGAAGTGCTGCGTCTGGTCGACGGACCGATCGCGCCGCTGCCCTGCCTCTCCCAGACCGCCTACCGCAAATGCGATGATTGCGACGGCGAACACCTCTGCGAAATCCGCCACGTCTTCGCCCGCGTTGCTGACGCCACCCGCGACGTGCTGTTCAGCACCACCATCGCCGATGCGGTGGAAGGGGCAGGGGTCGAAGTGGCCGCAGCGGACACTGACGCTGCGGACGCCGGACAGGTGCGCGAACTGCTGTCGGCCTAGTATCTGGCTAGCGCGCATCTAAGAATTTACTGTGTCGCGTTGATTGGCCATCGAGCACATGCGGGCCTCTGACGGCCTGTTCGAGGCGTCCTCTCTCGTCCAAAACCCGACCCGCTTCCCGGATTGCCTTACCCCTTCTTCCGCTTTTCCCAACGCTGCCGTTTCGCCTCTCGGCCTCGCGGGAACGCGCCCTTGTCGCCGTAGCCCGTCAAAGGGAAACAGTTTTGCCTTGGTTTCGCCATCGATTGACTAAGACGACCCGGTCGGTAGAGTTTGGGGCAGATCACAGGGGAGGCATTCATGCTGAATTTTACCGATGGGATATCGAAGCGGCTTTTGGCACTGGCGCTCGGCGTGACGCTTGCAGCCGGCAGCGTGGCGCCGGCTTTTTCAGCCACCCAGCTCCTCAACGTCTCCTATGACCCGACGCGCGAGCTCTACAAGGATTTCAACGCCGCCTTTGCCAAGCACTGGAAGGCCGAAGGTGGCGATGATGTCGCCATTCGCCAGTCGCATGGCGGTTCCGGCGCGCAGGCTCGCTCCGTCATCGATGGTCTCGGCGCCGATGTCGTGACGCTGGCGCTGGAAAGCGATATCAACGCCATCCAGAAGGCCGGCAAGATCAAGGAAAACTGGCGTTCCCGCCTGCCGAACAATTCCTCGCCCTACACATCGACGATCGTCTTCTTGGTGCGCAAGGGCAATCCGAAGGGCATCAAGAACTGGGGCGATCTGGTCAAGGGCGACGTTTCGATCGTCACCCCGAACCCGAAGACCTCGGGCGGCGCCCGCTGGAACTATCTGGCAGCCTGGGCCTGGGCCAATGAAGAATTCAAGGGCGACCAGGACAAGATCAAGGCCTATATCGCCGATCTCTACAAGCGCGCTCCGGTCCTCGACACCGGCGCCCGCGGCTCCACGGTGACGTTTGCGCAGCGTCAGATCGGCGACGTGCTGCTTGCCTGGGAAAACGAGGCCTATCTCGCCGGCGAAGAATTCGGCAAGGACGCTTTCGACATCGTCGTGCCACCGATCTCGATCCTCGCAGAGCCGCCGGTTGCGGTGGTCGACGCGACGGTCGATGAGAAGGGCACCCGCAAGGTCGCCGAAGCCTATCTTCAGTATCTCTATTCCGATGAAGGCCAGAACATCGCGGCCAAGCACTTCTATCGTCCGTCCAGGCGCGATGTGGTAAAGCCTGAATTGCTGAAACAGCTGCCGGATATCAAGCTCGTCACCATCGACGACCCGATCTTCGGCGGTTGGAAAAAGGCGCAGCCGGAACACTTCGGCGATGGCGGCATCTTCGACCAGATCTACAAGCCGGGCAAATAAGTCGGAACCGACATGACCTCATCCACCGCTGCCACGTCGGCACGGTGGCGGGTAAAACAGCCGAGCATCATCCCGGGTTTCGGGTTGACGCTCGGCTTTTCGCTCGCCTACCTGTCGCTTATCATCCTCATTCCGATCGCAGGCCTGCTCTGGCGCACGGCCGAGCTCGGCTGGTCAGGCTTCTTCGCCATCCTCTCGGATCAAAGAACGATCCGGGCTCTCACCGTTTCCTTCGGCACGGCCTTTGCGGCCGCGCTCATCAACGTCGTGTTCGGCACGCTGCTTGCCTGGGTGCTGACCCGCTACCGGTTTCCCGGTCGCCGGCTGATCGATGCGATGGTGGACCTGCCGTTTGCCCTGCCGACGGCCGTCGCCGGCATCGCATTCGCCTCGCTCTATGCGCCGAATGGCTGGATCGGTTCGCTGTTCATGCCGTTCCGCATCGCTTTTACGCCCTACGGCATCGTCATCGCGCTGATCTTCATCGGTCTTCCCTTCGTCGTGCGCACCGTGCAGCCGATCATGGAAGAGATCGATCGCGAAGTGGAAGAGGCGGCAGCAACGCTCGGCGCCAACCGGTTCCAGACCATATTCCAGGTTCTGCTGCCGGGCTTGGCACCCGCCATCCTCACCGGCTTCGCACTCGCCTTCGCCCGCGGTGTTGGCGAATACGGCTCGGTCATCTTCATCGCCGGCAACATTCCGTACGTCTCGGAAATCGCGCCGCTTCTGATCGTCATCCGGCTGGAAGAGTTCAACTACGCCGGCGCCACCGCAATCGCCACGATCATGCTGCTGATCTCGTTTGCCATGCTGCTGGTGATCAACCTCATCCAGGCCTGGAGCCGCAGGAGGTATGGTTATGTTTGATGTTTTCGGAGCTGCCTTGAAAAAGAACCCCTCCCAACCCTCCCCACAAGGGGGAGGGCTTAACCCAGCCTCACCCTCTGATGCAGGAACGCAGCGCTTGCCACGTCGGTTCTCCCTCCCCGTGGGCGGTCCGAAGGACGGGGCGAGACCCGTGTCTCGACCCCGGTCGCCCGGCAGGGCAGAGAGGGTCTTGTCTCATGTCTAAGTCCGCCCGCATCACACGTTTCCGCAGCCCCGCCGATGAAAGCCTCACCACCAAGCTTGTCCTGGTCGGCGTATCCCTCATCTTCCTCGGATTCTTCCTGTTCCTGCCGCTCGTCTCGGTCTTCGTCGAGGCGTTTCGCGAGGGTTGGGGTGCTTATGAGGAAGCGCTGGTCGAACCCGATGCCTGGGCCGCGATCGGGTTGACACTCACGGTCGCCGGCATCGCCGTGCCGCTCAACCTCGTCTTCGGGCTTGCGGCGGCATGGGCCATCGCCAAGTTCGAATTCAAGGGCAAGGCTTTTCTGATCACCCTGATCGACCTGCCGTTCTCGATCTCGCCGGTCATCTCGGGTCTCGTCTATGTGCTGCTGTTCGGCAGCGCCAGCGTGCTTGGACCGTGGCTGAAGAGCTATGGCATCGAGATCCTGTTTGCCGTCCCCGGCATCGTGCTCGCCACCGTGTTCGTCACCTTCCCCTTTATCGCCCGCGAACTGATCCCGCTGATGCAGGACCAGGGTACCGGCGACGAGGAGGCGGCGCTGTCTCTCGGGGCAACCGGCTGGCAGACCTTCTGGTATGTGACGCTGCCCAATATCAAGTGGGGCCTGCTTTACGGCGTGCTTCTCTGCAATGCCCGCGCCATGGGCGAATTCGGCGCCGTCTCGGTCGTATCCGGCCGCATCCGCGGGCTCACCAACACGATGCCGCTGCATGTGGAGATACTCTATAATGAGTACAACATGGTTGCAGCCTTCGCGGTGGCCTCGCTGCTCGCACTTCTGGCGCTCGTCACGCTCGCTCTCAAAACCCTACTCGAACTTCGGTTCGGTGCCGGCTCAGCCGGCGGCAGACATTAAAGGCTCCCGCTCCATGGAAGTTAGCATCAACAATATCCGCAAGGAATTCGACCGCTTCGCCGCGCTGAACGACGTGTCGCTGAAAATCGCGTCCGGCGAACTGATCGCGCTGCTTGGTCCGTCCGGTTCCGGCAAGACGACGCTGCTGCGGCTGATCGCCGGGCTGGATTTCCCCACCGCCGGCCAGATCTTCTTCGGTGCCGAAGATGCCTCGCATCATTCCGTGCAGGATCGCAATGTCGGCTTCGTGTTCCAGCATTACGCCCTGTTCCGGCATATGACGGTGGCCGAAAACATCGGCTTCGGCCTGAAGGTTCGCCCCTCCGCCAGCCGCCCGTCGAAGACCGAAATCCGCAAGCGCGTTTCCGACCTGCTCGATATGGTCCAGCTGTCGGGGCTTGAGAGCCGCTATCCGAACCAGCTTTCCGGCGGCCAGCGCCAGCGTGTGGCACTGGCCCGCGCCATGGCGATCGAGCCGCGCATCCTGCTGCTCGACGAACCCTTCGGCGCGCTCGATGCCAAGGTCCGCAAGGAGCTGCGCCGCTGGTTGCGCGAGTTTCACGACCGCACCGGCCACACCACCGTCTTCGTCACCCACGACCAGGAAGAAGCGCTGGAGCTCGCCGACCGCGTCGTCGTCATGAGCCAGGGCAAGATCGAACAGGTCGGCTCGGCCGACGACGTCTATGACCGGCCGGGATCGCCCTTCGTGTTCTCCTTCATCGGCGAATCCTCGCACCTGCCGGTCGAGGTGAAGGACGGCACGGTCCTGTTCCAGGGCGAGCCGATCGGCGTGTCCGGGGAAGCCAACAGTTCTGGCGACCTCTACTTCCGTCCCGAAGATGTGGAACTGACGCAGGAGCGCGACGCGCTGTTCGGCAAGGTCACGGCCTCGCGGCGTCTGGCCGGCACCCGTATCGCCGAGATCGATATCTCCAACCCTGGTGGAAGTAACGACCACGAGCCCTTCCATGTGGAGATCGAAGTGCCGTTGCACGCACCGATCGAGCTCGGCTCCGAAGCAAGGTTCCGTCCGACCCGCTGGAAGATCTTCGGCCGATGACAGGGTGCTGGTACGGGTCGGGTACCAGCTTTTCACACTCTAAATTGATCCCTATCAATTCCGGGCGCATCGGAAGCTGATATGCAGCCTGCGCGCGTAAGCTTCGGTAAATCAAAGTGCTCTATGAAGCTCGCAGTTCGATAGTCCGACAGGTCTCCTATGGCAGATATTGCGCATGAAACGATGGCCCCCGCCGTTGCGGAGGGCGAAGCGGTCTCCGCTGTGGGTCAGTTCGGCAAATTTCTTGCCGAGCGACTGCTGGACGTCCTTGGCAATCGCGGCCTTGCCTTCTATTTCGCGCTGATCGCCTTCACCGCGGCGCTGTCGCTCTACGTATTTCTGGAAGAGAACCTGCTCGCAGTCGCCTGGCATCTCGTCATCGGCGACGTCACGACACGCGTCTCGGCCGGTTTCGTCACCGTCGCTTTCGTCGGCTCGCTGGCCGCCAGCCGTCACCGTCGCGTTCCGCGTCCCGCCTCCCGTATCCCGTCCGGCGAGGATATGGAGAGAGCGCTCCATATCCTCGCGGTCCAGCCCAACGCCAGCGCCGGCCTCGTGCGCCTGGGCGATAAGAAGCTGTTGTTTTCCGATTGCGGCACTGCGTTCATCATGTATGCGCGCTCCGGCCGGACCTGGGCGGCGCTGTTTGATCCGGTCGGCTGCCGCAAGGCGTGGCCGGGACTGATCGTCAAGTTCATGAACGCCGCGCGCCGCGATGGCTGCCGCGCCGTGTTCTACCAGGTCTCGCCCGAGTTTCTGCCCTGCGCAGTCGAGGCGGGTCTGAAACCCTACAAGCTCGGCGAACAGGCGGTGGTTCATCTCATCGATTTCGATCTGAAGGGCGGCGCCTGGCTGAAACTGCGCCGCTCGATCAACCGTGCCGAACGCGACGGGCTGGAATTCTCGTTGCTGCCGGCCGAAGCGGTGCCCGGCGTGATGGACGAGCTTATCGGCGTTTCCCGCGCCTGGCTTGCCGCCCATAACGCGGCCGAAAAGGGCTTTTCGCTCGGCACGTTCCAGCCGGCCTATGTGGCCGCCGGACCTGTCGCCGTCATCCGCCTCGAAGGCCGCATCGTTGCTTTCGCCAATATCCATGCGACGAGTTCCAGCGGCGATGCCTTTATCGATCTCATGCGGCATGTGCCCAACACCCATCGCGGCATGATGGATCTGCTCTTCGTGCGCATCATGGAGCATTTCAAGGCGGAAGGGTATCGCACGCTCAACCTCGGCATGGCGCCGCTTTCAGGCCTTGCCACCCACCGCCGCGCCCCGCTCTGGAACCATATCGGCAACCGCATTTTCGAAAACGGCGAACGCTTTTACAATTTCCGCGGCGTTCATGCTTTTAAGTCGAAATTCGATCCGGAATGGCAGCCGCGCTATCTCGCCGTCTCCGGCCGTGGCATGCCGCTCGTGGCCCTGTTCGACGTGACTAAGCTAATTGCCGGCGGCCTGAGGGGCATCCTTCGCCGATGAAGCTTTTGCCTGCAATTGTTGCCGGCATCACCGTGGTCGCCGCCGCGGTGAATGCGTTTCAGTGGTGGGCCGGCCCGGGCAGTCGAAGCCTGCCGACCGATCGCATTGCCTATCCCGACACAAAGGCATCCGGCATCGTCCTCCTCCTGTCCGGCACCGAAGGCTGGTCGGACCGCGAACAGACGGTCTCCGATGCGCTGGCTGCTGACGGCGCCGTGGTCGTCGGCGTTGATCTTCCCGACTATTATGAGGCGCTGGGCCGCGAAGAAGACCGCACCTGCCTCTATCTCGTCTCCGATATCGAGGAACTGAGCCGCCAGATCCACCGCGAGCAGGAGATCGCCGCCTACCTCCCGCCGGTCATCGCCGGCATCGGCGGCGGTGGCGCCCTGGCGCTCGCGATCGCCGCCCAGACGCCGGCCTCGACCATCGCAGAAACCATCGCCATCGATCCTCAGGCCTCCATTCCCGTCGAAAAGATCCTCTGCACCCCGGCACCCAAGACGGTAGTCGACGGCGGCGTAATCTACAGCCTCACGACGGGTCCGCTTCCCGAACCGGTGCGCATCCTTTTGACACCGCAGGCAGATCCGGCAGGGGAAGCCCATGCGGATGCTCTGAAGCAGACCCATCCGGCAATCGAGATCACCGCCTGGGACGAAACCGCTGAAAACCTGCTGCTGCAAACCGTTTCCACAACGCTTGCCCGCCTTCGCCAGTCATCGTCGCCGCTCGGCCTGCCGATCGTTCCGACCGCGGCCGTGCCGCTGCACGATACGCTGGCGATCATCTATTCCGGCGATGGCGGCTGGCGCGATATCGACCAGAAGCTCGCCGCCTATCTCGTGGAAGACGGCATTCCGGTCGTCGGCGTCGATGCGCTGCGCTATTTCTGGACAGAGAAATCACCCCAGGAGACGGCCACCGCTCTCTCCCGCATCATCACCACCTACCGCCAGCGCTGGAACGTCAAAAACGTCGTCCTGATTGGCTATTCCTTCGGCGCCAACATCCTGCCGGCCACCTATCGACTGCTGCCCGAAGCAGACAGACAGGTCGTATCGTTGCTCTCGCTTCTGGCCCTCTCGCACCAGGCCGATTTCGAGATCGCCGTCACCGGCTGGCTCGGCTGGGCAGGGGCCGCCAAGCAGGGCGATCCGGTCGATGACATCGCTAAGGTCGAGCCGCACAAGATCCAGTGCATCTACGGCACGGAGGAGGAAGACACGGCCTGTCCTGCTGTCGAGGACATCCCCGGCACACTCATCCATTCACGCCCCGGCGGCCACCATTTCGATGGCGACTACCGCGCCCTCAACCGGCTGATCGTGGACCGCATCAAGGCTTTGTCCTCCCCCGCGATGTGATCCGGATCCACTTGCCAGAATAAGCTTCCAGGCGCATCATGCATCGCACTTGCAACGCATGAGGTGATGCTAATGAAAACCGCAACCATCCCGTCGCTGCGCGTCGACCCGGAACTCCGCGCGGCTGCCGAAAGCGTGCTGAAGGAAGGCGAAACGCTATCCGCCTTCGTCGAGGACTCGCTGAAGAGACAGATCGACTACCGAAAGACCCAGGCGGAGTTCATCGCCAGGGGGCTGGCAGGTCTGGCCGAAGCTGAGCGCACCGGTGTTTACTACAGCCATCAAGACGTACTCGACATGTTGGAAAGCAAGCTGGAAAAAGCGAGGGCGAGGAAAGCCGTTGAAACTCGATGACCGTCAGGCTGGTATACACCGCAGCATTCTTTGAGGATATGGACAGGCTGGCGGATTTCCTCATTGAGCGAGATCCTGATCAAGCGATCCGGGCGATTACGGCTATAAAGAAAGCACTTGCTATCCTGATTGACTTTCCACTGATGGCGAGGCGTGCTTCCAGGGAAGATCCCCTCGTCCGGGAGTTGGTCGTGCCATTTGGTTCTTCCGGCTACCTCATTCTCTTCAAGCTCATTGACGATCAAACCGTCACCATCCTCGCCATCCGGCACCAGCGCGAGGACGACTACCACTGACACCGCACGACCCTAGCGGTCGCTCATCGTCGCTCTCGGATTGACCCAGGGCTCCTGATTGCTGCGGGGCAGGGGCTGTTTGCCCAGAATATGATCCGCCGCCT
This sequence comes from Neorhizobium sp. DAR64860/K0K1, assembly GCF_050500205.1. Taxonomy (NCBI): domain Bacteria; kingdom Pseudomonadati; phylum Pseudomonadota; class Alphaproteobacteria; order Hyphomicrobiales; family Rhizobiaceae; genus Neorhizobium; species Neorhizobium sp. DAR64860/K0K1. The sequence goes on along the minus strand of NZ_CP191459.1, from coordinate 2,392,319 downwards.
TCTCGCCGGTCATGATCGATGGGCCGTTGAGATTGCCATAGGTCACATGCGGGAAGATCGAACTGTCGGCCACCCGCAACCCCTCGACGCCGATCACCCGGCATTCCGGATCGACCACCGCCATCAGATCGTCGGCCCGGCCCATCCGGCAGGTGCCGCAGGGGTGATAGGCGCTTTCCAGATGCTCGCGCAGGAAGGCATCGATCTCCTCGTCGCTCTCAACCTGTTCGCCCGGCTGGATCTCCGGCCCGCGATAATCGTCGAACGCCTTTTGGCTGAAGATCTCGCGCGTCAACCGCACGCAGTGGCGGAACTTGATCCAGTCTTCCTCGTGGCTCATGTAGTTGAAGCGGATGACAGGATCGTCCTTCGGATCGGACGAGCGCAGCGTCACCGCGCCGCGCGACTTCGACAGGTTGTAGCCCACATGCACCTGGAAACCATGGCTCTTCGCCGCCGCCTTGCCGTCATATGAGATCGCCACGGGCAGAAAGTGATACTGGATATCCGGCTGTTTCAGCCCGGGCTCCGAGCGCAGGAAGGCGCAGGCCTCGAACTGGTTGGAGGCGCCCAAGCCCCCCTTGGTCATCAGCCACTGGGCACCAGCCACCCCCTGCCAGAACCACGGCAGCCAGGAATATAGCGAGACCGGCTTGGTCGAGATCTGCTGGAAATAGAATTCCATGTGATCCTGCAGGTTGGCACCGACGCCCGGCCGGTCGGCCACGACCTCGATCCCCAATTCCTTCAGGTGCGCCGCCGGCCCGATGCCAGACAGCATCAAGAGTTTCGGCGAATTGAACGACGAGGCGGCGATGATCACCTCGCGATTAGCCTTCACCACCTCCGGGACGCCCCGCCGCAGCACTTCGACGCCGATCGCTCGGCCGTTCTCGATGACGACCTTCTGCGCCAGCCCATAGACGACTTCGACATTCTTCCGCTTCATCGCCGGCCGCAGATAGGCGTTGGCGGCGGACCAGCGCCGACCGTCATGGATTGTCTGCTCCATCAGCCCGAAGCCTTCCTGCTTCGAACCGTTGTAATCGTCGGTCGTCTCGAAACCGGCCTCCGCACCTGCCCGGATAAAGGCGTGGAACAGCGGATTGGTCATCGGCCCGCGCTGCACATGCATCGGCCCGTCGGTGCCGCGCCATCCCTCTTCGCCGCCATGCGCCGTTTCCATCCGCTTGAAATAGGGCAGCACATCCGCATAGGACCAGCCGCTCGCGCCGAGATTCTCCCAGCGGTTGTAGTCTTCCGCGTGCCCGCGCACATAGACGAGACCATTGATCGAGGAAGACCCGCCCAGCACCTTGCCCCGCGGCGCGGTGATCCGCCGGTTGCCGAGGTTCGGTTCGGGCTCCGAATAATATCCCCAGTTGTAGCGCTTCATGCTCATCGGCCAGGCTAGTGCTGCCGGCATCTGGATAAACGGCCCGTAATCCGTGCCCCCGGCCTCGATCACGATGACAGAATTCTTCCCGTCCTCGGACAGCCGATAGGCCATGGCCGAACCCGCCGAACCCGAACCGATGATGACGAAATCTGCTTGCATGATGTTATCCTGCTGGCGTCAATGAAAGGAGTGTCGAGAAGGGCAAAGAGGCCACTGGCCAAAAATTTCGCTTGACGGTATAAATTGCCGATGAGGGAGATCGTTTATACCCGGGAAGCCCGAAAGAGTTTGGACCGCATGCAGCCCAAACGGAAGGCGGCCATCCTCTCCAAACTTGAATAATATGTGCAAGGCGGGTCGGTCGACATCAAAAAAATGACGGGTAAACCTTACCTCCGGATCCGAGTCGGCCAGGATCGTGTCATCGTCAATGATCTCGGGCAAGTCGTCATGGTGATCGGCGCCGGGCCACGCGGCAGCATTTATCAGGAGTGACGCAAGATGGGCGATTTTCAGAAGCTGACGATCGACGGTAAGAATTATGTTCTGCTGAGCGAGGACGATTACGAAGATCTCGTCGACGGCATTCACGCGGACGCGATTATGGCCCGAGTAGCCGCAGGTGAGGAAACCTGGCCTCATGCACTGGTTAAGGAATTGTCCGAGACCGACAGCCGGGTTCGCACATACCGTACGTATCGCAAAATGACCGTTTCCGAATTGGCCAATGCTGTCTGCATTTCGGAGGCAAAGTTGTCTCAAATCGAGCTCGATAATGAAAGCGGCACCGTCGACGTGCTCAAGCGCATCGCCGCAGCCCTTCAGGTCGATCTCGACGATCTGGTCGTCGATAAGATACGAAGCGAAACCGAATGAGTGACCAAAAGACGCGTGAGCAACGGTCTCCTCCTCAGGCCAAACAGTTGTCCCTGGAAAAGGATTGCCGCAACGCTTATGGGGAGAACAGCAAGTCATCGAGAAAGAACATTCCCCTGTTCAAAGCCCTGTCTAACCGACGGGGTAGGCACGGTGCGAAGGTGGCCATCAAAGATCTGATCGACGACGATTCCCTTGTCGCTGAGCGCCGGTTGCTGATTGCCGACCAGAAGGCTTTGAAGCCCGAAAAGACAAAAAGTCCGGATCTCGCTTTGGGTGAACTGCTCACACGGAGAGGGAAGCGCCCGCAAACTATTTGATTCCTTCACCATCGCAAGTTCAATACGGCGCCTCAACCTTGCCCATTCCCACATACACCGTCTTCAGCTCCGAATAATGCTCCAGCGCCGCAAGCGAGTTTTCGCGGCCGAAGCCGGATTGTTTCGAGCCGCCGAAGGGGATTTCTACCGGGCAGAGATTGTAGGTGTTGATCCACAGCGTGCCGGCTTCCAGCAGATCCGCGACGCGATGGCCGCGTGTCAGATCGGCGGTGAACACCCCGGCGGAAAGGCCGAATTCGGTGGCGTTGGCGCGCGCGATCACCTCTTCTTCGTTGTCGAAGTCGAGCACGCACATGACGGGTCCGAAGATCTCTTCACGCGCGATGGTCATGTCGTCGGTGACGTCGGCAAACACCGTCGGCTGGATGTAGTAGCCTTCGCCCGAGACGTTGTTGGGAATGCCGCCGCCTGTGATGAGCGTTGCCCCTTCCGAGATGCCCTTTTCGATATAGGACATCACCTTCTGGCGCTGATCGAAGGAGACCATCGGCCCCACCTGGGTTGCCTCGTCCATCGGATCGCCGATCACCATCTTTTCAGTGCGGGCCTTCAGCCGCGACAGGAATTCGTCCCGGATTGCCTTCTGCACGAACACGCGGGTGCCGTTGGAGCAGACCTGTCCGGTCGAATAGAAATTGCCCAGCATCGCCCCGCCAATGGCGGAATCGATATCGGCATCGTCGAATACGATCAGCGGTGACTTGCCGCCGAGTTCCATCGTCACATGCTTGAGATTGCCGGCGGCGCTCGCCGCCACCTTGCGGCCAGTCGGCACCGAGCCGGTCAGCGACACCTTGGCCACATCTGGATGTTCGACCAGAAGGGGTCCGGTCGTGCGGTCGCCCTGGATGACGTTGAAGAGCCCTCTCGGCAGGCCGGCCTCGATCAGGATCTCGGCGATCTTGAGCGCGCCGAGCGGGGTGTTTTCCGACGGCTTGAACACCATGGCATTGCCGGCGGCAAGCGCCGGTGCGCCCTTCCAGCAGGCGATCTGCTGCGGATAGTTCCAGGCACCGATGCCGACGCAGACGCCGAGCGGCACCCGTTTCGTATAGGCAAAATCGCCGCCGAGCGGAATATACTGGCCGTTCATGCCGGCCGCGATCACGCCGCCGAAGAATTCGAAACTGTCGGCGCCCGATGTCGGGTCGGCAACGATCGTCTCCTGGATCGGCTTGCCGGTATCGAGCGTCTCCAGCTCGGAAAGCTCGCGGTTGCGGGTCCGCATGATCTCGGCTGCCCGCTTCAGGATCCGGCCGCGCGCGGTCGGGCTCATTGCCGCCCATTCCGGCTGGGCGCGCTTGGCGGCCGCAATCGCCTGTTCGACGATCGCAGGCGTTGCCGCATGCAGCCGCGCGATCACTTCACCCGTCGCCGGGTAAAGGCTCTCGATGACGCTACCGTCGGTATCCTCGACATATTCGCCGTCGATGAAATGGCTGGCGACTGGTTGTGCTTTCATGGGTCTTCTCCGTTCCTTGGCGACTATTCCCCGCGGGGGTAGCGCTTGGACTCTTCCAGATTGTCGAGGTTCATATGGTTGCGCATGTAGCGCTCGGAGGCTTTCTGCAAGGGCTGGTGGTCCCAGGGGTAATAGGCACCGTTGCGCAGCGCTTCATAGACCACCCAGCGCCGCGCCTGGCTTTCGCGCACGGCCGCGTCGAATTTCGCCATGTCCCACTTTTGCGCCCGCTTGGCGCGAAACCCGTCCATCACAGCGGCATGCGCCGGGTCATGCGCCAGGTTCTTGAGCTCGTGGGGGTCGGCATCGAGGTCGTAGAGCTGTTCGGGATCGAGCTCGCAATGCACGTATTTCCACTTGCCCTCGCGAATGCCCACCAGCGGCGCATGCGAGGCTTCGGCGGCATATTCCATCAGCACCGGCGCGGTGCGGGTGCCGCCATCGATCACCGGCTTCAGGCTCTCGCCATCGGTCCAGGGCATGATCTCGTCCATCGAGATGCCGGCAAGATCGCAAAGCGTCGGCGTGATGTCGAGATTGGAAACCGGCGCGGAGTTTAGCGACGGCGTGATCTGAGGACCGGCGATCATCAGCGGCACCCTGGATGACCCCTCGAAGAAGTTCATCTTGAACCACAATCCCCGCTCGCCCAGCATGTCGCCGTGATCGGAACAGAACAGGATGAACGTGTTATCCAGCATCCGCGTCCGGGTCAGCGTGTCGATCAGCTCGCCGACTTTCTCGTCGATATAGGAGATGTTGGCGAAATAGCCCTGACGCGCCCGTCGCACATGCTCGTCGGTGATCTCGAAGGCCGGATAGTCGCACGACTTCAGAATACGCGCCGAATGCGGATCCTGCTCTGCGAGCATGCCGATCTCGGGCATCAGGTGTTCGCAGTCGTTATACAGATCCCAGAATTTTCGGCGCGCCACGTAAGGATCGTGCGGATGCGTGAACGACACCGTCAAAGCCCAGGGCCGGCGGTCCGCATCGTCGTTGTCTCGGCTGAGATGGTAGAGCTTCTGGTTGGCGAGGAAGGCAACCTCGTCGTCATATTCCATCTGGTTGGAAATCTCGGCAACGCCGGCACCAGTGACCGATCCCATGTTGTGATACCACCAGTCGATCCGCTCGCCCGGCTTGCGGTAGTCCGGCGTCCAGCCGAAATCGGCCGGGTAGATGTCGGTGGTCAGCCGTTCCTCGAACCCGTGCATCTGGTCCGGCCCGACGAAATGCATCTTGCCCGACAGCGCCGTGTAATAGCCGGCGCGGCGCAGGTGATGCGCATAGGTCGGGATTGAGGAGACATATTCGGCGGCATTGTCATAGACCCCGGTTCTGCTCGGCAGCTGCCCCGCCATGAACGAGGCGCGGGCCGGCGCGCAAAGGGGAGACGAGGTGTAGTTGTTCTGGAAGCGGGCCGAGCGTGCGGCCAGCGCCTTCAGATGCGGCACATGCAGCCAGTCCGCCGGCCCATCCGGAAACAGCGTGCCGTTCATCTGGTCGACCATGATGATGAGAATGTTCGGACGGGACATGACCGGGCTGCTTTTCTTGAAGATGAGGAAGACCGCCAGAATGAGTTATTTTCGATTGGCCGCGCAATCAAGCAGGGATTGCGAACAGCGCTGTCTCAAAAGCGCAAGCCGATGACGCGAGGAGGATTTCCGGCCCAGTCTATCATCTGGCCCGTCGCGTAGACGCCAGACTGCGGCTCCCGAAGCCATCCGGCGTAAAATTCCCAACTAATTGTATTAGAATGATAAATGACTGTCGTGAAAGTTTCATCGAACTGTCATCTGCGGGAAAGGGATTTTTGACCAAAGCAGGCAAAGGTGGCGCCCGTAAGGGGAGCGTCTGGCCAATCCGGTCTGCGCGGTAAATGAGGTAAATTGCATGTCGTCTGCGGCCGTTCTGGAACCGGGCGTTTTCCGCCGCTATGCCAGCGATCAGCTTCTGCCGCTGGCCAAGCTCGTCATCGAGAACGCCTTCCAGCCGATCGTGGAGGTCGCCACCGGCTCCGTGTTCGGTTACGAATCGCTGCTGCGCGGGCATGACCGTCTCGGCTTCGCCTCGCCGCTCGAACTGATCGATCAGGCCTATGATGGCGGCCAGCTTTTGACGCTGGAACAGATGGTCGCCCACCGGGCGCTTGCCAAATTCTCCGGCCTTCCGGATTTCTCCAACCAGACCCTGTTTCTCAATCTCGATGTGCGGCTGATCCGCGACGGCCAGATTTTCCTCGAAAAGATCGTCCAGCACCTGCGCCAGGCAGGCGTTGCGCCGTCCTCGGTCTGCTTCGAACTGTCAGAGCGGTTCGACAACACGTCGGTACCGGAATTTGCCGAGCTGATGACCGAGATGCGCAAAGCGGGCTTCAAGCTGGCGATCGATGATTTCGGTGTCGGCCATGGCGAGATGAAGCTGCTCTGCGACTACCCGGTCGACTATCTGAAAATCGACCGGCACTTCGTCTCGGATATCGATGCCAGTCCGCGCAAGCGCCACCTCGTCAAGAACATCGTCAACATCGCCCATGTGCTCGGCATCCGCGTGATTGCCGAAGGCATCGAGACCGAGGCCGAATTTCTGGCCTGCCGTGAATACGGCGTCGATCTGGTACAGGGCTATTTCATCGCAAGACCCACCAGCTTCGTCACGGAGTTGCAGCCGGCCTATCCGCATCTGGCCGCAATCGGTCTGTCGCGCCGCTCCAGCCAGTCTCTCGACGAAATCCTCATCCGCAAGCAGATCGAAAAACTGCCGACCGTGTTCGAGAACGAGAGCATCGACAGCGTCTTTGAACTGTTTCGCCGCAATCCGCGCCAGGCCTTCTTTCCGGTGCTGAACGCCAATGGCGAACCGCGCGGCGTCATCAACGAATATCACCTCAAGGAATTTATCTATCAGCCCTTCGGCCGCGATCTCCTAAAGAACAAGGTCTATGAGCGCACCATCGCCCATTTCGTCGAGCGCGCGCCGATCATCGGTCTGGATGCCGAGGCGGAAGAGCTGATGAGCCTGTTTGCCAACATGGAAAACAGCGCCTGCGTCATCCTTACCGAAAACATGCGTTATGCCGGCGTCGTCTCGGCGGCATCGCTGATCAAGGTGGTCAACGAAAAGCAGCTCAAGATCGCCCAGGACCAGAACCCGCTGACGGGTCTTCCCGGCAACCGGGCCATCCGCGACTTCATGTACCAGGCCGGCCGCGATGACGACGAGCAGCGCTTCTTCTGCTATTGCGACTTCGACCATTTCAAGCCGTTCAACGATCATTACGGCTTCCAGATGGGCGACCACGCAATCTCGCTGTTTGCGGCGCTGATGAAGCGCTACTTCTTCTCCGACGAACATTTTCTGGGCCATGTCGGCGGCGACGATTTCTTTATCGGCATTCGCGACTGGTCCCGCGACGAGTTGGAGGAAATCCTCGAGCGCCTTCTATCGGATTTCCACGATGACGCCGTCGCGCTCTATTCGGAAGAGGAGCGGGCGGCAGGCCGGATCCGTGGCCATGACCGCACCGGCGTGGAGCGCGATTTCCCTTTGCTGCGCTGCTCGATCGGCGTCGTGCATCTGCCGCAGGGCCTGATCCTCGACGATATCGCCCGGATCGGAACGGAGATCGCAACGGTCAAGGTGGCCGCCAAGGAAAGCGACCGCGGCCTCGTGTTTGCAAGCTACGGTGACGTGAGATAGCAGGCCGGACGGGCGCAACCGGACGCGTCCCTTGCCAACCCCGCCTTTCCAATCAGGGGGCACTGTCCTAATTCAGTCGTCAGATACTGACAGGAGTAGACCCATGTCCATGCCGTCCCAGATGCGTTTCGTCGACCTGCCGTCCTTCGGCGCCCCCGATGTAATGACCCATGCCACCGGCCCGTGCCCGTCGGCGCGAGCAGGCGAAATTCTGATCAAGGTGGAAGCCGCCGGCGTCAACCGGCCCGACGTCGCACAGCGCCAGGGAAACTACCCGGCGCCGAAGGATGCAAGCCCGATCCTTGGCCTCGAAGTCGCCGGTGAAGTGGTGGCGCTCGGCGAGGGCGTGACCGAATTTGCAATCGGCGACAAGGTCTGCGGCCTGTCGAACGGCGGCGGCTATGCGGAATACTGCGTCGTGCCGGCTGGCCAGGCGCTGCCATGGCCGAAGGGCTATGATGCGGTGAAGGCCGCAGCCGTGCCGGAAACCTTCTTCACCGTCTGGGCCAACCTGTTCCAGATGGCGGGCCTGACCGAAGGCGAGAGCGTGCTGATCCATGGCGGCTCAAGCGGCATCGGCACGACCGCGATCCAGCTCGCCAAGGCATTCGGCGCGACGGCCTATGCGACCGCCGGCTCGAAGGACAAATGCGACGCCTGCGAAAAGCTCGGTGCGACCAAGGCGATCAATTACAAGACCGAGGACTTTGCCGAGGTGATCAAGGCCGAGACCGACGGCAAGGGCGTCGATGTGGTGCTCGACATGATCGGCGCTTCCTATTTCGAAAAGAACCTGTCGGTCCTTGCCAAGGACGGCTGCCTGTCGATCATCGCGTTTCTCGGCGGCAACATGGCGGAAAAGGTCAATCTCTCACCGATCATGGTCAAGCGCCTGACGGTGACAGGATCGACCATGCGGCCCCGCACCGCTGACGAAAAGCGGGCGATCCGCGACGAACTGCTGAGCGAGGTCTGGCCGCTTCTTGAAGCCGGCAAGGTCTCACCCGTCATCCATTCCGTGGTGCCGTTTGACGACGTGGTCGAGGCGCACCGGCTGATGGAAACCAGCAGCCATATCGGCAAGATCGTGATGAAGCTGGGGTGATGAAACCTGGGGGCAGGGGGTGGCCTTGGGCATCGCCCGGAAGGCACCCCGCCGCCGGCTGCGCGAATAGTGGTCGAACCGCCGCCGATCCGCAACTCAATAATATCTTCGATTGTTTACATAACTTGCCTTGCAAGCGCCCCATATCGCACCTACCTTCTGATCATCATCAACGTAATGAAAGGAAGGTGGTCCAATGTCTAATGAGATTTCGGTCTGTGTAGCGGGCAATGGAAAGTTGTTGGTCTTGACGGGGCAGCCCTCGGCCTGAATGACATCTTCCTTCGGACTGCATGATTGCAGCCCGGGTTCGTTCAACCGGACCAAACTCATGGAAGGGCCGCTCAAGCGGCCCTTTTCCATGTCTGCCGATCGCAAATTTCGATGGTCTTCCATCCTGCCTGGCAATGATGACCAATTCCCTGACATCGACCCTGGAAAGACATGCATGGCACGCATGGGTGGCCTGACGCTTCAGTGCTTCTGCTTCATCCTTGGGCAGCGTATAAAGAGGTCATCGAAGCAAGAGAAAGCGCCAGGATCTGGCAGCTGAAGCTTCGAAAGCCTCAGGAAAGGGGATCATCATGAACGTAGCACGCACCATCAACAACTGGCGCAAGTATCGTCAGACGGTCACCGAACTGGACCGTATGACCTCGCGCGAACTCCACGACCTCGGTATCGACCGTAGCGATATCCGTCGCGTCGCACGCACTGCCGTCGGCTTCTGATCGGTTTCTGATCGTATAATCCGAATGTTTGCAAACGCTCGCAAGTCTGCGGGCGTTTTGCGTTTCATGCATGGCTCCCATGCATCGCGGCACTGCTCTCTCGGCTAGATGCCGATCCGTCCGAGCGCCGGTACCTTGATGCCCGGCCGGGCGAGATCGAGGCCCGCGACGAGACCGAGGAAATGGACCTCGATGCCGCTCCGCACACCCACCGAAAAGCCTAACAGTCCGCGCAGCGTCACATGCAGGTCGCGGCTGTCCTCGTCCAGATGCACGAATTCCCCATCCGGCAGATAGTCGCGGCCCACCGCATGCGGCGGAAGCACCGCGCCGATCTCAGGCACGGTGCGCAGCACATAGGCCACGAACGTATTGGAATTCGGCCCCGGCCAGATCGTGTAGCCGCCGGGCTCGGCGTAAGGGTAGGCGGCAATCGCGCCTTCGATCTTGGGGATCAGCAGCTCCGCCTTCGATCCGGTGATCGATGTCACCAGCTGCGGCGGGTTCGAATACCAGAAGGCATCCGGATCGCGGTGGTTGCGGCGGATCGGGTTGCCCCAGCCCACCTTGTCATAGCGGGTATAGGTGGCCGCACCCTTTGCCTTGGTCACGATCCAGGCATGGCTTGCCACCGAACCTTTCAATCCGCCCGTCATCGCCGAGAAAATATAGATCGCCGCATCGTTGCTTTCGTTCGCCTTGGGCAGGATACCGGCCGATGACCAGCGCGCGGCGCTCCAGCCGGACGGGTGTTCGCGCATCGCCCAAAGGCCGGCGGAAGCGAAGGTGGGAAGAAGGTAGACGACGAAGATAAGGAGCAGCAACCGCTTTACCGATTTCATAAACATTCCCGTGCAACAAATCGCCGAAACGGCTATCAACGCCGCCGAAATGGCGTTTAAGCCGAATGAGCAATAGAAGCCGGCAAATTCAGGACTGACCGATGCAAAATCCCGTGACCGTTGAAGTGACCCGCGGCTCTCTCGTCGAAAGCCGCCATCGCGGCCTCGGCGTCGTCGTGGATGGCGAAGGCAAGACGCTGTTTTCCTTCGGTGATGCGGAAGCCGGCGTGTTTCCGCGGTCCTCCTGCAAGGCCATGCAGGCGCTGCCGCTGATCGAAAGCGGTGCAGCCGATGCCTATGGGTTCGGCAACAAGGAACTGGCATTTTCCTGCGCCTCCCATTCCGGCGAGGACGCGCATGTGGCCATGGCCGCCTCGATGCTGGCCAAGGCCGGCAAGAGTGTCGAAGACATGGAATGCGGCGCCCACTGGGCATCCGAACAGGCCTCGCTCATCCACCAGGCCCGCACCATCGAATATCCGACGGCTTTGCATAACAACTGCTCCGGAAAACATTCCGGCTTCGTCTGCACCTGCGTCCATTCCGGCACCCAGCTGAAGGGCTATGTCGACTACGATCATCCGCTGCAGAAGGAAATCCGCGACGTGATGGGCAGCCTCACCGGCGCGGTTCTCGCCGAAGACAATTGCGGCATCGACGGCTGCTCGATCCCGACCTACGCCGTCCCGCTCAAGGGCCTCGCCCACGGCTTTGCGAAAATGCTGACCGGCTCCGGCCTGTCCAATGAACGGGCGAAAGCCTCGCGCCGGCTGATGGACGCCTGCATGGCCGAACCGTTCTATGTCGCCGGCACCGGCCGCGCCTGCACCAAGCTGATGGAACTGGCGCCGGGCAAGATCTTTGCCAAGACCGGTGCCGAAGGCGTCTTCGTGGCCGCACTCCCCGATCAGGGCATTGCCATGGCGGTCAAATGCGAGGACGGTACGACCCGCGCCGCCGAAGCGATGATCTTTGCACTCATTGCCCGCTATTTCGAAAAGGGCGGCGAAACGCAGGAAAAGCTGATGGCCATGGCCAACCGCACGATGAAGAACTGGAACGGCCTCACCGTCGGCGAAGTCCGCGTCACCGACGCGCTGTTTGCCTGATACATAAGGGCCTGACACAAGAGGCAAGGATACGGATCGATGCTGACACTCTACATCACGCCCGGCACCTGCTCACGCGCCAGCCATATCGCGCTGGCCGAGTCGGGCCTCGATTATCAGGTCTCGCTCATCCGCTTTGCCGAGGGCGAGCAGCGATCGCCAGCCTATCTGAAGGTCAACCCGAAGGGCCGGGTGCCGGCATTGGTGACGGACAAGGGCGTGCTGACCGAAACCGTCGCACTGCTTTCCTACATCGCCCAGCTCGTGCCGGAAAAGAACCTCGCACCGCTGGATGACTTGTTCCTGTTTGCCAAGATGCAGGCCTTCAACGCCTATCTCTCCTCCACCGTCCACATCAACCACGCCCATGGCCGCCGCGGCGCGCGCTGGGCCGATAATGCCGCCTCGCATGCGGACATGATCGCCAAGGTGCCGCAAACCATGGGCGACAGCTTCGCTCTGATCGAGAACGATCTTGTCGAAGGCAAATTCGTGCTCGGCGAAACGTTTTCGGTCGCCGACGCCTATCTCTTCGTCATGAGCGGCTGGCTGGAAAGCGACCATGTGGAAATGGCCGAATTCCCGAAGGTCGCCGCCCACTACCGGCGCATCGAAATGCGTCCGGCGGTGCAAAGGGTGCTGGCGGAAGAAGCGGCAGCAAAGCCCGCCGCCTGATCGTCAGGCCGCAGACTGCTGGCAAACTCTGAAGAAGCTGATTTGGCGAGAGCGATACCCAGTCTCCCTCATCCTCGCCCTTGTGGCGAGGATCCAGCGACCCGACGTCTGCCGGGTCAGAGACTCCTTCAGCTCAAGGACTTGAGCTGACTGGATCCTCGCCACGAGGGCGAGGATTTAGGGGAGTTTGAGGCAACCGGCTCAATGTCTTGAGTGACCTCAAAGATTTGTTCGGCAATACCTCTGTTGGCAATCTGAAGCAGCAGCGAAACCCGCCAATTGATCGTCAGGCCGGCTCGGCGTTGCGCTTTCCCCACATCGCCTGATAGGCGGGCCGGGCGACGCAGGCGTCATACCAGGCTTTCAGCGCCGGGCGGCCGTCGAACAGGGCGGCATGGCTGCGCGCATAACGCACGATTTCCGTCACATTGATATCGGCAACCGTAAACCGCTTGCCCACCATGAACCCATCTTCGGCAAGATGCTTTTCAAGCACATCGAACGGCCGAGCGAGCGTGCGTGCAGCAGCCTCGATCGCCGCCTTGCCCTCGTCGGTGGATGCGCTGGACGACTGGATCGTCAGGGCCGCGGTCTCGACGCTGGTTGCCGCAAACAGCGACCACTGCACCATCTGCGCCTCTTCCTCGATCGTCTTCGGAGCAATCTCGCCGCCATGCTTGCGGGCAAGGTACAGCGTGATCGCAAGCGACTCGTGCAGCACAAACCCGTCATCGTCCATCGAGGGGATCGAGCCCATCGGATTGACGCTCAAAAACTCCGGCGACCGCGTATTGACAGGCGCGCCATCAACCGAAGCGTCATCCAGCCGATAGGCCTGGATGACAGGAATATGCTCGAACGGCAATCCCAGCTCCTCGATCAACCAGAGCGGCCGCGTCGCGCGCGAACGATAGACGCCATAGATTTTCAGCATGCGTATCTCCCATTGTGTGTCGCGGGCGACGCTAGAGTGCTTCGGCCCCGAACGGAAGATGCAGCCCCCTCAAATCGACCGGTTGGACGTCCGCTTCAGTTTTCGGTATAGTCATCAGCATTCTGATCTTTCCAAGGGCCAACCCCATGCGCGCCACCCGTTCGCTCAGCATCACCCTGCCGGTCGAGATCGCCGACATGGTCGAAGCCAAGGTCGCCTCCGGCGAATACGCCTCGGAAAGCGACGTGATCGCCGAGGGCCTGCGCCCGATGGCAGCACACGACGCCGCGATCGAGAGATGGCTGAGGGACGAGGTCGTGCCGACGCTTCAGGAAATGGATGCGCACCCGGAACGGGGATTAACCGGCGACGAGGTGGATCGATATCTGGACGAGCTGGCGGCAAAACTTGGCGAGCAGATGACGAAGGAATGAAATACAGGGTCGTCTTCGATCCTGCGGCGAGAGATGATCTTGCCGATATCCTGACATATCTGGCACCCCGCATGGGTGTAGATCCGGCATTGGCCTATGTTCGCCGCATCGAAAACTACTGCCTCGATTTTTCGACATTTCCGCACCGCGGCATGCGGCGCGATGACGTACACTCTGGGCTGCGGCTCGTCGGTTATCGGTACAAGGCAACGATCGCCTTCCGCGTCAGGGACGACGTCGTGCAGATTGCCCGCGTCTTCCACAACGGCCGCAACATCGATTTCGGCCCCAGCCCCGAAGCTGCCGACCCCGAAACCTAACCCACCCGGTTCCCCATAACCGTCAGATGCGGAAACGCCGCCGCCGCATCACGCGACCCGCCCAGCTCTTCCGTCGCCGCCTCCGTCCACCGAAAGCCAATCACGCCGCCATCCTTCACGTCCTGAAACACATTGCCGCTGATGACAGTCGATCCGGCACCTTCGGCAACGCTGACGGCACAGCCGACCTTGGCGCCGCGCACGATATTGTTGTTGGCGACCACGTTGCGCAGATAGGGGCCGAAGCCGAGGGCCAGACCCCAGAGGGCGGCGTTTTCCACCACGTTGCCTGTCACAGCCGTGTCGGCCTCGGCGCTGATGCCGACGCCGAAGATGGCGCCGTCGAGTTTGTAGGGACCGGTTGCCGAAAGGTTGCGGACGATATTGCCTGAAATGGTCGAAAGCCTGCCGCCTTCGTTGAAATTCACGACGGAAATGCCGTTTGCCGCGCCGTCCACCGTATTGCCCGAGATGACCGCGCCCTCGAACGAGAATTCCGCATAAATCGCCGTCTCGCCGGAGCCGAAACACTGGTTGCCGGAAATCTGCGCGTTGGAGGAGCTGTTGGCGCGGATCGCCGAAAAGGCGGCGTCGGTGATGTGGTTGCCGCTCACCATCACGTTGGCGGCGCGAAACAGGTTGATCGCGTTGCCATATTGCCCGGTGCCACCATTTCTGGCACCGATCCGGAAGATGCGGTTCGCCGTGACGATGCTGCCATCGACGCCCTTTTCCCAGCGATGGATGAGAATGCCGCCATTGCCGCAATCGAACACGCTGTTGCCGGTCACCGAAAGATCGGTGCTTTCCACCGCATAGAGCGCGTAATCGGCAGCGCCCGATATTTTCGAGCGCTCGATGCGTCCGCCGCATCGCTCCAGCTGGATCGCGGATTTGCGCGCGCCGAGGATTTCGCAATTGTCGATGGAGATATCGGGAATGCCGGAGAAATGGATAAGGGCAGGGGTCTGATCATCAAGCCAGCGATTGCCGCCGTCGATCACCAGATTGGAAAGCTCGATCCGCCTTGCCGCGGTTGCACGGATAAAAGATCCGTCGCCGGAATAGACGAGCCTGGAAGCGCCTGATACGCCGACCAGCCTTGTATTGTCGGGAAGATCGAGGCCGGAAACGCGGTAGTCGCCGGGCGGCAGATAGACCGGCTTGTTCTGCCGCGCCGCCTGTTCGATCAGCGCCAGCAGCTTGCGGGTCGAAACATCACCGCCATCAGGCGACACGCCATGGTCGCGCGCATCGATCGAGCCGCGCAGGTCAACGGTCGAAACGCTGGTAGGTGCTGCAAGCGCTGGCAGCGGCAATGCGGCAACCGCAGCGCCCGTCATGCCCCAGCCCAGCAGTTTACGTCTCGAAATCATCCAGCCCGTCTCCATCATCTCCTAGACCAAGCATTTAACGTGCCAGCGGAAGTGTCCGGTTTCGGGACGGGGGAGCGGTCAGGTCGGAGAGGGACGGCCCGCGCCACCGGGATAGACGGCTTCGAAGCCGGAGATGAACTTCTCGAACAGATGCGAAAACGCCGAAAGCTCTTCCTCCGGCCAGTCGCCCAGCACATTCACCAGCAGCGAACGCTTGACCGCCTGTAGCTCGGTCAGCAGCGCATCGCCGAGTTCGGTCCTGACCAGCAGCGAGCGCCGCCCGTCCTCCTGCGAAGCATCACGCCTGAGAACACCGCGCGACACGAGATCGGTCACCAGACGGCTGCCGCGCGACGGGTCGATCCGCATCGTCTCGGCAATCGCGCCCACTGTGATTTCGCCCTCGATCCGGCCCATGACGTCAAGCACGTCGAGATGCGCCGTTTCCAGCCCCGGAACCGTGTTGGCGATCGCGGTGCGCGCAATCATCCGCCGCCCCATCAGATGCCGCATCCGGGTCAGGTTGTCGCTGACACGCGAAAGACCCTCCGCAAATGCGGCGGTTTCGGTCGAAGGCTGTGGGTCTGATGCAGAAATCGTGGTCGTCATCGCTGCAACTTATCAGCAGGTGCCGGGTCGTTTCAACGAAATTGTGCCGGTTGCATCTGCCTGCTGTTGACAATTATATGCTGAAGTCACATAAATTCGTCGACCCCTTCAGGAAGTATGCCATGGATATGTCACGCCCGGCCCAGACCCCGCTTGTTGCCGCCAAACGACAGCGTCTATTCGTTTTCTGGTTCCTGATGGCGGCGCTTTTCATGGCGGCGCTCGACAATCACATCGTCTCCACAGCTCTTCCCACCATCGTCGGCGAGTTCGGCCAGATGGAGAGTTTCGGCTGGGTGTCCTCGGCCTTTCTTCTGGCCATGAGCGCGGTCATGCCGATCTACGGCAAGCTGGGGGATCTGTTCGGCCGCAAATATGTGATGCTGTTCGCCATCGTTCTCTTCACGCTCGGCTCGGTTCTGTGCGGCTTTGCCTGGTCGATGAATTCGCTGATTGCGGCCCGCGTCTTCCAGGGGCTTGGCGGCGGCGGCATCATGGTGTCGATCTTCTCGATCAATGCCGATCTGTTCGAGCCGCGCGAGCGGGCGAAATACCAGAGCTATTCCAGCCTGATGATCATGGCCGCCGGCAGCATCGGCCCGGTTCTCGGCGGCACGCTCAGCGATCTGTTCGGCTGGCGCTCGATCTTCCTGATCAACCTGCCGCTCGGCGTCATCGTCGTGACAGGCCTTGCCCTGCTGCTTCCCTATCGCCGCCCGCAGCGCAAGCCGAAGATCGATTATGCCGGCGCCGTCGTGCTGGCGCTGACGATCGCGAGCCTCGTCACCTTTGCCGACAGCCACCAGCTGTTCGGCTCGCTGATCGCGGTTCAATCGCTGGTCCTTCTCGCCTTCGGCATCGCCTGCGCCGGTCTCTGGGTGTTCGTCGAAAGCCGGGTGCCCGAACCGATCGTGCCGCTCAAACTGTTCAGGGACAGCACCTTCTCGCTGTTTCTCATCATCACGCTTTGCTCCGGCGCCGTCGGCATCGGCATGGTCAACTATTACGCGCTGTTCCTGCAGACGACGACGGGCCTGTCGCCGTCGCAGGCCGGCCTGTTCTTCATCGGACTCACCGGCGGCATCGTCGTTGGCTCCATGTCGGCGGGAAGGCTGATTTCCATCACCGGCCGCTACAAGCCGTTCGCCGTGTTGGGACTTGTCATGAGCATCGGCGCTCTTCTGCTTCTGTCGCAGGTGACGTCGGCTACGCCGCTCTGGCTCGTCGCCATTCTGCTGATGCTTCAGGGTCTTGCCGTCGGCTTTGGCCAGCAGGCCCCGATCATCGGCGTCCAGAATTCCGCCCCGCGCGAGGATATGGGGGCCGCCACCGGTGCCGTGACGCTGATGCGCATGGGCGGCGCCTCGATTGCCATCTCGCTCTACGGCGCCATTATCGGCTCCTCCGTCAAGGGCAGCGGGGTTGTCATTCCAGGCGTTGCCGATATCGGCGCGCTCACCCCGAAAGTGCTCGACCAGCTGCCGCAAGCCTCCCGCGAGGCGGTAGCCTCCGTCTACTTCTCCGCCTTCACGCCGCTCTTCTTCGCCGCCGCCGTGATCGCCACCAATCGGCCTGATCGCCGCCCTTTTCCTCAAGCCGAAACGCCTGCCGACTGCGCAAGTCCAGGCCGCCGCACAACAAAACAAGCTGCCCACCCCGTAAGGCTCTTCCAAGCGGGCTTTCCCCGCCTATCTCTCGTCCTATGAAACCCGAGGCACTGCTTCATCCCACACCGGCCGGCCTGTTCTGCCCCGTCGGCGGCTTCCATGTCGATCCGGTGCGCCCCGTCGAGCGGGCGCTGATCACCCATGGCCATTCCGATCATGCCCGCGCCGGCCACACCCATGTGCTGGCCACCCGCCAGACGCTCGACATCATGAAGATCCGCTACGGCGACGACTTCTGCACCTCCGAACAGGAGGCTGCATGGGGCGAGGTGATCGATGTCGGCGGCGTCAATGTCAGCTTCCATCCGGCCGGCCATGTGCTCGGCTCGGCGCAGATCGCGCTTGAGCATAAGGAACTGCGCATCGTCGTATCAGGCGATTACAAGCGCGGCGTCGATCCCACCTGCGCACCCTTCGTGCCGGTCAACTGCGATGTCTTCATCACCGAGGCAACCTTCGGCCTTCCGGTCTTCCACCATCCCCACCCGCGCGAGGAAATCGGCAAGCTATTGACCTCGCTCAAGCAGTTTCCCGACCGCAGCCACATGGTCGGCGCCTACGCGCTTGGAAAGGCGCAGCGGGTCATCCGCCTGATCCGCGACAGCGGCTATGACGAACCGATCTATATCCACGGCGCGCTCGCCAAACTCTGCGACTATTACGAAAGCCAGGGCATCGCGCTCGGCGAAATCCGCCCCGCCACGATCGACAAGAGCAGCCCCGACCTGTTCAAGGGCGCCGTCGTCGTCGGCCCGCCCTCGGCCTTTCAGGATCGCTGGGCCCGCCGCTTCAACGAACCCCTGATCGCCTTTGCCTCCGGCTGGATGATGGTGCGCCAACGCGCCAAACAAAGCGGCGTCGAGCTGCCGCTGGTCATTTCCGACCACTGCGACTGGCCCGAACTCTTGGAAACCATCAACGAGGTCGCTCCCTCAGAAGTCTGGGTCACCCACGGCCGCGAAGAAGCGCTGGTACGCTGGTGCGAACTGAATGGCATTCCAGCGCGGCCGCTGCATCTGGTCGGCTACGAGGACGAGGGGGATTGATGATGCGTGGATTGTTGCAAAAAGGCCCCTTCCAACCCTCCCCACAAGGGGGAGGGCTTAACCTGGTCGCACCGCTGTCGCACAATCTGGGTGGTGCCGTGCCGCTGGTTTTCTCCCCCCTTGCGGGGGAGATGGCCGGCAGGCCAGAGGGGGATCGATGATGCGTGGATTGTTGAAGAAAGACCCCTCCCAACCCTCCCCACAAGGGGGAGGGCTAGAGCCCGTCGCGCCCCTGTCGCATACCAGGGGCAGTGCCGTGCGGCTGGTTTTCTCCCCCCTTGCGGGGGAGATGGCCGGCAGGCCAGAGGGGAATTGATGATGCGTGGATTGTTGAAGAAAGACCCCTCCCAACCCTCCCCACAAGGGGGAGGGCTAGAGCCCGTGGTGCCCGTGTCGCACAATCGAGGCAGTGCCGTGCCGCAAGTCTTCTCCCCCCTTGTGGGGGAGATGGCCGGCAGGCCAGAGGGGGTTTTTCGAAGAGTGCTGCGCCCATGAAACCCTTCGCCACACTCCTCGATCGCCTCGTTCTCACCCCCTCGCGCAACGGCAAGATCACCCTGCTGGTCGATTACTTCCGCACCACGCCCGATCCCGATCGCGGTTACGGGCTGGCAGCGCTGGCAAGCGCGCTCGATCTCAAAAGCGTCAAGCCCGCCATGCTGCGCGAGCTGGTGCTGGAGCGCATGGATGCGGTTCTGTTCCAGTATTCCTACGACTATGTCGGCGATCTCGCCGAGACCATTGCCTTGGTCTGGGACGGCCTCGAAAAGGACGACACGACCGACGCCGAGCAGCCGCTTCTGTCGGAAGTCGTCGCCCGGATGAATTCGCTCGGCCGCACCGAGGTGCGATCAGCCGTCCGCGACCTGCTCGATCACCTCGATCCTTCCGGCCGTTTCGCCTTCCTGAAGCTCGTCACCGGGTCGCTTCGCATCGGTGTCTCCGCCCGGCTTGCAAAGCAGGCGCTGTCCGAAATGTCGGGCAAGGACGTCACCGAGATCGAGACGCTGTGGCACGGGCTGGAGCCGCCCTATGTGTCGCTGTTTGCTTGGCTGGAAGGCCATGCCGACAAGCCGGTTCTGGCGACGCCGGCGATCTTTCATTCGGTCATGCTCGCCAATCCGGTCGAGAGCGGCGATCTCGAAAAGCTCGATCCCGCCGATTATGCCGCCGAATGGAAATGGGATGGCATCCGCGTCCAGATGTCTGCCCATGGCGGCACGAAGAAACTTTATTCCCGCTCGGGCGACGATATCACCGGCGCCTTCCCCGATATCGTCGAGCAGATCAATTTCGATGGCGTCGTCGATGGCGAGCTTTTGGTCGGCGGCACGATGCGTTCCAACAATCCCACCCGCACCTTTTCCGACTTGCAGCAGCGCCTCAACCGCAAGACTGTCAACGCCAAGATGCTGGAGGATTACCCCGCCTTCGTGCGCGCCTACGATATCCTGTTCGACGGAGAGGCGGATGTGCGCGCAAAAGGCTTCCTCGAGCGCCGCGAGCGCCTGTCCGAGGTAATCGGCCACGCCCCGCATGACCGGTTCGACCTGTCCGATCTCGTGCCTTTCACCACCTGGGATGAGCTCGAAGCCCTGCGCCGCGATCCGCCGGACCCGGTCATCGAAGGCGTCATGATCAAGCGCCGCGACAGCGTTTACCAGGCCGGCCGGCTGAAAGGCCCGTGGTTCAAGTGGAAACGCGACCCCTATAATGTCGATGCGGTCATGCTTTATGCCCAGCGCGGCCACGGCAAACGCTCCAGCTATTATTCCGACTTCACCTTCGGTGTGTGGACTGAAGGACCCGATGGCGATCATCTCGTGCCCGTCGGAAAGGCCTATTTCGGTTTTACCGATGCGGAGCTGGAAGTGCTCGACAAGTTCGTGCGCGACAACACGGTCGAGCGTTTCGGTCCGGTAAGGGCGGTGCGCGCCGACAAGGATTTCGGCTTCGTGCTGGAAGTCGCGTTCGAGGGCATCAACCGCTCGACGCGGCACAAATCCGGCGTCGCCATGCGCTTTCCCCGCATTGCACGGCTGCGGATGGACAAGCTGCCGCGCGATGCCGACCGGCTGGAAACGCTGACCGCGATGATCGATGCCAAAACGGCGGACGCGAAGATGTGACCGCCGGCCCGCTTGCGTTTAGAACCGTCGGGGTTACGCTTAATCCCGATATCTGAGACTACTCATATCCTTATAGACGGTCGTTCCATGTCAATCACCCGCCGCATGCTGATGACCGGTCTGGCACTCGGTGCACTTGGTTCCCTTGCTGCACCCCAGGCCCTGGCCGCGCCCTTTCCCGTCCCCGAAACCCTGCCGCTGGAAAAGGAAAATTATGCCGAAGCCAGGCGTCGCTTCCGCACGCATCTTCTGAAGCACGGTCCGGCGCCCGAAGCCTCGCCACCGCTTGGGACCCCGCCGGGTGCGCAAAAGGTCCTCTATCGCGGCGGTCCGGATGGCTCGCTCGAACTGATCGCCTGGCTTTCCCATTACGAAGCCTCGGGCAAGCCGAAACCGGCCGTGCTTTTCCTGCACGGCGGCAATGCCACCGGCGACGGCCACTGGGAACTGATGAAAGCTTATTGGGAAGCGGGCTTCGTGGTCCTGCATCCATCCTTTCGCGGCGAAAACGGCCAGGCCGGCAATTTCTCCGGCTTCTATGACGAAACCGCCGATGCGCTGGCAGCCGCCACCTATCTGGAAAACCTGCCCGGCATCGATCGCAGCCGGATCTTCATCGCCGGCCACAGCAATGGCGGCACGCTGTCGCTTCTATCTGGCATGACGCGCCGGTTCAGGGCCGCAGTTCCAATTTCCGCCGGCGTCAATTCCTGGCGCTTCTTTACCCGATACTCAAACGAAGTGCCCTTCGATGCGGCCGATCCGAAAGAGTTCGTGATGCGCTCGTCCGCCTGTTTCGGGCCGAGCCTCAAATGCCCGACGCTGCTTCTGCGCGGGTCGGAAGAGCGCCCTTTTGATGCCGACCACCAGCTGCTGATCGATCGTGCGCGGTCTGCTGGCGTTGCGATCGACAAGAAGCTTCTGCCGGGCAATCACAGCGGCGTGGTGCCGGGAGCCGTGGTCGAAAGCATCCGCTTCTTCAATCAGTTCACGTGATCCAGTCGCCACCGCTCCAGCCTCGCGAAAGCGCTAACTGACAGATTGCCGCCGACGTCATCAATGCCGAAGCGGGACTGCCATGCAAAACAAAGCCTTATCGCTCAGCCGGACCTCCGGTCTTGCGGCCGTTCTTGTGGCGACGACGGCGCTCAGCGGTTGCCAGGTGCCGTTCGTCACCGATACGACCCGCATGGACCCGGCCGTGTTTGCCCGCGAAACCACGCCGGTCTTCTATCAGCCGGCCTATAACGAGCCGGTCCAGCCGCAGCCTCTTCCCCAGAAGGAGGCTATTCCGCAAAAGCGTCAGCTTTATCAGACGCAGTTCCACCAGACCTACGGCATGCCGGTCTCCAACCCCGTGCACCGGGTGATGTACGAGGTGATCCGCGACGACGGCCACACGCTGCCGGCCATTCCCTATTCGCGCATCGACAACCGTTTTCTACGCCAGGATGTGTCCTACCAGACCAATGAAGCACCCGGCACGCTGGTGGTCGATACCCGTGCCAACTTCCTCTATCTCGTGCAGCCCGGCGGCAAGGCGATCCGCTACGGCGTCGGTCTCGGCAAGGCGGGCTTTGCCTGGTCCGGCCGCGGCGTCATCCAGCGCAAGGCGAAATGGCCGCGCTGGACGCCTTCGGGCGAAATGGTCTCACGCCAGCCGGAACTGCGCCAGTTCGCGGCAGCAGCCGGCGGCGCCGATCCCGGCCTCAACAACCCGCTCGGTGCCCGCGCGCTCTATATCTACAAGGACGGCAAGGATACGCTCTACCGCGTTCACGGCACGCCGGACTGGCAGTCCGTCGGAAGGGCAACCTCATCCGGCTGCGTGCGCATGCTCAACCAGGATGTCATCGACCTGTTCGACCGCGTGCCCAACGGCACCCCGATCCTCGTTCTCTGACGGCTAGCGCGTGGTGAAACTGCCCACGGCAAGTTTGCATCTCGCGCGTCAATCCCCCGGGCCTCGTATCTGCCCTCACACACAGTGAAGTGATCACGCTGTTGCGCAGGGGACACAGGCTGTGTCGCATCCCTGTGATGGTGTGTGTCAACCTCGTGAATGGTCGATGAAGCTGGCCGCGTTATGTGATAGTGGAGCAAAACATCAGGCAGGGAACCAATCGGTTCGATTGCCGTTAAAATTTGCTTTTGCAGTGACGCGTTCCTCTAGGGTGACTTTCCGAACATGATTTCCAACTCTTCTTTCTCCCGACGGGGCTTCCTGTCCATGCTGGGTGTCGGCGCTGCCTCGACGCTCGCGAGCTGCGCTTCCACTGCGCCGGGCCCTTCCGGCAACATCGTCACCTACCGTGACGGCGTCGCCCTCCGCAACGACGGCCTTCCGCCGGTTGGCGGCGATCCCGAAGCCGCAATGATGTACGGCGCCGTCGAAGATGGTGGCTATCTCATCCCCGCAATTCCCTATGAGCGGATCAATCCGCGCTACTATCGCCAGCGCGTTGTCGATCCGACAGGCGAACGCCCGGGCACGATCGTCGTCGACACCCCGTCGCGCTTCCTCTATCTGGTCGAGCCCGGCGGTTCGGCCATGCGCTACGGCGTCGGCATCGGTCGCGATGGCTTTGCCTGGAGCGGCGAGGGCGTCATCCAGTGGCGTCAGAAGTGGCCGAAATGGACCCCGCCGGACGAAATGGTCGCGCGCCAGCCGCAACTGGTCAAGTATTCGATCGCAAACGGCGGCATGCCTCCGGGCCTCACAAACCCGCTCGGCGCCCGCGCGCTCTACATCTTCCAGAACGGCCAGGACACGCTCTACCGCCTGCACGGTTCGCCGGAATGGAACTCGATCGGCAAAGCCGTCTCCTCAGGCTGCGTCCGCCTGATGAACCAGGACATCATCGACCTCTATGAGCGCGTCCCCAACAAGGCCCGCGTCGTCGTCTGGCAGTAAGCAGCCACCGCAACGTTCGATCAAAAAGGCCGCAGCGATGCGGCCTTTTTTGTTTTGGTTGCATTTTAGCGGAGCACCTCCTATAGTCGAAGGCGTCACTTAAGGCTGGGGGGCCGGAATGGACATTCTGCGCGGTGCTGCCGCACCTTATCTATTGACACTTCTTGTCTCGGTCTTTTCCTGGCTGTTTCTCGAGATCCGTAAAGATCTGTCTGAAATAGCCATCCTGAGTTATGAAGCTCGGGTCTTCGAAGAAGACGGCGGCATCATTGAAGTATTGACGCTCACCAACCTTTCAAACAAGACGACGCTAAACGGTGGCACCGTCGATATGATTTGCCCTAATCTTTCTGTTTGCTTCGCTAAGAGCTCACGGACGGGAGACGAGATAGCACGTGACAGGCCGGGCTCACCGTGGAGTATAAGGCTGGATCCCTCGTCGTCAGACCGCCTAGTCTCATTTGATCTGACACTGCCGCCAAACGCGTCTGCATCTCTTGAGATGTCTCTCGCTAGCCGGGCGGATCGACCTGTGTTTGGTTTCGGCTACAAGCATGACTCGCCGCAGAACACTCCTGTCCTCTTCGCGAATGAGAACAGGCTCTATGCGTTCTTGGTGCAGTGGTACGCAACAGTCACAATGGTCGTACTCATCAGTGCTGCACTTGCTCTCCTACTCTGGATCGGGCGCATGGTGTTTGGCGGTAAGAAGAGGCCGTTAGAAGACCAGCCGCGCCCCGGCCTTAGCGTCGTGCTGCCGGACGGCAAGCCCGCGACGTTCGAATTACTTCTCAAGCCAAAGGAGAGGAATGCGCCATGACCCGTTGGATTGAGGCGTCTATTTGCGTCATTGCCTACGTGATCAGCTTGCCAGTTGCGGACGCGGCTGAAGTAAAGTTCAAAGTCTCCGCAGAGGGAGCCACGCCTTCCAGCTTCAAAGCCTACATCTACAAGGGAGGCCCTGGCGAGCCAAAAACCTTTGTCACGATGGTTGGAAATGATGAGCTTGTCAGTGTGTCGGAAAGCACCTGTACGCCATCGACGATTTACTCGGCGCGACCGGCATTGGCAGCTCTGTATCAGTCCAACCCCACAGATATGCATCAATGCAAAGACGGCGCCGAAATCTCCTTCAGGTTTACCATGCGGAGGGTAACAAGCACTAACTATATGTTATACTTGAATCCCGGCGAGGAGAACGTGCCTAACGTTAGTCCAGCCCTTCAGTCAGCGATTTCGGAAGTTAAGAGTGCCTATTCTTCAGGAGATGTTGGCAAGGTCGTCAAGCTTTCGTCGGAACTAAGCACGGCGTTTGCGACGTCCGGAGATACGGCTAAGGCCGCCGCCTTCCGCGACCTGACAATCGCGACAACAAGTGACTTTGTGTATTCGTTGAGCCCGGATACCGCGCCTCCTGACGACCAGGATCTGGGCCAAGGTCTTATTAAATGGCAGGGCAGGCTGGAGCTTTCCCCGGTCGCAAAAAGCAAGCTTCTTGAATTCCAAACCAGCTGCGGCGCAGAGACTGACAAAGGCCGTATCGGATGGAAGACGATGTCATGCATGCCGGGTGGTGACGCTGTCCAGTTGCGTGCGTATGTTCCAGGATCTGCTGTAGGCGGTTGACGCAGCGCTATTCCCCTGACAGGTCCAGCCGGTCCCTTCGCGTCGACATCTTCGCGCGGGGCGGTTTCCCCGTCACAGCTGCAGCCGAGCGCCTGACTAATGGCCGCCATCACTTTCGCCGACTGCGCCTTCATGTCGAGACAATCCTCCGGTGCATTGACCTGCCGCTCGTCGCGGTTTCGCTTCCAGGCAACAGGGTCGGATTGCGCCAGCCGCTCCCTGAGCGGCTTAACCGTCTACGCTTCGCCTTCCCCGGGGTTCATGATCACCAGATATTCTGGATAGGTAAGCCGAGCGGCTGCAACATCAGACTTTCACGTCCCTTCAGAGGCATGTGCGATGCCATGAACCGCAAAGTACGCTGCGTATCCAGCCGCGGAATCGAATCCGCATCCTTCGTCGCCATCTTTTCTGGGGGGCTTGATGGTGACGTCACGGCCTGATGCCCTATCTCCTGCCTAGCGACCATGTCGCTGGACTGATGCCGGTTCAAGTTTCGTGCCATCGAATGTGCGCGCGATGAGCCGGCAATACCTATCACCAAGGGAGTTACTCCATGCCCATTCTCTACACGACCAAGGGTTCCGCAACCGGTGGCCGCTCCGGCCACGGTGCTTCCGACAACGGCGTGCTCGACGTCACGCTGACGGTTCCGAAGGAACTCGGCGGCGATGGCGCCACCGGCACCAATCCGGAACAGCTGTTTGCAGTTGGTTATTCCGCCTGCTTCCTCGGCGCGCTGAAAGCCGTCGCTGCCAAGGAAAAGGTGAAGATCCCTGACGAGGCCAAGGTCACCGCAACGGTCGGCATCGGCCCGCGCGAAGATGGCGGCGGCTTCGGCATCGAAGTCTCGCTTTCGGTCAACGCCCCCGGCATCGAACGCGCCCAGCTCGAAGACCTGGTCGCCAAGGCGCATATCGTCTGCCCTTACAGCCACGCGATGCGGACTTCGACCGAAGTTCAGGTCACCGTCGAGTAAAGCTTTAAAACAATGGTCCGGCGGGCTGTTCGGTTCTCGGACTGCCCGTGCGCGACGGCGAAAAGCGGCTTCGGCCGCTTTTTGTTTGCGCGAGATTCCAGCCGATTTGATTCAGCTCACAGCCTTCAACGAGTCCCGCAGCTGGGCCGCATTGCCGCCGGGCAGCGTGACATCGAGCTCTGCATGCGTAGCTTCCCAGATCGGCAGGGCTTTCGCCAGAACCGCGCGGCCATCCTCCGTCAGTGTCAGGAGCCGTCCGCGCTTGTCCTTCGGGTCAACGGCGCTGCCGATCCAGCCGCGTGCCTGCAGCACCTTGAGGGCCGCAGTCAGCGTCGTGCGGTCCATGGCAAGCAGGTCGCAGACGGATTTCATCGTCGCCGGCTGTGGTCGGTTGAGCGACATCATCAGTGAGAACTGGCCATTGTTCAATCCAACCGGCTTCAGCGCCGTATCGAAGGTTCGCGCCAGGGCTCGCGCTGCCCGTTGCACATGCAGGCAAAGACAGGTGTCGCGCACATGAAGCGTGGCGGAAAACGGAACCGAATCGACATTTGACAGCATGGGCATATTATGTTGATATCAACCTATTCTGTCAAGAAAGGGGAGGTTCTTATGGATGTCAGCGCATTCCCGACCAATGCCGTCCTGTCGAAAGACGAGTGGCTGAAGGCGCGGCTCGAGCTTCTGGCGCTCGAGAAGGAGGAAACGCGGTTGCGTGACACGGTCCGCGCCGCGCGCCGTGCCTTGCCCTGGGTGAGGGTAGACAAGGACTATGTCTTCGACACGCCGGAGGGCGGCAAGACCTTGTCCGATCTCTTTGCCGGACGCAGCCAGCTGCTGATCTATCACTTCATGTTCGGACCCGACTGGAGCGAAGGCTGTGTCGGCTGCTCCTTCATGGCAGACCATTTCGACGGAACGCTCGTCCATCTCAACCATCACGACGTCACGCTCGTCGCCGTCTCGCGCGGCACGTTGGGGCAAATCGAGGCGTACAAGGCCCGCATGAACTGGCAGTTTCCCTGGGTCTCGTCCTACGCCACGGATTTCAACCACGACTATCGCGTTTCCTTCACGCAAGAAGAGATGCAGGGCGAGACGATCAACTACAATTTCCGCGCCATGCCCGCGAGCGAAGGTTTCGAGGAGCTTCCGGGTCTGTCCGCCTTCTACAGGAATGAGGCCGGCGAGATCTTCCATACCTATTCCACCTATGCCCGCGGCCCGGAGGAGGTGATCGGCACGCTGATGCTGCTCGACCGCGCGCCGCTCGGCCGCAACGAGGACAAGACGATGAGCTTCCTCAAGCGCCACGACGAATATGCGGCAAAGCCCGAGCAACAGGCGTCATCCTGCTGCCATTGAGAGCTTGTCGCCGGGTCCGTTCAACACACACAAGAGGGAGATGGGCATGCTGCAGATCGTTTCGAAATCCCGTTCGGACACGCATGGAAAGTTCATCTGGTGCGAACTGATCACGTCAGATACTTCAGCGGCGGGCAGGTTCTACGCCTCGGTGGTCGGCTGGAATGTCCGCGAACTCGCCATGCCCGATATGCCGTCCTATTTCCTGTTCGAAATGGGCGAGGGCGAGAATTGCCCCGGCATCGGCGGCATGATGCACTTTCCGCCGGAGCTTGAAGGCAAGATGCCGCCGAACTGGACCGGCTATGTCGCCGTCGACGATGTCGATGAAACGGCGAGGGACTTCGTTTCGCTTGGCGGACGCATCCAGCGCGACCCGGAGGATATCCCGGGCGTCGGCCGGTTTGCTGTTGTGGCCGATCCGCATGGGGCGGTTCTCTGCATCATGACGCCGATCCGGCCGGCAAACCCGCCCCGCCAGCTCGGCCCCGCCGATCCCGGCAATCTCGGCTGGTGCGAGCTGATGGCGGGCAACGGCGAGGAGGCTTTCGAATTCTATGGAAGCGTGTTCGGTTGGGCGAAGGACCATGACATGGACATGGGCGAGATGGGCGTCTACCGCATCTTTGCCTATGACGGCCATCCCGGCCAGGCGATCGGTGGCATGATGACGAAACCGGACACGGTGCCTGCGCCGTGCTGGTCCTATTACTTCAACGTCGAGGCGATTGACGCGGCCATCGAGCGCATCACGGCCGGCGGCGGTAGTGTCGTGTTCGGGCCGATGCAAGTGCCCGGCGGAAGCTGGATCGTCCAGGCCACCGATCCGCAGGGCGCCTTCTTCTGCCTCGTCGCTCCGAAGCGCTCCTGATCCCCGAAACCTTGAACCTGTCCTCGTCAGGCCTAATTGCACCTTCACGCATAAGGCCGGAGGACCAACTCATGCATCCATTGCCCCGTCCGCTGAGCCTTGTTTTCTTTAGCATCAGCACGTTCCTGGCCCTTTCCGGCATCGTCATGATCCTGACGGGTTTCCGGGGCGGCTGGCCGGTGCTCGCCTTGTTCGGGGCAGGCGCCTTCGTTTTTGCGCATATGCTCTGGCCGCAAACCTTCCACCGAAGGCGGGTGGATGCCGCAACGCTGATTTCGCGCTTTCCCGGTCCGGTCACCCTCTATTCCAGCCGCGTCCGCTATTTTTCGCTGGCCGTCGGCTGCGCAGCCTTCGCCGTCCTGCTTCTGTTTCTGCTTTTGGATGCCGACCCCACCGATCCGCCAATGCCGGCGTTGCGACAGGTCATTCTCTGGCTGGGCGTCGGTTTCCTGTCGCTCTGCGCCTCCGTCATGATGGCGGGCGTCCTTGTCGGTCAGCGGCTGGAACTGGATGGCGACGGCTTCACCATGGTCACGCTCGGACGTCGCAAAGTCTGGCGCTGGCAGGATGTCGAAGGCTTCAAGGCGGGCGCAATGACGCCAATCTCCGTGCGGTTCCTGCCCAAGCTGGAGATGAAGATGGTCGTGTTCGACGATGTCACGCTTCCGGAAACCGCGCTGATCCGCATGAGCCGCGATGCGACCGGCCGCAATTCCGGCCTGCACGATGCCTACGGGCTCGATTATACACAGCTTGCCTGGCTCCTCGAAACCTGGCGCGAAAAGGCACTCGCGGGCTCGCAAGCAGCCCCTGCCGCACCCGTCCGCGACGACGAATTCGTGCCCGTCTCGGCTGCTTACCCGAACGGCTGACGACCGTTCCCGGCCGTCACTCTTCTTGCGCGGTCGTCTTGAGGTAAGCGATCACGTCGTCGATCTCGGCCTGGGTCCACAGTCCGAAGAAGCGCATGCTGGTTCCCGGCACTTTCTTCTTGGGGCTCGAGAGAAAGGCGGACAGTGCCGCGTCGTCCCAGACGAGACCGGCTGCGCCTGCATCCTTCATCGCCTGCGAATACTTGTAGTCGGGAACTTGCGCTGCCGGTCGCCCGACGACGCCTTTGAGATGCGGGCCGAACCGGTTGGTCTCCCGGTCGGCCACATGACAGGCGACGCATTTCTGGTACACCCGCTTGCCGTTGCCGGCATCTGCCGCCTGCGCGGTCGAGGAAAAGGCGAGCGCAACAAGGGCGAGGGCGCAGAGCCCTGTCCTTGCCGCTTTGTGCATCCGCCCGGTCACCGCTTCAGACTGCCCAGAATGCCGCGCACGATCGCCCGGCCCACCTGGGTGGCGACGGTGCGCGTCACGCTTTTCATGGCCGCCTCGATGATCGTCTCGCGCTGGTAGCCGGAGCGGCCGACGGTTCTGCGGCCCTTCGGCTCGTCTTCGTCCTTGTTGCC
The DNA here is from genome assembly GCF_050500205.1 of Neorhizobium sp. DAR64860/K0K1. NCBI lineage: Bacteria > Pseudomonadati > Pseudomonadota > Alphaproteobacteria > Hyphomicrobiales > Rhizobiaceae > Neorhizobium > Neorhizobium sp. DAR64860/K0K1. Next base: position 2,362,347 of record NZ_CP191459.1, on the reverse strand, counting down.
GAAGCCGGGCAGGGTCCAGCCGGTGGTTTCGCCGGAGCCGGCAGGCGGTGCGGGCTCGAGTTCATCCTGCGCCTTGCGGGCAGCGGCTGCATCGGCGGCCTGCTTTGCCCGGGCGCCCAGCATTTCGAAGGCGCTTTCGCGGTCGAGATCCTCGTCATAGATCCCGAGAACCGGGCTGCGATCCATCACCGATTGCCGCTCCGCATCGGTCAGCGGACCGATCCGTCCCGAGGGTGGGCGGACCAGCGTCCGTTCCACCATCGATGGTGCACCCTTGCCCTCGAGCGTCGAAACCAGCGCCTCGCCGGTACCGAGCTGGGTGATCGCTGTCGCGCAATCGAAGGCCGGGTTCGGCCGGAACGTGTCGGCGGCGGTCTTTACTGCCTTCTGCTCGCGCGGCGTATAGGCGCGCAGCGCATGCTGCACCCGGTTGCCGAGCTGGGCGAGAACGCTTTCCGGCACGTCGAGCGGGTTCTGGGTGACAAAATAGACGCCGACGCCCTTGGAGCGGATCAGCCGCACCACCTGCTCGACGCGGTCGAGAAGAACCTTCGGCGCTTCGTCGAACAAAAGATGCGCCTCGTCGAAGAAGAACACCAGCTTCGGCTTGTCCGGATCGCCCACCTCGGGCAGTTCCTCGAACAGTTCCGACAGCAGCCATAGAAGGAAGGTCGCGTAGAGCCGCGGGTTCATCATCAGCTTGTCGGCGGCAAGGATCGAGATCTGGCCGTAACCGGAATTCGGGTTTACCCGCATGATGTCGGTGATCTTCAGCGCCGGTTCGCCGAAGAAATGCTCGGCACCCTGCTGTTCCAGCACCAGCAGCGCCCGCTGGATCGAGCCGACCGAAGCCTTGGAAATGAGGCCGAATTCCTTGGATAGTTCCGACGCGTTCTCGGCCATGTAATTCAGGAGCGATGTCAGGTCCTTGAGATCGAGCAGCGGCAGCCCGGCCTTGTCGGCCAGCTTGAAGGCGATGTTGAGCACACCTTCCTGCGGTTCGGATGCATCCATCAGACGGGCCAGCAAAAGCGGCCCCATCTCGGCGATCGTCGTGCGAACCCTATGGCCCTTGGTGCCGTAGAGATCCCAGAAGATCACCGGGAACTGCTCGAACTCGTAATCGACAAAGCCGATCTGCTCGGCGCGCTTGGCGAGGAAATCCTTGGGCTCGCCCTTGGCCGCGACGCCGGAAAGATCGCCCTTGATGTCGGATGCAAAAACGGGAACGCCGGCCCGCGAAAAGCCCTCGGCCAGAACCTGCAGCGTCACGGTCTTGCCGGTGCCGGTCGCGCCGGTCACCAGCCCGTGGCGGTTGCCGAATTTCATGTCGAGGAATTCGGCCTTGTTCAACGTGTCGTCAGGGTTGCGACTGCCGCCGATAAAGAGTTTCGCCTGATCGTCCGCATCAATATTCGCCATGCAACTATGCGCTCCCTAAACGCGTTCAATCTGTGGCTTTTATAGGATGCGCTGAAGAGCCGGGCAACGGCTGAAAATCGGCCAAGTGAAAACTGGCGCGAGAGGCGGCAGAAGAGGGGTGAATACGTGACGATGACGGACACAGCCGGACCGGCGGGAACTCGGACACTCGATGCGCAAGGCGTGCGCGACGCACAGAGGGGCCGCCATGCGGATGGCCCGATGGGCATTCCGGCCCGCGGCCTCAAAGACGTGTTCTGGCGCGTCTATGCCGGCGTAACCGAAGATCGCATCACGCTGATCGCCGCCGGCGTCACCTATTATCTGTTGCTGGCGCTGTTTCCCGCCGCAAGCGCGCTCGTGTCGATCTACGGTTTCGTCGCCGATCCAGTGACGATTGCCGATCGGATCGCGTTTCTGAGCACGATCATGCCCGCCGAAGGGCTGAACATCTTCCTCGATCAGGTCCGGGCCCTCTCAAGCGAACGCGGCGCAACGCTGTCGATCGGCCTGATCGCGGGTCTGGCGCTGGCGCTCTGGAGCGCCAACAACGGCATGAAGGCGCTGTTCGAGGCCATGAATGTCGCTTACGGCGAGCAGGAAAAGCGCGGCATCGTCAAGCTCAACCTGATGTCGCTGCTCTTCACGCTCGGCGCGATGCTGATTGCCATCGTCATCCTGTTTGCCATGGGCGTGGTCCCGGCATTGCTCAAATATTTCTGGCTCGACCAGTGGTCGGAAATGATCATCCGCATCGCCCGCTGGCCGTTGATGATGGTCTTCGTCACGCTCGGCATCATGGCGCTCTACCGGTTCGGCCCCAGCCGCGAGCCGGCGAAGATCCAGTGGCTGACCTGGGGTGCTGCCTTTTCCACCATTTTCTGGCTTCTCGCCTCGCTCGGCGTGTCCTACTATCTGGCCAACGTCGCCGATTACAATGCCACCTATGGCACGCTCGGCGCGCTGATCGGCTTCATGGTCTGGACATGGGTATCCGTCATCATCGTGGTTGTCGGAGCCGAGATCAACGCCGAGCTTGAGCACCAGACCGCGGTCGATTCTACCACCGGCCATCCGAAGCCGATGGGGGCGCGCGGCGCTGAAATGGCCGATACGGTCGGTGTCGCCGCCGAGGATTGATAAGCCGCCGGTTGCGCCAACCCGGGCTGCGTGGCACCAGTTGGAACACGCCTGTTGGCATCCGGCACGAGTCTATGTATGACCTTGACGTGAACGTCAAAACTGAGGAGATATTGATGAACGAGATGGTTACCCGCGTTGCCGACCGCGTCGGTCTTGCACCTGATGCCGCCGAAAAGGCGATCGGCATGATGCTGGGCTTCCTGCAGCGCGAGGCGGATGACGCTGCCGTGGCGCGGATGATCGAAGCCATTCCCGGCGCGCCGGAACTGGTCGGCAAATTCAACGGCGAAGGTGCCGGTGGCGGTGGTCTGCTCGGCGGCCTGATGTCGAGCTTCGGCGGCGGCGGCATCATGACGCTCGGCCAGCAGCTGATGTCGCAGGGCCTCGGCATGGGCGAGATCACAGCACTCGCCAAGGAAACCATGGCTGTCGCACGCGAACACGCCGGCGACGAAACCGTCGATACGGTCATCGCATCGGTGCCTGGCCTCAGCCAGTTCGTCTGATTTCGAAACGCAATCCGAAAGCCGCTGGCACAACTGCCGGCGGCTTTTCTAAATCATCAGCTATGCTATAGGTCGGCGATGAGCGACAACATCATCAAGTTCCAGCGTCCGAAACCGGTCAAGCCACCGCGCAAGTCGCCGTTCAAGAACATGGCGCCCGGTGCGAAGCGCATGCTGTTCTGGGTCGCCATTATCGCGGGTCTGGTCCTGGCATTCCTCTATTTCCAGTTCGCCGGCAGCGCCCCTCCGGGCGTCTGAACAAAACAAAGCCGGCCGAACGTCAGCCCTTGGCTGCCAGCCAGATCACGTGTTTTGCCCCGCGCTTGCCATTGGCGCGCGTGTTCACCACGTCAGCCTGAAATCCCACTTCCTTCAGCCGCCGGGTGAAGCCCGCGTCGGGCCCTGACGACCAGACGGCGAGAACGCCGCCGGGCCGCAGCGCCGAACGTGCAGCGTAGAGACCACTCATCGTGTAGAGCCGGTCGTTCGAGGCCCGCGTCAATCCGTCCGGTCCGTTGTCGACATCGAGCAGGATCGCATCGAAGGCGCCAGTCGAGGAGCGGATCAGCTCGCTGACATCGCCTTCAAAAATCGTCACGCGCGGATCGTCGAGGCAGCCCTTGAAGACCGGCGCCATCGGCCCGCGCGCCCAGTCGACCACGGTCGGCACCAGCTCGGCCACGGTCACCTGCGCATCCTCGGGCAGAACTGCAAGCGCTGCCCTCAGCGTGAACCCCATGCCGAGCCCGCCGATCAGCATCGACGGCTTCGCCCTCTTGCCGATCTTCTCCTGCGCGAGTGTCGCCAGCGCTTCTTCCGAACCGCTGAGGCGGCTGTTCATCAGCTCGTTGGTGCCGAGCATGATGGAGAATTCCTGGCCGCGCTGCTTCAGACGCAGCTCGCCTTCCTCGCCGGGCAGGGCGCCGGGAATGGTTGCGCGGTCGAGCTGGATCCAGGGCAGCATAGGGGGATACCTCTTGGTCGGAGCGGCTTTGCTACAGAAGCGCAACGGACGGGTCAATGCTGCGCTGCGGGGAGTTGACTTTCCGCGATATCCGCGCCATTTCACGCGCAAAGCGCTACCCGTTCGGGTGCCGCTCTTTCAAAGGACAAACTGAGATGAACCCCGACAGTCGAAGTTCGACGTCAACAGATAGACCTGCCGCTTCGGGGCTCTGAACCGTTCATATCGGTGATGCGCTCCGGGGACCTCAATGGTCCGGAATAGGAGCCGTCATGCTGCGTATCCATGCCTATGATCACGACCGCCTTGTCGCGGCCGACGCCGTAATCGCCAGTGCAGCCGCCGATACGACGTCTGTTGCTCCGCAGCCGCCTGTGATCTGGTACGACCTGATCAACCCGACGGCCAAGGAAGAGCGCGATGTCGGCTCCCGCCTCGGGGTTACCATTCCCACCCAGGACGAGATGGAGGATATCGAACTGTCCTCCCGGCTCTACCAGGAAGACGGCGCCGAGTTCATGACCATGACCGTGCTGACGCGCCCGGATGCCGGTACGCCGCACAAGGTTCCCGTCACCTTTATCGTCAAGGGCCAGGTTCTCGTTACCGTGCGCTATTCCGAGCCGCGTCCCTTCGATGCGTTCATGGCGCGTGCCCGCAAGGGCAATGGGCTCGGCCTCCATTCGGCAACCGGCGAACTGATCATGACCGGTCTGGTGGAGGCGATCATCGACCGCATGGCGGATACGCTGGAGCGGCTCGGCAACGATATCGACCAGATCTCGCGCGATATCTTTGCGGCCAAGGCCTCCAAGGTCAACAAGAAGACGCGCGACCTGCAGGAACTGATCCGGGCGATTGGCCAGAAGGGCGAGTTCATCACCGTCGTGCGCGAAAGCCTCGTCAGCGTCTCGCGCGTCGTCGCCTATTATGCCGCCCTCGATGGTGTCGATCGCAAGTTGCCCAAGGAAATGCGCCAGCGCCTGAAACTGCTGCAGCGCGATGCCACCTCGCTTGGCGATCACTCGGCCTTCATGTCCGGCAAGATCAACTTCCTGCTCGACGCGACGCTGGGCCTGATCAATCTGGAGCAGAACCAGATCATCAAGATCTTCTCGGTTGCGTCCGTCGTGTTCCTGCCACCGACGCTCGTCGCATCGGTCTACGGCATGAACTTCGCCAACCAGCCGGAACTGCAATGGCATTACGGCTATCAGCTGGCGCTCTGCCTGATGATCGTCTCGATGGCGCTGCCCTATCTCTACTTCCGCCGTAAGGGCTGGCTGTAGTCACAAACGAAGACGGGCGGAGCACGTGCTCCGCCCGTCCTAGCCTGATCTACGCGGCAAGACGCTCTCTAGCGTTCCTGGATCTGCGGCACGAAATCCGGCAGAAACCTGCAAGGCTCTTTGTAGGTCTCGGCTTTCTCCGCACACAGGGCTGCCACCGTCTGCGGCGTCGGTTTCTCGCCCTTGTCGATCCAGCTCAACATGGCGGAAAAAAGCGCTGCATATTGCGGCGTCGAGAGCTTGGAATGCTCCGCCTCGTCGGAAAAATTCTGCACCAGCAGCTCGCCATTGCCAGCCTTATCCACCGTCTGGCGATAGATCGCCTCGTGATCGACAAACACGGTCGGATCGTTCTTGGCGTGCAGGGTGATGGTCGGCGCGACGATCTGGCCGGTGAGATCGGCATCATAGGCCATCAGCCGAGCCGCTTGCGGATCCGCCTTGAACCGCTCGACACCCTTGTTCAGCGCCGCGTCATCGTCCGATCCCTTGTACTGCACGTCAGCGTTGTCGAACGGGTTCTTGCCATCCATCCGCCGCCAGACGATGTCGGAAAACAACCCGGTCGCCCAGCTCAAATGCGCCACCAGCGTCTTTTCCGGCACCTTGGTGACGGCGAGGATATTGGCGAGGTTCTTCGCTTGCTCTGGCGACCGCTTGTCCTTCGCAAGCGAGATGCCGGTGCATTCGTCGACCCGCTGCTGCAGCTCGTCGCGCGACATCTTCGCGCCCTTGGGCAGGCCCTGCCAGACCGGATACTGCACTTCGTCGGCGCGCGGATGGTTCTTGCAGTAATACTGGTAGACGGCCCGCAGATCGGCGCGGAAGTCATAGCCATGGCCGCCGCCGGCGAGCAAGCCGCTGGTCAGCACCACGCCGTCGTAATTCTTCTGGCCGCGCCAGTCGAGTGCGTAGAGTTCGGCCGTCTTCGCCGCCACATTGCCGCCCCAGGACTGGCCGTGCAGCAGGACATGCTTCGGCTCACCGAGAAGCGCGATCGCGATCTGGCGCAGAGTGTCGGTATCGGACGCCGCCATCCGCACGCCATAACCCTCGCGGCGATAGTTGGAACCGGCCCAGGCATAGCCCTCCTGAACGGTGACCGCGAAACGCTCGAGATCCTCGACCGGATCGTCCGGCGTAGGCTTTGCGGTGCGCGGCCCGCCATGGGCATGGACAACGAGCGTGCCGTTCCAGTCCTTCGGTTTGGCGATCCAGTAATAGGCGCCGTGCAGATCCTGACCCGCAAAGCACTCGGTCCCTACAGGCATCGAACTCGGGCAGTCCTTCGGCGCCGGGTCCGCAGGCTTTTGCTGCGCGCTGGCGGGCAGGGCGGTAACAACCACCGCCGCCGCGGACATCAATATCGTTCTGAAATGCATGAAAACTCCTCCTCTTCCAGCCCGTGACAAGACCTATGGTTCTGGCTGGGAGAGGCAAGAGAAGACGTGGCCTCGGCTGCCGCATGGGGGAGGCTCGCCGGTCAATTGGGCGGGATCCCACACAAATCACGGCGGGAGTGTGTGGGAAGCGACCCAACAGACCTGTGTTTAGGACGGAGGCCTTAAAGCCGGATCAGTCCCACTCTGGCGCGAGATGCACCGGCGATACGATGCGTCCGTCTGTCCGCGACAGCGCAAACACCGCTTCCATTTCCTGCGGCGAGAGCGAGAAGTCGAAGATGTCGTAATTCTCCGGCAGCCGGCTTTCCGTCGCAGTCTTCGACAGCGCGATCACGGCCTCCTGCTGCACGGCCCAGCGCAGCACGACCTGGGCTGCGGACTTTTTGTACTTGGCGCCGATATCCTTCAACACCTCGTCCTTCGGCACCGCGCCATCGGCCATCAGGTAATAGGCGGTCACCGACATGCCGGTCTTGCGCGCTTCCATCAGCACCTTGGTCTGGTCGAGATAGGGGTGATACTCCACCTGGTTGTTGACAACTGGCGCATCGGACAGCTTGACCGCTTCGGCCATCAGCGCGGTCGAGAAGTTGGAAACGCCGATATTCTTGACCTTTCCCGCGGTTTTCAGCTCGTTCAGTGCCCCCATCCGGTCGGCCAGCGGCATTTCGCTCTGCGGCCAGTGCAGAAGCAGAAGGTCGACGTGATCCGTCTTCAGCTTGGCAAGGCTTTCGTCCACCGAAGCGATAAAGGCATCGTGACCGACGCGGTCGACCCAGACTTTCGTGGTGAGAAAGATGTCGTCGCGCGGAATGCCCGACTGGCGAATAACCTCGCCGACGGCCTGCTCGTTCTTGTAGATCTGCGCAGTGTCCACATGGCGGAAGCCGAGTTTAAGGGCTTGCGGCAGAATGCGATGAACATCCGCATCGGGCATGCGGAACGTGCCGAAACCGAGAGCTGGGATATGGGCGCCGTTTGCGTTGACGGTTTGCATCATGTGCTCCTTGGAAAAGGGGGCCCGCCGGGGAGCCGGGCAAAGAAGAGGCACACTCTAGATGGGCCGTGAAATCCGGCGATCAAGCAGAGACCGGCCCAGGATCACCCGACCGGATGCGACAAATCGGCTCGAAAGAAGGCGCTGGAGGCCGCGCAATCGGCCTCGTCAGGTCTCTTTGCGCGCCCGTTTCGCCCGTCTCGCGACTCGACCGAACCGCTGTTTCAGAAAGTTTGATGTCCGGTACCGCACGCCGCTTGGTCGCTCGGGATCGGCAATGTCCGATTCAGCCAGCAATTCCTCGTCGGCACTCAGCTCCCGCATCTTGACCGGCAGAAGACCTCGGCCGCTCTGTCGGTTCAACGCCTCGATGGCCGCGATGATTGACCCGTCATGCGCTGCGACCGCGTCACGCACTTCCTGCGGTTCGCGCCCAAGATGTTCGGCGATGAGATCGTCGCGGGTGCTGACGATTTTGGCGCTCAGCGTGTCCTCACCCGGCTGCGCCTCGAGGATGAGGTCGCATTCCGTATCGTAGCCCATCGAGCGGTTGTTGAGATTGGCCGAGCCGATCTTCACGATCCGGTCGTCGGCAAACATCATCTTGGCATGAACATAGATCGACGTGCGGGCTTCGTTGACAGGGTAGTAGATCCGGAAGCGATCATGAACATCGGCGTCCTTCACCATCTTCATCAGCCGAATGCGGGCGCTGTCCATCGCCTTGGCTTCCAGCCAGCCTTCGCAGCCCTCCGGATTGATCAGCACGATTTCCGGTCCGTCGGGCTCCTTCAGCCGTTCCGCCATGGCCTCTGCAATACGGCGCGAGGCGAAATACTGGCTCTCGACATAAAGCGTCTTTTTCACCGAACCGATGATCGCAAGCTTGGCCGTCTCGATCTCGACGATCTGGCTGCGCCCCTCGTATTCAGGCGCGGTTCGGGCGATGCCGATCGAGATGTCGCGAAACCCGACCTCCAGCTCGTCCGGCCAGGGATCGTTCTCCGTGGCGGTATTCTCGTCGGGCGGATCGAGCGTCTCGTCGGTTGCCAGTTTCCAGCGCCGCCGTGCGACCTCGCCGAGCGCCCGTGCGGCCTCGCCGGAAAGGCAGGTAGTGGCATCGTGCCAGGGACCTTGCGCAAACCCCATCGGCGACTTGCGCAACGGCTCGTCTTCCGAATGGTCGCGACTGTCCCAGCGCCCGACGGTCATGTCGATCCCGCCGCAGAATGCCACTTCGTCGTCGATGACGAGAAGCTTCATGTGATGCGCCGACAGCGCCGGATGCGCGCCGTCGAGCTTCAGATGGATGCGCTTGTCGAACATCCATTTGAGAATATAAAACGGCGTTTCACCGCGAGTGATCGAATTGATCAGCCCGATATCCCATTTGAGAATGCGAATATCGAGCCCGTTGTTTCGCTCGGCGAGCGCGTTCAGAAACTTGCCAAGCTCGTCGGGCCATTCTTCCTTCGCGGCCTTGTCAGCCTTGCCATCCTTCTTGCCCGGCTCCAGCTGGATGCGTGTGTCGAAATCCCAGCCGATCAGATAGATCGACTTTTTCGCCTTCGTCATTGTGCGCTTGGCGAAGCGAAAGAAATCGGCTGCATCGATGATGATGGAAAGTCTGTCCGCCTTGGCAATCCGCCAGCACGTGTCGCCTTCGTTGAGGATGCTTTGCATCGATCCAGTCGCCCCAGTCTTCGTCTTTTCGGTTATCGAGGATATAGGGCAGCGCCGCGCTGCTTCTACGGGAAATATACAAGGATCGGTGGAGTAATGCGCAGCCGCGTCATCCTGCATTTCTGCGATCGCGATGACTGCTGACCGCGATCGCAATCAGAATCAGCGGCCACAGGCACGACAGCAAAAGTCCCATGATCCTGTCGAAGCTCCAGGGAAGCCGTCGTGTCACACCCTCGGCCAACGTCATCCCGAAGAACGCGGTCGCTACCGTCAGGTACACTATGGTGGCTAGAGTCGTCATGGGTCTCGCTGGCACGGTACCGGTCATCGCGATGGGGGTCGCACGCGCCCCCGAAAGCGTTCAAACACGGATCGAGCCCGCCGTCCTCAACTTTTATGAGAGAGTGCCAGATTTCGCACTGCCGGCCCCGACGGGCGGCATCACGCTTTTAAGCGTGCATCGCTTCGATTTCGCGTGCCACCATCTCCTGCAGCCGCCAGAGATTGCGGTCGCGGATGCCGAATTCGGCCAGATGCACGACGGTATTATAGAGATACTCGGCACAGGAACCGCGATGGCCACAGGCGCGTGCCAGAACCGGCGCCACATCCTGCAGCGGCGGAAGCGGCCGGATGATCCGCGGGCTCTTGCCGCCGGCCCAGAAAGTCAGCGCCCGGATCGTCTCGCCGCCTTGCGTCCGCACGGGGAGAAAACGGAAGGTCGAAAAGCTGTCCTTGTGGCTCACCTCGCGGCGCAGCGCCTTGTCGATCTGCTCGCGCTTTTCCGAATCGGACACCCGGTAGATCACGCCGTCGCAACGCCCGCCCCGCGACAGCATCATCATCAGCCCCGGCTGGTCCGGCGAACCGCGGCCGCGTTCGATATGCAGCGAAAACGACCGATGCCAGCCATAGGCCGTCGCCCGCTGGCAGGCGATCGAATCGAAGCCCGGCTTCCAGATCAGCGAACCGTAGGCAAAGATCCACAAAGGCTCATCGCCGATATCCCCCACCAGCCTCTCGGTAATCTCGGCATAGTCGGCATCCGTCAGCGGTTCCCAGGTTGGCGGTGCGCCCGGATCCATCTCGTCACGAAAACACAGGTCGACGAGGTCCTGCGTCAACGCCATGGACGATGACTTGAGAGCCGTTGAGGTGAGGGCGCCGGATCTGGACATGGCCTCTGCGTTGTAAAAAAATGAGTGCGTAAACGGGAGGTGAGGCGCAAGACTGCAAGCCTGAAAGGCTGCTGTCAACGTTTTTGGGCCGCGTTTGTGAAGGATTTGCTGCGTTGCCGCAGAGTGGCCCCACTGTTCTGGTCGAAGGGATCACGCAACGTTTCAGACGGAAATGTTCGCGTTATTCTGCGTGAGAGGGAGTTTTCGATACATGCGCTGGTTGTTTCTCATTGTCCTTGGCCTGCTGGTGGCCGTCATTTTGTCAATCACCCTGATGCAGGACGACAGTCGTCAGCTGGGTAGCGATAACCTGTTGCAGGGAGCGCCGGGCAGTCCGCGCCAGCCATCGGACTCGCCGCTTCTTCCGGCACCCGCACCGCAGCGAGCGCCCTGACCATGAGACGGCAGCAATTCGGGGTGCCATCAATATTTGTGATGAATCATCTCGGATTGTCGCTTGACCTTGAGGGCTTCGGGGATTTCATTCACGCCAAATTTTAGCGACCCCCGCCAAGCTTTGAAGACCCGAAGGAGAATATCATGGCCGTCGACACATCCCCTCGCTCCACCACCTGGACTTACGTGGATGGTGAGTGGGTGGAAGGCAATCCGAAGCTGATCGGACCCACCTCGCACGCCATGTGGCTCGGCACGACTGTGTTCGACGGCGCCCGCTGGTTCGACGGCATATCTCCGGATCTCAACATGCACTGCCAGCGCGTCAACCGCTCGGCCATCAATATGGGCATGAAGCCGGTCATGGCCGCAGAAGAGATCGAGCGGCTGGCGCTGGAAGGCGTCAAGAAGTTCGACGGCAAGACGGCGATCTACATCAAGCCGATGTACTGGGCCGAACACGGTCTTCCCACCAGCGTCGTCGCCGCCGATCCGGAATCGACCCGCTTTGCGCTCTGCCTGTTCGAAGCACCGATGCACACGGCAAAGGCCTCGTCGCTGACCGTCTCGCCGTTCCGCCGCCCGAGCGCCGAAGTGGCCATGACCGCCGCCAAGACCGGCAGCCTTTATCCCAACAGCGGCCGCATGATTGTCGAGGCGCAGAGCCGCGGCTTCGACAATGCGCTCGCGCTCGACATGAACGGCAATGTCGCCGAAACCGCATCCTCGAACATCTTCATGGTCAAGGACGGCGTGGTCATGACGCCGATCGCCAACGGCACGTTCCTGGCCGGCATCACCCGGTCGCGCGTGCTGACCCTGTTGCGCGGCGCCGGCTTCGACGTGCGCGAAGTCACGCTGACTGCTGCCGATTTCGCCAATGCCGACGAGATCTTCACGTCCGGCAACTATTCCAAGATCGCCCCGGTGAACCGTTTCGAGGACCGCTCCCTGCAGGAAGGTCCTGTCGCCCGCAAGGCGCTCGAACTTTATATGGACTGGGCACGCTCGACCAAGGGCGAAGACGTCTGATTGACGAGGGACGGCACCCGATCCAGGCGCCGTCCCTCAACCATTCTTTGCAGCGTTAAAGCGCTTCGTATCCGAACACTTTCGCCAGAAATTCCACGGCGCGGCCGGCACCGGCGCCGGAAATCGTGTGTCCGAGCCCGGGCTCGATCGATGTCTCCACGTCGAAACCATGCTTCGCCAACGTGTCGGCCGCCTGTTCGCTTTCCCATGACGGGATGACGTCGTCGGCAGTGCCATGCACCAGAAACACCGGCATCTTCGTGGAGGGCGACAGCGGCTCGGGCGAAGACAGCCGGCCGGAAAAACCGACCACCGCACCCACACCAAACCGTCCGTTTGCGATCGCGTCGAGCGCCATGATCGTTCCTTGCGAGAACCCCACCAGCGCGACCCGATCAAGCCTGCCGGCAAAGCCGTTGTCCGCGATGATACCGTTGATCAAGGCATCGAACCCCGGCCGTGCCGCCGCAATCCGCGCGCCGCGATTTTCCGGCGTGACGCCCGCAACACTGAACCACTGGTACCCGGCACCAAAGCTTGAAGGCTCCGGCGCATCGGGCGAAACGAAGACGGCATCGCCAAGCGTCCCCGCCCATTCCTCCCCAAGCGGCGCCAGATTGTCGCCACTGGAGCCGACACCGTGCAAGAGGATGACGAGAAGGTTCGGGCTGTTCGTTTCGGCCATGGAAGACATACCTTTGCAGATGAGGATCAGACGTCGGAGAACACTCCGCTACGGCCCCCGGAGGAAACCGCGATACCCGTTATCTAGCGCGCCAGCCGCCAAAGGGACAGGTACAGGGCAGCGGATGTGGGATGTTGCGATGGGCTGGAAGGTTAGAGATCGTGAGCGCTTTGATCACGCAAGTCCATGTGCGCCTCGATGCGTCGGCGCACGTCCTGCATCGGAATGACCCTCGAAGGATCATGGGCCTCGATCGTCGGCACAACCTCGCGGCGGATCCAGTCTTCGGTCTCGCCTTCGCGATCGGCCAGCTGCCGAAGACCTTCAGTCAGCACTGCGCTCTCGTCAGAAAACTCGCCGGACGCGACCTTCTTGTCCACGAGATCCGCCAGATCATCAGGAAGCATGACTGTAAAAGAACGGTTGTGGCGCATGGGATTCTCCCGGGAGGCCTTCTCGGTGGGAGTGTATCATCTGTCCCGGTTTAGACCAAGTCGCTTCAGATGATCCGCACCGCAGCCGTACCGATGATGATCAGGGAGACGGCGACCATAAGCGGTTTGGTCGGCAGTCGCTTGACGATCAGCGCTCCAAACGGGGCCGCCAGCACGCCACCGAGGATGAGGCCGAGCGCCGACGACAGTTCGGACCAGCCGAGCGTGGCGATGAAGGTCGCCGAGATCACCGTCGTTACCGCAAATTCGGTGAGGTTCGTGGAGCCGATCACCTTCTTTGGTTCATGGCCGCGGCCGAGAAGCGAACTGGTGACGATCGGTCCCCATCCGCCGCCGCCCATGGCATCCAGCACGCCGCCCGCGCCGCCCACATAGGGCACGATCCGGTCATGCATGTCGCGCCTGAAGGCCGGGCGGAAGGCCTTGTAGAGAATGTAACATCCGACCAGCATCAGATAGACCGAGACGAACGGCTCGATCGCCTTGCCGTCGATACTGGACAGAAGATAGGCGCCGATCGCGCCGCCGACCATGCCGGCCGGCGCCAGCCGTTTGACCAGCCGCCAGTCGACGTTGCGATGGTAGAGATGCGAGGCGCCGGATGCAGCCGTCGTGAAACACTCGGTCACATGCGTCATGGCGCTGGCGACTGCCGGCGGCACGCCGAAAGCAAGCAGACTAGTGGTGGTGAGAACGCCGAAAGCCATGCCGAGCGCGCCATCGATGATCTGCGCGAAAAAGCCGATTGCCACGAAGATCACGAAATCGGACGTCAGAAAGTCGAAGGTCAAGAAATCAAACACGGCAGCCCTCCCGGCAGTGTTTCATGCCCGGAAAAGTCTGCCGTGGTGGAAAAGTTCCCAAACGCTGCCGCCCGCGCGGTCGCGGATGTTACTTGCCAGGTTTTGCCCTCAGCATGTCGGCGGAGATCTCGCCACCCACTTCGGCCTTTTTGGTCTTCTTGTCGTAGGCGCAGATCGTGCTGATCCTGACCTTGGCGCCTTTGGCTTTGCCGGTGACGACCGCAAGCCCATAGGACTGGCTTCCGAACGGATCGACCACGGCCCTTCCGTTCTCGATCAGGTCTTTCGAAGCCGCCACGCAAGCCTTGCCGACGTCAGCCTGAAACGTCGTCCACGCATCGTCGGAAGCGGCCTGGGCCGTCACGGCGCCGGTTGCGCAAACGAGGAGGATCGGTGCCACAAAGTTTTTCATCGTCAATTTTCTCCGGTTTCTGCATTCGGTGCGAAAGCGATTGATTCCTCTCGCTAATGCTTGGAAAATTCAGCAATTTCTTGTCGATTGAGCGGTTGTTTTTGGAAGGTTCACCGTTGCCTCTTCCCCATCGCGCTCCTATGTTCCAGCACGACCTTCACCCACGGTGTTTGCCAAAAGGAGTATACCAATGGCTTTCGAACTTCCCGAACTTCCATACGATTACGAAGCCCTTGCGCCCTTCATGTCGAAGGAAACGCTGGAATACCACCACGACAAGCACCACAAGGCCTATGTCGACAACGGCAACAAGCTGGCGGCAGAAGCCGGCATGGCTGAGCTGTCGGTCGAAGACGTCGTCAAGAAGTCCTTCGGCACCAACCAGGGCCTCTTCAACAATGCTGCCCAGCATTACAACCACGTCCATTTCTGGAAGTGGATGAAGAAGGATGGCGGCGGAAACAAGCTGCCGGGCAAGCTCGAAACCGCGATCGCATCCGATCTCGGCGGCTACGACAAGTTCAAGGCTGATTTCATCGCAGCCGGCACCACGCAGTTTGGCTCCGGCTGGGCCTGGCTTTCGGTCAAGGATGGCAAGCTCGTCATCTCCAAGACCCCGAACGGCGAAAACCCGCTGGTTCACGGCGCAGAGCCGATCCTCGGCGTCGACGTCTGGGAACATTCCTATTACATCGACTATCGCAACGCCCGCCCGAAGTATCTCGAGGCGTTCGTCGATAGCCTGATCAACTGGGATTACGTGCTGGAACGCTACGAAGCCGCGTCCAAGTAAGCGCAGTTCATTGCTGATTTCCCAGACACCCGGTGCCGCAAGGCGCCGGGTGTTTTCGTTTCTGTTCACCCGAAGTCTGATCAAGCCTGGCTATCGTCAGGCGCCGCTGTCCGCCCACGCGCGGCCGATCTGAAGCGCTTGAAAAACATGACTTTGCCTTGGGTTTGACGACTTCTAGAATCGAGCGCTAAATTACGAAATCGTGACTTCTTTCGGTCATGTAAGCTTGCCATCATCATTACGCGAATGCGTTGATGATGTGAGACGCAGACATCACATCGTTTTAGGGATCGGAGCCGGAAATGAAATTCAGAACTATCGCCATGACGACCGCGGCACTCTGTCTCGGCTTCACCGCTGTCCTTGCGCAGGATGCGGTGGTCGAGAAGCGCGAACAGATGATGAAGCAGGTGGCCGCCTCCACGGCAGCCATGCGCAACATCGCCAAAGGCGACAAACCCTACGACGCCGATGCCATCAAGACCGCGCTGACCACGATCAGCACCAATATGAAGGCCTTCCCGGACCAGTTCCCTGTCGGATCCGAAGCCAATTCGGAAGCATCGCCGGCGATCTGGAAGAACGAAGCCGATTTCCGCGCCAAAGCGAACAAGCTTGCCTCCGATGCCGACATGATCCTCGCTTCGATGCCGACCGATGCCGCAGGCGTCCAGAAGGCCGTTGGGACGCTCGGCGCCAATTGCGGCTCCTGCCACGAGACCTACCGCCTGAAGAAGTAGCGCACGCCTACATGCTTGAACGGCTGTCGCAAAGGCAGCCGTTCCGTTCCGCGTTGATGTCGGAGAAGGATCGGGCGATGGCCGCAAGATGGGCAAAAATCATGGGCATCGGAGTGGTCGTTGTCGCCGCCGGCGCCGTTGCGGCCTGGGCGCTAACAAAGCCCCAGCCGCATGACGCCGGATATTGGTCGAGCGTCGGTCAGCCCGATCTTGCCAAGGGCGAGCAACTGTTCTGGGCGGGCGGCTGTGCTGGCTGTCACGCGGCAGAAGGTGCAGAAGGCGACGCCGCAAAGATCCTGTCCGGCGGACTGGCGCTCAGAAGCCCGTTCGGCACCTTCCACGTCCCCAACATCTCGCCGGATCCCAAGGCCGGCGTCGGTTCCTGGACGCTCGCGCAATTCGGCGATGCGATGACGAGGGGCGTCGGCCCGGGTGGCGAGCATCTCTACCCGTCCTTTCCCTACGGCTCCTACGCGCGCCTGTCGGCAGCCGACGTCAATGACCTCTACGGCTACATGAAGACCCTGCCGCCCAGCAGCAATGTCGCGCCGCCGCACGAATTGGGCTTTCCGTTCAACCAGCGGCTCGCGGTCGGCGTCTGGAAACTCCTCTATTTCGACGACGGCCCACGCGTCGAACTCGCTTCCGCCGATGATAAGGTCAAACGCGGCCAGTTCCTGGTCGAAGGTCCCGGCCATTGCGGCGAGTGCCATACGCCCCGCAACGCGCTCGGTGGCTTCGAAAAAGGACAGTGGCTGGCCGGCGGCCCCAACCCGGAAGGGCAGGGCAGCATTCCCAACATTACCCCCGGCTCCAAGGATATCGGCGGCTGGAGCGAGGACGAGATCACCGAATACCTCTCGACCGGCTTTACCCCCGATTTCGACAGCGTCGGCGGATCCATGGTGGAGGTTCAGAAGAACATCGCGCATCTGCCGAAAAGCGACCTGCAGGCCATCGCCGCCTATCTGAAGGCGGTGCCGGCTAGGTGAGGCTGGCGTGCTTGCCGCACGACGTTGTTGTGCTATATTTATAGCACATACGAGGTGAGACATGACCATCATTACCAAGATCAGGCGGCAGGGCGGGGCAGCCGTCGTGACAATTCCGCCTGCCATTCTCAAGACGATGGAACTGCAGGTCGGCGATCAGCTGTCGCTGGAAATGCACGACGGTGAACTCGTCGTAAAGCCGATCAGAAAGACCCAGCGGCGCTATAAGCTTAGCGAGTTGCTCGAAGGCGGCGAGGTCGTCTCCAGCCTGAATGCGGACATGGCCTGGGTGATGGAGGGAGACCCCGTCGGGCACGAAATTTCATGATGGTCCGCAGCAACGTCCCCAATCGCGGCGATGTTTTCTGGATCGATCCCAACCCTGTCGCGGGCCGGGAGATGAAGAACAGGCATCGGTTCGTCGTGATCACCCCGCGGGCGATCAACGCATTGGGAGTCAGCATGACGGTGCCGATCACCACCGGTGGCGCCTTGACCCGGGACGTCGGTCTGGCCGTCGTTGTCACCGGCCACGATACGACGGGGATCGCCGTCTGTAATCAGGTTCGCAGCTTCGATATACCGGCCAGAATACTGGCCAAGACCGCGAAATACATCGAGACATTGGACGAGGCGACGATGGATGACATCGTCGCTCGTGTGGTCAGCGCGATCGATCCCGCGTCGGAATAACGTGGTTGCGCTGCACTGACAGTATGGTCTGTCCCGCTCATTCGGACGGTATTGCCGTGTCCCAGCCTCACACCAACGTCTGCATATACCGCATGCCCGTCACCGGGCGTGGCTTGAAATCCATCTGTTCGTAGAACTTGTGGGCGGCAAAGTTGCCGGTGGCGGCGCTGACCGAGAGATAGCCGCAGCCTGCATTGCGGGCCATGTCGCGGGCGCGCGAGACGAGATGCTGGCCGATGCCGTGGCCACGGTGACCGTCGCGCACGAACAGGTGGTGCAGGTCCATGCCGCGGCTTCCCTCCTGCGCGCGGTAGAGCGGCACGAGAATGGCGTAGCCGATCAGGGCGTCGCCCGCATCCGCAACCAGTGCGGTGATCCAGGGCAGGTCGCCGAACAGGTCGCGTTCCAGCATTTCGGGTGTAATGTCGGCCAGATCGTTGTGATGCGCGGCAAGGGCTGCGATCATCTCTTTCAACTGCGGCAGATCGTGGCGTTTGGCGGCGCGGATCGTCACCACGGCCGGGCGCGGCAGTGAGATCTCGCTGTCTTCGATCGAAATCGGGGGCATTCCGGCATTCCTTTTCGGTCTCGTCGTGCCGTCAGGTGCCCTTAGAAACAACCAAGCCGCCTGACGGCGGCTTGTTGACATGATGAACTGTCGAGCCGCCCTTTACAGGTAGGCCCAAAAATACGTTGCGGCGGTGGTGGTGCACGTAATCATCATGACAACTTTCTGCGCCGGAATAAAATGCTTGTCAAGCGGGTGTTGATGACTGTCTCGGTGGCGAGAGGAGTGCTACAGTCAGTGCTGTCTTGAAAGCGAGGGCCGTGATGAAGAACATCGCGTTGAGCAAGGACGCAGAGCGTTTCATCAGAAAACAGATCGAGTCCGGCCGCTTCGAGAATGCCGATGAGGTCATTGATGCCGGTCTCCAGATGCTTGCAAGCAACGAGCAGCCCTTGGAGGAATGGCTCCGGAATGAAATTCCGGGCCGGTATGACGAGCTGATCGAGGGCAGGGCAGAGGGCGTTTCGATTGACGATGCTTTCTCGCGTCTGGAAGACAGGCACCGCGCCCGCCTTGCCGCCGAAGCGAAATCTGCCGACGAAGGCCGATAAGGTCCATGGGGAACCGGTATGCGATCATCTTGCATCCGGAAGCCGAGCGTGAAGTTGCAGAGTTCTACGATTACGTCGCTGACCGTGCCGGCCCGACCGTCGCCTGGACCTATGTGACGAAACTGCGTGCTTTTCTCAATGGTCTCGCTGATTTTCCGGAGCGAGGAACATTGCGCGAGAGCGAGGTCCCGGGCATCCGTATCATCGGCTATCGGCGCAGTGTCAGCATAGCCTTTGTCGTCCGCTCTTCCGAGGTGATCATCCTCGGTCTCTTCTTCAGTGGCCTTCTGGTGAGCGATGACATACTGCGCAACCGCCTCTAACCCCTCAATGCTCCCCCTCGCAAAGCCCGTGATCCGAGAGTGACCGGATCACGTAACAGTCCTTGATCGCGTGGTTGCCGTCGCAGTGGGACACGATGCGCTCGAGTTCCTCCTCAAGCTTCTTCAGCTTGGCGATCTTTTCGCGCACGCCGGAAAGGTGCTCTGCGGCAATCCGATCGATATCGCCGCAGGGCTGTTGCGGATGCGAACCGAGCGCGATCAGCTCACGGATCGCGGATATGTCGAGGCCGAGATCGCGGGCGTGACGGATGAAGGCCAGCCGATCGAGATCGCTGCGCTCGTAGCGCCGCTGGTTCCCGTCAGATCGCGTGGCGGCGGCAAGCAGGCCCATCTGCTCGTAATAGCGGATGGTGGGCACCTTGACGCCGGTTCTTTTGGAAAGATCGCCGATCGATAGCATGGCAGGCTCAAACCTCTAATGTCTGGAGGTTGAGATAGGACGCATTTGCCACAGGTACAAGGATCAGCGTGTTGGCTTGAAGGGCGCCTTCAGGGAATGTTAACCCTGAACGGGGATTGTCACCGCGGTGACGGGCCATGATCGATCAGACGTTGATCAGGAGAATTCCTGGTAGATGTCCTGAACCCAGGCCTGCTGCACGGGAGCGGTCGCGCCGCTTGTGGCAAAGGTCGAAGCGCTGTCGTCGCCGGCATCGAGGGCCCACAGGGCGCTCACCAGCGAGCTTGCAAACAGTGTGCTGCTGCCGGTCAGCGAACCGCTGGAACGGGTAGACGCAGGTGTGTCGCGCTGCTGGGTTTCGTCCTGCTTGCGATCGATGTCGACCGCCCGCTGGGGGTAGTTGTAGCCGCTGAGGCCACTATCGATCTTCATGGCACCGCCTCGATCTCGCTTGGGTTAAGCAAGAGTTAACGCCTGAAGCTTGCGCGAAGCTTGCGCCGGGAGATATCCGGCCGGTTTTGGGGCTTGACAGCGCTCCTGGGACGTATTCGCACCGCCGCCATTTCTGTCGAAAAATCAGCGATCTGACGGGAAAACCGAACGCCGCCAGGGCATATGCGCGTTTCCGCATATCCAAAACGATTTTTCCCACAAAAAAAGCCGCAGCACCCGATCGAGGCGCTGCGGCGATTGTCATTCGAGGTGACCGATTCTGCGGCGATCCGCCCGGTCAGGCTTTCCCGGCCACCTTGATCGCGAATGCATATTCGAAGGCGATCTCTTCCAGACGCTGGAAACGCCCCGACTTTCCGCCATGGCCGGCAGCCATGTTGGTCTTGAGCAGGATCGGTGCCGAGCCGGTCGAGAATTCGCGAAGCTTCGCCACCCACTTGGTCGGTTCCCAGTAGGTCACGCGTGGATCGGTGAGGCCGGAAATCGCAAGGATCGGCGGATAGGGTTTTGCACCCACGTTGTCGTAAGGGCTGTATGCCGCGATCCACTGGTACTCTTCCAGGCTCTCGATCGGGTTGCCCCATTCCGGCCATTCCGGCGGCGTCAGCGGCAGCGTATCGTCGAGCATGGTGTTGAGCACATCGACGAACGGAACGGCCGCGATAATGCCCGCGAACTTTTCCGGCGCCATGTTGGCGATCGCGCCCATCAGCATACCGCCGGCCGAACCTCCTTCGGCAATGATGTTCTCATAGGACGTGAAGCCCTCGGCCACGAGGTGGTCGGCAGCGGCGATGAAATCCTTGAACGTGTTTTCCTTGGCTTCCATCTTGCCGTCTTCGTACCAGGCAAAACCCTTGTCCTTGCCGCCGCGGATATGGGCGATGGCATAGATGAAGCCACGATCCGCCAGTGACAGGTTGTTGGTGGAGAACGATGCGGGGATGGTCATCCCATAGGCACCGTAGCCGTAGAGCAGGCAGGGCGCGGTGCCGTCGAGCGGCGTGTCCTTGCGGTAGAGCAGCGACACGGGCACCAGCTCGCCGTTATGGGACGGGGCCATCACGCGGCGGGTCACGTAATCTGCGGCATTGTGGCCGGAGGGGATCTCCTGCGTCTTCAAAAGCGTGCGCGTCCGGCTCACCATATCGTAGTCGTAGAGCTGGGTCGGCGTCGTCATCGACGAATAGGAAAAGCGGATGACGGTGCTGTCATATTCGGCAGCGCCGGAAAGCCCCAGCGAATAGGCTTCTTCGGCAAAGGCGATCGAATGTTCCTCGCCGGTCCGGCGGTCGCGGATGATGATCTCCGGCAGACCCTGGTTGCGCTGCAGCCAGATCAGGTGCTGCTCATAGGCCATGTGCGAAATGATCAGCCGGCCGGGCTCGTGCGGTACGATCTCTTTCCAGTTTTCCTTGCCCGGTGCCGCAAACGGCGCCTCGACGATCTTGAAGTCCTTGGCATCGCCGTCATTGGTCAGGATGTAGAAGACATCGCCGCCTTCGGTCATCGAATACTCGATGCCCTCTTCGCGCGCCGCCACCAGCTTCGGCTCGGCGTTAAGGTCGGACGTCGGGATGAGGCGGTATTCCGAGGTTTCGTGGTCGTGGATGTCGATATAGATCACGTCGTCCAGCAGTGATCCGCCGACGCCCATGAAGAAGCCCGGATCCTTTTCCTCAAACACCAGCCGGTCATCCGACTGCGGCGTGCCGAGAATGTGGTGGAAGACCTTGGAGGGGCGGTGGTTCTCGTCCTGCAGCGTATAGAAGAAGCTCTTGCCATCAGGCGCCCAGACGCCGCCACCGGCGGTGTTTTCCAGGAGGTCTGACATGTCCTCGCCGGTCGAGAGATCGCGAACCCGCAGGGTAAAATATTCCGAACCCTTGTCGTCGTAACCCCAGATGCCCTTGGAATGATCCGTCGCATGGTCGATGCCGGCCAGACGGAAATAGTCCTTGCCCGTCGCTTCCTTGTCGCCGTCAAGCAGGATCGTCTGATCGCCGCCGTCGCGCGGGGTGCGGAAATACTTTGGCTGCTCGCCGCCGGTGACGAACAGCGATCCGTAGGCAAACGGTCCGTCCTTCATCGGCACGGAGGAATCGTCTTCCTTGATGCGACCGCGCATTTCGGCAAACAGCGTCTTCTGCAATGGAGCCGTGTCGCCCATCGCCGCTTCCATATAGGCGTTCTCGCCCTCCAGATGGGTGCGGATCTCAGGATCGAGGATCGACGGATCCTTGAACATCTGCTGCCAGTTGTCGGCCCGGAACCAGGCATAGTCGTCTTTGCGGGTGATGCCATGACGGGTATCCGTCACCGGCTTCTTCGCCGCGACCGGAGGCGTGGGCAGATTTTCGAACGGCATTTTCGGGGAGGGGGCCAAGGAAGCACTCCGAAGTCATGAAAGGAGTGCCAGAGATAGGGGCGGCCGGACCATGAGGCAAGCGGGCAAGCCGCGTGAGCCTACTTCTTCTCAGGCTCGCGGGACTTGGCGAGAGGTGCGAGGTCACGGTGCTGCTGCCAGAATATGAAGGCGACGACCAATGATAGCCCGTTGCCACTCATCAGGAATACCATCGCCAGTTCGGCTGTCATCTGTTCAGTCCGCTTTGCATGATGCCGATTCCGGTCCCGACCACCTAAAGAATATGCGCCAGGATAATTCCCGCTCTGGTAGGTGGTCAACGACGAATCCGTCTTTTAGTTTCCGCCCCGTCCGAGTCACTTTGGATAGGATTCCATGACGATACTGCTGCCCGCCCGGGCATCCATGACAGGCGCTCTCTTGATTTGCGCCGCCTCCACCCTGCCTGCCCACGCGCTCGACGGCCGCATTGTTCGCCAGCTGAACGCCCTTGCACCGGAAGAAAGAGTTGAACAGCGCTGCGATCTCGAGGCGATGGATCGCCTGCGCAAGGAAGGCGACTTCCGCCCCGACAAGGTGATTGCATACACGTTTTCAGACCCGGTCGGGAACGACAACGGCCTCAAGGCAACCGGCGCAGCGTTCCGCAGCGGCGGTGACTGGTTCAAGCTGAGATTCAAGTGCGAGACCAACGCTGAAGGGCTCAGTGTCACCGCCTTCGACTACAAGGTCGGGTCGAAGATCCCGCGCGAGGAATGGGACAAGTACTACCTTTACGACTGACGGGTCGCCGACATCGCCGGGCTTTAGCCCGGCAGATGCGGAACGGTCTTCTTTTCTGGAAACAGTTCCGACAGTACGGTCATCATGATCAGCGACAGGGGCAGCGCCAGCATGGCGCCGACGGCACCCCACATCCATGTCCAGAACAGGATGGCGACGAACACGACAAAGGGATTGATCTCCCACTGCCGACCCATGATCGCGGGGAAGATCAGGTTTTCCATCAGCAAGTGCACCGAGAAGAACACGATCGCGGGCAGCAGTCCAAGGAGAAGGGTGTCATGCGTGATGATGCCACCTGCTGCAACCGCGAGGGTCATGATCGTGATCCCGAGAAACGGGATGAAGCTCGACAGGAATGCGAACAGACCCCAGAGAAGCGGCATGCTGAGGCCGCCGAAATAGGCGATTGCGATCATCACGACGCCAAGACCGAGATAGAGCACGCTCGCAGTCGCAAAATAATAGCCGAGAACCTGATCGATTGCGTTCAGCACACGAATCGCAATCAGCCTCTGGTGACGCCGCGGGAAGGCGAGGATGAGGGTACGGCGAAGTCTGAGCCTGCCGTAGAGAAACAGAAGCAGCGCCGCAAAGAAGATCATGCCCTGCACGACGGCCGGCGTCAGATTGGCGGTAACGACGCTGAGGATGTTGCCGGAATTCTCCAACAGTGCCTGCATCGACATCGGCCCGGTTTCAAACGTGGCCGGCGAGATGTTCAGCCATTCCTGGCGCTGCAGAAATGGCATCATCCGGTCGATCATGCGTTGCAGAAAGCTCGGACCTTCCTGGATCATCATCGCAAACGGTTCGGCCAGCGCGTTGACGACCAGAAAGACCGCGGCGAACACAGCGCTGGAGAGGATGATTGCAATGCCGAATTTGGGTACGCCCAGGCGGCCAAGCTTGTCCGCCACCAGACCGAGAATCAGTCCGACGACGACGGCAAGCGTGACAGGGATAAGCACCAGCGACATCATGTGGACGATGGCGAAGAACACGATCGCAAAGATGCCGATCACGGCCCAGGCCTTGGCGACTTCCAGCGCCTCGCGCCCCAGCACGAGGCTCTCATCGGCGTCTTCGCTCTCCAGGCCGGAAATGACGGCATCCTTGCGATGCGCAGACCGGTTGGCGGCAAAGTCGATCAGCCGTTTTTTAGGATTGGCTGCGCGCGTGCTCGTCATGGCCATGAATTGTCTGATGTCCTCGTTGTCGCGATCAACGCAAAAACAGTGTTCCGGTTCCGGAATACTGCTCAGGTTTACGATCGCAACGATCAGGAATTCAGCGCGCGTTACGCAGCAAGCGTCAGGCCGATGCCCCACGGGTCTCTGAGAGCCCAGCCCTCGGCGGTTTTGGTTGTCGCGATTTCGTGCTTTTCCAGTGCGGAAAGAGCATTCGCCAGGGCCGACTGATCGTTGAACTTCACGGTGTAATCGGAAAGCCCGGTCATGTTTTCAAGCCGGGTCGTGGCGCCGCGGCTGTTCCAAACGTTGGCAGCGATATGGTGATGATAGTCGCCAGTCGCGAAAAAGCTCGCACCGGGATACCGCGCCATGATCTTCAGGCCCAGCACGTCGCGGTAAAAGGCGTCCGCCTGCGGAATGTCGCCGACCTGAAGATGGATATGACCGAGCGCAGTACCCTCAGCCATTCCGGCAAATGCCGCCTGGGGCGCACTGTTATAAAGCTCCTGAAGGTTCAGCCGGTCGGTCGCCATCGCCACGGTGCCGTCCTGATGGTAGGTCCATTCCGTAGGCGTGCGATCGCGGTAGATCTCGATGCCGTTGCCTTCGGGATCGGAAAGATAGAGCGCCTCGCTCACCAGATGATCCGATGCGCCTTCGAGCTGGATATTGTTATGCGCTGCATGGGCCAGCCATTGGGCAAGCTCAAGGCGACCGGGCACCAGAAAGGCCGTGTGAAAGAGGCCGGCCGCATTGCGCGGCGCGCGGGCCACGTTGCCGCCCGTCGTCAGCGTCAGAAGCGGCACGCCGGCGACGCCCAGAACCTCACCGCTCGGCGTCTTTTCAAGCACCGAAAGCCCGATGATTTTCTGGTAGAAACCGGAGACGCGAGCAAGATCGTTGACGACGAGATGCGCCCGCCCGACATGCAGCGGGCGGCTGAGTGCAAACGGCTGCTTCTGTTCTGTCATAATCTGTCCTCCAGCTTTCAACGGGATCGAAATGACGACGCGCCATGCCAATCTTTCCACAGTTATGCGCGCCATCGATCGTTCACGATAGTGAGCAGTTCGGCGATAGATTGTTCTCGATTTATTGACGCTGGGGCGGCCACCTCTAGCCGTACAGGCTTGATTGCCGCCGTTCCCGCACCATCCGGAACCGGCTCGTGCAGCCAGAGTTTTGGGCTCATGACCAAGAGTTGAAACCATCGGAAATTTATTGTGAATCGCGCAGTCTTGCCAAGCTTTCCGCTCGGCCCCATTCTTGGCACCGGTATGGAAGGTGGGTAATGAGCGATCTCTTCAAATTTGGCAGAAACTACGATTTTCACGAGATCGTCGCGGATGGGATTGTCCATGGCATCGGACTGGTCTTCGCCCTGATCGGCGCCACGGCCCTGATCTTTTACGCCACCATGTGGTCGAGCCATGGCGAGATCGTTGCCGCCTGGATTTACGGGATCGGGCTGATCCTTTGCCTGTCGATCTCGTTTACCTACAATATATGGCCGCACTCGCCGACCAAGTGGCTGCTGCGGCGGTTTGACCATTCGGCGATCTTCATCCTGATCGCCGCCACCTATACGCCATTCCTCCAGCGCGGCGCCTCCGACCCGTGGATCTTCGGGATGCTGATCGCGATCTGGGCCACAGCGATTTTCGGTATCCTGATCAAATGCTTTTTCCCCGGCCGGTTCGACCGGCTGACCATCCTTCTCTATCTGGCCATGGGCTGGAGCGGGTTGATGGTTGCCGAACCTGTCTCGGCCTATCTGCCGCCGATCTCCGCATTGCTGATTGTTATCGGCGGCCTGATCTATTCGCTCGGCGTCATCTTCCACGTGTGGGAAAGACTGCGCTTCCAGAATGCCATCTGGCACTCTTTCGTCGTCGCGGCGGCTGCCGTCCACTACAGTGCAGTCATGACCTGCTTCAGCCTGTCGGCCAGCGCCTGACCGATCGTGTCCACAAGACGCCAGCCCGCTTTACACACTGCGGCCGTCTGATAAAGTGGACGGGCAATCACTATAATGGACGATAGCCAGTGCCCCCTTTGATCCGCGATGCCACCGAAGCCGACCTGCCGGCGATCCTCGAGATCTATAACGACGCCGTCGCCAATACGACGGCGATCTGGAACGAGACGCTGGTCGATCTCGCCAACCGTCGCGACTGGTTTGCTGCACGCCGGGCAAGGGGCTTTCCTGTTCTGGTCGCCGACGAGGACGGGGTCGTCAAAGGCTACGCATCCTACGGCGACTGGCGCGCCTTCGAGGGATTCAGGCATACGGTGGAACATTCCGTCTATGTGCACCGCGAGGCCCGCGGCGAGGGCATCGGCCGTCTTCTGATGCGCGAGCTGATAACCCGCGCCGCGTCGAATGGCATTCATGTGATGATCGCCTGCGTCGAAGCGGGCAACGCCGCCTCCATCCGTCTGCATGAAAGGCTCGGGTTCCGCCTGACCGGCACGTTTTCCGAAGTCGGCATCAAGTTCGGCCGCTGGCTCGATCTTGCCTGCATGGAGCTCAGGGTCGCGGGCTGACGTCCTTCGCTTTCTCATGGCACTTCCGTCCGAACGGCCTATATGCTGGCTGACATCGCATTCGCATCAATCGCATGACGACGAAGGATCTTTCCATGGATATCAAGCGTGTTGGCTCGCAGGCCTCCAAGAAGCAGCCGGCAGAGTATTTCACCGGCACAGTCCGCCTCGATCCACTGAATTCCGCACCGGCACCGGCCCGCGTCGTTGCAGCATCGGTCACGTTCGAACCCGGCGCCCGCACCAACTGGCACACCCATCCGCTCGGCCAGACGCTGGTTGTCACCTCGGGTTCCGGCCTCACCCAGACCTGGGGTGGCCCGGTCCGGGTAATCCGCGCCGGTGATGTCGTCTGGTTTTCGCCGGGCGAAAAGCACTGGCACGGCGCATCGTCGCAGACGGCCATGACCCATATTGCCATCGGGGAAGCGCTCGACGGCAAGACCGCCGACTGGATGGAGGCGGTCAGCGACGATCAATATGCGATTCCCCCGGAAACCGTCTGATCGTCATCTAACCGACGCGCAGGGTAGGCAATCCTGCGCCTCAAGCCTGAAATTTGCCAGGAGAGCCGCATGTCCGCTGCATCAGATGATACTATGACCCGTATCGCCAACGATCGTATCTCCGTTGAAATCTCACCCCTCGGTGCGGAAATGCAGTCGCTGAAGACGGCGGATGGCCGCAACTTTCTCTGGAACGGCGACGCCGCCTTCTGGGCCGGCCGCTCGCCGATCCTCTTCCCGATCGTCGGCAAGGCGCCCTCCGATACCGTGGTAATCGAAGGCAAACCCTATCCGATGGCGCAGCACGGTTTTGCCCGCCGCTCGACCTTCGCGCTCGCCGCCTCCGACGAGACCAGCTGCCGCTTCGAGCTTGCATCATCCGATACCACCCGCAGCGTCTACCCGTTCGATTTCCGCCTCGCCGTCACCCATTCGATCGATGGTTCGAAACTCACGATTTCGGCGGAGGTGGAAAACCGCAGCGACCGGCCCATGCCGTTCGGCCTCGGTTTCCACACCGCCTTCCTCTGGCCGCTGCCGGGTGGAGAAGGCCAGGCCCATACGATCGTGCTCGACAACGGTGGCGAACCGGCGATGACGCGCCTGTCCGGCGGGCTGATCGACCCGACCCCACTTGCCTCGCCGTTCACGTCCGGCAAGCTGACGCTGTCGCACGACATGTTCGATGAAGACGCAATGATCTTTGCAGAAGGTGCCGGAACGGGTCTGACCTATGCGGCGGAAGGCGGCCCGGAGCTGAAATTTTCCTTCGACAACCTGCCAAACCTCGCGCTCTGGCAAAAGCTCAACGGCCCTTTCCTCTGCATCGAGCCCTGGCACGGAACGGCCGCCCAGAACGGGACCAGTGCCGATCTCGAATCGCGTCCCTACACCGTCATGCTGCCCGCAGGGCAAACCGCGCGATTTGCGTTCACGGTCGAGTTGCCGGGGTAAGCCAAACGAAAACAGCGGCCCGGATGGGGCCGCTGTCAATTTCAAGTCGGTACTTTGGTGACATCCGTCCCGCTGACTAATCTGCCGGGCGGAAATTCATCGAGTGGCCGTTGATGCAGTAGCGCAGGCCGGTCGGTGGCGGGCCGTCTGGGAAGACGTGGCCGAGATGGCCGTTGCAGGTGGCGCAGCGGACTTCGGTGCGCACCATGCCGTGCGTGGTATCACGCATTTCGGTCACCGCATCGGGGCTGACGGCCTCGAAGTAGCTCGGCCAGCCGCAGCCGCTGTCGAACTTGGTATCCGACACGAACAGATCCGTGCCGCAACCGGCGCAGCTGTAGATGCCTTTATCCTTGGCGTTCCAGTACGGCCCGGTAAAGGGACGCTCCGTGCCCGCCTGGCGCAAGATCTGATACTGCTCGGGCGTCAGCTCTTCGCGCCATTCTGCATCTGTCTTCTGGACTTTCTTGGTGATGACGTCGGACATCTGAACCATCCTTTCATTGTAAGCCATAGATAGGTGCGTTCAGCCTGTCGATAAAGGTCACGGTGCCGTGTTTCTTGCCCGTCAATGCTTGAGGGACAGACGGGTTTCCCTTAGAAACCGTGGGGCGCTGCCGCTCGGCAGGGATTTGCGAGGATACTCAACGGGAGGGGACCATGGCCGCCACCACGCCGGCATTGACCTTCGCGGCACTCATGCTGCCGTTTCTTGCAGCACTTCTTGCCCCCATGCTCTCGCGCCTGATGGGCCATCGCGCAGCGCTTGTTCTCGCACTCGCACCCGCCTTGGCATGCCTGCATTTCCTGAGCTTCCTTCCGGAAATTGCCGCCGGAGAATCTGCCACGGGCGGCTATGTCTGGGTGCCGAGTTTCAACCTGTCCTTCTCCTGGTTTCTCGACGGCCTGTCGCTCACCTTCGCGCTGCTGATCACCGGCATCGGCACGCTGATCGTGCTGTATTCTGGCGCCTACATGAAGGGCCACCCACAGCAGGGCCGCTTCCTCGCCTTCATCCTGTTCTTTATGGGTGCCATGCTGGGATTGGTCGTCTCCGACAGTTTTCTCATGCTGTTCGTCTATTGGGAACTGACCTCGATCGCCTCCTTCCTGCTGATCGGCTTCGATCACGACCGGGCAGAGGCACGAAGGGCTGCGCTGCAGGCGCTGGTCGTCACCGGCGGCGGCGGGTTGGCGCTTCTTGCCGGCCTTGTTCTCCTCTGGAACGTCACCGGCATCACCCAGCTGTCGCTGCTTCTGCATTCGGGCCTACCGCTCAGCGCCAGCCCCCAGTATTTCGCCATCCTTCTTCTGGTTCTCGCCGGCTGCTTTACCAAGTCGGCTCAGTTTCCGTTCCATTTCTGGCTGCCCAACGCCATGCAGGCGCCGACGCCCGTCTCGGCCTACCTGCATTCCGCAACCATGGTAAAGGCCGGCGTCTATCTCCTGATGCGGCTTCAGCCGGTTCTCGGCGATACGCCCGCCTGGGAAATCCTGCTTCCCTTCTTCGGCGGCATCACGCTGATCTCCGGCGCGCTTCTCGGGTTGAGGCAGACCGACCTCAAGATGATGCTCGCCTACACGACGATGGCCTCGCTCGGCCTCATGGTGATGCTGACCGGGTTCGGCTCCGACCATGCGATCGAGGCCGCGGTGCTTTATCTCATCGCCCATTCGCTGTTCAAAGGCGCGCTGTTCATGGTGGCCGGCGCCATCGACCACGAGACGGGCACGCGCGAGATCTCGAAACTCGGCGGCCTGCGCAAGGCGATGCCCGTCACCTTTGCAGCGGCAGCGCTTGCGGCCCTCTCCATGGCCGGCCTGCCGCTGTTCTTCGGATTTCTCGCCAAGGAAGAGATCTATCTGGCGCTCGTCGACGGCAATCCGCGAGCGATCTTCTTTCTCTGCCTCGCCGTCATCGGCAACGCGCTGATGGGAGCGCTGGCGCTGGCGATCGGTTTCAAGCCTTTTCTCGGTCCAAACCGCCCGGATCTTGGGCCCGTCCATGAAGGGCCATGGGGCCTGTGGCTCGGCCCCGTCGTTCTCGCGCTGCTCGGACTTTTCGCGGGCATTTTCTCAGGCACCGCGCACCAGTATTTTTCGACGCCCATGGCAAGCGCCGTGCTGCATGAAAACACGGTCATCGACATCTCCACCGTGCCGCATCTCGGCCTGCCGCTTCTCCTCTCGGCCCTCACCCTGATTCTTGCGGGTCTGGTCCTGTGGCAGTTGGAGACGGCACGCGGGTTGATGCGAAGACTGTTCGATGCGCTCGGTCCCGGGCCCGATCGCGGTTTCGACCATGCCGTTCAAGGCCTGATCCGCCTGTCAGTCGTCTTGACCCGCATTCTCCAGCCCGGCCGGCTGGAAATCTATGTCACCGCCACCTTCATCCTTTTGGCGCTTACCCTGCTGGTGCCGCCCTTCCTGTTCAACGAATTCCCGGCCATGCCGGCGTTCCCGCAGACCGTTGCCCTGCACGAATGGGTGTTTCTCGGCATTGCCGTGATCGGTGTTGCGGCGGTGCTGCGCGCGGCCGACCGGCTGACGGCAATCGTCGCGCTCGGCATCCAGGGCTTTGCCATCGCCGTTCTCTTCCTCCTGTTTGGCGCGCCGGATCTGTCGTTCACCCAGTTCATGGTCGAAACGCTCTCGGTCGTCATTCTGGCGCTGGTCATGACGCGCCTCCGTCTGACGCCGTCCGATCACCGGCCGCTCCTCCAGCGCCTGTTCGACGGCACGATAGCGCTCGCCTGCGGCACCGGCTTTACGCTGCTGCTGCTGAAATCCGTGGAGACGCCGTTCGACAACGCGCTGACGGATTTCTTCAACGCCTATTCCAAGGTCATCGCCCACGGCGCCAACGTCGTGAACGTCATCATCGTCGACTTCCGCGGCGTTGACACGCTGGGCGAAATCGCCGTCGTCATGATCACCGGGCTCTCGGTTCTGGCGCTCGTCCGGGTCCGGGCGGGGACGAAGACCGAACTTGGGGCAGGGGGTGCGAAACGGACGGCGACAGCTATCCCCATTGGAAAGACAGCGGCCAAAGCCCCAACCACCAAAGCCCCGCAGGCCAAACCATCGACCGGGAGACCAGACCGATGATCAAAGCCCGGACACTTCCCCGAACGTCCCTCATTCCTGTGCTTGTCACAGGAACCCAGCCCCGGCGCGTCCGCGCCGTGAATGACGCGTCTCGCGCGACCACCTCTCCCGCACCCAAGGACTTGGGTGCGCTGGATGCCTGTGACGAGCACAGGAATGAGGGGAGTGTGGAGCAACGTCGCGCTGGCAGGGTGGAGCGCAGTCGTGCTGGACGGCTGGGCCACAGGAATACGGCAAGGCTGAACCACAGGAACGAGCGGCGGGTGACAGAAAGCTTCGAACAGGTGTCCCTGCCATGAACACCATCATTCTTCGCACCGTCGCCCCGGTCGTCACTGCACTGACGCTGCTCTTTTCGGTCTTTGTTCTTTTGCGCGGCCATAACGAGCCGGGCGGCGGATTTATCGGCGGTCTGATCGCTGTGTCGGGTCTGGCGATCTACGGGATTGCGTTCGGCACCGGTGCGGTGCGCCGGGCCTTGCGCTTTCATCCGATGGCAATCGCCGGGGCGGGCCTTCTGATCGCCATGCTGTCGGGCCTCGTGTCGATCTTTGCCGGCGTGCCCTTCATGACCGGGCTGTGGATCACGCCGAGCCTGTTCGGCACGGACATTCCGCTGTCGACGGTCATATCCTTCGATCTCGGCGTTTACCTCGTCGTGCTCGGCGCCATCACCTCGATCGTGCTGGCGCTGGAACAGGAACCCGGTCCTGAGTTTCCCGCTCCGGCACTGCGCGGCACGACGTCGCGGCGCGCCGAAACGGCTGCGTCCGCAAGAGAGGGCGCGCCAGATCCGGTGACAAAGAAGAAGCGCCGCAAATCGGGAGGAAAACGCTGATGGAAACGCCGCTCGCGATCCTGATCGGCCTGTTCTTTTCGGCCGCGATCTATCTCATGCTGTCGAAATTCACCGTCCGTATTCTCCTTGGCGTCGTGCTGCTCGGCAATGGCGTCAACCTGCTGCTGTTTACCGCCGGCGGCCTGACGCGTTCGGTCCCGGCGATCATTCCGGCGGGCGCAGACACGCTGTCCCATACCGCCGCCAACCCGCTGCCGCAGGCGCTGATCCTGACGGCTATCGTGATTTCGTTTTCGTTCTTCGCTTTTCTCCTCGTGCTCACCTACCGCGCTTTTCAGGATCTCGGCAGCGACAATTCCGACGAGATGCGACTGGCGGAACCCCGCGACGAACCATCGCCGCCGATGGGATATTGAGGACGATTGATGGCATCCCCCGCAACATCCCCCGTTGATCTCGCAGCCGCCCTGGTCCTCACCCCGCCGCCGCTCGGCGACTGGCTGGTGATCCTGCCCGTCGTGCTGATGATCGGCGCCGGCGCAATTCTCCTGATGGTGCGCAAGTCCGTCCGCCTCCACGGCGCGATCGCCATTGCAGCGCTGCTTCTGCTCGTCCTCGTCAATGGAAGCCTGCTTTTGCGGGTGATCGAAAACGGTCCGGTGACGATGGTGATGGGCCGCTGGCTGCCGCCCTTCGGCATCGCCTTCACGGCCGATCTGTTTGGTGCCACGATGGCACTGACGGCCTCGCTCGTGGCACTCGCCGCCGGCATCTTCGCGCTCAGGGATATCGATGGCTCCGGACGGCGCTACGGTTTTTATCCCTTCCTGATGCTGCTGATGGCGGGCGTCTCGGGTGCCTTCCTCACCGGCGACATCTTCAACCTCTATGTCTGGTTCGAGGTCCTGCTGATTTCCTCGTTCGGCCTTCTGATCCTGGGATCACGACCCGAACAGATCGATGGCGCGCTCAAATACGCGGTCCTGAACCTGATCGCCACGACGCTGTTCCTGATCTCGGTCGGGTATCTCTATTCGCTGTTTGGCACGCTCAACATGGCCGATATTGCGCTGAAGGCCGGCGACCTCTCGGGCACGGCACCGCTCGTCACGCTGACGGCGCTGTTTACCTTTGCCTTTGCCATGAAGGCGGCAGCCTTTCCGCTCAACTTCTGGCTGCCCGCCTCCTATCACACGCCGCGCATCGTCGTGTCGGCGCTGTTCGGCGCGCTCCTCACCAAGGTTGGCATCTACGCGCTGATCCGCGTCACGGTCATGCTTCTGCCGGTGGAGCGAGAGGTGCTGAGCCCCGCCATCGCCACACTCGCCATTCTGACACTGATAACGGGTGCCCTGGGTGCGCTGGCGCAGAGCGATATCCGCAAACTTGCCGGCTACCTTGTCATCGCCGGCATCGGCAACATGCTGGCGGGCGTGGCGATCGGGTCTCCGGCCGCCATTTCCGGCGCCATCTTTTATGCGCTGCATTCGATGGTGGCGATGACGGCGCTCTATCTCGTGGTCGGCGAGGCGGCGCGCCGCGCAAGCCTGCTTTCCGGGGACGAAAACCAAGCAAACCGCTGGTCGCTGCATACGCTCGGCGGGCTCTACCGGTCGTCGCCGGGTTTCACGGCGGTGTCGCTTCTTGTGTTCCTCGCTGTCGCCGGCCTGCCGCCGCTGTCGGGTCTGTGGCCGAAGATCATGCTTCTGAAAGCCGCGATGGACATCAACGCATGGTGGCTTGCCGCCGCCATTCTCGTCTCTTCCTTTCTCGTCACCCTCACGCTTGGCCGGATCGTGCTTCTTGCCTACTGGCGGCAGGGGCCTGAATCCGCGGCCGGCCTTGAGCGACAGACCGCAGTTCGCGGTGACTGGCGGCTGTCGCTGCCGCTTGGCGCGCTTGTTCTGCTGCTCGCCGGTTTCGGTCTGTTTCCGGAACGTCTCCTGTCGCTGACACAATCGGCCGCCGAGGGACTTGCCGGCCCGTCCGCCTATATCCGTTCGGTCTTTCCGGACGCCCTGCCGTCGGGAGGCATAAGATGACGTCATTCATCCGCGCTTGCGTCTTTGCCGTCATCTGGGTGGCGATCACGGGCAGCGCCACCATCCTCAACCTTGTGTTCGGCTTTGCCGTCGCAGCGCTCGCGCTCTGGGTCGTGCGTGGCGAGATCGACCGCGCCAGCCGTAAGATGCGGATAGGCCGGATGCTCTCGCTCCTCGTCCTGTTTATCAGGGAACTGGCGATGTCGGCCTGGAAGGTCGCGGTCCTTGTCACGAGGCCGAGGCTCGACGTCAAACCCGGAATTTTCGCCTTTCCATTGACGGTCAGCCGCGATTTCGAGATCACGCTGCTTGCCAACCTCATCACGCTCACGCCGGGCACCCTGTCGGTGGATGTCTCGGCCGACCGCAAGTTCCTCTTCGTGCACGCGCTTGACGCCTCCGATATCGACGCGACCAAGCGGGAAATCGCGGATGGCTTCGAGCGCAAGATCCTGGAGGCATTCGAATGACCGTGTCCGATCCGTCCCTGGCCGCGACGATCCTGTCTGTCTCCACCTGGATTGCCATGGCGGTCCTGTCGGTCGCGTTCCTGTTGACGATCCGGCGGGTGGTGGCGGGGCCGACGCTGCCGGACCGTGTGCTTGCGCTCGACATGCTGGTCGGCATCGTCATCGGCTTTATCGCGCTGATTGCCATCCGAACCGGCTTCAACCTCTATATCGATATCGCCATCGCGCTCGGCCTCGTCGGCTTCCTGTCGACCGTCGCCTTTGCCCGCTTCATCATGCCGCGCGTCACCGATGCCGCGAAAGATCCAGCGACATCCGGCAAGACACGCGTGCAAAGGAGGAAACGCTGATGGATCTCGTCGTTTCGCTTGTCGTCTCCGTCCTCGTCCTTGCCGGCGCCTGCTTTTCGCTGATTGCCGCAATCGGCATCAACCGGCTGCCGGATCTCTATACCCGCATGCACGCAGCCTCGAAGGCTGGCACGGTCGGTTCGGGTCTGCTGCTGCTCGCTGTCGGGGTCTATGCCGAGGATCTGCCGGTCCTTGCCCGCGCAATTGCAGGCTTTCTGTTCTTCGTCCTGACGGCCCCGGTTTCGGCGCATCTTCTGGCCGTCGCTGCCCGCCGCGCCGGCTATCCGATGAGCGAACATTCGCTCCACGATGAGATGAAAGCGCACGAAGAATCAATATAGAGGCCGCAGTTCGAGCTATAAGACCGTCATAAAGGCGTCTTTTTTCGATACACTATCAGTTATCAGGTCTTCCCCCGGCTTTACCATCAGAATTCGATCGGCATTACTAGATTTCGCAGTTGGATTTTGGGGGTCCGGATGCTAATTCAGGTGCAGTAGAACCCTGAAATTGTTCTCTTGCGGATTATTTCTCGTGTAAAACGCACAATACGTCTCAGAATTGTGTGCCTATGCGGGAATTGTCCGAAGTAAACAATGTCCGGTGGTATTTATGATCGGCTTTGCGCGCGAAACTTAGGGGTAGGTTTCAGTCTTCGGACAGTGCGCGGGCAGTGGAATGCCATCGTGGTTCTGCAGGATGCGGGTGTTGGTCGGCTCTCGCAACCGTCCGCGAATTACGAACAGGAGACGAAAATGACAGAAATCGCATTGGGCAAAGGCCCGGACCTGCTGGTGGAACTGACAGCAGATATCGTGGCTGCCTATGTGAGCAACCACGTCGTTCCGGTCGGCGACCTTTCAGGACTGATTGCCGACGTTCATACGGCACTGAGTGGCACGGCATCGCCAACGCCCGTCGTGGCCGTGGTTGAAAAGCCGAAGCCGCCGGTCCCGATCAAGAAGTCCATCGAGGACGATTACCTGATCTGCCTGGAAGACGGCATGAAGTTCAAGTCGCTGAAGCGACACCTCATGACCCATTACAACATGACGCCGGAAGAATACCGCGAAAAGTGGGGCCTGCCGTCCGACTATCCGATGGTCGCTCCCGCCTATGCGGAAGCCCGCTCGCGTCTTGCAAAGGAAATGGGCCTCGGTCAGCGCCGCAAGCGCGCCAAGGCTTGATCAGCCTTTAACAGACGTCAGCAGTAACACTGCCAATCAAGAGAACCGGGCGCATGCCCGGTTTTTTGTTGTCTGATGATAGGAAAAAAATCATAGTTAGATTCCTGATGCTTAGCTCGGATGGCGGCCGCTAGGGTGCATTTCGTATTTCCATCCGCCTCTTCCTCCGCTACCGTATGTGAATTAATTCCTAGAAGTGGAGGAGCTGTCATGCCTGCCGAACCGTCCGCCGGGGCAATACCCGTTTCGCCCAGCCTCAGCGTTTCCGGCCGTTCCACCGCACGGATGGCCGCCGGCGCATCCGCGCCTTCCGGGGTGACGCTTCGAATCGGTCGAAAGCCGAAACCCACATGCCTGATCGTGTTTCAGCTCGTCTCGGAAATGGTGTTCCTCTTCGGAGACCGGGTCATGGTCCGGCGCGACCGCCGAAGGCTTGCCGCCCATTCCCGCCAGATCGCCATGTATGTCTGCCACGTGGCGCTGTCGATCTCGGTCGATGACATCGCCGCAAGCTTCGGCCGGGAGCGCTCGACCGTCGCCCATGCCTGCCATCTGGTCGAGGACCGTCGCGACAACCCGGCCTTTGACGATTTCGTTTCCGCCGTCGAACGGATGGTCACCTCCGTCTTCGGTGAAGCGGATGAGGGCTGAGGCTGAAAGAGGAGACGGGTCGATGAAGGATGAAAAGAGCAAAGAGCGTCTGCGTCTTGTGCGCTTGCTGCGCCAGCTTTTGAAAAACGACGGCGCGATCTCGGATGTCGAGACGGCGCATGGTCGCGACCTCGTGCACCAGGCCGTGTCGCTCGGCCTTGCTGTCCAGCAGGATGGCCGGCTTTCGGCGTCGGCTGAGGCCATGTCCTATCTGCGCCGGGCGATGGTGGAACGGGAGGAAGAGGGGTTTGCCGCTCAGCATGGCGAGATCGAACGGGTCGGGCTGGTGGTGGAGGGCACACGCCAGACGGTCCGCCGCAATCTCGCCGAATCGCCGCTCGGCACTGTCGCAAGGCTGAAGGACAGGGACGGGTCGGCCTTCCTGCCATCAGCCGCCGTCGAGGCGGGTGAGCGGCTGCTTGCCGATTTCACCCGCGGCCAGCTGCAGCCGAAGATCACCGCCTCGTGGGAGCCGCGCCTGTCCAGCCGTGCTGATGGCGGGCGCGGCGGACAGGCGGATGTGGCCGGCAGCGCCCTTGACGCACGACGCCGGTTTGGTGCGGCGGTGGAGGCGATGGGACCGGAACTGTCGGGCGTCGCCGTCGACGTCTGCTGCTTTTCGAAAGGGCTGGAACTGGTCGAACGGGAGCGGCAATGGCCGGCACGCTCGGCAAAGCTGATGCTGCGCACCGCACTTCTTGCTCTCGGCCGGCACTACGATCCGCCGCGGCCGGATCCCCGCCGCCGCAGCCACAGTTGGGGAGCAGATGATTACCGGCCGATCCTCTGACGACGTCAGACCGCAGCTATGGCCTGGCGCCTGCGAAACAGGTTCAGGCCGTTGATGTATCTCCGGGCCGGCTGCTCCACCCCGTAGAAGCTCACAAGCGTTGCCACAAACATCGCGGCGACAAGGATAGGCGTCGCCCACCAGGGAGCGATCTCTGCCACCTTGTAAAAGGGCTGCTTCCACAGATAGAGCGAATAGGACCAGATGCCGATCATGGCAAGCGGCTGGAACGACAGGGCGCCGAGCGCTGCCTTTGGCGCCAAATCGATCGTGTTGATGGCAAAGGCGAGAAGCAGCGTCCCGACCGTATAGCGGGCCATATCCGGCGCCGGCAGGATCCACAGCGACAGGCCGAGGATGGCGGCGACAATGGGAGCCGCAGCCGGGACGCGAACCTTGTCGATGAGCACGAACAGCGCCACCGACGCAAAGATCGAGGCCATCCGCACATCGCTCAGCCAGTACACGCTCATGGCGCCCGGTTCGGCAAGACTGGTTCGGATCGCACCGTTTGTCATTGCGGCAATGGCAATTGCCAGGCTGACGAAAGCCGCAGCCCTCGCATTGCGGATGACGATGACGACGAGAAGGGCGAGCAGAACATAACTGTGTTCCTCGACCGACAGCGACCAGACATGCCCCAGCACCGACGACGTGTGGGTCCAGGCCTCGTAATAGTTCGTGGTGAAGGTGAGCGCCGCAAGATAGGCGGAAGGCTCCAGCAGCAGATGCGGCGGTGCGCCCGCAAGCCCGCCGACGACGGAGACGGCGAGCATCGCCGTGGCAAACACCAGGAGCGCCGGATAGATGCGGGAGAACCGACGCTGGAAGAAGGTCGGAATGTCGGTCTTGCGGACGAGCAGAATATCGGCCATCAGCCGTCCGCTCAAGACGAAGAAGAGTTCGACGCCGAGTGAACCGAAGGGCAGAAGCCCGCCTGAGAAATGGTCGGCGATTACGAACAGGATCGCGATGCCGCGCCATCCGTCCAGGTATGCGATACGGTTTGCCTGGTCCTGCATCCTGCTGCCCTGTGGTTGCTTTTGAACAAGCGAGTAGAGCATCAGTATAACAACGAGGATCGGCAGTCCTTCACGTCCGGGTGAGCGGGACTACTATCGTGCGACAGGGTTAATACCGGAAATCCGTGTCTTGATCAGGCGGCCTGCATGATCACCGCTTCCTGACGGATGCGCTTGACCATCGAGCGCAGGCCATTCGCGCGCTGTGCCGAAAGATGCTCCACAAGGCCAATCTTGTCGAACACCTCGATCGCATCCGTGGAGGCGATTTCAGACGCATGCTTGCCGGAATAGACCGACAGCACGATTGCGACGAGCCCGCGCACGATATGCGCATCGCTGTCGCCCTCGAACGTCATCACGGGGTCGGCGCTGTCATCGCTGCCGTGGCTGACGACCCAGACCTGGCTGGCGCAGCCCTGTACCTTGTTTTCCGCAGTCTTCTTGTCGTCGGAAAGGTCGGGCATGGCCTTGCCGAGTTCGATCACATAGCGATAGCGGTCCTCCCACTCTTCGAGATAGGCAAAATCGTCGATGATCTGTTCGATGCTGGCCATGGCGTGCGGTCCCGTTTGCGCCTTCATATAGGCGGTCACAGCCTCGATTAAAGCAAAAAAATCGCCGTGAGGATGTTGGTCCTCACGGCGTCAGCAACAGGCTGATGAGAGTTAAGGCAGTCCGGCACCGGGAACCGTGGCACGAGACCCGGTGCAAGCTTTGAATTTCGTTGGAGAAGCGCTCAGAGCGTCGGGCGCTTGAGCGGCACCGGAATGTTGCGGGGGATCGTGCCGGTCGCAACCTGCTCGCCGCGGGGGGTCTCGATGCTGATGTCGGAAAGCGAACCTGATGGCATCGGGGTGGCTTCTGGGTCGGCCTTCATGGCAAGCTTCGGCTGGCCGTCGCCGAACTGCTTGTCGAGAAGCTCGTAGGCGACACGGGCACCTTCCTTGGCGCGGACACCAAGCACGGCAAGCGTGTCGGCGCCCTTTTCGCAGACTTCGGGACGTTCGCTGCAGATCGCACTGATATACTGATAGGCGCCGCTTGCGGCAGACACCGCATCGGCCACCTGGAGCGGCGAAATGTTGGCGTCATCGGAGGCCGGTTCGGCACTGAAATAGGACAGCACCACCAGCACGGCTGCGAAGAACACACTTCCCTTGATCAGAAACCACATCGTCTTGGTCCACCTGTTTTGCCCGTTTTCGGGCGTGCCGGCTAAGCTCCAGTCGTCTGGCTTGCCTGTTCCGGTCTTGGCGTCAATCTAGCCGCGGGGAGCGAACATCGCTTTGACGGGTTCGCTCGGGTTTTCGGCAAATTCGATTAAAATGCGACCTTTCCTTGCTCGGGCGGCGGGGTGGACGGATGCTTCCGGACAATTTTAACAAACCGGATTAAGCATAAATGGGGCGGCCCGCCCACGCGCCAAGGGTTGTCGGTCCGCCGATCTGCCCCAATGGTTAATGTATCAGGAAAAATCAAACCAATTCCGACGCTTACGCCCTGTTAACCACAATCAGAAAACAAGCCGTGGATGTGTGCCAAAGCCGGAAAACGGGGCCCTGGACGGGGCTGCGGAAGCCTGTCTTTATAGTTTCCTTAAGCGCACGAGCCCTATTGTGAAGCCTCGAATATGAGACTGAGTAGGTTTTGCGTGCGCGTATTGAGTGACATTGCCGAGAGGGCGGTTCTGCTGGTTGACGGGGCTGCATCCCGTTGGCTGCGACGCATCGGCGAGGGCGAAACCGTCTCTGCCGCGGCCGTCGCGTCGCTGCGCCGGCTTGCCTTTTGCGGTGGCGTCGCCTTCGTTGCCGTGCCGGCTCTTCTCTCCGTCTTTATGAAGCCGGCACTGGCTCTGCCGCTTGGCGCAACCGTCGTTTCGGCGCTCTTCCTGATTCTCGCAGCGCTTGCCTTTGCATGGCCCCGCAATGTCGTCCGGCCGGTCGCCAACGCGCCAGCCGTCGATGATATCGCCTTTCATGCCTGCCCCGGCCTCGCCCTCGTCGTCGATCCGCAGGGACGGGTGGTCAAGCTCGGCGGTCGCGACCACGCCGCATTCCCGGACAAGCTGAAAGCCGGCCTTGGCGAAATGCTGGCCGAAATCGTCCATGTGTCCGATCGCCTGGCGCTTCTTCAGGCCGTCGATACGCTGCGCCAGGGTGGCCGCAACGCAATCGTCGACATCCGTGTCGAACGTCCCTTCAGCGCCGTCGGCGGCCGGCAGTTCCTGCATATGTCGTTCGACATGTCGGCCATCCGCGACGGCGAAGGCGAACTTGTCCAGATCTTCGTCCAGGCGCTCGATCGCAGTGCCGAAGAGCGCCTGCGGGTCGAAGCCGAAAATCGCACGATCGAGGCGCAGTCGGCCCATGAGGCGAAGTCGCGCTTCCTCGCCGCCGTCAGCCACGAGCTGCGCACCCCGCTCAATGCCATCCTCGGCTTTTCCGATGTTCTGGCCGGCGAATATTTCGGCAAGCTCGCCAATGACCGCCAGCGTGAATATGTCGGCCTCATCCGCCAGTCGGGCGGCCACCTCCTGTCGGTCGTCACCACCATGCTCGACATGTCGAAGATCGAGGCCGGCCGTTACGAGCTGCTCGCCGAACCCTTCCATATCAGCGAAGCGGTCGAAGCCTGCCGTGCGATGCTCGATCACTCGGCTCGCGAAAAGGGCGTCACGCTGACGGCGCGCACCAACCGCAACCTTGCCGAAGTGGTGGCCGATCGTCGCGCGCTGCAGCAGGTCCTGATCAACCTTGCCGGCAACGCCATCAAGTTCACGCCGGCTGGCGGCGTCGTCTCGATCGATGCCACCGTTGTGGCCGG
Source organism: Neorhizobium sp. DAR64860/K0K1 (assembly GCF_050500205.1). Taxonomy (NCBI): domain Bacteria; kingdom Pseudomonadati; phylum Pseudomonadota; class Alphaproteobacteria; order Hyphomicrobiales; family Rhizobiaceae; genus Neorhizobium; species Neorhizobium sp. DAR64860/K0K1. The sequence goes on along the minus strand of NZ_CP191459.1, from coordinate 2,320,846 downwards.
CAAGCTGGTGATCACGGTCAGCGATACCGGTATCGGCATTGCCGCAGACAAGCTAGCGACGATTGGCCAGCCGTTTACGCAAATCGAAAACGATTTGAGCCGCCAGTATGAAGGCACGGGCCTCGGCCTGTCGCTGGTCAAGGGCCTGATCGCCCTGCACGGCGGCCGCTTCACGATCGAAAGCCGTCTCGGCGAGGGGACCGTCGTCACGATCGCCCTGCCAGCCGATGGGTCCGGCATCGAAGGCGCAGCCGTGGATGACGGTGAGGAGAGGGTGGAATTTCCGCCGCGCCTCATGATATCCAACAAGCCAGTCACGAATAGGCAGCAAGCCCACATCGCCCCCGAAATACTTACGACCATGATGGACGAAGAGGATTTTACCGATGGCCCCGCGAAAGCGAAAATCGCCTGAGAGGCGCAAACCGGCAAAACGGCCGGCGCTTGCCCTTCGCGCGGTGACCGCGACGGGGGGGCTTGTTGGTGGCGTCGTGGGCGGCGTCCTGACACGCCATCCGCGTCCTGTGTTGGGCGCGGCAGGCTTTGTCGTTCTGTTCAGTTTCGTCGCCGCCAATGCGCTCTGGTATCAGCCGGGCGGACATCCGTCGCCCTTCCTTGCCACACGCGATCCGAAAGACCCGAACGCCATCGCCGGCTACCGGCCTTACAAGCGCATGCCGGCAGAAGACGTCACCACGTTCCGCATCGAACGGTCCGGCGATGCCAAGCCCGTCATCGAACCGGTCGAACAGCCTGCCGAGCAGACCGCTGTCCAACCGGCTCCAATGCCGGCTCCAATGCCGGCACCCATGCAGGCTCCCGCTGTCGATCCGATCACGACGCTCATCACCGCAGCACCGCCGGTCCCCGGTTCCGACGAGGATCGTGAGCTGGTTGCCGAAATCCAGCGTGAGCTGACGAAGCGCGGTCTCTATGACGGGGCCGATGACGGCGTTACCGGTCCGCGCACCCAGTCGGCCATCGTGCTGTATCAGCAGCGCATGGGGCTGCCGCAATCCGGAGAGGCCGGCAGCGATCTGCTGGCGGCGCTGAAGGCGGAACGCAAGCCCTCGACCGGCTCGCCCTCGAGCGCTGCCGTGCATGTCCCCGTACCCCAGCCATCGGTCGTTGCAAAACCCGCGGCTGACGAGACGGCCCGCGTGCAGCCAAAACCGATGGCGCAGCCGAAGACGGTGCCTGCGAACCGGCCGGCCGAAAATATCAGTCTGAAGAGTGAAGACCCGGTGGCGGCGGCGATCCGCTCGTCCGAAACCGGAGGTTCGCGGTCGGGCCAGATCCGCATCCCGCCCGCGGATATTCCGACTGGCGGATTGCGTCCGTCGCCTGCGGTCGCGAAGTCGAACGCCGTCATGACGGCGGATATCCCGGCGCCGAAGCTCGTGCTGCAGATCCAGCGTGGGCTGCAGAACATTGCCTATTCGGATGTCGAAGTGGATGGGGTTGCCGGTGCACAGACGAAGGCGGCGATACGCCGTTTCGAAAAGCATTACCGCTTGCCGGAGACCGGTGAACCAAGCGAAGCGGTTTTGAAGAAACTGAAGGCGATCGGCGCGCTCTAAGCCTGAAGCCGCAAGCGCGCCGGGTCGGTTGTTAGAATACGGCCAGATACTTCAGCAGCGCGATGATGCCGATGATCAGAACGATAACCTGGATGATCTGCTTGATCCGTGCTTCGAGCGGCAGGCGCGCGACAAGATAAAGTACGAGGACGATCACGAGGAAGGTGATCAGAATGCTGATAAGAACGCTCAAGGCCCACTCCTTTTTGGCAAAAATGCGGTAGTGGGGTGGGAAATATGACAGCGGTGCCAAAAGGAAAGGGTTGCCAAGCCTTTACCCTCACTTTCTTTTGATTATTTTCGCTTAACGATGCCGTCCGCAGCCGCTATGACGCTGTAATGCGCCTTAAAACCCACATATTTGTCTCCGCCCTGACCCGCCGCGTCTTTGCCATGGGCGACTACGCAGCGGTTGAGAAAAAGGGTGCCGAGGAGGCTGGTGCCATCTTCATCCGCCAACGCTTTCGCGATGGCACCGAAACGCTTTATGCGCCGGCACCGCAAAACTTCTTTGACGACGAGGACGATGGCGGGCGCAAGTTCGAACGGCGTCTGGTGCGGGCAGAGCCCGATACGGTGCGCGAGACGATCGATCGCGAAAAGCGCTTCGATCCGGATCTCTGGGTGGTCGAGATCGAGGTTGACGAGATCGGCTACCTGATCGAGGTCGTCAGCGCCGATGCTCAATAAGCTATAGGCCTTACCGGCCGCGGCCGGCGCGTCTCATGCTGGCCGATGTACGGAATGGCCGCTCGGCCTCTTCGGTCGCGTGGGGGGCAGGGGCCTCGACGGGTTGCGCAACCGGTCGCTCCGCATAGGTATAGCCGTCGGCCCGGCGCCAGGCTTCCAGCCTTCGTCCGCATTCGTCGATATCGAGAACCAGCCACATGGCCGTCGCCCGGCTTGCACCGTCAAGCTGTTCGTGTGCGAGGTGACCGTAGAACCTTTCCAGCACGAAGACGGCTTCCGCTTCGTCCATGAACAGACCCTTGAGCGTCGTCGCCAGCTGCTGGCCGGAGATATCGAGCATGATCCGTTGTGCGAGCCAGCGGCTGGCCGACAGCGCGTCTGCCAGAACGCCGGCAAACAGCGTCGCCTCGCGGGCACGGGCAAATCGGACCAGAAGGGCGGCATGCGTTTCGCTGAGCTGCCGCAGACCCTGCCGGTCGTCGCTCTGGCGTTCCATATGGCCGGCCAGAAGCTTGATGCGGCGGCGCAGCTCCTCTTCGCGCGCAGCCCGGGCTTCCTCGGGCAGCAGAAAGTCGTCTTCGGCCTTTGGGGTCTCGACCGGCGTGTCTGCCGGGGGTTCGACCACGGTCGACATGGCCTCGATCGCGGCAGCGGGAAGCTCGCGCCGTTCGGTGATCGGCCTTGCGATCGTATCATAGCGCATGCCGACCAGCGCATCGATGACGATCGGCGACAGGCTTTCGCGCTTGGCGATCGCGCGGGCGTGGTTGACGCCCTGGCTGCGGGCGATGGTGATCAGCGCATCGTTGGAAAGGCAGGGCGAGGCAATCAGGAAGGGTGCGGCGACCGCGATCGGCTGGCTTCCGATAAAAAAGGCGACGGCCGGCGGAATGGCGGGTGATTGCGAAAGGGCTGCCACCGCATCGCGGCGGGCTTCTTCCGAAGAGGCGGCAAACAGCGGTGCGAACAGCTCGGCGAACTGTCTCAGTTCGGAGCGGGAAGGACGCGACAGGCTTTCGAAGCTCGTGACGGTGGCCATCAACACCACATCCTTTTTTCGCATGGCTTGTGGCCTCTCAAGGTCTCGAAACTCGTTGGTCACGGGCAACTCTCATCTACGCAATACATGTCCGAAACGCGTGATGCCGCCGGGGTAAACACGCGCCCCGGTGCATCTCATCTACCTGTGCCTGGGGAACTCCCCGGAGCATATTCCGCCGGATGCAGCTGTCTCTCGCGCCGCGCCCGTCGGTTTCGCCTTGGTTTACCAGATGCTAACGCTTTGAGGGTTAACGGTCAGTGAAAGCGGCTCGTTTTGGCGCACCGATGACCGTTCGAAAACGACAAAATTGTGCCGTTCGAAGACTGTGAAGTTTGAATGACGCGGTGAACAAAGATGCCGTTTTGGCGTTCATCAGCCTGATACCAGCATACGTCGATATCAACTGCCATATTAGAATTAACTCACTGTTAATCCACGTCTGGCTGTATTGGTCTGTAACCGGGCCGTAGCATCCGGTTTTATAAGCGTCGGGGCACCCTGAAAGCCCGTAAAACTGGCTAGATGGCCCGAAGGCTCGCATAACGACCGTGAGGTCGCTTTTCTAAGGTAATGTCGCTGCGCCGCGATTGGGCGCTCTGACGAGAAGGACGCGGATGTTCCTGCCGTATCAGGCAGGTCGCGTCAGCCCCGAAAGGGCAGGGTGAGATATCTTCGTCTTCATCCGTCTCGAATTCGTAAAGTCACGGAGACGAGCATGGCAGAGATCGTGATACTGAACAAATGGCGTGACCAGCATGGCCGCAAGCCGCAGATCCGCATCGGCGAAGCCGATCCCGGCGAAGTGGTGCTGTTTACCGGCGTGCGCTACGAGCGTTTCGACGACCGGATGGACCGCAAGGCCGAAAACCACGCCGTCCGCGCCGAGTAGGCCGGTACGAAACGGACCTAGAAGCGGCTTCTGCCGCGCCACTGGAACGCGCCACAATCCGCGTCCTTCAGAAACTGTGTGGCTGCCTCAGAAAAACTCGCCTGCGGCGTCAGCGCCCGCAGCACTGCATAGCCTTCGCCCGACTGGCTCTCGACAAGGATCGACTGGCTGATCCCGGTGGGCAGGCTTTTGCGCAGCATCGTCATCTGCGTCGGCGTCGCGATCACCACATCCAGCATGCCGCCCGGCGACGTTCGGTCGTTGATGCTGAACACCTCGTTGGACGCCCCGTCATAGATCCCGAGCGACCAGAACGGCAGGCCGGTATTTTCAGCCGTCAGCCTGACCGGGCCTTCCGATACGTCAAAACCGCAGACAGCGGTCTCCACGAAGGGATCGTCCTTGGAAAGACCGGCCCGGTCCGCCGTTTCGGTCAGTCGGTAGAACCGTTGCGTTTCGCCTTCCTTCAGCACCCGCGTATAAGCATCGTTTTCCGAAAAATGCGGCAGTGCGAGCACGATGATCAAATGCAGCAGTGCTGCCCCGACAAGTCCCGCCGCGACAGCAAATGCCAGACCTGTGAAAAACCGCCGGATCATGGGCCGCATCCGATCTTTTCAATGAGCGGCATGGCAAGGTCGATCAGTCCGGAACTGCCCGCGGTCGGCGTGTCGAACAGGGTGAGGACGAGCCTGAAGTCCCCGCTTTGTGTGAGAGCCAGCCAGTTGCCGGACTTGGCCGTCGGCGATGCGGTGATCTCGAACTCGCCATTCGGCTGGCGCAGCGTGATGCGCGAATTGAGCGCCTGCGGCAAATCCGACGACAGCGAGGGTGCAGCAGCCCCGGGCGCCTGCGCAAACAGCGTCCAGAACCGTGCCTGCGGCGTGTGACCCCGGATCCTGTAGGAGCAGCTTGCCACAAGCCGCTCGCCTGTCATGTCGGTCGTCGCGGTAAAGGTCAGGCCTTCGGCACTGGCGTAGAGAAGCTTGCCGGCATTGGCCCGGTGCGATTTGGCATAAGGGTCTGCATCGGCCGTCTGCGCCTGCGGAAACGCCTCCCAAGGCCCGATCCGGAGCGCCCCGAACCCGGTCGTCGCATCAAGCGCCAGCCGGGTCGACCAGATCCCGCCGCCGAATGCGATGGCAAGTGCAACGGCGATGAGGAAGGGGATACGGAACACGGGATTGGCTTTGTGTCTTTTTGGAGCGTTCGCGAAGGGTTAGCATTGTTTGGCGGGAAGGGGGAAGGGCCTCGCGCGGCATATTGATTGCTATGACGGCATGCGTTATGGTTCCGCATGATCAAAGATTTTGCAGATCGTGAGACCGAACGGATCTGGGACGGCCTGCGAAGCCGCAGGCTACCTGGAGATATTCAGTCACCCGCATTGCGGAAACTGCGTCTGCTCAATCAGGCGCGTGTGCTGTTGGATCTGAACGTGCCGCCTGGAAATCGTCTCGAGGCGCTGCGCGGGAACCGAGCAGGGCAACATTCGATACGCATCAACGATCAGTGGCGCATATGTTTCATTTGGACTGACGGAGGCCCCGAACATGTTGAAATCGTCGACTACCACAGCTGATGCTGAATGGCTGCCGAACCCGCATCCCGGCGAGATTCTTCTGGAGGATTTCTTAAAGCCGATGCAGCTTAGCCAGAACGGGCTTGCCCGTGCCGTCGGCGTTCCACCCCGGCGCATCAACGAGATCGTGCTTGGCAAGCGCTCGATCACAGCCGATACGGATCTCCGTCTGGCACGCTATTTCGGCATGTCGGAAGGCGTCTTTCTCGGCCTGCAGGCTGATTACGAGCTTCTTCGCCGCCGCCGCGAACTCGGAGATGAGCTCGAGCGGATCACCCCGCGCGCTGCCTGACGCTCAACCCACCTAGCGCCGCACTTCCAGATTGATCGGCGTCACCTTTGCCGTCGACTGTTTCGGCTGATGCCGGGTCGATATCGAGCCCGTCACGGGACCGGCTTCCGGCACCGACGCCTTGTCGCTTTGGGTAGCGGCGCCCTGGACCTTGTCACCCTGAACAGACGTTGCCTGCCCGTCGACAGCTGGCTTGCCGGCATCGGCGACCTTGGGGCCGCCCGCTGCAAGCGGTGGAGCCTCGGACAGCGCCTTGCCGATCTGCTTCAGCGTTCTGGTGGCCTCAGCCGAAAGCGAGCGCGGTCTTTGCAGCGGCGGCAGGGCATTCTCGCCTTCCTTCGCTTTCGCAATTTCCTGGCTCTTCTTGTCGCTCTTGTGGTCGCCGTTCGGCAGCGGGTTTTCGATGCCGGGAATGGGTTTCAGCTCGATCCCCTGATGGGCGTAGTCCATCAGCACCTTGAAGGTCATCGCCGGAAGCGAGCCGCCGGTCATGTTGTTCATCGAGGTGAAGTCGTCGTTTCCGAACCACACCGCCGTCGTGTAATTGCCGGTAAAGCCGATAAACCAGGCGTCGCGATAGCTCTGCGACGTGCCGGTCTTGCCGCCGGTGACGATGCCGCCATCGAGTGCCGCCCGCCGCGCCGTGCCCTGATAGGGGATCGTCGTCAGGATGCGGTTCATCGATGAGGTCGCCTGTTCGGACAGAACCCGCTTTGCCGGCGCCTCGTCGCGGCCGAAATCGTAGAGAATGTTGCCGCCGTAACCGAGAACCTGCTCGATCCCGTGGCGATGCGATTGCACGCCGCCGGCCGGCATCACCGCATAGGCGGTGGCCTGGTCGAGTACCGTTACCTCGGACGTTCCGAGCGGGATCGTCTTGTCGCTTCTGAGCGGCGTCTCGACCCCGAACGCCTTTGCGGTGTTGACGATGACGTCGGTGCCGAGCACATCCTTGGCAAGCCGGACAGGCACCGTATTGAGCGATTGCTGCATGGCGCTCATCAGGGTCACCTTGCCCTTGTAGGAGCGACCGTAATTCTGCGGCGACCAGCCCCGCCAGGTGATCGGAGCGTCGGAGATCACCGACTCCGGCTTGTAGCCGTGCTCCATCGCGGCGGAGTAGGTATAGAGCTTGAATGACGAGCCCGGTTGTCTCAGCGCCTTGGTGGCACGGTTGAACTGGCTTTCGCCATAGTCGCGGCCGCCGACCATGGCGCGCACGCCGCCGCCGTTTTCGATCATCACCATGGCGCCCTGCTTCACCTTGAAGCTGTCGCCGTATTCGCGAAGGCTGGTTTCCATCGCGGCATCGGCTGCCTGCTGCAGGCCCATGTCGATCGTGGTCCTGACCACCATCGAATGCTCGCGGATCTTGCCGGCCTTGGCCAGCCGCTGCACCTCGTCGAAGGCCCAGTCGAGGAAATAGTCTGGCGACTTGACCTCGGCGCGGTCGATCGCGGTTGCCGGCGTGCGGCGGGCCGCGATCACCTGGCCCTCCGACATCAGGCCTGACTGTACAAGGTTGGACAGAACGTCATTGGCGCGGGCGCGCGCAGCCGGCAGGTTCACATGCGGCGCATATTTCGCCGGTGCCTTGAACAGGCCGGCCAGCATCGCGCTTTCCGCAAGGCTGACTTCGGTGATGTTCTTGCCGAAATAGAACTGGCTTGCCGCGGCTGCCCCGAACGTGCCGCCGCCCATATAGGCGCGGTCTAGATAGAGCGACAGGATCTCTTTCTTCGAAAGGTTCGCCTCCAGCCACATGGCCAGAAACGCTTCCTTGATCTTGCGCTCGATCGACCGTTCGTTGGTGAGGAACAGGTTCTTCGCCAGCTGCTGGGTCAGCGTCGATCCGCCCTGGACGACACCGCCGGCCTTGGCGTTTTCGGAAAGCGCGCGGCCGAGGCCGATGAAGTCGATCCCGTAGTGATCGAAGAAGCGACGGTCCTCGGTCGCCAGAACAGCCTTGATCAGGTGGTCGGGCAGTTGCTCGATCGGAACCGAGCCTTCATGGATGATGCCGCGATGGCCGATGACGTTGCCGTAGCGGTCGAGAAAGGTGACGGCGAAATCGCCCCGGTTGCGCCAGTCTTCCTTGGTTTCTTCAAAGGCTGGCTGGGCAAGCGCCAGAAGCGCAACGCAACCGACCGTGCCGAGCGTCATAGCCTCGCCGGCAAGCTCGAAACCAAGCTTTTTCAAGCCTGTAACGCGGAACCGCCGGAAGAAGATGGTGATCTCTTCCCAGACTTCGCCGGCCCGGAAACCGAGGTTCCAGACAGTGGAATCGATCCAGCTGTCGATCCGCAGTAGGATGTGGCGCTTCTTGCGCGAGGAGCCGGAGCGCTCTTGCTTAACCGGTGATTTCGGATGGTCCTGCACTGGAAGTTCCTGCCCCATTTCCCCCATCGCCCGATGAGAAACGCTTGACGCCGACCCCCCGGAGGGATCAAAGGCATGAGCGTCTCACCGTTATTCAGCATTAGCTGACAAAAGGTTTATGCGCGATAGAGAATCCGCAACAGGGTAAAGGCGGCAGGGGAAAATTGGTCCCCATCCGCGACAGATATGATGATGGAAGACGCATTCTGGAAAACCAAGACGCTTGAGGATCTGTCCCAGCAGGAGTGGGAAAGCCTGTGCGATGGCTGCGGGCTCTGCTGTCTCAACAAGCTCGAGGATTACGACACGGGCGAGGTGGCTTTCACCTCGGTTGCCTGCCGGCTTCTCGACGGCACGAGCTGCCAGTGCAAGGACTATCCCAACCGCCAGGCGACCGTTCCGGAATGCATCCAGCTGACGCCGGCCCAGGTGGACGAAATCCCCTGGCTGCCGCCGACCTGCGGCTACCGGCTGGTGCGCGACGGCCATGATCTTTACTGGTGGCACCCGCTGATCTCAGGCGATCCGGAAACGGTTCACCAGGCCGGCATCTCGGCCCGCGGCCGCACGATCAGCGAAGAAGAGGTCGATGTCGAGGATTTCGAGGACTATCTGATCGACTGGCCACTGCATGTCGGCGAGGCACAGCGGGGCTAGGTAGGAGAGCCTCGGGATCTCCCCAAGCGCAACTGGTTCTTTTGTGGTCGGGACAGAATGCACCGGGCGGCAGATGCGTTGATCAGGTCTTTCGCCAGGGAAAGTCCTCGCCCGGAAAACCTAGCGGAATTTCGGGTTCCGTCGTTGCCTTTCGGATCGTGTAGGGGCGATCCCCACCCACTTCCACCGGAGTCCCGGCCGCATCGACCGCCAGCAGCCCGACGAGATCGGCCGGTGCGCTGCGGACATAGATCTCGGCTCTATCAATGGCCTGTTGCAGGAGTTCGCGAATAACGTCAGCGCCAAGAGCGCCGGAGATTCCCTTGACGGACTGGTAGTCGGTCGAAGCAACCGACAATCCCTTGTGGCGGATCTCGTCCGTGATGCGAACCGGCGAATAGTGTGGCGGTTTTCCCGCTGCTGCCATGACGAGCGGACCGAGCGCGCAGAAGCGTTCAGCGATCAGAATGAGATCCACGTAGTCGCGGGCCTTGCGTCGGGTGGAGGCCGCTAGAACCTTGTTAACGGCAAGATCGGCCTGATGCAGTCGCATCCCCCATTCGGGGTCGTCCACAAGGGGGAAAAAGCGCTGTCGCGTCTCGCTCATCCACTGGATCAGGGTTGCCTCGCCGGCACAGCTGACGGTTGCCTCGACGCAGCCATAGATGAACACGTCGATTGCCACATGGAAGCCATGGCACCGCAGCGCCTCGATGTCGCGCGTGGCGATTTCGCCGATTTCCTCGTCCGTATCGTGGAAGATGTCGATGTCGTCCGACTGACGCGGCCAGTCGCGGTTAAGCAGCAGGCCACCGGCCAGATAGCTGGTTTCGGATCGATTGCCGGCAATGACCGCGAGGATGGCTTTCTGCAGGTCGGTGGGAGCCACGTCACTCGTCCAGTTCAGCAATTAGCTTTCGCCCGAGGGCAAAGGCGCGGGCGTCGCCGCGTTCCATCAAGGCGTTGGCAATGACACGGGCTCGGTCCGTGAGGGTGTGCAGCCGGTCGAGGTCGATGTTGTCGAGGATGCGCAACCGGTAAAGCGTGACGGCCTGATCGCAGAGCGCCTGTATCCTGCCTCTTTTATCTCGGTGCGCATCACGCATCGCTGCAGCGCTTGCGAGTATATCCTGCCGTTGCGACGCTGGGACCAGCACTTCGACCCGGACAAGATGCGCTGCACCTCCGCTTTCGCGATATCGCTTCATTCTGTCGCGCACCGGCATAGCGAACTCCCTTCATCGTAGAATAGGCGTATCCCGGATACGGTACAAGCATCCGCCAGAGCTAAATACCCGGCTGGCCCTTGACCTTCCCATGATGGGAAGCCCTACATGGTGATGCGAAGAGGATCGCGACCCATGAACCAGATTATTCGCCCCATCCATCGCTCCGAACCGATCACCGTGCCCGTCGAGGGCATGACCTGCGCCTCCTGCGTGCGCCGGGTGGAAACCGCAGCGGCCAAAGTGGCGGGCGTCGAGAAAAGCGCTGTCAACTTTGCAACGAAGAAGCTCACGGTCGAAACGGGCGCGGGGTTTGATCCGGAGACGCTGGAGGCGGCTGTCCGCAAGATGGGCTACGAGATCCCCGACGGCGCGATGGATCTTGCGCTGCGGGAAGCGGGTTTTGACGCGGGCTCTGATCATCACCCGGCGTTGAAGCCTGCGGAGACGAGCGCGCAGGCTGATCATACCCATGCTGATCATACCGGGGCCGCCCATTCCCAAGCCGAGCATCCGCATCCAACGCATGAAAACGCCGCTCACGACCATGCCCATATGCATGGCGGTGAAGCGGGTGTCCTGAAGCGTGATCTCGCCATTGCGGCAGTGCTGACATTGCCGCTGTTCGTGCTGGAGATGACGGGCCACGTCTATGCGCCGTTCCATCACTGGCTGATGGGAGTCATCGACACGCAGAACCTCCACTACCTCTACTTCGTGCTGGCAACGGTGGTGATTTTCGGGCCGGGTCTGCGGTTCCTGAAGCTTGGTCTGCCGGCCCTGTTGCGGGGCCATCCGGAGATGAATTCGCTGGTCGCAGTGGGCGTTCTGGCCGCCTATGGCTATTCGGTATTTGCGACATTCGCGCCGGGACTGCTGCCGGAAAGCGCGCGTTTTGTCTATTATGAAGCGGCCGCCGTCATCGTGACGCTGATCCTGTTCGGCCGCCTGCTGGAGGCGCGTGCCACAGGCCGCACCGGCGAGGCAATCGAGAAACTGGCCGGTCTGCAGGCGAAAACCGCGCGGGTCGAAAGGAGCGGGGCGGTCGTCGATCTTCCCTCGTCCGAGGTCGTGGTCGGCGATATCGTCGTCATCCGTCCCGGCGAACGTCTGCCGGTCGATGGCACCGTGATCGACGGGCAATCGAATGTTGATGAATCGATGATCACAGGTGAGCCGCTGCCGGTCGAGAAGATGGCGGGTGCATTTGTCACCGCCGGAACGGTCAACCGCACCGGCTCCTTCCGTTTCCGCGCCGAAAAGGTCGGCCGCGATACGGCGCTTGCCGGCATCATCCGGCTGGTGGAACAGGCGCAGGGCGCCAAACTGCCGATCCAGACGCTGGTGGACAAGGTGACTGCGTGGTTCGTGCCGGCCGTGATGCTTCTGGCGGTCGTTACATTCGTCGTCTGGTTCCTGGTGGGACCGGAGCCGCGGCTGTCGCATGCGCTGGTGGCGGCGGTGGCGGTGCTGATCATTGCCTGCCCCTGCGCCATGGGTCTCGCCGTCCCGGTCTCGATCGTCGTCGGGGCGGGCAGGGCGGCGGGCATCGGCGTGCTCTTCCGCAAGGGCGATGCGCTGCAGGCGCTGTCGGATGTGGATCTCGTCGTGTTCGACAAGACCGGCACGGTGACGATGGGACGGCCGCAGCTGACGGATCTGGATGTCGTGGACGGGTTATCGGAAGACGAGGTCCTGCGCCTCACCGCCGCCGTCGAGCGTCGCTCCGAACACCCGATTGCGGATGCGATCGTCAAGGCGGCGGAGGCGAAGGGTCTGGTCTTGGCCGAGACCGAGGATTTCCGCTCCGTCACCGGCTACGGCATCAGTGCCCGCGTCGATGGCCGGGACGTTTCGGTCGGCGCCGACAGGTTCATGGACAAGCTCGGCATTTCGGTCACGCCCCTGGAACAGACGGCCGCCCGGTTGGCCGGCGAGGGCAAGTCGCCGCTCTATACGGCGATAGACGGTCGTCTGGCGGCTGTGATTGCCGTTGCCGATCCGCTGAAGCCGTCGAGCGTTCAGGCCATCAAGGCGCTGCGGGCGATGGGCATCGAGGTTGCCATGGTGACCGGCGACAACCGTCGCACCGCACAAGCGATTGCAGCCCAGGTGGGGATCGATACGGTCGTTGCCGAGGTTCTGCCCGAGGGCAAGGTGAAGGCGCTGGATGACCTGCGGAAGGGGAGCGGTTCCGCCGCCGTGTCCTCGCCACAGGCGACTTCACCCCGGGCACGCCGGATCGCCTTTGTCGGCGACGGCATCAACGATGCGCCGGCGCTGGCGCATGCGGATGTCGGCATTGCCATCGGCACCGGTACGGATGTGGCGATCGAGAGCGCCGATGTGGTGCTGGTCGGCGGCGATCTGACCGGCGTGGTGTCGGCGATTGCCATCAGCCGGGAAACGATGCGCAATATCAGGCAGAACCTGTTCTGGGCGTTCGGCTATAACGTGGCGCTGATCCCGCTCGCCGCCGGTCTGTTCTATCCCTTGCTCGGATTGACGCTTTCGCCGATGCTGGGCGCTGCCGCCATGGCGCTGTCGAGCACGTTCGTGCTTGGCAATGCGCTGCGATTGAAAACCGTCGCACTGGGAGAGAAAGCGTGAATATCGGCGAGGCCGCACAGGCATCCGGCGTTTCGGCCAAGATGATCCGCTATTACGAGGAGATCGGCCTGATTACGCCGGCCGCCCGCACCGGCAACAATTACCGGACCTATGGCAGCGATCAGGTGCATGTGCTGCGCTTCATCAAGCGCGCCCGCTCGCTGGGTTTTTCGCTGGAGGAAACGCAGGCGCTCTTGAAACTGTGGCAGGACCGCAGCCGCGAGAGCGCCGCCGTCAAGGACATCGCCACCACCCATATCGACGATCTGGAGCGGCGCATCGCGGAGATGCAGGGCATGGTCAAGACATTGAAGCACCTTGCCCATTGCTGCGGTGGAAACGACCGTCCCGACTGCCCGATCCTCGACGACCTTGCCGGTTCCGCGTCACCGGCGCATACAGATTGAAGAAGGAGACCTGAGATGACCGTGATCTTCACCGTGCCGGACATGACCTGCGGCCACTGCGAAAAGACCCTGCGAAACGCTCTCGCCGAAGCGCTGCCGGATGCACCCGTGTCGATCGATCTTGTCACGCATACGGTGATGGTGGGTGGCGACGAGGCAAAGGCCGCGCAAGCGATCCGTGACGCGGGTTATTCGCCGGAACGGGCCAAGGCCTAGTACGTTATCGGCATCGCAGACCATACTCCATCGCAGAGCATACCATGACAGTTGTCGCTTCCTATGTGTACCGCAACGGAAAACGTGCCGAGGCGGTGCCTGTCGATGGGCCGGCGCCGAGACTGTCCGGTCAGGATTTCGTCTGGATCGGCCTGCACGAGCCGTCACCGGACGAGCTGCATGCGCTGGCCGAAACCTATGAGCTGCACCCTCTTGCGGTCGAAGACGCCATCAACGCCCATCAGGTGCCCAAGGTGGAAGCCTATGGCGAACAGCTGTTCGTGGTGGCAAAGACCGCCCATCTGGAAGGCGAGAAATTCAAGTATGGCGAGACGGCGATCTTCGTCGGAAGGCGCCACATCATCACCGTCCGGCACGGCTCGGCCCGCAACCATGCCGCCATCCGGGCACAGCTCGAAGCCTCGCCGCAGCTGCTCTCCAAGGGGCCTGACTACGTCCTGCACGGGATCATCGATTTCATCGCCGACGGCTATCTGCCGCTGGTGCAGACGATCGAGGACAAGGTGCTGGAAATGGAGCAAAAAATGCTCGCGAACTTTCTCGAACGCGAACAGATCCGCCGTCTCTTCCGCCTGCGCCGTCAGCTGATCCTGTTCGGGCGTATCCTGGGCCCGATGTCGGAAGTGGCGGGCAAGCTCGTCAATCTCGACCTTCCCTGCCTCGACCGGGACGCCAAGCCGTTCTTCCGTGACGTGCTCGATCATATCCGAAGGGTCGAAGGCATGGTGGGCGGACTTCGCGAAGTCATCACCTCGGTCTTTGAAGCCTCGAACCTTCTGGAACAGCAGCGCCAGGGCGTCATCACCAGGCAGCTGGCTGCCTGGGCCGCCATTCTTGCGGTGCCGACGGCCATCGCCGGCATCTACGGCATGAATTTCGAGAACATGCCGGAATTGAAGACCGAATACGGCTATCCCGCCGTGCTGGTTGCGATCGTCCTTCTCTGCAGCATCCTTTTCTACCGGTTCCGGAAGTCCGGCTGGTTGTAGTTGCAACCAAGCAAGGGAACTCTCGAGCCGGCGTCGAGTTGGTTCGGTCAGAAAGATGAAACCCTTGCTACGGAGAACCCCGCCATGGTCGACCAGACCCCGATGATCCTGCTGGCCGTTGTCTTGCTTGCCGGTATTGGCACGCTCGGATTTTTGATCCTGCGCCGCTGGAAGACCAAGCGCATTCCCAAAGCGCACGATCTGCCCGAGGTCGCCAACCGACGCTGGCTGCGACGCGAAGCGCGCAATGCGCAGTCGCTCATCGACAAACGGGTTCCATAAAAGCGCGGTTCCTCACGGGAATTTGAGATGAAACCAATTTGTGCCCGGCCGGTTAACACCCTGTAGGGATACGAAAAGGAATTCAAAAATGATCAAGACATTGACAGTTGTTGCCGCACTTTCGTTTGGCCTATCCTCTGCAGCATTTGCGCAGACGAGCTATGATATGAACGGTTCGGCCAACCGCGCGGACGTCCAGCAGAACATGAGCGGTGCCGGCGGCAACATCCCGCCGAAGCCAGCCGCATCGGGTACTGTAGACCCCTATTCGACAGGCAGCGTTACCCCGGGCTCGGCAGTCGGTTCGACCGGCGCCTACGGTAGCCGCGCAGGCTGCGCACCGGGCGGTGAGCCAGGCGATGCTGCAAACTCCGGCAACCTGCCGAACCTGACGGGCGAAACTGCCCAGGGTACCGGTTGCTGATTAAACAATGACGGTAGCGGTTGGACGGGTCTTACCCCCGTCTGATCGAGCCTGATCAGAGGTCCTCGGTGAAAGCCGCAGGACCTTTTTTCATGACAAAAGGTTCGCAGTCACAATCAAGGTCGTAGATTGAATGCTGGGAAAACTGGGAAATCAAAAGGACGGCCAGCGTGATCTCGCGGCAGCGACGTGACGTCAATCGGCCACCCGACCCCGTTCTAAAGATAACGGCAGTCGCGTCCTTTCGCGCTTTTGGCAGACCGCAGCCGTCAAGTCCATTGCGAATTTGGCAACACGGGCCCGACATTCCTGCATGAACATCGGTCATTGCAGGGGATCGTGCGAAAAGCTATTCGTCTGGCCTGAACGCATTGGCCGGGAGACACGACAATCATCAAGATCATGGTATTGCTTCACAGCGCCAACGGCCTCGAATGGCAGTCTCCGCCCAAGGGCACCAGCTTGAAGACGCTGAGCGAAGCCGAAGAGCAGGGCTTCATCACCATCCGCGGCGAGTTCCAGAAACGCCAGTTCCGACTGACAGAGATGGGTTTCGAATATATCCAGCGTGACAAAAGACGTCTGGAAGCCCGGCGGTCGTAAGCCAGGCTAACGGCACAACGCTCGCAGCCTCCACCCAGAGAGCTGGAGGAACTCGTATGAAAGCAGTTCTGAAGATACTTGCCTTATCCCCTCCAGGGGGATAGGATTATCGCATGACAGAACACGATCACGTCCACGAAAGTCATCCCGAAATCGTCAAGCGGCTGAAACGGGCTGAGGGACATCTCAAAAGTGTGATCGCCATGATCGAGGGCGGCAGGCCGTGTCTCGACATCGCCCAGCAGCTGCATGCGGTGGAAAAGGCGATCACCAATGCCAAGCGCACCCTGATCCAGGACCATCTGGACCACTGTCTCGAAGACACGATCGGCGCGCTCGATCGGGAGAAGCGCCACTCCATCGACGAGTTCAAGTCGATCACCAAATACCTTTGAGACCTAAATACCCGTGAGATATTTCCATGCCTGATTTTGCCGACCTCCTGCAGCAGGGATCTGCCCATGCCTGGCTGTTTGTTCCAAGCGCCATCCTGCTTGGGGCCTTGCACGGCTTGGAGCCGGGCCATTCGAAGACGATGATGGCAGCCTTTATCGTTGCGGTGAGGGGGACAGTCACGCAGGCCGTGCTGCTCGGTCTTGCCGCGACGATCTCGCACACGATCGTCGTCTGGGGCATCGCCTTTGCGGGCATGTATCTCTGGCAGGGCATGGATGCCGAAGCTTCCGAACCCTATTTCCAGCTTGTTTCCGCGGCGGTCATCATTGCGATCGCACTCTGGATGCTGTGGCGAACATGGCAGGATCAGCAGATGGGAAAGGCCGCTGCCGCCCACGGGCATGATGGCTCGCATGGGCATGACGGTCATCACGGCCACCACGGTGGCCATGGCCACGACGGCCATCACGGCGCCCATCACGGCGCACATGACCAGGGTTCAGCGCAGGGGCATGCCGCAGGCCACGGTGACATCACGCGGGTCGATACCGGGCACGGCATCGTCACGCTCGAAATCTTCGAAGACGGCGTTGCGCCTGTCTGGCGTTTTCGCTCCGAGCGCGGCCACGGCTGGACGGCGTCCGATGTCGTCGTCACGACACAGCGCCCGGATGGATCGCGGCAGGCCTTCGTCTTTGCCGATCAGGGCGGATATCTGCAGTCGACCACGGACATTCCCGAGCCGCATGCGTTCGTCGCAAGCCTGAGCCTTGGCCACGGCAACCATACCCATGACTACGACCTGTCCTTCACGGAAGGCCACGACCATGACCACGACGAGATGCAGGGGCTAGACGTGGCGACGGACGGGTATCAGGATGCCCATGAAATGGCGCATGCCAACGACATTCGTCGCCGGTTCACCGACCGCAAGGTGACCACATGGCAGATCGTTCTGTTCGGTCTGACCGGAGGTCTCATCCCGTGCCCGGCCGCCATCACGGTTCTGCTTCTCTGCCTGCAGCTCAAGGAGTTCACGCTCGGCTTCGTTCTGGTCATGTGCTTTTCCATCGGCCTTGCAATCACGCTGGTGACCGTCGGGGCCGTTGCTGCGCTGAGCGTGCGTCACGCCACGTCGCGCTGGAGCTGGTTTTCGACGGTTGCCCGTCGCGCTCCCTACGTCTCCAGCCTCCTCATCATCGCCGTCGGCCTCTATGTCGGCATCCACGGCTGGCAGGGACTGCCGGCGTAAGGGGCGTCGCGGATTGGGCGGGGCTTAGCTCCCCGCCACCTCCACCCGGTTTCGGCCTGCGGCCTTGGCGTTGTAGAGGGCTTCGTCGGCGCGCTTGAAGAGGGCTTGCGAGGTCGTCACGAGGTCCTGGCCGGGGGTGAGCGTGGCGAGGCCGACGCTGATCGTGGCGCGGTTGGAGGGTGGGTTTCTGCCGTGTTCCAGACCGATCTCTTCGACGCCCACGCGGATGCTTTCGGCGATGGCATGCGCGGCCTTCGCGTCGGTTGCGGCGAGCAGCACCGCCACTTCCTCGCCGCCATAGCGGGCGCAGACATCGCCGGGACGGATGACGGTTGACCGTACCACCTGTGCGATCGCGCGCAGGCATTCGTCACCGGCCGCGTGGCCATAGGTGTCATTGAAAAGCTTGAAACGGTCGGCGTCGATCATCAGCAGCGACAGCGGCATCATCGAACGGTTCGCCGCAGTAACCATCGCTTCGAACCGCGCGTTGAAGAAGCGCCGGTTGGCAAGCCTTGTCAGGTCGTCGGTATTGGCGAGAAGATCGAGCTCGTCCTGTGCGCGCTTGTGGCGGCTGACATCGCGAGTGATCGCCACAACCCGCGGCGCCTGGGCCGGATGCGAGGCCGGCAGACGGCTCATCGCCGTTTCCAGCCATACTTCCTCGCCGTCGGGTTTGACGTGGCGGATCAGGAATTTCTCATGACCAGGCCCACTGCCGAGCCGCTCCGTTGCCTGGCGCACCAGGACTTCGGTATCTTCGGCCATGCCGGCAAAGATGCTGCGGCCGATCAGGTCCTCTGGCTCGAGCCCCAGGATGCCGATCGAGGAGGGCGAGACATATTCGCGGATGCCGTGTTCATCGAACCGGGTGATGAGGTCGCTGGAGGATTCAGCGAGCAGGCGGAACTCCGCTTCGCGCGCGGCGACCAGCGCTTCGCGCTCCTGGCGCAATTGCATCTGGCGGCGCCAGTAGACCGTGGCGAACCCGGCCGCGATGAGAAGGATCGCCGCATAGATCCAGCGCGTCCTCGCGGTCGACGCCCAGGAGATCAGCACCTGCCATTCCGATGCGGCCGCGAGCGCCACCAAGCCGGTCAGTTGGCTCTGGTGAAAGCCACCCGCCCGCGCCGTCTGGTCGATCGGTGACTGGTAATGAAAGGCGCCGACGCGGGTCTGGCGGACATGGGCAAACAGGTCGCTCTTGGACATGTCCTGGCCGAGAATGCTGTCGGCCATCGGCGCGCGGGCGAGAACCACGCCATCTCCGCGAACGAGCAGGAAGGAGGCATCGGACCCGATATCGTAGCGGCTGAAGAAATTGACGAAATGGTTGACCTTGATGGTGGAGACCACAACCCCGCCGAACGTGCCGTCCGGCAAAATCACCTTCTGCGAGATCGGCAGGACCCAGGTCTGGGTCAGCCGGCTGAGGATGGGCTTGCCAAGGACCGGGAGCGGGAAGGGGCTGGCCTTGTGGAACTTGAAATAGTCGCGGTCCTGGTATGAGACCCCGGCGGGGCGTGTTGCCGACGAGGTCGCAACCATCTGGCCATCGGCATTGAGATAGGAGAGCGTATCGAGTGTGGGCGACGCACTGAGCTGGCGCTTCATCAGCGCGTCGATCGCCTGGGCGAGATCGGCCTCGCCGTCTTTCTCCTCGATCTTGGAGATCAGGCTTGCGAGCGGCAGCCGCGACATTTCCACCACGTCGTCGGCATGCTGGGTAATAGCTTCGGCCGTCTGTTCCAGTGCCGCTTCGACCCGTGCGACCTGTGTCTTCCAGTTGGAATATTCCGCCCAGCCGAAAAGCGCCAGAAACGCACCGAAGCCCAATACCGCCGCAGGCGTCGCCAGAGCGGGGGCAAGGCCGTGTCTGGTGCGGCGGCCTGGCCCTTTGCGGTTCTCGGGGTCTGCCCCGCGAGACGATGGGGAAAACGGCATGCGCAGAAACTTCCGAAAATAGTCAAAACACGAAACTGCAACCTGGCTGATTCACGTCGCGCGCGACGTCATCGGCAGGACCACGGGCAAAGAGCCGACAAGTCCCGTCTAATACAGGAAAGTTAAGCGAACCTCTCGCAACGGGAGCCTGATCCTGCCGTGATGATGGCCGGGACAGTGGCCGAAATCCCTGAAGAGCAAGTTCCAAAGAAAAAGGCCACCGCGCGAGCGGCAGCCTTCTCCTCATACAATCAGATGCTTGACGCGATCAGAACTTCACGCCGAGGCCAACCTGCACGACGTGCTGGTTGAAGTCGACATCAGCGCCGGCGAGGTTGCCGTTGCCGTAGTCGTTGTAGCGATACTCGACGCGGCCGAACAGGTTGTCGGTGAAAGCGTGATCGACGCCAGCGCCGATGGTCCAGCCGTGCAGCGTGTCGTCGTCGTCGCCAACCGGCGTGTCGACTTCGACATTGGTGGCTGTCCAGCCGCCTGCTGCGTAGATCAGAGTGCGGTCCATGGCGTAACCGAGACGCGCACGGGCCGAACCGGAGAAGCCGCTTTCGGCATCGACGCCAGCGGCGACATCGTCGTTGTTCCAGTCGTAGTTGACATCGCCTTCAACACCGGCAACGAAACCGTTGGAGAACTGCCAGTTGTAGCCGACGAAGCCACCCATGCGGGCGCCGTCGAAGTTCTGGGAACCAGCGCCTTCGATATCAGCATCGCCCCAGCCGTATCCGCCGTGGATACCGAGGTAAGGACCGGACCAGGAAAATGCCGGAGCGGTTTCGTAGGCGACTGGCGCGCTCGGAATGGTCTCAACCGCATCGGCGGCGAGAGCTGCGGACGAGAGGCCGGCTGCAAGAGCTGCGGCGAGAACGAGTGTGTTCCTCATGATGATTTCTCCGTGTTTTCAACGACTGCTTGTTATGAGGATCAATGTAGTGCGTTCGGCTTGGAAAGCTGTAGCTAAAATGTCACGCGCGCCAAAATCGATCCTTGACCGTTGACCGGGGGACTTTGCGCCGCCACTGCTGCGGTCGGGAAAGCCTTGCGAATGAACCGAGGAGCATGCCGTGCTGACAAGAACAGACACCGGATGGAAAACGCTTTTGTCCGGCCGGAACGGCCTGATGCTGGGGCTGATTTCCGCCGGGATCGGGTTGCATGCCTTCAACCAGTTCGCGATTGTTGCCGCCATGCCGCTGGCCGCCGCCGAACTTGGCGGGCGCGACTGGTTCAGCTGGGTCTACAGCCTCTATTTCATCGGTTCGATCGCCGGCGGCACCAGTGCTGCCTATCTCCGCGATCGGTTGGGTGTGAAATCCAGCTTGTTCTGGTCCATGGCGCTGTTTTCGCTGGGCGGTCTGATGGCGGTTCTGGCGCCGAGCTTTTTCTTTATCGTTGCGGGCAGACTGTTGCAGGGGATTGCCGACGGTCTGATCGTGGCAATCTGCTACAGCCTCATCCCGGCCAATTTCTCGTCCGCGGTGACGGCGAAGGTATTTGCGGTGGAGGCAACCGTCTGGGCGGTCGCGGCTCTGCTCGGGCCGCTGATCGGGGGGCTGCTCGCAGAGGCGTTTTCGTGGCATGCCGCGTTTCTGGCGGTGACGCCGTTTCTCATCCTGCTTGGTCTTTTCACGCTGTTGACGACGCCCGAGACCGGCAGCGCGGCAAAGGCCGCGTTTGCGCCTCTGGCCGTGGCGCTCTGCGTGACTGCGTCCTTCATTTTCGCACTGTCGTCCGCAACGGGGGTGATCGGCTGGCAGGTCGCCTGTCTGGTGCTGGGATCACTGGCGCTGGCGCTGACCGTGACGACGGATGGAAAGCTCGGGCCGCGGTTGTTTCCGGCTGGCGCTTTCAGGCTGGGATCGGTGCTTGGCCACGGGTTCTGGATGCTGTTCCTGATGTCGGCGGGCCATGCCTCTGGTGCCACCTATCTGGCTCTGATCATCCGCGACGTGTGGGGCATCGGACCGGCGGCGGTCGGCTATATCGTGGTGGCGATGGCGCTGACCTGGAGCGCGGTCGCGATGGCCTCCAGCCGGATCAAGTCTCTAAAAGGACGACACTTTGCGATGCGGGCCGGGCCGCTGTTCCAGCTCGCGGGCTTCCTGATGATCGCGGTATCGATCGACGTCCGGGAGATCCTGCTCGTGGTCCTGAGCCAGATGGCGATCGGCACCGGTTTCGGTCTGTCGTGGGCGGCGATCAACCAGGCCTCGATGGAGGCCGCCGGCGACGAGGAGCGTGACCGGGCTAGCGCGCTTTTGCCGACCATGTCGACGGCCGGCTACGCCGTCGGATCGGCGCTTGCCGGCATGATCGCGGCAGCGACCGGGCTGACACGGCAGTTGTCGCAAGGCGATCCCGGGCAGGTCGCCTACTGGCTTTACGGGACGTCCGCAGCCGCGGCGCTGGTGACGTTTCTGCTCGGGTTCGGGGTGCGGTTGGAGGCGGGCAATAAGGGCTGATCTTGCTTGTTCCGCAGGCGCGAGACCCCATATTGGGGATACGCCACAGACCAGACTCAAGCACATACCCGAGACCAAGCCCCTGAAAGGGCCGAAGGAGAGATCCCGTGTTCCAGTTCGACAATTCCTATGCCCGCCTGCCGGATCGGTTCTTCGCTTCCGTCTACCCGGAGCCGGTGGAGGGGCCGAAGCTTTTGAGGTTCAACCAGAAGCTGGCAGCGGAACTGGGCGTCGAGGCGGATCTTTCGGATCCCGACCGGCTGGCAGCGGTGCTTTCCGGCAATGTCGTGCCGCAGGGGGCATCGCCTCTCGCCATGGCCTATGCTGGGCACCAGTTCGGCAACTTCGTGCCGCAGCTTGGCGACGGGCGGGCGATCCTGATCGGCGAGGTCATGGACCGTGCCGGACAGCGCCGCGACATCCAGTGGAAGGGCGCGGGGCCGACGCCGTTTTCGCGCCGTGGTGACGGGCGGGCAGCGCTTGGGCCGGTCATCCGCGAATATGTCGTGTCCGAGGCCATGCATGCGCTGGGCATACCGGCGACGCGGGCCCTGGCGGCGGTTTCGACCGGTGAGCTCGTTCAGCGCGAGCAGGAGCAGCAGGGCGCAGTGTTCGTGCGGGTCGCGGCAAGCCATGTGCGAGTGGGCACGTTCCAGTTCTTTGCCGCCCGCGGCGATACCGAGGGCGTGCGGACGCTGGCGAACTACGTGATCGAGCGGCATTACCCTGACCTGATGGGCGCGCAGAACCCTTATATGGCGCTGCTGAAGGCGGTGGCCGACCGGCAGGCGGAACTGATTGCCCGCTGGCTCGGCGTCGGCTTTATCCATGGTGTGATGAACACCGACAACATGACGATTTCGGGCGAGACGATCGATTTCGGTCCTTGCGCCTTTCTCGACGAATACAACCCGATGAAGGTGTTTTCCTCGATTGATCGGCAGGGACGCTACGCCTATCGCAACCAGCCGGGCATCGGCCAGTGGAACATCGCAAGGCTTGCCGAGGCGCTGGTGCCGCTGATCGATGCCGACGAGGAAAAGGCGGTGGAAGCCGCCAATTCTGTCCTGAAGGCATTCGGCGACACGTTCCAGGCGCACTGGATCGAGGTGTTCCGCGCAAAGCTCGGTCTGGTCACCGCGCGCGACGGTGATGGCGATCTCGTGCAGGGACTGCTTTCTGCAATGGAGGAAAACGAAGCGGATTTCACGCGGACGTTCCGAGCGCTCTGCAACGCCGCGGAAGGACACGACGACGACCTGCTCGCCTGTTTCTCGGATACGGCCAAGCTGCGGGAATGGTTGCCGAAATGGAACGAGCGGCTGGCCGAGGAAGGTCGCAGCCCGGCGGACCTGGCAACAGAGATGCGCGGCGTCAATCCGTGGCTGATCGCCCGCAACCACCGAATCGAGGAAGCCATCGCGGCTGCCAATTACGGTGATTTCAGCTTCTTTGAAAAGCTGGTGGAGGCGCTCGAAAAACCGTTCGAAGAGCGGCCGGAATTTGCCGACTACGCGATTGCGCCGACGGCGGAACAGAAGGTTGCGCGCACCTTCTGCGGGACGTGAGGGAGAAGCGGTTCCGGTAAAATTTTCGAGATAGGAATTTAATCCTTGACGGCGTGACGGTTGTCGGGTAGTGTTTAGGCATAGTCGAAGAGTTGCGTCGGAAGAGGCTTCACGCCCCGACCGCCGCAAGGCTTCCAGTCAGGGCTCGGATTGACCTCCGGGCCCTCTTTTTTTCCAGGACATCGATATCGAAACCGAACGTGCGACGGCAAGCCGGCGCGGCGGGTTTTCGGCTGTGGAGATCTGCCATGAACCGTTCCGATACTCTCGCCGGTTTTGATCCAGACCTGTTCGGCCTGTGGACGGACGAACCGCTTTACGACGCGGATGACGACGTGACTCAGGATGCCGAACTCGAAGAGACGGTTCGGAACGTTCTGCTGGAGCTCAAGTCTGCGGAAACCGAGCTGAAGCCCGCAGATGAACTGCGGCAGCTTTTGAACGAGATGACGGCTGAGATGCGCCAGCAGTTCGCCACGTTCCGGACGATGCGGGAAGCGGCGTCCGGGCTGTTGTCCGGCGAGGCCGACGACGCGGTGTCAGCTGACGGCATCGAGGCGTCGCAGAAACTGGCGCGGGCCGATGTGAAGGCGGCGACCGATGCGATGAGCCTGATCGTGCGCACGCTGGAAAAGGTCGATGCGCTGCAGCGTCAGCTGTCCCGCGACCGGCAGGTGGAGGCCGACAGGCTGGCCGATGCCGGCGGATACGAAGAGGCGAAGGCCCGCTTCGTCCGGATGATCGAGGATCGCGCCAATGAAACAGCCTTTGGGTATTTCGAAGCCTGGAAACGCGATGGCCCACCGGGATGGGTGGCGCAAAGGCTTCCAGCCGGAGGAACCCAGCCAGCGCAAGATGCGGCGGGCTGCAGAGAAGATCACGGGTGAGGCGGTGAAGGCGTCCGGGTCGTTCGGGGCAGGCATGTCTGACATCGGTGATGCCAGGAAGAAGACCGGACGGGATCTGGAGGCCGGAATGGTTTTGGCCGGTGCGATGGGGTTGCCCCGCGCTCCGGACGCGGTGCCGGCGGAGAGATTTGACGCGCCTGGCCCGGGAGAGAACGCGTTTGACGGGTTCGTCTCCGGTCTCGACCGGGACTGGGCTTTTGCGGCGCTTCCCGGACAGAGGCCTCCGGATGGCGACTGGCGGACATGGCTGATCATGGGCGGGCGCGGATCCGGCAAGACGCGCGCCGGCGCCGAATGGGTGCATGCGCTGGCGTGTTCCGCCGGAGAGCGTTCCGATCTTCGCATCGCTCTCGTTGCGGAAACGCTGGGCGATGCCCGCGAGGTTATGGTGGATGGTGTGTCCGGCATCTGCCGGATTGCGGCACGGCACTGGCCGGAATTCGAGATTTCAAGAAAGCGGCTGGTCTGGCCGAACGGCACGGTGGCGCAGATCTTTTCCTCCGAAGATCCGGAAGCGCTGCGCGGACCGCAGTTTCACTACGCCTGGTGCGATGAGATCGGCAAATGGAAGCATGCGCAGGAAACGTTCGACATGCTGCAGTTCGGCCTGCGGCTGGGACGCGATCCGCGCCAGCTGGTGACGACGACGCCGCGACCGGTGCCGGTGCTGAAGCAGCTGATTGCCGACCCCGCAACACGGCTGATCAAGATTTCCACCACCGGTAATGCCGGTAATCTGGCACCGGGCTTTATCGCGGCGCTGGAGCGACGATACGGCGGCACGCGGCTCGGGCGCCAGGAACTCGGCGGCGAGCTGATCGAGGATCTTGACGACGCGCTGTGGAAGCGTGCCGATCTCGAAGCCTGCGTGACGCGGTTTACCGGGGTCTTGCGGCGAATCGTGGTGGCGGTCGATCCGCCCTCGGGATCCGGTGAAAACTCCTGCTGCGGCATTGTCGTGGCGGGTGTCGAGGCAAGCGAAGGTTCGCCTGGCCGGGCCGTGGTGCTGGCCGATTGTTCGGTGACCGGCCAGACGCCGGGCGGCTGGGCAAAGGCCGTGGTGAAGGCGTATTCGCGGTTTTCGGCCGACCGCGTCGTGGCCGAGGGCAACCAGGGCGGCGACATGGTGCCGGCGATGCTGAAAAGCATCGACGCCAACCTGCCGGTGACGGTGGTGCATGCATCCCGCGGGAAGTTTGCCCGCGCCGAACCGGTCGCCGCCCTCTACGAGCAGGGACGGGTGGTGCATGCGGGACGGTTTGCGGAGCTGGAGGACCAGATGTGCGATTTCGGTCCCAACGGACTGTCATCGGGACGCTCGCCGGACCGGCTGGATGCGCTGGTCTGGGCGCTGACGGCGCTTGTTTTGGACGGCCAGGGCGAGCCGCGGGTGAGGGGGATTTGAGCCTAGGCCCGGTGTGGCGCTTCTGGTGGACCGCGCAACGAAAAGCGGCCCGGATAGGGCCGCTCAAGCGTTCTATATCTGACAGTCGGCTACTGCCAACAGTTGCAATTCAGCTTTTGGCCGGCACAGCCGGAGCGCTGTCGCGCATCTGCTTCCATTCGGATTCCATGCGCTCGAGGACGTGCTGCGGCACCGATTTCGTGGCGGCTGTCTGGGCGGTCTGCTGCATCATCATGATCTCCGGATTGTGCGCTGCACCATCATGGTGGTGCGCCCCTATGAACGTCGCATGGTTGGATTGGTTCCACATCCTTACTCCGAAGTAAATCGTCACTAACAGACTAAAACGATTTAGTTTTTTCTAAACCGATTGAAACCTTCGAACGCGGTAAAGGGGTAGGATTAACATGGGATACGAGCGCAGTATTTTCTTCGATCGCGTGCGCCGGAACCCGTTCAGCGGGCGGTTGGCAAGTGGTCAGGTGGCCGGGTTGGCTGCTGTTTTGGAGGCATGGGAGGCGCGCAACCCCATCGAAGGCGCCGCGGCGCTTGCCTACGTGCTGGCGACCGCATTTCACGAGACGGCCGCGACGATGCAGCCGGTGCGCGAAACGCTGGCCAAGAGCGACCAGCTTGCGGTAATGCGGCTGGAAAGCGCTTACAGCGCCGGCCGGCTGCGGACGGTGAAGACGCCGTACTGGCGGTACGATGCCGATGGCCGGACCTGGTTGGGGCGCGGGCTGGTGCAGCTGACGCACAGGCGCAATTACCAGAAGATGGCGGAGCTGACCGGCATCGATCTCATCGCGGCACCTCATCGCGCCATGGAGATGGATGTGGCGGTGAAGATTCTGATCGAGGGCATGCGGGCTGGCAGTTTTACCGGCCGCAAGCTCGGCGATTATTTCGGCCCTGGGAAATCGGACTGGGTCGGGGCGCGAAAAATCATCAATGGCAATGACCGGGCGGCGCAGGTGGCGGGGTACGCGAAAGCGTTCGCGGCAGCGCTGCGGGACGATGCGGCGATTGCGGCTTGAACGTTTTCAGAGCGAATTGATCCCGGATCGAGTGAAGGATGAGACGATGAGATTTCCATTCCGGCTTCGTGGGCTTTCCCGCATCGAGCCGCCTCAGGAAACCAAGGCGGCGTCGGGGCTATCGTCGGGCTTTGCGATCGTGTCGGGCGATGGGGCGGCGCACTGGTCCGGGCGGTCCTATGCGGCGCTCTCAAAGACCGGGTTCATGAAGAACCCGATCGCCTACCGGGCCATGCGGATGGTGGCGGAGGCTGCGGCCGCCGTGCCGTGGCTCGCCTATCGGGGGACGAGCGAGGCAGCCGATCATCCGGCGCTGGCGCTTCTGGCACGTCCGAACGGCCGCCAGAGCGGGCCGGATTTCTTCGAGGCGCTGTACGGGCATCTGCTTTTGTCCGGCAATGCCTATGTGGAGCCGCTGGCGCTTGGCGGCGACCTGCGGGAACTGCATTTGCTGCGGCCGGACCGGGTGAGCGTCGTCGAGGGGCGCGACGGCTGGATTGCGGCCTATGATTATCGCGCCGGGCAGGTGACACGGCGGCTTGCCGTCGATCGTGACGGGCCGGGGCTGCTGCACCTGAAGCTGTTTCACCCGCTCGACGACCATTGTGGCCTGTCGCCGCTGGTGGCGGCTGGCGCAGCGCTCGACCTTTCCAATGCGGCGGCGGGCTGGAACAAGGCGCTGCTCGACAATTCCGCAAGACCGTCCGGCGCGCTGGTCTACCAGCCGAAGGACGGCGGCAATCTTTCCGCGGATCAGTATCAGCGGCTGAAGGACGAACTGGAGGCGGGCTATTCGGGGGCGGTAAATGCCGGCCGGCCGCTGCTTCTGGAAGGCGGGCTGGACTGGAAGGCGATGGGGCTTTCGCCGAAGGACATGGATTTCATCGAGGCGAAGAACGGTGCTGCCCGCGACATTGCGCTGGCGCTCGGCGTGCCGCCAATGCTGATCGGCATTCCCGGTGACAATACCTATGCCAACTACCAGGAGGCCAACCGCGCCCTTTACCGGCTCACGGTGCTGCCGTTGATTGCCCGAACGGCCGCAAGCTTTTCCGCCTGGCTTTCGGATACGCTCGGGGAGGGACTTCGGCTGGAACCGGATCTCGACCGGGTGGCCGGGCTGTCGGCCGAGCGTGAGGCGCTGTGGGCGCGGATCGGTGCTGCAGCCTTCCTGACCGAGGACGAGAAGCGCGAGGCGGTGGGTTATTCGGCGTGATTGCCCGATCGCGGCGCAAGGTGTAATTTGTAATACGGTGTATTACAGATGGAGATCGTCATGGCAGACGCCAACTCTGACAAGAAGGCCGAAAAGCCCGTTCTCTCGGACCCGATCACCTTGCGCGTGCCGCAGGACATTCTCGACGATATCGAGAAGATCGCCGAGACATCCGATCGCAGCAGAAGCTGGGTGATTGTCCGGGCGTTGAAATATTATCTGATGGCGGAGGGGAATGACATCCTGCAGATCCGCAAGGGCGAGGAACAAATTGCGCGCGGCGAATTCGTCGATGCGGAGGAGTTCTTCGCGGAGGTGCTCGACGAGAAGAAGAGCGACGCCGCCTGATGCGGATCAGGCTCTCCAAGGATGCGGCGCTCTTTCTGAGAAGCGAGCAGCGGTATCTGGAGCGTTTCAATCCGCGCGCCGCCGAAGCGGTGCTGCGGCAGTTGCGGGGATCGATGCGGCTCTTGCTGGACTATCCGCAAGCCGGGAGCCCGATTGAGGCGCTGGAAGGCCGGCGCCGTTTCGTGTCCGGCGAGTATGTCATCGACTACAGGATGGAGAAGGGGATCGTCTCCGTTTCCCACATTCGACACGGCCGTCAGCTGCCGCCCGATCTTTTAGCGGACGCACCGGCAGACGACGGAAACTGAGAGACTCAACTTCTCAAACCCCTGACTCAACTCGTCAACGCTGTCTCTCAAGCGATTCAGGGGGTTGATAAAAAGCGGCCGGCTTCATGTGGCGCGTGAAGATGCGCGAGGCCTTGGCGGTTGCGGATGAAGATCCGCTTACCGGCTGACACTCTCAACATAACCCAGAAAGTTTAACGATGGCTGACCTTGGGCATGATCCGGGAACGCTCGGCGTGTGGGCTGCGCGGACCGCAGGTGCGGTGGCGGGTGCGGGCGTTTCGCTGGTCTATCTCCTGCCGAAAAGCGGGCACGAGGCGGCGAGCAGGTTTCTGACCGGGGTGGCCTGCGGACTGATCTTCGGCGGGCCGGCCGGGCTGTGGCTGATGGCACGGCTGGGGATCAGCGGTGAGCTTCCCGAGCCGGAGACCTTGCTGGCGGGATCGGCTGCCGCCAGTCTCTCAGCCTGGTGGGTGCTGGGCGCGCTGTCGCGCTTAGCCGAGCGATACGGGCGCCGCAGGGAGTAAGGCACTCCCGACGGCGACCTCCTTCCGCCGCGGGCGGATGGGTTCGACAGGTTCAATGACATTGCAGGAGATCCCGATGCACGCTGACCGCGGGCAATGCCCGCCCATGCGCCCGAATGTGCGCAAATTCGCCAATCTGGAACTGGCCAGCATTGCCGGTGACGGCACGTTTTCCGGTTATGCCAGCGTGTTCGGCGAGGTCGATCTCGGTCGCGACCGGATCGAACGGGGGGCGTTTCTCTCCTCGCTTGTGGAACGCGGCGCAACCGGTGTGCGCATGCTCTACCAGCACGACCCCAATGAGCCGATCGGCGCCTGGAAGACGATCCGCGAGGATGGTCGCGGGCTTTACGTCGAGGGCGTGCTTTCGCCCGGCGTCGCACGATCGCGGGAAGTGCTGGCGCTGATGAAATCCGGTGCGCTGGACGGGCTCTCGATCGGCTTTCGAACGGTGCGGGCGCGCACCGACGCAAAGACGGGGGTGCGGCGCATTCTCGAGGCGGATCTCTGGGAAATCTCCGTCGTGACCTTTCCGATGCTGCCATCGGCACGGGTTTCCGACGTCAAGCATCAGCGGTTCTTCCGAGACCGTGAGACGGAGCTCGTTCGCCAGATGCGGCGGGCGGCGAAGATGATGTGGAGATCGTCGTTCAGGCAGAACAAGGCTTAATGGAGAAGGACAGGACATGATGACGGGACAGGGACATGTACAGGCAAGCGGCGCTGTTGCGCCGGAAGTGAAAGCCGTGCCTGAGACGGTGACGGCGGCGCTCGATGAATTCATGGAAGCGTTCGAGGCCTTCAAGGACGTCAACGACCGAAGGCTGGGCGAGATCGAGCAGAAGCTGACCGCCGACGTGGTGACCCGCGACAAGGTGGACCGCATCAACCGGGCCATGGACGACCAGAAGCGGGTGCTGGACCAGCTGGCGCTGAAGAAGGCGCGACCGCCGCTGGGAGGTCGAGGTGGCTACGGTCAGGGTGCCGATCTTTCGCCTGAGGCGATGGAGCACAAGGCGGGGTTCGACGCCTATATCCGTCGCGGCGAGGACAATGGACTGCGCGAGCTGGAGGCGAAGGCGTTCTCCGTTGGGGTCGGCGCCGATGGCGGCTATCTCGTGCCGCCGGAGACCGACACGGAAATCGGCCGCCGCGTGTCCGTCGTGTCGCCGATGCGGGCGCTTTCGACCTTGCGCACCGTCTCGACTTCTGTCCTGAAGAAACCGTTCTCGACGACGGGGCTGACCACCGGCTGGGTTGCGGAAACGGCGGCGCGGCCGCAGACCAACACGCCGCTTCTGGCCGAACTCGCCTTCCCGACCATGGAACTCTACGCCATGCCGGCCGCCACCCAGGCGCTGCTGGACGATGCGGCTGTCGACATGGAGGCCTGGATCGCCGGCGAGGTGGATATCGTCTTTGCCGAGCAGGAGGGCGATGCCTTCGTGCGCGGTGACGGGGTAAACAAGCCGAAGGGCTTTCTTGCCTATACGGCTGTTGCCGATGCGAGCTGGGCCTGGGGCAGTCTCGGCTATATCGCAACCGGCGTTGCCGGCGGCTGGAAGGCGACCAATCCCTCCGATACGCTGGTTGAGGTGATCTACGCGCTCAAGGCCGGTCACCGCCAGAACGGCACGTTCATGATGAACCGCAAGGTGCAGGCCGATATCCGGAAGTTCAAGGATGTCGACGGCAACTACCTGTGGCGGCCGCCGGCAAGTGCAGGCCAGGCCGCCTCGCTGATGGGCTTTCCGATCGCCGAGGCCGAGGAGATGCCCGATATCGCCGCAAGCTCGACCTCGCTTGCCTTCGGTGACTTCCGGTCGGGCTATCTCGTGGTCGACCGGGCCGGGGTGCGCATCTTGCGCGATCCGTATTCCGCCAAGCCCTATGTGCTGTTCTACACCACCAAGCGGGTCGGCGGCGGGGTGCAGAACTTCGAGGCGATCAAGCTGGTGCGGTTCGCCGTGAGCTGATCGGCCAAGCGTACCGACGCGTGCCGGAACTGCCCGTCATCCGGCCATCGCCACCTTCTTCCCGCAGCGGCGGGGAGAGGGTGGGGTGGGGCCGAATATCATCTTCGACGAGGATCCCCATGACCTATGCCCAAACCAATCCGCCCATGGCGGAACCGCTGACGCTTGCCGAGGTCAAGGCGCATCTGCGCCTTGACGGTGCCGATGAGGATGCGCTGATCGGATCGCTGATTGCGACCGCACGCGAGCATCTGGAGCGCGAGACGGGCTTGTGCCTGATGGCGCAGTCCTGGCGGCTCTATCTCGACCAATGGCCCTGCGACGGCGTGATCCGCATCCTCAAGTCTCCCGTGCAAGCGATTCAGAGCGTTACGATTTACGATGCTGCAGGCACTGCGGTTCATGTGTCGCTTGAAGACCATCTGCTCGACGGCAAGGGGCGACCGGCGCGGCTTTGGCTGCGCTCGACGATCGATCCCGGCCAAGCGTTGAACGGGATCGAGATCGACTTTTCCGCCGGCTATGGCGAGGCCGGGACCGATGTGCCGGATACGCTGAAGCGGGCGATGCTGATCCATATCGGCCACATGTTCGCCTTCCGCGGGGTACTGTCGCCCGACCAGCAGCCGGCGGGAATTCCCGATGGCTATGAGCGCCTGATCGCGGCCTTTCGCATGCGGAGGCTGTGATGGTGGTGTTTCTCGACCCCGGCCAGATGACCGCCCGGCTGGAGCTGGAAGATGCGGTTTCCGTATCCGACGGTCAGGGTGGTGCGACCGTAACCTGGCAATCGGTGGCGGCCGTTTGGGCAATGATCGAGCCGGTCTCATTCGTTGTGACCGAAGCGGCAAGTGCCGAGGTGGGCACGGTCAGCCACCGGATCTGGATCCGGTTTCGAAGCGATGTCGCGGCCGGGCAGAGGCTGACCAAGGGCGCGCGGATCTTCCTGCTGAAGCTGGTGCGCGACCCTGACGAGACCGGTCGCTATCTGGTCTGCCAATGCGAGGAGCAGGCACTATGACCTCAGCCTCCAATGCATTGATGAAGGCGGTCCATGCGCGGCTGACCGGCGACGCCGCATTGACGGCGCTGGTCGGTCAAGGCGGTGTCCACGACCGGCTGATGCCGAAGCCGAAGCTGCCGGCGATCGCGTTCGGAGAGTGGGAGACGCGTGACTATTCGACCGGTACGGAACCGGGCGAGGCGCATAGCCTGACCATCACGGTGTGGTCGCAGGCCGAGGGGCGTCGGCAGGCGCAGGAGATCGCAAGCCGGGTGGACACGCTGCTGCACGATGCGGCGCTGACGCTGGAAGGGTTTGTGCTGGTGAGCCTGTTGCGGACGGGATCGCGCACCAGGCGCGAGCCGAACACGCGGTATCTTCAGGTCGAGCTGCGCTATCGTGCGGTGACCGAGTGAGAGGCAGCGAGCAGGTTACTCTGCCTCACGAGATGCATCAGAAAGAGGATGCCGGTAAGCGCCGAGCCGGCCAGAAGAACGGTGACGACGAGCACCGTCAGCGCGCCCGAACGATCGAGCAGTGCTGTGAACACGACGGGCGCGAGCGCATTGGCAAGGTTCTGCGGCATGGACAGCCGTGCGGCCTGGCGGCCGTAGTCGCGCGGTGAAAACAGGGCGAGCGGCAGAAGCGCCTTTGCGACCTGCAGGACTGCCGAGCCGATGCCGTAAAGCCCGATGAAGATCCACAGCGTTGCGGTCGACGACGGCAGGACGATGAGGCTGAGAAAGCCGAGGATCATGAAGCTATTGCCGGTCACGGCCGTAATGAACGGATTGCCGCGCTTGCCGAGCAGCATATCGAAGGCACGCGCCGAAATACCGATGACGCCACGCGCTGCGGCAAGCTGCAGGGCAAACTCCGGCGTCGCACCGGATTGCCGCAACAGTTCCAGAAGCGACGGCGACACGCCGTAGGATGCGAAGGAGGCAATGGTGGTGGCGGTGGCGACCAGAAGGAAGGCGAGCTTGCCTTGCCGCTTGGTGAAGGCGACCGGCGGCGCATCGACGCCGGCATCTGCCGTATCCCAGCCGATCGGCTTCGGCAGGGCAAAGAGATAGAGCGGCACGCAGACGAACAGATGCAGGAAAGCGCAGACCATCAGCGTGGTGCGCCAGCCGATGAGATCGTTGCCGAGACTGAGCAGCGGCCAGAAGATGGTGGCGGAGAGGCCGGTAAACAGCATCAGGATGGTGATGCTGCGACGGCCCTTCGTGCCTTCACGCTCGACCACCGCGGCATAGGCCGGCGCCGACAGGCAAAAGGCGCCACCGGCACCGAGCAGGATCCACGCGACCGCATAGAGCGGCAGGCCGTTCGAGAAGGACAGCACGAGCAACCCGACGCAGAAGAATACGGAACCGGCAGCCAGAACCTTGGCCGCCCCGTGGCGGCCGAGCAGCCGGCCCACAAGCGGGCCGCAAAAGGCGCTGGCGAGCATCATCACCGACAGTCCGGCAAACACCATTTCGTTGGCGAGGCCGAGATCGGGCGCGATCGAGCGACCGAGAACGCCGAGGCTTTCGAACGTGGTGCCCCAGCCGATGAGTTGCGTGATGGCGAGAACGCCAATGGTCCGGGCGGACCGGAGGGGGGAGTTGGTCAATGCGATATCGCGATGGGAAGCGGGCAAGGGGATGTGTCCCGCGGCTGTAGCAGGTCGGCGCGAAAGCCGAAAGCATCAATACTTGAAAGCGGTTGGAAAAGGATCGGGACATGGTGGCACAGAAGGGCAAGGACCTTCTCCTGAAGGTGGACAATAGCGGGACTTTTCTGACCGTGGCGGGACTGCGCTCCAGGCGGATCGCCTTCAACGCGGAAACGGTCGACATTACCGATGCCGAAAGCAGCGGGCGCTGGCGCGAACTGCTGGGCGGGGCGGGGGTGCAGCGGGCATCGCTGAGCGGTTCGGGGATCTTCAAGGACGGCACAAGCGACGCGCTGGTGCGCAGCACGTTCTTTGCCGGCACGATCCTCTCCTGGCAGATCATCATCCCCAGTTTCGCGACGCTCGCGGGGGCGTTCCAGGTGACGGCGCTCGAATATTCCGGCGAGCACAATGGCGAAATCCGGTTCGAGATTGCGCTCGAATCCGCTGGCGTCGTGAGTTTCACAGCATTGTAGGAGCATGAAAGGGGGATTTCATGGGCATGCATGGACGGGCCAACCGCCGCCGCGGCGAGGTGGAGGCAAAAATGGACGGCGAACGGCGGATCCTGTGCCTGACGCTGGGCGCGCTGGCAGAACTGGAAACGGCCTTTGCGGCGAGCGATCTGACGGAGCTCGCAGGGCGGTTTTCCTCCGGGCGGATGAAGGCAGCCGACATGATCCGCATTATCGGGGCGGGTCACCAAGCCGGTGGCGGGAACGGTGGTCCTGTCGGTCGGCGGCGTGGCGAAGGCAGCGAGCTCGTTCACTGTCGATACGGCGATCGGCATCGTGACGTTTGCGGCCGGGCATGTGCCGGCAGCCGGCCAGATCGTGCGGGCCGGGTTCGAATTCGACGTGGCCGTGCGCTTCGATACCGACCGGATCGAGATCAATCTGGCGCATTTCGACGCCGGGCGGATTCCGGCCATTCCATTGACGGAGGTTTTGGCATGAGGGCGATCCCGGCGGGTCTGGCGGGCCATCTGAGCGGCGAGGCAACGACGATCTGCTATTGCTGGCGCGTGACGCGACGCGACGCGGTGGTGCTTGGGTTTACCGAGCATGACCGCGATCTGGTATTCGACGGCACGACATTTCTGGCGGCGAGCGGTTTTGCGGCGAGCGAGGCGGAACAGGCGCTCGGCATGGCTGCCAGCGTGGAAGAGGTGGAAGGCGGGCTCTCCAGCGCTGCGATCGACGAGGCGGATCTTGCAAGCGGGCGCTATGACGGTGCGCGGGTCGAGCTGTTCGTGGTCAACTGGGCGGATCCGGCTCAGCACATGCTGCTCAATATCCGCGAGATCGGCGAGGTTTCGCGATCGGGCGGGGCGTTCAAGGCAGAGCTGCGGAGCCTTGCGCACCGGCTGGGCCAGCCGCAGGGCCGTGTCTATGGCAGGCGCTGCGACGCTAGCCTTGGCGATAACAGCTGCCGGGTCGACCTCTCGGCCTGGCGCGGGAATGGCGTGGTGGATGCGGTCGTTGATAAAAGCCGCATCGTCGTGTCGGGTCTGTCCGGTTTTGCCGAGGGATTTTTCGGCCGGGGCATCGCGGAATTTGCGGGCGGATCGCAGGTGGATATCGAGGTTCATGAACGACGCGCCGACGGCAAGGCGGGGCTGACATTCTGGTTGCCGCTGGAGCAGGCGGTCGTTCCCGGGCAGGCGGTGACGCTGACGGCCGGTTGCGACAAGACGGTTTCGACGTGTGGCGGGCGGTTCGCGAACCTTCTCAATTTCCGCGGCTTTCCGCATGTGCCGGGCTCCGATTTTGCCTATTCCTATGTGGATGGCGAGCGGCTGCATGATGGCGGAGCGCTGTTCGAATGAGCGCCGCCGGAGAGCGGATCGTCGCGGTGGCTGAGACCTGGATCGGCACGCCCTATCGGCATCAGGGGGCAACGCGCGGCATCGGCTGCGATTGCATCGGCCTGATCCGCGGCATCTGGCGGGAGCTTTATGGCGAAGAGCCGGAACTGGTGGCGCCTTATGCGCCAGATTGGGCGGAACGGGGCGGCGAAGATCGGATGGCGGAGGCTGGCATCCGGCTGTTCGGCACGGCACATCACCTCGGGCAGATGCAACCCGGTGATCTGCTGCTGTTTCGTTGGCGACCGGACACGATGGTGAAGCATGCGGGCATTCTTGCCGGGCCGTCTCATTTCATTCATGCCTACGAGCAGATGGCGGTGACACGCTCGGTTCTGGTGCCCTCCTGGCGCTGCAAAATCGCTGCCGTGCACCGGTTTCCGCCGGCAAGGGATGGTTGAAAGTTGGGAAGGCTCAGCGTATAGTGATGGAGTGATGGATGGGGCTGTAACCCCACCCATCGGATTGCTTAGCTTGCGAATGAGATCCGGACGGACACTGACCAGCCCGTCCGGGTCACTCTCACGATAAGCGTCATGCCAATTGGCCAAAGCCTCATGACATCACCTCCATGGTTGGAAACAAGGCTCCCTGCCTAAGCTGGCGGAGCCCATCTCCGCCAGTGCGCCGGCTGGCGCGGCGCGTGCTGCATTCTGTTTCCAAACGCCGATACGGTATCACAATTTTAGCGGGTATCTAGGTGGTGGATGTGTGGGCTTACGTGCCTCTCATCCGGCTGCGTCCTGCGGTCCCTTCTCCCCGCGAGCGGGTTAGGGTGAGGGGCCGCCACCGAGGAGGCAGCCACCTCCCTCCCGCAATCCAATAACTTCACAACATGAGCGCGCATCCAGTTCACGACTGGGTCGGCGTGAGGGGTTTTTATGGCGACGATCCTGTTTCAGGCGGCGGGTGCGGCACTTGGCGGTGTGTTTGGTCCTGTCGGGGCGATCCTTGGACGGGCGGCGGGGGCGTTGGCGGGGAGCGTCGTTGATCGGGCATTGCTTGGCGGCTCCTCGACCGTCTCGGGTGCTAGGCTTGCGACGGCGCGTATTCCGGGGGCGGACGAAGGGGCGGCGGTCAGCCGGCTGTATGGTACCGCGAGGATCGGGGGCACGCTGATCTGGGCGACGCGGTTCGAGGAGGAGGCGACGCGGGAGCGGACCGGCGCCAAGGCGACGGGCGGGTCTCAGACGGAAACGTTTCAGTATTTCGCCAACTTCGCCGTCGGGCTCTGCGAGGGGCCGATCGCCTGCGTGCGGCGCGTCTGGGCCGATGGTCAGGAAATGGACCTGACGGCGATCGAGATGCGCGTTCATGCCGGCGACGAGACGCAGTTGCCGGATCCGCTGATCGAGGCGAAGCAGGGCGAAGGTAACGCGCCGGCCTATCGCGGGCTTGCCTATGTCGTGTTCGACCGGTTGCCGCTCGAAGCGTTTGGCAACCGCATTCCGCTGCTGCAGTTCGAGGTGGTGCGGCCGGTCGGGACGCTGGAGAGGCAGATCCGGGCGGTGACGATCATTCCCGGGGCGACGGAGCATGGCTATCACACGGTTCAGGTGACCGAGAAGACGGCGGAAGGCAGCGCCCGCATTCTCAACCGCAACACGATGGTGGCAACGACCGACTGGCAGGCATCGCTCGACGAACTGCAGGCGCTCTGCCCCGATCTTGAGAGCGTGGCGCTGGTCGTCGCCTGGTTCGGGACGGATCTGCGCGCGGGGCAATGCCGCATTCTGCCGGGTGTCGAGGTGGAGACACGGCGCGACGAAAGCACCGTATGGTCGGTTGCCGGGGTGGTGAGGAGCGCGGCGCACCGCGTCAGTTCGTCGGGAGGCGGGCCGGCCTA
Source organism: Neorhizobium sp. DAR64860/K0K1 (assembly GCF_050500205.1). Classification (NCBI taxonomy): domain Bacteria; kingdom Pseudomonadati; phylum Pseudomonadota; class Alphaproteobacteria; order Hyphomicrobiales; family Rhizobiaceae; genus Neorhizobium; species Neorhizobium sp. DAR64860/K0K1. Next base: position 2,283,237 of record NZ_CP191459.1, on the reverse strand, counting down.
TGGCGGCACGCCTGGGGATGCAAGCGTGCTCGCGGCGATTGCCGATCTCAAGGCGCGCGGGCTGAAGGTGTTTCTCTATCCGTTCGTGATGATGGACATCGCGCCGGGTAATGGTCTGGCCGATCCCTATGGCCAGGCGGAGCAGGCAAGCTACCCGTGGCGCGGGCGGATTACCTGTCACCCTGCACCGGGCCTTTCGGGAAGTGCCGACAGGACGTCGGTTGCGAGGACGCAGGTCGAGGCTTTTGCCAACGGGGCGGACGGCTATCGGCGGATGGTGCTGCATTATGCCGAGCTCGCCAGTACGGCCGGTGGCGTCGAGGGGCTGGTGATCGGATCGGAACTGCGGGGGCTGACGCAGATCCGCGATCAGACCGGTGCGTTTCCGTTCGTCGAGGCGCTGGTGACGCTGGCATCGGATGTGCGGGCGCTTGTCGGACCGGCGACGGCGCTGACCTACGGCGCCGACTGGAGCGAATATTTCGGCTACCATCCGCAGGACGGTTCCGGCGATGTGTTGTTCCATCTCGATCCGCTCTGGGCGTCGCCTCATATAGATGCGGTCGGGATCGACAATTACATGCCGCTCGCCGACTGGCGCGACGAGGATCTGGCAGCGGCAAATCCGGATGGGTTCCGGTCCTGCGACGACCGGGCGGCGATGGCGGCGCAGATTGCGGCGGGCGAGGGGTTCGACTGGTATTACGCAAGCGAGGCCGACCGGGCGAACCGGCTGCGCTCGCCGATCACCGACGGGCTGGCGGGCAAGCCCTGGGTGTTTCGCGCCAAGGATCTCCAAGGGTGGTGGGACAACCGCCACTATAACCGGGTGGGCGGCGTGGAGAGTGCGGAAGCGACGGCCTGGTTGCCCGGGATGAAGCCGATCTGGTTTACCGAACTGGGTTGCCCGGCTGTCGACAAGGGCGCCAACCAGCCGAATGTGTTTGTCGATCCGAAATCGGTGGAAAGCAGCCTGCCGTATTTCTCGTCCGGCGGGCGCTCCGACAGCCAGCAGCGACGGTTTCTTGAAGCGCATCATGGCTGGTGGCAGGGCGAGGCGGCACCCGTGGGCATGGTCGATCCGGATCATGTGTTCGTCTGGACATGGGATGCGCGGCCGTCTCCGGCCTTTCCCGACGACCTGACGATCTGGAGCGACGGCGAGAACTGGCGCACGGGGCATTGGCTGAACGGCAGGCTGGGCGGAACGACGCTTGCCGACGCGATCGCGGCCATCCTCACCGATCACGGTTTTGACGATTTCGACGTGTCCGGCGTGAGCGGCGATCTGACCGGCTATGTGCAGGCTGATGTTACCTCCGCCCGCTCGCTGCTGGAGCCTTTGCTGAGCGTGTTCCAAATCGACGTCAGCGAGGATGCCGGGCTGTTGCGGTTCCGCTCGAGGCAGGGTTCGAGCCTTGCCGCGCGCGAGGTCGGGATTGTGGCGGAGGTGGAGAGCGAACCGCTCTGGTCGGAAAGCCGGGGGCACGACAGCGACTTCCCGGCGCAAGCGGTGCTTGGCTTCTACAATCCGGTTCTGGACTATGAGCAGGCGAGCGCACGGTCGCGCCGCGCTACGGCCGAAAGCGAGCGGGTGGCGAGCTACGACCTTCCGGCGACGCTGTGCGAGGAAGCGGCGCTCGGGGCGGTGGAATCGGTGCTGCGAGCGCAACGCGTGGCACGGCGCTCGATCTCCTTCACACTGCCGCCGCAGGATCTGGCGCTCGAACCCGGCGATGCGGTGCACCTCACCGATGGCCCCGACGGTATCTTCGTCGTCCAGCGGGTCGAGGACGGGACGGTGCGGCGGATCGAGGCACAGAACCATGCGCCGCTTCCGCCTGGTCGCTATGACGCAGTGACGACGCGGCGTGAGAGCGGTCGTTCGGCGAGCGACGCCTTTGCGCCGGTCCTCCATTTTCTCGACCTGCCGCGGCTGACCTCGTCCGATGATGAAGGGTTTGCGGCTGTCGCGGCCTATTGCAGGCCCTGGCGGCGGATCGCGGTTTCGTCTTCGGCAACGACCGATGGATATCGCCGGCGGGTGATGGTCGATCGCCCAGCAAGGCTCGGCTTGCTGGTTTCGGCGCTCGACCCCGGTGTGACGGCGCGGTTCGACCGCTCAAAGGTGCTCGATCTCGAGCTTTATTTCGGCGGTCTCTCGTCGGCGCAGACGCTGGCGGTGTTGAGCGGCGACAACCGGCTAGCCATCCGCGCGTCAAACGGCATCTGGGAAATCGTCGGGTTTGCCAAGGCGCAGGAGATCGCGGCGGGGCGATGGCGGCTGTCTGGATTGCTGCGGGGACTGGCGGGAACCGAGGATGCGATGGCGGCCGGGAGCGCTGTCGGTGCGGCCTGCGTGGTGCTGGACGATGCCGTGAAGCCGCTCGGGCTGACCGGTGACGAGCAGGGACGGAGGCTGAATTTCCTGGCCGAAAGCCTGGGCGCCGTCGGAGGCCGGTCGGGACCGCATGTGTTTGCCGGTGGAGAAAGGGCGCAGACGCCGCTTTCGCCGGTGCATATCCGCGGTGTCCGGTTGGCCGATGGCGCTGCCCAGTTCCGCTGGATCCGGCGCGGGCGCGTCGATGCCGACGGCTTGGACGGGCGCGATATTCCGCGAGACGAGCCGGACGAAGGCTACCGCGTCGAGATCCTCGGGACCAGTGGCGTCGTGGTGCGGCGGGTGGAGGTCGAGGCTCCGCTGTTCCTTTATCCGGCGAGCGACGAGCTTGCCGATTTCGGCTCTCAGCAGCCGAGCCTCACCCTGAGCATCCGCCAGATCGGGCAAGCCGTGCCGCTCGGCATTGCGGCGCTTGCGACGATCGCGTTCTGACAGCCGAGTTTGAGTGCCAATTTTTGTGTGCCGATTTCTGACAATATCGTGATGGGAGACAGCTATGGACGGGACAAAAGCCTGGTATCAATCGAAGACGATCTGGGGCGCGCTGATTGCCGTTGCCGCCCCGCTTGCGCATGGGGCGGGAGTGGAGATTAACGCTGATGCGCAAGGGGAGCTTGCCGACATTCTGGTCACCTTTGCCGGTGCTTTCGGCGGGTTGCTGGCGCTCTACGGGCGGATCGTCGCGAGCGCGCCGATCCATCCGACGGGCAAGGGATGACGGCGCCACGAGGGTCAGCATTACAGACCATTCATTTGCCATTCAGTTGGTATTGGATACATACTCCATCGAATGCTTTGGACATGATTTCGGGGACGTGATTCAAGACCGTGATCCCGGGGCGTGACACCTGTCGTCTTATGAGTGGAAACCGAAAGCCATGGCGCGACTGCCGATCATTGCGATCATCGCCGCGACAATAGCGGGATTGGCGGCCTTTGTGCCGGCAAACGCGCCGGCGCGCGACTATCTGATCCTGGTTGCAGGCGACTGCGGCACGGCGGCAAACAAGGTATTGCGCGACACGGGAGGTCAGCTTTTGTCCGCCCAGCCATCCTCGGACGGACAGACCTGCATTGTCACCGTGCTGGTGCAGGGCAACGGCGAACGTCCGCGCAAGGTGACGGTCCGGGTTCCCATGTAGGCCGGTTGCCTGTAAACCGGCTTGTAAGCTTCATACCGCGGCGGGGCCCGCAGTGATTTTCAGGACAGTTTCATGCGTATTCTCGTGGTCGAAGACGACGTCAACCTCAACCGCCAGCTTTCCGACGCGTTGAAGGAATCCGGCTATGTGGTCGATCAGGCCTTCGACGGCGAAGAAGGGCACTATCTCGGCGAGACCGAGCCCTACGACGCTGTTATCCTCGATATCGGACTGCCGCAGATGGACGGCATCACCGTTGTCGAGAAGTGGCGTGAGGCGGGCAAGGGCATGCCGGTGCTGATGCTGACGGCGCGTGACCGGTGGAGCGACAAGGTGTCGGGTATCGATGCCGGCGCCGACGATTATGTGGCAAAACCCTTCCATGTGGAAGAAGTGCTTGCGCGCGTGCGTGCGCTTATCCGGCGTGCTGCGGGGCATTCGTCGTCCGAGATCATCTGCGGTCCGGTTCGTCTCGATACCAAGGCATCGAAGGCAAGCGTCGATGGGATACAGTTGAAGCTGACCTCGCACGAGTTCCGGCTTCTCTCCTACCTGATGCATCACATGGGCCAGGTCGTGTCGCGCACCGAGCTTGTGGAGCACATGTACGACCAGGATTTCGACCGCGATTCCAACACGATCGAAGTGTTTGTCGGGCGCCTGCGCAAGAAGATCGGTGTCGACCTGATCGAAACCGTGCGGGGCCTCGGCTACCGCATGCAAGCGCCCAACGATGCGCATTAAGCGGATAGGGCCTCGCTCGCTCACCGCTCGCGTTCTGCTTCTGGCAACCACGTGGTCGGCGGTGGCGCTGGTGGTGATCTCGATCGTCATTTCGCAGCTCTACCGCCAGTCCGCCGAACGCTCGTTTACCGACCTTTTGCGGGCGCAGCTCTATAACGTCATCAATTCCGTGACGATCGGCGAGGACAACAAGCTGATCGGCAACCCCCAACTGGGCGACCTGCGTTTCTCGCAGCCGGAGACCGGATGGTACTGGATCATCGAACCGCTCGGCACGTTTGCCGCGACGGCGATCTCGTCCTCGTCGCTCGGGACCTCCAACATCACAGTGCCGTCGATCCTGCAGGCGCCGTTCAACAATCGCTACGAGCGTTTCTATCCGACCCGCGACGCTTTCGGGAACCATGTTCTGGTGGCAGAAACCGAGGTGGTTCTGGACGGCGAGGGACGCGCGGCGCGGTTTCGCGTCTCGGGCAATCTCGATGCCGTGGAAGACGATATCCGCAGCTTTTCGCGCAGCCTCTATATCGCGCTCGGCGTGTTCGGGATCGGCAGCCTGATCGTCAACGGCCTCGCCATCCTCTACGGATTGCAGCCGCTTGATGCGGCGCGCCGCTCGCTGGAGCGGGTGAGGCGCAGTGAGGCGGAGCATCTGGAGGGAGAATTTCCGCGTGAAATCATGCCTTTGGCAAACGACATCAATGCTTTGATCGAAAGCAACCGCCGCATCGTCGAGCGGGCCCGCATGCAGGTCGGCAATCTCGCGCATTCGCTGAAGACACCGATCGCGGTTCTGCTGAACGAGTCGCGCATGCTCGACAAGGTCTCGTCCGATCTCGTCCGCTCGCAGGCCGAGACGATGCAGGCGCAGGTGCAATCCTATCTGAATCGCGCCCGGATCGCGGCACAGCGCAACTCGCTTCTGGCGCGCACGGATATCGAGCCGGTGCTGGAACGGCTGGTGCGGGTCATGCGCCGCCTCAACCCCGACAAGGAATTCCACCTTTCCGTCTATCCGCCGGGCGCAGCGCTTGCGCTGGAGCAACAGGATGTCGAGGAGACGATCGGAAACCTGTTGGAAAACTCCGCACGGTTCTGTCGCACCGGCGTCTGGGTGACGGCAGCGCTTGCAACAGCGCCACCGGAAAAGGCAGAAGGAGAGGCGGCCAAGCGTCCCTGGATCGAGATGGCCGTCGAAGACGACGGGCCGGGTCTCAATCCCGACCAGATCACCGAAGCGGTCAAGCGCGGCAGGCGGCTGGACGAGAGCAAGCCGGGCGCCGGGCTGGGACTGTCGATTGTAAGCGAGATCGTCAGCGAATATCAGGGCGAGCTGGAGATGACGCGCGGGGTGCGCGGTGGCCTTCGGACCCAGTTGCTGCTGCCGGGCATGATCAAGGAAGTCGCCGGCTGAGCACAAGGCCGGTTGAGGGAAGAAAACTGTGGCCGATGGGCAACGACGCCGCACTTGCTTCCGACGGTTCTGGACGGACGGATCGCCTGCTATATCTTGTCTACAGCCAATGCAACATCATGCCGTGACGACACGGCGACAACAAGAACTGCGCACAAAAAGGAGAGGCGACAATCGCAGCATTTCAGTTCCGACCCAATAGCGTCATAATGGCGCCAAGCCGGAAACCGAATGATGCCGGTTCCGATCCCGAAAACGAAACGAGCGCGGTTCCCGACACGATGCGGTTGTCACATCTCCTCACTGCAGCAACATTCATGACGATTGCCGGCCTGCTGGCAGGGTGCAACACCAGTTCCACCGCGGCGGGTGCCCCGAAAGGCTTGCTGTCGCAACGGCCGTCAAGTTCGGCTGCCTATATCACGGCGCTGCAGGGCGGGATCGTCGGGCGGACCGGCGCTGAGCTCTCCAGCAGCGATCGGACGCGGGCGCTTGAGGCGGAATACCGCGCGCTTGAAGGCAGTGCCGTCGGCCAGACGATCAAGTGGAAGGGTGACGATGCGAGCGGCGAAGTGATCGCCAACGCGCCGTTCCAGGTCGGCTCGCAGAACTGCCGCCAGTATCGCCACACCGTCACGGCCGCCGGCAAGGAACTGATGTCGCGGGGGGCAGCCTGCCGCAACGCCAGCGGCACATGGACGCCGTTGACCTGACAATCCCGATCAGACGCGGAAAATAAAAAACCGTTGCCGATGCTGTCGGGAGCGGTCTCGATCTTTGCTGCTAGGGGAACGCCTGCCGGCTGCGGCAATACCCGTCAAATTCGCGTCAACGCGCGCTAGACCACTGGCCGGCCATTGGAAAGCGTCACCGATTGCGGTATTGGGCGATATGTATTTGTGGATCGTTCTCGCGCTGCTGACGGCCGCCGTCGCAGTGGCCCTTCTCCTGCCGTTTGCGCGCAGCGCTTCGGCGGCTGCTTCCGGCGTATCGAATGCTCGTCGGGGCAATTCCACGAGGGCCGGAGAGGTCGAAGTCTATCGCGACCAGCTGCGGGAAATCGACCGCGACCGCGAAGGCGGGTTGATCAGCACTGAGGAGGCGGAGAACGCCCGTGCCGAGGTTGGACGCCGGCTGATTGCCGCTGCGGCCGAAAACGATCAGGACAAGAACGGCGGGGCCGGTGCGGGCAAGCACCGGATCGCCACGGCACTTGTCACCGTCGTGCCGCCGGCATTGGGGCTCTGTCTTTACTTGAGCCTCGGAAATCCCGGCATCCCGGACCAGCCGCTACAGGCCCGTCTTGAAAACCCCGGCAACAATATCGCGCTGCTCGTCACCAAGGTGGAGCGGCATCTGGCGGAGAATCCGACCGATGGTTCGGGATGGGATATTCTGGCGCCGATCTATCTGCGGCTGAACCGTGCGGGCGATGCCGAACTGGCCTATCGCAATGCGATCCGTTTCATCGGTCCGAGCAATGCCCGCTATTCGGGCCTCGGCGAAACGCTTGTTGTCGCCAATGACGGGATCGTCACGGAAGCGGCGCGCCAGGCGTTCGAGCAGGCGGTGAAACTCGATCCGGCCGATCCGCGCTCGCGCTTTTATGCAGCACTTGGTTTGGAGCAGGGCGGGAGGAAGGACGAGGCACGCGCGGCCTTCGAGGAGCTTTCAAGCGCAACGCCTGCCGATGCGCCGTGGAAGGGTCTGCTCGACGAACATATCGTCAAGAACGGGGGGACGCCTTTGGCGGCAAAGCCTGCGGCCCCTTTGCTCGGAGGGCCGACACAGGAAGATGTTGCGGCAGCGCAGGACTTGTCGCAGGGTGATCGCAAGGCGATGATTGCCGGCATGGTCGACAGTCTCGCCGCAAAGCTCAAGGACGAGCCCGACAATATCGAGGGCTGGCTGCGGCTGGTGCGCTCCTATGCGGTGCTGGGCGACGAGGCAAAGGCCCGCGACGCACTTTCGACCGGACTGGCGCAGTTTCCGCCTGACGGCAATGATGGCAAGCGTCTGCTGGCGCTTGGCAAGGATATCGGGCTCGATGCGGACGCATCGCCGGCGCCGGGAGGAGCAAGACCATGACACGCAAGCAGAAACGCATGGCGGTGATTCTGGGCGGCATGAGCTTCGTCACGATTGCGGTGCTGCTGGTCATGTTCGCCTTCTCGCAGTCGGTCGCGTATTTCTTCATGCCGGGCGATCTGGCCAAGACCGATATCCAGCCGGGAACGCGCATTAGGCTCGGCGGGCTGGTGGAAGAGGGATCGGTCAAGCGCGGCCAGGGATCGACGGTGAGCTTTACCGTGACCGATGGTACCGGCAAGGTCGATGTCAGCTACACCGGCATTCTGCCCGACCTGTTTCGCGAGGGGCAGGGCGTGGTGACCGAAGGCGTGTTTGACGGCGGCACCCGGTTTACCGCCGACAGCGTGCTGGCCAAGCATGACGAGAACTACATGCCGAAGGAAGTGGCCGACCGTCTGAAGAAGGACGGTGTCTGGGAAGACGGGACCGGCAAGGGCATGGCGCCGAAAAAGGATGCGGCGCAGCCGGAAAACAAGACCGACGGCAAGCCGCAGGTGATGCTACAGATGCCGGGGACGTCCGCCGAGGGAGTGACCAGACAATGATCGTCGAGATCGGCCATTACGCGCTGGTTCTGGCGCTTGCCACCGCGCTGATCGTGTCCACCCTGCCGATGATCGGTGCCAGGCGTCGCGATCCCGCGATGATGGCGCTGGCAACGACCGGGTCGCTGACGCTGTTTGCTCTGGTGGTGATCTCGTTTGCGGCACTCACCTGGGCCTATATGGTGTCCGACTTCTCGGTCAAAAACGTCTGGGAGAACTCCCATTCGATGATGCCGATGCTCTACAAATTCTCCGGCGTCTGGGGAAATCACGAAGGGTCCATGCTGCTGTGGCTGCTGATCCTCGCCTTGTTTTCGGCGCTGGTGGCAGTGTTCGGCGGTAATCTGCCCGATACGTTGAAGGCCAATGTTCTGGCCGTGCAGGCCTGGATCTCCTCGGCTTTCCTTTTGTTCATCCTGCTCTCGTCCAACCCGTTCCTGCGGCTCGACCCGGCGCCGGCGGAAGGGCAGGACCTCAACCCGGTTCTGCAGGATCTCGGCCTCGCTATCCATCCGCCGCTGCTTTACCTCGGCTATGTCGGCTTTTCCGTCTGCTTTTCGTTTGCCGTCGCGGCGCTGATCGAGGGGCGTATCGATGCCGCCTGGGCGCGCTGGGTGCGACCGTGGACGCTGGCGGCCTGGACATTCCTTACCGCTGGCATCGCGATGGGCTCCTACTGGGCCTATTACGAACTCGGCTGGGGCGGCTGGTGGTTCTGGGATCCGGTCGAGAACGCTTCCTTCATGCCGTGGCTTGCGGGCACCGCGATGCTCCATTCGGCACTGGTGATGGAAAAGCGCGAGGCATTGAAGATCTGGACGGTGCTTCTGGCGATCATGACCTTCTCGCTGTCGCTGCTTGGAACCTTCCTGGTGCGGTCGGGCGTGCTGACCTCGGTGCATTCGTTTGCATCCGACCCGACCCGCGGCATCTTCATTCTCTGCATCCTCGCCGTCTTCATCGGCGGTGCGTTTTCGCTGTTTGCCTGGCGGGCGCCGAGCCTGAAGGCGGGCGGACTGTTTGCGCCGATCTCGCGCGAGGGCGCGCTGGTGCTGAACAACCTGATCCTGACGGTGGCGACGGCCACGGTTCTGACCGGCACGCTCTATCCGCTGGTGCTGGAAACGCTGACCGGCGAAAAGATCTCTGTCGGCGCACCGTTCTTCAACATGACCTTCGGCTTGCTGATGCTGCCGCTTCTGATCGCCGTGCCGTTCGGCCCGGTGCTGGCCTGGAAGCGCGGCGATCTGCTGGGCGCTCTGCAGCGGCTCTACGTGTTTGCCGGACTGTCGCTCGCGGCCGGTCTCGCCTTCGCGTATTTCCAGGGCGGAGGGCCGGTTCTGTCGATCTTCGGGCTGGCGCTCGGTTTCTGGGGCATGTTCGGCGCGATTGCCGATCTCTGGTATCGCGGCAATTTCGGCAAGGTCGGCTTCGCGACAGGCCTTCGGCGCGTGAGGGGCCTGCCGCGTTCGGCGTTCGGAACGGCACTCGCGCATTTCGGGATGGGCGTCACCGTGCTCGGGATTTTTGCGGCAACGACATTCGGCACCGAAACGGTGGTTGAGATGAAGCAGGGCCAGACGGCCGAGGCCGGTGGCTATTCGCTGACCTTCGACGGGTTCCGCGATGCCGTCGGGCCGAACTACACCGAAAGCCGCGGGCATTTCACGGCGCGCAAGGGCGGCGCTGCTGTTGCCGACGTCTGGTCTTCGAAGCGGCTCTATACGGCGCGGCGCATGCCGACGACGGAAGCAGGGATCCTCACCTTCGGTTTGAGCCAGCTCTATGTGTCGCTCGGCGACCCCATGGATAGCGGCGGGATTGTCGTGCGGATCTGGTGGAAGCCGTTCATCCTGTGCATCTGGGGCGGATGCCTGATCATGATGGTGGGCGGGTTCGTGTCGCTGTCCGATCGCCGGTTGCGGGTCGGCGCGCCGGCCAAGCGGCCGAAGGTGGTGACGCCGAAGGGTGGGCTGGAGCCGGCGGAATGATGCGTTTTCTGTCGAGAGTGCCCCTCACCCTAGCCCTCTCCCCGCAGGCGGGAAGAGGGGACTTGCCCCGCTTGTGGTTGGAAGAGCGCCGCTTGCGTCCTTCGCCCCGCTTGCTGGGAGAAGGTGGCGGCAGCCGGATGAGGGGCGGATGGGGTTGGCGCAGATCAGGGCAAGTTCTGCTTGCGCTGTTCCTCCTACTCGCGCCGCTTCCTGCATTCGCCGTCAATCCGGACGAGATCCTCAAGGATCCGGCCCTCGAACAGCGGGCGCGGCAGATTTCCACGCAGTTGCGCTGCATGGTCTGCCAGAACCAGTCGATTGATGACAGCAATGCGGAGTTGGCGCGTGATCTTCGCGTGCTGGTGCGCGAGCGGTTGACGGATGGGGATACGGACGGGCAGGTGATCGACTATGTCGTCTCCCGCTACGGCGAGTTCGTGCTGCTCAATCCGCGTGTGAGCGCAAGGACAATCATTCTCTGGGCGCTGCCGATCGGGGCGCTGGTGATCGGCATCGTCGCGCTGTTCGTCTTTATCCGCACCCGGCCAAACACACGCTCCATCGCGGCTCTGACAGATGCCGAAAAGAAGCGGATCGACGAGCTGTTGAAGCGGTAAGGCCTGCCGTTTCTCAAGGCTGCAAGAATTTCGAACATTACCAACAATTCATGCCGCCGACACGTGCAGTTAAGGTGCAGGCTCCTATATCTCTTCTCAACCACCGCCGCCGGACCTCCGGCAACACCAAGACTGACGAGAAGAAGAAGGTAGCTCAGATGCGTACCATTAAACGTCCCTCCCTGAAGACGGTTCTCAAGACTTCCACCGTAGCAGGCCTTGCGGCCGTCATGCTTTCGACCGGCATTCCGGCGCAGGTGACCGCATCCTTTGCGGCGCCTGTCAGCGTGACCGCGCCCCAGGCTCCGAGCTTTGCCGATGTGGTCTCCGCCGTATCGCCCGCCGTCGTCTCCGTTCGCGTCCAGTCGGACGAGCCGCAGGAGACCGCCGATGAAGGTGGCAACAACTTCAACTTCAACTTCGGCGGTCGCGGTTTCGACCAGCTGCCCGATGACCATCCCTTGAAGCGCTTCTTCAAGGAATTCGGCGGCCAGGGCGGCCCAGGCGCTCCCGGTGGTCCGAATGGCGGACCCGGTGCCGGTCCGCGTGACCGTGCCGAGCGTGGTGGCCCGGGCGCGAACCGTCCGCATCACCTGCGCCCGACCGCACAGGGCTCCGGCTTCTTCATCTCCGAAGACGGCTATGTCGTCACCAACAACCACGTCGTTTCGGACGGTCAGGCCTACACGGTCGTCCTCAACGACGGCACCGAGCTCGAAGCCAAGCTGGTCGGCCGCGACAGCCGCACCGATCTCGCGCTGCTGAAGGTCGATGCCACCAGCCGCAAGTTCACCTACGTGTCCTTTGCCGACGACACCAAGACCCGCGTCGGCGACTGGGTCGTGGCTGTCGGCAACCCGTTCGGCCTTGGCGGCACCGTGACTGCCGGCATCGTTTCGGCCCGTGGCCGCGACATCGGCTCCGGTCCTTACGACGACTACATCCAGGTGGATGCGGCCGTGAACCGCGGCAATTCCGGCGGCCCGACCTTTGACCTTTCCGGCCAGGTTGTCGGCATCAACACCGCGATCTTCTCGCCGTCGGGCGGCAATGTCGGCATCGCCTTCGCGATCCCGGCCTCCACCGCCAAGGACGTGATCAACGACCTGATGAAGGACGGCAAGGTTGCGCGCGGCTGGCTCGGCGTGCAGATCCAGCCGGTGACGCAGGATATCGCGGACTCGCTTGGCCTCAAGGAAGCGGCCGGCGCGCTTGTCGTTGCTCCGCAGGAGGGATCGCCAGGCCAGAAGGCAGGCATCAAGGAAGGTGACATCATCACCGCCGTCAACGGCCAGGCAATCAAGGATGCCCGCGAACTGTCGCGCCGCATCGCAGGCTTTGGCCCTGACGCCAAGGTGAAGATCGATCTGTGGCGCGAAGGCAAGATGCAAGACGTCACCGTGACGCTCGGCAACATGGCAAGCGACGAGGCGGCTTCGGCCGAACCGAAGCAGCCGGATGCGCCGGTTCCCTCGACCAGCAAGGCGCTCGCCTCGCTCGGCATCACCGTTGCGCCGGCAGAAGACGGTTCCGGCCTTGCCGTGACCGAAGTGGACCCGGACAGCGAAGCCGCGGCCCGCGGCCTGAAGAACGGCGAAAAGATCCTGTCGGTGAACAACCGCAAGGTCGCTACCGCCGATGACATCGGCAAGGTGATCGAGCAGGCCCGCAAGGACGGCCGCACCCGTGCGCTGTTCCAGGTCGAAGCCGGTGGCACCAGCCGCTTCGTGGCCCTGCCGATCGACGAAAGCTGATGTCAGCGACTGGTTCCCAATAGGTTGGTCCTCCCAGACGACCTCATGAAGGGCGCCACCGGCAACGGTCGGCGCCCTTCACCGTTCATGGAGTTTCAAGATGCAGACGATAATCCCACATTCCGGCAGTGCCGATGATTCCGCTGGTGCAAAAATCGCAAGCGACGCTATTGTCCCGCACATGAAGATTCTGGTGATTGAAGACGATCTCGAGGCTGCGGCCTACATGACGAAGGCCTTTCGCGAGGCAGGGATTGTTGCCGACCATGCAAGCGACGGCGAAAGCGGCCTGTTCATGGGAACCGAGAATTCCTACGACGTGATGGTGATCGACCGCATGCTGCCGCGGCGCGATGGTCTCTCGGTGATTTCGGAACTGCGCAAGCGCGGCGTCAATGCGCCGGTGCTGATCCTCTCGGCGCTTGGCCAGGTGGACGACCGGGTGACCGGGTTGCGCGCCGGCGGGGACGACTATCTGCCAAAACCCTATGCATTCTCCGAGCTTCTGGCGCGTGTCGAGGTTCTCGGCCGGCGCAAGGGCACGCCGGAACAGGATATGGCCTACCGGGTCGGCGATCTGGAACTCGACCGGCTGTCCCACGAGGTGAAGCGCGCCGGCAAGGAGATCCTGCTGCAGCCGCGCGAGTTCCGTCTTCTCGAATATCTGATGAAGAATGCCGGCCAGGTGGTGACCCGCACGATGCTTCTCGAAAACGTCTGGGACTACCATTTCGACCCGCAGACCAATGTGATCGACGTGCATGTGTCGCGGCTGCGCTCGAAGATCGAGAAGGATTTCGACAAGCCGCTGCTGAAGACCATCCGCGGTGCTGGTTATATGATCAAGGACGAGGGGTAAGCCTTCGTGTTTGCCCGTATCGTCAACCGCGCAAGGCTGATGTTCCGCTCCACGGCGGTCAGGCTTTCGGCACTCTACATCCTGCTGTTTGCGCTCTGCGCCGCGTTCCTGGTTTTCTACGTGACAGCACTTTCCGAAAAGACGCTGGTGCAGCAGACGCGCCAGACGATCCAGGAGGAAATCCAGGACATTCAGCGCGCCTATGATCGCGGCGGGATTAACCTTCTGCTGCGCATCATGGAGCGGCGCGCCCGCCAGCCGGGTGCCAATCTCTATGTGATTGCGGGCCCGAGCGGCGATATCTTGGCCGGCAATGTCGCCTCCGTGCAGCCGGGCGTTCTCGACAAGGAAGGCTGGACGGACATGCCGTTCGGCTACACCCCATACTCCGAGAACCAGGGCGCGCGGCGGCATCTTGCGATCGCCAACGTGCTGCGCTTCGACAACGGTCTTCGGATCATGATCGGCCGCGATCTCGGAGATCCCAGCCGTTTCCGCTATATCGTGCGCCAGGCGCTGATGGTGGCGCTGGCGATCATGGGGCTCGGTGCTCTCGTGATCTGGTTCGGCATCGGCCGCAATGCGCTGAAACGGATCGACCGGATGTCGGCCGCAAGCCAGAAGATCATGGCGGGCGACCTGTCGCAGCGGCTGCCGGTTGGCCGCTCCGGCGACGAGTTCGACAGGCTGTCGGAATCGCTCAACGCCATGCTCGGCCGCATCGAGAAACTCAACGAGGGACTGCGGCAGGTTTCCGATAACATCGCCCACGATCTGAAGACGCCGCTGACACGGCTGCGCAACAAGGCGGCCGATGCGCTTTCCGAAGACCGCGAGGATGTGCGTCGTCACGCGCTGGAAGGGATCATCGGCGAAAGCGACCAGCTGATCCGGACCTTCAACGCGCTGTTGATGATCTCGCGGGTCGAGGCGGGTTCGATGGCGGCGGAAATGTCTGATGTCGATCTCTCTGCCGCCTCTGCGGACTGTGCCGAGCTTTACGAACCGGTGGCCGACGAGGTTGGACTGGCGCTGGTGACCGAGATCGAGCCCGGCCTTTCCGTGAACGGCAACCGCGAACTGATCGGCCAGGCGATCTTCAATCTGCTGGACAATGCGATCAAATACGCCGCTGAAGCCGGCGGTGTTCCCGAGATCAAGGTGAAACTGTCCTCAGTGGGCGGGCTGATCCGGCTGTCCGTGTGCGACAACGGTCCGGGCGTGCCAGCGGACAAGCGCGAAGAGGTGACGAAGCGGTTCTTCCGGCTGGATGCCAGTCGTTCCAAGCCCGGAACGGGTCTCGGCCTGTCTCTGGTCGAGGCAGTGATGGGGCTGCATGGCGGAAGGCTGGAGCTCTCCGCGACCGACGAGGCGAGCACTGAGGCTCCCGGCTTGACGGTGACCATGGTGTTTCCGGTGGTGAAGGGCTAGGCTGGCGGAGCGCGGGAGGAAAAGAATGGAGACCGGAAACCGGCTCGACGACGTAGCGGCTGGTGTGATCCGGCCGCTGAACCAGGCGGAGGCCAAGCTTGCGCTTTCCCTGTTGAAGGAGATCGGCAAGACCGAGCCTTCCGTGGCTGAACTCGTCAAGGCCGATGGGCCGCTCAAGGCCTTTCTTGTCGCAGCGTTCTCGCTGTCTCCGTTTCTGCGCGATGTGGCTTCGGTCAGGCCGAAGCTTCTGGCCGAAGCGATCGACGGGACGGTTGAGGATGCGCTGGCCGCGCTGGTTGACGCAGCCCGAGAGGCGTGGCGACCGGTGGATGCAAGGATCCCGTCCGAGAACGAGGTGATGACGGCGTTGCGCAATGCCAAGCGCGCGTTCGGCTTTCTGCTGGCGCTCGCCGATCTCGCCCGGATCTTTTCGGCAAGGGACACGACGCGCTGGCTGAGTGAATTTGCGCAGGCCTCTACGGCTGCGACGATCGATCATCTGCTTCTGGCAGCGCATGAGAGCGGGAAGCTGCGGCTCGTCGACCCCGCGGAGCCCAGCCGCGGTTCGGGCCTGATCGTGCTCGGCATGGGCAAGCTCGGTGGCCGCGAGCTGAACTACTCTTCCGATATCGACATCGTCGTGTTCTATGATCCGGAAGCCGGCATTCTCTCCGCCCCGCTCGACGCATCGGAGACCTACGGGCGGATGATGAGGCGGCTGATCCGCATTCTGCAGGAGCGCACTGCAGACGGCTATGTGTTCCGCACCGATCTGCGGCTGAGGCCCGATCCCGGTTCGACGCCGCTTGCCGTCTCAATGGATGCGGCACTGATCTATTACGAGGGCAGGGGCCAGAACTGGGAACGGGCAGCCTTCATCAAGGCGCGACCGGTGGCGGGCGATATCGTGGCGGGCGAGGGCTTTCTGAAGCTGCTGACGCCCTTCGTGTTTCGCAAATATCTCGACTATGCGGCGATTGCCGATATCCACTCGATCAAGCGGCAGATCCATGTGCACAAGGGCCATGGTGCGATTGCCGTCAAAGGCCACGACATCAAGCTTGGCCGCGGCGGCATTCGCGAGATCGAGTTCTTTGCGCAGACCCAGCAGCTGATCGCCGGCGGCCGCATGCCGGCCTTGCGCACGCGCGAGACCGAAGCGGCGCTGAAGGCGCTGGCCGAGGCGAAATGGATCAGGCCCGAGATCGCGGCCGCGTTGGCGGATGCCTACTGGTTCCTGCGCGATGTGGAACACCGCATCCAGATGGTGCATGACGAGCAGACGCACCGGCTGCCGACCACCGAGGCGGAGCTGAAGCGCATTGCCTTCATGCTCGGTTTCGACACCGTTGCGGCCTTTTCGACCAGGCTTGAAGCCATTCTGAGGACGGTCGAGAAGCGATATTCGCGGTTGTTCGAGCAAGAGGAAAAGCTTTCTTCGCAGGGCGGAAATTACGAAGGCAATCTCGTCTTCACCGGCCAGAAGGATGATCCCGATACGTTGGAGACGCTCGGCCGGCTCGGTTTCGAGCGTCCGGCCGACATGAGCCGGGTGATCCGGACCTGGCATTCAGGACGCTACCGGGCGACCCAGTCATCGGAAGCCCGCGAGCGGCTGACGGAGATGATGCCGGCGCTCTTGAAGGCGATCGGCGAAAGCCGCCGCGCCGACGAGGCCCTGCTGCGGTTCGACAGTTTCCTCAAAGGTCTGCCGGCCGGCATCCAGCTGTTCTCGCTGATCGGCAACAACCCGCTTCTTCTCTCGCTGATCGTGACGATCATGGCCTCTGCGCCGCGGCTGGCCGATATCGTCGCCTCCAAACCGCATGTGTTCGACGGCATGCTGGATCCCGGGCTGATGGCGGAGATCCCCACCCGCGACTTTCTCGCCTCGCGGCTGACGGCGTTTCTGGCAAGCTCGCGGCACTACGAGGATCGGCTGGACCGGCTGCGGATCTTTGCCGCCGAGCACCGGTTCCTGATCGGGATCCGGTTGCTGACCGGGTCGATTTCCGGAGAGGAGGCGGGTCGCGCATTTACCCATCTCGCCGATCTCCTGATCGAGGCGGCTCTGATTGCCGTGACAGCCGAAATCGAGGCGGCGCATGGCGCCTATCCGGGCGGTCGGCTGGCCGTGCTCGGCATGGGCAAGCTCGGTTCGTTCGAGCTGACCGCCGGCTCCGATGTCGATCTCATCCTCCTCTACGACTATGACAGCGCGGTCGCTGAAAGCGACGGCCCGCGGCCGCTCGATGCGCAACGCTATTTCACGCGCCTGACCCAGCGGCTGGTCGCTGCACTTTCGGCGCCGATGGCGGAAGGCGTGATCTTCGAGGTGGATCTGCGGCTGCGCCCCTCCGGCAACAAGGGACCGGTCGCCACCCGCATCGGCGGCTTCGGCAAATATCAGCGCGAGGAGGCCTGGACCTGGGAGCACATGGCGCTGACGCGCGCCCGCCTCGTCTGTGGTGACACGAGCCTTCAGGGCGAGGTGATGGACGTGATCGACGACGTTCTGTCGGCAGGGCGTGATGTCGGCCAGATCGCCAAGGACGTTTCCGAGATGCGTGTCCTGATCGGCAAGGAAAAGCCGCCGCGTGATATCTGGGATTTCAAGCTGATTCCGGGTGGGCTGATCGACATCGAATTCCTCGCCCAGTACCTGCGCCTCGTCGCACCCGTGAAGGGCATCACCGTCCCGACTTACGGCTCGACCACCGAAGAATTGCTGAAGCGCCTCGGCGAACTTATGACGCCAGGCGATCTCGATACATGCCTTGAGGCACTTAGGTTGTTCAGCGAGCTGTCGCAGATCATCAGGCTCTGCGTCGACGGCCCGTTCGAGCCGAAGGATGCGCCATCCGGCCTCGTGGAGCGGATCTGCCGGGCCGGAGACTGCCCGGACCTGGCAACGCTCGAGGGTGAGGTAAAGCGGCTATCGAAGGCGGTGCGGAAGGTTTTCGAGAAAGTCGTGAGAGCCTGAGCGAAGGCTCAAGAGCTCTCAAGCCACCTTCTTTGCCGTAAACTGGACCACATCGCTTTGAGGGATGTGGATCGACACCACGGTCCCCTTGCCCATGACGGACCGGATCCGCATCGTGCCGCCGTGCAGGGTGATCAGCGAGCGGGAGATGGCGAGGCCGAGGCCGGAGCCGCCTTTGCTCTTGGCATACTGGCTCTGCACCTGTTCGAAGGGCTGGCCGATCTTCGACAGCGATGCCTTGGGGATGCCGATGCCGGTGTCGGCGATGGTGAGCACGATGCCGCCGCTGATCGGCTTTGCGCGCAGTTCGATGCGGCCGCCTTCGTCGGTGAATTTCACGGCGTTGGAGAGGAGGTTCAGCATCACCTGTTTCAGCGCCCGGCGATCGCCGATCATGTCGAGGGAAGGCGACAGGCATTGGCGGATGGCGATCTGCTTTTCCTGCGCGACCACCGCCGTCAGCCTCAGGCTTTCCTCGATCAGCGGCGTCAGGTTGACGGGCTCCGACTGGATCAGCATGTGGCCGGCCTCGATCTTCGACATGTCGAGGATATCGTTGATGACGTTGAGGAGATGCTTGCCGCTGTCGTGGATATCGCGGGAGTATTCGCTGTATTTGGCGGATCCGAGCGGGCCGAACATGCCGTTCACGAGGATTTCGGAAAAGCCGAGGATGGCGTTGAGCGGCGTTCTGAGTTCGTGGGACATGTTGGCGAGGAATTCCGACTTCGCCTTGTTGGCGGCCTCAGCGCGTTCCTTTTCCGCCTGGTAATTGGCATTGGCGGTCGAAAGCTCTTCCTTCTGGCGCTCGAGCTTCTTCTGCGAGGCGGAGAGATCGCCGATCGTTGCCATCAGGCGCCGCTCGGAGTCGCGCAGACGTTCCTGGTGACGCTTGAGCAGGGTGATGTCGGTGCCGACGGAAACCGTGCCGCCATCGCGGGTGCGGCGTTCGTTGATCTGCAGCCAGCGTTCATCGGCAAGCTGCACTTCGGTGGTGCGCGACAGGCCGCTGCGATCGGGATCGGCGACGCGGCGTTCGATCACCGGACGGGCAGAGGCGCCAAGCACGGTGCTGCGTTCGGTGCCGGGAACGAGGACTGAGTCCGGAAGACCGTGGGCCTGCTGGAAGTGGGTGTTGCACATCACCAGGCGGTCGTTCTTGTCCCAGAGAACGAAGGCTTCCGACGTACATTCGATTGCGTCTGCAAGGCGCTGGTCGGCTTCTGCATAGCGTTCGGCAAGCCGGTGCTGCTCGGTTACGTCCATGGCGATACCGATGACGTGCGTGCGGCCGTTTGCCATCCGCACCACCTGGGCACGAGCGCGCATCCACACATAGTGGCCGGCGGCGTGGCGCATGCGGAAGACCTGGTCCACCTGCTTGGCATTGCCGCGGCTGATGGCGCGGGCGAGAGCGTAAAGATTGCCATCGGTCGGGTGCATCATCCGCGCCGCATCGGTAAAGGACACGACGTTGCCAACCGGGGGGAAGCCGAGCATCTCGTACATCGAGCCCGACCAGAACAGGCGCCGGTTAGTAACGTCGAAATCCCACAGGCCGCATCGACCGCGCGACAGCGCCGTCTCGATGCGCAGGTTCGATTGCACGAACGTCTCGTCGGCGTCGCGGGCGCGCTTCACCTGAGCGTAATAGGCATAGAGGATGACGAGCAGGATGGCCGAAATGCCTGCAAAGATCGTGACGCTGAGCGAGACTTCGCCACGTACGAATTCGTTCGTCGTCTCCAGCGAATGGGCCGCTACGATCAGCGCACCGTCGTTGCCGATTGGCTTGATCGACGCATAGTAGGGGACATCACCGAAAAAGGTCTCGATGACCGTGCCCGACCCGCCGACGCGGCGCATGGCTGCGGTTTCGGGAAGAACCGAGGAAAGACGCTTGCCGAGATAGCTGCCGGTATCGCCGATGCCGCCGAAGATCCGGCCGGTGGTATCGGTAAAGAGCACGACAGCGCCGCGCTCCAGCTTGTCCTGGCCGAGGAATGTCGCGAGACGAGCTTGGGCAGTCTGGCGGTCGGCTGCAGCAAACAGCGATTCCTGTCCGGAGAAAGCGGCGGATGCGGTCGCGGACATCAGCGACGCGGACTGGCGCGCGGCATCTTCCATCCGGCCATGCTCGCCCACGATCCCCATAATGCGCGATGCGGCAACGACGGCAAGAAAGATAAGGATCAGGATTGGAATGGAACGCTTCAGCACCAGCTCGACGCGCGGCGTCTGCTGTGCGATCGGCCGGACGGAAAGCTGAGCTTCCTCCGGAGCCGTCCGTCCAAGGCTGCTGAAGCCTGGAAACTTGAAGCGCAACCATCCCCCGGCCTCGGTTTCCCGCTGCACGCCCGATATCATCGTCATCCGATCCCTCGTCGTGATTCGCTGCGCCGCCGCTCGAATCTGACCTAATGAATCACAGAGTGATTCTCTGTGTCCAGAGGGTTGGTAACATTTCGTTAACCATATGATAGTCGACGCATTTACGCCTGAGAGGATCCGCAAATCAGGTGTCTGGGTAACGCTTTTCAGGATGCGAGTTATCAAGCCCCGTCAAGCAAGATGTACCAAAATGTGCCAAATCGGCGCAAAAAATATCCGCGCCGGCAGGCAGCCGACGCGGATGTCATTTTGCACGAAGATTGTCTCAGCCCTTCAGCATACGCTCAACGATGTCGCGCACGTCAGTCGAAAGGGACGGGCTACGTTCAATCGTCATCAAAGCGTCGCGGGCCTGGTCGGCGCGGGTCGGCTCCAGCGAGCGCCATGAGCGCATCGAGGTGAGGATGCGGGCGGCAAGTTGCGGGTTCTTCGGATCGATCTCGAGGATCTGTCCGGCGAGGAACCGGTAGCCTTCGCCGTCGCGGCGGTTGAAGCCGGTCGGGTTCGAGAAGGCATACATGCCGACCAGTGCGCGAACACGGTTCGGATTGCCGGCATTGTAGCGCGGATGGTCGATCAACGCTTTGACCCGCGCCAGTGCATCTTCGCCGGGCATGGTCGCCTGCAGCGAGAACCACTTGTCGATGACGAGCGGGTTTTCGCCGAACCGTGTCAGGAAGCTTGCGAGCGCACCTGTTGTTTCCGACGCTTCCGGGAAGCGATCGGCAAGCAGGGTGAGCGCCTGCGACAGTTCCGTCATGTTGTCGGCTGCACCGAAGGCTTCGGCCGCGCGCTGCGGGCTGTTCTCGGCATAGGCGAGGTAGGTCAGTGCCGCAGCCTTGAGAGCCCGCTTGCCGGCGCTTTCGGCATCCGGCGAATAGGCACTATCTGCCTTCATGTCACTGAACAGACGCTTGAACAGGTCTTCACCAGCATCTGCGATGAGCTTCAAGACCGCATTGCGGCCCGTGTGAATGGCTTCCGGATCGTTGTTGCCACCAAGCTCGCGACCGATGTCGGCTTCGCTCGGAAGTGCCAGAACCTGCGCGCGGAAGGCCGGCTCCAGCGTGTCGTCACCGGCCGCTTCCAGAAGTGCCGCAATCAGCGCCGGGTCGCAGGTGACCTCATGACCTTCC
Organism: Neorhizobium sp. DAR64860/K0K1; assembly: GCF_050500205.1. Classification (NCBI taxonomy): domain Bacteria; kingdom Pseudomonadati; phylum Pseudomonadota; class Alphaproteobacteria; order Hyphomicrobiales; family Rhizobiaceae; genus Neorhizobium; species Neorhizobium sp. DAR64860/K0K1. The sequence continues at coordinate 2,261,738 of NZ_CP191459.1, read as the reverse complement.
CGCGCATCGCGGGCAGCCTTGGTGAGGTTGGGGATGGCGAGATCCGCCAGGGACTGCCAGCGTGAAAACAGATCCGTGTCGTGACGCGCGATATGCGCAAGATCGGCCGGCGTCTGGGTAAAGGCGATGTTGACCGGCGCCGAGAACGAGCGGTTGAGCGACAGGACCGGCCGCGACGCGATGCCGGTGAAGGTGAAGGTCTGGCGACGATCGGTGAGATGCAGCACGTCACCGGTGACTTCGCCGCCCTTGACGGATGTCGCGTTGGCAATGGTGCCATTGTCGAGGATCAGCGCGAAGGACAGCGGAATGTGCATCGGCTGCTTGTCGGGCTGGCCGGGCGTTGCCGGCACCATCTGTTCGAGCGATAGCTTGAACGTGGCGGATGCCTGGTCGTATTCGGTCGAGACGTTGACGAGCGGCGTGCCAGCCTGCGAGTACCAGAGCGAGAACTGGGTGAGATCCCGGCCGCTCACGTCCTCGAAGCATTTCACATAGTCCTCGACGGTGACGGCCTGGCCGTCATGCCGTTCGAAATAGAGATCCATGCCGGCCTTGAAATCGTCCTTGCCGAGCAGCGTGGCGATCATGCCGGTGACTTCGGAGCCCTTCTGGTAGACCGTCGTCGTGTAGAAATTGTTGATCTCGCGATAGGTCGTCGGGCGGACCGGGTGGGCGAGCGGGCCGCCATCCTCGGGGAATTGGTCCGAGCGCAGATGGCGCACTTCGGCGATGCGCTTGACCGGACGCGAGCGCTGGTCGGCCGAGAATTCGTGGTCGCGATAGACCGTGAGGCCTTCCTTCAGGCACAGCTGGAACCAGTCGCGGCAGGTGATGCGGTTGCCGGTCCAGTTGTGGAAGTATTCGTGGGCGATGATCGCCTCGATATTGGCGTAGTCCTGATCCGTTGCAGTCTCTGGATCGGCCAGCACGTACTTGTCGTTGAAGACGTTGAGCCCCTTGTTCTCCATGGCGCCCATGTTGAAGTCGGAGACGGCGACGATCATGAAGATATCGAGATCGTATTCGCGGCCGAACCGCTCCTCGTCCCACTTCATCGAACGCTTCAGAGCGTTCATGGCATAGGCGGTGCGCGACTCGTTGCCGTGCTCGACAAAGATCTTCAGCGTCACTTCACGCTCGGACATCGTCACGAACGTGTCTTCGACGACCGCAAGATCGCCGGCGACGAGAGCAAACAGGTAGGATGGCTTCGGATGCGGATCGAACCAGGCGGCAAAGGCGCGGCCTTCATCATATCCGGCACCGCCCAGGAAATTGCCGTTCGACAGCATGACCGGGTTGGCGGCCTTGTCACCGATGATGGTGATCGTGTAGGGCGCCAGAACGTCGGGACGGTCAGGGAAGTATGTGATCCGGCGGAAGCCTTCGGCCTCGCACTGCGTGCAATAGATGCCATTGGTGCGGTAAAGCCCCATCAACTGCGTATTGGCTTCCGGATTGATATGGGTCGTGATGGTGATCTCGAACGGCGCCTCGGCCGGCAGATCACGGATGATGAGGCTTTCCGGCGTGGCATCGTACTGACTGGCCGGCACGTCTTTTTGGTCAAACAGCAGGCCGGAGAGAGCAAGCTCGTCGCCATCGAGCACCAGAGGAGCGGACGGATCCACGCCTTCGCGGCGATGGAAGATCAGCCGGGCATCCACTTTCGTGTTCGTCGGGTCGAGCTCGAAGGTGAGGTCGACACGTTCCAGAACGAAATCAGTGGGGCGGTAATCTGCCAGATGTACGATCTGGCCCGTATCTGTTCGCATGACTTTTCCTGAACCGGCTCTTCAAATTGAACGCGTCGAGGATCTGCGCGGTTGCGCGCATTGAGCTTTCGACAATCCCCATCGCCGCCGCGGATCATTGCACGCAATACTAAACGATTGTTGAAGCCACCTTTAAGATAACGCGATTTTGTTCCAGTCTTGAGCAGCCTCGCGGAAGCTGACTTGCCATCATGCTTCGTGATTGTGCTTTGTCAATTTCCTGTCGCGGCCCCGGGAAATGTGGTTATTGTGATTTGTATTCGAATCCTTTTCTTTGGTGGTGCTGCGATTACGGTCCCGTCACCGTGATTTTTGCAGAGTGCATGATGGTGGCCGACGCGCAGAACCCCTTGCGGGGCATTCTTTTCAAGGTCATCTCCGTCGTCATCTTCGTGGCCATGCAGGTCTGCATCAAGTCCGCCGGAACGGGGATCCCTGCAGGGCAGATCACCTTTTACCGCTCCGCTTTCGGGATCGTGCCGATCGTGCTCTACCTGTCGGTTCTTGGACAGTTATGGCCGGCATTCCACACGTCGAGCATTTTTGGACATTTCAAGCGCGGTGTGCTGGGCATCATGTCGATGGCCTTCGGCTTTTACGGCCTGATCCACCTGCCGCTGCCGGAAGCGATTGCCATCGGCTACGCGGGACCGCTGATGGCCGTCGTGTTTGCAGCGCTCATCCTCAAGGAAACAGTGCGCGTCTATCGCTGGACGGCGGTGTTGATCGGAATCGTTGGCGTTCTCGTCGTCTCATGGCCAAAGCTGACACTGCTCCGCGACGGCGGGTTTGCCTCCGAACAGGCGCTCGGTGCGATCGCGGTTCTCTGTGCCGCCGTGCTGGCCGGTCTTGCCATGGTGCAGGTGCGCCAGCTGGTGCAGACCGAAAAGACGGCGACGATCGTGCTGTATTTTTCGCTGACCGGCGCGCTTCTGTCGCTGGCCAGCCTGCCGTTCGGCTGGGTGTCGCTGCCCTGGAGCAGTTTTCTGCTTCTGATCGCGGCCGGGCTATGCGGTGGCGTAGCGCAGATCTTCCTGACCGAAAGCTATCGATTTGCCGATGTCTCGACAGTCGCACCCTTCGACTATACGTCGATCATTCTGGGCATTGCCGTGTCATATCTGCTGTTTGCGGACGTGCCGACGGCAACGACGCTGATCGGTACCGCGATTACGGTTTCCGCCGGTATCTTCATCATCTACCGCGAGCATCGGTTGGGTCTCGAGCGCAAGGCGGCACGCCGGGCGTCAAGCACCGCCAACTGAACCCGTGCTGCAGGAACATGCCCCAAACGCAAAAGGGCCGCGTGACGCAGCCCTCGACAGTTCAATCCAACGTGGATGACGCTTTACAGCGGAATTGCAGTTTCCGCGTCGGAGCGCTTTACCGCTGAACGGGAAAACTCGACGGATGCAGATACCGCGCAGCTGATCTGGAGAATGCTGTCGCGGATCGTACGGATCGGGTGCAGAACGGTTTTCATTGTCGTCATACCCTCAGCGTTCACGAAAGTCTGCGAAGACGGCGGACGGACGGGTTATCCCGACCGGACGGCTCATCGAGCGCGACGTGATCTGCTCGTGCGTGGCAGATCCGAAATGGTGGTACCCGTTCGAGGAGCGCGGCGCGAGGCCGGCAACGCGGAGGGTTTCAAAGCCCGAATGGATCGGACGAAAGCGTGTGGTCATTGCCTTGGTTCCTTAAACCGTGTCCTCCCAAGACAGGATGATATATTGCAGCGCAGCATTGATTCATCAATGGCGGCAAACGCGGCGCTGACATGCAGCGCACGCATAACGATATTCACAAATTGGTAATATTAACGCGAATCGTCGGTCCGCTGCCTAGATTCTGGGCATTCAAGTGCCGGAAATGCGGCTTTTGAACAGCAGCATATCCTGCCAGGCGAGAGCCTTGTTGGCCGGTGCCGCAAGCAGATCCTGCGGGTGAAGCGTCGCGAGCGCGGAAACCGCAAGTCCCGCTGCCGTGACCTCGCGCCATTCACCGCGCATGGAATGGATCGTGCCGGTGTCGCTGAGGAACAGACGCGCGGGAAAGTTGCCGAGCAGCAGCAGATGGCGTGGCTCGGCAAGCGCGATCTGACGGTCGAGGAACGGTCTGCAGATTTCAAGTTCGGCGTCGGACGGCATCCGGCTTCCCGGCGGACGCCAGGGGATGATGTTGGTGAGCAGCACCGTCTCGCGCGACAGGCCGATCGCCGACAGCATCCGATCGAGCAATTGGCCCTGCCGCCCGGAAAACGGTGTGCCGTCGCGATCATCTTCGGCATTCGGCATCGGGCCGATCACCATGATGCGCGATTGCGGATCGCCGGTCATGAACACCGTTGAGCGGGCGCCGTGTTTCAGGTTGCAGCCGCCGAAGGTTTCCAGCGCCGTCTTCAGTTCGGAAAGCGTGCCGGCACCGTCTGCCGCAAGACGCGCGGCATTGACCGCGCCGCCATCGGGAATGGCGACCTGCTGCATGGAGGAGGGGGTAAGACGCGGAGCCGGGGGTGCGGGACGCTGCTGCTGTGGGGCATCGCCGCCGCCAGCATAGGCCTCACGCTCACCTTGCGGCGGTGACGACGCGTTCGGTGCCGCTCGCCCTTGCGCCTTCGCGGCCTTCTGCTCGGCAAACTGCGCGAAGCGATCGACCGGTTCGTCCTCGACCAGCCAGTCGACACCCGAATCCGCATAGAAATGCAGCAGCGCTGCAAGTTCGGCAGGATCGAGTTCGGAGGCGGTGGGGCTCATATGCGCACCCTATAGCATGTCGGGCTCGGGTTGGAATGGGATTCCGTCCGCGGCTGTGGAGAACCTCGCGGAGTGCTTACGCCGCCCACTGCTCCACATCGCCGCTTTCGCCGATCAGGGCCAGACCGTGGGCGATCGACAACAGTTCGCCGCCGCTCTCGATCTTGCCGGCATCGAAGCGCCGGTTAAAGATCTGCCGCACCGCCGGCACGAAGGATGTCCCACCGGTCAAGAACACCTTGTCGACCTCATCAGGTGCCGTGTTTGTCTTGGTCAGCACGTCGTCCAGCGCACCTTCGATCCGGGCGAGGTCGTCGGCGATCCAGGTTTCGAAATCGGTCCGCTTCACCATCTTCTTGCCACCCCGGCCGAGCGGCGAGAAATTGAACTCCGCCTCGTCGGACGCAGAAAGCGCCATCTTGGTGGCCGAGATCGACTGATAGAGCGGATAGCCTTCGTCGTGATCGACGAGATCGATAAACAGTTCCAGCTTGTCGGGATCGGTTGCCGAGCGCACCAGCGATTTCAGATCCGTGAACTCGCGGGTCGTCTTGAAGATAGACAACTGGTTCCAGCGCGAGAAATTCGCATAATAGCTGGAGGGCACTTCGAGAAGCTTGTCGAAGCTCTTGAAATGCGTGCCCTTGCCAATCTCTGGCGCCACCAGATGCTCCACCATCCGCGCGTCGAAGTGATCGCCGGCGATGCCGACGCCGGAATGGCCGATCGGAGTTGCGACGAGCTTGCCGGCGACACGCTCGAAGCGGATGAGCGAGTAGTCCGTCGTGCCGCCGCCAAAGTCGGCCACCAGAACGGTGGCATCGCTCTTCAGGCTCTGCGCGAAGTAATAGGCGGCTGCGACAGGCTCGTAGACATAGTGGATTTCCGGAAAGCCCAGCCGCGTCAGCGCTTCGTTGTAGCGATCGGTGGCGAGTTTCTCATCCGGGCTGGCGCCGGCAAAATGCACCGGACGTCCTGCGACGAGACGCGAGACTTCGCCCGGCCAGTTGCCTTCCGCGTAGGCCTGCAGCCGCTTCAGAAAGATTTCCATCAGGTCTTCGAACATGTGCCGGCGGGCAAACACCAGCGTACCCTGAAACAGGGGGCTTGCAGCAAAGGTCTTGATCGACTGCAGGAAGCGAACATCACCGGGATTGTCGATGAACTGGCGGATGGCGGCCTGACCGGCCTCGATCTTCAGCGCCTGCGCGCCAAGCTTCGCATCCTTCATGAAGGACAGCGCCGTGCGCATCGAATCCGTGGTGCCGGCGCTGCTGGAAAACTCCAGCGAATGCGTGGTGGCGCCGCTGTCCGCCAATGCCAGAACCGTATTGGTCGTGCCGAAATCAAGCCCGAGCGCCCGTGCCATGGCCGTGCTCCTTAAAAATCTACGTCGAAAATGATGAACCGGAAGCGCCGCCTCCGAGGGCAACAGAACGCGAAAACGCGCCCCGTTTTTCAAGAGGGCGCGTGATGGCACAAGGTGCGGGCGAAGGCAAGAGCGGAAAGGGACTGAACCCCATGCCGATAGCGTTTATGCCGCGCTGTAGATTTTCTCCGTTTCCAGCGTGTCGGCCTCGTCTCGGGAGCCGAACAGGGTGCCAATCGTCTGGCTCTGCTTGGAGACGATATTGTCCAGCAACTGGCTGACCATCAGGCTCTGGACGACTTCCGAAGCCCGTTCGCGAGCCTGTTGTTCCTCGCTGGTACCTGTCGTTCCGAAACGCGTCTGGATCCTAGCGACCTGGTCGAGGAAGTCAGCGACGCGATCGGCAGAAGCCGTCTTGGAGACGGAGGTCGACGCGGTGGTCGGAGCGTTGGACGACGAAGCGGTCGTTCCCGTGCTCGAGCCCGTCGCCGGTGCCGTGGATGCCGTGCCAGCCTGTACCGGACCCGACGAGGATGGGCCAGACGCGCTGCCGGAACTCACGCTGTTCGATGGCGCACTGTTTGATGGAGCGCTGTTTGATGGAGGAACGGCACCCGCCTCAGGTTCAGCGGATGGCTCCGCTTCCGTCGTGCTTTCTGCCGGCACGCTTCCGGTCGATGTGCTTCCCGATGGCGCACTGGACGTTGGCGCTGCGGTGTCGTCGTCTTCAACCATCGAAGCGTCGCGGTCTGTTTCGGCGCCGCTGGTCTCGGTGCTTTCAGGCTTTGCATCGCCGGTCGCAGCAGTTTCCGGCGCGGTGGAAACCGGCGTCTCGGATTTGTCTGTGTCGCCTACGCTCTCGCTGGCTTCATCATTATCGGCCGCTACTGGCTCGGCTTCTGCAGTCTCGTCACCCGACGCCGGAGGCGTGGCGGAGTAGATGCCGTCATCGCTATTGTCGACCTGCGTTTCGGGTTCTGCGCTCGCGACCGGTTTGACCTGCTCGGTGCTGGTCGGGGTGGTTGCGGCTGAAGTGCCGGATGTTGTGCTTGCTGGCTGTGTGCTTGAGGTGGACGTCTGGCTCGTAGAGGATGGTTGGCTGGAACTGGACGTCTGGCTCGGCGAGGATGAACTCGATCCGCCTTTGAAAAGGCTGTCAATTAACACGGTATGCCCCTTGGGTTCTAATCAAGCGAGGCCTGTACCAGCGTCGCCTTGACGAGGGGTCAAAACCGGCATGACAAGTTAACTCAATGTTTACACATTCATGGAGGATCTTCCCGGCGTCGCACAAGGAGGACTGCTAGAGTGTTGAAGAAAATGAAGTTTCTGTCGTTGATCACGGTTGCGTGCTTGTTTTCCGGCGTGGCCTCCCATGCTGCCGAGCCCATCGCCTGTACGGTCGTGATCGAGGAAAAGACAGGTGAACAAGTGCACCGGGAAGGCGCCTGCGATCAGGCTTTCTATCCGCAATCCACCTTCAAGCTGCCGCTCGCGATGATGGGCTATGACGCCGGCATCCTCACCGACGAGACGACGCCGCTCTGGAAATACCAGGCGAAGTTCAACCGCTCGCAGCGTGAGCAAAAGGATGTCGACCCGACTATCTGGGAACGCGATTCGATCGTCTGGTATTCGCAGGAGATCACGCGCAAGCTCGGCAAAGAACGGTTCGCGGCCTATGTGAAGGCCTTCGGTTACGGCAACCGCGATGTCTCAGGCGGACCCGCGGGCACGGACGGTCTGACGGAAGCCTGGCTGATGTCGTCGCTGAAGATCTCGCCGGACCAGCAGGTGGCGTTCATCCGCCGCTTCCTCACCGGCAAGCTGCCGATCTCGGAAAAGGCTTCCGACATGACACAGGCCATCCTGCCGCATTTTGCAGCTGCTGACGGCTGGGACGTGCAGGGCAAGACCGGCGCCGGCTGGATGCGCGGCAAGGACGGCAAGCCGGACTATTCCCGCCCGATCGGCTGGTTCGTCGGCTGGGCCGAGCAGAACGACCGCCGCGTGATCTTTGCAAGGTTGCTGGTCGACGTGAAGCGCTATCCCGACACGCCGATCAGCTATGTTGTGCGTGACAGCCTGATCGCCGACCTGCCGAAGCTTGCCGCCGATCTCTGACCGTCGCTTACCCGTTCGGCTGGAACGCCACGCTGCCGCTCTGCAGGAAGCAGGTCCGGCTGAACTTGGACAGGTCGATCGGGTTGGGAAGCCTGACATCCGCGATGTCGGGGAGGGGCTTCGTCGCCTCGTCGTAAGCGCGGTCGATCTGTGACACGAAGACGATGATCAGACCGCGCTTACGGGCGAAAGACTCGAGTGTGGAAACCTGGTCGGCCAGCGGCGGGTTTTCGCGCCTCTGGTCGAGAAGCTGCAAATAGTCCACCACGACCAGCGTACCGGCTGCAGCGGTTTCCAGCGCCTCGATCATGTAACCGGCATTGATCGCATCGGAGCAGTCGAACGAAAACTGGTCTCCGAAGCGCTGAGGCTCGACCTCAAGCGCGCGAAAGCGCCCGAGAATGTCGGCAGGCGTATAATCGAGGCTGAAGAAAAAGGCGCTATTGCCGGCTTTCATGGCCTCGATGGCAAGACTGAGCGCCATCAGCGTCTTGCCCTGTCGCGGCCTTGCACCGACCAGCAGCATGTCGCCCTGTTTCAGGCTTCGGTACAAGATTTCGGCGGGCGATGTTTCGGCATGTTTGGCCGATAGCAGGCTCCAGCTCCGGTACCCTTGCTCGATGGCGATCCGGTCGAGCGCGGCGTGGAGGGGAGTGGATGTCTGCCGGGCGAGAAGCTTCGCCTTGCGTTTCAGCTGATAGATCGGAACTGTCGTCTTCATGGTCAAACCTCCTATTGCGAGCGTATTGCGCAATCCCTCCTTGTGCGGATGCTCGAACAGTCGGTTCGATGATCGGAGGTCCGGTATGAGGTTTACTTTCCCGGTCGGAGGGGGGAGGCGTGGACCGCGCCAGAATCAGATCCTAGCGCGATCCGTGTTGTCTTCAAAGTGGTCTTGTCAGGTTAGAACGAGCGGGCCGCTCCGCCATCGACGCGCAGCATCGATCCGGTGATGTAGCTTGCGGCTTCCGAGCAGAGGAAGGCACCGGCAGCGCCGAATTCCTCGACCGTGCCGAGCCGGCCGGCGGGGATCGTCTTGACCGATGCGGCGCGGACTTCGTCCATCGTCTTGCCCTGCTTTTTCGAATTGGCCGTGTCGAGTTCCTCGATCCGGTCGGTGAGGATGCGGCCAGGCAGCAGCATGTTTGCGGTGATACCGGAACCCGCCACTTCGGTCGCAAGTGTCTTGTTCCAGCCGACCAGCGCGCCACGCAGCGTATTCGACAGCGCGAGGTTCGCGATCGGCTCAACCACGCCGGAGGAGGCGACCGTCAGAACGCGGCCCCAGCCTTGCGCCTTCATCTGCGGCAGCAACGTGTTGGTGAGCGTGATGACGCGCAGCACCATGGACTGGAAGAACGTGTCGAGCTTGTCGGCGCTCATATCCTCAGTCGTGCCGGGCGTCGGGCCGCCGGTATTGTTGACGAGAATGTCGATGCCGCCGAGCTTTTCCTCAACGGCCGTCACCATCGAAGCGACGAAATTCTCTTCGCCGAGATCGCCGCGGACCCACTCGGCCTTGCCTTTGCCGAGCGCATTGATCGCCTTGCAGTTTTCGGCCAGCTGATCGCCCGACCGACCGACGAGAAGGACGTTTGCGCCTTCCGCCGCCAGAGCCTTGGCTATCCCCAGCCCGAGGCCGCGGGAGGAGGCGAGTACGAGCGCGCGTTTGCCGGCAATACCGAGATCCATGAAGCTTTCCTTCTCTGCACGAGGTTCATGACGGGCCTTCGGGCGCGACGACAGGTTGCGACGCGGGGACCGGTCATTTGAATGCCGGGGCTTTATAGCTTTGGTCCACCCATGGCGAAAGCCAGAACTTGCCTTTGGCGCCAGAACCGTTATTTACGTGTACGTCAACGTAAGTTGAGAAAACGGAAGCGTGCTTTGCGCGAATGACAAGCCGGAAGACGTTTTCGCGCCTCGACAAGCGGGATCGCGTTTGACAAGACAGAAACAGACCTACTGCGCCGGCGAGGGGCCGGCATCGGAGTTTGCAATGGACGCCCAAGACCTTTCCGCCAACCCGCTTCCTGAACGAGAAAGCATGGAGTTCGACGTCGTGATCGTCGGCGCTGGCCCGGCCGGCCTGTCGGCTGCGATCCGGTTGAAGCAGGTCAACCCGGATCTGACGGTGGTCGTTCTGGAAAAAGGCGCCGAAGTCGGTGCGCATATCCTCTCGGGCGCCGTGGTCGATCCGTCGGGCATCGATGCGCTTCTGCCCGGCTGGCGCGGGGAAGAGGGCCATCCCTTCAAGACCGAAGTGACCGACGACCAGTTCCTGCTGCTCGGTCCCGCCGGCTCGATCCGCCTGCCGAACTTCGCCATGCCGCCGCTCATGAACAATCACGGCAATTACATCGTCTCGCTCGGCAACGTCTGTCGCTGGCTCGCCGAAAAGGCCGAAGCGCTGGGCGTCGAGATCTATCCCGGCTTTGCCGCCGCCGAGGTGCTCTACAATGACCAGGGTGCCGTAATCGGTGTCGCAACCGGCGACATGGGGATTGAGAAGAACGGCGAACCGGGTCCTGCCTATACCCGCGGCATGGAACTGCTCGGCAAGTACACGCTGATCGGCGAAGGTGTGCGTGGCTCGCTTGCCAAGCAGCTGATCGCGAAATTCGATCTTGCCAAGGATCGCGAGCCGCAGAAATACGGCATCGGCATCAAGGAACTGTGGCAGGTCAAGCCGGAGAACCACAGACAGGGCCTCGTGCAGCACTCGTTCGGCTGGCCGCTCGGCATGAAGACCGGCGGCGGTTCCTTCCTCTACCACCTGGAGGATAACACGGTCGCAGTCGGCTTCGTCGTCCACCTCAACTACAAGAACCCCTATCTCTATCCGTTCGAGGAATTCCAGCGCTTCAAGACGCATCCGGCCATCCGCGGCACGTTCGAGGGCGGCAAGCGCCTGTCCTACGGCGCGCGTGCGATTACCGAGGGTGGCTACCAGTCGGTGCCGAAACTGTCCTTCCCGGGTGGCGCGCTGATCGGCTGTTCCGCCGGCTTCGTCAACGTGCCGCGCATCAAGGGATCGCACAACGCGGTCATCTCCGGCATGCTGGCCGCCGACAAGCTGGCCGCCGCCATCGCTGCCGGCCGCGCCAATGACGAGCCGGTCGAGATCGAGAATGAATGGCGCCAGACGGCGATCGGCACCGATCTGAGGCGCGTGCGCAACGTCAAGCCGCTCTGGTCGAAGCTCGGAACCGGTCTCGGCGTCGCGCTCGGCGGTCTCGACATGTGGACCAACCAGCTGTTCGGCTTCTCGTTCTTCGGCACGCTGAAGCACGGCAAGACCGATGCGCAAAGCCTGGAGCCGGCGGCACAGCACAAGAAGATCGACTATCCGAAGCCTGATGGCGTGCTGACCTTCGACCGTCTTTCGTCAGTGTTTCTGTCGAACACCAACCACGAGGAAGACCAGCCGGTCCATCTCAAGGTCAAGGATATGGACCTGCAGAAGCGCTCAGAGCTCGAAGTCTATGCGGGCCCCTCGACCCGCTACTGTCCCGCCGGGGTCTATGAATGGGTGGAGAAGGACGGCGAAGAAGTCTTCGTCATCAACGCCCAGAACTGCGTCCACTGCAAGACCTGCGACATCAAGGACCCCAACCAGAACATCGTGTGGGTGCCGCCGCAGGGTGGCGAGGGGCCGGTCTATCAGAATATGTGATCCTTGAGGTGCCGAGGGAGACCAGAGCAACCGCTGTGCGTTCAATTGGACGCACAGCGATCTAGAGAGGCGCCTCCGCACAGTCCCGAATGCAAATCGCTGCGCAGGTTTGCTGGGAGCGCTTCAGACTGAGGTCCAGCCACGGCCGAACCGGTGGGCGACAGCGTTCAGCCGCTTGTCCCGTGTCCAAAGCAACAGATCCGGCGTCAACAACAGAGACGCCACGAGATGCGCGTCACAATAGCCGATGCCTGAGCCGGACAGTTTCTGTGTCCGTATCATTGCCAGAACCTCCGCATCTGACGCTGTTACGGATTTCGGCAGCCGATGCAGATAGCCGATGATCACATCGTATTGGCGCATGTTCCCCAGCGCCAGTTCCCCGATCACATGCGGATGAGTGCAGACTTGTCCATTCTCCAGCAGAGCAATCAGCCTCGGGTCTGGTTTGCCGAGATGGTCGGCCCAGATGACTGTATCGACCAGAATCACTGCTCGTCCGGCCGCCAGCGGGGCGCTGATCTGAAGTCTGGTTCCGTTCCGCCCAGCAGAGCAAGGCGCCGTGCAGCTTCATTTTGAACGAGAAGCGTAAGCGCCTTCTTGACGATCGCCGATGTCTCCTGAAGACCGGTCAGTTCCTTTGCATCGATAAGCAGTTCATCATCGATGGTGATCGTCGTTCGCATGGTCAGTCTCCCTTCGCATGAAAAATAACATCAGATGATGCGCTTAACAACGTCGCGTGCGCCTGTGGGCGTGCACGGTGTTGTCGGTGCAAATACGCCATGGAACTCGCTCGATCCGCACCCGCCTTATCACTTCATTAACCATAATATCCGTAATTCTTGGTCATCTTCTCGACTCGCCAAGGACACATTCATGTCGATTTCCCGTCGCGGCCTGCTGGTCGGTTTGCCGCTTCTGCTGGCCGGCTGCGCATCCACGTATCCAGAACAGCGCAATTATGCAGCGCTCCCAGGCGAGGCTTTCCCCTTGTCACCGGTGCCAATCGATCGGATCAGGCCTGAACTGCGCCGGACCGAAGTCGACTATGTCAGCTCCTACGAGGCAGGTACCGTCGTCGTTGATACGCCTGCGCGCCGGGCCTATTACATCCTCGGCAATGGCCGGGCGATCCGTTACGGCGTCGGTGTCGGCCGCGCCGGTCTTGCACTCTCCGGAAACGCCTATGTGGGCCGCAAGGCCGAATGGCCGACCTGGACGCCGACGGCCAACATGCAGCGCCGCGAACCGCGCTACCGGGCGCTCGCAGGCGGCATGCCGGGCGGCCCTAACAACCCGCTCGGCGCCCGTGCGATGTATCTTTACCGCGGCGGCAACGATACGCATTTCCGCATCCACGGCACCAACCAGCCGGATTCGATCGGTCACGCGATGTCGAGCGGTTGCATCCGCATGATGAACCACGACGTCATCGATCTTTTCCAGCGCGTCCAGGTCGGCGCAAAGGTCGTCGTCATCCAGGCGAGTGCCTGATACAAGCCGCAGCCATCCGTAAGAAGCCTGCCGTCATTGTCGTGGCGGCGGGCCTTTTCGCATTTGGATGTTATGGGTGGACCTGAACACCCTTCAGCGTGATTTCCAGGCGACGACCATCAGGCCGCCGATCACGGTGATATGCTCCATCACCACGTAGAACTCGAGCGTCTTGAACGGCTCTTCCATCGTCCAGAAATGGTGGACGATCGGAATCGTCAGCGCCGTGAACACGCCGAGCGCGCCGGCACCGAGCCAGGTCCAGCGGTTGAGGATGATAAGCGCCGAACCCACCAGCTGGGTGATGATGACGGCCACGTTGAAGGCGAATGCCGGTTCCAGCCCGAACTGCGTCATCTCCGCGACGCCGGCCGGAAAATCGATGAGCTTGGAAAGCCCGCTTCCCCAGAACATGAACGTCAGGACGGCTCGGGCCAGATACCCGAACCATGTGGACCCGGTCACGATATCCAGCGGATTTCCGAATGTATTGGACTGCGATGTCGCCATAAGAACCCCCTTTGCGCGTACCCGCCTGGACCATAGCTCCAAACGGCAAACGTGATAAGGTGTAAGTTTTTATCGATACACCTTATGGGGTGTGTGTTGCTGCGTGGTCAGAAGCAGGACAGAACCAGCTTGCCTCGCGTCGTGCCGCTTTCGATCCTGGCGTGGGCCTTCTTGAGGTTTGCAGCATTGATCGGGCCGATCACGTCGGACAGCGTCGTGCGGATCTTGCCGGCATCAACCAGTTCGGACACATGATTGAGCAGCTTGTACTGTTCAATCATGTCGGCGGTCTGGAACACCGGCCGAACGAACATCGTCTCCCAATGGATCGACAAAGCCTTGCGCTTGAACTGGCGGATATCGATCGGCTCCTTCGGGTCGTCGATCAGCCCCAGTCGTCCCTGCGGCGCGATCATCTCGAGGATGTCGTTGATGTGATCGGAGGTTTCCGTCGTCGAGAAGACGAATGCGGGGTTGCCGATCGCCATCCCGGCGATCTGTTTTGCCAGCGGCTTGGAATGGTCGAGAACATGGTGAGCGCCGAGCGTGCGGATCCAGTCCTGTGTTTCCGGCCGCGAGCCGGTGCCGATCACGGTCGCGTCGGTCAGCTCCCGCAGCAACTGGATGGCAATCGAGCCGACACCACCGGCGCCGCCGATGACCAGAACCGCATTCCAGGCGCTCGCCACCTTGTCCTGCACCTTCATCCGGTGAAACAGCGTCTCGTAGGCAGTGATGGCGGTCAACGGAAGGGCGGCGGCCTCCTCAAAGGAGAGGCTGGAAGGCTTCTTGCCGACGATCCGCTCGTCGACCAGATGCAGTTCCGCATTGGTGCCGGGACGGTTGACCGCGCCCGCGTAAAACACCTCGTCACCCGGCTTGAAGAGTTTCACATCCGGCCCGACCGCTCTGACCACGCCCGCCGCATCGAAGCCGAGGATCCGGTACTGGCCAGCTTCGACAGGCTGCAACCGGCGCTGCTTGGTATCGACAGGATTGACCGACACGGCCTTGATCTCGACCAGCAGGTCGCGCCCCTTGGCCTCGGGCTCCGGCAGCTCGATGTCGAGAAGGGCGTTTTCGGATGTGATCGGCAGGTTTTCGCTAAAACCGACAGCGCGCATGGAATCTCCTCGTCAAGCTCAGGGCAGTGAGGACGATACATCGCGCGTAACGACGGCAACGGCAAGGCGGCGCAGGCGAGCGCCGGTACGCTTTACCGAGACGGCGCTTTCTGGCTCAGGCTGAGGGCTTTGCCTCACGTTCCAGAGCAACCGACACGCCGAAGACGCAGAGCCCGATCAGCGAAAGCACCGCACCGACATAACCGGTTGCCTGAAAACCCCAGCCCCAGGCGATGACGAGCCCGCCGAGCCAGGCACCGAGTGCGTTGGCGATGTTGAAGGCCGAATGGTTGGAAGCGGCCGCCAGCGTCTGGGCGTCGGCGGCCACATCCATCAGCCGCGTCTGCAGCGCCGGGCCGCAGGCAAATCCGCAGCCGACCAGGAAGACGGTGATATAGAGCATAACAGGGATATGCGCGAAGGTCGCAAAGGCCAGCATCACGGCCACGTAGAACACCATCGTTCCGCCGATCGTGCCCTTCAGCGAAATGTCGGCAAGCCTCGAGCCGACAATATTGCCGACATTCATGCCGATGCCGAACAGGGCGATGACGATCGACACCATGGTGACCGGAAGCCCGGCCGTTTGCGTCGTGGTGGAGGCGATGTAGCTGAACACCGAAAACATGCCGCCGAAACCGACCGAGGCAATGCCGAGCGTCAGCCAGACCTGTGTCTTGCCGAATGCGCTGAGTTCGCGGCGAATGCTGGCGCCTTCTTGCACCTTGTCCCTCGGCTGAAAAAACCAGACGAGTGCCACGGTCAGGAGACCGATGAAGCCGACAAGGTAGAAGGCCGAGCGCCAGGACAGCATCTGGCCCATGAAGGTGGCAAGCGGCGTGCCGAGCAGCGTCGCGATCGTCAGACCCAGCATGACGCGGCCGACGGCGCGGGCGCGCTTGTTGGGCGGCACCATGGAGGCGGCCACCAGCGAGGCTACCCCGAAATAGGCCCCGTGCGGCAGGCCGGTGACGAAGCGCAGCGCGGTAAAGCTCCAGAAACTTGGCGCCATCGCCGACAGGATGTTGCCGACCGCAAAGACACCCATCAAAGCCAGAAGCAGCGTGCGGCGCGGCAGCCGGGCCGATAGAATTGCGATGATCGGCGCGCCGATCACCACACCCAGCGCATAGGCGCTGATCACATAGCCCGCCGTTGGGATGCTGACCTGATACGTCTCCGCCACATTCGGCAGCAGGCCCATGATGACGAACTCGCCGGTACCGATCCCGAAGCCGCCGACGGCAAGCGCGAATTCGATCAGAAGGACGGCGAGGGGGGAAAGGCTGGTTTTCGGGATGCTGTCGTCAGGTCTGGTGTTGGCCTTGGCATCGGGCACGTGTCGGACTGCGGTGTCTGTCATGGTATCGCATCTGTTGAAAAAGCGGACGGGTACGGCTCGAAGCGAGCGCGTCCGGGAGCAAATGATGGGGCTTTGAGGCAGTTGAATTGACAGCAGATTAGCACGTGATTGTGCAGCGCGGTAGGCTTTTGACAAAAACCAACTGTACCACAATCGTGCAATCGCCATGCGGTGCCGTTGATATCTGCCGCGGCCTCACCATTTTCCACCCTGTCGTTATCCGCCGCCCTCGAGCACCTGGTCCCTTGTCGATGAAACTACATGCCGTTTTCAACCGCGATGGCGGGACTTTCCGAACCACGGATATGGACGCTTACTGCGACCACGCCCTGAAGACCTTCCGGGCTGCCGGCCACGAGATCGAGTGCGAGGTTGTTGCCGGCGACAAGGTCGTCGAGACGATGGAAAAGGCAGCCTCGATGCCCGGCGTCGAAGGACTGATCGCCGGCGGTGGCGACGGCACGATTTCCGCGGCGGCGGGCATTGCCTGGAAAAGCGGTATCGTTCTCGGCGTGGTGCCGGCCGGCACGATGAACCTGTTTGCCCGTTCGCTGAAACTGCCGCTCGACATCTGGGAAGTCCTCGACACGTTGGCAGAGGGCACGCCCGAAGCGATCGATATCGCCAGCGCCAACGGAAAAAGCTTCGTGCACCAGTTTTCCGCAGGCCTGCATGCCCGGATGGTGCGCTACCGCAACTCGATGAATTTTGCCTCGAGGCTCGGCAAGATGCGGGCAAGCGCAAGGGCTGCAATCGGCGTCATGTTCAACCCGCCGGAATTCGAGATGGAATATGTCGTCGATGGCAAGCGCACTTCGCGCAAGGTGTCGGCCATCTCGGTCTCAAACAACGAGTTTGGCACCGATCCTCTGATGTTTGCCGATGACCTGACCAGCGGCCATCTTGGGTTCTACCTCGCCGAACCGATGAAGCCGTCCGGGGTCGCAAAACTCACCTTCGACATCCTGCGCGGCAAGCTCAAGGAAAACGCCGCGGTCACGGCGATGACGGCAACAGAACTCGAACTGCACTTTCCTCGCCACCGCCGCGACGTCAGCTGTGTCATCGATGGCGAACTCCTGCCGATGAAGCGGGACGTGACGCTGAAGATCCATGCCGGCGAACTGAAGGTTCTGGTTCCCGGACAGAATACGGCTGCAGGACGCGAAAATGCCGCTGCGAATATGTCGCCGGAACCGTCTACGGTCTGATCGGCGCTGAACGCGGCAATGTCGAACGCTCAGACAGCGATCGACGTCAGCGGTGGCGGCGTGCCGGCGGCGGCGGCTTCGATATCGACGGAATTGGCTCCGTTCGAGCGCACCGTCACCGCATTGGATGCGAGCTGCACGCCGGCGGCCTTGCAGGCGGCCAGCAGCCGCGTCATCGCTTCGCGCTTCAGGATGCCCGGATTGCCGGGCAGGCAGGTAAACTTGAAGCGCACGATCATCGCCGTTTCGGTGATGTCCTGGATACCCTGCATCTTCAGCGGAATGAGGAACTGCGGCCCAAATTCCGGATCCTCCAGCATGCCCAGCCCCACCTTCTTGGCGGCACGGCGGATGGTCTCGGCATCGCTGTCGCGCTCGAAGCGGAGCTGGAACTTGATCGTTCCCCAGTCGCGGCTGAAATTGGTGACGGAGCTGATCTGCCCGAAGGGAATGGTGTGGATGGGTCCGTTGTGATGGCGCAGCCGCACGGAGCGCACGGTGATCTGCTCCACGGTCCCCTGCAGCTTGCCCGTATCGATGTACTCGCCAATCCGGAAGGCATCGTCGACAATAAAGAAGATGCCGGAAACGACGTCCTTCACCAACGCCTGAGACCCGAACGAAAGCGCAAGCCCGAGCACTCCGAACCCGGCCAGCAGCGGCGCCACGTTGATGCCAAGCGAACTGAGGACGATCAGCGAGCCGACCGCGAGAACCGCACCGAGAACCAGGTTGCGGATCACCGGCAGCGCCGTCGTCAGACGGCTTGTCTGCTTCTTGTCCGCTTGCTCGTCTTCCTGGCCGGGCAGCATCACGGTCTGCGGTGGGGCGATCGTCTCGGCGTATTTCCACACCAGCGTGTAGACGGCCCAGCTTGCGACCACGGCAAAGCTCAGCCGCTCCAGCCAGAGGATCCAACCGGTTGCGATGTCGCCGCCGCTGGTCATCAGCGGCCACCAGAGCGCGGTGATCAGGTGCAGGCCGCCGATCCACACAGCGCCCGAGCACACCACGCGAAGGCTGGCGAGTACGGAAGACCATAGGTCCGCCCCGTGGGTGGTTTCCCAGTGCCGCGCGAACTCGTCCACCACGTGGTGGGCACCGAGTGCGAACACCGGCAGGAGCAGCAGGATGACCTGAGTCGAGCCGGCCGCGAAACTCCAGCGGGCACTGTCCGGCGAGCCGATGATGACCGACCCGAAGAACCAGATGAAGATGGCCGAAACGACATAGAAATCCGGAAGCAGGTTGCCGATGACGCGCCGGACGGGGCCCGGGCTTGAGCCTTTGAACGCAGCGCGGATGCCGGCGCGGCCGCCCCAGAACCAGGTTAGCTTGAGCAGCGTCAGCAGGGTGCCGCCGATCAGGAACCACCCGTCGAGCGAGGCCCGGTCCAGGCCCAGCCAGTTCCACAGCCGCATGGTCTCACCAAACAGGGCGGTGATCACGCCATAGGCGGTGAGCATATGGAAATGCCATTGCGGATTGCTGATCGCGAACAGTGTTTCGCCGCTCTCATCGGGCCGAAACAGAAACCGTCCCACCGCCATGTAGACAAGCAGGATCAGGGTGAAGGCAATGGCGGCCTGGCAGACCTGGAAGGCAGCCGTCGTATCCGCGAGCATCGTCAGCAGGACCCACCGGGCGACACCGAGAAAAATCGCGATCGACAGCAGATCGCCGACCAGGCGCTTGAAGAAGCGACGGAACTTGCCGGCGATGTGACGGGCCCGCAAATGGCTGTGTCGCAGCAACTGCGCAAACAGAAGCCGCACGCTGAGCGCCGCGGCGCCGCCCGCCAAAAGCGAAAGCAGCGCCACCATCGCAATCCGGCCGTTCGCAATGCCCTCGGCATCCAGATGCGTGGTCGTCATGCCCACCATGGTGGACAGGGCCTGCAGCCCCGCAATCGCCGTCGTGAAACCTTGGGACGAGGCGTCCGAAAACCGCTCCCAGCTGGCCATGCCCATGTTGGCCGCTTCCATTTCCGGCGTCATCTGCATCGTATCAGCGCTGGTTGCGGTGGCAGTGCCAGAGGTCGTGTCCGATGCGGAGGTCGCGGGGTGTGCAGCGGCGCCGGTGGTTGTGGTCGCGGTCTCCACCTGAACCGTCAGCGGTCGGCCCGTGCGGGCCGCAAGATCCAGCACCTGCTGCACGTCGGCGGCGGTCTGACCGGGCTTGAGGACGACGGTCAGCGGCGCGTCCTGCGACCACATCGGAGATGCGGTTAGGAGAAGGCCGAGAAAGGCTGCTGCGGCAGCTCGGCAGAACGGCATCAGCGTCTCCATCGGCCCAAGCGGCCCTTGCCCGTCCGCGCCGCGCGTGGCGGCATGACGTCCTTTTGCAACCCCTGCAGGCTCGCAGGCAGGTTCCCATCATATGGCGAAGATCGTCGTTCCGCCAGCCGCCCGCCGATGGATGCTTGATCCTAGATTCGAGGCAGATAGGTCTGGTAGTCGAAGTCGCTGACGGTCCGCAGGAAGGTGATCGCCTCCTTGCGCTTCGTGTCGCCGAAGAGCGTCTGGTATCGCTTTCCGAACACGTCCCGGATGAAAGGCGAGGCAGCAAAATCCTCGACCGCGGTGAGGAAATCATGGGTGAGGCGTTTCGCGTCAGCTGGGGGTTTTTGGCCGGGCTCCGTTGCCGGACCGGGATCGAGATCCGCTTCGAGCCCTAGGAGCATGCCGCCGAGAATGGCGGTCAGCAGCAGGTATGGATTGGCATCGGCACCGGCAACGCGGTGCTCGATGCGCGCGGCAGGACCGTTCGCGTCCGGAATGCGGACGGCCGTTCCGCGATGGCCGAAGCCCCAGTCGATATCGACGGGCGCAAACGAATCGGGCTGAAAACGCCTGTAGGAGTTCGCAAAGGGCGCAAACACGAGCTGCGCATCACGCATTGTGTTGAGCAGGCCGGCGGTGACGGATCGCAGTTTCGCAGGGTCGCCGCCCTTGGCGTCGAGAATGTTGTTGCCGTCGGCATCGATGATGCTGGCATGCACATGCAGGCCGGACCCCGCATGATCCGAATAGGGTTTCGCCATGCAGGTGGATTTCAACCCGTGCTTTCTGGCCGCCTGTTCGACAATGCGTTTGAGGCAGATGCAGTCGTCGGCCGCCGCCAGCGCATCCCCGCGGTGCAGAAGGTTGATCTCGAACTGACCGGGACCGAATTCGGCCGTCGTCGCATCCGCCGGCAGGTCCTGGGTATGCGCCCATGTGCGCACTGTCTGCAGATAGCCATCGAGCGCATCGACTGCCGTCATGTCATAGAGCTGGAAACCGTTCGGTTCGCCGCGATAGGCAAGTTTTGCCGGCGGCCGCGGACGTCCGGTGTCGCGCCAGTCATCTTCGACCACATAGAATTCGAGCTCCGTCGCCACGACCGGCGTCAGCCCAAGCTTCGAAAAGCGCTGCAGCAGGCCGGCCAGAATCGCGCGCGGATCCATGAAGCTCGGCTGCCCGTCCATCTCGTGCATGGTCGCAAGCACCTGCTTCGAGCCCGACGGGCCCCAGGGCATCGGCGCGAGCGTCCGGCGATCGGGAATGCAGAGCCCATCGGGATCGCCGATCGAGATCGAAAGCCCGGTCAACTCGTCATTGTCGCAGCCCCAGATATCGAGCGACTGGGTGGAGGAGGGCAGCCGCACCGTCCCGTCCCAGATCTTCTTTTCGGCCGCCATCGGAATGCGTTTGCCGCGCAGGTCGCCGTTCATGCCGACCAGCATGATTTCGATATGGGGCTCGGCTGCGGTCTCGGTCATGAAGCATCATCTCGATGGTTGCGCTGCCTCGTTGGTAGCCGATAAGAATTGGTCGCACAATCTGAGCCGCGTCTAAGCCCTGAGGGAAACCGCATGAACGAGAAGCCGACGATCTCCAATCTCGCCGCGATCGATGCCGCCCACCACATTCATCCGTTTTCGGACATGAAAGAGCTGAACGCCAAGGGCACCCGCATCATCGAACGGGCCGAGGGGCGCCATATCTGGGATTCGACCGGCAAGAAGTATCTGGACGGCTTTGCGGGCCTCTGGTGCGTCAATGTCGGCTATGGCCGAAAGTCCATCGCGGACGCTGCCTACCGTCAGATGCAGGAATTGCCCTATTACAACAGCTTCTTCGGCACCACGACGCCGCCCGCCATTCTGCTTGCCCAGAAGATCGCGTCGCATGCGGGGCCGCACATAAACCGCGTGTTCTTCACCAATTCCGGATCAGAGGCCACCGACACCTGGTTCCGCATGGCTCGCGTCTACTGGAAAGCGCTCGGCATGCCGGAAAAGACGCTCGTGATCGCGCGGCGAAACGGCTACCACGGCTCGACGGTCGCCGGCGCCTCGCTGGGTGGCATGAAGCTGATGCATGAACAGGGCAACCTGCCGATCGACGGCATCCACCATATCGGCCAGCCCTACTGGTATGCCGAGGGTGGCGATCTTTCGCCGGAGGAATTCGGCCTGCAAGCAGCGCGCGAGCTTGAAGCCAAGATTGATGAACTGGGCGAAGACAAGGTTGCCGCCTTCGTCGCTGAGCCGATCCAGGGCGCCGGCGGCGTGATCATTCCGCCGGATACCTACTGGCCGGAGATCTCGCGCATCTGCAAGGCGCGCAACATTCTGCTCGTGTCCGATGAAGTCATCTGCGGCTTCGGCCGGCTCGGCTCCTGGTTCGGCTACCAGCATTACGGCTTTGAGCCCGATCTCGCGCCGATCGCGAAAGGCCTGTCCTCCGGCTATCTACCGATCGGCGGCGTGCTGGTCTCCGACCGGGTCGCGGATGTGATGGTCAACGAGGTCGGCGACTTCTTCCACGGCTATACCTATTCGGGCCACCCAGTGGCCGCAGCAGCCGCGCTCGAAAACCTGCGAATCATCGAAGACGAAGGTCTGGTCGAGCGGATCCGCGACGATATCGGACCCTATTTTGCGAAAGGCTGGAAAAGCCTTGAGGCGCATCCGGTCGTCGGACAGGCCGATTGCGTAGGCTTGATCGGCGGCCTTCAGCTTGCAGCCGACAAGGCGACCCGGCGGCGCTATGCCAAACCCGACGATATCGGCTCGCTCGTGCGCAACCACTGCCTCGAAAACGGGCTGATCATGCGCGCCACGGCAGACCGCATGCTGGCATCGCCGGCCTTCACAATCACCCGCGGGGAAGTCGACGAAATGGTCGAGACGCTGTCAAAGGCTCTGGATCACCTCGCAGAAACCGTGGCGGAATAGGGTCAGTCCGGGAGATCGACAACTGCCATGGCGAATGGGTACTGGTCGCCTTCGTGTCCCCAGGAATAGGGAAAGCGCAGGATGACCGGGTTTGCCGAGAGTCCTTCGAGCCCCTGCGTCTTCAAATAGCGGCCAAAGACGGTTTTAAACCCGTCCGGCATTGTGCCATCCGAACGGCGCCAGACAAAGACTGCCTTGCGATAGGCTGAGATTGCCGTAATCACCATGCCGGCCGGCTGGTGCGAGACGACAACGGTCGTATCGGGCAGGTTGAAACGCATATTTCCGGCCAGATGCCCATCGGCGGCAATGATCAGCACCGGGCGCGGGTCGGAACCGTCGTTTGCGAGTTCCGGCTCGATCTGCTTCGCCAACTTGTCGAAGGGAATGTTGACGTAACCGTAGTTGCCCGTGAATGGGTCGATCGCCACTCTTCCAAACAGGATCAGGGGAACAATCACCATGATCGCCGCAGCAGTGACCCAGAGGCGCTTGAGCGGCATCGATATGTCGATCCCGGCTGCGTCGATCTTCAGCGTAAGGTAAAGCGGCAGAATCAGCAGCAGCGGCGTGAGCCAGCGGTCGCGCACGTCATCCACGCCGCCGAACAGGACCATGCCCAAAAGGACGGCCATCACGAATGCCAGGATGCGACCGGCAAGCCGGCTCCAGTCGTCGTCGGCCCTCATGACCGTCGAAAGCTTTTCACGCAGCGAGATGGCGAACACCGCTGCGGTGAGGGCCATGAACCCGGTCGATGACAGGAGCAGAGATCGCAGTCCGCGGGAGATCGCTGCGAGCGTACCGGCGTCAGCGCTGATGAGTTTGTCCACCGACCGGCTGCTGGCCGCCTCGAAATTGTCGAGCAGCCAGACGGCATGCGGGGCAACTACAAGCAGCGCCACCAGGCCGCTCAAAAGGATGCGCCAGTCCAGCACCCGGTCTCGAAACCGGCTTACCATCAGCACTGCAAGCATCGCGCAGAGCGGAAGAAGGACAAAGTTGTACTTGGTCATTCCCCCGATTCCCGTGGCGAGCCCGAACAGAAGGAACGAGGCAAGCGTCGGAACGGATAAGAGCCTGAACAGCGCAAACAGGAAGAGCGAACTGCCGAAGATCGCCGCCACGGTATGGCTGAGGTCCCGTTGCGCCTCGAACGAGACCTGCGGGATGGTCAAAAGACCGAGCACCGCCGCCACTGCGAGGCGCTTGTCCTTCAAGACCTGTCGGGCAGCGAGGAAATAGAAGCCGTAAGCGCCGAACAGAAGCAGGTTCTTCAGTCCCGACAAGGTCGGCATCGACATGCCAAAGAGATGAACCGCGAGGTATTGCAGCCAGTTGTAGATCGGCGGCTGGGTGCCGTATCCGGCCAGCAGCCATTGCGACAGATAGGCCTGTTCGCCTTCGTCTAGTTCCAGCGCATGCGGCAGAATTAGACGGACCCCAATATTGACCAGAAAATAGAGCGCCAGGACCGTGAAAAACGTGCGGCCGCGGGAAAGCCGGTCCGCGGAGACCCTGACAGTGGAGAAATGTGAACCCTCAAGGCTATGCAAAAGGTTTTCTCCAGGTCCGCCGGTGACGAAGACTGAATAATTCAGGCGCGATTGTCTGTCTGGCGTATCATGCCGTGCCCGCAGATCAAGCGGCAAGCCAGCGTGCCGGCGGCCCTTTCGACGTGTTTTTTCAGAATATCGCTGAGTGTGTCACGGCTGCGGCGTAGCGTCACTCGAGGCGACACCCTCGTGGACTGCCCTGACGATATAGGAGAGCGACGCGCCGTCACGGTAATAGATGCGGGCGATCATTTCGGCGAGGATGCCGGTGGTGATCATCTGCACCGAGGACAGGAACAGCATCACACCGATCATGAAGAGCGGACGTGTACCGATATCGTTGCCCAGAATGAACTTGTCGATGAACAGGTAAAACAGGATCAGCGCCGAAAGCGCACCGAGGCCAAGGCCGAGCGATCCAAAGAAATGCCCCGGCCGCGCCTTGAAGCGCATGAAGAACATCACCGACAGAAGATCGAGGATGACGCGGAAGGTGCGCGAGATCCCGTATTTCGAAACGCCGTGCTGGCGGGCGTGATGGGTGACAGGCATTTCGCCGATCCGCGAGCTCGGCACGACGCCCGCAACCCAAGCCGGGATAAAGCGGTGCATCTCGCCCATCAACTGGACCTGCTTGATGACAGCCGAGCGATAGATTTTCAGCGAGCAGCCGTAGTCATGCAGGCGGACGCCGGTGATGCGGCCGATCAGCCGGTTGGCGATAAAGGAAGGCACCTTGCGCAGGAACAGCCCGTCCTGGCGGTTCTTGCGCCAGCCGACCAGCAGGTCGAGTTCGCGTCGCTCGAGTTCGGCGACCATCGAAGGAATGTCTTTGGGGTCGTTCTGCAGGTCGCCGTCGAGCGTCGCGATCAGCCGGCCGCGCGCTTCGGTAATACCGGCCTGCATCGCTGCCGTCTGTCCGAAATTGCGCTGCAGCTCGATGATCCGCAGGATGAGACCCGAACGCGACAGCGAAAGCTTCGCATTGGCGATCGTCGCGTCGGTGCTTCCGTCGTCGACCAGGATCAGTTCCCATGCCGAGGGATAGGTGGCCATGGCGGCGCAGATCCGCTCGATCAGCGGGCCTACGCTTTCCTCTTCGTTGAAGAGCGGCACGACGAGGGAGAGTTCGACCGGTGAAACGGTGCCGATCGTACCATCAAGCGTGCCATCGATCGTACCGGCCGCCGAACTTGCTGTTGTACGCACCTTGTGTTTCTCCTAGAAACTCGGGAAACCTCGGGCGTGACGATCCGCCGTCATGGCGGCCGCAGTCTCTGCGCCTTGGTCTTAATGCTTGACCCGAAACCTCGTATTGGGCCCCCTGATATATGAAGAATTCTCCGGTTTCCAGCCGCAGACCGTGGATAATTCGCCACGCCATGACGCTTGGCACAGTTGCGATCGTGGCCCTCTACGCCGCCTTCATCCACTATGTCTGGGGCTGGGGCAGGGTCGTTTCATTATGGAGCGCCGCCGGGTGGGGAACGGCTGCTTTAGCGCTCGCGCTATTGCTTGCGACCTATGTGCTGCGCACCTGGCGGATCTATGATTATTTCCCGCACGAAACCGGCGGCCGCTTCGGCACGTTGCTGCGGCTCGTGCAGGTCCACAACCTTCTCAACATCATGCTGCCATTCCGCTCGGGCGAAGCAAGCTTCCCGCTTCTGATGCGGCGCGAGTTCGGCGTTTCTCTCACCCGCGCAACGGCAGCGCTTCTCGTCATGCGGCTGTTCGATCTGCACGCCCTGTTGGCCGCTGCCGGCGTCGGGCTCGTGCTGCAGACGGGTGGTACGACGGGTGCAATCTGGGCGTGGGCGTTGTGGGCCGCGTTTCTCATCCTGCCGGCGCTAGCCTTTGCCTTACGCGGCCATGCCTTCAAGCTCGCGGAAAAGCTGCTGCCGGCGAAGGGGAAGACGCTGCTCGACGAGATCAAGGCCGGACTGCCGCTTGATGCAAACGCCTTTGCTCGGGCCTGGGGCGCAACACTGGTCAACTGGTTCACCAAGATCGCGGTTCTTGCCTGGGTCCTCGGCCTGCTCGGCGGGCTCTCGGTCGGCCCGGGTTTCGGCGGCGCGCTCGGTGGTGAATTGTCCTCGGTACTGCCCGTCCACGCACCCGCCGGCGTCGGCACCTATCCGGCCGGCATCACTGCGGGAGCCATTGCCTTCGGAGCGGATGCGGGTGGGATGGCATTGGAGGAACTCGGCAAGGCTGCGGTCAACACCCACATCCTCGTCATCGTCTCGTCACTCGTCGGCACCGCATTGTCGCTTTTGGCGGCACGGCCGAAGAGGGGGGATTGATCAGGCGAGCCTTAGGCCCAGATGCTCTGCCATCGGCAGATAGTCCTTGTCCCTTTGCAGCAGGCTATGACCATGCACGATGCAATAGGTGCCGATGATCATGTCGATGGTTTTCCAAACCGTGATTCCACGATCACGAAGCGTGCGATAGTTCGCCGCCGCTTTCACCGCGAGCTCAGGCGATAGCATCTGAGTGACCGGAAACTCGTGAAAGCTGCGCTCGATGAATCGAGCATGGTGGGGGTCACGTGCTCCTTGAAGCACTTCCAGCATGATGACATCGCCCATGAGAACGTTGCCTTGGGCGGTGGATGCGCGAAGCTTGGCGGCGCTCTCAGTGTCATCTTTTCGGAACAGTGAAATCCAGACTGAGCTGTCCGCGACAATCATTCGCGAGCTTTCAACGCCCAGTCAGAAAATCCGGATGAGCCATCCCGCATCGCATCGAGGTCGCCTTCCCATCCGATACCCTCGAGGTTGTCGACAGCACGCAGCTGACGGCGAATGCGTACGAAATCCCGCAAAGCCTGGTCGACGGCTGCCTTCTTAGTGGGAAGACCGCCAAGCTCCATAGCCTCGGCGATCAACTCGTCGTCTAATTCGATGTTGGTACGCATATGGGCCTCGTGTGTATATTTTGGGAAAATCATACACCAAAACTATAGCGTGTGCAAATTCACTGGAAAGCCGTCTCGTAAAAGCTTCGAAGCTTGCGCGAATGCAGCGTCTCAGTGGGCATCGCCGCCAGTTTCTGCACTGCGCGGATGCCGATCTGCAGATGCTGGCTGACCTGGGTCCGGTAGAACGCCGTCGCCATGCCGGGCAGCTTCAGTTCGCCATGCAGCGGCCGGTCGGAGACGCAGAGCAGCGTTCCATAGGGCACACGGAACCGGAAGCCGTTTGCGGCAATCGTTGCCGATTCCATGTCGAGCGCGATCGCTCTCGACTGCGAAAGCCGCTTTACCGGCCCGCGCTGGTCGCGCAGTTCCCAGTTGCGGTTGTCGATCGTCGCCACTGTGCCGGTGCGCATGATCCGCTTCAGCTCGAAACCCTCGTAACCGGTCACTTCCTCGACGGCGCTTTCGAGCGCTTGCTGCACTTCGGCAAGCGCCGGGATCGGGATCCAGACGGGCAGGTCGTCATCGAGCACGTGATCTTCGCGGACATAGGCGTGGGCAAGCACGTAATCACCCAGCCGCTGGCTGTTGCGCAGGCCCGCGCAGTGGCCCACCATCAGCCAAGCATGCGGACGCAGCACGGCGACATGGTCTGTAATCGTCTTCGCATTGGAAGGCCCGACGCCGATATTGACAAGGGTAATGCCGGAATGATCGCCCTTCTTCAGGTGATAGGCCGGCATTTGCGGCATCCGGATCGTGCCCGGGTTCTCCGGCCGGTCTTTGCCGGCGGTGGTGAGGATGTTGCCCGGCTCCACGAACTCCGTATACCCGTCGCCACCTTCCGCCATCAGCTTACGCGCCCAAGCGGCGAACTCGTCGATGTAGAACTGGTAGTTCGTGAACAGCACGTAATTCTGGAAATGCTCTGCCCCGGTCGCGGTATAATGGCTGAGCCTTGCCAGCGAATAATCGATGCGCTGCGCAGTAAACGGCGCAAGCGGCGCAGGCTCGCCGAACGGGGCCTCGTATTCGCCATTGGCGATGAGGTCGTCGGTATTGTTGAGATCCGGCGTGTCGAACAGGTCGCGCATCGGGATGTCGGCCATCGCGTTGCTGACGGACGACTCGATATGCGCGCCTTCGCCGAATGCAAAATGCAGCGGGATCGGTGTCGTCGATTCCGACACGATCACGGGAACGCCGTGGTTGCGAATGAGCAGATCCAGCTGCTCGATCAGGTAATGGCGAAACAGTTTCGGCCGGGTCACCGTTGTCGTGTAGACGCCGGGGGACGTCACGTGGCCATAGGAGAGACGCGAATCCGCATGGCCGAACGACGTGGTCTCGATCATCACCTGCGGATAGCAGGCGCGGTATCGACCAGTCACGGCCGCACCCTTCGCAAGTGCGCCGAAGGCATCGATCAGGAAGGACGTGTTGCGCTCGTAAAGCGCTGTCAGCGCGTCGACGGCTGCTTCCGCATTGTCGAAAGCCTGCGCCGCGACAGGGCTCGGGCTGATGAAAGCAAGGGCGGGGAGTGAAGAGATTCGTGTGTTCATGCGCTATTATAATGGGAAGTTTTCGACAATCAAACGACAGCTGACGGGGATAATAGCCTGATCTCATCCCCAATCGCCGGCGAGACCTGCACTGCTAACCCGGCCCACCCGTTACAGAGGTGACTGCCGGGATCGCAAACGCTGCCGCCTGCTATCGCGACGATAGCGTCAGAGGCGCGTCCAGGTCTGCGACTTGCACAGGATCTTCATCACGCAGCCCTTCATCTTGAGCGAATTGCCGCTGACCGAGCCGGAGCCGCTATAGGTCTTGTCCGCCTCGGGATCGGTGATCTCGCCGGTATAGTCGCTGCCCTTGGGCGAAAGCTTGCCGATCTGCCGTCCCGCATGCTTGCCGGTTTTCAGCGTCACGCAGAAGGCGCCGCCGCATTTGCCGATCTCTGCCGTCTCGCCGCTCGCGGTCTTCCAGGTGCCCTCGATCGCTTCTGCCGCATGGCCGGTGCCGGCTATGCCGAAGGCGAAGAATGAGAAAGCAGCTGCGAGTATCGAAATGCGCTTCATGATGGTTTTCCCTCCCGGAGCCGGCGCTCCCGCACCGGTCATATGTCTGAGCGTTCGCACCTCCTCGCGCGAACAGCGGAAAATCTAGCTTACGCACACGTAAAGGTAAATATCCTGAGCCTGCGCATGGGGCGGAATATCAGCCGAATCTCCCGCCGTTTTCGCCGAGCGACGCGCGTTTATTTCGACGCGATGAAAGCGCGACCCGAATTCGTGGTGAAGAAAGGGTTGAAATCCAGATCTGAATTTTTCGTAAAAATGTCCGCAAAACCCTTAATAGCCAAGGCCCCTGATGTTTAACAAAAAACCAAGTTTACCAAGCGTTTGTACTTTGTTTTCAGCAAATTAATCATGCTTTTTAGGCGCTTTTTGCAAGCTTTGGCCGATACTCAAATCATCAAAGAGCGGCACAAACCGCCACCCGGAAGGGCCGATAACAAGCTGCACAAGACAGCGACGGTCCCGACGGAAAACAGGGCAGACGACAAGAACAACGTTCTCGAAACAGGGATACGAACCGATGGCACGCTTTGAAATGAATGCTTCAGAAATGGCTACCATGGGTGGCGAGGCTCGCGCAGACGTTCTCTGCGACATGGGTCTGATGTATGCGACTGGCCGGGGTTGCCCGGTCGATCTGGTCTCTGCCCACAAGTGGCTGAACATTGCCGCGATCAAGGGCTGCGACCGCGCCGCCGAACTGCGCGCCGATCTCGCCGCGACGATGACCAAGATGCAGCTTGCAGAAGCGCTGCGCGCAGCCCGCGAATGGATGACCATCCACTAACGCGCAAGCGCATATTCAATCATGCGACCGGCCCAGAAGAAGGCCGGCGATCAAGAACACGGGCCTACCAGAGAGAAAACGGGATGGAGACGCGGCGCGAACCGGAGCTGTTCCCGGCAACAAACCGCAGCCGCTGGAGATCAAAAGACCGCGACCGGCAGAAACAAGGCCGGCGCGGTCTTTTTCTGTTCTAGAGACCCTTCAGAACTTTCGGCAACGCCTCTTCCAGCAATGCCATATCCTGCTCCGGTCCTGCGCTGATGCGGATGCAGCGGTTGAGAGGTGCCACGCCCGGCATACGAATGAAGACGCCGTGCTCCATCAGACCGTCGACGATCGCCCGCGCATGGGTACCATCGCGGCCGCAGTCGATCGCCACGAAATTGGTTGCCGATGGCAGCGGCTCGAGCCCGTTGGCCCGGGCGATCGCCGAGATCCGGTCGCGAGACGCTTTGATCTTGTCGATCACCTCAGCCAGATACTCCTGGTCTTTCAGCGCCGCCAATGCCGCCGCCACGCCGACCCGGTTCATGCCGAAATGGTTGCGGATCTTGTCGAACGCGGTGGCGTTGTCGGGCGTCGAGATGGTGTAGCCGACCCGCGCGCCCGCCAGACCATAGGTCTTGGAGAAGGTCCGGGTGCGGATGATGTTCGGCAGGTCGATCAATGCCGAAAGCTTTGGCGCTGCGCCATCGGGCGCCGTTTCGCAATAGGCCTCGTCCAGCACCATCAGGCAGCTTTCCGGCAGGCCCCGCGCGAAGGACACGATCTTTTCCGCGTCATTCCAACTGCCCATCGGATTGTCGGGATTGGCGAAATAGACGAGCGGCGCGTTTTCGCGGATGACGGCGTCCATCAGGGCGTCGAGATCTTCACGATCGTCGCGGTAGGGCACTGTTACCAGCTTACCGCCATGGCCGGCGACATGAAAGTTGAAGGTCGGGTAGGCGCCGTAGGAGGAGACGACAGGCATTCCGGGCTCGATCACCATTCGCACGATCTGGCCGAGCAGACCGTCTACGCCTTCTCCGATCGCGATGTTTTCGGCGTTGCAGCCAAGATGCGCGGCAAGCGCCTGCTTCAGCTGGTAATTCTCCGGGTCCGAATATTTCCAGCTGTCTGCGGCGGCGGACTTCATGGCTTCGATGACTGACGGGGCAGGGCCGAACCCGTTCTCGTTGGCGCCAATTCGGGCTTGCACGGCACGCCCTCTGGCGCGCTCAATGGCCTCGGGGCCGACAAAGGGAACGGTCGCGGGAAGAGCGCCGACGAGAGGCGTGAAGCGCGAGAATGAAGACATGATATCAGGATCCGGTTCAAAAAGTCCGCACACAATAGGGGGCTTTGAACGCCGTGCAAGGGCGGACAAGGCCGCTGATGGCGCGCATGAAGCAAAACTATGCCCCTGACGACGACCCGGCTTAGTGGCTCGTCTCGAACGAAAGCCGGATGACGTGATGCAGGAATTCCGCATCGATCAGCATGTTGAAGGCGACCGTGACCTTCTCCTCTTCGCGGCGCATCACGGTGCAGCCGATTTCGTCGTGAATGCCGAGGATTTCCAGGAAGAAGTTGGCCGGTACCGGCAGGCTGGGACTGACGTCCAGTTCGGCGCCATAAAGAGAGATTGTCCGGATCAGGCAGCGGAAGGCGGTATTGGTCGAGAGATGGTGTCCGACAAAGATGATCCGGCCAGGCCGGTCTATCGTAAACTTTTCAAATGCCCGATCGCCCGTATGAGCATGGTCGTGTGCGGTATCCTTCATCATCGTACCCGGCAGATCGCCTCCCTCGTTCTCGTCCTCGACTATGACTTTATTCCTCTTTTTATGAATCATTCTGAAACAGATGGGTAAAATGCCGCTGATCTGCGCGTTTTCGTCGCGTCATGATCACGCGTTGCGCAAGTTGCACCGTTAGTGTGCCGAAATCGGGCTGTTGACGGGTCGCCGGGGCGGCGCTACCCCTTCAGCCGCGAGTTTTTCGCGATGGGAGCAGGGCGTGGCAGCAGGTAGATTGGTGATCGTCGGGGCAGGGCAGGCCGGGTTCGCGCTCGCCGCCAAGCTGAGAGCGCTGAAGGATGAGCGGCCGATCACGATGATTGGCTCCGAAGATGTCATTCCCTATCAGCGGCCGCCACTGTCCAAGAAGTACCTGATGGGCGAGATGAGTTTCGACCGCCTGACGTTTCGCCCGGAAACCTGGTTTGCGGAACACGATGTCGAGATTCGTCTCTCCACCTTTGTCGAAGAGATCGACCGGGACGCGAAGACGGTGAGGATGCAGGACGGGTCTGTCCTTGAATATGAACATCTGGCGCTGACTACCGGCTCGACGCCGCGCACCCTTCCAGCCAGCATCGGCGGTGATCTCACGGGTGTCTTTACCGTCCGTGACAAGCGCAACGCCGATCTCCTCGCCGACGAGATGAAGGCAGGTCGCCGGCTTCTGATCATCGGCGGTGGCTATATCGGCCTCGAAGCCGCAGCTGTCGCTCGCCATCTCGGGCTTGAAGTGACGCTCATCGAGATGGCTGACCGCATTCTCCAGCGAGTCGCGTCGAAGGAAACCGCCGACGTGATGCGGGCCATTCATGCCGAGCATGGTGTCGTCATCCGGGAAAAGACAGGCCTCACCCGCCTGATCGGCGAGGACGGCCGGGTTCGCGGGGCCGAGTTGTCCGATGGCACCGTCATCGATATCGATTTCGTCATCGTCGGTATCGGCGTCACGCCGAACGACCGGCTGGCGCAGCAATGCGGCCTCGACGTTGGCAATGGCATCCTCGTCGACGACTATGCTCGCACGTCCGATCCGGCAATCTTTGCCATGGGCGATTGCGCCATGCTGCCCTGGAAGGGCACCAATATCCGTCTCGAGTCGGTGCAGAACGCAGTCGACCAGGCCGAATCGGTTGCCGCGACCCTGACCGGGTCAGCCGAGCCCTACGAGGCAAAGCCGTGGTTCTGGTCCGACCAGTATGACGTGAAGCTGCAGATCGCCGGGTTCAACCTCGGCTACGACGAGACGGTGATGCGGCCCGGTACCCGACAGGGCAGCGTGTCGATCTGGTATTACCGCGAGGGTCGCCTGATCGCCGTGGATGCGATCAACGACGCCAAGGCCTATGTGACCGGCAAGAAGCTGCTGGACAACGGCCTGACGGCAGACAAGGCGCTGATCGCCGATCCGGCGACCGACCTCAAGCAGTTGCTCGCGTAATAAAGACAGCATTTTTTAAAAGGAGATACCATGCCGGCACCGAAAAACGCCTTCAAGGCTCGTTTGCAAGCCGGCCTGCCGCAGATCGGCCTCTGGCTCAACATGGCCGAGCCGCTGCCGGCGGAGATTGCCGGCCATGCGGGTTTCGACTGGCTGGTCATCGACGGCGAACACGGGCCCAACGATCTTCGCAGCATCATGGCGCAGTTGCAGGCCCTGTCCTCCTCCTCATCGGAAGCCGTCGTTCGCCCGCCGATGGGCGAAACCTGGATGATCAAGCAACTGCTCGACATCGGCGCCCGCACGCTTTTGGTGCCGATGGTCAATTCGGCCGAACAGGCGAAAGCACTGGTTGATGCCGTCCGCTATCCGCCGGAGGGAAAGCGCGGCGTGGGTGCAGCCGTTGCCCGCGCCTCCGCCTTCAACGCGATCGCAGACTATACAGACACGGCTGCAGACGAGATCTGCCTTCTGGTGCAGGTCGAAACCATGGCGGCGATCGATGACATCGAGCGAATCGCGGCGGTCGAAGGCGTTGACGGCATCTTCATCGGCCCGGCCGATCTCTCCGCCGACATGGGGTTTCGCGGCCAGATCGGTGCACCGCAAGTGCAGGACGTGATCGGGAACGCGATTCGCCGAATCGTCGCTGCCGGTAAACCGGCCGGCATCTTGACCTTCGACGAAGATCTCAACCGCCGCTATCTCGATCTCGGCGCTACGTTCGTGGCCGTCGGCGCCGATGTCGCTCTCTATTCCTATGCCCTGAAGACGCTCGCCGGTCGCTATGGACGCGGTTCGGGCGGAGCAGGGCCTGCCAGCTACTGATTCCACGCCTATTCCGGTCTCGAATCGGGATCGGCCTGCGAAAGACCTTGCAATCGGCAACGTTCCGAAATAATCAGGCCGGACCGGAGAGGTGGCCGAGTGGTCGAAGGCGCTCCCCTGCTAAGGGAGTATACGGCAAAACCGTATCGTGGGTTCGAATCCCATCCTCTCCGCCATTCCCAAACTTCAAAATCCCAATCGATTTGCGATCCTAGAATCGCTGTTGCGCGCGCAGCTCGCTGAACCTTGCGCGAAGCCTAAGTGGCTGCTTTCCAATGTGTTTCTTAACGATGTGTAAACTTTTAACGGTCGCCCGAGGTGCTTTTGTGCTCTTTCGGCAACACGGGTTTGTGAAGCAGGTGGGTAGAAGGTGCGGATGGCCAGTTCGCGATTGCATGCGCGGCCTGCATTTGTAATTTGAACCACGGAAGCGCGGCGGTGGTTCGTCCGTTTTCAAAGTCCCGGGGACGGGCAGGGAACGCTGGCCTTTAGCAAAAGACCCATCCCCATATGAAACTTTGACTGGAGGTCAAATATGAACATCAAGAGCCTTCTTCTCGGCTCCGCTGCAGCTCTCGCAGCAGTTTCCGGCGCCCAGGCTGCTGACGCGATCGTCGCTGCTGAGCCGGAGCCAATGGAATACGTTCGCGTTTGCGACGCTTTCGGCACAGGTTACTTCTACATCCCGGGCACGGAAACCTGCCTCAAGGTTGGTGGTTACGTTCGTTTCGACGCTAAGTACAACGACGCATACCGCCTCGACCGCGAAGGTTCGTACACCAACACTCGCGCTCACATCTCGCTCGACACCGCTTCGGACACCGAATGGGGCGCTCTGAAGACCAAGATCGTAGCTCGTTTCGACTACAACCCGCATCATCCGCAGTTCGGCTACGAAGAAAACACTCGTACACGTCTGAACCAGGCTTACATCACCTGGGGCGGCTTCCTGGTCGGTCTCGCTGACTCGCAGTACTCGCAGTTCTCGGGCTACGCTGGCGACGTCATCAACGATGACGTGATCTCCTACGGTCCTTTCGAACTCAACCAGGTTTCCTACACCTTCGACGCTGGCAACGGCTTCAAGGTTGTTGCTTCGCTTGAAGACGACGGCACCAACGACAACGACATCCCAGGCGGCGCAAGCGACTGGCCGGATGCAGTTCTCGGCGCTAAGTACGACAACGGCACGTTCGCTGCTTCGCTCGTCGGCGGTTACGACGAATCGCAGGAAGAAGGCGCTGTAAAGGGCCGTATCTCCGGCAAGTTCGGCGCATTCTCGGCCTTCCTCATGGGCGGCTGGAACTCGGACGGCGACGACATCAACAAGTACGCACCAGGCACGAACTACGGCGACGCAGTCGTTGGTTGGGGTGACTGGGCTGTTTGGGGTGGCGCTGGCTACAAGTTCACCGACAAGGTTGCTGCTAACGTACAGGTTGGCTACACCGACTCCGAAGTTCTTGCTGCTACGGCAAACGTCAAGTGGACCCCAGTTTCGGGCCTCCTGATCCAGCCAGAAGTTTCGTACACGAGCGTCGACAACGCGCAGATGGACGACGATCAGTGGACCGGTATGGTTCGCCTTCAGCGCACGTTCTAATCCTTACCCAAGGATTGTTTCACGGAAGGCCCGGCTCACGCCGGGCCTTTTGTCGTTTGGGGCAATGAAACTGCCGGCTGTTTCTGTCGCCATCGGTCACGGCCGTCTGGTGATTCTCTCCCGTGACTGAGGTGGTCACCAGTTCCTCTACGCGTCGCGGAACGCCGATTCCCGGCCCGTTTATTAAGTGTTGGTTAACGCTCGAAACCAATGCGATGAAACGTTGCAACACTTTTGCAAATAAACACCAAAAACGCGCATCGAAGCTTGTGATTTACTTGTCACAATTGGGAAGGTCTCGTAGCTTCGGGACATGAAGCGCGTCGGTTCGTCGCCGTTTCTTGAGTCGCGGGGAGGGGCAGATGTGCTGGCTCCAGCAAGCTACTCACCCCTTTTGAAACTTTGACTGGAGGTCAAATATGAACATCAAGAGCCTTCTTCTCGGCTCCGCTGCAGCTCTCGCAGCAGTTTCCGGTGCCCAGGCCGCTGACGCTATCGTCGCTGCTGAGCCGGAGCCAATGGAATACGTTCGCGTTTGCGACGCTTTCGGCACGGGTTACTTCTACATCCCAGGCACGGAAACCTGCCTCAAGATCGGTGGCTACGTTCGTTTCGACGCAGGCTATGCTGATGCCTACACGCCAAACAGCGATGGCCTGTACACCAACAGCCGCGCGCACATCTCGCTCGACACAGCTTCCGACACCGAATGGGGTGCACTGAAGACCCGTATCGTAGCTCGTTTCGACTACAACCCGCACAACTCGGCCGCTGGTTTCGAAGAAAACACGCGCACGCGTCTGATCGAAGCCAACATCACCTGGGGTGGCTTCCTGGTTGGTCTTGCTGACTCGCAGTATTCGTCGTTCTCTGGCTACGCTGGCGACGTCATCAACGATGACGTGATCTCCTACGGCCCGTTCGAACTGAACCAGGTTACCTACACCTTTGACGGTGGCAACGGCTTCAAGGCTGTAGTCTCGCTCGAAGACGACGGCACCAACGACAACGACATCCCAGGCGGCGCAAGCGATTGGCCGGATGCAGTTGCCGGTATCAAGTACGACAGCGGCACGTTCGCTGCTTCGCTCGTCGGTGGTTACGACGAGTCGCAGGAAGAAGGCGCAATCAAGGCGCGCATCTCCGGCACCTTCGGCGCATTCTCGGCCTTCCTTCTCGGTGGCTGGAACACAGACGGCGACACCACCAACAAGTACGCGCCTGGTGACAGCGTCGGCACGAGCTGGGGTGACTGGGCTGTTTGGGGTGGCGCAGGCTACAAGTTCACCGACAAGGTTGCTGCAAACGTACAGCTTTCCTACACGGACAACGAAACCTTCGCAGCAACTGGTAACGTTCAGTGGACCCCGGTTTCCGGCCTCCTGATCCAGCCAGAAATCTCCTACACGAGCTGGGATGCAATCGACGAAGACCAGTTCGCTGGTATGGTTCGCCTTCAGCGCACGTTCTGATCCTTTAAAAGGATTTGGTTTTACGAAAGGCCCGGCTTCTGCCGGGCCTTTTGCGTTTCGGCGTTTGATTCGGCCGGCCGCTTGATGATTCGCTGCAACGCAGCATCGTCCGCTCTTCAGCGATTTAGAACACACGAACAAACTGATGAATGCTTGCAACACCGACCGGTTCGATTGAGGCGCTAATGGACACAACAGTGCCGATTTCGTTGCCGCAAAGTTGATCGACGACTAGCGTCTCGGCAGCCGACCACGCGACTCGGGGTGATTCCTGCTTCCATGGACGACCTTGTTTTACGACATGCATTGTTTCATCTGCGTTTGTTTGGAGATTACAAAATGAACATTAAGAGCCTTCTTCTTGGCTCCGCTGCTGCCCTCGCAGCAGTCTCCGGCGCTCAGGCCGCCGACGCCATCGTCGCCGCCGAACCGGAACCCATGGAATACGTCCGCGTCTGCGACGCGTTCGGCACCGGCTACTTCTACATTCCAGGCACCGAAACCTGCCTCAAGGTCGGCGGTCGCGTCCGTTTTGATGCCGCTTATGGCAGCGCTTACAGCCCGGATGCCGATGGTCTCTACACCAACAGCCGCGCAGAGCTCTATCTCAGCACCGCTTCGGACACCGAAATGGGCACGCTGAAGACCAACCTCACGGCGCGCTTCGACTACGATCCGCATAACCCGTCTTACGGCTACGAAGAAAATACCCGTACGCGCCTGATGGTTGCGACGATCGAACTCGGCGGCTTTGCGGTCGGCCTGCAGGATTCGCTCTATGAATCCTTCATCGATTACGCCGGTAACGTCGACAGCGACGACGTCATCAATTACGGCCCGAGCGAAGTCAACATGGTTGCCTACACCTACAAGGGTGGCAACGGCTTCTCGGCATTCGCCGCTCTCGAAGACGACGGCCAGAACGACAACGACACCGCCGGTGGCGCCAGCGACTGGCCGAATGTTGCCGCTGGTCTGAAATACGACACAGGCAATTTCATGGTTGGAGTAACCGGTGGTTACGACGAATCGGTTGAAGAAGGTGCCGTCAAGGCACGTGTCGGCGGCAAGTTCGGCGCGTTCACCGCCTTCCTCATGGGTGGCTGGAACAGCGACGGCGACAGCTTCAACTCCTATGCACCTGAAATCATTGATGGCTTCGGCTGGGGTGATTGGGCCGTCTGGGGTGGTGCCGGTTACGAGTTCAACGAAGACCTTGCTGCCAACATGCAGGTTTCCTACTCTGATAGCGACGTCCTTTCGGCTGTCGCCAACCTGCAGTGGACGCCGATCCAGGGCTTCCTGATCCAGCCGGAAATTGCCTACACCAAGTGGAACAACGCCACGCTCGACGACGAAGCATGGTCGGGTCTCTTGCGCTTCCAGCGCACATTCTAATTTCTGCGATCAAACCCGAAAGGCCCGGCATTGCCGGGCCTTTTTGCATTCTGAGGTGTGATCAGATGAACCAGGCGCTGCAAGATAAGATTATCGGCGCCCCAACCGCAGGTCTGTCACGATATCCGACGTCTGTCCGAGCCTGACCTTGTAGACCTGGTAGTTCTCCATTACCCGCTGCACATAGTTGCGCGTTTCGGGGAAGGGGATGCGCTCGATCCAGTCGACGACTTCATCGATCGGCTTGCCGCGAGGATCGCCATAGCGGGCAATCCACTCGTTCACCCGTTTCGGCCCCGCATTGTAGGCGATGAAGGTCATGATGTAGGAGCCGCCGAACGTCTCGATCTGCTCTCCCAGATAATGGGCACCGAGCGTCGCGTTATAGCCGGCATCGCTGGTCAATCGGTCGGCCTTGAACGCCAGCCCGTGGCGCCTCGCCACGCCCTGGGCGGTCGTCGGCAGGATTTGCAGCAGCCCGCGGGCGTTGGCCGGTGACACGGCTGTCGGATTGAACGCGCTTTCCTGACGGGCGATCGCGTAGGCAAGCGCCTTGCCGGACCCCTCGATATTGGCAGCCGTCGGAATGACGCCCAGTGGATAGGCAAGCGCTGCAACGTCGACGCCCCGCGAAAAGGCACTCTTGCCGATCGAGAGCGACAGCGCATGGTCGCCCTGCGCTTCGGCGCGTGACGAAAGCAGCGCGAGTTCACCGGGGCTCGTCAGCTCTTCGCCGAGGGCCTTGTAAAGCGCTGCCGACCGGCGATCGTGGCCGGCGGCGTCCAGCCTTGCGATAGCCCGAACGGCCTCGCGGTTTTCGAACATCTGCCGGTCGGCTGCCGATGGCGTCGGATAACTGACATCGAGCGTCCGCGTGCCCAGCCTTGCGGCGGCGAGCTGGCCATAGAATGTGCCGGGGAACCTGGCAGCGCGGCTGTAGAATTCCGATGAGGAACCCGGTCCGCCAGCTTCCGCGGCGCGTCCGAGCCAGTAGAGCGCGCGCGATGCCGAGAGCGGACGGCTCGAGGCAGCAAGAATCCTCGAGAAATGCTTTTCGGCTGTGGCCGGATCGTTCAGCGCCCGCAGCGCGTACCAGCCCGCATGAAACTCCGCATCCACCTTGTCGGTGGAGAGTGCTGCCATCGGGTCGGACACCGTCCGGTAGGCCAGCCTGACATCGCCGAGATCGGCGAGCCCGCGGGCAACGATTCGTTGCTCGTTCCACCATTCGCCGGTGTTGATCAGGCGGCCCGCTTCGCGCGGAGCCTTTGCGAGAAGCGCTGCTGCCTCCTGGTACTTGTCCTGCCGGCGCAGATATTCGATCCGCACGAAAAGGGTAGCCGGATCGCTTGCCAGCGAACGGTCAATTGCCTCGATCGCCGGTCCTGCCGTCTTTGCGTTGACGATGACGGCGTTCCACGCCTTGTAGAGCGATTGCGAACCGCCGAGCTCGGCAAAGCGCTTCGCCTGCGCGCCGCGGCTGCGGTACATCAGGTAATCCATCCGCGCCCGGTGATCCGCAGGCGAAAGAAGCGCAGAAAACTCGGCAAGGATCCGGTCTTCCATCGGCTTGTCCAGCGGCTCGGATGCCCAGATGTTTTTCAGGATGCGCCCGGCATCGGCATGTTTGCCGCTTGCCACCAACGCCCTCGATAGAATGACGGCACCTTCCGGCGTTTCCGGTTTCGTCGTGCCGAAAGCGGCAAGCACCTGGGCCGGCGTCGGGTTTTCGCGGTAGAGCGCGCGTTCGGACTGCGCCCGCAGGGTGGAAAGCCCCGGCCATCCGACGAGCCTGCGCTGCGCAGCGGCAATTTCGCTCGAAGGAATACCGCGGGCGCCCGAGGTGGCAATCGCCCAGGTCAGGATCTTTTCGTCGAGCGAGCCTTCCGGCAGGCTGTCGCGCATGGCGATCGCCTGTGCGGCATCGTTGTCGGAGAGTGCATCGAGACCGGCCTTGAGAGCCGGGGCGGGAGCGGGCGTCGCAAGCGGCCGGTTCATCCTGGGGATTGCGCCGGTAATGTCAGGCACGGGAACCAGCGCCGGAGTGGCCGGTGGTGTTGTCGGTGGGGCAGGGACGGGCGTCGGAACGGTGGTGAAGCCCGGGATTGCAGCGGGAGCGTCCGGCCTCACGAATGGGAGCGGTGCGACGCCTGCATTGGAACCTGGAGGTGCAGCGTAAGCCGGCAGGGCCGCGACGCTGATTGCCAGCGCTGCCCCGAGCGTCTTGAGGATTACAACGGGTTTGCTCATCCGGCAACTCGCGACAACGATGTTTCAGACCCCTTATTAGCTGCTGACAAGCTTAACAAAACCTTACCACAGCGGTCACGATCGCGCGAATTCTTAAGTGGGATTTACGCTGAAAACCCATGTACTTCCGCTTGTCGCCGCCCGGTCGCCGATTTATGGTGCCCAGCCTTATAGTCGCGGATTACGGCCGAAGCATGGATTGTACCATGCCCTTCGGCCTTTGGGAGTTTTGCATGTTCAAGGGATCGATCCCCGCTCTCGTCACCCCCTTCACCACCGACGGCGCGGTGGACGAGGATGCTTTCGCCGCGCATGTGGAGTGGACGATCTCGGAAGGCAGTTCCGGTCTGGTCCCGGTCGGCACGACCGGCGAATCTCCGACGCTCTCGCACGACGAACACAAGCGGGTCGTTGAACTGTG
This sequence comes from Neorhizobium sp. DAR64860/K0K1, assembly GCF_050500205.1. Lineage (NCBI taxonomy): Bacteria > Pseudomonadati > Pseudomonadota > Alphaproteobacteria > Hyphomicrobiales > Rhizobiaceae > Neorhizobium > Neorhizobium sp. DAR64860/K0K1. The sequence goes on along the minus strand of NZ_CP191459.1, from coordinate 2,220,565 downwards.
CGTCGAGGCCGCCCGCGGCCGCGTCCCTGTCATCGCCGGCGCCGGGTCCAACAACACCCGCGAAGCGATCGAGCTTGCCCAGCATGCGCAGACCGCGGGCGCCGATGCGCTTCTGGTGGTCACACCCTATTACAACAAGCCGACCCAGAAGGGCCTGATCGCGCATTTTTCCGCGGTCGCCGAAGCCACGGATCTGCCGATCATCATCTACAACATTCCCGGCCGGTCGGTCATCGACATGACCCCGGAAACGATGGGTTTCCTTACCAAGGCCTACAAGAACATCGTCGGCGTCAAGGATGCGACCGGCAAGATCGAGCGCGTCTCCGAACAGCGCATCACCTGCGGGTCGGAATTTGTGCAGCTGTCCGGCGAGGATGCGACGGCACTTGGCTTCAACGCCCATGGTGGCGTCGGCTGCATCTCGGTGACGGCCAATGTCGCGCCGCGGCTTTGTGCCGAGTTCCAGGCCGCCACGCTTGCCGGCGATTATGCCAAGGCACTCGAGTATCAGGATCGCCTGATGCCGCTCCACAAGGCGATCTTCATGGAGCCCGGCGTCTGCGGTTCGAAATACGGACTTTACAAGGTCCGCGGCCTGAACCGCGCTGTCCGCTCTCCGCTGATGTCGACGCTGGAACCGGCGACGGAAGCTGCCATTGATGCAGCACTGCGTCATGCGGGCATCCTGAACTGAAGCCGCAGCGCTTCACTTTTGCTGCCTGGCGCATTACATAGAAATCGAACCCCGCTCATCGCCCATGGGCGGGGATTGTGTTTCAGATGAAGGGCGACGGAAGATTTCAATGGCCCCCAAAGGCAGCCAGCGCACGGTGAACAAGATTGTCGCGGAAAACCGCAAGGCCCGCTTCAATTACGAGATCCTCGATACCTACGAAGCCGGCATCATGCTGACCGGCACCGAGGTCAAGTCGCTGCGTGACGGCAAGGCAAATATCGCCGAGTCCTACGCCTCAGACGAAGGCAATGAAATCTGGCTGATCAACAGCCATCTTCCGGAATATCTGCAGGCCAACCGCTTCAACCACGAGCCGCGCCGTCGCCGGAAGCTGCTTTTGTCGAAGCGCGAGATCTCCCGCCTGCGTGTCGGAATCAACCGCGAAGGCATGACGCTGGTGCCGTTGAAGATCTACTTCAATGAAAAGGGTCGCGCGAAACTCGAACTGGCGCTCGCCAAGGGCAAGAAGCTGCACGACAAGCGCGAGACCGAGAAGGAACGCGACTGGAACCGCGAGAAGTCGCGGCTTTTCAAGGCCGGTTGAGGCTGACCCGTCGGTCGTCGCGTTAAGCGCGTGCTCGAGCGAGCTTGAGAACCCTCACTGCGGAACAAAACCATACATCGCCCGTTTCAGCTCGTTATTTTGGGGCAAGTGGGCGATGACGAAAAAGCAGATCTTTACCTACATCACGATTGTCATCGGCTTCGGCGCCGCCGGCTACCTTCTGTACCACACGTTCCGCGAATACTCGCTCAGCGACATAGTCCAGTCCGTCCGGGATATCCCGACCTACAATCTCGTCATGGCGGGCCTGTTTGCCGCCGGGTCCTATGTCTGCCTGTCCGGCTTTGATTGGGCTGGCGTGCGCTACGTGAAGAACGACCTCTCCTATCCCAAGATCGGCCTTGCCTCCTTCATTGCGCTGTCGATCGGCCAGAGTGTCGGCCTGTCGGGTCTCAGCAGCGGCGCGCTGCGCTATCGCTACTATCATCACTGGGGCATGAGCACCGAGGACGTTGCCAAGATCGTTCTGTTTTCCGGTGTCACTGTCGGCATCGGCATGGCCGTTCTGTCGGGCATCGTGATGATTATCAATCCGAAGGATGCCGCAACAGTCCTGCGGCTGTCGGAGGCGATGGTCATGGGGATCGGTTTTGCCTGCCTCGCCGTGACGGGTGTATATCTCATCCTCGCGGCAACGGTGCGCGCGCCTTTGAAGATCCGCTCCTGGAGCTTTGAAATGCCGACGCTCAGGATCGCCATCGCACAGGTGGTAATCGGCACGATCAATTTCGCGCTCGTATCCGCCTGCCTGCGCGAAGTCATGGCAGCGAGCGCCGATGTCAGCTACCTGAAGGCCGCGACCGCGTTCGTGCTCGCCAATCTTGCAATCCTCATTACCCATGCGCCCGGTGGCCTCGGAGTCCTCGAGGCAACGGTTCGTCATGTAATGGGCGACCAGGCGTCGATCGGTTCGCTTGTCGCGTTCCGAGTGATCTACTTCTTCATTCCGTTCTTTATCGGGCTTCCCCTGGCCCTGATCGTCGAGGGCGTGTTTCGTGCACGAAAGCGCAGCGCCGGGCAGGGGGCGTCATCTTCGGTGACGCCGGAGCCGCATTCGGCCTAGTCGTTTTCCCCAACAAAAAAGGCGCCGTCGAACAGCGCCTTTTTTCATTTCAGGGATGATCTCAGCCTTCGGCCGGTTCGGGAGCAGGTTCCGTCGGCCGCGGTGCGCGTTCTGATGGATCGCGGCCCACTTCGGCTTTCAGTGTCATCAGATCGATGAAATGATCGGCCTGCCGGCGCAGGTCGTCGGCGATCATCGGCGGCTGCGTCTGCATCGTCGAAACGACCGAGACCTTGCGGCCGCGGCGCTGCAGCGCCTCGACAAGATTGGTGAAGTCGCCATCGCCCGAAAACAGCACGAGATGATCAACGGTCTCGGCCTGTTCCATCGCATCGATCGCGAGCTCGATATCCATGTTGCCCTTGATTTTGCGGCGGCCAAGCGAATCCGTGAACTCCTTGGCGGGCTTTGTCACAACCTTGTAGCCGTTGTAATCCAGCCAGTCGATCAGCGGCCTGATCGACGAATATTCCTGATCCTCGATCAGCGCCGTATAGTAATAGGCACGCAACAGATAGCCGCGCTTCTGAAAAGCCTTCAGAAGCTTACGGTAATCAATATCGAAACCAAGGCTTTTCGAGGCCGCGTAAAGATTAGCACCGTCGATAAAGAGAGCTATCTTCTCTCTTGGGTCAAACATATGTCTCCATCCCCTTCAAGCTGCTTGACCAAGGACCCGTCAAATGAAAAGTTGAGCCGATCGCTTAGGTATTTATCGGTTAAATTACCAGCTAATCATATAAATGTCATTTATGGTAGGATTCGCTTTTATCCAAGCAACCTTTCGTTGAATCTGGCCAGAGTCATCGCCACCACGGTCGGCGGCATGCGGCAGTCGGCATGAATAAACTTGAATTTCGCCGGCAATGGCTGTATCGGGCGTAGCAATTCCGAAAATAACGACCGCAAAGGACAGGCAATGGCCCGTGTCACAGTAGAAGATTGCATTGACAAAGTCGATAATCGTTTTGAGCTGGTGCTTCTCGCCAGCCACCGTGCCCGCCAGATCTCGCAGGGCGCAGCGATCACCATCGATCGCGACAATGACAAGAACCCGGTCGTCGCACTGCGCGAAATCGCCGACGAAACGCTCTCTCCCGACGACCTGAAGGAAGACCTGATCCATTCGCTGCAGAAGCATGTCGAAATCGACGAGCCCGAGCCCGATCCGGCAACCCTGATTGCTGCCGGCAGCACGTCGACAGCCTCTGGCAACGACGAGGAAGACGGCGCCGCGGAAACCGTCAATTTCGACCAGATGTCGGAAGAAGACCTTCTCGCCGGTATCGAAGGCCTTGTGCCGCCGGAAAAGAGCGACGATTACTGATTGATGCATTGTTTGGGCAAGGGACCGTTCATTCTCTCGCCCTAATCTGTCTTGATATCTATGATGGCCGCGCTGATCTGATGGTTGGCGCGCCATTTTTATTTTGTTGGACCCGGTATCGAGGGCATTTCACGGGATGATGAGGCAGTACGAGCTTGTTGAGCGGGTACAGAAGTACAAGCCCGAGGCCAACGAAGCTCTTCTCAACAAGGCCTATGTCTACGCCATGCAAAAGCATGGCCAGCAAAAACGCGCCTCTGGCGATCCCTATATCTCGCATCCGCTCGAAGTGGCTGCCATCCTCACCGACATGCATCTCGACGAGTCGACGATCGCCGTCGCGTTGCTGCACGACACGATCGAGGACACGACGGCGACCCGCGCCGAGATCGACGAGCTGTTCGGCGAGGATATCGGTCGTCTCGTCGAAGGCCTGACCAAGCTCAAGCGTCTCGATCTCGTCTCGAAAAAGGCCAAGCAGGCCGAGAACCTGCGCAAGCTGCTGCTGGCGATCTCCGACGACGTGCGCGTCCTGCTGGTCAAGCTTGCCGACCGGCTGCACAACATGCGCACGCTCGACCATATGAAGGCCGAGCAGAAGGCCCGCATTTCCGAAGAGACGATGGATATCTATGCGCCGCTTGCCGGCCGCATGGGCATGCAGGACATGCGCGACGAGCTCGAGGACCTGTCCTTCCGCTACATCAACCCGGAAGCCTATGCGACGGTCACCCAGCGGCTGGCCGATCTTTCGGCCCGCAACGAAGGGCTGATCAAGAAGATCGAGGACGAGTTGCGCGATCTTCTCGTCGCCAACGGCCTGCCGGACGCCGCCGTCAAGGGGCGCCAGAAGAAGCCCTATTCCATCTTCCGCAAGATGCAGTCGAAGTCGCTGTCCTTCGAGCAGCTTTCCGACCTCTACGGTTTCCGCATCGTCGTCGACGACGTCGCCTGCTGCTACAAGGCGCTCGGCATCGTTCATACCCGCTGGCGCGTCGTGCCGGGCCGCTTCAAGGACTACATCTCCAACCCGAAGCAGAACGACTATCGCTCGATCCACTCGACGATCGTCGGCCCGTCCAGGCAGCGTATCGAATTGCAGATCCGTACCGAGATGATGCAGGAGATTGCCGAATACGGGATCGCCGCCCATGCGCTCTATAAGGACGGCCAGTCGGGTGGTGCCAAGGGCGACGATCTTCTGCCCAAGGAATCGAGCGCCTATTCCTGGCTGCGCCATACGATCGAGTCGCTTGCCGAAGGCGACAATCCGGAAGAATTTCTGGAGCATACCAAGCTCGAACTGTTCCAGGATCAGGTCTTCTGCTTCACGCCCAAGGGCAAGCTGATCGCGCTGCCGCGCGGTGCCACGCCGATCGACTTTGCCTATGCGGTTCATACCAATATCGGCGACACCACGGTTGGCGCCAAGATCAACGGCCGTATCATGCCGCTTGTCACCCGGCTGAACAACGGCGACGAGGTGGAAATCATCCGCTCGGGCGTGCAGGTTCCGCCGGCCGCCTGGGAAGAAATCGTCGTCACCGGCAAGGCCCGCTCGGCCATCCGCCGCGCTACCCGCATGGCGATCCGCAAACAGTATGCCGGCCTCGGCTATCGCATTCTGGAGCGCACCTTCGATCGCGCCGCAAAGACCTTTACCCGCGAGGCGCTGAAGCCTGCTCTGCATCGGCTTGCTCACAAGGATGTCGAGGATGCGATCGCTGCCGTCGGGCGAGGGGAGCTGTCGTCGCTCGACGTGCTGCGCGCCGTCTTCCCTGATTTCAAGGACGAACGCGTTACGGTGAAGCCATCGGCCGATGACGGCTGGTTCAACATGCGCAGCGCGTCCGGCATGATGTTCAAGCTGCCGAACCAGCCAAAGGCACCGCCGGAGGATGCCCAGACGGCCGTCAATGCCGGCGATGTCGTTGCGTTGAGCCCTGAACCGGTTCCGATCCGCGGTCTTGCCGGCAATATGCAGGTGCATTTCGCACCGAGCGGCGCCGTGCCCGGAGACCGTATCGTCGGGATCATGGACAAGGGCGAGGCGATCACCATCTATCCAATCCAGGCGCCGATCCTGCAGCACTTCGATGAGGAACCGGAGCGCTGGATCGATGTGCGCTGGGATCTCGACGAGGCCAACAAGTCGCGTTTTCTTGCCCGCATCGACGTCAACACGATCAACGAGCCAGGCACCCTTGCGACGGTCGCGAAGACAATCGGCGGTCTCGACATCAACATCCGATCCTTGTCGATGGCCAGCAATCGCGCCGCCGATTTCTCCGAGATCGCCATGGAAGTCGAAGTCTGGGACGTGCGCCAGCTCAACCAGCTCCTGACGCAGCTGAAGGAACTGGACTGCGTTTCCAACCTGAAGCGTGTCTACGACTAACACCAGCCGACCGTCGACGCGGACTGCCTGTTTTGAGTGCGCTCGCTTTGAGAGGGTATGCATTCAATGCAGGGCTGGGAGGTAACCCTTGCGTTGGTAAAGCCCGCTGGTTCAGCCTATATCTGCTGCACCGCAACATTTACCGAAAGAGACGTCAGATGTTTACCTCCGTCCGCAAGTTCGCCCGCGTCCTGCGCGGCCCTTCCGTCCAGGAACGCGAAATGGCATACCTCAATGAAGCCTGCGATCGCTTCGATCTCGAGCACCGCGTTCGCCAGATCGACCGTGGCATGTTCCGCAAGTCCATCTGAATTCAATGACATGACAGCGGCTCGGTCGTCTGTCGTGCAGTAGATCTATCCGGGGGCCGTGCGCGAAGCGGCCCGATGCCAGCGGCCAATTTTCGCCATCATCTTGGGCTTCCGCTACGAAGACCGTTTCCGAACTGAGATGATGGTTCTCGGATCCTTCGCCGGACCGAACCAGAAAGAAGCTGCTTCATGCCCTTTCGGCGCCGCAAAGCCCCGACCTTCCGAGAAAAGCTGCATCGCGCAATATTCCCCCCGAAGGGGTTCCGCCGTGTGCTCGGATATTACCGGCTCAAGATCTTGCGCATCGGCGGTTCGCCGCATGCGGTTGCTGCCGGTCTTGCCATCGGCATGGTCAGCGCCTGGACACCCTTTCTCGGCTTCCACATCCTTTTTGCGATTCCTTTTGCCTGGGTGCTGGGCGGCAGCATGGTCGCTGCGGCGCTTGGCACGGCCTTCGCCAATCCCGTTACTTGTCCCATCATCTGGCCCCTTACGTGGGAAATCGGCCAGTTCATCCTTGGCCGCGCTGGCGGCGGCGAAGCGCGGCCGGTCGATCTAGCGGCGCTGTTTTCCCAGCTCAAGCTATCGGAACTCTGGGACCCGATCCTGGAACCGATGCTGATCGGCTCGCTGCCTCCCGGACTGTTCTGCGGACTGCTTGTCTATGTCGCGACCTATTTCGGAATCCGTAGTTTTCGCAACAGCCAGACGGAGCGTCGCCTTGCCCGCCGCAGCGAATATCAGCAGGCCTATGAGCGGGAATATCAGCCGGGGAACTTGACGGCGCAGCCGGCAGACCGCAAGTCAGTCGATGCTTGAGAAAGAGGGACTTTGATGATTATCGGCATGGGCAGTGACCTCATCGACATCCGTCGAGTTGAAAAATCCATCGAACGTTTCGGGGAACGGTTCACCCATCGTTGTTTCACCGATATCGAGCGCGCAAAGTCCGATCGTCGGAAGAACCGCGCCGAATCCTATGCCAAGCGGTTCGCCGCCAAGGAAGCCTGCTCCAAGGCTCTCGGCACCGGCCTTGCAAACGGCGTGTTCTGGAAAGACATGGGCGTTGTCAACCTGCCGGGCGGCAAGCCGACCATGGTGTTGACGGGTGGCGCGGGCGAGCGGCTGGCGGAACTGATGCCCGCCGGTCAGGAGCCTTTCATTCACGTCACGATCACCGACGAGTATCCCTATGCGCAGGCCTTCGTGATCATTGAGGCGCGACCGGTGGCCGCTCCGTGAGCGTACCAGAATTTGGCGAAGCGGTGGCCCATTGCCGCCGCTCTGTGAAGACGCTAAAGCATGTCCCGCAAAAGCGCGCAGCGGTTTTGTAGCTACAAGGTGCCACGCAGGAATGACCTGAACGGCGGGCGTGATCTCTCGAAGATTGCGGCACGTTTCACACAGGTAGCCATCCGCCGTGAAGAGAGAGATTGAAATACGTGTCCGATAACGCCGAGACGAAGCCGCAGAATGCCCTTTGGGAAAACATCAAGGTCATCATCCAGGCCTTGCTGCTGGCTATGGTGATCCGCACCGTCCTGTTCCAGCCCTTCACGATTCCGTCCGGCTCGATGATGCCGACGCTCCTGGTCGGCGACTATATCTTCGTCAACAAGTTCGCCTACGGGTTCTCGAAGTATTCGATGCCGTTTTCGCCGGACCTGTTTGAAGGCCGCGTCCTTCAGTTCAGCGAGCCGAAGCGCGGCGACGTGATCGTGTTCCGCCTGCCGCAGCAGCCCGAGATCGATTACATCAAGCGCCTGATCGGCCTTCCCGGTGACCGCATCCAGGTTCGCGACGGCGTGCTCTTCGTCAACGGAACCGCTGTACCCAAGCAGGGCGACGGCGCTTTCACATCCGACTACCGCTCCGATCCCGGCACCAACGTTCCAGTCTTCCGCGAGACGCTCGACAACGGCGTGACCTTTGACACGCTCGACCAGTCCCCAAGCTCGCGCGGCGACAACACCCGCGAGTTCGTCGTGCCGGCCGAACACTACTTCTTCATGGGCGACAACCGCGACAACTCGCTCGACAGCCGCTTTGACGAAGGTCCGGGCATGGTTCCGGCCGAAAACCTCGTCGGTCGCGCCAGCGTCATCTTCTTCTCGCTCGGCAATGATACGTCCTTCCGCGAAATCTGGAAATGGCCGTCCAACATGCGCTGGGACCGTCTCTTCAAGGGCGTTCATTGATGAAACCGCTTTCACTCTCGGCAGAAGAGCGCGGCCGGCTGGAAACGCTGATCGGCTACGCTTTTTCCGAGAAGCAGTGGCTTGACCGGGCGCTGACCCATGCCAGCGTCGGTCTTGCCAAGGATGCCAATTACGAGCGGCTGGAGTTCCTGGGCGACCGTGTGCTCGGCCTCTGCGTTGCCGAACTTCTGTTCACCACCTTCCGGTCCGCACCGGAAGGTGAGCTCTCCGTGCGCCTTAATCAGTTGGTCAGCGCGGAAAGCTGTGCCATTGTTGCAGACGAGATGGAATTGCACCGTTTCATCCGCACCGGTGCCGACGTCAAGAAGATCACCGGCAAGCGGATGATGAACGTCCGCGCCGATGTGGTGGAGAGCTTGATTGCCGCCCTTTATCTGGATGGCGGACTGGAAGCTGCCCGCGGTTTCATTCTGCGTCATTGGAAGGCGCGTGCGACCCGCGCCGATGGCGCCCGCCGCGACGCCAAGACGGAATTGCAGGAATGGGCACATGCCAAATTCGGCGTGACGCCTTCCTATCGCATTGACGACCGCTCCGGCCCGGATCACGACCCGCGCTTTACCGTGACGGTCGAGATTCCCGGTGTTTCGCCCGAAACGGGCGCCGACCGGTCGAAACGTGCAGCCGAACAGGTGGCTGCCACCAGGATACTCGAACGCGAAGGCGTCTGGCAGAAGACCTCTGCTGAAGACTGATTGGACATCATGATCGAAGACAACACCATCGAAGGCAAAGACGAAGACGTAAACGCCGTTCAGCCGGAAACCGCGGTCGACGAGGCGGCGGCGGAACAGGCTGAAGCCGGTCCGACCCATTCCGGTTTCGTGGCGCTGATCGGCGCGACCAATGCCGGCAAGTCGACGCTGGTCAACCGTCTCGTCGGCGCCAAGGTGTCGATCGTCAGCCACAAGGTGCAGACAACCCGCGCCATCGTTCGGGGCATCGCAATCCACAACAACGCCCAGATCGTCTTCATGGATACGCCCGGCATCTTCAAGCCGCGCCGCAGGCTGGACCGCGCCATGGTGACCACCGCCTGGGGCGGCGCCAAGGATGCCGACATGATCGCGCTCCTGATCGACAGCGAACGCGGCCTGCGCGGCGATGCCGACGCGATCCTCGAGGGTCTGAAGGATGTGCATCAGCCGAAACTGCTGCTTCTGAACAAGATCGATCAGGTCAAGCGCGAGGATCTTCTGGCGCTTGCTGCTGCGGCCAACGAAAAGATCGACTTCGTGCGCACGTTCATGATCTCGGCGACGACCGGTTCCGGTTGCGACGATCTGATGGACTATTTCGCAACGACCCTGCCGGAAGGTCCCTGGTACTACCCGGAGGACCAGATTTCCGACCTGCCGATGCGGCAGCTTGCTGCCGAAATCACCCGCGAGAAGCTCTTTCTAAGGCTCCACCAGGAGCTTCCCTACGCCTCGCATGTCGAGACGGAGAAGTGGGAAGAGCGAAAGGATGGCTCCGTCAGGATCGAACAAGTCATCTATGTCGAGCGCGAAAGCCAGAAGAAGATCGCTCTCGGCAAGAACGGCGACGCCATCAAGGCAATTTCGACAGCGTCGCGCAAGGAACTGACCGAGATCCTTGAACAGCCCGTTCACCTGTTCCTTTTTGTGAAGGTCAGGGAAAATTGGGGAGACGATCCACAACGTTTCCGCGAAATGGGCCTGGAATTCCCGAAAAACTGAATGTTTGACCGTTTTTGGCTTGCCGACTCCTTCCGATGCGTTAGCTTGATATCGGGAGAAGGAACTGCTGTGTAATTTCGAATGTTAGTAAATTCGGAAATGCTTAATTGTTATTTCCTAAAATACGCCGACGGGTTACGCTGGTTGTATTGAAGGACTGAGGCGATCTCGGCAAATCGTGGAGGTGGTGCCAGGCATGAGCGATATAAGACGTTTTGATGCCTTCAGTGGTATGGATCTCAGCGATGCGGTTGGGTTCTTCAGCTGGAACGTTCAGGAGAACAAGGTCTACGGCGATCAGGTCTTCGCATTCATCTACGGGGTCCCCTACAGGGACCTCGAGAGCGGCGCGCCGATCGAACAGGTCATCGTCAACGTCGACGATGGCGACAAGCAGCGCGTCGCAAAAGCCCTGCACGAGTCCATCATTTCTGGCAAAAAGTGCCATCAGAGTTATGGAATCACCCATGTGGACGGTCGCCGCGTCACGGTGACAGGGCAGGGACGATGCCTTCGCGACAAGCTCGGCCTGCCGTCGATCTACACAGGTTCCGTTACCGCTGTCGAAGTGGGCAGTGGTGCTCATTCTGGCGATCCACTCAAGACCCATTGTCTCGAGGCTTTGAAAATCGCCAACAGCCGCCGCCACGCGCTTGCGGCCCGCTACCTGTCCTCCGCACTCAACGTGCTGGATGGCGGCAAAAAAGCGTAAAGCATCCATGGTTCGGGCAAATTGCGGCTGCATCCTCCGGTCGTGCACGATGGCTGCAGAATCGCTCCCTTGGACATTCCTGTCAGCCAAAGGTCGCTCGTGATTCGTTACGTAGAATCCCGTAGCAACTTGTCATCTATCAATGTACGCGATTGCTAACGCGATGGTGATGGTACAACTACGCGTCGTATTGGCATAGGGAGCGGACATGGCGCGCGGAACGATCGCTTCTGACGAACCGGATCAGGATTTCATCAACGCGGTGGGGTTCTACAGCTGGAATGTTGCAGAAAACCGCGTCTATGGTGACGACGTCATCGCCCATGTGTTTGGTCTCTCGATCGAGGACCTGTCGATCGGAATGCCGATCGACGTCCTGGTGCGCTACATCGACGAAGGCGACAAGCAGCGTGTGGCCAAGGCTATCCACATGGCGATCGTCGATGGTGCAGCCTACAATGCCGAATACAGCCTGACCCATCCGGATGGCCGTAAGGTTAGCGTTCGCGCGAACGGGCGCTGTCTACGCGATGTCGATGGGCTGCCTTCGATCTACAGCGGCACTGTCATCGTGCAGCCAGCGCTCGCAGAACCGATCCAGATCAGTGATCCGCTCGAGAGCCACTGCCGGGCAGCGCTGGATCTCGCTTCAGCGCGCGGCCATGCTCTGGCCGCGCGATATCTGTCTTCAGCACTGAACATGCTGACGCCGGATCTCGGCTGAGACGGAGATCTTACTTCTTGCGCTCCATCAGCGCCTTGACCTCTTCGAAGCGACGACGATTTTCGGGTTCCTGCTCACCCGGGCCGTAGCATGTCTTCGAGATGCAGAAGCGCAGCAGCGTGAAGGGAGGTCCACCCTTGCCGAACTCGCAATCGATCTCGTTGGTGAAATCCGTCGGCTTGGCGTCCTGGCGGGTCGAATAGGTGAGACGTGCGCCCGGCGGATCGAGTTCCGGGAAGGACTGCACAATGCCGGTCTTGACGTCTGGAATGAGCAGGAAGTTCTTGGCAACCGCGACGCAGGCCTGTTCAAGCTGCGGCGACTGCGCGGCCGCAGGCGTTGGCAAGGCGAGGCCAAAGGGCATCGCGGCAATGATAGCGGTAGCGAGCAGGGCGTTTTTCATGTGATCTCCGGCAGCGTATTGCTCTTGGCTGTTCGGCGGAGAAATCCGCGGCGAAGGCAATTTGTTCCAGCCCGGTCGAGAGATAAATCGAGGGAGGCGCGACAGCCACACCTAGATACCGACAGAGCCCGCAAACCGTGCCGGAAAGACGCAGAAACCGATTCAGTCCCAAGAGGTTATACGGTAGAACTGATCAACGCAGACAGGAAGTTCACCTATCGATGCAGTGGCAGGACGAGGCAATCATCATCGGCGTGAAACGCCACGGCGAGACGAGTGTCATCGCCGAACTGATGACGCGCGAACGCGGCCGCCATCTCGGCATCGTCCGGTCCGGCCGCTCGCGCGCGATGCAACCGGTGCTGCAGCCGGGAAACCGCGTGGAGGTGGTCTGGCGCGCGCGTCTCGACGAGCATCTCGGCGAATTCAAGCTCGAACCGCTGCAACTGCGTGCAGCAAAGCTGATGGAAACCGCAACGGCGGTCTACGGTGTCCAGGCGATGGGGGCTCTGCTTCGGCTGCTTCCCGAGCGTGATCCGCATCCGCACCTGTTCGAAGCTCTCGATATCATTCTCGATGCGATGGATGATCCGTCCGATGCGGGCGAACTCTTCGTCCGGTTCGAACTCGCGGTGCTGAACGATCTTGGTTTCGGACTGGATCTTTCGGAATGTGCGGCGACCGGCACACGCAGCGATCTTGTCTATGTGTCGCCGAAATCCGGTCGCGCCGTGAGCCGCGATGCCGGCGCTCCCTATGCGGACCGCATGCTGGCCCTGCCGGATTTTCTGGGAGAGGGAGCATCCAGGACTGCCGACCGCGACGGCATGGCCGCGGCCTTCCGTCTGACCGGCCATTTCCTATCCCGGCATGTCTATGAACCGCGCGGAATGACCCAGAGTACCGCCCGCGACGGGTTCGTTCAGGCGGCGCTGAAGGCGCTGTCGAAAGCCCCTGACGATCAGACGCCGCAAGGATAAGGTATCATTCCGCCGGCTGCATGACCGGTTGGCGGTTCACCGTCTTTTCGCGAATGGGCCAGTGTACGGCCGCGGCAAACAGGCCGAACACAACGCCGAACCACCAGACCATGTCATAGGAACCGAGCCTGTCGTAAAGCGCGCCGCCCATCCAGACGCCGAGGAACGACCCCACTTGGTGCGACAGGAACACGAAACCGCCAAGCAGGCCCAGATGCCGCGTGCCGAACATGATCGCCACCAGTCCGTTGGTCGGCGGCACCGTGGACAGCCACAAGAGACCCATCACGGCGGCAAAGATGATGACCGAGGTCGGAGACTGCGGGAGCAGCAAAAACGCCGTGACGGCGATCGAGCGACCGATATAGATATAGGCGAGCAGATAGGGTTTCGAGTAGCGCTGCCCGATCACGCCGGCGCCAAGCGAGCCGATGATGTTGAAGAAACCGATCAGTGCCATGGCGATCACCGCATAGCGAGCCTCGATGCCGATATCGCGAAGATAGGCCGGAAAATGCGCGGTGATGAAAGCTACCTGAAAACCGCAGACGAAAAAGCCCGAGGTCAGCAACAGGTACGATTTGTGCCCGAAGGCTTCCCGCAGTGCCTGCGCCGCGGTCTGCTTGAACTCCGTCTGGTTCTGCGTGCCGGAGCTGGCATTGCCCCGGAGCGGGATGGCAAGCAGCGGAACAGCAAGCATCATCGCCGACATGATCATCAGACTGTCCGACCAGCCGTAGGCCGTGATCAGCGCCTGGCTGAGCGGCGCAAACAGAAACATCCCGGCAGAGCCGGCGGCAGTGCCGATCCCGAACGCGAAGGAGCGCTGTTCGGGCGTCACGTTGCGGGCAAAGGCTGACAGGATCGTGCCGAACGAACCGGCGCCGACGGCAAGCCCCACCATCAGGCCGCCGGACAGGTGCAGCATGGGAATTGATTGCGCGGACGACATCAGGAACAGTCCGCCCGCATAGAGGAGACCGGACAGGGCGAGCACGCGGCCGGTACCGTATTTGTCCGCTATCGCTCCGAAGATCGGCTGGCCAAGGCCCCAGGCGAGGTTCTGGATCGCCATCGCGAGCCCGAAAGTGGTGCGATCCCAGCCACGATCGGACAACATCGGCAGTTGGAAGAAGCCCATTGCCGAACGCGGGCCGAAGGTCAGCATCGCAACCAAGGCACCGGCCGTGATGATCAGCCAGGGCATCGATGCGCGCGCGGGGTTGGACATGCTTGCCTCCTGAAATCAGGCATTATCCATAGCCGCGCAGGTGTGAAATGGGAAACGACTTTTCCTGACGCGATGCATCACAACAGCTGGTGCGACAAAGCCTTTTCTACAGCGCGCCGGGCGGCTCGATCGGGGGCGGTGGGACTTTGCCAAGCCGCGATTCGCGCCAGAGCGTGAAGGCGCCGGCGCTGATGACGATCGCACACCCGGCCACCATGTTGATGGTCATCATCTCGCCAAACAGCATCACACCGATCAGGCAGACGAGCACCGACTGTACGTAGAACATCGGCTGTACCGCGACGGCGTCGACGAGCGAGTAGGCGCGGATCAGCAGATAGTGCCCGGTCATGCCGGTAATGCAAAGCGTCAGCATCCAGAACCAGTCGGAGAGCGTGATGTGCGACCAGTAGAACGGACCGACCAGCGTGATCGCCGCAGCACCGGCAATACCTGTGTAGAAAAACGCGGTATCGGCCGTGTCGGTGCGGCTCGCGAGCCGGGTCAGCACCGAGTAGAGCGCAAACATCGTGGTGCCGATCAGCGGGATGACGATCCGGAAATCGAATGTCGCATGCAGCGGATTGATGATCATCAGGATGCCGGCAAAGCCGACGCCGATCGCGGTCCACCGCCGCCAGCCGACCTTCTCGCCGAGCAAGGGCACCGACAGGCAGGCAACGAGCAGTGGCGTCGCAGCAAAGATCGTATGGGTGGCCGCAAGACCGACCTCGGCAAATGAGAAGATCGACAGCGCGATCTGGAAAACCAGAATGACGCCGCGGGCAATCTGCAGCCACAACCTGTTCGCGGACGCTGCACCTTTGACACCGCCGGACGAGCGACCGGCCACGATGAGCACGAAACCTGCGAAGGCCCAGTAGCGGATCATCGCCACGAAAATGGGAGGATAGGCGCCGCCCAGGTGTTTCGAGATGCCGTCCTGAACCGCGAAGATAATGACAGCAGTCAACGCGAAGAGAAGTCCCGTAGACCGAGATGTCATGATGGTGATCGATTCCAGTGCGGAGCGCGCAAGCGCCGCCGTGACGCCCTACGTTTGTGAGATCGGTGTTCTTGACCGGTTTTGACCTTTGTCAACAAACGCCGATTGGACATGTCTGCCATGCGGTGCCGTCAGAGGGAACCTTCAGATCCGAAAAAGGTATATGAGAAACTGCAAATAGTTCTGGAGACCTGCACTTGAGGTCTTCCCCGTACTGGCGACTGGAACATATGTTCTCAAGGTTGAGTTAGACTTGGGCAAGCAAATCAGGAGAAACGATGCTCACTGGGATGACGGAAGACCAGCGAAACGAATTTCTGGAGCGCATCACCGCGACCACGATTGCAAACCAGGCAATCCTGAAGTGTAGCATCAGCGGTTTTCCTTTGACGGCGGATAATGTTGTCGCCTTCGTTGGCGATTTTCTCGATCCGGAAAACCCGAACCTGCAGGAACTGATCGAAAAAATTGGTTACGCCATCGACGAGGTGCTGGATTGCCAGGGCCAGGCAATGCGCTTGGCTCGGTAAGCTCACGACAGTTCTCAAGTCCGGTAAGGGGACGCGGCCAGACAACAACATGGCCACTGTTCTTTACCGCTGCTTGATGGCCCACGCGCCGCGTGTCGAGACCACTTTCACGTCGTCACCAATTGCGATCATGCCGCTGCCGCGCGGCACGGCGTTCCATCCGAACAGCGGGCCGGGAACACGCCGGTCGGCCGACATGCGCAGGCGACCGAGTGCCGGCATCGGGTTGGCGACATCCCGTGAACCGGTCACCTGATCCTGGGTGATCATGATGCAGCGGGCGCAGGGTTTGACGAGATCGAGACGAAGGCCGCCGATCTCGATCGCCTCCCAATGGTCGTCGCCAAAGGCGTCCCCATCGTCGATGACGATGTTGGCGCGGAACCGGTCCATCCCGACGGCGCCTTCTCCATGCTTCTCCATGTCGGCATTGATCGCCTCGAGCGAGCCGGTGGTCGTGACCAGGACCTGGTATCCGTCGGCAAATGTGACCGGCGTATCGGGTCCTGCCCAGTCGTCGCTTGCGGTCCGCTTCGAACGTTCATCGAAGAAAACAAGCCGCACGTCGCAGCCCAGCCAGTCGCAAAGAGTCGAGTTGACATCCTTGTCGGCCAGCGCGGCGCTGACGATCGAATTCCAAACGACCACATCGGTACGCCGGTAGCCCGGCGGCCGGGTGACGGTGATCTCGCCCTTGCTCTCCATCGAAAACCGGAACCCGTCCGTGTCGGGCAGGACCTGCAACTGCGCCATTTCTGGAAGATCGCGCTGGTTGACGAAATGCCCCCTGGTATCGACCAGCATCAAGCTGCGATCGCCGGGTATGCCTGTGCACGTCATCTGCGTCTCAGTGAGCGAAATGCCGCGGCCGCTCTTCAAGGGGTAGTAGTTGATCTCGCTGACATGCATGGGTTTTCCTCAAATTTCATCGAGAAAGAGGTCGAGAACACTTTTCAGACGCTGGTGGCGTTCGTTTGCCGCCTGCCGGCCGGCCTGCGTCTTGAAGCCGTCGGCGAGCTTGAACAGCTTCGTCTCGAAATGATCAATTGCAAACGTCCTGTCGTCCAGCGGTCGATGCTTGGCGAGCGGATCGGCCGGATCGTAAAGCGCCGAACCCATCCGCCCGGCAATGTAGAAACAGCGTGCCGCACCGATCATGCCGATTGCATCGAGCCGGTCCGCATCCTGCAGGATCTTCGCCTCGATCGTCTGCGGCTCGAGATTTGCCGAA
This sequence comes from Neorhizobium sp. DAR64860/K0K1, assembly GCF_050500205.1. Lineage (NCBI taxonomy): Bacteria > Pseudomonadati > Pseudomonadota > Alphaproteobacteria > Hyphomicrobiales > Rhizobiaceae > Neorhizobium > Neorhizobium sp. DAR64860/K0K1. The sequence continues at coordinate 2,203,426 of NZ_CP191459.1, read as the reverse complement.
AAACTGTGGGTGAGTATCGCATGGGAGACCGCATCGATCTCTGTATCGCTCCAGCCCATCTCGCCCAGAATGCCCGCCGCCTTCTCCGCGGCAAGACGAGACGCCTGGTTGCGCAGCGGGGAGTTCTTTTCCACCGCAACGCAGTCATGCAGCAGCACCGCGGCTGCCAGCACCCGCCCGTCGCCGCCTTCGTGTTGATGAATGCGCATCGCATTCTTGAAGACGCGGGCGATGTGAGCCAGATCGTGGCTTCCATCGTCGCCAGCACTGGCATGCGGAATGAGGCTTCTGGCCAGATCCTGGTGGGGCGAAAAGGATTCTGCGAGTGACGCGGTCATGCTGGTTTCTACGAAGGTTCGTGAGAATCGTCTGTATTAGATGTTTCGCTCTTGTTGACCAGAATCCGTTGATAGAAAAGCCCGATTCCGATCAGAACTGCCCCCAGCCCGATGAAGGACAGGGCCCGCATAATGCCTTCGAGATTGGCCATGTCGATCAGGAAGACCTTCGCCACGGACACCAGCACCAGCACTGCAGAAGCAAGCCGCAGGCTCTTGGCGTTCCATTTCGAGCCCGCTACCAGAAGGCCGATGCCGATCAGGAGCCAGACCACAGAATAGGCATAGGTTTCGGAAGCGAGAAATCCCTTCCACTGGGCAATATTCTGGCCCTGGAAAAAGCGTCGAACCGAAAGCGTCGCCCAGAGAAAGCCGAGCAGGGCGCCCGAGACGGCGAGCATTGCCACGTAGGGCGCTGGCCGCCGGCCGCGAGCCAAGTACGAGGTCAGTCCATAGGCGAGCGCCGGGAGAAGATAACCGAGCAGCAGAAGGTTGAGGACGGGCCAGGAGCCCGTGCTTTCGCCTGAAAAGAACGGATTGAGCGCAAACACATGCGCCGAGAGCACGTTCACCGTCGCGATCGCGCCGGCGATCATCGAGCCGTAGCGGAAGACCGGGCTCGGGCTTTTCAGGTCGAGCGTCATCAGAATGCCGGAGAAGCCGATCGTCAAGAGCGTGTAGATCGACTGCTCGCCAAGCGTCGGCGTGCGGGCATCGAGCACGCCGCCATTCATCGCGTGGCGTATCAGCACGGCAAGTGTCAGCAGGGCTGCAAGCGATGCCAGTCCCTGCAAAACGTTGCGGACACGGACATCGGGTGAATTGCGCAGCATCCAGGCTGCTACAATCGCGAGCAGGGTCGGAATACCGTAGCCCGGCAGCAGCGCATTGAAGAACGGCGTCGTGCCGAGACTGTCCGCGCCAACCAGCGTCGGCTGCCAGGCGATGCGGCCGAACACGATCGCGATTGCCGCCGCCATCATCCAGGGCAGGGCAGCCCATGTCCGCACTCGCATCGCCATCAGATAGGCAAAGCCGAGACCGGAGAGAAGGATCGTCGTGACGATGCCGTTGGTGAGCGCGTGCAGTGCCAGCGTGAAGCCCGCGAAGGAGCCGAGCACGGCGATATTTGCCGGCCAATCGATGCCGTCGCCATCGCTTTCATCACGTCCGCGAAACAGCCACTCCGCCACCGCGAGCATCGCAAGTCCGATGCCGATGCCGTAGAGGCCGTGCGTCCAGTCGCGGAAAAAATTGCCGAAGTTCAGAAACGAGATGAACCCGATCGTGACCGGCATTGCCCCCATCATAAAGGACCAGAGTACCGAAAACGTCGGTTCCTCATGCCGGAAGCGCCTGAGGAACCCGGCCCCGAGCAGCGTGAAGATGCCGCCGAGGAGCAGGAAGCCTGCAATCTCGTGGCCGAAAGCGGCAACGACAGGCGCGGTTGTGCCGGTCACCGGTTCGGGCATCACATAGGCGAGCAATGTCGACGCAACGGTCGCGATACCGGCAAGCGCGGCGAGCGCTGCAACCACGACCGTCCACACCCCGTAGCTGCGACTGCTGCCGACGGCGGCCAGCGCGCCGATCAGGGCGACGAAGACGAACAGCGGATGAAGAGAGCCCCCAGGCGTGGCGACCAGCATGGCAAGCGCCGAAATCGCGACCGTGACTGATAACGAGAGGGTGATCCGCAGCGGTGGCCTCTTCAGCAGCGCCCGCCAGCCGCCGCTCCCTGTCAAGCCGCGCGTATAAACGCGGCCGGGCCAGATGAGGATCGTTCCGGCAATCATCATCAGCAGCACCAGCGAAGGCGGCATCATGTCGATCGGCAGCGATTGTGACGTGTAGGCGAGAACCCAGAGGCCGATCCCGAAATTGGCGATCATCGGCACCACGGTCCAGCGGCGGATGCGCGAGGCGGCGTTCAACGCCAGCCAGCTCACGCCGAGAAACAGGAACAACGCGTTGACGTCCGGGTCGTCGGTCGTCACCAGAAGCGGCGTGATCAGCGAGCCGAGCAGGCCAAGCCCGGCCAGCGTCTGCCCGTGCAGCAGCGACAGCCCTATTGTTGCAAACGAAATCAGGGCCATCAGCATGAAGGCGGTGCCGGAGCCGATGAAATCGTAAAAGGCGTAGGCCGCGAAGGACGCGCCCAGCAGCGTGATGCTACCGGCGGCCGTCAGCGCACCGGGGATCATCGCATTGGCGTAGAGCTCCGACATCTTGGGCATTGCCCGACGGCGCACCAGCTCGCCGGCGGCAATCAGCACCAGGCCGAACATCGCTGCCAGCGACAGACGGGCACCGGGGCCGAGCAGACCGGCTTCGATCGAATAGCGGACAAGGAAGATGCCGCCAAAGGCGAGTGCCACGCCACCCACCCAGACCGGCCAGCGAGCACCGAGATAGCTTTCCAGATTTTCACGGCGGAAGCGCGGAGCGGGCGCGGGGAGCGGTGGTGTTTCGGCTGCCTGATCGGACGTCCTCACCTCGGGCGCCATGATCTCTGCCAGAACTTCGGTCTTCGATGGTTCTGCTGCAGCCTTTGCAAGGTCCGTGTCTTCGACCATGTCAGCCGCGGCTTCGGTGCGGATATCGGCAAGTGCCGTCTCGGGCGACACGACCACCTCGGAAGTGACGGGAACGCCGGTCAGCAGGCGCGCCCGGACATCCGAAAGTTCTTTCTCCAGCGAAGCGACCCGGCCCGACAGCTTTCGCTGCGAGACGACGAGGGAGAGAATGAGAACGATCAGCAGAAGCTGGAGGATCATATGCTAGCGGGCTCGGTTGAGAAGGTCAGCGGACGTTATACCATTGGTCCGCAAAGAAAAGCCGATCTCCCCGTCGATACCGTTATGGGGTGTATGAAGCCGGACCGTCGTCCTGCGCATCGGCCGGCACCTCTTCCTCGACCACCTTGTCGAAGGCAAGCTTGACGGCCTTGGTCATGTCGCGGCTGACCGCCCACCACTGGGCGCTCTTGATCCAGTAGCGCAGTGTCAGTTTGGCGCTGCCGGCATCGAAATCCGCAAGATAGGTGGTCGGTGCCGGGTTGCTCTCCACCCGCGTTTCCGACTTGGCGATCGACTTGAGCTTGGCTTCGGCCTCGTCGAGGCTCTGGTCGGCCGACAGCGTCACCGAGATCTCGTGCCGGCGCGTGTGCAGGCGCGAATAGTTGGTGATCGGCACGTTCCAAAGCGTCGAATTCGGCGCCAGGCGATAAACGCCTTCGGCGGTGCGAAGCTCGGTTGCAAACAGGCCGACATCGACGATCGTGCCGCTGACATTGCCAGTCTCGATCGATTCGCCGACGCGGAACGGGCGCAGAACCAGAAGCATGATGCCGGCTGCGATATTCTGCAGCGTGCCCTGCAGGGCAAGACCGACCGCGAGGCCGATCGCGCCCAGTGCCGCAAGGACCGATGCCGTCTGGACGCCGAACTGGCCGAGCACCATCACCACGACGATGATCAGCACCGCGTAACGGATGATGTTGGAGAAGAACTGCGCCAGCGTTGCGTCGATGCCGTTCACCCGCGACAGACCGTTATGCGCCCAGCGGCTGAGCAGGCGGGCGGCGGCCCATCCGACGATCAGAAGAAGAATGGCGCCGATGACCGAGAATGAATACTGGATGCCGAGGGCTGTGAGCTGTGAGAGTGCCGTACGAGTTGCGACGACGAAAGCCGATGCCTGTTCCATTCGGGGCCTGATCCTTTGCTGCAAAGAGGAGGCTAATTGGCGCGTGTGACTGTCAGGTCAAGGCAAACGGAGCGACGTTTCTCACCCGCCGCAGGGGATCAGGACGCGCGGTTTTCGATTTCGGCCTGTGCCGTAACAGGCAGCACGAACGAGGCCCGACCATCCGTTTCAGCGCCGCGCCCGATCCGCTTGATCGCCTGCACAAGCCGTCCGTCACGCTGCAAAAGACGGTCGCCGATCTCAATCAGCCTTGTATTCGGCGTCGCATGCGGCGCGACCTTGCGCAGCCTTGTCGCGAGCTCGACCTCGTCCTGTTCAGGATAAAGTGCCAGCGACGCGATGACGGCAGCTGCCGGAGAGCGGGACACGCCCATCCAGCAATGCACGACGAGCGGTGCGGACTGATCCCAGTCTTTGACGAAGGCGATCAGCTGCTCCACATGTGCCTCGCTCGGCGCAATCAGAGTGCCGGTGCCGGCAAAGCCAATATCGTTCATCTTGAGCTTCAGGTGGCGCGCGGCGGCAATCACGGCAGGCCGGTGGAAATCCTGCTTTTCGGCAATCAGGCTCACCATCTCACGGGCGCCGTGGCGGACCGAGAGTTCAGCGATCTTGTCGAGCGGACAGACGATGATCCGGCTCATGCCGTCACACCGCGATCGGCTTCAAGCGCATGAAAGCGCTCGAGAAAGCGCGCCTGAGCATCGAGCGCCGGCATCGGCTTCAGTTCCAGCATGTCGCGGGTTATTCCACGCGGCACGCCGAAGAATTTCTGGGCTTCGGTGACGGAAAACCCGGCAAGCTCGGTCGCTTCGAAAAACGCGGCAACGGTGTCGGCCTTCTTGATCATCACCTTCAGCTCCTTGGTCGGATGCGGCGGCAGACCGAAGCGGATATGGATCGCAGCCTCGAGCCGCAATTCGACCGCCTTGTAACCGCCGCCGACTACCGACTTGAAGGGCGAGATCATGTCGCCGATGACGTATTCGGGTGCGTCATGCAACAGCGCCAGCGCCATCGCCTCGCTGGAGGCATCGGGATTGGTGCGACAAAAGATCTGCTCAACGATCAGGCTGTGCTGCGCCACCGAAAACGCGTGGTCGCCTTTGGTCTGGCCGTTCCAGCGCGCAACGCGGGCAAGCCCGTGGGCGATATCAGCAATCTCGACATCGAGCGGAGAGGGGTCCAGCAGGTCGAGCCGACGGCCGGAAAGCATCCGCTGCCAGGCGCGCATGGATTTCAATCCGCTCACGGCTCGGCCTCTTGCGTCGCTGTCGGGAACGACAGGTCGGTCCATTCCGGCAGCGAGAGAACGACGGTCACATCGCCCGCCGTCAGGGGAATACCATTGGCGATCGCATCGCCGACCCGGTCGATCCGCACGATTGCAAGCCCCTTGTTACCCAAGACGGATCCGAGCGTGCCGACCGGCTTGCCACCGGCCATGATGTCCGTGCCTGAGACGGGCAGGGCAGTCTCGCTTGTGACGAGCGCGACACGCCGCCGTGCCGTGCCACGGTGCTGCATGCGAGAGACGACTTCCTGCCCGACATAGCAACCCTTGCGGAACGACAGCCCGTCGGTCTTGTCGAGGAGAACGTCGTGCGGAAAGGCATCCTGCAGGGCATAGTCGAAGCCGGAGGCCGGAATGCCGGACGCGACCCGCAGCGTCTCGTACTCGGCTTCCGACGCGTCGATCGCAATGCCCTCGGGCTTTCCCGGATATCGCGACAAAGTCACGCCGGCTTTGGCAAACGCCGCATCCGCAGCACCAGTAACCGAACCGTCGCCCCAGGTTACCGTCACGCCATCGGCATCGTCGGCTGCAATCGTCACGGCCGCCCGCAGCTTGTACATGGTGAGACGGCGCATCAGCGCGTCACGCTGGGCGGCATCGGTCTCCATCAGGAAATCGTCGCCGTCTCGGAAGATCATGAAGTCGAACAGGATCTTGCCCTGCGGCGTCAAAAGCGCGCCGGGACGGGCCGTCCGTTCAGGCAGGGACTCGATATCTGTCGTGATCAGGCTGTGGAGAAAATCGCGTGCATCGACACCGGAAACCCGGATCAGCTGGCGCGAAGGAAGATGGACGGCGGGCATGGCGAAAGGTCCGATTGTTGAGCCGGAATGTCGAACCCGACAGGTAAGCCCTCCCGACCGCGCGAACAAGGGCAGTCGCGGTGCCGCAAGCGGAACGGCAAGAGTCAGTCGCCGCCGGTGAAGAACTTCCACTGGCCGTCGGGCGACAGGCCGATGCGGTAGAAATTATAGGCGTCGTTTTCTTCCATGCCGATCATATCGCCGGCCGTGACGATCCGCAGCAGCTCGACGCGCTCGGGTGGGGTGAGGGCAGAGATCGACTTGCCGGCGAAATACGGCCAGACGTAAACCTCTTCCGGCTGCCCGGCCTCGAGCCTCACGGCGCTGGCGGAGAGAAGGTCCATGACGATCGCCAGGATTTCCTGGCCGTCTGGATCGCCGGAAAAGTTCTTCAGCGCGCCGACCGGATCGTCGCCCTGATAGTCCATAACCTGGGTCTGGTTCGGGCCGGGATTGGTCAGCGGCTTCAGCCGTTCGATATCGCCGGAGGCAGCGGCCTCGATCAAGGCGGCGCGCATTTTCTTGACAGGCTCAGGCAACGTGGTCATGTCGCGGATGATGTCGGCCTGGATCGTGTCGGTCGCCGCAGCCGTTGGCTGGCCGGCGGCGGGTGCAGCGGGCGTTGCTACGGGCGCCTGGGCTGACCCGGTCGCCGGCACTTGCGGGCCCTCGAAAGCCTGCATGACGCCGGCCGATGGCTTGCTGCCGCCTGTTTCACCCTGCGCTGTGGTGCTCAGCGCCAGCGCGGAAGCCGGTGCCATAACCTGCAAGCCGCAAAAACATGTTGCGGCAAGCGCCAGACGCAGACCGTTGAAGTTTGTCATGATATGCATTCCGGCCGCCTTCCGAAGGGGAATTCTCGGCTTTTCTTGTGCCTGATAAGGATGTGCGAGATTACTGAACGATCCGTTCCGGCGAAAACTCTCCGGCCAGCATGCGGTTCTTCAGCGAATCCAGCAGCGCTTCGGCGCCGGTTTCGCCCAGCAGGCGGATCGTCTCGCGAATGGCGCAGGCCATCGCGACATCAGCAATGATTTCAGCCTCGATGCCATCGGCACGGCCATCGGCCCAGGCTTCATTCTGATATTCCAACGCAGCCTGCATCTTCTCGTGGACGATCATGTCATCGATTTCGTTGCGGCCTGTCTGCATACTCTTGATCCTCGGTACCCGTATTAATTACTGACCCATTAAGAACTTTATCAGCCTTTTATCAAAACGACACGGCTTGAGGTCAAAAGAGGTAAATAAACCGCTAATTTCCGTAGCGACTGGCTATTTCGGCGGCAAGTGTTGCGCCTTCGGCACGGTAGAGTTCCTCAGCCATGCGTGCGGGTTCATTGCAGGATGTGTGAACCGCGGCAAACGAGCGGTAGCCGCGGTTGTAGGCGGCGGTCAAGCGTTCCCGCCGTTTAGGCTCGCTGGCGGTGTCAGAATCCAGCAGTTTCTGCATGGATCCGCGCCAATCGTCACTGGTTGCACCGCAAAGCGACCGCAAATAAGTGACCGATCCCAGCACTTCCGCAAGCCGCATCATCTGCGAATCATACGGAGCCGGTTTTGATTCGGTTTCCGCCTGTGGCGCTGCCGTGGTCGCGGAAGGCGCCTGTTTCGCGGGAGCTTTCTGCGACTGGGCGCCAGCCGGCGCGGCGGCACAACTGAGCGCGATCGCAGCAACGATCGCGAATCGGTGGGAAGACGTGAGGAAAGACATCAGGCGGTGCATACGAACTCCTAACCGCGTTTCAGTTCCGCCGCCAGCCTTTCGGCGCATTCCAGCACGCTCGCAGGCACGGGAAGATTGCGGATCTCCTCAACCGAATACCATCCCGGATCGGCCGCATCGTCGGCGGCAATCGCTTCTCCTTCGGGGTCCGCTTCGACACGGAACACCGAGAGCGAGAAATGGCGGTTGTCGTCCTTGTCCTTCTTAAGGTCATAGGTGGCAAACAGGGTCGGATTGCGCACAGCGATGCCGGTCTCTTCGAAGAATTCCCGCACCGCCGTTTCCGATGGCGTCTCGCCGGGCTCGGCCCGACCCCCTGGAAAGGCAAACAGATTGGCCGAGGGCGGGTTCAATCGCCGGATCAGCAGAAATTTGCCGTCACGTTCGAGAATGGCTGACGATGCGGCTTGCGGGGAGGGCGTGACTGTTGTCATGGACTGCTGAAGCTTTGAAGAGCGATACGGTCAGGATAGTGTAGGCGGGAATAACCGCCCATCAAGGACATATCATGTCGCGCGCAAAAACCCTCTCACGGCATGACACGGCCCGAACCATGCCGGTGAACCTCAACGGCGGGACAGCATGAAAACCTATCTCCTCTACTCGCTCGCCGCCCTGTTCGAGATCGCCGGCTGCTTTGCCTTCTGGGCCTGGTGGCGGCTGGAAAAGCCGGCTCTGTGGCTGGTGCCGGGTATGGTATCGCTCGCGCTGTTTGCCTGGGTGCTCACCTTCGTGCCGAGCGATGCGGCCGGGCGGACCTACGCCGCCTATGGTGCAATCTACATCCTGGCTTCCATCCTCTGGCTCGCTGGCGTCGAGAACCGGATGCCCGACCGCTGGGACTTGATCGGCACCACCGTGTGCCTCCTCGGCGGCGCGATCATCCTCTTCGGTCCCCGCAGCGCCTGATCCGCTTGACGTCTGCCTACCCCAGTGCCATCTAATCTTGCATGTGCGGACGCTACGCCCTGACGGCGACTTCTGAGGAAATTCTGGAGGTCATGCAGGCGCTGGGGGAGGAAGGTTTCCCGGCCCGCTACAATATTGCCCCGACGCAGCCGATCCTGATCGTCATGCAGAACGAGCATGTGAAGCCCGGCAGCAATCTTCCGCCACGTCGCGCCGTACTTGCCCGGTGGGGCCTGATTCCGGGCTGGGTCAAGGATATCAAGGACTTTCCCCTGATGATCAACGCCCGCTCCGAGACGGCGGCCGAAAAGGCGTCGTTCCGGGCCGCCATGCGTCACCGCCGCGTTCTCATTCCGGCCTCCGGTTTCTACGAATGGCGCCGGCCGCCAAAGGAAACGGGACTGCCTTCACAGCCCTTCTGGATCCGCCCGAAGAATGGGGGCGTCATCGCCTTTGCGGGACTGATGGAAACCTACGCATCTGCCGATGGCTCGGAAGTCGATACCGCGGCGATCCTGACGACTGCTGCCAATCACGCCCTGCGGCCGATCCACGACCGCATGCCCGTCGTCATCGCGCCGGAGGATTTCGATCGCTGGCTGGATTGCAAGAACGGTGAGCCACGCCACGTGGCGGATCTGATGCGGCCGGTACAGGACGATTTCTTCGAGGCGTTTCCGGTATCAGATCTGGTCAACAAGGTGTCCAACATGGGCAAGGATCTGCAGAAACCGGTCGCGGTGGCACAGCCGCAGGAGAAGCCGCCAAAGGCATCCGGCAGCAGCGGCCAGATGTCGCTGTTTTGATCCGTTCCGACCGCGTCACACCATCCAGCCATCGAATCACGTCCTGAACGGATTTCCCCATGAACCTGATATCCGCCGGTTTTTCCGGCTTTGCGCTGGGCGGCTCGCTGATCGTGGCGATCGGCGCTCAGAATGCGTTTATCCTGCGCCAGGGGCTGATCCGCAGCCATGTCTTCGTGCTGTGCCTGATCTGTGCGGCATCCGACGCCTTGCTGATTGCAGCTGGCGTCGGCGGGCTGGGAACGATCGTGTCGCAGTCGCCTCTGCTGATCTCGGTGGTGACGCTCGGCGGCGCGCTGTTCCTTGCCACCTATTCGGCCATGGCATTCCGGCGGGCGGTAAAGCCCGGTGCGATGGTCGCCGGCGCGCCTGAGGGCATGGCACTGAAGGCGGCGGTGATGACCTGTCTCGCCTTCACATTTCTAAACCCGCATGTCTATCTCGATACGGTCGTGCTGCTCGGCAGCCTGTCTGCGGCCTATCAAGGCCTGGAAAGGGTAGCCTATGGCGTGGGCGCGGTGATCGCATCCTTCGCCTGGTTCTTCGGCCTCGGCTACGGCGCCCGCTATTTGGCGCCGCTATTTGCCAGACCCGCCGCGTGGCGGGTGCTGGATGGCCTGATCGGCGTTGTCATGGGGTTGCTCGCGCTCGGGCTTCTCATAAGCTTCCTGCGCAGCGCCTGAGACGGATCAGCGAGCCGGGCTGAGCGTTGGCTTGCGCTTCAGCATCATCGCCGCAGCAGCAACGGCTTTGAGGCCGAGCGGACGGTAGTGGCTGGAGAGGTCCGGCTTGGTCTCGATGTTGGTTTTGTTGGTTTCGCTGCTCACGTCTGTCTCCTCACGAATCTCTGTTCCGCTCAAGGGCGGGCCGGCGCATTTCGCCGCCAATCCGGGCGGAATCATGGCTGCGGCTTTACGATGCGATAGAGAAACAATGGACGCGCCAACTTGCCGCAAGCTGGGGCTGCGACGCAACAATTCGTGTGCGCCGCAGCATCAGTCGCAAGGGCAGGACGATCAGACGTGCGTGCGCTCGTCCTCGATGGTGATCGTGCCATAACGCTTTTTCCACGCACGGGCAGAAAACGGCAGAACACAGAGATAGGCAATCGCGGTGACTGCCAGGATTTCCCAGGTGTAGCTCATCAAGAGGCCGACATAGAGAACGGCCACAAGCATGATCGGCAGCATCAAGTCACGGCGGATGCGGCCCGACTTGCCCGACCAGACCGGCAGACGCGAGACCAACAAGAAGCCGATCAACAGCGTGTAAAGAACGCTGGCATACACGAAGAACTTCGTCTGTTCGACGCCGAGAAAACCGAGATAGACCGGCAGAAGCACCAGAAGCGCACCCATGGGCGCCGGAACGCCCACAAAAAACTCCGACTGCCAGGGAGCCTTGATGCCGCGGTCTTCCATTACGTTGAACCGAGCAAGCCGCAGGCCAGCCGCGATCGCATAGAGAAGTGCAGCTATCCAGCCGAAGGATTTCGCTCCGTCCAGCAGAAACGCATAGGAGACGAGGACGGGCGCAACGCCGAAATTGATGATGTCGGCGAGCGAATCCATCTGTACGCCGAATTTCGACGTGGCCTTCAGAAGCCGTGCGATCCGACCATCGATCCCGTCGAGGAAGGCTGCCAGCAGCACCATCGCGACAGCTAGCTCGAACCGTCCCTCGAAGGCAAGTCTGATCCCGGTGAGGCCGGCGCAGATCGCCAGCACCGTGATCAGGTTGGGGATCATCAGGCGGACCGGGATCTCGCGCAGGCGCGGACCACGGGCCTCGTCGGTCGTATGGTTCTGTTCCGGCGGCGAGACGGGCGTCTCCATCAGATGATCTCCTTGCGTTTAGTTAGGCACGACGGCCGATGGTCGGTCCCTTGGCGGAGCCGAATTCGGCCAATACGGTTTCGCCGCCGACCGCTCTCTGGCCAACCACGACGCGCGCCTGGCCACCGGCCGGAACGAAGACGTCGAGGCGCGAACCGAAGCGGATCAGGCCGAAGCGCTCACCGGCGCTGACCGGCTCGTTGGGCTTGACCCAGCAGACGATGCGGCGTGCCACGAGACCGGCGATCTGTACAACGCCGACGCGGCCGTGCGGGGTGTCGATGACAAGCCCGTTGCGCTCGTTGTCGCTGGACGCCTTGTCGAGTTCCGCGTTGACGAACTGCCCTTCGCGATACTCGATGCGTGTCACCTGGCCCCGAACAGGGGCGCGGTTGATGTGGCAGTCGAACACGTTCATGAAGACCGAGATGCGCAGCATCGGCTCGATGCCGAGATCCAGTTCGGCCGGCGGCACGACCAGAGCAACATGGCTGACGCGGCCGTCGGCAGGGCTGATGACGAGATCGTCATCCTGCGGTACGACCCGTTCCGGATCGCGGAAGAAGTAGGCGCACCAGAGCGTCAGCACCAGGCCGATCCAGAACAGCGGCTCGGCGAAGTAGCCGAGGATCAGCGAGACGACGAAAAAGATGACGACGAAAACGTAGCCTTCCTTGTGGATCGGCACGAGCGTGTTGCGGATGGTGTCGAAAAGATTGATCAACCCTTGGTTCTCCTCAATGGTCTGTGCTGCCTGCCTATAGAAAAACCCTATTTGCGGCAATCCGGTTCCGTCGATGCGCCCGTGACGTCATACAACTTCCCGGTATAATTGACGGAATACACCGTTTGAAGCGCCCAGCGACCTCTGCTTGAACGCGGTTTATCCCTGACGCGTCAGTTTCCCAAAGGCCGAGCCTCGTCTTCTGACACTCGCCGACGCGGTGCATTGCCGCAGATGTCTTCGCCTCAGCGAACCGCCTCAGGGTCTACCCAGCCCATCCAGGTCGAGAAGGCGAGCAGAGGCGAGCCGTAGAAGACCAGCACCAGCATATAGATGATGGCGATACCGCCGAGTACCAGCATCCGCCTGTTCGTATATCGTCTCATGCTGTTCTCCTGTTATTCTGCTGCCGTTACTCAGCAGCAGGTGCGCCGCGACGGACGATGCCGAGATCGTCGTTCTCGCGCACCTTCTTCAACTGCTCTTCCGCTTCCGTCGCCTCGCGCTGACGGTTCCACATCGAGGCGTAGAGGCCTTCCCGCTGCAGCAGCCCCAAATGGGTGCCGCGCTCGGCAATCTGGCCGTCGCGCAGAACGATGATCTCGTCGGCATTGATAACCGTCGAGAGGCGGTGGGCGATGACAAGCGTCGTCCGGTTCTTCGAAACGAGATCGAGTGCGGACTGGATCTCGTGCTCGGTCGTCGTATCGAGCGCCGAGGTCGCCTCGTCGAGAATGAGGATCGGCGGGCTCTTCAAAACCGTGCGGGCAATCGCCACGCGCTGCTTTTCGCCGCCCGAGAGTTTCAGCCCGCGTTCGCCGACCTTTGTCTCGTAGCCATCCGGCAGAGCCTTGATGAACCGGTCGATCTGAGCGATCTCGGCCGCCGCCTGGACTTCGGTATCCGAGGCACCCGGCCGGCCGTAGCGGATGTTGTAGACGACCGTGTCGTTGAACAGCACCGTATCCTGCGGCACCATGCCGATGGCGGAGCGCAGCGACTTCTGCGTCACGTTGCGCACATCCTGGCCGTCGATGGTGATCGATCCGCCCTGGATATCGTAGAAGCGATAGAGCAGGCGCGAAATGGTGGATTTGCCGGCACCCGATGGACCAACGATCGCAACCGTCTTGCCAGCTGGCACGTCGAAGGAGATGCCTTTAAGGATCGGTCGTGCCGGATCATAGGAGAACTGCACGTCGCGAAAGGCGATGGCGCCTTTTTCAGGTCCCTGTCCGATGACAAGATCCTTCGCGTCCGGCCGGTCCACGACTTCTGCTTCGACTTCCAGAAGGTCGAACATCTGCTCGATATCGGTCAGCCCCTGGCGGATTTCGCGGTAGACGAAGCCGATGAAATTAAGCGGAACCGCGAGCTGCATCAGCAGCGCGTTGACGAACACGAAATCGCCAATCGTCTGGTCGCCGCGCTGCACGGCAAGCGCCGACATGATCATGATCACGGCCTGTCCCAGCCCGAAGATCACGCCCTGGCCGAAGTTCAGCCATCCGAGCGAGGTCCAGACGTCGGTCGCGGCCTTTTCGTAGCGCTCCATGGAGGAATCGAAGCGCTTGGCTTCCATGTCCTCGTTGCCGAAATATTTCACCGTCTCGAAGTTCAGAAGCGAATCGATGGCTTTTGTGTTCGCCTCGGTATCGTTGTCGTTCATCGTCCGGCGGATGGAGATGCGCCAGTCGCTGGCCTTGATCGTGAACCAGATATAGGCAGCAACCGTGACAGCCGTGACGGCGAGGTAGGCGAACCCGTAGGCGGCCCAGAATATGATCGCCGTCAGCAGGAATTCGATCACCGTCGGCACCGAATTGAGGATGGTGAAACGAACGATCGTTTCGATGCCCTTCGTGCCGCGTTCGATGATGCGCGACAGGCCGCCGGTCTTGCGTTCGAGATGGAAGCGCAGCGAAAGCTGATGCATGTGCACGAAGGTCTTGTAGGCAAGCTGGCGCACCGCGTGCTGGCCGACCGAGGCAAACAGCGCGTCACGCAGCTGGTTCAGACCCACCTGCAGAATGCGGGTAAAGTTGTAGGCGACGACCAGCACGACGGCGCCCAGCAGAAAGACCGGCAGGATGCCCGCCATGTCGAGCTTGCCGTTTAGCGCATCCGTCGCCCACTTGAAGAAATAGGGGACAGAGATCAGCACCAGCTTTGCCAGCAGCAGAAACACCGTCGCCCAGATGACGCGCGCTTTCAGATCCGCGCGTCCGACCGGCCACATATAGGGCCACAGGTTGACGAGTGTGCTGAAGGGATTGCCGCTATCCGCAGATACGGTCTTCTTTTTTGCTGCCATGGATTTTACCTGAATCTGAGGGCGAAGAAACGCCTTCCCGGCAAATAGGCTGCGCAGGGCCATGTTGCAAATGAAACTCGCATGAAACCTCATCTGGCCTCATCGGTCGAAAGTAGGTATGACTACGGAGTGTATAAGTCCGAATTGCGAGGCGGAGGAGGTCTGGCTATTCGAGGGAAGCTCGCATTGGGAGGAATATCATGCGCTTCAAGACGATTGCCGTTGCGACTGCCCTGAGCACTCTTCTGTGGGGAGCCTCGGCCGGCGCGGCTTTCACTGCCTATACGGTGGTCAAGCATGTACCGCATCTGAATATACTGGAAACGGTCACAGCACTTGTCGAGCGCAACAGTCTTTCACTGCACGTTGCCGCCCATTCACTGGCAGTCACGCCGTCGCAACTGATGATCAGCGATCGGTCGTAAGTCTGTTTTTCTGCAGAGTGTTGCACCGATAGCCGCCGCCGCGACGTGAAGCTCAACCTCCCGCATTCCCGTGATGAGCACAGGAATGTGGAGATTGGGGAACCCGAAGCATTGGCCCTGCGGTTTTAAGTCGTTTTCAGGAGAATTGGGGCTGCGTCATCATTTGCGATGCTGGATCCGTTCGCGGTGCAGCTCTTCCGAATCCGGCCGGAACTCCTCCGGTACGCCGAAGATCTGGCCGGGCTGGATGATGTCGGGGTTGCGGATCTGATCCTCGTTGGCGAGGTAGATCGTCGTGTAGCGCACGCCCTGGCCATACATCCGGCGCGAAATCTGCCACAGCGTATCGCCACGTCGGATGATCACCGAATTGCGTTCGCTTTGCGTCAGTGGCGCCTGCTGGAACGTCTTTGTGCCGTCGACGCCGGTGGCGGGAGCAGCCGGCGTGCCGGCCATTTCCTGTTCGTTGCCACCATCCATCTGCCGTGCCATGGCGGGCCCGACGGCGCGGGCGATCATGGCACCGAGGTCCTTGAGGGCTGCGCCAACGGCGGCAACGTCGTTTGGAACCTTGTCGAGTGCGGCAAGTGCTGACGCTGCATCCTTGGCGGCATTGTCGGCAACGGAGCGGGCGGAAACGGAAGCGTCGGCCGGCAGGCGGTATTCGGTCAAAGACTTGAGCGTAATCGATGTGGACGAACGTGCCGCCGCCATCTGTTCGCCGCTCGGCACCTTGCCGTCGGCGTAGAGGTTCTGCAGCAGGTTGAAGGCGCGTACCACTTCGTTGCGAAGCTTCTCGAAGGCGCCGCCATCGATCGTCGACATCGGGCTTGAAACTGCGGGGGCTGCGACTGCCGCCACCTGTTCGCCGGCCGGACGGTTGAACGGAACCTCGACCATGACGGTGCGCTGGCCGGCACCGTTCAGTGCCTCGACGCTGATCCGGTGATCACCGACCGAAAGCTGCGTGTTGCCCTCGATGACGAAATGGCCGTTGCCGCCTGCGCGCGACTGGCCGACGGGCTCGCCGTCGACAAGACCGCGCACCGTGACACCCGAGCGGGCGATGCCGGCGATAAAGATTTTCGAGCCTTCAAGCTCGACGGCGGTGATCTGCAAATCCGGTGTTCCAGCCGGAGCAGGCGTCGCGTCGGGAGCCGCGGTCGAGGACGGAGCAGAGACGTTTGGCGCGCTGGATGCGATCTGCGACGATGCCTGCGGCAAGGCCGGAGTGACGGCTGGCGTCTGAGACTGACCCGCAGCCGTCTGGCCTGCAGTGGACGGCGCAGCGTCAGGGCCAGGGGGTGTCGGTGATGTCGCGGCATTCGGTGCGGCAGGCGCAGACGCGTTCGGCGTCGCGATGACCCGGCTCGCTTTGCCCGGCGTCGTCACCATGGCAAGCAGCTTGCCGGTCTTCGGATCGCTGGGTACGGAGACCGTCGCGGTCTCGTCCGAGACGACCGTCTTGCCGTCCTTGCCGGTGGCCTTGAGAACCAGCTGGTGATCGCCCGGCGGCAAAGGTTTGTCGAGAACGGCTGCAAAATCGCCGCTCGGGCCGACGTCGATCTTGGCGACGACCGAGTTGCCACTGGAGATTTCGAGTGTCGAATTGGGCAGCGCGCGGCCGGCAATCACGGCCGAACCGTCGGGCTCGACGCGCAGCACGTCAAAGGCGGGCTTGGCTGGCGTCTGGGCAGCGTTCGGCTGGGCGGTGACCGGGCTTGTCGCGCTCGGTGCAGCTGTTACTGCGGGTGCGGCCGGAGCGGAGGGCGCTGCCGGAGCGGAAGGGGTTGCCGGGGGAGATACGGGAGCGGCCGGCGTCGTCGCGGGCACGGATGCCTGCTCCTGCGGCTTCGGCGCGTCCGGAGAATTCGGTGCGTCTGTCGGCTTCACCGCCTGCTTCGTGCTCTCGACCGCGTCCTTGACCGCATCGCCGGCAGCGTTGATCGCATCGCCGAGCGGTTTGGCATCATGATTGATCCGCGGCAGCACGAAAAAGACCATCAGCAGCGATGCGATGGCGAGTACGACCAGAGCGAGCCAACCGGCGCGGTTTTTCATGAGCAAAGCCTTTTCCCGATGGACCCTCCATCGTCTTTCCGGATTATCCGTTTCCTCTAGTCATAACAAGCTTTTCCAGTGTTTCAGCCTTGCTCTGCGCAGTATTTCCAGCCAAATCTCGTGGTTGGTGCTTTGCGTGCCAACCCTTTGAAGTGCCCGATGGAGAAAACTGTGCCAATACGATCCATATGCGTTTACTGCGGCTCGCAGCCGGGGCGCGATCCCGCCTATATCCAGGCCGGCCGCGCGCTCGGAAAATCCATTGCAGCCCATGATCTCAGGCTGGTCTATGGCGGCGGCACCAAGGGCATCATGGGTGCGGTTGCCGCAGGCGTTCTGGCGCATGGCGGCAAGGTCACGGGCATCATTCCGGACTTTCTTGTCGATATGGAGGCAACCCGCCATTCGCTCGGCCAGCTCGACGAACTGATCGTGACCAAGGACATGCATGAGCGCAAGCACAAGATGTTCGAACGCTCCGATGCCTTCGTCACTCTGCCTGGCGGCATCGGCACTCTGGAAGAGATCGTCGAGATCATGACCTGGGGCCAGCTCGGCCGTCATGAGAAGCCGATGGTGTTTGCCAATATCGGCGGGTTCTGGGATCCGATGCTGTCGCTCGTCACCCACATGCGCGAGGAAGGCTTTATCCACCGGGCGCATCTGGTGCAGCCGCTTGTCATCGCTGAAGTCGATGACATCGTGCCGGCCATTCTCGACCGCGACGAACAGCAGTCCGCGTCAAAGGGCGAAGCCGCCGTCATTTCGAAACTCTAGGGTTTCAGGCTCCCGCCGAGGGTAGGGAACAGGAGCACCGCATGCCAGACTGGAATATCCTGTTCGCCTTCCTTGTGACGACGTCCATCTTCGCGTTCATTCCGGGACCCGCGATGCTTTACGTAGCGGCCCGCACGATCGCTGCCGGCCGCAAGGCGGGCATGATGGCGGTGCTTGGCGTCCATCTCGGATCCTACGCCCATATCATCGCTGCAGCAGCTGGCCTTTCGGTTCTCTTTCATGCCGTTCCGGTGGTTTATGCACTGGTGAAGCTTGCAGGCGCGATCTACCTGGTCTGGCTCGGCATTTCCCTGTTTCGCGCGAAGGCTGCGGGTTCAGGCGATCTGCAGGCGGAGACGCCGAGATCCGCCCGAAAGGCATTTGCCGAAAGCATCGTCGTCGAGGTTCTCAACCCGAAGACGGCGATCTTCTTCCTGGCCTTCCTGCCGCAGTTCATCGACAGCGCAGCCAGCTTTCCGGTCTGGGTTCAATTCGTGGTTCTGGGACTGGCCGTCAGCGTGATCTTCACGATCGCCGATGTTTTCGCCGTTGCTCTTGCCGGGTTGGTGATGGCACGGCTCAACCGATCGAGCACGGCGCAGAAGCTTGCCCAACGCGCAGGCGGGACCATCCTGGTTGGTCTCGGCGCGCATCTCGCGCTGCAGAGAAGCTAGGCCTCAGTCGACGATGAAGAGCTTGGCGCCCAGTGTCGTCGAGGACCGGTGCGGTTCGGCGCTGTCGGCCACCTGATAGCTCATGCCGGCCTTCAGCACAAAGACGCGTCCGTCGGCAAGTTCGGTCGTCATCTCGCCTTCGAGGCACAGCAGGATATGGCCTTTCTCGCACCAGTGGTCGGCGAGATAGCCCGGCGAATGCTCCACCATCCGCACCCGGATTGGTCCGAAATGGCGGGTGCGCCAGGTCGAGTGTCCGGTGTCACCCTTGTGGACGGTCGGCTCGATCTGCGACCAGTCCGTCGTGCCGAAGGGGATATCTGACATCTGCATGAACGAAATCTCCTGATGGGCGGTCAGCGGCTGCGAAGGTCCCGCAGCATCGCCAGCGTATAGACCGCAAGTGCCGACCAGATAAACACGAAGGCTGTGAGCTTGATGCCGCTCAACGGCTCCTTGAAGATAAACACGGCGGTCAGAAAGATCATCGTCGGTGCGATATACTGCATGATGCCGATGGTCGAAAGCTTCAGCAGCTTGGTGGCATTGGCATAGATCATCAGCGGCACGGCTGTCGCTATACCGGCAAAGGCAAGAAGGGCCGCATCATAGCCGACACCGTTCAGGAAGTGGCCCTGGCCCGTCGCTTCCAGCCAGATGAGGTAGGGCAGCATCGGAATGCTGATCAGAAGCACTTCGAGGAAAAACCCCTGGTTCGGACCGATCGGCAGCGTCTTGCGGAAGAGGGCATAGAAGCCCCAGGTAAATGTCAGCGCCAGCGACACCCACGGCAGACCGCCCGAACCCCAGGTGAGGATTGCGACACCGACCACGGCAAGCCCGATCGCCGCCTTCTGCATCGGCAAAAGCTTTTCCTTCAGCACCAGCGCTGCCATCAGAATGCTGAACAGCGGATTGATGAAATAGCCGAGCGCAGCATCGATGGCGCGACCGTTCGAGACCGCCCAGACATAGATACCCCAGTTTGCGGTGATGAAGGCGGCGGTGACGCAGGCCATGCCGAGCATGCGCGGCGTCCGGATCGCGGTCTTTACATCCCCGGTGCGTCCGAGAATGATCAGCACGAGGCCGGCGATCGGCACCGACCAGATGGCGCGGTGCGCCAGCACTTCCAGCGCCGGAAGATGCGCGACCGCTTTCAGGTAGAAGGGAAGGACGCCCCACAGGAGATAGGCGGTGATGCCGAAGGCAAAGCCGCGCGGCGTGTCCTCGTTCTTCGCTCCCGCGGGTTGTGCGGCGACGGGAACGGTATCGGTGGCCATCAGGGCGTTTCCGGCAATTTGTTATCGTTGGCTGGCGGGATACACCAAGGCAGAGCCCCCGGCCAATTCATTTCTGTGAAGCATGGATCAGTGGCGCGACCGATACAGCCTTCAGTTCGGCCTCAGCGTGATCACGGTCAGTTCGGAGGGCACGCCGAGCCTCAGCGCAAAACCGATCCACAGGGCCGTACCGTTATTGACATAGAGCGACATCTGATCGACGTCGTAGAGGCCGGACACGAAGCCGTTGTTGAAGCGGGCGATAAGGCGATCGAACCCCCAGATCATGCCGCCATGGGTATGGCCGGACAGCTGCAGATCGGCCCCGGCATCCGCCGAAAGCTTCGCATCGCGTGGCTGGTGGTTGAGGAGGATGACCGGAACATCAGCTGGCGCACCTGATAGCGCCTTGCCGACGTCAGGGCCTTCCAGGCCGAACCGGGTGGCGTTGAGATCGTTGACGCCGGCCAGCACCATCTGCGCACCGCCGCGCGACAGCACCACGTGGCCGTTGGAAATGGTGCGAAGGCCAAGCGTCTCGTATTGCCGCATCCAGTCGTCATGGCCGAAGTAATATTCGTGATTGCCCGGAATGGTGAAGACGCCGTCCGGAGCGCGCAGTTTGGCAAGCGGGGCAACATCCAGATTGCGGGCCTGCAGATCGCCATCGATCAGGTCGCCGGTGATGACGATGAGGTCGGCATTCTGGGCATTGGCCTTGGCTACTGTCTCTTCGACCCAGGGCGCCTGAAACAGGCGGCTGATGTGAAGATCCGTCAGCTGGATCAACCGGTAGCCATCAAACTGCGCTGGCAGGTTGGGGATGCGGATCTCCACTTCCTTGACCGGCGGCACCCGGATCGCCTGGTTGACGGCAAAAGCTGCAAGCGACATGGCAGCTGCGCCGATCCCGTAGCGCAGCCCGACCGGTATCCGGATCCGGCGCCGGCGAAGTGCTGCCGTGACAAGCGCGACCAGATCGAGCACCAGCTGAAATATGCCAAGCAACAGGATCATGCCCGCCATCCAGTTGACGATGATCATCGTCATCCGCGGCACTTCAGGCGAAAACATCGTGCCAAACACAATCCGGCTGATCAGGCTGTGCTGGAACACCACCATCAGCACGACGGCGATCGTTCCCTTCGCCCAGCGGGGCCAAGGCAGCGGCAGAAGGAAGCGGAGGACGACGTAGAGGCACAGAAGGGCTTTGGCGAGATGAAACACGTCGATGGGGCTCGGCTTCAGGAGGATGCGATAAGGCAGGGAGCCCTAACTGTGCCGGCCGGCGGTTAATCTCAACCGGCATAACGGGATGTTGATCGGGAGGGGTGAGGCATTGGCGGGAGCCGAATGCGGGGCGAGACGCCCCGCAAGCTTCGCATTTATGCCTTCCCCGCAAACCGATCCGTCGCCCGGATCAACTGATCCGTAATCCCCGGTTCCGATACGGCATGTCCAGCGCCTTCGATGATGTGGAAATCTGCGTCGGTCCAGACTTTCGACAACTGGTAGGCGTATTTGAGCGGGCAGGGCATGTCGTAACGGCCATGCACGATGATGCCCGGAATGCCCTTGAGTTTTGTCGCATCACGCAGCAGCTGGCCTTCCTCAAGCCAGCCGGCATTCATGAAGAAGTGGTTTTCAATGCGGGCAAATGCGATGGCGTAATGCTCCTCGCCGAATCCTGCGGTCAGTGCCGCATCGGGAAGAAGGGTGATCGTCGATCCCTCCCAGATGCTCCAGGCCTTGGCTGCCTCAAGCTGCGCCGCCGTGTCGGTGCCGGTCAGGCGGCGGTGATAGGCGGCCATCATCTCGTGGCGCTCGTCCTCGGGGATCGGCGCGAGAAACGCCTCGTATTTTTCGGGAAACATTTCCGAGACGCCGAACTGGTAGTACCAGTCGAGCTCGGCTTTGGTGAGCGTGTAGATGCCGCGCAGCAGCAGCTCGCTCACCCGCTCGGGATGGGTTTCAGCATAGGCGAGGCCGAGCGTCGAACCCCAGGATCCACCAAACACCTGCCACTTGTCGACGCCGACCATCTCGCGCAGCCGCTCGATATCGGCGACCAGATGCCAGGTCGTATTGGCCTCAAGGCTTGCATGCGGCGTCGACTTGCCGCAGCCGCGCTGGTCGAACAGAAGGATGTCGTAGAGTTCAGGATCAAACAGTCGCGACTGGATCGGCGTGATGCCACCGCCCGGGCCGCCATGCAGGAAGACGATGGGTTTTGCCCCCTTCGTGCCATGCCGTTCGAAATAGATCGAGTGACCGTCGCCGACATCGAGCGTACCGGTCTCAAAGGCAGTCGTTGCCGGGTAGAGCGTGCGCAGCACTTCCGTCATAGATGCAGCCCTTTCGCCGGCCAGTTTTCCGTATCGTGATCGGGGTGCTGGAAGGAGATGATCTGCTCCTGCTTCGAATAGTAGTCTGTATCGCCATGAACGGGAGCGTCGAAGATCGTCTCCACCCAGGGCAGCCGGAAAGCGTGGTTGACCTGCACCTGCGGCATCAGGTCGTCGCGCTCGTCGAAGGCACCGATCGCGATATCGAGGCTGGTCGGCGTACGATAGGTCAGCGGCGTGCCGCATTCCGCGCAAAAGCCGCGGTCGATATTGATCGACGACTGGAAATACTTCGGCTCGCCGCGGGTCCACTCGACCCCGGTCTCCGCACCTTCCTGCGGTGCTGCCACAAGCGGCCCGAAGAAACCGCCGAACGCCTTCTGGCACATCCGGCAATGGCAGATGGAGGCACGACCGAGCTGTCCGTTGATCCTGAAACGCACGGCGCCGCACTGGCACCCGCCGGTTCTCGGCTGACCGGCTTTTTCCGTTTCACTCATGCGTCGTCCTCCTTCGTCATTCCGCGATCGGCGGGAACTGGTTGCCACGTCTGTGTATCGTGATCCGGGTGCTGGTTGGAAACGATATCGGAAAGGAACGGCGCCTCGTCGATATCATCCATTGTATCGTGCCCGGGCAGGGTGTGCAGATGATCCACGAAGGGTATCTTGCCTTCGGTGCCGTACTGGACCGACGGCGGTAGCGCCGACGGATCGTCGAAAGCACCGGCCGAAACCGCGATACCGTCCGCCGCCTCATAGGTCAGCGGCGTGCCGCAATTGTCGCAGAAGCCGCGCCGCACATGGTTCGAAGAGTGAAAATATTTCGGCTGTCCGCGCGTCCACGAAAAGCCGGTGCCGCGGGTGGAGACGAGGGGCGCATAATAGGCACCGAACGCCTTCTGGCACATGCGGCAGTGGCAGATCGAGACATGGTCCGGCTTGCCTTCGAGGCGAAACCGCACGGCCCCGCACTGGCAGCCGCCGGTATGAGTGTCAGCTGTCATGCATTGCCCCTTAGGAAAGTCTTCCCGCCGCTATTGCCCACAGGATTTGGTTGGCGCTCTGCACTCATGTCATCCTCCCCTCATCGTCAGGGTGGTCCCGTGCGCAAAGCATAGGACCACCGCACCAAGGCGGCAAGCGTTAGCGCTTTACCTCCCAGGTGGTCACCCGTTCGCCGGTCTCGGAGTTCTTGCCATCCTTCAGCTGGATGCCCTTGGCTGACAATTCGTCACGGATGCGGTCGGCTTCGGCGAAGTTCTTCGCTTTGAGCATTTCGAGCCGCAGCGCGACGAGCGCATCCACCGCTTCGGCAAGCGCTCCGTCGACTTCCGTCTTTTCCGGCGCGACGCCGAGAAGGGCGGCACTGGCGGCAAACATCGGCAGCAGCGTGCTGTCGGCATTGGCTTCCTGCGCCAGTGCGTGGATGCGCTGGATCGCGGCAACCGTGTTGAGGTCGTCGGCGAGCGCGTCGAGGACGATCGGGCAGGGCTGCGTGCCCGAAGGAATTTCGGCAAGGTCGACGGCCGGCCATTTGGCAATAAGCCGCTCGGCCTCCTCGATGCGCTTGATCGAAAAGTCGATCGGTTCGCGGTAATGCGTCATCAGCATGGCGAGGCGCAGCACCTGGCCCGGCCACTTGCGGCCGCCGAATGTGTCGGTATCCAGCAACTGGTTGATGGTAATGAAATTGCCGTCGGACTTCGACATCTTGCGGCCTTCGACCTGCACGAAGCCGTTATGCATCCAGACATTTGCCATCACGTCGGTGCCGTGGGCGCAGCGCGACTGGGCAATCTCATTCTCATGGTGCGGAAAGATCAGGTCCAGCCCGCCGCCATGGATGTCGAAGACTTCGCCGAGATAGCGGCCGCTCATTGCCGAGCATTCGATATGCCAGCCGGGACGACCGCGGCCCCAGGGGCTGTCCCAGCCGGGTTCGTTGTGGGATGAAAGCTTCCACAGCACGAAATCACCCGGGTTCTTCTTGTGCGCATCAACAGCGACGCGCGCACCCGCCTGCTGCTCATCCAGCGGACGCTTGGAAAGCTGGCCGTAATCGGCCATCGACTTGGTGTCGAACAGCACTTCGCCCTCGGCGACATAGGCGTTGCCGTTGCCGATCAGCTTTTCGATGATAGCGATCATCTGCGCGATATTGTCCGTGGCGCGCGGCTCGATGCTGGGCTCAAGGCAGCCAAGGGCCGCGACGTCGTCGTGGAACTGCTTTGCCGTCTTTTCGGTCACCGCATGGATCGCATCGTTGAGCGCAAGATGCGGAAAATCGCGCAGCGCCCGGGCGTTGATCTTGTCATCCACGTCGGTAATGTTGCGCGCATAGGTCACGTGGGCGTCGCCATACACGTGCCGCAGCAGCCGGAACAGCACATCGAACACGATCACCGGCCGGGCGTTACCGATATGGGCGAAATCGTAGACCGTCGGGCCGCAGACATACATGCGGACGTTGTCGGCATCGATGGGCTCGAACGCCGTCTTCGCGCGGATCAAGGTATTGTATAGCTTGAGCGTGACGCTCATCGAAAAATCTCCCAACATCCTGACGTCGCATGCATCTATGGCGAGCGGACCAGAGCGTTTGTCTTCAAAGCTTTTCGAGAGACGAAAACGGCCAGGCCAGCGCTTTACGCTGAGCGAATAATGATCCCGCAGATGGAAATCGCCGTGTTCATCCGTCGTTTATGGCGCGAGGCCACTGTTTGGTCAAGAGATTTGCTGATGCGTTCCCGGTCCGAAATCCCATCGAAAAGGCTGTTGAAAAGAGGTTTTCACCGCCCGCGTTTAGTTACCGGTTAATCTTAACCAAAACCTGTGTTTTGCGTTTTGTCCATTCTGCCTAATATTAGAAATCTCTGATGAAGAGTGGGAGGCAGGGTCATGGACGTAAGAACGACCTTCGTGGGAAAGCCGCTTGATCCGGGTGAGCTGGAACGGCTGGCGCGAATATATAACGTCGCGCGCTGGATGACCGGTCGCTCCAGGCACGATCCGTCCGCCGCAAGGCTGGCGGCCATGGCAATCCGCTTCTACCAGCTCGGCGTGCGCGACGACGATGTTCTTCTCGAAAAGGTGCTCAGCACCCATTCGGCTCTCACGAGCAACTGAGATGTCCGAACGGCGTGCGACCTAATTTCGGGTTCCCGCCCACACGCGTGACAACGTCTTGCGCGCCAGGAATGCGGTGACGGCAACCGCAACAAGGATTACGCCGAGGGCTGCGAGCATGTGAACATGCAGTCTCAAATGTCCAAACAGCGCCTCGACCGCGTTGCCGAACAGGTACCCGATCGCCGTTATCCCGACGCCCCAGACGAATGCGGCGATGAGATTGAGAAAGAAGAAGCGAAGAGGCGAGATGCCGGAAAGTCCGATCATCAAGGGACTGACGGTGCGGATGCCGTAGATGAAACGGAACGAGAGGATGAAGCCCGTCGGATGCGCAGCAAGCAGGGTGCGGACGCGTTCTGCAGCCTTTACCCGCATCATCCGCTGGACGATTGCCAAGCGGTTGGCGTGGCGGCCCGCAAAAAACAGCGCCTGGTCAGCGATCAGCGATCCCAAGAACGCACCCGCCGCGGCCTGCCAGTAGGGCATGAGGCCGCGGTGGGAAATCACGCCGCCGAGAAACGCTGCCGTCTCGCCCTCGACAGCCGCTCCCAGAAACACGGCCACCGGTCCATACTCACCGATCAACTGTTCCAGGCTCATGACTAGATTCCCCCCAAACGTCCGGGCTGTCGGTCTATCCGGTTATTCCGGCATTCTGAAATCGACGAACCGGTTTTCGCGCACCACGAACATGCGGCCGCTATCGGTAAGCTCTGGCGAGGCGAGGAAGAGGATCTTCTGCGCCACCTCTGAAGGGTGCGGCAGCGTTTCCGGATCTTCGCCAGGCACGGCCTGCGCCCGCATCGCGGTCCTCGTGGCGCCCGGGTTGACCATGTTGACCTTCAGCGACGTGTGGGTGTTTTCCGCAGCCCAGATGCGGCCCATGGTTTCCACAGCCGATTTCGAGATCGCGTAGGCACCCCAGAAGGCCGGCGCCTTGGCAGCAGCGCCCGACGAGAAGAGCAGGGCACGACCGGCATCGGATCGCACAAGCAGCGGCTCCACCGATCGGATCAGCCGCCACATCGAGGTGACATTGGTCAGCATCACCTTTTCGAACACTTTCGCCTCGATATGCCCGAGCGGCGAAATTGTACCAAGGATGCCGGCATTGGCGACAAGGATGTCGAGCTTGCCCCACCGTTCGAAGATCGAGGCACCGAGGCGGTCGATCGCCTCCATGTCGGTCAGATCAAACGGTACGAGCGTTGCCGAACCACCGACGGCCTTGATCGCGTCATCCAGCTCTTCCAGCCCGCCGACGGTGCGTGCGGTGGCGATCACATGCGCGCCGGCCTTTGCCAGCTCCAGTGCCGTGAAGTAACCGATGCCGCGCGAGGCGCCGGTCACCAGCGCAATCCTACCCTTCAAGTCGATCGTCATTGTTCCATCCCTGCCAGTCGCGACCAAAAAAGAAGGCCGCGTTCCCGCAGCCTTCTAAAACGTTCATGATCGATTGAAAACCATTCAGCCGTTGCTGGCCAGAAGCGACACCTTGCGGCCGACGGCTTCGCCGTCCTTGTCGAGAAGACGCGTCGGGTAGTCGCCGGTGAAATAATGGTCGGTGAACTGCGGCCGTGCATCGTTGCGGTCTTCGCCGCCGACGGCGCGGTAAAGCCCGTTGATCGACAGGAATTCGAGCGAGTCCGCGCCGATATATTTGCACATCGCTTCGAGGCTGTCGTACTGGTTGGCCAGCAGCTTTTCCCGGTCCGGCGTGTCGATGCCGTAGAAATCGGGATAGTAGATCATCGGGCTTGCGACGCGCAGGTGAACTTCCTTGGCGCCGGCATCGCGGATCATCTGGACGATCTTCAGCGACGTGGTGCCGCGCACGACCGAATCGTCGACCAGCACGACGCGCTTGCCCTCGATCATCGCTCGGTTGGCGGAGTGCTTCAGCTTCACACCGAAAGCGCGGATCTGCTGGGTCGGCTCGATGAAGGTGCGACCGACATAATGGTTGCGGATGATGCCGTATTCGAACGGAATGCCGCTCTCCTGGGCGTACCCAAGAGCTGCCGGCGTGCCGCCATCGGGAACCGGCACGACGACATCAGCTTCGACAGGCGCTTCCTTGGCGAGGTTGATGCCCATGTTCTTGCGCGCCACATAGACCGAGCGGCCGCCGACAACGGAATCGGGACGAGCGAAATAGACGTATTCGAACAGGCAGAGCCGTTCCGGCTGGCCATTGCCGGCCTTGCGGGCATCGATCGAGATCGAGCCGTCTGACTGGATCTCGCAGATGATTACTTCGCCGTTTTCGACGTCGCGGATGAACTTGGCACCGATAATGTCGAGTGCGCAGGTTTCGGAGGCAAACACAGGCTTGCCGTCGAGTTCGCCCATCACGAGGGGACGGATACCGGTCGGATCACGCGCCGCGATCAGCTTGGTGCGGGTGATGGCAAGCATCGAATAACCGCCTTCCATCTGCCTGATGGCATCAATGAAGCGGTCTGCGGTGGAGGAGTAGCGCGAGCGCGCGATGAGGTGAAGGACGACTTCCGTATCGGATGTCGACTGACAGATAGCGCCGCCGGCGATCAATTGCCGGCGCAGCGTGAGACCGTTGGTGAAATTGCCGTTGTGGGCAATCGCGATACCGCCGACTTCCAGTTCCGCAAACAGCGGCTGGACGTTGCGAAGAGCGACTTCGCCGGTTGTTGAATAGCGGTTGTGGCCGATCGAGATATTGCCGGGAAGCTTCGCGAGCGTGACCGGGTCCGTATAGTGATCGCCGACCAGGCCCATCCGGCGCTCCGAATGGAAGCGCAAACCGTCGAACGAGACGATACCGGCGGCTTCCTGACCGCGATGCTGCAGGGCATGCAGGCCGAGCGCCGTCAGCGTTGCCGCATCCGGGTGGCCGAGGACGCCAAAGACGCCGCATTCTTCATGAAGGGTGTCTTCGTCCCATACGTTGGAGCGGTTGACATCGAATGTTTGCGATCCCGGCTGCTGCATCTGGCCGTACCCTTTCAGGAAAAATGGAAAGGCTGGCCGGGGGAGATTTCCCCCGGAGACCAGCCCGTCTATCATCAGATTTCGAATGTTACCACAAATGGTGATGGTGTGCGCTGCATCAAGCGCAACACAGCGTCAATTATTTGTAACCGGTGCGTCTTCGGCCGGCGTCTGGTCGGTACCAACAGCGCCATCGGCCGGCGCTTCTTCCTTGCCGAGGATACGGGCGCGGATCTGCGGCTCGATATCGGCGGGCAGCACGGCTTCGAGGCGACCGACCAGCGTATCGAGGAACGGCTTCGACTTGGCGTTGGTGACCCAGGTCGGCTGGGCACTTTCAGCGACCAGCCAGTTCCAGAAGGCAACGGCCACGACGAGAAGCAGGATGCCGCGGGCAGCTCCGAACAGGAAGCCGAGCGTGCGGTCGAGCGCACCGATGCGGCTGTCGATGATGAAGTCGGCAATTCTGGATGTGATGAAGGAGATGATGATCAGCGCCACGAGGAAGATGACGCCCGCCGAACCGGCAATGGCGATGCGGTGATCGGATGTGTACTTTTCCGCGTAAGGGACAAGCAGCGGGTAGAGATAGTAGGCGGCGGCAATGGCGCCGGCCCAGCTTGCGATCGACAGGACTTCGCGGGAGAAGCCGCGAACCATGGCAAGCACGGCCGAAAACAGGGTGACGCCGATGACAATACCGTCGAAGATGGTGATGGGCATGTAAACTCTACTCCAGAACCTGCCGTTGCATGCCTGCCGTCTTGGTGAAGCCAATGTGGGCCAGCCGTTTTCGTGCCTTAGATGAGGGCGGAGTTTCCAGCCTGATCCAGAGCGTCGAGCGCGTGTCTTACATCAGCCGTGGCGTTAACGGAAGATCAATCATCTTCCTCCTGCTTCCCCAGTTTTTTGACCGAACCGGCGATGCGCGACACCAAATCCGGCAGGTCCTCGATCATCGTCCAGCGGGCGCTGGAACCCTTCGGCAGCTCGGCGGATGTGGCGGGCAGCATGGCACCGGAAAAGCCGAGCTTTTCCGCTTCCTTCAGGCGCTGCGCCGTCTGCGAGACGGGACGCACCGCGCCGGAAAGACTGATCTCTCCGAAGAACACATGGTCGGCCGGAAGAGCGATGCCGGCAAGCGAAGAAACGAGCGCGGAGGCAATCGCCATATCGGCTGCCGGCTCCGAAATGCGGTAGCCGCCGGCAACGTTCAAATAGACGTCGTGCTGTCCGAGACGCACGCCGCAATGGGCTTCGAGAACCGCAAGGATCATCGCGAGACGCGACGAGTCCCAGCCGACCACCGCGCGGCGCGGCGTGCCGAGCGAGGTGGCCGCCACCAACGCCTGAACCTCGACCAGAACTGGCCGTGTGCCTTCCATGCCGGCAAAGACCGCGGCGCCCGGCGACTTGGCATTGCGTTCGCCGAGAAACAGTTCCGATGGGTTGGTGACCTCGCGGAGACCCTTGTCGGACATTTCGAACACGCCGATCTCGTCGGTCGGCCCGAACCGGTTTTTCACCGTGCGCAGGATGCGGTAGTGATGGCCGCGGTCGCCCTCGAAATAAAGCACCGCATCGACCATGTGCTCGACCACCCGCGGACCGGCGATCTGGCCTTCCTTGGTGACATGGCCGACCAGCACCATGGCGGCACCCGTCTGCTTGGCAAAGCGGATCATCGCCTGCACGCCGGTGCGCACCTGGGTGACGGTTCCGGGCGCCGAATCGGCGGTATCGCTCCACAGCGTCTGGATCGAATCGATGATGACGAGATCCGGCCGCTTGCCTTCCGACACCGTGGCAAGAATGTCCTCGACATTGGTTTCGGCTGCGAGAAGCACCTCCGTATCGGCAGCTCCGAGCCGCTGGGCGCGAAGGCGCACCTGCGCGACGGCTTCTTCGCCTGAGACATAGATGATGCGATGACCACGACGCGAAAGGGCGGCCGCCGCCTGCATCAGAAGCGTCGACTTGCCGATGCCCGGATCGCCACCGATCAGCACCGCCGACCCACGCACGAATCCGCCGCCGGTGGCACGGTCGAGTTCGGAAATGCCGGTATGGATGCGCGGTGCTTCCTCGGTCTCACCGGAAAGGGCGGTCAGCGTCACGGCGCGGCCCTTTTTCGGCACCTTGCCGGGACCGGACCCGATGCCGCCCATCGGATCTTCCTCGACGATCGTATTCCACTCGCCGCAGCCTTCGCACTTGCCCGCCCAGCGGCTGTGCACCGTGCCGCAGTTCTGGCACACGAATTGAGTTTTAGGTTTTGCCATGAGATCAGGTTTCGTCAGTCTTGAAGAGGTCGGGATGAAGGTTTTGATGGCCGTGCAGGACCCGGACGATGCGGACTGCCGTTTCCGTTCGGCGGAAGTAGATACAGCGCTTGCGGTATGGGAGTGCTTTGAGACCGGGTGAGAGATTATCGCGCGGCGAACCTGGAAAACCGGTGAAGGCAATCCACGCAGCCTTTTGTGTGAGATCTCGGACGAAGTGGCCGGCCGCGACCGGATCGTCGACGGCGATGTACAGGAATATGTCGAGGAGATCCTGATCGGCCAGCGGGGAATAAATCAGCTCTTTCGGTTCAATATGCGCATCCCCCGTTCGATGATCGAATCCGCGTGTGTGTCGGCATTGTCGAAACGCACGAACTCGCCTCTCTCCAGCTGCGCATCCGCCTCGGCGATCATCGTCCTCAAGAGCTCGTCTTCGCTTCCAAGACGGCTTAGTCCCGCCGCGACGACATCCTCAGCGCTTTCATAAGCGCCCGTCTTCACCTGCTCTTGGATAAACGCCAGAGCCTCGTCATTGAGATGGATCTCGGTCATTTCGATCTCCTTTTGTTCTCATTTAGCACGAAGATATCGCCCGCGAAAGAGGGGGATCTCGGCATGCGCTTCCGCTCTCACTCGTCGGCGTAAAGATACCGTCGCTCATAACGCAGTCCGAGGCTCGTGAGGAGTTCGTAGCCGATCGTGCCGGCCGCGCGCGCGACGTCGTCGAGCGGCATGTTGGGACCGAACAGCTCGATATAATCGCCGGTGCGAACATCGCGTTCCGGCACATCGGTAATGTCGAAGATCGTCAGGTCCATGGTGACGCGGCCGACAACCGGCACCCGGTGACCGGCGATAAAACCGAAACCGCCCTCGTGAATGCTGTCGCGAAGCGGAACGCCGGAGCCAGACAGCGACCGCTTGTAGCCATCCGCATAGCCCGCCGCGACGATCGCCAGCCGGCTGTCGCGGGTCAGCCGGTGTGTGCCGCCATAGCTGACGGTTTCGCCGGTCTTGGCGCTGCGGATCTGGATGATGCGCGCCTCGGCCTTGGCCACCGGCCGCATCGGATTGCTGACGCCGCCGACGGCCTCGCCGCCATAGACGGCAATTCCTGGACGGGTGAGGTCGAAATGGTACTCGGCTCCGAGCATGATGCCGGAAGAAGCGGCAAGACTTGCCGGAATGCCTTCATAAGCCGCCGCAACCTTCTGGAATGATTCAAGCTGCTGGCGGTTGAAGGATGAGGAGGGCGTATCGCCGCTGTGCAGATGCGACAGAACGAGGACGGGCGAAAAACTCGCAGGCCGCGACACGTCGTCGGCAAAGGCGAGCGCGTCCTCAAGCGGAATGCCGAGCCGGTTGAACCCGGTATCGATATGCAGCGCGCAAGGGTGATCGCCGTGTTCTGCGGTCACCGCCATCCAGAAGCTAAGCTGCTCTTCGGAGACGAGGACCGGAACCAGCCCGTGTTCGTAGAACGTCCCTTCCTGACCGGGCCAGACGCCTGACAGGACATAGATGCGGGCATCGGGCGCATAGGTTCGAAGCGTCACACCTTCCTTAACCACGGCCACGAAGAAATCGCGCGCGCCGGCCTCGTAAAGCGCCGTACCGCAATCCTCGAGACCCAGCCCATAGGCATCCGCCTTGACCACGGCCGCAGTCGAGGCATTGCCGGAGAGATCAGCCATCTCCCGCCAGTTGTCGGCAAGCGCTACGAGATCGATGGTCAGCCGGGCAGGGGCGATATCGAATTCGTCGAAAGGCAGGGCGTCGTCGTCGAAATCTGTCATGAGCGCTCAGCAGAATGGATCGGATCGTCGCCAATCCTTACCCGTTTCCACGGCCGGAAAAAGACATATGGGCGAGATTTTGCGCGCTGCACGCTTTTTTCCAACATCCCAAGCATTCCAGTAAAAACAGACACATCGACGATGTATTAATGCAGTGTTCAGTTTGTATTGTGTATCAGGTTTACTGTTCATTCGATTGAATTTCCCTGCGCCATTAGGTCGGGGAACGGTGGGATTTATATTTGGGGAGACTAATGTGAAAAATGTACTTTCAGTCATATTGGCAGCAAGCTTTCTTGCTTCAGGCGCGTCTGGAGCCTTGGCGCAGACGAAGGGCGACTGGGTTCTCGGCAACTATAAGGGCGCTGGTTACTGGTTTCCGGGTGTTATCGAAAAGATCGGCGGTGGCAGCGTTACCATCCGCTACGATGACGGTGACCGGGAAACGGTGGCTTCGAGCGCGGTGCGTCCGTACGACTGGATGATCGGCATGAAGGTCGAATGCAACTACAAGGGCGCCGGCGACTGGTACCCGGGCAAGATCACCGCGCTGGCAGGCGAGAAAATCGGGATCGCCTATGATGACGGCGACAAGGAAAGCACCCGGACCGGACGCTGCCGGACCCAGTAGTCGATCAGCGACCCTAAACTGGTCGATGCCGGCCGCTTTGCGGCGGCGGGCATTGACCATCTTATCACAGAGACTTGTGCCGCAATGAGCTCATCAATGCTCTTCGTATTGCGTGAAGCTTGGTTCGGCCAGATCTGCAAACCGCGTGAATTCCGCCTGGAAGGCGAGCTTGACGGTGCCGGTTGGTCCGTGGCGCTGCTTGGCGATGATGACGTCGGCCGTCCCCTTCACCTTGTCCATCAGCTGTTCCCATTCCGGGTATTTCGGATCGGCCATATCGCGCGGCTCTGAGTTCTTGACGTAATATTCCTCGCGGAACACGAACAGCACCACGTCGGCGTCCTGCTCGATCGAGCCTGATTCGCGAAGGTCGGAAAGCTGCGGACGCTTGTCCTCGCGGCTTTCCACCTGGCGCGAAAGCTGCGACAGCGCGATGATGGGTACGTTGAGCTCCTTGCCGAGCGCCTTCAGGCCCGTGGTGATCTGGGTGATTTCCTGAACGCGGTTCTCGCCGGATTTCCCTGAACCCGTCATCAGCTGGATATAGTCGACCACGAGGCAGTCGAGGCCACGTTGGCGCTTGAGGCGGCGGGCGCGGGCAGACAGCTGCGCAATCGAGATACCACCGGTCTGGTCGATGAACAGCGGCACTTTCTGCATCATCTGTGAGCAGGCGACGAGCTTTTCGAAATCGGCCTCGGTGATATCGCCGCGGCGAATTTTTGACGAGGACACTTCGGTCTGTTCGGAGATGATACGGGTCGCCAGCTGCTCGGACGACATTTCGAGCGAATAGAAACCGACGACGCCGCCATTCTTGGCTTTCATCGATCCGTCCGGCTGGACCTCCGGCTCGTACGATGCTGCGATATTGTAGGCGATGTTGGTGGCAAGAGAGGTCTTGCCCATGCCGGGACGACCGGCAAGCACGATCAAGTCGGACCGCTGCAACCCGCCCATCTTGCCGTCCAGCGACATGATGCCGGTGGAAATGCCGGACAGATGGCCGTCGCGCTCGAAAGCCTGGCCAGCCATGTCGATAGCCAGGGCCACCGCGTCGTTGAACGACTGGAAGCCACCGTCGTAGCGGCCGTTTTCGGCAAGCTCGAACAGGCGACGCTCGGTATCTTCGATCTGGCTCTGCGGCGGCATGTCGAGCGGCGCATCATAGGCGATGTTGACGACGTCCTCGCCGATGGTGATCAGCGCCCGGCGCAGCGCCAGATCGTAGATCGCCCGGCCATAGTCCTCGGCATTGATGATCGACACGGCTTCGGCGGCGAGACGGGCGAGATACTGCGCCACCGTCATGTCGCCGACCTTCTCGTCCGCGGGCACGAAATTCTTGATGGTGACCGGGTTGGCGGTCTTGCCCATGCGGATGATGTCGCCCGCCACTTCGAAGATCTTGCGGTGCAGCGGCTCGTAGAGATGGGTGGGCTTCAGAAAGTCCGAAACGCGGTAATAGGCGTCGTTGTTGACGAGGATCGCACCCAGCAGCGCCTGCTCGGCTTCGATGTTGTTGGGAGCCTCACGGTAGTGCGGCGCTGCATCCTTGTTGCTCAGCGATGCGATGTTGCGCGCGACTTCGTTCATGATCTCTGTCCGTCCTGTCCGTCGAAGTTGCCGGTTCTACTGGTAAATGCGCCGTGCTGAAACCGGCCTTTTGCCCCAGCGGCTTTTCCACAGCTATCCACAGCGCCATTTTGCCGGTGCCAGAAAGAACGCAGTGAAACGATGAATCCGGTTGACTGTGTTTCGCTGCGACTCAGTCATTGGTCGCATCAGTATAGCCCAAGAAGACAAAAAAACGCCCGGGCTGATGACCCGGGCGTTTCTCGAACTGGTTAGACGATGACGGCTTATTCGTCGTCTTCAGCGTTGCCGTCTGCGTCCGGATCGAAGAAGTCTTCCGGACGAAGCGCGTCTTCGTCGACGCCGTAGATGGCGTCAGCCGAGGTGAGGCTTTCGCCCTTGGCCTGGCGCTCGGCTTCTTCAGCGGAACGGGCAACGTTGACGGCGATTTCGGTTTCGACTTCCGAATGCAGGTGCAGAACGACCTTGTGCAGGCCGATTGCCTTGATCGGGGTGTTGAGATCGACCTGGTTGCGGCCGACGTTGAAGCCTTCGGCAGCCAGTGCCTCGAGGATGTCGCGGGCAGCAACCGAACCGTAGAGCTGGCCGGTTTCGCCAGCCGAGCGCACGATCACAAAGGTCTTGCCGTCAAGCGCGTCGGCAACGGTCTGGGCTTCGCCCTTGCGCTCCAGGTTACGGGCTTCGAGCGTTGCACGCTCGGATTCGAAGCGCTTCTTGTTGGCTTCGTTGGCGCGCAGCGCCTTGCCCTGCGGCAGAAGGAAGTTACGGGCAAAGCCGTCCTTGACCTTTACCGTTTCGCCCATCTGGCCAAGCTTGGCCACGCGTTCAAGCAGAATGACTTGCATGTTGTGGTTCCTTTCAAGTTTCAATTCGTAGGTGGTTCGTCACTGCCGTCTGCAGGTTTTGCAGGCGTCAGGGCAATGGTGCGGCGTGTGTCGGAAAGACCCAGCACGACAATGGCGATCGCCGGCAGGATAAGCATCGACGACAGGTAGCAGAGGACGAGAACCGGCAGGCGCCAGTCCTTGTCGCGTGTCCGAAAGTGAAGCGAGGCATAGCCCGCCATGAGAAAGCCGGCGCCGAACGTGCCGCAGACGACCGCGCCGATCATCGCCGGAGCGCCGCCGAAGAAAGTCATCACGGTGCCGGCGAGAAAGATAAAGATGGCATTGCGGTTCATGCGCAGCGCCGACGGCATGTCCTCGCGCGGCCGAACCGCCCGGCCGGACCGCGACACGACGCGTACCGCGATATAGAAGGCCGCAAACAGCAGCGTCACCCAGATGCCGCCCTGAAACATCGGCAGCATCAGCACCAGCAGCGACTTGGTCTGGGAAAGGCTCGCGACATCGGGGGCGAGCGTCGGCTCTTGCGCCTGAAGCGCTGTCGTCATCGCATCGACCATCTGGTCGATCAGTTCCGGGCCATAGCCGATCGCAAAGCCGAGCGCGATCACGGCAATCGTGACGAGGCCGCAGAGATGCAGCAGAATGTCGGAAATCGGGTACCAGGCCATCAGATTGTCCGGGCCGCCGAGTTCGGAGGCGGGACGGGCAAGATTGGCAAGATGCGACAACCAGCCGGCGGGGATCAGCGTGAACACCGCCATGGCAAGCGCAAACATCGGCGACACGAGAAGTGCACCAAGTACGCCTGCGGTGACGACACCGACGATGGCGGCGCGATTGCCCCAGCCAAGGCCGGCAATCAGGATGGGAAGAGCGGAAGCGGCATAGAGAATGGAGGCAAACGACGACTGTGCGCTCGCACCCATGACAAGCACGGTGGCGATAACACCGGCAAGGATACCGGTCGGCAGCACTGTCTGGAACTTGTTCGTCACTTTGTCTCGCTGTCCTGCCACATCAAGCAGTTAGGGGATAGGCCGGGACGGATGTCGCAATGGCCTTGATCCCCAACATGGGGTTTTGGTTTTGCCGATCCGCGCCCAACGCGGAAGGGAAGATGGACCCGCCGGCGCTAAAGCCGGCAGGTCCGATATCAGATTACGAAAGAACGTAAGGCAGCAGGCCGAGGAAGCGGGCGCGCTTGATGGCCTGGGCCAGTTCGCGCTGCTTCTTCTGGGAAACAGCCGTGATACGCGAAGGTACGATCTTGCCGCGCTCGGAAATGTAGCGCTGCAGAAGACGAACGTCCTTGTAGTCGATCCGCGGTGCATTCGCGCCCGAGAACGGGCAGGTCTTGCGACGGCGGTGGAACGGACGGCGTGCCGCGGAGGAGGATGAGTCAGCCATTGGTGTTTTCTCCTTCGAACCGATTAAGCGTCACGTGGCGGGCGCGGTGCGCGCTCGAAACCACCTTCACGCGGGGGACGATCGCCGAAATCGCGGCGCGGGCCACGATCGCCGAAGTCGCGGCGAGGACCACGGTCGTCGCCATCACGGCGCGGACGGTCGTCACGATCGCGCTTCTGCATCATTGCAGACGCACCTTCTTCGTGCTTCTCGACGGCAAGCGTCATGTAGCGAAGAACGTCTTCGTTGATGCGCATCTGGCGTTCCATCTCGTGCACGGCAGCTGCCGGTGCGTCGATGTCCATAAGGGCGTAATGCGCCTTGCGGTTCTTCTTGATGCGGTATGTGAGGGACTTGAGGCCCCAGTTTTCTACGCGCCCGACTTTGCCGCCATTTGCTTCGAGGACACCCTTGTACTGTTCTACGAGGGCATCAACCTGCTGTGCGGACATATCCTGTCGAGCAAGGAATACGTGTTCATAAAGAGCCATGTAAGCTTTGCCTTTCTTGCGGTTGTTTTGTCACCCGGGTTCGGCGGCTAAGCCTCAACGACTGCTCTTGGAATGGGACGAGCCCAGGCAAGAAAAGCTGTTGTATCGAGACGGTCGAGAGCGGAGACACGGGAGGCCGGAACGCTTTTCGTTCCTACGGCCGCTCACGCGACCTACCCTCCGTTCAGCCACCAGCCAGAAGACCGGGTGTTTCGAACAAGGCGGCTTATACGGATTTTTGACGATAAGGCAAGGGGGAGGGGTTCGACGCTCGCAAAAATAGTTAAATGGACTTCATGTCACCTTGGGTTGTAATTTGGGTTCGGGTCAATTCGACCCTTTGCCAAGAGGAGCAGGAGGCATGGCTAAGCTCGATACTATTTTGAATACTACCATCACCTGGAAAAATTGGACGTCGGATGCGGATCTTCTTTCGCTTTTGTCGGACCTGCAGGCCAATATCCTGAAGGGGCACGGCAGAGACCATACCAAGAATGTCTTTCTCAGTTTCGCTGGCATGAAGTCTGATGCGGTCGCCGGCCTGCTGCGGGATCTTTCGTTCGTGACGACATCCGCGCTGACGCAACTGCGCGAGGCAGAAGCATTCAAGGCAACAAGCCTGAGCGGTGGAACCGTTCTCAGCGTCTTTCTCAGCGCGAACGGCTACCGAGCGCTTGGTTTGCCCGACGCCAAGATTCCCGCCGATAAGGCCTTCCGTGCCGGGATGCGGATCCGCGGCCGGCTGCCGGCGGTACCGCTTCCGTTTAACGGTCCGCCGATCAATGATCCGGAAAAGGAGCACTGGGAAAAGGGTGAGGCTTGGGACAGCGCCAAGGACGACCCCGACGCCATGGTTCTGATTGCAGACGAACAGGCCTCACTTGTGGGCAATTCCTACAGCGCGTTGCAGAAGGTTTTCGCAAAGCACGGCGCAACGGTTCTGGGTTCGGACATCGGCCTGGCGCAGAGGCGCAAGCAGGCGGGCGGCGATGTTCGAGGCGAAGGCATCGAGCATTTCGGCTATGTCGATGGCATCAGCCAGCCATTGTTTCTGACCGAAGACTTCCTCGACAACAATGGAATGCCCAAACCTCGTGGCAAATGGGACGAGGAGTTCAAGGCCTCCCAGTTTGTCGTATCGGATCCGGGCAATCCCACGACATTTTCATGCGGCAGCTATTTCGTCTACCGCAAGCTCGAGCAGAACGTGAAGCTGTCCAAGCAGAGGGAACGTCTGCTTGCGCAGTCGGTGGATCCACAGAACCCCGATGAGGACCGCGCGGGTGCGATGGTTGTCGGTCGCTTCGAGGACGGAACACCGGCACTGCAGAGCGGTCCAGTGGCGGGCGCGCCAACCAATGACTTCGACTACACACTCGACCCGGTCGGGCTGAAATGTCCCGTTCGAGCGCATGTCAGGAAGACCAATCCGCGCACGCCGGGCGACGAATTCGAGCGCTCGCATATCATGGCGCGCCGAGGCATAACCTATGGCGATCGGGCACCCGATTTTTCAGATGAGCCAGACAAGGGAGTCGGTCTTATTTTCATGGCTTACATGGCCGACGTCAATCAGCAGTTCGAGTTCACCCAGAGTGCCTGGGCGAACAATACGTCGTTTCCATTCCAGCCGGCGGTTCCGGCGAAGAAAGGTGTCGATTTCATCATCAGCCAGGTCGCAAACAGTGGCGATCCGTCCGAAAAGGAATGGATCGATGGCCATAGTCAGCCACAAAAGGTCGGCGTGATGGATTTCGTGCAGACGGTGACCTTGATGGGCGGCGAGTACTTCTTCGCTCCATCGATCAGCTTCCTTCAGTCGGCACCATCCTTGATCGCAAACCCGCCGGCTGAGTTGTCGTAAAATAGCCGAGCGATTGAGCGGCGACAGAGATATATCCGGCGGCCGGGACTTATCGTTCCGGCCACCTTTATGCTGACCTACCGCGCCGCCCGGCTTTTCCGGTATCTGACCACGGCAATCACGATGAGGAGGGCGGCGAGCGGAAATCCAGCTTCCGTCACGAAGGTCCGGTCCGCCCTGACCTGGTCGCGCATGGCGATCCAGGCGATCGAGCTGACGATGCAGTTCTCGTTCGTGTCGGATATCTCGGTAATCGGCAGCTGACCGCATTGCGCGGCGGCCACCAGATAGGCCTCGTGGAACGGGCTTCCGGGCCTTGGAATGTCGATCATGGCTTGTCCTCCGCCGGAAGAAATAGCGCAAGTTTGCGGATGACGACAGCGTGTTTCAGCCGGTCATCCGCAATCCGTCGCGACCTCAGATCGGCATCGGATAGTCGCGATAGACCGCGGCGATCTCTCTCAGAACCTCATCCGACAGCGTCACGTCGGCAGCGGCGATGTTGGTTTTCAACTGGTCCATCGTCGTTGCGCCGATGATGACGGAGGCCATGAAGGGGCGCGTCAGGCAGAAGGCGAGCGCCATCTGAGACGGGTCGAGGCCGTGCTTCTTGGCTATGTCGAGATAGGCCTTGACCGCCGGCTCCTGCCGCGGCTGAAGGCGACCGCCGAGATCCTGGTTGATCGCGCCGCGCGAGCCTTCAGGTCGTGCGCCGCCCTGATACTTGCCGGAAAGCAGACCGGCTGCGAGCGGCGAGTAGGCGAGCAGGCCGACATCCTCGTGATGGGACATTTCTGCAAGATCCAGATCGAACTGGCGATAGAGAAGATTGTATTCGTTCTGCAGCGTCGCGACGCGGGGCAGACCCTTCTCCTCGGCCACATCGATATAGCGCATCGTGCCCCAGGTGCTTTCGTTGGAAAGCCCGATCGCGCGGATCTTGCCCTCCTTCACCAGTTCGCCGAGCGTTTCGAGTTTTTCCAGAAAACTCGTGCGTGCCTGTTCGCGATCCTGTTTCGACGCATCGAATTTCCAGGAATTGCGGAAGTGGAACGTGCCGCGGTTCGGCCAGTGGATCTGGTAGAGGTCGAGGTAATCCGTCTTGAGGCGCAAGAGGCTGGCATCGAGTGCTTCCCGAATCGTCTCGCGGGTAATCGGGCGGCCGTCGCGAATGTAGGAGCGACCGCTGCCGGCGATCTTGGAGGCGAGGATCAGGTCCTGTCTCTTGCCGCTCTTTTGCAGCCAGGTGCCGATGATCGTTTCCGTGTCACCGTAGGTTTCGGCACCCGGAGGCGTCGTCGGGTAGAGTTCGGCCGTATCAAAGAAGTTGATGCCGTTGTCGAAAGCATAGTCCATCTGTTCATGAGCTTCGGCCTCGGAATTCTGCGTTCCCCAGGTCATCGTGCCCAGGCAGATCTCCGAAACGGAGAGGTCGGTGCGGCCCAGTTTATTGTATTTCATGAAGATCGATCCCGTCTGAAAAAGTGGCCGGACTTTAGATCGGATTTGACGCAGTGCAAGAGCAGATCGGTGCCGGTTTCGCGCGTCGGTAGCGTAAAATTTATCAAGAGTTTGCTGGACGGGAGAGAATTTTTTCCAACTTGTTCCCGATACGGCAATTTTGCGGCCGGATTCGCGTCTGGCGCAGAACAAATTTTTGGAGGGCATTTTGAATGGTCGATAACGCGACGCAACATAAGACGACACAATACGACGACAAGGGGTTTCCTGACGCCGGCGAACCGCCGAAGACGGGTCGATGGAAACTGATCGGTCCCGGTATCGTGGTTGCCGTTACCGGCGTTGGCGCAGGCGATCTGATCGCCACGCTGATTGCCGGCTCGCGTTTCGGCTATGCGCTACTCTGGGCAGCGGTCATTGGCTGTATCGTCAAGATCGCGCTTGCCGAGGGATCGGCCCGCTATCACCTCGCGACCGGTTCGACCATGCTCGACGGCTGGCGGTCGCTCGGCAAATGGACGAGCTGGTACTTTGGCATCTACATCATGATCTGGGGCTTCGTGTACGGCGCTACCGCGATGAGCGCGACGGCGCTGCCGCTGGCGGCTCTCTTCCCGTTCCTGCCGCTCTGGGCCTGGGCCATGATCTCAGGCCTCGTCTGCGCGGCCTTCGTTGCCTTCAACAACTACGAAGTCTTCGAGACCGTGATGAAGGTCTTCATCGCCATCATGTTCACCATCGTCGTCGGTATCGCCATCCTTGTCGTGCCTGATGTCGGCAATGCGCTGACCGGTCTGATCCCGACCATTCCCGAGGGTTCGGCCATCTACACGCTCGGCCTGATCGGCGGCGTCGGCGGAACCATCACCATGGCGTCCTACGGCTACTGGGTGAATGCCAAGGGATGGCGCACCCCGTCCTGGATGGGCGTCATGCGCCTCGACAACCGTGTTGCCTACATCATGACCGGCATTTTCGTGATCGCCATGCTGATCGTCGGCGCCGAGCTTCTCTACACCGCGCAGATCGCGCTCTCGACCGGCGACCGCGGCCTGCTCGATCTCGATGCGGTGCTCCAGGAACGGTTTGGTCCGTTTGTCGCAAAGGCCTTTCTGGTCGGTTTCTTCGCCACCACGATCTCCTCGATCCTCGGCGTCTGGCATGGCGTGTCGCTGTTGTTTGCCGATTTCGTCCGCACCGTGCGCGGCGGAACCAGCGGTTCGCGTCAGGGACTGGAAAAGACGCCGGCCTTCAAGTTCTACCTCTTCTGGCTGACGATCCCGCCGATGTCGCTGTTGTGGTTCGGCCGCCCGTTCACGCTCGTCATCATCTATGGCGCGCTCGGAGCCTTCTTCATGCCTTTCCTG
Organism: Neorhizobium sp. DAR64860/K0K1; assembly: GCF_050500205.1. Lineage (NCBI taxonomy): Bacteria > Pseudomonadati > Pseudomonadota > Alphaproteobacteria > Hyphomicrobiales > Rhizobiaceae > Neorhizobium > Neorhizobium sp. DAR64860/K0K1. The sequence continues at coordinate 2,161,554 of NZ_CP191459.1, read as the reverse complement.
GCGGTCACATTGATCTGGCTGCTGAACTCAGCCCGCGTCCCGAAGGAATGGCGCAATGGCTGGCTGTCGAACGGCCTGCTCGGCGCTGCAGCGCTGCTGTTCGTCGTTCTTTGCGTCAACGAAGTGATCAGCCTGATTTCGGGCTGATAACAGGGGGTAAGCACCGGCCAAAAGCGGGGTAAATGCCCGAAACCCTTGACTTGCAAGGCGGGAATGTGAATGGAAAGGGCAAAAATAGGGAAAGGAAACGACCTTATGAGTAGTCCGGCGAGCAGTATCGCATTCACATTCCCGGGTCAGGGAAGCCAGGCCGTCGGCATGGGCAAGGAACTGGCCGACGCCTTTCCCGAAGCCCGTGCCGTGTTCGAGGAAGTCGACGAGGCGCTCGGCCAGAAACTGTCCGAAACAATGTGGAACGGGCCGGAAGAAACGTTGACGCTGACCGCCAACGCGCAGCCGGCCCTCATGGCCGTTTCCATCGCGACTATGCGCGTTCTCGAAGCCCGTGGCCTCGTTCTCGCCGAAATGGTCGGTTTCGTCGCCGGCCATTCGCTCGGCGAATATTCGGCTCTTTGTGCGGCCGGCACGTTCTCTCTCGCAGACACAGCACGGCTGTTGCGCATTCGCGGTGACGCGATGCAGTCCGCCGTTCCGGTCGGTCAGGGCGCGATGGCTGCGATCATCGGCCTCGACCACGCCGATGTCGAAGCGATCTGCGTGGAGGCGAAGTCGGAAGGCGTGTGTCAGATCGCCAACGACAATGGCGGCGGCCAGCTGGTGATTTCCGGCTCCAAGCTTGCTGTCGAAAAGGCAGCGGCTCTGGCAACCGAAAAGGGTGCCAAGCGCGCGATCATGCTGCCGGTCTCTGCGCCCTTCCATAGCGACCTGATGGCGCCGGCGGCTGACGCCATGCGCCACGCGCTGGACGCGGTGCAGAAAATTGATCCGGTCGTGCCTGTCATCGCCAATGTGCGCGCAGCGCCGGTCACCGATGCGAATGAAATCGCAACACTGCTGGTGGCGCAGGTGACCGGACAGGTGCGCTGGCGCGAAACCGTCGAGTGGTTCGGCGCCAATGGCGTGACGACGCTCTACGAAATTGGTTCCGGCAAGGTGCTCACGGGTCTTGCCCGCCGCATCGACAAGAATATCTCTGGCATAGCCCTCAACACCCCGGCCGATATTGACGCGGCGCTGGCTGCCATCCTCGGCTGAAGAGAAGGAATTCAACATGTTTGACCTGACCGGCCGCAAGGCCCTCGTCACCGGCGCCACCGGCGGCCTCGGCGAAGAAATCGCCCGCATGCTGCATGCGCAGGGCGCAACCGTCGGCCTGCACGGCACTCGCGTCGAGAAGCTGGAAGCACTCGCTGCCGAACTCGGCGATCGCGTCCACATCTTTCCGGCCAATCTTTCCGACCGCGCCGCGGTCAAGGCGCTCGGTGAAAAGGCGGAAGCGGAACTCGGCGGCGTTGACATTCTCGTCAACAATGCGGGCATCACCAAGGACGGCCTGTTCGTGCGCATGAGCGACGAGGACTGGGACGCAGTCCTTGAAGTCAACCTGACCTCCGTGTTCCGCCTGACCCGCGAGCTGACCCATCCGATGATGCGCCGTCGCTTCGGCCGCATCATCAACATCACCTCGATCGTCGGCGTCACCGGCAATCCGGGCCAGGCCAACTATTGCGCCTCCAAGGCCGGCATGATCGGCTTCTCGAAGTCGCTGGCGCAGGAAATCGCCACGCGCAACGTGACGGTCAACTGCGTCGCGCCAGGCTTTATCGAGAGCGCCATGACCGGCAAGCTCAACGACAAGCAGAAAGACGCCATCATGGGTGCCATTCCGATGAAGCGGATGGGCGCCGGATCCGACATTGCCGCCGCTGTTCTTTACCTCGCTTCGAATGAAGCGGGATATGTGACTGGACAGACCTTGCATATCAATGGCGGTATGGCGATGATCTAATCCGGGGCACGGGCGCAGCAAATCCGAGTAAAATCGGCTGTTGGCGGCTGTGCGGCGGAACAGATTCTGGCTTTGCGTAGCACGGAAACCGTGTTAAGCGGGCCTTGACTACACGAAGTCACCCCGAAAATCAGGGCGTCATAATGCGTGAGCATGTGACTGGAACCTGAAGAGGGGCGAAGGGGTTTGCCCGCATCGGCACCATGAAGTGCCGGCGGCAGGTATTAACAGGATACGGATGCCATTCAGGCATTCGAGAAGACAAAAGGTCGAGGAAACCGACATGAGCGATATCGCAGAACGCGTTAAGAAAATTGTTGTTGATCATCTCGGCGTCGACGCCGAAAAGGTTGTCGAAGGCGCTAGCTTCATCGACGACCTCGGCGCGGACTCGCTCGATACGGTCGAACTGGTCATGGCGTTCGAAGAAGAATTCGGCGTGGAAATTCCGGACGATGCAGCTGACTCGATCCTGACGGTCGGCGACGCTGTAAAGTTCATCGAAAAGGCTCAGGCCTGATCGAACCATATTCGGGACGCGCGCCTCGTTGCGAGGCCGCGATCTCTCATGACGGCCCGCTTGTTCGGGCCGTTTCAGCAACTAACTGACAATACTACTACAGGGTGGGGCACTGGCGATGAGGCGTGTCGTTATCACCGGTACCGGCATGGTATCTCCTCTGGGATGCGGAACGGAAGTCAGCTGGCAACGTCTGCTGGCCGGCGACAACGCCGCCCGGGTCGTGACCGAATTTGAAGTCGAAGATCTTCCGGCCAAAATCGCCTGCCGCATTCCGGTCGGCGACGGTTCCAACGGCACATTCAATGCCGACAACTGGATGGAGCCGAAAGAGCAGCGCAAGATCGATCCATTTATTCTTTATGGTGTTGCCGCCGCCGACATGGCGCTGGCCGACGCCGGTTGGCACCCGCAGACCGACCAGGACCAGATCGAGACCGGCGTCCTGATCGGCTCCGGCATCGGTGGTCTCGAGGGTATCGTCGAGGCTGGCTACACTTTGCGAGACAAAGGCCCGCGCCGCATCTCGCCGTTCTTCATTCCCGGCCGCCTGATAAACCTTGTCTCCGGACAGGTCTCGATCAAGCACAAGCTGCGCGGCCCGAACCATTCGGTCGTCACCGCCTGTTCCACCGGTGCGCATGCGATTGGCGATGCCGCCCGGTTGATCATGCTGGGCGACGCGGAGGTCATGGTGGCCGGTGGTGCCGAATCACCCATCTGCCGGATCGCGCTGGCCGGCTTTGCTGCCTGCAAGGCGCTGTCGACCCTTCGCAACGACGACCCGCAAAGCGCCTCGCGCCCCTATGACCGCGACCGTGACGGTTTCGTGATGGGCGAGGGCGCCGGAATCGTCGTGCTGGAAGAGCTCGAACACGCCAAGGCGCGCGGTGCCAAGATTTACGCCGAAGTCGTCGGTTACGGCATGTCCGGCGATGCCTTCCACATCACGGCTCCTTCCGAAGACGGCGATGGTGCTTTCCGTTGCATGACGTCGGCCCTGAAGCGCGCTGGTCTTGGCGCATCCGACATCGACTACATCAACGCGCATGGCACATCGACCATGGCCGACACGATCGAACTCGGTGCTGTCGAACGCCTGGTTGGCAATGCGGCCTCCAAGGTCTCCATGTCGTCGACCAAGTCGGCAATCGGTCACCTTCTCGGTGCAGCCGGCGCTGTCGAAGCCATCTTCTCCGCATTGGCGATCCGTGACAATATCGCGCCGCCGACGCTCAACCTCGACAACCCTGATGTCGACACTGTGATCGATCTTGTTCCGCATACCGCGCGCAAGCGCGAAATCAACGTGGCGCTGTCGAACTCTTTCGGTTTCGGCGGTACCAACGCGTCTCTGGTGCTCAAGCGCTACGAAGCCTGACGCGCATTCGGCCTTCGCTTCTCGGCTGGACTTCGACAGTCCGGCCGATATCATTTTCCGAACCTGCTTTTTGCCGTATTGCTTGGCCAAACAGCCGGTTGAAAGTCCAGAGTCGAGGGGAAACGGTTGAGCGACATGAATTCATCGAATGATCAGCCGGGTTATGGCAGTGGAAACGGCCATGGCGGCAATGGCAACGGTACGACCCGTGGTCCGATCATTCCGAAATCGCCGAACGAGGCCCTGAAGCCCGAACGGGTGCCGGAACCGCCGCGTCGCTCCAAGAAGGCGCGCAGCCAGCTGGTGATCTTCCTGAACTTCGTCATGACCATGGTCGTGCTCGTCTGCATCGTGGTGATCGGCGGCCTGTATTACATGATCCGGACGTTTCAGGATCCGGGCCCGCTGGAAACGAACGCCCACTTCATGGTCCGTCCCGGCAACGGCCTGGCGGAGATTGCCAACAATCTCGAGCGCAACGGCGTCGTGTCCGACGCGCGCGTGTTCCGCTACGTGACCGCGACCTATCTGCGCGGCGGCGAGACGCTGAAGGCCGGCGAATACGACATCAAGGCGAAGGCTTCGATGAAGGACGTGATGGAGACGCTGATCTCCGGCAAGTCCATCCTCTATTCCGTCGTCTTTCCGGAAGGCCTGACCGTGCGCCAGATGATGCTGCGTCTCAACGAGGATGCGGTTCTGGAAGGCGACATGCCGGCGGAGCTTCCCGCCGAAGGCAGCCTGCGTCCCGATACCTACAAGTTCTCGCGCGGCACCAAGAGGTCGGAAATCCTCTCGCAGATGCATGCCGCTCAGCAGAAGACGATCGACCAGATCTGGGAAAAGCGCGACCCCGACCTGCCGGTCAAGACCAAGGCAGAGTTCGTGGTGCTGGCCTCGATCGTCGAGAAGGAAACCGGCAAGGACGACGAGCGCGCCCATGTCGCCTCGGTCTTCATCAACCGGCTGAACAAGGGCATGCGACTGCAGTCTGACCCGACCATTGTCTACGGCATCTTCGGCGGTGAGGGCAAACCGTCCGATCGGCCGATCTACAAGTCCGATCTGACCAAGCAGACGCCCTACAATACCTATCAGATCAAGGGCCTGCCGCCGACGCCGATCTCCAACCCCGGCCGCGCCGCACTCGAGGCTGTTGCCAATCCGTGGCGCACCAACGATCTCTATTTCGTGGCAGACGGCACAGGCGGGCACGTGTTTGCAGCCACACTGGAAGAGCACAATGCCAACGTACGTCGCTGGCGCCGGATCGAGGCCGAACGGTCAACCGGCAATGCGGCAGCCCGCGGTGAAGAAGTGGTCGATGGCCAGCCGGATGGCGACGACGCCGAAAAGCCACCGAAAAGCAACTGACGCCTTGCCTCTGGGGAAGGCAGTCCGGAGAAGCGTATGAGCCTGCCGTCTAACCCGAAATCCCTGCAGTCGATGACCGGCTTTGCCCGCAGCGAAGGAACAAGCGGCCGCAATCGCTTTGCCTGGGAACTGCGCTCGGTCAACGGCAAGGGGCTCGACATGCGATTGCGGCTGCCCTCCGGCGTTGATCGTCTTGAGCAGGATGTCCGCAAGCGGATTTCCGAACGGTTTTCGCGCGGCAATCTGCAGGTGGCGCTGTCGCTCTCGACCGACGACGCAAAGGTGGAAGCGGTGCTGAACCGCGATGCACTGGCCGCCGTGATGGCGCTCCGTGCTGAACTGGGCGATCTGGTCGATTCGGCACCGCTGCGTCTCGACACGTTGCTTGGCATCCGTGGTCTCGTCGAGATCCGCGAGGCCGAGGATGACGAACAGGCGGTGACGGCGCGCGACGCCGCCATCCTCAACTGTCTCGGCGACGCGCTTTTCAAACTTGAAGAGATGCGCGAGCACGAAGGGTCGGCACTGCGGGACATTCTCACCCGCCATGTGGACCGCATCGCCGAACTGACGACGCTGGTGGAGAAGGACCCGTCCCGCTCGCCGGAAGAGATTGCCAAGAAGCTTTCCACGCAGCTCGCCGCCTTGATGGCGGAGGCGCCGACCCTCGACCGCGACAGGCTTTATGGCGAGGCAGCACTGCTTGCGACCCGCGCCGATCTGCGCGAAGAGATCGACCGGCTGAAGGCCCATGTCGTCGCAGCCCGCGAGCTTCTGCAGACGGGCGGGCCTGCCGGGCGCCGTCTCGACTTCCTTGCACAGGAATTTAACCGGGAATCGAATACGATCTGTTCCAAATCCAACGCCGCTGCTGTAACGGCAGCAGGACTGGAACTGAAAGTCGTGATCGACCAGTTCCGCGAACAGGTTCAGAATCTGGAGTGACACGACCATGAGCCCGGCCCCCTCGACACCGAAAACCTCGTCGCCCTCGAAGATGAAGACGACGATCGCGCGCCGGGGATTGATGCTGGTCCTGTCGTCGCCGTCAGGCGCTGGCAAATCCACCATCGCCGGCAATCTCTTGCGCGGCGACCATAGCCTCGAGATCTCGGTCAGTGTCACCACCCGCGCCAAGCGCCCGAGCGAGATCGCCGACACCCATTACCACTTTATCACCGTGCCGCAGTTCGAACGCATGCGCGATGCCGACGACCTCCTGGAATGGGCCGAGGTGCATGGCAATTTCTACGGCACGCCGCGCGAGCCGGTCGAAAAGGCGATGGCCGAGGGACGCGACATGCTGTTCGACATCGACTGGCAAGGCGCACTTCAGCTGCAGGAAAAGATGAAGGCGGACGTCGTCTCGATCTTCGTGCTGCCGCCAACCATGACCGAGCTGCAGTCACGCTTGCACCGCCGCGCCGAAGACAGCGAAGAGGTGATCCGCACCCGGCTTGCCAATTCCCGCTCGGAAATCGAGCGCTGGCGCGAATACGACTACGTCATCGTCAACGACGATCTCGACGAAGCCTTCCACAACGTCAGCTGCATCGTCAACGCCGAACGCGTCCGCCGCGACCGCAGGCACGGCCTGTTCGAGTTCGTGAGCAACCTCCTGACGGAAGAGCCAACGCTTTAGGTTTTGGTTGGAAGGGCGCGCGTTCGTCGCGCCCACAAGTCGAGGTGGCCCAATCGCGCCAAGCGATAGGTGACGCCCTTCAGAGCAGATTTGCCAGTTTCACGAACTCTTCCACCGACAGCGTTTCGGCGCGGCGTTGCGGGTCGATGCCGGCTTTGGCGAGCAGAGCTTCGCCACCGACCGGTTTCAGGCTCTGGCGCAGCATCTTGCGGCGTTGGCCGAAGGCGGCGTGGGTGATGCGTTCCAGCTTGGAGACGTCGCAGGGCAGGGGTTTGGCCCGCGGGATCATATGCACGACGGTCGAGGTCACCTTGGGTGGCGGCGAAAAGGCCTGAGGCGGCACGTCGAACATCATGTGGGGATCGGTGCGCCAGCCCGCGAGGACGCCGAGGCGGCCGTAGTGGTCGTCTTCCTGGTCGGCAACGATCCGCAGACCCACTTCCCTCTGGAACATCAGCGTCAGGCTCTGCCAGAATGGCGGCCAGGTCTTGTCCTCAGGCAGAAGCCAGTTCAGCAGCAGTTGCGTGCCGATATTGTAGGGCAGGTTGGCGATGATCTTGACCGGTCCACCGGCAGCCTTCTCGGCCGCGAGCGCGGCAAAATCGATCTGCAGCGCGTCGCCTTCGATGACCTCAAGCCGTCCCGGATAGTGGTCGGCGATTTCTGCAAGCACTGGAAGCGCGCGGGCGTCGCGCTCGATGGCGATCACCTTCTTGGCGCCGAGCGACAGGATGGCACGGGTAAGGCCGCCGGGACCCGGCCCAACCTCGAATACGGTCACGTCCTCCAGCGGTCCGGCCGCGCGGGCGATCTTCTGGGTGAGGTTGAGATCGAACAGAAAATTCTGGCCAAGCGATTTCTTGGCGTCCAGTCCATGACGCTGGACGACGTCACGCAGCGGCGGCAGCCCATCGAGCGTCGCCATCAGATGCGCCCCGCAAGGCTCGGTGTCATTGTTCCGGCCATGGCGCCTGCAAGCCGGATTGCCTCGACCAGGCTCGTCTCGCGGGCGACACCCTTGCCGGCGATGCCGAAGGCGGTGCCGTGGTCGGGAGACGTCCGGATGAAGGGCAAGCCGAGCGTGACGTTGACGGATGTGTCAAAACCCAGCGCCTTGGCCGGGATCAGCGCCTGATCGTGATACATGCAGATTGCCACGTCGTAGCGGCCGCGGGCTTCGTCATGAAACATCGTATCAGCCGGCAGCGGCCCGAAGGCGTTGATGCCCTCTGCGCGCAGCTTGACGATGGCCGGATGTATGATGCCGCGTTCTTCGGTGCCCATCGTGCCGTCTTCGCCCGCATGCGGATTGAGACCGGCAATCGCGATGCGCGGCTGGTCGATGCCGAACCGGACTTTCAGGTCGTGATGGGTCACGCGGCAGGTTTCAAGGATCAGCGTTTCGGTGAGCGCCGCTGGAATGTCCTTGAGCGGAATGTGGATCGTGACGGGGATGGCTCGCAGCTTCGGTCCGGCCAGCAGCATGACGGGGCGCACGGGCGTGCCCGTATGCTTGTGCGCAAGGTCCGCCAGGAATTCCGTATGGCCGGGAAAGCCGAAGCCTGCCTGGTATAGAACGGACTTGGCAATCGGATTGGTGACGACGCCGAGCGTCTTGCCCGCAAACGACAGCGACACGGCGGTCTCGATCGCCTCGATCGTCCCACGGGCGGTGGCGACATGCGGCTCGCCGGCGGCGACTTCGGCTCCGGCCGGGATCGGCAGAACGGGAATCGCGTCTTCGAAGATCGAAACGGCGCCATCCGCGTCGGTTTCACGGATCGCAACGTCGAGGCCAAGCAGGGCCGCGCGCGATGCAAGCACCGCCGGGTCGCCGAGGAAGAGAAACGGCGCAATGCCGTGTGTCCGTCTCGCCGTCCATGCGGCGAGCGTGATGTCTGGACCAATGCCGGCAGGATCGCCCTGGGTCAGCGCGAGCGGACGATCAAAAGGCATGCGGTCTCCGTTCAGGCCCTTTGGGCTTTACGACTTCTGGATGTAATCGATCTGGGCCTTGGCGCGCAGATCGTCCATGTACTTCTTGCTGTTCGGGTCTTCACCGGACTTTTCAGCCTTGCCGAGATCCTCGGCGCGGAACACGGCTTCGGCCGCCACGTCGTCGGAAACCTGACGCTGCTCGCAGATCGCCAGGAACTCGACGCCACGCTCGGTAACGCGCGTGCCGGTCGTGTTGCCGGAGGACTTCTCGATCAGCGGCTTCCAGTCTTCCGGCAAATCCGGCGCAAGCACGCGGCCCAGATCACGGATGGAAACGTCCAGCATCGTGGCTGCAAAGGTTTTAGCTTCGGCGCAGCCGGGGAACCGCGACCTCGACGCGTCGGCTTCCGCCTTGCGCTTGTTGAGGATGGCGTTCCGCTTTGCCGCGGGAACAACGAAGATCACCTGTTTCAGGAAATATTCGGTGGTGACGGGCTTCTGCTTGTTTTCCATCATGCGGGTAACAAGCTGGTCGGTCGACATGCGCTGACGACCGCCGCCGTAACGGGCGTTGACCAGGCGCGGCCAGCTCATCTGCACGGCGATATAGGCCTTGAAATGGTCCGGTGTGACGCCGGCCTGATTGAGCACGCTGCTCAACTGCTCGGGCGTCATCTTGTTGCCCTGCGCGAAGCGGGCAAACGAACGATCGACGTCCTCGGTGCTGACGGACATCTTGACGCGCGAGATTTCCTGGCGCTTCAGCGTTTCGTCGATCAGCTGATCGAGAGCTACCTTGTTGCTCGGCTTCTGGCGCTGAAGGCGCATGAAGGCCGAACGGCGGGCAACGTCAGCGGTGGTGATCGCCGACCGGTTGACGACGGCTGCGACGCCGCTCGTCGACTGTGCCATTGCCACGATTGGTGTCATCACCGGCATGGCGACCGTGGTCGCGGCGAGCACGGAGACTGCCAGCACGATCTTGCGTGTCGCGGTCATTGCAAACATGAAACCAATCCCTTTTTTCCGCCCGGGCACTTGTCGCGCGACTTTGCGCGCTTTCGGCCGCCATACTAGCCGATTGGCGTCCGATTGCACAATCGTTGCGGCAAAACCATGACGATTCTTCCGTTACCGGTCTCAGTAACGGAAGGTTTGATCGTAATCCTTGGTCGTGCCGATATTGACGTCGCCAAGCGTGCGGAAACTCAGGCGCGCACTGATCGTCCAGTCGTTCGCATCGGCTTCCGAAGGCTTGTCGGTATAGGCAAGCGTGAAGATCGTGCACTCGTCGGCGTAGCTGATACCGACGCCGCGCCGGATGAGCGAACTGTCTGTCAGGTCCCACGTGGCGGAACCGGCCAGCGACCAGTTTTCGTTGACCCGGAGCGACATGCTGTTCTTCAGCACGTCCGTCGCGTCGCTGTCGCCGTACTCGTCCTGCGCATCGACCTTAGTGTAGATCAGCTTGCCGCTGACCCGCGGTGTGGAATAGCTGAACGCTGTATCGGTGCGACGGATATCGAACGACTTTTCATCGAGCCGCACGTTGTTGGAAAGCGAGAAGCCCTGCGGCAGGTCGATCGCCGCCATGGCGACGTAATCGGATCGCGATGTTTCGAGGCCCGAATTGGCCCCGGCCTGAACAAGATCGTCGCTGGCAAAGGAATTCTCGCCGGCAATCTGGTAGGACTGGCCGAAGATGCCGCGCACGCCGATGCCGTTGTTGAACGAGCCGGTATAGCGGAAGCCAACATTGGCACGGGTGCCGCCTTCGACACGGTCGTAGCCGGAGAACTTGTCCCGTTCGAACAGCGAAGTGGCATCGAACACGAAGCTCTGCGCATCCTCGTTGGGAAGGCCGCCGGACATCTGTTCGTCCGGACGCGCATAGATCTGCGCGATCGGCTCGATGATGTGGCTGCTGTTTTCGCTGGTGATCAGGAACGGATAGCGGGCCTCGAGGCCAGCCGTCAGCATGTATCGGCCGTTCGTACCGTTCGGCTCCAGATTGCCGTCATAGGCAAAGTTCGGATTGGACACATCGTGGCGGATGCCATCGGCGCGTGCTGCAAACAGCGGCGTCAGCAGCAGGCCGCCCGATGTCGTGTAGGTGCGCTTCCATTCGGCTTCGGTCGTCACGCGGGCGTAATCGCCTTCGAGACCAGGGAAGCGGTATGTGGTGCCCTCGAAGTAGGAATCCTCTTCGCGACGCGACAGGTTGGTCAGGTTGGCGTTGAACGAAAGCTCACCGCCGTACACCGATTCGGGCGCGATATACTGGTAGTCCAACGACGGATAGGCGATCGCCTGCTGGCGCTCGAGCGTGTTCGACGTGCCATTGTCCTGGACGTCGAAATAGTAGGCGTGCAGGTCGAAATAGTTACGCTTGCCAAGGCCGGTCAGGTAGACGTCGTTGGTGAACGTATCCTGGCTGACATCGGTCAGGCTGTAGGTCCGCGAGAAGTTCGCGTCCGTCTGGGCCATGACGTTCCAGCCGAAGGCCCAGCGCGGGTTGATCTGGAACTCGCCCTTGGAGGCGGCCATGAAGCGGCTGTTCTGCTCGCGGTCGCTTGTGCCAGCGTCGAACGAGCCGGGATCGCGCTGATCGATGCCGGCAAAACGGAACGTGTGGTCGCCGTTGTCGAACCGGTTGCGCACTTCGCCTTCGACCAGAAGTCCCTGGCTCGAATAGTAGGTCGGGCTGATCGTCGCATCCATGCTTGGCGAGAAGACATGGTAATAGGGGACGGTGACGCCGAACCCGAGGTTGTCGCTGACGATGAACTTCGGAAACAGCACGCCGGACTTGCGCTCGACAGTCTCGTCGGGAACCTCGATCGGGAAGGGCAGTTTTCCAAGCGAAAAGCCGAACAACTCGAACTGTGCATTCTCGAGGCGAATCGTATGCTTCTGTCCGTTGCGAATGACGCGCTGCGCCTTGACTTGCCAAAGAGGCGCCTTGCCGGGTGTGGCGGCGCATGGAAGGCAGGCGGTGTACACGGTGTTGTTGAGCACCATGATATCGCCGGTCTGGCGCTCGGCGCTTTCAGCCGCAAGGCGGGTATTGTCAGTGGTTTCCACGCGCAGGGCATTGATGAAGCCCTGGCCGAAATCGTCGGTCACGTCGAGCTCTTCCGCGTAGACGCGGCTGCCCGACGGTTCAATGAACTCGATATTGCCGGTCGCCATGACGCGGCCGGTGTTCTGATCATATTCAACGCGCTGCGCGACCATGCGGTAACGGTTGTAATAGATCTGGACGCCACCGGTCGCGGTGACGCGCTTGTTGTCCTGATTGTAGGTCAGTTCGTTGGCGCGCAGAAGCATCTTCGCACCGTCTTCAGCAGCCGGCACGAGGCCCTGCGCATACGCGCCGCCCGTCAATGCAGCGACGCCAGAGACACATACAGACACACCGGTCAGCAGGGCGGCGGCGAGCCGACTGATATTTCCGCGGTTACTTACCGCCACTAGCCATCCTCCTGATGAAGCAAGATCGTAGCGCCCAGGGCAGTCGCGACGACGACTGGAATCCAGACCGCCACGAAAGGAGGAATCGCCCCGCTGCTCCCGAATGCCTTCACAAGCACCGAGACGACATAAAGCACGAAGCCCGAAACTATTCCACCCAGAATCATCGACCTGGACTGTGCGAAGCGACTGAATTTTAACGACACTGTTGCCGCAATCATCGTCATGGCGACGAGCAGCAGCGGCAGTGAAAGCAGGGAGTGAAACTGGGTTTCCAGCGCCTTTGTCGAGATTCCAAAGGATTTGCCTATCTCGATCTTTCGGGAAAGACCAAGAAACGCAACGGTTTCCGGCTGAGCAAGGCTCTCCTGAAGATACTCGCGTCTCAAATTGGTTTTGACCTGTGCCGTCTCGAGACGGGTCGGAATTTCGCCCGGCCGATTCTCCAGAACGTCGTTAAGAAGCCAGTAACCATCTTCCAACTTAGCAGTCTTGGCGTCCTGCCGCATGGTGATGACGTCGTCCTTGTCGAAGTGGAAAACCACCACGTCGAGGAGCTCGGTACCGCTCTCGCGATAGGTCTTGGCGCCGATGATCACGTCTTCGTCGCCGGACAGCTGGCGGATCCACGGCACGAACTTGGACGACTTGGACTTGTTGCTGGCCTGCCGCCACGTGGTCTCGAGCGAGATTGATTCGCGCTGGCCCCAGGCGCCGATCGGGTTGACGACGAACAGCGTGAAGAGACCGAGCAGAAACGATCCGACAATGAAAGGTGCGACGAACTGCCAGACGGAAATTCCGGCTGCACGGGTGACGACCAGTTCGTAGCGACGGTTGAGCGCGATCAGCACCGTCATGCCGATAAACAGGCTCAGCGTCGGGATGGCCTGCTGCAGGATCTGCGGCACGCGCAACGCCGTCATCGCCAGCGCGCCGTAGAGGCTGTAGCCGTTGAGGCCCGAGAGGCGACGGCTCGTCTCGCTGAAATCGGCGAGAAAGATAATGGCGCTGACACCGAGCAGGAACCAGAACGCGGTGCTGATATAGCGCTTGAAGAAATAGCGGCCGAGAGTGGAGAAGATCATTTCGCTTCTCCCGTGGTTCCGCGTCCCGTCGGCGAAAGGCGCTTCTGCACGACGGTTGTCGCTTTCGTGATGCTGCGGCTGAACAGGCGAGGCATCTGGATCTGCCGGTTGGTGGCCAGCATGAAGCCCGTCACCAAGCAGGTCACCAGCGGAATCGCGTAAACCAGCGGCACGTAGGCGGCGTTGCGTTCCGTCAGATTGGTGGCCGAGAAGCCCAGCCAGCGCAGCAGGAAGGCGAAAAGCAGCACATAGATCATCGGATGCAGCCGTGCCGACCGGTGCGACCGCGTGTTGCCGGCCACAAGCAGAGACACCAGCGCGAAGGTGATCGGGAACAGCCAGTCGGACAGGCGACGATGCAGCTCGCTGCGGAAGCTCTCGGGCTTTTTCTGATAGGCAGGATCGGTCTTGTCGGGGTTGAGCAGGAAGCTCAGCGGCCGGTCACCGGAATAAAGCGGCAGGCCGCCCTCATCTGATTGGGTCATCGCTGACAAATCGAACGCATAGGACGCGAACTTGACGATCGAGATCCGGCCGTCCGGGCCTTTGCGATGCACTTCGCCGTCGCGCATGGTAAGCGATGTGCCGCCAGGATCGACCGATCCTTCGCGGGCATAATAGATCAGGCCGAAATTCGGATCGCGGTAATCGACGATGAACAGGCCTTTCAGCACCCGGCCCGAATGGCGCTCGGAGATCTGGACGTAAAGCCCGTCCTCGATGCTGCGAAAGGTCTTTTCCTCGATCACGGAAGATAGAAGGTCAGCATAGGCAGCTGCGACCATTTCGCGCGCGCCGAGCCGTGATTTGGGTTCGATGAAATTGGTGATGGTGAAGGAGACGAGGCTGAGCGCGACCGCGAGCAGGATCACCGGCTTGTAGATGATGCTGCGGGCCGCACCGGCCGCGTCGATCACAGGCAGTTCCGAATCGTTGTTCATCGCCGTCAGCGTCTGGGTGATGCCGATGACAAAGGCGAAGGGCAGGACAACCGGAATGATGGTCGGCAGGATATAGCTTGCGAGCTGCATGAACGAGCCCATCGACTGGCCGGTGTCGGTGACCAGGTTGATGCGGCCGAGCACCTGAATCGTCCAGATGATCGTGAGCACCGGAACGAGTGCCACCAGGAACATCTGCAGGATTCGGCGCAATATGTAGAGTTCGAGAAGCTTCATTCCCGCATTATGCCTCAGGTCCTAAGGGGCTTTCGTCCCGCATTCGATCGATGGTGGCCGCGCCTATCTAAGCGATTGGGAACGGCATTGCGACAGGGCCCCTGTCACAAAATGTTGGCAACCCCGGTTTTCTTCGGCGTTGTGACATTTGGAAACAGTGGATTGGACATCAATACGGGCTTTAGGAAGGCACGAAGTTCGATCCTGCGCGCTTGCGTTCGCGACCGAAAGGGTGAAGATCGGGCCTTTCTTCCGCACCACAATGCCTGGAGCTGTAATGTCCATGAAATTCGATATCGCCTTTTCCGCCTCCGCCGTCATCGATGGAGGACTTGCGATTCAGCTCAAGCTTTCAGGCGATGCCGCAGCCGCCGGTGTCGCCGAGGTCGATCCGCAGGCTGTCGCGGTGAGGGCGGCGGGCATCGCCAAGTTCAAGGGCAAGGCATTGTCGACGCTGGATATTCTGGCCCCGGCCGGATCGAAGGCCGACCGGCTGGTCGTGCTGGGTCTCGGCAAGGCCGACAAGCTGACAGCCTACGATTGGCTGAAAGCGGGTGGCGTCGCAGCCGCTGCGGTGAAGACGATGGAGAAGGTAACGGTGTATCTCGATGCACCCGGTGCCGACGTCGGCGCGGCCGAAGCTGCTGATTTCGCGACCGGCATGCTGCTGCGCGCCTACAAGTTCGATACCTTCAAGACCAAGAAGAAGGACGACGACGAGGACAAGTCGCCGAAGACGGTGACCGTCACCATCGTCACGGCAAAAGCCGATGCGGCGACTCAGCAATTCGTCTCGGCGAAGGCCATTGCCGAGGGTGTGATTCTCGCCCGCGACCTCGTCAACCTGCCGCCGAACGTGCTTGGCCCGATCGAGTTTGCGCAGAAGGCGAAAGATCTGGAAACGCTCGGCGTCGACGTGGAGATCCTGACCGAAACCGAGATGACGGAACTTGGCATGGGCGCACTGCTCGGCGTCGCCCAGGGCTCTTCCCGGCCGCCGCGGCTGGCGATCATGACCTGGAACGGCGGCACGCCCGGAGATCAGCCGGTCGCCTTTATCGGCAAGGGCGTCGTTTTCGATACCGGCGGCATCTCGATCAAGCCGAGCCTCGGCATGGAAGACATGAAGGGCGACATGGGCGGTGCCGCCGCCGTGACAGGCCTGATGCACACGCTGGCCGCCCGCAAGGCCAAGGCGAACGTCATCGGCATTATCGGCTTGGTCGAGAACATGCCTGACGGCAACGCCCAGAGGCCCGGTGATATCGTCACCTCGATGTCCGGCCAGACGATCGAAATCGTCAATACCGATGCGGAAGGCCGGCTCGTGCTTGGCGATGCGCTCTGGTACTGCAAGGAACGCTTCAAGCCGCGCTTCATGATCGATCTCGCGACGCTGACCGGAGCAATCGTCGTAGCGCTTGGCAATCTTCATGCCGGACTGTTTTCCAACGATGACGCGCTGGCGGACGAACTGACGCAGGCGGGCGAGACAAGCGGCGAGAAGCTCTGGCGCATGCCGCTCTCCAAGGACTATGACAAGATGATCGACAGCCGCTTTGCCGACATGAAGAACAGCGGCGGCAGGCAGGCCGGCTCGATCACTGCGGCGCAGTTCCTCAAGCGTTTCGTCGGCGATACGCCCTGGGCGCATCTGGACATCGCGGCAACGGCGCTCAACTCGCCGCAGAACGAGATCAACCAGTCTTGGGCATCCGGCTACGGCGTGCGCCTGCTGGACGAACTCGTCCGTAAGAACTACGAGAACTGATGACCGAAGTTCTGTTCTATCACCTGACCGAATCGAAGCTCGAAGATGCGCTGCCGGCGCTTCTCGAAAAGAGCATCGAGCGCGGCTGGAAGGTGGTCGTTCAGACGGCCGAAGACGTGCGTCGGGATTTTCTCGACGCACATTTGTGGACGTTTCGCGATGACAGCTTTCTGCCGCACGGCACCGATGCAGCGCCGATGCCGCAGGAGCAACCGGTTCTGCTGACCGCGACACCTGAGAACCAGAATTCCGCTACCGTACGTTTCGTCGTCGACGGCGCCGAGCCGCCGCCGCTCGACCCTTACGAACGCGTCGTCTTCATGTTCGATGGCTACGATCAGCTTCAGCTGGAAGGCGCGCGCGCCCAGTGGAAGAAGCTGAAGGGCGATGGACATGCGCTGACCTACTGGCAGCAATCGCCTGAGGGACGCTGGGTGAAAAAGGCCTGATCAGGCAAGGTCGGTCCGCGCAAAATCTCCGCCGACGTAGAGAAGCGGCAGTCCGGACTGGCGCGCACCGGCATAGGAGAAGCAATCCCCGAAATTGAGCTTTGCCGGATGGCGGCCCTTGCCGTAGCGGGCGAAGGCGTCTATGGCGGCAGACGCGACTTCGTAGGATGCTGGCAGGACAGAAATCTCGAAACGTTCGACGAAGCACTGTATCAGCAGCTTCGTTTCGTCGGGGTGCCTCCCAAGCCGGGTCGCCAAGACAGTCGCCGATTCGTAGATCACGGTTGGACCCGTGCAAATCGACCGGCTATCTGCCATGCGGCTCAGAAGCTCGTTCGCCTTGTCGCCGTCGATCAGGATCTCGACGATGACAGAGCTATCGATGAACATCGTTCTCGCCCCACATGTCGTCGAGATAAGCCTTTTCATCAAACGCGGGCAGTGACTCATTGGGCGGCATGTTGAAATCTCGCCTCAGCAACTCCAACCGGTCTCGCAAAGCCTGGAGTCGTTCGCTTCGTGTCGTGTTGTCGGAGACAGGTTCAGTTCGTTGATGAACCTCTCCCACCACGCGCTCCAGCGCCTGGCGAACCGCATCCTCCTTGCTCGGAGCATTAAGGATTTTCTGCGCCTGTTCGGCAAGCGCATCGAGAACCGGGTCGGTGATATGAAGCGTCATGGTCATGCCTCACAGGGTTGCGAACGGACGGTAGTGTATCCGCGGATTTGGCACAACCGATGGCTTCCGCTCACGCCTTCACGATCGTTTCGCGCAGGAAACTGTAGCCCATCGCCAATCGCGCGGCCTGTTCAAGCGTATCGCCGGCGCCGCCGTGACCGCCCGAGCCGTATTCGTGAAACAGAGGACGATGCCCGGCGTCGATCAGTCGCTTGGCGAAACGGCGGGCATGCGATGGATGCACGCGGTCGTCGTTGGTCGAGCTTTCGATGTAGATCGGCGGATAGGTCACCTCAGCCGCGGGGTCTATATTGTGGAGCGGCGAATAGGTCAGCATCGCGGCAAGCTCTTCCGCGACGTCAGGGTTGCCGTATTCGTCCATCCAGGCCTTGCCGGCTGGGAAGACGTGGAAACGCGACATGTCGATGACGGGGACCGAGGTCCAGATTGCGCCGAAATCTTGTGGATAGCGCGTTGCCATGACAGCGGTCAGAAGACCGCCATTGCTGCCGCCATGGCAGGCGATGCGCGACGGTTTTGTGATGCCACGTGCGACAAGATCGCGGGAGACTGCGACGAAATCCTCGAACGCCTTGTGACGGCCCTTGCCCTTGGCGACCGTGTGCCAGTCGGGGCCGAATTCCGCGCCGCCGCGGATATAGGCCTGTACATAGGCGCCGCCATGCTCGAGCCAGACGCCGGTATTGCCCGAGTAGTAGGGAGCAAGCGGCCAGCCGAAACCACCATAGCCATACATCAGGACCGGCAGTTCGCCCTTCTCCCACGTCTTCGGATAGACGATGTGATAGGGGATTTTCGTCCCGTCTTCCGATGTCGCCTGCAGAAGCTCGGACTGCATCCCTTGCGCATCGAAATAGGCGGGAGAGACGCCGGTTGGAACCAGTTCGGGCGTGCGGGCGCGATCCGTCAGGTCGAGACGCCATGTCCCGTAAGGCTGCAGGAACCCCTGGCCGATGACGGTCAGGATTTCCTCGCCGCGCGTGAGGTCGGCATCGAGCGTGCGGAAGCCAACCGTCTGCAGCGCCGAAGGCAGCGGCAGTTCTTGCGGCTGCGCATCCGGTTTCGTGAGGTCGATCAGGAATAACCGCGGCACCATCACGTCGCTGACGATGAATGCGCCCCAGGTCTTGAACAGCGTGAACTGAGTGACGGTCTGCCCGTGTTCAGGGCTAAAGAGAACACGGGCAGCACCCAGCGGCTCATCCGAATACGGGATAAAATCCTGCAGGATCAGGCTGCCGGTCGGATAGCGCTCGTCACTCTTGGCGCGCCAGAGCAGATGGCGATGGTTGGCGGTGACATCGATCCTGTCGGGCAGATCGAGACGCCGGAGCGCACCTTGTCCATCGCGGACATGGACGCTCATCCGGTCGATCTCGTGGATGACGGTAAAGAACTCGATCGGCTGCTTGTCCGAACCGCCGTTCCAAAACAGTGGATCGATGATCCCGCCGGTCGCCTGAACGTCGTCGGGGCCCGCCTCGAACAGGATCGGTGCATCTTTCGGATCCATGCCGCGCTTCAGCCGGCGGCCGACGCGGGGCCAGCCAGAGCGGGTGGCGGAAAAGTCGTCGATCGATCCGAAATAGGCGATCTCGTCCGGGCCGATCCAGCTCGCATGGGCCCGCGCCACCGGCGTGTCGAAACCGCCCTCGACGACCGCCTTCGCCTCCGTGTCGAACTCCAGCAGCCGCATCTGGTCGGATCCGCCGTCGGACAGGATGACGAGAACACGGGTCGGCTCGTAAGGGGAGGTGACGGCGCCACTATAGATCCAGCGCTTGCCTTCGGTAACGCAAAAGGCATCGAAATCGAAAATGGTTTCCCAGGCCGCGTCGTGGCGCGGCTCGTCTGCTGCCGGTAGTCGGCGCCAGAGACCGAGCGGATTGTCCTTGGTGCGATGAAAGTCGAACTGCCAGCGTCCGCGCCGCGCCGGCACGATCAGCCGGTCCTCGCGCTCGAACATCGCCTTCAGCGTGTCGCGGTCCGCTTCGAATTGGGGTGTTTCCAGGGCGTCCGCTGAGATTGCGTTCTGCTCGGCGATAAAGGCGAGCGTGCGGGCGTCGTCGTCGGTTTCGAGATAAAGATCCATCGAAGGCCTCCTCTGGCTGCAGCACCTTAGCTAGGCATGCAGAGGGGCAGGGGCAACCGGATTACGAAACTCAGCCGGCCATCGCCTCTTCGTATTCGGAAGACAGCATCAGCCATTGCTCTTCGGCGGCCGAGAGCTTGGCCGCGGCCTCGGCCCGTTCCTTGGCCTTGGTTGCAGCCTTTGCCGGCGTCTTTTCATAGAGCGCCGGGTCTGCAAGCTCTTTATCAAGCGCCTGAATCAGCTTCTCAAGCTTGGCCGTCAAGGCCTCGGCATCGTTGATCTTTTTGCGCAAGGGGGCGAGCGAGGCACGCCTTTCCGCGCTCGCCTTGCGCTGTTCGACCTTCGATGCCGCGTCATCAATCAGCTGCGGTTTTTCTTCTTTTTTTTTACCGGAACTGACAATCAGGTCGCGGTATTCTTCGAGATCGCCCTCGAAGGTTTGCACCGTGCCGTTGTTGACGAGCCAGAGACGGTCGACCGTCGCCTCGATCAGATGCCGGTCATGGGAGATAAGAATGACCGCGCCCTGATAGTCGTTGAGCGCCTCGATCAGGGCTCTTCGGCTGTCGATGTCCAGATGGTTGGTCGGCTCGTCGAGAATGAGGAGGTTGGGCGCGTGGAAGGCGGCAAGCCCCATCAGCAGGCGAGCCTTTTCGCCGCCCGACAGATCCTTGGCGGGTGTCGACATCTTTTCTGTCGCAAGCCCCATCTGGGCGACGCGGGCGCGGACCTTGCCTTCCGGGACTGACGGCATCAGGCGGCGGACGTGCTCGACGGGAGAATCACCCGGGACGAGGTCGTCGAGCTGGTGCTGGGCGAAGAAGCCGATCTTCAGGCTTGGCGCGAGCTTCAGTTCGCCGCTTTCGGCGGCAAGCCGGCCGGCGATGAACTTGGCGAAGGTGGACTTGCCGTTGCCGTTCGAGCCGAGGAGGGCGATGCGGTCGTCATGGTCGATCCGGAGCGTGATGTTCTTGAGGATCGGCTTGCCCGGCTCGTACCCGACGGCACCGTTCTGCACCGAGATGATCGGCGAGGCGGGTTGCTTTTCGGGCTCGGGGAAGGTGATCGGCTGGACATGATCCTCGATAACAGAGGCGACCGTTCCCATCCGCTCCAGCGCCTTGACGCGGCTCTGCGCCTGCTTGGCCTTGGAGGCCTTGGCCTTGAAGCGGTCGATGAAGGTCTGCAAATGCTTGCGGGCTGCATCGTTCTTCACCTTGGCCTTGGTCTGCAGCTCGTCGTTTTCCGCCTTCTGGCGTTCGAACTGGTCATAGCCGCCGCGATAGAAGGTAAGCTTCTTCTGGTCGAGATGGACAATCGAAGTGACCGCATTGTTGAGCATGTCGCGGTCATGGCTGATGACGATCACCGTGTGCGGATAGCGGCGCACGTAATCTTCCAGCCAGAGCGTGCCTTCAAGGTCGAGATAGTTGGTCGGCTCGTCGAGCAGGAGCAGGTCCGGCTCGGCAAACAGAACCGAAGCAAGCGCCACGCGCATGCGCCAGCCGCCGGAAAATGACGAGGCAGGCCGAAGCTGAGCTTCCTGCGAAAAGCCAAGGCCCGCGAGAATGCTGGCGGCGCGCGCTTCCGCCGAATGGGCGTCGATGTCGACGAGGCGCATCTGGATGTCGGCAATTCTGTCCGGATCGGTGGCCGTTTCTGACTCGGCCATCAGCGCTGCGCGTTCCTTGTCGGCGGCGAGCACGATTTCCAGCAGCGAATCCTCGGTGCCGGGCGCTTCCTGAGCCACCTGTCCGAGCTTGGCGCTCTTCGGATAGGAGACCGAGCCGGTCTCCGAGCTGAGCTCGCCGGTAATCAGCTTGAACAGCGTCGATTTGCCCGCACCGTTGCGGCCCACAAGCCCGGCTTTGGTGCCGGCGGGCAGCGTCACGCTGGCATGGTCGAGGAGAAGGCGCCCGGCAATACGGGCGGAAAGGTCGGTAATGGTAATCATGGCCGCGGTTTTGGCCGAAACCGGGCGTGAAGGCAAGACGGCGGCCGTCGCGATTTGCGGGCATTGTGCGCTGCGAAGGGACAATCTCTCAGGGATCTCCCCCTGTTCCTCCGGGAACAGCCCTCCAGACCGCGCCCATCTAGGTTCGTCCCTGGCCACTCGGCCGAAGCATCCCTGACGGATGTTCGAACAAGGAGGGTTGAGAGATGAAGTTTTGGAAAGCGTCATGCCTGACACTTTTGGTGTCGGTTTCCTTTGCACCGACAGGCGCATTCGCCGATGACCGGTTCACCTGCTGGGCACCGACCGCGGCGCAGGCGGCCTTTACCGCAGACTACTGGACGGACGAGCGCCGTCGCAATGCAATCCCCGCTCCCGGCCTACTGCCGGAGAGCGGCATGCCAGGTGGCGACGTACATTCCCTCGAAGGGACCGAGGTCAAGCTGGCACCGATCAAAGAGGCTCCGTTCAAGTTCGGTGGCAAGCTGTTCTTTAGCCTGGGCGGAATCGATCAAGCGGCCAGCGCCCAGTTCGTATCCGACGACAAGATCATCATCGGGGCGGCACACGCCATGTGGCTGAATGGAGACCAGGCCAGCAACGTGGTGTTCTATCCGGGTTATGACGGAGCGCCGGGCGAGGCTTATCCTATCGAAATGGCGTCCGTCCTGACGGCGTGGACGAAGATACCGCAAGTCCCGGGCCTTGCTGCGGCCGCAGTCGATTACGCGGTCATGCGCAGTACCAAGGCCTCGACGTCTGGAAAATTCCAGCTGCGTCTCGCTAAGGTGCCTGAGAAAACCGAACTCACCCTGATGGGATATCCCGGACGGCTGGATGGTGGCGAGTACATGTTCATGGAGGACCCGTCGATCAGCGTCAGCGATGCGACGGCTTACGAGGCAAAGCCGCATCCGATGTACGGCGGCGGTGCCAGTGGCGGAGCGTGGTTCCTGCCGGCTGAGAATAAGGCGTTCGAAATCTTCAGCGTCGTGTCGAATGGCAGCCCTAGTAACGTCAAGGGGCCGCATTTCACGCATGAGACCGAGGAAATGATCGAGTACGTCAAGGGTGGCTGCAAGTAGCGATCGCAAAAGGGCAGGCGACCTGCGCGACGGACCTCAAAATCCGTCGCGCTCGGCGTCGCGGCCTGGACCACCCTGTCAATTGTCGGTAGCCCCTTCGCGCGACATGATCTTCAGCGATCGGTAGTCGAGGATGATCAGGCGGCCGCGCCGCATGCCGAGCACGCCGTCGCCCTTCCAAGCCTGAAGCTGCGCGTTCACTCGTGGGCGGCTGGCATTGATCAGTTGCCCCATTTTTTCCTGCGATATCGCTCTGTCGATCAGCAGCCCCTCCGCTGTGCTGCGGCCGTGCAGGCGGGCGAGATCGACGAGAAGACGCGCAAGCCTGGTCTGCAGCGTATGCAGTGCCATGCCTTCGGCAAAGGCCATCGTCTTTCTGAGCTTGCGTGCGAATGTCTTCATCAGAAAAGCCGACATCTGGGGCATGCGGGTGATCTCACTGAATGCGCTGCGACGGACCACCATCACGCGGGTCTCACCGGCCGCGACCGCGTTCGCGAAGTGGGTGCAGCCGAGGGTGAGTTCGACATCTCCCAGAACGTCGCCGGCTCCGAGCTCGGCGAAGATCACCTCATGCCCATCCTCCGAGATGAAGTAGAGGTGCACGCAACCGGAGACGATGATCGACAGCGCGTCGCAGGCCTGACCGCTGAAAAACAGCGTCTGGCCGTCCCTATAGAGCCGGCTCGCCGACCCCGACACGAGACGCGAGTACGTGTCGTCGTCGAGATCGTCGAACCACGCGGAATGTCGGATATCGTTGTTGATCTTGGAGATAAGGTTCGATGTCATAAACCCACTCGGACGCTGAGGTGTCGCTTGCCGTCTGAGCCGTGATACGAATAAATGCAATCAAAAGTTGTTGCATGCGTGACATTCTCCAGCGATAAATCATTCTAGGTTGTACTCACGGCAGGAGTTGCCGTTGGTAGCCGAACGGGCCGCTCGGTCCGGTCCGCATGTCGCGGCGGCAAGAATGTGAAAGAGGAGAGGTCAGCATGCGTGTTATGATGGGAAGGGAAGCGATCGAGACCTTCGAGAAACAGGATCTGGGGACGCCCTATACGCTTACGGTCATGAACGAGAACCCGAAGTTCCAGAGTTATGCGTTGTTCCAGACGATACCGGACGTGGTCGGCGCGTCTCAGAGCCCTTTGTCCCTGGCATGGATGATCGGCAACGCGGCCTCGGGCAGCCCGGAAAACCCGAGCATGTCGACATTCAGCTGGACGATCGACTACTCGATCAGCGCCGGTTACATCCAGGAACTCGGGTCGACGCTCAGCCCGCGGGCCTTTGCGACCGCCAGCAAATGCGACGTCATGCTCGAGGGTCTTAACAACGTCGCGATCACCTACCAGGGCGCGTTCCCAAACGGTGCTCCGGCGTTTCCGACAAATCCGACAGCGGGTCCGGCCGGTGTGTTTCTCGTGCGGGCGAACAACCTGATCCCGTCGGTTCTGCAGCAGGCCAGTGTCCGGATGTCGCTGAACGTGGGTCTTGCGATGGGCGGCAAACCGGCCGTCGCGGTGCAGCTCGAGCCAAACCTCGACTACACGTTCACACCGAAGCCGAGCTATTTCATCATCGCCGGCTCGTTCATCGAGGGGCAGGTGATCGATACGGCCATCTCGTCCGCAGCGTTTCCGGTCCAGTTCGCGCAGGGCGTGACGAGAAAGACAATCCGCTTCACGCAGGAAAACCAGTTCGTTCCCGCCTGACGCCGACGCGATCGACTTTTTGCTGAAATGCAGGACGCGGCGCCCGGATGGCCGCCGCGTCACTGTCGTATGGGGGATCGGTCGATGCGTTCAGGAAACGCGACGGCTTGGATCGCCGAAGATCGCCACGGTGTCGGTTCCGGCGCCTGAACCCTGGGCACGTAGACTTTCGAGTGCCGTTGCCGCATGCAGCTTGATCTGCTGCGGCGAGAATGCCTCGGTCGAGAGCGCCACGCCGATCGACAGCCGCATGTGGGGGTAATGCCCTTCACCGGAACCTGCAAACACGAGGCTGTCGGCGATTGAAGCCACGAGCCGATCGGCGATCGCTTTTGCACCGCTCCGATCGACATCCTCGAACAGAAACGCAAAGCTGTCGGTCGCGGTCCGGGCCAGAAAGTCGTTCTTCTTGATCGCCTTGCGGAAAATCGCGGCGGCGCGCTTGACGATCCGGCCGGCAGTCACCTGGCCATAGGTCTGCGCCATCTCGCCGAGATCGACGAGGCGGACGACAAACAGCGCGGCCGGGCGGTGCTCGGCGGAAGGCGCGTAGAGGAGGTCCAGCTTTTCCGCCAGCGCCACATGGTTGGGAAGCCCGGTCAGCCGGTCGGACAGAGAATTGGTTCGGGCCGCTTCCGCCAGATTGCTCGACATCAGCAGCCGGTCGGCGGCAAGCTCCAGAGATTTGGTGAGACCGATCTCGGCGGAGAGCGTTTCGCTTAGGTTCGCCTGAAGATGATCGAGCTCGGCCTGGATGTCGGCGAGACCGCTGGCACTTCCGCTCCGAAGGCTTTCGGCCGCCGTCTCCAGCGCACGTACGAAATTCTGCTTCTTCAGCGTGGCCTGGGCAATCGTGCCGACGAGATCGAGAACGCGTCTCGTTTCCTCGTCCCGGTTGGCGATCGATAGAACGACGAAGCCGGGAAGCTGGTAGCGCAGGCCGATCTCGTCGATCTGGGCCTGGGTAGCGCCGGTCGGAAGGGTGGCGACGTCGCGGGTAAGCGCCGGATCGGACCCCGACAGCGCTTCGTGGAACAGCGTGTAGTTGCGTGGAAGACCGGCAACGTCCTGCTTTGCCATCTGCTGCGCCACGACAGCCAGGCTCCTGTCACGCGATTGCCGTGCATTGTCCGCCGACATGATCCACCTATTCCTCAGGGTCTCGTTACTGTCTCGTTTCAGGAAGACATTACGCGAGATCGAGGGTTAAGAACGCCTGAAACGTTGGCTTTTGTCAGGCGTTTGAAGACGTCTCGTTGCGAATACGGTTAAGGCTGAGTTCACAACCCCTGTTTGTCCTAAAGCCGTATTACGTTAAACCTGCATCCACTGTTTTCCATGCCCCCGTAGGAAGGCGATCATATCGAGCACTACGGAGGGCTTGCCGAGCGAGGTGAGGATGGCGTGCACCTGCCCCCGGTGGTGGGTCTGGTGGTTGAAGAGATGGGCGAGAACAGGCGCCACTGGTTCGGTGACCTCCGTCGGAACGGTCACCGGCGTATAGGTGACGGTGGTGCTGAGCGCGTTATCGGTCAGAGACCCGAGATAGTTCGTGATACGGACATCTTCTGCGTCACGCGCCGTGCGCAGGTCAGAGAAATCCTCGAACAGAACGGCCCCCAGATCCGTCGGCGCCGTGCCGTCTCCGGTCAGGCGGTGCATCCAGATGCGGTCGGCAACGAGAATGTGGTTGAGCGTGCGGTGGATTGATCCGAAGAAGGCGCCACGATCTTCGCGGTATTCGGCGTCCGTCAGCGCGGCACAGGCATCGTAGACCTGTGAATTTGCCCAGGAATTGTAAGCGGCAAGCATCTGAAAATGGCGCAGCATTCAAAGCGTCTCCGGTTGTTCACGTGTAATCATACCGGATTTGTCGGCCAACCCGAGGGGCAGGGGTTGATACCACCCATGAAATTTCCTGACTGGATTTGTGGGGCTTCCCATCCCATCATGTGCGGTGAGTGACAGATCAGGAGCCCATGATGACACGCATTCTCTATTCCCTCTGCGGCGCTGACGCGCACCGGCCATTTTCGCCGCATGCGTGGAAAGTGGTGATGGCGCTCAAGCACAAGGGGCTCGAATACACGGAGCAGCCGACACCGTTTACGCAGATCCCCAACCTGGAGAACGGGTTTTCCAAGACCGTGCCGATCCTGCGGGACGGAAACGAACTGATCCGTGACAGTTTCGACATCGCGGTCTATCTGGACGAGCGCTATACCGACCGTCCGACCCTGTTCGGCGGGGAAGGCGGCAAGGCGCTCTCCCGGTTTGTCGAGGGTTTTTCGCAGACGGTGGTACACGGCGCAATCGCAAGGATCGCAATCAAGAGCGTGCACGATACGCTGGGGCCGGCCGACCAGGCCTATTTCCGCAGCAGCCGCGAGGCCATATTCGGCCGGTCGCTGGAAGAGGTCGCCGCCGACCGGCAGAGGGAAATCGACACCTTCGCCGAGAAACTGAAGCCGGTTACGCACACGCTGAAATTCCAGCTTTTCCTCGGCGGCGAGGCGCCGCTGTTTGCCGACTACATTCTGTTCGGCGCGCTGCAGTGGCTGCGGGTGACGGATGGTGCCGACGTGCTGGGCAAGGACGGCCTGCTGGCTTCGTGGTTCGAGCGTCTGCTCGACCTTCATGACAGCGCAGGACGCGTTGTGACGGCTGCGTGAAATTAGGCCCATCCCCCTTGTTTCCGGCGAAAGGGGCGGTTAAACACCGCCCACTTTCCGTGGAAACAAAGGATGAGACCAATGGCGATTGAACGCACGTTTTCGATGATCAAGCCGGACGCAACGAAGCGCAACCTGACCGGCGCCATCACCAAGGTATTTGAAGACAACGGCCTGCGCATCATCGCATCCAAGCGCGTCTGGATGAGCAAGCGCGAAGCTGAAGGCTTCTACGCCGTTCACAAGGAACGTCCTTTCTTCGGCGAACTCGTCGACGGCATGACGTCTGGCCCAACCATCGTTCAGGTTCTCGAAGGCGAAGGCGCCATCCTGAAGAACCGCGAAATCATGGGCGCGACCAACCCGGCCAATGCCGACGAAGGCACGATCCGCAAGCAGTTCGCCCTGTCGATCGGCGAAAATTCGGTTCACGGTTCGGATGCTCCGGAAACCGCTGCCCAGGAAATCGCTTACTGGTTCGCCGAAACCGAAATCGTCGGCTGATTGCTGACGGATCGGTTCGATCTACAAAAGGTCGGGGCATTCGCTCCGGCCTTTTTTGCTGTCTGCGGCAAGGTCATGGAGTCGCCGGGCAGCCGGTTCGCCCGGAGAAGTCGGTCGAGCCATCGGCCTTGAACATGTCGGGGTTGGGTGTGTAGGCCGGGCCGACGACCAGCGGTGCCGCCGGTATCACAGACTGATCGACATCCGACGTCACGGTGGTTTCGATCACCTGCAGCACCTCGCCGGACGCGCCTGTCAGCGTGATGGCCACGCGGTAGGGCCTGTCCTTCCGGACGCACTGGACGAACGGGCTGGCAAGCGTGAGCACATCGTCGACATCGAAAACTTTCTCTTCGGTGAAAAACGCCGGTCCGCCCTGCGGATCTTCGAATTCCGCTCTGGCGCGGCTTTCCTTAGGGGTGGCGGCGACCTTTCGAAGCGTGACGAGGTAGTTAGCGGTAGCCACCCGGTAGTTGAAGACGAAAATCCGGCCGGACAGTTCGAAATACACGCCTTCCGACGGTCGCTGGCAGCCAGTCACAATCAGGCCCATCATGCAGAGCCCGGCTGATATCGCTGCCCTCCACATCATGACGGGTCTCCAGCCGAAGGTCCGCCATCGCGGCTGCGGCGATAGTGGCGGTTCGCCTTCACGCGGTTGCCGCAGGCGGTCATGTCGCACCAGCTTCTGCTGCGGTTGCGGCTTCGGTCGATAAACAGCCAGCCGCAATTGCGGCAGGTCTTTAGGCGGGAAATCTGATCGTCGCCGAGAAGCCGCAGGGCCGAGCGGGCGGTGGCAGCCTCGAGCGAGCCGGTGCCGATTCCGCGCAACGCCACAGCCGCCGCGCCAAGCAGATCCGCCAGTTTGTGCGGGTCATCCTCGCCATCCGCTCGAGCACGGAAATACCGGTCGATCGCCTCCCGAAGCACGAGGAAATCGCCGCGTCTTTCCGCGGCGACTGGCGTCACTTCTCCAAACAACGCCCGCTCCGCCGAGAATTCTCCGGCCGCCTCGGGAAAGGCATCCATCTGCTGCGGAGAGGCGAAGCGATCAACGCGGCGTGACGGATCGATGCGCAGGATGACGCTGTTGGCGACATCGAGCGCCAAGGCGCCACCGACGAAACGATGCGGGGTCCAGGTGAAATCCATCCCAGAATTATAACTGGTGTAACGCGGTTTACCAGTTATATTCGTGTCATCCTTTTGGGGTTTGCCGATGGCCTATCTGCTCCAGCAATTGGCGAATGCTGTGCCGCTGTCGGTACTCTACGCAACGCTTGCCTTCGGCTACGTGATCGGCTTTGCGCTGACGAAGCGCGCAGACATCGCCTATGGCGCCATCTTTGCGTTTTCCGGCCATCTCTACATGTTGTTCGCGCAGCTCGGCTGGGACGAGTTCTGGCTTGTCCTGCCGACGGCACTGGCGATGGGGGCGGGCGCGGCGATCGTCGGCGGCGTCGCGACCGGGATCGTGGTCGGCGGGCTGACCCTGCGGTTGATCGAAAGGCATGCGCGCAACGCGCCGATCGTCGCCGCGCTGGGCGTGCTGCTGGTGCTGATGGAGGGCGCTCGGCTTGCCTCCGGCTCCCGGGAGATCTGGCTGTCGCCGTTTCTGAACCGTGCCGTTCCGCTCTGGGCGGGTCACAGTTTCGCAATAACCCTGACGCTGATCCAGTTGCTTAATACCGGCCTGATGCTGGCAATGATCGCGGCCGGCTGGCTGGTAATTGATCATACAAGCCTCGGGCGCATCTGGCGGGCGGTGGCCGACGACAAGATTGTGGCCCAACTCTGCGGCATCAGTTCCCGTCTGGTATTCGTCCTCGCCTACGCGGCAGCATCTCTGTACGCCTCCGTCGCAGGCGTGTTGGCGACCTCGTATTACGGAACGATGGACTTCGGCGCCGGGTTGCTGATCAGCATCAAGATCGTCCTGATTGCTGCAGCCGGAGGCCATTCGCATCCGCTGCGGTCGGCAGCCGGTGCCGCCGCTGTCGGTTTCGCCGAAACACTGTGGAGCGTTACGGTCCGATCCTGTGGCGGGACTTCGCCATCGGCCTTGTGCTGGTTGCGGTTCTCGTCATGAGCCGTCGGGAAAGGGTGGTCCTGTAAACCTCAGCGCCAACGGTCGCGTGCGGTATCGTCGGCGTCTTTGGCATCGACCCAGGACCGGGGCGAACCGTCAGCCGCGTGTTCCTTTTTCCAGAACGGCGCCGATGTCTTCAGAAAATCCATCACGAAATTGGCGCCGTCGAAGGCTGCCTGGCGATGCGAGGCGACGGCAATGACCAGGACGATGTTGGCACCGGGGGCAATCTTGCCGTAGCGATGGATGGCGGTCAGTCCGAGAAGCGAAAAGCGGTCGATGGCAAGAAGGGCGATGCGGTTCATCTCGGCTTCCGCCATGCCCGGATAATGCTCGAGCTCCAGCGCCGAGAGCGCTCCCTGCTCGTCGCGGCAAAGACCGCTAAAGCTGACCACCGCGCCGATATCCATGCGGCCGGCAGTGAGGAGATCGATCTCCGATTGCAGATCGAAATCGTCGGTCTGGACGCGGATCGTGGGCATCGTCATCAGATTGTCTTCCGTTTACCCGCCTGTCATTGGGGGGAAAATGCCGATCTCGCGTGCTCCGGCGATCTTTTCAAAATGCTCCACATGCTCTTGGTCGATCGCGACGCGAATGACCTCGGGATATTGCAGCGCGTTCTCGTATTCCTCGCCGAGCGTCTTCAGATGATTGAGGAGATCACGCGCGGTAAGGACCTCAGGCGGTAGGTCGAGATCTTCCTCGGTTTTGCCGATTCTCTCGCGCACCCAGGCGAAATAGACGAGTTTTGTCATCCCTCGTCATCCACGAGATGCTTGAGACCGGCGCGGAAATAGTCGTAGCCGCTGTAGAAGGTGAGGGCCGCTGCGACCCAGAGAAGGCCGATGCCGATCTGCGTCGTGAACGGCAGGAACTTGTCGCCGGCAGGTCCGGCCAGCAGGAAGGCGATCGACACCATCTGGATCGTCGTCTTCCACTTGGCGATGCGGGTCACCGGCACCGAGACCTTGAGCGCCGCCAGATATTCACGCAGGCCCGAGACGAGAATTTCGCGGCAGAGAATTGTGATCGCGGCCCAGAGCGACCAGCCGGCAATCGTCTGATCGGCGGCAAGCAGCAGCAGCACGGCGGCGACCAGCAACTTGTCGGCGATCGGATCGAGCATGCGGCCGATATTCGACGTCTGGTTCCAGATCCTCGCAAGATAGCCATCCAGATAGTCGGTCAGCGACGCCACGACGAAGATCCAGAATCCGGCCCAGCGGGCAAAATCCGAGCTTTCCAGCTTTCCTTCGATGAAGAAGCACAGAACGATCACCGGTACGGCAAGGATGCGCGCATAGGTCAGAAGATTGGGAATGTTGTACGCGCGGGAAGCCATGATGGACCTGTGCTTGAGGGTTGCCTCTAGTTGAGGTTTCGAGACGCCAGCGTCAACAGTTTTCGCGGCTTTTTTACAGTTGGTTGAGATGCATACGCTGTTTTGATGACCCATGCATGTCGTTCATCGTCATCCACTTCGGCTTTCGTGGAAGTGATTATAGACCTGTTTTGCCACCGCTTCGGAGATTCCTTCGACCGCCATCAGATCGTTGAGACCTGCGCGGGACACGGCCTTTGCGGTGCCGAAATGCTGCAGCAGCTTGCGCTTTCGGCCCGGCCCGATGCCCGCGATTTCGTCGAGCGGGTTCTTGATCATTTCCTTTTTGCGCCGGGCCCGGTGCGAGCCGATCGCGAACCGGTGCGCTTCGTCGCGCATGCGCTGGACGAAGTAGAGGACGGGATCGCGTGGCGGCAGAGAAAAATCGCTGCGGCCATCGGCAAAGAAGCGTTCGCGGCCGGCATCGCGGTCGACACCTTTGGCCACCCCGATCGCCGTCACCACGTCTCGGATGCCAAGTTCGTCGAGGATGGTGCGCACAGCCGTCATCTGGCCCTGGCCGCCATCAATCAGGATGACATCGGGCCAGGCCGGAAACGCGGCATCGTTGATGTCGTCGCTGGTCGCCTCGACGGGTTTCGGCGTCGAGATGCTGCGATCAGGAATGCCTTCTTCCTTGATCAGTCGCGAGAAGCGCCGGGTCATGACCTCGCGCATCATGCCGAAGTCGTCGCCGGGGGTGATGTCGGTCGATTTGATGTTGAACTTGCGGTACTGGCCCTTCACGAACCCTTCCGGACCCGCGACGACCATGCCGCCGACGGCATTGGTCCCCATCATATGCGAGTTGTCGTAGATCTCGATGCGCCGGGGCTGGTAGGGCAGGCTGAAGGTTTCGGCGAGACCCTTGAGAAGGCGCGCCTGCGACGACGTTTCGGCCAGCTTGCGGCCATGTGCTTCGCGCGCATTGGCAGCGACGTGATCGACGAGATCGCGCTTTTCCCCACGCTGCGGCACTAGGATCGAGACCCTGTGTCCCGCCTTTTCGGAAAACGCGAGCGCCAGCAGTTCCTGCTCCTCGACCGTTTCCGACAGCAGGATCTGCTTGGGAACCGGCTTGTCGTCATAGAACTGCGCGAGAAACGCGTTGAGAACCTCCGCTCCCGCCATCTGCGGATCGGCCTTCGGGAAATAGGCGCGGTTGCCCCAGTTCTGGCCGGTGCGGAAGAAGAACACCTGGATGCAGGTAAGCCCGCCTTCGTGTTGGATGGCGAAGATATCGGCTTCCTCGACGCCGGCCGGATTGATGCCCTGGTGGCTCTGGACGTGGCTGAGCGCTGCCAGCCGATCGCGATAGATTGCGGCGCGCTCGAAATCCATGTCTTCGGAGGCTTCCGACATCTGCCTGGCGATGACGGTCTTCACGTTCTGGCTCTGGCCCGAAAGAAAGTCCGAGGCTTCCTTGACGAGCTCGGCATAGCCCTCGTCGCTGACTTCATGGGTGCAGGGGCCGGAACAGCGTTTGATCTGATAAAGAAGACAGGGACGCGTGCGGCTCTCGAACACGCTGTCTGTGCAGGTGCGCAGCAGGAACGCACGCTGTAGCGAGTTGATCGTGCGGCCGACGGCAGACGCCGATGCGAACGGTCCGAAATACTGGCCTTTGCGGGCGCGGGCGCCTCTGTGTTTCATCAGGGCAGGGGCACGGTGATCGCCGCTGATGAGAATGTATGGGAACGACTTGTCGTCGCGCAGCAGAACGTTGAACCGCGGACGTAGCCGCTTGATGAGGTTCGCTTCAAGCAGCAGCGCCTCGGTCTCCGTCCGCGTCGTGACGAATTCCATATGCGTGGTTTCGCGCACCATGCGGGTGAGGCGGTTGGAATGCAGTCGGCCCTGCGCATAATTGCTGACGCGTTTCTTGAGGCTCTTCGCCTTGCCGACATACATCACGTCGCCGGCCTCGTTGAACATCCGGTAGACGCCCGGCGCGTTCGGAAGGTGCTTGACGAACTCGGCGATCAGGTCGGCGCCCTTGAGGCCCGTGTCGTGGCGGACAGCCTCGTTCCAGTCGATGGACGTGGTGATAGCCGCAGCGACCGCTTCCGGTGCCAGGGCATCGTCGTCGTCTTCTTCGTTTCCGTCATAAAGAACGCCGCCATCGGGCACATTCTTCGCGTTCATCGCATGTCTCCGCCGGCAGAATCAGTTCAGACGACTATTTCTGCGGGCTCATCTCGTCTTTGTGATCATCCAACCCGAAGAAATCGGCGACTCGGGGCTGAAGCTGTTCGCCAACAGATAGTGTTTTGCCGGCAGCTTTGGAAGCGTGCCACCACGCCTGCATTTCTCTCTCAGCAGACGTGCTCGCGGGGTCCTGGAAGCGAATACGGCAGGAATTCGGCCTCGTTTCGACCGGAAATGACGATTTGCAAGTAGGAGTTCTGCAGGATGCTGTGATGACGTTGACGCGTTGCTCGGCTAAATTTGAGTTAAACTCGAATAAAGGAGGCTAAATCTCGCGCCTCTTGGAGTCGTGATATGTATCGAGGCTGTTTGACAGCGTTTGTTCGCAATGTTAAGAAACGGTCAAGAAATGTAAAATGCTCTATAGTGCGATTAACGTCTCATTATCCTTAACGATATACCTGTGGCGTTGAAGCAACATCGAAATTTAGCCGTCTAGCTGCCACAAACAATTCACATTTCGGCTCTTTCAATTCCTCAATTGCCCCCCAAATTCGTCCTCAGCCAGCAGGGAACAAAGCTGTCGTCAACTCTGTTGATGTGACACTTGCCCGGCAGCCTACAGCGCCGATACCCGAAAGGGTGCGCAGGGACGTTGTAGCAATTAGGAATACTCGTGTCGGACCTTCCGAAACCCGAAGTGGTTTTTGAGCCGATGCGCCAAACGGAGAAAAAGGTATGCGTATTCTCGTCGCGACTCTGATGGCCTCGGCTGCCAGCTTTATTGCAATTTCCTCGGCCAGCGCTGCTGACGCCGTCGACCAGATCCCTGCAGCTCCTATGGCTGTTGAAGAAGTCGCACCGGCCGCTACGTGGCAGGGCTTCTACCTCGGCGCCACCGGTTCCTACGACTGGGGCCGTTTCGGCGGTGGCGACTACAATGCCAAGGGTGCAGGCGGCGGTGCTTACACCGGTTACAACTGGCAGAGCGGCCAGGTTGTGTACGGTATCGAAGCTGACGTCGGCTACAACGGCCAGGACGGCAGAACGTCCGGCGGTTACCGTGGCGAAGCTGGCTGGGACGGTTCGGTCCGCGGCCGCGTCGGTTACGACCTCAACCCCTTCCTGATCTACGGTACGGCTGGTGTCGCGCTGCAGAACAACGAACTCAAGGATGCAACGTCGTCTGACGACAAGACATCCGTTGGTTACACGGTCGGCGTCGGTGCTGAAGCATTCGTCACCAGCAACATCACGACCCGTATCGAATATCGCTACACGGACTTCGCAGCCAAGGACTACAGCCTCGACAGCGGCAACGTCTCCAAGGGCTTCGACGATCACAGCGTTAAGGTCGGTATCGGCGTAAAGTTCTAATAAGAACAACAAAAAGCCGGGAGCGTTTCCCGGCTTCTCATCTAAAAGCCCGTTGTCACCAACGGGCTTTTTTCATGCGTGGTTTTCGGTCGGTATAAAGGTCAGTCCATCTGGATATTGGCGTTCTTGACGACCGGGGTCCATTTTGCGAGTTCGGCTGTCACGTGTTTGCCGAGTTCCTCCGGGGTAGACCCGACGATCTTGGCGCTGAAATCCTTCATCCTCGCGACAACTGCCGGGTCCTGTAGCGCCTTGTTGGCGGCGTCGTTCAGTTTTGCGACCACTTCAGGCGGCGTGCCGGCCGGTGCGAACAGGGCGTTCCAGGTGTAGGTCTCGTAACCCGGTACCGTCTCGGCAATCGTCGGCACGTCCGGGAAAGAAGCTGCCCGCTCGGCAGTGGTGACGCCCAGTGCCTTCAGAGTTCCCGCCTTGATATGCGGAGACGAGGAGGGCAGGTTGTCGAACATGATCGAGATCTGGTTGCCGATCAGGTCGTTGAGGGCAGGACCCGCGCCCTTGTAAGGAACATGCTCCATCTTGACGCCGGTCATTGCCTTGAACAATTCGCCCGAGAGATGCAGGGGCGTGCCGTTGCCAGACGACGCGTAAGAATATTTCTCCGGCTCCTTCTTGAGGAGCTCCACCAGTTCCGCCACCGTGTTGACCGGCAGTTTCGGATTGATGACCAGAACGTTCGGCACGATGACCAGTAGCGAGACAGGCGCAAAATCCTTCTCGGGGTCGTAGGGCTTCTGCTTCAGGATCAGCGGGTTGAGCGCGTGGGTCGCAACCGTGCCCATCAGGATCGTGTAACCGTCCGGCTCCGCACGCGCGACGCGGTCGGCCCCAAGATTGCCGCCGGCACCGGCGACGTTTTCAACCACGATCTGCTGGCCGAGGATATCGCCCATCTTCTGCGCAACGACTCGACCGACAACATCCGTCGATCCGCCGGCTGCGAACGGCACGACGAGGGTGATCGTCTGGTCGGGAAACGACTGGGCCGCAGCCCCGGTGGCTGACAGTCCCATTGACATCAGGGACAGGGCCGAGCCTGCAAGGGCTACGGAAAGGCGCAGGGCGGTTCGCCGCGTCAACGCTGATCGCTTCATGAAATTCCTCCGAATTGCTTCAAACGGCCTCCCGCCGTTCTCGTCATAGTAGCGGAGGAAAACCGGAGGGCAAGCGTTTCAATTGCTTGTGCAAATGGGAGAAGGTCTCGAACGACCGGCAGGTTGTGCCAGGATCCGCGGCAACCCAAGAGTTCTAGGGCGGCCGCGGATCTCATTCGTTTCAGGCGTAGGGCTTCATTTCCATATACGCCGGAAAGCGCTTGGAGAACGTGTCAGGCCAGGAGGCGAGTTCCGGACGACCTTCGGCCCACTGGCCGTTAAAGCGCAGGTCGAGATAACCGATCATAGCGGCAAGCGCGAAATGGCCACCATGCAGCTTCTTGCCGGTCTTCGGCAGGTTCTTTTCCAGATAGTCCAGCCCGCGCACCACCTTGTCCCACTGCTTGTCGATCCAGGGCTGGTGGACCTTTTCCTCCTCGCGCGAGCGACGCTCGTAGACGATCGCGAGAAGGCTATCGGTAATGCCGTCGCAGAGCGCTTCGAGCACTTCCGCCTCGGTCCGCTTCACGTCCTTCTTCGGGTAAAGCTTGCCGCCGGAGTGACGATCGAGGAAGTGCATGATCGCGACGCTGTCATAGACCGGCGGCTCGTTCTTGCGGATCAGAACCGGGATCTTCCCGAGCGGATTGTTGTCGATGAGTTCGGGAGGCGCCGCATTCGTGTCGGTCTTTTCTTCGGTCACGTCGAGACCGAGATGGCGGGCGGCCATGCGAACCTTGACGGAGTAGGGCGAGGCCGGGGAGTGGAGGATCTTCATCGGTATGTCCTTGTTCTGATATCGAGGGCCGCTGGTGTCATCTTGAGCAAGCGGATGTCAGCGGGCCGGAGGAAGCGTAACCTGGCCAATCCGGCAGCCGCGGCGGTCGACCTCCGCACAATCGCGAAACTGTAGGTCCTTGCTAAGGCAGATACGAATTTCATCGAGCTTTTCACCTTCGCAGCTCGCAGCGATACCGCGGCGGGAAAGACCCGGGTTGGCGGACATGAAGGCCTGCTCGATGGCATCAGGGGAAAGCTTGAGCGGGCTTTGCCCGCCAGCAAGGTCCGCCGGAAGTTTGACGTGCTCAAAAGCCTTACGGACAGTGTCGAAATAGGTTGGCTGGTCGAGGCCGGTGCAGCTTCCATGCTTGCGCCACTGGTGACCGATCAGACCCATCGACGGCATGATGTCGAACAGCTTTTCACCAAGCTGGCGCGGCACGCGATCGGGTTCCGACGAGCGGCAGAAATCCGGGAAGCCGGTTTCGTATTGCGGCCAGAGCCCGTGTACGACGAAGCGGAAACGCTTGTCGGTGCCGCATTGCTGCCGGTTGCGGCCTCCGTCATCGGATGCGCAGAAGGTTGGCGACCAGGACAGAGAGAGGACGTAGAAATCGAAAGCGCCCGCACGGTCCTCGGAGCCTTGCTGACCCCGGTTGCGCTGCCGCTCCTGCGCCGTCGACGCAGTAGTGAAGGCGAGAAGGACGACGAGGCCTGCAAGGGCGGCGAACAAGCGTTTCATGGTGGGCGGCCTCCAGTCGCGCCGCACCATGAAAGGGATGCGCCGACGGGTCAAGCCTCGGCGTCGGTGTGTTCACCTCTTATCCAGAAGCATCGCTGCGAGGCGTAACGATCCTGTGCCAGCGCCGTCTTAATCGCGGGCAGGATCGTATGCAGCTCATCCTTGAGCGTGAAAGGCGGGTTGACGATGACGAGGCCCGAGCCGTTCAGGCCGACAAGATCGCGGTCGCTTTTCACGGTCAGCTCGACGCAGAGCATTTTGGGGATATCCAGCGCGTTCAGCTGCTCGTGGAAGTCCTTGATCGGCGCGCCCTTCTTCATCGGGTACCAGAGGCAATAGGTGCCGCCTGAAAACTTGCGATAGGCGTTGGCAAGACCCCTGACCATCCGGTCGTATTCGCCTTCTTCCTCGAAAGGCGGATCGATCAGCACGATGCCGCGCTTTTCCTTCGGCGGCAGATGCGCCCCGAGCGCCAGCCAGCCGTCGAGTTCGGTCACACGTGCCTGGTAGTCGCCTTCGAACAGGCGCGACAGGCGGGCAAAGTCTTCCGGATGCAGCTCCATTGCCGAGAGACGGTCCTGCGGGCGAAACAGCATGCGCGCGAGTTTCGGCGAGCCGGGATAGAACTTGACGCCACCCTTCGGGTTCAGTTCCTTCACGGCACCGAGATAGGGCGCAAGGATTTCGGCCACTTCGGGAGAAAACTCGGCATCGACCAGCTTGCCGATGCCGTCGAGCCATTCGCCGGTCTTCTGCGCTTCTTCGGAGGATAAGTCGTAAAGCCCGATGCCCGCATGCGTATCGAGGAAGCGGAACGCCTTGTCCTTGTTCTGTGCATAGAGAACGAGCCGCGACAGGACGGCGTGCTTGAGGACGTCGGCGAAATTGCCTGCGTGGTAGATGTGCCGATAGTTCATCTCAGCTTGTGTCTCGCTTGAATAAAATTGATGCGCTGCAAATGGCCCTTTTTGCAGCCGTCGCCATGCCATATAGAAAAGCCATGAACGTTGCGACCCCCATTCCCGAAAGCCCTGTCGTCGGTCACACTTCCGTCGGCCATACCGTCTGTCCGCATGACTGTCCGAGCGCCTGCGCGCTGGATGTCGATCTGACCGCGGATGGCAGGATCGGTCGTGTCCGCGGCTCGTCCGACAACAGCTACACGGCCGGCGTCATCTGCGCCAAGGTCGCGCGCTATACAGAGCGCATCTATCATCCCGGCCGCCTGATGGTGCCACAGCGCCGCATGGGTGCCAAGGGAGAAGGGCTCTGGCAGGAGATCTCCTGGGACGCGGCGCTTGACGAGATCGCCGACGCTTTCGTCAAGGCCGAAGCGAAGCACGGATCCGAAGCGGTCTGGCCCTATTTCTATGCGGGAACCATGGGGCAGGTGCAGCGCGATTCGATCGAGCGCCTGCGCCACGCCAAGAAATATTCCGGCTTCATGGGCACGATCTGCACCAACATGGCCTGGACCGGCTATGTGATGGGCACAGGCGCCCTGCGCGGCCCCGATCCGCGCGAGATCGCGAAATCCGATTGCGTCGTGATCTGGGGCACCAATGCGGTCTCCACCCAGGTCAATGTGATGACCCATGCGATCAAGGCCCGCAAACAGCGCGGCGCCAAGATCGTCGTCATCGACATCTACGACAATCCGACAATGAAACAGGCCGACGTCAAGCTGGTGTTGCGCCCCGGCACCGATGCGGCACTCGCCTGCGCCGTGATGCATGTCGCCTTCCGTGACGGCTATGCCGACCGTGCCTATATGGCGAAATATGCCGATGATCCGGCAGGGCTTGAAGCACATCTGAAAAGCCGCACGCCGGAATGGGCGTCGGCGATAACAGGCCTCACGGTCGAGGAAATCGAGGGGTTCGCCAAACTCGTCGGCACCACGCCGAAGAGTTTCTTCCGTTTGGGCTACGGCTTCTCACGCCAGCGCAACGGTACGGCGGCGATGCATGCGGCGCTGTCGATCGCGACCGTGCTGGGCTCCTGGAAGCATGAGGGCGGTGGCGCCTTCCACAACAACGGCGAGATATATCGGTTCAACAAGGCCGAGCTGATGGGCACGGCCTACAAGGATCCGGCCATCCGCATGCTCGACCAGTCGCAGATCGGCCGCGTCCTGACCGGCGACGCTGAAGCTCTGCGCCATCGCGGACCGGTGACGGCGCTGCTGATCCAGAACACCAACCCGATGAACGTTGCGCCGGAACAGCGCCTCGTGCGCGACGGCTTTCTGCGCGACGATCTTTTCACCGCCGTCCACGAGCAGTTCATGACCGATACGGCCAAGGTTGCCGATATCGTTCTGCCCGCGACCATGTTCCTCGAGCATGACGACCTTTATCGCGGCGGCGGGCATCAGCATATCCTGCTCGGCCCGAAACTGGTCGAACCACCGGCAACCGTGCGCACCAACCTCTTCGTCATCGAGGAACTGGCCAAGCGTCTGGGCGTCGACGGGTTTGCCGGCTTCGGCATGGACGAACGCACGCATATCGATCGTATCCTGACTGCCAGCGGCTGGGGTTCCTATGACGCGCTGAAGGCCGACAAGTGGATCGATGCGCAACCGGATTTCGACACCTCCCATTACATCAAGGGGTTCGGCTATCCGGACGGCAAATTCCGCTTCAGCCCCGACTGGATCAACGGCCCATCGCCGGATCGGACACCCGATAGCGTCGGTCCGCTGGGGCCGCATGCCCGGTTGCCGCGTTTTCCCGATCATGTCGATGTGATTGAGACGGCCGACGCCGAGCATCCGTTCCGCCTCGCGACCTCGCCGTCGCGCAGCTTCCTCAATTCGTCCTTTGCCGAGACCAAGAGCTCGGTGGAGAAGGAAGGCCGGCCGGACGTGATGATCGATCCGACCGACGCCGCACGTCTGGGCATCGTCGACGGCGATATCGTGACGCTCGGCAACCGTCGGGGCGAGATCCGTCTGCATGCGAGACTCGTGGCCGGCGCAAAACCCGGCGTGCTGATCGCCGAAGGACTGTGGCCCAACGACGCGCATCTCGACGGCGAGGGGATCAACGTCCTCACCGGCGCCGATCCGGTGGCGCCTTTCGGAGGTGCTGCCGTGCACGACAACAAGGTCTGGCTACGCAGGGAAATCGCATGAGCGACGTGAATGACCGGGTGAAGATCGTCAGCGATACGACGCTGTCGCAGGGCTGGACGCGGCTTTCCGATTATCAACTCGACTATACCGATCGCAACGGCGAGACGCAGCGGATCAAGCGCGAGGTTTTCCATCGCACGCCGGCCGCCTGCATCCTGCTGCACGACCGTGAACGCGATATCGTGGTCCTCGTCAAACAGTTCCGGCTGCCCGCGCATCTCATCGGCGAGCCGTCCTTCATGATCGAGGTCCCGGCCGGCCTTCTTGATGGCGAAGACGCCGAAGACGCGATCCGCCGCGAGGCGATGGAGGAAACCGGCTACCGGATCCGCGACGTGCGTTTCGTCTTCAAGGCACTGACGTCGCCGGGCTCCGTGACGGAGGTCATCCACTTCTTCCACGCCTCGATCGATCTTTCCGACCGGATCAACGAGGGTGGCGGGCTCGCCGACGAGCACGAGGATATAGAAGTGCTTGAGCTTCCGCTCGACAAGGCCGTCACGATGATCACCGACGGCGAGATCATCGATGCCAAGACAATCATGCTGCTGCAGTGGGCCGTGCTTAACCGGGCGGCGCTTTAGGCCCGCATGAGGCTGCACCCGGCCGACGGGGCTGCCGCGATCAACTGCTTGTCGAGCGTTGCGAGTTCGAGGTTTTCCTCGAGCGACAGCGCAAGATAGGCGGCGTCGTAGGCGGATAGCTGGTACCGTGTCGCAAGGTCGAGAATAACGCCGTCATCCTCGACAGCGACCGTCGATATGTTGAGCTTGCGCAGCTTCGCCAAGCCTTCGAGGACGAGGTCGAACGAGATGCGCTGACGCCTGTATGCGACCATCAGCACGTTCCGCACTTCGTACCAGAGCAGTTGTGGCGCGATTGCCTCGGAAGTCTGCAGGCGAGCAAAGGCTGCATCTGCGATTGGATGACGTTCGTCTGGAAGGATCCAGCTGCAAACCACGGATGCGTCTGCAACGAATGCCGTCACTATCGGCGACCTTCCTTTTTCCACTCAACGATTTCCTCGGCAGTTGCCGACGGCATCCTGTCGCGGAAAGCGATGATGTCTTCGATCACTGCCCGCCGCCGCGCGAGTTGTTCTTCGGTGAACTCAGCATTCATACCGGGCGTGGCCGCGATCGGGCTGAGCCGCGCGACGGGTGTTTCGCCACGCGCAATCACCACCTCCTGGCCGGCTTCGACGAGGGGCAGGAGCTCGGAAAGTTCGGTTTTCGCATCACCCAGCTTGACCGTGATCGTCATCTCACACCTCCGGTTCAATCCAAGGTAGTCCGCGCCAAGCCGGTCGTCAAATGGCTGGTCGTTGGGAGGGATGCATCGCTTCCATGTCGGGGAACAATTGCCAGAGACCTCCCGTTAGACTGGTTCCATTGCCAGAAGAAGGGATGCAAAGATGACCATGATCACCACCCGCGACGGAACGCAGCTTTATGTCAAGGACTGGGGTCCGAAGACCGGCCGTCCCGTTATCATGATGCACGGTTGGCCGCTGACGTCGGACACTTGGGACGACTTCGCGGTGGTGGCAGCAGACGCCGGTTTCCGCGCCATTTCCTATGACCGACGCGGGTTCGGCCGCTCAGAGCAGCCGTGGGACGGGTACGAGTACGATACGCTGGCCGATGATCTCGCCGATGTCATCGAAGCGACCGGCGCTAAGGATGCCGCGCTGTTCGGCTTTTCCATGGGCGGCGGCGAGGTTGCCCGCTACATGTCGCGCCACGGCGGCAAGGGCGTCTCGAAGGCCGCACTGATCGCCTCGGTCGTGCCCTACATGTTGCAGACGGCCGACAACCCCAAGGGTGTGCCGCAATCCGTGTTCGACGAGATGACGGCCGGCATGAAGGAAGACCGCGCGCATTTCTTCCAAGGCTTCCTGAAGAGCTTCTACGGCGTCGGCGTCTTCACCGGTTCGGTGAGCGAGGCCGTGCTCGACTGGTCGTTCCAGCAGACGATGATGGCGGGTCTGCGGCCAACGCTTGCTTGCGCAAAGGCCTTCTCCTCGACGGATTTCCGCCCGGACCTGCCGAGCTTCAAGGTGCCGACGCTGATCATCCACGGAACAGGTGACCAGACCGTGCCGATCGAGACGTCCGGCCGTGCCGCCGCTGCCGCGATCCCCGGCGCGACGCTGATCGAATACGACGGCGCGCCACACGGGCTGTTTGCCTCGAACAAGCAGCAGCTGACGGACGACCTGATGGCGTTCCTGCGTAGCTAAGTGATGAACGCTGCACGCCGGATGGGTATCGCCGGCGTGCGGCGCGGAAGTGTACTAACCCTCTGGGTCGAATTTTGCCCTGCCGGCCTTGAGGCTGACGCCTCCCGTTGCCAGAAGCGCAAGCGCTTCCGGGTAAAGCCGGTGTTCGACGGTCAGTACCCGTGCGGCGAGCGTATCAGGCGTGTCGTCGATATGAACGGGCACGCAGTCCTGCGCGACAATCGGGCCTTCGTCCATGCCTTCGGTCACGAAATGCACAGTGCAACCGGCGACCCTCATCCCGGCATCGAGCGCGCGCTGATGCGTGTGCAAGCCCGGAAACAACGGCAGGATTGATGGGTGGATGTTGAGCATCCGGCCCTCGTAGCGGGAAATGAACTCTCCCGAAATCAGCCGCATATAACCCGCAAGACAGATAATATCCGGCTGAATACCCGATAGAGCCGCCAGGATCGCCGCCTCGTGCTCAGCCTTGCCGGCATAGGACTTGCGCTCGAAGGCGAGTGTCTGGATGCCGCGCGCCTCAGCCTTCGCAAGCCCGCCGGCTTGCGGTTTGTCGGAGATGACGGCAACGATTTCGGCCGGGAAGCCTGGATCTTCACAGGCGTCCGCCAGCGACAGCATGTTGGAGCCGCCGCCGGAAATGAACACGACGACGCGCTTCTTCTGCACGCTGGCGAGTGCTTCGCTCATAGACCGAGCGTGCCCTTGTAGACGACGCCTGCTTCGCCATCTGCACGGTCGATCATGCGGCCGAGCGGGACGACGATTTCGCCTTCGCGGGTGAGCACATCCGTCACCGTCTGCGCATTTTCAGCCGAAACGACGACGATCATGCCGATGCCGCAGTTGAACGTGCGCAGCATTTCCTTCGGCTCGACGCCGCCGGTCTTTGCCAGCCACGAGAACACGGGCGGAACAGGGATCGAGTCGAGATCGACTTCAGCCGCCAGGTTCTTTGGCAGCACGCGCGGAATGTTTTCCGGAAAGCCGCCGCCGGTAATGTGGGCAAGCGCCTTCAGGGCCCCGGTTTCGCGGATCGCCTTCAACAGCGGCTTTACATAGATGCGGGTTGGCGTCAAAAGCGCTTCGCCGAGCGACTTGCCGTCAAAGAACGGCGCGGGCGCATCCCAGCCAAGGCCTGAGATCGAGACGATCTTGCGCACCAGCGAGAAACCGTTGGAATGCACGCCCGAGGAGGTGAGGCCGAGAATGACGTCGCCGGCGGCCAGGTCGCCGACCGGTAGAAGCTGGCCACGTTCGGCAGCGCCCACTGCAAAGCCGGCAAGATCGTAATCGCCATCGGAATACATGCCCGGCATTTCCGCCGTCTCGCCGCCGATCAGCGCGCAGCCTGCATCGACGCAGCCCGCAGCGATCCCCTTGACGATGGCAGCGCCCTGGTCCGGATCAAGCTTGCCGGTGGC
Source organism: Neorhizobium sp. DAR64860/K0K1 (assembly GCF_050500205.1). Taxonomy (NCBI): domain Bacteria; kingdom Pseudomonadati; phylum Pseudomonadota; class Alphaproteobacteria; order Hyphomicrobiales; family Rhizobiaceae; genus Neorhizobium; species Neorhizobium sp. DAR64860/K0K1. The sequence goes on along the minus strand of NZ_CP191459.1, from coordinate 2,117,602 downwards.
AAAGTAGTCAAGAAACAGCAGCGGCTCTGCGCCCTGCACGACGAGGTCGTTGACGCACATGGCGACGAGATCGATGCCGACCGTGTCGTGGAAATTGGCATCGATCGCGATTTTCAACTTGGTGCCGACGCCGTCATTGGCAGCCACCAGGATCGGATCGGTAAAGCCTGCAGCTTTCAGGTCGAACAGGCCGCCGAAGCCACCGATTTCGCCGTCTGCGCCGGGACGGCGGGTTGAGCGTACCGCCGGCTTGATCTTCTCGACCATCAGGTTGCCTGCGTCGATATCGACGCCGGCATCGCTATAGGTGAGACCGTTCTTGCCCGTCTCGCTCATCGTAATTCTCCGTTGGGACATGCCGCGCGAACCGAAGATCGAGACCTTTCGGCGTGGTGCGGCTGCGCAAAAATCTCCGGCCCGCCATTGCATGACAAGGCGGAGGATGCAAGCAGAAGCGTGGGCTTTCAAGGCTTTTCACAGGCCCGGCCTCCGGCGACGCGGCGAAGTCGATGCCGATCTTGACCTTACCCGGTCCGGGCTCATATGCGTGATACCGGGAATGCAGTGCAAAAAGGACGTAAAGATGCCCTATCATATCAGCGGAGCGAGCCTTCGCCGCCATGTCTTCTTCTGGGCAGCCGTTCTTTTCATCTTCGCGCTGTTTCTGTGGTTTTTCAGCTCCATCCTTCTTCCCTTCGTCGCAGGCATGGCGCTCGCCTATTTCCTCGATCCTGTCGCAGACTGGCTGCAGCGCCGCGGACTGAGCCGGATGATGGCTTCCGTGCTGATCCTGGTCTCGTTCGTCACGGTGTTCGCGCTGTCGCTGATGCTGGTCATCCCGATCATCGTCACCCAGTTCACCCAGTTCGCCGCCGCTTTGCCCGGTTACATCACCCAGTTGCAGCAGATCATTTCGAACCCGGAGAACTCGTTCCTGCCGAGCTGGGTCTCCAGCCAGATCGAGACCGTCAAACAGAATTTCTCGGAAGTGCTGAGCCAGGGCGCCGGCTTCATCGGTACCCTGTTTGCGCAGATCTGGAACTCCGGCAAGGCGATCGTCGACGTCGTGTCGCTCCTGATCGTTACCCCGGTCGTCGCCTTCTATCTGCTGCTCGACTGGGACCGGATGGTGTCGAAAGTCGATAGCTGGATCCCGCGCGATCAGGTCCAGACGGTGCGCGATATCGCCCGCGACATGGATGGATCCGTCGCCGGCTTTATTCGCGGGCAGGGATCGCTCTGCCTCATCCTCGGCATCTACTATGCAGTCGGTCTGTCGCTGGTGGGCCTGAATTTCGGCCTGCTGATCGGCTTCGTCGCCGGCATGATCTCGTTTATTCCCTATATCGGCTCGATGATCGGTCTGATCATGGCGATCGGTGTGGCGCTCGTACAGTTCTGGCCGGACTATCTGTGGATCATGGCGGTCGCTGCCGTGTTCTTTTCCGGCCAGTTCCTGGAAGGCAATATCCTGCAGCCGAAGCTGGTCGGCGAAAGCGTTGGTCTGCATCCGGTCTGGCTGATGTTTGCGCTGTTTGCCTTCGGTGCCATGTTCGGCTTTGTCGGTCTTCTTCTGGCCGTGCCGGCGGCGGCGGTCGTCGGCGTGCTTGTCCGGTTCGCGATCTCACGGTATCTTGACAGCGATCTCTATTACGGCCGATCGGTAGATCTGCCGTGGGAAGGGGCGCCACAGGCCGTGGTCAATGAAAATACCGGCATGCAGCGTCTCGATGCTCCCAAGAGCGACCAGAAAGACATCTGAAAAGCGAATGACCGGATCGAGCGAACGCGACCAGCGCAGAAGCGAACAGCTTCCGCTGCAATTCACCCATGATTCCGCGCAGAGCCGGGATGATCTCCTGGTCTCCGAACGGCTGGCCGCCGCCGTCTCTATCGTCGACGAGTGGCCGGCCTGGCCATCGCCGGTCGTGATCCTTGCGGGTCCCGTCGGTTCCGGCAAGTCGCATCTCGCCCATATCTGGCGGGAGCGGGCAGGGGCTGCCGAGATCCATCCGATCTCGGGTTCGAATGCAGCAACTGTCGCAGCGGATGGGCCGGTGCTGTTTGAGGACGCCGATCGGCGCGACTTCGACGAGACCACGCTTTTCCACGTCATCAATGCCGTGCGCCAGCATGGCCGCACTTTGTTGATGACATCGCGGCTGTGGCCCATGTCCTGGTCCGTGACGCTGCCGGACCTCAAATCACGGCTGAAGGCTGCGACCGTGGTGGAAATCGGCGAGCCCGATGAGGAATTGCTGGCGCAGGTCATGGTAAAACTGTTTGCCGACCGTCAGCTTTATATTGATGACAAACTTCTCAGTTACATCGTCACCAGGATGGAGCGATCCCTGGGCGCTGCGCAGACCATCGTCGACCGGCTTGACCGGTTGGCATTGGCGCGCGGGACCCGGATCACCCGTCCTCTGGCAACCGAAGTCCTCAAGGATTTCGGCAGTGCCGTACCGAATGATTAGCAACGTCTGCGCCGGCAATTGACTATGACGGTCGCGTCGTCAAACGTATCGCACGGCCCCACGCATACCGGTTATGGGGCTGGCTCTGGGATGGATGAAGATGGAATCGATGACGACCGAGATTGAGCAGCCCAAAAAGGGCGAGGCAGCCAGCAGGGACGAAGCGGCGGATGTGGGCGAGGCGCTGCTTTCCAGCCCCGAGCGGTTCATCAACCGCGAGTTTTCCTGGCTGCAGTTCAACCGCCGCGTTCTCGAGGAAACGCTGAACGCGTCGCATCCGCTTCTGGAACGCATCCGCTTCCTGTCGATCTCGGCTGCAAACCTCGACGAATTCTTCATGGTGCGCGTTGCCGGTCTTGAGGGGCAGGTCCGTCAGGGGATCGTCATCAAGAGCCCCGATGGCAAGACGCCGGCAGAACAGCTGGATGCGATCCTGCAGGAAATCGACAATCTGCAGATGGAGCAGCAGGCCTCGCTCGCCGTGTTACAGCAGTATCTGGCGCAGGAAGAGATTCTGATCGTCCGTCCGGCAGCACTTTCGGACGAAGACCGTAACTGGCTGTCCGGGACGTTCGACGACGAACTGTTCCCGATCCTGACACCGCTTTCGATCGATCCGGCGCATCCGTTCCCGTTCATCCCCAATCTTGGCTTCTCGATGGGGCTGCAATTGCACAGCCTGAACGGCAAGGAGCCGATGACGGGTCTTCTGCGCCTGCCGACGACGCTTGACCGCTTCATCCGTCTGCCCGACGACGCAAACACGATCCGCTACATCACGCTCGAAGATGCGGTCGCCATGTTTACCGACCGGCTCTTCCCCGGTTACGAGGTCAAGGGCGGCGGTACGTTCCGCATCATCCGCGACAGCGATCTCGAGGTCGAGGAAGAAGCTGAGGATCTGGTGCGCTTCTTCGAGACTGCGCTCAAGCGCCGCCGCCGCGGCAAGGTCATCCGCATCGAGACCGATTCGGAAATGCCGGCGGAACTGCGCCAGTTTGTGGTGCAGGAACTCGGCGTTCCGGACAACCGCGTCGCGGTCTTGCCGGGTCTTCTGGCACTCAACACGCTGTCGGAAATCACCAAGGCGCCGCGCGACGATCTGCGGTTCGAAAGCTACAACGCCCGATTTCCCGAACGCGTCCGCGAACACGCCGGAGACTGCCTCGCCGCCATCCGCGAAAAGGACATGGTGGTCCACCACCCGTACGAGAGTTTCGACGTTGTGGTGCAGTTTCTTCTTCAGGCAGCCCGTGACCCCGACGTCCTCGCCATCAAGCAGACCCTCTACAGAACCTCCAACGACAGCCCCATCGTCCGAGCCCTGATCGATGCGGCCGAGGCCGGCAAGTCGGTGACGGCGCTGGTCGAGTTGAAGGCACGCTTCGACGAAGAGGCCAACATCCGCTGGGCGCGAGACCTGGAGCGAGCTGGCGTGCAGGTCGTGTTCGGCTTTATCGAGCTCAAGACACATTCGAAGATGTCGATGGTCGTGCGCCGTGAGGACGGCAAGCTGAGAACCTACTGCCACCTTGGTACCGGCAACTACCATCCGATCACCGCAAAGATCTACACGGACCTTTCCTTCTTCACCTGCAACCCGAAGATCGCCCACGACATGGCGAATATCTTCAACTTTATCACCGGTTACGGCGAGCCGAAGGAAAGCACCAAGATCGCCATGTCGCCCTACACGCTGCGACCGCGCATTCTCAAACACATCGAGGAAGAGATCGCGCACGCGAAGGCGGGAGCTCCGGCTGCGATCTGGATGAAGATGAATTCACTGGTCGATCCCGAGATTATCGACGCGCTCTATCGCGCCAGCCGCGCCGGCGTCGAAATCGATCTGGTCATCCGCGGCATCTGCTGCCTGCGCCCGCAGGTACCCGGTCTTTCCGACAATATCCGCGTCAAATCGATCGTCGGGCGCTTCCTCGAACACAGCCGCATCTTCTGCTTCGGCAACGGTTACGGCCTGCCTTCGGACAAGGCTTTGCTCTACATCGGGTCCGCCGACATGATGCCCCGCAACCTCGATCGCCGCGTCGAAACGCTGGTGCCGCTGCTCAATCCGACCGTGCACGAGCAGGTTCTTTCACAGATCATGCTGGGCAATCTCATTGACAATCAACAGAGCTACGAGATATTGGCGGACGGTACGTCAAGGCGCATGGAAGTGCGCAAGGGTGAAGAACCGTTCAACGCGCAGCATTATTTCATGACCAATCCTAGCCTCTCGGGGCGTGGTGAAGCCCTGAAATCCAGCGCTCCGAAACTGATTGCCGGCGTCATGTCCGGACGCAAAAAGTAGCCGGCAAGAACAGTCAAGAAATAGGCAGCATGGTACGATCTGAAGCTCAAGGGCGCCTGCCTGGCATCGCCCCTGTTTCCGTCATCGACATTGGCTCGAACTCGGTTCGCGTGGTGATTTACGAAGGCCTGACCAGGGCACCGACCGTTCTCTTCAACGAGAAGGTTCTGTGCGGTCTTGGCAAGGGGCTCGGCTCGAACGGCCGGATGGACGACGAGGGCGTGTTGCGCGCGCTCGCCGCTCTCAGACGGTTCAAGGCGCTGTCCGACCAGGCGCAGGCGACGGAAATCTACGTCCTTGCAACAGCCGCCGCCCGCGAAGCCTCCAACGGCCCTGATTTCATCGCCAAGGCGGAGGAAATCCTCGGCCAGGAAATCCAGCTCCTGTCCGGCGAGGAAGAAGCCAAATATTCGGCGCTCGGCGTCATCAGCGGCTTTCACGAGGTCGACGGCGTCGCCGGTGATCTTGGTGGCGGATCGCTTGAACTGATCGACATCAAGGGACACGAGTTCGGCAAGGGGATCACCCTGCCTCTCGGCGGCCTGCGGCTGTCGGAATCGTCAGGTGGTTCCATTTCCAAGGCGCGGACTTTTGCCCGCAAGCAGGTCAATACCGCCCGCTTTCTGGAAAAGGGCGAGGGCCGCACCTTCTATGCGGTCGGCGGCACGTGGCGCAACATCGCCAAGCTGCACATGGAAATCACCAAATATCCGCTGCACATGATGCAGGGCTACGAGCTGACCTTCGAGGAAATCCAGAAATTTCTCGAAGACGTGATCGATGCCAAGGATTCCAAGGATCCTGCCTGGCAGGCCGTCTCGAAAAGCCGTCGTTCGCTTCTGCCCTTCGGCGCCGTGGCCCTGCAGGAAGTGCTCTCCGTCATGAAGCCGTCGGTCGTCAGCTTTTCGGCGCAGGGCGTGCGGGAAGGCTATCTCTATCATCTGATGCCGGATGAGGAAAAGCAGGCCGATCCGCTGGTCGTGGCTGCCGATCAACTCGCCATCTTGCGCGCGCGTTCGCCCGAACATGCGCGCGAGCTTGCCGATTGGACCGGCCGCATGGTGCCGTTCTTCGGCATTACCGAGACCGAGGAAGAAAGCCGCTATCGCAGGGCTGCCTGCCTGCTGGCCGATATCAGCTGGCGTGCGCATCCCGATTACCGCGGCGCCCAGGCACTTAACGTCATCGCCCACTCGTCCTTCGTCGGCATTACCCATGCGGGCCGCGCCTACCTGGCGCTCGCCAACTACTACCGGTTCGAGGGTTTGAGCGACGACGGTGCCACCGGTCCGCTCTCGACGATCGCGACACCGCGGCTTCTTGAGCTCGCCAAACTGCTCGGCGGGCTTTTGCGGGTCGTCTATCTGTTCTCGGCCTCGATGCCCGGCATCGTCAATAACCTGACTTTCCGCCAGTCGAGTTCGCCCGATCTCGACATGGAATTCGTCGTTCCGCACGCTTACCGCAACTTCGCTGGGGAGCGGCTGGAAGGTCGGCTGCAGCAGCTTGCCAAGCTGACCGGCAAGAAGCTCGCCTTCGTGTTCGAATAGCAGCTGTTGCGAGAACAGATGCATCAGATCTAGACGGTTGCAACTGATCGAGCTTCGGCTTATCTTCGGTTGAACAGGCATGCCTTATGTTGGTGTTGGCTTCGAGGGGGCTCGAACATGGCAGTGGCAGATCAAGGCGCGAACAATCATGCGGACGGTGGGGCCAATAACGCGCTGGCGCCCGAGAACAATTTTCCGGAAAAATACTTTGTTGCCGGCGTGGCCGTCGGGCTCTTTCTCGTGCTGCTGGGTACTGCGATCCTTCTCTTGGGACGCAGCCAGACCGCCTCCTCGCTGACCATCTGCGTCGGTTTCGGGCTGGTGCTTGCGGCGTTCGGTGCAAAGGTTGCAGGGAACTGGGCCGGCTGGTCGGTGACCGGGGCCGGCGCCATGGCAGTCGTTCTGTTTCTGATGCTCCAGCAATTTACGCCGCCTGGCACGCCGGCGCTGTTTAAAGGCGAGATCAGCGGCGACTTCTCGCATGTCGCCGATATCCGCATAATCGATGACGAGCCGCTCTACATCTACAAGGATGCCATGGTCCGACGGATCAAGTTTCTTGGCCTCGGTACATCGCTGCAAAGCACGCAGATGCGGATGCAGGTCGATACAATCGAAAAGGAAGCTGGCAAAGAGTATTTCGAGCTTATCGGCGATGCCCAGAAAATCCGGGCAATTTTCGCCGAAGGCCGGCCGGTCCAGTGGCGCTTCGACTACAATGCGCGGCAGGTCAAGAACGGCTCGCTGGTTCTCCTGTCCGAACTGGATACGCTTTCACCTGGGCCGACAGCGGAGGTTAGCGGCAGCACGACGGGTGCATGGTGGGATCTGAGCGCGTTCGCTCAGGCGGCGGTTCGGCCGGAAGCATCGGTCGACCAAATTCAGAAGGCGCTTGCCGGCCTGCGGAACGACGATACGTTCCTGAGGCGCAATTCCCGCGACTTTCTGGTCTCTGCCGGAGTTGTCGCAGTGCCCATGATGCTGTCTGCGCTGCACGCATCGCCGGACGATTACCGCGTCAAGCTCGGCGTGGTCTATGCCCTGGCAGAAATGATCCGCTCCGACCCCAATCTGGCGTCGTCTCTGTCGCAAAAGCTGGCCGCTGAGGATTTTCCGTTGCTGATCCAGGCGGCCGCAGATCCGGACAAGACCATTCGCTACCAGGCAGCCGATTTTCTTTACCGCCTGCAGGATCCGCGGGCCGTGGAGCTGAGCGTAAACGCTGCCAAGGATACGACAGATCAGGGTGTGGCCAATAACCAGATCCTGATCCTGCGGCAGTCGGGGAGCAATCTCTCCTCGTCGCAAAAGAGCGACATCGTCCGTCAGCTCAATGATCCTTCGACGAATTTGAACAGAAGCTTGAAAGCGCCATCATCGCTTAACGACGTCCTGAAATGGTAGTCCTGGCGATACCTGAGCTTTAATACGTCCAGGTTCGCGGTGTCATGCAGGCGAAAAGGGTACCTGCCGATGCAAATACCCTTTTCAGTTTCGTCGTGGTGATGTCCGGGCTCTAGAGGCCTGCCGATCACCACCTCACTGCTTTACTTCGCGTTGAGGAACTCGGCGGCTTCGATCAGGCTGAACTCGTTGTCGTCAGCCTTGTTGACGGCGCGACCGGCCGAGAAGGGCAGGTTGTTGTCATTGCCGATGATCAGGTGTGTCGCGTCGATCTGGTCGACATTCTCGATCGTCACGAACGGCATGTCGTAGACACCGTCCTTCGAGCCAGACTTCTTCTTGCTGTCGGGGTCCTTGATGTTCAGAAGGTCGATATAGCCGATCTTGCGGACGGCCGCGCCGACATTGGCGTCGGTCATCTCGATCTTGTAGACGCGCTTCAGTTCGGCCGGCGCATCAAAGCAATCCGGTTTCGGCTGCTTCGGATCGGCGCAGGCCTTGTCCTTGGTGCCGGCGCCGTTGTCGCGTTCGATGACGAGCGCGGTGGTTGCGTCCAGCATGTTGAAATCGCCGATCGCGACACCCTTTTCCGAAAGCGGATAGAGCCAGGAACGGCCGGTCCAGCTTTTCGAAGCGATGTCGAATTCGATGACGCGCAGCGCAGTGCGGCCATCGGCCTGTTCGACCTTGCCGTCGTCGAGGAAGACCGGGCCTTCCAGCAGGCCGTAGAGCTTCTGCCCATCCTTCGACATTGCCATACCTTCATAGCCACCCGAACGCTTCAGGTTGAAGACAGGCATCTTGGCGGCGGGGTTGGCCGGCATCGAAAGGGTCGGGTTGTCAGGCGAGGTGACCTTCTTGCCGTCGACGGTGGTGGCAACGACGTCGGTCAACTGGCCGAGCATGTCGACCTTGATGAGGTAAGGCCCGAATTCCTCGCCGAGCCAGAAACCGTCCGCGACCGGCTGGATCGATTCGATATCGAAATCGGCGCCGGTCAGGTAGCGCTTGTCGCTGCCTTCCATGGCGATCGGGAAGGGGGCGATCTTGTTCGGGTCCGACAGGAAGATGTTCTTGACGACATCGACCTTGTTGGTCGCCCAGTCGAACTTCACCTGGTGCAGGAACAGCATCGCATCGGAGGAATTGGCCTTGGAGCCGAAACCGTTGTCGGAGAGCGTCCAGAACGTGCCGTCAGCCATCGCCTTGATCCCGGAAAAGCCCTGGATCGGCTGACCGTTGAACGGCAGCTTGACGTCGGTGACGCGAACACCGTCCTTGCCGTCGATCGATCCGAGCTTTTCCGTGCGCTTGCGGTCCGGCGTGGTGAACTTGCCCGATGTCTTGAGAAATTCAGGCGCATCGGTTGGAGCAGCAGTCACCGTATTGGCCGGCAGGATTGCCTGGCCCGCGAGCTTTGCCGGAAATTCGCGGTCGTCGGCCAATACCGTGCCGGCGAGGAGGGCACTTACGAAGACGGAGGCTAAAAAGGTCTTGGTCATCAAATCACCTGTTCGATTGAGAAGAACACGCGACGTCGATAGGCGGCACGCATGACGGTGAGGTGATGATCGCTTGACGCTTGGATGAACGTTTTACGTCTGTTTCTTGACGGTGCCAGAGCAGGTAGTTCGAGCGTCGCGGAGCCGGCCCGGAACGCTGCAAATAACTGGGATTTAAACGAACAGGGATCGCGCTCCGGAGCTCCGGTGGCCGATCCCTTGTATTATGAAAGACGGTGAGGACGAGCCTTACAGCTCGACCGCCTCGACCTTCTTGTTGACGAAGCGCAGCGCCACGCCGCCTTGGATCAGCTTGAGCGCCGTGTCGCCGAACAGTTCGCGACGCCAGCCGGAAAGGGCGGCCACTTCGGCCAACTCGCCTTCGGCAGCAATCTTTTCCAGATCGTCGGTATTGGCAAGCACCTTGGCGGCAACGCCCTGCTTGTCGGAAATGAGCTTCAGCAGAACCTTCAAGAGTTCGACGGCAGCGCCCGTGCCTTCCGGCAGGTGCACATGCTTCGGCGCATGCGGCATCTCGGTCTTCGGCAGCGCCAGCGCCGTATTGACAGCCTCGACAATCGCGGCCCCTGAGGACGAGCGCTCCCAGCCTTTCGGGACGGTGCGCAGACGTCCGAGCGCTTCGGTATCCTTGGGCTGCTGCTGAGCGATCTCGTAGATCGCGTCGTCCTTCAGCACGCGTGAGCGCGGCACGTTGCGGCTTCGCGCCTCGCGTTCGCGCCATGCGGCGACGAATTTCAGGATTGCCAACTCGCTTGGCTTCCTCAGCCGCGACTTCAGACGAAGCCAGGCATCGTCGGGATGCAGATCATAGGTCGACGCGCTCTCGAGAACCGCCATTTCCTCCGTCAGCCAGAGGGCACGGCCTTCACGTTCCAGTTGTTCTTTCAGAGACAGATAGACGTCGCGCAGATGGGTGACGTCAGCCAGCGCATAGTCGAGCTGCTTTTCGGAAAGCGGCCGGCGGCTCCAATCGGTAAAGCGCGACGACTTGTCGATCTGCACGCCCTTGATGCGGTTGACCAGCTGGTCGTAGGAGACGCTGTCGCCGAAGCCGCACACCATGGCGGCGACCTGCGTATCGAAGATCGGGTGCGGCACGAGATTGCCGAGATGATGGATGATCTCGATATCCTGGCGCGCGGCATGAAACACCTTGGTGACCGCCGTATTCGCCATCAGCTCGAAGAAGGGCTTGAGGTCGAGCCCTTTTGCCAGCGGATCGACGAGAACTTCGACTGTCGGGCTCGCCATCTGGATCAGGCAGAGTTCCGGCCAGAAGGTCGTCTCTCTCAAGAACTCCGTATCGATGGTGATGAAGTCTGACTGAGCCAGCTTTTCGCAGGCTTCCTGAAGGGCAATTGTTGTTTCGATCATCGTCTCATTCACGTGCAGGTGGTCAACCTTCCTTTCCCTTCCCGCCGCAGATGTCAAGACAAACGGCCAGCCTTTCCCGGCAGCGGGCGGCTATTTCCTGTTGTTGCCGTCAGCGTCCCTGTCCTTGTCGCTAGCCCGGTCCGCAGGGTCTGCAAGCCGGTTGAAATAGGCGGACGTGCGCAGAAGGGACCGAAATCGCGAGTTGCGCTGCTGCGGCGGCACCGGTGCCCGCACCTGCATCCGGCGCAGCGTGTAGATCGCGAACCCGGCGAAGATGAAGGACGTGTAGAGGAAGAATGCGCGCGGGCCGTAAAACTCCAGAAGGGCTGCGGCAAGCAGCGGTCCGAACGTGGCGCCGACCGACCAGAAGAACAGGAGGCCTGCCGCGATCACCGCGTGTTCGCCGGGCTTGGCGTGGTCGTTGCCATGCGCCGAGCAGAGCGAATAGAGCGGCATCGAAAAGGCGCCGAACAGGAAGACGCTGATGATATTGGCCGTCTCGTTGCTGCCCGCGCCGAACGACAGATAGGCGCCGGTGATGACGGACCCGATCGTCGTCCACAGGATGACGCGCCGCCGGTCGAGCTTGTCCGAATAGACGCCGAGCGGATATTGGAGCACCACGCCGCCGATGATGCCGGCACTCATGAAGGTCGCGATCGACGTGATGCTCATGCCGATCTCCTTGGCGTAGATCGGCCCGATATTGCGAAAGGCCGCCATCGACAGGCCGACCGCCACGACGCCCACCACAGCGAGCGGCGAAATGCGCCATACGGTTCTCAGATCAAAGGAAATCGAGGCCGGTGGCGTCGGCCCCGACTTGTCGGCGATGGATATCGGCACAAGCGACAGGGTGAGCGCGATGGCGATGATGTTGAAGATTACAGGTCCGTCGATGCCGAAGGTCGGGATCAGGTATTGCGCGATCGTGACCGAGCCGAGATCGACGAAACGGTAGATCGACAGCGTCCGCGCGCGGTTCTCGTTGGTCACTTGCGAGTTGATCCAGCTCTCGACGGTGGCAAACAGGCTGGCGATGGTGATGCCGATCAGGAAGCGCATGGCGAACCAGAAGACGGGATCGATGACCATCGATAGGGCGATCGAGGCGGACGCAGCGATCGCCGCCATGGCCGCAAAGGTGCGGATATGGCCGATCGAGCGCAGCAGCCGCGCCACATAGATGCAGCCGATCGCAAAGCCGACACTGTAGCCGGCACCGATCAAGCCGATGACCGACGGCGAAAAACCCTCGGCCGAACCGCGCAGCGCGATATAGGTGCCCTGGAGCCCGTTGCCGCCGATCAGGATCCCTGCGGTGATCAGAAGCGGTATCAGCGGGCGGATGTGGTTCATCGGATGCTTTCGGGCATGGTCGGCAGGCGCAGAGACTCAGCCAGCGCGCTGGCCGTATCGACCCATTCTGGTTATGACATCCTCCTATGCAACTCTAGCCGTAAAAGCGGGGGAAAGGGCTCGAGCGCCGCGGGAGACTGTGACAAGTCTTGACAAAGCAGGCCCACCATGCGCTTTTCCGGCCGATTTTCATGGGTTCGTACGGCTGTGCTTCGCGCGCCGATGAAGCCGCTTTCAGCATCAGTCCAGGATAAAAGACAATGCATCGTTACCGCAGCCACACCTGTGCAGCCCTCCGCAAGTCGGACGTCGGCTCCAATGTCCGTATCTCCGGCTGGGTTCATCGCGTCCGTGACCATGGCGGCGTTCTGTTCATCGACCTTCGCGACCATTATGGCATGACCCAGGTCGTTGCCGACCCGGACAGCCCGGCCTTCAAGTCGGCCGAAGTCGTGCGTGGCGAATGGGTCATCCGCATCGACGGCACCGTCAAGGCGCGTTCCGACGAGACCGTCAACAAGACGATGGCGACTGGCGAGATCGAACTCTACGCCCAGGAGATCGAAGTTCTCTCCGCTGCCAAGGAACTGCCGCTGCCGGTGTTCGGCGAGCCTGAATATCCGGAAGACGTGCGCCTCAAGTACCGCTTTCTCGATCTTCGCCGCGAAACGCTGCACAAGAACATCGTCAAGCGCACGCAGATCATTGCGGCCATGCGCCGCGAAATGGCTACCTGTGGCTTTACCGAATATTCGACGCCGATCCTGACCGCATCGTCGCCCGAAGGCGCGCGCGACTTCCTGGTTCCAAGCCGTATCCATCCCGGCAAGTTCTTCGCGCTGCCGCAGGCGCCGCAGCAGTACAAGCAGCTGATGATGGTGGCGGGCTTTGACCGCTACTTCCAGATCGCACCGTGTTTCCGCGACGAAGACCCGCGTGCCGACCGCCTGCCAGGCGAATTCTACCAGCTCGACCTGGAAATGAGCTTCGTTACCCAGGAAGAAGTCTGGGAGACGATGGAGCCGGTCATGCGCGGCATCTTCGAAGAGTTTGCCGAAGGCAAGCCGGTTACCAAGGAGTTTCCGCGGATCCCTTACGACGTCGCGCTGCGCAAATACGGCTCCGACAAGCCGGACCTGCGCAACCCGATCGAGATGGAAGCCGTCACCGAGCATTTCGCCGGCTCCGGCTTCAAAGTGTTCGCAAACATGATCGCGTCGAACCCGAAGGTCGAAGTCTGGGCGATCCCGGCGAAGACTGGTGGTTCGAGAGCGTTCTGCGACCGTATGAACGCCTGGGCGCAGGGCCAGGGCCAGCCGGGTCTCGGCTACATCTTCTGGAAGGAAGAAGACGGCAAGATCGCGGGCTCCGGTCCGCTCGCCAAGAACATCGGCGAGGAGCGCACCGAAGCCGTTCGCACCCAGCTTGGCCTCGAGGCGGGCGATGCCTGCTTCTTCGTCGCTGGCGATCCGGACAAGTTCTACAAGTTTGCCGGCGAAGCCCGTAACCGCGCTGCCGACGAACTGAACCTTTCCGACAAGAACCAGTTCGCCCTGTGCTGGATCGTCGACTTCCCGTTCTTCGAATACAACGAGGAAGACAAGAAGATCGACTTCGCCCACAACCCGTTCTCGATGCCGCAGGGCGGTCTCGACGCGCTGGAAAACCAGGATCCGCTGACGATCAAGGCCTACCAGTACGACATGGTTTGCAACGGCTTCGAAATCGCCTCTGGCTCGATCCGTAACCAGCTGCCGGAAGTCATGGTCAAGGCGTTCGAAATGGTCGGCCTTTCGCAGCAGGACGTGGAAGATCGCTTCGGCGGCCTCTACCGCGCATTCCAGTACGGCGCACCGCCGCATGGCGGCATGGCAGCCGGCGTCGACCGCGTCGTCATGCTTCTGACCGGTGCCAAGAACCTGCGCGAGATCACGCTGTTCCCGATGAACCAGCAGGCCCAGGATCTCCTGATGGGAGCGCCTTCGGAAGCGAGCCCGGCGCAGCTGCGCGAACTGGCGATCCGCCCGATTCCGCCGGTCAAGAAGGACTGATCTTCGGTTCTATTTCTGTGACGAGATTGGAAAGCCCGGCGCTCGAAAGACGCCGGGCTTTCCCGTTTCAGCAGGGCAGGGCTTGGTTGCAGTGCAGCGATCAGACCTTGGTCGGACGGAACCATCGCCGCGTACTTCGAGTTGTAGAGGCAGAATAAACAAATGGAGTAAGACTATGCGCAAGATCGTACTGACCGCTTCGGCGGCATTCATGGCGCTTTCGAGTGCAGCCTTCGCCCAGACGACGATCATCACGCAGGAACCAGCAATGGCACCCGCAACGGTTGTCATGCCAGGCGAAGTCCGCACCTACGTGATGGAGCAGCCGGTTGAATCCGTGCCGTACGAAGGCGACGTTCTGGTCGGCCGCGTGCTGCCGGAAGCCGTCCAGGTTCGTCCTGTGCAGGGATATGACTCCTACGGTTACACCGTCGTGAACGATCGCCGCGTCATCGTCGACCCGCAGACGCGCACCGTTATTCAGGTCCTGGAATAGGACCTGTCTGATTTCGGTTAGTATTTGAGAGACCGGGGCTGCCACCGCAGCTCCGGTCTTTTTGCGTCGGAGCTTTTAGTCCGTATCACTTCGGGGCCGCTACCGTCACCGTCTCGCAGATATTCCCGTACCACGCTTGGCATCTGCAATTCTCTCCGCTATAGGTCGCCCATCACAAGGACTCAGGTGAAACTCCCGAGTGGCTCTTCCGGCCGCCGATCCGCCGGACAACGCAAAGCATCAGCCGTCTTTCTCACCCTGGAGGATACCTCCCGGCGGATGCGCTTTATTTGCGAAGTTTCCAATACATGACACAGTCAATTTCCGCCTATCGGCGCGAATGGTTCTCGAACATTCGCGGCGATCTCCTTGCCGGCATCGTCGTTGCGCTCGCGCTCATCCCCGAAGCTGTCGGTTTTTCCATCATTGCCGGCGTTGATCCAAAGGTCGGCCTGTTCGCCTCGGTCGCCATTGCCTGCACCACCGCGATCACCGGTGGCCGCCCGGCCATGATTTCGGCCGCCACGGCTGCCACTGCGGTGCTGATGGGGCCCCTGGTGCGCGATCACGGCATCCAGTACCTGTTTGCCGCAACCATCCTGATGGGCATCCTGCAGATCTTCGCCGGCATGCTGAAACTCGGTCGCTTGATGCGGTTCGTGTCGAAATCGGTCATGACCGGCTTCGTCAACTCACTGGCGATCCTGATTTTTTTGGCTCAGCTTCCGCAGCTCATCAACGTTCCCGAAGTAACCTACCTGCTCATCGCATTGGCGCTCGGCATCATCTATCTGTTTCCCTATGTAACAAAAGCCATTCCGTCACCCCTTGTGGCGATCGCTGCCGTTACCATTCTGGCGCTCTCCTTCGGCATAGAGGTTCCGACCGTTGCCGATCTCGGCGCGATGCCGACGGCGCTTCCGGACTTCCTGTTGCCCGATGTGCCACTGACCCTCGAGACGCTGCGGATCATCTTTCCGTATTCGCTGGCACTCGCAGCCGTCGGTCTTCTGGAATCGCTGCTGACCGCACAGATCGTCGACGAAATGACAGACACGACCAGCAGCAAGACAAAAGAATGTTTCGGTCAGGGCAGCGGCAACATCGTTGCAGCCCTGTTCGGCGGCATGGGCGGCTGCGCCATGATCGGCCAATCGGTGATCAACGTCACGTCAGGCGGGCGAGGCCGGCTTTCGACCTTTGCCTCCGGCATATACCTGCTGATCCTGCTTCTGGTGCTGGATGATATCCTGCGCATTGTGCCGGTTGCAGCACTCGTGGCCGTCATGATCATGGTGGCGATCGGCACGTTCTCTTGGAAGTCGGTCATCGATCTCAAGCGGCATCCCGGTACATCCTCTATCGTCATGCTCTCGACCGTCGCGGTTGTTCTGGCAACGCACGATCTGTCGAAGGGCGTCATCGTCGGCGTGCTTCTGTCGGGTGTGTTCTTTGCGGGCAAGGTGGCCAGGATGGTGCGCGTGTCCTCCAGCCTTTCCGAAGAAGGCAAGGCAAGAACCTATGCGGTTGAAGGACAGGTCTTCTTCGCCTCGGCAGACGCTCTCGTTGACGCCTTCGATTTCGCCGAAAGCCTGGAACGCGTCACGATCGACGTTCGCCGTGCGCACCTCTGGGATATCTCGGCCGTCGGCGCACTCGACCGTGCAGTGATGAAATTCCGTAGCCGCGGCATCGCCGTCGAGGTGATCGGTGCCAACGAGGCAAGCGCCTCGATGATCGACCGGTTCGCGCTGCACGACAAGGAACACGCAGCCCTTTCGGCAACCCCCGGACACTGAAGCGGCGCACCTATACTGAACAAAACAAAGCCCCGGCAATCGCTTGCCGGGGCTTTTTCATTCATCCCCTAGAGGGAAGCGATCAGTCGTTCGCGGAGACCTTGACGCCCAGCACGTTCGGCAGCGTGTTCGGTGCGCCCATTGCCGCGCCCATGATCATCGGGAACGGAACAGGGTTTGCCGGCTCTGCTGTGATCGTCAGGTTCTCGGGCTTGTCGAGATAGGTGTTGACGGCCTGGCTCAGCATGTTCTGCAGTTCCGGAATGTTGTACTGCGAAAGCACGATCGGCGTCATCGCCTTGATCATCTGTGCCATCTGCGGGCCGTTCGAACCCTGCTTCTTGCCGGCATAATCCAGCGCCTTCGCCGTCACGCCGTCATCCTCGAAGCGGATCTGGGCGGCGTTGAACGTGAGCCGCTGCATCAGGCCGAGCATGGCAAGGTTTGCCGCCTGCTGCGCTTCCTGCTTGTTCGGGTTGGCTTCCAGCGCCTTTGCGGTTTCCTGCGCGGACTTCAGGAAGTCGATCGTATAGCCGGAAAAGCTGAAGGACAGGTCGAGGCGGCCAACCTTGTCGAAGTCGATCGCATATTCCTCGACGGCGACAGTACCGTCGTTCTGCGTCCATGTGCCGTTGAGGTTGATGCTGCCATCCAGAGTGTTGACGCCAAGCGCCTGGATTGCCTCGCGCGACTGCGGATCGTCGATGATGCTGAGATCCGCCTTGATTTCGTTCAGCGCCATATCGAAGTCGATACCGGAATTGTCGTCGGCAACCTCCGTCGTGACGCTGCTCGGGCCGACTGTGAGAACGGTCTTGCCGCCGACTGCGACGGTCGTGGCGCCGGTCTTGGCTTCCTCGTAGAGCAGGAGCGACTCGATTGTGTTTTTCGTGGCGTCCGCCGGTACCGTGACGCCGCTCATCGTGATGTCGGACGCGCTGATCGTGGTGGCTTCATGCGAAACGTTGATGTTAGGGAAGGTCACCTTGTCGATCGTGTAGCCACCCTCGGCTTCTTCGACGCCATCCATCGTCACAGTGCCGATCGGCATCTTCTGCGGAGCCCCTGAGGGATTGTAGGTTGCGCCTGTCAGCGTCACCTTCGACCCGTCGACGGCAACCGACTGGGCTTCGAGCGCGCCGCCCTGGATGACGAGCGCGGCGTTGATCTTCTTCAGAAGATCGTTGCCATCGAGAGCCAAGGCCGGCCCGGCAAACACCGACAGCGCTGTGGCGGCGGCAAGCAGGCGCGCCGTGGTGGAAAAGTGGGTCATAGGTCCTCCTGGCGGGCGGCACGGCCCGGGATCAATTACAGTCTGGCTGAGGCAAGAGTTAAGGCGGACGGTGCAAAACGTCCATGCCGTAGTGTCCATTCGCTTCGGCATAATTGCGGCAGCGTAAATGTTTGTCGCCAAACAGTGAAAACTTGTGTCATCGGCCCGATCATCCACAGGGCGTTTGGATAGGTTTCTTGCCGGGAATCAGGGATTTCTATAGTCAAGTGCCATGGGAAAAATTGTAACTCCACCTGGCGACGGCTCGGGAGACGGCGGCGGCGACCACATTCAGGCGGTTGACCTGAAGGCAGCGCTCGAAGAGCGCTATCTTGCCTACGCTCTTTCCACGATCATGCACCGTGCTCTGCCTGATGTGCGCGACGGTCTGAAACCCGTCCATCGCCGTATCGTCTACGCGATGAACGAGATGGGCCTTCGTCCCAACTCGGCCTTCCGCAAATGCGCGAAGATCGTCGGTGAAGTGATGGGTAATTACCATCCGCACGGCGACCAATCGATCTACGATGCGCTTGCCCGTCTCGCGCAGGATTTCTCGCAGCGCTATCCGCTGGTCAACGGCCAGGGCAATTTCGGCAATATCGACGGCGATAGCCCCGCCGCGATGCGTTACACCGAATCGAAGATGACTGCCGTTGCCGAACTGCTGCTGCAGGGAATCGGCGAGGATGCGGTCGACTTTCGCGATACCTATGACGAGAGCAACTCCGAACCGACGGTTCTGCCCGGTGCCTTCCCGAACCTGCTGGCCAACGGCGCCTCCGGGATCGCGGTCGGCATGGCGACGTCGATCCCGTCGCACAATGCCCATGAAGTCTGCGACGCGGCGCTGCATCTCATCGCCCATCCGGATGCCAGCGTCGAAAAGCTGCTCGAGTTCATGCCGGGTCCGGATCTTCCGACCGGCGGCATCATCATCGATAACCGCGAATCGATCCTCGAGAGCTACAAGACAGGTCGCGGCGGCTTCCGCGTCCGCGCCAAGTGGGAGATCGAGGATCTCGGCCGCGGCGGCTATCAGATCGTCGTCACCGAAATTCCCTACCAGGTACAGAAGTCGCGGCTGATCGAAAAGATCGCCGAACTGCTGATTGCCCGCAGGCTGCCGCTGCTCGACGACATCCGCGACGAATCCGCCGAAGACGTCCGCATCATCATCGTGCCGAAGAACCGCACGGTCGATGCGACGCTGTTGATGGAATCGATGTTCAAGCTGACCGAGCTTGAAAACCGCATTCCGCTCAACATGAACTTGCTCTCGATGGGGCGCGTGCCGCGGGTGATGGCGCTGAACGAGGTGCTGCTCGAATGGCTGGCGCATCGCAAGGACGTGCTCGTCCGCCGCTCCCGCTACCGTCTGGCAGCAATCGACCGGCGGCTCGAAATCCTCGACGGTCTTCTGATCGCCTACCTTAACCTCGACGAGGTGATCCGCATCATCCGCGAGGAGGACGAGCCGAAGCCTGTCATGGTGGCGCGCTGGTCGCTGACCGACCTGCAGGTGGAATCGATCCTCAACATGCGGCTGCGCAATTTGCGCAAGCTCGAAGAGTTCGAGATCCGCACCGAGCACGATAATCTGACCAAGGAAAAGGGCGAGATCGAAGCGCTTCTCGCCTCCGACGAACAGCAGTGGAAGACCGTCGCCTGGGAGATCCAGGAGGTCAAGAAACAGTATGCCAAGGCGACCGAGCTCGGCCGCCGCCGCACCCAGTTTGCCAATGCGCCGGAAGCCAATCTGGAAGCAATCCAACAGGCGATGATCGAAAAGGAACCGATCACCGTCGTGATTTCGCAGAAGGGCTGGATCCGCGCCTTGAAGGGGCACGTGACCGATACGTCGGGCCTCGTCTTCAAGGAAGGAGACGGTCCGAAGATCGCGTTCACGGCGCAGACGACCGACAAGCTGCTGCTGGTGACAACAGGCGGCAAGGCCTACACGCTCGGCGCCGACAAGCTGCCGGGCGGCCGCGGCCATGGCGAGCCGATCCGCATCATCGTCGACATGGAGAACGACCAGGACATCCTGACCGCCTTCGTCCACGACGCCAGCCGCAAGATGGTGATCGCCTCGACCGCCGGCTATGGCTTTGTCATTGCCGAAAGCGAGATGGTGGCCAATACCCGCAAGGGCAAGCAAGTCATGAACGTCTCGATGCCGGACGAGGCAAAGCTGGTCGTTCAGGTCAAGGGTGATCACGTCGCGATTGTCGGCGAGAACCGCAAGATGCTGGTCTTTCCGCTCGACCAGTTGCCGGAAATGACACGCGGCAAGGGCGTGCGCCTGCAGCGCTACAAGGACGGCGGCATCTCCGACATCAAGTGTTTCGCAATCGATGCCGGGCTTGCCTGGGAAGATAGCGCCGGACGCGCCTTCAACCGCAGCAAGGATGAGCTTCTCGAATGGATGGGTGACCGCGCCTCCGCCGGCCGCACCGTTCCGAAGGGCTTTCCGCGCAGCGGCAAATTCGCCGGCTGATCAGGTTTCGGATTGAGACGGTTCGCCTTGAGGGGCGAACCTGTTGTCAGGGGTAGGGGACCGTGTGATCGCGAAGGAACCGCGCCGCTCCGTCCTCGTCGATCTCGCCGGCTGCGACGGAGAGGACGAATTCGATGACGTCCGCCTGGCTTGCCTCGATCAGATAGCCGTTGATCAGGAGAAACGTGAAAGCGGCGAGGTATGCGATCCGCTTGTTGCCATCCGAAAACGGGTGGTTTTTTGCCAGCCCGTAAAGATGGGCAGCAGCCAGCGCGAAGATGTCATCCTCCCCGTCGGCATGCTTGTTCAACGGTCGAGCGAGAGCCGACTCCAGGGCGTTCTCATCTTTAAGACCGGGCAAGCCGCCGTGCTTGGCCACCTGTTCTCCGTGAATGATCTCGATCGCAGGCCGTGACAGCCATCTGATGGCGGTCATTTCGCCAGTTCTCTCAAGGCGACCTTGTACTTCTCCATCCCGAGGCGGGCGGCCTTGAGCTGTTCGGCAAGATCGGCCTGTACCGGGACGAGAGCGATAGCGCCATTCTCTTCCCGAACCTCGAGCGAATCCCCCGCGCGCAAGCCCATCCGCTCCAAAATTTCCTTCGGGATGATGATGCCTTCGGAATTGCCGATCTTGCGGATGGTAGTGTTCATGCGCGTATCCTCATGTTGCAACGTAAGTTATAACATGAGGATGGCCGATTTGCAATCCCGTCAGGAGAGGGGGCCGTCACACGTCTCGCGTGGGATCCGCGAGTTCCCATCCGCGGGCCGTCAGGTGTTCCTGAGGCTGGTAGCGGGTCTTGTAGCCCATCTTGGGCGAGCCCTTCACCCAGTAGCCGAGATAGACATGCGGCAGGCCGAGCGTCTTCGTGCGGTTGATATGGTCGAGGATCATGAAAGTGCCGAGAGAGCGCTTTTCGAGATCGGGGTTGAAGAAGGAATAGACCATCGACAGCCCGTCGCTCATCATGTCGGTCAGCGCCACGGCGAGCAATTCGCCCCTCGGCGTGCCAGCGATACCGTCTCCCGGCTCGCGGCGGCGGTATTCGATGACGCGGGTGTTGACGTGCGAATCCTCGACCATGATCGCGTAGTCGAGGGCGGACATGTCCGACATCCCGCCGCGCTGGTGACGGCTGTCGAGATACCGTCGGAACAGGGAGAACTGTTCGGTCGACGGCTGCGCTGGACCAAGGGTCGCAATGATGTCGCTGTTGGTCGCAAGAACGCGCCTCATGGATTTCGCCGGCTGGAAGTCGCCTGCAAGGATTCGCACGGAAACGCAGGCACGGCACGCTTCGCAGGCTGGCCGGTAGGCGATGTTCTGGGACCGTCGAAACCCGCCTTGGGTCAATAGGTCGTTCATCTCCGCCGCGCGAGGACCGACGAGATGCGTGAACACCTTGCGTTCCATTTCACCCGATAGATACGGACAAATCGCCGGTGCCGTCAGGTAGAACTGAGGTGATGGCGTTGTCTGTGTGTTCATGGAGGTGCAGCCCGGTCCGTCGTCTTGCTCGTGGCGCTACTGATCCTAGCATGGCGCATAACGCGGAAACGTCAACTGGCGCATTTGCCGGTTGACGCATCCCTGGATCACTGTTGCGGTCTTAGGACCTGCGGACGACGACGGTGCCGAGGAGGAGATCGTGAACCAGCCGCGAGCGCTCGATAAACAGGCCGGCCAGGAGCACCAGCGGCGTCAGTACCGAATTGATCACCCAGAACAGTACCGTGTGAACCATGGCAGTCAGGAAATCCATCCGGCGCCCGTCGACCCGTGTCATGGCAAGCCCCATGGCGCGCATGCCCGGAGATCCCTGGCTGGCGCCACCGAGCGTCAGGCCGAAATAGAGGAGGGCGACGATGAAGAACAACGCGGGATAGAGCATGAAGCCAAGCCCGAGCGTCAGAATTCCCAAGAAGAACACGATCACCGCTGCAGGGATGCACAGCAGAAGAACGAACAGGTAATCGATGACAAAGGCGAAGATCCGGCGTGACAGAACGCCGCTATAGGCGCGCCAATTGTCCGGTGCGGCATAGGTCGGGTTCGGTTCGAAGCTCATTCGCGTGGTTCTCCAGTTGTACCAAACCCGATATAAGAGGTGGCAAGCCCAACAGCAAGGTTTGCCACCATAGGCTTTAAACCCGGCCGAGTTTCTTCGCGGCCTCGATCGCAAAGTAGGTCAGGATGCCGTCGCAGCCGGCGCGCTTGAAGCAGAGCAGCGTCTCCATCATGATCCGGTCGCCGTCGATCCAGCCGTTCATCGCCGCCGCCTTGATCTGAGAATATTCGCCGGAGACCTGATAGGCGTAGGTCGGCAGGCCGAAGGCTTCCTTCACGCGCCAACAGATGTCGAGATAGGCGATGCCCGGCTTGACCATCAGCATGTCGGCGCCTTCTTCCACGTCGAGTGCCGCGTCGCGCATCGCTTCGGTGCCGTTGGCGGGCGAGATGTAATAGGCGTTCTTGTCGCCCTTCAGGAGTCCGCTCGTATTGATCGCCTCACGGTACGGACCGTAAAATCCCGAGGAGAACTTTGTCGCATAGGACATGATGCCGACATCCTGGTGACCGGCAGCGTCGAGCCCGCGGCGGATGGCGCCGATGCGACCGTCCATCATCTCGGACGGCGCGATGATGTCGGCCCCGGCATCCGCCTGCAGGACCGCCGCCTTGATCACCTGATCAACCGTCTCGTCGTTGACGATCATGCCCTCACGCAGGATGCCGTCATGGCCATGGCTGGTGAATGGATCGAGCGCCACGTCGGTGATGACGCCGATATTGGGCACCGCTTTCTTGGCCGCGATGGTGAACTGGTTGATGAGGTTGTTCGGATCGAGGATCGCTGATCCCGTCTCATCGCGCAGGTTCATCTCGATGTCGGGGAAGGGCGCAACAGCGGGAATGCCGAGATCTGCCGCTTCCCGTATGGCTTCCACCGCCTTGTCGACGCTCATCCGGTTGACCCCGGGCATCGACTTGATCGGATCGACGATGCCGGTGCCGGGCACGATGAAGATCGGCCAGATCAGGTCGTCCACGGTTAGCCGGTTTTCCTGCACCATGCGTCGCGTCCAGTCTGCCTTGCGGTTGCGCCGCATGCGGCGATGACCGGTGACGTGGTCGACGAGGTGGGTCTTGTCCATGACGGATACTCCGTTCTTATTGCTCGCTGCTGACGAGAGCGTTTCCTGGCTGGATTGAAAGGTTCTGCCGGAGCAGGCTTGTGTCAGGTCAAACGCTCTAACACGCGAGAAACTGTTTATGAATGGGGCTTACTGCGCATTGCTGCCATGCGGCATGCTGGCGGCTCGCGACGTCTCCCGATATGATCGCCGGCATGGAATCTGATTCACCCACGGTACCCAAGCGCACGCTGACGGAAATCCTGTTCGTCGTCTTCCTCAGGATTATCGCGGTTGCCTGCCTATGGTTCGGCATCCAGTACTGGGCGATGCTGGTCGGCTATTCGCTGCACGGCATGGCGCGCTTCGATCTTCTGGCGCCGCCATGGAAAGTGGCGGCGGCCTCGCTTGCCGTTCTGTTTCCGGTTGCCTCGCTCGGTTTGTGGCTCACCGTGTCCTGGGGCGCGGTGCTCTGGACTATCGCAGCGTTCTCGCAGGTGCTGATGTATCTCGTCTGGCCAGAAATCTTCGGACGGAACACTCTTGTGCCCATCCTGCACGGCCTCGTGGCCGCCATTTACGGCGTGTTTCGGCTCTCTTTATGGCTGGAAGAGCGGCGCAAGGCGGAGCGGGTAAGGATTGATTCACCTTGACCCTAAAGCTTTGGCGCCTTTATTTGGCCTGAAATTTCGACCTAACCCATTGATTTCAATAGGGCGGAAATAAGGGTGAGGGGGAGGCAGCTAGACTGCCGACGATTGGAAAAACTTCTGCAAGGATTTGTTAACCCTTTGTTTTAAGTCGAATTTTATGCGCTTTCGTTAGTGTCTGTCTCAAGGCGGGAATAAACAAACACACCGCCAAGCAAAACAGTGAGGCAGTCATGATGAACACGAAAATGAAGCCGCAGGCACCGGTCGCAGCAGACATCAACGAAGACCCGATCCGTTCGCTTTACATGGAATCGCTCCACCTGGTCGAGCGTCTTCACCGCCGCCTGCTCGACGTCATCAAGGACGAGTTCGACCGCCAGGGTCGCGACGACGTCAACGCCATCCAGGCACTTCTCCTCTTCAACATCGGCAACTCGGAACTCACTGCCGGTGAACTGCGCTCGCGCGGTTACTATCTCGGCTCCAACGTTTCCTACAACGTCAAGAAGCTGGTCGACCTCGGTTTCATCAACCACCAGCGTTCGCGCATCGACCGCCGCTCGGTCCGCATCAGCCTGACCAAGGAAGGCCAGGAAGTCGCAGAAACCGTCGCCAAGCTCTATGATCGCCACGTCGGCTCGATCGAAAAGGTCGGCGGCATCGGCGAGGGCGAGTTCTCGCAGATGAACAAGCTGCTGCAGCGCCTCGACCGTTTCTGGAACGACAGCATCGCTTACCGCATGTAATATCTGCCATCGCCGCGCCGCGCTCCTGAACCACCGGAGGCGCGACGGCGGCACGGCAAAGACAACTGTCGGCGCCTGCATTTCCTCCAGTCATGCAGTGGCACGACACACATATCGGGCGGAGCGTAGCAATACGCTCCGCCGATCCCGTTTCAGAGCTCCAGATGTCCTCTATCATGGTCGCCTGATGCAGGCTCTTTCAGAACACCGGAACGCAGCGTTCTCTCGCTCCACAGCGCACTCCCAACCTCCCGAAATGGCTTCGAGTTCGCGCCTGCCACATTTCCCGTTGAGTATCTCGAAGGAGGCCGAAAAGTCACGCTTTCACACGGCTTTGTGACGCTGCAGCAACTGACACGAATTGGCCATATTGCTATGGGACCGCCATGCTTGAACAGGTTCGGGAAACTCGTGCTACTCCAGATGGCCCCCCGAGCATTTCCAGCAGCCCAGCCGCGGAATTTTGCGCGTTTATTAACCATATCCCTGTAGCGCTTTTGTTTTGAAGCCTCTGGGACCAGATGGACAGGATGATGTCGAAAAAGATCGGATCGGAATTGCTTTCCCGCCGCGCCATGTTGCGTTCGGCCGTCTCCGTGGGTGCCGCCGTTCTGGCCGCGCCGGCTTTGGCGCAGTCGACGCTCGATGGCATCATGACCGCGCCTCGTCGTGGCAACTGGGATGACCAGTTCGATGCGCGTGGTTCGCGCTCGGCCGTCGGTGTCGTCTCCAACAATCCGATCCTTGGTTCCGAAGGCCCGGCAAACATTCAGCAGGCAATTGCCTTCTATCAGCAGATCGTTTCTGCAGGTGGCTGGCCCGATGTCAATTCGTCCGTGCGCCTGCAGCTCGGCGTCGTTGATCCGTCGGTGCAGAACCTGCGCCGTCGCCTGATGATCGCCGGCGATCTCGATCAGTCCGCAGGCATGTCCAGCTCGTTCGACAGCAATGTCGACGGTGCGGTCAAGCGCTTCCAGGCCCGTCACGGCCTGCCGGCAGATGGCGTGCTTGGCGAATTCAGCGTCAAGGCGATGAACGTTCCGGCCCAGACACGTCTGATGCAGCTCGAAACCAACCGGGTTCGCCTGCAGTCGATGTCGGGTGATCTCGGTTCGCGTTACGTCATGGTCAACATCCCGGCGGCCTATGTTGAAGCGGTCGAGAACGATCGCGTGGCGCTGCGCACCAATGCGGTCGTCGGCCGTATCGACCGCCCGACCCATGCGATCAATTCGAAGATCTACGAAGTCATCCTCAATCCTTACTGGACCGCACCGCGCTCGATCGTCGAAAAAGACATCGTGCCGTTGATGCGCAAGGACCCGACCTACCTGACGCGCAACAACATCCGTCTGATCGACGGTCGTGGCCAGGAAGTGTCGCCAGAAACCGTGGATTGGAATGCCCCCAAGGCGCCGAACTTCATGTTCCGCCAGGATCCGGGCAAGATCAACGCGATGTCCTCGACGAAGATCAACTTCCACAACCCGAACAACGAATACATGCACGACACGCCCCAGCAGGGCCTGTTCAACAAGTTGATGCGCTTTGAGTCCTCGGGCTGCATGCGTATCCAGAACGTGCGCGATCTCGTGACCTGGCTGCTGCGTGACACGCCCGGCTGGTCGCGTCAGGAAATCGAACGGGTTATCGCTGCTCGCCAGAACAACCCGATCAAGCTCAGCCAGGAAGTTCCGGTCTATATCGTCTATGTCACGGCATGGTCGGCAAAGGACCAGGTCGTCCAGTTCCGCGACGACATCTACCAGCGCGACGGCAACCAGGAACTGGCTCTGCAGACCACGACCGGCGTGGAGCGTGCCTCCGGTGCGATCACCGAACAGGATCTCCTGCCGCAATAAGCAGGACGTCGCTGACGAACGACCAATTCGATTGAAAGGCCGCATCGCCCAAAAGGGTGGTGCGGCCTTTTGCCGTTGTCTCGAAACGGAGTTGGACGCGCAAATGTCGCTCCGTGTATTGCCCTGATCGGAAGGGAAGGCTAAGACGCGTCACATCGCCTGCCACCCTTCGAGGAGCCTCGCACATGTCCAATACCGAAGCATTCTTCTCCCGCCCGCTGGCCGAATCCGATCCGGATATTTTCGGCGCGATCGAGAAGGAACTTGGCCGTCAGCGCCATGAGATCGAACTGATCGCCTCGGAAAACATCGTGTCGCGTGCCGTGCTCGAAGCCCAGGGCTCGATCATGACCAACAAGTATGCCGAGGGCTATCCGGGCAAGCGCTACTACGGCGGCTGCCAGTTCGTCGACATCGCCGAAGAGCTTGCCATCGAACGCGCCAAGAAGCTGTTCGGCGTCAACTTCGCCAACGTCCAGCCCAATTCCGGTTCGCAGATGAACCAGGCCGTGTTCCTGGCGCTGCTGCAGCCGGGCGACACGTTCATGGGCCTCGATCTCAACTCGGGCGGTCACCTGACCCACGGTTCGCCGGTCAACATGTCCGGCAAGTGGTTCAACGTCGTGTCCTACGGCGTCCGTGAAGGCGACAACCTTCTCGATATGGATGCTGTGGCCGAGAAGGCCCGCGCGACCAAGCCGAAGCTGATCATCGCCGGCGGCACGGCCTATTCCCGCACCTGGGACTGGAAGCGTTTCCGCGAGATCGCCGACGAAGTCGGCGCCTATCTCATGGTCGACATGGCGCATATCGCCGGTCTCGTTGCCGGCAACCAGCATCCGTCGCCGTTCCCGCACTGCCATGTCGCGACGACCACGACCCACAAGTCGCTCCGCGGACCGCGCGGCGGCATGATCCTCACCAATGACGAGGATCTGGCGAAGAAATTCAACTCGGCTGTCTTCCCCGGCCTGCAGGGCGGCCCGCTGATGCATGTCATTGCCGCAAAGGCGGTGGCCTTCGGCGAAGCGCTGCAGCCTGAATTCCAGGATTACGCGGCTCAGATCGTCAAGAACGCCAAGGCGCTGTCGGAAACGCTGGTGGCAGGCGGTCTCGACATCGTCTCCGGCGGTACCGACAACCACCTGATGCTGGTCGATCTGCGCAAGAAGAACGCGACCGGAAAGCGGGCCGAAGCAGCGCTTGGCCGCGGCTATATCACCTGCAACAAGAACGGCATTCCGTTCGATCCTGAAAAGCCATTCGTCACGTCCGGTATCCGCCTCGGCACGCCGGCTGGCACGACGCGCGGCTTCAAGGAAGCCGAGTTCACCGAAATCGGTAATCTGATCGTCGAACTGCTTGACGGCCTGAAGACGGCCAATTCGGACGAGGGCAATGCGGTGGTGGAAGCGGGTGTCCGCGAAAAGGTGATGACGCTCACCAATCGCTTCCCGATGTACCCGTACCTCTAAGGAAACACGATGCGCTGCCCCTATTGCGGTTCGGAAGATACCCAGGTCAAGGACTCGCGTCCGGCCGAGGATTTCACCTCCATAAGGCGGCGGCGCATTTGCCCTGACTGCGGCGGTCGCTTCACGACATTCGAGCGCGTGCAGTTGCGCGAGCTGCTGGTGTCGAAGAAGACCGGCCGCAAGGTACCTTTCGACCGCAACAAGCTGGTGCGGTCGTTCCAGATCGCGCTGCGCAAGCGGCCCGTCGATCCCGACCGCATCGAGCGCGCCGTCTCCGGCATCGTCCGGCGCCTCGAAAGCTCGGGCGAGAGCGAAATCTCCTCCGAAGAGATCGGCCTGCAGGTGCTCGAATCGCTGAAAAGCCTCGATGACGTCGCCTTCGTGCGCTACGCATCCGTTTATCGCGACTTCTCCCATGCGGAGGACTTCGAGAAAGTGATTTCCGAGATCAACGCCAAGATTGCCCGCGATCCCGGGCTGGAGTCCTGACGCCATGTCGGAGGCCGACGACCAGCGGTTCATGGCCGCAGCGCTGAGGCTGTCGCGCTGGCATGAAGGCCAGACCATGACCAATCCATCGGTCGGCTGCGTGCTCGTCAGGGATGGTGCCATTGTTGGTGCAGCGGTCACGGCCCGCGACGGCCGACCACATGCGGAAGCCCGCGCGCTCGCCGTTGCCGGCGAGAAGGCGAGGGGGGCGACCGCCTATGTGACGCTGGAACCTTGCGCCCATCACGGCAAGACCCCGCCCTGCGCCAATGCGCTCGTGGCAGCCGGTGTTTCCCGCGTTGTCGTCAGCGTCGCCGATCCCGATCCGCGCGTCTCCGGTCAGGGATTGAAGATCCTGCACGATGCCGGCATCGCGACCGAGCTTGGCCTCATGGAAGATGACGGCAAGCGCGCGCTCGCCGGTTATCTCTCCCGCCAGATCCGCCACCGCCCTTACGTCACGCTCAAGCTTGCCGTCTCGGCCGACGGAATGCTGGGACGCCGTGGCGAAGAAGTGCTGATCACCGGGCCGCTTGCCCGTGCGCAGGTGCATGTCATGCGTGCCGAAAGTGATGCGATTCTGGTTGGCATGGGAACCGTCCGTTCCGACGATCCGCAACTGACGGTCCGGCTTCCCGAGATGAGCGACAGATCGCCCGTCCGCATTATTCTAGATCGCCGTCTCGAACTGCCGCTCGACAGCCTTCTGGTGAAGTCTGCCCGCGACGTGCCTGTGATCGTCGCCTGCGTGCCGGTCTCGCAAGAGTCCGAAAAGCGCGAGAAACTTCTGGCCGCAGGTGTCGATGTGATCGAGGCAGGCGATCTCGCAGCACTTCTCGACCAGTTGGCGACACGCGGAATTTCCCTTCTATTCGTTGAAGGCGGCGCGACGGTTGGCAAGGCCTTTCTGGATGCCGGCCTCGTCGATCGGATCGTGCTGTCGCAGGGGCCGACGATGGTGGGCGAGGGCGGTCTTGAATCGCCTCTGTCGCCATCCGATATGCCGGAGGGTTTCCAGCTGGTTCGTGAGGATACGTTCGGTCCCGACCGTTCCTACGATTTCCAGAAAATCGAGCAGTCATAGAGGTCGTCGATGTTTACCGGAATTGTCACCGATGTCGGAACCGTAGCGGCGACGACCCCGATGGACGAGGGCGTCAAGCTCCGTATCGCCACCAGCTACGATCCGAAGACGATCGCGATGGGTGCCTCGATCGCCCATGGCGGCGTTTGCCTGACCGTGACCAACTTGCCTGAGGACGGCAGCAATGAGCGCTGGTTCGAGGTGGAAGCCTGGGAAGAAGCGCTGCGGCTGACAACGATCGCTGGCTGGACATCCGGTACCCGCGTCAATCTGGAGCGGGCGCTGAAGATCGGCGACGAACTGGGCGGCCATATCGTCTCCGGCCATGTCGACGGCAAGGCGGAGATCCTGTCCGTGACCTCCGAAGGCGAAGCAGTCCGCATTCGCCTTCGGGCGCCGGAAAGCCTCGCCCGCTTCGTCGCGCCGAAGGGATCGGTTGCGCTCGATGGCACATCGCTGACCGTCAACTCGGTCGATGGCACCGATTTCGATGTGCTGCTGATCAGGCATACGCTGGGCGTGACCACATGGGGCGATCGCCAGGCCGGCGATTTCGTCAATTTCGAAGTGGACACGATGGCTCGTTACGCAGCAAGGCTGGCCCAGTTCCCGACAGGCTGAGGCTGACCCGACGACATGCGGAAACAGGCGGCAGCGTGCAAGCTGCGCTCCTCCTGTTCCGCCCCGATGACGTTGCAGAATAGGTATTCGCGCCCTGCAACGCAGCGTTCAGCGAAAACCACTTGCCAATCCCGGCCGGGCATGTTTTGACCGCCGACTATTCGGCTTGTCGCCCAACGCGCCGATGTAACCAAGGTGAAATCATGCCGCAAGAAAACGCACCTCACATCCTGATCGTGGAAGCACGGTTTTATGACGACATGGCGGACGCGCTGCTCGATGGCGCAACGACCGCTCTCAAGGATGCGGGTGCGACCTACGACGTGGTGACGGTTCCGGGAGCCCTCGAAATTCCGCCGGCAATCGCGATGGCGCTCGATGCCGGCGATCAGGACGGCACGTCCTATGACGGCTTTGTCGCGCTCGGCATGGTCATCCGTGGCGAAACCTACCATTTCGACATCGTCTCGAACGAATCCTCGCGCGCGCTGATGGATCTTGCGGTCTCCGAATCGCTGGCGATCGGCAACGGCATCATGACCGTCGAGAACGACGAGCAGGCCTGGGTGCGCATCAAGCGGTCCGAGAAGGACAAGGGCGGCTTTGCGGCCCGTGCCTGCCTCACCATGATCGCACTGCGCGAAAAGCTGAATGGTGGTTGATAGAATGTCCAAAGAAGGCGAGCATCCGGTCAAGCCGGCAAATCAGCGTGGCGCGGCGCGTTTGGCAGCCGTTCAGGCCCTTTATCAGATGGATGTGGGCGGCACCGGCGTTCTCGAGGTCGTGGCCGAATACGAGGCGCACCGCCTCGGACAGGAACTGGACGGCGATACCTATCTGAAGGCGGACGCCTCTTGGTTCCGCTCGATCGTCGCCGGCGTCGTCCGCGATCAGGACAAGATCGACCCGCTGATCCGCTCGGCGCTCCAGGAAGACTGGCTGCTGTCGAGGATCGATTCGACCCTGCGCGCCATCCTGCGTGCCGGAACGTTCGAGATCGTCGAGCGCAAGGATGTCCCGGTGGCTGTCATCGTCACCGAATATGTCGAGATTGCCCGCGCGTTCTTCGAGGAAGACGAGCCGAAGGTCGTCAATGCGGTTCTCGACCGGATTGCCAAGCAAATCCGCGGCGACGCGAAGAAGTAACATCCCGGAAAGAGCATCAGATGGACGAAGCGGTCGAGCGTCAAAGAATTGACTTGAGCACCGCCCGCCGCAGCGTCTTTCTGCTCGCAGGCACCCAGGCCATCCTGGGGTCTGCCACACCTCTCACCGTGTCGATCGGCGCTCTTGCCGGCTATCAGCTTCTTGGCGACGACAAGTCGCTCGCGACAGCGCCGATCACCGCGTTCAACCTCGGCACCGCCGTCGGTGCGGTGCTGATTGCCATCGCGTCCAAGTTCCTGGGCCGCAAGGCGGCCTTCATGTCGGGCGGAATGCTCGGCGCGATCGGCGGCGGGCTTGCGGCAATCGCGCTGTTTCGTGGTGATTTCTGGCTGTTTGCCTTCGCGCTTCTGCTGGTCGGGTCCTGCGCCGGCTTCACCCAGAAGATCCGCTTCGCCGCTGCCGATATTTCTCCCAAAGCCTATAAGCCGCGAGCCATCTCCTGGATCCTCGGGGCCGGTATCGTCTCGGCGATCGTCGGACCGCAGCTCTCCATCGCCGCAAAGGATTGGCTGGCGCCGGTGACCTTCGCCGGTGCGTTCCTGATGCTGATCCCGCTCTGCCTTGCCGGTATCTGCATCATGGCCTTCCTGCGTCTTCCGACCAAGGCGGATGCGTCGCTCTCAACCCAGCAGCCGCCGGCACGGTCGCTGCGGGAAATCGTCGTGACGCAGCGGTTCATGACCGGCATGGTCTGCGGTATCTGCACCTACGCGCTGATGACCTTCGTGATGACTGGTGCGCCGCTCGCCATGGTGATCGGCTGCGGCTTTCCGACGGAACTGGCGGCGCTCGGCATCCAGTGGCATGTGCTCGCCATGTTCGGACCGAGCTTTTTCACCGGCATGCTGATCACCCGCTTCGGCGCGGAAAAAGTGGTCGCCGCTGGCCTCGTCACGCTGATGGGCTGCGCGATCGTTGCCCATATGGGCGTGGAATTGTGGAATTTCTGGCTGGCGCTGGTCCTGCTCGGGATAGGCTGGAATTTCGGATTCATCGGCTCGACCACGATCGTCGCCTCCAGCTATCGACCGCAGGAGGCCGACAAGGTGCAGGGGTTTCACGACATCGTCCTCTTCGGCACGGTGGCACTGTCCTCCTTCTCCTCGGGCAAGGTGTTCGTCACCTGGGGCTGGTCATTCATCAACCTGGTGATCTGGCCGGTCGCGATCTTCTGCCTTCTTCTCATTCTGGCGCTGATGCTGCGCAGGCCCGTCGCAAAAGCCAACTGACCCGGTTCTATTACCGTCGTAGCGCTTGACGGCGGTTGTTCCTCACCGCAATCTCACCCGCGCATGGCAACAGCTGCGTTCCTTGGGAGGGGAAAGCCGTTGCTGGAGGGTGCAGAATGCCGGGGCGGCATCGGCCGCAGCCGGTCAGGGAGAGGAAAATTCGCATGACTGTAATTCTAGGTGTGATCGTCTGCGGTCTGCTGTCGATCATTTATGCTGCATGGGCCACGCGTTCCGTACTTGCCGCCGATCAAGGCAATCAGCGGATGCAGGAGATCGCCGGTTATATCCGGGAAGGCGCGCAGGCCTATCTGTCGCGCCAGTATATGACGATTGCCATCGTCGGCGTGCTGGTTGCGGGTCTCACATGGTTTCTTCTGTCTGGCACGGCAGCCATCGGCTTCATCATCGGCGCCGTTCTCTCGGGCGCTGCCGGCTTCATCGGCATGCACGTCTCGGTGCGGGCCAATGTGCGCACGGCGCAGGCGGCATCGCATAGTCTGGCAGCAGGTCTCGACATTGCCTTCAAGTCTGGCGCCATCACCGGCATGCTTGTCGCGGGCCTCGCACTGCTCGGCGTGTCCATCTACTTTTTCATCCTGACAACCGTGCTCGGCCATGCGGTCGGTTCACGCGAAGTGATCGATGCCCTTGTGGCACTCGGCTTCGGCGCCTCGCTGATCTCGATCTTCGCGCGCCTTGGCGGCGGCATCTTCACCAAAGGCGCCGATGTCGGCGGCGATCTCGTCGGCAAGGTGGAAGCCGGTATTCCGGAAGACGATCCACGCAACCCGGCAACGATCGCCGACAATGTGGGCGACAATGTCGGTGACTGCGCCGGCATGGCGGCCGACCTGTTCGAGACCTACGCAGTCTCGGTCGTTGCGACCATGGTGCTCGCGGCAATCTTCTTTGCCGGCAGCGCCGTCATCGACCAGGCGATGCTCTATCCGCTGGCGATCTGCGGCACCTGCATCATCACCTCGATCGTCGGCACGTTCTTCGTCAAGCTCGGCACAAACGGCTCGATCATGGGCGCCCTCTACAAGGGACTGATCGTGACGGGGCTGCTGTCCATCGTCGGGCTTGCGATCGCGACCTCGATCACCATCGGTTGGGGCACGATCGGCACGGTTGCCGGCATGGACATCACCGGCGCCAGACTGTTTGCCTGCGGCCTCGTCGGGCTGGTCGTGACAGCGCTGATCGTTGTCATCACCGAATACTATACCGGCACCAACAAGCGGCCGGTCAATTCCATCGCCCAGGCTTCCGTCACGGGCCACGGCACCAACGTCATCCAGGGACTGGCCGTCTCGCTGGAATCGACCGCACTGCCGGCACTCGTCATCGTTGGTGGCATCATCTCCACCTATCAGCTCGCCGGACTGTTCGGCACAGGCATCGCCGTCACCGCCATGCTCGGCCTTGCCGGAATGATCGTGGCACTCGATGCCTTCGGCCCTGTCACCGACAATGCCGGCGGCATTGCCGAAATGGCGCACTTGCCGCCGGATGTTCGGAAAGCCACGGATGCTCTGGATGCCGTCGGCAATACGACCAAGGCCGTCACCAAGGGCTACGCGATCGGCTCAGCCGGTCTCGGCGCACTGGTGCTGTTTGCGGCCTACGCCAACGATCTCCAGTACTTCGTGGCAAACGCCGATAAATATCCGTACTTCCAGGGGGTAGGCCAGATCTCGTTCAGCCTGTCCAATCCGTATGTGGTGGCGGGCCTGCTGTTTGGCGGTCTCATCCCGTATCTGTTCGGCGGCATCGCCATGACGGCGGTCGGCAAGGCGGCAAGCTCGATTGTCGAGGAAGTTCGCCGGCAGTTCCGCGAAAAGCCCGGCATCATGCAAGGAACGGAAAAGCCCGACTACGGCCGCGCGGTCGATATCCTGACCAAGGCTGCGATTCGCGAAATGATCGTGCCCTCGCTGCTCCCGGTTCTCGCGCCGATCTTCGTCTATTTCGGCGTGCTTCTCGTCTCGGGCGGCGACAAGGCGTCCGCCTTTGCAGCGCTCGGTGCCTCGCTTCTCGGCGTCATCATCAACGGCCTGTTCGTCGCGATCTCGATGACCTCGGGCGGCGGCGCCTGGGACAATGCCAAGAAGAGCTTCGAGGACGGTTTCGTCGATAAGGACGGCACCCGCCACATGAAGGGATCCGAAGCCCACAAGGCTTCGGTGACAGGCGATACGGTGGGTGACCCCTACAAGGATACGGCAGGCCCTGCCGTCAACCCGGCGATCAAGATCACCAACATCGTCGCCCTTCTGCTGCTCGCGGTTCTCGCCCACTAGAAGCAGGTCTCATCCAGACAAAAGAAAGCCCGCGGTACCATTGGTATCGCGGGCTTTTTGATATTCGGAAATGCGCTTGTCAGTTGCCCATGCTCTGCAGCATGTTGCGGATCTGGCCTGCACCGCCGCTTGCTGCTCCGGAACCACCCGATAGAAGCTGCTGCAGGAAGGTAAGGTCGCGGCCGCCGGTTGGCGTCGTGCGCGAGATCGTGTCGAACACCTTGCCGTCCTGAAGTGCGTAGTTGGCGCGCTGGGCGACCACGCCGTTCTTGTCGAAATAGATGGCAAGCACGCTCTGCTCGACGATCTGCGGCTTCATGAAGGCTGCCCGACGGTGGCGCTTCTGGGAAATGTAATAGAACACTTCCGTATCGAAGGTCGCGGTCGTCGACGGTGTACCCATGGTCAGGATCACCTGCTCGCGGCTTGAACCGACAGGGATCAGGTTCAGCGACTGCTGGTCAACGACATAGCCGTTGTACATCGTGTCGCCGATTTCCATGGACGTGCAGCCGGAAACTGCAATCGATGCAACGACAAGGGCCGCCGCCGTTTTGCTCAACGCTTTCATTTCGTATCCGAAAACCCGCTTCTTCAACGGTATCCCCCACATGTCGATGTGCCGGCGGAAGCCGGTTACTCTGCTGCTCATACCATTGTGGCTATTCCGGGGACAGCTGACTGCCGCTTCCGGATAGCCGAACCGAAGCCCGCCGATGGCGAATGCATTGCAATTCGTGCCTGCTTCGGTAAACCAGCTTTCGTTTGCATGCAACATCGCCAGCTTCGACCATGACGCAAACATGAAGGCAAATGCAGGAAACACGATGATATTCGGCCTGTTCAAAAAGAAAAACAGCAATCAGACCATCGTCAACCGGCAATACTACGCCCTGACGTCGGCAGCGCGCATCCCCGTCTTCTACGAGGATTTCGGCGTACCCGACACCGTGATGGGCCGGTTTGAAATGCTGTCCATCGTGATGATCCTGTTTTTTCGCCGGACCGCGAAGTCGGGGGCGAGCGGGCAGGAACTGGCGCAGGAGATCGTCGATGCCTTCTTTCAGGATATCGACCATTCGATTCGCGAGCTCGGCATCGGCGACCAGGGGGTTCCGAAGCGGATGAAGAAGCTCGCGGGCATGTTCTACGGTCGGCTCGAAACCTATGCCGCAGCTCTCGACAGCGGCGACGAGACCGCGCTTGCCGCAGCGCTGCACCGTAATATCCATCCTAAAGCCACCGATATACAAGACATGAGCGCACTTGCGCACTGGATGACAACCACCGAAACCGCTATGTCAGCGGTCTCAGAAGATACGATTTCCCGTGGGCTGCTGGTCGTGCCGCAGCCGGTCCGGGAAGGCGAGGAACAATGAAACGCGATCAAGAACCCAGCAAGGCCAAAGGCGGCAAGCCTCCGTTCTCCTATCCTGTGAAGGTCGGAAACATTTCGGCCAATCCCGTCACTGTCACTGTTGAAGCCGATGAAAACGAGCTGAAGGGCTTGGCCGTTCTCTGGGACGTCGTATCGGTCAATTCGTTGAAGGCGGAAATCTACATTGCCCGCTGGAAGAAGGACGGCGTGCGCCTGAAGGGCCGCGTCAAGGCCGCTGTCACCCAGGCCTGCGTGGTGACGCTTGATCCTGTGTCGTCGACCATTTCAGAAGATTTCGATCAGGTCTTTGTGCCTGAGGGATCCAAGCTTGCGCGCGTCGTCACTGCCGAAAGCGCCGAGATGGTGGTCGATCCTGATGGTCCGGACCTGCCGGAAATGTTTGTCGGCGATACGATCGATGCGGGCGAGGTCGTTGCCGAGTTCGTGGCACTGGCGATAGACCCTTATCCGCGCAGGCAGGGCATCGATTTCAAGGACCATATCGAGAGCGACCCGAACGATCCGGCGACCAAACCCAATCCGTTTGCCGCGCTCAAGGATTGGAAAAAAGACTGAGACCGGTTGTAAGCAGAAACAAAACCTATATTTTGGCCACGATTTCGCCGGCAGGGCGGCGCATGAGCGTGCCCACTGAAGAAGCAAAAGTCGGCGCAGGCATTCGTTGCAGGCGCGTGCGGCCGGTTAAAACAAGGATCAGGGACGCGTGATCAGAATTTCGATTGACGCCATGGGTGGCGACTTTGGCCCCGAGGTTGTCATGGCGGGCGCCGCGAAGGCGCTCGAACGCCATCCCGACGTCAGTTTCCTCCTCTACGGACTGAAAGCCGAATGCGAGCCGTGGCTTGCGCGCTATCCGAAATTGCGCGAGCGGTCCGTGTTCCATGCGTGTGAACTGGCCGTTGCCATGGACGAGAAGCCGAGTGCGGCGCTACGCCGTGGTCGCTATGTCTCGACCATGTGGCGTTCCATCGAAGCCGTGAAGCTTGGCGAAGCTGATGTCGTTGTGTCCGCCGGCAATACCGGTGCGCTGATGGCAATGTCGAAATTCTGTCTTCGCACGTTGGCGAGTATCGAACGCCCCGCAATTGCAGGCATCTGGCCGACGCTGAAGGGCGAAAGCATCGTTCTCGATATCGGCGCGACGATTGGTGCCGACAGCCAGCAGCTGCTCGATTTCGCCCTGATGGGCGGCGCTATGGCGCGGGCCCTGTTTGAAGTCGATTGCCCGACCGTCGGCCTTCTCAATGTCGGTGTCGAAGAGGTCAAGGGTCAGGAAGAGGTGAAGGAAGCCGGTCGCCTGATCCGCGAAGCCAACCTTCCGCACCTCTCCTATCACGGTTTCGTCGAGGGCGACGATATCGGTCGGGGCACTGTCGACGTTGTGGTGACCGAAGGCTTTACCGGCAATATCGCTCTGAAGACCGCCGAGGGAACTGCGCGCCAGATCGCCACGCTTCTGCGCGAATCCATGTCGCGCACGCTTCTTGCCCGGATCGGCTATCTGCTGGCCAAGCCTGCATTCGATCGACTGCGTGAGAAGATGGACCCGAACAAGGTCAATGGCGGCGTGTTTCTGGGCCTCAACGGCATTGTGATCAAGAGCCATGGAAGCGCCAACGCCGAAGGCATCGCGGCCGCGATCGCAGTCGGCTATGACATGGCGCGAAATGACCTCAACGCCAAAATTTCGCAGGATTTGAAGATTTATCATGCCAGACGCCTGCCGCCGGCCGGCCCTGAAGCCGCATGACGTTAGGATGTGATTTGACTATGATTCGATCAGTTGTTCGCGGTTACGGGGCAGCGCTCCCGAAACGGGTCGTCACCAATCGCGAGCTGGAGACGATGGTCGACACGTCGGACGAGTGGATCGTCCAGCGCACCGGCATCACCCAGCGGTACATCGCCAGCGACGACGAAACGACGGCATCGCTCGGTGAGAAGGCGGCGCGGGCAGCGCTCGATAATGCTGGCCTGACACCTGACGACATCGATCTGGTCCTTCTGGCGACTTCGACGCCGAACAACACCTTTCCCGCGACCGCCGTCGAGATCCAGAACCGGCTCGGCATGAAGCATGGCTACGCTTTCGACATGCAGGCGGTCTGCAGCGGCTTCGTTTACGCGATGACGACGGCAGACCTCCACCTGCGTGGCGGGCTTGCGAAGCGCGCGCTGGTGATCGGCGCCGAAACCTTTTCCCGCATTCTGGACTGGAACGACCGCACAACCTGCGTGCTGTTCGGCGATGGCGCCGGCGCCGTTGTGCTGGAGGCTCAGGAAGGCGAGGGCACGATTGCCGACCGCGGTATCCTGACGGCGCATCTGCGCTCGGACGGATCCCACAAGGACAAGCTCTACGTCGATGGCGGCCCATCGACGACCGGCACGGTCGGGCACCTGAAGATGGAAGGCCGTGAGGTCTTCAAGCATGCGGTGGCCATGATCACCGACGTGATCGAGGACGCATTCGAGGCGACCGGCACGACTGCCGAGGATATCGACTGGCTGGTACCGCACCAGGCCAACCGTCGTATCATTGATGGATCTGCCAAGAAGCTCAACATTCCCACCGAGAAAGTCGTCGTCACCGTCGACATTCACGGCAACACGTCTGCGGCATCGATCCCGCTTGCGCTTTCAGTTGCCTGTGCCGACGGTCGCATCAAGAAGGGCGATCTTGTGATGCTGGAAGCCATGGGTGGCGGCTTCACCTGGGGGGCCGTCCTGATCCGCTGGTGATGCCGGCTGAAAACCTGAGCCATATTATGAAATAATCAATGCCGAACAGATGCTTGGCCCGGGGGCGCTTGACCGTGGGGCACAACCAAAATACTGTTTGCGGGCTTTGATAATATCACATTAAATCAGGCGGGGGACCATGGCCGGCAAGACAGTCACACGCGCGGATCTGGCGGAATCGGTTTTTCGCAAGGTTGGCCTCTCTCGCACGGAATCGGCGGAACTCGTCGAAACGGTAATCGACGAAATCTGCAACGCCATCGTTCGCGGCGAAATGGTCAAGCTTTCGTCGTTTGCGACATTTCAGGTGCGCGCCAAGAACGAGCGCATCGGTCGCAATCCGAAGACAGGCGAGGAAGTACCGATCTCACCCCGCCGGGTGATGACCTTCAAGGCATCCAATGTTTTGAAGCAACGCATCCTCAAAGCGCACACATTGCGCAAGGTCAAGCAGAAGCCGGCAAGCCCTGCGAGCTGACACGCCCGTTTTGCACGCTGGCACCCCTGCCAAAACACCAATCTTGTTAACACACTTGAATCTTTCGGTGCAAGCCGTTGAGAAATGTGCGATTCGACGCATAATCCTCGTCCAGCCTTTCGTGCTGACCCCTTTCGCGCCGCACGGCCGTTCGATCCCTGGAGATTGACACTTGGACAAGAGCCCGGACGCATTCCGCACCATCAGCGAAGTCGCTGACGATCTCGACCTGCCGCAACACGTGCTGCGCTTCTGGGAAACGCGGTTTCCGCAAATCAAGCCGATGAAGCGGGGAGGCGGCCGTCGCTACTACCGCCCGGAGGACGTGGATCTGTTGAAGGGGATACGTCACCTTCTCTACGACCACGGATACACGATCAAGGGCGTTCAGAAGCTCCTGAAGACGAATGGCAACAAGTTCGTTTCAGCGATCGCGTCCGGCGATATCGCCACGATGGAAGCCATCATGGCGGCCAACAGCGAGAAGAATGCCGAGCCTAAAATTTCCACCCAGGAAGAAGATCAGGTCGTCGGGCGCCCGAAGGTAAAGCCAAGCGGCCGGTTCTTCGGTTTCGGCGGTGCCGGGGAGGACCAGTTGGAAGTCTCGGTTGGAAAATCGAGCGTCGGCAAGGAAGACCGTGCCCTGCTGCAGGAGGCACTGTTTGACCTTCTGGAATGCAAGCGCCTGCTGGACCAGGTTCGTTGATCCGATACCTGCTTACATGAACTCACTGTAAATTTACCGTTCACCTCTGGTTCAAACGCGAAGGTACAACATTTACCTACGAGGAAACACTAGAGGAGATGCAAACGTGAAAAAACTCGCAATCATTGTCGTCTCGGCCATGACGGCACTGACGAGCATGGTACCGGCACACGCCTTCCCTGTCGTCAACGCACCGAAGACCATCGAAGCGCCGCAGAGCGTTGATCAGGTCCAGCAGGTTCAGTGGCGGCATCGTGATCGTTGGGAAGGTCGTCGCTACTATCGTCACCATCGCGACTACCGCCGCGGCGACTATTATCGCGGTCGCCACTACCGTGGCCACAATTCGGGTGCGATCATCGGCGGTCTTGCTGCCGGCGCTCTGATTGGCGGTGCCATTGCATCCCAGCCGCGCTACGCCGAGCCGCGTTACGTGCAGCCACGTCGTTACGTGAACGCCAATAGCGCGCACGTCAATTGGTGCGCCAACCGCTACCGGTCCTACAGGGCTTACGACAATACGTTCCAGCCCTATAACGGCCCGCGCCAGCTGTGCTACTCGCCCTACTGATAGGGTAGTCGCCAAGGCGTCCTGATAGGCCGGCTCCAGACAATGGGGCCGGCTTTCTTGTTGAAGCAAGACCGTCGATCCGAGATCCATTGAAAGCCGATTTTTTCCTTGCGTGGTGAAGATCATGTCAGTATGGAATGCATGCTTCACGCGACGCCGGTCCGCCGGCTCGAAGCGATGTGGCGGAATGTAGCGCAGCCCGGTAGCGCACTTGACTGGGGGTCAAGGGGTCGTCGGTTCGAATCCGGCCATTCCGACCATTCTTCCTTCGGCGATAGGCTCCCCCAGAGCCGCTGTGACCTGAGCTCGCCATGGGCGAGCTCGTTTCTCGTCACGCCAATTTGTTGCCACGTCACTCACCAGAACCTGTGAACGAATGATGGAACATCCCGAACCGCGTTCGACTTATCTGACTACAATTTGCATTTGGCTGGAACGTCAGTGTTCCCGACGCGTTGTCAGATAGGAAAACAAAGGAGAATGTGATGTTGAAGGGTGTTGTACTTTGGGCGATGGGCGTTCCGATCCTTGTAATCGTGCTGCTCTACGCATTCGTATTCTAAAGTTCTGGATCTCTGGCGGTAACGGCCAGCGCATTTCGATCTAAAAGGGTCAGCTCCGAGACACGAGCTGACCCTTTTTCATTTTGGCGGCTGTTGTCGAGATATAGCTCTAGGCAAAAAAAAGGCCCCGCACTCGCGGGGCCTTTTCGGTGAGTCTCAGATTTCCGGGCAACCAGGGCGATTGGCGAAGGTGATCCGGTCGGGGCCCCGACGGGTCATGCCCTGGACGGTGATGCTGCGGCGAGTGGCGCGGACGATCTCCGTTTGACGGAAGCCTTCGTCGCGAGCGGCGGCGCGTGCTTCGCCAGGGCTGCAGCCCATGCTGCGATCGCGCCTGTCGTAATCGCGATCCCTGTCGCGGATCACCGGGCGCACGCCGTCAGGTCCGATGCGCAGCTGTACGTCCTGGGCCGATGCCGGGGCAGTGGCCGCACCAAGGGTGCAGACGGACAAGGTCAAGGCGAGGCCTGCCTTTGCGAAAACATTGATCATTGTATCCTCCGTGTATGGAGCCGTGGCAGGGCCTGCGGCGCAAGATATTCACGGGGATGTAACTGATTTGTGAGTGGTAAAGTTCCGCCTGCGATCAATCAGCAAGTATAGGCGGAGCAGATATGATAGTAGTTCGCGTTAGCGAAAACGCGCTGTCCGGCTCGCATTCATCAGAAGCTCCTGCTCGGAAGCAAACGACCCCAGGAGCTGCAGAAGACGGTTTTCCTCGTCCTTGTCGAGACGGTAACGGCGGGCGAAGTCAGTTACGCTCCACACCTTCTTCATTCCGGACTGCTGAAGATCGACGGGTGTAATATGCGACATTGTGCCCCCTCACAGATATTGGAGGATGGTATCCTCCAATATCCAGTGCATATAAAAACGACGTTAAATAAAGAAATTCTTAAGCTCGGTTTTCCCGGAGAAACTACTTTTCCTCGACCTTGACGCCATCCTGGCCGATGCTGAATTCTACGCCCTTTGGCTTGGTTTCTTCGCGGTAGACATAGAACCCCAGACCGACGACCAGAACAACGAGAGCGCCGATGATGAAGTACAGATTATTGGAACGCGTCATGAATTTCCCCGACTATACAATTCTGGCCGGGAAACGCCTATGAGCTCAATATGTTCCAGCGAGTTTCAGGTTTTTTTCAATCGTCGTTTGCGGCGTTGAGATCTTCGGGGCGCATGCCCTCTTCCTGACCGTCTTGCTTCAGTCTCACACCCGGTCCCATTCCGGATCCGCCGTCGCCGGCTGCCAGGAATATAACGCCCCTTGTCTCGAAGAATGCCCTCAGTCTCTCACTGATGGTTGGGTCGGGCAGGGCGTCATGGGCCTCCGCGTTGTCGAATTCGACGGCGGACAGGCCCGAAGCGGCGCAAAGCGCCTCTTTCGAGATGCCGGTGAGTGCGCGCGCTGCGCGAATTTGTGATGAGGTCAACATACGAGAAATCTGGCGCAAGGCGACCCAATGTCAAGGACTTGCGCTTTAGGCAACAACTCAGGCCTGTAACGGCGGCATCGCGGCAGTGGTGTTTCGCTGATAGCGGTTTTCCAGGGCGACGCACGCCCAGAGAATGCCGAGCGAGAGATAGAAATGCCGCCAGTGGTCGGTGTCGATGACGTTGCCGATCATAGCATGTCCCAGGATCAGGACCCATGCAATCATCAGAAAAGGCTGCCAAGGCCTCTCGCGCAGCATATAGCGGAAGCCCATCCACAGGCTGGACCAGATCATGATCTGATACGTCACCGCACCCACCCAGCCATAGGTCGTGAGTGTCTTCAGCCAGATATTGTGCTCGTCTTCGCCGAAGATTTTTCCAAGCGCCATCGGTCCCATGCCGAGCGGTCGCTCCATCGCCATCAGGAAGCCGATCTTATGCCGCTCGAAGCGACCAAGCCGCGCGCCGTCGTAATCCTGCACCAGTTTCGCACGGTTGGAAAACAGGTCGGCGATCTGCGGGATCTGCAAAGCGATCGCAAGGGCGAGCACGAGTGCCACGCCGGCACAAATCGAGATGACCAGGATCTTCAGGCGGAATGCCGTCGTGCGCTCCTTGAGGAGCATGAGGACGATCAGTGCGATGGCACCGAACAGCAGGAGGCCCCAGGCCGCGCGTGAAAACGACAGAAAGATGCCGATCGCCAGCACCAGCATGCCGAGGATGAGAAGGGGGGTACGGATGACCGGGCCGGTCAGCATGCGGTAAAGGAGATAGAGGAGCGGGCCGACCAGATAGGGGCCGAACACGTTGGGGTCCTGAAAGGCGCCCATGGCGCGGTTATAGCGGGTAAAGACATGGGCCCCGGGAAACGCGTCGAAATAGCCGAGGATGCCGAGAGTGGCCGTGATGATGGCGGCCGCCACCCAGGCATGAAAGATGATCTTCAGCCGCCGATGGTCGTTCTCTATGACCGCTGCAAAGAACACGGCGGTGAGCGCAAGAAAGATCGAGACCGCATAATACATACCGGCGCCGGACGAATCCTTCATCACGAAGATGGAAAACAGGCCGCTGATGTTGAAGATCAGCAGCATCGCCATCAGCATCGCGACGGTGCGCGAGATTCTGAGCCCAAACAGGAACCAGAGGCCGATCTGGGCC
The DNA here is from genome assembly GCF_050500205.1 of Neorhizobium sp. DAR64860/K0K1. Taxonomy (NCBI): domain Bacteria; kingdom Pseudomonadati; phylum Pseudomonadota; class Alphaproteobacteria; order Hyphomicrobiales; family Rhizobiaceae; genus Neorhizobium; species Neorhizobium sp. DAR64860/K0K1. The sequence goes on along the minus strand of NZ_CP191459.1, from coordinate 2,073,649 downwards.
ACCATCATCAGTTCGTAAGGGGCAGGCTCCGACATGACGAAGCCGGACAGAAAGACGCCAAAGGCCAGCATGCCGTTTGCCACGAGGGCAAAAACGGCCAGCTGGACGTTGAACGGCCGGGTCTCATGTGCGGCCAGCGTCGTCAATATGCATTGTCCGTGTTGAGAAGCCGGATCGGCGTCAGGAACAGGATCTTGAGATCGAACAGGATCGACCAGTTCTCGATATAGTCGAGATCGTGGGCGGTGCGGGCACGGATCTTTTCATCGCTGTCCAACTCGCCGCGCAGTCCGTTGATCTGCGCCCAGCCAGTCACGCCGGGTTTCACGCGGTGGCGGGCGAAGTAGCCTTCGACGACGTCCACATATCTGCGTTCGCCAGTCTGGGCACTGACCGCATGCGGACGGGGACCAACGAGAGACAGCTCTCCTTTCAGCACGTTGAACAGCTGCGGTAGCTCGTCGATCGAGGACTTGCGCAGAAACCGGCCGACGGGCGTGACCCGCGGATCGCCCTTGGTCACGGCCTTGATCGCGGTCTGGTCGCTCATGCTCGTGTACATCGAGCGGAATTTGAGAACGTTGATGATCTCATTGTTGAAGCCGTGGCGCTTTTGGCGAAACAGCATCGGCCCTTTCGAGCTGAGCTTCACGGCAATGCCGGCAGCCAGCATGACGGGCCAGAGGCAGGCGATCGCGAACACGGCAAAGACGATATCGAAGATGCGCTTTGCGACCGAATCCCAGTCGCGGATCGGCTTGTCGAAAATATCGAACATCGGAACGGTGCCGACGTGACTATAGGCCCGTGGGCGGAAGCGCAGGCGGTTCGCATGCGCCGCGAGCCGGATATCGACCGGCAGAACCCAGAGTTTGCGCAGAAGCTGCAGGATACGCTGCTCGGCGCTGGCGGGAAGCGCGATGATCAGCATGTCGATTCGGGCAAGGCGCGAGAATTCCACAAGCTCGGCAAAGGTACCAAGCTTCGGGTAGCCGGCAACGACGGTCGGCGAGCGGTCGCTGTTGCGGTCGTCGAAGATGCCGCAGATGCGGATGTCGTTATCCGACTGGCGTTCCAGGGCGCGCACCAGTTGCTTGGCAGGTTCGCCGCCGCCGACAATTACGGCGCGGCGTTCCATCACGCCGTTGCGCGCCCAGTGGCGGATGCCAAGCGCGATCGCCTGCCGCTCGGCGGCAAGGACGACGCAGCTGACGGAGAACCAGACGATGAGACCGGTCACGGGCACCCAACCGCCCGCGGCAAAGCTGAGCGCGAGATTGGTCAGGACAAAACCGAAGGCCCATGTGATGAGGACCCGCTTCAAGGTCCTGTTGGCGGACCTCAGGGAGGGGATCTGATAGGTGTCGGCAATCTGCAGAAGCAGAAGCGTGATGGCAGAACCGAAGGTGATGATGACCAGGCGGGAAAGCGACATCTCGGTCGCGCCGTAGATCAGGTCGACGATGAGGCCGACAATCAGGATCGCGGCAAATTCGGTAAGCCGGATCAGTCCGACCAGCAGGGATGGCGAATAGCTGGTTTCGCGGAACTGCTGGGCGATCTGGCGTGCGAAGGGATTGAGGACCGCGCCCGCTTCCTTCTCCTCGCTCGCACGCATCTCGGAGACCTTGCGGCGAAGGCTTTCGACGTCGAATTCATCGGGCTTGTTCAGCGGGCTCATGCCAGGATCCTCGACTCAGCTGCCGCGAAGGCGCAGAAGTAGTCTCAGTCCAGTAGCAAAAAGAAGCTAAAGAAGCCTTTAGCTGTACCTGCGGTCCGGGATTTGGCCGAGTAGATCTTGGTACAAGTGAAGCATGTCGTCCGCCATAACGGAGGCGGAAAACACCGCCTTGAAATCGGACGGCTTCGGCATGACGCGGTCATGCCACTCCGGTGTCTGCAGTGCCTGCGTCATCACGTCGGAAAGGCTTGTGGCGTCGCCGGGGACGGCAAGGGCCGCACTTTTCACACCCAGCACTTCGGGAATGCCGCCGACACGCGATGCGATGACAGGCTTCCCGGCGGCGAGCGCTTCCAGCACGATATAGGGCATCGCTTCCGCCCGCGACGGAACGACGACGAAATTTGTAAGGGCAAACGCCTTGCGGGCGGGCATGGCCGGCATCATCGTCAGCCGGCGGCCAAGGCCACGTTCGGAAATCATGGCTTCATAGCGCTCACGGTCCGGACCGTCGCCGACCATCAGCGCCGAGAGCGGCCGACCGACCGCGCGTTCCGTTCGGGCAAAGGCGTCGATGAAGACATCCGGTCCCTTAAGGTCGCGCAGCATGCCGATATAAAGAAAGTCGACCGCGGAAATGACCGCTGGGACCGGCTCGAACTCGGCTTCGCCAATGCCGTTATAGATCACACGCGCGGTCTTGAGCGGTTTTCCGACCTTTTCCTCGTAGGTGCGGCGCTCATAATCGCAGACAAAGACCAGGGCATCGCCGAAGCGTTCCTGGAACCGTTCGAGCTGCAGCACGACCTTGCCCGAAAGACTGGACCGGTCGAAATGCAGACTGCCGCCGTGCGGCGAATAGAGGCGGGCCACGCAATACCTGTTAACCCGCAAGGCTGAGCCGATCAATCGCGCCAGAACGCCGCCCTTGGCGCCGTGTCCGTGCAATATGTCCGGCCGCAAGCTCTTGATATGCTTGTAGCTTCTGTAGAGTGCCGCAAGATCGGAAGGAGCGATCGAACGGCGCATCGGAATTCGTGTCAGGCCAAGCGAAAGCTGCGGCCGGATCGTGTCGAACAACCTGTCCTCATGCTCGCCACCGGTCGAGCTGTCGCAGAGGATGCCGACTTCGTGGCCGGCAGCCCGATGTTCTTCCACCAGATCTCGCACATGGCGGAAGATCCCGCCGACGGGCGACCTGAAACAATGGAGGATGCGCAAGGGAGGGGCCTCAGCCGACATGATGATGTCAGAACAGCCGCTCGCGGACGTAGACCGTGTCGCCAGCGAGGACCTGTGAGGAAATCGTCGTACGGCCCGTGATGACCTCGCCGTTGATCTTGCGTGTGACGTCGACATCGCGCTGGTTTCCGCGGGAGGTAAAGCCTCCGGCGATTGCGATGGCGTTCTGTGCCGTCATGCCGGGCACATAGGAATACTGTCCGGGTCGTCCGACTTCGCCCATGACGAAAACCGGGCGGTAACGATCCATTTCGATCGTCACGTCGGGATCGCGCAGATAGCCCTGCTTGAGCTTGGCGGCGATTGCACCCTCGAGCGTCGGCATGGTCTGGCCCCGGGCCGTGATCTGACCGATCAGCGGGAAGGCGATATAGCCGGCCTGATCGACGGTATAGGTGTTGGAAAGGCTCGGCTGTTCGAAGACGCTGACACGTAGCCGATCGCCGCTGTCCAGCCGGTAAGGCTGGATCGTTGCTTCCTGAAAGCTTTTGGGAGCCGGTTTGTAGGAGGCGCAGCCCGACAGCGTCATCGCAACGGCTGCCGCCACAAGAGCCAGAACGGTTTTGGCGCGCTGGTTGCGCGTCGGATTTTTCTTGTCTTGGGCGAATAGCATGTTCGCGTCCCAGGCTCGGGGTGGTGGTTCGACGATTTCGAGCCTGTTATCGATCCATTAGGGTTAATGCCCGGTAAAGAGAGGCGCGACGACCATCGGAAATAATGCCTGCAAGATCAGAGTCCGGTTTTTCTTCGAAGCCGCGGCTCATTAACTGTAGCGTTACCATGATAATTTACTGTCCGCCCAAATAGACCAGTTTGGAGCGGGCAATGTCTGGCGTAAACGGCGGCCATCAGGATGTGGATATCGACCTCAGGCAGGTCATCGCGGCCGTCTGGGAACGCAAGGCGAAGATCCTCGCCGTCACGATCGCGGCGGGCGCGCTGGCGCTGGTCGGCGCCTCGCTGATCAAACCCAGCTACAAGGCCGAAACCAGGCTGCTGATCGAATCGCGATCGCCGAACCTCTACGGCGGGGAAGGGGCAGGCAGTTCCAACGATCCGGTTCTGGACACGCTTAACATCACCAGTCAGGCCCAGCTGCTGCAATCGACCGACCTCATCAAGCGGGTTGCGCGCGATCTGAAGCTTTCCGATCGCCCGGAATTCGACCCGGCTGGACAGTCGGCACTGCCGGACCTTCTGGTGATGGTCGGCCTGAAGCAGGATCCGATGGCGATCGATCCGGAAGACCGGGTCATCCAGAAGTTCCGCGAAAAGCTGTCGGTCTATCCGGTCGAGGGCTCGCGCGTCATCGCCGTCGAATTTGCATCGCATGATCCGAAGCTCGCGGCGGATGTCCCGAACCGGATGGCCGAAGCCTATCTTCAGATCCAGAGTGGCTCGAAGGTGGACACCCATGCCGAAACCGCCCGCTGGCTGGAGCCGGAAATCGCCAACCTGACGACCCGCGTCAACGATGCCGAAAAGAAGGTGGCGGACTACCGCTCCTCGAACGGACTTTTCCAGACCAGCGAAGCCAACAGCTTTTCCAGCAAACAGTTGAACGATATCTCGACCGAACTTGCCCGCGTTCGCGCCGATCTCGCCAATGCCGAGGCCCGTTCGGAAAACGTCCGCGCTGGTTTGAGAGCCGGCCGCGCTTCGGACACCCTGGCGGACGTCGCGGGATCGCAGGTCATCCAGCGTCTGAAGGAAACCCAGACCAATTTGCAGGCGCAGATCAATGATCTCTCGACATCCCTGCTCGACAACCATCCGCGTCTTCGGGGACTTCGCGCGCAGCTCAGCGGCATCAATCAGCAGATCGAGCGTGAAACCCAGAAGATCCTGGCAAGCCTCGACAACGAGAGAGAGATTGCACGGCTCCGCGAGCGTCAGCTGACGCAGCAGATGAACGGCTTGAAGGCTGATTCGGCCAAGGCCGGTGAAGAGGAAGTCGGGCTGCGGGCCCTGGAACGCGAAGCGTCCGCCCAGCGCCAGCTGCTCGAAACCTATCTCGTGCGCTACCGCGAGGCGACGTCGCGCCGCGACGCCAATTCAAGCCCTGCGGATGCCCGCATCGTATCGAGCGCGGTCGAACCGTCGGAACCCTTCTTTCCGAAGGTCATTCCGATCGTCATCGTGGCGACGCTTGCGACACTGATCGTCAGCTGCCTGGTCGTCATCATCGCCGAACTGTTCAGCGGCCGGGCGCTCCGCCCTCTCAATCGCCGTCGCGAGGACGATTTCTTGCTGACACCACACAAGGTCGCAACGCCTGCAGTCGAACCGGCCCCGGCCGAGCCCGAACCGACCCCTGCCGGCGCTTTGGTTGCAACAACACCCGCCGCAGCTCCGGTTGCGGCAGAAACTGTTGCAGATCGGCCAAAGCGCGAACACAGGCTGTTCGCGGCGGCAAAGGAAATGCTGGCTGCCTCCCGCAAGGATGCCGCTGCCGCGAAGGGCGCGGAAGTTGACCAGAAGCAGGAGGCTTCGATCGCTGCCGAGCCACCGGTCGAAGAAATTGCCGTGGCGCCGCCGGCGAACGACGGGGAGGAGGAATCCTTCACGATCGCGTCCGTTGCCCGCTACCTCCAGCGCCGTGCGGTGCCGATCGGCCTGGTCGTGTCGCCCGGTGGCGATGCAGGCTCGACGGCGACCGTGATGTTGGCCCGTGAAATTTCGGAGCGCGGTCGCACCGTCGCCCTGATCGACATGACCGGCTCGGCTTGCCCGACACGGCTGATGGCGCAGGACGTCAAGCTTGCCGGCATCACCGATCTGCTGTGCGGCGAGGTTGCGTTCGGGGAAGCCATCCATCCGGACCGTCTCTCGGATGCGCATATCATCCCGTTCGGTTCTGCCGATCCGGTTCGCGCCATGCGGGGCGCCGACCGGCTGCCGATGGTCGTCGATGCACTCGCAGACGCCTATGATCTGGTGCTGATCGAATGCGGCCCGGCGGAAGCGCCGATGCTGTCGCGACTGACCCGCAACGAAAAGGCGGAGGTCATCCTCTCCGTGCCTGAATTCAAGGAAGAGGATGTCGCAAAGATCGTCCAGGACTTCCAAGGCGAGGGAATTCGCAACCTGCTGGTAATGTCTGACGCCAATGACCGCAGTTCGCCGCGCAAGGCTGGACGACAGGTGGCGTGAGCCACACCGCATGAACCACGATCTACAAGGCGGCTTTCAGGCCGCCTTGTTCGTTTTGGCGGCCCGCAGTTTTTGCAAAAGAGTGTAAAGGCGCGGGTTGTGCTTGATCGCAGCCTTTGCCCTTGTTGCCAGAACCATCAGCGGTTTGAGGACGGAGCCCTTCGGGGTGATGGCGATCAGAATATCGTGCAGGACTGTTTCCTGGCTGCACCAGCTGCGCTTGTAGGGCTGGTCGCCCACGCCGAAATCGAACAGTGTCGCGCCTTCGTGGCAGCTTTTCTCGATCATCAGCCAGAACAGCAACTCGCCGGGGCTTGCCTCGGGGCAGATGCTGTCGTCGATGGAGCTGAACTGGCAGATCACATGGTCGCCCTTGCGCGACACGCCGGCAATCGCCACCACATGTCCCTCGTGCTCACCCCGCATACGGATCGCGTGAAGGGTGAGCGACGTGTCTGTCCCATCATTCGGCGCGTCCATCAGGCGATGGAAGAAGTCACGGATCTCAGATGCGTGGAAGACATCAGGCAGGCCGAACATTTTCAGCCGCGCCGCCTTCTGCCGGAAGAACGTATCGAGCAGCGCGTGCTTTTCGTCCGCGTCTAGCGCGATCACATGGTCATAGCCGCCGGCTGCTTCGATCTTGCGGCTCTGTGAGCGGAATTTCTTGCGCCGCGTCTTGGCGTTGAGCTGTGCGAGCGTCGTCTCGAAATTCGGAAAAAGCGGCAGCTGGAACGAATGGTTCTGGTTCTCGGTCGTCGCCAGCGCACCCAGCGGATGCCGACTGCCGCGCCAGGAGAGCGGCACGCAATCGAGCACCACGAGATCGGCATAAGGAGAAAGAGCCGTGCGCAGCATGCGCAGGAACGGCTTCAGCTCGGCAGCGGAAGCCACCTCGAGTGCCGGATCGAACAGGCCGGTATTGAGATTGTTGTAATGGTTGCCGGGGAGGCGGGCGATGCGGATGCTTTTTTCGAGCACGATATCGAGCGGCAGGATAAACACGGCGCGACCGCCGATGCGACCGACGACGACTGCGAGCGTGCGGCCGTGGGATTTTACCCAGGCTTCGCACCAGTCGAAACCCTGATGCAGCGAATTGAGTTTGATCGCCTGCAGACGGTGCCAGTCGGACTTCAGATCCGCCATGTCCGTCGCGACTGCCATTTCGATCTGCGCGAAACGCAACGGGACAGTCTCACGGGAAGACGATCCCGATGTCCCTGCCGGCGCAAGCTCTTCAATCAGTCTCGAGGTTTGCATGACGCGCTCCGCTGTCTTTCAAGCGGGGAGAATAGGCAGCGTGCACCAACAATCTGTTTATTGCTGTGTCGCCCGCCGCCAATACTATCACGGCTGGTTAATGCGGGGTGAACCCAGGCATAACCTAGACTTTCGGCCGTGCGCCCGCCATCCACTTGATGATCAGCATGGCCGGCAGGATCCACAAAAGCCCCGACAGCAGGAAGTAGAGGAAATGCACCCACCACGGCGATGTCGCGAGCAACAGCGTCGCGACCGTGGTTGCAGCCAGCGCGTAGACGATGACGAGCACGATGATCATGATCGTGCCGATGAAACTTCTCAGGCGTGGGACCAACGCGTTTCTCCTCCCGCGACGCGATGCCGCAAAGCATCGGGGCTTGTTTTGCACGTGTCCTTGGGGCAAATCAACGCCAGGAGCGGAAAGATTACCGCCCGCATGGTGCTCTCAAGCGCGTGCAAGGCTGATCTTTCTTCGAGCGACAGGAGTTTCCGCATGTCGGCGACTGATAGCGTCATCATCGATGTCATCCATCCGGCAGCAAAACGCCGCGAGCGCGACCGCAGATCGGTGCGTATCTGGCTCGGCTTCGTCGTCTTCGTGCTGTTCTGCCTCGTCCTGGTCGGCGGCGCGACCCGGCTGACCGATTCGGGTCTCTCGATCACCGAATGGAAACCGATCCACGGCGTCATTCCGCCTCTCAATGCGGCAGAATGGCAGGAAGAGTTCGAGCTCTATCAGCGCATCCCGCAATACCAGCTGGTCAACGCCGGCATGACGGTCGACGAGTTCAAGACCATCTTCTGGTGGGAATGGGCGCACCGTTTCCTGGCGCGCTCGATCGGTCTCGTCTTCGCCGTGCCGCTCATCTTCTTCTGGGTGACCGGTCGCATTGAGAAACGCCTGCGCTGGCCGCTGGTCGGCACGCTGGCACTTGGCGGCTTTCAGGGCTTCGTCGGCTGGTGGATGGTATCTTCGGGCCTCACCAAGCTCGTCAGCGTGTCGCAATACCGGCTCGCCACGCATCTGGTCATCGCCTGTCTGATCTTTTCCGCCTGCGTCTGGATCATGCGCGGCCTCACGCCCCAGAAGCAGGGGGCGGCCCCGACGCGTCACTCCTATATCGCGGCTGGAGGCCTCGCGTTTTTGGCGCTGTTCCAGATCTATCTCGGCGCACTCGTCGCGGGCTTGGACGCCGGCCTCAGCTACAATACCTGGCCGATGATGGATGGCGCCTTCGTTCCGGCCGACCTCTTTTTGCGCGATCCCTGGTGGATCAATCTGTTCGAGAACCCGAAGACCGTGCAGTTCGTTCACCGCTGCGGCGCCTATGTGCTTCTGGCCGCAACACTGATCCACATGATCGTTTCACTGTCCAAGGCGCCGGGCTCGGTCCATACGGGGCGAGCCGTCATCCTGTTCCTGCTGGTCTGTCTGCAGGCGGTGATCGGCATTCTGACGCTGGTCTATCAGGTGCCATTGGATCTGGCGCTTGCGCATCAGGGCGGCGCCCTGGTCGTCCTCGGCTATGCCATCACCCATTGGCGTGGCTATATCGGCGAATATCCGCTTGAAGACAGAAAAGCCGCGGCGAACTGAGTTCACCGCGGCTCTGATTCGAAATCCGGATCGCCTCAGGCCGACAGCATCAGGTCCATGTTCTGGACAGCGGCACCGGAGGCACCCTTGCCGAGATTGTCGAGCAGCGCGACCAGATTGACATGCGGGCTGTCTGCCGCGCCGAACACGAACAGCTTCATCCTGTCGGTGTTGACCAGTTCCTCGGCATCGACGCGGGCAAGCGTCGCGCTCTCGTTGAGCGGCACGACGGTAACGATATCCTGTCCCGCATAGTGGGCGACGAGGGCGCTATGAATGCTCTCGATCGTGGCACCATCCTTGAGGTCTTCGAGGAACAGCGGCACCTGCACGATCATGCCCTGCGCAAAGCGGCCGACGGACGGCGAGAACAGCGGCGCGCGATCGAGCAGGCCATGTTCCTTCATCTCGGGCACGTGCTTGTGCTTCAGCGTCAGGCCGTAGAGAAAGTTGTTGGCGGAGATCGCGTCCTCGCGTGACGCATCTTCCATCTGGCCGATCAGCTGCTTGCCGCCGCCGGTATAGCCGGACACTGCATTGACCGAGACCGGGTAGCCGTCGGGCAGGAGACCGGCAGCGCGCAGCGGACGCAGCAGCGCGATAGCACCGGTCGGATAGCAGCCGGGATTGGCGACGTTGCGGGCAGCCTTGATCTTGTCGGCCTGCGCCTTGTCCAGTTCGGCGAAACCATAGGCCCAGTTCGGATCGACCCGGTAGGCGGTCGAGGTGTCGATTACCCGCACGTTGTTGTTGCCGGCAAGCATTGTCACGGCTTCTTTCGAAGCCTCGTCCGGCAGGCACAGGATCGCGATGTCGGCGCTGTTGAGCAGGTCCTCGCGCATCGCTGCATTGCGCCGCTCGGCTTCCGGGATCGACAGGAGCTCGACGTCGCGGCGGTCGGCCATGCGGGTGCGGATCTGCAGCCCTGTCGTGCCGTGTTCGCCGTCGATGAAGATCTTTGCCGTCATGGTCATTATCCCTGAAATGTCAGTGCCTTGGGGTGAGAGCCGGAATCAGTTTGCCAGCTGCTTGATTCAATTTGTTAACGGGCGGAAAGTCGCTCCGCGCGCAGGCCAAGCATATACATCGCAACCGTTGCCCCGGCAATGGCGGTGATATCGGCATGGTCATAGGCCGGTGCCACCTCCACCACGTCGGCGCCGCAGATCTCGAGGGCGCCGAGTTTGCGCAGCACCGACAGGATTTTCGCACTCGACGGACCACCGGCAACGGGCGTTCCTGTACCGGGCGCGTAGGCGGGGTCCAGGCAGTCGATGTCGAAGGTGAGATAGCACGGGCGGTCGCCGACATGGGCAAGGATCGCGTCGGCAATTGCCTGGGCGCTCAGATCCTCTACCTCATGGCCCGGCATGATCCTGATGCCGAAATCCCCAGGCGCATGGGTGCGGATGCCGATCTGGATCGAATGCTGCGGCTCGATCACGCCCTGTCGCACGGCGCGCGCCACGAACGAGCCGTGGTCGATCCGTTCTATGTCGCCGGTCTCGTCCGCATCGTCGCTCCATGTGTCCTGATGGGCATCGAAATGCACGAGGGCAAGCGGACCGTGGCGGGCTGCATGCGCCCTCAAGAGCGGCCAGGTAACGAAATGATCGCCGCCGAGCGACAGCAGAAACGCGCCCGACTCGATGATCTTCGTCGCCTCCGCCTCGATCAGCCGCGGCGTCTTCCAGTGATGACCGTAGTCGAGCATGACGTCACCATAGTCGATGACCGACATGGCTTCGAAGAGATCGCGCGAGAACGGATATTGCGGGTCGTTGTCGAAGATCGCCGAAGCCCGGCGGATGGCCTGTGGCCCGAACCGCGCACCCGGCCGGTTGGAGACCGCAGCGTCGAAGGGAATACCGAGGACGACCGCATCGGCGCCGATCAGATCCTTGGTATAGCGCCGCCGCATGAAGGACAGCGCGCCCGCATAGGTCGGGTCGGTGGCAGCATCGCGCAGGGACTTGGCGGTAAAGGCGTTGTCGATGGATTTTGAAGCCATTGCATTCTCCCGGATCGCAGAGAAAGTGCAGTGGGAGTGTCTGGAAGACAAGACTCGGACCGAAGAAAGCCCGAAACGAAAAAGGCGGAGCCGAAGCCCCGCCTTTCGAAATGCAAAGTCTTGAAGCGATTAACGCTTCGAGAACTGGAAGGACCGGCGGGCCTTCGCCTTACCGTACTTCTTACGCTCGACGACGCGGCTGTCGCGGGTCAGGAAGCCACCCTTCTTCAGAACCGGGCGAAGGCCTGGTTCGAAGTAGGTGAGGGCCTTGGAGACGCCGTGACGAACGGCACCGGCCTGACCGGAAAGACCACCACCGGTGACGGTGGCAATGATGTCGAACTGACCTGTGCGGGCAGCGGCAACCAGCGGCTGCTGAAGGATCATCTGCAGAACCGGACGGGCGAAATACGCCGAGAAGTCGCGACCGTTGATGATGATCTTGCCGGAGCCTGGCTTGACCCAAACGCGGGCAATCGCGTTCTTGCGCTTGCCGGTTGCATAGGAACGGCCCTGTGCATCGACCTTGCGGACGTGAACCGGTGCCTGGCTTTCAGCCGGAGCGAGGTCCTTCAAAGAGGAAAGATCGGCCATGATCAGGCGCTCCTTACGTTCTTGCTGTTCAGCGATGCCACGTCGAGAGCGACAGGCTGCTGTGCTTCATGGGGATGGTTGGAGCCGGCGTATACACGCAGGTTCTTCAACTGGCGACGGCCGAGCGGGCCGCGCGGGATCATACGCTCAATCGCCTTTTCGACGACGCGCTCAGGAAAGCGGCCTTCGATGATGGCGCGTGCAGTACGCTCCTTGATGCCACCCGGGTAACCGGTGTGCCAGTAGTACTTCTTGTCTGTGTATTTCTTGCCGGTCAGGACAACCTTTTCAGCGTTGATGATGATGACATTGTCACCGTCGTCGACGTGAGGTGTGTAGGTGACCTTGTGCTTGCCGCGAAGGCGATTGGCAACGAGGGTGGCGAGGCGACCGACAACGAGGCCTTCGGCATCGATGATGATCCACTTCTTCTCCACCTCTGCAGGCTTCTGAACGAAGGTTGACATTGTTTTTCTCTCTCATCTGAACCCAAGACCACCGGAAGACCGGCCGTAAGGGCGTTTTTTGTTGCTTGATTTGCTCGGCTATGCCGACAAAAAAGAAAGCGGGCCTTCGAGAGGTCCGCGATCTGGGCGGGTTATACGACGGAGCCTAAAAAGCGTCAAGCAGCCGGCCCGGAGCGGTCGGAAAAATAGCTCAACGTTTAGAGTGACTTACTGATGAGGTAAAATAATACCTCACAAATAATCGCCGGGTGTTTCGTCTCTTACACGACTTCTTGAGAAGGGATACCTTCGTTTGAGCCGCAGCAGGCGGAACGCCTGGCTGGTGGAAAGCGTGATTCCGGAACCGAGTTGGAAGATTTCCATTGCTTTCCTATGTCCAGGTGACTGCATGAGGAGATTAGAACCATGGCTCACGATCGGTATGACGACGACGTCATCGCTGGCGTCTTGAAAAGCACGAAGACGATTGCGCTGGTCGGCGCATCACCCAATCCCGACCGGCCCAGCAACCGCGTCATGGGGTTTCTGCTTCAGCGCGGATACCGGGTGTTTCCGGTCAATCCGGGCCAGGCGGGCAAGCAGATCCTCGGCCAGGACGTCTACGCGCGGCTCGCGGATGTGCCGGAACCCGTCGATATGGTCGATGTGTTCCGCGCCTCGGAATACCTGGATAGCGTCGTGGACGAAGCGCTGGCGCTGGATCAGCCGCCCAAGGTGATATGGGCGCAGCTTGGCGTGCGCGACGATCAGGCCGCAGTGAAGGCCGAGGCCGCCGGTATAAAGGTAATCATGGATCGCTGCCCGGCGATCGAGTACCCAAGGCTTGCCCGTCTTCTCGGATAGGGTAAGGGAGCGGGGCAGGTAATTCGCGGACTCTTTTCGCAATCGCTGCGAATGCTGCAACGATATTTCTTGATCGCCGTCGGCCCGCAGGCTCTGCTGTGATGAAACGACCCTAGAGGAGACCGGCATGGCCAACCCGAATTCACGCAGTTCCGGCAATCCCGGATTTTCAACGCTCGCTGTTCATGCCGGCGCTGAGCCCGATCCGACGACCGGCGCCCGCGCGGTGCCGATCTATCAGACGACGTCCTTCGTCTTCAAGGATACCGAACATGCAGCCGCTCTGTTCGGGCTGAAGGAATTCGGCAATATCTACACCCGCATCATGAACCCGACGCAGGCCGCGCTGGAGGAAAAGGTGGCGGCGCTCGAAGGCGGCACGGCAGCCCTTGCCGTCGCGTCCGGCCATGCGGCGCAGTTGTTGGTTTTCCACACGATCATGCAGCCCGGTGACAACTTTGTCGCGGCGCGCAAACTCTATGGCGGTTCGATCAATCAGTTCGGTAACGCGTTTCAGAATTTCGGCTGGCAGGTGCGCTGGGCCGATAGCGCCGATCCGGAAAGTTTTGAAAACGAGATCGACGATCGCACCAAGGCGATTTTCGTCGAAAGCCTGGCAAACCCCGGCGGCACCTTCGTCGATATCGCGGCGATTTCGGAGGTGGCCCAGCGTTTCGGGATCCCGCTGATCGTCGACAACACGATGGCGAGCCCCTATCTCGTCCGGCCGCTCGAATACGGCGCCGATATCGTCGTACACTCGCTCACCAAATTTCTCGGCGGCCACGGCAACTCCATGGGCGGCATCATCGTCGACGGCGGCACGTTCGACTGGTCGCGCTCCGGCAACTACCCGGTCCTGTCCGAACCGCGGCCGGAATATTCGGGCATGGTCCTGCATGAAACCTTCGGGAACATCGCCTTTGCGATCGCCGCGCGGGTGCTCGGCCTTCGCGACCTCGGGCCGGCCATCTCGCCCTTCAACGCCTTCCAGATCCAGACGGGGATCGAGACGCTCTCGCTGCGCATGCAGCGGCATTGCGATAATGCGCTTGCGGTTGCCGAGTGGCTGAGCCGCCATCCGAAGGTTGGATGGGTGAACTACGCCGGCCTGCCTGACGACCCGAACAATGCTCTGCAGCAGCGCTATTCGCCGAACGGTGCCGGCGCTGTCTTCACCTTTGGCCTGAAGAACGGCTATGAGGCCGGCAAGATCTTCGTGGAAAGCCTCAAGCTCTTCTCGCATCTCGCCAATATCGGCGATACCCGCTCGCTGGTCATCCACCCGGCATCCACCACCCACCGGCAACTCACCGAAGAGCAGCAGATCGCCGCCGGTGCCGGACCTGACGTGGTCCGCCTCTCTGTTGGCATCGAGGATGTCGCAGACCTGATCTCCGACCTCGACCAAGCATTAGCAAGGACTTGAGACACTCATGAAGAACTGGCTGACATTCGATTTGACCGCTATCGAACCGGAGGAGGGCGCACCCGCGCCCGACCGCGTCATCTTCGGCGATCCGAAATTCCTGACCTGGAATTTCGAGGAGGCCGAAGGCGGGATCTATGCCGGCGTCTGGGAAGCGACACCGGGCAAGTGGAAGATCGTCTATGACGAGTGGGAATATTTCCACATCCAGTTCGGCTACTCGATCATCACCGAAGAAGGCGGCGAACCGCTGCATCTGAAGGCCGGCGACAGCATGGTTCTGCGGCCAGGTCTGGTTGCCACCTGGGAAGTGGTGGAGACGACCCGCAAGGATTACGTCATCAGGCTCTGAACCTGACGGCAGATCCTCCGGTTGCTCCTATCACCAGACCAGATCGAGCCGCTCTAGCCCGTGAAAATGGTAGACGTCCTTGACCGTCGGTACCCCGGCCAGTTTCAGGCCGGGCAGGCGGCGAAACAGGATGGGCAGAACGGTATTCAGTTCCAGCCGCGCCAGTGGTGCGCCGATGCAGAAGTGAATACCGGCGCCGAAGGACAGGTTTTGGCCTTCCTGACGATCCGGCTTGAACACCAGCGGCTCTGAAAATTTCTTCGGGTCGAGATTGGCGGCGGCGAGGATCAGGCTCACCTTGTCGCCGCGCTTCAGCGACACACCGTCGATCTCCGCGTCCTCAAGGGCCCAGCGCTGGAAGATATGGACGGGCGCGCACAGCCTCAGCGTCTCTTCCACCGTCCGCTCCGTCGCGGCCTCGTCGCGGAAGAGCTCGGCCGGCGAAAGCCCGCTTTCCAGAATCACCCGAACCGAATTGCCGATCTGGTGCACGGTCGCCTCGTGGCCAGCGTTCAAGAGCACGATCGTGGTCGAGACGAGTTCGTCGTCGGTCAGATACTGGCCCTTGTGCTCCGTATGGATCATGTGGGTGAGCAGGTCTTCGCGCGGTTCACGCCGGCGCTCGGAGATCAGCATCTTCACATAAGCTGCGAATTCCGCAGCGGCGCGGTCCGCCGCATGTTCATCCTCCCGCGAGCGCTTGAACATGTACATGCCGACATAGGCATGGCTCCATTTCAGCAGTTGCGGACCCATCTCGTCCGGAATGCCGATCATCCGGGCGATCATCGTCACGGGAATGATGTCGGCAAAGGCCGAGAGCAGCTCCACCCGGCCTTCGCCGTCAAACGCGTCGATCAGACGCTCCGCAAGCTCGGTAATCTCCGGCCTCAGCTTCTCGATATGGCGGGAGACGAAGGCGCGGTTTACCATCGTCCGGAGCCGCGTATGTTCCGGCGGTTCGATCTCCAGCAGCGAGTATCGTTCGGCGAGGTCGAAATTCGCAAGATGCGCTTCCGGCTCCGGGAGCCCCAGTTCCTCGCGGCTGGCGACATGCAGGATCTGGCGGCCGAATCGACGGTCGCGCAGGAGCAGGTTCACATGGTCATAGCCGGTGAAGAACCACTGCCGCTGCTCCTCCCAGAAGAAGGTTGGACAGTGCTGATGCAAGAGCCCGTAGACGCGGTTCGGATCGCTGTAGAAGGCCGGGTTGCGGCCATCCAGCGAGACGCGGCGGGTTTCTGGATCGATGCGGAGAAAATCGGGGATCGCGGTCATGCCGAATGGGTAACTCAATCCGCGGTCCCACGAAAGCCCGTCATTCGCCTGTCGCGATACCCTCGCGCCGCGGATCGGCACTTCCCGCAAGTCCTCGGTCGGTGATCTCGATTGCCTGCAGGCCAGACGTCATTTCACCGGCCTTCACCTCGTAGCCGAGTGACTTCAGCGGCTCCATCAGCGTCTCGGCCCGCGTTCCGGCTTCGATATCGTATGTCCCGAAACGGTTGATCAGATGCGGCTGGGCGACGATCTGCTCCACCGGCATGCCCCAGTCGATATAGGCGACCAAAGCCTGCGCCACATATCCGATGATCTGGCTGCCGCCGGGCGACCCGATGGCCATCAGCGGCTTGCCGTCCTTCATCACGATCGTCGGCGCCATCGAGGAGCGGGGACGTTTGCCCGGCTCGACGCGGTTGGCGACCGGCAGGCTTCCATCATGCGTCTTGAAGGAAAAGTCGGTCAGTTCGTTGTTGAGCAGAAAGCCGTTGACCATCAGCCGCGAGCCGAAGCCGTTCTCGATCGTCGTCGTCATGCTGGCGACGTTGCCGTCCCTGTCGACGATGGAGATATGGCTGGTGGAGGGAAGTTCGATCGCCTCGCCGCGGCCGAACAGGAGCGCGTGATCCCAGGTCGGCTCACCCGACTTCACGGCATCCTTGGCAAGCGCCTTATCCGTGTCGAGCAGTCGTGCCCGTTCGCCGAGATACTCTTTTTTGAGGAGACCCTTGATCGGTGCCGGCACAAAATCGGGATCGGCGAGATATCTTTCGCGGTCAGCAAACGCCAGACGCTGCGCATCGCCGATCAGCCTCCAGCTTTCAACATTGTCCGGCCCGAGCCCCTTCAGATCGAAGTTTTCGAGCATGCCCAGCATCTGGCCGACGGCAACGCCACCGGAGGAGGGTGGGCCCATGCCGCATATATCGAGAGCGCGATAGGCAAGGCAGACGGGTTCCCGCTCCTTGACCCTGTAGTTGGCGAAATCGGATAGCGACAGAACGCCGGGATTGCCCTTCGCTTCGCGCACGGCCCTGACGATCGCCTGCGCAATCGGGCCGGAATAGAAGGCATCGGCGCCACCGGCAGCGATCGTCCGCAGCGTTTCGGCATAGGCCGGGTTCTTGAGGAGAGTGCCGGTTTTCAGCGGTGCGCCGGCATCGCCGAAGAAATAGCGGATCGTAGCGTCATCGGTCTTCAGCTTGTCACCCTCGGCCGCAAGCAGCGTGCCGAGCCGGGGCGAGACCTCAAAGCCGTCAGTGGCGAGGCGCTCGGCGGCAGTAAACAATCCCGCCCAGTTCGCCTTACCGTATTTGCGGTGGACGGTTTCGAGAAGCCGCACCGTGCCCGGCGTGCCGACCGACCGGCCGCCGACCACGGCTGCCATGAACTTCAACGGCTGACCCTGATCGTCGAGAAAGAGCTGCGGCGTGGCTTCCATCGGCGCCGTCTCGCGGCCGTCGAACGTCGTCAGTTTCTGCGAGGCTGCGTCGTAATAGACGAGGAAAGCGCCACCGCCGAGGCCCGAACTTTGCGGCTCCACGAGCCCGAGCACGGTCTGCACGGCAACCAGTGCATCGGCGGCACTGCCGCCTTCCTCGATCACTGCACGACCCGCTTCCGCGGCGAGCGGATTGGCGGCGGCGACCATGTAGCGCTTCGTCTCCACCCGCTTGGCCGACGTGACTGCCGATGCCTTTTCCGGCGCGGTCGTGTCCGATGCCTGCTGCGCCGAGGCAACCGAGATCGTCAGGAAACCGGCGAGAACAGTTCCGGAAATTTGCTTCAGCATGGCATGTCTCTCCGCATTCTTGAGTTTGCTCGGAGAGAGTGTGGAGCATTGTCGCGCCATTGCAAGACTTTAGGCGGTCGTGGGCAACGGCACTATTGGCTGAGGACGACGATGCGTTTCAGCGACGCCACCTGTTGGGACACGCTGATGTCTTCGAAAAATTCTGCGGCAAACGGTGTTGGGGACGCAAAATCCGTCGACGGTACGATCATGATTTCCTGATCCGTATGAACGGCGGTGCGGTCGCGGCCGCTGGTCTTCGACACGTAAAGAGCCTTGTCGGCAGCGGTTAGCAACACGTCGATATCAGCGTCCTTCGTGGAGCACAGCGAGATGCCGGCGCTGACCGTCACGGCTATCCTGTGTTCGCCGACACTGATTGGCTGCCGTCTGAGCGTCGAGCGGATGGCCTCTGCGATACTGGCTGCTTCGACCATATCGGAGACGCGGATGATAGACGCGAATTCCTCGCCGCCCATGCGTCCGAACGAGCCGCGGCCGCGCTGAGCCGCCGCACCAATCCGTGCAAAGGCGGAGAGCACGTCATCGCCGGCCTGATGACCGTAGACGTCGTTGATCTGCTTGAACCCGTCGAGATCGAACTGGATGAAAGCAGTCATGCTGCCATCCACCGCATCAACACCCTTCGACCGGTGAAACTCTTCCAGCAGACCGCGGCGGTTGAGCACGCCGGTCAGCGGGTCGGTCCGCGCCAGCTCTTTCAGGGTCAGCTCGGACCGCTCGGTCAGGAGTCGCGCCCCGCAGACGATGCTGCCGACAAAGACGAAAGCCGTCGGGAGATAGAGCCACGGCGAATGCGACGCAGCGACAAGCGCATCCGGTCTACCGATGAACACCATCAGGACAATCAGCGCGCAGGAGAAGAACTGTATCCCGATGACGCTGGCAAACACGCGACGGGTGATGCTGGGCGGACCGCGATGGTAAAGCAGAATGCCGATGATCATGGCGTGACCGACCATGGCCGCGACATGGTGAAGGATGGCGCGACTGGCGAAGTCGCCGCGGACGGGGTCTAGAAACATCCCGGCAATCCAGATCAGGGCCGGAATGCCAACATAGGGTTCAACGGGCCGGCGGTCGAGCTGCATCAGGCCCGCAGCCCACAGGCCGATACCCGCAAGA
The DNA here is from genome assembly GCF_050500205.1 of Neorhizobium sp. DAR64860/K0K1. Lineage (NCBI taxonomy): Bacteria > Pseudomonadati > Pseudomonadota > Alphaproteobacteria > Hyphomicrobiales > Rhizobiaceae > Neorhizobium > Neorhizobium sp. DAR64860/K0K1. The sequence continues at coordinate 2,054,795 of NZ_CP191459.1, read as the reverse complement.
ACCATGGTATTGGCGATCTCGATCGAAACGAAGTCCGGGATGTCGCCGCGCATTGCGACCAGAGCTGCGCCAATCCCGTGCACAGCGAAGCCGCTGCCCCAGCTGAGATAAAGTGGTTCGCGCTCATAGTACCAGCGTGAAAAGAGCAGGACGGCGAGCGTCACCGCTTCAGCGGCCCAGATCAACAGACCCGTCAAGATATCCACGTCCAGCTCCGTCATTCATTCCCGGCCGCTTCAGTATGCAGCCAAGTCTTTAAGGCTGCGTTGCTGTTTTGCGTCGGTTATTTTGATTAGAATGCTGTCATTTATTCATATCTGCTTTACCCTGCTCGATCAAAAATGCTTGGATGGCCGTCGATACTTCTCTTTTGCCTCTGGTATATGAGAGTTGTTGCATTATCGGTCAGCCTCGCGCATCCCAAGCCGATTAAGGATATCGGGCTCTCCGTCTTGAAGTACCCGGCGGTGACACTCTATGTAGGAGATAACCCATTCCAATGATTCCGGAGCGCATCGCCGCCTTCGGCGATGCATTTGACAAAGGACGGACATGAGAAATCCAGTTGATACCGCAATGGCCTTGGTGCCGATGGTCGTTGAGCAGACCAATCGCGGTGAACGCTCCTACGATATCTACTCGCGCCTCCTGAAGGAGCGCATCATCTTCGTCACCGGTCCGGTGGAAGATTACATGGCGTCGCTCGTTTGCGCCCAGCTGCTTTTCCTCGAGGCTGAAAATCCGAAGAAGGAAATCGCGCTCTACATCAATTCGCCAGGTGGTGTCGTCACCGCCGGCATGTCGATCTACGACACGATGCAGTTCATCAAGCCGGCCGTATCGACGCTTTGCATCGGTCAGGCCGCGTCGATGGGCTCGCTGCTGCTGTGCGCCGGCGAGAAGGGCATGCGTTTTGCAATGCCGAACTCGCGTATCATGGTTCACCAGCCCTCCGGCGGCTTTACCGGTCAGGCCTCTGACATCGAACGTCACGCCCGCGACATTCTGAAGATGAAGCGCCGTTTGAACGACGTTTACGTGAAGCACACTGGCCGTACGCTTGAGGAAGTTGAAAAAACCCTCGATCGTGACCACTTCATGACCGCCGACGAAGCTCAGGACTGGGGCGTCGTCGACAAGATCCTGACCACGCGTCAGGAAATGGAAGGCGTTTCGGCGTCTTGAGGCAATAGTGGCATCCGTGCTGCTCACCCGGATTTGAGTGATTTCGGGGGTTCCAAGTGGCACGGAACGCGCTATTAGTACCTATTAAGGCTGTGTTGAGTGTTTATGACATAGCATTGGCGTCTTAGGGGTTTCGTTGCAGCCGGTCATTCTGGACCTGCGAAAGCGAGTTTGAGGCCGGTAGAGTACCCCTTGAGCGAAGACAGGCGCGGCATGGCGTCCGCGCGTGTCGACAGCGACAAAGTTGACCGCGACCGTCTGGACAGGCGGATAGGCGGAGTGCTGGAAGGAAAGTGATATGAGCAAAGTCAGCGGCGGCAACGGCGGCGACTCCAAGAATACCCTGTATTGCTCCTTCTGCGGAAAGAGCCAGCACGAGGTCCGCAAGCTGATTGCCGGCCCGACCGTATTCATCTGCGATGAATGCGTCGAATTGTGCATGGACATCATTCGCGAAGAGAACAAGTCTTCGATGGTGAAGTCCCGTGAAGGCGTTCCCACGCCGCAGGACATCATCAAGGTCCTCGACGAGTACGTCATCGGCCAGAAGCAGGCCAAGCGTATTCTGTCGGTCGCAGTCCACAATCATTACAAGCGTCTCGCGCATGCCTCAAAGGGCGGCGATGTCGAGCTTGCGAAGTCGAACATCATGCTCGTCGGTCCGACGGGTTGCGGCAAGACCTATCTTGCCCAGACGCTCGCGCGCATCATCGACGTGCCCTTCACGATGGCCGACGCGACGACACTCACGGAAGCCGGCTATGTCGGTGAAGACGTGGAAAACATCATTCTGAAGCTGCTTCAGTCTGCGGATTACAATGTCGAGCGCGCCCAGCGCGGCATCGTCTACATCGACGAAGTCGACAAGATCTCCCGCAAGTCGGACAACCCTTCGATCACCCGCGACGTGTCGGGCGAGGGCGTCCAGCAGGCGCTTCTGAAGATCATGGAAGGCACGGTTGCATCCGTACCCCCACAGGGAGGCCGCAAGCATCCGCAGCAGGAATTCCTGCAGGTCGACACGACGAACATCCTGTTCATCTGCGGCGGCGCCTTTGCCGGTCTCGACAAGATCATCTCTGCCCGTGGCGAGAAGACCTCGATCGGTTTCGGTGCATCCGTCCAGTCTCCGGACGATCGTCGCGTTGGCGAAGTGCTGCGCGAACTGGAGCCGGAAGATCTGGTCAAGTTCGGTCTCATTCCGGAATTCATTGGTCGTCTGCCGGTTCTGGCAACGCTCGAGGATCTCGATGAGGATGCGCTGATCCAGATCCTGTCGGAGCCGAAGAACGCGCTGATCAAGCAGTACCAGCGCCTGTTCGAGATGGAAGACGTCGAACTGACGTTCCACGAGGACGCGCTGCGCGAGATCGCCAAGCGCGCCATCATCCGCAAGACGGGTGCTCGTGGTCTTCGCTCGATCATGGAAAAAATCCTGCTCGACACAATGTTCGAGCTGCCAGCGCTGGAAGGCGTTCGCGAAGTGGTCATTTCCGACGATGTGGTGCGGGGCAATGCACGGCCGCTCTACATCTATGCCGACAGGCAGGAAGAAAAGGCCAACGTTTCGGCCTGATCCTCAGCGGTCATAGCAACATTGAGAAGGGGCCCCATTGGGGCCTCTTTTTCGTTTTAGCCTCGGCTATTGTTTTAGGCCGTATTACACGATTTTTGCACTGCAAAGAGTTGCAAGATAATCCGCTTGATTTAGACAGGGTCAGGGATGAACCTTTCCGTTCCGGCTGCTTCGCACCTTTTGTGCGTGTGCCGTTGATTTCGGACCTCGTCTCGAAAAGGTTTGTCGGCAAGGACGGTGGCGCGTCCGTGCTTAAGAGCTGACATTTTGCGTAAGGCGTTATGCGTGGGCGCTTTGTCTGACGGCTGGTTGCACAAGGTGCAGTGCAGCGACCTTGCAAGGCTTGAAAACGATCTGTGAAAACTCCACTTTTAGCGGGAGTGAAGTGCTTGGGTAATTTCTCAAGCCATCCCGGCAACGGGACGATGGAAAGGAAATGACATGACGAATTCAACGTCTGCGGCATCCGGCGCTGAGACCTATCCGGTCCTGCCACTGCGCGACATTGTGGTCTTCCCGCACATGATCGTGCCGCTGTTCGTCGGACGGGAAAAGTCCATCCGGGCGCTTGAAGAGGTCATGGGTTCCGACAAGCAGATCATGCTCGTCACCCAGATCAATGCCAGCGACGACGATCCTGAGCCCGAGCAGATCTACAAGGTCGGCACGGTGGCCAATGTGCTGCAGCTCCTGAAGCTCCCGGACGGAACCGTCAAGGTTCTGGTCGAAGGCAAGGCACGCGCCCAGATCTCCGAATACAGTGACCGCGAAGAGTTCTACGAAGCCAAGGCCGAGATTCTGGCCGAGCCCGATGAGGACGCCGTCGAGGTGGAAGCGCTGTCGCGCTCCGTGGTTTCCGAATTCGAAAACTACGTGAAGCTCAACAAGAAGATCTCGCCGGAAGTCGTTGGTGCCGCGAGCCAGATCGAGGATTACTCGAAACTGGCAGACACGGTTGCCTCGCACCTGTCGATCAAGATCACCGAAAAGCAGGAAATGCTCGAAACGGTCTCGATCAAGCTGCGGCTTGAAAAGGCCCTCGGCTTCATGGAAGGCGAAATCTCCGTCCTCCAGGTCGAGAAGCGCATCCGCTCGCGCGTCAAGCGCCAGATGGAAAAGACCCAGCGCGAGTATTACCTCAACGAGCAGATGAAAGCGATCCAGAAGGAACTCGGCGACGGCGACGAAGGCCGTGACGAGATGGCCGAACTGGAAGAGCGCATCGGCAAGACCAAGCTTTCCAAGGAAGCCAAGGAAAAGGCCGACGCCGAGCTGAAGAAGCTGAAGCAGATGAGCCCGATGTCGGCGGAAGCCACCGTCGTGCGCAACTATCTCGACTGGCTGCTCGGTATTCCGTGGTCCAAGAAGTCGAAGATCAAGACCGATCTTAACGCGGCTGAAAAGGTCCTCGAACTGGATCACTTCGGTCTCGACAAGGTCAAGGAACGCATCGTCGAGTATCTTGCCGTGCAGGCCCGCGCCACCAAGCTCAAGGGTCCGATACTTTGCCTCGTCGGTCCTCCGGGCGTCGGCAAGACGTCTCTTGCCCAGTCGATCGCCAAGGCGACCGGCCGCGAGTACGTGCGCATGGCACTTGGTGGCGTTCGTGACGAAGCCGAGATCCGTGGTCACCGCCGCACCTATATCGGTTCGATGCCCGGCAAGGTCATCCAGTCGATGAAGAAGGCGAAGAAATCCAACCCGCTCTTCCTGCTCGACGAAATCGACAAGATGGGTTCGGATTTCCGAGGCGATCCGTCGTCGGCCCTGCTCGAAGTGCTCGATCCAGCGCAGAACTCGACCTTCATGGACCACTACCTTGAGGTCGAATACGATCTGTCCGACGTGATGTTCATCACCACGGCGAACACGCTGAACATCCCAGGTCCCCTGATGGACCGCATGGAAGTGATCCGCATCGCCGGGTACACCGAGGATGAGAAGCGCGAGATTGCCAAGCGTCACCTTCTGCCGAAGGCTATCCGGGACCATGCGCTGCAGCCGAAAGAATTCTCGGTGTCGGACGATGCCCTGATGGCGATCAGCCAGCAGTACACGCGCGAAGCCGGCGTTCGCTCCTTCGAGCGCGAGCTGATGAAGCTCGCCCGCAAGGCCGTGACCGAGATCATCAAGGGCAAGACGAAGTCGGTCGCGGTTACCGCTGCCAACATTTCGGATTACCTTGGCGTTCCGCGTTTCCGTCACGGCGAAGCCGAAGGCGAGGATCAGGTCGGTGTCGTTACCGGTCTTGCCTGGACAGAAGTCGGCGGTGAGCTCCTCACCATCGAAGGCGTCATGATGCCGGGCAAGGGTCGCATGACCGTCACCGGCAACCTCAAGGACGTGATGAAGGAATCGATTTCGGCTGCGGCCTCCTATGTCCGCTCCCGTGCCGTCGATTTCGGCATCGAGCCGCCGCGCTTCGACAAGTCGGACATCCACGTGCACGTGCCGGAAGGTGCGACGCCGAAGGACGGTCCGTCGGCCGGTGTCGGCATGGCAACCGCGATCGTTTCGATCATGACCGGCATTCCTGTTCGCAAGGATGTCGCCATGACCGGCGAAATCACGTTGCGCGGCCGGGTGCTGCCGATCGGTGGTCTCAAGGAAAAACTCCTTGCGGCTCTGCGCGGCAACATCAAGGTTGTGCTGATCCCAGAAGAGAACGCGAAGGACCTCGCGGACATTCCGGACAACGTGAAAAACGGCATGGAGATCATCCCGGTGTCGCGTATGGGCGAGGTGATCAAGCACGCTTTGGTTCGTCTTCCCGAACCGATCGAGTGGGATGGCACGGTGGAGACACCGGTCATTGCGACGGTTGACGGTGCCGACGACTCGTCGACAACGATTGCTCACTAAGCGGTGCCTTGAAGCCGCCACGAACTGATAAAAAAGCCGGCGAAAGCCGGCTTTTTTTGTGAAAAATGCCCAAGACCCCTTGTTTTTCAGGCTTTTTCGGAGCCTTTGGGTTGCCAAGTGCCGACGCAAAACTATTGTCGGCGCCGACCAAATGAGTCGTTCCAAAACCGTTGAAAGGGTGGAAATATGAACAAGACCGAACTGGTGTCCGCAGTGGCCGAAAAAGCCGGCCTCTCCAAGGCTGATGCCGCCTCTGCAGTCGATGCCGTTTTCGAGACTGTCCAGGCCGAACTGAAGAATGGTGGCGACATCCGCCTCGCTGGCTTCGGCAGCTTCTCCGTTTCGCGTCGCGAAGCATCCAAGGGCCGCAACCCGTCCACGGGCGCTGAAGTCGATATCCCTGCTCGTAACGTGCCGAAGTTCTCGGCCGGCAAGGGTCTCAAGGAAGCTGTTAACAGCTAATCGAAAGCATCTGGCGGCTTGCCGCCATGATGCAAAACGTCTCGAAAGGCCCGGTGAAAACCGGGCCTTTTGCATTGCTGGACGCATTTGTTTTGGCCAATCCAACAGACCGTCGTTCAACGCCAAAAAGTGTCATCCGCCTGTCATGACAGTGCAGCACAAGCCGAGTGTAGTTTCACGGAGGCTTCCCATGACATTTTCGACACGCGCCGCTTTGACCGCGCTCCTCCTCGGCTCCGTTGCAGCTCCTGCCGGCGCCGAGCAAGTCTTCAACCGCATTGCATCCTTCCCGGTCGCCCAGAACCTGCCCAAGGGCGAGGACAAGGCGACCTCGTCGGAAATCATCACGGCGACCGCAGACGGCAACACGCTCATCTATTCCGATGCGCCTGGCGGCACGATCGGCTTTATCGACATCACCGATGCGAAGGCTCCGAAGGCCGCCGGGTCGGTCAAGATCGACGGCGAGCCGAACTCGGTCGCCGCAACCGGTGCGAAGGTTCTCGTCACCATCGACCGGACCAAGGACCTCACCAAGCCCGCGGGCCAGCTCGGGGTGGTCGATATCGCCTCCCGCAAGATCGAGGCCACTTGCGATCTCGGCGGCCAGCCGGATAGCATCGTCGTCTCGCCGGATGGCACGTTTGCGGCCATTGCCATCGAGAACCAGCGCGACGAAAAGCTCAACGACGGCGCTCTTCCGCAGCTGCCGGCCGGCGAATTGCAGATCGTCACCCTGAACAACGGGGTGCCCGTCTGCGACAGCATCCGTCACGTCGATCTGACGGGACTGTCCACCGTCGCTCCTGAGGATCCCGAGCCGGAATTCGTCAATATCAACGCCAACGGCGAAATCGTCGTGACGCTGCAGGAAAACAATCACATCGTCACCGTCGACAGCAAGACCGCAAAGGTCACCGCCCATTTCACGGCCGGCACGGTTGATCTCGATGGCGTTGACACCAAGACCGACGGCGCACTGACCTTCTCCGGCAAGCTCACGGCCATTCCCCGCGAACCGGATGCGGTGAAGTGGCTCGGTACCGATCGTTTCGTTGTCGCCAACGAAGGTGACTACAAGGGCGGGTCGCGCGGCTTCACCATTTTCGACCGCACCGGCAAGGTTCTCTATGACGCCGGCACGTCGCTCGAATATGCCGTAGCCCGCGTCGGTCACTTCCCGGAAAAACGTGCCAAGAACAAGGGCATCGAGCCGGAAGGCCTGGAAGCTGCGACCTTCAACGGTCAGAAGTATTTCTTTGTCCTGTCGGAACGCGGTTCGATGATCGCGGTCTACAAGGATACCGGTGCGGAGCCGGAACTGGTGCAGCTTCTGCCATCCGGCATCTCGCCTGAAGGTGCTGTCGCCATTCCCGGCCGCAACCTGCTTGCCTCCGCCAACGAAGCCGATCTCGGCGAAGACGGCGGTGCCCGCTCGCATGTCATGATCTACGAGCTTAGCGAAGGCGAAAAGGCCTATCCGATGCTGGTCTCCAAGGATATCGACGGCAAGCCGCTCGGCTGGGGTGCCATGTCGGGCCTCGTCGGGGATGCGGAAAAGGACGCCATTCTCTATGCAGTCAGCGATAGCGTCTATGCCATGCAGCCCTCGATCTTCACCATCGACGCCACCAAGAAGCCGGCGGAAATCACAAGCGTGGTGCGTGTGACCCGCAACGGTCAGCCGGCCCAGAAGCTCGATATCGAAGGTATCGCGCTCGACGGCAAGGGCGGCTTCTGGCTCGCTTCCGAAGGCGACAGTGCCAAGTTCGTCGGTCACGGCATCTACAACGTCAGCGCCAAGGGTGAGATCAAGTCCGAGATCGCGCTGCCGGCAGAACTTCTGGCAGGTGAAACCCGCTTCGGTCTCGAAGGCATCACCACAACGGGTTCGGGCGACGACCTGACACTCTGGATGGCAATCCAGCGCGAATGGAAGGACGATCCGAAGGGCCAGGTGAAGCTTCTGTCCTACAAGCCGAAGTCCAAGGAATGGGCCGCCGTTCGCTACCCGCTCGAAAAGACCGAAAAAGGCTGGGTCGGCCTGTCGGAAATCACCGCCCGCGGTGACTACCTCTACATCATCGAGCGCGACAACCTGATCGGCGACAACGCAAAGCTCAAGAAGCTCTACCGTGTGGCAATCGCCGATCTGAAGCCCGCAAAGCTTGGCGGAGAGCTGCCGCTCGTCACCAAGCAGGAAGTTCACGACTTCCTCTCCGACCTCAAGAACGCTACCAACGGCTATGTGGTCGACAAGCTCGAAGGTTTCGCCTTCGACAAGTCGGGCAAGGCCTTCGCCATCACCGACAATGACGGCGTCGACGACAGTTCCGGCGAAACGCTGTTCTTCCCGGTTGAGATCAAGGCGACCAACTAAACCGTTCATCAACAGGAAAAGGCCGGGTGTTTCCGCACCCGGCCTTTTTTATTGCCGATGCGTGACTTAAGTCTGTCGTTCCTGATGTGTTCCAGCAGCCGAGTCGATGACCTCATTCCGCTTCATCCATGCCGCCGATCTGCATCTAGGCAGTCCCTTTCAGGGGCTGGCGCTGAAGGATGCCGAGCTTGCCGATATCTTCATCGAGGCAAGCCGCAAGGCGTTCTCGGGCTTGGTGGACGAGGCGGTGGAGCGCAAGGTCGACTTCTTTATCGTTGCGGGCGATGTCTACGACGGCGACTGGAAAGACAACAAGATCGGCCTGTTCTTCAACCGCGAAATTGCCCGGCTGGAACGCGCCGGCATTCCGGTCTTTCTGCTGAAGGGCAATCACGACGCCGAAAGCGTCATCACCAAGACAATTACGCTGCCGAAGAATGTCAGCGAATTCCCGACCGCAAAGCCCGGAACGTTCAAGCTGGATCACCTGAAGGTTGCGCTGCACGGCCAGGGTTTTGCCGAGCGCTCCGCCAACGAAAACCTGGCGCTTGCCTATCCGAAGCCGGAACCGGGCTGGTTCAACATTGGCGTGCTGCACACCTCGCTGACCGGCCGCGAGCCGCACGCAGCCTACGCGCCCTGTTCCGTCGAAGATCTGCGCTCGCGTGGCTTTGATTACTGGGCGCTCGGCCATGTCCACGATTTCGAAATCGTCGCCGAAGACCCGCTCGTCGTGTTCCCCGGCAACCTTCAGGGACGATCGATCCGCGAGCAGGGAGCAAAGGGCGCTGTGCTCGTGACTGTCGATGACGGGCGCATCGCCTACGAGCGCATCGTCACTGACAGTGCAAGGTTTGCCGAACTGGCCGTAGTCGTCGAGCCGGATGAAACACCGGCGGCGATCCTGCGGCGGCTGGAAGATCTGCTTGGTTCTGTGATCGACGCCATGGAAAGCCGCCCGCTGGCGTTGCGCATCCGCATCAGCGGCCGCAGTCGTTTCCGCAACGAGATCTTGGCGAGAGCGGCCGATTTCCGGGACGAGGTGCAAGCCGCCTGCCACCGCGGCCATGAGGATATCTGGCTGGAAAAGCTGGAAGTGAAACTCGAAGCCGAGATCGCATCGACGGGCAAATCCACCGATCTTCTCGGGCTCGAAGGCCTCCTGCCGACGGCGGAGTTCTCGCCGCTTCTGGTGAGCGAGGCTGAGGCCCGCATTGCCGAGATCGCCGCGCGTCTGCCGGGCGGTATCGGCGCCGGCGACCTCGCGCTTGGTGACGATGCGGCGGCTCTCTTGGCGGAAGCGCGCGAGCTGCTTCTGTCGCGCGCGGCAAGGGTAGGGTAGTCACATGCGTTTCACCCGTCTCGACATCCTGCGCTACGGCGCGCTTACCGACCGCGCGCTCGCGTTCCGGCCGGATGCGCAGCTGCATGTCATCTATGGACCGAACGAAGCCGGAAAGTCTTCCGCGCTGTCGGCAATCTCGGATCTGCTGTTCGGCTTTCCGACAGCTGCCGAGTACAGTTTTCTGCACGACGCAACCGCACTTAGGGTTGGTGCCGAGATCGAGACGCGTGATGGCAGCAAGCTGGGCTTTCGCCGTCGTCGCGGCCGCAAGAACACGCTGCTCGCGGCAAGCGAGGCGGAAGAGGCGCTTCCCGAGGATGCGCTGGCGCCCTTTCTCGGCACGCTGAACCGCGATGTGTTTCAACGCGCCTTCGGGCTTGATTCGGCTTCTCTGAGGGCTGGCGGCCAAAGCATGCTGAAAAGCGGCGGCGAGATCGGCAGTCTGCTGTTTTCCGCAGCGTCGGGCCTTACCGGTCTCTCCGACCTGCGCAAAAGCTTCGATGCCGAGGCCGACACCATTTACGCGCCGCGCCGCTCCAAGGACCGCCTGTTCTACCAGGTGCTCGACAGCCATGACGAGGCACGCAAAGCCGAGCGGAACAACGAGCTGAAGGCGACCGACTGGAAGACGCTGCTCGCCGAACAGGCCGAGCTGGAAGCGGAACTCGCCACCATCAAGATTGAACGCGAAACCACCAAGCAGACGCTGGAACGGCTGCGCAAGCTGATGCGGCTGGAGCCCGTGCTGCGCGAGATCGACCGCGAGCAGGACCAGCTGGCGCAGTATCAGGCGCTGGGCTCGCTGCCTCCTGGCTTCGAGGATGCGTTGGCGCGGGCGCTGGAAGAGGCGCGGCGCAACGACGACGCGCATCGGGCGGCGGAAACGGAAGTTTCGCGGCTGGGCGATGAGATCGCCGCTCTCCATGTCGACGACGCGCTGATCGCCGCTGCTGGCAGCATTCTCGCCCGCCACGCCGACAAGGGCGTCTATCTGAAAGCCCGCGAGGATATCGCAAGGGTGCGCGGCGAGGTCGAGGATTTCGACACCCGGCTGGTGCAGCTGGGGCGCAGGCTGGGTCTTGTCAGGACCGATGACCTTGAACGCCACCAGCCTGCCGATGCCGATCTGGTGCGGCTGAAGACCCTGCTCGAGCAAGGCAGCGAACTCGACCGCAGCCTGAAACAGCTGCATCTCCGTCTGGAAGAAGAGCGCGAGGCGCTGCGGCGTCTGGATGAAGCCAATCCGGACAGCCGCCTGATCGATCCGAAACCATGGGCCGAGCAGCTTACAGCGCTGCGCCCCGAACTCAGTGATCTCGCAGGCATCGAAAACCTGCAGGTTCGCGCCACACGGGCAGAAAGCGATCTTGCCGCCGCCGTCGCAAGGCTCGATCCGCCGGTCAAGGACATCGACGCCCTGCTTGCGAGCCCGCTGCCGGATCTCGCAGCGCTCAGCAGCCACCGCAAGCTGATCGACGATGCACGCGCGGTGCATGCAAGGATCACCCAGACACTGTCGACGGTGAAGGCCGACGCCAAGACCGTGGCCGATCAGATGGCGGCGCTGGAAGGGCAGGGCCGCATCGTTTCGCGTGCCGATATCCTGGAAGCCCGCCAGCTGCGCGATGGGGGTCTTGCCGCACTCGGAGCAAAGCCATCAGCGGATAAGCTCGCCGATGTGCACAAGGCCGTGCAGAACGCTGACGAACTGGCCGACGCCGCCCTGACCGATGCCGAGCGCGTGTCCCGCCACGCGCAGCTCAGCCTGCGTCAGCACGAGATCGAGCAGCAACTGACGAATGCCCGCGCCGAAGCGCGCGAAAGCGATATTGCGCTGTCGGACGCGATCACCGAATTCGAGGACCTGTTCCGCTCGGTGCCCGTCTCCCCGCTGTCGCCCGAGCGCATGCTTGAATGGCGACGCGGCGTCGAAGCCCTGTCGCATCAGGTCGAGGCGCTGAAGGATGCGAACGACGCGCTGCAGACCGCACGGCTGAAGGAAGAGCGGTTGAAGCCGGTGCTGGTCGGTCTTGCCGACGCGATCGGCCTTGCCGCAGCCGCCTTGCCGCCCGCGGCCCTGGCGCGTGCTCTCGACCGCAGACTGGCAGAGATCGCGGAACGCTGGACGGAAAGCCGCTCGCTGGAAGGCAAGCGCCATTCCGCTGTCGATGCGCTGCAACGTCTCGAAGAGCGCGAAACCGTGTTGCGTCGTGAGGTCGATAGCTGGCGGGCTGCATTCTCCAACGCTGCGACCATGGCCGGTCTGCCGGATGAGGCGACGGTCGACATGGCAGCGGCAGCGCTCGATGTCTGGCGCAGCGTGCCGGATATTCTGGCCGAGCGCGAAAACCGCCGCCGCCGTGTGCGCGGCATGCAGCGCGACATGGAAACCTTTGACGAAGAGATCCGCAGCCTCTGCACCAAGGTGGCGCCCGACCTGATCTCGGTGCCGGCGGATGTCGCGGCCGGGCTGCTCAACGACCGGGCGATGGATGCCAATGCCGCTGCCAAGCACAAGGCTGCGATGTCGGTCGATCTCGAACGTGCGACGCTCGCTCTCGAACGCTATGCCACGCGCGAAAAGACCCTGCAGGACGAGCTTGCTTCCCTTGCCGCATCCGCCTCGCGAGACGTCGCCGACCTCGAGCAGGTGTTGGAGGAATTGCGCCAGCGAAGCCGGTTGAACGGACAGCTTCTGCAGTGCCGCTCCCGTTTCAACGAGCACGCTGATGGTGACGATGAAGCGGCAGTGCGCTCAGCGCTGGTCGATTTCGACAAGGTGACGGCAGGTCTTGAGATCGAACAGCTGGAAAGCGCCGATAGCAGGCAGATCGACCGTATCTCGACTTTGAGGACCGCCGAGGCCGACAATGCCCGCCGTCGCCGCGAACTGGAAAGCGGCATCGGTGCCGAGCGCGCGGTGTTCCAGAAGCACGCGGCCGAAACCGAGGCGAGGGACCTTGCGCGGCGGTGGGTGGTGCTGAAGCTCGCGGCCAGCCTTCTATCGTCCTCGATGGAAACCTATCGCGAGCATCAGGCCGATCCGGTCATGCAGCGGGCCGGCAAGGTATTTGCGGATCTCACCGGTGGACGGTTTGCGAAGCTGGTGCAGCTCTATGACGAAAAGGACGAGCTGCAGCTGGCTGTCGAGCGAAACACCGGTGAGCAGGTTCCGCTATCGGGCCTCAGCGAAGGCACCGGCGATCAGCTCTATCTCGCACTGCGTCTGGCGTTCCTCGAGGATTACTGTAGCCGCAACGAACCCGCACCGCTGATCCTCGACGACATCTTCCAGACATTCGACGACGAACGGACCGCAGCCGGCATCCGCACACTCGCTGCCGCCGGCGACAAGTTCCAGACGGTGCTGTTCACCCACCAGCTGAGCCTGGTGGAAACGGCGCAGCGCGAACTCGGCGAGCGGCTGGACTTGATCAGGATTTAACGCAATCTGACGGTTGCGTAGCGTGGCTAGCCTTGCGGCGAAAAAACTTGCCCCATTGGGAGCGTCAGGCAGCCGATCCGCGTGCTGACGATCGCTCGCTGTGACGCTCTGCCAGGTTCGGGCGTCGGTACCGGGCATGCCATGGTAACGGGATGGGCAACGAGGAGCAGGTTGAACCGCCGCTGGTCCATCATTTCGGGGACAAAGGTGGCGCGGTAGTTTTCGAGATCGGATTTAAACGCCGTGCGGGCGGAAAGCCTTGCCTCGAGATATGACCGGCTCTGCGGTGTCAGCGACAGGCCGTAACCGTCGAGCGTGGTCAGTGCAGTCTGCAACAGCGCACCGTCGTGGCGCTCATCCGTGAAACTGAGCTTGATCCGGAAGGTGCGCAGGTCATCCTCTCCAACCCCTTTCGCCTGGATGAACAGAGACGCCGGATCTTCACCCGGGCCCAGCGGCAGGAAGAACGTGCACTCCCATACATTGGCGCCCGCCAAGAAGTTCGGCGGTTCAACGCCTATGCCCGCCAGTGCTTGGCAGCGTTCCTCGGTTGATGTCGTAACGGGTGGGATGAGACGCGACGTGTCGTGCGCCAGCGGCCGGACCAGTCTGGGCAGCTGCTTGCTACTCGCCGCAAGCCGTCGCTGGCGCCCGATGCGAACAGCCGGTGCGGGAGGAGGAGGAAGCAGATAGGTTTGCAGGCCGAACTGGCGCACCAGACGCTTATAGTTGCGCCCTTCGTTGACGAAAAGGACGGTCGCCGCAAGCCCGCTGAAGACAACGAGAAGGAACACCGCAAGAACGAACAACCGGCCGCCGCGTCGGCGACGTTGTTCGGCAGGGGTCGAAATTGCGGGCCTCTCCTCTTGCGGCATAGTCTTGTTCCGATCGAGGAATGCCTGCGATGATGCCTGCGCTTACCACATTACTAACAGGCTTCAAATCTAGAGCTTCGCCATATTTTCGATTCGACCGGCGGTCATCAGCGTCTGGCGGACGAGTTTACGTTGGTCGGAGCTGTAAGCTGTCTCGCCTTCTCAACTCCATTTGCAGGCGTGGTGCCGCTTTCTGTTCACTGTATGGTTGATTGTTGCTGTAAGGTATCTGGCGATCCAACCCATGCTAGTATAAACAGGAGGCAGGTTATGTAATGGCTTGTTTATGCAATAACTTTGTGCTTTTTGCGAACCCCTGAACCCGCCTTGGGCCATATGTGTATTAGCTTTTCTCGTGACATCCGCTAATAAGTATGTTGTTAAAGTTGTCCGATGCGGGCATTCCGCATCCGCCATTTTAGCTGTGAAAACAGAGTGACAATGACGATCGAAATTATTGGTAGAGCCTGTGTGGCGCCGGGTGCAAGCTCCGTCAAGGAACTCAAGACGATCCTGAGCGGCGGCCGTTGCACCGTTTCGGAGATCCCTGGAGATCGATGGGACTTGGCACGTTTCTGGCATCCGGCACAGGGTATCGCTGGAAAGACCTATACGTTTGCCGCAGGCGTTATCGACAGGCTGTATGACTTTGATCCTGCCGTTTTCGGCATTTCGCAGCGCGAGGCCATGCAGATGGACCCGCAGCAGCGCGTGCTTCTGACACTGGTCTGGCAGGCGCTGGAAGACGCCAATCTTCCGGCAAGCACGCTCGCCAAGGAAAAGGTCGGCGTTTATATCGGCGCGTCCAGTCTCGAAAACAGTACGCTGTCGTCGGAGGATCCGGCATCCGGCAGCCCGTATTTCATGACGGGCAACACGCTCTCGATCGTCTCCAACCGCATTTCGCACGTCTTCGGCCTCAATGGGCCGAGCATGACCATCGACACCGCCTGCTCGTCGTCGTTGGTGGCGCTGGATCAGGCGGTGCGCTCGCTCGAGCGCGGTGATATCGACACCGCGATCGTCGGCGGCGTCAATATCCTGGTCAACCCGCTCTCCTTCGTCGGCTTCGCGCAGGCGCGCATGCTGTCGCCCGAAGGGCTTTGCCGTGCTTATGACACCAACGGCCATGGCTATGTCCGCGCCGAAGGCGGGGTGGCGATCGTCCTTCGTCGCAGCGATCGCGCGAAGCGGGAAAATGACCGCAGCTACGCCAAGATCCACGCAACAGGCGTGAATTCTTCGGGCCGCACCAACGGCATCAGTCTGCCATCGCGGGAAGCGCAGGCCGATCTTCTGCGCTCGATCTATCAGGGCAACGGCATCGACGTGAACCGCGTCGCCTTTATCGAAGGCCACGGCACGGGAACGCGTGTGGGCGACCCGGCGGAAGTCTGGGCCATTGGCACTGTCATCGGCCAGAACCGTCCGGCTCCGCTGCCGATCGGTTCGATCAAGTCGAATATCGGCCATACCGAGCCGGTGTCGGGTCTTTTCGGTCTCATCAAGGCGATGATCGCGCTGGAAAACGATTTCCTGCCCGCGACGCTGCATATCGATAAAGCCAACGAGGATATCGACTTCGCCTCGCTCAACGTGCGGGTCAACATGTCCGCGATGAAGCTGATGCCTGCCAAGGGCGCTCGGCTCGCCGGCATCAACTCGTTCGGCTTCGGCGGCACCAACGCCCACGTCGTGATCGGCGATCCCGATCCGGTCGACACGCCGGCGCTGCCCACCAAGGCCGACAGCCAGTTCTTCTTTGCCAGCGCCCATAGCGCCACCGCCCTGAAGTCGCTTCTGGAAAACTACCAGTCGGCCCTCGAACGCTCCGATGCTGTCAAGGCACGTCGGATGATCGCCGCCTCCAGCGCCAATCGCGACCCGATGCGTTATCGCTTCGCCGTCGAAGCCAAGGACGAGGGCAGGGTTCTCAAGGCGATCGAAACGCATTTGGCCGGAACGGCTTCGCAGGGGGAGCGCGGAGAAGCGCCGTCCCATGCCGGCAAGACAGCTTTCGTGTTTTCCGGCAATGGTGCGCAGTGGGCTGGAATGGGTGTTGAGGCCTATCGTGAAAGCCGCCATTTCCGCCAGTGCTTCCAGTCCTTCAGCGCGTTGTTCGAGTATCACCTGGGCGAAAAGCTCTCGGATCTGCTGTTTGCCGACGATATCGGCAGTAGGCTTGCCGATACCAAGATCGCTCAGCCTATGCTGTTTGCGATCCAGGCTTCCATCTCGGATTGCCTCGCTAATCTCGGGGTTCGCCCCGATGTCGTCTTCGGCCACTCCGTGGGTGAAATTGCAGCTGCCTATGCCGCCAAGGCCCTGACCGCTGCGGAAGCCGTTGCGATCGTTGCCAAGCGCTCCAAGTCGCAGGATCTGTTTGCCGGCAAGGGCAAGATGGCTGCCGCTGTGATGAACGAGGAGACGGCGCTTGCCTTCGCAAAGACCCATGGTCTGAACGAGATCGGCGTCGCCGCCATCAATGCACCGAACTCGGTCACGATTTCCGGTCCGACTGACGAGATCCAGGCGTTTCGCGATGCGGCACGCAAGGCACAGACCGTCGTCCATGTTCTCGACATCAACTACCCTTTCCATCACCCGATCATCGACAGCGCGCGCGATCTTTTCCTCGCGGACCTGCCGACGATCGAGCCGAAGAGTGGCGCCTGCATCTATGTTTCGACGGTCACCGGCGGCATCTACGACTGCCGCGGCCTGGATGCCGATTACTGGTGGCGCAACGTCCGTGACCCGGTTCTCTTCAAGTCTGCCGCCGAAACTGCATTGGATCTCGGCTGCAATCTCTTCATCGAGATCTCGCCGCGTTCGATCCTGTCGAACTATGTCA
Organism: Neorhizobium sp. DAR64860/K0K1; assembly: GCF_050500205.1. NCBI lineage: Bacteria > Pseudomonadati > Pseudomonadota > Alphaproteobacteria > Hyphomicrobiales > Rhizobiaceae > Neorhizobium > Neorhizobium sp. DAR64860/K0K1. Next base: position 2,037,811 of record NZ_CP191459.1, on the reverse strand, counting down.
GTGAAATCGCCAAGCATGCGTCGCATTCGGCTGTCGTGATCGGCACCCTGCAGCGAGAGACCCCGATCGAGGGACGTGACCCGGTCGCGCAGTCGTTTGCCCGCGCCATCGCCCACGGCGTCTCGCCGAGCGTGTCGCGCCGTAGCAGCAAGCGCGATGCGTTTGCAGGCCTCCCGGTCCTGCCGCTCGAGCCGTCCGTCTTGAAGATGGCGAACACGACCGATGAGGTCGATATCTTCGGCCGCGAACACCGCGGCAGCTACTCGCTGCTCGGATGGCGTACCGATCCCAACAGCGCCCACTGGAAGAACCATGTCGACGCGCAGCTCTTCCCGGATCTTGCGGAGCATGTCGTCGATTCGCGTGCGATCCTTCCGGGTAGCGGATTTGTCGAGATCGCCGTCACAGCCGCCCAGGTGCATTTCGGATCCGACGACGTCGAACTGACGAATATGGAGATCGTGCGTCCGCTCGAACTTCGTACCGACCGGCTGCTCGAGCTATCGACGATCCTGTCGCCCGAGACAGGCGATATCGAGATCCGCTCGCGCGAACGACTGAGCAGCGACGACTGGACCGTGCATGCGGTGGCCCGCTGCCGCAAGCCGGTAGAGCATGCATCTGACCGTCAGATCTGGCGTGCCAACGAAGGCGAAAGCGCGAAGCTCTCCTCGCTGGAGGTCTACGGGACTGCCGAAAAGTTCGGCCTCCAATACGGCCCGCACTTCCAGCTGCTGCGCGAAGCGCGCGTCTTTGGTCGCAACACCGTCGAGGTCGATCTGAAAGCGGCCGAGGCTCCGGCCCACCCCTATCTGACCTACAACCTCAACCCGTTCTCGGTGGACGCGGTGTTTCATGGCCTTGTTGCCATGTTCGACCAGTTATCGGGCAGCGATGCCGGCTCTCCCTATATCCCTGTACGATTCGGTTCGGTTCGGGTGGGGGCGCGGGCCAAGCCTATTACCCGTGCAGTCATTGAGATCGAACGGTTCAGCGGCTTCTCGATCAAAGTCAACTTCCGCATGTTCGGGGAAGATGGCGAAATCGTCGCGTCGTTCGACGACTGCCGGTTCCGCCGCACCTCGTTGCGTCGTCATCACACCTTGGCCTCGGTGGCGTTCCATTACGAAGCCGTGCCGTCGACGATGTCAGGCAATTTCGCTCGGATCGGGTTTGCCGGCGGTCTACTGGCCGCGACGACGGATGCAGAAGCCAAGGACACTGCGTCGTTGATGCTGGATGCGATGATTTACCGTGCCTGCCACGAGATCGCGCTGTCGCTCGCATCACAGGACGGGTTCGTCTCCGTCACCGAGTTCCCGGGAGAACCCAATTTCCGGGCTTTCCTGGCAAGCTGTCTGTTTATTCTGGAAGATGCCGGGATCGCGTCGTCCGAGGAATCCGGCTGGCGCGTGCCGTCCGAATTCACCATGCCGGCCGTCTCTGAACTTCTGCAAGAAATCTACCGTGAGGATTCCGGACGTATCGCCGAGGCCGTGCTGCTGCACAATGCCTATCGCGATGCTCTGGAACACCTGTCGCTTACCGGCCTCCATAGTGGCGAAGACGTCTCCGAAGCGCGCCACACCAGCGAAGCAACGCTCGAACACGTGCTTGTTCACTCGCCACTTGGGCGCAAGCGCTCCGATCTGGCGCTGCATCTTGTCGAGCAAGCCTGTCGGGCCAATGGCGGCCGGACCCGGGTCATTGTCGAGCTCGGCTCCACATCCGTATCCGTCAGCAGCAAGCTTGCGTCGCTTGCCGTCGATCACTCGGCGACGCTCGCGATCGTCGAGCCGCGCGAAAGCGTTCGCCGTACACTCGAACTTGCCTTCGAACAGCATGCACATGTCTCGGTGATCGAGCCGAAGGCGCTGGCCGATCTCCGCGGCATCGATGTGATCATTGCCGCCGGACTTGAAAGCCAGGCGGTTCTGGTCACCGACGATAGCCTTCGTTCCGCTGTACGAGGCGCCGCCGCAAGAGGCGCTGCATTCCTGTTCGTCGACCGTGCACCGTCAGCGTTCAACGACTTTGCCTTCGGCCTATCGGATGACTGGTTTGCCGCAAGTCAGTCGCCGGAATTTCCGGTCGGACGTTTGGCGACGACCGAACAGGTTGCCGACCTTCTGACAGGTCTCGGCTTTGCCGCCCCGCTTGTCGAAGAGAAAGACGCAGCCGAAGGGCTGCTGATCGTTGCAGGCGCGTCCTCGGCAGCGGCCGACCAGCTGCAGGCATTGCCATCGATCCCGTATGCGCTCGTCTTCGCTGAAGATAGCGCCCGTGGCTCAGCGCTTGGTGACGGCGACTCCGTCGTCCTGCTCGGCGCGGATGCGGACGAGACTGCGATTTCGAAGGCGCTTGCCGGATTCGATGGCAACCCCGTGCAGGCCATGTTCCTCGCCGAACGTCTTGGCGATCGCGATGCCTCCGATGTCGCTCTTGCACGCCTTGAAAACCTCAAGCGTATCGTTGAAGCCTTCACGCGCCATGGCTCCAGCCTCGCGTCGGCCGATCAGTCCCGTCTCGTGATTGTCGCACCCGGCGGCTCGCCGCTTGCGGGTGAGGCGACTGACGATGTCAACGCCGGTCTCTGGACCTTCGCCCGCGTTCTCCAGAACGAATACGACGCTGTCGCCACGCACCTTCTCGATCTCGAGACTGGCAGTGCCGAGCTCGGCATCTATGTCGGCGAAATCCTGGCCTCCGCCAGTGCAAACCGCGAATGGATCTTGCGGGATGATTCGCTGTCGGAAATCCGGGCATCGAGCGGGCCGTTCGGTCCTGACGACACCGAGAGTTCCGATTTCACTGCGGCCACGATCCGCCAGACGGTGAATGGACGCGTCGACAGCATCATCTGGGAGAGCGTTTCCGAGCCGGTGCCTGAAGCCGACGAGATCGTTCTCGCGGTGGAAGCCGCCGGTCTCAACTTCCGTGACGTCATGTGGGCCATGGGCCTGCTTCCGGAAGAAGCGCTCGAAGACGGCTTTGCCGGCGCAACCATCGGAATGGAAATGTCCGGCCGCGTCATCTCGGTCGGTGCGTCGGTGACGGATCTCGTTGCCGGTGACCGTGTCATGGGCATCGGCCCGGCCGCGTTCTCCACGCACGTCAAGGTTCGCCGCGACGGCGTGACGAAGTTCCCGGCGCGTCTCGACTATGAGGCCGCAGCAACGGTTCCGGTGGCATTCCTCACGGCGTACTACGCCATGGTCCAGCTCGGCCATATCGAACCCGGTGAAACCATCCTCATCCATGGCGCGGCTGGCGGTGTCGGCCTAGCCGCTTTGCAGATCGCCAAGCTGAAGGGTGCAGTTGTCATCGCGACGGCCGGTACGGTGGAAAAACGCCGCTTCCTGGAAGCGCTTGGTGCAGACCATGTGTTCGACAGCCGCTCGCTGGATTTCGTGGCGCGCGTGCGCGGCGTCACCGGCGGCGAAGGTGTTGACCTGGTGCTCAACTCGCTGTTCTCGGAAGCGATGGAACGCAGCCTGGAACTGGTAAAGCCGTTCGGTCGCTTCCTCGAACTCGGCAAGCGCGACTACTATTCCGACCGCAAGATCGGCCTTCGTCCGTTCCGTCGCAACATCAGCTATTTCGGCATCGACGCCGACCAGCTGCTGGTCAAGCTGCCGGCGATCACGAAGAAGATCTTTACCGAGATCGGCGTCCTGTTCGAACGGGGCGACCTGTCTCCGCTGCCCTATCGTGCCTTCGGCTATGACGAGATCGGCAGTGCCTTCCGTCTGATGCAGAATGCCGGCCAGATCGGCAAGATCGTCATCCGTCCGCCGGTCGCCGGCAAGGACAAGGTGGTGATTGCAAACGAAAAGCCGGTCGCCTTCGATGCCGATGGCATCTATCTGGTCGCCGGCGGCATCGGCGGCTTCGGCCTCGTTGCAGCGGACTGGCTTGCCGCACGCGGTGCAAAGCAGATTGCACTTTGCTCGCGCAAGGGCATCGCCGACGCTGAAACCGAGGCGGCGATCGCCAAGTGGCATGCGAAGGGCGTCAAGGCATCTGTCCACGCCTGCGATATCACCAGCGAGCCGGCTCTTTCGAAGCTTCTTGACAGCCTGCGCAAGCAAGCTCCGATCAAGGGCATCGTTCACGCCGCGATGGTGCTCGACGACGCGCTTCTGTCCAACCTGACGCCAGAGCGCAACCGGCCGGTTGTCGAGGTCAAGGTTCGCGGTGCGGCTCTCCTCGACAAGCTGACGGCGGGCGACGACCTCGATCTCTTCCTCGTCTTCTCGTCGGCCACGACCATGCTCGGCAACCCGGGCCAGGCGAACTACGTCATTGCCAACGGCTATCTCGAAGGTCTTGCGCGTGCACGTCGCGCGGCCGGCAAGCCGGGTCTTGCCGTCGGCTTCGGCGCCATTGCCGATACCGGTTTCCTTGCCCGCAACGCTGAGGTCAACGAGCTTCTGTCGAAGCGGATCGGCAAGACGGCCATGAAGGCGCGCGATGCTCTGGAGCAGGTCGAGCGCTACATGGCGTCCGACACCGGCACCATCGATGCGGCCGCGGTGATGATTGCGGAAGTAGACTGGCAGGCAGTGCGGATGCTGCCGATTTCCAACGCCTCGATCTTCGAGACGGCGATCCGTTCGGCCGGCAATCAGCAATCGGCCTCCGATGGCGACCGGATCGATCTTGAGGATCTGATCCGTGGCAAGTCGGCGGATGAAGCGCAGCAGCTTCTTCACAACCTCGTCGCGTCTGAAATCGCCACGATCCTGCGTGTCACGGAAGACAGTATCACGCCGGAAAAGGTCTTGAAGGATATCGGTCTCGACAGTCTGATGGCGATGGAGCTCGGTATGAGCTTCCAGCAGAAGACGGGCTTTGATATTCCGCTGAGCGGAGTAGGGGAAGACACGTCCGTCAGCGACGTGGTAAGCCGTCTGAGAGAGCGTGTCGCCAAGCGCAACGGCGAGGACGACACCGTCCAGAACGAAGTGATCGACCGGCTGGTCAAAAGCCATTCGACGCAGCAGAAAGCCGCAACGCAGTGACAGACAGCAGTTCGGATGAAACCCGGCCCTCCAAGCTGAGCCTTGGGGGGAAGGGCAATTTTATCGACCAGATGCGCAAGGCCAACGAAAACGTCGGGCGCAATCGCACGACGCGGCTCAATGCACAGCCGCAGCAACCGGCCCGCCCTCCGGTCGGTTTTGACGCCTTGCCCGAATATCAACGGGTCATGGTGCAGCGCAAGGCGAGCGAAATCATCGGCGTCGACAACCCGTTCTATCGCTCGCACGACGAAGCCGCCGGCGCGACGACGACCATGGACGGGGAAGTCTATGCGAATTTTGCTTCCTACGACTATCTCGGTACCAACACGGACCCGAGGGTGACCGAAGCCGCCAAGGCTGCGATCGATCGTTTCGGCATTTCCGCCTCCGCCAGCCGTCTGGTCGCAGGCGAGCGCCCGGTGCATGCGGAACTCGAAGAAAAGCTTGCCAGCGTCTACGGCGTTGATGCTGCAGTCTGTTTCGTCAGCGGCTACCTTACCAACGTTGCGGCAATCAGCTGTGTTGTCGGCCCCAAGGACCTCGTCATCCACGACGAATTCATCCACAACAGCGCGCTGGCCGGCATCAAGCTTTCCGGCGCCACGCGGCGCCTGTTCAAGCACAATGACGTCGATAATCTCGAGACGGTGCTCAACACGCTCGCCGGCGATTTCCGGCGCGTGCTCGTGATTGTCGAGGGCGTCTATTCGATGGATGGCGACATCGCCGACCTGCCGCGCCTGATCGAGCTGCGCAATCGGTACGGCTTCTGGCTGATGGTCGACGAGGCCCATTCGCTCGGCGTTCTCGGCAAGACCGGTCGCGGCTCGTTTGAACATTTTGATATCGACCCGAAGAGCGTCGATATCTGGATGGGCACCCTGTCGAAGACAACGTCGAGCTGCGGCGGATATATTGCCGGTAGCCGGGCGCTGGCTGACATCCTCAAGGCAGAAGCGGGCGGTTTCGTCTACAGCGTCGGGCTTGCGCCTGTTCTGGCAACGGCTGCAGCCACGGCCCTCGATATTCTGCGCGAGGAACCGGATCGGGCCGAGCAGTTGCACCGGAACGGTTCGCTGTTTTTGAAGCTCGCCCGGGAAGCCGGTCTCGACACAGGATTGAGCCTCGGCTTCTCCGTCGTGCCGATCCTCGTCGGTGATTCGCTTCGCTCCATCCAGCTGTCGAACGAATTGCTGGAAGATGGCGTCAACGCTTTGCCGATCATTCATCCCGCCGTCCCGGAAGGCATGGCCCGGTTGCGATTCTTTATCACCAGCGACCATACGGAAGAGCAGATTCGCCATGCGGTGGAATCGACAGCAAGACGCCTGAAGGACCTGCAGGACAGGAATTTCGGTCTTGCCTCTCTCAGCCCGGAAAAACTGATGCAGCTTGCGCCGCTTCTCCAGTCGCCTGACAACACCTGAGGCTGTGGCGACGACGATGCACGTGATCGTAACAGGTGGATCGAGCGGCATCGGACTGGAAGTGGCGCGGATCTACGCATGCCGGGGTGCGCGCGTATCGATCATCGCGCGCACGGCGGCAATGCTTGAAAGCGCTGTCGTCGACCTCCGCAGTACCGGCAAGGCTGACATCAGATGCGAAAACGCGGATGTCGCAAACGATAGCGAGATCTCGCGTGCTGTCGATGCCTGCGAGGCCGCATTCGGACCGTGCGACGTTCTTGTAGCCTCGGCCGGGATGGTAGAGCCGGCATTTTTCGACCAGCAATCGCAGGGCGACTTTTCCCGCCAGATAGACGTCAACCTGCTCGGTACGGCGAATGCCGTACGCGCAGTCTACGCGGGCATGAAGAGCCGCGGGCAGGGCGCAATCATGATCGTGTCCTCGGGTGCGGCACTGATCGGCATACCCGGCTACACAGCTTATTGTGCCTCCAAGTCGGCGCTCACGGGCTTCGCCGAGGCCCTCCAGGCTGAGTCGGTTGGATATGGCGTCACCATAGCGCTGTGCTTCCCGCCGGATACCGAAACGCCGCAGTTCGAGAGGGAACTCGCCAAACGCCCGGCGCAGGCACGGGCTCTGATGGGTGCCGCGCCGCCGTGGAAGGCGAATGCCGTTGCCGAAAAGATCGTTCGCGGCATCGATCGGCGGTCGAAGAAAGTCTATTTCGGCTTTTCCATCACTGGCCTTGGCCTGTTCGGTCCACTGGTAAAGCCGTTTGTGGCGGCCTGGTTTTCCAGACGTCGCTAGATAAACCGCGTCTCTTCGCCCGCAATCCTCAAGATTGTCAGCTTGCCCGAATAGAATGCCCCGGTATCGATGCCGATTCTGTTCGGTCCGAGCGAGGGCTCAGTCTGCGGCGTGTGGCCGTGGATCACGAAGGTAGATGGCAGGTTTGGTCCTTTTGCAAGGAATGGATCGCGGATCCACATCAGGTCGGCCTCCTCCTGGTCTTTCAACGCGACACCCGGCCGAATGCCGGCGTGGACGAACAGGAGTTGTCCGACCTTCATGCTGATCGGCAAATCGGTGAGGAACTGGCGGTGCGCGTCGGGCACGACTTCAGCCAGCAGCTGCTTCAGCGTGCCATTGCGGCTGCGCTGGCGAAAGTTCTGGTCATGCACGTCGAGCCCGTAGGACGCCAGCGTCTGCTCTCCGCCGAGGCTCAGCCATTCGCCATGCGTCTCCGGATCATCGAGGAAGAGGCGGAACACATCGTCATGGTTTCCGCATAGCGGCATTCGGCGCAGACCGTATTCGCTCGGCTTGATCAGATAGTCGAGAACACCCGAGGATGCCGGGCCGCGGTCCACATAGTCGCCGAGAAGAACCACCACGCCGGCACGGCGCGTTTCTTCGATGTCGCGGGCGATCTTCGCCTCGGCTTCCTTGAGGAGCTCCAGGCAGCCATGCACGTCGCCGATCGCGTAGATCGGATAGGTCGGCGCGTCTACGCCAAGGTCGATACGCCGACGGGGACGCGGGACGCTCCCCTGGCTGGAACGTTTCTGGGTGAGCCACCCGATGACCTTGCGCATGATACAGTTCGTTTCGAGAATGAGAGAGAACGTGAGGACACAATGGGAAATGTGCCCCTAATGGACGTTTAACAAGCCCTTTCGGATCTCGTTGCAAACCGTTCAACGATCCCGATGCTGCTGCGCCTCCGCTGCAGTATGAGAAAGTATAAACCGGCGCTCCGCAAAATATAATGCTGCACTGCACCAAGTCCTCGTGCTGCTATGGACAGTTGTTTTATTTTGAAACACTATCGAGGGGAGGAGCTGGGGGAGGGAAATAAATGCGGATACAGATCGTTGCCATCTCGATTATGGCAAGCCTTTTCCTGTGGATTTTCGCATACTATTGTCTGCAGACCACCTACAGGACGGGCCAGGCTTACGGCGTGATGCCGAACCTGAACATCAGCAAACGACTCAGCATCTTTGATTGAACGGGTAAGCGCTTCGAGTGCACGAGAGCTTCTGCGCTGTCGCTAAGGCTGCCTCTGCGCGTAGGTCGCCGCGAGTTGCTTGACCCCTTGGCGATATTTGAACAGCTCTATGCCGCCGACGAAGACGGCGCAGCAGGAGAGCAGAATAAAGGCGACAGCGGCAGCTTTCATGGCGGGACAATGGCATGCCGCTCGCCTCTGCGCCAGTCCCGGTTGAAGTGCTGCCGGACAGGCGTACAAAACAGGAGACCGGAGAGTGTTCGCCGGCCGTCCAAATGCTACAACGCGTATAGTCGTGCAGGCCGACAGTCTTTTGCAACGTAGCCCCTCAGCGATGCAAACCACAATTGTGTAGCTCGCCAACGTCATTTGCCCGTGATCGAATGATTGAGACTGGATAACGAATCGGTTGGAACCTGGCGTTGATGTCGCGCAGTATTCTGTCGGAGCGGATGAGCCGCTTAGAGCCGCCGCCTACTTCCGGTCAACGCAATCGTCCAAAAGGCAGTGATGGGCAAACATGTGCCATTATCAGCGAGAGAGCATTCTACGGAAATTATCTGGTAGGGAAGGCCGAAGAATGGTGGGCGATGACGGACTCGAACCGCCGACATCCTCGGTGTAAACGAGGCGCTCTACCAACTGAGCTAATCGCCCCTAAACTGCAGACCGTTTCGTCTGCCGCTTCGGTGGCCGTGATCTATGCGGATCGCGCGAAAACCGCAAGAGCTTTGACGACATTTTTTTGAATTTTCGACAAAATCCGTGGCAGATAAGGGTTCTTAACGACAAACCACGGGCCTCGATGTGGGAAAGTGAGTGGCGTCATTATTTTGTCTTCAAACTTGCTTGACACCTCCCGTCGAACCTCTTAGGAAGCGGCCAACCGAGCAGTCGAGGCTGCCTGGTGAGAGACGAAAGTTTCTGAAGAAATGTGCGGGTGTAGCTCAGTTGGTTAGAGTGCCGGCCTGTCACGCCGGAGGTCGCGGGTTCGAGCCCCGTCACTCGCGCCATTCTTCTTCCTCGAACGTCGTGTCCAAATGATGCGGCGCCGTAAAGTCGGCAATATGCGCGGGTGTAGCTCAGTTGGTTAGAGTGCCGGCCTGTCACGCCGGAGGTCGCGGGTTCGAGCCCCGTCACTCGCGCCATTTACTTTCTTTCCTCCAAGCTGATCAAGCGTCTCTATCCTCACCGGGATGGGGAATGATCGGGTCGTCGAACCCACCTGTCGCGCTGAGAGTTGCAGCGTCCGTCCGCCGCGCCTCTCGAATCGCTATTCCTGAATGAAACTCCATCGTTAGAAGACCGTCGGCAGACCCTTGGCCGGGAACATGTCGGGTACTGATTTGTTGGCGAACGAACTGGTGTTTTCCAGTGGAGTATTATTGGTAGGTGAGGGGGACTCAAAGGGCTTGCGCCTTTCCTCACGCTGCGCTAGTCACGCCTTGTTGCAATGCACGTACGCTTGTCGAATTCATGTTCGAGCGTCGCCCGGCGCTAAAGGCAAGCAGGGATCGAATATCATGAGTGAACTCCTCACTTCCTACGTCCCGATCGCGATCTTCATCGGTATATCCTTGGTGATCGGTCTGGCGCTTCTCATCGCGCCTTTCGCCGTTGCCTACAAGGCGCCTGATTCGGAAAAGCTTTCCGCCTACGAATGCGGCTTCAATGCCTTCGACGATGCCCGCATGAAGTTCGACATCCGCTTCTATCTCGTGTCGATTCTGTTCATCATTTTTGACCTCGAAGTTGCCTTCCTGTTCCCTTGGGCTGTGTCCTTCGGTGAAATCGGCTGGTTCGGCTTCTGGTCCATGATGGTGTTCCTGGGTGTCCTCACGATCGGCTTTATCTACGAATGGAAAAAAGGAGCGCTGGAATGGGAGTAGTCGATAGCGGCACAACTCTCGTCGCGCCGAAGTCCAAGGGTATTATCGACCCGAATACCGGCAAGCCGATTGGCAGCGACGACGCGTTCTTTGGCGAGATCAACAATGAGCTCGCCGACAAGGGCTTTCTTGTCACGTCGACCGACGAACTGATCAACTGGGCCCGTACGGGCTCGCTGATGTGGATGACGTTCGGTCTGGCCTGCTGCGCCGTCGAAATGATGCAGCTTTCCATGCCGCGTTATGACGTCGAGCGTTTCGGCTTTGCGCCACGCGCTTCGCCGCGCCAGTCGGACGTGATGATCGTGGCGGGAACGCTGACCAACAAGATGGCGCCTGCGCTTCGCAAGGTCTATGACCAGATGCCGGAGCCACGTTACGTCATCTCGATGGGATCATGCGCAAACGGCGGTGGGTATTATCACTATTCCTATTCCGTCGTTCGCGGTTGCGACCGTATCGTGCCGATCGACATCTACGTGCCGGGCTGTCCCCCCACGGCAGAGGCGCTGCTTTACGGCGTGCTCCTGCTGCAGAAGAAGATCCGGCGCACCGGAACGATCGAGCGTTGAGGGCTTGAGGAGGATATGATGACCGAGACCCTGAGCGAGCTTTCGACCTACATTCGCGAATCGCGCTCGTCGCTGGTCGAAGACGCGGTGATGTCCTATGGCGAGCTGAACCTGATTGCCACCAGCGACAACATCATCGAGCTTCTGACCTTCCTGCGTGATGATCCGAAATGCGGTTTCATCAGCTTCATCGATATCTGCGGCGTCGATTATCCGGCCCGTGCGAAGCGTTTTGATGTGGTCTACCATCTGCTGTCGCCTCACCGGAACCTGCGTATCCGGATCAAGGTTGCAACAGGCGAGGACGAACCGGTTCCTTCGGCATTCTCGGTCTATCCGGGCGCCGACTGGTTCGAACGCGAGGCATGGGATCTCTACGGCATCCTGTTTACCGGTCACCCGGATCTTCGCCGGATCCTGACCGATTACGGTTTCGAGGGGCATCCGCTACGCAAGGACTTCCCGACGACCGGCTTCGTCGAGGTTCGCTACGACGACAGCGTCAAGCGCGTCGTCTACGAACCGGTCGAGCTCCGGCAGGAATTCCGCAACTTCGATTTCCTGTCGCCTTGGGAGGGGACGGATTACGTTCTTCCCGGTGACGAGAAAGCGAAGACCTGACGCGGTTGATTTGGTAATTGCCGGGTTGGGTGGACTTGGTTGAGGGAGCGGGCAGGCGGGTCGATTAGACGTGGTAATGTGATATCGGTCTAAAATATCAGGAGAGGACAGCAACATGGTTGCACTCCCTGAAAGATCGGTTCCTACTGGGTCGGCGTTCGTCTGAATTGATTGACATGACGATGAAGCAGAATTTCGGGCGGTTGCCCATTTTCCAAAGCGCGGAGCGCTGAAATGACGGAACACAACGTCCGGAACTTCAATATCAACTTCGGTCCGCAGCATCCGGCTGCCCATGGCGTTCTGCGTCTGGTGCTGGAACTGGATGGCGAAATCGTCGAGCGTGTCGATCCGCATATCGGCCTCCTGCATCGCGGCACCGAAAAGCTGATCGAGACAAAGACCTATCTGCAGGCCTTGCCCTATTTCGACCGGCTCGATTACGTCGCGCCGATGAACCAGGAGCATGCCTATTCGCTCGCGGTCGAAAAGCTGCTCGGCCTCGAGATCCCGATCCGCGGTCAGCTGATCCGCGTTCTCTATTCGGAAATCGGCCGTATCCTCTCGCATCTTCTCAACGTCACGACCCAGGCCATGGACGTCGGCGCGCTGACGCCGCCGCTCTGGGGCTTCGAAGAACGCGAAAAGCTAATGGTGTTCTATGAGCGCGCCTGCGGCGCCCGCATGCATGCGGCGTACTTCCGTCCGGGCGGCGTCCATCAGGACCTGCCGGTGGAACTGGTCGAAGACATCGGCCAATGGTGCGATGAATTCCCGGCAAAGCTCGACGACATCGACGACCTTCTGACCGGCAACCGTATTTTCAAGCAGCGCAACGTCGATATCGGCGTCGTCAGTCTCGATGATGCATGGGCCTGGGGCTTCTCCGGCGTCATGGTCCGCGGTTCGGGCGCGGCATGGGATCTGCGCAAGTCGCAGCCTTACGAATGCTACGCCGACCTCGACTTCGATATTCCGATCGGCAAGAACGGCGATTGCTACGACCGCTACCTGATCCGCATGATCGAGATGCGCGAATCCTGCAAGATCATGAAGCAGTGCGTCAATCGTCTGCTCAGCGACGCAAAGACCGGCCCAGTGTCTTCGACCGACGGCAAGGTCGTGCCGCCGAAGCGTGGCGAGATGAAGCGTTCGATGGAAGCGCTGATCCACCACTTCAAGCTCTACACCGAAGGCTACCACGTTCCGGCCGGCGAAGTTTACGCGGCCGTCGAAGCGCCCAAGGGCGAGTTCGGCGTGTTCCTGGTCGCCGATGGCACCAACAAGCCCTACCGCTGCAAGATCCGCGCTCCGGGTTATGCACATCTCCAGGCGATGGACTTCATCTGTCGCGGACACCAGCTGGCGGACGTGTCTGCGGTGTTGGGTTCTCTGGACATCGTGTTCGGTGAGGTTGACCGCTGATGAAGCTTCGCGCCGTCGCAGCCGCTGCTCTCGTGCTCTCTGCTCCTGCGGTCTCGCAGGCGCAGGAGGCGCTGTCGAGTGTCAGCGGCGGTTCGGCGTCGATGGCTACGCTCCTGTCCGAGGGATACGAGATCAAGACATCCGTACTCAACGGCACGAAGCTGATCGTGTTCATGCAGAAAGACAAGACGGCCTATGCCTGCGAATTCGTGACACTCACGAGATCGCGGTGCGGGGTCATAAACTGATAAGGCGTTGAAAGCATGTCCGTTCGTCGACTAGCCGAAGAACAGTTCCAGCCGGCAAACTTCTCCTTCAACGAGGAGAATGCGGTCTGGGCAGAGGCAACGATCAGGAAATACCCGGAAGGCCGGCAGCAGTCGGCCGTCATTCCGTTGTTGATGCGTGCGCAGGAGCAGGATGGCTGGGTCACCCGTTCCGCCATCGAGCATATCGCCGCCAAGCTCGACATGGCCTATATTCGCGTTCTCGAAGTCGCGACCTTCTATACCCAGTTCCAGCTGAAGCCGATCGGGACCCGTGCGCATATCCAGGTCTGCGGTACGACGCCTTGCATGCTTCGCGGCTCCGAAGATCTGATCAAGGTCTGTCAGAAGAAGATCCATCACGATCCGCTGCATCTCAATGCTTCCGGCACGCTGTCATGGGAAGAAGTCGAGTGTCAGGGCGCCTGCGTCAACGCGCCGATGGTGATCATCTTCAAGGATGCCTACGAGGACCTGACACCCGAGCGTCTTGAAGAAATCATCGACACGTTCGAGGCAGGCAAGGGCGCCGAGGTCAAGACCGGTCCGCAGATCGACCGTCATGAGTCGGCACCGATCGGTGCTCCGATCACGCTGGTCGACGATATCAAGCCGGTCCGCACCAATCTCGAGCCGCAGCCACAGGCTGTGACCGAAGGCGCATCCGTGCCGCCAGCAAATGCCGGTCGTCCGAAGGATACGGCGCCTGAGACCGACAAGTCGCTGAAGACGCCGGTCACGGCACCGAAGGCTGCTGCCGAGAACGTCAAGGTTGCTGAAAAGGGCGAAGGTTCGCCGACGACAACCGAGACGGCGCCAGCAGCGACCGGGAGCAAGGCCGAAGGCGCTCCGGCAGAGCTCGGCGTTCCCTCGGGCGAGACGAAGCCGAAGCGTAGCCGCAAGCCGAAGCCTGAAGGGGAAAGCTCCTGATGATGGGCGCGGCAAAGTTTCGGTCCGTCACTACGGGCATGCTGATGATGACATCCGATGTGATAAAGTCGGTCGAGTAGGTAGATAGATCATGTTGCAAGACCAGGATCGCATTTTCACCAATATCTACGGTCTCAAGGACAAGTCCTTGAAGGGCGCGATGAGCCGTGGCCACTGGGATGGTACGAAGATCATCATCGAGAAGGGCCGGGACTGGATCATCAACGAGATGAAGGCCTCCGGTCTTCGCGGTCGTGGTGGCGCAGGCTTCCCGACCGGCCTCAAGTGGTCCTTCATGCCGAAGGAATCGGATGGTCGCCCGCACTACCTCGTCGTCAATGCCGACGAATCGGAGCCTGGCACCTGCAAGGACCGCGAAATTATGCGCAACGATCCGCATACGCTGATCGAAGGCTGCGTGATTGCCGGTTTCGCCATGAATGCGCACACCGCCTACATCTATGTCCGCGGCGAATATATGCGCGAACGTGAAGACCTGCAGGCGGCGATCGACGAATGCTATGCCGCCGGTCTTCTCGGTGTGAACAACAAGAACGGCTGGGATTTCGACATTTACGTCCATCACGGCGCCGGTGCCTATATCTGCGGCGAAGAGACGGCGCTGCTCGAAAGCCTCGAAGGCAAGAAGGGCCAGCCGCGCCTGAAGCCTCCGTTCCCGGCCAATATGGGTCTCTACGGCTGCCCGACGACCGTCAACAACGTCGAATCGATCGCCGTTGCCCCGACCATCCTGCGTCGCGGTGCCACGTGGTTCTCGTCGATCGGCCGCCCGAACAATGTCGGCACCAAGCTGTTCATGGTATCGGGTCACGTCAACAAGCCCTGCACCTTCGAAGAAGCGATGGGTCTGTCGTTCCGCGAAATCATCGAGCATCACTGTGGCGGTATCCGCGGCGGCTGGGATAACCTTCTCGGCGTCATTCCCGGCGGTGCGTCCTGCCCGATCGTTCGCGGCGAAGACATGGCCGACGCGATCATGGATTTCGACGGCATGCGCGAGGTCAAATCCTCGTTCGGTACCGGCGGCATGATCGTGATGGACAAGTCAACCGACGTGATTAAGGCGATCTGGCGTATCGCAGCCTTCTTCAAGCACGAGAGCTGTGGCCAGTGCACGCCTTGCCGTGAAGGCACCGGCTGGATGATGCGCGTTCTCGAGCGCATGGTGCGCGGCAATGCGCAGAAGCGCGAAATCGACATGCTGTTCCAGGTGTCGAAGCAGATCGAGGGTCACACCATCTGTGCGCTCGGTGACGCGGCCGCTTGGCCGGTCCAGGGCCTGATCCGCAATTTCCGTCCGGAAATCGAAGCGCGTATCGACCAGTACACGAAGGACTCGACCTCGCACGGCGCAGTTTTGGAAGCGGCGGAGTAACCGGACGGCATCAGCCCGAAGGTTGGAAAGAATTCGAAGGACAGAGGCGTCGCAGGACTTGCGGGGTTCGTGCCTTGGTCCGAAACAGATATCGCCCGGTTCGAAGTAGAATCGGGTTTCGATGGGCGCAATTTGCGGGACGACTGGGTCGGCCAGGCGAGGGCGCTGTTGAAGTAAGAATGTGTCCCTCGGCGAAACAGCTGATGGATGAACTGAGGGCGTAGTTAAGACGATGACGAAGCTGAAGGTAGACGGCAAGGAAATCGAAGTCCCGGATCATTTCACGCTGCTTCAGGCGTGTGAGGAAGCCGGCGCCGAAATCCCGCGCTTTTGTTTCCACGAGCGTCTGTCCGTGGCAGGCAACTGTCGCATGTGCCTGATCGAGGTAAAGGGTGGCCCGCCAAAGCCGGCGGCATCCTGCGCGATGGGCGTGCGCGATATTCGCGGCGGTCCGAATGGCGAACTGCCGGAAGTCTTCACCAACACGCCGATGGTCAAGAAGGCCCGCGAAGGCGTGATGGAATTCCTGCTCATCAACCATCCGCTGGATTGCCCTATCTGCGACCAGGGTGGCGAATGCGACCTGCAGGACCAGGCGATGGCCTTCGGCATCGATAGCTCGCGCTACACCGAAAACAAGCGTGCCGTCGAAGACAAGTATATCGGCCCGCTCGTCAAGACCGTGATGAACCGCTGCATTCACTGCACGCGCTGCGTCCGCTTCACGACCGAAGTCGGCGGCATTTCCGAGCTTGGCCTGATCGGCCGCGGCGAAGACGCCGAAATCACAACCTATCTCGAGCATGCGATGACCTCGGAGCTTCAGGGCAACGTCGTCGATCTTTGCCCGGTCGGTGCGCTCACCTCCAAGCCGTTTGCCTTCACGGCTCGTCCGTGGGAACTGAACAAGACCGAATCGATCGACGTCATGGATGCCGTCGGCTCCGCAATCCGCGTCGACACCCGCGGCCGCGAAGTGATGCGCATCATGCCGCGCGTCAACGAGCAGGTGAACGAAGAGTGGATCTCGGACAAGACCCGCTTCATCTGGGACGGTCTGAAAACCCAGCGCCTCGATCGCCCTTATGTCCGCAAGGACGGCCGTCTGCAGGCTGCAAGCTGGGCCGAAGCCTTCGCAGCGATCAAGACCGCTGTTTTAGCGACATCAGGGGACAAGATCGGCGCAATTGCCGGCGATCTGGCTTCGGTCGAGGAAATGTACGCGCTGAAGTCGCTGATGAACTCGCTCGGTTCGGAAAACCTCGATTGTCGCCAGGACGGGACGGCGCTCGATCCGTCGCTTGGTCGCGGCAGCTACATCTTCAACCCGACCATCGAAGGCATCGAACAGGCCGGTGGTCTGCTTCTGATCGGCGCCAACCCGCGCTATGAAGCTTCGGTTCTGAACGCCCGCATTCGCAAGCGCTTCCGCCGCGGCAATTTCCCGATCGGCGTGATCGGCGAAGTAAGCGAACTCCGCTACGCCTACGACTATCTCGGCGCCGGCCCGGACTCGCTTGCCGAGCTTTCGTCCGGCAGCAACAGCTTTGCCGAAAAGCTGCGCGGCGTGAAGAACCCGATGATCATCGTAGGGCAGGGGGCTCTTTCCCGTCCGGATGGTCTCGCCATCCTTCAGGCAGCTGCAAAGCTTGCCGGTTCCGTTGGCGCACTGACGGACGAGTGGAACGGTTTCGGCGTGCTGCACACCGCAGCATCGCGCGTCGGCGGCCTCGATCTCGGCTTCGTGCCGGGTGCCAAGGGTGCCAATGCCGCAACCATGCTGAAGTCGATGGACGTTCTCTTCCTGCTTGGCGCCGACGAGATGGAATTCTCGACGAAATACGCCAAGTTCACCGTCTATATCGGCAGCCACGGCGATAACGGCGCGCATACCGCCGACGTCATCCTGCCGGCCGCGACCTACACGGAAAAGTCCGGCACCTGGGTCAACACCGAAGGCCGCGTCCAGATGGGCAACCGTGCCGGCTTCGCGCCGGGCGAAGCTCGCGAAGATTGGGCAATCATCCGCGCCCTGTCCGACGTGCTCGGCAAGAAGCTGCCGTTCGACTCGCTTTATGCTCTGCGTGCGAAGCTCTATGCGGATCACCCGCATTTTGCGGATCTCGATGAGATCGCGACCGGCTCGGTCAACGACATCGCCACCCTCGGCCTGAAATCCGGTGAGCTTTCCAAGGGCGGCTTCACGACGCCGATCAAGGATTTCTATCTGACCAACCCGATCGCCCGCGCATCTGCCGTCATGGCGGAATGCTCGGCACTGGCCCGCAACAATTTCCAGGTTGCGGCGGAGTAATATGAACATGGATTCGTTCTTCTGGACCTACGTTTGGCCGGCACTGATCATGGTTGGGCAGTCTCTTCTGCTCCTGGTCTGCCTTCTGGTCTTCATTGCCTATATCCTTCTCGCCGACCGCAAGATCTGGGCGGCCGTTCAGCTGCGCCGTGGTCCGAACGTCGTTGGCCCGTTCGGTCTGTTCCAGTCCTTCGCCGACCTTTTGAAGTTCATCCTGAAGGAGCCGATCATTCCGGCTGGCGCCAACAAAGGCGTCTTCCTTCTGGCTCCACTGATTTCGGTGACGCTGGCGCTGGCTACCTGGGCGGTCATTCCGTTCAGCCAGAACTGGGTTATCGCCAACATCAATGTCGGTATCCTCTACGTCTTCGCGATCTCGTCGCTCGAAGTCTACGGCATCATCATGGCGGGCTGGGCATCGAACTCGAAGTACCCGTTCCTCGGCGCACTTCGCTCCGCGGCGCAGATGGTGTCTTATGAAGTCTCGATCGGCTTCGTCATCGTTTCGGTCCTGCTCTGCGTGGGCTCGCTCAACCTGACCGACATCGTCAATGCACAGCATGACGGCCTCGGCACGATGATGGGTCTGCCGGCTTCGTTCCTTGACTGGCACTGGCTGGCGCTGTTCCCGATGTTCGTGATCTTCTTCATCTCGGCTCTGGCAGAAACCAACCGTCCCCCGTTCGATTTGCCGGAAGCGGAATCCGAACTTGTCGCCGGTTACATGGTCGAGTATTCGTCAGCGCCATACATGATGCTGATGCTCGGCGAATATGCCGCCATCCTGATGATGTGCTCGCTGACCACTATTCTTTTCCTCGGAGGCTGGCTGCCGCCGGTAGACGTCTGGTTCCTCAACTGGGTTCCCGGCATCATCTGGTTCATGCTGAAAGGCTCCATGGTCTTCTTCATGTTCGCTATGGTGAAGGCCTTCGTACCGCGCTATCGCTACGACCAACTCATGCGTCTCGGCTGGAAGGTGTTTCTGCCTCTGTCGCTCGCCATGGTCGTGATCGTTGCATTCGTGCTGAAACTGATGGGATGGGCATGATCATGGCCCGTTCGTCACTCGGCATCATTGGAGAATAAGATGGCTATTGCTCAGGCTATCAACTCGCTGTTCCTGAAGGAATTCGTCGGCGCCTTCTTCCTGTCGATGAGGTATTTCTTCAAGCAGAAGGCAACGATCAACTACCCGTTCGAAAAGGGTCCGGTCTCGCCGCGCTTCCGTGGCGAACATGCGCTGCGCCGCTATCCGAACGGCGAAGAGCGTTGCATCGCCTGCAAGCTGTGCGAGGCGATCTGTCCCGCCCAGGCGATCACCATCGAAGCCGGCCCGCGCCGCAACGACGGAACCCGCCGCACGGTGCGTTACGATATCGACATGGTGAAGTGCATCTACTGCGGCTTCTGCCAGGAAGCCTGCCCGGTCGATGCGATCGTCGAAGGTCCGAATTTCGAATTCTCGACGGAAACCCGGGAAGAACTGTATTTCGACAAGGCACGTCTTCTCGAAAACGGCGATCGTTGGGAGCGTGAAATTGCGCGCAACATCGGGATCGACTCGCCCTACCGGTAACGGGGCGAGCATGCCGTCGCTCTGATCGGGCGCCGGGCAAGCATTGATCATTTAATCTCGGTGCGCTCGAAGCGCCGGGTTCTGACGGGCAGGGGGCTTTTTGGAAGCGCCGCCCGATGAGGAACGAAAAGGCACCACGATGGGTCTGCAGGCTATCTTTTTCTACATCTTCGCGTTCATCGCGGTGGCGTCGGCGTTCATGGTCATCTCGGCCAAGAACCCGGTCCATTCGGTGCTCTTCCTCATCCTCACCTTCTTCAATTCGGCGGGCCTGTTCCTGCTGACCGGGGCCGAGTTCCTGGCGATGATCCTGCTCGTCGTCTATATCGGCGCGGTCGCGGTTCTCTTCCTGTTCGTCGTGATGATGCTCGACATCGATTTTGCCGAACTGCGCTCCGGTATTCTTCAATACGCGCCGATCGGCATCGTCATCGGGCTGATCCTCGCGGCTGAACTGATCGTCGTGATCGGCGGCTCGGTGCTGGCACCGGAGGCGGCGAAATCCATCACGATGCCGATCCCGAACCCAGCCGTGCGCACCAACACGGCCGCCCTCGGCGATGTGCTCTATACGAATTACGTCTATTTCTTCCAGCTCGCCGGCATGGTGCTTCTGGTCGCAATGATCGGCGCCATCGTGCTGACGCTGCGCCATCGCACCAACGTCAAGCGCCAGGATATTTCCAGGCAGGTCGCACGCACGCCGGAAACCGCCGTCGAGGTGGTCAAGGTCAAGTCCGGCCAGGGTCTCTGAAGGTAGCGGGAACAAGGAACAACAAACATGGAAATCGGTCTTTCCCACTATCTCACGGTCAGTGCCATCCTGTTCACGCTCGGCGTGTTCGGTATCTTCCTGAACCGCAAGAACGTCATCATCATCCTGATGTCGGTCGAGCTTATCCTGCTCGCGGTCAACCTCAACATGGTGGCCTTCTCGTCCTTCCTGAACGACATCGTCGGCCAGGTGTTCGCACTGTTCATTCTGACCGTCGCTGCTGCGGAAGCCGCCATCGGTCTTGCAATTCTCGTCGTCTTCTACCGCAACCGCGGCTCGATCGCGGTCGAAGACGTCAATATGATGAAGGGCTGATCGGGTCATGATCTACAAGGCAATCGTCTTTCTTCCCCTGATCGGCTTCCTGATCGCCGGCCTATTCGGCCGCCAGATCGGCGCCAAGGCTTCCGAATACGTCACCAGCGGTCTGATGATCATCGCGGCGATCCTGTCCTGGATTGTCTTCTTCAACGTGGCCCTTCACCACGGCGAAGCCGGCGAAGTCATCAAGGTTCCGGTGATGGAGTGGATGCAGTCGGGCGGCATCGATGTCGAATGGGCGTTCCGCATCGATACGCTGAGCGCGATCATGTTCGTCGTGGTCAACTCCGTGTCGACGCTCGTGCATATCTACTCGATCGGCTACATGCACCACGATCCGCATCGCCCGCGGTTCTTCGCCTACCTGTCGCTGTTCACCTTCGCGATGTTGATGCTGATCACGTCCGACAACCTGGCGCAGATGTTCTTCGGCTGGGAAGGCGTGGGTCTCGCGTCCTACCTGCTGATCGGCTTCTGGTACAAGAAGCCGTCCGCATCGGCTGCGGCCATGAAGGCGTTCATCGTCAACCGCGTCGGCGACTTTGGCTTCATCCTTGGTATCGCCGGCCTGTTCGTGCTGTTCGGCTCGATCAGCTTCGAAACCATCTTCGCCGCTGCTGCCAACTACCTGCCGGCTGAAGGTGCACCGGAAGCGACGCAGGTCGTGGCCAACATCTTCGGCATGGAACTGACACGGGCGACAGCACTCACCGTCGTCTGCCTGCTTCTGTTCATGGGCGCGATGGGCAAGTCGGCGCAGTTCCTGCTGCACACCTGGTTGCCGGACGCGATGGAAGGCCCGACCCCGGTCTCGGCCCTCATTCACGCAGCAACCATGGTCACCGCCGGTGTCTTCCTCGTCGCCCGCATGTCGCCGGTGTTTGAACTGTCGCCGGATGCGCTGACGATCGTCACCATCATCGGTGCGATCACCGCCTTCTTCGCGGCAACCGTCGGCCTCGTGCAGAACGACATCAAGCGCGTCATCGCCTATTCGACCTGTTCGCAGCTCGGCTACATGTTCGTGGCGCTCGGCGTCGGCGCTTATGGTGCGGCAGTCTTCCACCTGTTCACGCATGCCTTCTTCAAGGCACTCCTGTTCCTTTGCGCCGGCTCGGTCATCCATGCCGTCGATGGCGAACAGGACATGCGCCACATGGGCGGTCTGCGCTCCCACATCAAGCTCACCTTCGCGATGATGCTGATCGGTACGCTCGCCATCACCGGCGTCGGCATTCCGTTCACGTCGATCGGTTTTGCAGGCTTCTTCTCGAAGGACTTCATCATCGAGGCAACCTATGCCTCGTCCTCGCCAGTTGCAGGCTTTGCCTTCACGCTGCTGGTCATCGCCGCGATGTTCACGAGCTTCTACTCCTGGCGCCTGATCTTCCTCACCTTCTTCGGCAAGCCGCGCGCGAGCCATGAAGTGATGCATCACGTCCATGAGAGCCCCAACGTTATGCTGGTGCCGCTTTACATCCTGGCAGCCGGCGCGGTTCTCGCAGGTGTCCTGTTCAAGGAATTCTTCTACGGCCACGACTACGACGTGTTCTGGAAGGGTGCCCTGTTCACGTCGGAGCAGAACGAACTGCTGCACGAGTTCCACCACGTGCCGGCACTGGTGGCGCTGTCGCCATTCATCGCCATGCTGA
Source organism: Neorhizobium sp. DAR64860/K0K1 (assembly GCF_050500205.1). Classification (NCBI taxonomy): domain Bacteria; kingdom Pseudomonadati; phylum Pseudomonadota; class Alphaproteobacteria; order Hyphomicrobiales; family Rhizobiaceae; genus Neorhizobium; species Neorhizobium sp. DAR64860/K0K1. The sequence continues at coordinate 2,015,623 of NZ_CP191459.1, read as the reverse complement.
TCGGACTTGTCACCGCCTGGTACTTCTACATCAAGTCGCCAGAAACCCCGAAGCGTCTCGCCGCTTCGCAGCAGGGCCTCTACCAGTTCCTGCTGAACAAGTGGTATTTCGACGAACTCTACGACTTCCTCTTCGTCCGCTCGGCCAAGGCTCTCGGCCGCTTCCTGTGGAAGAAGGGTGACGTCGCCGTCATCGATAACTACGGCCCCAACGGCGTCGCCGCCCGCGTGGTCGATATCACCGACCGGGTGGTCAAGCTGCAGTCCGGTTACCTTTATCACTACGCGTTCGCGATGCTGATCGGCGTCGCCGCCCTCGTCACATGGATGATGCTCGGGAGCTCAATGTAATGACCGACTGGCCAATTCTCTCGACGGTCACCTTCCTGCCGCTGGTCGGCGTTCTCCTCCTCTTGCTGACAAACGGCGAGGGGGCGAACGGTCGCCGCAACGTGCTCAACATCGCGCTCCTGACGACGGTCGTCACCTTTATCGTCTCTCTGTTCATCTGGATCGGTTTCGACAATTCGAACCCGGGCTTCCAGATGGTGGAAAAGCATGAGTGGCTGAGCACGGGGATTTCCTATCATCTCGGCGTCGACGGCATTTCCATGTTGTTCGTCATCCTGACGACATTCCTGATGCCGTTCTGCGTGCTTGCCAGCTGGGAAGCGATCGAGAAGCGCGTCAAGGAATACATGATTTCCTTCCTGCTCCTGCAGGTGGCCATGACCGGCGTCTTCGTCGGCCTCGATATCGTGCTTTTCTACATCTTCTTCGAAGCGACGCTGATCCCGATGTTCATCATCATCGGCGTCTGGGGCGGCAAGGATCGCGTCTACGCATCCTACAAGCTGTTCCTCTATACGCTGCTTGGTTCGGTTCTGATGATGCTGGCCGTTATGGCCATGTACTGGCAGGCCGGCACGACCGATATGACCGAGCTTCTGAAGTTCGGCTTCCCGGCCGGCGTCCAGACCTGGCTCTGGCTCGCCTGCTTTGCAGCCTTCGCGGTCAAGATGCCGATGTGGCCGGTCCACACCTGGCTTCCGGATGCGCACGTTCAGGCTCCGACCGCAGGTTCGGTCATCCTGGCCGGTGTCATGCTGAAGCTCGGCGGTTACGGCATGATCCGTATCCTCTTGCAGATGTTCCCATTGGCATCCGAGTACTTCGCGCCAATGGTGTTTGCGCTGTCCGTCATTGCCATCATCTACACCTCGCTGGTGGCGATGATGCAGGACGACATCAAGAAGCTGATCGCTTACTCGTCGGTTGCCCACATGGGCTACGTCACGATGGGTATCTTTGCGGCTAACCAGCAGGGCGTGCAGGGTGCGATCTTCCAGATGCTGTCGCACGGCATCGTTTCCGGCGCGCTCTTCCTCTGCGTCGGTGTTGTCTATGACCGCCTCCATACCCGCGAGATCTCGGCTTACGGCGGTCTCGTCAACAACATGCCGAAATATGCCGTCGCCTTCATGATCCTCACCATGGCGAATGTCGGTCTTCCGGGCACATCCGGCTTTGTCGGCGAATTCCTGACGATCATGGGCGTCTTCCGGGTCAACACCTGGGTGGCACTGTTTGCCGCCACCGGCGTCATCCTTTCCGCGTCCTATGCGCTCTGGCTTTATCGCCGGGTCATTTTCGGGGCACTGGAAAAGGAAAAGCTGAAGGCACTTCTCGACCTTTCGACGCGCGAGAAGTTCCTGCTCTACCCACTGGTCGCGCTCACGATTTTCTACGGTTTCTATCCAATGCCGGTCCTTAACGCGACCGCAGCCTCGGTGGATCTCGTGGTGAACAATTACTCCGCAGCCTTGGCCGCAGCAAAGAACCTTGCACTCAACGTGCACTGAGACGGGACGAAACTGGACATGACCGCTGAACTCTTGAGCCAAAGCCTGCGTCTGGCCCTGCCGGAAGTCATCCTGGCCGTAGGCGCGCTCGCCCTTCTGATGATTGGCGTCTTCTCCGGCGAGAAATCCGCTCCGCTGGTCACCGGTCTTGCGATCGCCCTTCTGGCGGTCGTAGGCGCCATGCTGATCTTCATGACCGGCGACGGCCAGGCCTTTGGCGGCGCCTTCGTATCGGATACGTTCGCCCGCTTCATGAAGATCCTGGCACTGATCGGATCGATCACCGCCATGGTCATGTCGATGGGACAGGCCAAGGCGCTGGAACTCGACAAGTTCGAATTCCCGGTTCTCCTGGTTCTCGCGACGCTCGGCATGATGGTGCTGATCTCGGCCAACGACCTGCTCGCCTTCTATCTCGGCCTCGAGCTGATGTCGTTGGCGCTCTATGTTGTCGCTGCCTTCAGCCGCGACAACCTCCGCTCCACGGAAGCGGGCCTCAAGTACTTCGTCCTCGGCGCCCTGTCGTCGGGCATGATGCTCTACGGCATGTCGCTGGTCTACGGCTTCACCGGCAATACCGGCTTTGACGAAATCGCTACCGTTCTGTCGTCTGAAGAGCGCGGCCTCGGCCTCATCTTCGGCATGGTCTTCATCCTCGCCGGCGCCTGCTTCAAGATCTCTGCCGTGCCGTTCCACATGTGGACGCCTGACGTATACGAAGGTGCACCGACACCGGTGACGGCCTTCTTCGCGTCGGCGCCCAAGGTTGCGGCCATGGCAATCCTGGTTCGCGTCGTATCGGAAGCCTTCCTGCCGATACTGTCTGACTGGCGCCAGATCATCGTCTTCGTGGCGATCGCATCCATGCTGCTCGGTTCATTCGCAGCGATTGGCCAGAAGAACATCAAGCGCCTGATGGCCTATTCCTCGATCGGCCACATGGGCTACGCACTGGTCGGCCTTTCTGCCGGCACAGAGACCGGCGTCTCCGGCGTCGTGCTCTACATGACCATCTACATGGTGATGACGCTCGGCACCTTTGCCTGCATCATGGCGATGCGCCGCGAAGACGGTACCTATGTCGAAACCGTGGAAGATCTCGCAGGTCTTTCCTCGACCAAGCCCTTCATGGCGCTGGTGCTGACGGCGCTGATGTTCTCGATGGCCGGCATTCCGCCGCTCGCAGGCTTCTTCGCCAAGTACTTCGTGTTCGTGGCGGCGATCGAGGCTAAGCTCTATGCGCTGGCAATCATCGGCGTGCTCTCTTCCGTCGTCGGCGCCTACTACTACCTGCGCATCGTCAAGCTGATGTGGTTTGATGAGCCGAAGGGTCAGTTCGCCCGTGTCTCCGGCGAACTGCGTCTGATCTTCGGCCTGTCCGGCCTGTTCGTCGTCGCCTATGTGCTGATCGGTGGACCGATCGGCTCAGCCGCCAGCGCTGCTGCGAAGTCGTTCTTCTGAGGATGACGTTGAGGAGCCGAAGCCTATCGCTCAATGCGTTTCGTCATGAAGCGCTGAACGAGGTCGGCTCCACCAACACAGAATGCCTCGCCCGCGCCCGTGCGGGCGAAGCCGGTTTGTTGTGGTTGACCGCCACCCGCCAGACGGACGGCCGTGGCCGCCGCGGCCGCGCCTGGACGTCAGAGCCCGGCAATCTCTATGCCTCGCTGCTGCTGATTGATCCGGCACCTCCGGAGCGCCTTGCGTCGCTCCCGCTCGCAGTTGCCGTCGCTGTCAATGCCGCCTTGCGTGCCGTTCTACCCACCGGTGGAGAGCCGCTCGAGGTCAAATGGCCGAACGATATTCTCATCGGGCGCAAGAAAACCTGCGGCATCCTCATTGAAAGCGAAGCGCTTCCCGGCGGCCACCGGGCGCTCGTGATCGGCATCGGCATCAATATTCGCCACATGCCCGATAGCGCACCCTACGGTGTCACCCGTCTTCACGACCAAGGGTCTTCTGCGTCGCCAGAGGATGTATTCGCACATCTTTTCAGGGAGATGGCGACAGTTCTGGAGGAATGGGACAAGGGTCGGGGTATTACCACAGTCGTCGACAGATGGCGCCGCGTCGCATGCGGAATTGGTGAGAAAATTACGGTAAATCTACCTGAGCGCTCGCTAAACGGCACATTCGCAGGTATCGATGACACTGGATTTCTGCTGCTTGATACCGGCCATGGCTCTTTGATGCCGATCGCAGCAGGCGATGTATTTTTTGCAAGAACGGAATAACAATAAAAATGGCTAAACAGGACGAACTGGTGTTCCTGCCGCTTGGCGGCGTGGGTGAGATCGGCATGAACCTCGCTCTCTACGGCTACGGAACGCCGGACAAGCGGCAGTGGATCATGGTCGATTGCGGCGTCACTTTTCCAGGTCCGGACCTGCCGGGCGTGGATCTTGTCCTACCCGATATCCGGTTTCTGACGGCCCAGAAGAAAAACATCAAGGCGATGATCATCACGCACGCGCATGAGGATCATTACGGCGCCATGAATGATCTGTGGCCCGGCCTCAACGTGCCGGTCTACGCCTCGCCGTTTACCGCGGGCATGCTGGAAGCAAAGCGGAATTACGAAGGCACGCGCGCCGAAATCCCGATCACCATCTTCAAGGCTGGCGACCGCATCAATGTCGGCCCGTTCGAGATCGAAGCCGTCGGCGTCAACCACTCGATCCCAGAGCCGATGTCGCTGGTCATCCGCACGCCGCTCGGAAATGTCGTCCATACCGGCGACTGGAAGATCGACCATGCGCCGTCGCTCGGGCCACTGACCGACGAGAACCGTTTCCGCGCGATCGGCGACGAGGGCGTTCTCGCACTGATGTGCGACAGCACCAATGCGCTGCGCGAAGGCGTTTCCCCCTCCGAAGAAGAAGTGTCGGAAGGCCTGCGCCAGGTCATCCAAAATGCTGCGGGCAGGGTGGCGATCACCACCTTCTCGTCGAATGTCGGCCGCATCCGCTCGATCGCCGAAGCAGCGGACGCCGCCGGCCGCGAAGTGCTGCTGCTCGGCTCGTCGCTGAAGCGCGTCGTTGCCGTTGCCCGTGATCTCGGTATCATGGAAGGCATCAAGCCCTTCATCTCCGAAGACGAGTTCGGTTATATCCCGCGCGACAAGGTCGTCGTGATCCTGACGGGCAGCCAGGGCGAATCGCGCGCAGCGCTTGCCAAGATCTCCCGCGACGAGATGCGCAACGTCGCGTTTGCTGCGGGCGATACGGTCGTATTCTCCTCGCGCACCATTCCGGGCAACGAAAAGCCGATCATCGAAATCAAGAACGCGCTGATCGAACAGGGCATCAAGATCATCACCGACTCGGATGCGCTTGTGCATGTTTCCGGCCACCCGCGCCGCAATGAACTTCTGAAGATGTACGAGTGGACCAGACCGGAGATCCTCGTGCCTGTTCACGGCGAGGCAGCCCACCTTACCGCCCAGGCAGCGCTCGGCGCCACCGCCGGCATCAAGACCATCCCGCGCGTGCGCAACGGCAATATTTTGCGTCTCGCACCGGGCCCGGCCCAGGTCATCGACGATGCGCCACATGGCCGCGTCTTCAAGGACGGCAAGCTGATCGGCGACTTTGAGGAAATGGGTATCGGCGACCGCCGCAAGCTCTCCTTTGCCGGTCACGTCTCGGTCAACGTGCTGCTCGACAGCCGCTTCGACTTCCTGAGCGATCCCGACGTCGTTGCCTTCGGCATGCCGGAGGTCGACTATGAGGGCGAGGACATGGAGGACACGCTTTATGACGCGGTTCTCAATGCGATCGAAAGCATCCCGCGCGCCCGCCGCAAGGATCTCGACATGCTGCGCGAAGCCGTGCGTCGCTCCGTCCGCTCCGCGGCCAACCTGGCCTGGGGCAAGAAGCCGGTCGTGACGGTGTTCGTCTCCAAAGTCTAAGGCGCCGTCGCCAAACCAAGTCTGCCCACGGCCTCCGACACCTTCTCCTCGCTGTAAGCGTCAAGAGGGTTCGGGGCCGGGCAGATGTGTTAGCATTTCAGCATGTTGGCTGCGTCTGCGGAATCAATCTCGCAGCGCTTGGCCGGACGGGAAATATCGAACCTCGTCCTTTGCGCCCGGCATCCCCTGTTCTATAGGTAGTGCGGAGGAGACACATCATGCCATTGCTGACCGTCGCTGCGATCTATTTCATTCTCTGGTGGACGGTTCTGTTCGCCGTCCTGCCGCTTGGCTATCGCAGTCAGCAGGATGATGGGGAAGTGATGATCGGGACGGTTGAAAGTGCGCCCGTTCGATTCCGCGGAGGCAGGGTCATCTTGTTGACGACCGTGATCTCGGCGGCGCTCTACCTCACCTACCATCTCGCCTCCACCTATTTTGGCTTCGGGATCGACAGCATTCCCAACTTAATGCCGACATTTGAGTAGGGCGCTGCTGGCGGACGTGTCATCCGGCTGTCATTTTCTTCAGGCATAGCAGCGACGAACTGCAGCTTTCGTTCTGGATTTCTGCAGAAGCGGCCCGGCCTGTGAGCAGGCCAAAAAAAAACAAGGCGGTTAAGCCTTGTTTTTCAGTTTCGCGTGATACTCATTCCGTTGCCGGGGCTGCGACGAGCGCGCCAGAGATCTGATCCTCCCAAGACTTGACCGCGAACTGGCAAGAATTTGAACTCCTTGCCTCTTTTGTGAGCTGAACCTAGCCCAACGAATGTGCTTTGTCACTCGATTTTTTTGCATTTTTGACACAGTTTGGCAAAAATCTCCCGTGGACGAATTTGTCGCAGGGCTTGTCATCAAACCGTTGAGCTCCAGCCCTTGCAAGCGCAATCTGCTGTTCCGCAGCGTGCGCTATGGGTTCCATTTGCGCCCTCGAACGGCTATGTACGCCGTCAAAGTTCAATCCAAGAAACGGCCGATTCCCTTGTTATCTGGGGAACGCCTCGGAAACCGGAAACGTCCATGCGTCTGTCCCGCTATTTTATGCCCATCCTGAAGGAAAACCCCAAGGAAGCGGAAATCGTCTCGCACCGGCTGATGCTGCGTGCGGGCATGATCCGTCAGCAGAGCCAGGGCATCTATTCCTGGCTGCCGCTTGGCAAGCGCGTGCTGGACAAGGTCAACAAGATCGTCCGCGAAGAGCAGAACCGGGCAGGCGCCGTCGAGCTGATGATGCCGACGCTGCAGTCGGCCGAGTTGTGGCAGGAAAGCGGTCGCTACGACGCCTACGGCAAGGAAATGCTGCGCATCAAGGACCGCCAGGAGCGGCCGATGCTCTACGGACCGACGAACGAGGAAATGATCACGGATATCTTCCGGTCCTACGTCAAGTCCTACAAGAGCTTGCCGCTCAACCTCTATCATATCCAGCTGAAGTTCCGCGACGAGATCCGTCCGCGTTTCGGCACCATGCGTTCGCGCGAATTCCTGATGAAGGATGCCTATTCCTTCGATCTCAACAAGGAAGACGCCGTCCATTCGTATAACAAGATGTTCGCGGCCTATCTGCGCACCTTCGATCGTTTGGGACTGCGCGCCATTCCTATGCGTGCCGATACCGGCCCGATCGGCGGCAACCACAGCCACGAGTTCATCATCCTTGCCGAAACCGGTGAGTCGGAAGTGTTTTCGCACCGCGACTTCGTCAATTTCGACATTCCCGGCGAAGACACCGATTTCGACGATGTCGCCGGCATGCAGGCGATCTTTGACAAGTGGACATCGGTCTACGCCGCGACGTCCGAAATGCACGACGAATCGGCCTTCGATCAGATCCCGGATGCCGATCGCCTCTCTGCCCGCGGCATCGAAGTCGGCCATATCTTCTATTTCGGCACGAAATATTCCGAGCCGATGGGCGCAAAGGTGCAGGGCCCTGATGGCAAGGAACATCTTGTCCACATGGGATCCTACGGCATCGGGCCGACACGCCTTGTTCCCGCCATCATCGAAGCATCGCATGACGATAACGGAATCATCTGGCCGGCATCCGTTGCGCCGTTCGATGTCGTGGTGATCAACATGAAGCCCGGTGACGAGGCATGCGATCGTCTGTCGGAAGATCTCTACGCAAAGCTCAACAAGGCCGGCAAGGACGTGCTGCTTGACGATACCGACGAACGCGCCGGCACCAAGTTCGCGACAGCGGATCTGATCGGTGTTCCGGTACAGATAATCGTCGGTCCGCGCTCCGCCGCCAACGGCGAGGTCGAGGTCAAGGACCGCAAGTCCGCAGCCCGGGACGTCATGACGCTCGAAGCGGCGCTCAACCGCGTCGCCGGATGATCGGACACCGACGTCTCGCCGGGCCAGTCTGACGACAGGCTAGGCAGGCATATCTGATACAGCAGCGCGGGAAGCCTCCCGCGCGCTCCATGTGTAAGGAAGCGTGAATGGCGAGCATCGCGACGAGTGGTGAACCAGAGAAGGTCGACAAGTCTCCGCGGGCTGGCGCTTTCTCGTCGTTCGAGCGAATGGTCGCCTGGCGCTACCTGCGCTCGCGCCGCAAGGAAGCCTTCATCTCGGTCATCGCGGGCTTTTCTTTCGTCGGCATCATGCTTGGCGTCGCGACACTGATCATCGTGATGGCGGTCATGAACGGCTTTCGCACCGAGCTCATTTCCCGCATTCTCGGCATCAACGGCCACATGGTGATCCAGCCGATCGACCAGCCGTTCACCGATTACGCCGAACTGACCAAGAAATTCGCTGCCGTTCCCGGCGTCAAGATGGCCCTGCCGCTTGTCGAGGGGCAGACGCTGGCATCCGGCAAGGGTGGCGCCGGTTCCGGCGCTCTTGTGCGCGGCGTACGGCCGGAAGACCTTGAGAAGGTCACGGAAGTTGCTGGTAATATCAAGCAGGGCGATATCGTCGGCTTCGCGTCGGGGCAGGGCGTTCTTGTCGGCTCCAGGCTTGCCTCGCAGCTCGGCATTTCGGCCGGCGACCAGATCACGCTGATTTCGCCCGAAGGCGACGTGACACCGATGGGTGTCAATCCGCGCGTTAAATCCTATCCCGTGTCCGGCGTTTTCGAGATCGGCATGTCGGAATACGACGCGACGATCATCTACATGCCGCTTGAGGAATTGCAGCTCTATTTCAATGCCGAAGGGCTGGTGCAGTCGATCGAACTGTTCATCGATCACCCCGACAATGTCGAGGACATGCGTCCGCTGGTGGAGCAGGCTGCCGGTCGCCAGATTTTCATCACCGACTGGCGTCAGCGCAACCAGACCTTCTTCTCGGCGCTTCAGGTTGAACGCAACGTGATGTTCATGATCCTGACGCTGATCGTGCTGGTCGCGGCACTGAACATCATCTCGGGCCTGATCATGCTGGTGAAGGACAAGGGCTCCGATATCGCAATCCTGCGCACGATGGGCGCGAGTTCCGGCGCCATCATGCGGATCTTCTTCATGACGGGTGCTGCTATCGGCATCGTTGGCACGTTTGCCGGCGTCGCGCTCGGCGTTATCGTCTGCCTCAACATCGAATCGATCCGACAGTTCTTCTCCTGGGTCTCGGGCACCATCCTGTTTGATCCGGAGCTCTATTTCCTCAGCCAGCTTCCGGCCGAAATGAGTTTTGGCGAGACCTTCTCGGTCGTCATCATGGCGCTGGTCCTGTCCTTCTTCGCCACCATTTTCCCGGCATGGAGAGCATCGAAGCTCGATCCTGTCCAGGCCCTCCGATACGAATAGGTCTCCATGGCTGTCCCGCGTAAAACCGTCCTCAATCTCTCAGGCGTCGAACGTCACTACGGCCAGGGGGAGACGAGCCTGTCGATCCTCAACGGGGCAGACTTCTCGCTCGTGAGCGGCGAGATCGTGGCGCTCGTCGCCCCGTCCGGTACCGGCAAATCGACGCTCTTGCATCTGGCAGGCCTGCTTGAACATCCGGACGCTGGCGATGTGACGATCGGCGGTCGGGCCTGCAACGGTTTGTCGGATGAAGAGCGCACCTCGATCCGTCGCTCCGACATCGGCTTCGTTTACCAGTTTCACCATCTGCTGCCGGAATTCACGGCGATCGAGAACATCATGATGCCGCAGCTGATTGGCGGCCTTTCAAAGGGGGAAGCGCGCGAACGCGCGGGCCAGCTTCTCGATTACATGCGAATCGGTCATCGCGGCGAACACCGCCCGTCGGAACTGTCGGGTGGCGAACAGCAGCGCGTGGCGATTGCCCGTGCGGTGGCCAACGCGCCCCGCCTTTTGCTGGCCGACGAACCGACCGGCAATCTCGACCCGAAGACTGCATCCTACGTGTTCGAAGCGCTGGAGGCGCTGGTGCGCCAGTCAGGGCTTGCTGCACTGATTGCCACCCACAATCATGATCTCGCTGCCCGCATGGATCGTCGCGTCACGATCGAGGGCGGCAAAGTCGTCGAGTTCTAGCGAACGCACTGATCCCCAAAGCGTGCCCCTAATCCGATAGTGTCCATCGTCACATCCTCGAAGGGGCGTGCGATGGACACTGCTGCCATGGAATGACGTCACGTCAGCGATCCGCAGCGATGGCTGGCGTTTGGCTGCCGACCGCGTGCGTCGGCCGGCAACGGCTTGGTCCTATGGAGCGCTGGTTACCTCCAGCCAGCAAGCAGCATTAACCATCGGTCAGAATCTTCTATTCCCGTTTTGTTCTACTATTGACGTTGGCACGAAAAGAGAACAAAGTGCCAACATAAACGAACACGGGAGACGACGATGACTGACCTTCTTCGTGATATTGCCGCATTCGCCTCCATTGCAACTTTCGTTGCCAGCTTGTCGATGATCATGCTGGTGATGTGAGCCGGTCCGTGCTCGCCCAGCCGGCGGGCGCAAGCGGAAAGAGGTTGAGAAGACCATTCTTGACTCGACTCTGAAGCCCCCGCGCCGGACAATGACCCGATTCAAGGAATGGGTATCAGATGGCGGACGCAGCGACTTTACAATCGGAATCGGAGGATTTGGGAGCGACGCCACAGTTCGTGCATCTGCGCGTCCATTCCGCCTATTCGCTTCTGGAAGGTGCGCTGCCGCTTAAGAAAATCCTCTCCAAGGCCATCGCGGACAATCAGCCCGCGATCGCCGTCACCGATACCAACAATCTCTTCGTCGCGCTGGAATTCGCCCAGAAATCCATCGGTGATGGCATTCAGCCGATCATCGGTTGCCAGCTGTCGATTGACATGGAGGATCAGCCAGACGATCGCCGCAACGGCCATTTGGCGAAGCTGCCGGCAATCGTTGTGCTCGCCGCCAATGCCAAGGGATACGAGCGGCTGGTGGATCTCGTCAGCCGCGCCTATCTCGATGGAGAAGGGCAGGCGGCAACGCATATCTGCCGCGCCTGGCTGGAAGATGGCGGCACCGAAGGACTGATCGCGCTGACAGGTGCTGCCGGTGGCCCTGTCGACGTGGCAATGAAGGATGGCAACACCGTACTCGCAAAGGCGCGCCTCCTGTCATTGAAGCAGGCCTTTGGCGATCGGCTCTATATTGAACTGCAGCGTCACGGCACTTACGACCGCCGTCATGAGCAGCGGATGATCGATCTTGCCTACGACCAGGATGTGCCGCTGGTCGCGACCAATGAGGCCTTCTTCCCAGGTCAGTCCGATTACGACGCCCATGATGCCCTGATGGCCGTCGCGCACAATGCGATCGTATCCGACGATACCCGTTTCCGTTTGACGCCCGACCATTACCTGAAGAGCCGTGCCGAAATGGCAAAGCTGTTCGCCGATCTGCCGGAAGCGCTCGATAACACGGTCGAGATCGCCAAGCGCTGCTCGTTCATCCTGAAGACCCGCAGCCCGATCCTGCCGCGCTTCACCGGCGCCACCGACGATCCGGCAGAAGCGGAGCGCGCCGAAACGGCGGAGCTGCGCCGTCAGTCGGTCGAAGGCCTCGAGAACCGGATGGCCGAACTCGGTATCACCGCGGGCTTCACCGAGCAGGATTATCGCGAACGGCTCGATTTCGAGCTCGGCGTCATCGAGAAGATGAAGTTTCCGGGCTACTTCCTGATCGTTGCCGACTTCATCAAATGGGCAAAGCTGCAGAACATCCCGGTCGGTCCGGGTCGCGGTTCCGGTGCAGGCTCGCTGGTTGCCTATGCGCTCACGATCACCGACGTCGATCCGCTGCGCTTCTCGCTGCTGTTCGAACGCTTCCTCAATCCCGACCGCGTCTCGATGCCCGACTTCGACATCGACTTCTGCCAGGATCGCCGCGAAGAAGTGATCCGCTACGTGCAGCGCAAATATGGCCGCGAGCAGGTGGCGCAGATCATCACCTTCGGTTCGCTGCAGGCCCGCGCAGCACTGCGCGACGTCGGCCGCGTTCTCGAAATGCCCTATGGCCAGGTCGATCGCATCTGCAAACTGGTGCCCAACAACCCGGCCAATCCGACCACCTTGGCAAAGGCGATCGAGGAAGAGCCGAAGTTTCAGGAAGAGGTCGACAAGGAGCCGGTCGTTGGCCGTCTTCTCGATATCGCCCAGAAGATCGAAGGTCTCTACCGCCACGCCTCGACCCACGCCGCCGGTATCGTCATCGGTGACCGCCCGCTGTCGAAGCTGGTGCCGATGTACCGCGACCCGCGCTCCGACATGCCGGTCACCCAGTTCAACATGAAATGGGTCGAGCAGGCCGGTCTGGTCAAGTTCGACTTTCTCGGACTGAAGACGCTGACGGTTCTGAAAACCGCGGTCGAATTCTGCAAGAAGCGCGATATCGTTGTGGATCTCGCCAAGATCCCGCTCGATGACGAACTGACCTACCAGATGCTGTCACGCGGCGAGACCGTCGGCGTGTTCCAGGTGGAAAGCGCCGGCATGCGCAAGGCGCTGATCGGCATGAAGCCGGACTGTATCGAGGACATTATTGCGCTGGTGGCGCTTTATCGTCCGGGTCCGATGGAAAACATCCCGACCTACAACGCCCGCAAGCATGGCGAGGAAGAAATCGAATCGGTCCATCCGTCGATCGATTATCTGCTTAAGGAAACCCAGGGCGTTATCGTTTACCAGGAACAGGTGATGCAGATCGCCCAGGTCCTGTCGGGCTATTCGCTCGGCGAAGCCGACCTTCTGCGCCGTGCCATGGGCAAGAAGATCAAGGCCGAGATGGACCAGCAGAGCGAACGCTTTGTCAGTGGTGCCATCAAGAACGGCGTGTCGAAGCCACAGGCGAAGAACATCTTCGAACTGCTGGCGAAGTTCGCCAACTACGGCTTCAACAAATCCCACGCCGCCGCCTACGCCATCGTCTCCTACCAGACGGCCTATATGAAGGCGCATTACCCGGTCGAGTTCCTCGCCGCGTCGATGACCTACGATATGGCGAACACTGAAAAGCTGAACGATTTCCGCGAAGACGCGGGCCGGCTCGGCATCAAGGTCATTCCGCCATCGGTTCAGACCTCGTTCCGCCGCTTCGAGACAGGTGACAACCGCATCTATTACGCGCTCGCCGCCATCAAGGGCGTCGGCGAAAACGCCGTCGATCACATCGTCGAAGTCCGCGGCGACACGCCCTTCGCGTCGATCGAGGATTTCTGCCTGCGCATCGACCCAAAGCAGATCAACCGCCGCGTCTTTGAAAGCCTCAACGCCGCTGGCGCCTTCGATTGCTTCGGCTTCGATCGGGCGCAGCTCAGCGCCGGTATGGACCGCGTCATCGGCTATGCCCAGCGCGCCCAGGAGGAGAAGGTCTCCGGTCAGTCCGATTTCTTCGGCTCGGGTGCGGCAAGCGGTCCGGAAAAACTCGTGCTTCCAACCTTCAATCCGTGGATGCCGTCTGAAATGCTGATGCGGGAGTATCAGGTGCTCGGCTTCTACCTGTCGGCCCATCCGCTCGATACCTACGGTGCGGTGCTCGACAAGATGCGCGTCCAGACCTTCGCCGACTTCTCGACGGCTGTGAGGGCAGGCGCCACGGCCGGACGTCTTGCCGGGACCGTCACCGGTCGCCAGGAACGCAAGACGCGCACCGGCAACAAGATGGGCATCGTCATGTTTTCCGATTCCACCGGTCAGTTTGAGGCGGTGCTGTTTTCCGAAGCGCTTGCTCAGTACCGCGATCTGCTTGAGCCCGGAAAATCGCTTGTCATCACCGTTCAGGCCGACGAGCGTCCGGAAGGCATTGGCCTGCGGATCCAGACGGTGCAGTCGTTGGAGGAACAGTCGGTCCGCATGCAGAAGGCGCTGCGGGTCTTCGTGCGCGACTCAGGGCCGCTGAAGACGGTCGCCCGGCATCTTAATGCCCGCGGCGATGGCCTCGTCTCGTTTATCGTCATCAAGGATGATGGCAAGCGCGAGATCGAGGTGGAACTGACGGAACGGTATCGTATCTCGCCGGAAATCGCCGCCGCTCTGAAGGCGGCGCCCGGTGTGCTGGATGTGGAACTGGTCTAACCGACCGCGGTGGCGTTGGCCTCAGTAGAGGCCGACGCCGCCTTGGTAACGGATGATGCTGCGCTTGGCGCGCGGCTCGGCGGCAGGCGTTGAGCCGATATCCTGAACCGCCACCATCTCGCTTTTCGACGACTTGGTCAGCGTGACGAAATCGGTGCCCTTGCCGGTCTCCGGTCCAAGCGATTTGTCGTTGATCGTGACAGACGTCCCATCCGCCATCAGCGTCTCGATCCTGTCGCGCACGTCCTGCGAAATCTCGATGCGGTCGAGTGCGGCTTTCGCGGCACCCGGCAGTTTCGCATCGGCCGCCATGGTGATCCCCAGCCGCTTCATCGTCGCGTCGGACAGCACGTTCGGCAGCGTCACCGCATGCCAATCGGCTGATTCGATCGAGCGATCGATCTTGTCGACAGTGAAGAGATGCGTGCCGAGGGCCACTTCCGGCGCCTTGATGCCGACAGGGGCCTCAAACAGCGGTTCGAAATTCTGCCGCACCATGATCTGGCCCGCCGGTGGCTTCGGCTGGCCGGCAGAGGCGTAAAGCGCGTCGATGAACTCGCCGCTTATCATCGGCCCCGTCTGCTTCAGGCCTTTCCAGCGTTTGAAGCCGGCAACGGCGCTGCGGGTCAGCGGTCCGACATAGCCGTCGGAGCCGCCGGTCTCAAAGCCCATTTCTTCCAGCAACTTCTGGGCGTCCATCAGCGTCTCGCGGTCGGTACGCCGCGTGATCAGGATGCGCAGCGCGTGCGTCTGCGCTTCCTCGAGATCATCAGGCTGCGGCGGAAGAGCATCCGTGGCGCGGTTCGGATTGGCCGGCGCGACATTCATCGCCACTTCCACCGGCTTCTTCGGCGAGGCCTTGATCGATGCAGTGCGAAGATCGACATCGGTCATCAGCGCGCCGGCAGGCAAAGGCTTGCGCGGCGAAAACAGCACGACGTCCTCGATGCGCTGCGGCACCACGTCTGCGTCGGTCACGATCACATGCGCACCGCGCTCGGTCAGGCCGTAAAGCTTGGTCGCAAAACCGCTCGGCAGGCGCACGCAGCCGTGCGACGCCGGATAGTTCGGAACGTTGCCCTCGTGCAGCGCGATACCTGACCAGGTGATTCGCTGCATGAACGGCATCGGTGCATTCGAATAGATGTTCGACTCGTGGTATTTCCGCTTCTCAAGGATGGAGAAGAAGCCGGTCGGCGTATCGTGCCCGGCCTTGCCGCTCGATATCCGCGACCTGGCGACCACGGTCTCGCCCTCGTAGACGGTCAGCGACTGCTTGTCCTTGGAAACGATGATCTGCAGGGGAACACTGTCCGCTGCAAACGCTGGAGGCGACAGCATCGTCGCGGACATCAGACAGAACCCCAAAACCAGGCGACGCATCATGCTAAACCTCATACGCAAAACTTGAGCCGCATTTTAACGAGCGAGGTTTAACGAAGGTTTGCATCCGCGCTGATCTCGTCACGTTTAGCAGGAAAAATTTAATCACGTTTGATTGAAACTATCGGTCGCGGCGCTTGTCGCCAAACGTATAGCCGGTCTCGACGGCCGCAGCTCCGAACTTCTCACGCAGCTTGTCCATGGCCGCTTCCGCCGCAGCCCGGCGTCCGGCCTGCACATCCACGAGATCGGGCGGATCTGCACGGGCAGGGTCGGTCAGATCGGTGACGCCGATCCCGAGCAAGCGAAATTTTGTACCGTCCGTCTCCCGCTCCAGCATTGAGATACCGGTGCGGAAGATCCGGTCGGCAAGCTGGGTCGGATCTTCCAGCCGCTTGTTGCGGGTACGGCTCTTGAAATCCGCGGTCTTCAATTTCAACACCACCGTCTGGCCTGCAAGGTCCTCGCTCTTCAGTCGTTTAGACACCTTCTCCGAAAGCCGGCGCATGATCGGGACCAGGTCGTCGTGGCGGGAGATGTCGTCGAAGAACGTGGTCTCGGCCGACACGCTTTTCGCCGGGTCGTTGAGATGCACCTCTCGGTCGTCGATACCGCGCGACAAACGATAGAGGCGCTGGCCCATCGTGCCGTAGCGGCGCATCAGGTCGGCCTCGTTCATGGCTTGCAACTGCCCGATGGTGCGGATGCCGTCCGCCTCCAGCGTCGCATCAAAAGCCCGGCCGACGCCCCAGATCGTCGTGACCGGTCGGGTCGCCAGAAACTCCACGGCTTCTGCGCGACCGATCACCGAAAAACCCCGCGGCTTTTCGAGGTCGGAAGCGACCTTGGCGAGGAACTTGCAGTAGGAGAGCCCGACGGAAATACTGATGCCAATCTCGGATTCGACGCGTTTTGCGAGCTTTGCGAGAATGCGGCTGGGCTGATCGTGGTGCAGACGCTGGGTGCCTGCCAGTTCCAGAAACGCCTCGTCGATCGAGATCGGCTGCACCAGCGGCGTCAGATCCATCATCATCTGCCGCACCTGTCGGCCGGCAGTGACGTATTTCTCCATGTTCGGCTTGATGACGACCGCATCCGGGCAGAGTTCGAGCGCCTTGAACATCGGCATTGCCGACCGGACGCCGCTGATGCGGGCGATGTAGCAGGCGGTCGACACCACGCCGCGCTTGCCGCCGCCGATGATCACCGGCTTGTCCACAAGGCTCGGGTCGTCGCGTTTCTCGATGGTGGCGTAAAAGGCATCGCAGTCGATATGCGCAAGCGTCAGGTCATGAAGTTCGCGGTGATACACCAGCCGTGGACTGCCGCACTCGCGACACCGTCGCACCTCTGCCTTCTGCTCGGCAAAGCAGTCTCGACAGAAGCCGGGCTTGTGATTTGGTACGACTGTCATCGGCGGAACAAAGGTTGAACATTCCGACAATAGGCCGTAAGCTGCAACCTCTCAAGAGTAGAACGCACATCCTTCAACCACTATTTTGCGGTTTGATGATGCGGGATGTGGGACAGGATGTAGGCGTCGATCATCTCTGCGGCATGCGGCCAGTCTGTGGCCCGGACGATCGGTTGATCAGGCTTCGGAGCAAGCTGGTGCAGAGGACTGTCCGGCATCATGTGGATCAGCAGGCAGTTCTCGACGTGGTCGCGGACCGAATGCAGGTTGTGGGCCATGTCATCGATAAAGACCGAGGGAAGGGGGCGCGCGGCATGGATCATCTGCATGACAGGGCCTTTCTTTTCCTCAGTCGCGACGAGAGGGAAGGTGAGGTCGAGCCGGTCGAGAAGCCGGCGACGCTGTTCCTGATAGCGTGGCGGCATGGCAGTGAGGAAGATGACGTCTGCAGCCTTACCGATCGCCTTAAGGGTCTCGATCGAAAGCGCAGAGGGCGTCTGCCAGTCTTCTTGGCGGTCGAAGAACGCGCCGATCAGGCGTTTGACGTCCGCTTCCTCGATAGGGACCTGCGTTTCGACCGAAACGATATTGCCGGTGAGGCGGAAGGAGCGCGGCAGCAGCTCCAGCCCCTCTGCCTTGATGAACTCGGTGAAAGGTGCCGCGAAGTCCAGAACGACGTCATCGACGTCGCATACGACCAGCGGGCGGTCGCCCAGTTGGACATGGGAGAAATCGAGGGCAACGCCGGAAGAGTTCTCCATCTCAGTAGTCGCCCGAATCGAGTGCAGGCTTGGAATAATAGTGTGACGCTGCGGCAACCGTTTCCGGTCTCGTGTTCGTCGCTTCGCAAAATGCCATCAGCGTTGGCTCGTGGCTCATCAGAAAATCGATCATGCCGCCCAGAAAGCCCGGATCGTCGATCACAGAACGAAGTTGGCCGGGCTGGAGACCGGAAAGCGCCAGAAACCGGGAGAACATGTCAGGCTCGTCCGCAAGCCAGCTGAGGATTGCGCCGGCCGTCTCTTCGGGGGCTGCGGCGGGTGCCTTGTTATTCAACGGATCGAACCTCATCGCCTGCTCAAGTTACCTATTTCTCAACCAAATGCCCTTAACGTGTGCCGCTAGTGGCTTAAAGAATCTCGTATTCGGAAAGCTTATAGACTGAAAGCACGCTTGCAAGGCGCGATTTAAGGAACGGATCGACATGCCCAAACGGGTCATGATTGTCGAAGACAACGAGCTGAACATGAAGCTCTTCCGCGATTTGATCGAAGCGTCCGGCTACGAGACGATCCAGACGCGCAATGGCATGGAGGCGTTGGATCTTGCCCGCCGTCACCGTCCGGATCTGATCCTGATGGATATCCAGCTGCCCGAAGTATCGGGTCTGGAAGTGACCAAGTGGCTAAAGGAAGACGACGAACTGCACGTCATACCGGTCATCGCCGTCACCGCATTCGCGATGAAGGGCGACGAGGAACGAATCCGACAGGGCGGGTGCGAAGCCTATGTTTCGAAGCCCATCTCGGTGCCGAAGTTCATCGAGACCATCAAGACGTATCTTGGCGACGCGTAAGGTCGGAGAATGACATGACGGCACGGATCCTGGTAGTCGACGACATTCCCGCAAACGTAAAGCTGCTCGAGGCACGCCTGCTTGCGGAATATTTCGATGTGTTGACTGCCGACGACGGCTACAAGGCGCTGGCGATCTGTGAACAGGCCCATGTCGATGTCATCCTGCTCGACATCATGATGCCGGGCATTGACGGGTTCGAAGTCTGCGAGCGGCTGAAAGCCAATCCGCGGACATCCCATATCCCTGTTGTCATGGTCACCGCGCTGGACCAGCCCTCCGACCGCGTGCGCGGCCTGAAAGCCGGTGCCGACGATTTTCTGACCAAGCCGGTCAACGACCTGCAGCTGATTTCCCGTGTCAAAAGCCTCGTGCGGCTGAAGACGCTGAGTGACGAGCTGCGCATCCGGTCAGACACCGCGCAGGATCTCACGCTGCAGGACATGATGAAGAGTGCAGCGGGGCAGGACGCTCAGGACGACGTCGCGCAGGTCCTACTGGTCGATGGCCGCGGAAGCTCGCAGGAACGCATCGTCAGGGCGCTGAAACCGGTCGCGGATATCACTGCCATCTCCGATCCGCAGGCAGCCCTTTTCGAAGCGGCTGAAAACCCGTTCGATCTGGTGATCGTCAATACGAATTTCGATGACTACGATCCGCTGAGGCTCTGTTCACAACTGCGATCGCTGGAGCGGACCCGATTCCTCCCGCTGCTGCTGGTGACGGAACACGGCGACGACCAGGTCATCGTCCGGGCGCTCGATCTCGGCGTCAACGACTACATCATCCGGCCGATCGATCCAAATGAACTCGTGGCCCGGACCCTGACGCAGATCAAGCGTAAGCGTTACAACGACCGCCTGCGGTTGAGCGTGCGCCATACGATCGAATTGGCTGTGACAGATGCCCTGACCGGTCTGCACAATCGCCGTTATCTCGACAATCACATGAAGGTGCTGTTTGCCCGTGCAACAGCCCGTGGGCGGCCGCTGTCCGTCTGCATCACCGACATCGATCGCTTCAAATCGGTCAACGACACGCACGGCCACGACGCCGGTGACGAGGTGCTGAAGGAAGTTGCGGCCCGTATCCGGTCCACGGTACGCGGTGCTGATCTCGCCTGCCGGTTCGGTGGCGAGGAATTCGTTGTGGTTATGCCCGATACGGATAGCGCCGCCGCGGCTTTGATTGCCGAACGATTGCGCAACATCATCGAGCAGACGCCGTTCGTGCTGAAAAGCACTGGCGCCAGCCTGAACATCACAGCTTCGCTTGGGATTGCCTGCAGCCGCAGTGGAGCGGAAACGCCGGAGCAGTTGTTGAAACAAGCCGACCGTGCGCTTTACGACGCCAAGAACAGCGGGCGCAACCGAGTCGTTGCAGCCGCCGCTTAAGATTTGCACGAGAATCGTCTTATATTAAAATACGCTAATATAATATCTTTCGTCTTGCAGCGAGGCTTTTTGATAAAGAAGCGCTCGTCCCCCAGTTTCCTCAATTAAATTTGACGATTCGTACGCGGCTTCGAGCCAAATAAAACGCATACGGGAATGGAAGACCGGTGCTTTGTTTGAGCATTGCCGAACGATACGGTAGCATCTACACAGAAGCGAGAAAGTCCTGCTTCTCGCTGACGATTTATAATCGCCTTTTACTTCCGTCTCGAAGCCGGGCTAATCTTCGAGCTCGCATCGAACACCGTAGGGTGGGTAAAGCTAAAAATGCTTTGGCTCAGAATAAACCTAACAATTGAAGAGCTGGAATAGCCTCTTTCTACAAAGACGCGTGTGGATTTTAACCATCATATCCAAACAGTTTCGTACTGATCTAAGTATGTGTTGATTTTCCATTGATTTTGCGCAATTTTGGTTTCAACGGGGCGAAGGGTTCCTTCAGCTTACGTCGAGATACCCCATGATGCTCAGGTCCGCCGCATCTCCTGGGTCGTGGGGTCGGTCGACTGGCAAGCAATTTCAACGGCTCCTCGTGCCGCGATTGCAAGCCGGTCGACCCCCAATCAAAGCGCCGCTGTCAGAAATGACGGTGGCGCTTTTTGCGTTTTGGTACTCACGCTTGAAAACAGCAGGCAAAGAAAAAGGCGCCCGGCTGATCAGCCTGCGCCTTCTTTCATGCCTTTAAGTGACCAGATCTTACTTGATCTTGGTTTCCTTGAATTCGACGTGCTTCCGGGCAACCGGATCGTACTTCGTCTTGGTCATCTTGTCTGTCATCGTACGGCTGTTCTTCGTGGTTACGTAGAAGAAACCGGTATCAGCCGTCGACAGCAGCTTGATCTTGATGGTCGTAGCTTTTGCCATGGTCTTAGCGCCTTTAAGAAAAGTGGAGCCGCGGACGCAGACGGTCGACGGCGAAATCTGGGGCGAAATTACAAATCGCGGTCAGAATGTCAACCTTGTTTCGTTGGTAAAAACCATCGAGCCCCCGAAACAACCACGTAAAAGCCAAAGAAACCGGCCAGCGCCCAGGCAAAGCCGTCATTGCCCGCGACATCCATGGCAGCGCCGATGCCCTGTGGTCCTGCAACCGTGCCGACGGCATAGCAGAAGATGAAGGCGGCATTGGCAGCGACCAGATCGGCACCTCGAAGGCGAGCTCCCAAATGCGCGAGGCCAACGGTATAGAGGCCAGAGATACAGCCGCCCCACATGAATAGGAGAACCGCGGTCATCATCCAGTTGCCGATCAGGAAGGGGATCGTCAGCGAGCCGAGAACGCCCAGCACGGCGAGGCCGGTCAGAAGCGGCCTGCGGTCACGCATGCGGTCCGAAATCATCCCCAGCGGGATCTGGAAGGCCATGTTGCCCAGTCCCATCACCGTCAAGAGGATGGCCGCATGCGATTCGGTCATCTGTTCGCGCAACGCATAGATCGGAAACAGCGACAGTCCGCCGACCGAGACGGCACCAAAGGCGAAGACGGCTGCCGTCGCACTGGGAACGAGGAATATATAGTGGAAGAAGTGCCGCTCGGGCTTGCTGTCTAGCTTCGGACTTTCGTGACGGGCGAGAAAGATCGGTATGATGGCCGTCATGATAATGAGTGCGCCGACGATGAACGGGAGCACGCCATCGCTGCCGAGAAGCGAAAACAGCATCGGCCCGATCGCAAACCCGACCGCCAGCACCGTTGCGTATATGCCGAGGACCAATCCGCGTCGTCTGGGTGGCGCGGCTTCATTGATCCAGAATTCGGACAGGATGAACAGGGCCGTGGTCGCGCCATGGAAGGTAAAGCGCAGCGGAAACCACATCCAGAATTGGTCAGCATAGTAGAAACAGATGGCGCTGAAGGCGGCGATCACCACGGCGATCATCATGCTGCGCGCCACACCAAAGTCATGTGCACATTTCGTCGTGATCGGGGCGGTAACCATGGCTGCAACGCCTGCCATGGCAGCGTTCAACCCGATCAGCGTCGATGAGATGCCGCGTTTTTCAAGGATGATGCTCAGCAGCGGCAGGCCGAGCCCCATGGCTATTCCCACGGCGCTGACGGCGGCGGTGGCTGCGATCAGGGATGGCCAGTGGATCTCCGCGACATGGCCGTTTTCGTCGGTCGTCGGCTGAGGCATTCAGACTTCCTTACAAGTCGGCTTCGGACTGGACGTCCGTACGCATGAAATAGGACGGGAAGGTGGTAACGAACGGTGGTCCATGATCAGTTCGGTCTGTTGCTCGGACCGCTGGTCGAATCGGTCCCGTCCTCGCCGCCGCCGAACCCATGCATGCGGTTTGCCCATTGCAGGCCGATGACACCGCCCTTGATGGGCTGGATCGTCGCGATGGCGGCAAGCACCGCAAGCGGTGCCCAGATGGCGAGGTGGACCCAAGGAGAGACACGCAGGATCATATCGGTCAGCATGTAGCCGGTCATCAGCACGTGACCAACCACGACGATGACGAGATAGGCCGGAAGGTCGTCTGCACGATGGTGGGAGATATCTTCACCGCAGACGGAACAATGATCGACTGGCTTCAGGAAGGCACGGAAAAGCCGGCCCTCTCCACAGGCAGGACAGCGACAGGCGAGGCCCCGTTTGATGGAGCGGCCAAGAGGTCGATCGACCGGGTCCGACCCGCCGAAGCGGACCGTCTGTTCGCCATCTGACTGCATTGCTATCTCCTGCCGCCACGGAAGGGGCGCGTACCTGGCTTTTTGGGCCGTCCGCCAGATTTGTCTCGTCGCGCAGACTTGTGGAACGAGCGGGCGCCGCCCGGCAGCTTCTTGCCTTCGCTCAGCATTTCAAACTGAAGCGCACCGGCAAGCGGAACTGCCGCCTTCAGCTTCACATCGACGGTATCGCCGATCTGGTAGCCGAGACCGGAACGTTCGCCTGTTAGCGCCTGATGCGCCTCGTCATAGATATAGTAATCGTCGCCGATCGTTGACACCGGCACGAAACCATCGGCGCCATAGGTCGGCAGGGCCACGAACAGGCCTGCCTTGGTCACGCCGGACACGCGGCCCTGGAACTCCTCGCCGATCTTCGTCGAAAGGTGGTGCGCCACAAGACGGTTTACCGTGTCGCGTTCGGCCGCCATGGCGCGGCGCTCGAAGGTGGAGATCTCTGCCGCGATGTCTTCGAGCTGGGCTTCTTCGCCCGGCGTGATTCCACCTTCGCCGAGGCCGAGCGACCCAACCAGCGCGCGATGCACGATCAAATCCGCATAGCGCCGGATCGGCGAGGTGAAATGCGCGTATTTCATCAGGTTGAGGCCGAAATGGCCTATATTGTCAGGGCTGTAGACCGCCTGGCTCTGCGAGCGCAGCACCATCTCGTTGACCATGATCTGGTGCGGCGTGCCCTGTGCCTGCGACAGGATGCCGTTGAACGAGTTGGAGCGCATCTGGCCGCCGCGAGCCATCGAAATGCCGAGCGTGTTCAGGAACTCGCGCAGCGTCTCCTGCTTTGCAAGCGAGGGGCCATCATGGATACGGTAGATCAGCGACTGCTTCTTCTTCTCGAGCGTTTCGGCGGCGCAGACGTTTGCCTGGATCATCATCTCTTCGATGAGCCGATGCGCGTCGAGCCTCTCTGGCACGATCACACGATCCACCGTGCCATCCGGCTTCAGCATGATCTTGCGCTCGGGCATATCGAGTTCGAGCGGCTGTCGACGGTCGCGGCCGATCGTCATGATCCGGTAGGCGTCCCACAGCGGCTTCAGGACAGGCTCCAGCAACGGACCGGTCTTGTCGTCGGTCTCGCCGTTGATGGCGGCCTGAGCCTGCTGGTAGGAGAGCTTGGCCGCGCTTTTCATCATGATGCGGTGGAACGTATGGCCGGCCTTGCGGCCTTCCTTGGAAAAGACCATGCGCACAGCAAGCGCCGGCCGGTCTTCGCCCTCGCGCAGCGAGCAGAGATCGTTGGAAATGCGTTCCGGTAGCATCGGTACGACGCGGTCGGGGAAGTAGACGGAATTGCCGCGCTTCTGCGCTTCGCGGTCGAGCGGCTTGCCGGTGCGGACATACCAGGAGACATCGGCGATCGCGACGGTGACGATGACGCCGCCCGGATTGTCGGGCGAGGTGTCTGGCTCGGCATAAACAGCGTCGTCGTGATCCTTGGCGTCGGCGGGATCGATTGTCAGGAGCGGCACGTCGCGCCAGTCTTCGCGCTTCGACATGCTGGCCGGCTTTGCAGCTTGCGCTTCTTCCATCACCTCGTTCGGGAAGATGTGCGGAATGCCGTGCGAATAGATGGCGATCATCGAGATCGCCTTCTCGGAACCGACGGAACCGACAATGTTGAGGACGCGGGCGCGGGGCAGGCCGAACCGGCCGTTGCGAACGACTTCCGACTCGACCAGGTCGCCGTCCTTGGCGTCTCCGATGTCCTCGGGTTCGATCACCATTTCCTCGCCGCGCCTCTCGGTCGGCAGAAGACGCATTTCGCCGTCAGCCAGTCTCTGGACGACGCCGAGGGCGGCGCCGCGGCGCTTGTCGATGACCTTGATGACGCGGGCCGTATAGGCGGGGCCTGACCGTTCCTTGTTCGGGAAGATCTTTGCAAGGATGCGATCGTTGAGACCCGCGGCTGCCGCCTTGCCTTTTCCGCGGCTGTCATGCGACTGGCGGATGAGCACGGCCGGGGCAGCACCCAGATCCTCCGGCCACTCGGTCGGCCGGCCGATCAGTTCGCCATCCTTGTCGCGGGTGGTGATGTCGAGAACGGTGACCGGGGGCAGGGCACCCGGACGCGAGAGCGACTTGCGGTTCTTGGTGAGAAGACCGTCTTCCTCGAGCGAATGCAGCAGATCCTTGAGCTCGATCCGCGTATCGCCTTTCAGCCCGAAAGCCTTGGCGATCTCGCGTTTGGAGCCCTTGTCCGGATTGTCAGCGATGAACTGGAGCAGCACATCGCGCGGAGGAACCGCACCCTGGACAATTACCGGTCTGCTCGCCGACTGGCTGTCGCCACGGTCAGCCTTCGCGGCGCGTTTCTGCTGGCGATTGGATCGCTCGTTCGGTTCTCTCACGTGTCCGTCTTCTTCGCCTTCGATGCGGTTGTCTTTTTGGCCGGTGCCTTCTTGGCTGCGGTCTTAGCCTTGGCAGGCGACTTCTTTGTGGCGGTCTCGGTCGTTGCGTCCGCCTCTGTCTTGGCAGCAGCCTTTTTTGCCGTGGCCTTCTTGGCCGGCGCTTTCGCCTTGGTCTTGCCCGACGATGCCTTGCCGCCCTTTTCGATGATCAGGGCCATCGCCTGTTCCATCGTCACAGACTGCGGGTCCATGCCCTTCGGCAGCGTGGCATTGACCTTGGCCCAGTTGACGTAAGGCCCGTATTTGCCGTCGCGCACGGTGATCGCGCCGCCGTCCGGATGCGCGCCGAGGTCCTTGAGCGCTGCCGGTGTGCCACGACCGCGTCCGCCGGGGCCTTTTTCCTTTTTCTCGGCAATCACGGTGACGGCGCGGTTGAGACCGATCGAGAACACGTCCTCGATCGTTTCCAGGTTCGCATAGCCACCGTCATGCAGCAGGAACGGCCCGTAACGGCCAAGACCTGCCGAAATCATCTTGCCCGATTCCGGATGCTTGCCCACGTCGCGCGGCAGGTTGATCAGTGCCAGCGCCTTTTCATGGTCGATATCGTCAGGCAGCCAGCCCTTGGGCAGCGAGGAACGCTTGGCTTCCTTGCCGTCGCCGCGCTGGATATAAGGTCCGAAACGACCCGACCGCAGCGTCAGCTGCTCGCCGGTCATCGGATCGGTCCCTAGTTCCTTCGGCTCGTTGAGGCCGGAAGCTTCCGCATCCGCGCCGCCTTCGGACGACAACTGACGGGTGAAGTTGCACTCCGGATAGTTCGAGCAGCCGACGAATGCGCCGTACTTGCCGAGCTTCAGCGACAGGTTGCCGGTGCCGCAGACCTGGCAGATGCGTGGATCCGAACCGTCTTCCCGCTTCGGGAAGACCAGCGGTGCAAGCGCTTCGTTCAAAGCGTCCAGCACGTTGGTGACGCGCAGTTCCTTGGTGTCTTCGATCTGGCCGAAGAAGTCCTGCCAGAACTCCCGCAGAACCTGCTTCCAGTCCAGTTCGCCAGCAGAGATCCTGTCGAGCTTCTCTTCGAGATCGGCCGTGAAATCGTATTCGACGTATTTCGTGAAGAAGTTCTCGAGGAACGCCGTCACCAGCCGTCCCTTGGAATGCGGGATCAGCTTGCGCTTGTCCATGATCACATATTCGCGATCCGACAGCGTCTTCAGCGTCGCGGCATAGGTGGAAGGACGGCCGATGCCGAGTTCTTCCATCTTCTTGATCAGCGATGCTTCCGAATAGCGCGGCGGCGGCTCGGTGAAATGCTGGCTCGAGTTGACCTTGTTCTTGTCGAGCTTTTCGCGAGCGTTGATCTCGGGCAGACGACCGTCTTCGTCGTCGTCCTCGCTTTTGTCATCCTCTTCGCGGCGGTCCACATAGGCGCCGAGGAAGCCGTCGAAACGCACGACCGAACCGACGGCCCTAAGGCCAGCCTTCTCGGCACCGTTTGTCGCCGAGATCTCGACGGTGGTGCGTTCCATTTCAGCAGATGCCATCTGGCTGGCAATGCCGCGCTTCCAGATCAGCTCGTAAAGACGCGCCTGATCGGCATCGAGATACTGGCGAACCTTGTCCGGCGTGCGGTTGAAGTCGGTCGGACGGATCGCTTCGTGGGCTTCCTGCGCGTTCTTCGCCTTGGTGGAGTAGAAGCGCGGCTTTTCGGGCATGTAACGTTCGCCGAACTGGTCGACGATGGCACGGCGCGCCTGGTCGATCGCTTCGGGTGCCATCTGCACGCCATCGGTACGCATATAGGTAATGAGACCGACAGTCTCGCCACCGATATCGATACCTTCATACAGCTTCTGCGCGACCTGCATCGTGCGCGAGGCGCCGAAGCCGATGTTGGACGACGCGGCCTGCTGGAGGCTTGAGGTGGTGAACGGCGGGCCGGGATTGCGCTTGACCGGCTTTGCTTCGACCGTCTCGACGCTATAGGCAGCGCCGTCGAGCAGGGTCTTCAAGCGTCCGGCGTCCTCGCCGTTGGTGATCGATTTGCCCTGCAGACGCTTGCCGTCGGCCTGCACCAGCTTGGCCAGGAACTCGTCGCCACGCGGTGTCTTCAGAAGCGCGGAGATATTCCAGTACTCTTCCGAGACGAAGCGCTCGATCTCGGTTTCGCGGTCGCAGACGAGGCGCAGCGCAACCGACTGCACACGGCCGGCAGAACGGGCGCCCGGCAGCTTGCGCCACAGGACCGGAGACAGGTTGAAGCCGACGAGATAGTCGAGAGCGCGGCGGGCGAGATACGCGTCCACCAGCGGCACGTCGATATCGCGCGGGTTGGCCATCGCATCGAGAACCGCCTTCTTGGTGATGGCGTTGAACACGACGCGCTTGACCAGCTTATCGCCGATCACCTTCTTCTTCTTCAAGAGGTCGAGGACATGCCAGGAAATCGCTTCACCCTCGCGATCCGGGTCGGTCGCGAGATAAACGGCGTCCGAACCCTTCACGGCGTCGGCAATATCCTTCATCCGCTTCTGGGATGCGCTGTCGACTTCCCAGAGCATCTCGAAGTCCTGGTCAGGCAAAACCGACCCGTCCTTGGCAGGAAGGTCGCGGACGTGGCCGAAAGAGGCGAGAACCTTGTAACCCGAGCCAAGATACTTGTTGATGGTCTTGGCTTTGGCTGGAGATTCTACAATGACTACATTCATCTTGTTTCTCTGCAATAGAGCTTTGCCCGGTCTCGTAACGATCCAGGCGGAAATCTGGTCTCCCGACATGGCGGGCGTTTGTCCCGGGGTCAAGAGGTCATCGTTAATTAGTAGGATACAACGAACTGCAACCTGAGAGTGATGTGCAATTAGTTGCAATCTTAAATAAACATCTCTAAGCTGCGCTGATAAGGTGACGAATAGTTATATTAGGCGGTGTCGCGCCCTATTTGACAGGATGTGAAATGGTCTCTCACGGTGACAAGGACGGACGGGGCGACGAGAATTCGCGCAACATCGCCTACATCCGGCAGATGCTGGCAGAGTTGCGGCAGGTCGCGCTCAGCGAGGGGGCTGATATGCTGTGCTACCTCATCGAGATGGCCTATGTCGAGGCTGGCGACGTGCAGGCCGGGCGACGACCGCGATCAGTCTTCCATAGCAAGTGAGACCATGCCGCCCGGGTGCCGGTGCAGCCGACCGGCAAGATCGAGTTCCAGCAGAATAAGATAGACACTGGCCGCGGCAACGCCCGTATGGCGGATGATATCGTCGATCTCGACCGGTGTCGGACTGAGCGCCGAAATGATGCGCGTCCTGTCGTCGTCATCGGGCGGCAGGAGTGTGCTGCCTCTGCCGGGCTCTTCGATGACGGTATTTTGAAATCTTTCGAGATCGGACAGCGGCGCCAACGCATCCAGCACATCTGAAGCGCCGGTCGTGACGATGGCGCCCTGCTTGAGAAGTCCGTTCGTACCGTGGCAGCGCGGATCGAGTGGCGAGCCGGGGACGGCAAACACCAACCGTCCGAAATCGGCGGCAAGCCTTGCGGTGATCAGCGAGCCTGACCGCTCAGCTGCTTCAACGACAACAAGGCCCAGCGAAATTCCAGCGATAAGCCGGTTGCGACGGGGGAAATCACGCGCCCGGGGCTCCCAGCCAAACGGCATCTCTGAAACGGCAAGGCCCCTGCTGGCGGTGATCTCATCGAGCAGGGCGACGTTTTCCGGCGGATAGGGACGGTCGATGCCGCCGGCCAGAACCGCGATCGTGCCGGTATCGAGACTGGCGCGGTGCGCCGCCGCATCGATGCCGCGAGCAAGTCCTGAAGTGATCGCATAACCGGCGCGGCCGCAATCCCTGGCAATCACCGCCGCAAACTTCGCCCCGGCGATTGAGGCGTTGCGCGAGCCGACAATGCCGACCGAGGGGCGGGTGGCGGTGGAGAGATCGCCCTTTGCCGCAACGAGCGGCGGCGCTGCCTCGATCTGTCGCAACGCGGGAGGGTAGTCGGGTTCACCGATGCCGATGAACTGTGCGCCCTAGCGGCGTGCGATCTCCAGCTCGCGTTCGGCCTCACTGGCACTGGCGATGCGGATTGCCCGTGTCGATCCGCCGCGCGCTGACAGTTCCGGCAACATGGCCAGCGCATTTTCCGCCGAGCCGCAATGATTGATGAGATCCCGGAATGTCGCCGGGCCGACATTGTCGGAGCGGATCAACCGCAGCCAGGCGATCTTCTGCCGTTCGGTGAGCGCAATTCCTATCCGTCTTGCGCTGCTATCCGGCATGATCCGTCCTTTAAGGGACTAGCCCTTTTGGCCGATCTTGCTTTCGGTGCCGGCAATCAACCGCTCGATATTGGTCTTGTGCTTGATAAAGGAGATGATCGTCATGAGAGCCATGACGGCAGCAATCTTTGGTTCCTGTATGAACCACAGCACAACCGGAATGACAAGGGTTGCAACCATGGCGGACAGCGATGAGTACTTGCTGAGCTTGGCAACCGAAAGCCAGACCGCGGCAAACACCAGAACCATGAGCGGTGCGACCCCCAGCAGCGTGCCGATATAGGTCGCGACACCCTTGCCACCCTTGAAGCCGAGCCAGACCGGATAGAGGTGACCCATGAAGGCGGCAAATCCCGCAAGCAACCCCGCTTCCGGACCGAAGGCGTACCAACCGATCAGAGCTGCGACCGTCGCCTTCAATGCGTCGAGCAGAAGCGTGCCGACGGCGAGCTTCTTATTTCCGGTGCGAAGAACGTTGGTCGCCCCGATATTGCCGGAACCGATCGAGCGGATGTCGCCGAGACCGGCGGCGCGGGTGAGAAGCAGGCCGAACGGGATCGAGCCCAGGAGATAGCCGAGAACAAGCGCGCCGGCTGCGATCGGCAGCGAGATCTGCCACGTAAGAAGGTCGGTTATCATGTGTTTCCCCCAAAGCCCCTAGTCGGGTTTGCCCCCGTTCCAACCCTTTCGCGCAAGCGCGCGATGGGTCGGCCCGCCCCATCTCTATCCCAGTTTATAGACGCATTTCCCGCCGACATAGGTCGCGACGGCGCGGCCGGAAAAGCGCGCATCCTCGAACGGCGTGTTTTTCGAGCGCGACAGAAGCATATCCTTGGCGACGATCCAAGGCTCGTCGAGATCGATCAGCGTGATATCGGCCTTTGCGCCCGGTCTCAGCGTGCCCGCATCAAGACCGAAGATCTCGGCCGGGCGGGTCGACATTGCAGAGACCAGCCGCATCAGCGGCACGCGCCCGTCATGATGCAGGCGAAGGGCAGCCGACAGCATGGTTTCAAGCCCGATCGCACCATCGGCGGCATCGGCGAAGGGAAGACGCTTGGTGTCGACGTCCTGCGGATCATGCGAGGACACGATGATATCGATGCTGCCGTCGGCGAGCGCCTCGACCATGGCGATCCGGTCGTCTTCGGACCTAAGCGGCGGCGACAGCTTGAAGAAGCTGCGGTATTCGCCGATGTCGTTTTCATTGAGCGACAGATGGTTGATCGACACGCCGCAGGTGACATTGGCACCGCGTGCGCGGGCAGTCCGCATGGCTTCGGCCGATTCCGCCACCGAGATTTTTGCCGCGTGGTATTTGGCGCGGGTGAGGCCGGCAATCCGCAGATCGCGTTCCAGCGGAATGATTTCCGCTTCCTTCGGCACGCCCGACAGGCCGAGCCAGGAGGCGAACAGGCCCTCGTTCATGACGCCGTTGCCGAGATATTTTTCGCGCAGTTCGAGCGAGATGACCGCATCGAACTCGCGCGCATAGGTCATCGCGCGGCGCAGCAGCAGCGAATCGGACAGGCCGTGACGGCCATTGGTAAAGGCCACGGCACCGGCTTGCTGCAGCAGGCCGAACTCGGTCATCTCCTTGCCGGCAAGCCCTTTGGTGAGCGCTGCGGCAGTGTGGACATTGACGATCGCCTTGTCACGCGCCGTCTTCTGCACGAATTCAACGAGCGCAATATCGTCGAGAACAGGATCGGTATCCGGCATCATGATAAACGAGGTGACGCCACCGGCAGCAGCGGCGCGGCTGGCCGATGAGATCGTCTCGCGATGTTCCGCACCCGGCTCGCCGACATAGACGCGCGCATCGACAAGACCCGGCGTTGCGACAAGACCCTGGCAATCGCGCACCGTGGCGCCGTCGGGTGTACCCTGGTTCTGGGCATCCTTTCCGGCCGCAAGGATGCGACCGTCGGCTCCGATGATGATCGTGCCGGTTTCGTCGAGATTGCGCGAGGGATCGATGATGCGCAGGTTCCTGAGAACGGTGCCATTGGACATGGTCGGGCTCATGCGCGCTCTCCCTGATTGGAGGTCAGGAGTGTTTCCATGACCGCCATGCGGACGGCGACGCCCATTTCGACCTGCTGCTCGATGACGCTCTGCGGACCGTCGGCGACATCGGAAGCAATTTCGACGCCGCGGTTCATCGGACCCGGATGCATGACCAGCGCATCACCCTTGGCGACTTTGAGCTTTTCCGCATCGAGACCGTAGAAGTGGAAGTATTCGCGCACCGACGGCACAAAGGAGCCGGCCATGCGCTCGCGCTGCAGACGCAGCATCATCACCACATCCGCATCCCGCAAACCTTCTTCCATCGAGTGAAAGACCTCGACGCTCATGTCGCGGATGCCTGACGGAAGTAGCGTCGACGGCGCGACGACCCGGACACGGGCGCCCATGGCATTCAAGAGGATGATGTTGGAGCGGGCGACGCGCGAATGTAAAACATCGCCGCAGATGGCGACGATGATGCCCGACAGCTTGCCCTTGGCGCGGCGGATGGTCAAAGCGTCGAGCAGCGCCTGTGTCGGATGTTCGTGCTGGCCATCGCCGGCATTGACCACCGAGCAGGTCACCTTCTGGGCAAGCAGGGCCGCGGCACCGGCCGAGGAATGCCTGAGAACCAGCACGTCCGGGTGCATGGCATTCAGCGTCATCGCCGTATCGATCAGCGTTTCGCCCTTTTTCACCGACGAATTGCTGACGGACATGTTCATCACGTCGGCGCCAAGCCGTTTGCCGGCAAGCTCGAACGAGGACTGCGTGCGCGTCGAGGCTTCGAAGAAGAGATTGATCTGGGTGAGGCCCCGAAGCGTGGACGTCTTCTTTTCCCGCTGCCGGGAAATCTGCACGGCCTCGTCGGCCTTGTCGAGAAGCGTCGTAATGTCCTGCCGGGTGAGACCCTTGATGCCAAGGAGATGGCGGTGGGGAAAGAAGACCATAGGGGGCGTCTCCGCTTGCGTTCGGCGGTCTATAAGGTCTGGGGGGAAAGGCCGCAAGCGGGATGGGAGGTTATCTACGGCTTGTTCGTCATGATCGCCCGGTAATCCCGGCCGCGATAGAAGACATTGACGATGTCGATGGCTGTCTCAGCCTCGCGATAGAGGATGACGGCATGATGCTCAAACGGGACCATGCGAATGCCGGGACCGAGGTCTGGCCTTGGCGCGCCGCCCGCCGGTGCGTTGCCTATCCTGTCGCAACGCGCCAGAAGCCGGTCGGTGAATTGCCGAGCCGTTTGAAAACTCTGGCTTGTCTCGAGAATGAAGAGAAAGATTGCGTCGATGTCGTCGAGAGCGTCCGGCCTGTATTGCACCGGGAGACGCTTCATCGGCGTCATCCCTTATGCGAGGTGTAAAGCCTGTCGAGATGGGCACGAGCCTCAGCACCGCTGATACTGGGTCGCGGATCGTCCAGCGATCTTTTGACGCGGTTGCGTATTGCCTCGAGACGCTCGTCCTGTTCGGCGTCTTCCCGCATAAGTGCATCGACCGCGGCCTGCATTGCTTCATCCGTCGAAGCGTATTGGCCGGTCTCGACACGGCTCACGATTGCATCTGCCAGATCTTGCGGTAGCGTGATGCTGAATTTTCGCAAACTCATGATTGCAACTCTCGTCTTCGCTCTGTGCCAGTATGGACTATGCGCCGGTCGTCAGCTTTTGTGAAGAACCATCGAATTCCTTCTGTGCTGCCGTTCCCTCGCTCTTTAACTTCCGCTAGAACCGCCCCATGAACGACATGTCGCGCGATGAAGAAAAATTTGGTGAACTGAACCAGCCGAAGCCCTGGTCGGGGATCAATGCCTACCGCTCCGATCCCCTTGTGGTCGACCTGACCGGCGATCTGAACCGCGCGATCCGCGACGAATACGACCAGCTCGGCAATTACGTGACCTCTCCGGAAGCCCAGGAACTGGCGCGGATGGCGAACGAAAATCCGCCCAAACTGCGCACCCACGGTCCGCGCGGCGAGCGGCAGGACACGGTTGAGTTCCATCCTGCCTGGCATGCCCTGATGCGCCGCTCGATGCAAAGCGGCCTGCATTCGTCGATCTGGGAGACCATTCCGGAGCAGCGTGCCCACGAACACAAGGTTCGCGCCACGCGCTTTTATCTGTCCGCCCAGCTGGAATGCGGCCATCTGTGCCCGCTGACGATGACGAGCGCTTCGATTGCGGCGATGATGGCTTCCCCACGCGTCCACAAGGAATGGGCGCCGAAAGTTCTGTCGCGCAAATACGATTCGACCAATCGGCCGGCCATGCAGAAGTCCGCCATCACGGTCGGCATGGGCATGACCGAAAAGCAAGGCGGCACCGACGTGCGCGCCAACCGGTCGACCGCCGAGCGTGTGGGCGAGGGAATCTACCGCCTTTCCGGCCACAAGTGGTTCATGTCGGCGCCGATGAGCGACGGCTTTATCATGCTGGCAAAGACAAATGAGGGAATCGGCTGTTTCCTCGTGCCGCGGCTTCTTGAGGACGGTTCGGCCAATGGCTTGAACTTCCAGCGGCTGAAGGACAAGCTCGGCAACCGCTCCAATGCATCGTCCGAAGTCGAGTTCACCGACGCCTTCGGCTATCTGCTCGGCGAGTCCGGTGGAGGCATCCGCACCATTCTCGATATGGTGACGCTGACCCGTCTCGATTGTGCTGTCGCGTCTGCCGGCATGATGCGCGCGTCGCTGGCCGAAGCGGTCCATCATACCCGCGGTCGTGCCGTGTTCGGCAAGAACCTGATCGATCAGCCGCTGATGACGCGCGTGCTCGCCGATATGGCGCTGGATGTCGCGGCCGCGACAGCGCTGTCGTTCCGGCTTGCCGACGCGTTCGATCGCGCCCGCGGCAACCCCGGCGATGCGGCCTATGCCCGCGTCATGACGCCAGTCATCAAATACTGGAACTGCAAGATCGCGCCATCGCTGATCGCCGAGGCAATGGAATGCCTGGGCGGCAATGGCTATGTCGAGGAGCGTCCGATTGCCCGGCATTACCGCGAGGCGCCGGTGAATGCGATCTGGGAAGGCTCGGGCAGTGTCATGGCGCTCGACGTTTTGCGCGTGCTGTCGCGAGGCCGCGATCTGTTCGATACGGTTCTGGCCGGTTTCGAGCGGGATCTCGGCGCATCGGGCAAGAAGACCGTGGAAGTTCTGCGTGCCGCGATGGCGCTGTGCGAACGCGACGAGGGCGCTGCAAGGCTTCTGATCGAGCAGCTGGCGCTGGCCGCCGGTGCCGCAGAGCTTGCGCGCCTCGGTGCCGGCAAGATCGCCGATGCCTTCCTCGAAACACGTCTCGCCGGCGGTTGGCGCTCGACCTATGGCATGCTCGATGCCCGCTTCGACGCCCGCTACATCGTCGATCTTCTCTACCCGCCAGCAGCGTAAGAAGAAGTCGCCGAAAGGAGAGACGAAGACTGCCTGTGGGGCAAGGGCATCCACTGCAGCGCATCCACTTGTCTCTTGTGTGTCGCAGCATGCGCCCGGTTTCGGTCTTCTATCCTGTGCACGGCGTCCGTGTGGCGCTTGCGATGATGGGAAACGACGGGGTATCGCAACAGTTAACAAAGAGTTGCGAAACAGGCGGGCGATGCTTCAGATAGCCGAGACGAATACCGAGACCGGTGCTGCATCAGCTCAGGCCATACGTCCGCGCAACCGGGCCGGCACGGAGCGGGCGATCTTCATTGCTGCCCGCACGCTGCTGGCCGAGGAAGGGTTTCAAGGCTTCGGCGTCAATGCGGTCGCACGGCGCGCCGGCTGCGACAAGCAGCTGATCTATCGCTATTACGGCGGGCTGAACGGCCTCATCGACGCGATCGGCGCCGATCTCGGCAACTGGGTCAAGGATCGCATTCCCGAAGATACCGGCGGCATGTTTCTTCTGACTTACGGCGACCTGATGGAAAAGCTCGCCATCTATTTCATGGATGCGCTGCGCGAGGACCCGCTCGTCTGCAAGATCGTCGCCTGGGAAGTCTCGCAGGATACGCCACAGGTGCGGCGTCTGACCGAATCACGCACCAAGGCTCTCTCAAAGTGGCTGGACAAGATGCGCGGCTCGCTCACACCCCCGAAGGGTGTCGATGTCGCGACCACGAATGCCATCCTGTTTGCCGCCATCCAGCATCTGGTCGTCTCGTCTGCCGTCAGCGGCCAGTTCGCCGGCATACCGTTAAAGTCCGAGAAAGACTGGGAAAAGGTAGCGTCTTCCGTCCGCCGCCTGGTTCGCGCCATCTACGGCTGAGCAGCAGACGTTCTCCACAGCGACGCTCTGGAAATTAACCATGTTTGGCGTTTTGAATTGCAGCTTTCGCCATGCGGTCTAAATCTCTGGTTAATGATTTCTTAACCAAATCGCGGCCATCCATGGGCAAGAATGCAACTTCCACAACGAGCATCGCATTGCTGATCGTCATGACGACGATCTTTGCAGTGCTGGCGCTCGACATTGCCATTCCTGCTCTGGTCCTCAGCCTGATGGCGCTGTCGAGATGGGTCGTAACGCTGGACCTGTCTCCAGCGGAACCAGAAGGCGAAACCGCATGAAGTTGCTCTTGATCTTGTGGGCAGGGCCCGTGCTTTTGCTGGGCAGCTGGTACGGGCTTTCCTATTACGACATGAGCTTCGGCTTCTTCATGCTGACCCGTCAGACCCATGATCTGGTCTTTCAGGTCTATGGCGACGTCCTCGGAATTCCACCCGAAACCATCCCGCCGCTGGTTGCCCGCGCAATCGCATTCGACAGTCTTGTCGTTTTCGCCATCATCGCCTTCCGCAAGCGCAAGCAGATTGCAGCCTGGTGGCGTAGCCGTCAGGTGGGGACGTCGTTGCCGGTTTCTCTGGCAAGGGACGAAAGCCTGTCCAAGGCTCCCTGAAGAATAAAGCTCGCAGCCGCCGAATCGATGCGTTCGGCGCGCTTGGCCCGCGAAACATCCATCTCCAGAAGTGCCCGTTCAGCCGCGACCGTCGATAGTCTTTCGTCCCAGAAGACGAAAGGAATGGCAGTCTTCTCCGACATCGCCCGCACAAAGGCGCGGGTTGCCTGGGCCCGCGGCCCGGCGGAACCATCCATGTTCATCGGCATCCCGAGAATAAAGGCTGAGACCTTCTCCTTCTCCGCGAACGCCAGCAGAACCTCCGCATCCTTGGTGAACTTGACGCGCTTGATGACGGTGCGGGGCGTGGCAAACCTCCGGCCGAGATCGGACATCGCAAGCCCGATGGTTTTGGTACCGAGATCGAGCCCTGCGATTGCCTTGCCTCGCTCAAGCGTGCTAGCGAGTTCTTCGATGGTCAGGATTGCCATATGCTGACCTTAGGTTTTCTTGCGCACGAATTCGGTGCGCAGCACGAGGCCCTTGATCGCATCGTGCCGGCAATCGATCTCTTCCGGATTGTCGGTGAGACGGATTGAGCGGATGACGGTGCCCTGTTTCAGCGTCTGACCGGCACCCTTCACCTTGAGATCCTTGATGAGAGTGACCGCATCGCCATCGGCAAGAATATTGCCGGCTGAGTCACGCACCTCGGATGCAGCGGAAGCCTTCGCAGCCGCATCGGCTGCAGACAGCCATTCGCCGGTAGCCTCGTCATAGATATAATCGTCGTCGGCCATGTCGGTTTCCTCAGGGGTTCGGATGTGACGCAATCGCAGCGAGCATGCGACGATCATATCGGGATGCGACCGCTTAACCCAGTGGCAAGTCCGTGGCAACGTGGCGCCGCCTGTGTGTCAATTCCGGTACGGGCGCTGCTCGCGCAATCATCGTCCTAGACCTTTGAAATGTGAAAGCGCCGCGTTATTTGATGAGGTGTGAGGTGAGACAACTGAGTTCAGAGCCTCATCCGCTTTCGGTGCTTCGAAACCTCCCTTTCGAAGTTCCATCTATGAATTTTGATTTGGTGTCATCACCTCTCTTTTTGCCATCCTCAAGGACACTTCCCCATGAAAATTACTTGGCTCGGCCATGCCGCCTTCCGCATCGAAACGGCAAAGGCAAAGATCCTGATCGACCCGTTCCTGACCCATAGCCCGACCTTTGCCGGCCAGGATCTGAAAGACGTGACCGAAGGTGTCACGCATATCCTTCTTACCCACGGTCATGGCGACCATGTCGGTGATACGGTCGCGATCGCCAAGGAAAAGGGCGCCATCGTTCTTGCCAACGCCGATCTCGCATCCTGGCTGGGTGGAAAAGGCGTCGAGAAGCTCGAGATGGGCAATACCGGCGGCACAGTCGGCTTCGAGGGCTTCACCGCGACCTTCACCCAGGCGCTCCATTCGTCTGGCCAGATCGACGAGCTCGGCGTGTCCCACTCGCTCGGTTCCGCGAACGGACTGATGCTGCATTTCGACGACGAGATGTCGGTTCTGCACATGGGTGATACGGATATCTTTACCGACATGGGACTGATTAACGAGTTGCACCAGCCGGATATCGGCATCGTACCGATCGGCGACCGCTTCACCATGGGCGGTGCTGTCGCAGCCGTTGCCTGCCAGCGCTTCTTCGATTTCAAGCACGCCATTCCCTGCCACTACGGCACGTTCCCGATCATCGAGCAGACACCCGATAAGTTCGTCAAGGGCATGGAAGGCAGCCGCACCGCCGTCGAGGTGCCGGGCGTCGGCGTGACGCTGACCTGCTGAACGGGCATTTCAGTTAAGGCGCGCCAGGAAACCGGCGCCCTGCCTGTTGCGAAGGACGGGCATGGCCATTATAGCGAAGGTGAATTTTACCACCGGAGCCCTGCCATGTCCGTCGATCTCGCCACCGTCAAGCGCGTCGCGCGCCTCGCCCGTATTGCGGTTACGGAGGATGAGGCCAATCGCATGGTTGGCGAATTGAACGGGATCATCGATTTCGTCGAACAACTCTCGGAAGTCGACGTCACAGGCGTCGAGCCTATGACGTCGGTGATGCCGATGGAAATGCGGTTGCGCGCCGACGTCGTCACCGACGGCAACAAAGCAGACGATATCGTCGCCAACGCGCCGGCAACCGACCGCAATTTCTTCATGGTGCCGAAGGTCGTTGAATAAGCCGCTTTAGCCCGAGCGCCGCCGACCCGTCTTAGCCTTTCGAGAGCACGAAAAATCATGACCGACCTGACCAGCCTGACCATTGCCGAAGCCCGCGACAAACTGGCATCGAAGGAATTCACTTCCGTCGATCTGACGAACGCCTATCTCGGCGCCATCGACGCTGCAAATTCCGTCCTTAACGCCTACATCACCGTTACGCCCGAGATGGCGCTGGAGATGGCGAAGGCCTCCGATGCCCGTCGCGCTTCGGGTCAAGTTGGGGCGCTCGAAGGTATTCCGCTCGGCATCAAGGATCTGTTTGCCACCAAGGGCGTCCACACCCAGGCCTGCAGCCATATACTCGACGGGTTCAAGCCCGAATACGAATCGACCGTCACTCAGAACCTGTGGGATGACGGCGCCGTCATGCTCGGCAAGCTCAACATGGACGAGTTCGCCATGGGCTCCTCCAACGAGACCTCGCATTACGGACCGGTGGTCAATCCCTGGAAAGCCGAAGGTTCGAACACTCAGCTGGTCCCGGGCGGCTCCTCCGGTGGTTCTGCCGCTGCCGTTGCCGCGCATCTCTGCGCCGGCGCGACTGCAACCGATACCGGCGGCTCGATCCGCCAGCCCGCTGCCTTTACCGGCACCGTTGGCATCAAGCCCACGTACGGTCGCTGCTCGCGCTGGGGTACTGTCGCGTTTGCATCCTCGCTCGATCAGGCCGGCCCGATTGCGCGTGACGTGCGCGATGCCGCCATCATGCTGAAGTCGATGGCAAGCGTCGACCGCAAGGACACGACCTCGGTCGACCTGCCAATTCCGGATTACGAGAAAGCGCTCGGCCAGTCGGTCAAGGGCATGAAGATCGGCATTCCGAAGGAATACCGCGTCGAGGGCATGCCTGAAGACATCGAAGCCTTGTGGCAGAAGGGCATTGCCTACCTAAAGGATGCCGGTGCCGAGATCGTCGATATCTCGCTGCCGCACACAAAATACGCGCTGCCCGCCTATTACATCGTGGCGCCTGCCGAAGCCTCGTCCAACCTTGCCCGCTATGACGGCGTTCGCTACGGCCTGCGCGTCGATGGCAAGGACATTTCCGACATGTACGAAAAGACCCGCGCGGCCGGCTTCGGCACCGAGGTCAAGCGCCGCATCATGATCGGCACCTACGTCCTGTCAGCCGGCTATTACGACGCCTACTACCTGCAGGCGCAAAAAGTCCGGACGCTGATCAAGCGCGATTTCGAACTCTGCTTCCATGCCGGTGTCGACGCCATCCTGACACCAGCAA
This sequence comes from Neorhizobium sp. DAR64860/K0K1, assembly GCF_050500205.1. NCBI lineage: Bacteria > Pseudomonadati > Pseudomonadota > Alphaproteobacteria > Hyphomicrobiales > Rhizobiaceae > Neorhizobium > Neorhizobium sp. DAR64860/K0K1. Next base: position 1,975,892 of record NZ_CP191459.1, on the reverse strand, counting down.
CGCCGTCATCGGCCTTCGGCATCGCCGATGAGGCACTCGCTGCCGATCCGGTCGCAATGTACCTGAACGACATCTTCACCGTCACGGTCAACATGGCCGGCCTTCCCGGCATCGCCGTACCTGCCGGTCTCGACAAGAAGGGCCTGCCGCTTGGCCTGCAGCTGATCGGCAAGCCGTTCGATGAGGAAACCCTGTTCCGCACAGCGCATGTGATCGAACAGGCGGCAGGCAAGTTCACGCCTGCGAAATGGTGGTAGCGGCTGTCCGGCCTCTGCCCCACCCAATGCGATGCTAGCCCGAATCGCCGGCCGATGATCTACTGTTCCTGAAACAGGGGGCGCCATGCCACTCATCCGCAACGCACGCCAGGACGACGAAGCCGCGCTAGTTCAGATCGGCTTGCTCAGCTGGGAAAAAGCGATGGGCGCCGTTGGCGATCCGTCCAGCATGCGCGAAAGTGCGCTTGCCGCATTTCGCGACTTCGTTTCCTCGTCCTGGCTGACAATCTTGGTGATCGAGGCCCACGGCACGGTCGCCGGTTGGGCTGCCTGCGAGAATCGCGACGACCTGATCACCGACTTCTGGATCGACCCGCAGTTTGAGGGGCAGGGGCTCGGAAAGGCGCTGCTCGCCGATATCGAGGCCGATATCGTTCGTCGCGGGTTCGATAAGGCGCGGGTCGAGACCCATGCGCAGAACGACGGGGCAGTCGGTTTCTTCGAAAAGCAGGGATACAGCGTCCATTGGCTTTCGAGCGCCTATCAGCCGAAGATCGATCGCGACATCCAGTCCATGGGACTGTCCAAGCAACTCGTATCCGACGATCCGGGCACCTACGGGCCGAATTTTTAAACGCCGACGAGCAGCGTCCAGATCGATGCGAGCATTCCGGACACCGCAAGGATCAGCACGATGCTCACGCAGATATGTAGCGTGACGATGGCGGCAAGGATGGTCCTGAACGGCTCCTTGTGCGTCTTGTGACGCAACATGCGCTGGGCCGCCACAGCACCGAGACTTCCGCCGGCAAATGCGAGCAGGAGGAGGGTGGTTTCGCTGACCCGCCAGCGTCCATTCCTGGCGGCCCGCTTGTCGATCCAGTAGATGGAAAAGACGACTGCGTTGAAGAGGATGCAGAGAACGAGAAGTGTCAGCGCAAGGTTGAGGGTCATGAACCCCAGCTAACCGCGCTCCGGTTAAGATTCATCCTGGGCGGTATCAGATGTTTCACCCGGCAAGCCTTGGCCTACGCTTGCACCTCGCCAACATTTGCTCTACCCACAAAGCACTTCGAAACTAAGCCCGAACGAGCATAAGATGACCCTAGTCGACGTCCGCACGCCCGATCCGAAACGCTTCATTCCCGGCGCCACTGGCGATTGGGAAGTGATCATCGGCATGGAGGTGCACGCCCAGGTTCTCTCCAATTCAAAACTGTTCTCCGGCGCTTCGACCGAGTTCGGCAAACCTGCCAATGCCAACGTCTCGCTGGTCGATGCGGCGATGCCCGGCATGCTGCCCGTGATCAACGAGGAATGCGTCCGCCAGGCTGTCCGCACCGGGCTTGGTCTGAAGGCGCAGATCAACAATCGTTCGATCTTCGACCGCAAAAACTATTTCTATCCGGATCTTCCGCAGGGCTACCAGATCTCGCAGTTCAAGGATCCGATCGTCGGCGAAGGCCAGATCGTCATCTCGCTCGGCCCCGACCGTCAGGGTCAGTTCGAGGATATCGAGATCGGCATCGAACGCCTGCATCTGGAACAGGATGCCGGCAAGTCGATGCATGACCAGCATCCGACCATGTCCTATGTCGACCTCAACCGGTCCGGCGTGGCTCTGATGGAAATCGTCTCGAAGCCGGACATGCGCTCGTCCGACGAGGCGAAGGCCTACATGACCAAGCTGCGCTCGATCGTGCGCTATCTCGGCACCTGCGACGGCAACATGGACGAAGGCTCGATGCGCGCCGACGTCAACGTTTCCGTGCGTCGTCCGGGTGAAGGTTTCGGCACGCGCTGCGAAATCAAGAACGTCAATTCTATCCGCTTCATCGGTCAGTCGATCGAATACGAAGCCCGTCGCCAGATCGCCATCCTCGAGGACGGCGGCTCGATCGACCAGGAGACCCGCCTGTTTGATCCGGGCAAGGGCGAAACCCGGTCGATGCGCTCCAAGGAAGACGCGCATGACTACCGCTATTTCCCGGATCCCGACCTGCTGCCGCTCGTCTTTGACGATGCGTTCGTCGCAGAGCTTGCCAAGGACCTGCCGGAACTGCCTGACGACAAGAAGGCTCGCTTCGTGGCTGAACTTGGCCTTTCGATCTATGACGCCTCGGTTCTGGTGTCTGAAAAGGCGATTGCCGATTATTACGAAGCCGTGGCTGAAGGCCGCGACGGCAAGATGGCGGCGAACTGGGTCATCAACGACTTGCTGGGCGCCTTGAACAAAGCGGGCAAAGGCATTGAAGAGACTCCGGTTTCTCCCGCCCAGCTCGGCGGCATCATCGATCTGATCAAGTCGGAAGTCATCTCCGGCAAGATCGCCAAGGACCTGTTCGAGATCGTCTTTTCCGAAGGCGGTGACCCGGCTCAGATCGTCGAGAGCCGCGGCATGAAGCAGGTCACCGACACCGGCGCCATCGAAAAAGCCGTGGACGACATTATCGCCGCCAATCCCGATCAGGTCGCCAAGGTGCTGGCCAAGCCAACTCTTGCCGGCTGGTTCGTGGGACAGGTGATGAAGTCGACCGGCGGCAAGGCAAACCCGCAGGCCGTCCAGGCTCTGGTCAAGGCCAAGCTGGGCATCGAGGACTAACCTGTTGGTCTACTTCATTCGCACAGCCGGCGACGAGGACGTGGAAAAGATCCGCGTCCTTCTCGCCGAGACGTTTCATCAGTCCTACGACCCGTTCTACGGTGCAGACGCCGTCGAGAAGATGGTGCGCAACTGGCATTCGCCGGTCGCGATCCGCACTAGGCTGATCAAGAAGGATGGCGAGTTTCTCGTCGCCGACGATGGAAGCAAGATCGGCGGCATCGCTTACGCCGCAGTCTACCCCAAGATGGCAAAGACGGTGATGCTGCATCAGCTCTACGTCGCGCCGGCCTGCCAGAATGACGGCATCGGTCGGGATCTGTTTGCCGAAATCGAGACCTGCTTCCCGGATGCGGAAATCATGCGGGTCGAGGTGTCGCTGCCGAATGTGCGTGCCGCCTCCTTCTACCAGCGGCTTGGCTTTGCCGAAGTCGACCGCATGGAGGAATGGGGCGCGCCGAACTCCGGCCTGCCGGCGATCATCATGGAAAAGCGGCTTCTGTCGCAATAGACGGCGTGGATCAGGGGAGGGTAGCATGGACGGAAACATCATTCGCAGGGCTCGCGAATCGGACCTCTCCCAACTGATCGCAATGTTTGCTGCCGACGATGTCGGTGGTCACGGCGATACGACCGATGCAGACGCCTACGACGATTACCTGCGCGCCTTCAACATGATCGATGCCTCCCAGAACGAGCAGCTTTTCGTTGCCGAGCGGGACGGCGACGTTGTCGGCACGTTCCAGATCCTGTTCAACCGAACGCTGACCGGCCGCGGCTCGCTGTCGATGATCATCGAAGCCGTACAGACGAGACCCGACATGCGCGGGCAGGGCATCGGCGCTCAGATGATCGGTTACGCGATCGAAGAGGCAAAGCGGCGCGACTGCCGCCTCGTGCAACTGACGTCCAACGCGGCTCGCACGGATGCCCATCGCTTCTACGAGCGGATGGGTTTTGCCAAGAGCCATGCGGGCTTCAAGATGAAGTTCAAATAGAGGTCTACATCTCGGAAATGCTGGACATCACCGCTGTCTGGCGGCATAAGCGGTGGAGCCAGTTCGACTGGTCACCTGTTTGCCAATCCTATGGACAAGCCCATGAAAAATCTCCTGCTGCAGATCTTCACCTGGTGGAACGGCCAAACCATGGGCACGCGTTTCTTTACCTGGCGCCATGGCAAGAAGGTGGGCGACGATGAGTTGGGCAACGTCTATTTCGAAGGCCCGATGACCTCCTGGGGTAAGCCGAAGCGCTGGGTGATCTACAAGGATTACGCCGAAGCCTCCGCGATCCCGCCAGGCTGGCACGGCTGGATGCATTACCGCACCGATACGCCTCCGTCGCAGGAGGATTACAAGGCGCGCGAATGGCAGAAGTCGCACAAGCCGAACCTCACCGGATCGCCGCTTGCATACCGGCCTCAGGGTTCTCTGTCGGCCAATGGTGAACGTCCTCGCGTCACCGGCGACTATGACGCCTGGACGCCCGGCAACTGAGCCTGACTGGCACCTGTTTTGGCCATATTCCACAACTAGTCCTCGATCGGGCATTCCAAGGACGCCTTTTCGAGACGGGACCAATAATGACACGTACCAAGCTTTCCCCACGCACACGATCGATTGGCGTCTTTCTGGCCGTCGTCTCGGTTCTGACAGGGGGAAATGCCTCGGCTGCGCGGATCGAAAATCCGGTTGCCGTCTTCAACGGCATCGACAAGATCACCGGCCGCATCACCACATTCGACGTCTATCTCAACGAGACGGTGCAGTATGGCGCGCTTCAGGTGACGCCGAAGGTCTGCTATTCCCGAGACGAAACGGAAGCCCAAAAGATCGACGGGTTTATCGAAGTCGACGAGATCACACTCGACCGCAAGATCCGCCGCATCTTCACCGGTTGGATGTTTGCGGACAGCCCCGGCCTCAACGCCGTCGAGCACCCAATCTATGACGTCTGGCTGACAGGCTGCAAGCAGACTTCCGACGTGCCGGCACCCGCCCGCGCGACCAACTGAAGCTCACGATTTCTGGCAGATCAAAATTCGAGATGCGGCGAGTTGACTGCCGCATGCAGCAGCTTGAGATAGTCATCCTTCGGAACGTCGATCGCCCCGAAGGTCTTCAGGTGTTCTGTCGTGAACTGCGTATCGAGCAGCACGAACCCCTTGGCCTTCATCCGTTCCACCAGATGCACGAGGCAGATCTTGGACGCGTCGGTGCGGCGCGAAAACATGCTCTCGCCGAAGAAAGCAGCGCCAAGCGAAACGCCGTAAAGCCCGCCAACGAGTTCATCGCCATCGTAAGCCTCGACACTATGGGCATGGCCCATGTGGTGGAGTTCGCGGTAGAGTTTGCGGATCGTCTCGTTGATCCAGGTACTCGGCCGGTCATCGGCCGGTTGCGCGCAGAGCGCGATGACGCCCTCGAAGTCTGTGTCGAAACGGATGTCGAAAGGCTTTTTGCGGACCGTTTTCTGCAGGCTCTTGGAGACGTGGAAAGCGTCGAGCGGCAGGATGCCCCGCATCTCGGGATCGACCCAGAATATCTCAGGATCATCGGCGGCTTCCGCCATCGGGAAAAGCCCGATGGAATAGGCTCGCAACAGAATTTCCGGGGTTATTGCCGGGTAATATTTGCCACGACGCCCTGCCATCGGTCTCCTTGATCCGGCCATCGCATTCCGCGCCTCATCTGGCGCGGAATGGTCGACAGCATCTTATGAACCGCTAACGGATCGTGTTGATCCGGTAGGTAGCGTCTAGTGAGACTTGTCGCCGGCCAGATGGTTTTCCAGCCAGTGAATATCGTAATTGCCGCTCAAGATATCCGGATTGTCCACCAGTTCCTGGAAGAGGGGAAGCGTGGTCTTGATACCATCCACGACGAACTCGTCCAGCACGCGGCGAAGGCGCATCATGCATTCGGCGCGGGTGCGTCCATGCACGATAAGCTTGCCGATAAGGCTGTCGTAGTAAGGCGGGATCTTGTAGCCGGCATAGGCACCCGAATCGACGCGAACGCCGAGACCGCCGGGAGCATGGAAATGCGTGATCGTGCCAGGCGACGGAACGAAGGTCCGTGGATCCTCGGCATTGATGCGGCACTCGATCGCATGGCCCTGGAACTGGATCTCTTCCTGGGTCACGGACAGGCCGTTTCCGGAGGCAACGCGGATCTGCTCGTGAACCAGGTCGATATTGGTGATCGCTTCGGTGATCGGATGCTCGACCTGAAGACGGGTGTTCATTTCGATGAAATAGAACTCGCCGTTTTCGTAGAGGAACTCGACCGTACCGGCGCCGCGATACTTCATCTTCTTCATGGCGTCGGCGCAGATCTGGCCGATCTTCATGCGCTGTTCGACATCGAGGGCCGGCGAATTGGCTTCTTCCCAGACCTTCTGGTGGCGGCGCTGCAGCGAGCAGTCGCGTTCACCCAGATGAATGGCATTGCCTTCGCCATCACCGACGACCTGGATCTCGATATGCCGCGGCTTGCCGAGATACTTTTCCATGTAGACGGCATCGTTGCCGAAAGCTGCGAGCGCTTCGGAACGGGCCGTGGACACGGCCTCCTCGAGCTCGGCCTCGGTCTTTGCCACCTTCATGCCGCGGCCACCACCGCCAGCGGTCGCCTTGATCAGCACCGGGAAACCGATTTCGCGGGCAATTTCGAGCGCGTTCTCAGGCAGAACTTCGCCGGGCGAACCGGGAACGACCGGAATGCCAAGCTCCACTGCTGTCTTCTTGGCAGTGATCTTGTCGCCCATCAGGCGGATGTGCTCGGCGGTCGGTCCAATGAAGGTGATGCCGTGTGCTTCCAGAATGTCTGCGAACTTGGCGTTCTCGGACAGGAAGCCGTAACCGGGATGAACGGCGTCGGCACCGGTGATCTCGCAGGCGGCAACAATCTGGTGGATGTTCAGATAGCTGTCACGCGAAGGCGGCGGCCCGATGCAGACGCTCTCGTCGGCGAGGCGCACATGCATCGCATCCGAATCGGCCGTCGAGTGAACGGCGACGGTCGCGATGCCGAGTTCCTTGCAGGCGCGAAGGACGCGAAGTGCAATCTCGCCGCGGTTGGCTATGAGGATTTTCGAGATCATGAGATCGCCTTACTCGATGATGACGAGCGGCTGGCCATATTCGACAGGCTGCCCGTCTGTGACCAGGATTTCCGTAACCTTGCCGGACTTCGGCGAGGGGATCTGGTTCATCGTCTTCATGGCTTCGATGATGACGAGGGTCTGGCCTTCCTTCACGGTCGCGCCGACTTCTACGAAGTTGCGTGAACCGGGAGCAGGTGCAAGGTAGACGGTGCCAACCATCGGAGCGGTGAGCGCGTTCTTGAGGTCCGGGCCGGCTACGGCAGCGGGTGCTGCAGCGGCGGCAGGGGCGGCCGCAAGGGCAGGCGCGGCTGCAATCGGAGCCTGAACGTACTGGGGAGTGCCTGCGCGTGAAACACGGATGCGCAGGTCATCCTGCTCAACTTCGATCTCGGTGAGATCGGTGTCGTTGAGGATGTTCGCGAGATCGCGGATCAGTCCCTTGTCGATACCGGCTTTCTTCTCAGACATGGCAAACCCTACTGTTTTGTTATGTTGTCAGGCGATGGTGGACTTCAAGGCGTGCAGCGCGAGCACGTAGCTCTGCGTGCCGAACCCGCAGATGATGCCCTTGCAGGCCGGTGCAATCATGGAATGGTGGCGGAATTCCTCCCGCGCATGCACATTCGAGATATGAAGTTCCACCACCGGTACGGAAATGGCCTTGATCGCATCATGAAGGGCGATCGAGGTATGGGTGAAGGCGCCGGCATTGATGGCGACACCAGAAGCCCGCTCGCCGGCTTCATGTATCCAATCAATGAGGACGCCCTCGTGATTGCTCTGGCGAAACTCGACAGTCAGTCCGAGTTCGTCAGCAACGGCCGCACATTCCTGCTCGACATCGGCCAAGGTCTTGCCGCCGTAGATGCCAGGTTCGCGTTTTCCCAACATGTTGAGGTTGGGACCGTTGAGGACGAAAATCGGTTTGCTCATCGAGATAACTATTTGTTCCACCCAGAATTCAGCGGCCACGTATAAACGGCTGGGACGGCAAGGGAAAGCCCCTGACGCGCCTAAACGCCATGCATCCACCGGCGAACGGGCAAGAATGCAGCATCCCGCTCGAAATCTCGGCCGTCAGCAGCTGGCCTTTCCGCAAGCGCGCACATTGGCGACCTTTTCCTCGATCGTATCGAGGCCAACAGCACCGAACACGGCCTCGTCTCCGACAACATAAGTCGGCGTGCCGGTGATGCCGATCGCGGTGGCCAACTGATAGGCCTGGCGTACGAGATCGTCGTTGGGATTGTCCTTCATCGACTTCCGCAGTGCTGCTCCGTCGATCCCAAGCGCGGTGGCGACAGAGAGCGCGGTCTCTTCGGACGCGTGCTCGCGGCTGCCGAGCAGCGTGCGGTGGAACTCGGCATACTTTGTCGGGGCGACCAGACGCACCGCATTGGCAACCTTGTGCGCGGCAATCGAGTCCGGGCCGAGGATCGGGAATTCCTTCAGCACGAAGCGGACGTTCTTGTCCTTCTTGAGAATGGTGTCCATGTCGGCCAGCGCATGCTTGCAGTAGCCGCAATTGTAATCGAAGAATTCAACGACCGTGACGTCGCCCTTCGGATTGCCAAGCGTGATGTCGGTGGGGGAGGCAAAGATCGCCTCCTTGTTGGCCGCGACCGCCTTGGTGGACTGGTCGACGCGCTGGTTCTGCTGCTTGGCCTCCAGCGCGTTCTGGACCTCGATCATCACTTCCGGGTTCTGGATAAGATATTCCCGGATGAATTCGCCCATCTCCTTCTTCTGCTGGTCATCCAGGGCAAAGGCCGGAACGGCAAACGCCGTTGCGGCCAGCATCGAACCGGCAGCAAGCGTCTTCAGTATCGGGTTGAGAAGGCGGGTCATTCGTTTCCTCGTCGGTCTGTTGGGCGTGGCTTCGCGCGAAACGCCGCACCATCATGTCTGTTTGCGCCAAAACTAAGCCAGCGTGGCGCGAGGCGATAGAGTAAAAACGGCAGGGGTGCCCGGGACTGCGCAACAGCGGCCGACTCCGCAGGGCAGGCGGTACAAAAAGCACTTGCAATCAGAGCCTTAGATCCGTTTCCGGAATCAATCAGCAAGCGACTTGAATCATTTTCTGAGGACATGCCGCAGACAAAAAAACGGCCGCGTTAAACGCGGCCGTTTCGATTTCTAGGATGGGTTACGGCTCAAAAGAAGCCGCGCTTCTGCCACCAGCCGCCCTTTTTGGGCTTGGCCGGATCGCCGTCGCTCTCGGTCGCTGCCTTGGCAGGATCGGAGCTCTTCACCACCGCTTCGGTGGACGAAGAGATGTTGGAGGCGCGGTTCGCGCGGGCAGGCTTCGAGTTGTTGGCCTCGTCGGCAGCGACAGCCTGTGGAGCAGGTTCTGCAACCGGCGCGGCTTCTTCTACCGGCTGGGATTCTGCGACAGGTGATGCGTCAGCGGCCTCCGGAGCTTCCGGGGCTTCGGCAGGTGCTTGTTCACCAAGGGCTGCATCGACCTGTTCGACGATCGCTGCGACCGGAGCTTCCACCGGAAGTTCGACCGGGGCAGGAGCCGGAGCTTCTGCAGCAGTCTCGACGACGGCATCAGGTTCGGCAACAGCCTCAACTTCGGACGAAACCTCTTCCGTCTTGGAAGACGCCTTGCCACGGCGCGAACGGCGTGGCTTGGGCGCAGGCTCGACCGGCGCTGCAGCAACGTCAACTGGCGCAGCTTCGGTTTCAGAACCGACATCAGCACCCGCGTCAGCAGCGACCGTCTCGGCCGGACCGGCTTCGGAACCGTCACCAGTGTCTGCGGTTTCGGTCTCGTCGTCGGACGCGTTCAGCTCCTGACCGTCTTCGGTCCGGTTGCGACGTCCGCCACGCTTGCCGCGACGACGGCGCTTGCGGCGCGAGTTCTCATCCGAGTCGTCGCCGTCTGCGACAGGCGCAGTTCCGTCGGCAGCAACTGCTTCGTTCTCGTCGCCGTCTTCATCGTCTTCGTCATCGGCACCCGATTCGGCATCGCTTGCCGCGTCGAGCGTCTGGCCTTCGCCATTCTTCTCGCCGTTGCGGTTGCGACGACGCCTGCGACGCTTGCGCTTGCGGCCGTTCTGATCATCGCCTTCGGTCCGCTCGCGGTCCTGCTTGGCGGCAGGCGCAGCAGCGACGATCTCCTCGTCTTCTTCCTCTTCATCGACCTCGATGATGATGTCGTCGTCCTCGTCTTCAACGGGGATCGCCGCAAACTGCATCAGGCTTTCGATCTTGACCGGGTTCTCGACGGCTTCGCCGCGATCGATTGCAAAGTGGTTCGAACCGATGGTGACGTCGGATTCGATGAAGATCGACACACCGAAGCGGTTCTCGTAATCCACCACGCTGCCGCGCTTGTGGTTCAGCAGGAACAGCGCGATGTCAGGCGTGGTCCGCACGGTGATGTCGTGTGTGGTGTTTTTCAGCAGGTATTCCTCGACGCCGCGCAGAACATGAAGCGCAACCGACGACTGCGAGCGCACATGACCTGTGCCGCCGCAATGCGAGCAGATCTGCGTGGTCGATTCGAGAACCGATGCGCGGATACGCTGGCGCGACATTTCGAGCAGGCCGAAATGCGAGATACGGCCGACCTGGATGCGGGCGCGATCGTTCTTGAGGCAATCCTTCAGCTTCTTCTCGACAGCGCGGTTGTTGCGCTTTTCTTCCATGTCGATGAAGTCGATGACGATCAGACCGGCAAGGTCGCGCAGGCGAAGCTGACGAGCCACTTCTTCGGCGGCTTCCAGGTTCGTCTGGAGTGCTGTGTCTTCGATCGAATGTTCGCGGGTCGAACGCCCGGAGTTCACGTCGACTGCAACCAGAGCTTCGGTCTGGTTGATGATGAGATAGCCACCCGACTTCAGCGTCACCTGCGGCTGCAGCATGCGGTCGAGCTGTGCCTCGATGCCCGAACGGGAAAAGATCGGGTGAAGGTCGCGGTAGGGCTGAACCACCTTGGCGTGGCTCGGCATCAGCATCTTCATGAAGTCTTTTGCTTCACGATAGCCTTCTTCGCCGGAGACGATGACCTCGTTGATGTCTTTATTATAGAGGTCGCGGATCGAGCGCTTGATCAGCGAACCTTCCTCGTAAACGAGGCAAGGTGCGGTCGAGGCGAGCGTCAGCGTACGGACGTTCTCCCAGAGGCGCATCAGATATTCAAAGTCGCGCTTGATTTCGACGCGGGTGCGGTTGGCACCGGCGGTGCGCAGGATGACGCCCATGCCCTGCGGCACGTCCAACTCGCGAGCGACTTCCTTCAGACGCTTGCGGTCGGTCGGCTGGGTGATCTTGCGGGAAATGCCGCCGCCACGTGCCGTGTTCGGCATCAGAACCGAGTAGCGGCCTGCGAGCGACAGATAGGTCGTGAGAGCTGCGCCCTTGTTGCCGCGCTCTTCCTTGGCGACCTGCACGAGCAGGATCTGGCGACGCTTGATGACTTCCTGGATGCGGTACTGCTTGCGCGGCTTGCGCTGGATGCGATCCGGAACCTCTTCCATGGCGTCTTCGGCGCCGACGGATTCGATCTCTTCCTTCTCGTGGTGATCGTCGTCGTCACCATCATCGTCATCGTCGTTACCGCCACGCCCACCGGCGTCTTCGGAAATCGAATCGGTGTCGACCATCGCCGCCATCTCGCCGGGCTTTGAACCCTCGTCGTCGGAAGACGGGTTTTCGTCGGAGGAGGGCGCTTCTTCTTCGGAGACAGTTTCAGTAGCTGGCGCATCTTCCGCAGTCGGCTCGACAACCTTCTTGCGCGAGCGGGTGCGCTTCGGCTTGGCCTTCTTCTCGGCCACGTCTGCAACCGGTGCGTCCTCGGGAGCTGGAGCGTCTTCAACTGCAGCTTCAACCGGTTCTTCTACGGCGTTGACAGGGACGATGCCGACATCCGGCTGGTCCTGCTGGGAGAGATCGACCACCGGATCGCCAGGATCCGCCGAATCGGCTTCCGCAATGCGGCGCTGGTCTTCAGCTTCCTGCTGCATCAGCGCCTGCCGGTCGGCCAGCGGGATCTGGTAGTAGTCGGGGTGGATTTCCGCAAAAGCCAGGAAGCCGTGGCGGTTGCCACCGTAATCGACGAACGCGGCCTGCAGCGACGGCTCAACGCGCGTCACTTTGGCCAGATAGATATTGCCCCGGATCTGTTTCTTGTGTTCCGATTCAAAATCGAATTCTTCGATACGGTTGCCGCGTACAACGACTACCCGCGTCTCCTCTTCGTGAGACGCGTCGATAAGCATTTTGTCTGCCATGTAAATTCTGCTCCTCGGCGCCGAGCAAATGCACAAAAGCCTGCCGCGAGGATTTCCCCGACAACAGGCTTGTCATGCGAAATGGTCGTTCCGCCGGATAAAAAGGATCCCGTCGGGTGGGATTGTGCGGGCAACCGGAAAGAAGACGGAGCCAAAGGCGTCCCTGATCTCTCCCGGTTCTGAAAATTTTGCCGCGCCATCAAAAACCAAACGAGAATGACTTTACCATAGGCCCCAAACGGGGCCCGATGAATTTGCTCCAATGAGATTTGCTCGATGGAGCGGTGGGTGGCATGCCACCCGATATGTTTCCGGCCACCGCCGGGCGGATCGTGTATCAGGATGAAGCGTAGCGACGGCGGATGTCTGTCGGTCCATGGCGCCAGATCATTATCAGCTGGCAGCCTATCGGCAGACTATCCCGTCAACACTTCAACCTTCGCTCGCGTTGTATGGTTTATCTGTCACAATAGCAAGGGAAAAGCCGCCTTTGCCATATTGTCGATCGAATTGCCATTCTATGCAAAAACAACGGGCGGACGAGATGATTCGCATCCGATCTGCATGAAATTGCTATGTTAAAAACATGCGGCTGCAGCGGCTGCCGTTGCTGCATTCCGAATGTGCGAAGTCAGGTTAGGGGACTTATGTGAGGGTGGGCAAACCGACGGGTGCGTTGCGTGTATCACATGAGACGTCCAGATACGATTTCGCGACCGGTGCAACCGGTGTCGTAAGGCGAATCGCTTTTGGTTTGGTCATGTTGTTGGCTGGGGCAGCGTTGGCGCCTGCGATGGCGGCAACCACGAAGCCGATCCTCGCATTCGGAGCCCGCATTGCCGGCGACGCGGCACGCAGCCGCATTGTCATCGACTTCGAATCGAAGCCTGAGTTTTCCGTGCACTATGTGGGCGGCCCCGAACGCGTCATTGTCGACCTCTCGGCTACCGCCTTCGGTTTTCCACCCGAAGATCTATCGCCGCGCGGTCTGTTCAAGGATATCCGCTTCGGCACTATGGATGAACAGAGCGCCCGGATCGTGCTGACCACCAACCGGCCAGTGAAGCTCTCGACGGCGGATGTTCGGCCCGGTGAGAACGGCGTCTGGCGCCTCGTCCTTGATGCCGAGGTCGTCTCGAAGGAAGAATTTGCCGTTCTCCTCAAAGGCCAGGACTGGCGCGCCACGACGCAAACTGACTCGGAGCCGACGCCACTGATGGCCGACGACGGCGTTTTCACCGTTGCGGTCGATGCAGGCCATGGCGGGATCGATGCCGGTGCGACTGCGCTGACGACGAAGACGCAGGAAAAGGTCATTACCCTCGATTTCGCAAAGACGCTTGCCGAGCGCTTGAACCGGCTATCCGGCGTGAAGGCATTTCTGACACGTGACGACGACACGTTTCTTTCGCTGTCGGAGCGGGTGGCGACGGCGCGGGAACATCGCGCCGACCTTTTCATATCCCTTCACGCCGATACGCTGACGCAAAAGGATATCCGCGGTGCCACCGTCTATACCCTCTCCGACAAGGCATCGGACCGGATGGCGGAAAACCTTGCGGCGCGAGAAAATTTTTCTGACCAGCTCGCCGGCTACAGCATTCAGAACGGACCGTCGGACGTGGCGGATATCCTTCTCGACCTGACGCGGCGCGAGACCCAGGCCTTCTCGATCGCCATGGCGGACAATGTCGTCAAGTCGTTCGAGGGGCAGATCGGGCTCATCAACAACCCGCATCGGCAGGCAAGCTTCCAGGTGCTGCGGGCGCCGGATATTCCCTCCGTCCTGCTCGAGCTGGGTTTTCTGTCCAATCAGGAAGACGAAAAACTTCTGCTCGATCAGAACTGGCGCAACCGGATTGCAGACCTGATTGCCGCAGCCGTCGATCGGTATCGCGGTCACTCTGTCGCCAACGGCGGGTGAGGGGAGTGCTGCGTCCCATGCGGAGTGGCTGACGTGCAACAACGGCCCGGGAATATCCCGGTATACAAGCTAAGTTGCGGAAATACCTTGGTTGAAGCCCTATTTTACGCACATTCAGACGGTTACACCCTGCTGCACGAGGCAGGGCGGATAACGCGCCTTTTATCCTCGACGCCTTGCGCTGGCGTAATCACCGTGCAAAACGCCGAGAACCATGCGATGTTGCGCCTTGCGCAGCAACCCGAAAGCCGAACGGTAGCTTCGACATGATCAGATTGATTGGATACTTCTTTGGAATGGCCTGCGTCCTTTTTCTGGGCGTTGCTGCAGCGGTTGCCATCTATTTGAATGGTGTATCCAAGGATTTGCCCGATTATGCGGTCCTTGCTGCCTATGAGCCTCCGGTTGCCACTCGTGTCCACGCCGGCAACGGTGCACTGGTCACGGAATATGCGCGCGAGCGTCGCTTGTTCCTCCCCATCCAGGCTATCCCCGACCGGGTCAAGGCGGCCTTCCTGTCTGCTGAAGACAAGAATTTCTACAACCACCCCGGCGTCGATATCTTCGGCCTTGGCCGCGCGGTTGTGAACAATCTCCAGAACTTCGGCTCAGGCCGTCGTCCGGAAGGTGCGTCCACGATCACCCAGCAGGTGGCAAAGAACTTCCTTCTGTCGGCAGACCAGACGATGGACCGCAAGGTCAAGGAAGCGATCCTGTCGTTCCGCATCGAACAGGCCTACTCGAAGGACAAGATCCTCGAGCTCTACCTCAACGAGATCTTCTTCGGCCTTAACTCCTATGGCATCGCCGGTGCAGCGCTGACCTATTTCGACAAGTCGGTGACGGAACTGACGACGGCGGAAGCAGCCTATCTCGCGGCGCTGCCGAAGGGCCCCAACAACTATCATCCGTTCCGCCATCAGCAGGCAGCGCTCGATCGCCGCAACTGGGTTGTCGATCGCATGGCCGAAAACGGCTACATTACCCAGATGGACGCCGACGATGCCAAGACCCAGCCGCTTGGCGTCAAGCAGCGCCGGAGTGGTACGCACCTGTTCGCGTCCGACTATTTCTCCGAAGAGGTGCGTCGCCAGATCATTGGCCGTTATGGCGACAAGTCGCTCTATGAAGGTGGCCTGTCCGTCCGCACCTCGATCAATCCCGAGCTTCAGCTTGCTGCGCGCGCCGCGCTGCAGAACGGGCTTCTTGATTACGACGAACGCCGCGGTTTTCAGGGCCCAGTGACCACGGTCGACATTTCACCCGATTGGGGTGTCTCGCTTGCCAAGGCGATCACCGACGGCAAGGCGCCTGACCTGCGCGATGTCCCGGAATGGCAGCTTGCCGTCGTGATCAGCGCGTCCGCCAAGTCCGCCGAGATCGGTCTGCGTCCCGCTGCCGATGGTGGCGGCAAGGTGACCGAAGAGCGCGTGACGGGAACGATCCCCGCGGACGCCATGAAATGGGCCTATCGCGACGCCAAGGGTTCTCGCCGGACGGCGAAAGGTCCCGATGGCGTGCTGAGCCCGGGCGACGTCGTCTATGTCGAGCCGATCAATGAAGAAGCCAAGACCTTTCGTTTGCGTCAGCCTCCGAAGGTCCAGGGCGGCTTTGTCGCGATGGACCCGAATACCGGCCGCGTTCTCGCCATGGTCGGCGGCTTCTCCTACGCACAGTCGGAGTTCAACCGCGCCACCCAGGCGATGCGTCAGCCAGGTTCGTCATTCAAGCCCTTCGTCTATTCTGCAGCGCTCGACAACGGCTACACCCCGGCATCGGTTGTGCTTGACGCGCCGATCGAGATTGTCACCGGCGGCCAGGTCTGGCGCCCGTCCAACTACGGCGACAAGGACGGCAACGGTCCGGCAACGCTGCGCACCGGCATCGAAAAGTCGCGCAACCAGATGACTGTCCGCCTGGCGCAAGACATGGGCATGGAACTGGTGGCGGAATATGCCGAACGCTTCGGCATCTACGACAAGATGCTGCCTGTTCTCGCCATGTCGCTAGGTTCCGGCGAAACGACCGTGATGCGGATGGTGTCGGCCTATGCGGTCATCGCCAACGGCGGCAAGCAGATCAAGCCGACCGTGATCGACCGCATCCAGGATCGTTACGGCAAGACCATTTTCCGCCATGAAGAGCGTACCTGCGAAGGCTGCAATGCCAACAGCTGGGCGAACCAGGAAGAGCCGGTTCTGGCCGACAACCGCGAGCAGGTTCTCGATCCGATGACCGCCTACCAGATCACCTCGATGATGGAAGGCGTCGTGCAGCGCGGCAGCGCGGCCGGCAAGATCCATCTGACCGACCGCCCGGTCGCCGGAAAGACCGGAACGACCAATGACGAGAAGGACGCCTGGTTCGTCGGCTTCACGCCGAACATCGTGGCCGGCCTTTATATCGGCTTCGACACACCGGCGCCGCTCGGACGCGGCAGCACGGGTGGCGGACTTGCAGCGCCGATCTTCGGTCAGTTCATCGAAGCGGCGGCAAAGCATATGCCGGCTGAAAAATTCCTGGTGCCGGAAGGCATGCAGTTCGTCGCTGTCAACCGCAAGACGGGCATGATGGCCATGGAAGGCGAGCCGGATACGATCACCGAAGCCTTCAAGCCCGGCACCGGCCCGGCCGACGTCTTCCAGGTCATCGGTGGCGGCGAATACATGACGCAGGACCAGATCCTGGACTCCTCGCCACAGGCACAGCAGGCCATCACGTCCGGTGCCTCCGGCCTGTTTTGATCCTCATACTGACATCCTCTAGGACATCGTCGCGCCGGCCCGGGGTTTACTTCCGGGGCCGGCGCAACTATGTCCACCGCAACTTCGGTCAACAACGAAAAGACGAGAGAAGCATTACGCCATGCGCGCGGAAATCATCAACGTAACCGACGAAATCAAGCAGGCCATAAGCCTGCTGAGGAGGCATCTTTGACTGGGATCAGGCGGTAAGACGACTGGACTGGTTGAACAACAAGGCAGAGGATCCAAACCTCTGGAACGACGCCTCCGAAGCGCAGAAGCTGATGCGCGAGCGTCAGCAGCTGGATGACAGCATCAACGGCGTGCGAGCGCTCGATCAGCAGCTCAACGACAATGTCGAACTCATCGCGATGGGGGAAGACGAGGGCGACGACTCGATCGTTAAAGAGGCCGAGGAAGCGCTGAAGACGTTGCGCACCGAAGCCAACCGCCGGCAGGTGGAGGCGATGCTTTCGGGCGAGGCAGACAGCAACGATACCTATGTCGAAGTGCATTCCGGTGCCGGTGGCACGGAAAGCCAGGACTGGGCGAACATTCTGCTGCGGATGTACACCCGCTGGGCCGAGCGCCAGGGCTACAAGGTCGAGCTCTTGGAAGTGCACGATGGCGAAGAGGCCGGCATCAAGTCCGCGACCATACTCGTCAAGGGACACAATGCGTTCGGCTGGTTGAAGACCGAGTCGGGCGTCCATCGCCTGGTGCGCATTTCGCCCTACGACAGCGCGGCACGCCGCCACACGTCGTTCTCGTCGATCTGGGTCTATCCTGTGGTCGACGACTCGATCAACATCGAGATCAACGAGAGCGATTGCCGCATCGACACCTATCGTTCGTCGGGTGCCGGCGGGCAGCACGTCAACACCACCGACTCGGCCGTGCGTATCACGCACATTCCGTCCGGTATCGTCGTCGCCTGCCAGCAGGAACGCTCGCAGCACAAGAACCGCGCCAAGGCGTGGGACATGCTGCGCGCCCGTATGTACGAAGCGGAACTGATGAAGCGCGAAGCGGCCGCCAATGCGGAAGCCGCTTCGAAGAGCGACATCGGCTGGGGCCACCAGATCCGCTCCTACGTTCTGCAGCCATACCAGCTGGTGAAGGACCTGCGCACCGGTGTCGAAAGCACGGCACCCAGCGACGTTCTCGACGGCGAACTCAACGAGTTTATGGAAGCAGCCCTTGCACACCGCATCAGCGGCAAGCCCGATCTTGGCGCCGACGCCGAGTAAGGTTTGGAGGCATCACGAATCACAAACGGCCGGATCTCGCGATCCGGCCGTTTTCGTTTCTTGGGGGTCGTTGTCAGTCGTTGAACTGCTCGGCCAAGATCCGGTCAGACCAGGAATGGTCGGGATCCGATAGAAGCCGTGCCGTCAGTTCAGTCGATTGCGCGATGCGGATATGGATGACGGATTTCACCTCGGTATTGTCGGCGACCGCGTTGACCGGTCGCTTTTCCGGCTCAAGAATCTCGATGTCGACGCAGACCCGGTTTGGCAAAAGCGCACCCCGCCAGCGACGTGGACGAAATGCACTGACGGGCGTCATCGCCAGAAGCGGCGCCTCCAGCGGCAGGATCGGCCCGTGCGCCGACAGATTGTAGGCGGTGGAGCCGGCGGGCGTCGCGACCATCAGGCCGTCGCAGATCAGTTCCTCCAGCCTTGTGTGCCCATCGACCACCACCTTCAGCTTCGCGGCCTGATAGGATTGGCGGAACAGGTAGACCTCGTTGATCGCGAGCGAGTGGGATATCGCACCCCAGGCATCGGTCGCCGTCATCTTTAGCGGGTGAAACTCGTTTTCCACGGCACGCGCGATTCGGTCGGGAAGATCGACCGTTTCGAAATCGTTCATCAGAAAGCCGACCGAGCCTCGGTTCATGCCGTAGACCCTTTTGCCGATATGCATGGTCTCGTGCAGCGTTTGCAGCATGAGCCCGTCACCACCCAAGGCCACGACCACGTCGGCCTCCACCAGGGGAACGTTTCCATAAAGCCGGGTCAGCTCGTCAAACGCTGCCTCGGCATCGGGTGCCGTTGAGGCGATGAATGCGAGCTTTTCGGTCGCGATCGACATGGGAAGGCCTTTGGTGTGACGCGGACATGCGCCCAGGGAATACAAGTCTGAAACACCGCATCGTCAACATACGGCTTCCAGCAGGTAGCTATAGGAGAAACGACAGGACGAACAAGCCGCTTCCGTGCAGCGTCGGTACTTCGTCAGCCATTCCGGCTGCGGGTAGACCACGAGTATCTCGTTTCTCGAAAGTGTTTATCGCGATCAACGGAATTTTCGCTTTACACGAAATCAGAATCTGGTAATTCCACCCCCAGAAGTGCCCTTGTAGCTCAGTTGGTAGAGCACCTGATTTGTAATCAGGGGGTCACGAGTTCGAACCTTGTCGGGGGCACCACTTCTATCCCATTCATTTTGATCGGTTGATCATCTCTTTTCTCGGGCTGAGGAGAGCAGGGTGTGACGCACGTCGCTCCGTTGTCTTTCCGGCATCTCTTCTCGTGCCGGCCAATCCTTGCAACATGGAATGCGCTCTGTCAGGATCTCTTAAATTTAAGGGGAGACTGATGGGAAAAGTCTTGATGTGGATTGGCTGGATCGGGATCGTTCTGGTGGTCTGCGCCCTCGTGGCGCTGATGGCCAGCGCCGGGCAGGGGTCCTATGCCCTGCTCGCGCTCTTGGCAGCACTGCCTTGGGCGGCACCCGCCTTCATCGGCTCTGTGCTCGTCGCAGCGTTTGGCAGCATGCTTTTGCAGCTCAATGCGATCCGAGCAGCAACCGAAAGACAGGCCGAACTCTTCGCTCAGTTATTGGACGGTAAGAAGAAGCGTGACGCAGCGGTTGAGGCCTGACGGAAACGTCAATGCATCCTTCGTGCGTCGCTATCTCGCGTTTTCAAAACCATCCGTTTGACGGTTCGCTGCTCAGTAAGCTTCCAACGACCTCCCGGGCGTTGGGTCTGAGGGCGAAGCAACAGAAAAAGCCGCCTCGACGAATCAGGCGGCTGTCTCTTTAGCGTATGGCAGTTGTGGAAGGGTAGTTCTTACTTATCCATGTCCTGTGCCATCTTGTAGTGATGCTCGAGGGCCGGAAGTGTCTTCGCGGCAAAGGCCTTCAGATCGGCATTTTCACCTTCTTCAGCGTAGCGCTTGAAGAGGTCTACCGCGTCTTCATGTGCTTCGACCTGATCGTCGAAATATTCCTCGATGAAATCGGCGCCTTCAAGCTTTGCCAGCTCGTCGACATCTTCCTTGTCATCTTCGGTCAATGCCGTGACAGGATTGCCCTGAACCTTGCCGCTGTCGATCAGCGCCTTGAGTTCGGCAGAAGCCTTTTCATGGTCTGTAATCATCTGCTGCGCAAATTTCTTGGTGGCGTCGTCGCCCTTGGTCAGCGCGAGCTTGCTCGACTCGATCTCGTACATACCGCTCGCAGACGCCTGCATGATAAAGTCTGCGGTGGTCGGAGCGCGACCCAGAACCGAGTTTGCGCCGGTGCTTTCTGCAGCCGACTGCGCGAAAGCTGCCGTTGCGGTCATGAGAAATGCTGCGGTGAGAATTGTTTTTTTCATGGTCGGTATCTCCTGTGAGCCCTACCAACCCATGGA
This sequence comes from Neorhizobium sp. DAR64860/K0K1, assembly GCF_050500205.1. Lineage (NCBI taxonomy): Bacteria > Pseudomonadati > Pseudomonadota > Alphaproteobacteria > Hyphomicrobiales > Rhizobiaceae > Neorhizobium > Neorhizobium sp. DAR64860/K0K1. Next base: position 1,955,411 of record NZ_CP191459.1, on the reverse strand, counting down.
AATCAAAGAGGTTCCGCAAAGATTTTTCAACGTGGTACTTCATCTGATTGAGATAAAGCGTCGAAGCGAGGGGATGACGAAGGCGGCCATTGCGCGTTAACGAACCTGAATGGCAGACAACGGGATATTACGGATTCCGTCAGGATTCGTAGTCTAGCATAAGCACAGCAATCCGCGGCGATTGTCATGCCAGGAGCGGACCGGAGGAAACGGATGCCCACATTCTACGGCAACGATTACGACAACACCGTCTACCAGGATGATTACGATTCTGATCTCACCGTCTACACCTATGGCGGCGACGACCGGATTTTCCTCAACCTCGTCGGCAAATACGGTGGTTTCAACACGGTTTATGCAGGCGCTGACGACGATTTGGTGCGAAATGCCTTCGAAGGCGGCAACAAGATCGATCTCGGCTCCGGCAACGACAGCTACGTCGCAACAGGATTTTCGACGTCGAGCAAGCTCTATGATGTCGTCTATGCCGGCAGCGGCAACGACTCTTTCGAAGTCTCCACCTATCACAGCGACTATTACGGCGAGACGGGCAATGACGCCTTCTTCTCGGTCGGCTATCGCAACTATTTCAACGGTGGCTCGGGGACCGATACGATCAGCTATGAGACGCAGGACGAGGATGATGATCTGGCCGGTCTCGGCGTCGCCATCGATCTCGGCAAGGGCTCGGCGCAGACGCTTGGAACCAGTTACAAAGAGACGCTCGTCAGCATCGAGAATGCCATCGGGACCGGTGCGAGCGACAAGATCTACGGCTCATCCGGCGCAAACAAGCTTTGGGGCGATGATGGAAACGACTTGATCGACGGCAAGGGCGGTAATGACACGCTCTACGGCGGCGCCGGTAACGACGACCTCTACGGTGGAAGCGGCAACGACAAGCTTTACGGCGGATCCGGCAACGACCATCTCTATGGTGGATCGGGCGCCGATACGTTCGTGTTCACCTCGATCGCAGACTCCAAGGCAAACAGCAGCCGCGACATCATCCAGGACTTCAGCCGCGCCGAAGACGATTATATCGATCTCCGGTCGATCGATGCGGATACGACCTTCGGCGGCAATCAGTCCTTCGATTTCATCGGTTCGAAAGGCTTTTCGGGCGAGGCGGGCGAGTTGCGCTTTAGCGGCGGCATCGTCTCAGGCGATGTGAACGGCGACGGTTATGCCGACTTCCAGATCAAGATCGCGGGCCAGACCAAAATGTACGACAGCGATTTCTTCCTCTGAGATATCGAGCTGTTTTAGGAAGGCGCTTCTGAAAGGAGGCGCCTTTTTTCGTGGTCGACAGAACTCGTAAACTACAGCGCATCAACCGATGCGCCGGTCGCGATGAAGTCGCCATTGGCGAAATCAGTCTCATCCGATCGACCGACCTTGCCGTAAAGGAGCGGCTGTCCGTCGATAGCGCAGGTCTTGCCACCGGCGGCGCGCAGGACCGCATCTCCGGCTGCCGTGTCCCATTCCATCGTCCGGCCGAACCGCGGATAAATGTCGGCGGCACCTTCCGCCAGCAGACCGAATTTCAGCGATGAACCGACGGAAAGGGTTTCGAGGTCGCCGTATTGCGCCAGGAAATCATCCGTTTCGACAGTTCGGTGGGACCGGCTGGCACAGGCGATGGGTCGCCGTGGCATGACGCGGGCGCGGATCGCCTGACGGTTTTCGATGGTGAAATCGGGGGCGATCGCGAGCTTGGACGCTTTGTTCTGTGCGCCGCCATAGCCGACGTTGAGCGCCGGAGCATACACGATACCAACGGTCGGAAGGGCATTTTCGATCAGCGCAATATTGACGGTGAAGTCATCGCGGCCGTTGATGAATTCACGTGTGCCGTCAAGCGGGTCGATCAGGAAGAAACGACCACCGGAAATATCGGGGATCTGCCCGGCGGCGACGGCTTCTTCTGCAACCGCGGGGATCGCCGGCCAATGCTGCGCAAGCGCTTCGAGAATGATCGCTTCCGCGGCTTCGTCAGCCTCCGTCACCGGCGAGTGGTCAGGCTTGTAGTGGGTATGAGCGCCACGGCCACGGATCTCAAGAATCGTGCGGCCTGCATCGAGCGCGATCGTCTCGAATATGGAAAGCATACTCATCATGAAGACGATCTACTGCCTTGCCTTCAGCAGCGCAAGCTCGTCTCGCCTCTACATCACCGTGCCTATGCCATTGGTTGCTGACGACCGACGGCCCAGGAATTGCCAAGGTGCGCATCCGCCGCGGCCGGAAGATCCGATGCTCCGTGGCGAAGCTGGGGCCGCAGCACGCCCGCGGCGCGTCGGGCGCCGAGCCGTGCAATCATGCCGATCGTCCGCGAGAGCTCTGCCAATAATTCGCGCATGCAGGGTGTGTGTGGGCTGGCCGGCCCAGCCCCCGATGCCGCGGAATGCGGCTCGCTCCAGCTAATCACCGGGTGGTGATATGACGGGAGTGAATCGGATCCGCCAGCATCGGGTTCGGTATAAGCAAGGGTAAGCCCGCGTAAGCGGGGCGACTTACTGAGGCGACGCCGGAACGGTGCGAGGGGGGCGAGGCGGTCCGGCGAGATCGGCAGGGTCGCAAGTGAGGCCGGGACGTCTTTGATTGGTTCGGCATCGATATCGGCAAGAAAGGTTTGCGGTTGAACATGAAAGCCGGCCTCTAGTGCAGCCTCAATGAAATCGGCGCGGGCAAGGGCCGCTACGCTTCGGCCCGTCAGCACATCGCGGCACGCCATCACCGCCGCCATATGCGCTTCTGTGCGTGCGGCCGGCCATCCGCTGAGCAGCATAAGAGCGGCATCCAGCGTGCCTTGCACGATGATCGGCCCCGGTTGGCCGAAGATTTCCAGGATGACAGGTTGCTTCCAGGTCCCGCGATCCATCCAAGCTCTCCCATTTAAGATAATTAGGAAATACTCATATAAAGCTTGCGCCAAGATGGAGCGCAGCGGCCCGACGGTTTTCGTCAGGCCGCTGATGTGATTTCAGGAGATCTTCAGGAGATGCTGCCTTGTCGCGTAAAGCGCAATCGCTGCGGCATTCGAGACGTTGAGCGACTTGATCTCGCCGGGCATGTCGAGCCGGGCCAACGCATTCACCGTTTCGCGGGTCTTCTGGCGCAAGCCCTTGCCCTCGGATCCGAGGACCAGGGCAATCCGCTCACCGGAGAACGTGCCTTCCAGCGGGGCAGGACCTTCCGAATCAAGCCCGATCGTCTGGAAGCCAAGCTTGTGGATCGATTCCAGCGCGTCGGCGAGGTTGGTGATCTGGATATAGGGAATGAGTTCCAGTGCACCGGACGCGGATTTTGCCAGCACGCCTGACTCGGTCGGGCTATGTCTCTGGGTGGTGATGAGAGCGCCTGCGCCGAACGCTACGGCCGATCGCATGACGGCACCGACGTTATGGGGATCCGTTACCTGGTCGAGTACCAGGAGAAGCGGGCTCTCTTTAAGGGCTTCAAGCCGGCGTACGGGCAGGGGCCTCGTTTCCAGCATCACGCCTTGGTGAATCGCCTCGGGGCCCAGCACCTTGTCGATATCCTGCGGCGAGACGAACTCGACAGGAAAAGACAGCTCGCTCGATTCGCCGATCTCCAGTCGCATAAAGGCGTTCTGTGTCACCGAAAGCTTGATCAGCTTGCGCTCCGGGTTCTGGATCGCAGCCCGAACCGTATGGAGACCATAGAGCAGCACCTGTTCCGGCTGCAGCTGCGGTGGCGTCCAATCCTTGGCGCCCTTGTTGGATTTGACGCGGCCCTGCTGCGGCGTCGGGATCTCGCCGCGTTCGCGCTTGGTATCGCGAACATTCCGGCGAAGCGTCGCGTAATGGGTGTCGCGGGCGGTTTTGTCTTTAGGATCTTTTGTGCTCATGCTGCCTTATATCGAGGAGCGCGGTTTCGGCAAAGCCCTCCGCTCGAGCCTTCGTCGGATGGCATGACGATATCCAATTTTTTCCTCCTTTTTTCAAAGAGGTCGTGTTGACAGACGGACATGAGGCCGTCATATACGCGGCGCAGACCGAGGGGCGGCAAGCCTGACGGTCAGCAGACTTGGTCTAACGATCCAGACGAATGGAGAGATGCCCGAGTGGTTAAAGGGGACGGACTGTAAATCCGTTGGCTACGCCTACGTTGGTTCAAATCCAACTCTCTCCACCATTCGTCTTCGAGATCGGACCACCCCCGCGGGTATAGCTCAATGGTAGAGCAGCAGCCTTCCAAGCTGAATACGCGGGTTCGATTCCCGCTACCCGCTCCAATATCCCGGACAAATGATTTCTATTTTCGACCGGTTTGATCCATTCAAACATCGCGTCGATTTGTGCTCGTGTTGATCACGTGCGGCACGCGCAAAAACCGGATCGGACGTCAGGATTACGTATCAGGCCATCACCATCTCTGCGGCGACCATACTTCCGGCAGACGGGGAGGGCGACACGCCGAGGCCTTGAAATACAGGCAGATAGAGCGCCATCTTTCGGCCTGCCCCTTGTACGGGGCGGCGGCGTAATTATGTCTTGCGCAATCCTTGGGAAAGCCTTAAACGGCGACACCAAACCCGGTCGCCGGGTCAACCTCTTATGTTCACAGGAAGCATTCAATGGCAAAGAGCAAGTTTGAGCGCAATAAGCCTCACGTCAACATTGGCACGATCGGTCACGTCGACCACGGCAAGACGTCGCTGACTGCGGCGATCACGAAGTACTTCGGCGAATTCAAGGCCTACGACCAGATCGACGCTGCTCCTGAAGAGAAGGCCCGCGGCATCACCATTTCGACGGCACACGTCGAATACGAGACGCCAAACCGCCACTACGCACACGTCGACTGCCCCGGCCACGCCGACTACGTCAAGAACATGATCACCGGTGCAGCGCAGATGGACGGCGCGATCCTGGTTTGCTCGGCTGCCGACGGCCCGATGCCACAGACCCGCGAGCACATCCTGCTTGCTCGTCAGGTTGGCGTTCCCGCGATCGTCGTGTTCCTCAACAAGGTTGACCAGGTCGACGACGAAGAGCTTCTCGAGCTCGTCGAACTGGAAGTCCGCGAACTTCTGTCGTCCTACGACTTCCCGGGCGACGACATTCCGATCGTCAAGGGTTCGGCTCTGGCCGCTCTTGAAGATTCGAACAAGAAGATCGGCGAAGACGCCGTTCGCGAACTGATGGCAGCTGTTGACGCCTACATCCCGACGCCTGAGCGTCCGATCGACCAGCCGTTCCTGCTGCCGATCGAAGACGTGTTCTCGATCTCGGGCCGTGGTACGGTCGTGACCGGTCGCGTCGAGCGTGGCATCGTCAAGGTTGGTGAAGAAGTCGAAATCGTCGGCATCCGCGCCACGACCAAGACGACTGTTACCGGCGTTGAAATGTTCCGCAAGCTGCTCGACCAGGGCCAGGCCGGCGACAACATCGGCGCTCTGATCCGTGGCGTACAGCGTGACGGCGTCGAGCGTGGCCAGATCCTGTGCAAGCCAGGTTCGGTCAAGCCGCACAAGAAGTTCATGGCAGAAGCCTACATCCTGACCAAGGAAGAAGGCGGCCGTCATACGCCGTTCTTCACGAACTACCGTCCTCAGTTCTACTTCCGTACAACGGACGTGACCGGTATCGTTTCGCTTCCTGAAGGCACGGAAATGGTTATGCCAGGCGACAACGTCACCGTTGAAGTCGAGCTGATCGTTCCAATCGCGATGGAAGAAAAGCTGCGCTTCGCGATCCGCGAAGGCGGTCGTACCGTCGGCGCCGGCATCGTTGCCTCGATCATCGAGTAATCGATAGATCAACCACTTGAAAAAGGCCTCGCGGGAAACCGCGGGGCCTTTTTCGTTACAGCGTGTTGAAATCGGTCAGGAGACGTCCGCAGGAAGCGCGGACGCCGTTCAGCCAAAGAGTTCATTCATATAGCGGAACTGCGTGCTGCCGCGTGGCTTGGCCCAGCTCTTCGGCAGGCGTGGCGCAGGCTCCATCAGCCGTGCTGCAACATTCTCGGCGCCAGCTTCAATCGCGTCTCTCCCGATGAAACCACCGCGGACCTGCGTCGTCGCGGCAAGCGCCCGCTGGAAGGCGTCGAACAGTTCCATGTCCGGTCGCCCCGGATTTGTCCAGAACTCCGCGAGTGGCCCTTGGAACGTCAGCCCGGGGATGTCGTAAACCGCAGCGCCCAGCGCAATTACCGGCTTTGCCATCGATAGCGCCGTCAGTCCGACGGTCGAGTTGACTGTGACGACGCCGGCCGCGCGGGAGATAAGGTCGTCGGTGTCACCGCCATCCGCATAGAAGACACGGTCCGTTATTCCGTGGCGGTTTGAGGCGGCCCGGATGCGCTCGGGCCAGCGCGACAGACCGTTGTCGATCGGATGGACCTTGAACAGCAGGCGGTCGTTACTGCCTGCGTGCTTTGCGAAAGAAGCAATCACCGAATCGACGATGGCGAAGAGGTCGCCGCCGGGGGCGTGACGGATGATCTGGTAATCCCCAGGAAGCTGCAATGGAAACAGGAAGACCCGAGGCAAGCGCACGCCATCCGCCGTCTGAATCGGGGTGAGGGCGGCTGTGGTCGCGAGATCGGCGTTCCGTCGCCGAGATTTCATCCTCAGCGCCTTCCAGATCCAGCCGGCATATTCCCTAACCGGATGCACGGGCCCATGGGTCCGGTAGTTGGGATGAACGAGCCATCCCAAGAGAACATTGGGAACGTGATAGACAAGATCGTAGAGCGCGTAGGTCAAGAAGCTGGAGCGGTAGCGTCCGACCCCGTCAATGGCCGGTGCGCTTTCCGCGATCATGCGGATACGCTCCGCATCCTGCGGGAAGCGAGAATGTGCCGACATGCCATCCGGCTCTATCGTCAGCCAGTCGGGCCGCAGATACCCGTGTTCGAGAATATGGACGTCAACGCCTCTGGCTGACGCAACGGCAGCCGCGCTGTGATGCGGCGCACGACCATCACCAAGCATGACGATATCGGTTACATTGTGATCGCTTATGTAGCGATCGAGATACACTGCCCAATGTTCAGGCTTTTCGCGAAACAGTTCGCTTTTGCGCGGCCACCAAAACGCCACATCACCTATGGATAGGTTGATCTTCGATACCTCCGCGCCTTTGTTTTCAATGGCTTCCGCGAGCTTCTTGAGAAACGGCGAGGCGGGTCCTTGAAGCAGCAGGAATCGGCGTTGATGCATGGCGACGTAACCTTGGGATATGCTTCGTGCGTAAAAGGCGCCATTGACGACGGTGGTGCCTTCGTGAAAGTACCGGAACTGTTTAACGGTAATTGTGTGAATTGGCATCCGTCTCACGTACGGGGAGCTGTGTATTACGTCGGGAGAACCCCGATCAGGCTAAACGACCCTCAATTTCATGATCCCGAATCAAGCGGTATTGGCTTCGAATGACAAAAGTCCTGTTTCTCCAAGGTCCACCGTCCGTGTTCTGGCGCGAGCTGGCAAACGCGTTCGAAGCGCAGGGGATCGGTACGAAGCGTGTGAACTTCTCGTTCGGAGACCAGGCCTACTGGCGCAAGTCCGGAGCGATCAACTATCGCGGAACGCTGAGGGCCTGGCCACGCTATCTGGCTGAACTCATCCGTCGCGAAGGCATCACCGACATTCTCTATTATGCCGACAGGCTGCCCTACCATCGCTTTGCCGGACGCGTTGCACGTCGGTTGGGCATTCAGTGTCATGCCGTCGAGTTCGGCTATCTTCGGCCGGACTGGATCACGCTCGAACGCAATGGCATGGGCCGCTTCTCGCACTTCCCCAACGATCCGAACGTGATTCGCAAGGTTGCCGAGCAGGTTCCCGAACCGGATCTCAAGGCGCGCTACGGCCACACGTTCGGACAGGAGGCGACAAACGAGGTCATCTATAATCTCCTGGCATATTTCGGCCGCCCGATGTTCCCGTTCTACCGCTCGGACAAGTACTACGATCCGCTGTTCGACTATCTGTCGTGGCTGCCGCGCATGTTCCGTTCGCGCCACGATCTGCCAGAGGGATTTTTCGACGGCGAAACCGGCAAGAATTACCTCCTGGCTCTGCAATTGCAGAGCGACTACCAGATCCGAGCAAACTCTCCTTATCGGCATCTCTCTCAGATGATCGATCAGGTCATCCACTCGTTCTCGAGACATGCTCCCGAAAGCGCGCGGTTGATCGTAAAGCAGCATCCGCTCGACAACGATCTCGAGGGCTGGCGCAAGATCGTGTCGAAGATTGCCGCCCGCTACCGCGTCTCTAACCGGGTCGTGTTTATCGAAAGAGGTGATCTCGGAGCGATCCTTCGCCATTCGCACGGGACGATCGTTGCCAACTCCACGACGGCGATGCACAGCCTGAGAGCCGGTCTTCCGACGATTGCGCTCGGTGCGGCAGTTTACGACATGCCCGGGTTGACCCATCAGGGCGGGATCGACTCGTTCTGGTCTGACCCCGAGCCGCTTGACGCGAACCTGCTGCGCGCCTTCATCAAGGCATTGGCCGGCACGGTACAGATCAAGGGCAATTTCTATCACGAAGAGGGCCGCGCGCTCGCGATCGAATCGATCATCACCCGCGTTCGCGACCGCACCGTCAACGAACCTGGCGCCTTCGTCGAAAAACCGCCGCGTCTGGCATGGCAACGGCTTCCGCTGCCAACAGAGAGGCGCGTGCCGGCGACCGGGACGGCGACGGGCGCCGTCGAGCTTTCAACGCGCGATCTTCTCCTGGGGAAGCCGGATCAAGTCTTGTCCCCGGTCTCGGCAATAGATCTCGGCGACAACGTCGGCGGCAAATTCAGATAGCCTGGCAAGTTTCAAAAAACACTCTTGCCAAGTCCGGCGCAGCGTCTTAAAGGGAGCGCCTAGCCGGTGACGGAGAGGATCTTGATGGTCCGTCAGTCTTCGGTTTGAAGGGGTATAGCTCAGTTGGTAGAGCGGCGGTCTCCAAAACCGCAGGTCGTCGGTTCAAGCCCGGCTGCCCCTGCCAGCCTTCGCACAACACATAGCTTGCGACTGTAATTGATAGGCGCTGAGCGGTTGTTGTCCAAAGTTGGGAATTTCATGTAGGCACCTTTTTCCTCTTGTTTAACGGGAAATGGGTGTTTATGTAGGGAACAACAGACACGCGGTGCGTGGGGCTGAACGATATCGGCTTTACGTGCCGTAATTGCGTGGGCAATCGATGGCATCCAAAACCAATCCGGCAACGTTCTTCAAGCAGGTTCGTTCCGAAGCGTCTAAAATCACTTGGCCATCCCGCCGTGAAACCACGATCTCGACGATCATGGTTCTGGTCATGGTCGTGGTTGCGGCGCTGTTTTTCTTCGCTGCGGACCAGCTTATTGGCTGGTTGCTCGGCTTCGTGCTGAACGTCAGCGTTTGATCCTGGAGTATTAAGATGGCGGCCCGCTGGTACATCGTCCACGCATATTCGAACTTTGAGAAAAAGGTCGCTGAGGACATCGAGAACAAGGCTCGCCAGAAGGGGCTTGAGCACTTGTTCGAACAGATCCTTGTTCCGACGGAAAAGGTTGTGGAAGTGCGTCGCGGCCGAAAGGTCGATAGCGAACGCAAGTTCTTCCCAGGCTACGTCATGGTTCGTGCGAACCTGACGGACGAAGCCTACCATCTGATCAAGAACACGCCGAAGGTTACCGGCTTCCTTGGTTCTGACAACAAGCCTGTTCCGATCCCTGACTCCGAAGCCGATCGTATCCTCGGTCAGGTTCAGGAAGGTGTCGAGCGGCCGAAGTCCTCGATCTCGTTCGAGGTTGGTGAACAGGTTCGTGTTTCCGATGGTCCGTTCGCGTCGTTCAACGGCGTTGTTCAGGATGTCGATGAAGAGCGTTCGCGCCTCAAGGTCGAAGTGTCGATCTTTGGCCGCGCCACTCCGGTGGAGCTCGAATACGCTCAGGTCGAGAAGGTCTGATTGTTTTTAAATATGGGCTGCCATTGAGTTGGCGGCCCTGTGCGGCGTTTGCCGTAACCCGCGTGGAAGGTGAGGGGTCTAGCCGGACCTCGGTAAGCCGCACCACGCAACCGCAGCCGCCGGTCAATCCGGCATTTCGGACCAAGACATCGGTCCATAACGAAAGGCAGAGAAATGGCTAAGAAAGTAGCAGGCCAGCTCAAGCTTCAGGTCAAGGCAGGATCGGCTAACCCGTCCCCGCCAATCGGCCCGGCGCTTGGTCAGCGTGGCATCAACATCATGGAATTCTGCAAGGCGTTCAATGCCGCCACGCAGGAAATGGAAAAGGGTATGCCGATCCCGGTCGTCATCACCTATTACCAGGACAAGTCCTTCACCTTCGCGATGAAGCAGCCGCCGGTTACTTACTGGCTGAAGAAGGAAGCGAAGATCACATCCGGTTCCAAGACACCTGGCAAGGGTGGCAAGGCCGGTACCATCACCAAGGCTCAGGTCCGTGCGATCGCCGAAGGTAAGATGAAGGATCTCAACGCAGCCGACGTCGAAGGCGCAATGCTGATGGTTGAGGGCTCTGCCCGCTCCATGGGCCTGGAAGTGGTGGCTTAACATGGTAAAGCTCGCAAAGCGCATGAAGAAGATCCGCGAAGGCGTGGATCCGACAACGCTCATCGCTCTCACCGAAGCCATCTCGATGGTCAAGGAACGTGCGACGGCTAAGTTCGACGAAACCGTCGAAATCTCGATGAACCTCGGCGTTGACCCGCGTCACGCAGACCAGATGGTCCGCGGCGTTGTCAACCTGCCGAACGGCACCGGCCGTGACGTTCGCGTTGCTGTTTTCGCACGTGGCGCAAAGGCTGATGAAGCCAAGGCTGCTGGTGCAGACATTGTTGGCGCAGAAGACCTGCTGGAAATCGTTCAGGGCGGCAAGATCGACTTCGATCGTTGCATCGCAACTCCTGACATGATGCCGCTCGTCGGTCGTCTCGGTAAGGTTCTCGGCCCGCGTGGCATGATGCCGAACCCGAAGGTCGGTACTGTGACCATGGACGTTGCCGGAGCCGTCAAGGCTTCCAAGGGCGGCGCTGTCGAGTTCCGCGTCGAGAAGGCCGGTATCGTTCACGCCGGCATCGGCAAGGCTTCCTTCGATGCCAAGGCACTCGAAGAAAACATCCGTGCCTTCGCTGACGCCGTCATCAAGGCAAAGCCGGCTGGTGCCAAGGGCAACTACCTGAAGCGCGTCGCGATTTCGTCGACGATGGGCCCAGGCGTCAAGATCGAACCTTCTTCGGTCACCGCTGCTTAATGAATTGCCGGAGCCCCAGGGCTCCGGCTGCATGAATTCCCTCTCCCTTTGGGGAGTGGGAATTTCCGGAGAAATCCGGAATTCCTGTCCGAGATTGCAGGTGGTTTTCCCTTAATCACTTGGCCTGCATGAGACGGGTAAGAACGCAGATTTTCGGCGCTCCGGCGTTGTCAATTCGGTTCGAGCCTTGTGTGCCTTAAGCCTGAAGCCTTCTTGGCGACAGAGCGGGGGGACAGGATCCTCAACCGCCACGGACGGTCCGTCAAACGATCGTTCGAGGCAAAGGCAAACCCGGTAGGGCCTGCAGGATTGCGGTCCTATCAACTGGAGACAGACAGTGGAAAGAGCGGAAAAACGCGAATTCGTCACGGAGCTGAATGAAGTCTTCAAGGCTTCTGGTTCAGTTGTCGTGGCCCACTATGCTGGTGTCACAGTTGCGCAGATGAACGACTTCCGTTCAAAAATGCGTGCTGCTGGCGGCACCGTCAAAGTCGCGAAGAACCGCCTGGCCAAGATCGCTCTTCAGGGTACGGAAGCAGAAGGGATCTCCGATCTCTTCACCGGTCAGACACTCATTGCCTACAGCAATGACCCGATCACTGCTCCCAAAGTCGTCGTGGATTTCGCCAAGACTAACGACAAGATCGTTGTCCTCGGTGGAGCCATGGGAACAACCACGCTCAACGCTGAAGCAGTCAAGTCGCTTGCGACCCTGCCTTCGCTGGACGAGCTTCGTGGCAAGCTGCTGGGCCTCTTGAACGCCCCGGCTACCCGCATTGCAACGGTTGTATCCGCACCAGCAGCTCAGCTTGCTCGCGTGTTTGCGGCTTACTCAAAGAAGGACGAAGCCGCGTAAGGCGGTTTTTCGCTGTTCAAAACCAAGTTCGAACCGAATATAAGGAACTGATAAAATGGCTGATCTCGCAAAGATCGTTGAAGACCTGTCCGCCCTGACCGTTCTGGAAGCTGCTGAGCTTTCCAAGATGCTCGAAGAAAAGTGGGGCGTTTCGGCTGCTGCTCCTGTCGCAGCTGCTGCTGCTGGCGGCGGTGCTGCTGCTGTCGTTGAAGAAGAAAAGACCGAATTCGACGTTATCCTCGTTGAAGCCGGCGCTAACAAGATCAACGTCATCAAGGAAGTCCGCGCAATCACAGGTCTCGGCCTGAAGGAAGCTAAGGACCTCGTCGAAGGCGCTCCTAAGGCTGTCAAGGAAGCCGTTTCCAAGGCTGAAGCTGCAGACCTCAAGAAGAAGCTTGAAGACGCAGGCGCCAAGGTCGACGTCAAGTAATATCGGAATACGGTGGGGGAGATCAGTCTCCCCCGCTTTCTTCCTCCGAAACTATTACCCAGGGATCGTGAAAACGGCCCCTGGGTAATGGGTTCTCAAGAGGATGGTCCTGAACCGAACCGAGAAGGCAATCCGGCCTTTCGCTTTCGGGAAGTAGGACGAGTTTGAGAATACCATGTTCGACGGGATCGACTGGCCAGCGAACCCCGTCCGTTGCAGGCCCGGATGCAATTTTGAAGGAGCGACGATGGCTCAGACCCTTTCATTTAACGGTCGCAGGCGCGTACGCAAGTTTTTTGGGAAAATCCCCGAAGTCACAGAAATGCCGAACCTTATCGAGGTTCAGAAGGCGTCTTACGATCAGTTTCTGATGGTTGAAGAGCCGAAGGGTGGTCGTCCGGACGAAGGTTTGAACTCCGTGTTCAGGTCTGTCTTCCCGATCAGCGATTTCTCCGGCGCTTCCATGCTCGAATTCGTGTCCTACGAATTCGAACCGCCGAAGTTCGACGTCGAAGAATGCCGTCAGCGCGATCTGACCTACGCAGCGCCTCTCAAGGTGACGCTGCGTCTCATCGTGTTTGATATCGACGAGGATACGGGCGCGAAGTCCATCAAGGACATCAAGGAACAGTCCGTCTACATGGGCGACATGCCGCTCATGACCGACAACGGGACGTTCATCGTGAACGGTACCGAGCGCGTCATCGTGTCTCAGATGCACCGTTCGCCGGGCGTGTTCTTCGACCACGACAAGGGCAAGAGCCACTCTTCCGGCAAGCTGTTGTTCGCGGCCCGCGTGATTCCGTATCGCGGTTCCTGGCTCGACATTGAATTCGACGCCAAGGACATCGTCTACGCTCGTATCGACCGTCGCCGCAAGATCCCGGTATCTTCGCTGCTGATGGCGCTCGGCATGGACGGCGAGGAAATCCTGTCGACGTTCTATACGAAGTCCAACTATGTTCGCGACGGCGAAGGCTGGCGCATTCCGTTCAACGCCGAAACCCTCAAGGGTGCCAAGGCGCTGTCGGAAATGGTTGACGCCGACACAGGCGAAGTCGTTGTGGAATCCGGCAAGAAGCTGACCCCGCGTCTGCTTCGTTCGCTGACCGAGAAGGGCCTCAAGGCCATCAAGGCAACGAATGACGACCTCTACGGCAACTATCTGGCCGAAGACATCGTCAACTACTCGACGGGTGAGATCTATCTCGAAGCCGGCGACGAAATCGACGAGAAGACCCTCAAGGTCATCCTCGACCACGGTTTCGACGAGATCCCGGTTCTCGGCATCGACCACATCAATGTTGGCGCCTACATCCGCAACACGCTGGCCGCAGACAAGAACGAGCATCGTCAGGATGCACTGTTCGACATCTACCGCGTCATGCGTCCGGGCGAGCCGCCGACGATGGACTCGGCCGAAGCCATGTTCAATTCGCTGTTCTTCGATTCGGAGCGTTACGATCTCTCCGCCGTCGGCCGCGTGAAGATGAACATGCGTCTCGACGTCGACGCTCCAGACACGATGCGCGTTCTGCGCAAGGACGATATCCTGGCCGTGGTCCGCATGCTCGTCGAACTGCGTGACGGCAAGGGCGAAATCGACGACATCGACAACCTCGGCAACCGCCGCGTTCGTTCTGTCGGCGAACTGATGGAAAATCAGTACCGTCTGGGTCTGCTCCGCATGGAGCGCGCCATCAAGGAACGCATGTCGTCGATCGAGATCGACACCGTGATGCCGCAGGACCTGATCAACGCGAAGCCGGCTGCTGCCGCGGTTCGCGAATTCTTCGGTTCCTCGCAGCTGTCGCAGTTCATGGACCAGGTGAACCCGCTTTCGGAAATCACCCACAAGCGTCGTCTTTCGGCACTTGGCCCGGGTGGTCTGACCCGCGAGCGCGCAGGCTTCGAAGTCCGCGACGTTCACCCGACCCACTACGGCCGTATCTGCCCGATCGAAACGCCGGAAGGCCCGAATATCGGTCTGATCAACTCGCTCGCAACCTTCGCCCGTGTGAACAAGTACGGCTTCATCGAAAGCCCGTACCGCAAGATCATCGATGGCAAGGTGACGAAGGACGTCGTCTATCTCTCCGCTATGGAAGAGGCGAAGTACTACGTTGCGCAGGCGAACTCGGAACTCACCTCCGAGGGCACCTTCGTTGAAGAGTTCGTGGTCTGCCGCCATTCCGGCGAAGTCATGCTGTCCCCGCGCGACACCGTCAACCTGATGGACGTTTCGCCTAAGCAGCTCGTCTCCGTCGCAGCGGCTCTGATCCCGTTCCTCGAAAACGACGACGCCAACCGCGCCCTCATGGGGTCCAACATGCAGCGTCAGGCGGTTCCGTTGGTTCGCGCCGAAGCGCCGTTCGTCGGCACCGGCATGGAGCCCGTGGTTGCGCGTGACTCCGGCGCGGCTATTGCTGCCCGGCGTAGCGGTGTTGTGGACCAGGTGGATGCGACCCGTATCGTTATCCGTGCGACGGAAGATCTCGAATCCGGCAAGTCCGGCGTCGATATCTACCGCCTGCAGAAGTTCCAGCGCTCCAACCAGAATACCTGCGTCAACCAGCGTCCGCTGGTCGCCGTCGGCGACATTCTGAACAAGGGCGACATCATCGCTGACGGTCCTTCGACCGACCTCGGTGACCTGGCTCTCGGCCGCAACGCGCTCGTCGCGTTCATGCCTTGGAACGGCTACAACTACGAAGACTCGATCCTCATGTCCGAGCGCATCGTGTCTGACGACGTGTTCACCTCCATCCACATCGAGGAATTCGAAGTGATGGCGCGCGACACGAAGCTTGGTCCTGAAGAAATCACGCGCGACATTCCGAACGTATCGGAAGAAGCGCTGAAGAACCTCGACGAAGCCGGCATCGTCTATATCGGCGCCGAAGTTCAGCCGGGCGACATCCTCGTCGGCAAGATCACACCGAAGGGCGAAAGCCCGATGACGCCTGAAGAAAAGCTTCTGCGCGCCATCTTCGGTGAAAAGGCTTCCGACGTTCGCGACACGTCCATGCGTATGCCTCCGGGCACGTTTGGCACCGTCGTCGAAGTTCGCGTCTTCAACCGTCACGGCGTCGAAAAGGACGAACGTGCGATGGCGATCGAACGCGAGGAAATCGAACGCCTCGCCAAGGACCGCGACGACGAACAGGCGATCCTCGACCGTAACGTCTACGGCCGTCTGATCGAGATGCTCCGTGGTCAGGCGTCTGTGGCCGGTCCTAAGGGCTTCAAGAAGGGCGTCGAGCTCTCCAACGCCGTCGTCTCCGAATATCCCCGCTCCCAGTGGTGGATGTTCGCGGTCGAGGACGAAAAGGTCCAGGGCGAGATCGAAGCATTGCGTGGTCAGTACGACGAGTCGAAGTCGCTGCTTGAGCATCGCTTCATGGACAAGGTCGAAAAGGTCCAGCGCGGCGACGAAATGCCTCCGGGTGTCATGAAGATGGTCAAGGTCTTTGTCGCTGTGAAGCGCAAGATCCAGCCGGGCGACAAGATGGCCGGCCGTCACGGTAACAAGGGCGTTGTTTCGCGTATCGTGCCTGTCGAAGACATGCCGTTCCTCGAAGACGGTACCCACGTCGACATCTGCTTGAACCCGCTGGGCGTGCCTTCGCGCATGAACGTCGGTCAGATCCTCGAAACCCACCTTGCCTGGGCTTGCGCCGGCATGGGTAAGAAGATCGGCGAGCTACTCGACGAATACCGCAAGACCATGGACATCGGCGAGCTGAAGACAGTTCTGACCGACGTGTATGCCAGTGAGGCCAAGAACGAAGTCGTCGACTTCGACGATGACTCGCTGGTCAGACTTGCCGAACAGTCCCGCAAGGGCGTCTCCATCGCAACGCCGGTTTTCGACGGTGCGCATGAACCAGACGTTGCTTCGATGCTGAAGAAGGCCGGTCTGCACGAAAGCGGTCAGTCGACCCTGTACGACGGTCGTACCGGTGAAGCCTTCGACCGTCAGGTGACTGTTGGCTACATGTACATGATCAAGCTGAACCACCTTGTGGACGACAAGATCCACGCGCGTTCGATTGGTCCGTACTCGCTCGTCACCCAGCAGCCGCTTGGTGGTAAGGCTCAGTTCGGTGGTCAGCGCTTCGGGGAAATGGAAGTCTGGGCTCTGGAAGCTTACGGCGCCGCCTACACCCTGCAGGAAATGCTGACGGTGAAGTCGGACGACGTGGCAGGTCGTACCAAGGTCTACGAGGCGATCGTCCGAGGCGACGACACGTTCGAGGCAGGCATTCCGGAGAGCTTCAACGTTCTCGTCAAGGAAATGCGCTCGCTGGGTCTGTCGGTCGAACTGGAAAATTCCAAGCTCGATACGGCTGACGCACTGCCCGACGCGGCTGAATAAAATTTGACAAGGGGCGTGCGGGGGCAACCGCGCACGCCATTCCTTCCGCCGGTGAAGTTAGCACCGGGAGAGGGGAGTTTTGCCGCATTCTGCGGTTATTGTCATTTATGGGTCGAGGATTGGCATCCCGGGAATTTGCCAGTACCGCGACCCGACTGAGGGCGTAACGCCCCATCAAGGAGACAGGCATGAACCAAGAGGTCATGAACCTTTTCAACCCGACAGTGCCCGCACAGCACTTCGATTCGATCCGGATCTCGATTGCGAGCCCGGAAAAGATCCTGTCGTGGTCCTACGGCGAGATCAAGAAGCCGGAAACGATCAACTATCGTACGTTCAAGCCTGAACGCGATGGTCTTTTCTGCGCGCGCATTTTCGGACCTATCAAGGACTACGAATGCCTGTGCGGCAAGTACAAGCGCATGAAGTACAAGGGCATCATCTGCGAAAAGTGCGGCGTTGAAGTCACGCTGTCGCGCGTTCGCCGCGAGCGCATGGGCCATATCGAACTTGCTGCGCCTGTTGCCCACATCTGGTTCCTGAAGTCGCTGCCTTCGCGTATCTCGACACTGCTCGACATGACGCTGAAGGATGTCGAACGCGTTCTGTATTTCGAGAACTACATCGTCACTGAGCCTGGCCTGACGTCGCTGAAGGAAAATCAGCTTCTGTCGGAAGAGGAATACATGATTGCCATCGACGAGTTCGGTGAAGATCAGTTCACGGCGATGATCGGTGCTGAAGCCATCTACGAGATGCTGGCATCGATGAATCTCGAAAAGATCGCTGGTGACCTTCGCACGGACCTTGCTGAGACCACATCGGATCTCAAGCAGAAGAAGCTGATGAAGCGCCTGAAGATCGTCGAGAACTTCATGGAATCCGGCAACCGCCCGGAATGGATGATCATGAAGGTCGTTCCGGTCATCCCACCGGATCTGCGCCCGCTGGTTCCGCTTGACGGCGGCCGTTTCGCGACGTCCGACCTCAACGATCTGTACCGCCGCGTCATCAACCGTAACAACCGTCTGAAGCGCCTGATCGAACTGCGCGCTCCCGGCATCATCATCCGCAACGAAAAGCGCATGCTGCAGGAATCTGTGGACGCGCTGTTCGACAACGGCCGTCGTGGCCGCGTCATCACCGGTGCCAACAAGCGTCCGCTGAAGTCGCTGTCCGACATGCTCAAGGGCAAGCAGGGCCGCTTCCGCCAGAACCTTCTCGGCAAGCGCGTCGACTATTCCGGTCGTTCGGTCATCGTGACCGGTCCGGAACTGAAGCTGCACCAGTGCGGCCTGCCGAAGAAGATGGCGCTCGAGCTGTTCAAGCCGTTCATCTACGCCCGTCTCGACGCCAAGGGTTATTCCTCGACCGTCAAGCAGGCGAAGAAGCTGGTTGAAAAGGAAAAGCCAGAAGTTTGGGATATCCTCGACGAGGTCATCCGCGAGCATCCGGTTCTTCTGAACCGCGCACCGACGCTGCACCGTCTGGGCATCCAGGCTTTCGAACCGATCCTGGTTGAAGGCAAGGCTATCCAGCTGCATCCGCTCGTCTGCACGGCCTTCAACGCCGACTTCGACGGTGACCAGATGGCTGTTCACGTGCCGCTCTCGCTGGAAGCCCAGCTTGAAGCCCGCGTGCTCATGATGTCGACGAACAACATTCTGCATCCGGCAAACGGCGCACCGATCATCGTTCCTTCGCAGGACATGGTTCTCGGCCTGTACTATCTGTCGATCCTCAATCAGAACGAGCCGGGCGAAGGCATGGTCTTCTCGGACATGGGCGAACTGCACCATGCTCTGGAAAACAAGGTCGTCACCCTGCACGCCAAGATTCGCGGTCGTTTCAAGACGGTCGACGAGGACGGCAAGCCGGTTTCCAAGATCTATGAAACGACACCTGGTCGTATGATCATCGGCGAACTTCTGCCGAAGAACTTCAAGGTGCCGTACGAGACCTGCAACCAGGAAATGACCAAGAAGAACATCTCCAAGATGATCGACACGGTCTACCGCCACTGCGGTCAGAAGGACACGGTCATTTTCTGCGACCGTATCATGCAGCTCGGCTTCACCCATGCGTGCAAGGCTGGCATTTCGTTCGGTAAGGACGACATGATCATCCCGGACTCGAAGGTGAAAATCGTCGGTGATACCGAAGCCCTCGTGAAGGAATACGAACAGCAGTACAACGACGGCCTGATCACTCAGGGCGAGAAGTACAACAAGGTCGTAGACGCCTGGGGTAAGGCCACCGAGAAGGTCGCCGAAGACATGATGGCCCGCATTAAGGCTGTCGAATTCGACGCAGAGACCGGTCGCCAGAAGCCGATGAACGCGATCTACATGATGTCCCACTCCGGCGCCCGTGGTTCACCGAACCAGATGCGTCAGCTGGGCGGCATGCGCGGCCTGATGGCGAAGCCGTCGGGTGAAATCATCGAGACCCCGATCATCTCGAACTTCAAAGAAGGCCTGACCGTTAACGAGTACTTCAACTCGACCCACGGTGCCCGTAAGGGTCTCGCAGACACCGCCTTGAAGACGGCGAACTCCGGTTACCTGACCCGTCGTCTCGTCGACGTGGCCCAGGACTGCATCGTCAACATGGTCGATTGCGGCACCGAGAGCGGTCTCACCATGACCGCCATCGTTGACGCCGGTCAGGTTGTTGCGTCCATCGGTACCCGCGTTCTCGGTCGTACGGCCCTCGACGACATCGATCATCCAGTCACGGGTGAGCGCATCGTCGATGCTGGTCGCATGATCCTCGAGCCCGATGTCATCGAGATCGAAAAGGCTGGCATTCAGTCGATCCGTATCCGCTCTGCACTGACCTGCGAAGTTCAGACGGGCGTATGCTCGATCTGCTACGGCCGTGACCTTGCGCGCGGTACACCGGTCAACATGGGTGAGGCTGTCGGCGTTATCGCTGCTCAGTCGATCGGTGAGCCGGGTACCCAGCTGACCATGCGTACGTTCCACTTGGGCGGTACGGCAAACGTGGTCGACTCGTCGTTCCTGGAAGCGTCCTATGAGGGCACGATCCAGATCAAGAACCGCAACATGCTGCGCAACTCGGAAAACGTTCTCGTCGCGATGGGCCGCAACATGTCGGTCACCATTCTCGACGAGCGTGGTGTCGAGCGTTCCTCGCAGCGCGTCGCCTACGGTTCGAAGCTGCATGTCGATGACGGCGACAAGGTTCGTCGTGGTCAGCGTCTTGCAGAGTGGGACCCCTACACACGCCCGATGATGACGGAAGTCGCCGGTACGGTGTTCTTCGAGGACATGGTCGACTCGATTTCGGTATCGGAATCGACCGACGAATCCACGGGTATCACCAAGCGTCAGGTTATCGACTGGCGTTCGACCCCGCGCGGTATCGATCTGAAGCCTGCAATCGTCATCAAGGACGCTTCGGGTGCGATCATGAAGCTGTCGCGTGGTGGTGACGCCCGCTTCAACCTCAACGTCGATGCCATCCTGTCCGTAGAACCGGGCAGCAAGGTATCGCAGGGCGATGTTCTGGCGCGTATCCCGATGGAAAGCGCCAAGACCAAGGACATCACCGGTGGTCTGCCGCGCGTTGCCGAACTGTTCGAAGCTCGTCGTCCGAAGGACCACGCCATCATCGCTGAGATCGATGGTACGATCCGCCTCGGCCGCGACTACAAGAATAAGCGTCGCGTCCAGATCGAGCCTGCCGAAGACGGTGTCGAAGCAGTCGAATACCTGATCCCGAAGGGCAAGCCCTTCCACCTTCAGGAAGGCGACTACATCGAAAAGGGCGACTACATCCTCGACGGCAATCCTGCGCCGCACGACATCCTGGCGATCAAGGGCGTGGAAGCACTCGCTTCCTACCTGGTCAACGAAATCCAGGAAGTCTACCGTCTGCAGGGCGTTGTGATCAACGACAAGCACATCGAAGTGATTGTTCGTCAGATGCTTCAGAAGGTCGAGATCACCGATAGCGGCGACAGCCAGTATATCGTCGGTGACAATGTCGACCGGATCGAACTTGACGATGCCAACGACCGTCTCATCGAGGAAGGCAAGAAGCCTGCCTTCGGCGACCCGGTACTCCTCGGCATCACCAAGGCATCGCTGCAGACGCCGTCCTTCATCTCGGCTGCATCCTTCCAGGAAACCACCAAGGTTCTCACGGAAGCTGCAATCGCCGGCAAGACGGATACGCTGCAGGGTCTGAAGGAAAACGTCATCGTCGGCCGTCTCATCCCGGCTGGTACTGGCGGCACCATGACGCAGATCCGCCGCATCGCCACTTCGCGCGACGACCTCATCCTTGAGGAACGCAAGAAGGGCTCCGGCGCTGGCTCGGCTACACCGATGCTGCAGAACATGAACCCGGAAAAGACTCCGGCCGAATAAGGCTGCGAGGGTAGGGCGCCCGGAAACGGGCGCTCTCTTTTCAGGAACGCACGACAAAAAAAACGCCCGGAGCGATCCGGGCGTTTTTGTTTTGCTGTATTCAGACAATGGTCAGTCGAAGCGGATGATCGCGACTTCGCCCTCAAGCGCACCCTGATAGGCCGATGCATGCGGCTCTTCGGGCGGCTCGTCGGTCAGGACGCCGATCTGATCGAGGTCGGCCTCTAGGAAGCCTTCTTCGGTGAGCGCGTTCAACGCCTCCCTTACGGCGGAATCATCGTCGGGCGCGCGCAGGATGACATGCATCTCGATGCCTTCGCCGCCCTTGGTCTCGTAAGCCTTGCCGATGATGATGAAAATCATCGGGTCATCGAGCGTATTGTCGTTATCGGCGGGGTTTGCCATGTGCAATCTCCAGGTAAAGGGGCTGACGCTTCATTGTCATCAAGAGGCAAGAGCGAGGAATGTTCCGAAACCTCCTTTATTGCCATATTCAGTGATTCCCAAACGGAAATCCCAGGGTCGAACTTTAATGTTTTGGGGCGGCTTTTCAGGAGATCGAAAACCCCGGTAAACAAGGCTTTCCGCCATTATTTTCGGGCCAGCTCTTGACGCAGAAGGGTTAAGTCAGTAAACGCCGCGGCATCGGACACCATGTGAGACATGTGCGTCTG
Source organism: Neorhizobium sp. DAR64860/K0K1 (assembly GCF_050500205.1). Classification (NCBI taxonomy): domain Bacteria; kingdom Pseudomonadati; phylum Pseudomonadota; class Alphaproteobacteria; order Hyphomicrobiales; family Rhizobiaceae; genus Neorhizobium; species Neorhizobium sp. DAR64860/K0K1. Next base: position 1,933,448 of record NZ_CP191459.1, on the reverse strand, counting down.
GAGAGTCTTTCTCCGGAGTTCGCCTCAAACAGGTTTCCAAAAAAACGCACGTTGACTACAAGAATGCTGCACGCACGACGTGTTTTCAATGCGTCCTCTGCCTTATGTGGTCCATCCGGATACGGATCGGGCCACGTTTCGTGCATGAGGAGATGTGTGTGTCGCCGCCGGAAACGGCATCCGAATGGTCCCGAAAGGGGCTTGAAAGAAGATTTTGCAAGGGATGGGTATATGCCTACCGTAAACCAGCTGATCCGTAAGCCACGCCAGGCACAGGTAAAGCGCAACAAGGTTCCTGCTCTGCAGGAAAACCCGCAGAAGCGCGGCGTTTGCACCCGCGTTTATACGACGACCCCGAAGAAGCCTAACTCGGCTCTGCGTAAGGTTGCCAAGATTCGCCTCACCAATGGCTTCGAAGTCATCGGCTACATTCCGGGTGAAGGTCACAACCTGCAGGAACACTCTGTCGTCATGATCCGTGGCGGCCGCGTAAAGGACTTGCCAGGCGTTCGTTACCACGTCATCCGCGGCGTTCTCGACACCCAGGGCGTCAAGAACCGTAAGCAGCGCCGTTCGAAGTATGGTGCGAAGCGTCCGAAGTAATCCTTCGGATTTCCAATTTTCCGGCGCTGCGCGAGGTTCTCCGCGTGATAAAGCGTCTAAACCGTTTGAGAGACGAGTAATATGTCCCGACGCCATAGTGCAGAAAAGCGTGAGATCAATCCGGACCCGAAGTTCGGCGATTTGATCGTCACCAAGTTCATGAATGCCATCATGCTTCACGGCAAGAAGTCTGTCGCCGAAAGCATTGTCTACGGTGCGTTTGACTCCGTGCAGGGCAAGGCCAAGTCCGATCCGCTCGGCATCTTCCACACAGCCCTCGACAACGTCGCTCCGCACGTCGAAGTCCGTTCGCGTCGCGTTGGTGGTGCAACCTACCAGGTCCCGGTCGACGTTCGCCCGGAGCGCCGTCAGGCACTCGCCATCCGTTGGCTGATCGCTGCTGCCCGCAAGCGTAACGAAACCACCATGATCGATCGCCTCTCGGGCGAACTCATGGATGCTTCGAACAACCGTGGCAGCGCCGTCAAGAAGCGTGAAGACACCCACAAGATGGCGGACGCAAACCGCGCATTCTCGCATTACCGTTGGTAATCTTCATCCGATCGAGTTTCGAAAGGCAGTCCTATGGCTCGCGAATATAAAATCGAAGACTACCGCAATTTTGGTATCATGGCGCATATCGACGCCGGCAAGACCACGACCACAGAGCGGATTCTTTACTACACGGGCAAGTCGCACAAGATCGGCGAAGTTCATGATGGCGCAGCCACCATGGACTGGATGGAGCAGGAGCAGGAGCGTGGGATCACCATCACCTCCGCTGCGACCACGACCTTCTGGAAGGGCCGTGACGGCAAGATGCGCCGCTTCAACATCATCGACACTCCCGGCCACGTCGACTTCACCATTGAAGTCGAACGTTCGCTGCGCGTGCTCGACGGTGCGATCGCTCTTCTCGACGCCAACGCAGGCGTAGAGCCGCAGACGGAAACCGTCTGGCGTCAGGCCGAGAAGTACCACGTCCCGCGGATGATCTTCTGCAACAAGATGGACAAGACCGGCGCTGACTTCTACCGCTCGGTAGAAATGATCAAAACCCGTCTCGGTGCCATCGCTGTTGTCATGCAGCTCCCGATCGGTGCAGAAACCGAGTTTAAGGGCGTCATCGATCTGATCGAGATGAATGCCCTGATCTGGCGCGACGAGTCGCTCGGCGCTGCCTGGGACGTCGTCGAGATTCCTGACGACATGAAGGAAAAGGCTGCCGAATACCGCGAGAAGATGATCGAACAGGTCGTCGATATCGATGAAGAAGCCATGGAAAACTACTTGAACGGCATCATGCCGGACAATGACAAGATCCGTGCGCTGGTTCGTCGTGGTACCATCGACGTCAAGTTCCATCCGATGTTCTGCGGCACTGCGTTCAAGAACAAGGGCGTTCAGCCTTTGCTCGACGCCGTTGTCGAATATCTGCCTTCGCCGCTCGACATCCCGTCCATCAACGGTATCGACGTCAAGACCGAAGCCGAAATCGCCCGTCATCCGTCGGATGATGAGCCGCTTTCGATGCTTGCGTTCAAGATCATGAACGACCCCTTCGTTGGTTCGCTCACCTTCGCCCGTATCTATTCCGGCAAGCTCACCAAGGGCACGGCCGTCATGAACACGGTCAAGGAAAAGCGCGAGCGCGTCGGCCGCATGCTGCAGATGCATTCCAACTCCCGTGAAGACATCGAAGAAGCCTTTGCAGGCGACATCGTTGCTCTCGCAGGTCTCAAGGAAACCACGACCGGCGACACCCTGTGTGATCCGCTGCACCCCGTTATCCTCGAGCGCATGGAATTCCCTGAGCCGGTCATCCAGATCGCGATCGAACCGAAGACCAAGGGCGACCAGGAAAAGATGGGCCTCGCGCTCAACCGCCTGGCTGCTGAAGATCCTTCGTTCCGCGTCAAGACGGATGAAGAGTCTGGTCAGACGATCATCGCCGGCATGGGCGAACTGCATCTCGACATCCTCGTCGACCGCATGCGCCGTGAATTCAAGGTAGAAGCTACTGTCGGCGCGCCGCAGGTTGCCTACCGCGAAACCATAACACGCACGCACGAAGAAGATTACACGCACAAGAAGCAGTCCGGTGGTACCGGTCAGTTCGCGCGCGTCAAGATCGTCTTCGAACCGAATCCGGATGGCGACGAATTCAAGTTCGAATCCAAGATCGTTGGTGGTTCCATTCCGAAGGAATACATCCCCGGCGTTCAGAAGGGTATCGAGAGCGTTCTGTCTTCGGGTCCGCTCGCGGGCTTCCCGATGCTCGGCGTCAAGGCAACCCTGATGGACGGCGCCTTCCACGACGTCGACTCCTCGGTCCTCGCGTTCGAAATCGCATCGCGTGCTTGCTTCCGTGAAGCGGCAAAGAAGGCTGGCGCACAGCTTCTCGAGCCGATGATGAAGGTCGAAGTTGTGACCCCGGAAGATTACGTCGGTGACGTGATCGGCGACTTGAACTCCCGTCGTGGCCAGATCCAGGGCCAGGAACAGCGCGGCATCGCGATCGTTATCAACGCTCACGTGCCACTCGCGAACATGTTCAAGTACGTCGACAACCTGCGCTCCATGTCGCAGGGCCGTGCACAGTATTCGATGACCTTCGATCACTACGCACCGGTTCCGTCGAACGTCGCGACCGAAATCCAGGCTAAGTATTCCGGTCAGAAGTAATCGGAATACCGATCCAAAATACGCCTCGGCCTCGTGCCGGGGCGACAACAAGAATTGGAGCCCTTGAGGGCTCACGCAAAATGGAGAGCCGGAAATGGCAAAGAGCAAGTTTGAGCGCAATAAGCCTCACGTCAACATTGGCACGATCGGTCACGTCGACCACGGCAAGACGTCGTTGACTGCGGCGATCACGAAGTACTTCGGCGAATTCAAGGCCTACGACCAGATCGACGCTGCTCCTGAAGAGAAGGCCCGCGGCATCACCATTTCGACGGCACACGTCGAATACGAAACGCCAAACCGCCACTACGCACACGTCGACTGCCCCGGCCACGCCGACTACGTTAAGAACATGATCACCGGTGCGGCGCAGATGGACGGCGCGATCCTGGTTTGCTCGGCTGCCGACGGCCCGATGCCACAGACCCGCGAGCACATCCTGCTTGCTCGTCAGGTTGGCGTTCCGGCGATCGTCGTGTTCCTCAACAAGGTTGACCAGGTCGACGACGAAGAGCTCCTCGAGCTCGTCGAACTGGAAGTTCGCGAACTTCTGTCGTCCTACGACTTCCCGGGCGACGACATTCCGATCGTAAAGGGTTCGGCTCTGGCCGCTCTTGAAGATTCGAACAAGAAGATCGGCGAAGACGCCGTTCGCGAACTGATGGCAGCTGTTGACGCCTACATCCCGACGCCTGAGCGTCCGATCGACCAGCCGTTCCTGCTGCCGATCGAAGACGTGTTCTCGATCTCGGGCCGTGGTACGGTTGTGACCGGTCGCGTCGAGCGTGGCATCGTCAAGGTTGGTGAAGAAGTCGAAATCGTCGGCATCCGCGCCACGACCAAGACGACTGTTACCGGCGTTGAAATGTTCCGCAAGCTGCTCGACCAGGGCCAGGCCGGCGACAACATCGGCGCTCTGATCCGTGGCGTACAGCGTGACGGCGTCGAGCGTGGCCAGATCCTGTGCAAGCCGGGTTCGGTCAAGCCGCACAAGAAGTTCATGGCAGAAGCCTACATCCTGACGAAGGAAGAAGGCGGCCGTCATACGCCGTTCTTCACGAACTACCGTCCTCAGTTCTACTTCCGTACAACGGACGTGACCGGTATCGTTTCGCTTCCTGAAGGCACGGAAATGGTTATGCCAGGCGACAACGTCACCGTTGAAGTCGAGCTGATCGTTCCGATCGCGATGGAAGAAAAGCTGCGCTTCGCGATCCGCGAAGGCGGCCGTACCGTCGGCGCCGGCATCGTTGCCTCGATCATCGAGTAACAAATCAGAGGGCAGGGCGGGTTCTTCGGGGCCCGCCCGGTTCACTTTTTTTAAGCAAGTTGGCCCTGCTGACTTGCTTATGACATGAAAATGTAGCAAATGGCGCGCGAGCGCTATTTGCGCCTTGCTTCGTTTTATCGAGGCAGGCAATTGCCAAAGACATTAAGGTGGGCCTTCGGCCTGGAGACGAGAACGGACTGCCGCTGTTGGCGCACCCGTTCGATCTTTGACACTGATGGTCCCGCCTTAGGATAACGAACAACTCGTGCTGTAACGTTGGCACGTGGAAACAAGAAACAAGGATAACGTCGAATGAACGGCCAAAATATCCGCATTCGCCTGAAGGCGTTCGATCACCGCATTCTCGACGCTTCGACGCGTGAGATCGTGTCGACGGCGAAGCGCACCGGCGCAAGCGTCCGGGGCCCCGTTCCGCTTCCGACTCGCATCGAGAAGTTTACGGTTAACCGGTCCCCCCACATCGACAAGAAAAGCCGCGAGCAGTTCGAGATGCGCACACACAAGCGCCTTCTCGATATCGTAGACCCGACACCACAGACCGTGGACGCGCTGATGAAGCTCGACCTCGCCGCAGGTGTCGATGTTGAGATCAAGCTCTGAGGCTTATGTCTCGAGCTGAGTGAGAAGGATTGAACCGATGCGTTCGGGTGTAATTGCACAGAAAGTGGGAATGACCCGCGTCTATAACGACGCTGGTGAGCACATCCCGGTTACCGTTTTGCGGCTGGAGAGCTGCCAGGTTGTCGCACAGCGCACTGTTGAGAAGAATGGCTATGTTGCCGTTCAGCTCGGTGCTGGCGTCGCCAAGGTAAAGAACACCTCCAAGGCTATGCGTGGCAACTTCGCCATCGCTAATGTCGAGCCGAAGTCGAAGCTCGTTGAGTTTCGCGTTTCCGAAGAAAATTTGATCGACGTCGGCACCGAGCTGAAGGCTGGTCATTTTGCTGCTGGTCAGCTGGTGGATGTCACCGGCACTTCGATCGGTAAGGGTTTTGCCGGTGCTATGAAGCGCCATAACTTCGGTGGTCTGCGGGCGACCCACGGTGTTTCCGTGTCGCACCGTTCGCACGGTTCGACTGGTAACAACCAGGATCCGGGCAAGGTCTGGAAGGGCAAGCGCATGGCTGGTCACATGGGCCAGACGCGTATCACCACGCAAAACCTCGAAATCGTCTCGACGGATGAAGACCGCGGACTGATCCTCGTCAAGGGTGCCGTTCCCGGCTCCAAGGGCGCCTGGATTGAAGTTCGCGACGCCGTCAAGTCGGCCGCGAAGTAAGGGAGCCAGCTATTATGGAATTCAACGTCAAGACCCTCGAGGGAAAAGACGCCGGCCAGGTTTCCCTGTCGGACGCGATTTTCGGCCTCGACCCACGCGAGGATATCCTCGCACGCATGGTGCGTTACCAGCTCGCTAAGAAGCAGCAGGGCACGCACAAGACCAAGAGCCGTTCCGAGATTGCTCGCACCGGTGCGAAGATGTTCAAGCAGAAGGGTACGGGCCGCGCTCGTCACCATTCGGCTCGCGCTCCGCAGTTCCGCGGCGGTGGTCGTGCACACGGCCCGGTCGTTCGCAGCCACGAGCATGATCTTCCTAAGAAGGTTCGCGCTCTTGCTCTGCGTCACGCTCTGTCTGCAAAGCTGAAGTCTGAAGATCTGATCGTCATCGACAACCTGGTTGCTTCTGAAGCAAAGACCAAGGCTCTCGTCGGTACGTTCGCATCGCTCGGCCTCACCAACGTGCTGTTCATCGGCGGTGCTGAGCTCGACAGCAACTTCAAGCTCGCAGCCCAGAACATCCCGAATGTGGACGTTCTGCCGGTCCAGGGCATCAATGTTTACGACATCCTGCGTCGCGGTAAGCTCGTGCTTTCCAAGGCTGCGGTTGAAGCCCTCGAGGAGCGTTTCAAGTGACCGACATTCGCCACTATGATGTGATCGTATCTCCTTCGATCACCGAAAAGTCGACACTGGTTTCCGAGTATAACCAGATCGTCTTCAACGTTGCCAAGACTGCTTCGAAGCCGGAAATCAAGGCTGCCGTGGAAGCTCTCTTCGGTGTGAAGGTCACTGCCGTCAATACGCTGGTCCGCAAGGGCAAGGTGAAGCGCTTCAAGGGCTTCATCGGCAAACAGAAGGACGTCAAGAAGGCTGTCGTAACCCTGGCCGAAGGTCAGACGATCGACATCTCCACCGGTCTCTGAGGTAAAGAAAAATGGCACTGAAAAGCTATAATCCGACGACCCCGAGCCAGCGTCAGCTGGTTATCGTCGACCGTTCGGGCCTCTGGAAGGGCAAGCCCCTCAAGTCGCTGACTGAAGGTCTGTCCAAGAGCGGTGGTCGCAACAACAACGGTCGTATCACTGCCCGCTTCATCGGCGGTGGTCACAAGCGTACCTATCGCCTGGTCGATTTCAAGCGTCGCAAGTTCGACATTGAAGGCACGGTCGAGCGTCTGGAATACGACCCTAACCGTACCGCGTTCATCGCGCTCGTAACCTACACGGACGGCGAACAGGCCTACATCATCGCTCCGCAGCGTCTTGCTGCAGGCGACAAGGTCATCGCTTCCTCGAAGGCTGTCGACGTGAAGCCCGGCAACACCATGCCGCTGCAGTTCATCCCGGTTGGTTCGATCGTTCACAACGTCGAAATGAAGCCAGGCAAGGGCGGTCAGATTGCTCGCTCCGCCGGCACCTATGTGCAGCTCGTCGGCCGCGATGCCGGCATGGCGATCCTGCGCCTCAACTCTGGTGAACAGCGTCTCGTTCCGGGCTCCTGCCTGGCTTCGATCGGTGCTGTCTCCAACCCCGATCACGGCAACATCAACGACGGCAAGGCCGGTCGTACCGTATGGCGTGGCAAGCGTCCGCATAACCGCGGCGTTGTCATGAACCCGGTCGACCACCCGCACGGCGGTGGTGAAGGCCGTACCTCTGGTGGACGCCATCCGGTGTCCCCGTGGGGCAAGCCCACCAAGGGCAAGCGCACGCGTTCGAACAAGTCCACGGACAAGTTCATCATGCGCTCGCGCCACGTCAAGAAGTAAGAGAGGAAGTCGTTAAATGGCTCGTTCAGTTTGGAAAGGTCCGTTTGTTGACGGCTATCTTCTCAAGAAGGCTGAGAAGGTGCGCGAAGGCGGACGCAGTGAAGTAATCAAGATGTGGACCCGTCGGTCCACGATCTTGCCGCAGTTTGTCGGTTTGACGTTCGGCGTCTACAACGGCAACAAGCACGTGCCGGTCAGCGTCAACGAAGACATGGTCGGACACAAGTTTGGTGAATTCGCTCCCACCCGGACCTATTACGGTCACGGCGCGGACAAGAAGGCGAAGAGGAAGTAATCATGGCGAAGGCAAAGACCGAACGCCGGCTGAAGGACAATGAAGCACAGGCAGTCGCCCGTACGCTTCGCGTCAGCCCGCAGAAGCTAAACCTGGTTGCCGCCATGATCCGCGGCAAGAAGGTCGAACGCGCTCTGGCAGAACTCGAGTTCTCCCGCAAGCGCATCGCAGGCACGGTGAAGAAGACTCTCGAGTCTGCTATCGCCAACGCCGAAAACAACCATGACCTCGACGTCGACACGCTGATCGTAGCGGAAGCTTACGTCGGCAAGTCGATCACGATGAAGCGTTTCCACGCTCGCGGCCGTGGCCGTGCATCGCGGATTGAAAAGCCGTTCGCGCATCTGACGATTGTCGTTCGCGAAGTCGAGGAAAAAGGGGAGGCCGCATAATGGGTCAGAAAATCAATCCTATCGGTTTTCGCCTCGGCATCAACCGTACATGGGACAGCCGTTGGTTCGCCGACAACGCCGAATACGGCCAGCTGCTTCATGAAGACCTGAAGATCCGCGCATACCTGATGTCCGAGCTGAAGCAGGCCGGCATCGCCAAGGTGGTTATCGAGCGTCCGCACAAGAAGTGCCGCGTCACGATCCACTCGGCTCGCCCGGGTCTCATCATCGGCAAGAAGGGCGCGGACATCGAGAAGCTTCGCAAGAAGATCTCCACGATGACCAACTCGGAAACGCACCTCAACATCGTTGAAGTGCGCAAGCCGGAAGTCGACGCAACGCTCGTTGCCCAGTCGATCGCCCAGCAGCTCGAACGCCGCGTGGCTTTCCGCCGTGCGATGAAGCGTGCTGTTCAGTCCGCCATGCGTCTTGGCGCCGAAGGCATCAAGATCACTTGCGCCGGCCGTCTCGGTGGCGCGGAAATCGCTCGTACCGAATGGTACCGCGAAGGCCGCGTGCCGTTGCACACACTGCGCGCTGACATCGACTACGGTACGGCTGAAGCCGAAACCGCATTCGGTATCTGCGGCATCAAGGTCTGGATCTTCAAGGGCGAAATCCTTGAGCACGATCCGATGGCGTCGGAACGTCGCGCGCTGGAAGGCGATGCGCAGGGTCCGGCAAGCCGTGAGCGTGGCGATCGTGGCGACCGTCGCCGCGAACGTGAAAACGCTTGATTAGCGCTGGCGAAAGATAAGCTCGGAGAAGTAATAAAATGTTGCAGCCAAAGCGTACCAAGTTCCGCAAGCAGTTCAAGGGCCGCATCAAGGGCGTTGCCAAGGGTGGCTTCGACCTCGCATTCGGCGAATTCGGTCTGAAGGCTCAGGAACCGAACCGCGTCAACGCACGTGAGATCGAAGCGGCTCGCCGCGCGATCACACGTTACATGAAGCGTGCGGGTCGTGTATGGATCCGCGTATTCCCAGACGTACCGGTCACGGCAAAGCCGACCGAAGTGCGCATGGGTAAGGGTAAGGGTTCTGTCGAATACTGGGCTTGCAAGGTCAAGCCTGGTCGTATCATGTTCGAGATCGACGGCGTTTCGGAAGAGATCGCGCGCGAGGCACTTCGCCTCGGGTCTGCCAAGCTCTCGGTCACGACGCGCTTCGTACAGCGCATCGCAGATTAAGGAGAAGGCACGATGAAAGCCGAAGACGTACGCGGCCTGACCGCCGACCAGCTCAAGGACAAGCTTGCTGACCTGAAGAAGGAGCAGTTCAACCTGCGCTTCCAGAAGGCCACCGGCCAGCTCGAGAAATCCTCGCGCATCACCGAGGTCCGCAAGGATATCGCTCGCGTGAAAACCATTGCCCGCCAGAAGGCGGCAGAAGCCAAGGCCTAAAGGAAGAATAATATGCCGAAACGCATTCTGCAGGGCGTAGTCGTTTCCGACAAGAACGAGAAGACCGTTGTTGTCCGCGTCGAGCGCCGCTTCGCTCACCCTTTGCTTCAGAAGACCGTTCGCCGGTCCAAGAAGTACAAGGCCCATGACGAAAACAACCAGTTCAAGGTTGGTGACGTAGTTTCCATTCAGGAATGCGCCCCGATCTCCAAAGACAAGACCTGGACGGTTATCAACGCCCAGGCTTAAAGACTTCAGGATTTTGCGTCAGGCCCTTGCGTCGGACACAGAATCCTGTAAGAAGCACGCCACTGGCGTAGAACGCTCGGAAACGAGCGTTCTTTTGCTTTCAGCGCACGGAAGGTCCCACTTAGGGAAACCACCTTGGCAAGACCGATCCCGCGCATACTGAAAATGTGTTCATAGCCAGCTCCGTTCGTATTCATGCGCGCGGATAGTTGGTCATTAGAAAAAGGCGACCTGACATGATTCAGATGCAAACAAACCTCGACGTGGCGGATAATTCCGGCGCACGTCGTGTCATGTGCATCAAGGTGCTGGGCGGCTCCAAGCGCAAGTACGCTTCGATCGGCGACGTTATCGTCGTTTCGATCAAGGAAGCTATTCCGCGCGGCCGCGTGAAGAAGGGTGACGTGATGAAGGCGGTGGTTGTGCGTACCGCCAAGGACATCCGTCGCGCCGACGGCAGCGTCATCCGCTTCGACAACAACGCAGCGGTCCTCATCGACAACAAGAAAGAGCCGATCGGCACCCGTATCTTCGGACCGGTTCCGCGCGAACTTCGCGCCAAGAACCACATGAAGATCATCTCGCTGGCTCCTGAAGTTCTGTAAGGAGCGAGAGATATGCAGAAGATCAAGAAGGGCGACAACGTCGTCGTACTGACCGGCAAGGACAAGGGCCGCACCGGTGAAGTAATCCAGGTTATGCCGAAGGAAGACCGTGCGGTCGTTCGCGGCATCAACATGGTGAAGCGCCACCAGCGTCAGTCGCAGACGCAGGAAGCTGGCATCATCAACAAGGAAGCGTCCATCCATCTGTCGAACATCGCGGTTGCCGCGAAAGACGGTAAGCCAACTCGCGTTGGTTTCTCGGTCGTCGACGGTAAGAAGGTGCGTGTCGCCAAGCGTACGGGAGATGTGATCGATGGCTGAGTCCAAGTATGAGCCGCGGCTCAAGGCGGAATACGTTTCCCGCATCCGCGCCGCGCTAAAGGAGCAGTTTTCCTACTCCAACGACATGATGATCCCCAAGCTGGACAAGATCGTCATCAACATGGGTGTGGGCGAAGCAACTGCCGACAGCAAGAAGCCAACGGTTGCAGCAGCCGACCTCGCAGCGATCGCCGGCCAGAAGCCGGTCATCACAAAGGCACGGAATTCCATCGCGGGCTTCAAGGTTCGCGAATTCATGCCGATCGGTGCCAAGGTTACGCTTCGCGGCGCCCGCATGTACGAATTCATGGATCGACTGGTCAACATCGCGCTTCCGCGCGTTCGCGACTTTCGCGGCCTGAACCCGAAGTCCTTTGACGGCCGTGGCAACTTCGCCATGGGCATCAAGGAACACATTGTGTTCCCGGAGATCAACTACGACAAGGTTGATCAGATGTGGGGCATGGACATCATCGTTTGCACGACGGCTACCAACGACGACGAAGCACGGGCTCTCCTGAAAGAGTTCAACTTCCCGTTCCGCCAGTAACCGTAACGACGAGCGTTTAAAAGGAACTCCGATATGGCGAAAACCAGCGCAGTTGAAAAGAACAAGCGCCGCCGCAAGACCGTCGCGGACCATGCAGCCAAGCGTGCTGTATTGAAGGCGACCATCATGAACCAGGAACTTCCGATCGAAGAGCGGTTCAAGGCAACTATCAAGCTCGCTTCTCTGCCGCGCGATGGCTCGAAGACGCGTATCCGCAACCGTTGCGAAGTCACCGGTCGCCCACGCGCTTTCTATCGCAAGCTTAAGATGTCGCGTATTGCACTTCGCGAACTCGGCAGCCTCGGCAAAGTGCCGGGCATCGTCAAGTCGAGCTGGTAAGGAGATCGTTAGATGACCATGACTGATCCCTTGGGCGATATGCTCACACGTATCCGCAACGGCGCTTCCCGCCGCAAGTCGACCGTTTCGACGCCAGCCTCCAGGCTGCGCGTTCGCGTTCTCGACGTGCTGCAGGCTGAAGGCTACATCCGCGGTTACACTGAAACCGATTTCGGCAACGGCAAGGCCGAGATCGAAATCGAACTGAAGTACTACGAAGGCGCGTCGGTGATCCGTGAGATCGGCCGCGTGTCCAAGCCGGGCCGCCGAGTTTATGTCTCGGTCAAGTCCATCCCTCAGGTCGCGAACGGCCTCGGCATCACCATCCTTTCGACTCCGAAGGGCGTGATGGCCGATCACCAGGCTCGCGAACAGAACGTAGGCGGCGAGGTTCTTTGCTCGGTCTTCTAAGACTGCGCAAGGATCTCCCTAGCGAACAGACAGGATTGAATAATGTCTCGTATCGGTAAAAAGCCCGTTCAGGTTCCTGCAGGGATCACGGCCTCGGTTGATGGCCAGAAAGTCACTGCCAAGGGCCCGAAGGGCGAGCTTTTCTTCGTCGCTAACGACGAAATCAAGCTTGAAATCAAAGACAATGCCATTTCGGTGACTCCGGTCAACGATTCCAAGGATGCTCGTTCGAAGTGGGGCATGTCCCGCACGATGATCGAAAACATCCTGAAGGGTGTGAAGGACGGTTTCGAGCGCAAGCTTGAAATCAACGGCGTTGGTTACCGCGCGTCGCTGCAGGGCAAGAACCTGCAGCTGGCTCTCGGTTTCAGCCACGACGTGGTCTATCAGACGCCGGAAGGCATCACCATTGCCGTGCCGAAGCCGACGGAAATCATCGTCTCCGGCATTAATAAACAGCAGGTCGGTCAGGTAGCAGCGGAAATCCGCGAATACCGCGGTCCAGAGCCCTACAAGGGCAAAGGCGTCAAGTACGCTGAGGAACGGATCGTCCGCAAGGAAGGCAAGAAGAAGTAAGGACGCGGGATCATGGCTACCAGAAAAGAAGCACTCACAAAGCGTGCGAGCCGTGTTCGCCGTCAGATCAAGAAGGTCGCAAATGGCCGTCCGCGTCTGTCGGTTCACCGCTCCTCGAAAAACATCTACGTTCAGGTCATCGACGACGTGGCCGGCCGCACGCTTGCAGCCGCTTCCACGCTCGACGTCGATCTGCGCAAGTCGCTGAAGACCGGTGCGGACGTTGCAGCAGCTGCTGCCGTTGGCAAGTTGGTTGCAGAGCGCGCTGCCAAGGCTGGCGTGACGGAAGTCGTGTTCGACCGCGGCGCCTTCATCTACCACGGCCGCATCAAGGCTCTTGCTGAAGCTGCCCGCGAAGGCGGCCTGAGCTTCTAAGAAATTTCGCCCGGTCTGCCTGAAGAAGGGGAGGCCGGGCGATTTGCGGTTTTACCGCATCACGTCCGGTACGCCGGACAGTCTCAACCTGCCGTTCCACCCGCAAAAGAAAAAGGAAAAGGACAATGGCACAGGAAAGAAGAGGTTCGGGCAACGATCGCCAGAACCGCGAAGAGCGCGATAGCGAATTCGTCGACAAGCTGGTCGCGATCAACCGCGTCGCCAAGGTCGTCAAGGGCGGCCGTCGTTTCGGTTTTGCTGCTCTCGTCGTCGTCGGCGACCAGAAGGGTCGCGTTGGCTTCGGTCATGGCAAGGCACGCGAAGTGCCGGAAGCCATCCGCAAGGCAACCGAATCTGCAAAGCGCGATCTGATCTTCGTACCGCTGCGTGACGGCCGTACGCTGCATCACGACGTCAATGGTCGTCACGGCGCCGGCAAGGTTCTGCTGCGCTCGGCCAAGGCTGGTACCGGTATCATCGCCGGCGGACCGATGCGCGCTGTATTCGAAACGCTCGGCGTCCATGACGTTGTTGCGAAGTCGACTGGTTCGTCGAACCCATACAACATGGTTCGCGCAACGTTCGACGCTCTGAAGCACCAGGTGCATCCGAAGGACGTAGCAGCTCAGCGTGGCCTCAAGTATGCCACCCTGCAGTCGCGCCGCGCCGCTTCCGGCAATGCGTCGGAAGAATAAGAGGAGTCTGAACCATGGCTAAGGCTACGCAGAAGACTGAAGCAAAGACGGTTACCGTTCAGCAGATCGGCAGCCCAATCCGCCGCCCGGCCGAACAGCGCGCAACGCTGATCGGTCTTGGCCTCAACAAGATGCATCGGACCAGCACTCTGGAAGATACTCCTTCCGTTCGTGGCATGATCCGTGCTGTCCAGCATCTCGTTCGCGTCGTCGAAGAGAAGTGAGACGGAGGAATTGACCATGAAACTGAATGAGATCAAGGACAACGAAGGCTCTTCGAAGGACCGTATCCGCGTTGGTCGCGGTATCGGTTCCGGCAAGGGCAAGACCGGTGGACGCGGCGTCAAGGGTCAGAAGGCCCGTTCAGGCGTCTCGATCAACGGCTTCGAAGGCGGTCAGATGCCAATCTACCGTCGTCTTCCGAAGCGCGGCTTCAACAACATCTTCGCATCTGAATACGCAACCGTATCGCTCGGCCGTATCCAGACTGCGATCGATGCTGGCAAACTCGACGCAAACGCGACTGTCGACGCAGCAGCTCTCAAGGCTGCCGGCGTCATCCGTCGCCTCAAGGACGGCGTTCGCGTCCTGTCCGGCGGCGAACTGACAACCAAGGTTTCGATCGAAGTCGCCGGTGCCTCCAAGGCTGCCGTCGAAAAGATCGAAAAGTCGGGCGGCTCGATCAAGCTGCTCGTGGTTGCTGAAACAGCCGCTGAATAAATCGTTTGAAAATCACCCGGTGTGAGCTTCACACCGGGTGATTTTATGTCCATATGTGAGCCTCACGATCCCCAAGGCAGTCCGGCCGGTCAGCTACCGGGATCAGACGGAAAAATGGGTGAGGCAGGCGATTGCGACAGCATCTCGCGCCCCCAGCTTTCTGAAAACAGAATCAAGACTGCGTTCCGGAAGGCACATGCCGCCGGGGGATGGGTCGGGCGGAGAATTGCATGGCTTCTGCAGCTGAACAACTGGCCTCAAATCTGAATTTCAAAACTTTCGCCAAGGCGGAAGATCTTAAGAAACGCCTGTGGTTCACGCTGGCAGCGCTTCTTGTCTATCGCTTGGGCACGCATATTCCGCTGCCAGGCCTCAACCCTGAAGCCTATGCGCAGGCCTTTAGCGGTCAGTCGGGTGGCATTCTCGGCCTCTTCAACATGTTCTCCGGCGGTGCTGTCGAGCGCATGGCGATCTTCGCCCTCGGCATCATGCCTTACATTTCCGCTTCGATTATCGTGCAGCTGATGACTTCGGTCGTCCCGTCGCTCGAGAACCTGAAGAAGGAAGGCGAGGCGGGTCGCAAAATCATCAACCAGTACACTCGCTACGGCACCGTGATTCTCGGCGCGCTTCAGGCCTACGGCATCGCTGCCGGCCTTTCGAGCGGTCAGGGCATCGTGTCCAACCCGGGCTGGTTCTTCACGCTCTCAACGGTCGTCACGCTGCTTGGCGGCACGATGTTCCTGATGTGGCTTGGTGAGCAGATCACCTCGCGCGGTATCGGCAACGGTATTTCGCTGATCATCTTTGCCGGTATTGCCGCAGGCCTTCCTGGCGCGCTCGCCAACACAATGGAACTCGGTCGTACCGGCGCTCTGCCGACGGCTCTGATTCTCACCGTTATCATCGTCGCGATCGCCGTCATTGCGCTGATCGTGTTTGTTGAACGCGCCCAGCGGCGGCTCCTGATCCAGTATCCGAAGCGTCAGGTCGGCAACCGCATGTTCCAGGGCGATACCTCGCACCTTCCGCTGAAGCTCAATACAGCGGGCGTTATTCCGGCAATCTTTGCATCCTCGCTTCTGCTTCTGCCGGCAACGGCTGCAGGCTTTGCCGGCAATTCACAGCTGCCAGACTGGGCGACGGGGATCATTGCAGCTCTTGGCCACGGCCAGCCGCTGTTTATGCTGTTCTACGCCATGCTGATCGCGTTCTTCGCCTTCTTCTACACGGCCATCGTCTTCAACCCGAAGGATACGGCTGATAACCTGAAGAAGCACGGCGGCTTCATTCCCGGCATCCGTCCCGGCGAGCGTACCGCGGAATATATCGATTACGTCCTGACCCGAATCACGGTCGTCGGCGCTATCTATCTCGTCGTGGTCTGCATTCTTCCCGAATTCCTGGTGGCCAGAACGGGCGTTCCGTTAGCCCTTGGTGGTACTTCGCTTTTGATCGTGGTCAGTGTAACCCTTGATACGGTTGCGCAGATCCAGGGACACCTCATCGCGCAGCAGTATGAGGGATTGATCAAGAAGTCGAAACTACGCGGTGGAAAGAGGGGACGATGAGACTGATTCTTTTAGGACCGCCGGGCGCGGGCAAGGGGACCCAAGCCCAGCGGATCGTGGAGAAGCATGGCATTCCGCAGCTCTCCACTGGTGATATGCTGCGGGCAGCCGTGGCAGCTGAGACCGAAGTCGGCAAGCGCGCCAAGGCAGTCATGGATGCGGGCAATCTCGTCTCTGACGAGATCGTCAACGCGATCGTCTCAGAGCGCATAGACGCGCCTGACTGCGCGAACGGTTTCATCCTTGACGGTTTTCCCCGCACGCTCGTGCAGGCGGACGCCACTGAGGCGATGCTGTCTGCCAAGGGGCTCGATCTTTCCGTGGTGATTGAACTTCGCGTCGACGATAAGGAGCTTGTCCGTCGCGTCTCCGGTCGCTATTCCTGCGCCCAGTGCGGGACGGTCTACCACGACTCGGATAAGAAGCCTTCGTCGGAGGGCACGTGCGACAAGTGTGGCTCGACCCACTTCAAGCGTCGGCCGGACGACAACGCCGAGACCATGACCAAGCGTCTCGAGGTTTACTACAAGGAAACCTCGCCGCTCATTGGTTACTACTATGCCAAAGGCAAGCTCAAGGTTGTCGATGGCATGGCCGAGATGGATACTGTCACGGCCGATATCGAAAAGATCCTCGCCAGTCTCTGAGACTGTCTTGGATGGGTTAAAGAATCTTGGGGTGGAGCAGTTGCATTCAAGCACTGATTCCGCTACACACCGCGCCAACTCGCGACAGTTTTACAGCGATCGGCGCGGATTCCCGCAAGGACATCCGGGGCGATCATTTTGCCTGTCTCGTATGAAGTTTGAACTGGCGACCGTATCCAAAGGTCGCTTTCATGGAAGAAGTACCGCTTGCCGGATGGCAACCGGAACGCAAGGAGAATAGACGTGGCACGTATCGCTGGCGTCAACATCCCGACTGCGAAGCGCGTTGTCATCGCGCTGACCTACATTCACGGGATCGGCCCGAAATTCGCACAGGAAATTATGGAGAAGGTTGGTCTTGCCGCTGAAAAGCGCGTCCATCAGCTGACCGACTCTGAAGTCCTGCAGATCCGCGAAACCATCGACCGCGATTATCGCGTCGAAGGTGATCTTCGTCGCGAAACCGCGATGAACATCAAGCGCCTCATGGACCTCGGCTGCTATCGCGGCCTGCGTCACCGTCGTGGCCTTCCGGTCCGCGGTCAGCGCACGCACACCAATGCCCGCACCCGCAAGGGTCCGGCAAAGGCGATTGCTGGTAAGAAGAAGTAATTTTGGATCGATAGTCGCAAAGCGGGCAGGGCTCCTGTCCGCTTTTTCGTGACTGTTCGATCTGAGGTGGAGCCGCTGGCATTACGGCGGTGCAGAGATCAACGAAAGGAATACCATGGCCAAGGAAGCCACACGCGTACGCCGCCGCGAACGCAAAAATATTACGTCGGGCGTTGCCCACGTCAATTCGACGTTCAACAACACGATGATCACCATCACCGACGCACAGGGCAATGCAATTGCCTGGTCGTCTGCTGGTGCCAAGGGCTTTAAGGGTTCGCGCAAGTCGACCCCGTTCGCAGCTCAGATCGCTGCCGAAGACTGCGCCAAGAAGGCTCAGGAGCACGGCATGAAGTCGCTCGAAGTCGAAGTCTGCGGTCCGGGTTCCGGTCGCGAATCGGCTCTGCGCGCTCTGCAGGCTGCCGGCTTCATGATCACCTCGATCCGCGACGTGACCCCGATCCCGCACAACGGTTGCCGCCCGCGCAAGAAGCGCCGCGTCTAATGGACGTTTTTGGAGCTCGCTTCGCAGCGATCTTCATCTGAACCCGGTAATAGCCGCTCCGTCTCCTGAAAGAGTCGAGGCGGCTTTCACCGTATAGCCGGAAGGGTATTTCCGGTGTTCCTCGTGCTCGGTTACCACGATTGGATGGTGGTAACGAACGGAAGGTAGTAGGTCATGATCCAGAAGAACTGGCAGGAACTGATTAAGCCGAACAAGGTGGAGTTTTCCTCTTCCGGCCGTACAAAGGCAACGCTTGTTGCTGAGCCTCTCGAGCGCGGCTTCGGCCTGACGCTCGGCAACGCGCTTCGTCGCGTACTTCTGTCGTCGCTGCGCGGTGCTGCTGTTACCGCAGTGCAGATTGACGGCGTTCTGCACGAATTCTCCTCCATCCCCGGCGTTCGGGAAGATGTGACGGACATCGTGCTGAACATCAAGGAAATCGCCATCAAGATGGATGGTGACGATTCCAAGCGCATGGTCGTGCGCAAGCAGGGTCCGGGTTCGGTTACCGCTGGAGACATCCAGACGGTTGGCGATATCGAGATCCTCAACCCCGACCACGTGATCTGCACGCTCGACGAGGGTGCTGAGATCCGTATGGAATTCACGGTCAACAACGGCAAGGGCTACGTTCCTGCCGATCGTAACCGTGCGGAAGACGCTCCGATCGGTCTCATCCCGGTCGACAGCCTGTATTCCCCGGTCAAGAAAGTGTCCTACAAGGTGGAAAACACCCGTGAAGGCCAGGTTCTCGACTATGACAAGCTGACCATGACCATCGAAACCGATGGTTCGGTCTCGGGTGAAGACGCCGTAGCCTTCGCCGCTCGTATCCTTCAGGACCAGCTGTCGGTCTTCGTCAACTTCGACGAGCCGCAGAAGGAAGCAGAAGAGGAAGCCGTCACTGAACTCGCGTTCAACCCGGCACTCCTCAAGAAAGTCGACGAACTGGAACTTTCCGTCCGTTCGGCCAACTGCCTGAAGAACGACAACATCGTCTATATCGGCGACCTCATCCAGAAGACCGAAGCCGAGATGCTCCGCACTCCGAATTTCGGTCGCAAGTCGCTGAACGAGATCAAGGAAGTTCTGGCATCCATGGGCCTCCATCTTGGTATGGAAGTTCCTGCATGGCCGCCGGAAAACATCGAAGATCTCGCCAAGCGTTACGAAGACCAATACTAACAGGATCAGACTGCAGGCGAATGCCTGCAAGTGAAGGAGACACACCATGCGTCACGGAAATTCGGGCCGTAAGCTCAACCGCACCGCAAGCCACCGCAAGGCCATGTTTGCCAACATGGCGGCTTCGCTCATCACCCATGAGCAGATTGTAACAACCCTGCCGAAGGCGAAGGAAATTCGCCCGATCGTCGAAAAGCTCGTCACCCTCGGCAAGCGCGGCGACCTGCACGCTCGTCGTCAGGCGATCTCGCAGATCCAGGATCAGGACGCTGTTCGCAAGCTGTTCGATGCCATCGCTTCGCGTTACGCAACCCGCAACGGCGGCTACCTGCGCATCATGAAGGCCGGCTATCGTCAGGGCGACAACGCTCCGATGGCAGTCATCGAATTCGTCGAGCGCGACGTCGATGCCAAGGGCGCAGCCGACAAGGCTCGCGTTGCTGCTGAAGCAGAAACTGCCGAAGCCGCATAATTCGATCCAGGATCGCACTTTTCGAAAAGGCCGGGCGGCAACGCCCGGCCTTTTTCTTTGGGAAAAGAAGGGGAGCAGGCTCGAGCTTGATTGCGCCACGATCTACCCGCGTTCAACGCTGTCTGGCGACGCTGCTTGTGATTGCCGCGGGCCTTCTGCTCCGACGCTTCGGCTACGATCTCGGGATGTCATTCGTCGTCGTGAAATACGGTGGGTCAGTTCTCTGGGGTGCGATGGTGTTCCTGGCATTGGCTGCCCTTACCGGATCTTCGAACATCGCCAGGCTCGCCTTCGGAGCATTCCTCATCGCCCTCTGCGTCGAACTCTCAAGGCTCTACCGCACGCCTGCAATGGACGCGTTTCGACTGACTGTCGCCGGCAAGTTGTTGCTCGGACGCGTGTTTTCCCTGTGGAATATCGCAGCTTACGCCGTCGGTATCGGCAGTGCCGCAACTGTCGATGCGTGGAGGCTCAGACGGGGACGTAGATCTTCCGTTTGATATGCTTGAGGTTGGCGACGATCGTGAAAGTCATCACCACCAGCAATGACCACGAACTCCATTTGCCAAGATGGACGACCGACCACGCCCCGATCTGGTTCGGATATTGCCAGATCCCGAAAAAGGTCGAGATATTCTCCGCCAGCCAGATGAAGAAGCCGATCAGCACGAACGCGATGAGAAGCGGCATCCGTCTTTCGCGATCGTAGGGCCGGTAGGTGACGGTGGTGCGGGCGTAAAGGCCGAGCGCGCAGGCAGCGATATACCAGCGATAGTCGCCGATGAAATGGTGGGTGAAGAAATTCGCGTAGATTGCAATCGCGATCAGGCCGGCCATCCAGTAGCTGGATGGTGGTGGATCCGCAGATCGAAAAGCCGCCAGGCCTGGATGATGTAGCTCCCCACGGCGGCATACATGAAGCCGGAAAACAGCGGCACGCCCAGCACTTTCGCGTAGGCGAAGTCAGGGTAGGACCATGACTGGATGCTGCCGGAGGTCTTGAACACCTCGAGCGCAAAGCCGACCACGTGGAAAAGACCGATCGCTTTTGCCTCATCCCAGGTTTCCAGCTTGCTCCAGATCATAACGGACTGGATTGCCAGCGCGATGATCAGCAGAACGTCGTAGCGCGGGATGCCGAGCACGCCCGTTCGCGGAACGATGAAGATCGACACAAAAAACAGGCCGGCGAACAGGCAGGCCCGCGCTTCCTTGATGCCGAAGTAGAGAAACTCGATGACGAAACGCGTGATACCGTGGATTTCTCCAAACGGCCGCTGGTTGCAAAGATAGACATCCAGCAGGGATAGTCGTCCGCCGTCCACAGTCGATTCTGGTGTCATCAAAACATCTCCGCTGCACGGACTGAAGCCTGCGGTGACTGTGACTGTCAAGTCCGGGGGATGGCAGGCTGACCGGCCTGCCGAATGACTGAAGCTCCCTATATCGCTGTTGCCACATCCCGTTTTTTTAGCGACAATCGAGCCGTGACGCATTTGGTGGGAGGAGCCCGATGCATGACCCTGTTTCCCATGCCGACCAAGTCTACGCGTCGGCCAATTCCCCTGTCGCGAGTTCAGCTGTAGTCGCGTCCTGGCGCCGCTGCATGACCATGCATCACTTGGCGCCAGAGGACCGGCGGATGCCGGAGCGGGTGACAGAGCAGGAACTTGACGTCGCCCGAAAACAGTCGGAGCGTCTTATCGGGCAGGCGAGGGACGAGCTCGATCGGCTGTTCATGGTCGTCGGTCGCGCCGGCTGCTGCATCCTGATGACCGACAGCAAAGGTATCGCGCTTGACCGTCGCGGCGCAGCGGGCGACGACAAGGATTTTCGTGCGCTGGGCCTCTGGACCGGCTCGGTCTGGACCGAGGAGAGTATCGGGACCAACGGGATCGGCACCGCAATCGCCGACGACCGGCCGATATCGATCATCCGCGACCAGCACTTCTTTGCATCCAATATCGATCTGAGCTGCACGACTGCGCCCATTCGTGATCACCGTGGAGTTCTGGCCGGCGCGCTCGATGTCTCGACGTGCCGAAGTGACGCAAACGAAGGCACGATCGCCATCCTGTCGCAGACGGTGCGTGAGGCGGCATCCCGGATCGAGCTGAACCTGTTCCGAAACGCGTTTCAAGGTGCCCGCTTCGTGATGGTGCCGAGTGAGACGGGATCTCCAATGGCGCTCCTGGCTGTAGATCGCGACGACCTTGTGATCGGTGCCACGCGGGCTGCGCGATCGGCGCTGCGTCTGGACGACGATCGGATTGCGGAAGGGATCCCGGCCTCCGATCTGCTTCACGAGTCGAGCCGGGATGCGCGAGAACTCCTGGGCGATGCCGAGCGCTCGGCGCTTCTTCGGGCGTTGTCTCGTGTCCACGGCAACGTCTCGCTGGCAGCGCAGGTGCTCGGCGTCAGCCGTTCCACCCTGCATCGCAAGATGAAGCGATTTGGCATTCAATGACGGGGAGTTTTGTCGCAGACTTGCGACAGAGTGCGTCGCGGTATCGCGGGTTAGGCCTGTTTTCACCACGCCAGAAGCGCAGATTCTGTACCATCGGGTTCGCTTTGAACCTGTTCATCATGGGAGGATGACATGCTGCACCAGAAAATCGTTGAGTCACCGTTCAAGCTCAAATACGGCAACTATATCGGCGGTGAGTGGAAAGAACCGATCAGCGGCAAGTATTTCGACAACGTCACGCCGATCACCGGCGGCAAGATCTGCGAGATCCCGCGGTCTGACGAAAAGGATGTCAATGCGGCGCTAGACGCTGCCCACGCCGCCAAGGAAAAATGGGGCCGCATGGCGCCGGCTGACCGCTCGAACATCCTGATGAAGATCGCCCAGCGGATGGAAGACAAGCTGGAAGTTCTGGCGCAGGCCGAAACCTGGGACAACGGCAAGCCGATCCGCGAGACAATGGCAGCCGACATCCCGCTCGCCATCGATCACTTCCGCTATTTCGCATCCTGCATCCGTGCCCAGGAAGGTTCGATCAGTGAAATCGACCACGATACGGTCGCCTATCACTTCCACGAACCGCTTGGCGTTGTCGGCCAGATCATTCCGTGGAATTTCCCGATTCTGATGGCCGCCTGGAAGCTTGCACCGGCGCTTGCCGCCGGCAACTGCGTTGTCATCAAGCCGGCCGAGCAGACGCCGGCCTCGCTTCTGGTCTGGGCGGAACTCGTCGGTGACCTCCTGCCACCCGGCGTGCTGAATATCGTCAATGGTTTCGGCCTCGAAGCCGGAAAACCTCTTGCGACCAGCAACCGGATTGCCAAGATCGCCTTTACAGGAGAGACCACGACAGGCCGGCTGATCATGCAATATGCCAGCCAAAACCTTATCCCTGTCACGCTCGAACTTGGCGGCAAGTCGCCGAACATCTTCTTCGCCGATGTGATGAGTGAAGACGACGATTTCCTCGACAAGGCGCTGGAAGGCTTTGCGATGTTCGCGCTGAACCAGGGCGAAGTCTGCACCTGCCCCAGCCGCGCACTGATCCAGGAATCGGTTTACGATCGTTTCATGGAGCGGGCGGTCAAACGCGTCGAAGCCATCACGCAGGGCAACCCGCTCGATAGCTCGACCATGATTGGCGCGCAGGCATCCTCGGAGCAGATGGAAAAGATCCTGTCCTATCTCGACATCGGCAAGCAGGAAGGCGCGGAAGTGCTGACTGGCGGCGTCAAGAACGATCTCGGCGGGGAATTGGCGAACGGCTACTACATCAAGCCGACGATCTTCAAGGGCCACAACAAGATGCGGATCTTTCAGGAGGAGATCTTCGGACCGGTAGTGTCGGTAACGACCTTCAAGGACGAAAAGCAGGCGCTGGAGATCGCCAACGATACGCTGTACGGGCTCGGCGCCGGCGTGTGGACCCGCGACGGCAACCGCGCCTATCGCTTCGGCCGGGAGATCCAGGCCGGCCGCGTGTGGACCAATTGCTATCACGCCTATCCCGCGCATGCGGCATTTGGCGGGTACAAGCAGTCCGGGATTGGTCGCGAAAACCACAAGATGATGCTCGACCACTACCAGCAGACCAAGAACATGCTGGTGAGCTACAGCCCGAAGAAGCTCGGGTTCTTCTGATCGATCTCAACCGAAGCGTGGGCTCCCGGCTGCAGGGTCGGGAGCCTTTCAATGTCTCGATGCGAACAGGAATGACATGATGGATGCGACAATCAACGGCGAACCGCGCGTCACGGCCACGGATTCCGCGCTGAACCTCATTGCCGAGATCCAGGCGGACCACCCAGACATCCTGTTCCACCAATCCGGCGGCTGCTGCGACGGGTCGTCACCCATGTGCTATCCGAAGGGCGATTTCATGCTTGCCGACCACGACGTGAAGCTCGGCGAAATCGGCGGCGTGCCGGTCTATATCAGCGGCAGCCAGTTCGAGGCCTGGAAGCACACACAACTGATCATCGATGTCGTGCCCGGAAGGGGCGGCATGTTCTCGCTCGACAATGGGCGTGAAAAGCGCTTCCTCACCCGTTCTCGGCTGTTCGGCGGCGGCGAGGCCTGCGCCATACCTGCCATGCGTTGACGCCGCCCACTATGTCGTAGGCGCGGGCCGAGCCGGGCGGCTCTTGCCGCGCTTCCAGTTGAGGAACGGTTTTCTGAGCGGCCGGTAGGCGAGGAGCAGCCCGATCGCTGCGATATGGATAAACGGAACCAGCGTCACCGATTTCACCGCGAGCACATAGTGGAGCGCGCCGCCCAGTGCCACGAGATAAATCAGCTTGTGCATTTTCACCCAGGTCTGTCCGAGCTTGCGGATCGACCAGTTGTTGGATGTCACCGCAAGCGGGATCAGCAGCAGCAGGCAGGCAAAGCCGATCGTGATATAGGGGCGCCGCACGATATCGCTGCCAACAGCGCCAAAGTTCAGCTGCAGATCGAGCAGAAGATAGACGCTGAAATGGAACACGACGTAATAGAAGGCGAGCAGCCCTAGCGCACGGCGATAGCGGATCCAGTTGATCCCGAGAATATCGCGAAGGGGCGTGACGGCGAGCGTCAGGATGATGAAACGCAACGCCCAGATGCCGATCAGGTGCTCGAATGTCTTGACGGGATTGAAACCCAGCCCGCCCGTCGCGGCCTGATAGAAGTACCAGGCCGCGGGACAAAGCCCCACGACGTAAAGTGCCCAGATGCTGGCGGCATGGTATCGGCGGGGCAGGGCTGGGATCGAGAGCATGGTCAGTAGTTCGCTTTCAGGTCCATGCCGGTATAGAGGCTCGCTACTTCGTTCGCATAGCCGTTGAAGGGCAGGGTATCGACGCGCTTGGTTCCGAAGAAGCCGCCTTCGCCGATTCGCTGTTCGGTCGCCTGACTCCAGCGCGGATGGTCGACGGCCGGATTGACGTTGGAATAGAAACCGTATTCCCGGGCGTTTGAATTCTTCCAAGTGGTCTGTGGCTGCTCTTCGACCAGCTTGATCTTGACGATCGACTTGATGCCTTTGAAACCGTATTTCCACGGCACCACGAGCCGGATCGGCGCGCCGTTCTGGTTGGGCAGCGTTTCGCCGTAGAGACCGACGGCAAGAATGGTCAGCGGATGGCGCGCTTCATCGAGGCGCAGGCCCTCGACGTAAGGCCAGGGTAGAGCCTGGAAGAGACCGCCTTGGCCGGGCATTTCCTCGGGACGCACGACCGTCTCGAACGCCACGTATTTCGCGCTGCCAAGCGGCTCGACCTGGTCGAGGATCGCCGCCAGGGGGAAACCGATCCACGGGATCACCATCGACCAGCCCTCGACGCAGCGCATGCGGTATGTCCGCTCCTCGAGCTTCATCTTGAGGATCTCGTCGAGACCGAATTCCTTCGGCTTGCCCACCATGCCCTCGACCTTGACGGTCCAGGGTGTCGGTTTGAACGCGCTGGAATTCTGCGAGGGATCTTCCTTGCCGACGCCGAATTCGTAGAAATTGTTGTACGTGGTCACCGCCTCTTTGGGCGTCAGCTTTTCGTCAAGCTTGTAGGGGCCGGGCGCTGCACTGAGGGCTGCAGCGAGTGCGCCCGTACCTCCAAGGACAGAAAGGCCGGCGCCCGCGGCGACGGTGCCCACGAAATTTCGACGCGACAGATAGATGTCGCGCGGCGTGATCTCAGTCGGCGAAATGTGGGGTGGGCGAAATGCGGGCATTGCGGATCTCCTTCAGGCAAAAGCCTATCCTCTGCTTATACGTACCGCCGACAGGTTTGGTTTCACAGAGCCGAAGGAAAGGCATTAAACCACGTTTGCGTGAAAGAATTAGCGTTGAAACATACGCTAAGCCTTGAACCGGGAAATCGCATGCTCATTTCAGCTTTGACATTAATCAAGGATAGTGAGTATGGCGACGAAAACCTGGGATGCTGCCAGCGAACGCTTCACGGAAACCGATGCGGGCCGGATCGATCGACTGCGGCGTTTGCGGCGTATCCACGGCGTCGCCCGTATGATGGATACGGCGATCGGTATTCCCGGCACCCGGTTTCGGTTTGGTGCCGATTCCATCATGGGCCTTGTTCCGCTCGTGGGCGATGCCGGGGGCGCATTGATTGGCCTCTATATCGTCAACGAGGCCCGCCGCATGGGTGTGCCGAACGACAAGCTTGCAAAGATGATCGGCAACCTTGCGGTCAATTCTGTCGTCGGCAGCGTGCCGCTGGCCGGTGATCTGTTCGACGTCTTCTTCAAGTCGCACCGCCGCAACCTCAACATCGTTCTCGACCATTTCGGTGTGACGGCGGACGACCTCCGCGCAAAGCGATAGCGGACACGAGAAGAGGGTGAGGGACGGTGACGTTGCCTCACTCCTCAAGCGCCACGCCGAAGCAGAACCGCTATGAAACTTCGGCCTCGCCTACATCGCTGGGCAGATTTTTACCGCGCTGGTGAGAACCGTACCGTACCGTACTGTTTTTCGCCCCATTGGTAGTGACACTGGCTTTAGCCTGCAGTAGGACGGAGAAAACAAGGTCCTTTGCGCCGCGTGATCCAACGCGGTAAATAGCAACGGCTGAACGCGATCGAGGAAACATCATGCCTGTCTATCGTTCAAGAACCACGACCCACGGCCGCAACATGGCTGGCGCGCGCGGCCTCTGGCGCGCCACCGGCATGAAGGACGGCGATTTCGGCAAGCCGATCATCGCCGTGGTCAATTCGTTCACCCAGTTCGTGCCGGGCCATGTCCACCTCAAGGATCTCGGCCAGCTGGTTGCCCGCGAAATCGAAGCCGCCGGCGGCGTCGCCAAGGAGTTCAACACGATCGCCGTCGATGACGGCATCGCCATGGGCCACGACGGCATGCTGTACTCGCTGCCATCGCGCGAGATCATCGCCAATTCGGTCGAGTACATGGTCAACGCCCACTGCGCCGACGCCATGGTCTGCATCTCCAACTGCGACAAGATCACGCCCGGCATGCTGAATGCCGCCATGCGCCTGAACATCCCGGCCGTCTTCGTCTCAGGTGGCCCCATGGAGGCCGGCAAGGTCGTCCTGCACGGCAAGACCGTTGCGCTCGACCTCGTCGATGCCATGGTGGCAGCCGCTGACGACAAGATGTCGGACGAAGACGTCACCGCCATCGAAAAGGCCGCCTGTCCGACCTGCGGCTCGTGCTCCGGCATGTTCACCGCAAACTCGATGAATTGCCTGACCGAGGCGCTTGGCCTGTCGCTGCCCGGTAATGGCTCGACACTCGCCACCCATTCGGACCGCCGCCGCCTGTTCGTCGAAGCCGGTCACCTGATCGTCGATATCGCCCGCCGCTACTACGAGCAGGATGACGAACGGGTCCTGCCGCGCAATATCGCCACCAAGCAGGCTTTCGAAAACGCCATGTCGCTCGATATCGCCATGGGCGGCTCGACCAATACGGTTCTCCATATCCTGGCGGCTGCCTATGAAGGCGGCGTCGATTTTGGCATGGAGGACATCGATAAGCTGTCGCGCAAGGTGCCGTGCCTGTCCAAGGTCGCGCCTGCCAAGAGCGATGTCCACATGGAAGACGTTCACCGCGCCGGCGGCATCATGCGTATCCTGGGCGAACTCGAACGCGGCGGTCTGATCAACCGGGACTGCTACACGGTTCACGAAGCAACGCTCGGCGATGCGATCGACCGCTGGGACATCACTCGCACCAATTCCGAGAGCGTCCGCGATTTCTTCAAGGCAGCACCCGGAGGCGTTCCCACTCAGGTTGCCTTCAGCCAGTCTTCGCGTTGGGACGAGCTCGATACGGATAGCGACACGGGCATCATCCGCTCGGTTGAAAATCCCTTCTCCAAGGATGGCGGCCTGGCGGTTCTCTACGGCAATATCGCGGCCGACGGCTGCATCGTGAAGACCGCGGGCGTCGATGAGTCGATCCTGAAGTTCAGCGGTCCCGCTGTCGTCTTCGAAAGCCAGGATGCGTCCGTCAAGGCGATCCTCAGCAACGAGGTGAAGGCCGGCGATGTCGTCGTCATCCGCTACGAAGGTCCAAAGGGCGGACCGGGCATGCAGGAAATGCTCTATCCGACCAGCTATCTGAAGTCGAAGGGCCTCGGCAAGGCCTGCGCGCTGATCACCGACGGTCGCTTCTCCGGCGGTACATCCGGCCTTTCCATCGGTCACGCTTCCCCGGAAGCAGCCCAGGGTGGCGCGATCGGACTTGTCCGCCAGGGCGATATGATCGAGATCGATATTCCGAACCGGACAATCCATCTGGCGGTGTCGGACGCTGAACTCTCGGCGCGTCGCCACGAGCAGGACGCACTCGGCTGGAAGCCGTCAGCACCCCGCAAGCGCAACGTCACGACGGCTCTCAAGGCCTATGCGGCATTTGCGTCGAGTGCGGACAAGGGCGCGGTCCGGATTCTGCCTGAGTAAGTCTCTGGTCGAACCAACCCCGCAGACAGAGATCTCAAAGACAAAGGCCTCGGTGCACAACACCGAGGCCTTTGTCTTTTATCGTTTCCAGTGAACGTCGCTTAAGGACTAAAGCGGCTCTTTGCTCAGTCCGCTAAACGCTTCCTGCAACTGCTTCATCCGCTCCGCATAGGCCGTCGTCAGGCATTGGACGTCTGCCTCGCAAGCCCGACGCTTCTTCAACCAGTCGCTTTGTTCCTGGCGCAGCTGGTCGCGATTGCCCATGGCGAGCAGGCTGGTCAGGATGTCGAATGTGGTGACCATCTTCACATCGGCATCGTTCAGCGTGCGTGTGTCGCAGATCACCTTCTCGTCGGCGACCAGATCGGTCTTCTCGCAATCGAAGCTCGCCGCCGCTGCCGGGCGAGGGGCAAGGGAAAGGCCGGCGCTCAGGACAAGTGCAGCCACGCCGGTGGCCGCGAATATGGTTTTCATGCTGGAACGCTCCTGTGTGCAGTCTCTGGAGCCGATCCCAAACGGCATCGTAAACTCCCAAGGACAAACATGATGCACATGCGCGAGATAGCAAGGATGATGGAGGATAGGATCGTGCTGAAAAGCCGATGCTTTTTGCGGATCAGCTGGAAGCAGCAACACCCGCCCGCGGGCTTTGTCGGGTACCGTCTTTCCCTGCCTGTGCCAGATACCCATATACGCGGTCGCAAGGACGCGTCATCGGGTTCCGGGCACCTTTCTTTTGCCGCTTGCGGCGCTACAACGTCATCCAGCAATTTGTAAGAGGAATCACATGTCCAGCACGCTCAAGCGACCGTTCGAACGGCATCTCAGGCAGCTCTCGCTCAGCGTCGTCCTGCTCGCGGCATTGGCCCCCGCTGGCGCCTATGCGCAGGACCAGAAGACGGTGCCGCAAAGCCGGCAGGAAATGCAGCTTTCGTTCTCGCCGCTGGTCAAGCAAACCTCCGGTGCCGTCGTCAACGTCTATGCCGAGCGCGTCGTGCAGCGCCCGAACCTGTTTTCCGGCGACCCCTTCTTCGAGCAGTTCTTCGGCCAGCGCATGCCGAACCGTTCGGAAAAGCAGTCTTCGCTCGGTTCCGGTGTCATTCTCTCCGGCGACGGTCTTGTCGTTACCAACAATCACGTCATCGAAGGCGCTGATGATATCAAGATCGCCTTGGCGGACGGCCGGGAGTTTCCCTGCGAACTCGTCCTGAAGGACGAGAGCGTCGATCTGGCCGTGTTGCGGATTAAGGCAAAGGAAAATTTCCCGGTCCTGCCGCTGGCCGATTCGGACCGCACAGAGGTCGGTGATCTGGTGCTCGCGATCGGCAATCCGTTTGGTGTCGGCCAGACCGTCACCAGCGGCATCGTGTCGGCGCTTGCCCGCAACCAGGTGTCGTCGGGAGATTTCGGCTTCTTCATCCAGACCGACGCGTCGATCAATCCCGGTAACTCCGGCGGCGCGCTGATGAACATGAATGGCGAACTGATCGGCATCAACACCGCGATCTTCTCGCGCGGTGGCGGATCGAACGGGATCGGCTTCGCCATTCCGGCAAATCTTGTCAAGGTCTTCCTGGCGGCTGCCTCCGAAGGCAAGTCGGTCTTCGACCGTCCCTATGTCGGCGCGACCTTCGATGCCGTGACCTCTGACGTCGCCGAAGCGCTCGGCTTGAAGGCCGCCCGCGGCGCTCTGGTCTCGCGTGTCGTCGAAGGCGGTCCGGCCGACAAGGCAGGATTGAAGCCCGGCGAGGTCGTGACGGCCGTCAATGGCATTCCAGTCGAGCATCCCGATGCGCTCGGCTACCGGCTGACGACGGCTGGCCTCGGCAAGGGAGCGAAATTGAGCGTCCAGACGCCCGACGGCATGCGCGACCTTCACCTAGCACTCAATTCCGCGCCGGAAAGCACGCCGCGCGACGAGCGGGTGCTGGAAGGCCGCAATCCCTTCGCCGGTCTTCGGATTGCCAACCTGTCACCGAAACTCGCCACGGAACTGCGCATGCCCACAGACAAGAGCGGCGTCGTCGTCACCGACGTCTCGCGCGGCTCGCCTGCCGGTCGTCTTGGCTTCCAGCCACAGGACATCGTCGTCTCGCTGAACGGCGAGGCGGTCGCTTCGACGACTGTCATGGAAAAGATGCTCCGCACCGATCCGGGGTTCTGGCGGGTCGAGATCGAACGCAAGGGCCAGCGTATCCGGCAGTTCTTCCGATGAACGGTAAGGGCTGATGAGCGACGACCTGTTTGCACCGAAAGTCCCAGAAGAAGTCGCCAGCCGGCGGCCGCTTGCCGACCGGTTGCGGCCGAAGACGCTTTCGGAGGTGACAGGTCAGGCTCATCTGACGGGTGACGATGGCGTGCTTCGTCGCATGATCAATTCCGGCTCGCTCGGATCGATGATCTTCTGGGGCCCTCCCGGCACAGGAAAGACAACAGTCGCCCGGCTGCTGTCGGGTGAGGCGGGTCTCGCTTTTGAGCAGATTTCGGCGATCTTTTCCGGCGTCGCGGATCTGAAGAAGGTGTTCGAATTGGCCCGGCTGAGACGCATGCAGGGCCGCCAGACGCTTCTCTTCGTCGATGAGATCCATCGCTTCAACCGCGCCCAGCAGGACAGTTTCCTGCCCGTCATGGAAGACGGAACGGTGATCCTCGTGGGCGCTACCACCGAGAACCCCAGTTTCGAACTCAACGCCGCTCTTCTCTCTCGCGCGCGCGTTCTGACCTACCGCAGTCACGACGAGGACAGCCTCAGCGAACTTTTGGAACGCGCTGAGCAAGTGGAGGCAAAGCCGCTGCCGCTCGATGACGGCGCGCGCGCAAGCCTGATCCGGATGGCGGACGGAGACGGCCGTGCGGTTCTGACGCTGGCCGAAGAAATCTGGCGTGCAGCGCGCGCGGGCGAGGTCTTCGACACGGTTGGTCTTACCGAGATCGTCCAGCGCCGCGCCCCTGTCTACGACAAGGCACAGGACGGCCACTACAATCTCATCTCCGCGCTCCACAAGTCGGTGCGGGGCTCGGATCCCGATGCAGCACTGTACTACCTCGCGCGCATGTTCGATGCCGGCGAGGACCCGCTCTATCTCGGCCGACGTCTGGTCCGGATGGCGGTGGAGGACATAGGCCTTGCCGACCCGCAGGCGCTTGTCGTGTGCAATGCCGCCAAGGATGCCTATGACTATCTCGGATCGCCGGAAGGGGAGCTTGCGCTGGCCCAGGCCTGCGTCTACCTGGCGACGGCTCCGAAATCGAATGCGGTCTATATGGCCTTCAAGGCAGCGACCCGTGCTGCCAAGGAAAACGGCTCGCTTCTGCCACCCAAGCATATCCTCAATGCCCCGACCAAGCTGATGAAAGCCGAGGGCTATAATGACGGGTATCGCTACGATCACGACGAGCCCGACGCATTTTCGGGCCAGAACTACTTCCCGGAAAAAATGGGCCGCCAGACCTATTACGATCCGCCGGAGCGTGGCTTCGAGCGTGACATCAGAAAGCGTCTCGACTGGTGGTCGAAGCTGCGCAAGGAGCGCGGCGGCAGCTAAGCCTCAGGAAGCCCTGGCGATGCCTGGTTTCTGCGCCTGACCCGGTGCCGCGACGAGCCTCACCGAAGACTCGGCCAGAGCGTGATGCCCTTCCATATCCACCACCAGATGCCAGTGGCCGTTTTCCGGAACGGCGATCCGCAGCGGCGATTTCTTCGCAACGCCGCCGACGAACTTGAAATCGAGTTGTTCCGTAAACCGCTGGTAGTTCGAAGCGGTCATCAGGCGGACGTTGTTCACGCCATTGAGCGTGACTTCGATGATCGTGCCGGCGCGCTGCGGTTTGAGATCATAATGCGTGTAGCGAAAATTCGGACCTGCCATGCTTGCCTCATTCATGCCAGTATATGGGTACAACAATCCTACAGACACCCGGTTAAAGATCTATGGAACCTACTGCGTTCCTGGGTGTTATTTAAGCATGATGCCGACGCGCTGAGCCACCAGCCCGCTGGCAAGACAGATAAAGCAAGGCGATGTTTCCCCCCGCGTCGCCCAAAAACGACAAAATATTTGACCTCCAATCTACCTGGTCCCGCTGTTCCCCGCAGCGGGACTTTTCTTTTTTCGGTTTCGTAAAAAGCTGTCTCTACAAAGACTTGAAGCAATTTCCGGACTCAGGTCGAGAGCGATTTGATTCAGTTTGTGAGGTGCTGGCGGTCCAGTTGGGCGGTCAGCGCAAAGATGGTTTCGCACACGGGCGTCGGCACGCCGGCCAGTTTTCCGAGCGACACGACCATGCCCGTCAACGGCACGATCTCCAGCGCCTTGCCCGCAAGTAGATCCTGAAGCATCGAGGTTTTTACTGGCCCGAAACCTTGCGCTCTCGCAAACATTTCATCGGCCGTCTGGGTGAACCTCGCACCAAAGGCGGTGCCGACGGTCTGAACCTCGTTGATGATTTTCCGAACGATTTCGGCGATATCCGGGTTTGACATCATGTCGATCATCAAGGCGCGGGTGAGGGCGCTGATGGGATTGAAGGCGGCGTTGCCACGAAGCTTCGCCCAGATCTCGTCTCTGATCCGCGGCGTTGCCTTGGCATCGAGATCGCAGCGCTGGAAAAGGTCCACGATCGACGACAGTTCGCCGGACATCTCGCCGCTGGGTTCTCCGAGAAAGAAGTGGCCTTTGCCGTTCAGGCGTGTCTTGCCGGGTTCGATGATTTCCGCACCTTGATACGCGACGCAACCGATCACGCGTTCCGGACCGATGGCGTTCCAGATGCAACTGTCTGCGTCGAGCTCGGGGATTTGCCGGCCTCCAAAGCCGCTTTCCATGTCCCCATGGAAATACCACCAGGGAATTCCGTTCAGGATCATCACGACGCGCGTGCTTTCGCCAAGCAGTGCCGCTAGACCATCTGTTGCGGCTGCGAGCTGATGGCCCTTCAAACCGGTAATGATAAGATCCTGTGGAGGCAGACTGAACGGATCATCCGTCGCGGTAACCCGTACGCGGACCGGATCGATGCCCGTGTCTTCATAAACGACGTTTAACCCGTTCTCTCGGATTGCCTTAAGCTGTGCGCCTCGCGCCACAACCGACAGCTCCGTGTCGGCTCCTGATCCCGCCGCTATCTTTGCGGCAAATGCACTTCCGAGCGCGCCCGCGCCATATACGCAAATTTTTCTGAACGTCATCTGTCCTCGCTGCATTCCGACGTAAGTCGGAAGCAGTGTAGGGGAGCGGTAGAAGCGAGGCGACCGATAATTTCGGCCGGTCCTAGTGCGAGGGGTTGTTCGGCAGCAGTTCGTTCATTCGCAGTTCGTCGATTGCTGTGACAGCCTCTTCTGCGGTCCAGCCGGCCTTCAGGGCCGCTGCAATCATCCTTACTTCCGCCTCTTCCTCGAGCGCAAGAAACAGCGGCTCGAGCGCTTCCTGGACGGTCAGAACATTCTCCTCCGGCGACGGGACGGACTGCCGTGCGGTATTCGTCAGCATGTGCGGTTCTCCTCTGTGATGGTCGAATCTATCCAATTTAACGACCCCCGAAAAGGTTCCCAAAAAACGTCGATTTTGCGGGCTTTCTGGCATCCCAATATCGTGATCTGAAGATATCGCACAAAGGTCGTTGCGAACGGTCGCAGTTAACGATGCGTTTATGAATTCGTGAAAATAAATCGCAATACGGTGCGGGTTTGTCCTCGCTATCTGGGCTGGGTTGCCTGGATCGTCCCGCGGCTTTCAGCCGGTTGTATCGCCTGCGCATCCGCCACTTGCAGGCTTTGTATGGAGTAAACGCAATGACCCAGACGACACTTGCCCTGGCGCTCGTCGCCGCCTTTGCCGCCAGCCCCGTTATGGCTGCGGATCTCACCAGCGCCTATGAGGCGCCCGCCTACAGCGAACCTGCGAGCGAACCGGCCGGTTGGTCAGGTGCTTATGTCGGTGGACACGGCGGTGTAACGTCGCCGAGGATCAACCCGTTTGCCAGCGGCAAGGGCCTCAACCTCGGCGTTCACGGCGGCTACAACCACGACCTGGGCGGCGCTATCGTTGGTGGCGAACTCGATTACTCCTATCTCGGCGATGCCGATGTGAAGGCCCGCGGCGGCAAGCTGTCCGAGCGTCATCGCATGGCCGCCAAGGTCAAGGCTGGTGTTCCGCTCGACCAGACGCTGCTTTACGGCACGACCGGTCTTGCCATGACGAAGTATCGCGATGGCGACAATGTTACCGGCCCGGACGGCTGGAAGCCTGGCCTCCTGCTGGGTGCCGGCATCGAGCAGAAGCTGACCGGCAACATCTCGGCCCGCGTCGAGTACAACTATGTCATGACCGACAACGTCAAGAGCTCCTACCAGGGCGTCGAAACCCGTAAGGACGTTCATGACCACTCGGTTACCGCTGGCGTGAACTACAGGTTCTGATTAATCCGGTCACACCCGGAACGGAAAAGGCTCGCTCACACGCGGGCCTTTTTTCGTTGGAGACTTGGGCTGAGCCGCCTCAACGGTTTGCCTATCGATGTCTGTCGGGAAACGCTGCGAGCCACAACTTCTGCCCCATCGCTCACTACATAAACTCGAAAGGCCCGCAATCGCGGGCCTTTTTCATGATCGCTATGAAAACGATGGGTCTGAACCGGTGGCCGATCAGCCGTCCGACCAGAACCGGCTGTGATCGAACTCTTCGGCAATACCGAGCGGCAGAGGCTCGGCACTGTCCGGCTTGGCAGTCAGATCCGTCAGCGTGCGGCCGACGACGAGCGGCGCGGTCATTCCGGTCGATGCGCCGGGGGGCGAAATCGCCCAGGAGATCAAAACGTCTTCGCCATCAAACTCGTCTTCCGGATCGATTTGCGGCCCGGTGATCGGCAGCGATGCCAGCGAGTGTCTTGGTTCTGGAAGTCCTTTCGCCGGCGCAGCAAGGGCTAAGGCGGGTACGAAGCCCTGTGCAGGGCGCGGCAGCATCGGCGTGCTGTTTCCGAGCGCGGACGCCGATGCGGCCGTCGGTGCCGGACCAAGCGAGGCGGTTTCGATGACGGCGGCAGGAGCCGATGACGCGGTTGCAGCCGCCGGACGCAGGCCCGGGGCCGGGATTGCGAGAGATGCCAGATCGGCAAAGGCGGGTACCGGCGCCACGGCAACCGTCGCACGCGCCGATGGCCGTGGCGTTGTCTGCTCGTCGAGTGCTGCAAGCGCGCGGCTGCGTGGTGTTGGCAGCATCGCGGTGATCAGGCCGCTGCCGACCCGTTTTCCGGCACCTGCATCATCGTCGGCCTCGATATCTATGGTCGCACGCGCAATAGCGATCGACTTGCCGCTGCCACGGCGTTTGAGGTCGGCCATCGCGACGCTATAGCCCTGGAGCGGTCTTCCGTCGGCGGGAACATGAATGGTTCTGCCGTTCGGGAAGATACGCGCCAGCTCCTGCCGCGACAGTCGTGGCCAGGCCCGGACATTGCCGACATCCACATGCAGGAAGGGCGAGCCGGATGTCGGGTAATAACCGACGCCGCCGCCCTGGATCTGAACAGCGATGGCCCGCAGCGTCGAAAGCTTGACGCCGGGAATGTAGAGATCGATCGCCTTGCCAAGCATATGCTGGCTCTTGCGCGCAACCCCGGTGGAGCGTGAGCGACCGCGCAGCATGTTGTTGGTGGCAGGCGAACGATAAGCCGAAACGACGTGGATGTAATTGTTGGTGCCGGAACGCTCGTAGATCTCCCAGACGAGATCGAGCAGGTTCGGATCCATTCGCGCCGTCTCGTTGCGGCGCCAGTCGCGCAGGAACCGGTTCATCTGGGCAAGACCCTTCTGATCCAGCCTGCCGTCCCGCTTGTAGGTAATCGTCGCCTTTTCGCCCGTATGGGTAAAATAGAGCTTGAGAGACCGATCCTCGGCAAAGGCAAACGACGCCGATCCCAACAGAGCCGCTACCGCAAGCCCGGCTGCGCCCGCAGACCGTGCAGCCTTGCCGGCCGCTTGCGAGGCGAGGTTCACAAGTGCGCGTGCAGCACCGGGTACAGACTTAATCGACAGAGACTGGGACACGACAAACCCGCTTTACGCAAACTGTGACAGCGGGATGCGAAAACCGCAGCCCGGCGAATACGGGACCATTATGGTCAACGAAAAGCTAACGGGAGGTTGATGGCCGCAAGGCGAAGTGCGGTGACACGGCTTTGTGAAGTGGGGTGGGCCACGCTAGGATCAAACCGGATTGCAGGTCATGCTGTTGCTGGCCGTGGGTCGCCAGCGCTCTAAGCTCGGTTCCTCGCTTTTGGCATACACGGGAAAGACTGTTTCGAGGGAACAGCTACGAACAGAGTTTATTCAGTGTTTGAGGAAAAGGCCGCAAGAAAAATCCCCGCACTGAACATCATCAGTGCGGGGATCAGGTTAGACTAATTTGGCTCAGTTGAGGGCTAGCCGCTCACTCACCAATCCCGTCTCAACTCAGCTGCAGCCGCTCGTTGCGCCGCAGGTGTCGCACTTTTCGCATGTTCCGTTGCGGACCATGGTGAAGTTCTGGCACTCGGTGCACATGTTGCCGGTGTAGCCCTGCATGATCGACTTCATGCGGCGATCGGCTTCCTTCTTCTTGGCTTCCGCCTTGGCAGCGGCAGCGTCTGCCTCAGCCTTGTCCGAGAAGAGGGCGGTTGCGACCTGCTGGCCTTCGTCGGCAAGCTGCTCGTCGGCGATATCATCCGCCACTTCGCGAGGCCGCTCTTCGTAGTCGCGCTTGAAGGACACGACTTCCGATGTGGAGATCGCAAGCGTGGTTTCGAGCTTGCGGGCAGCCGAGCCGGCAAACGAGGTGACGTTGCCGCCGCCGCTGCCGACCGAGGCCTTTGCCGCGGAGCCCCCTGCCGAACCCTTCGGCTCGTTGCCGGCCAACCGGTCGGAACCACCCGAGACGAGTGTCGGCTTGTAGCCGCGCGTCCAGCCGGTGGAGAGAAGGTTGGTCTTGCCTTCCTCGATACCCTTGCCGAGTGCGGTCTGCGAGAAGTCCGACGTATCCACATGCGCCAGGTCGTGGCGACCGAGATAGGAGACGGCCAGTTCGCGGAACACGTAGTCGAGGATCGACGTGGCGTTCTTGATCGCGTCATTGCCCGTCACGATGCCGGCCGGCTCGAACTTGGTGAAGGTGAAGGCCTCCACATATTCCTCGAGCGGCACGCCGTACTGGAGACCGAGCGAGATGGCGATGGCGAAGTTGTTCATCATTGCACGGAAGGCGGCGCCTTCCTTGTGCATGTCGATGAAGATCTCGCCGATGCGGCCGTCACCGAATTCACCGGTGCGCAGATATACCTTGTGTCCGCCGACATTGGCCTTCTGGGTGTAACCCTGGCGGCGGTTCGGCAGCTTTTCACGTTCGCGGGTCACGCGTTCGATGATCCGCTCGACGATCTTTTCGGTGATCGTCACGGCCTGGGCTGCACTTGGTGCTGCGATCAGCTCCTCGATCGCGTCCTCGGCATCGTCTTCGTCGATCAGCGAGGCGTTGAGCGGCTGCGACAGCTTCGAACCATCGCGGTAGAGGGCGTTGGCCTTGAGAGCCAGCTTCCAGGACAGCATATAGGCTGCGCCGCAATCTTCGACGGTCGCCTCGTTCGGCATGTTGATCGTCTTGGAGATCGCGCCGGAGATGAACGGCTGGGCCGCCGCCATCATGCGGATGTGGCTTTCAACCGACAGGTAGCGCTTGCCGATCTTGCCGCACGGGTTGGCGCAATCGAACACCGGCAGATGCTCGTCCTTGAGGAACGGAGCGCCTTCCAGCGTCATCGCACCGCAGACGTGGATGTTGGCGGCTTCGATGTCCTTCTTTGAGAAACCGATATGCTCGAGCAGGTTGAAGCTCATGTCGGCCAGCTGCTCGTCGGAAACTTTCAGGGTTTCCTTGAGGAAGTCGGTGCCGAGCGTCCACTGGTTGAACACGAACTTGATGTCGAAGGCAGCCTTGGTTGCGCCGTTGATGGCAGCGATCTTCTCGTCGGAGAAGCCCTTTGCCTTCAGCGAACCGGGGTTGACGCCGGGAGCCTGGTTGATGTTGCCGTGACCAACCGCATAGGCCTCGATTTCCGCAAGCTGGCTTTCGGTATAGCCGAGGCTGCGCAGGGCTTCCGGAACCGCACCGTTGATGATCTTGAAGTAGCCGCCGCCGGCGAGCTTCTTGAACTTGACCAGCGCAAAGTCGGGCTCGATGCCAGTCGTGTCGCAGTCCATGACGAGACCGATCGTGCCTGTCGGCGCAATCACTGTTGTCTGGGCGTTGCGATAGCCGTGCTTTTCACCCAGCTGCAGCGCCTTGTCCCAGGCAGCCTTTGCATGGACGACGAGATCCTGGTCCGGGTTTTCCGAGTGGATCAGCGCAACCGGATCGACCGACAGCTGCTCGTAGCCGGAGGTTTCGCCGTAAGCTGCGCGGCGGTGGTTGCGGATGACCCGCAGCATGCTCTCGCGGTTCGGTGCGAAATTCGCGAACGGTCCGAGTTCGCCGGCCATTTCGGCAGACGTCGCATAGGCAACGCCGGTCATGATCGCGGTCAGCGAGCCGGCAATGGCGCGGCCTTCCTTCGAGTCATACGGAATGCCCGACGACATCAGGAAGCCACCAATGTTGGCATAGCCGAGGCCGAGCGTGCGGTACTGGTAGGAGAGTTCGGCAATTTCCTTGGACGGGAACTGCGCCATCATGACCGAGACTTCGAGAACGACGGTCCACAGGCGGACCGAATGCTCGTAATCGGCAATGTTGATGTTCTTCGTCGCCGGGTTCTTGAACTGAAGAAGGTTCAGCGAGGCAAGGTTGCAGGCCGTGTCGTCGAGGAACATGTATTCCGAGCACGGGTTCGAGCCGCGGATCGGTCCACCGGCCGGCGACGTGTGCCAGTCGTTCATCGTCGTGTTGAAGTGGATGCCCGGATCGGCAGACGCCCATGCGGCATAGGAAATCTGTTCCCACAGGTCCTTGGCCTTCAGCGTCTTCATGACCTTGCCGTCCTTGCGAGCGGTCAGGTTCCAGTCGCCGTCATTCTCGACCGCCTTGAGGAAGTCGTCCTTTAGCGAGACAGAGTTGTTAGAGTTCTGGCCGGATACCGTGAGGTAGGCTTCCGAATCCCAGTCCGTGTCATAGGTCTTGAATTCAAGATCCTTGTAGCCCTGCTTGGCGAACTGGATGACGCGCTTGACGTAGTTTTCCGGAACCTGGTCCTTCTTGGCAGCCTTGATCTCGCGCTTCAGGGCAGGGTTCTTCAGCGGGTCGTAGCACTCGTCGCCATCGGCCTCGCAGTTGACGCAAGCCTTCATGATCGCCTTCAGATGACGGCTGACGATCTTGGAACCGGTGACGAGGGCGGCAACCTTCTGCTCTTCCTTGACCTTCCAGTTGATGTATTCCTCGATATCCGGATGGTCGATATCGACCACGACCATCTTCGCGGCGCGGCGCGTCGTGCCGCCCGACTTGATGGCGCCGGCTGCACGGTCACCGATCTTGAGGAAGCTCATCAGGCCGCTGGAGCGACCGCCGCCCGAAAGTTTTTCGCCTTCGCCGCGCAGATGGCTGAAGTTGGAGCCGGTGCCGGAGCCGTACTTGAACAGGCGGGCTTCGCGAACCCACAGGTCCATGATGCCGCCTTCGTTGACGAGGTCATCGCCGACCGACTGGATGAAGCAGGCATGCGGCTGCGGATGCTCGTAAGACGACTTCGACTTGGTCAGCTTGCCGGTGAACGGGTCGATATAGAAATGGCCCTGGCCAGGACCGTCGATGCCATAGGCCCAATGCAGGCCGGTGTTGAACCACTGCGGGCTGTTCGGCGCAACGCGCTGGGTGGCAAGCATATAGGCAAGCTCGTCCATGAACGCGGAGGCGTCGTCTTCCGACGTGAAATAGCCGCCCTTCCAGCCCCAGTAGGTCCAGGTACCGGCAAGACGCGAAAATACCTGGCGCGCATCGATTTCCGAACCGTAACGCTCGCCTTCGGGAAGATCGCGCAGCGCCTTTTCATCGGCAACCGAACGCCAGAGGAACGACGGAACGTCGTTTTCTTCGACTTTCTTCAGGCGCGCAGGCACGCCGGCCTTGCGGAAATACTTCTGCGCCAGAACGTCCGTCGCAACCTGCGAGAACTGCGTGGGCACGTCGATATCCGCAAGCCGGAAGACGATCGAGCCATCCGGATTACGGATCTCGCTGGTTGCCTTGCGGAATTCGATCTCTCCGTAGGCGCCCGTTTCCGGCTTGGTGAAACGACGTTCGATGCGCATTGCCTAATCCCTCGTCAGTGAGGCGCCACTCGATGGGGCGCACGTGTTCATGCCGGCTGCTCGCCATCATGGGCAGCCGGTCAAAATTTTATCACCCAGTGAAACATCATGGATGGCATGTCTGTATCTTGTGATGGATGGTGGCTGCAAACACTAAATATAGTATTAACAGTTTCTTTCCACCAGCGCCAGCACCGTTTCAGCAGACCATCGAGCGGCCATGGAAATCCGTCACCAGGCGATCCTCAAGAACCGCCACGACCTGCAGGAAACCCATTTTGACTCGAAAAAGAACCGGCCTCGTTACTCCCGGTCCAGTCGCCGCCGCAACCTGATGGCAATGTCGACCTCCAGGGGAGATTCGTCAAGCCGTAGTTGTTAGTGGTTTCGTAACCACAAGATATTGTAGGTTTGGCTGTGGATAACGGGGAAGAAAAAACGTTGAGGAATCTCAGTGATTTACGACGTCAAGTACCGGACTGCGCAAAGTTCACGCAATTGGACGGCGTTCGCGATCAGGACTGCTTCGACAGTGCGACGCCTGTAAAGCAGGGACTTTGCCTATGCTCTGAAGCATCTGTGTGACACCGGCGACAATTTCGGATTATTTTCGAGGTTGGGAAAATGCGGTTCGCTCTGTTGACAGCCGGAAATGTTTCCAAACGGCACGTCTTGCAGGGGTAAGTCCATCGCTCCGATTTCTCATCCCTCGTATTCCGCAAATGTACCGTAAACGGTTTTCGTATATCTAACCGGGATGCAAGTAGGTTTCGCAAAAAGCGAGTTCAAAAGAGGGAGCCCATGATGTTCGGCGACGTCGTTGCGCGGCATAGTCGTCAGGCAATCTTTCGTACACTCGGGCTCGCGGTGATCTGTACCTCCGGCTCGCTCGCCGCGTTTGCCGATGCGACGCAACGACCTTCGTATCGTTGCGAATTTGCGCATACCATGGATACTGCAGTTTCGAGATCCGCCTGTAATGCTGTCCGCTCCACAGTCCAGCAGATGACGGGTCGAGGACCTGGTTATGGACAGTTCGTCTTCGAGGTGACGCGCGCTCGCACAAACAGCGTGTCTGCGAGATTGCGCTGGAAGGCAGACGGAGCTGCTGGCTGGCGTTCCGGACCGGTCGTGACGACCGTCGTCTCGGACGCAGCTTTGAATGACGATATTCTGAAGGCATTTGCCCGGCAGCTTGTCGAGGCATCAGGATTTTGAATGGCCACAGGAAGGCCGGGGGAGACTTGAATGGCGACTTACACGGAAGAGACTGACGCAGCGGCTAGCCGTTCCACGGCCTACAAGATCGCTGCCGGCGACACGTTCACCGGCGCGCTGGCGACCGGAGATGCCGATTGGATCAAGGTCTCGCTCACTGCAGGCAAAGCCTATCAGTTCGACATGTCGGGGACGGTCGGCTGGGCCGGTCTCCAGGTCATGGACGCGGACGGCATCGCGATTGATATCGACGAGAACAGTCTCGACACGGACTTCGAGAAGTCGACGCTCAGCGTCTTTGCCGAAAAGAGCGGCACCTACTATATCCGCGTCGGCAGTCACGACGACGAATGGTCAGGCGACTATGCGCTGAAGACGACGGTTGTTACCGCCCCGAAATTCGCAAGCTACGATACGATCGCCAAGCAGTTGACCACGGATTTCTGGACCAGCGACGGCGGCACGCCCTTCAAGTTCAATATCGCGGCCGGCGGCACGTTGACCGTCAACATCGGTGCGCTGACCACCCAGGGCCAGCAGCTGGCCAAGTGGGCTCTCACTGCCTGGACGGAAGCCTCCGGCATCAAGTTCAAGTTCGTGTCCGGTTCGGCACAGATCTCCTTCGACGACAAGGAGGGCGGCGCTTACGGCGGATCGACGTCGATCATCGGCGGTTTCACCACGGCGTCTTTCGTCAATGTGGCGGCAAGCTGGATCACCGACTACGGCGCGGGCGCAGACAGCTACACGATGTCCACCTATGTGCACGAGATCGGTCATGCGCTGGGGCTCGGCCATGCGGGCAACTATGACGGCAACGCCACCTGGGGCATAGACA
Organism: Neorhizobium sp. DAR64860/K0K1; assembly: GCF_050500205.1. NCBI lineage: Bacteria > Pseudomonadati > Pseudomonadota > Alphaproteobacteria > Hyphomicrobiales > Rhizobiaceae > Neorhizobium > Neorhizobium sp. DAR64860/K0K1. The sequence continues at coordinate 1,890,675 of NZ_CP191459.1, read as the reverse complement.
ACCGGTTCGAAAACGATTCCTCACAACTGACGGTGATGTCCTATTTCGACGATCAGGTCAGTGTCTGGGCCGGTGGCTCCGGCACCACTTCCATCACGCCGATGATGGTGGACGTCCTTGCCATCCGCAACCTCTACGGGACCACGGCGATCAGTTCGGGCAACACGACCTACGACCTGAAGTCCGACTTCCTCGGCAAGGATGTCGCGATGAACCTGGTCGATACCGGCGGCAGCGATACGCTGAATTTCAGCTGGGCGTCGGGAAACCAGCGGATCGACCTCAATGCTGAGGAATTCTCGAGCGTCTCGGGCGGGATCAACAATCTCTCGCTGTCGCGGGGCACGGTGATCGAGAACGCGATCGGCGGCAAGGGCGTGGACGTCATCGTCGGCAACGCGGTCGCCAACATCCTCGAAGGTCGGGCTGGACAAGACAAGCTGATCGGCAACGGCGGCAACGACAAGCTGATCGGTGGTACCGGAAACGATACCCTGACCGGTGGCAGCGGCAAGGACACGTTCGTCTTCAGTTCGGCGCTGAACAGCTCAACGAATGTCGATACGATCACCGACTTCTCGGTCGTGGACGATCTGATCCATCTGGAGAACGCGATCTTCACCGCCTTCACCAAGAACGGAGCGATTTCCAGCGGCAATTTCCTGAAAAGCACGTCGCCAACGGCCAAGGACAGCAACGATTTTCTGGTCTACGAAACCGATACCGGAAATCTGTTCTACGATGCCAACGGCAGCAAGTCCGGCGGCTCGATCATGATCGCGCATCTCGATAAGAGCCTGGCGCTGAGCTATCAGGATTTCCTGATCGTCTAAAACCGGTTGCGCGAAGACAGACCGGCACGGGTGGGCCGGTCTGGATGTCGTATGGCAATTCAGCCCTTGTGGCCCTTGGCGATCGGCTCCTGGTAGGTGAAGCCCATATCCCAGGGGAAATAGATCCACGTATCCTGGCTGACCTCGGTCACGAACGTATCGATCATCGGCACGCCCGACGGCTTTGCATAGACGCAGCCGAAATGCGCCTTTGGCAGCATGGCACGCACCTCGGAGGCTGTCTTGCCGGTGTCGGTCAGGTCGTCGATCACGAGTATGCCAAGCCCACCGTCTTCGCAGAGCTCGGGCGAAATCCCTTTCAGAAGGTTCATCTCACCCTGGTTGACGTAGTCGTGGTAGGACGCGATGCAGACGGTCTCGATCAGGCGGATGTTCAGCTCGCGCGAAATAATCGCCGCCGGCACAAGGCCGCCGCGCGTGATGCAGACGATCGCTCTGAACTCCTGACCCAAACCGGCGAGACGCCACGCCAGCGCGCGCGCATCACGGTGGAACTGGTCCCAGGAGACGGGGAAAGCTTTTTCGGGAAGAGACATTGGAGAGCCTTGGCTTAGATCTGCTTTGGCTCTCGCTAATAGCGGGAAACGGATGTTTCTGGCAAGGTGGGTAGGACGACTTCGGTCCGACCCTTCATCGCGACAGAAGCGTCAGCGCGGTCATTGAATCCAGAACGCTGCGTGTCGTCCCTCCGAACAGCATTTCCCACCAGCGGGAATGGCCGTAGCCACCCATGACCAGCAGATCGATACTGTCGTCCAAAAGCCGGTTTTCGATGGCCTTGGCTGGCGTCTCGCGGCTACCGATCCGCGTGGTGACAGTGACGTTGACGCCATGTCGCGCAAGACTTGTGGCAATCTCGGTTCCCGCAAACTCGGCCGTCTGGTCGCCGCGCTCCGGCGGGTCGACGACGAGCACTTCCACACTTGCGGCGGTCTTGAGGAAGGGCAGGGCGTCGAAGGTCGCGCGGGCCGCTTCCTTGGAACCGTTCCAACCGATCAGAACACGCTCGATCGGCTTGAAGGCGGTCATCCGGTGGGGAACGAGCAACATCGGGCGACCGCTCTCGAACAGGAATGTTTCGAGATCGGCCCGGTGATCCGAATGCGAAGGGTCGCTCTGGCTTGCAATGATGAGGTCCGCGGTCCGGGCAGTCTCCATCACCGAACTCGCGCCATATCCGGCAGAGGAGACGAAACTGCGCCATTCGCGCGACAGTCCCTCACGCGTGGACACCGTGTTGAAGATGTCGGCGACCATGGCCGTTTCCTTCTGAGCAACCTCCTGCAGGACCTGGACCGCTGCGGGATCGGGGATCTCCATTGGCGCAATCAACGGCACGGCGGCAAGCGTCTCGGCATGCACGCCAATTAGGTGGGCGGAAAACGTTTCAGCCAGGGCCGCGCCAAAATCCGCCATTTGCCGGGCGTTCTGCGGAATGTCGAGGACAGCAAGAATGGTTTTGTAAGCCATGGCGTCATCTCCCTTGTTGACCGGCGCCGGGGAGCCGAAATCCGGTCTCTAATTGTTACGTGATGCCCAGATCGGGCTTGGTCGATCGACTTGGGGAAGGCCAGCTCGCGCAGGTCTCTCTCAGGCGTCCGCCGTCGGGTTGTCGGCAATCCGGGTGCCGTCGATATTGGCAATCATGTCCGCGACAGCCTGCGCGGCCGCGTCCAGAACCTGCGGATCGCGGGCGCGGACCACCAGCTCGGTTGAAAAGCGCTTGCCGTCGTATTTCGGATAAGAGCCGATGCTGGTCTCCGGATGCGCCTTCTGCACAGCCGCAAGCGGGGTCCCGATATCGCCCTCGCCATAGGGGCAGGCAATTGCGCGCGACAGCACTTTCGAGCCCGATTTGAGCGTCGGCAGAACATTGTCCATCATCGCCTGGAACACCTGCGGTACACCGGCCATCACGTGGACATTGCCGATGACGAAGCCGGGTGCCGTCGAAACCGGATTGGCAATATGCGTGGCACCCTGCGGCATCCGCGCCATGCGTTGGCGGGCCTCGGTGAATTCCATTTCGCGGCGCTTGTACATCTCGGCGAGCAACCGCATCGCTTCCGGGTCGTGAATGCAGGGCACTTCGAATGCTTTTGAGACTGCATCCGCTGTGATGTCGTCATGGGTCGGGCCGATGCCGCCGGATGTGAAGACGTAATCGTAGCGGGCACGCAAAGTGTTCAGAGACTCAACGATCGCGTCTTCTTCGTCCGCAACGATGCGCACTTCCTTCAGGTCGATGCCTGAAAGCGTCAGCAGGTCGGCGAGGTGGCCGATATTCTTGTCCTTGGTCCGGCCGGAAAGAAGCTCGTCGCCGATGGCGAGCATCGCCGCGCTGACGAGGGTAGGTGAGGATGACAGGGTATCGGACATGGAGGCGCTCGCTTTCTCATTGCACGGGAACGTTAGCGCGCGCCGGGAAACGATTGCAATCGTTCAATCCAAAAACTGACGTGCGAATGAAACGACAAGCATTCGATCGCGTTCAGCAATTGTGGACAGTCCGTGCAGAGATCGCCCTCTGGCCGGTGCTGTGACACTGCGCTAGCTAAGCCTCGAGGCCTGTTAACGGAAAGCGTCCTGCTTGCCATGATCGTGACGTGGTCCGTCGCCGCCTTGCGATCATCATTCCAGCACCTGCAAAGGAATCGAAAACAATGACAAAAGTACTGGTTCTCTACTATTCCTCGTACGGCCATATCGAGACGATGGCGTATGCTGTCGCCGAAGGCGCTCGCTCGGCCGGTGCCGAAGTGACCGTCAAGCGCGTTCCGGAACTGGTTCCTGAAGAGGTTGCCAAGGCATCGCACTTCAAGCTTGATCAGAAGGCTCCGATCGCCACGCCCGACGAGCTCGCCGAATACGATGCGATCATCGTCGGTGCCGGTACCCGTTACGGTTCGGTTGCCTCGCAGATGCGCAATTTCTGGGATCAGACCGGTGGCCTGTGGTTCGCTGGCAAGCTGATCGGCAAGGTCGGCTCCGTGTTCACCTCGTCGGCCACCCAACATGGCGGCCAGGAATCGACGATTCTCGGCTTCATCCCGACCTTCCTTCACCAGGGCATGGCCGTGGTTGGTTTGCCTTACTCCTTCCAGGGCCAGATGGGCACGGAAGAAGTGATGGGTGGCTCGCCTTACGGCGCCACGACCATCACCAACGGCGACGGCTCGCGCCAGCCTTCCGAGATCGAACTCGAAGGCGCACGCTTCCAGGGCGCCCATGTTGCAAAGACTGCAGCCAAGCTCTGCGCCTGATCTGCCCACTTCAAGTGAAAAGCGCGGGGCCTCGGCTCCGCGCTTTTTTGTTGCGCGCCTGCCGCCGCCTGCAATTTCCGTCCTTGACGTCGAAGGCGAACTTCACGAAACAGGAACCCAGGCGGACGTGGCGAAATTGGTAGACGCAGCAGACTTAAAATCTGCCGACCTCAGGTCTTACGGGTTCGACCCCCGTCGTCCGCACCATCATTCTTAACCTTTCCAAATTGAATTGATCTCCTTGCCCTCTACTTCCATCAGGAGCGGTAGGAGAAAAACGTATGCTCAGGGCAATTTTGATCGTTGTGGCCGGTCTATTCGTCAGCGCGAATGCATTCGCGGCTGGCGTCGTAAAGGAAGGCCAGGTGATGGCGAGCCGGATCCTTGGCAAGAATGTCGAGTTTACGCTCTATCTTCCTCCAGGCTACGGATCCGACGAACGGCGATACCCGGTCATCTATCTGATGCACGGTGGTGGCGATGGAAAGAATCAGGACTGGTACCGGTATGGGAACGCCAACCTGATCTTCGACAAACTGATCGAAAGCGGCGAAGTGCCGCCCTTCATCGCCGTGACGCCTGAGGGTCGGCGGGACGAGGAAAACAAGTTCAACACCTATTATATGAACGATGCCGACGGAAAATATCTGTGGCAGGATATGTTCGTGAAGGAATTCATTCCGCACGTTGAGGGCTCGTTCCCGGTGATCGCAGGCAAGAAGTCGCGCGGCATTCTGGGCCTTTCCATGGGTGGTTATGCAGCCATGGCCTACGCGCTGAAATATCCGGATCTGTTTGCCGGTGCTGCAGCGCTGAGTGCTGCGTTCAGAACCGATCAGCAGATTGTAGCGATGGATCAGGCAGGCTATGACCGTCGGTACGGCAAGGCTTGGGGTGAGGGGTTGAGAGGCACGGATCGGCTGAACCAGCCTTACTACGCCAACAGCGTTCTCGATCTCGTCGACAAGACGCCTCCAGACGCAATCCGCAAAACCGAACTCTTCATCGATTGCGGATCGTCCGACAGCTTTTTGGTGGGCAATGCGGAACTGACGGTAAAGCTGCAGAAGCTCGGCGTGCCGCACCGCTTCATGGCGCGTGAAGGTGGCCACGACTGGACCTATTGGCGCTCGGGTCTGCCGGAAGCGACCCGGTTCATCGGCAAACTCCTGCATCAATAGTGCCGCGCAGAGTGCGTCGCCATTACCCGAAGATCCGGGGCATCGATGTTTTTGTTCCCAAAAACGCGCACAGAACGGAAAGTCTGCAAAACGGGCTTGGTCTTGTTACGGCACGTGTGGCATAGCGGGTGAAATCGTGAAGAATTGGGATGTTTAGCGTGACGAAGCTCGGTGTTGACGAAGCAAAAGCCGCAATGCGGACGATCTTTCCGGAGACGCCGCTTCAGCTCAACGAACATCTGAGCCGTAAATACGGCGCAGAGATTTGGCTGAAGCGCGAGGACCTGTCTCCGGTCCGCTCCTACAAAATCCGCGGCGCCTTCAACTTTCTTCGCAAGGCGATCGCCGACGGGGCAAAGGATCGCACCTTCGTCTGTGCATCGGCAGGCAATCACGCTCAGGGCTTTGCCTTCGTGTGCCGGCATTTCGAAGTGCCGGGCGTCGTCTTCATGCCGGTAACGACGCCGCAGCAGAAGATCGACAAGACGCGGATCTTCGGCGGCCAGTACATCACCATCAAGCTCGTCGGCGACATCTTTGACCAGTGCTATGCCGCGGCACGCGCCCATGTGGAGGAGACCGGTGGCATGATGGTGCCACCGTTCGATGCGGCTCATATCATCGAGGGGCAGGCGACAGTCGCTGCTGAAATCCTCGAGCAACTGCCGGAAGGCGCAACGCCTGATCTCGTCATCATGCCGGTCGGCGGTGGTGGGCTTGCGTCAGGACTGAGCGGCTATCTTTCCGACGTGGTGGCGAAGGAAAACTTTATTTTCACCGAGCCGACAGGTGCCCCGAGCCTGAAAACCAGCCTCCAGACCGGGTCGCTCGTCACACTCCCGAAGGTCGACAACTTCGTGGATGGCGCTGCGGTTGCGCGGATCGGCGAACTGAATTTCGAGATGCTGAAGGGATTTTCTCCCGATCAGGTTCTGCTCGTTCCCGAAAACGCGATCTGCGTGACGCTCACGGAGATGCTCAACCTCGAAGGCTTTGTGCTGGAGCCCGCCGGTGCTCTGTCGATCACCGCGCTCGAGATGCTCGGCCGCGAGAAGCTGGCCGGAAAGCGGGTAGTCTGCATCGTTTCCGGCGGCAACTTCGATTTCGAACGCCTTCCGGACGTCAAGGAACGGGCGATGCGCTATGCGGGGTTGAAGAAATACTTCATCCTGCGCCTTCCGCAGCGTCCGGGCGCCCTGCGAGACTTTCTCAATCTTCTCGGTCCGGAAGACGATATCGCTCGTTTCGAATACCTGAAGAAGTCGGCCCGCAACTTTGGCTCGATCCTCATCGGCATTGAAACAACCGAGTCCGGAAACTTTGCCGGTCTGCACGAGCGCTTCGAGGCGGCGGGGCTTGGTTACGAGGACATCACCGAAAACGAGATCCTTGCCAACCTGATCATCTGATTTTGTCGAAATCGCACCGGAATGGTCTTCGGATTCCGCCGGTGCCGAGCAAAGGGTAGCACTCATCCATGGCTTCGTTTCTTTCCTCTCTTCTTTCGATGTTTTCCGGCCCGAAATCCGAAACAGCGCCCGCACGGGAAGCCGAGCCGCAGATGCATGGCGAATGCCGCATCTATCCTGCACCGATCAAGGAAGGCAGCCAGTTCCGGCTTGCCGGCCGCATCGAAAAAGATGTCGCCGGCGAAACACTCGTCCGCACTTTCGTGCGGGCAGACATGTTCACCTCTGCGGAGGACGCATCCGAATATGCCGTTCGCAAGGCACAGCAGATCATTGATCAGAACGGCGCCTTGCTGTTCTCGGATGGCGCCGTTTCGCGCTCTGCCTGATTGTTCGTCCGTCCCGCGAGATCCTCTATTGCGCCGCAGCAATTTACCGGCATAACTGGTGTTGCGATTATCCAACAAAGTCATGGCTTTGGGATGTGAACGCGAGGTCCGCCAGGCTTAAAAGGCGTGATGATGCAGGTTTTGAACCTCTTTCTGTTCGTTGCAGAAGCGATCGTCTATTTCACGATCATGGCCGCCTTCCTGCATTTCAGGCGCCAGCTTGGCCTTGGCGTGTTCTTGGCTGCGCTCGGTGTGATGCACTTCATGGAGACCTACCTCGCGGCGGTCTTCTATGTCGAACTGCCGTTCGGGCTGGTATCGCCCGGATCGTCCGTCTTCTTTGCGGGCAAGCTGATGATGATCCTCCTCTTGTACTTGAAAGAGGATGCCTCGACGGTGCGCCAACCCATCTACGGACTGTTTCTCGGCAATCTCCTGACGGTTCTCATCGCGCAGATCCTGCAGGCGCATCCGGTCGTCACCCTTCCCGCCGGACGACCTGCCGACATGGTCTTTCTCAACGAGATGGGCTCACTCATGGTATGGGGCACGGCGCTGCTCTATATCGACGCCATCGCCATCATTCTTCTCTATGAGCGTTTCGGCCGGATCTTCAGGCGCCATATCATCCTGCGCTTTGCCGTCAGCGGTGCGATCGTTCTAAGCTTTGACCAGCTTGCCTTCTATTCCGGACTGCGATTGCTGTTCGACGCGCCGCTATCGGTCCTGTTCGGCGGTTGGTACGCCAAAATGCTCGCGGTGATCATCTATTCCGTGCTGCTGCTCGCCTATCTCAAGGTCGAACAGATTCCGAGGCTTGCCTTGTCGCGGCGCGAAATTGCCGACATTTTTCACGATCTGACGTTTCGCGAGCGGTATCAGGCACTGCTTGCCACAAGCGGCGTCGATCGGTTGACTGGCGTTTTCGATCGCAACCGGCTGGAAGCCGATGCGCCGGCGATGATCAAGCAAAGTATCGATATGCGGCAGCAGCTCAGTCTCGTGATCATCGACGCAGACCGGTTCAAGGACGTGAACGATCTCTTCGGTCACATGAAGGGGGACGAGGTGCTCAAGGACGTGGCAGCGCAGCTCAAGGCCCGAACGCGGCCGCGCGATCATCTCTCGCGGTTCGGCGGCGAGGAGTTTGTGCTGATCCTGCCGAACACGAACCACGAAGGAGCCTTGGCGCTCTCCGAGCGGCTTCGCCAGGATATCTGCGCGTCTGTCATCAGGCCGGATGGCAAGTGCATCACCGTGTCGATCGGAGTGGCGACCACGTCTGACGATGGCGACACATTCGCGACACTGTTCGGCGTTGCGGACCAACGCCTCTATCACGCAAAGAAAGACGGCCGGGACAATGTCCACGGCCGTCAGGGGCGTCTCGTCTCACCAACCGGTGTGGACGTCTAGGATCAGGCCGCCAGTGCAAGCTGCTGCGTGCGATCCTGTGCGGCGGCAATCGCCTTCTCATACGCTTCCGGACCGAATGCGGTACCTTCAATGTAGATCACTTCGACATCCCTCATGCCCATGAAGCCAAGAACCGTCTTGAGGTAAGGAACGGCGTGGTTCATCGCCATGGCCGGGCCTTCCGAATAGATGCCGGCGGCCGACAGAACCACATAGACCTTCTTGCCGGTCGCAAGTCCCTGCGGACCTTCGGCTGTGTAGCGGAACGTCATGCCGGCGCGGGCAACGTTGTCGATCCAGCTTTTCAGCGTCGAATAGATATTGAAATTGATCAGGCCCGTGGCAAGCACGACCGTATCGGCGGCGAGCAACTCGGCGACGAGTTCATCGGACAGTTTCGCTGCTGCCGCTTCCTCGGAATTGCGAGCGTCTGCGGGCTTGCGGATCGCAGATGTGGTCACGGTGTCGAGATGGGCGATCGGGTTCTGACCCAAATCACGGGTCACAACAGTCGCGCCTGGATGCTGGACCTTCAGCTTGTCGACAAATTCCGTAGCAATCTTTGTCGACAGCGATTCGTTGCCGCGAGGGCTGGATGTAACGAGAAGGATGGATGGCATTGCTTTGTTTCCTATGAATTTCTCGACGGTGGGAGACTGGAGGTCGCCTGTCTGAGAAGACAAATAGGAGTAGACGGCAATCGATGGAATGGGGATAATGTCGAAGCTTTCCATCTAAAATCTGGATAGGTCACATGGACGCGAATCCCACCCTCGATCAGCTGCAGGTCTTCATCGCAGTTGCCGAAAGCGGCAGTTTTTCGGCCGCCTCACGCCTGCTGAACCGGGCTCAGTCGGTTGTCAGCTACACGATTGCCAACCTCGAGACGCAGCTCGAGATTCAATTGTTCGACCGGGCCGGGGCGCGTCAGCCAAAACTGACCGAGGCCGGGCGGGCGATGCTGATGGATGCGCGGCGAATTGTTGCCGACCTGCAGATCATGCGGTCTCGGGCAAAGAGCATCACTCAGGGATTGGAAGCCGAGATCACGCTGGCCGTCAGCGTGATGGTGCCGGCCGACGCGGTGGTCAGCCAGCTACGCGAATTCCGAGAGAAATTTCCAAGTGTCGCCCTCAACCTCAGCGTCGGGGAACTCGGCATGGTGATGGGCCAGGTCATCAGTGGACGGGCCGGCATCGGCATCGGTGGCGCTCTCCTTAAGCAGGACGATTCGCTGATTGCCGAAAGGATCGGTCATTCCTACCTCTTGCCGGTCGCAGCGCCTGACCATCCACTGGTGAAGCTCAACCGCACACTCACCCTCGCCGACGTGCGCGACGAGACGCAACTGGTCGTGACCGACGCGTCAGGCCTTACCGCAGGGCGTAACTTCAACGTCCTGTCCTACAAGATCTGGCGCATCAGTGACATCGCCACCAAGTATCAGCTGATCAAGGGTGGGCTTGGTTGGGGTGGGCTTCCGGCGTCCCTGGTGCTCGATGACATCCGCAACGGCGATCTGGTCGCGTTGGATATCGACGCGTACGAGCAGGGGCAATATCCGATCTACGCCTTGCGAAAGGCATCCAATCCGCCCGGACCCGCGGGACAGTGGTTGATCGAATCGTTTGCAGCCAAGCTGTCCTCATGTCCAAACCATGATGACCTTCCCGAACTCCTGAAGCAGGAGCCGGAAAGGACGTATTGGCAGGCTGCCGAATAACACGCCTCCTCGGCCGGACGACTGGATGGGGCGCCTCAGAGAACCAGTCTGAACTTCGCGAAACCGTTCTCGCCGTCGCCGGCCTCCTCGATCTTCGTCCCCTTCAGGCTGCCGGCAAACTGGCGCGCCTTGGGTCCGGTCTCGAACAGGGCCGTGGATCCGGGCTGCGCCTTGAACGACCAGTTGTCGTCGGCCGAAGGATTGATCGTCCCTTGATCGATGATGTAGCGAACAACGACGTCGCGGTTGGTGTCGGGGGCGACGAAAATGACCTTGTCGCTGGCGATCTCCGGAAACTTGCCCCCACCGCCGGCACGGTAGTTATTGGTGACGACGACAAACTTCTGCGCCGGATCGATCGGCTTGCCGTCAAACTTCAGGTCGACGATACGGTGAGCATTCTCGTCCAGTACCTTTCCGTCCTTGTCGAAGCGCGACGGCTGGGACAGGTCGATCTGGTAGGTCACGCCATCGATCACGTCGAAATTGTAGGACGGGAAACCGGCGTTGAGCAGCGGAACATCCTTTGATCCCGGTTTGACCTGGTTGAACATGCCAGCCGACATTTCCAGCCAGTTCTTGACCTGCGCGCCCGATATCAGCACGGCCTGAACCGTGTTGGGATAGAGATAGAGATCCGCGACATTCTTGATGGCGATGTCGCCGGTCGGGACGTCGGTGAAGTAATCCGCACCGCCGCGACCGCCGGCCTTGAAGGGAGCGGCAGCGGACAGCACCGGGAGGTCCTTGTACTCGCCTTCCTTCAGCATGTCCTTGATGTACCAGGTCTGCGCATTTGAGACGATCTGCACCGACGGATCATCCGCGACCAGCGCGAAGTAGGAATAGAGCGGCGCAGATGTCTTGCCGACCGGGCGGCGGATATAGGCAAGCGTCGCCTCGTGTTCCGGCTTGATGGCCGCGGTGACCTCAGGCTTGTCCTTGACGTCGGCAACGATCTTGCGATTTTCGTCGCGGTGATAGATCGGTCTGACTTCCGAGGTGGAATCGACGATCTTCCAGCCGCTGCCATCCTTTTCGATCAACAGGTCGATCAGACCCATATGGGAGCCCCAGAACCCGGCCATGACGGCGGGCTTGCCCATCAGCGTGCCTTTCTTGGCATCAGCGCCGGCAATGCCCTCGAAATCCTTTGGACCCGGGAAAACCAGATGCTGGTGACCGGTGAAGATCGCATCGATACCCTCGATCCCTGCGAGATAAAGAGACGCGTTTTCCATCCGATCGCTCTGGCCGGAACCATCGATGCCGGAATGAGAGAGGGCGATGACGATGTCGGCGCCTTCCTCCTTCATGACGGGCACCCAGGCCTTGGCAGCATCGACGATATCGCGCGTCTGCGCCTTGCCCTCAAGATTCTTGCTATCCCAGGTCATGATCTGTGGCGGCACGAAGCCGATGAAGCCGACCTTGATCGGGGTCAACTGGCCGGAACCGTCGCGGATCTGCTTTTCGATGATCACGTAGGGTTTGAAGAAGAGATCGTCGTCCTTGGCACTGGAGGCAAGCTGGCCCTTGGTCAGGTTGGCGCAGACATGCGGGAAGCCGGATCCTGCAAGAACCTTGAACAGGAAATCGAGGCCGTAGTTGAATTCGTGGTTTCCAAGCGTGCCGACGTCATATCCCAGCACGTTCATCGCAGTGATCACGGGATGCTTGTCGCCCTCCTTCATGCCACGCTCATAGGCGATGTAGTCCCCGAGCGGATTGCCCTGCAGGAAGTCGCCGTTGTCGATCAGCATCGAATTTCCGGCTTCGGCTCGAATCGAATCGATGAGCGAGGCGGTACGGGCCAGTCCAAGTGTGTCGTTCGGCTTGTCGGCATAATAATCATAAGGGAAGACATGCACGTGGATGTCTGTCGTCTCCATCAGCCGCAGATGCGCCTGGTTGGCGGCCGCGCGTGCCGCAAACGGGTGGAGCATGACCAGCGCCGATGTGGCCGCAATGCCACCGAGAAGGGATCGGCGCGAGACCGCATGATTTTCGAAAAGGTCTTTGGTGAAAAGCGACATCTAATATCTCCCTCCGGATCACTGATGGAGGCGAGCTTAGGCACAATCGCCCACGGACGCATCCCTAAAATGACGGTCGGCGAAAGTTCGGTGACTGCCGGGTAACGACGCGACGGTCAATCCGGATCGGCCGCACCGCGCGCCGCAGATAGCTCGAAAAAAATCCGCCACAAAAATCAAACGGATATGACTTAGATATATCTGGCAGCTTGCAGTATTGCGGAAATGTGCTAGCTTTAGATATATCGAAAGATACTCTAAAGGAGAGTAAGATGTTTCAACGATTTGAAACCCACAGAAGCTGCAACGCCGATCGCTCGGGCTTCGAGGGACTATTTACCATGCGGGGCGGTCCGTTCAGCAAAGGCTTTGCGGGTAGGGGTTTTGGCGGAAAAGGCGGGCCGGGCGGTGGTCGTGGCTTCGGCGACGATGGCGAGGGACGTATCGGTCGCTTTCTGATGCAGGGCGATCTCAGACTGGTCGTCCTGGCCTTGATCGAGAAAGAAGCCCGCCACGGCTACGAGATCATAAAACATATCGAAGATATGACGTATGGTTTTTACGCACCCAGCCCCGGCGTCATCTATCCGACGCTGACCTATCTTGAGGAAGCCGGCTACGTGACGGCTGAAGCGGATGGCAACAAGAAGCGTTACACCATCACTGACGAGGGCCGTGCGCATCTCGATGAGAACCGCAGTTTCGCAACGACCATCCTCGAGCGCTTGTCCGAGCTGGCTGAAAAGATCAAGCAGAAGCAGGAACGGCACGAACACCACCGCGATCACGACAGGGGGCCACATCATGACCGCGGCCCGGCTCTGCCGCGCAGTGTGGAAGCGGCGCTTCTCAACCTGAGAGAAGTGTCGGCTCGCAGGATCGAACAAAACGACAAGGCTGCGGGCGATCTCGTGCGGCAGCTCCTCGATTTTGCCGAAAAGCTGGAGCGGGACGGCGGAGACCCGCAGGCATAAGGGGCTCCTGCTAAGCCGCGTCAATCCGGCACTGGAAACAGTTGTTGCGGGCCGAGCGAACGTGGACATAGGCGATATCGGCGCGTTGAAGCAGGTCTTCGGCGCGCCGCATGATTTCGGACGTCGGGGTCACCGCACCCGTGCCGTAGACGATCCTGTTATCTTCTGCATAACCCCGGACGATGTAATCCGGACTGACCAGAATCGGCGGTAGAACCTCTTCCGCGATAAACCGTGGGCAGGGCGTCTTATGCAGGAAGATGGGACCGGTTTCGGCATAGGGCTGCGTTGTCGGAAACGGTCGATAGGCAAGAACGAACAGGCTTTCGCCCGCGTCGATATTCCTGAGGCAATGGCGGCAGGGATATCCGGGACCATCCGAGATCATGGTCTCCGGTTGGTGCCCGTAGGAATCGCTGCCTCCGTTCCATAGATGCTCTGCGTGGTCACCCGGGATCGCGTTGAAGATTGGCATGGTCGTCTCCTTTTCTAGTCATAGGAGATGACCCGTCGGGCTTTGAAGCGCCACCCGATCCTTGCGCGAGCTAGCTGTCCAGCACCTTCACCAGTTCCGCGCTGGTCATCGGCACGATCTCGGCCTCGTATGTCGAGACGGGCGAAAAACCCATCATCTGGTAGAGCTGCAGCGCCCGGGGATGGTCGAGCGAATTGGTGGTGACGGTGACCTTCTCCGGGTTGTTCTGCCACGCAGAATAAAGAGCCTGCGTCAGGAACCACTTGCCGATGCCGAGCCCGAGGGCCCGCTCGAACAGGCCGAAATAGGACAGCTCTACGACGTTGTCGTCAGTAGAGTTCAGCTCGTAGAATCCGGCTGGCGATCCGTCGACCAGAAGGATCGTGATCGAACAGCGCGGGTTGTGGATCGCGGCCGCAAGCTCGGCGTCGGACAACCGCAGCCTATCGTACCAGTGCCAGCGTTTGCCGACTTGCCGGTATAGGTACCGGTAGAAATGCAACGGCACTTCGGTGGTGCGTATGATGGCGGTTTGAATGTTGGCCGGAATCGGCATGCTTGTCTTGGGCGCGGCCGTCATTTCCAGAACGGTGACGCGCGCCTTCAGCGGTACGGGCTTTTTCGCCATCGTTACGCCTGCGACGAGATTGCAGGGGTAGGCTTAGCCGGTCCTGTCTCGATCGGCGTGTCCGAGCGTCCGCCCCATTCCGTCCAAGACCCGTCATAAAGCGCGTTGTCCTCATGCCCGAGCGATTCCAGCGCAAGCGTGATGATCGCAGCGGTAATGCCCGAACCGCAGCTCGTCACGACCGGGCGCCCCAAATCGATTCCCGCGGCTTCGATAGCCTGGCGCAGTTCGGGTATCGTCTTCAGCTTGCCGTTTGTCGAAAAGCTGCTGGAGGGAGCGTTGACCGCACCCGGCATATGACCGGAGCGCATGCCAGCGCGGGGTTCCGGCTCTGTGCCGGTAAAGCGTCCGGCCGGCCGTGCATCCGCAATCTGGCTTGTACGATCGCTGACGATCGACATCATCTGATGGTAGTCGATGACCTTGTCGAGGCGAAGCTCCGCATCGAAATTGGACGCAACCGGCGAGGGGATCTCGGTTTCGAGCGCTCGCCCTTCCGCTTTCCAGCCATCGAGGCCACCGTCCAGGATAAACACCTGTTTCGCACCCATAATGCGGAACAGCCACCAGCCGCGCGGCGAAGAAAAGATGCCCGGGCCGTCGTAGATGACGATGACGTCATTCTCGCTGATGCCGAGCTTGCCGACAGCATCGGCAAACACATCGGGCGAGGGCACCATATGCGGGAGACCGGTGGAATGATCCGCGACTTTGTCGTGATCGAAACGCACGGCACCGGGAATATGCCCTGCCGCATATTCGGTATCTGCATCGCGGTTGTGGGCAGGCAGGTAGAAGGAGGCGTCGACGATTCTCAAATCCGGGCTTCCGAGCTCGTTTTCGAGCCACTCGGACGAAACGACGAAACGGCTGGTGTCGCTCATGTCAAAACTCCTACCTTGATAAAACGCGGTATTCGGTGAGAAACCGGTCCGGACAAACGAGTGTCTTCAGGCATCCGTGGCGATATCGCCGAACCGGATCCGGAAGCGACGGTTTTCCTTGCCCTTTTTCTCGATTTTGGAAATGTGGATAGCGCCCACTTCCCCGGTGTTTGCAACATGTGTGCCGCCGCACGGCTGGCTGTCAACGCTCGAATCCTCGCCGATGCAGACAAGGCTGACGCGCCCGAGCCCGACCGGCGGCCGGACGTTCTTCGATTTGACGATGCCAGGGTTGGCCGCCAGTTCCGCGTCGGTGATCCATTGCAGGTAGACCGGATGGTTCTGCGTGACGAGATCCATCAAGCCGGCGGTCACCTCATCCTTGTCGATGACGGCGGTCATGTCGAAATCGACACGCGATTCGTCTTCGCCAACTGCGGCACCGGTGATCGGGTAGGAGCAGACGACCGACAGCAGGTGGCAGGCCGTATGCATCCGCATCAGCTTGTGCCGTCTGTCCCAGTCGACATGCATGACAACAGTTTCGCCGACCGTCGGCCGCGGTTCGCCTTCCAGCGGAACGTGGACGACGATGTCCTTCGTCTCGCCGTGCCGTGTCTGGCCAAGCTTGATCCTGGTTCCGTCGGCGCGCTCCAGACTGCCGGTATCACCAGGTTGCCCCCCAGATGTCACATAGAAGCAGGTGCGGTCGAATTCGATGCCGCCATCCTCGTGGATCGCGGTAACCACCGCCTCCAGTGTCGAGAGATAGAAGTCGTCGCGATAGAGGAGTTCAGTTGCCATCGGTTCTGTTCTCTGCGGTCGGTTTCAGACGGTTTCGAACGGAATATCGATCTTGGTCTTCTTCGTGAGCCAGCCCGGAACCGGCAGGCCCTTGGACTGCAGGAAATCCGGGTTGAAGAGTTTGGACTGATAGCGGTTGCCGTAGTCGCAAAGGATCGTCACGATCGTATGGCCGGGGCCGAGATCCTTTGCCAGGCGCATCGCGCCCGCGATGTTGATGCCGGAAGAGCCGCCGAGGCAAAGCCCCTCGTTCTCAATCAGATCGAACACGATCGGCAGCGCTTCAGCGTCCGAAATGCGATAGGAATAGTCAGGCGCAAACCCTTCGAGATTGGCGGTGATACGTCCCTGACCGATGCCCTCGGTGATCGAACTTCCCTCGGATTTCATCTCGCCGTGCGCATAAAATTCGTAGAGTGCGGCACCTTCCGGATCCGCGATGCCGATCTTGACGGCGGGGTTAAGCGCCCGCAACGCCATGGCTGTACCGACCAGCGTACCGCCGGAGCCGACTGCGCAGACGAAGCCGTCCACCTTGCCGCCCGTCTGTTCGAAGATCTCGGGGCCCGTCATCTCGATATGGGCCTGCCGGTTGGCAACATTGTCGAACTGGTTTGCCCAGATCGCGCCCGCAGGTTCCGTCTTGGCAAGCTGCTCGGCAAGGCGACCGGAAACCTTCACATAGTTGTTCGGGTTCTTGTAGGGAACGGCTGGTACTTCCACGAGCTCGGCGCCCATCAGTCTCAGCGCGTCCTTCTTCTCCTGGCTCTGGGTCTCCGGAATGACGATGACGGTTCGATACCCCAATGCCTTTGCGACCAGGGTCAGACCGATACCGGTATTGCCGGCGGTCCCTTCGACGATCACTCCGCCCGGCTTCAGAAGCCCCTTCTTCTCGGCATCTCTAATGATATAGAGCGCTGCGCGATCCTTGACCGACTGACCGGGATTGAGAAATTCGGCCTTGCCGAGGATTTCGCATCCGGTTGCATCGGATGCAGCCGCCAGCCTGATGAGCGGCGTATTGCCGATGAGGTCGAGAACAGAAGATTGTATTGCCATGAGAAATGCCTTCTTTTTCAAGGATCATGTAATCAGGCTGCATTCGGCGGGCAAGGCATCCGCGCCAAGAAAATCCTTTCCGCGCATCGCGCGCGATGGGATCGCCCCGCATACCGAGGACTGTCATCTACCGGACAATACCGGCAGGTTTATCGACATGGCTCGGATGCAACTGTATAATACATCCTTCGCCCTGCACTACGCAGAGTGGAGCGCTCGGTTTTGGTTTCAGACGATTCGACCTGATGGCATTGATTGCGAGAACTGAATTTCGTTCACGCCAACGATTGCGGCTTAGTTTATGCATCTGAATATTGAGAGAGTCGATTTTCTGATCTCGCAATACGTAGCCGGCTCTCTGCCAAAGGCAGCCCACGTCTTGTTAGGTTCCCATCTGCAGATGCAGAAACCCAATGCCCAGCTTGTCGATGCCCTTCAGCGACTGGCCGGCGATGGGTTGGAAGACATGACCTGCGATGAGACGTTGTCCCGTGAATTTCGAGACAGGGCCATCAGCGATATTGTCAGATCGGACCCACCGACATGGAGCGTGTTGCCACCGGAGCAAGGTTCCCAGTTGCCGGCCCTGTTGCGGGATTATACGGGGAAAGACCTGACTTCTATTCCGTGGCGGCGCAAGCTGCCGGGACTGCGCGAGCATATTATCGAGCGGTCGCCCGACGTGGAAGCAAGTCTTCTCTGGGCCCGTCCTGGGAGGGCACTTCCAAACCATGGCCACAACGGTCTCGAACTCACGCTGGTGATCGAAGGCGAATTCCACGATCACCGCGGAAACTTCACGCAGGGCGACATATCGGTCGCTGACGAGACGCTCGATCACCGGCCGATCGTTGGTGATTCGGGGCCGTGCGTCTGCTTTTCCGTCCTGTTCGCACCGATCGCTCTCAGCGGATCGCCGATCCAGCTCATGGGCGATATGATCGGACTTTAAAGCCGAACACTGTCATCGAATGGTTGGTTCGCGGTCAACCATTCGTCAATCGGCCAGAACTGAAAACGCAGCAGTCAGACCAATCAGTTTACGTGCATTTGCGCTTCGCTCACGGCCTGCTCGAAAAACTGTCGTGCGTCCTCCGGCGAACGACGGCCGTCGAGGGCAGCCCGGCAGGCACTGCGCGCCCGCACGAAATGCGGACCCCGAAGATCCGGCCAGTGGTCCAGTAGCAGGATGAGGGCCTCGGATGGCCCATTGATTACCTCGGTCCCAAGATTCCCAAACGCGACTTTGACCGGTTTTTGCCAGTTCGGCTGCGGCATAGTTGTCTCCTCCCTAAGTCAACTGTCCTCTACCTCCAGCCTAGCGCAATGTCCCATTAGGACAAGCGGATTTTCCGGGTTCGGATGTGTGTTGGGGGCATTTGGGGCCGGCATCGCCGGGCACTGTGTCCGGGGACGGGTCGTCTTGACACCGCCCCAACGTACGCGATCGAATCAGCCAGTCTCTGCTCACTTCAAGGCACGAGACCAACTGTCGTCACTCGCGACGTCCGCGGCATCTGCCGGCAACAGTCGCGCCGGTTCAGGCGTCTCCGCTGGACGCGGAACTTCGGCCAGATACGCATGTTCTGGTTTCAGGAGGAAAAATAATGGCTAATTACATGGGGTTTATCGTCGTCGCAGGCGGAGCAGCAATGCTTGGGCTCGCACTTGCGTACGGTTCCTACAAGGAGAGCCGACATCGCTCTCTGATTCCGTTGGCCGGCTTGGCAGTTGCGATCGCCGTCGGCGTCGCGGTTAGCATCGGCGTCACGCAGGCTCCGACCGCCAACAGCGTGCCGCCCGATCCGCAGGGCACGCATTACGATACGCCGGCTGCCCCATCCCGCGAAAACGCGCTTCCCGGCACGCCCGCACCCTCGGATCAGAAGTGAAGACGACTTTGAGATGAGCGCGAGCAAACAGAAGACTCACGTTGCAACGTGGCGGATCGCGACCGGCTTGTTTCTTTACCAGTGGAACTGCACGCAACAGCGTTACACATCCCCGAACGCGAAACCGCTCGCGATATCAAGTTGCTTTTTCGATTTGTCAAAATAGGGGAAGTGGAAAAGCGCCTGTCTTCGGATACGGATCAACAAAAACAGGCGCTTATCGCAGAATTTGGCTCCCCGGGCCGGATTCGAACCGGCGACCTGTCGATTAACAGTCGAATGCTCTACCGCTGAGCTACCAGGGAACAACCGCGCTTGCGGTGTGAGCGGGGTAATACAAATGCTTCACGCATTTGCCAAGCGGTTTTTTCAAAAAAATTAGGTCCGGCTTGTTTTATCCCCATGCATCCCCATCTCGCCCCTACAAAAAAGCGTTTAGTTGGAGCCGTATACGTGGTGGAAAAACCTCAAGGCAGGCGGTTTGGAATGGATCCGGGGCAGGGTCGTCTCTTCATCGCAGGGCGGTCCATTCCGATGCCGCGCTCGCGCGTGGCGCGGCTCTGCATCGGAACCGTTCTTATCGTCGGCGGCATTCTGGGCTTCCTGCCGATTCTGGGCTTCTGGATGGTGCCGCTGGGTATCTTGATCCTGTCGCAGGATCTCGCTTTCGTCAGACGTCGTCGTCGTCGCCTGGAAGTCTGGTGGGGTCGCAGGCGCCGCGAGAAACAAGCAGCTTCGCTTCGGAAATGACATGACGTCAACCAGACCGGGAGAAGCTGTTGCCTGGTGCGAGAGCTTCTCCCGGGATGGGTCTTATCCGGCGAGTGACGCCAGGCCCTGGCCGGCGGCGAACGCGCCATAAGCAAGCGCCCCGAAATAGACGATCGTTGCAAGGTTGAAGAAATAACCGCCGAGAACGACGAGACCATCCCGCTGAACCATGCCTGTCGACAGAAGCAGAATAGCAATGCCGGGCAGCGTGTTGGACAGGGGGATGAGGCCGAGCGGAAACATCAGCAGCACACCGGCGAACGTGATTGCGAGGCCATTGACCCTGTTGGCAATGGGCCCGGTCGTGATGCCGGCCATGCGGTGCTTCAGATATTTGTCGAGCCTGGAGACGATTTTCACACCTTTCTCAAGGGTCGGCACCAGCTTTGCGCTGTCGAGTTCCCGATCGAGAATCGCACGAGGAAGCCACGGCATCCGGTTGAGCACTACAGCAATGCTGATCATTATGATGGCCGCGCCGAACACGGTGCTAACACCCGGTATCGAAACGGGCAGCAGAAAGGGGAGGGAAGTGACCGCGCAGATCAGCAGAAGACCCTGTTCACCGACGCCATCCATCAACTGACGCAGCGTCACGGTGCCGCCGTCAATCCGACCGATCAATTTCCTCAGCGTTTCGCTGAGACCTGCCGATGTATCTTCGAATTCCGCGTTATCCTGCAAAGCTGCACCTCTATCATAAGAAATGCAGTCTGAATAACAGCAGAAACAAGCAACTCAAAGGCAACAAAACGAACTCGCGCGACGCGCGGCGCGTCAGTCGACCATCAAGCCGCCTCCAGATGTACCGGTTATCGACACGAGCAACGCGTCGCGATTTCCCGGCAGCGCATGCAATCCACTATTTCGGTTGCGACAAGCGATCGTAGAGGCCGCAGGCCACCACGAGAGCAAGAGTGCACAAGACGAATGGATTCAATGCGGCTACAAAATCGAGATACTGCATAACGGTCTCCTCTTCCCGTTAGCCAAGCCGCCAGATGTCTCCCACACCTGACTTCAGACACTCTAACACGATTTTGATCCGTGAGCGAGAATGTTGATCAGGGCGAGCGTGCGGCTTGTGGGGGACGAGGAGAGCCGTCAGTCAGCGTGTCTCGGTGAGACCGTCAAAACAGGGCAACGAAAAGATGCCCCACATAAATGATGCTGACGAGGGATATAATAGTCGTGAACGCCATGACGGCGTCGGAAGATGAGAGCTTCATATCGAACCATCGCCGTCATGGCGATCCTCTGACAAGGGTATGGCGGCAACATCGCCGTCTGCCTATTTCTAGGACAAATAGTTTAACGCAGCCCTATGGAGGAACGTTAATATCTGGTTACGACCCGATCGTGAAATGTTGTGGCTTGTGTCGATGCTATGAGCGGGGCTCTATCGGCACCCGCGCAGACCCCATATCGCTGCGCGACCACGCGACCACGCGACCACGGGCGCAAGCCTTGTCCGATACGAGTCGTTCAAGTCTAATTGACGTTGTTTGGAAGAGGGGTTTTGGGCTCGTCCGGCTTCTCGCGGCCGGCCGGCAGAAGTTGACCGGACAGTTCCACCAGCGGCGTCTGCGACAATGCCTTGGCTGCCTCCGCAAGCAGTGCGAGTTGCCGCGCAATATCTGCGAGTTGTGTGGCGGGATCATCCTTCAAATCGGCCTCGCTGCGATCATTCCGTGAGGGGCCGGAAATAGTCGCGCCTGCAGAAATGTAAAGGAAATTTGCTAATAGAAGCAATAAATCAACGGCGTAAAGGACTGCTCTACAGTTTTTCGGGTTTGCCGGTTTCTTTGGAAACAGGGGCAGAGCAGAATCTGTCCGCCGTGAAAGACATGGACTACCGGCTTCTCCAGTAGTAGACCGTTTTCATCCAGAATCGGCGCGCACGGCACCGGTCAGCGGGCCGCTAAGCGGTCCACGCCCTCAATCCACACTCGTCGACATGAATTTTGAGAATCGAAATGCTCCCACACCACGCCTACGCTGTTACTTCCCGTCCTTGGTATCTTTTGACACTGGCATTGGTCGGGGCTGCCGTTCTGTTCGCTGTAGACCTTGCGAGTAACGGTTTTACGACAGCACTGACGAAGGAAACCGGCGCGCTCGAGATTTCGACGGCCTTGCTCTACGCCTATACCGCAATGGTGTGGCTGTGGACGCGCACCGGCGACATATGGCGGCGGGACTGGCAGGTTGCGGCCATCATGCTGTTGATGATGGGGCGAGAACTCGACCTCGACAAGCGGCTGACCAGTGTCGGCATGCTCAAGAGCAACCTCTACCTGACGAACATGGCGCAACCTGTCGAGCGCGTCTTTGGCGTTCTGGTGATCCTGTTCGTGGCAACCGTCGCGTTCCGGCTGATCGTTCGCAACGGCCCTGAGCTTCTCTCCGGCGTCAGGTATCGCGCGTCCTGGGCTTGGAACATCATCGCGGCGATCGGTCTTGCCATTGTCTCCAAGTCGATCGATGGGCTGGATCGCAAGCTTGCGCCTTTTGGCGTCATTGTCAGCGATCACACCAATCTTCTGTTGGGTATCGTCGAAGAAGTGCTGGAATTCGGCATTCCGGTCATGTTCCTGGTGGCGACTATAAGCTCCATCGATCTTTCCGCGGCAGCCAGGGGACGCAAGCCGGCCGCGGCGTCTGCTCTCTGACATCATCACGCTTCGCGCCCAATCCTTGAATTCTTGACACAAACCAGCGACCGGTGCCGATAAACGTCCGGTCTCTGGCATCCCGCTTATTGCCTCGAACGCAAAGCGCGGTAGTTGTTCCGGTTCACAGGAGCCGAACATGCAGCCGGAAAATCGCGTCCAACGCTATAAAGACACTATCCAAATCCTTCGTGCGGACATCGAGTGGCTGACCACGAGCGGGTTCAGGACGCAGACGACGTCGAACGAGACCCTCATCGCGGAGTTGGAACTGGCCGCAGAGGCTTATCGTGGCTTGGTCGAAGAACTGGTGCGGCCGGTGGGCTGATCCGGGCAGGCGACAGGTCCAATCGCGGATTGGCGGGAGGCTGGCGGGCGTGAAAGACGATCCGCTGGCGTTCTCGTGCGCCAGTCGCAATACCTAAATAATATCGAGGAATGTGCGCGACCGGTTGCTATCGGACATATCGTGTCGATCGGCTGACGCCGATGCTAACCCATTGCGACATATCAAGAAAGGGATGGAGGCCTCGCCCGGAATTGAACCGGGGTACGAGGATTTGCAGTCCTCTGCGTCACCACTCCGCCACGAGGCCATCCGGTGCTAAAAAAGCGAGTGGTGGCGCCGAATTAGAACGAATCTCCGATAGGTGCAATACCCTTCTGTTCAATCCTCGACGTTTTTATCCACTTCGTCAGCGGCGCCTGTCTGTACCGGTGATGAAGGGCGCCCGCAAAACGCGGCGTCCTCGGAAGATACCCTTGCGGGGGAGGCTGTATGCAGCGTGTTCGCGTCATCTGGCTGTGTTGGTCCTATGGTAAATATTTCACGAATATTCCTCGCGGTCAGGGGAACGGAACCGAGCTCTTCCGACTTTAGTGAGCGAAGCCCAGGGAGTGAAAAATGCTGAACCGATTGATCACCGCACTCTACAGACCCGTCACCGAAGATGATGCGACTGGCACGTTTGCAGATGGAGCCTTTCATCTGAGTGCTGCCGAGCAGTTGGCATTCGATCGCAGCCACAGCCTGCGCAAATCCTACGGACACGATGTCGTCCTCGCCAAGAAGCGAGAGCTTCCGACCCTTATCCTGCACTAAGCAAGAGTTGCACGAGCGCCTGCATCACCGTGTTTTTTCCAATCGATGCGCGCGCTATCTTGAAAGCGCAGCGAGAGGCAAGTAACACGGCTGAAGGATTGGCCGGTACGCCGGCGCTGTGAGGCAGGTGACATGATTGATTTCGAAGCAGCCCGTGTGAAGATGGTCGAGAACCAGATCCGCACGACAGACGTGACGGCACATTCCGTGCTTCAGGCGTTTCTCACGGTACAGCGCGAAAACTTTGTTCCGGCCAAGTCGAAGTCACTGGCCTATATCGACAACGATGTTGAAATCTGTCCCGGTCGCTTCCTGATGGAAGCCTCGCCTCTGGCCAAGCTTTTACAGCTGGCTGCGATCACCAAGTCGGATACGGTGCTCGAGGTCGGCACAGGCAGCGGATACATTTCTGCGCTTCTGTCGCTTCTTGCTAAATCGGTCGTGTCGATCGAATCCGATGAAGCGCTCGCCGAGCAGGCAATCGCCAACCTGGCGGGCGCCCACAACGTGACTGTCGTCACGGGCGACATGGAAAAAGGCGTTGCGAACCAGGGCCCTTACGATGTCATCTTCATTGCCGGCTCGATCGAAGACGTGCCGGTTGAACTCAGTGCGCAGCTGAAGGATGGCGGGCGTCTGGTCGCTGTTCTCGGATACGGAAATGCCGCGCAGGCGACGCTCTTCGTCAAAGAGCAGGGTGCACTGTCAAAAAGCGCCCACTTCAACGCTTCGATCAAACCGTTGCCGGGATTTCGCCGAGCGAAGGATTTCGTATTCTAAAATCGGCTTGCTGACGATTTGCGAAGTTTAGGAAGGGGGCCTTGGCCTCCTTTTTGTTTTTCCAGCGCGATACAAATCTGCAGCGGGGATTCACGTCGGCAACAAATCTGTGTATCGCTAGAGTCGTTGATGCGCCCGTCGTTGTATCGCGAGACGAGGTTCGTAAAGTGAAAACGAATCAGACCTTTGAAAAGAGGTCGTCTGCCGACCTGGCACCCAGTCGGCGAGAACGGGGATGAAAATGGCTCAGCCAAGTGTAGCGCGTGAACCGTCAATGGAAGAGATCCTGGCTTCGATCCGCCGGATCATCGAAAGCAACGAGCCGGTCGGCGAGGGTTCACCAGATCAGGCATCGCGTTCGCCCTATGCGGATGACGATCTGATCGACGATATCGACGATACGGACTTTGCGTCCGATCTTGCCGCTGGCATCGCTGCAAACGACCCGGGCCTTCCTCTTCGTGCCCATTCACCGGCCCCGATGCCGTTCCAGTCGGAACCCTACGCCCCCGCATCCGCAAACGACGCACCCAAGCCTGTTTCCGCATCGACAGTCGACCCTGAGATTTCATCATCGGGTGAGCGCTCGCTCTCGCTTGCCGACGTTGCGGCCCGCGTCCGCGCCGCTTCGGCCCGCCAGCAGGAAAATGCGATGAGCCGCCCGGCACCGGCGCCGCGCCTGTCGATGCCCGCAGCCGAGAAGGCATCCGCTGCAATCTCGGCCTTTGCCGACGTCGCGCTGCGTGACACCATCGCCCCTCTCGAAACAAGGCCTGCGGCAATGGTATCCAAGCCGATCGAGACCCCTATGGCGAAAGACGTCGAGCCTGCAGGACCATCGCCCATTCCAGCGCTGAAGCCGCAACCGGCAGTCGCGCAGCAGCCGGAGATGTCCGAGCCGGTCGAACAGCCGGCACCGAAGGCGCAACCGGCTCAACAGGAAAATCTTCCTGCGATGATCGAGGAGGCCGCTGCAACGCTCCTTTCGGTCGAAGCGGGCGCGCAGGTGACAAAATCGTTCAACGAACTTGCAGCCGTCTTCGATGGTCTCGAGCGTCGCTCTGTCGAGGATATGGCGCAGGAAATGCTGCGTCCGATGCTGCAGGAATGGCTGGACGACAACCTGCCGACACTTGTGGAGCGTCTCGTGCGCGAGGAAATCGAGCGCGTTGCCCGCGGCCCGCGTCGCTAAATCGCCTCCAATGCCTGTCATCAAGGGCCGCTCCACACGGGGCGGCTTTTTTATTGACTTCACGGCCTCCACGTCTTTAACACCGCACCATCTCATTCAAAAAGAAAAACGGGTCAGGAAATGCTCGAAAAGACCTACGATTCCGCCGCCGTCGAACCGAAGATCGCCAAAGCCTGGGACGATGCGGACGCCTTCCGTGCCGGTGCCAACGCAAAGGCTGGTGCGGAAAGCTTCACCATCGTCATCCCGCCGCCGAATGTGACCGGGTCGCTGCACATGGGGCACGCGCTCAACAACACGCTGCAGGATATCATGGTCCGCTTCGAGCGCATGCGCGGCAAGGACGTGCTGTGGCAGCCGGGCATGGACCATGCGGGCATTGCCACGCAGATGGTCGTCGAGCGCCAGCTGGCCGAGCGAAAGCTTCCCGGCCGTCGCGAGATGGGCCGCGAGGCCTTTGTCGAGCGCGTCTGGGAATGGAAGGAAGAGTCGGGCGGCCTGATCTTCAACCAGTTGAAGCGCCTCGGCGCATCCTGCGACTGGTCGCGCGAACGCTTCACCATGGACGAGGGTCTGTCCAAGGCCGTTCTCGAAGTCTTCGTCACGCTCTATAAGGAAGGCCTGATCTACCGCGGCAAGCGGCTGGTCAACTGGGATCCGAAGTTCGAAACGGCGATCTCCGATCTTGAAGTCGAGTCCAGGGAAGTCGAAGGCCACATGTGGCACTTCAAATACCCGCTGGCCGGCGGCGAGACCTATACCTATGTCGAGAAGGATGCGGACGGGAATATCGTGCTTTCCGAAGAGCGCAATTATATCTCGATCGCCACGACGCGTCCCGAAACCATGCTGGGTGATGGTGCGGTTGCCGTCCATCCGTCGGACGAGCGCTATGCGCCGATCATCGGCAAGCTCTGCGAAATCC
Organism: Neorhizobium sp. DAR64860/K0K1; assembly: GCF_050500205.1. Taxonomy (NCBI): domain Bacteria; kingdom Pseudomonadati; phylum Pseudomonadota; class Alphaproteobacteria; order Hyphomicrobiales; family Rhizobiaceae; genus Neorhizobium; species Neorhizobium sp. DAR64860/K0K1. The sequence goes on along the minus strand of NZ_CP191459.1, from coordinate 1,864,243 downwards.
CTGTCGGCCCGAAGGAGCATCGCCGCCTGATCCCGATCATCGCTGACGAATATCCGGAACCGGATTTCGGCTCGGGCGCGGTCAAGATCACCGGCGCGCATGACTTCAACGACTACCAGGTCGCCAAGCGCAACAAGATCCCGCTCTATCGCCTGATGGATACCACCGCCTCGATGCGCGACGATGGCGACGCTTATTCTGTCTATGCGGCGAAGGCGCTGGAGATCGCCAAGTCCGGCGAACTGCCGGGCGAAGCCGATATCGACGAGATCAATCTGGTTCCGGAAGAGTATCGCGGCCTCGACCGCATGGTCGCCCGCAAGAAGATCATCGAGACGATCAATGCCGAAGGCCTTGCCGTTACCGTCAAGGACAGCGAGGGCAACGACATTCCGTATGTCGAGGCAAAGAAGATCATGCAGCCGTTCGGCGACCGCTCCGGCGTCGTCATCGAGCCGATGCTGACGGATCAGTGGTTCGCCGACGCCAAGACGCTGGCAGAACCGGCGATTGCTTCGGTTCGCGAAGGCCGCACCAACTTCGTCCCGAAGAACTGGGAAAAGACCTATTTCGACTGGATGGAAAATATCGAGCCCTGGTGCATTTCGCGCCAGCTCTGGTGGGGACATCAGATTCCGGCCTGGTACGGTCCTGATGGTCAGTGCTTCGTCGAAAAGTCCGAGGAAGAAGCACTCGACGCGGCCATCCAGCATTATCTGGCACACGAAGGCCCATGGAAGGCCTGGGTTCAGGAGAAGCTCGAGAACTTCAAGCCTGGCGAGATCCTGATCCGCGACGAGGACGTGCTCGACACCTGGTTCTCGTCGGCACTCTGGCCCTTCTCGACGCTGGGCTGGCCGGACAAGACACCGGAACTGGAGCGCTATTATCCGACCAGCGTTCTCGTCACCGGTTTTGACATCATCTTCTTCTGGGTTGCCCGGATGATGATGATGGGCATGCATTTCATGAAGGACGGGGAAGGCGAGCCTGTCGAGCCGTTCCACACCATCTACGTTCACGCGCTGGTCCGCGACAAGAACGGCCAGAAGATGTCGAAGTCGAAGGGCAACGTCATCGATCCGCTCGACCTGATCGACGAATACGGCGCCGATGCGCTGCGGTTCACGCTCGCCATCATGGCGGCGCAGGGACGCGACGTTAAACTCGACCCCGCCCGTATCGCCGGCTACCGCAACTTCGGCACCAAGGTCTGGAACGCAACGCGCTTCGGCGAGATGAATGGCGTCAAGCGTGATGCGGGCTTTGATCCTGAGAATGCCAAGCTGACCGTCAATCGCTGGATCCTCACGGAACTGTCGAAGACCGTTTCTGACGTTACCACCGCGATCGAAACGCAGCGTTTCAACGAGGCTGCCGCTTCGCTCTATCGCTTCGTCTGGAACCAGGTTTGCGATTGGTATGTCGAGCTGTTGAAGCCGATCTTCATGGGCGAGGATGAAGCCGCCAAGGCCGAGGCGCAGGCCTGCATGGCCTATGTCCTGGAGCAGAGCTATGCGCTTCTCCACCCGTTCATGCCGTTCATGACCGAGGAGCTCTGGGCTCACTCGGCAGCCCGTGACGGATTGCTTGCCCATGGCGAGTGGCCGGTATCCGGTTTTGCGGACGCTGACGCTGCCGACGAGATCAACTGGCTTGTCGATCTGGTATCCGGTCTCCGCTCTGCACGGTCCGAAATGAACGTCCCGCCATCGGCGACAGCACCGCTCATCATGGTTGGTGCCAATGCGGTCACCTCGTCGCGGCTCGCGCGTCACGAGGCGGCAATCTGCCGGCTCGCGCGTGTCGAGAGCATCTCGAAAGCTGACGTCGCCCCGAAGGGTGCGGCACAGATCATCGTCGGCGAGGCGACGGCCTGCCTGCCGCTCGGCAACCTGATCGATCTCGGCACGGAGAAGGCCCGAATCGAGAAGGCGATCGTCAAGAACGAGCAGGAAAAGGACCGTCTCGGCAAGAAGCTCTCCAACGAGAAGTTCATTGCCAATGCCGATCCGGACGTGGTTGCCGCTGACCGGGAGCGCCATGCCGAGCTGGAAGTTCAGCTCGAAAGCCTCAAGATTGCTTTGCAGCGGGTCATCGAAGCCGGCTGATGACCAAGGTCTCCGCCGTGCTCTAGGCCGGCGCCAGCGAACGAATCTCTGAAAGCCGCGGTCCTGTGACCGCGGCTTTTTGCTGCGCTTCGACCCAGAAGTTCCGTTTGCGTGCACATGCACAACGGGAGAAAGCCGCAATGTTGCCGCATTGTCACATCGCCGCGCCCATGCGGGATGGTGTTCTAAATCCCGCTACGGTACGGCCCCAGATTAGGTAATTTTGTTCCCAACCACCGATTCGGTGGCGATTGTTCCTCCGCTTACGTAAATTAGCGACCGTTTTGCAGCGCAAGATCGGGGACAGCCGAAAGTTGTTATTTTGGGCAGAGTATTTAGAATTGTCTCAATGACTTGCCTGGGAGTGGGAGACGAGATGCAAAGCAATTACATCGCCAAGGGCGCATTTGTTCTGATGGCTGGATGGAGCGTTTATTCGCCGGCGTTAGCGGGCGGACTGGAACGTGGGGGATACAATATCGACCTTCTGTTTGACAGGTCGCCCTATGCCGCCGAAGCGACGGCAACCTACGTCATGCCGCAGCGGAAGCTGAAGAACGCGCAAGACACCATTACCGGACCGGACGGCAACCTCAGCACGACACCCGGCTATTCCTATTCGAGCACTGCTGACGACAGCGAGAGCTACTGGTCGCCGCGGATCGGCATCAAGGCGGGTATCGGCGATTCCGTCGACTGCATGTTCGACTATTCTCAGCCCTATGGTGCGCATACCAATCCTGGCGCCAACTGGGCGGGTGCCAACGACAACATCGAGACGAAGGTCGACAGCGACAACTACGCAGCCACCTGTTCCTACCGCTTCGATGCCGGCCCAGGCCAGCTTCGCCTGATCGGCGGCGCGAACTATCTGCGCATGGATGGCTTCAAGGAACGGCTGTTGATCGCCCCTGAAGCGCTTGGCTTCGCGTTCAGCGGTGTTGGTCGTCTGGACCTGGAAGGCGACGGTTGGGGCTGGCGTGCCGGTGCGGCCTACGAAATCCCGGAATACGCATTCCGCGCGAGCCTGATGTATTATAGCCAGGTGAAGCTCGACGAGGTCACCGGTACGGTCGATCTGACGCAGGTCCCGGTCGGCAGCGTCTACGCCGGTACCGTCGTGCCGGTTGAAGGCTCGACTGCTATGCCGGATGCCCTCGAGCTGAAGCTTCAGTCGGGTATCGCACCGGACTGGCTTGCTTTCGGTTCGGTCAAGTGGACCGACTGGAGCCAGTTGCAGCGCATTCCGTTCTACAACAACGGTGTTGAGATCACATCGCTCGATCTCGGCTATCGCGACGGCTGGACGATCACCGGCGGCATCGGCCATAAGTTCAACGAACAGTGGAGTGGGGCCCTGAGCCTCACCTGGGATCGTGGCACATCGCAGGAATTCGGAACGCAGACAGATACCTGGCTATTCAGCGCCGGCGTTTCCTATGCCCCGACCCAGCACGTCGAGATTCGCCTTGGCGGCGTGCTCGGCATCCTGACGGGTGGCGAGTCCAGCGCATCGTCCATTGACGGCATCCCCGTCGGCGACGAAGCGAGCTACGAATACGATAGCGACCTGGTTGCAGCACTTTCTACGTCGTTGAAGGTAAAGTTCTGAAAACAGTTACTAATTAGCAAAAGCCCGGTTCGAGCCGGGCTTTTTCGTTTGTGGCGCGTTTTCGCCGACCCCTCCGAATTTGTGACGATTTGGCAACAGTCTTGTGCCACGATGAGCGGGTCGGCGAACAACGGAGATTTTGTCCATTTCCCGCCACAAACAGGGAGCAGCGGTAAAGGAATAACGGACACGGACCGCGGGGGCGGCGCGTGTGAATTGGAGTACCATGGGCGGGTTTTTCAATAGAATACGGGGCTTTGGCCGCGTTGTCGCAGGCGGATCGGATCGCCGCGCACAACTTCGGCGCGTTTTGCCGGCAGGTCCTACTCTTGCCGAAAACGGGACGTACAGTTTCCATTCTAGAACGGCAGCGATAGCTGGCGTCTCGCTGATCGCCGGTTGGCTGATCAGGCCGTGTAATCGGTCGGAGATGGCAAGCTCTATGACTTCCGGGTGTATGGGAAGAAACTGAAACATGTCGAAGTTTGGCATTGTGTCCATGAAAGTATTGCTTCTTGGCGTGTCGCTCACCTCGGCTGTGGTGGGCTCGGCAGCTGCGTTCGACATCCAATCCGGCGTGACCAAGGAATCGGGTCCCTTCGACCTCTTCAAGTTCGGCTTCAAGGCCTACAAGAACGGCCAGAAGGAAGACGCGGTCGAAGCGTATCGCTATGCCGCCGAGAAGGGACATACCGGTTCCCGCTGGGCATTGGCGAACATGTACGCCTTCGGCGATGGCGTCACGAAGAACGATCTCGAGGCGTTCAAGATCTATAACGAGATCGCCACGCAGGGCGTCGAACCCGGCTCGGAAGATACCGGTTTTTTTGTCAACGCGCTTCTGTCGCTTGCGACCTACTATCGCCGCGGCATCCCCGATACACCGGTGAAGCCCGATCTTGCCCAGGCGCGGCAGATCTATTTTCAGGTCGCTTCGACCTTCGGTGTCGCGGAGGCGCAGTTCCAGCTTGCCAAGATGATTCTTGCAGGCGAGGGCGGATCGCCAAACCTTCAGCAGGCGAAGAAGTGGCTGAACCAAGCCCGCAAGAGCGGCCATCCGGGCGCCATGGCCGTTTTCGGCAACATCCTGTTCGACGAGGGACAGACGGTCCGCGGTCTCGCCTTCCTGACGGCTGCACTCGACAAGTGCAGCACGAAGGACTGTATCTGGATGGAGCCCTTGCAGGAGCAGGCTTTTTCTATGGCAAGCGAGGAAGACCGTCGCGGTGCGATCGCGCTTTCGCATGAGTTTGCCAAGGGTATGGACTGAGGAAGCGGCGTCCGCTGCTTCCTGTTAAATCCGGGCGATCAGGGACAAAAACCGCTCAGACCGGCGCGAAATCAAAAATCCCGGCGACCGGGACATGGTCGGACGGTTTTTCCCATCCGCGCACATGCTTCTCGATGACAGTCGCCTTCAACCGGTCGGCAGCTTCCGGCGACAGCATCAGATGATCGATGCGGATGCCGTTGTTCTTCTGCCAGGCGCCCGCCTGATAATCCCAGAACGTATAGAGCTTGGCGGCATCCGTGGTTGCGCGAACGGCGTCCGTCAGGCCGAGATTTTCGAGCGCACGGAATGCCGCCCTCGTTTTCGGCAGGAAGAGCGCATCTGTCGCCCATGCGGCCGGATCGAAACAATCGTGCGGCTCGGGAATGACGTTGTAGTCGCCGGCAAGTATCAGCGGCTCCTCGAGTGCCAAGCATTGCTGGGCATGCAGCCGCAGCCGTTCCATCCAGGCAAGCTTGTACGGGTACTTGACCGGGTCATCGGACGGGTTGCCGTTGGGCAGGTAGATCGACGCAACGCGGATCACGCCGCCCTGAACGGAAAAGACGCATTCGATGTAGCGCGATTGCTCGTCAATTTGTCCGTCGGGACCGACGGCACCGGGTAGACCGCGCATCACTTCGTCGGGTTTTATCTTCGACAGGATCGCCACCCCGTTGAAGCCCTTCTGGCCGTGTGTCTCGACATGATAGCCAAGCGATTCGATCTCGAGCCGCGGAAAGCCTTCGTCGACGGATTTGATCTCCTGGAGGCAGGCGATGTCAGGCGACGAGTCGGCAAGCCACTGACGCAGATTATCAATCCGCGCCTTGATGCCGTTGATGTTCCAGGTGGCAATCTTCATTGCAGTCGTCCTTCCGTCTTCAGCCTATCCTTTTAGCGAAAGACAAGCTGATGGGAAGGGTCGAGTGGCAATCTGATCAGGACGACCGGAAGATCTTAGATGGAGAAGCTGGTACCGCAGCCGCAGCTTGCGACCGCGTTCGGATTCTTGATCTGGAATGACTGGCCAAGCAGATTATCGACGAAGTCAATCTCTGAACCTTCCATGTAGACGATGGACAGGCTGTCGATCAGCACCTTGGCATCGCCGTTGGCGATCACCACGTCATCTGCTTCCGGCGCGCCCGCGAGGTCGAACTTGTAGGAGAAACCGGAGCAGCCGCCGCCTTCAACAGAAACACGCAGAGACTGCTTTTCGGATTCTGCCGCAACGATTTGGGCGATCCGCTTGGCTGCAGCATCGGAGAGAGTTACGTTCATCGTCATTTCAATGGTCTCCTGCCGGGGTAAAGGCCCGGTGAGTCTTGGGTAAAGGCACCCTGATAACTCGAAGATGGATGTCACTGCCGTTGCACACGGCAACACTATAGGTATGAAGACCTGAACGGCGCGTCAATGGGGCGTACCCATACACGACAACACGCAGGCACGCTTGAGGCATTAAGGACGGTTATGGCGATCGATACGGGGGTACTTGGTTTCGGTGGGGGTGAGCGAGCGTTATATGCATCCAATCCCTGGGCCTCGCGGGGCCGCCTGTTTCCCGAAGCGAGCAGCCTGACGCGCTCGGAGTTTCAGCGCGATCGCGACCGTATCGTCCATACGACGGCGTTTCGCAGGCTCAAGCACAAAACGCAGGTGTTTATCAGTCCTGACGGCGACCATTACCGAACGCGGCTGACCCATACGATCGAAGTGGCGCAGGTGGCCCGCGCGCTGGCCCGTGCCCTGAAGCTGGATGAAGATCTGGCAGAAGGCGTCGCGCTCGTTCACGATTTTGGCCACACCCCCTTCGGACATACGGGTGAGGATGCGCTCGATGAGCTGATGAAGCCATATGGCGGGTTCGACCACAATGCCCAGTCGCTGCGGATCGTCACCAAGCTTGAGCGGCGATACGCGGAGTTCGACGGTCTCAACCTGACATGGGAAACGCTTGAGGGTCTCGTCAAGCACAATGGCCCTTTGATGATGGCCGACGGCAGCGAGGGTTCCCACGGTCCTTTGCCGCAGCCGATCCGCGACTACTGCCTCCTGCACGATCTCGAGCTTTCGAGCTATGCCAGCCTGGAGGCCCAGGTCGCGGCGATTTCCGACGACATTGCCTACAACACCCACGATATCGACGACGGGCTTCGCTCTGGCCTGCTCACTTTCGATATGCTGGAGGAGGTGCCGTTCCTCGCCGGACTGATGCAGGAAGTGAGGACGAAATACCCCAATCTGGACCCGACCCGCTTTGCCTACGAAGTGACGCGCCGCCAGATCACCCACATGGTCGAGGACGTTATCGCGGTCTCCCAGAAGAACCTTAGAGAGCTTGCACCCGAGAGCGCACAAGATGTGCGCATGGCGGGAAGGGTGATCTCGACCTTCTCCAACGAGATGGCGCAGACCGACAAGCAGATCAAACGAGTGCTGTTCTCCCGGATCTACCGGCACCCCGAAATCATGCGCATCCGGGCCGGCGCCTCGCAGATCGTCGTCGACCTGTTCCATCGCTACATGGACGACCCGGCGCTGATGAAAGGCCACTACTGGGTCAAGCAGATGAACGGCGTCCCGGAGGCGGCCCGTGCGCGCCACGTTGCAGATTATCTTGCCGGTATGACCGACACCTACGCAACCCGCGTCCATGCCGAGTTGTTTGACCAGACTCCTGATTTGCGCTAGGGCCTGCCCGACACCAATGGCTTCGAGGGGCCCGCCCAAAACACTTTGAGCGGATGTAAACATATGAATCTTTTTGCCGAATTCGACAATAGAATTAAGAACGCGCTAGAAACTCTCGAAATCATTCGAGAAAATCGAAGTGCGGTTGATTTCGGACGCCTCACGGTCGAGCCTCCGCGCGATCAGAGCCATGGCGACGTCGCGACCAATGCAGCGATGGTGCTTGCCAAGCCTCTCGGCACCAACCCGCGCGCGCTCGCCGAGATCATCGCCGAAGCGTTGCGTGGCGACGCGGATATTTCGGAAGTCTCCGTTGCCGGTCCCGGCTTCATCAATATCAGGCTTTCCACCGGATACTGGCAGCAGATGCTCGCCAAGATGATCGCGCAAGGGACGGACTACGGCCGCTCGGATGTCGGCGCCGGTCGCAAGGCAAACGTCGAGTATGTCTCGGCCAATCCGACGGGGCCGATGCATGTCGGTCATTGCCGCGGCGCTGTCGTGGGCGATGCGCTCGCCAATCTGATGGCCTTTGCCGGCTATGACGTCACCAAGGAATACTACATCAACGACGCTGGCAGCCAGATCGACGTTTTGGCCCGCTCGGTCTTCATCCGGTACCGCGAGGCGTTGGGCGAAGCAGTCGGCGAGATTCCGGCTGGCCTCTATCCGGGCGACTACCTCGTCCCGGTCGGGCAGGCTCTGGCCGCTGAATACGGTCCCCGGCTGCATGCCATGTCTGAAGACGAGTGGATGCCGATCGTCAAGGAGAAGGCCATCGACGCGATGATGGCCATGATCCGCGAAGATCTCGAAGCCCTCAACGTGCATCACGACGTGTTCTATTCCGAGCGCACGCTGCATGCGGACGGCGCGCAGCGCATCCGTGCAGCGATCAACGACCTGACGTTCAAGGGCCATGTCTACAAGGGCAAGCTGCCGCCGCCGAAGGGTCAGCTTCCCGAAGACTGGGAAGACCGCGACCAGACGCTGTTCCGCTCGACCGAAGTCGGCGACGATATCGATCGTCCGCTGATCAAGTCGGACGGCAGCTACACCTATTTCGCCGCCGACGTTGCCTATTTCAAGGACAAGTTCGACCGCGGCTACGATGAGATGATCTACGTGCTCGGTGCCGACCACGGTGGCTACGTCAAGCGGCTCGAGGCCGTGGCGCGCGCCGTCTCCGAAGGCAAGGCAAAGCTCACTGTTCTTCTCTGCCAGCTCGTCAAGCTTTACCGCAACGGCGAGCCGGTCAAGATGTCGAAGCGCTCCGGCGACTTCGTGACCCTGCGTGACGTCGTGGACGAGGTCGGTCGCGACTCAGTTCGCTTCATGATGCTCTACCGGAAGAGCTCGGAGCCGCTCGATTTCGATTTTGCCAAGGTGACCGAGCAGTCGAAAGACAACCCTGTCTTTTATGTCCAGTATGCCCACGCCCGCTGCATGTCGATCTTCCGCCAGGCAAGGGAGGCGTTTCCGGGTCTGGATACCGAGGCGCTCGATTTCGCTGAAAACATTGGCGAAATCACCGACAAGAGCGAGCTTCAGCTGGTCGCGAAGCTTGCGGAATATCCGCGAATCGTCGAAGCTGCAGCTCTGGCCCAGGAGCCGCACAGGCTCGCATTTTACCTCTATGATCTGGCCAGTTTCTTCCATGCTCACTGGAATAAGGGCAAGGACCAACCGGAATTACGGTTTGTTAACGATAAAAACCGACAATTGAGCATTGCCAGGCTTGGACTGGTGCACGCAGTCGCCTGTGTCCTGAAGTCGGGACTTGCAATCACAGGTACAGCGGCACCTGAGGAAATGCGGTAGAAACGCCCTCATTTCCCCACATTGCACTGGCAGATGAGTTGTAATGGTGGTGAGTGGACGAGCGAATGGCGGACAACAACCTAGCGCGTAGCCGGAATGACGCCCCGGAATTTTTTGCTGACGGCGATCCTCTGGCAGAGCTCGCTCGCATCGTAGGCTACGAGGAACGGACAGTCGCTAATCCGGCTGCCCCTTCCGTGGGTTCTGCGTCAATGGCGGCATCTGCCCGCCGCGAGCCGGCCTTCAATCTCGAAGACGAGTTGCTGCGGGAATTCGAGCAATACGATACTCCGCGGATCGATCCGGTCAACGATATCCCGCTCGACGCCAAGCCTTCCCGCGTGGAGGCGCCTTTGCCGGTCGATCACGGCTATCAGGCTGCGCCTTCTATTGCCTATGAGCCTCCCATCGAACGCGAGCCGGTTTTCGAACAGCCGGTCCAGTCGGTGGTGTCGCAGACGCAGGAAGATCTCAACCCTTTCGATGCTCCGGAATTCTCCGTCGATCCGTTTGGTGCAGCACCTGCGGAGGCGGAAGCTGTTTCCCCTGCCGTCGATGCTCACCATGCACCGGCCGAGCCGAATTTCGACCCGTCAAATTTCCATGGCCTTCCGACACTCCGTGCGGAGGTAGAGGGCGCCGATGACTATCAGCCTGCGACTCAGTCCAGGCAGGAACCGTCGGTTGACGCTTTCGATCTGGCCGCTGAGCTGGAGAGCTCGTTCGCCGTTGCAGCCGAGCCAGTCGTCGCAGCTTCCATGGTTTCGGCGCCGGAGCCTGTTCGGGCTGAACCCCGCAAGAGCACCGGTTACACGCCGGGCTTCCGCATGCCGCTTGCGAATTTCGGTCTGAATGCCGGTGTCACGCCGCTGGAACGCCCCGTCGAAAAGCCGCCGGTTGTCCAGCCAAAGGCCGTTGCTGCCCCGGTTGAACAGCCTCGCGCGGCTGAACCGGTCGCTGTGAAAGAGGTCGTCCAGCCCACTTTGGAGGCGCAGAAATTTTCGCCGCTTGACGAGCTGGTTTATGACGTTGCCCGTTTCCCGGTCAGCCAGGAAGCGCCTGCGACTGTTGGAGCCGAGCCGAAACTCGAACTGCCGCAGGCTCCGGTCTCCAAGCCGCAGCCAATCGCCGTCGCTCCGATCGTTGCCGCTGTGGCGGCGCCCGTGATCCCGACGCCGGTTCCAACGCCGACTGTTCAGCAGGCGGCACCCGTCGCCGACCTGGCAGATGACTTCGATCCTTTCGCCGACGAAGACTTCGAACTGGCGCTTGACGATCTCGAACTCGATCTAGCCGACATCGTGGTGGCGGAAAACTCCGTTCAGCCGGTGGCACCTGCCGCGGCAATCCCTGCCGCCGTCTCGACGCCCGCGGCTGCAGCAGCACCCATCGTTGCAGCAGCGCCTGAGCCGGAAGAAGAAGTCGCCGTCGTCGAAGCGGAAATGCCGTTCGATGCGGCGATGATTTCCGAATCGGAAGAGCATGTCGAGGCGATCGCCGATCTCAACGTGCCGGACCTGCCGGTCGAGCAGCCGGAAGAAGAGCCTGCCTACGCGTCCGAGTACGATATCGATATCGATGCAGAACTCGCGGCGCTCTTGGTAAACCCGACGTCGCAGACTGCTCCGGCACCGCGGCATCAGGAGGCGGCTGCCCCGGCTTCCGTCGCTGCCGGCAATTTCCCAGAGCAGCCTCGGCAGACATCGGGCAGCGCTTACCCCGACCTCGACGATTTCGAGCGGGCCCTGGAAGAAGACTTCCGTCGCAGCCTTGTCGCGCCGCTTCCGGCCAACGACCATGACAGCGATCTCAACGGATACGAAAACGACCTCGACCAGCGTTCGCCCCGGTCGGCGTCCCGGACGTGGCTTCTTCCCATCGCCGTTGTGGGCGTCCTGGTCGTTGCTGGCGCAGGTGCCTACACGATGCTGGGTAGCGGACCTTCGCGGATGATGGGCGGCGAGCCGGTCGTCATCGCAGCCGATACCGATCCGGTAAAGGTTGTCCCGGAAAATCCGGGTGGCAAGACCGTTCCGAATCAGGACAAGGCTGTTTACGACCGCGTTGCCGGCGCTGCATCCGAAACGCCAAAGCAGGAAGCGCTGATCTCCAGCGAAGAGCAGCCGGTCGATGTCGTCCAAAAAACGCTGATGCCGGAAAGCCTTCCGCTTGAAGGCGAAAACGATATCGATCCGACCGATACCGGCGAGACCCAGGATGCACGTCTGCTTCCCGATCAGGGCCAGCAGGTTGCTTCGACGGGCGGACAGGATCCTCTCACCGTTACGCCGCGTCGGGTAAAGACGATGATCGTGCGTCCGGATGGGAAGCTCGTCGAACAGGAAGTGCCGGCTCCGGCGCTCGCTGCGGCGCATACAGGCAAGATGCCGGCGGCTTCGGTGAAGTCTCCGGAACTGGCCCAGCCAGTCACTCCGGCCGCTGCGATCGCCGCATCCGCACCTGCTGCCGGCACGGTTGCCGAAATCATCCCGGCGTCTGCGCCGATGACGGCAGCCACTATGGCGCCACTGGACACTTCGGCACCTGCTGCTGTCGCGAAGGCGCCGGTCCCGAAGGTTCGTCCTTCGCAGCAGCCGGTCAATGTCGTCGCATCCGTCAGCGATCAGGGCAACGTTCGCGCTCCCGCAGCACAGGTTCAGCCGGTTTCGGCAACTCCTGCCGCTGTCAATGCACAGGTTGCGTCGGTCGGCGAGGGCGGCTACGTCATTCAGATCGCATCGCTGCCGTCCCAGGCTGACGCTCAGAGGTCTTACCAGAACCTGTCGTCGAAGTTCGGCAACGTGATCGGCGGGCGTGGGGTCGATATCAGGGCTGCTGAAATCGCCGGCAAGGGTACCTTCTATCGCGTTCGGATCCCGGCCGGCAGCAAGACGGAAGCCGTAGCACTCTGCGAAAAGTATCGCGGTGTCGGCGGCACCTGCCTCGTCGCTCGCTGAGATCTTTGACGAGAAACCATCGAACGGGGCGCACAGCGCCCCGTTTTCTATTCTGCTCCCAGCATTCTAGGATCGAACATGACCGAATCGAAAGCGATGATCCTGGGCTCCAGCGGCCCGCAGCTTACCCAGGACGAAATCCTGCTCTACCGGGATGAGCGTCCCTGGGGTTTCATTCTCTTTGCCCGCAACTGTGTCGAGCCGGCCCAGATCACTGATCTGGTTGCAGCCATGCGCGACGCCGTCGGCCGCTCGGATGCGCCTGTCCTGATCGACCAGGAGGGTGGCCGCGTTCAGCGTATCCGTCCCCCGATGATCGAACGTTATCCCTCGGCAGCCGCCTTGGGGGCGCTCTACAAGAATGACCGTGAAATGGGCTTGCGCGCCGCATGGCTGATGTCGCGGCTGCACGCCTTCGACCTCATGAAGCTCGGCATCAACGTCGACTGCCTGCCGGTCCTGGACGTACCGGTGGAAGGCGCCAGCAACGTCATCGGCGACCGGGCCTATGGCTTCGATCCGAAGACGGTGTCCGAGATGGGGCAGGCTGCGGCCGATGGCCTCAAGGCTGGCGGCATGCTTCCTGTGATGAAGCACATCCCGGGCCACGGCCGCGGCTTGGCCGATTCGCATCATGAACTGCCGGTCGTATCGGCATCGCGGGCGGAACTCGAAGCGCATGACTTCCTGCCCTTCGTGGCGCTCAAGAACGAGTTGATGGCGATGAGCGCGCATATCGTCTTCACCGCGATCGACACGGAAGAGCCGGCAACGATTTCTCGGAAAGTCATCGAGGATGTCATTCGCGGTCATATCGGCTTCGATGGCCTGCTGATGTCCGACGACAGCTCGATGAACGCCCTAAAGGGCACGATCGGCGAGCGCGCGGCGAGAATCGTTGGGGGCGGTTGTGATATCGTCTTGCATTGCAACGGCCTGATGGACGAAATGAAGGCGGTTGTGAACGAGGCGATCCCGCTTGGCGGCGAGGCGCTTCGACGTGCCAAAGCGGTGGAGCAGGGTTTCCCGGTTGCTGACGATGCACAGGAAGACACGCTTCGCGACGAATTCCACGGACTGATCGGGGTCGCCTGACCGCCGACAGTGAAGACGGATCGGAATGGCGATGACAAAAGCTGAAAATGCCATTCCGATGGACAAGATGTGGCAGGACGTGACCGAGCGGGCGATCGATGATCCTTCACTGGTGATCGACGTCGCGGGCTTCGAGGGACCGCTCGATCTTCTGCTGCATCTTGCTCGCAGCCAGAAAGTGGATCTGTCGCGGATCTCTGTCCTGGCACTCGCCGAGCAGTATCTCACATTCGTCGACAGCGCGCGGCGCGTTCGGATCGAACTGGCAGCCGACTATCTCGTGATGGCAGCTTGGCTCGCCTATCTCAAGTCGCGGTTGCTGATCCCCAAGCAGATCAAGATCGACGACGGCCCGACCGGCGAGGAACTGGCGGCAACTCTGGCCTTCCGGTTGAAACGGCTGGAAGCAATCCGCGATGCAGCAGCTCAGCTCGTCAACCGTAACCGACTCGGTCGCGATATTTTTGCACGTGGGGCACCGGAGCATATCCCGCAGCACAGGCCGTCGGCCTATGACGCATCGCTCTACGACCTGTTGTCGGCCTACGCCAATCTCCGGCAGCGCAACGCCATCACCCATGTCACGATCGAACGCCGCAAGGTCTGGTCGCTGGTTGAGGCGAGGGTCCTTCTCAACCGCATGCTGGGCGAGATCGGCGATTGGACGGACCTGCAGCAGTACCTTCTGCCGTATCTGCCGCCGCAGGATCGCGTCACTGCGACTGCCAGCGCCTTTGCCGCCTCGTTGGAATTGGTGCGCGAAGGACAGCTCGAGATCCGCCAGGATGGCGCTTTCCAGACGATCTATCTCAGAAAGGGACCCGGACGGCCGAAGGCCGAGACGTTGCCTCTAAAGGCAGGGACAGCCGAATGAGCCAGATCGAGGACGCGAGGGACGACGACGCGGCAGTGGATGACATTGTGCCGGTGCCCTACTCGTCGGAGGAGATCGAGCGGATCGCCGAAGCCCTCGTGTTTGCATCGGCTGAGCCGGTTTCGGAAGCGTTTCTGGCTGAGCGTCTTCCACGGGGAGAAGATATCCAGGCCGTGATGCAGAGACTGGCGGGCATCTATGCCTCACGCGGAGTGAACCTGGTCAAGGTGGCCGATCGCTGGGCTTTCCGCACCGCAGCAGACCTTTCCTTCGTCATTCGCAAAGACGACAGCGACGTGAAGAAACTGTCGAGGGCCGCCCTCGAAGTGCTTGCCATCATCGCCTACCACCAGCCTGTGACCCGTGCCGAGATCGAGGATATTCGCGGCGTCCAGACCTCAAGAGGTACGCTTGACGTGCTGATGGAAGCCGGCTGGGTCCGTTTCCGCGGTCGGCGTCGGTCGCCGGGCAGACCGGTGACACTCGGAACGACAGGAGATTTTCTCGATCATTTCGGGTTGGAAGAGCTACGCGATCTTCCTGGTCTCGAAGAATTGAAGGGCGCGGGACTTCTATCTGGCCGCATTCCATCCGGCTTTTCGGTGCCGGTTCCGGGCGGTGAGGACGAGCTTTCGGACGAGGAAGACCCCATCACCCAGCTTGATCTGGAGGAGCTTGGCTTGCTGCCTCCAACCGGCGACGGTGATGGCTAGCAGGGGTTTCAGCCAGCTTTCCCCTTATTATTCCCGTGTTCCCGAATATGGACCGTGCGTGATCGTCCGTTGCCGACAGCAGCGTCGCTACATCGCGAAAGTCATCCGTTCATAGCTTTTCGTGCAACGTATTTGGTGTTTGAAAAACAAACTTAAAAAGCTTACATCGGGGTCACGTTCCAATGGAGTTAGACTATGGGTTCTTTTAGTGTGTGGCACTGGCTGATCGTTCTAGTCATCGTGCTTGTCCTGTTCGGACGCGGCAAGATTCCTGAGCTGATGGGCGACTTTGCCAAAGGCATCAAGAGCTTCAAAAAAGGCATGGCGGACGAGGATGCCCCTGAGGCAAAGCCTACCGATACTGTGAACGGCGGCAGGACGGTCGATCACAAGCCCGACGAGATCAAGGAAACCACTCGGTCTTAATTGGTCGGGAGGGTTTCAGGAGCCTCGCTGAATGTTGGATATCGGTTGGACCGAGCTACTTGTCATTGCCATTGTGCTTATCGTGGTCGTAGGTCCCAAGGACTTGCCGCCCATGCTGCGCGCTTTCGGGAAGATGACATCAAACCTGCGCAAGATGGCGGGTGACTTTCGGACGCAGTTCGACGAGGCGCTTCGCGAGGCAGACATGGATGACGTCCGGAAGACGATTTCGGACGCCAAGAGCCTCAATCCCGCCAACAGCCTGCGCGACGCGATAAATCCGCTTCGCCAGATGGGGCAGGACATCCGAAACGATCTGCAGAAGGCGACGCATATGCCGTCGACGCCGACGCCGGTCAGCACGGATGTCGAAGCGCAGCATGCTGTCGAAGGTGCTCCGGTCGCCCATACGGCGCCTGTTGTTGCGGCTGTGCCGGTTACGCCCGTCACGGCATCTCCTGTTGCTGCGCCGACGTCCTCAACTGTGACGCCGGCACCAGCGGAGGCGACAACGCCTGCCGAACCCGGCCGCGTTAGAAAGCCTCGCGCACCGAAATTGGCGGCCACGGGTGAACCGGCAGCTGTGGATAAGCCTGCAACGACACGCAGATCCACGAGGGCGGAGAAGCCTGCCCCGGTGGCGACGTCTGCCGAACAGCCGAAACGTGTTCGCGTGGCCAAGGTCCCGGTGTCCGCACCTGAAACGACTGAGACGGCCGTCAAGCTTGCAGCCGCCCGCAAGCGTACCCTGAAGAAGCCTGTCGATACCCCGAAGGACGATGCCTGATGAGCGGTGATTACGAAGATAAGCCGCAGCCGCTTATCGAGCATCTGATGGAGTTGCGGACAAGGCTCATCTGGTCTATCGGCGCTTTCTTCCTCGCCTTTGTCGTGTGCTTCTTCTTCGCAAAGCAGCTCTTCAACCTTCTCGTCATTCCCTACAAATGGGCGGTCATCTGGGCGAAGCTCGATATCGCGAAATCCGAACTGATCTACACCGCGCCGCAGGAATTCTTCTTCACCCAGGTGAAGGTTGCAATGTTTGGCGCGCTGGTCATTGCCTTTCCGGTGATTGCCTCGCAGATCTACAAGTTCGTGGCTCCCGGGCTCTACAAGAACGAGCGGGCAGCCTTCCTGCCGTTCCTGATTGCCTCGCCTGTGCTGTTCCTGCTTGGAGGGGCACTCGTCTACTTCTTTTTCACGCCGATGGTGATGTGGTTCTTCCTGGCCATGCAGCAGGCGCCGACCGAAGGTGAAGTGGGGATCTCGCTTCTTCCGCGTGTTTCGGAATATCTCAGCCTCATCATGACGCTGGTTCTGTCCTTTGGACTGGTTTTCCAGCTTCCCGTGGTCACGACGCTGCTCGCTCGCGTGGGCATCCTGTCCAGCAAGTGGCTGCGCGAGAAGCGCAAGTTCGCGATCGTCATCGCCTTCGTGGTTGCCGCCGTCCTGACGCCACCGGATCCGATGTCCCAGATCGGTCTTGCTATACCGACCATCCTTCTCTACGAGATTTCCATCTACGCCGCGCAACTCGTCGAGCGCAGACGCGATGAGGACGCTTCGAGTGATGAGGCCTCGTCTGACGTCGCAGAGACGGAGAAGGCCTGAGGTTTTTCTCTCGATCGATATCGCAGCGGCCTCATGCTTTGAAGGCCAAGAATCATGCTCGATATCAAGTGGATCCGCGATAATCCGGAAGCTTTCGACGCAGCGCTGAACAAGCGCGGCGCCGAGCCAATGGCTGCCACCCTGCTTGCGATGGACGATACCCGCCGCAGCGTCATCCAGACGCTTCAGGATATGCAGTCGCGCCGTAACGCCGCCTCCAAGGAGATCGGCAATGCGATGGCGCAGAAGAATACCGAACTCGCCGAGAAGCTGAAGGCAGAAGTCGCCACCATCAAGGACACGATGCCGGCCGCCGAGCAGGAAGAACGGGCAGCTGTCGCAGCGCTCGATGACGCGCTGTCGCGCCTTCCAAACATTCCTCTCGACGATGTCCCCGTCGGCCAGGACGAATCAGGCAACGTCGTCACGCGCACGATCGGAACGAAGCCCGGCTGGAATAATCCCGCCAAGGAGCATTTCGAGATCGGCGAAGCGCTCGGCTATATGGATTTCGAGCGCGCCGCAAAACTCTCGGGCTCGCGCTTTACGGTGCTGACCGGACCGCTCGCCCGTCTTGAGCGGGCAATCGGTCAGTTCATGATCGACATGCACACCAGCGAGCACGGCTACACGGAAGTGTCGTCGCCGCTGATGGTAAAGTCCGAGGCAATGTACGGCACAGGCCAGTTGCCGAAGTTCGAGGAAGATCTCTTCAAGACGACGGATGGCCGCTACCTCATCCCGACGGCCGAAGTGACGCTGACCAACCTTGTTTCGGGCGAGGTTCTGGACGCCGAAAAGCTGCCGCTGCGCTTTACGGCGCTTACCCCGTCCTTCCGTTCGGAAGCCGGTTCTGCGGGTCGCGATACGCGCGGCATGTTGCGCCAGCACCAGTTCTGGAAATGCGAGCTCGTCTCGATCACGGATCAGGAATCATCGATCGCCGAGCACGAGCGGATGACCGAATGCGCTGAAAACGTCCTCAAGCGTCTCGGCCTGCATTTCCGGACGATGACGCTCTGCACCGGCGACATGGGCTTCAGCGCCCGCAAGACCTATGACATCGAAGTCTGGTTGCCGGGACAGGATGCGTTTCGGGAAATCTCGTCCTGCTCGGTCTGTGGCGATTTCCAGGGCCGCCGGATGAACGCGCGCTATCGCGGCAAGGACGACAAGGCTTTGAAATTCGTTCACACGCTGAATGGCTCGGGCACTGCCGTCGGTCGCTGCCTGATCGCAGTCCTCGAAAATTATCTCAATGAAGACGGCTCCGTCACGATCCCGGACGCGCTTCTGCCCTATATGGGCGGCCTGACCAAAATAGAAAAAGCATAAGGCAGCCCTGAATGCGCATCCTGCTCACCAACGACGACGGTATCCACGCGGAAGGCCTGGCGGTTCTCGAACGGATTGCCCGCCAGCTTTCCGATGACGTCTGGATTGTTGCGCCAGAAACCGACCAGAGCGGTTATGCGCATTCCCTGACCCTGTCGGAGCCGCTGCGCCTGCGCGAGATCAGCGACCGGCACTATGCCGTGCGCGGCACGCCGACGGACTGCGTCATCATGGCGATGCGCCACGTCATGGGGGGCAAGCCGGATCTCGTTCTGTCGGGTGTCAACGTCGGCGCCAACCTTGCCGACGACGTGACCTATTCCGGCACGGTCGCAGGCGCCATCGAGGGCACCCTGCAGGGCGTCCGGTCGATCGCGCTCAGCCAGGCCTACCGCAAGGAGAACGGCCGCGTCCTGCCTTGGGATACGGCCGAATCGCATGGCCCGGGCCTGATCCGCAAATTGCTGGATACGGACCTTCCGGCCGGCACGTTTCTCAACGTCAATTTCCCGGCCTGCGCGCCTGACAATGTCCAGGGGACGGAAGTCACGTCTCAGGGCAAGACCGATTTCGACGTGGCGATCGACGAACGCCAGGATGGTCGAGGCTTCCCATACTATTGGCTGTACTTTGCCTCGCGTGTCGGCCGCCAGGCGGAGGGCACAGACATCAACGCCATCAAGGCCAATCGCATTTCAGTAACACCGCTGAAACTGGACCTGACCGACTATTCGGTGCAGGATCGCTTGATGAAGGCGCTGGGTTGAACCCAGATAACGTGGCAGGCGGAGTGACAGCTTGAAATCGGGCATGGTCGAGAAGGAAGGGTTTGCTGCACTTGTCTTGCGGCTCCGGTCCGCAGGCATTTCAAACATCGACCTTCTGACTGCCGTCGAGCAGACGCCTCGTTCGCAGTTCGTGCCGCCCACGCTTTCTCAGGAAGCCTATTCCAGCCGCACGGTCCCGATCGATTGCGGTGCCTTTATGGAAGGGGCAGATCTTGCGGTTCGCCTTCTGGCCGCTCTGCAGGTGAAACCCGGTCATCGTGTTCTCGAAATCGGTACAGGCAGCGGTTTTACAGCCGCCGTGATCGGCCGCATCGCAGAACGGGTGCTGACCGTCGATCGCTATAAGACGCTCACCGTTGCGGCGCAGGCCCGCGTTGACGCACTTGGAATGCGCAACGTCATCGTACGACAGGCGGATGGCAGCAACGGGATGCCGGGCGAGGGCACGTTCGATCGGATATTCGTGACCACGGCATTTACGGTTCTGCCGCGATTCTATGCGGAGCAGCTGACCCATGGCGGTTCGATGGTTGCGCCGCTGATCGGCGACGACGAGACCTGCATGATGGTGAGGCTCACCAAGACCGGGAGCCGATTCGAACGGGAAGACCTGTTCACCGTGCCATTCCTGCCGATCATTCCGCAGATGGCGGCAGCGCTTTAAGCTGGTTCGGCTTTGGTTCCGCTCCTGCCAAGCGCTTCCAACTCATGGTTAGCGAATTATCAAAAAAATCGCATCTCTTCCGACACTTTAACCCCACAGTAAGACTAACGCGCTTTAATGACTCCCACGATGGTTGCGTGAGTGTAGGTCGAGTCCATGCGTGTCAACAGTGCACAAAAAGTCGGAAAATCAGTAGCTAAGCTCGCAGTTGCGGCTTTGCTTGCGAGTGCGGCCACTGGCTGCAGCTCGGATTCGAGCCGTTTCTCCGGGCTGTTCTCCAAAGATGAGCTGACAACGGCTTCAATACCCCAGCGTCCGGTCGGCGGGGCCTATGGCCAGGCGCCAATGCCGCGCGACGATGTGCGGTCGGGCCAGGCGGTGGCACCGGTCCAGCAGGATTACGGTTCGCGAAATACCGCGATGAACCAGCCTTATCCGGCCCAGTCCGGTGGCTATTCATCCCCGGCCCGCGCCGCTTCGGCGCCGATGGCCGTCCAGCGCAACGAGTTGGCAGCTCCCGGCATGCCTTCTGCTCAGGCGTCCGCTCCCATGGCGTCGCGTGCACCGATGGCGGCTGACCGCGGTCAGGGCACTCGCCAGGAATCCATGGCCCAGTCATACCCGGGTCGTAGCGGTGGTTCGCAGTCTCTGACGGCTCCCACACCGTCGACCGCTCGAGGCGACAACCTGACAACGGCTTCGACGAAGCCAATGTCCGGCTGGTCTTCGGTCAACGCTCCGCGGGTAACGCTCAGGGCAGGCGAGACCGCATCGACCCTGTCTTCCCGCTACGGCGTTCCTGAAAAGGAAATCCTGAAGGCCAATGGCGGCGCTGTGAAGCCGGGCCAGACGATTGTCATCCCGACTTTCGGCCCGTCCCGCAATTCCGCGAAGACTGCGGCGTCCGATATCGACCTGCAGAACAAGGCCCCAGCGCCCACCCAGCAGACCGAGCAGAAGGTTGCCGTTCTGCCAACTCCGACCCGCGACAAGGCGATGGCGGAGCCTGGCAAGATCACACCTCCGGGCGGCAAGCCTCTCGGTGGCACCTACACGGTCAAGCCTGGCGACAGCCTTGCAAAGATCGCTCGCGAAACCGGCACGCCGATTGATCAGCTGAAGGCCGCAAACGGTCTGACGACGGACGGTGTGCGGGTCGGCCAGAGCCTGAAGGTCGGCGGTAGCTCGGTTGCAACCGACCCGGTCAGAACCGCATCCATCCCGGAAAAGCCGGCTGCCCAGCCGAAGCCTGCTGCACCGTCGCCTGTCGCCGAAGCAGCACCCGCAAAGCCTGCGCCACAGGAAACAGCATCGCTGTCGGACGTCGAGAAGAAGTCCGATGTGTCTGCCGCTGCACCGCAGTCGACCGGCATTTCGAAATATCGCTGGCCAGTCAGTGGCGCGGTCATCGCCGGCTACGGCGCCAACGTCAACGGCAGCCGCAATGACGGTATCGACATCTCGGTTCCCGAGGGCACGCCGATCAAGGCCGCTGAAAACGGCGTCGTCATCTATGCCGGCAACGGCCTGAAGCAGCTCGGAAACACCGTTCTGGTTCGCCACGACGATGGCAAGGTCACCGTTTACGGCCACGCCGGCAACATCAACGTCACGCGCGGCCAGAAGGTCACCCGCGGCCAGACTGTCGCGGCGTCAGGCATGAGCGGCGACGCTCAGCGTCCGCAGGTCCACTTCGAGGTGCGCAAGGATGCGACACCGGTCAACCCCATCACTTTCCTTGAATAATTGTAGTGCGTTTCAAGGGGACGGGAGAAAAGCGCAGCTTCGGCTGCGCTTTTTTCGTTTTGGGGCTGCTTCAAGAACTCACGGCGTGAGTGTCTTGCGCATCCGCCCGGCGAGATCCTGGATATACTGCCACGCGACGCGGCCGGAACGCCCGCCGCGCGTCGTCGCCCAGGCGAGCGCCTCGTGGTGCAGGGTTTCGCGGTTGAGGCCGAGATTGAAATGGTCCGCATAGCCGTCGATCATGGTCAGGTAGTCGTCCTGACTGCACTTGTGGAACCCGAGCCAAAGCCCGAAACGATCCGAGAGCGAAACCTTCTCCTCGACCGCTTCGGACGGGTTGATCGCCGTCGACTGCTCGTTTTCCAGCATATGCCGCGGCAAAAGGTGGCGCCGGTTCGATGTGGCGTAGAACAGGACGTTGTCCGGCCGGCCTTCGATGCCACCGTCGAGCGCTGCCTTCAGAGACTTGTAGGCCGTATCGTCGTGGTCGAAGGACAGATCGTCGCAAAACACGATGATGCGATGGCCGGATGCCTTGAGGATGTCGAGCAGCGCCGGCAGCGACGCGATATCCTCGCGGTGGACTTCCACCAGTTTCAGCGAGACACCGGTCGACGCGCGGATATCCTCGTGCACGGCTTTGACCAGCGACGACTTGCCCATGCCGCGCGCGCCCCAGAGAAGGACGTTGTTTGCCGGATAACCTTCGGCAAACCGTAGCGTGTTTTCCTGCAAAATGTCGCGCACGTGGTCAACGCCACGGATCAGGGTGAGGGCGACGCGGTTGGGGCGTGGCACGGGCTGCAGGCGCTGGTTTGTCGGCACCCAGACAAAGCAATCCGCGACAGTCCAGTCGTTGACCGCTGGTGGAGGGCCCGCCAGCCGCTCGACTGCGTCGGCGAGCCTGCGCACTTCAGACAGGATCAGGGCGTTGAGCTCGTCGGTCATCTGGTATTCCTCAAGACTTTTTGTCATCGGTCGCGCCCTCTCGGCCGCTTTTTTCAGCAGGTAACATGCTCGTTATTGCATCAAAAGCCGTAGAGCCGTGGATTCAGTACGCGGGAGGACCGCTTTCTGTTGCATTCCCCCGTGTCACAACTATATTCCGGCGGCTTATGACAGGGGGCTCGGCGCCTCCGCTTATCGTTTAGGAGTTCTTGATGTTCATTACTGAGGCATTCGCGCAGGCGGGTGGAGCGGCGCCGGCGGCTTCCGCAACAGACTCGATTCTGCAGATGGTGCTGCTCTTCGCACCTCTGATGGTGGTCTGGTATTTCTTCCTGATCCGTCCGCAGCGCGCCCAGGCCAAGAAACGCCAGGAGACCCTGACGAGCATTCGCCGTGGCGACCAGGTTGTGCTTGGCGGCGGCCTCGTCGGCCGGGTTTCGAAGGTTGTCGATGACAACGAAGTCGAAGTCGAAATCGCCGACGGCGTAAAGGTCCGCGCAATGCGCGCCTACATCGCCGAAGTCCGCGTCAAGGGCGAGCCTGTCAAGGCCGACACCGCGTCCTGACATCAGGCAGGCCCGCTCTGGCGGGCCTTTCCATTTTCTAATCAATCAAGGACGCGGTAATGGCAAAAGGGATCGAGATACGCGAAGCCCATTTCCCCGGTCGCGCCCAGATCGATGCCTACGGCAATGGCGGTTTCCGTTTTGCCGACATGTCGCATCGCGGGTCGATTCTCTGCCTTCCCTCTGGGATACACGGCTGGGATCTGGGCGAAGGTGAGCCCCTGACGGTATCCTCAATCTACAAGGTCCTCGACGAAGCCTCAGGCATTGAGGTCTTGCTGATCGGCACGGGCCAGAACCTGAAGCCGATACCCGCAGAGGTGAAGGCCGCATTGAAGGCGAAGGGCATCTCTTCCGACCCGATGAGCACCGGTGCTGCCGTGCGCACCTACAATATCATGCTCGCCGAATCCCGTGCCGTCGCCGTCGCGCTGATTGCCGTCTGACCCATGAGTGACGATCGTTCAACGAATGGCGAACTCTGTCTCGCGACGCTGCGAGACACGGACCGCGACCGCTATCTCGCATGCCTCCTGTCTCCGGAAGACAAGCGCCCGGCGCTCGCCGCGCTCTACGCCTTCAACGCCGAAATTGCGCGCGTCCGGGACATGGTCCGCGAGCCGCTTCCGGGAGAGATCCGCCTGCAATGGTGGCGGGATTTCCTTGAGGGTGGAAGTCAGGCAGACGGGCTGGGAGACACGGGCGGCAATCCGATCGCTGCAGGACTGCAGGATGCGATCGAAACCTATCGGCTGCCGCGTCAGACGCTTGTTGCCATGACGGAAGCGCGAATCTTCGATCTCTACGACGATCCGTTCACTGACCGCAACGCGCTGGAAGGCTATGCTGGCGAAACCGCCTCGGCTTTGATCCAGCTTGCGAGCCTCATCCTTTCGCCCGAAGATGCCGCAAGGTCCGCGCCGTCGGCCGGCCATGCGGGTGTTGCGCAGGCGATCGCCGGTTTCATCCTGCTTTTGCCGATCCATCGGCGCCGCAACCAGCTTTACCTCCCGCTCGATCTTCTGGCTGCCACCGGTCTTGACCGCGACAGCTTTCTGGCCGGCAGCGACAAACCTCGCATTTCCGCAGCAATTCAGGCCTTTGCCGGCCTTGGCCTCGAGCATCTCGACAAGGCACGACGTGCCGGTCCTCTTCCGCCCGCGCTCGTGCCGGCCTTCGTGCCGGTAGCGCTTGTCGAGCCGGTTCTGAAGCGCGCTTCACGCCGGGGAGCCGATGCTCTCGACGGAGACATGCAGTCTCCCCAATGGCGTCGTCAGTTGCAGATGCTGAAGGCTGCCGTCCTCAAACGCTTCTAGCAATCACCAGTCGCCACGCTTCACGCAAGCCTTGGGGGATAAATGCCCTCTATCGGCAGGTGCGCATCTGCCATCAGTGGAGAAGCAGTCTTGAGCCCTTTGGTAGTTTGGTCGATCGCGATCGGCGTGATGCTGGCCTTGGCCTTTTATGTTACCCGCCTGGTCAAGCACAGTGACGAGGACAGCCTTCACGATATGGGACTGGCGATACTCGAATTCGGTCGCGCCTATCCTGCCGAAGCCATCAGGAGCCTGCACAGCACAGCCGATGCGAACACGATCTTTGTGCGACTGCACGACAATAAGTCAGGCATCATGCGCAACCGTGGCAATCATTTCGCATGCCACGTAATCCGACCGGGCCGCGTGCGGGTCACGCCGACGCCTGAACCGAAAGGCTTTTCGGCCGAATTCCTGGACTCCCCGACACAGAACGGAACTTTCGTGTTCAAGAATGAAAACGAGGCGGCAGAAGTGTCGCTTTGGCTTCTCGACAATTATGTGAGCGTTGCCGATCGACAGCTTCCGGCCGAACCGCAGCCGGCTTCAAACACCGGCCGCTCCGATTAGGCTTTTAGGCGATACCCAGCCACTGACGGCAGTCCTTCAGCGCACGAACCGACATCAACTGCCGTTTCATGATCGTCTTGTCCTTGCCGCGGAAGCGCTTCACGCCTTCGGGTTTGACGATGGAGCCGGGAGCAAGATCCGGAAACAGGCCGAAATTGACATTCATCGGCTGGAAGGACCGTTTGCCGGGCTCTTCGTCGTGGACCAGATGCCCCCCGGTGATATGCCCAAGCAGAGAACCGAAGGCCGTCGTCGCCGGCGGCGGGACGATTTCTTCGCCCTTGCGCTCGGCAGCCGCAAAACGACCAGCCAGAAGACCGATTGCCGAACTCTCCACATAGCCCTCGCAGCCGGTGATCTGACCGGCGAATCGCAGGCCCGGCCGGCTCTTCAAGGTCAGCGAGTGATCGAGCAGCATTGGTGACTGGATATAGGTGTTGCGATGCAAGCCGCCGAGCCGCGCGAATTCGGCGTTCTGCAGCCCCGGGATCATCCGGAAGATCTCGGCCTGCGCGCCATACTTCAGCTTGGTCTGGAACCCGACCATATTGTAGAGCGTGCCAAGTGCATTGTCCTGCCGCAGTTGGACGACGGCATAGGCCTTGACGGTCGGATTGTGTGAATTGGTAAGCCCCATCGGCTTCATCGGACCGTGGCGCAGCGTTTCGCGCCCACGCTCCGCCATGACCTCGATCGGCAGGCAGCCATCGAAATAGGGCGTGCCTTCCCATTCCTTGAAGCCGACCGTATCGCCCGCAATCAGTGCATCGAGAAAGGCATTGTACTGCGCTTCGTCGAGCGGGCAGTTGATGTAATCCTTGCCTGTGCCGCCGGGCCCGACCTTGTCGTAGCGCGACTGGTACCAGCAGATATCCATATCGATCGATTCGCGGTGGACGATCGGCGCGATCGCGTCGAAGAAGGCGAGCTGGTCCTCTCCGGTCTCGGCCTGGATCGACTTTGCGAGATCGGGCGACGTCAGAGGACCGGTCGCGACGACGGCCAAGTCCCATTCCGCCGGCGGTAGACCGTGGATTTCCTCTCGCACAACGGTGATCAGCGGATGGTTTTCGATCGCCTGCGTGACTGCATGAGAGAAACCGTCGCGGTCGACCGCAAGTGCGCCGCCGGCCGGGACCTGATTTTTGTCGGCGCAGGCCATGATCAAAGAGCCGGCCAGCCTCATTTCTGCATGGATGACGCCGACGGCATTGGCCGTCGCATCATCGGAGCGGAAAGAGTTCGAGCAGACGAGCTCGGCGAGACCGTCCGTGCGGTGGGCATCGGTGCCGCGCACGCCGCGCATCTCGTGGAGAATGACGGGGATGCCGGCCTCAGCGATCTGCCAGGATGCTTCGGAGCCGGCAAGGCCGCCACCGACGACGTGGATTGGGGCAGGGGTAGACGAATTCGATATAGTGCTCATGTCCGGCTCATTATCACGGCATTCGAACGGCCGGAATCAAAAAGGCACCTAAAAAGGTGCCTCTGATCATTCCTTGGGTGTCTCTTTGATCTTTTCGGATCATTGCGACTATCGTTCTCTCGCCATCGCGACATCATATCGCGCTGGTCCATCACAATGGATGGATTAACGGAAGGAACGAGCGGCGATGCCGCGGATGTCGTAGCGGGTCAGACCAATGTCGTTGAGCGCCTGGTTGGAAAGGCTGCCGAGTTCATTGATCGTACGGCGGTAGCTGATCCAGTTCTTAGCGATGCGGATCGGGTTCATTTGGTGTTTCCTCAATCATCTTTTTCCCAGTGATCTATCGTCACCGGCGATGAGCTTCATATAGGTGAGACGCGCGGAAAGGTGCAGTGCAAAAAATGTGCGACTGCCATGCGTTTGTGCAATGAGTTGATGCTTTTTGCAGCTTCGTACGAAAAAGCAGCAGTAGCCGTTTCGCTGCGTGAAGCACTATGCACAAACGAAAAACGCCTCCCGAAGGAGGCGCTTTTAAACGGTAGACCGTTGGTCGTTCTTTAGATCTTAGAAGCCGACTGCCGTGCGTGCAACGCGACGGATGTCGGAGCGGCCAATACCGAGGTCAGAGAGTTCGCGGTCCGACATGCGGCCGAGTTCCGAAACCGTTTCGCGGTACTTGCGCCAGTCGTTCAGCTTCTTTGCGATTTTCATGGTCGTTTCCTTCGTTGGTCAATGCCGGCTAATTGCTTCCGGCTGCGTTGCTAATCGTTTTAAATGCTGCGCTGCGAAGGAAAAAGCGCGCATTTCGTATGCCACATATGCATCTGTTGCATTGCATGCAGAAGGATCGTGCGGAAACTAGCTGTATCTGACCATAATTTGATCAGGCGCTGAAATTTACGTCTATTACACCCACAATGAAGGTGCGTCGGGCCGTTTCTGTCCTGCTCACCAGCTCCACCCGAGGCGAACGCAGTCTCGCTTCTGATCATCATCAAACAGGCGTCACAAACCTTCATTTTTCCTTTGCGTGTAGGAAAACGGGTGTTATAGAGACGCGCGCTCCGGAAGGCCTCTGGCCGCTAGAGTTTCGATGCCTAGGGGCGCGGGTATGGTGAAATTGGTAGACACGCCAGATTTAGGTTCTGGTGCCGCAAGGCGTGGGAGTTCAAGTCTCTCTACCCGCACCAGGATCGCTGGACGCGCTGTTCGCCGGTAACGGCAGGACGCGCTGCTTATGAAAGCCGCGGCTGGTCACTTTTTAGTTCCGGTGGTGTGCTCACGAAAAACACGAACGGCTGTATGGGCGCCGCCGCCACGATAAGAAGGTATAAAAATGCAGGTTACCGAAACGCTCGCTGAAGGGCTGAAGCGCGAAATCAAGGTCGTTATCCCTAAGCAGGATATGGAAGCCGAGCTCAACGTTCGTCTGGCCGACGCCAAGGACAAGGTTCGCATCAACGGATTCCGTCCGGGCAAGGTGCCGCTTTCCCACCTCAAGAAGACCTATGGCAAGTCGATCATGGCTGATCTCGTCAACGAGATCGTCCGCGAACGCCCCACCAAGATTCTCTCCGAGCGCGGCGAGAAGTCGGCAACGCAGCCTTCGGTATCGATGACCGAAGACGAGGCGGAAGCCGAAAAGATCCTCAATGCACAGGCTGATTTCGAATTCACCCTGACTTATGAAGTGATCCCGCCGATCGAACTGAAGTCGACTGACGGTATCACTGTCGAGCGCGAAGTCGTTGAAGTCTCGGAAGACGAAGTCAACGAGCAGATTCTCAAGATCGCCGAAAGCGCTCGCACGTTCGAGACAAAGGATGGCGCTGCCGCCGAAGGCGATCGCGTCACCATGAACTACCTCGGCAAGGTCGATGGCGAAGCCTTCGATGGCGGCACTGCTGAAGACGCAGAACTGGTCATCGGTTCGGGTCGCTTCATCCCGGGCTTCGAAGACCAGCTGGTCGGCGTCAAGTCGGGCGACGAAAAGCAGATCACCGTGACCTTCCCGTCCGAATATCCGGCTCCGAACCTGGCTGGCAAGGACGCGACCTTCGACATCACCGTCAAGGACATCGCTGCTCCGGCTGCCGTCGAGATCAACGACGAACTTGCTTCGACGCTTGGCATCGAATCGGTCGATCGTCTGAAGGAAATCGTCCGCGGCCAGATCGAAAGCCAGTACGGCAACGTCACGCGTCAGAAGGTCAAGCGTCAGATCCTCGACCAGCTCGACGAGATGTACAAGTTCGATGCGCCGCAGGGCCTCGTTGACGCCGAGTTCGACAACATCTGGCGCCAGATCAACACCGATCTGCAGCAGTCGGGCAAGACGTTTAAAGACGAAGAAACGACTGAGGAAGAAGCACGCGAAGAGTATCGCAAGCTTGCCGAACGTCGCGTCCGTCTCGGCCTGGTTCTCTCCGAAATCGGCGAAAAGGCCGGCGTCGAAGTAACCGAGGAAGAAATGCAGCGTGCACTCTACGCACAGCTGCAGCAGTTCCCGGGCCAGCAGAAGGAAATCCTCGATTTCTTCCGCAACACCCCAGGCGCTTCCGCTTCGCTGCGTGCCCCGATCTTTGAAGAAAAGGTCGTCGACCATCTCCTGTCAGAGGTCAAGGTCACCGACAAGACCGTGACGAAGGAAGAGTTGCTCGCCGAAGAAGAAGGCGAAGACGCCGACAAGCCTGCCAAGAAGAAGGCCTCGCCGAAGAAGGCAAAGGCTGAAGCTTCAGAGGCTGCAGAAGGCGAAGAAGCCGCTGCTCCGAAGAAGAAGGCAGCACCGAAGAAGAAGGCCGCTGAAGACAGCGCCGAGTAATCTTCTCAAATACGAATTGACGAAGGGCCGGGCAGGAAACTGTTCGGCCTTTTGCGTTGTGTTGCAAGCCCGCTGCTTGCGAAATCAACATGAATGCATCCGGCTGGCGGCATCCTGAAACCCCAAGACATCCGGCCCATCCCGTGACATAAGGCTCGCCGAACGCGTCCTCACTTTCCGGCAGCCATGATCCGCATCGAGAATATCAGCAAGTCCAACAGTTCCCGCATTCTCTACATCGAGACCTCTGCGGCGCTCAACCGCGGCGAAAAGATCGGTCTCGTTGGTCCGAACGGGGCGGGCAAGACGACACTGTTCCGGATGATCACCGGCCAGGAACTGCCCGATGAGGGACAGGTCACGGTCGAGAAGCATGTGACGATCGGCTATTTCAATCAGGACGTCGGAGAAATGTCGGGCGTCAGCGCCGTCACCGAGGTGATGGACGGGGCAGGGCCAGTCAGCAGCGTTGCCGCCGAACTGCGCTCGCTCGAAGCCGCGATGGTCGATCCCGACCGGATGGACGAGATGGATGCCATCATCGATCGCTATGGCGAGGTACAGGCGCGTTACGAGGAGCTGGACGGCTATGGGCTGGAAAGCCGCGCTCGCGAGGTTCTGGCAGGCCTCTCCTTCAGCGAAGAGATGATGGACGGCGACGTGGGCAAACTGTCCGGCGGCTGGAAGATGCGCGTGGCGCTTGCCCGCATCCTCTTGATGCGCCCGGACGTCATGCTGCTGGACGAACCGTCCAACCACCTGGATCTCGAAAGCCTGATCTGGCTTGAGGAGTTCCTCAAGAACTACGACGGCGCCTTGCTGATGACCTCGCATGACCGTGAGTTCATGAACCGGATCGTCAACAAGATCATCGAGATCGATGCCGGATCGCTCAACACCTATGCCGGCGATTACGGCTTTTACGAACAGCAGCGGGCGCAGAACGAAAAGCAGCAACTGGCGCAGTTCGAGCGGCAGCAGGCGATGCTGGCGAAAGAGATCAAGTTCATCGAGCGCTTCAAGGCGCGTGCGTCGCACGCAGCGCAGGTGCAGAGCCGGGTGAAAAAGCTCGACAAGATCGAGCGGGTGGAGCCGCCGCGTCGCCGCCAGACGGTCGCCTTCGAATTTCAGCAGGCACCCCGTTCCGGTGAGGATGTTGCAAACCTGAAGGGCGTCCATAAAGCCTATGGCAGCCGCGTCATCTATGATGGTCTGGATTTCATGATCCGCCGCAAGGAGCGCTGGTGCATCATGGGGATCAACGGCGCCGGCAAATCGACGCTTCTGAAGCTGATCGCCGGTTCGGCGGCGCCCGACGTCGGATCCGTCGCGATCGGCGCCAGTGTCAAGATGGGCTATTTCGCCCAGCATGCCATGGATGTGCTGGATGGCGAGCAGACCGTGTTCGAATGGCTGGAATCCGAGTTCCCACGGGCCGGGCAGGGCGCGCTTCGAACACTTGCCGGTTGCTTCGGCTTTTCAGGCGATGACGTGGAGAAGAGATGCCGGGTTCTGTCCGGCGGAGAAAAAGCCCGTCTCGTCATGGCGGCCATGCTGTTTGATCCGCCGAATTTCCTGGTGCTCGACGAGCCCACCAACCACCTGGATCTCGATACCAAGGAGATGCTGATCAAAGCCTTGGCTGACTATGACGGCACGATGCTGTTCGTCAGCCATGACCGGCATTTCCTGGCCGAACTGTCCAACCGGGTGTTGGAAGTGACCGCCGACGGCGTGCATCGTTTCGATGGCGGTTACACTGAGTATGTGGAGCGCACCGGCTACGAGGCGCCGGGTCTCGCAAGCTGATCCTGGACTGACCGACGCATCGTGACCAGGTCAAAGTGAGCAGCCTACATCACCGGGTGGTGATGTAGGCACGGTGTCATTCGTGGATCGTGTAGGATCCCATCTTGCAGAGGTCCTGCGAGTCTTCGAGGTCTTCAAGGCCTGAATCCTCGGTGAATTCGAATCGCAGATCGTATTTGCAGACCTTGCGTCCGTCAGCGATGGTGATCTCGATGCTTTCGCCGGGCTCCAGAACATCCTTGCCGAACACATCTTCTTCCCAGTCGTCAACACCGACGGGCGACGTATAGAAACGCTCAAGCGTGCCGCTGGTCTTGTTCTTCAAGGTAAAGACGAGATCCGAGGCGTTGGATGTAGTGGTGCATGCAAAAAGAGCCGCCAGTGCAGCGGCCGCAATAAGTACAGTTTTTCTCACGGTAGTGTCCCTCAACCCAGAATTGGGGTAGGGAACATCTATCATTTCCAAAACCGCAGACAACTAGCATGTTGGTTCATCATTAATTGTAGAGTATTGATAAACCGCAACTAATTAAGCCGTGCAGCATTGTCGGTGTCATCGGCGGAGCGCGAGGTATCGCTGTGAAACCCGGCAGGAATACTGCTGAAAGTCCGGTTTAAGCCGCTGTTCTGTAGCGCCGCTCAGAGCGGCTTGCGATACTGGATAAACCCAGGGGCAACCGCGACCCGGTCATAGAGACGCCTCGCGGCTGTGTTGTCTTCCTGCGTCAGCCAGTAGAGCCGACCGGCATTCTGGTCGCGCGCGAGCAGCGCCACCTTCTCGATCAGGGCTTCCCCCACGCCGCGTCCACGCTGGCTGCTGTCGACGTAGAGGTCCTGCAGATAGCAGGTCATGTCGGGTAACCAGGTCGAGCGGTGGAAGACGACATGCACGATGCCGACCATCTTCCCGTTCTCGTCGAAAGCGCCAAGTGCCTGCAGGGGCTCGTCATCATGGTGAAAGCGGGACCACGTGATGTCGTACTGTTCTTTCGGCAGTTCCGACTCGTAGAACTCGAGATAGGCTCTGAACAGGGGTTCCCATGCGGCACGGTCGGCAGGCTCAAGCGGGCGGATTGTCGTCACGGGCATCTCCTCGAGCAAAAAACAGAAACGGCGGGGAGTATACCCCGCCGTTTGCCGAATTCTACTGAAGAGATGAGGCTTAGGCAGCCATGGCCGTCTTCAGGTTTTCATCGATCTTGTCGAGGAAGGCAGTCGTGGACAGCCAAGGCTGTTCCGGGCCGATCAGAAGCGCCAGATCCTTTGTCATGTAGCCCTGTTCAACCGTGTCGACGCAGACGGTTTCGAGCGTGGTGGCAAAGGTTGCCAATTCGGCGTTGTCATCCAGCTTCGCGCGGTGCGCAAGGCCACGGGTCCATGCGAAAATCGAGGCGATCGAGTTCGTCGAGGTTTCCTGGCCCTTCTGGTGCTGGCGGTAGTGACGCGTCACGGTGCCATGCGCAGCTTCGGCTTCGACCGTGCGGCCATCCGGCGACAAGAGAACCGAGGTCATCAGGCCGAGCGAGCCGAAGCCCTGCGCAACTGTGTCGGACTGGACGTCACCGTCGTAGTTCTTGCACGCCCAGACGTAACCGCCGGACCACTTCAGAGCCGATGCGACCATGTCGTCGATCAGGCGGTGTTCGTAGGTGATGCCGATTTCGGCGAACTTCGCCTTGAATTCAGCCTGGTAAACTTCCTCAAAGATATCCTTGAAGCGGCCGTCATAGGCCTTGAGGATGGTGTTCTTGGTCGACAGGTAGACCGGCCACTTCCGCATCAGGCCGTACATCATCGAAGCGCGCGCGAATTCGCGGATCGATTCGTCGAGGTTGTACATCGCCATGGCAACGCCGGCGCCTGGAGCGTCGAACACGTCCTTTTCGATAACCTGGCCGTCTTCACCGACGAACTTGATCGTCAGCTTGCCCTTGCCGGGGAACTTGAAATCGGTCGCCTTGTACTGGTCGCCGAAAGCATGGCGTCCGACAACGATCGGCTTGGTCCAGCCGGGAACGAGGCGCGGCACGTTCTGGCAGATGATCGGCTCGCGGAAGATAACGCCGCCGAGGATGTTGCGGATCGTGCCGTTCGGGCTCTTCCACATCTGCTTGAGATTGAATTCCTTCACGCGGTCTTCGTCCGGCGTGATCGTCGCGCACTTGATGCCGACGCCGTGCTTCTTGATTGCGTGAGCCGCATCGACGGTGACCTGGTCGTTCGTCGCATCACGGTTCTCGACGGAAAGGTCGTAATATTCGATGTCGAGATCGAGATAGGGAAGGATCAGCTTGTCCTTGATGAGCTGCCATATGATGCGGGTCATCTCGTCGCCGTCGAGATCGACGACCGGGTTCGCTACCTTGATCTTCTGCATGGACTTCCTCTTGCCGTAATGGGCCGTTTAGGCCTCAAAAATGATCAACGGGGGCGCTATAGCATCGCGGGGAAGAGAACGCAAAGATGGTGCGGTCTGATATGGCGCGATTCGGTTAGAAAATTGGAACATGC
Organism: Neorhizobium sp. DAR64860/K0K1; assembly: GCF_050500205.1. Taxonomy (NCBI): domain Bacteria; kingdom Pseudomonadati; phylum Pseudomonadota; class Alphaproteobacteria; order Hyphomicrobiales; family Rhizobiaceae; genus Neorhizobium; species Neorhizobium sp. DAR64860/K0K1. Next base: position 1,830,553 of record NZ_CP191459.1, on the reverse strand, counting down.
GCTCGCCATCATCATACTGCCTGAAATTGGCCCTCAAGATTGAGCATTGCCAAACATCGGGCGCGGCGTAATGTCCGCCAAAACTCATCGCAGCACTGGATCTATGATATGCGGATACTCCCGCTTCTTTCTCTCTTCACCCTGATTTCCACCGGCGTTCTGGCGGCGGATGTGACCGATCCGGTAAAGGCGGTGATGAAGATCACCGAAGACAACTGGAATACGGTTGATAGTGACTGGAAGTCGCTGTTCGATCCCGAGCCGATCCAGCAGAATTTTAGCAAGTCGTTCCAGACTGCCTACTCGGAAGCGTCCAAGCACCCCGCTTACGAAACCGAAAACAATGCCCCCGGCGATCCGTTCGGCTACGACGTCGTCACGAGTTCGCAGGACGGCTGCCCGCTGAAGGACGTCACCATCGTGCCGGCACCGGCGGCAAATGGCGTGTCGGATGTGAAGGTCACGTTCAAGCAGTGGGCCTGCATCGATGATGCGGAAATGAAGGACAGCGTTTCGGAAGTGCATTTCGACGTCATCGAGGAAGACGGCAAGCCGGTCATCAAGGACATCCACCGCGTTGTCGAGAATGAAAGCGATTCGCTCGTCGAAGAGATGCAATCGATCGCCAAGGGCGAGTAGAGGGAAGCAAACCTTCTGAAAGCCTTGCTCTTCATCCATCCGGCGGCTATCTGCCCAGCCTGAAATTGTTGGGATTAAGCGATGTCAGGTACGAATAGCGAGCGCGAGCTCATTGCCGAGGGCCCGGCCATCATTCTGGTGGAACCGCAACTGGGCGAAAACATCGGCATGGTGGCGCGCGCCATGGCCAATTTCGGCTTGGCGGAACTGCGCCTCGTCAGTCCTCGTGATGGTTGGCCGAACGAGAAGGCGAGGTCTGCCGCGTCGAAGGCTGACCACGTCATCGATGGAGCCGTCGTCTTCGAGACGCTGGAAGACGCGACCCGCGACCTGAACTTCGTCTATGCCACGACGGCGCGCGAACGCTACGGCTTCAAGCCCGTTCGGTCGCCGGTCTATGCGGCATCCACATTGCGTGAGAAATTCAGGGCAGGTGAAAAGACCGGCATTCTGTTTGGCCGCGAACGCTGGGGTTTAAGCAATGAGGAAGTGGCGCTCGCCGACGAGATCGTCACCTTCCCGGTCAATCCGGCCTTCGCCTCGCTCAATATCGCCCAGGCGGTTTTGCTGATGTCCTATGACTGGATGAAATCCGGCATGGACGATATCGAGGAAACCCGCTTCCAACCGATCGAGCAGCGGCCCTCGACGAAGGACCAAGTGTTCGGCATGTTCGAGCAGATCGAGGAAGCGCTCGATGCCCGAGGCTACTTCCATCCGCCTGAGAAGAAGCCGAAGATGATCGACAATCTGCGCGCGGTCCTTTCGCGGCGGAGCTTTTCGGAGCAGGAAGTCAGCGTATTTCGTGGCGTGATTAAGTCGCTCGATGCCTTCCCGCGTCAGTGGCCGAGAAAAACCGCACCGAGACAGAAGAAGGCCGACGTGGCTGAGGAGACCGAAGGCAATGGCGGCGACGAATGAGCTGAAGCCGGTGCTGATGTTCGATTCGGGCATCGGCGGGCTGACCGTGCTGCGCGAGGCGCGCGTGCTCATGCCGGAGCGCGGTTTTATCTATGTCGCCGACGACGCCGGTTTCCCTTACGGCGGATGGGAGGAGGAGGCGCTGACAGCGCGGATCCTGTCGCAGTTCGAGAAACTGCTGAACGACTACCAGCCTGAAATCTCCATCATTGCCTGCAATACCGCCTTCACCCTGGCGGGAGCAGCCCTTCGTGGGCGCTTCCCCGAGATGACTTTCGTGGGCACCGTGCCGGCGATCAAGCCCGCAGCCGAGCGGACCCGCTCCGGCCTTGTGTCGGTCCTTGCGACGCCCGGCACCGTCAAGCGCGCCTATACGCGCGATCTCATCCAGTCCTTTGCCACCCAGTGCCACGTGAGGCTTGTCGGATCGGAAAACCTCGCCCGCATGGCGGAAGCCTATATCCGCGGAGACACCCTGTCGGACGACGCGGTCCTGTCGGAAATTATGCCCTGCTTTGTCGAGAAGGACGGCCGCAAGACCGATATCGTCGTTCTCGCCTGTACGCATTATCCTTTCATGGCGAACCTCTTCCGCCGCCTGGCACCCTGGCCGGTCGACTGGCTCGATCCGGCGGAAGCGATCGCCCGGCAGGCCCGACGCAAGGTGCCGCTTCTGGAGGGTGCGCAACACCCCGGCGAATTCGACTATGCGGTATTCACGTCAGGCAGTCCGGACTTTGCCACGCGACGTCTGATGCAGGGCTTTGGATTGCGGGTGGACTGAGTGGTTGTTGCATTTGCGCATCGTTTCTAACGGTTGTTCTGCAATTCGCAATTGTACTCTTGTCGAGGCGCCAAGCTTGTGGCAGTTTTTCGCCATCCGCAACGCCAACGACAGGAGGCGCATTATGACGATGATTTTCTCGACTATGCGCCTGACCAGCGGATTTCATCCCGCGCCCTGCGTGGCGTTTGCCTCAATGCGACGCATTGCAGGCTGATAGGGTTTTACGCCCGAAATCCGCTTTCTAGACCCATCCCCTTGATCTGACGCTTCCGGCTGTCGCCCGTTTTATCGTGCCCGCGTCACACAGCCTTGCGTCTCCCTACCCCATGAAAGGACCCGGCTGCCAAGCGCGCCGGGGCGGAAACGCTATGCGTAAACAGCAATCCATAGTTGCAAACGATCTCGCATCGGCCGTCGACGACCTGTACGGAAAGTTCGGCCTCTTGACGATGGCAATTGCCTTGGCAATGGCCGCCTGGCGGCGGCGGGTCAGAAGCAGCAATAGCATTGCGGATCTGGACAGCCATATGCGGCGGGATATCGGTCTGCCGGATGCCGACCATCCATCGTCGCCACCGAAATTCCCCGTCTGGAGCATGCGGCCGTGAGGCGGCAGCCGGAGAGGTGTGATTGTGGGTGTGCCAGACAAACTCGCTCTGTTCGCAGGAGATTTCCATGTCATCCGTGACGCTTCGAGAACTGGCCTTGTCAGACATGCCCGCCGCTGCCCGCGTCCGTCGCGCCTCTTTCGACGCGCGGCTGCCGAGGCTCACCGGCCTTCATACTCCGGAGGAGGATCTTGACTATTGGCGAGGCCATCTTTTCCCGGAATGCCAGATTTTCGGCGTCGAGAGGGAAGGTACGCTGCTGGGCGTCATCGCCTTCCGGCGTGACTGGATCGACCAGCTTTACATACTGCCGGCAGCCCAGGCAGAGGGCATCGGATCGGCACTGCTGGACACCGCCAGATTGGCCTTTTCTGAGCTCTTCCTGTGGACCTTCCAGCAGAACACCGCGGGCCGTCGCTTCTAAGGGAGCCGCGGGTTCGTTGCGATCGATGAAACCGATGGTGCCGGCAATCAGGAGAGGGAACCGGACGTGCTGTATCATTGGGTGCGGAAGGGCTGAAATCGCTCTTGTCATCGGCTGAATTCGATGGCTTGCTCGGCCTACCGGATCAGGAGCAGACACGATGTCGATTGAAAACTGGCTGGCCTTCGTCGCCGCATCCGCCATTCTTCTGGCCATTCCCGGACCGACGATCCTGCTCGTCATCTCCTATGCGATGACGCACGGGCGAAAGGTGGCGACTGCTACAGTCGCTGGCGTGGCACTCGGGGACTTCACGGCAATGACCGCCTCGATGCTAGGGTTGGGCGCCTTGCTCGCCACATCGGCGATGCTGTTCACGATTCTCAAATGGGTGGGCGCCGCCTATCTGATCTATCTCGGCATCAAACTGTGGCGCGCACCCGTCATGGATCCAGAGGTCGTAGCCGGGGAAGCGGAGCTGCCGCAAGCCAGACCGTTGCGCATCCTGTTGCACACCTACGTGGTCACCGCGCTCAATCCGAAAGGCATCGTGTTCTTCGTCGCCTTCCTGCCGCAGTTTCTCGACCTGTCGAAACCGCTGTTCTTCCAGATGGCTGTTTTCGAGGTGACGTTTCTGGTTCTGGCGACGATCAACGCCACGCTCTATGGGCTTCTCGCCTCCTTGGCCCGCAACCAGATCCGCAGGCCACGGGTGCAGAAAATAGTCAACCGGACCGGTGGATCGCTGATGATCGGGGCAGGGCTTCTGTCGCTCGGCTTCAAGCGGGCGGCGGCCTGACCGCAAAGCCTGTGCATTTCCTCTCTTGCACGGCGAAACGAATCCCTTTCTCTGTTAGTGAGAATGTTTGGGCGGTCTTTGACCGCGTGTAGACGGCATACGAGGTAAGGCATTGCAGGTCGGCATCGATATGGGAACTCTGACCGGGGGTGATCCGGCCAAGCTCGATATCGAGGAGCTTCTGGCAACGCGTCTCCTCGTCCAGGGCAATTCCGGCTCCGGGAAATCGCATCTTCTGCGGCGGCTGCTGGAACAGTCAGCGCCGTGGGTCCAGCAGGTCGTGATCGATCCGGAAGGTGATTTCGTCACGCTGGCCGACAAATACGGTCATGTCGTCGTCGATGGCGAGCGCACCGAAGCCGAACTCGCGGGCATCGCCAACCGTATCCGCAAGAACCGCGTGTCCTGCGTCCTCACGCTCGAGGGGCTTGATCTAGAAGAGCAAATGCGTGCCGCCGCCGCCTTTTTGAACGGCCTGTTCGATGCCGATCGCGACTACTGGTATCCGGTTCTGGTCGTGGTCGACGAAGCCCAGATGTTTGCGCCATCGGTTGGTGGCGACGTCTCCGAAGATGCACGCAAAATGTCGCTCGGGGCGATGACCAACCTGATGTGCCGTGGCCGTAAGCGCGGTCTGGCCGGCGTCATTGCCACTCAGCGCCTGGCAAAGCTTGCGAAGAACGTCGCAGCCGAGGCCTCCAACTTCCTCATGGGTCGCACGTTTCTTGATATCGACATGGCCCGCGCCGCGGACCTGCTCGGCATGGATCGGCGTCAGGCGGAAATGTTCCGCGATCTGAAGCGCGGCAACTTCGTCGCGCTCGGCCCAGCTCTGTCGCGGCGGCCGCTGCCGATCATCATCGGCAATGTCGAGACATCGGCCCGTTCGTCCAGCCCGAAGCTGATGCCGCTGCCGGATGCGCATCTGGATGTCGAAGGTCTCATCTTCACGCCGGATCCAGAAGAATTCACCCGGCCTTTGACGGCGAACCGCCGTCAGGCGCCGGCGCCACGGCCGACCACCGATATTCTGGCGGAACTCTCGCGCTCGACGCCTGCTTCCCTTCAGCCGGCTGCCGCCGAGCCGCGGACGCCGCTGCCCGTGCTTACGGTCGAGGAGCGTGAGGATCGGCTGATGGCGGTCATGGCGGAGATCCTCGATGATCCGCAATCTGCCTATCGAACGGATGCGGTTCTCTATCAGGACTTCCTCGTTCGCGCCCGCATGCGTCGTCTGCCGGGCCCGCCGCTGTCACTCAGCGATTTCCGTCGCCGCACGGCGATTGCCCGTTCCGGCGTCGATGCTGCGATGGCATCGAGCGAAGCCTGGACGACGGTGCTGTCCATGTCGAACAGTGTTTCGGATGATCTTCAGGGCGTGTTTCTGATGATGGCAAAGGCGGCACTCGGCGGCGAACCATGCCCGTCCGATGCACGCATAGCCCGCGCCTACGGGACGCACTCCGCGCGCCGCGCACGCCGTCTGCTGGGCTACTTTGAAGAGCAGGGGCTGGTCGTGGTCCATTCCGACTTCACCGGCAAGCGCATCGTCGCGTTTCCGGAGCTGCAGGTGGAAACGGCGCCCGGCAGTGCCGAAGCGCCTGACGAGGGCGATCTCAAGATTGCTGCGGAATAAGCCCGCAGCGACCCGGCTGCTGTTGACATTTTGATGACAGCCGCCTAAAGACCCGCCAACGCCGGGTGGCAACACCGGGTGTTTCAACGACATGTCCCGTGGCACTCTCCGAACGCTTTTCGTGAGAAGCCTGTCAGAACCTCTAAATCGAGGTTCAGAGGAGGGCGTGTTTCCTTCATCCGGTTCGGCAACGAACCGGTGTAACTTTCTGAAAGGAAATACGATGAGCAAGCGCGAATCGTCTAAGTACAAAATCGATCGCCGTATGGGCGAAAACATCTGGGGCCGCCCGAAGTCGCCGGTGAACCGCCGCGAATACGGTCCTGGCCAGCACGGTCAGCGCCGCAAGGGCAAGCTTTCCGACTTCGGTGTGCAGCTGCGCGCCAAGCAGAAGCTGAAGGGCTACTACGGCGACATCCGCGAGAAGCAGTTCCGGGCGATCTATGAAGAAGCCAACCGCCGCAAGGGCGACACCGGTGAAAACTTGATCGGCCTGCTGGAATTGCGTCTGGACGCCATCGTCTACCGCGCAAAGTTCGTTCCGACCGTGTTTGCTGCTCGTCAGTTCGTCAACCACGGCCACGTCACGGTCAATGGCGTCAAGGTCAACATCGGTTCGTACCGCTGCAAGGCTGGCGACGTTGTCGAAGTTCGCCAGAAGTCGAAGCAGATGGTCACCGTTCTGGAAGCCGTTTCGCTCGCAGAACGCGACGTTCCTGACTACATCGAAGTCGATCACAACAAGATGGTTGCCACCTTCGCTCGCATCCCGAGCCTGGCCGATGTACCCTACGCGGTCATCATGGAACCGTCGCTGGTCGTCGAATTCTACTCGCGTTAACAGCGACACCATTTCAGACAAATGGCCCCGAGAGGGGCCATTTTTGTATCTGGTGTCATGTCGGACCCACAAAAAAGCCGCTCCTTTCGGGGCGGCTTTTTGCTTGTCTCTTCCGGTCATTCTTACCTGGAAGAGGTTTTCTTCTTTTCCGACTTAACCGACGTCTCGACGGTAGTCGACGTGTTGGTATCCGTCAGCTGGACCGTCTCGTGTTGTGCGTCGCCCTTCGGCAGCTCGCCCATCCGGTTCCACGCGTCAAGCCCGGCGATCTTGTAGGCTTCCGCAAGCGTCGGGTAGTTGAAGGTGTTCTCGACGAAGTACTCGACGGTGCCCTTCAGGTTGAGAACCGCCTGGCCGATATGCACGAGTTCGGTGGCGTTCTCGCCGATGATGTGCACGCCGAGGAGACGTCGCGTCTTCAGAGAGAAGATCAGCTTCAGCATGCCGTGGTCGAGGCCCATGATGTGGCCGCGGGAGGTCTCGCGGAAGCGCGCAATGCCGCATTCGTAGGGAATGCCGCGCTCCTTCATTTCCTCTTCCGTCAGGCCGCAGGTCGAAATCTCCGGCACGGCGTAGATCCCGTAGGGAAAATACTTCGGTGGCTCCTTGGCAATCGCGCCGACGGCAACGCGAGCGGCAATTCGACCCTGTTCCATCGATGTCGAGGCAAGGCTCGGAAAGCCGATGACATCGCCCGCGGCATAGATGCCGGGGACGGAGGTCTCGAAGGTTTCCGGATTGACCTTCAGACGGCCGCGGTTATCGGCGTCGAGGCCGGCTGCTGCCAGGTTGAGGCTGTCGGTCGCGCCCATGCGGCCGGCGGCAAACAGCACCATGTCGGTGATGATCTTGCGTCCGGTATCGATCGTGACCGAGACCTTGCCGTCGGGAAGGTGCTCCACCTTCTCGACCTTCTGGCCCAGCAACAGCTTCATGTTGCGGTCGCGCAGCTGGTAGGTGAAATCCTCGATGATCTCCTTGTCGATGAAGTCGAGCATCGTCGCCTTCGGATCGATGACGGTGACGGCGGTGTCGAGCGCGGAAAAGATAGTCGCATATTCGATACCGATAACGCCGGCACCGATGACGACCATCGAGCGCGGCAGTTTTTCGATTTCGAGCAGTTCGTCGCTGTCGATGACCGTCTTGCCGTCGAAGGGCATGTAGTCGGGGCGGAACGGGCGCGTGCCGACAGCAAGCAGGATGCTTTTGGCTTTGACCTGAACCGCCTCTCCGTCGTCCTTCAGCACTTCCATCGTATCGGTCGACAGAAAGCTCGCCTTGCCACGAAGGTGCTGGACGCGGTTGCGGGCGAACTGGTGTTCGAGCACCTCGACTTCATGGTCGAGCGTGATCAGCAACCGGCGCCGAAGGTCCTCGGCACTGATCTCTTCCTTGACCCTGTAGGATCGGCCGTAGAAACCGCGCTCGCGCCAGCCGGAGAGGTTCAACGCGGTTTCGCGCAGCGTCTTCGAGGGGATGGTGCCGGTATGCACGGAAACGCCGCCCACCCGTCGGCCCTGCTCGATGACGAGCACTTTCCGGTCGAGCTTGGCGGCTTGAATGGCTGCGCGGCGACCGGCAGGGCCGCTGCCGACAACAATGAGGTCGTACTGGTTCATGGACTGCTCCGCTTCTCGAATCCCGCTGTTACGCTGCAATAGCCTACCTGCGTCGTCTCCTACCAATCTATTCTGAATGTTTGATTGCAGGAAAGGCCGCAAGCGTAGAACGGATGTCTCGGGTTGCGTATGTTTTGTGCAGAAAAATAGGATGCACAAAAAACGTCTTGACCCTCGCCGGGAAATGTCTTTCATTCGAACCAATCATGAATTGGTCCGGACAATGGTACGTTCAATGCAGACCGAACCCCAAGACAATTCCTACTACGCGCTGGAGAAGCTCCGCGATCTGATCCACTCGGAAAAATTCGGAGCGGAAGGGCGGCTGCCGACGGAGCGGGCGCTTGCTGAAACGCTCAATGTCGGGCGCCGTGCTGTTCGACGTGCGCTTGAGGTGCTCGAGTCGGAGGGGCTGATCTGGCGCCGCCAGGGTGCCGGAACCTTTGTCGGCGAAAAGCCTGACGGCTGGAGCGATCACGTCGACGCGCTCGTCGCCGGTACCGACATCATGGAAATCATGGAAGTTCGCCTTCGCCTGGAGCCACAGCTAGCGCAGCTTGCAGCGATGCGTGCAAAGCCCGCCGAAATCGAGCGCATGCGCTACCTGGCAGACAAGACCGGCCAGAGTTCGGATGCGGATTCCAAGGAACTCTGGGATGGATCGCTGCACCGCCAGATCGCGCAAAGCGCCGGCAACAAGCTGTTCCTGTCGATCTTCGACGTGGTCAACCGCATCCGTCAGGATGCCGCGTGGCAATCCATTCGTGAGCGTGCGCGCAAGACCGGAACCAATGGCCGCACGTCGTACCAGCAGCATATCGCAATCGTCGACGCCATCGCCGCCCGCGATCCGGGCCGGGCAGGCGAGGCGATGCGCGAGCATCTTCTGATGCACCACGAGCGGCTGATCCGGGCCACCTCGCTCGAGGCCCTCGATGACCATTCGCCGGAAGGCGAGCAGATCGGTATCCGTGACGACGACACGCTCAGCGTTGCGTCCTAGCCATCCCAGACTGCCGGCCACAAAGGCCGGCCAACAAGAACAATGACCGACAAACCTGAATGGACCAGAGGAACAATGATGAAGAAATTTTCCACGCTCACTGCCGCACTGCTCGCCAGCGCGATCATGTCTCTGCCTGCCATGGCAAGCGAATTGCGCATCGGTCTCAATGACGATGCCGACGTTCTCGATCCGGCGCAGTCGCGCACCTTCGTCGGCCGCATCGTCTATACCGCGATGTGCGATAAGCTGGTCGACATCTCGCAGGATATGAAGATCATTCCGCAGCTTGCGACCGAATGGAACTGGTCTGAAGGCGGCACGGTGCTGACCATGAAGATCCGCGACGGCGTCAAGTTCCACGACGGCGAAACGCTGGATGCCGCAGCCGTCGTCGCAACGATCGAGCGCAACATGACGCTGCCGGAGTCGCGCCGCAAGAGCGAGCTTTCCTCGGTCGCCAAGGTCGAGGCCAGCGGTCCGCTTGAAGTCAAGTTCACGCTGAAGTCTCCGGACGTGACGCTTCTTGCCCAGCTTTCCGACCGTGCCGGCATGATCGTTGCGCCGAAGGCCGCCAAGGAACTCGGTGCCAATTTCGGCTCGAAGCCCGTCTGCGCCGGTCCTTTCAAATTTGTCGAGCGCATCCAGCAGGACCGTATCGTGCTCGAGAAGTTCGCCGACTACTGGGACAAGGACCGGATCCTCGTCGACAAGATCACCTATCTGCCAATCCCGGACACGACCGTAAAGCTCGCCAACCTGCGGTCGGGTGACCTCGATATCGCCGAGCGCATCTCGGCGTCCGATGCCGAATCGGTAAAGAGCGACCCGAACCTCACCTATGCCGACGTCATCGGCCCGGGCTACATGGCGATGTATGTCAACCTCGCCAACGGTCCCCGTGCGGACAACCCGCTCGGCAAGGACAAGCGCCTTCGCCAGGCCTTCTCGCTGGCGATCGACCGCGAAGCAATCGGCCAGATCGTCTTCGAAGGCACGTCGCTTGCCGGTAACCAGCCGTTCCCGTCGTCCAGCCCCTGGTTCAACAAGAACCTGCCGGTGCCGGCGCGCGATATCGAAAAGGCAAAGCAGCTGATGAAGGAAGCGGGCCACGAGACGCTCGACATCGAACTGCAGCATGCCAACAGCACGACCCAGACCCAGATGATGCAGGTCATCCAGTCGATGGTGGCGGAAGCGGGCTTCAACGTCACGCTGAAGGCAACCGAATTTGCGACGCTTCTGTCGGAACAGACGGCCGGCAACTACCAGCTCAGCCGCTCCGACTGGTCGGGCCGCATCGATCCCGATGGCAACCTGCACCAGTTCGTCACCTGCAAGGGCGGCATCAACGACGTGAAGTACTGCAATCCGGAAGTCGACAAGCTTCTCAACGAAGCCCGTACCTCGCCGGATGAGTCGGTCCGCAAGGAAAAGTACGATGCCGCAGGCGTCATCCTCAACGACGACATGCCGATCATCTACCTCGGCCATCAGCCCTACGCCTATGCCATTTCCAACAAGGTCGAAGGTTTCGTGCCGTCGCCGGATGGCATGATGCGCTTCCTTGGCGTCTCCAAGAAGTAATTTCCCATCGCATACCGCGCGGAAGACATTCCGCGCGGTCATCTGAAATCACGAGGGCGATGCCATGCCTGTCTATATCGGAAAGCGCCTGCTGGTCGCGATCCCGACCCTGCTGATCATCTCGATCTTCGTCTTCTCGCTGCAGAAACTGCTGCCGGGCGACCCCATCCTCGCCATGGCCGGTGAAGAGCGGGATCCAGCGACGATCGAATTCCTGCGCGAAAAGTATCACCTCAACGATCCCATCATCACCCAGTATCTCTCCTGGGTTGGCGGCATCCTGGTCGGCGACTTCGGCGTCTCGCTGCGCACCAACCAGCCGGTGCTGGAACTGATCGGCCAGAAACTGCCCGTCACGATCCAGCTCGCGGTGATGGCCATGATCCTGGCCATGCTGATCGGTATTCCGGCCGGCATTCTGGCAGCGGTCTACAAGAACCGCACGCTCGATTACGTCGCCAATGTCGTCGCGCTGTCTGGCCTGTCGATCCCGAATTTCTGGCTGGGAATCATGCTGATCCTGCTGGTGTCGGTCAATCTCGGCTGGCTGCCGGCATCCGGCTACGAATCGATTTTCGTCGATCCCGTCCGCTCGCTCAAAACCATGATCATGCCGGCCTTCGTCCTGTCGACGGCGCTTGCGGCGCAGCTGATGCGCCATACCCGCTCGGCCATGCTCGGCGTGTTGAGTTCCGATTATATCCGCACTGCCCGCGCCAAGGGTCTGTCGCCGCGGGAAGTCATTCTCAGCCATACGTTCCGCAATGCGCTGCTGCCGATCATCACCCTGTCGGCGCTGCTGTTCGGAGAGCTGCTCGGCGGTGCCGTCCTCACGGAGCAGATCTTCACCATTCCGGGCTTTGGCAAGCTCACTGTCGATGCCGTCTTCACCCGCGACTATGCGGTCGTTCAGGGCATCGTCATGTGCACGGCCATCGGCTTCATCGTCATGAACCTGATTGCCGATATTCTCTACGTTCTCCTCAACCCCCGCCTGAGGGCAACGCTATGACCGCTATCGAACAGACTGCACCGATCGCAAAACCGCGCCAGAAAAGCAGGGCATGGCGCAAGATGCGCGCCAACCGCGGATCGATGGTTGGCATGGTGATCATCGCCTTCTTCGCTATCCTTGCGATCGCCGCCCCGATCCTGCCGATTGCCGACCCGATCGCGACCAGCTGGTCGGCGCTGCGCAAGGCGCCGTCTGCCGCCCACTGGCTGGGCACCGATGATCTTGGCCGCGATATCCTGTCGCGCATGATCTGGGGTGCGCGTGCATCGCTGATGGCAGGCGTCGTCTCCGTCGCCATCGCCGTTGCCATCGGCGTCCCGTTCGGACTGCTGTCGGGTTATTTCGGCGGCTGGGTCGATCAGGTCATCCAGCGTGTGACCGAAGCACTGCTGGCGATGCCGTTTCTGATCACCGCGATTGCGCTTGCCGCCTTCCTCGGCCCGAGCCTCACCAACGCGATGATTGCCATCGGCCTCTCCGCCATGCCGGTCTTCGTGCGTCTCACCCGCGGCCAGGTGCTTGCGGTGAAGACGGAGGATTATGTCGAGGGCGCACGGTCGATTGGCCTCAACCACGTCGACATCATGACCCGCTACATCCTGCCGAACGTGTTTGCCCCGATCATCGTTCAGGCGACACTGACGGTGGCGACCGCCATCATCGCCGAAGCCAGCCTGTCCTTCCTCGGCCTCGGCCAGCAGGCACCGGCACCGAGCTGGGGTTCTATGCTGAATACGGCCAAGAACTTCCTGAGCCAGGCGCCCTGGATGGCCATGTGGCCGGGGATTGCAATCTTCCTCGTCGTCATCGGCTTCAACCTTCTGGGTGACGGCCTGCGCGATGCACTGGATCCGCGCGAGGCGTAACGCCCAGCGGACAAGAGTTTTATACAAGGAATACCTGGAATGACCGAATTCACCACGCGCCCTGAAATCCTCGGCACCTTCGGCGTCGTCACCTCCACGCACTGGATTGCCTCAGCCGTCGGCATGGCGATCCTCGAAAAGGGCGGCAATGCCTTCGATGCGGCGGTCGCGACGGGCTTCGTGCTGCAGATCGTCGAACCGCATCTGTGCGGTCCGGGCGGCGACATGCCGGCCGTCTTTTACTCCAAGAAGACCGACAAGGTCGAAGTCATCTGCGCCCAGGGGCCAGCACCTGCCGGCGCCACCATCGAGCATTATACGTCGGAAGGTCTGAAGCTCATTCCGGGCGACGGCCTGCTTTCGACCGTCATTCCCGGCGCATTTGACGGCTGGATGCTGATGCTGCGCGACTATGGAACGATGACCGTTCGCGAAGTTCTAGAGCCGGCGATCTACTACGCCGAGCATGGCCATCCGGTGCTGCCGCGGGTGTCGAACACGATCAAGGGCCTGGCGGACTTCTTCCAGAAGGAATGGCCGACATCCTATGAGACATGGCTGCCGGGTGGCGTTGCGCCGGAAGCACTCTGCAATTTCAGGAACCCCGTTCTCGCCGAAACCTACAGGCGGATCATCTCCGAATCGGAAGCCAAATCCGGACGCGAGGAACAGGTCCAGGCGGCCCGTGACGCGTTCTATCGCGGCTTCGTGGCCGAAGCGATCGACACCTATCTGAAGACCGCTGAGGTGATGGACGCGAGCGGTTCGAAGCACAAGGGCGTGCTCACCGCCGACGACATGGCCAACTGGAGTGCCACCATCGAAGCGCCCCAGACGCTCGATTACCAGGACTGGACGATCGCCAAGACGCCGGCCTGGGGGCAGGGACCGGTGCTGCTGCAGTCGCTGGCGCTTCTAAAAGGCTTCGATCTCGAGGCGATGGATCCGGCCGGTCCCGATTTCGTCCATACGGTCGTCGAGGCGATGAAGCTCGCGTTTGCCGACCGCGAGGTCTATTACGGAGATCCGGAATTCAGCCAGATCCCGACCGAATACCTCCTGTCGGAAGGCTACAACAGCGAGCGGCGGAAGCTGATCGGCAGCACCGCTTCGATGGAACTGCGCCCCGGCACGGTTCCGGGCTATGAGCGCCAGGTCGATGCGACGATGGCGATGCTGGCGGAGATGAGCGGCACCGGCACGGTTTACGAGCCGACCATGTCGCACCTCACCGAAAAGCGCGGCGATACGGTGCATATCGACGTCATCGACCGCTGGGGCAACATGGTCTCGACCACACCGTCGGGCGGCTGGCTGCAGTCGTCGCCGATCGTTCCGGGTCTCGGTTTCGCCCTCAACTCGCGTGCCCAGATGTTCTGGCTAAAGGAAGGGCTGCCGACCTCGCTTGCGCCTGGAAAACGCCCGCGCACGACGCTGACGCCGTCGCTTGCTCTTCATCAGGGCAAACCCTCCATGGTGTTCGGCACACCCGGCGGCGACCAGCAGGACCAGTGGCAGCTGCCGTTCTTCCTGCGCTACGCCCATCACGGCAAGAACCTGCAGGCCTCGATCGACATGCCGCTGTTCCACACCTCGCATTTCCCCGGTTCGTTCTATCCGCGCACGAGCTCTCCGGGCGAGATCATGGTCGAGAGCAATATCGGTGAAGCCGCACTCGAAGACCTCCGTCGTCGCGGCCACAAGGTCACTGTCGCCGATCCATGGACCGTCGGCCGCCTGACGGCTGCGCGTCGAGATGCTGACGGTCTGCTGAGGGCGGCCGCAACACCGCGCCTGATGCAAGCCTACGCGATTGGACGGTGAACCATGACCTGGTCAATCGTCGCGCGTGATCAAGACACGGGACATCTGGGCATAGCCGTCGCCAGCCGTTTCTTCGCGGTTGGATGCGCCGTGCCGCATATCAGGGGCAGGGTGGGCGCTATCGCCACCCAGGCCTTCGTCAGCCCGCTTTATGGAACCGATGGCCTGAAACTACTGGAGGAGGGCAGGTCTCCGGATGAGGTCATTGCAAGCCTGACTGCGCGCGACGACGGCCACCGCCAGCGGCAGATGCACCTGATCGACGCCCATGGTCGCAACGCCGCCTTCACCGGTGAAAACTGCGTCGATTGGGCCGGTCACCTCGTGGACCGCAACGTCTCGGTTGCGGGCAACATGCTGGCGGGACCGCAGGTGATTGCCGAAACGATGCGTGTCTACAACGAAGCGGCTGCACGCGGCGTACCGCTTGCCGAACGCCTGCTCGATGCCATGGACGCGGGCGAGGCGGCAGGCGGCGACAAGCGTGGCCGCCAGTCGGCAGCGCTCGTCATCTACCGCGACCAGGATTATCCCTGGCTGCGGATCAACGCCGATGATCACCCCGAGCCGCTTTTCGAACTGCGCCGCCTCTATGCCGTCGCGCAGGAGCGTTTCCTGCATGTCGCTGAGACCATGCCGACCCGGGAAAACCCGCACGGCATGATCGACCGCAGCATTATCGACGAAAAGATCGCCGCGCTCGAAGCGCAACGGCTGGCCGAAAAACGTCCGTCAGCCTCCTACGCCACCCCTTTGACGCTCAAGTAAGGGTCACCCGATGAGCCAGACCTCCACGCCGACTGTTCCCGTCCTTTCCGTGAAGAACCTCACCACCTCTTTCCTCGTCGATGGCGAATGGAAAAGCGTCGTCCGCAACGTCTCCTTCGATGTGATGCCCGGCGAAACGGTCGCCATCGTCGGCGAATCCGGCTCCGGGAAATCCGTGACATCGCTGTCGATCATGCGCCTGCTCGCGTCCAACACGAGCCGCATCGAAGGCGAGGTTATGCTGAACGGACGCGATCTCCTGTCCATCTCTGAGAAGGACATGCGCGGGGTGCGCGGCAACGAAGCATCGATGATCTTCCAGGAGCCGATGACCTCGCTCAATCCGATCTTCACCATCGGCCGGCAGATTTCCGAGGTTCTCACCCGTCACAAGGGGATGTCAAAGCAGGAGGCGCGCGCCGAAACCGTGAGGCTGCTCGAAAAGGTGCGCATCCCCAACGCGCAATCGAGGTTCGACGAATATCCGCACCAGTTCTCCGGCGGCATGCGTCAGCGCGTCATGATTGCCATGGCGCTTGCTTCGAAGCCCAAGCTTCTGATCGCGGACGAGCCGACCACGGCGCTCGACGTCACCATCCAGGGACAGATCCTCGACCTCATCAAGGTTCTGCAGGAAGAGGAGGGCATGTCGGTCCTTTTCATTACCCATGACATGGGCGTCGTCGCCGAGATCGCCGACCGTACCATCGTCATGTTCCGCGGCGACGAGGTCGAGACCGGACCGACGGAGGAGATCTTCCACCGCGGCAAGCATCCCTATACACGGGCTCTGCTCTCGGCGGTGCCGAAGCTGGGGTCGATGCAGAACCATGCGTGGCCGACCCGCTTCCCCGTGGTCGACATGAAAACCGGTTTGGCCGTCGAGCCGATCGAAGTGGCCGGCACCGTTGAAAAGGGCAGGACGCCGGTCCTCAGCGTCAAGAATTCTGGTGACCCGTTTCCCGATCCGCTCCGGCCTCCTGTCGCGCCAGACCGGCGCGGTGCATGCGGTGGAAAATGTGTCCTTCGATCTGTTCCAGGGCGAAACGTTGGCCCTGGTCGGTGAGTCCGGCTGCGGCAAGTCGACCACGGGCCGCTCGATCATGCGCCTCGTCGATCCGACCGGCGGCGATATCTCGCTAGATGGCTACGATGTCCTGCGGCTCGACCAGGTCAGCCTGCGCAACATGCGCAAGTCCGTTCAGATGATCTTCCAGGATCCGTTCTCATCGCTCAATCCGCGCATGACGGTGGGTTCGGCGATATCCGAACCGTTCATCAAGCACCGGCTCGGCACGGTGAAACAGGCTCGGGAAAAGACTGCCGATCTCCTAGAAAAGGTCGGTCTTTCCGCCGACATGGCAAAACGCTACCCGCACGAATTTTCGGGCGGCCAGCGCCAGCGCATCGCGATTGCGCGGGCGCTTGCGCTCGATCCGAAGGTGATCGTTGCCGATGAAAGCGTGTCGGCGCTGGACGTGTCGATCAAGGCGCAAGTCTGCAACCTCCTGCTCGATCTGCAGCAGAGCCTCAACCTGTCCTTCCTGTTCATCAGTCACGACATGGCGGTGGTGGAACGGGTCAGCCACCGGGTGGCGGTCATGTATCTCGGTGAAATCGTCGAGATCGGGCCGCGGGCGGCCGTGTTCGACAATCCGCAGCATCCGTACACCAAGAAGCTCATGGCGGCCGTGCCTGTGCCGGATCCGGCAAGGCGGGGGATCAGACGGGGCATTTCCAACGACGAGCTGAAAAGCCCGGTGCGCGGCATGGATTACCGGCCACCGGTTCGCGAGTATCGCGAAGTCTCCGACGGCCATGTCGTACAGGTCGCGTGATCGTCAGTCGCTGAAGGTCAGATCAGCTTCAACCCCTTGAGGCTGGCATGGCCGTCCTTGCCGATGATGATGTGGTCGTGGACGGTGATGCCGAGTGGCTTTGCCGTCTCCACGATCGTCCGCGTCATGTCGATATCGGCGCGTGACGGGGTAGGGTCGCCACTGGGATGGTTGTGGACGAGGATGAGCGCAGTCGCCGAAAGCTCCAGGGCTCGCCGCACCACTTCGCGCGGATAGACTGGCGTATGGTCGACCGTTCCATGCCCCTGGATTTCATCCGAGATCAGGGCGTTGCGCTTGTCTAGAAAGAGCACGCGGAACTGTTCTCGGGCCTCATAGGCCATGGCGGCATGGCAGTAATCAATCACCGAAGACCAGGACGAAAGCACCTGCTTGCCCCGCAACTCGCTTCGCAGCATCCGCTGACCCGTCGTCGCGACAAGCTTGAGGTCGAGCGCGACGGCCTCGCCGATACCCTTGACCTCCTGCAGCAATCCGAGCGGCGCGCCAAGCACGCTGGCAAGGTTTCCGAAGCGAGCAATCAATGCTTTCGCGAGCGGCTTGGTATCGCGCCTCGGGATGGAGCGGAAAAGCAGGAGCTCGAGGATCTCGTAGTCTGCCAGCGAAGCGTCGCCGTGGTCTCGGTACTTCTCCCGCAACCGCTCACGGTGGCCGTGGTAATGTTCTTGCGTGACGGCAGGGGATCCGATTTGCGGAAGTTTGGCCGTCGGCCTCTTGGACTGCGTCTCGGCAAAGAACCCGCGTTCATCGACAGACAGGGCCGCCCCGTCGTCCTCTTTTGCTTCCATAGGGTCATGCGAGGAGACGGGCGGGTTGGTCATGGTCAGGCCTGCAATGGAGGCAGGCCGGGCCGGTCGAGACCGCCGGGCGACAGGGTGAACACCTCGCATCCCGTCGCGGTGACACCGACCGCATGCTCGTATTGTGCCGACAGCGACCGGTCGCGGGTGACGGCGGTCCAGCCATCGGAAAGAACCTTCACATGCGGCTTACCGAGATTGATCATCGGCTCGATCGTAAAGATCATGCCTTCCCGGATTTCCGGCCCTTCGTCGGCGCGGCCGTAATGGAGGATGTTCGGAGAGTCGTGGAACAGACGACCGACGCCGTGGCCGCAGAAATCGCGCACGACCGAGCAGCGCTCGGCCTCCGCATAGGACTGGATCGCTTCGCCGATCGCGCCGGTGCGGGCGCCGGGCTTCACGGCTGCGATGCCCCGCAGAAGGCATTCGTAGGTCACGTCCATCAACCGTTCGGCAGCGCGTTTGATCTGTCCGACCGGATACATGCGGCTGGAATCGCCGTGCCAGCCATCGAGGATATAGGTCACGTCGATATTGACGATATCGCCCTCGCGAAGCGGCTTGTCTTCAGGCATGCCGTGGCAGACGACATGGTTGATCGAGGTGCAGACCGAGTATTTGTAGCCGCGATAGCCAAGTGTTGCGGGAAGGGCGCCATTGTCCATGCCGAACTCGAACACGAAACGGTCGATCGCATTCGTGGTGATACCTGGCTGAACGATCGCCGCAAGTTCGTCGAGGCAGCGCGCCGTCAGCTGGCAGGCCTTGCGCATGCCGTCAAAATCCTGCGCCGTATCGTAGAGACGGATAGCACCCGTGTTTTTTGAGGGGGCGGAAACCGCCTCGATGTAATTGACCATGATATTTCTCTCGCAACTCCTACAGTTCATAAAACAGAGGGGCGGGGTTCGTCCATCATAACCATTCCCGACGCTATGATTTCCTCCGGCGTGACGCGACAGCGGAGCGCATAGGCCTCGACGCCGCGCGCCTTGGCACGATCGAAAGCGATCGCATACATCGGGTCGAGATCGCTGCAGATCGAAAACCGCGTGCAGTCGTGACGCTGAATGAGGTAGATCATCACCGCCCGGTGACCTGCCTCCGCCATATCGCCGAGCTCCTCGAGATGCTTGGCGCCGCGCTTCGTCACGGTATCGGGAAATTCGGCGAGCCCCGCTGAACGGCTGAAATGGACGTTCTTCACTTCCACATAGGCATCCGGCAGATCGTCCTCTCTCAGGAGAAAGTCGATGCGAGAGTTACGCCCGTATCTCTGCTCGCGCAGGATCGTGCCGTAGCCGGAAAGGCTGGGGATCAAGCCGGCACGGATCGCTTCTTCGGTCAGCCTGTTGGGCAGTCCGGTATTGATACCGACCATCTCGCCGCCGGCCTCTACCATTTCGAACATGTGACGGTATTTGCGGGTCGGACTGTCATGCTCCGATACCCAGATCCTCGACCCGGGCTCCGTCAATCCCCGCATGGAACCGGTATTCGGGCACGACCCGGTGAAAGGCGTGCCATCCTCCAGCACCGCGTCGAACAGGAAGCGCTTGTAGCGCTGGACAAGCGTTGCGGAGACGAGCGGCGGATCAAAGCGCATGAGGTTCTTCTGGAATGCTGGGAAGTGTCAGTCGCGGACGAGAACGTAGGTTCCCGGTGCGTCGGCCAACGCGGTGAGCGCTGACCCGCCGGGCTTTCGGGCCGGCACCTGGTCACCCGCTTTCGGTCCGATCCAGTCCTGCCAATGCGTCCACCACGACCCCTCATGCTCCTGCGAGCCGGCAACCCAGTCCTCCAGCGTGTCCTTCAATTGGCCATCGGTCCAGTATCGGTACTTCCGTCTTTCCGGCGGATTGACGACGCCGGCGATATGGCCGGATCCAGCCAGCACGAAATCGACCGAACCGCCAAACAGCGACGAGCCGAGGAACACGGATTTCGCAGGCGCGATGTGGTCTTCGCTTGTGGCAAGATTATAAACGGGAATGACGATGTCCTTCAGCGACAGACGCTCCCCGGCAAGTTCCATCAGGCCGTTGGAGAGCTTGTTATCGAGGTAGCAATTGCGCAGGTAGTAGGCGTGGTTGGCAGGTGTCATCCGGGTCGAGTTCGAATTCCAATACAGCAGGTCGAACGGCAGCGGCTCCTGGCCCTTCAGATAGTTATTGACCACGTAAGGCCAGATCAGCTCGGACGCACGCAGCATGTTGAATGCCGCCGCCATCTTCGACCCGTCGAAATAGCCGGTCGCGTTCATATAGGTCTCGATCGTCGAAACCTGCGCCTCGTCGACGAAGACCTTGAGGTCGCCTGCATGGGTAAAGTCGACCTGGGTAGCGAGGAACGTCGCCGATGCGATCCTTTTCACGTTTGTCTTGGCGTGGAAGGCGAGCGTAGCCGCCAGCAACGTTCCGCCGACGCAGTAGCCGATCGCATCGACCTCGCGTTCGCCGGTCGACGTCTCGATCGTGTCGAGCGCAAAATCGATGCCCTCGTGCATGTAGGCTTCCCATCCCTTGGCCGCATGGCGCCTGTCCGGATTGACCCAGGAGATCACGAACACGGTGTGCCCGCGGTCGACGCACCACTTGATGAAGCTCTTTTGCGGCGTCAGGTCGAGAATGTAGAACTTGTTGATCCAGGGCGGCACGATGACCAGCGCCCGCTTGAAGACCGTCTCCGTGGTCGGCTCGTATTGCAGAACCTCGCAGAGATCGTTGCGGGCGACGACCTTGCCGGGTGTGAGCGCGATATTGAGGCCGAGCGCAAACTTGGAGGCATCCGTCTGGCGAAGTCTCAGCTCGCCGCCGCCGGCCATGATGTCCTCGGCCAGCATTTTCATGCCGGTGACGAGATTGGCGCCATGCGAGGCGACCGTCGCGCGATAGACTTCGGGATTGGTGATCGCGAAATTTGCAGGCGAAAGCGCAGCGGTCACCTGCTTCAAGTAGAATGCCGCCTTGTGCCGCGTGTGCTCGTCTAGCCCCTGCGCCTCGCTTACCAATGTTTCGGCCCAGGTGGCGGTAACCGTGAAGACTTGCCGCATGAACGCAAAGAACGGGTTCTTCACCCAGTCCTCGTCGGCGAATCGCTTGTCTCTCGGCAGCGCCGCTGGCTCGCTCTCTTGAGGCGCGCCTCCGAATTGCGAGAGCGATCGCGTCCAGATCCCCATATAGCTTGAGAAGAGCAGGGTTTGTGCTTGCAGCGTCCGTTGCGGCTCTGAAATCCAGTACTCGGTGACCTGCGAAAGCGTCTTGATGAGATCACTGAGCGGATCGAGCGCGGGGTCTGGAATATCGCGGCGCTCCCTTGGCGCGAGCCATTCCGATGCGGCCTTGCCGAGGTTTTCCATGGCACGCGCGAAATTCATCGCCATCTCGTGCGGGTCCTTGACGATGTAGGCCTCGACCGCCTTGGGGTCGAAGCCCGGAAATTCCGGACCGCCTGTCCCCTTATCCCCGGAGTTTTGCGCCACGCGAGCCCTCCTCGTCAGCTGTCGTCTGATTTCATTTGTACATTGTGGCTGAAACCGAATACAAGTGCCAGCGGCTAGGCTGCCGGGTAGATGGCCCCGGCGACAGAAAATGGGTACGGACATGGAAAAACTGAGGCGTCGCATCGGCTGGTTACCGCTTTTCATCGGTATCGGCGCCATGCCTCTTGTGTCCGGCTGCAACAGCAACAGCTTTGCGCTGGATGATGGTATTCCCAATACGCCGCCACCGGCCGTCATCACGCAGACCAGGACGGCACCGCCTCCGGGTCCGATCGTCAAGCGCGACACCGGCACATATCCCACATTCGACTATACGCTTCGCGCTGCCAACGAGCAGATCGAAGATGCAGATTACCAGAAGACCGAGCCGCGCATGGCATCGCTTGCCCGAGCCCGCAAGTCCGGCACCATCTCCGAAGCGGAGTATCAGCGTCGTGTGGTCGAGTACCGCAAGCTCGCCACCGATCATGGCAAGGATGCCCAGGCCGGTATTTCCGGCCAATAGGGCGACGAGCCGATCCGGCCGGATATTGCTATTGCGTTTGAGGACATTTGGCCGCAAAGCAAAAATGGCATAAAGTGAGGCTCGAGCAGCGGGACGAGCTCTGCTTCGATTTCATCCTTGAGGAACAACATGGAAGAGTTTCATAAAGTCCGGCGTCTGCCGCCCTACGTTTTCGAACAGGTGAACCGTTTGAAAGCAAGCGCGCGAGCGGGTGGCGCGGACATTATCGATCTCGGCATGGGCAATCCCGATCTACCTACTCCGCAGGCGATCGTCGACAAGCTCTGCGAAGTGGTCCAGGATCCGCGCACGCACCGCTACTCCTCCTCCAAGGGCATTCCGGGCCTTCGCCGCGCGCAGGCTGCTTACTATGCACGCCGGTTTGGTGTGAAGCTGAACCCGGATACGCAGGTCGTGGCAACGCTCGGCTCCAAGGAAGGCTTCGCCAACATGGCGCAGGCGATCACCGCGCCCGGTGACGTCATCCTCTGCCCCAATCCGACATACCCTATCCACGCCTTCGGCTTCCTGATGGCGGGCGGCGTGATCCGCTCCATGTCTGTCGAGCCGGACGATAGCTTCTTTCCGCCGCTGGAACGCGCGGTGAAGCATTCGATCCCGAAGCCGCTGGCACTCATCATCAATTACCCATCCAACCCGACCGCGCATATCGCGTCGCTGGATTTCTATAGGGAAGTGATCGCGTTTGCGAAGAAGCACGAGATCATCGTGCTCTCCGATCTTGCCTATTCGGAGATCTACTTCGACGACAACAACCCGCCACCTTCGGTTCTCGAAGTGCCGGGTGCGATGGATGTGGCCGTCGAGTTCACCTCGATGTCGAAAACCTTCTCCATGCCCGGCTGGCGCATGGGCTTTGCTGTCGGCAACGAGCGGCTGATCGCAGCGCTGACGCGCGTCAAATCCTACCTTGATTATGGCGCGTTCACGCCGATCCAGGTGGCTGCAGCCCACGCGCTGAACGGTGACGGTGCCGATATCGCGGAAGTGCGCAGCGTCTACAAGCGTCGCCGTGACGTGATGGTCGAGAGCTTCGGCAAGGCCGGTTTCGACGTACCGCCACCACCGGCGACCATGTTTGCCTGGGCGAAAATTCCGGAAAAGTTCCGCCATCTCGGGAGTCTGGAATTCTCCAAGCTTCTCGTCGAGAAGGCGCACGTTGCCGTCGCACCCGGTGTCGGTTTCGGTGAGATGGGCGACGACTATGTTCGCCTCGCACTGGTCGAAAACGAGCATCGCATTCGCCAGGCCGCCCGCAGCATCAAGAAGTTTCTGTCGACGGCAGACGATACGATGCACAACGTGATTACGCTCAACACGCGTCGCTGACCGCGAACCGGGCCGCCGATCACGATTTGAGGGGCGGCCGTTCGACCGCCCCATTCTCCCAAATACTAGTCTCCCAAAATACCAGGAAAACTATCATGGCAGATGCCCTCAGAGTCGGCATTGCGGGTCTTGGCACTGTTGGTGCCTCGCTCGTTCGCATCATCCAGACCCGTGCCAACGAACTCGCGGTCACCTGCGGACGCCCGATCGAGATTGCCGCCGTGACGGCGAGAGACCGCACCCGCGACCGCGGGATCGATATCTCTGCCGTGACCTGGTTCGACAGCGCCGAAGAACTGGCAGCAAACGCTGAGATCGACGTGTTCGTGGAACTGATGGGCGGTGCCGAAGGGGCGGCTGCTGACTCCGTGCGCGCAGCCTTGCGGCGCGGTCTCCACGTGGTGACAGCCAACAAGGCGCTGCTCGCCGCATCCGGCGTCGAACTCGCAAGGATCGCCGAAGAAAACGGCGCACTCCTCAATTTCGAGGCGGCCGTTGCCGGTGGTATCCCGGTCATCAAGGCCCTTCGCGAGTCCCTGACCGGCAACACGATTTCGCGTGTCTACGGCATCATGAACGGCACCTGCAATTACATCCTGACCCGGATGGAGAAGGAGGGCCTGTCCTTTGCCGACTGCCTCAAGGAAGCGCAGCGGCTGGGCTATGCCGAAGCCGATCCGGCCTTCGATATCGAGGGCAACGACACGGCACACAAGCTGGCAATCCTGACGACGCTTGCGTTCGGGACCCAGATCGCGCCCGACGAGATCTATCTCGAAGGCATCACCAATATCTCGATCGACGATATCCACGCGGCCGCCGATCTCGGCTACCGCATCAAGCTTCTCGGCGTCGCGCAGCGCACCGAAACAGGCATCGAGCAGCGCGTTCACCCGACCATGGTGCCCCGTGATTCGGTTATCGCGCAGGTCGATGGCGTGACGAATGCCGTGGCGATCGAATCCGACATCCTCGGCGAACTGCTGATGGTCGGCCCAGGCGCCGGTGGCAATGCAACGGCATCTTCCGTGCTCGGTGACATCGCCGACATCGCCAAGAGCCGCCCGGGCGCGCAGCAGGTTCCGGTTCTCGGCACACCGGCGGCTTCGCTGGCACCTTACAAGCGCGCCCAGATGCAGAGCCACGAAGGTGGTTATTTCATCCGGCTGACCGTTGCCGACCGGACCGGCGTCTTCGCCTCGATCGCTGCCCGCATGGCTGAGAACGCCATCTCGCTCGAATCGATCGTCCAGCGCTCAAAGCCCGATTCGTCCGTGATGTCGAAGACGATCATCCTCGTCACGCATGCGACGATGGAGAATTCGGTCCGCAAGGCCGTCGATGCCATCAAGGCCGAGAGCTATCTGGTCGGCGAGCCGCAGGTCATCCGGATCGAACGCCCCAAGGACATGTGACCCACGCAGCCGTCGAGCCGCACTAGACTGGCCCCAGTGTTTTTTCGCCGAGGCCACGTCCGCTGCCGAAAACAGATTACTGTTGATGCGCCGATGCGCTAAAACGGCTGAATGACCACCCAATCGACCACCTCAATCGCCAGCAGCCTCTCCATGACAACGTCACCGGTCGATCCGGTACCGCGCGCGTTCCTGAACGTAGAGCAATCGGTGAGTGGCCAGCGCTGGGTGTCGCGGCTCGACCAGGCGGCGCAGAACCGCGCGCTTGCCATCAGCCAGATCCATGGCATTCCCGAACTGGTCGCTCGCGTGCTTGCCGGCCGCGGCGTGACGCTCGACGATGCCCCGGCCTTCCTTGATCCGACCATCCGGTCACTGATGCCCGATCCGTTGACGCTGACGGATTGCGGCAAGGCTGCAGCAAGACTGGTTGCGGCGATCAACCGGCGCGAGCGGGTTGCGATCTTCGGCGATTACGACGTGGATGGCGCGGCCTCTTCCGCGTTGCTCTACCGTTTCCTGACGCATTTCGGTGTCGAGGCGGAGATCTATATTCCGGATCGGATCTTCGAAGGCTACGGCCCTAACCCGAACGCGATCCGCCAACTGGTGGCGAACGGCGCGCAGCTGATCGTCACGGTCGACTGTGGCTCGACGAGCCAGGACGCGCTGACGGCGGCCAAGGACGAGGGCTGCGATGTGGTTGTCATCGACCACCACCAGGTCGGTCATGTGCTGCCGCCCTGTGTGGCGCTCGTCAATCCGAACCGCCAGGACGATCTCTCGGGGCAGGGGCATCTCTGCGCGGCAGGCGTCGTGTTTCTGGTCATGGTCGCCACCCTGAAGCAGCTGCGCGAAGGTGGCGATAGCCGCGCCCAGTCGCTCGATCTCCTCGGTCTGCTGGATCTGGTGGCGCTGGCAACCGTTTGCGATGTCGTGCCACTAAAGGGGCTGAACCGTGCCTATGTGGTGAAGGGGCTGATCGCCGCCCGTCACATGGTCAATCCGGGACTCACGGCGTTGTTTCGAAAGGCGGGTCTTGGCGGACCGGTGACGCCCTATCATTTCGGCTTCATGATCGGCCCACGTATCAATGCCGGCGGGCGAATCGGCGATGCAGCACTCGGCAGCCGCTTGCTGACATTGGAAGACGATATCAAGGCGGAGGAGATCGCCGGCCGGCTGGACGATCTGAACCGCGAGCGGCAGGCCATGGAAGCCGCCATGCTGGCGGAAGCAGAAGCCGAAGTTCTTGGCGAATACGGTGACGCCGAGGGCGCGTCCGTCATCGTCACCGCGCATGAGAAATGGCATCCGGGCATCGTCGGTCTTCTCGCTGCAAGACTGAAGGAGAAATTCCGGCGGCCTGCCTTCGCGATCGCTTTCGACCCGTCCGGCAAGGGCACCGGTTCCGGCCGTTCGATCAACGGTTTCGACATGGGCCGGATGGTTCGCGGCGCAGTCGAATCAGGGCTTCTGCTAAAAGGTGGCGGTCACGCCATGGCGGCGGGACTGACCGTCGAGCGCGCCAACCTCGGCAAGCTGCGCGCCTATTTCGAGGAAGTGGCGGCTGAGGGCGTTCCGGCTCTCGTTGCCAACCATGTGCTGAAGATCGATGGCGCGCTTTCGGCATCAGGAGCCACGATCGCGCTATTCGACCAGCTGGAACAGGCGGGCCCCTACGGCTCTGGCCATGCGCAGCCCGTCTTTGCCGTTCCCGCCCATCGTCTGAGAGATGTGCGGCTGGTCGGTACGGCGCATGTGAAGATCACGCTGGAATCACTCGATGGCACGCGTCTGGAGGGGATCGCCTTCAGGGCGGCCGAAACGCCGCTCGGCCAGATGCTGCTCAACTCCCGCGGAAAGCAGATCCATGCCGCGGGATGCCTCACGGCCGACCAGTGGCAGGGAAACCGGCGCATCCAGCTCAGGCTTCTCGACGCGGTCGAGTCGCGATAAATTACGGCTTAATCAAAAGGGGAAACTGGTACGCCCTAGGGGAGTCGAACCCCTCTTTTCAGAATGAAAATCTGACGTCCTAACCGATAGACGAAGGGCGCGTACAGTGAGCGCTCGTATAGTCAGGCTTGCCCGATCCGGCAAGTAGGAAAATCGATATTTCTCTGTTTTTAAATGAAATAATCCAAGCCAAGGCATGCCGCGGGAAAACGCGCGAGCGAACAAGCCTGAAGATATGGAAGAAGGGGGAAGTGGTACGCCCTAGGGGAGTCGAACCCCTCTTTTCAGAATGAAAATCTGACGTCCTAACCGATAGACGAAGGGCGCGTACAGGAGCGTCTTATAGGGACGCTTTTTCAAACAGACAAGCCAAAAAACGGTATTTTTCGGAAGATAAACAGAGAAAATTGCGCGGCTGGATGCTCCAAGAGAACTTAGAGGTTCTTGTGCAAAATCAACAGTTTGAAGGAAAGAACTGGTACGCCCTAGGGGAGTCGAACCCCTCTTTTCAGAATGAAAATCTGACGTCCTAACCGATAGACGAAGGGCGCGTACAGTGAGCGCCCTTATAGAGGCGTGATTTCGTTACCGCAAGCGCAAAAACGATGTTTTTTGCGAAAAATTAGATGCGCGGAAAATGTGGCTTCAGTGAGCGTAAAGCCATGCGAAATCAGCGGCTTATCCGATTTGACCAGCGCGCTCTTTTCGCCCCCGCTCAAGGCTGATGGTTAGAGCTGCGCCTGTTGTGACGGGTCCGGCAGCGGCTGGCGGGGAGTGAAGACGCTGCCATGTGCTGCATTGATGCCGCCGGCCGGAGCGGCGACGGCTGTCTGCCCGTCAGGGGCAGCAGCAGGTGCCGTCGTCGCCGATGGGAATGGCGATGCGTTGGACGAAAAGATGCTGTAGCTGCTCGCGCGCACGCCAGTCGGTTGCGTGACGAGCCCGGCGATGGAGTTCGACGGCTGCTCCGGCGCCGGAGGAAAGGCGCCGGGGGCGGCGTTGGCGCCCGGCGCCGTAGTCGTTGCAACTGCCGCTGATTTGGCCTGGTGCGCCTTTGTGGAGACGAGGGGATCGACATAGAGGCCGGCGCCGCTCGTGCCGGCTTTGGCAAGCGGTTTTGCCGCGCCATCTGGTTGCTCCGCGGCCACCGCCTCTGCGGAGACCGGATCGGCGTCGGCAACCTTGCGGGTCATCGAGCAACTGCTCATCATTAAGGCTGCGATCGCCACTGCGAGGAGCGGAAAACTCGGCCTTGAGATCGATCTTGCTGGCGAAACCGGCACGTGATGCCCTTCATGTGCGTCGCGGACACTCTGTCGCGAATCATGGAGATGAGCATCACGTGTCCTGTTTCACTCGGCAAGAGAGGGGCGTCGGCCTTGGTCAGGCCGACGCAAGCCTCAATTACCAACTGCCGGTATTCGGCATCGATGCCCACGGCTCGGCGACCGGCAGGTTGTCGCCCTTCTGCAAGATCTCGAAAGAAATGCCGTCCGGCGAAAGTACGAAGGCCATCCGACCTTCGCGAGGCGGACGGTTGATCACGATGCCATTGTCCTGCATGTGCTGGCAGAACGCATAGACGTCGTCGACCTCATAGGCGAGGTGGCCGAAATTGCGTCCGCCCGTGTAATCCTCGCTGTCCCAGTTGTAGGTAAGCTCGATGCACGGCGCCATGTTCTCCTTAGCCTGCGAAACGTCGTCGCGTGCAGCCAGAAAGACCAGCGTGAAGCGGCCCTTGTCATTTTCGATGCGGCGGATCTCCTCCAAACCCATCAATGTCTTGTAGAATTGGAGAGACGCGTCGAGATCCTTGACCCGAACCATTGTGTGTAGATAGCGCATGTGTCGCAAGCTCCGCGATGTCGTTGGCAAACTGTCGAGCGGATATGGTGCATTGCAGGAGGTCAGCAAGCCTGGGGCAAGCCGTCAGCCGTAGAAAGATGCTGATAAAGTCCAGACGGGGACTTGCACTAGAGGGTTAACGGGATGTTAATCTAGGCGCGAAGAATCACTTCCACCGTCATGTCGTAACGCGTAATCGAGGGGCCGATAGGATATGGCAGACAGGATATCGTTGAAAGGCGTAGCCGAATACGAGGAATTCGCGGGCGATCCGGTCGAGCTCATCGAAATTACGGGTGTGGTCAAGTGGTTCGATGTTGCGAAGGGGTTCGGCTTCATTGTGCCCGACAACCGTATGCAGGATGTGCTTCTGCATGTGACCTGCCTGAGGCGCGATGGATACCAGACCATCCTTGAAGGAACCCGTATCGTCGCGATGATCCAGAAGCGCGACCGCGGCTATCAGGCCTTCCGCATTCTTTCCATGGATCAGTCGACCGCAGTTCATCCCTCCCAGTTGCCGCCGGTTCGCACCCATGTTCAGGTCACGCCAACGAGCGGCCTCGAACGGGCACTGGTGAAATGGTTCAACCGCACCAAGGGCTTTGGATTCCTGAGCCGCGGTGAGGGGACCGAAGATATTTTTGTCCACATGGAAACGCTGCGCCGCTACGGACTGACAGAGCTCCGTCCCGGCCAGACCGTGCTGGTCCGGTTCGGACCTGGCGACAAGGGCTTGATGGCAGCCGAAATTCATCCCGACAATCCCAACCCTGTAAGCCGGTCACATTGATGTTGAGAATGCAGTCATTCGGGCGGATCACGCCCTTTGCAAAAGGCGCCCTTGCGGCGCTTTTTCTGTTTGTCGCCTACGCTGCCGCAGCCCAGCAGGTCATCTTTCCAAAAGATGAGCTGTCGATCCGCACGGCAGCGGGCAAGACCCATGCCTTTGTGATCGAGCTGGCTCTGACGGACCAGCAGCGCTCGCAGGGCCTGATGTACCGCAAGGAAATGCCTGACAATCACGGCATGCTGTTCGACTTCGGCGAGACACGCCGTGTTTCCATGTGGATGGAAAACACCATCCTGCCGCTCGATATGCTGTTCATCGAAGGCGATGGGACGGTCTCTCATATCCGCGAAAATGCGGTTCCTTACTCTCGTGACGTGATCGATTCGCGGGGACCGGTAAAATTTGTCCTCGAACTGAATGCCGGTCGGACGAAAGCGCTCGGAATCAAGGTTGGTGACAAGGTGGTTTCCAAACGGATCGGCAACGCAGGATAGGTGTTTGGCCGCTTTCCCACAGTTAGTTCGCTAGACAGTTCGAACAATTGGGAAAATCCACTTTTTGCAGTTGCGGGCTGGTAGGGAACCGTGTATCTCGCATTCTTGTAAGGAACGGAGTGTAGCGCAGTCTGGTAGCGCATCTGGTTTGGGACCAGAGGGTCGGGAGTTCGAATCTCTCCACTCCGACCATTGCCTTCAAAAGAGCGTCGCGCTCAGCAGTTGCCGAAGCGTCACGCTAGCAAAAGTCGGATGTTTCAGTTCATGACGGCCAAGATCTATCGTCCCGCAAAAACTGCAATGCAATCTGGCAAAGCCAAGACGCATCTCTGGCTCCTCGAATTCGACCAGGAAGAGCCACGCCGGATCGATCCGATCCTTGGCTATACATCTTCCGGAGACATGAAGCAGCAGGTGCGCCTGACCTTTGAAAGTCAGGAACTTGCCGAAGCCTACGCCAAGCGTGAAGGCATCGAATACCGCGTCGTCCAGCCGAAAGAACCTGCGCGTCAAGCTGCTTCCTACACCGACAATTTCCGCTTCAATCGCTCGCAGCCCTGGACGCACTGACTTCCTGTCTGCGTTCTGTTAGAAGCGTCTTAGCAGGCCCCTTAGCTCAGCTGGATAGAGCACCTGCCTTCTAAGCAGGTGGTCGCAGGTTCGAATCCTGCAGGGGTCGCCAAAACCATCTCCCAAAAAATTGCGACTGCCGCTTGAGCGGAGGAATATCGCCTTGAGCAAAGCGCTGCTTCGGAGCTGGATATAGAGACCAAGAATCTCTGGCGTGACGGCAACAAAAAACCGAACAATGGAGGTCCCATTGTTCGGCGAGTTGAGTGCTGGAACCAAGAGATGGCGTCCGAGCTTTTGGGTACGATCTGGATGTTAACCTGGGGTGAAGACCTCAGGCGAATACTTGAGTGAGACTACCTGCCGGCCAATCGTGCAACGACGTTAACTCATGACCCGACTTGGTTGCATCTCGCAATGCCAGCGATCAGCAAGTGGTAGCAGCGCCGCCGCAATTCAACTTCTTGCTGAGGTTCGTGAATTGCGTGCTTAGTGCACCGCCGAGCGTCTGTGCACCAGCGATCAGCGCGACAGAGATAAGAGCGGCGATAAGCCCGTATTCGATGGCAGTGGCGCCAGACTCATCCTTCATAAAGCGTGCAAAAACCGACATGCAAATCCTCCTTGATTCGTGCCGTGGGACAAGTCGTCCCGACGTGTTGTTCTTTTACTGAAAGTCAAAAGAGTGTTGCGTTAACAGGATCGGTTAATATGTTCCTATTGGCTAATGTGAGTTCTGAATGGTTAAGAAGTTGTTTTCGCGGTTCCGTGACTTGTGCTCATCGCCCGCCGGCGACCCGGTCGAACTGGATCCTTTCATTGTAGGATAACGCATGCTCATGACCAAACCGGGCCTAGAATGCTGCCACCGGTACTCGTGGTGCCAGAGCGTTGCAGTGGGGTAGGACCTACCATTCACTCCTCCGCGTACCCAGCCTAACCACGTCATGTTGCGATGCAGCAACAGCGGGGGTTCACATCTTCGGGAAACCGATCGTGATCCCGCAATCGCATTTCAGCCGCAAAATCGATTCGAAGCTGCCTCATTCGAGCGTATATTCGCGGCGGTCAGTTCCGTTGCATCGGCAGGGGAAGGCACGTGGCGAAAACGGACCATTGGGTCTGACAAACTCGCCTCCATCGCATTGAAACGGGTTTTCCAGGTGACCTCGCGGTTGCTTGCGCCTCAACATTGTCTTGAGCCTTCGAGTGGGGATCAAATGAACAGAAGTCTATTGGCCGGCGGCGTCGCGCTGTTTGCGGCAATCTTTGCGGTTGGCCCGTTTTCGGCATTGAGCGCTTATGCGGCGGACAGGCCGCTGATCTGGCAGCCCGTCAAGAATTCGGACAGAAGCTATTCCGTCAAGCTCGGCTTCAGGTTGCCGACGGAGCTGGAGCCCGAGGCGGGCTTTAACGTCGGTGTCGATGCGAAGAAGGACGGGTCGATGAACACGCCGCTTCGGCTGTGGGGCAGCATGAAGATGAAGTCGATCCAGAGGCCCGCTTACGAGGTCGAACGCAAGATCGGGATCGATTACGACGGATTGGCCGAAACGGCCGCCGTCAGCATGAACTACCACCAAACGCAGATCGTCACGTCGACGATCGATGTCGAGCGCAATGCGAGCTATGTCATGCGCTACGACGGGCTCAATCAGGACTGGAGTGGCCTCGACGCCAACCAGACCCTCAGGCTGTCCCGGGCAAACACCGGCACAGCCGTGGTCGTCCGCGCAACGGCGATCGATACGTTTCGCATCGGCGGCGCGGGGCTGGGACTCGAGCAGAAACTGGGTGACAGCCTGACACTCAGCGGCTCCGTCGATCGCTATTCGGACGCGACCGCAGCAGTAACCAGCGTCAATGCCCGCTATTCATTCCAGTGGTGATGGCGCCCTGACGATTGTTTCGACGGGAAACGGAAAAGCGGCGCTCGCGGCGCCCCTTTTCTTTTGCAGGTCATTCCCGTTGGCGCAGTCTGCCTAGTGCAGGATCTGGCTAAGGAACAGTCTGGTGCGCTCGTGCTGCGGATTGTCGAAGAACTCCGCCGGTGAATTCTCTTCGACGATCTGTCCCTGGTCCATGAAGATCACCCGGTTGGCGACCTGGCGGGCAAAGCCCATTTCATGGGTGACGCACATCATGGTCATGCCTTCTTCGGCAAGGCCAACCATCGTATCGAGCACTTCCTTGACCATTTCAGGATCGAGAGCCGAGGTCGGTTCGTCGAACAGCATGATCTTCGGCTTCATGCACAGCGAGCGGGCAATCGCCACGCGCTGCTGCTGACCGCCGGAGAGCTGGCCCGGATACTTATGGGCCTGTTCCGGAATCTTGACACGCTTGAGGTAGTGCATCGCCACTTCCTCGGCTTCCTTCTTCGGCATCTTGCGAACCCAGATCGGTGCAAGCGTGCAGTTCTCAAGGATCGTCAGGTGCGGGAAGAGGTTGAAGTGCTGGAACACCATGCCGACTTCTCGCCGCACTTCGTCGATCTTTTTCAGATCGTTGGTGAGTTCGATATTGTCGACGACAATGCTGCCCGACTGATGTTCCTCGAGGCGGTTGATACAGCGGATCATCGTCGATTTTCCGGAGCCTGACGGCCCGGCGATGACGATGCGTTCGCCTTTCATCACCTTGAGATTGATGTCGCGCAGCACGTGAAAATCGCCATACCACTTGTTCATGCCGATGATCTCGACAGCGACATCCGTGGAGGAGACGGTGAGGTTTTTGGGTTGGGCGTCAGCCATTGTTTTTCCCCTTGTTATCGCTTGTGGCCGGTATCGAGATGCCGTTCCATAAAGGCGGAATAGCGTGACATGCCGAAGCAGAAAATCCAGTAGATAAGACCAGCGAACACGAGGCCGGTAAGCGGCGTCATGGGCGTGATCCAGGTCGTATCCGTAAAGTTGAGCCTGATGATGTTCAAGAGGTCGAACATGCCGATGATGGCAACGAGCGACGTATCCTTGAACAGGCCGATGAAGGTGTTGACGATGCCAGGGATCACGAGCTTGATCGCCTGTGGAAGGACGATCAGGCGGGTTTTCTGCCAGTAGCTGAGGCCGAGCGAATCGGCACCTTCGCCCTGACCTTTCGGAATAGCCTGCAGGCCGCCACGAATGACTTCTGCCATATAGGCGGAGGCAAACAGCGACACACCGATCACGGCGCGCAGGAAGTTGTCGATGCTCCAGCCGGTGGGCAGGAACAGCGGCAGCATCACGTTTGCCATGAAGAGAACCATGACAAGCGGTACGCCGCGGATCACCTCGATGAAGACGACGCAGAGCGTCTTCAATACGCGCATGTTGGAACGCCGTCCGAGCGCCAAAAGGATGCCGACGGGGAAAGAGACCGCGATGCCGACGAAGGAGAGGATCAGCGTCACCATCATGCCGCCCCAGAGCGGGGTCTCGACCCGCTGCAGGCCAAGAACATTGCCATGCATGAGGAAGAACGAGACGACCGGGTAGACGAGAAACAGCAGAACGGCGTTCAGCGCCTTGTACGGCAGTTTCGGAATGAGGAGAGGCACGAGCAGCACGATCAGCATGAACCCGACCAGCATGACGCGCCAGCGCTCCTCGATCGGGTAGCGGCCGAACATGAACTGCTGGAACCGGTCACCGACAAACGCCCAGCATGCGCCTTTCCAGCCATCCGGCTGGGTGCCGCCCTGGACGACGGTGGCGCAGACCGAGCGATCGGCACCGACCCAGCTTGCATTGATGAACAGCCAGTTGATGATGCCGGGCAGGGCGAAAGCCAGCAATGCGATGGCGACGATGGTCAGCACCACATCCTTTGGCGTTGCCAAGAGATTGGTCCGGATCCAGCCGCTTGCCGAACTGGCGCTGACCGGCGGCGGTTCCGGCGCGATCATGTCATTGCGAACGTAAGAGAGCTTGTGTGTAGACATGTCTTATCTCTCCACCAGAGCCATCTTGGCGTTGAACCAGTTCATGAACAGCGATGTCGCGATGCTGATGCTCAGATAGATGGTGAGCATGATCGTGATCATTTCGACAGCCTGACCTGTCTGGTTGAGCGAGGTGCTCCCGGTCGAAAACAGTTCGGGAAAACCGATTGCAACGCCGAGAGACGAGTTTTTGGTCAGGTTGAGATACTGGCTTGTCAGCGGTGGAATGATGATGCGGAAAGCCTGCGGTACGACAACCAGTCTGGTGATCTTGCCCGGCTGGACGCCGAGTGCAGCGGCGGCTTCCGTCTGTCCCTTGCCGACGCCCTTGATGCCGGCTCGGATGATTTCCGCGATAAACGCTGCCGTGTAGAGCGAAAGCGCCAGATATAGAGCCACGAATTCCGGACGGATATTGGCGCCGCCGGAAAGATTGAAACGACCTTCGACGGGATAGTCGAAGGTCAGCGGCGAACCCATGGCGATGAATCCGAGAAGCGGCAGACCGATGATGATGGCGGCGGAGATCCAGCCGTTGGGCAATTGCTGCCCGGTTGCCATCTGGCGCTTGACCGACCACGTGCGGAAGACGAACGCGACAACGATGCCGACGAGAATGGCAACCGGAAGGATCCACGCGCCTTCGCCCCAGATCGTTGCCGGAAAGGTGAGGCCACGGTTGCTGAGAAAGGTCGAGAGCGGGCCCTGGATAGCAT
The DNA here is from genome assembly GCF_050500205.1 of Neorhizobium sp. DAR64860/K0K1. Lineage (NCBI taxonomy): Bacteria > Pseudomonadati > Pseudomonadota > Alphaproteobacteria > Hyphomicrobiales > Rhizobiaceae > Neorhizobium > Neorhizobium sp. DAR64860/K0K1. The sequence goes on along the minus strand of NZ_CP191459.1, from coordinate 1,795,474 downwards.
CACGCGGCTGCGGCAGAATGGCGAGAACGCCGGAATACCAAAAGAAAATGACCAGCAGCGGCGGAATGTTTCTGAACACCTCGACATAGACGGTGCAGAGCTTGGCGATCAGCCAGTTTTTCGACAGGCGACCGATACCGATGATGAAGCCGACGATGGTTGCCGTGATGATGCCCGTGACAGCGACCATCATCGTGTTCAGGAAACCGACCAGGATCGCCCTGCCATAGGTCGAGTCGCTCGTGTAGGCGATCAGGGATTGCCCGATATCGAAGCCTGAGCGACCAGCGAGGAAGCCAAACCCGGTGGCGGTGTTGCTGCGGGCAAGGTTGACACTGACATTGTGTGCGATCGACCAGACGAGCGCAACGAGAATGACCAGCGTCAGCACCTGGAAGAAGATGCTCCGCGCTTTTGGATCGTAAATGAGTGACGTGGACGCGCGCTTAGTCGCAGGCGCACGGATCGAGTTGTCCGTCATGCTTTGCCAATCCCCTGTGGCCCGTTGTGGGCCCTTATTGTTTTTGATTCTTATTGATCGTGGAGAATGTCTCGCAGGGCGGACGGAGCCACCCTGCGAGACGTCAGTCTATCAGTCGATTAACGGATCGGCGGTGCGAACTGCAGGCCACCCTTGCTCCACAGAGCATTCAGGCCACGTGCGATCTTCAGCGGGCTGCCGGAACCGATATTGCGCTCGAAGACGTCGCCGTAGTTGCCGACGCCCTTGACGATGTTGTAGGCCCATTCGTTGGTCAGGCCGAGATCGGTACCGACCTTGGTGTCCTTCTCGGTGCCGAGGAAGCGGCGGATATCCGGGTTGGTCGAGTTCTTCATCTCGTCGATATTGGCCTGGGTGATGCCGAATTCTTCGGCCTGAACCAGGGCGTAGCCTGTCCACGAAACGATATCGAACCACTTGTCGTCGCCCTGGCGAACGGCTGGGCCAAGCGGCTCCTTGGAGATGATTTCCGGAAGAATGACGTGTTCGTCAGGGTTCGACAGCGCGAGACGCGTTGCATAAAGGCCCGACTGGTCCGTCGTGTAGACGTCGCAACGGCCGGCCTGGTAGGCGGCGTTTACTTCTTCGAGCTTTTCGAAGACGACCGGGTTGTACTGGAGGTTGTTGGACTTGAAGTAGTCGGCGAGGTTGAGTTCGGTTGTCGTGCCCGACTGAACGCAGACGGCAGCGCCGGACAGTTCAAGCGCCGACTTCACGTTCAGGCTCTTCGGAACCATGAAGCCCTGGCCGTCGTAGTAGTTGACGTAGCGGAAGTTGAAACCGAGCGCGGTATCGCGGCTGATGGTCCAGGTGGTGTTACGTGCGAGCACGTCGACTTCACCCGACTGCAGTGCCGTGAAGCGGCTCTGGGCCGTGGTCGGCGTGTACTTCACCTTCGTTGCATCACCGAAAACCGCAGCTGCGACGGCCTTGCAGAAATCGACGTCGAAGCCTTTCCAAGCGCCGGCCGAATCCGGCTGCGCGAAGCCGGCCAGACCGGTGTTGACGCCGCACTGAACGAAGCCCTTCGCCTTGACATCATCAAGCGTGGCCGCGGAAGCTGCCGAGGCAAAGCCAAGGACCGCTGCGCCAAACGCGGCAGACAAAAGCGTCTTTTTCATTTTCCCAACCTTATCTGTTGTTTTGTGTGATCTCTCGACACAGGCCGTTCCCCTGATTTTATGAATACGACCGGTCCCCCGCTGACCTCCCGGCGCGGGTGTTTATATCTCATTCGGAAACGAAGGCAGGGTCAAGGGCCACCCGTTCAAATTGCGTCCAAATTACGGTGTATTAGACTTTACCGCCTACGCGCTGGGCAAATGCTCAAGTCGTGTGCGAGTTGTGGCGGTTTTTATACCGAACGAGCATGCTAATATTGCACCGGTACTTGGAATTGGGCAGCGGGGTTGACCAGCCTGGAGGGCGGCGGCAAAACTGGCGCCATTGTCAACGAAAGTGCATTCCGGACATGTCCCAGAAAGATAAACTGATCGAAGAAGCGGGTCAGAATACGCGCCTTGCGCATATCGGAAACGATCCACGCGCGTATCATGGCTTCGTCAACCCGCCTGTCGTCAAAGGTTCCACGGTCCTTTTCCCGAATGCCGAAGCGATGGAAAAGCGCAGCCAGCCATACACCTATGGAACCCGCGCGACCCCGACGACGGACGCCCTGTGCGCTGCGTTCGACCAACTCGAGGGTTCTGCGGGTACGATCCTCGTTCCATCGGGACTGGCTGCGATCTCAATCCCTTTCCTGGCTTACCTGTCATCGGGCGATCACGCGCTGATCGTCGACTCAGTCTACACGCCATGCCGGACTTTCTGTGACACGATGCTCACGAGACTGGGGATCGACGTCGAGTACTATGATCCGGAGATCGGGGCAGACATCACCAAGCTGATGAGGCCGAACACCAAACTCATTCATACGGAAGCGCCCGGCTCGAATACGTTCGAGATGCAGGACATCCGCGCAATCACGGACGCTGTACACGCCTATTCCGCAGACGTCGTGGTGACGCTGGACAACACCTGGGCGACACCGCTTTATTTTCGTCCGCTCGACTTCGGCGTCGACGTCTCGATCCATGCGACCACGAAGTACCCGTCGGGACATTCAGATATCGTGATGGGCTCGGTGTCGGCCAATGCGAAGCATTTTCCGGCACTCGAGGCGGCGCGGATTGCAATGGGCATCTGCGGTGCGCCGGAAGATTCCTACCTGATCCTGCGTGGCCTGAGAACGATGGGTCTGCGGCTGGACCAGCATCAAAAAAGCGCCCTTGAAATCGCCGAGTGGCTGGACGGTCGCGACGGCGTTGCGCGCGTCCTGCATCCGGCATTGCCAAGCTTTCCTGGCCACGAGATCTGGAAGCGTGACTTCAAGGGATCGAGCGGGATCTTCTCCTTCGTGCTGCAGGCCGAGCCTGAGAGGGCGAAGGCCAAGGCGCACGCCTTCCTCGATGCCCTGAGCTTTTTCGGCCTCGGTTACTCCTGGGGAGGATACGAAAGCCTTGCTCTGGTCGTAAATCTTTCCGACCGCACCATCCGCAAGCAGCCCATCGAGGGTGCAGTCATCAGGCTTCAGATCGGTCTCGAAGACGTGCCTGATCTCAAGAAAGATCTTGAAGCGGGGTTTGCCGCGGCGGCCGCGGTCTGATCGCGTCGCTACTCGGCGTCGAAACCGTAGAGCCAATCCAGATCCGCCGCGAGCGATTGCGGCGGACGCATTGAGAGAACGAAGTTGCGACCGAGCTTCAGCGGACCGCGCGCATGATAGGCAAAGCGGTTGAATTCCCCGCGTGCTCGCACCTTGGCGACACGACCGGCCCGTTCGGTCTCGTAGGCCGATAGCGCCTGCGCGAGCGAGGGCAGGGCGGCCACGCGGTTTGCCAGGATGAACGCGTCTTCGATCGCCATCGCCGCGCCTTGGGCCGCAAAGGGCAGCATCGCATGGGCGGCGTCGCCGATCAGAACAAGATCGCGGCCATTGTGCCAACGGCCCGGGGTCACCTGATAGAGTGGCCAGAAGGTCGGCTTTTCGGATGCGGCCAGTGTTTCGGCTATGCTCGGATGCCATCCCCTGAAATGACGCAGAAGCAGGTCTTTCTGGGCGGCGCTCGCCTCCGTATTCCAGCGATTGCCGGTGTTGCCGCCGGACGCGATGGCGACGATGTTGAAACTATCCTTCTCCTTGAGCGGATAGGCCACAATGTGTGCCGAAGGTCCGAGAAATGCACTGACGGCATTCGGCTTCAGCCAGGAAGGTGCCTCGCTCTTGGAAACCATGAAGCGCCAGGCGACACTGTTGGAAAAAACGGCTTCCGGATTTTTGGGAATTGCGGAGCGAATGCCAGACCAGACTCCATCTGCGGCGACGATCAGGTCATGGTGGCGTCCGGAGATCTCCGCCAGTTCGTCTCGAACGGCGCTCCCAATCTTCGAGCCCAGCCGAAGCGTGCAGAGCGGGTTGGCGTTCACGGCGTGGAGAAGCGCGTCTTGCAGCGTTGCCCGGTGAATTACGCCATAAGGTGCTCCCCATCGCTGCCGGGCGAACCTGCCGGATGGCACATAAGCCAGCCGATGAAGGGAACGACCCGACACGAGCTGCACTTCATCCGGCTCGGTCCACAACCGTTCCAGATCGCCGAGTACGCCAAGCTTGCTCAGCACGCGCGAAGCGTTCGGCGACAGCTGGAGCCCAGCGCCGACTTCCTGAAGGGAAGCCGCCTGCTCGAAGATGTCGCAGGTGATGCCATGGCGCGCAAACGCGAGCGCAGCGGTGAGACCCGCCATGCCCGCACCCACGATCGCTACTGTCTCGACAGCCATTTCTGGCTGCCGATCAGGCGGCCTTGACGTTGAAGACGCAGCCCGGAGGGTCGGTCTGTTCGGCCTTCAGGGTCGGGTTGTATTTGTACAGAGTGGAACAGTAGGAGCAGACTTTTTCGACTTCGTCGCCCATGTCGATAAAGATGTGCGGATGATCGTAAGGAACGGATGCACCAGTGCACATGAATTCCTTCACGCCGATCTGGATCGACGGGAAACCGCCATCGTTCTGGAAATGGGGAATGCTGTGGCCGGCCATGGTCGTCTCCAATGCGTACAATAGGGCACGTCTGATTTGGCGCGGACATTACCGCCGCCGCATTCAAAAGTGTAGTGCAAAAACCGCGATGCGAGGTGTCTTTCAGGGTTCAATCGCAAGCACCGATATCTTATGGTCCGCCGCCAAAACAGGATATCCCAGATGAACCTCAATGCCCCGGCCTTTTCCACCTTCAGCCATGACGGACTGAGCCTCTCCTATTTGGATGAGGGGAATCCGGCAGGCGATCCTGTCCTGCTCATCCACGGTTTCGCTTCCAGCGCGACGGTGAACTGGGTGCATCCGGGATGGGTGAAGACGCTCGGCGATGCCGGTTACAGGGTGATCGCCATGGACAACCGCGGCCATGGCGGCAGTGACAAGCCGACCGATCCGGACGCCTATCGCCCTTGGGTGATGGCAGCGGATTCGGTTGCTCTGCTCGATCACCTGCGCATCCCGGCAGCGCATCTGTTCGGCTATTCGATGGGCGCGCGCATCTCGGTGTTTGCAGCACTCAACGATCCGGACAGGGTCCGGTCGCTGGTGCTCGGCGGTCTCGGTATCGGCATGACGGACGGGGTCGGTGACTGGGATCCGATCGCGGATGCGCTCTTGGCGCCCTCGCTTGAGAGCGTCAGCCATGATCGCGGCCGTATGTTCCGCGCCTTTGCCGACCAGACAAAAAGCGACAAGCAGGCACTCGCCGCCTGTATCCGCGGTTCGCGCGATTTGGTCGAACGCAGCGATATGGGCAAGATCGAAGTTCCCACGCTGATCGGCGTTGGGACGAAGGACGATATCGCGGGTTCACCGCAGGATCTGGCCGATCTGATGCCGAATGCGACAGCGTTCTATATTCCCGGTCGTGACCACATGCTGGCCGTCGGCGACAGGGTTTTCAAGAAAGCGGTACTGGAGTTTTACGCGGCGCAGGCCTGAGCCGGCTCAGCCACGGATTGGCAAGACTTCAGGTTTCCTTGAATTAACGATCAACGAAATGCGATTTCGCCGGCGTTGGTGTTGTCGTAAATCTAATCTATATATCGTGGCTTACGCCAAAGAGGAGACGGCCATGGCCGCGAGAACCGAAGTTCGCCAGACCGAGGACATTCGCCAGACCGATAGTGTCGCTAGCGTCGACCCCATATGGGACACGCTGCGGCAGGAAGCACGCGTCGCAATCGACCAGGACCCGTTGCTGGCCGCCTTCCTCTATTCAACCGTCCTGAACCACCGTTCGCTCGAAGAATGCGTCGTTCATCGGATCTGCGAACGGCTCGATCATCCCGATCTTCAGGCCGTCCTGCTGCGGCAGACATTCATGGAAATGCTGGACGAATGGCCGGATTGGGGCGCTATTCTGCGCGTCGATATCCAGGCCGTCTACGACCGCGACCCTGCCTGCCTGCGGTTCGTCGAGCCAGTCCTCTACTTCAAGGGTTTTCACGCCATCCAGACGCATCGCTTGGCGCACTGGCTGTTTTACCGCGGCCGTCGCGACTTCGCGCTCTATCTGCAAAGCCGCGCCTCAAGTGTCTTCCAGACAGACATCAATCCGGCGGCTCAGATCGGCAAGGGGATCTTCCTCGACCACGCGACCGGGCTTGTCGTCGGCGAAACCGCGATCATCGGGGACAATGTCTCCATCCTGCATGGGGTCACTCTCGGTGGAACCGGTAAGGAGGGCGCAGATCGTCATCCGAAGATCGGCAACGGCGTGCTGATCGGCGCCGGCGCAAAGATCCTCGGCAATATCGAGGTTGGTGCCTGCTCGCGTGTGGCGGCGGGCTCCGTCGTCCTCAAAGCTGTTCCGGAGAAATCCACCGTCGCCGGTGTTCCGGCAAAGGTCGTCGGGACCGCGGGTTGCTCCGAGCCGGCACGCCTGATGGACCAGCTTCTGCGCGCCGAGGACTAGTCCGCGCCCGGACATACTTGTTCCAGGAAACTCGGGGCAGGGTCGTGCGGTGGAGAGAACGGCGGCTTTACTTTCGCCTTTCTCCCGTGCCAAAAGCGCATCGATTTGATCGCAAAATCTGACGGAGAAGATCGTGAACCCCGACGAAATCAAGAAGATCGACGACTATTTCAAGCGCCTTCTGAACCCCCAGATCGTCGTCAAGGCGCGTCCCCGCAAGAACGATTCTGCCGAAGTCTATCTTGGTGATGAATTTCTCGGCGTCGTCTATCTGGATGACGAAGATGGAGAGCGTTCCTACAATTTCTCCATGGCGATCCTCGACGTCGATCTTTGATCGCAGGATCCGACTGGTTTTTAACAAAAGTTGTCGAGAGGCCCTCCGTGGGCCTCTTTTGTTTTGGACGTAAGCCTCGAGCATGCAAGCTTCATTAGCATCTACTCTTCGACGGAATTTTGAGCGACAGGCGATCGCCGTTCGCGCGTCGGATCCGTACGCATGAAGCTGCAGCGTCTGAGGCTATGGCCATGATGCCGCCCGCCTTTTGGGTCAGTATGGCGGCAGAATTTGAGTTGCCGAATGTGGTACTTTTGGCTCGTCGCGAGCCCCTCTCGGCGGAATAGTGATTGCACAGCGGGAAAGGGGGCTTAAAATCCTTTCCCAAAGAACTACCTTTAGCAAGACTGAAGTCCTGTCGACCGGTTGTTCGCTATACCGCCGCTGGATGACTAGGGAATGAAAGACGATGATCGCACTGCCGATCTTGATGGAAAATGAAAAGAACGGCGACGGAGACAACGCGGGCCGCGGAACCTCCGTCATCACGCGAACGAAACCGAAAACCAAACGGCCTAACCTGTACCGCGTTCTCCTTCTGAATGACGACTACACGCCAATGGAGTTCGTCATCCATATTCTGGAGCGTTTTTTCCAGAAGGACCGCGATGCGGCAACGATTATCATGCTCCACGTCCATAACCACGGCGTCGGAGAATGCGGAATTTTCACCTATGAAGTAGCGGAAACCAAGGTGTCCCAGGTCATGGACTTCGCCCGGCAACACCAGCATCCGCTGCAATGTGTCATGGAAAAGAAGTGAGGAACCCGACGTGCCAACATTTTCGCCTAGTCTTGAAAAGGCTCTGCACCAGGCACTGACCTTCGCGAACGAGCGGCATCACGAATATGCCACACTCGAACATCTGCTTCTGGCGTTGATCGACGACGCGGATGCGGCGGCGGTCATGGGAGCATGCAGCGTCAACCTGGATACGCTCCGCAAAACCGTGTCTGAATATGTCGACAATGAACTCGCAAACCTGGTGACAGGCTATGACGAGGACTCCAAACCGACATCCGGCTTTCAACGCGTCATCCAGCGCGCTGTGATCCACGTCCAATCCTCCGGTCGTGAAGAAGTGACCGGAGCAAACGTGCTCGTCGCAATCTTCGCAGAACGTGAGAGCCACGCAGCCTTCTTCCTGCAGGAGCAGGAAATGACCCGCTACGACGCGGTCAACTATATCTCTCACGGCATCGGCAAGCGTCCGGGTTCCTCCCAGGCCCGGACCCCGCGTGGTGCTGATGAGCCCGATTCAGACGCCAAGCCTGTTTCGCGCAACGAGGAGGAAGGTCCCGGCAAGAAGCAGCAGGATGCCCTCAAGGCATACTGTGTCAATCTGAACGAAAAGGCCAAGAATGGCCGTATCGATCCGTTGATCGGTCGTCATTCCGAGGTCAACCGCACGATCCAGGTCCTGTGCCGCCGCTCCAAGAACAACCCGCTTTACGTGGGCGATCCGGGCGTTGGCAAAACTGCGATCGCCGAGGGACTGGCAAAGCGCATCGTCGAGGGCAAGGTGCCGGAAGCGCTGGCCGATGCCACGATCTTCTCGCTCGATATGGGCACCCTGCTTGCAGGCACCCGCTATCGCGGCGACTTCGAGGAACGTCTGAAGCAGGTCGTCAAGGAACTGGAAGATTTTCCAGGTGCTGTCCTGTTCATCGACGAAATCCACACCGTGATTGGTGCGGGTGCAACGTCGGGCGGTGCCATGGATGCGTCCAACCTGCTGAAGCCGGCTCTGTCCTCTGGCCAGATCCGCTGCATCGGTTCGACGACCTACAAGGAATACCGCCAGTTCTTCGAAAAGGACCGGGCTCTGGTTCGACGCTTCCAGAAAATCGACGTCAATGAGCCGTCGATCGATGATGCGATCGAAATCATGAAGGGCTTGAAGCCTTATTTCGAAGAGTATCACAAGCTGCGCTACACCAACGACGCGATCAAGTCGGCGGTGGAACTGTCGGCCCGCTATATCTCGGACCGCAAGCTGCCGGACAAGGCGATCGACGTGATCGACGAGACCGGTGCAGCCCAGATGCTGCTGCCCGCTTCCAAGCGTCGCAAGCTGATCACGGAAAAGGAAATCGAGGCGACAATCGCCACGATGGCCCGCATCCCGGCGAAAACGGTTTCCAAGGATGACGAGATGGTTCTCGCCAACCTTGAGAAGGAACTGCGTTCTGTCGTGTACGGCCAGGACGTCGCGATCGACGCACTGTCGACCGCGATCAAGCTGGCACGTGCAGGTCTGCGCGAGCCGAACAAGCCGATCGGCTCCTATGTCTTCTCCGGTCCAACCGGCGTCGGCAAGACCGAAGTCGCAAAGCAGCTTGCCGCCTCGCTCGGCGTCGAGATGCTGCGTTTCGACATGTCGGAATACATGGAACGCCACACGGTCTCGCGACTGCTTGGCGCACCTCCCGGCTATGTCGGCTTCGACCAGGGCGGTCTCCTGACCGATGGCGTTGATCAGCACCCGCACAGCGTGGTTCTGCTCGACGAAATCGAGAAGGCGCATCCGGATATCTACAACATCCTGTTGCAGGTGATGGACCACGGATCGCTGACCGATCACAACGGCAAGAAAATCGACTTCCGCAACGTCATCTTGATCATGACGACGAATGCGGGTGCATCCGAGATGGCCAAGTCTGCGATCGGCTTTGGATCATCAAGACGCACCGGCGAAGATGAGGAGGCGATCAATCGCCTGTTCACACCGGAATTCCGCAATCGTCTCGATGCGATCATTCCGTTCGCACCGCTGCCGACCACGGTTATCCACCAGGTCGTCCAGAAGTTCGTGATGCAGCTGGAAAGCCAGCTGTCGGAGCGTAACGTGACGTTCGATCTGCATGAGGACGCGATCGCCTGGCTGGCGGAAAAGGGTTATGACGAGAAGATGGGCGCAAGACCTCTGTCTCGCGTGATCCAGGAATACATCAAGAAGCCGCTCGCCAATGAGATCCTCTTTGGCAAGCTTCGCAAGGGTGGCATCGTCCGTGTCACGGCCGGCAAAAAGGAAGATGGCACCGACGGTCTTCTTCTGGAGTCCATTTCGGAAACGGCCCGGGTAAAGCCGAAGCCTGAAGCGGAAGTGGAAGAGGCTGCCGACGAGATTAAGGCGAAGACGACAAAGTCAAAGCCTTCGAAGAAGTCTGCGCCGAAGGCCAAGGACAAGGACGGCGGTTCCGCCAAGGCAAATGTCGTCGACGACGGCGACGTGATTGCCGAGGAAGCGCCGGCAAAGTCCGCGCCCCGCAAGGGTAGCACCGTGCCACGCGTTCCAAAGAGCAAGTAGCGCTCTTTTCCATCCGAGAAATCGATGCCGGGCTTGTCCCGGCATCGTCGTTTTTGTAGGTCCCGTAACGTCAATCATTTACGGGCATGCCAATGACCACCGAAAGCTCCGAGCGCAGCGGCCTTGCGTGGTTTCTTAAGGGCATGCGCGGCATCTTCTCCTTGCCGGCTTTGATCCTGATGACGTCCTATGTCGGTTTCAGCGCCTTTGCGGTCGAAGCCGGCCTGACACGAGGTCAGGCTGTCGCGATGACGCTCGGTATCTGGGCCCTGCCGGCCCAGATGATCCTGGTGGGTTCGATGTTGGGCGGCGCCAACATCGCCGCGTCCTTCCTCGCCGTGACGCTGTCGTCGATCCGGATGATGCCGATGGTGGCGTCGATCATGCCGGAGATGCGCACGAAGAAGACACCGCTGCCGGTTCTCCTGTTTCTCTCGCATTTCATCGCCATCACGTCCTGGGTCTTTGCGAGCCTCAATCTCCGCCATGTGCCGAGAGAGCGCCGGGTTGCCTTCTTTGCAGGTTTTGGCATCACGCTGACCTGCACCAATGCGCTGATCGTCGGCGTCAGCTTTGGTGTCGTGTCTCAGTTTCCGCCTGTTGTGGCGGGTGCCTTGTTCATGCTGACCCCGGTCTATTTCATATCCTCGATCTGGGCGAGTGCAGCCCAGCCGGTCGTCCGGATCGCCTTCGTGATCGGGATCGTTCTGGGACCGGCCCTGGCGCTGGTAGCGCCGCAGTTCGACGTGCTTCTGGCTGGGATCGGCGGCGGCACCGTGGCCTATCTGATCGACCGCTATCGCCGCAAGCGCGGATCTGATCGGGGTGCCGCATGATGTTCGATGGGTACTGGACCTATATCGTCATCGCTGTCGCGGGTTTTCTCGCAACCGATATCTGGCGCTGGCTCGGTGTGATCGCAGGCCACCGGCTGAAAGAGGATTCCGAGACGCTCTACTGGGTGAGGGCGGTTGCCACGGCATTGGTCATGGCGGTGACGGCAAAGCTGATCGTATTCCCGACGGGAACACTGGCGCTCTCGCCCCTCTGGCTCAGGCTTGCGGCGGCTGGTATCGGCTTTGCCGTGTTTCTCCTGACCGGCAAGCGGGTCGCGATCGGCGTGCTGACACCGATCGCCATTCTCGTCGCAGGACTACTCCTGCTTCAACCCTGATCAGAACCCAAGTTCGCCGATGATCTTCTCGGCATTGGCAGCGAGGACTTCCTTGTCCTCCATCTTGCCCGTATGCGGCTTCAACGGCTGATTCTCGTAGCGCGGGATGACGTGGAAATGCAGGTGAAAGACGGTCTGTCCGGCCGGCGCTTCGTTAAACTGCGTGATGGTAATTCCATCAGCATCAAACGCATCCTTGACGGCGCGTGCGAGCTTCTGAACCACCGGAATGACCTTCGAAAGCACCGCCGCATCCGCATCCAGCAGGTTGCGTGAGGGCGCTTTCGGAACCACCAGAACGTGACCCGGCGTCTGCGGCATCACATCCATGAAAGCGAGCGTGTCGTCGTCCTCGTAGACGCGGTGGCAGGGAATTTCGCCTTTGAGGATCTTGGCGAAGATGTTGTTCGGATCGTAGTCGTGACCGGTCATCGGTGGCGTCTCCCTTTCTGCTGCTCAGTCCTGTTCTTGCCGTTCACCCTTGCGGAAAGGGCTGTGCTCGGAAAGGTACTCGTTCATGTATTCCACATCCTCCCGCTCTCGCTTCAGGTAGTCAGCAATCGCGCTACGAAGGCCGGGATGGGCGATGTAATGCATCGAATGGGTGGTGACGGGCAGGTAACCGCGCGCAAGCTTGTGCTCGCCCTGTGCGCCCGCCTCGACCCGCTTCAGCCCATGCGCAAGCGCATAGTCGATCGCCTGATGGTAGCACACCTCGAAATGCAGGAAGGGATGGTCTTCGATACAGCCCCAGTGGCGACCGTAAAGCGCGTCGCCGCCAATGAAGTTGATCGCACCGGCGACGTACCGCCCCTCGCGCTTGGCCATGACCAGAAGAATGTCGTCTGCCATGCGTTCGCCGATCAGCGAATAGAAGGCCCGGGTAAGATACGGCCGGCCCCATTTGCGCCCGCCCGTATCCATGTAGAACGTGTAGAACTGGTCCCAGATGTCCTCGGTCAGGTCCTTGCCTGTCAGCCAGTCGATCGTGATGCCGTTCTCGAGCGCGGCTCGCCGTTCCTTCTTCAACGCCTTGCGCTTGCGCGAGGCGAGCGTTTCCAGAAACGCATCGTGATCGGCATAACCGTCGTTGATGAAGTGGAACTGCTTGTCGGTTCGGTGCAGATATTCAGCGTCTTCGAAAGCGATGACTTCATCATCCGGCACGAAGGTGACATGGGCGGACGATATGCCGAGCTGCCGTGTCACCTCCTGGAGACCTTCCGCAAGCGTGGTCTGCACCATGTCGCGATCAAAGCCCGAGGCAACGAGAAGGCGCGGACCGGTTGCGGGCGTAAATGGGACCGCACACTGCAGTTTAGGGTAGTAACGGCCGCCGGCGCGCTCGAAGGCGTCGGCCCAGCCATGGTCGAACACGTATTCGCCCTGACTATGGCTCTTGAGATAGCCCGGCACGGCGCCGATCAGTTTACCCTTGTCATCTTCCAGCAGGAGATGTTGGCCGTGCCAGCCTGTTTTTGCCGTTGCCGAACCGGATTCCTCCAGTGCGGACAGGAAGGCATGTGACAGGAACGGATTGTAGGGAACGGAAGACGTCCCTAAGGGATCGGCCTCCTTGGAGGCGCCGGAAAGCCGCGACCAGCTTTGTGGGCTGATCGCGGCAATGGATTTTTCGATGCGGATTGTCAGGTTGCCGGTCATTGGATCCAATTATGCGGCAGGGTTCTCCCGTGGGTCGAACCCTTCGAAGGTCATCTGCTTTGCATATTTATAGGTATGTTCGACGGCCTTTGCATCCCTCACGGTCCAGGTAATGATCGGAATTCCGGCATCGGCCTGCGCGGTGACGAACGAGTTGGGCAGATGCGCCCAGTGATAGGAGATGAAATCGAGGCCGAGCTGCATCGCTTCGTCGTGATTGAAGAACTCTTCCGGCTTTGAGCCTTCGGCGGTGAGGCCAAGCGGGTAGGGCGCCTCGGCCTGCTTCAGTGCACGCAGGATGTGGTAGTCGAAGCTCATCAGGGCAACCTTGCCCTCATACCCTTCCAGCACGTCGAGAACGTCGTCAACGAAGCCGTCGTCCTCATCCGCTTGGCGACCCTTGATCTCGATGACAAGAGGAACGCGACCGGCGACGAGCGTGAGCATCTGCTTGAGCGTCGGTATCTTGTCCGCGGTGCCACCAATCGAAAGCATTCCGAGTTCGGCCGCGGTCCGTTCGCGAACGTCGCCCTTGATGCCGCAAAGGCGCTCCAGCTTGTTGTCGTGGAACACGACCGGGACGCTGTCTGCGGACAGCTGTATGTCGCATTCGATCGCGAAACCCGCATCAATGGCCCGGGAAAACGCTGACAGCGTATTTTCCCAGACCGTCTTGTTCATGTCGTGATAGCCGCGATGCGCCACCGGTACGTCCTTGATCCAGTCTGCAGATGTCATGCGGAGATCTCGATGATAGCCTCGATCTCGACCGCGGCGTTGAGTGGAAGTGCTGCCATGCCGACGGCAGCGCGGGCGTGCTTGCCGGCTTCCCCGAGCACGTTCGCAATCAGGTTCGAAGCGCCATTGGTGACGATGTGCTGTTCCGCGAAGCCCGGTGCAGACGCAACGAAGCTCGACAGCTTGACGACGCGCTTGATCCTGGTGAGATCTCCGCCAAGAGCAGCCTTCGCCTGCGACAGAATGTTGATGGCGCAGAGTTCTGCGGCGCGCTGCGCTGCCGGGACGTCGACATCGGCACCGACCAGGCCACTGACCGCAATCTTGCCGTTTTCGGTCGGCAACTGACCGGAGATATAGAGCATGTTGCCGCTGATCACGTAGGACACATAGTTGGCGGCAGGCGCTGCTGCCTCAGGCAGAACGATGTCCAGTTCCTGCAGGCGCGTCTCGATCGGGTTCGACATTTCGGTCTCCGGTTTTATTGTAAATTGCCCAAAAATCCTGCATCAAGGTCATAACCTCGGCTGATGGCGTTCTTACAACATCATGCATTGAGTCCAATAGGAGAATGTGAATGCTGCGCACGAGCCTTGGGATGTTCCTTGCCGGCGTGATGAGCGTGCCAGCGGCCTCCGCTGCCCCGATGAGCGCCGATACGGCGGCCCGCCTGCTCATTCCGCATCGCGCCGTCTACGACCTGAAACTCAAGGATGCGTCCGAGCGGTCCGGAATCGAAGGGATGGTCGGACGAATGGTCTACGAGTTTACCGGCTCGGCCTGCACGGGGTTCACGACCAACTTCCGTCTCGTCACAAAGATAGATACCGGCGAGCAAACCCGCGTCAGCGACCAGCAGACCAACACGTTCGAGGATGTATCGGCGCAGCAGTTTCACTTCGAGACCAAGTCGTTTACCGACGAACAGTTGGACAAGGAGGTCGCCGGTGACGCGACAACCGGCGAAACCGGCGTCAAAGTGGACCTGACCGGTCCCGAGGGGCGCGAAGTCGACCTTCCAGCCAGCGCGTTCCCTACCAATCACATGCTTGAAGTGATCAAGAATGCGAAGGATGGCAACCGGTTTTTCGAGGCACGCGTGTTCGACGGTTCCGAGGATGGCGACAAGTCGCTTCTGACGACGACAGTCATCGGAAAGCAGCAGGACCCGCAGAAGGAAGATCTTGATGCAGCCAAAGCCGGCGAGTTCTCCAAGGCCGCGTATTGGCCTGTGACCATTGCCTATTTCAACGAGGCAGCCGCGGGCGATCCGACGCCCGTCTACAACATGTCGTTCAAGCTCTATGAGAACGGCATCACGCGCGACCTGACCATGGACTACGGCGACTTCGTGCTTAGCGGAAGCCTGAGCAAGCTTGAGCTTTTGCAAAAGAGCGACTGCCAGGCAGATCAACGACCCGTTACCAGGTGACGACGGGATGAATTTGCTGCCGTCCTTCTCTATATAAGCGGTAGTCGAGTATGCACGTCCACCGAGGCGTGGAGAGGAGCGGTGTCTATGAGTTCGATTGGTACCATTCTTTCTGTCGCGATCCTGACAGGAGCCGCCGCGCTGACACTCGCGCCGACGAGGGTCTCGGCGCAGGAGTGCCGTACCGATCCCTATCCCGGGATCAACTGGTCGAGTTGCGCCAAGCGCAATCTGATGCTGAGCGGATCCGATTTCTCCAAGGGTAGTCTTGCGGAGGCGGACTTAAGCTTTACCGATCTGCGCGATTCGAATTTTGCAGGTACCAATCTCACCAAGGCGAAGCTCATCCGCACCTGGATGGCAGGCAGCAACGCCGAGGGGGCAAATTTTTCAAAGGTCGAAGCGTATCGGTCCGACTTCCAGAAAGTTCGCGCCAACGACGCGAACTTCACGAGCGCGGAGTTGGAGAGGTCCAATTTCTCGAAAGCGGAGTTGAACAACGCACGCTTCGAGAAAGCCGAACTCGGCAGGTCGAACTTCGACGGGGCCATCCTGACAGGCGCAAGTTTCGCCTTCGCAAACCTGGCACGCGCCGACCTGACGAAGGCCGAATTCAAAGGTCCACTCAACTTCCAGAGCGCCTTCTTCTTTCTGACGCGTATCGAAGGAGTGGACCTGTCGTCTTCGATCGGGCTCGATCAGCACCAGCTGAACGTCGCCTGCGGCGACCGGCGCACGAAACTGCCGGCCGGCCTGACACTGCCGGAAAGCTGGCCCTGCGGCGACCGCGAAATGGACTAGGGCTTCGGCCAGTCCCGCTCTTCCCAAAGACAGGCAGCGTCGAAAAGAGCTTGCCTTTGTGGCCGATGCCTAGTATGGGCACCGGCATTCCACACGCAAGGCATGGGATGGTCCGGGAGAAATCCGGTCCGTTCCGCCCGGTGGCAGCCTCGACGAGGTTGCTGTTCGTCTTGCGGAGGTTCAACCGGAAAAGGATAACTAGGCATGGCATTGCCCGATTTCTCTATGCGCCAGCTTCTCGAAGCAGGCACCCACTTCGGCCACCAGACACACCGCTGGAACCCGAAGATGAAGCCGTACATCTTCGGCGATCGTAACAACATCCACATCATCGATCTGGCTCAGACCGTTCCGATGCTGTCGCGCGCCCTTCAGGTCGTGTCCGACACCGTTGCTCGTGGCGGCCGCGTTCTGTTCGTTGGCACCAAGCGTCAGGCTTCCGAGCTTATCGCTGACTCCGCCAAGCGTTCGGCCCAGTACTACGTCAACTCCCGCTGGCTCGGCGGCATGATGACCAACTGGAAGACCATTTCGAACTCGATCGCCCGTCTGCGCAAGCTCGACGAGATCCTGAACTCGGAAGCTTCCGGCTACTCCAAGAAGGAGCGTCTGAACCTCGAGCGCGAACGCGAAAAGCTGGACAAGGCTCTTGGCGGTATCCGTGACATGGGCGGCGTTCCGGACCTGATGTTCATCATCGACACCAACAAGGAAAAGATCGCGATCGATGAAGCAAAGCGCCTGGGCATCCCGGTCGTCGCCATCATCGACTCGAACTGCGATCCGGACCTGATCGACTTCCCGATCCCCGGCAACGACGACGCTTCGCGCGCCATCGCTCTCTACTGCGACCTGATGGCACGCGCTGCCATCGACGGCATTGCCCGTCAGCAGGGCGCTTCGGGCCGTGACCTCGGCGCGATGATGGAGGCTCCTGAAGAGCCTGCTCTCGAAGCTGAAGGCGCAGCCGAAACGGAAGCTCAGGCTTAATTGTCTGAGTCTGGAGCGTTCTGAGACGCTCCGTCTTTTCGAATTCGACCAAGGCCAGAGATATCAATCCCTGGCCTTGGTCGTTTAAGACGATACGTCGCCGTCTACCGTCAGGTGGACGTGGAGACGGTCGCAACCGTGATGGCTTCATCACGATGTCATATTTCCGGGTACATTCGTCCCAATATTTGGTATCGCCGACGGTTTTCCGGCGACACGCAACTTGAACCGACAAGAGGCACGAAAATGGCTGAAATCACCGCTGCACTGGTGAAGGAACTGCGCGAAAAGTCCGGCGCGGGCATGATGGATTGCAAGCGCGCGCTTGCCGAAAACAACGGCGACATCGAAGCTGCGATCGACTGGCTGCGCGCCAAGGGCATCGCCAAGGCTGACAAGAAGTCCGGCCGTACCGCTGCCGAAGGCCTGATCGGCGTCGCATCCAACGGCACCTCGGCTGTCGTTGTCGAAGTGAACTCCGAAACCGACTTCGTAGCGCGCAACGATGCGTTCCAGACCATGGTTCGCGGCATTGCCGATGTTGCCCTGACCACCGACGGTACCGTCGACGGCGTCAGCGCAGCAATCTATCCGGCTACCGGCAAGACGGTCTCCGACACGATCAAGGATACGATTGCCACGATCGGCGAGAACATGAACCTGCGCCGCTCCGCGCTTCTGTCCGTCGAGGACGGCGTTGTTGCGACTTACATCCACAACGCAGCGGCTGACCGTCTCGGAAAGCTCGGCGTTCTCGTTGCCCTGAAGTCGACCGGCAACAAGGAAGCCCTGAACGCCATCGGCCGCCAGGTTGCCATGCACATCGCTGCGACCAACCCGCTCGCCATCCGTTCGGAAGAAGTCGATGCCGCTGTCGCCGAGCGCGAGCGCAACGTCTTCATCGAACAGGCCCGCGAATCCGGCAAGCCGGAAGCCATCATCGAAAAGATGGTCGACGGCCGCATGCGCAAGTTCTTCGAGGAAGTTGCTCTTCTGTCGCAGGCTTTCGTCATCAACCCTGACCTCACCGTCGGTGACGCCGTCAAGGCTGCCGAAAAGGAAGTCGGCGCGCCGATCGAAGTCACCGGCATGGCACGTCTTCTCCTCGGTGAAGGCGTCGAAAAGGAAGAAAGCGATTTCGCAGCAGAAGTTGCAGCAGTCGCGAAGGGCTGATTGCTGCCTTCACGCGCATCGCAAGGCGCTGTAGTCGTTGAAAACCTGAAGGGCACCGGTGACAAGCCGGTGCCCTTCGTGTATCCGCATCCCGTTTGATCACTCCGTCCGTTTCGCTTTCAAGGAGCCACCATGTCGCAACCGATCTACAAGCGTGTTCTGCTCAAGGCCTCCGGTGAAGCACTGATGGGAAGTCAGGGCTTCGGTATCGACGTCGAAGTTGCAGACCGGATCGCATCGGATATTGCGGATGCCTGCGCCATGGGCGTCGAAGTCGGTGTCGTCGTCGGCGGCGGCAACATTTTTCGTGGCGTGGCCGTAGCCTCCAAGGGTGGCGACCGGGTGACCGGCGACCACATGGGCATGCTCGGCACCGTCATCAACGCACTGGCGCTCGCAACCTCGCTGCGCAAGCTCGACATCGAGACGGTCGTCCTGTCGGCTGTCGCCATGCCGGAGATCTGCGAAAGCTTCTCGCAGCGTCGCACGCTGCATCATATGGCGCAGGGCCGTGTGGTGATCTTTGCCGGCGGTACCGGCAACCCGTTCTTCACCACCAATTCTGCTGCGGCGCTGCGTGCTGCCGAGATCGGCGCAGAAGCGATATTCAAGGGCACGCAGGTCGACGGCATCTATTCCGCAGACCCGAAGAAGGACCCGACCGCGACCCGTTTCGAAACGCTCACCCACAGTGAAGTGCTCGACAAGGGTCTTGCCGTCATGGACGTCGCAGCCGTTGCGCTGGCGCGTGAAAATTCCATTCCGATCGTCGTCTTCTCGATCCACGAGAAGGGCGGTTTCGCACAAATCTTGACCGGCGGCGGTCGCAAGACCATCGTATCCGACAACTGACACGCGGTTCGTTGCCAAGAACCGACCGCCAAGAACAATAGGGAGTTCCTGCTGATGAGTGGAGTAGATCTCAACGACATCAAGCGCCGTATGGACGGCGCGATCACGGCCTTCAAGAGCGACATCTCATCGCTGCGCACGGGCCGTGCTTCCGCAAACATCCTCGACCCTGTCACGGTCGAAGCCTATGGTTCGCGCGTGCCGCTCAACCAGGTTGCAAACGTGACGGTTCCCGAGCCGCGCATGCTGGGCGTCTCGATCTGGGACAAGTCAATGGTGGGTGCCGTCGATCGTGCAATCCGCGAATCGAATCTCGGCCTCAACCCGATCGTCGATGGCCAGAACCTGCGTATTCCTCTGCCGGAGCTTAACGAAGAGCGCCGCAAATCGCTGGTGAAGCTTGCCCACGAATACGGCGAAAAAGCCAAGGTTGCGGCTCGCCACGTCCGTCGTGACGGCATGGACGGCCTGAAGAAGGCTGAGAAGGACGGTTCCATCGGCCAGGACGAAAGTCGCGCCCAGTCGGAAAAAGTGCAGAAGATGACGGATGACACGATTTCCGAAGTCGACCGCTTGCTTGCCGACAAGGAAAAGGAAATCATGCAGGTATAACCTGCTCCGCGACGCCGCAACGTTGCGGCTGCGAAAGGAACGGCATCGATTATGGCGACCCCCGAACTTGCGATCATCCCTCGGCATGTCGCCATCATCATGGATGGCAACGGACGGTGGGCCAACAAGCGTGGGCTTCCCCGTACCGTTGGTCACAGCAAAGGGATGGAAGCCGTTCGCGAAACGGTGAAGGCGGCAGGCGAGGCGGGTGTGGAGTATCTCACCCTTTTCGCCTTTTCGTCGGAGAACTGGAGCCGTCCGGAAGCCGAGGTGAACGACCTGATGGGGCTTCTGCGCCGCTTCATCCGTCGCGACCTCGCCGAACTGCATCATTCCAATGTTCGCATCCGCATCATCGGCGACCGCGTCAAGCTGCGCGGCGATCTTCTTCCTCTGCTTCTGGAGGCCGAGGAGACGACGCGCAACAACACGGCGCTGACACTTGTGATCGCGTTCAATTATGGCTCGCGTGACGAGATCGTCCGTGCGACGGTGAGCCTTGCAAAGGACGTGCGCGCAGGCCTTCTCGATCCAGAGGCGATCGATGCGGCGATGATTTGCGGGCGTCTGGACACCGCCGATATTCCAGACCCGGACCTGATCATCCGCACCAGCGGCGAGGAGAGGCTTTCGAACTTCCTGCTTTGGCAGGCAGCCTATTCCGAGTTCCTGTTCATTCCCGAATACTGGCCGGATTTCGACAAGCAGCTCTTCTTCCAGGCCCTTAAGGTCTACGCCTCTCGCGACCGCCGGTTCGGCGCCGTCTCGGCCACTCCCACCGCGGTCGTCGGTTGATGTCGGGAGAACTGAAGAAGCGTCTTCTGTCGGCAATCGTGCTTGCCATCGTGGTCCTGGCCGCGACCTGGGCAGGTGGTCTCCCATTCCGGGCCGTCGCAGCCGTGATCGGCGTACTCGTCTATTACGAATGGTCCACGATCACTCGATTGAAGGACGTGGATTTCCAAGGCAACGCCTTCGGTTGGCTGATCGTCGTCCTTGTCGCGTTGAATGTTCTCGGCGGTGACGACCAGATGTCGATGCCGCTCCTTGGCGGCGGCGTGATAACAGCCATGCTGTTTGTCGTTCTGCGCAAGCGTAGCTGGTGGCTGCCATCAGGCATCCTCTACGCAGGCTTGAGTACGATCGCCATTGCCGCGATCCGGGGTGAAAACCAGATCGGCCTGATGGCGATGCTGTTTCTGTTCGCCGTCGTCTGGTCCACGGACATTCTCGCTTATTTCATCGGCCGCAAACTGAAGGGGCCAAAACTCGCGCCCCGGATCTCGCCCGGCAAGACATGGTCCGGAGCGATCGGCGGTACCGTTTCCGCCGTTATCGCGGGATCTGCGCTGAGTGGTGTTGTGTTCTCGGACTTCTCGCTGTGGACGGCGTTCATGGCGCTCATCCTGTCTGTCGCGAGCCAGATCGGCGATCTCTTCGAATCCTTCATCAAGCGCCGATTCGGCGTGAAGGATTCCAGTCATCTCATCCCCGGCCACGGTGGTGTGATGGATCGCGTCGACGGTCTCGTTTTTGCCTGTTTCGCGGCGTTTCTTCTCACACTTGCGCACGCCGCCTGGACAAGCCATGTTGACGCAAGCGTCGCGGCCTATCTTTTCGGCCTCTGATAAATGTCGGTCCTTGCGACCGCTGGAAACCGGAAACTGAAATGGCCATCCTGACCTTCGTTACGGGTTACATCATCCCCTTCATCCTCGTCCTGTCGCTGCTCGTCTTCGTGCACGAAATGGGCCACTATCTTGTCGGCCGCTGGTGCGGCATCCGCTCGACTGCGTTTTCCGTCGGCTTCGGACCGGAACTGATCGGGTTTACGGACAAACGCGGCACACGCTGGAAGATCTCTGCGATTCCGCTTGGTGGGTATGTGAAATTCTTTGGCGACGACGATGTCGCGAGCATGCCCGATGCCAAAAGCGTCTCGCATATGACCGAGGCGGACAAGGCTCACACGCTGGCCGGGGCCAAGCTGTGGAAACGCGCGGCGACCGTGGCTGCCGGACCGATTGCCAATTTCATTCTGGCGATCGCGATCTTCGCCGTCCTGTTCAGCGTTTACGGAAAGGTCATCGCCGATCCCGTCGTCGCCGAAGTGAGGCCTGACAGCGCCGCTGCAGAAGCCGGTGTGCAGACGGGGGACCGTCTGGTCGCGCTCGATGGCAGTCGCATCAAGACGTTCGACGACGTCCGCCGCTATGTCAGCGTGCGTCCGGAAACCCCGATCACCGTCACCGTTGAACGCAACGGGCAGGACATCGACCTGCCTATGGTGCCAAAGCGCAGTGAGATCACCGACCAGTTCGGCAACAAGGTCGAGCTCGGCCTGATCGGCATCGTCACCAACGAACAGCTGGGCAATTTCAGGACCGAAACCTTCTCGCCCCTCGAGGCAGTGGCGGAAGGGGTCAAGGAAACCGGAAATATC
This sequence comes from Neorhizobium sp. DAR64860/K0K1, assembly GCF_050500205.1. Classification (NCBI taxonomy): domain Bacteria; kingdom Pseudomonadati; phylum Pseudomonadota; class Alphaproteobacteria; order Hyphomicrobiales; family Rhizobiaceae; genus Neorhizobium; species Neorhizobium sp. DAR64860/K0K1. The sequence continues at coordinate 1,773,433 of NZ_CP191459.1, read as the reverse complement.
GTCACCGGCACATTCCGCTACATCGGCAACCTCGTGACAGGTCGCATGAAGGCTGATCAGCTGGGCGGTCCTGTCCGGGTCGCGCAGGCATCTGGCCAGATGGCGAGCCTCGGCTTTGCCGCCGTTGTGCAGCTGGCAGCCGTACTGTCAGTTTCCATTGGATTGTTGAACCTGATGCCGGTTCCTGTTCTGGACGGCGGGCATCTGGTATTTTATGCAATCGAGGCCATCAGAGGCAAGCCGCTGGGGTCTGGTGCTCAGGAGATCGCATTCCGGATCGGACTGGCCATGGTGCTCAGCCTGATGGTGTTTGCGACATTCAACGACATCAGTAATCTCATCGGTTAACCCCGTGAGATCGTTGAAATAACCCTTTATTTACCATGTTTGCATGTGGTGCGTGGCGATATGGCCACGCATGCAAAGGAAGTAAATAGAAATTAACGCGATATCTTGCTTGTAGGGCAAAAGCAGGTAAAACGACACACGTGGCCGGAGTCGGGTTCACCCGCCAAGGGACAACGGGAAAAGGTAAGAAGTGAAAATGAAGGCTGGTTCAAAGTTCTTGAACGCAGTGTCGGCGGTTGCGCTGTCTGCTAGTGTTGTTGCGTCGGGCGCCGGTGTGCTGGTGCTTGCCTCTGCTCCCGCTGCCGAGGCAGCTACCATTCGTAGCGTACAGGTCCGCGGCGCTCAGCGCGCCGGCGAAGAAGCTGTCCGTTCGAACCTTACAATCCGTCCCGGCGTTGCATTCGCCGCGAGCGACATCGACGAGTCTGTGAAGCGTCTCTATGCGACCGGATTTTTCTCCGATGTCCGCATCAGCGTTTCCGGTAGCGCGCTTGTCGTTACCGTCAGCGAAAACAAGCTGATCAACCAGGTCGTCTTCAACGGCAACCGCAAGATCAAGGACGACAAGCTCGCTGGCGCCGTTCAGACGCAGCCACTTGGCCCTTACAACCAGTCCATGATCAACGCCGACATCGAGCGCATCCGCGAATCGTATCGCGCGATTGGTCGTAGCGACGTTGAAGTCACGACGCAGACCGCCGATGTCGGCCAGGGCCGCGTCAACCTTGCCTTCGTCATCAACGAAGGTGACCGCACCAAGATTGCCAACATCACCTTTGTTGGAAACCAGGCCTATGGCGACGGTCGTCTGAAGTCGACGATCATCACCAAAGAATCCGGTCCTCTGTCTTTCCTGACCCGCAAGGATGTCTACAGCGAAGATAAGCTGCGTGCTGACGAAGACACGCTCCGCCAGTTCTACTACAATCACGGCTATCCGGATTTCCGGGTCGTGTCGTCGCAGGCGGTTCTTGATGAGTCGACTAACCAGTACAACATCACCTTCACGGTTGAGGAAGGTGCTCGCTACCAGTACGGCAACATTGCCGTTGAATCGACGGTAGAAGGCATCTCCGGTCAGGACCTGGAGGGTCTCGTCGAGACCAATTCCGGCAGCACCTACGATGCCCGTGAAATCCAGAAGACGATGGATGCGATTTCGAAGCGCGTCTCGTCTGCCGGCTATCCGTTTGCGCGTGTCACGCCACGCGGCGATCGCAACTTTGAAAACCACACGATCGGCGTCTCCTACATGGTCGACCAGGGCGAGCGCGCCTATGTCGAGCGTATCGAGGTTCGCGGCAACACCCGCACCCGCGACTATGTTATTCGCCGCGAGTTCGACTTCTCCGAAGGCGATGCGTTCAATCAGGGGATGATTGCCCGCGCTAAGAAGCGTCTTGAGGCGCTTGGCTACTTCACCACCGTCAACGTGACGACGCAGCAGGGCAGCTCTGCCGACCGTGTCGTCGTGATCGTGGACGTCGAAGATCAGCCAACCGGTTCGTTCGGTATCGGTGCAGGTTACGCTGCTGGCGGTGACGGCTTCCTTCTCGAAGCATCCATCGAAGAAAAGAACTTCCTCGGTCGTGGCCAGTACATCCGCGTTGCGGCAGGTGCCGGTACGGACGACGCTCGTAGCTACAACATCTCGTTCACCGAGCCTTATTTCCTCGGTTACCGTCTTGCTGCCGGCTTCGACATCTTCAAGAGCACGACCTCTTCGAACGATTACTACGACTATAGCGAACAGGGCATCACCCTGCGCGTAACGGCGCCGATCACTGAAGAGCTGGCGACGACGTTCCGCTACACCTACAAGACGATCAAGTACGAAGAAGACGGTGCTTTTGGTGGTGACGGCCTGCCGTTTACGCTTGATGACAAGGTGTCGCAGACCTACGCGAACCTGATCGACGAAGGCAAGTATACGCAGTCGTCAGTGTCGCAGTCGCTGGTCTACAACTCGCTGGACAGCCAGACGCTTCCACGTGAAGGTCTGTTTGCATCCTTCACGCATGAATATGCCGGCCTCGGTGGCGACTCCGACTTCTACAAGGTCACAGCCCGCGCCCGTTACTTCCACCTTCTTTCGACCGAAGCCGATCTGGTTGGTTCGATTGCCGTCGGTGGTGGTCATGTGTTCAAGACCGGTGATGATCTGAACGTCTTCGATCAGTTCACGATCGGCGGTCGTCAGATCCGTGGCTTCAAGAACGACGGTATCGGTCCGCGCACGGACGACCACGGCGATGCTCTCGGTGGCACAAGCTACTTCAATGCCTCGGCTGAAATGACGATGCCGATGCCGCTCATCCCGGAAGATGTCGGTTTCCGTGCCGCTGTCTTTGCTGACGCCGGTTCGCTGTTCGGCAATGAAACCAAGACTTTCGGTGACAAGGTCAACGGCACCGACATGTCGATCCGCGCCTCGGTCGGCGTTGGTGTCATGTGGGCTTCGCCTTTCGGCAACCTGCGCGTCGATTACGCCGAGCCGGTCGTCAAGGAAGACTTCGACGAGAAGCAGCAGTTCCGCTTCAGCATGGCGAACCAGTTCTGATCGTCTCCGGCCGCGAAAGCGGCCGGAAACCTGTTCTGGAGCTCAGGGTTCATGGACCATAACGAATTTTTCCCGCCTCATGATGGCGTGAGCCTGCGCGAGCTGGCCGCCCATCTTGGGGTTGAACTGCTTGACGAGCGTGCCGGTGACGAACTGGTACGGTCTGTCTCGCCCGTCGCGCGTGCGCGCAAAGGCGATATCTGCTACATCCTCTCCAGGAAAAGCCGCGCCGATCTCGAGACCTGCGAAGCGTCGGCAATCCTTTGCGATCCGGGCCTGAAATCCATCATTCCAGATCACATTCCGGTGCTTGCGACGAAGAAGCCGCATACGGCTTTCGCAGAGGCCGGCGCGCTTCTGCATCCCATAGCGCTTCGTCCATCACCGGTAACATCGCAGTCCGGCATTTCTCCGGCGGCCTTTGTCGATCCGACGGCGAGGCTCGAGGCTGGTGTCGAGATCGAGCCCATGGCGGTGATCGGTGCGCGTGTCGAAATCGGCAGCGGCACACGGATTGCTGCCGGCGCCGTGATCGGTGCTGACGTGAAGATCGGCCGCGACTGCACGATTGCCTCGGGCGCCAGCGTGCTGTCGGCACTGATCGGCAACAACGTCATCATCCACAATGGCGCCCGGATCGGTCAGGACGGCTTCGGCTATGCGCCCGGCCCGAAAGGCATGCTCAAGATCGTGCAGGTCGGGCGCGTCATCATCCAGGATCATGTCGAGATCGGCGCCAATACGACGATCGACCGCGGCACGATGGATGACACTGTGATCGGCGAGGGCACCAAGATCGACAATCAGGTTCAGGTCGGCCATAACGTCCGCATCGGTCGCCATTGCGGTATCGTGTCGGGCGTCGGCATTGCCGGATCGACCCGTATCGGCAATGGCGTGATGATCGGTGGTGCGAGCGGCGTTAACGGTCACATCTCGATCGGTGATGGCGTGCAGATCGCAGCAATGAGCGGCGTGGTCGCCGATATCCCGGCCGGGCAGACCTATGGCGGAATTCCGGCGCGGCCGATAAAAGACTTTTTGAGAGACATGGCGGAGATCATGTCGCGTTCCGATGACCGGGCGAAACGCCGAGGAGATAAGAAAAATGACGGATGAGACCAAGCCGGAGCTCGGCGCGGCCGACATTCAGGAAATCATGCGCCTTCTGCCGCATCGCTACCCGTTTCTCCTGGTCGACAAGATCATCGAGATCGATGGCGACAGCTCGGCTGTTGGCATCAAGAACGTGACGGCAAACGAGCCCCATTTCACCGGTCATTTTCCCGAGCAGCCGATTATGCCGGGCGTTCTTCTCGTCGAGGGCATGGCACAGACTGCCGGCGCGATCTGTGCGCGCAAGCAGGGTGGGGCTGGCAATCTCGTCTACTTCATGACGATCGACAACGCGCGTTTCCGCAAGCCGGTCGTGCCGGGTGACCGCGTGGAATTTCATGTCGTCAAGCAGAAGCAGCGCGGCAATATCTGGAAGTTTCATTGTGACGCCAAGGTCGATGGTCAGCTGGTTGCGGAAGCCGATATCGGCGCCATGATGCGCAAGGAAAGCGAATGAGCATGATCTCGGCCAGCGCGCGCATCCACCCTTCGGCCGTGGTCGAGGATGGCGCCGTGATTGGCGAGAACGTCGTCGTTGGACCGTTCTCCCATGTCGGCCCGCGCGTGGTGCTGAAGGACAATGTCGAGCTCATCTCGCATGCGGTAGTCGGTGGCAAAACCGAGATCGGCAAGGGATGTCGGATCTTCCCGATGGCGGTCATCGGTGGTGTGTCGCAGAGCCTTCACGAAGCTGGTGAGGATTCGAGCCTGACCATTGGCGACAACTGCACGATGCGCGAAGGCGTGACGATGAACACCGGTACGACGGGCGGTGGTGGCAAGACGGTCGTTGGTGACAATTGCCTCTTCCTTGCAAATTCGCACGTCGCGCATGATTGCCGGCTCGGCAGCCATATCATCATGTCCAACAACGTGATGCTGGCTGGTCACGTGCAGGTCGCCGATCGTGCGATCCTGGGCGGTGGCTGCGCCGTTCACCAGTTTACCCGCATCGGTCGGCAAGCCTTCATCGGTGGACTTTCCGCCGTCAACTACGACGTCATTCCGTTCGGCATGCTGAACGGCAATCCCGGTCTTCTGGGTGGCCTGAACGTCGTCGGCATGACCCGCGCCGGCATTGATCGCGCAACGATCCATATCGTTCGTCGCGCATTCAAGAAGATCTTCGAAGGCGAGGCAAATGTTCGCGCCAATGCCGCAGCGATCCGCGACGAGTTTGCCGATTGCCCGGAGGCCATGGAAATCATCGATTTCATCACAGCCGATAGTGACCGCGCGATCTCATCGCCTTTCCGCAGGAAGGGCTGATGGTCGCGGCCGGCGCCCCTGGCCAAGCGCGAGAGGGCCGGCTGGCGATTATCGCCGGTAAAGGCTTTTTGCCAGCCTACCTGGCGGATGCCGCACGTGTTGCAGGCGAAGATCCGTTCATCATCCAGCTGAAGGATGAGGCGGATCATCGCTTTGACGGGTTCGACCATGTGTCGCTCGGCGTCGGCGATCTTTCAGGGATCGAGAAGAGTTTTCGAGAAAGAGGCATCCGTCGCGTCGTGATGTCGGGCGGCGTCGCAAGGCGCCCTGAATGGCGCGACATTCATCCAACCTTCAAGACCCTGATCAAATTGCCCTCCGTCGTGCGCACATTGCTATCAGCCGGCGATGACGCAGTGCTGCAGATGGTGATCAAGTTGATCGAGGCCATGGGTTGCGAAGTTCTGGGTGCCCACGACATCGCGCCGGGCCTGCTGGCGAAGGTCGGTCCGCTTGGCCAAGTGTCTCCAAGCGGTGACGATCTGCGCGATATCGAACGCGGTGTCGAGGCTGCGAGTGCGCTCGGCAATCTCGATATTGGCCAGGGCGCTGTCAGCGTCGGCGGCCGCGTTGTGGCACTCGAAGGTGTCGAGGGAACTGACCGGATGATGCAGCGCGTTGCCGAACTGCGCGCCGAGGGACGTATCTCCACGCGTCGCAAGGGCGTGCTCGTCAAGCTCTGCAAGCTCCACCAGGATATGCGCGCGGACCTGCCCACCATCGGGCCATCCACCGTCGAACATGCCGTCGCGGCCGGGCTGGCGGGGATCGCCGTGGAAGCGGGCAGGGCGCTGGTGCTGGAAGAAGCAAAGCTGATCAAAGCTGCTGACGCCCACGGCATTTTCGTCTGCGGCATCGATCAGGCCCTTCCGTCGAGAGGATTGTGATGAACCAAGGTTTGAAGGTTGCGATCATCGCCGGCGAAGTGTCGGGCGATCTCTTAGGGGCAGACCTCATCGCAGCACTGAAGGCGTCCTACGCCGGTCCCGTCGAACTGATCGGGGTGGGCGGTGATGCACTGTCGGCCCAAGGCCTTCAGTCGCTGTTCGATTTCTCCGAATTGTCGATCATGGGCATCACCCAGGTGCTCGCGCGTCTTCCCAACCTGATCCGTCGCATCAACCAGACGGCGGCTGCGATCGTCGCCGCAAAGCCCGATGTGCTTGTCATCGTCGACAGCCCTGACTTTACCCACCGAGTGGCAAGAAAGGTGAGGGCGGCTCTGCCGGATCTGCCGATCGTTGATTATGTCTGCCCCAGTGTCTGGGCCTGGAAGGAATATCGTGCCAAGGCGATGCTCTCCTATGTCGACCTCGTTCTTGCCGTCCTTCCGTTCGAGCCGGAAGCGATGCGGAGGCTGGAGGGTCCGCAGACAGTGTTCGTCGGTCACCGGCTGACCAATGATGCGGATCTCCTGAGGGTCCGTGCTGCGCGCGCCGAGAGGCCGGTCAAGACCTCCGCCGACAAGAAGACGATCCTCTTGCTTCCGGGCTCCCGTTCAGCCGAAATCAAGGCACTCCTACCCGTGTTCGGCGAGGCTGCGCGCGAGTTTGCAGATCGCAATGGTGAGACCCGGTTCCTGCTTCCGACGGTACCGCGCCGGGAAGAACTGGTGCGGAAGATGGCCGCAGATCTGCCGGTTCATGTCGAGATTACCACGGATACAGCCGGAAAATGGGCTGCCTTCGCAGAGGCGGACGTGGCGCTGGCGGCTTCAGGGACGGTTATCCTGGAACTGGGGCTTGCGACGGTTCCCGTTGTCTCAGCCTACAAGACGGACTGGCTGATCAAGCTTCTGGCCGGCCGCATCAAGATCTGGACCGGCGCGCTTCCGAACCTGATCGCCGACTACCCGGTCGTTCCCGAGTATGTCAACGAGGTCGTGCGACCCGGAAGCCTCAGCCGCTGGGCGGAACGTCTGTCCGCCGACACGCCGGAGCGCCGTGCGATGCTCGACGGGTTCGCACTTGCCTGGCGGAGACTGGACGTCCCTGTTCCGCCTGGAGAGGCCGCAGCAGGTGCGGTACTCGAACTGTTAGACAACAAAAAACCCGTTCATCGCTGAACGGGTTTTTCTTTTCGCAAAGCCTAATTCAGCGCTTAGCGCTTCGAAACGGGCGTGTAGTCACGCTGCGCTTCGCCGGTATAGAGCTGGCGCGGACGACCGATACGCTGCTGCGGATCTTCGATCATTTCGGCCCACTGGGCGATCCAGCCGACGGTACGCGCAAGCGCGAACAGAACGGTGAACATCGTCGTGGGGAAGCCCATCGCCTTCAAGGTGATGCCCGAATAGAAGTCGATGTTCGGGTACAGCTTCTTTTCGATGAAGTAGGGGTCCGTCAGAGCAATCTTCTCGAGTTCCATGGCGACCTGCAGAAGCGGATCGTCCTTGTGACCGAGTTCCGCCAGCACTTCATGCGTGGTCTTCTGCATGATCTTGGCGCGCGGATCGTAGTTCTTGTAGACGCGGTGACCAAAGCCCATCAGACGGAACGGATCGTTCTTGTCCTTGGCACGGGCGATGTATTCCGGGATCTTGTCGACGGTCCCGATCTCGGTCAGCATGTTGAGCGCTGCTTCGTTGGCGCCGCCGTGAGCGGGGCCCCAGAGGCAGGCAATGCCGGCAGCGATACAGGCGAACGGGTTTGCACCCGAGGAACCTGCGAGGCGAACCGTCGAGGTCGACGCGTTCTGTTCGTGATCCGCGTGCAAGATGAAGATGCGATCCATGGCGCGCGACAGGACCGGGTTGACCTTGTATTCTTCGCACGGCACGGCAAAGCACATGCGCAGGAAGTTGGAGGCGTAATCCAGGTCGTTCTGCGGATACACGAAGGGCTGGCCGATATGGTACTTGTACGCCATGGCGGCGAGCGTCGGCATCTTGGCGATCATGCGCAGCGACGCAACCATCCGCTGGTGCGGATCGGTGATGTCGGTGGAATCGTGATAGAAGGCCGAGAGAGCGCCCACGCAACCGCACATGACGGCCATAGGATGCGCATCGCGGCGGAAGCCGGTGAAGAAGCGGCTCATCTGCTCGTGGACCATGGTGTGCATGGTTACGCGATGATCGAAGTCCTTCTTCTGGGCAGCCGTCGGCAGTTCTCCATAGAGAAGCAGATAGCAGGTTTCAAGAAAGTCACCCTGTTCAGCAAGCTGCTCGATCGGGTAGCCGCGGTGCAGGAGAACACCCTTGTCGCCGTCGATATAGGTGATCTTGGATTCACAGGATGCAGTCGACGTGAAGCCGGGGTCGTAGGTGAAGGCACCGGTTTGCTTGTACAGGGCTGCGATATCGATAACATCCGGCCCAATGGTGCCCGATCGCACCGAGAGGTCGACTGTCTTATCACCAAGTACGAGATTTGCGCTTTGTTCCGTCATTCTGATCCTCCAACCTGTTGGCGGCATGGCGCCCAGAAAGCGCCATAAGAGTTAAGCGTCGCAAGTTAGCTATATGATCCTAAAGGTGATGCCAAGCGCTCCTGCGACATTTTGTGCAGCGCGAAAATAATTTAGGCAGGCCACGTTTAAAAGATGCCCAACCTCATGGTGTAAGAGGCCGTAACGTGAAGGAAAACCGCAGCTTGGCGAATGTGTTGACGAGGAGAATATAAACGCGCAGGTTGCGTTTATCAATCACCGTCTCTGCAGCGGAGCCGGCGGGATAAACCATCATGGCGAATGGCGGAGCGATTTTTGAGGCAGCCAGCAGCAAGCCGATGATGCTTGCTTCGACACCCCACGCAATCGCACTCTGGACGCCCGAATCGGCATCGCAGACAATGCCCGCGGAAGTCAGGAATGATGGTCGAAACGACCATCATTCCGAGGATGTTTTCCTGGGATACGTGGTCAGAGACCGGCCCGTTTCCAAATGGCTGTGCACGTCGTTGAGCGAGGAGCTTTCCCACGGTCATGTGTTCCTCTTCCTGCCTGTCTTGCTAGGCGCCGGCGCTGCGACCTGGTTCGCACTTCCTTGGACGCCATCGCCATTCATTCTCGCAACCATGCTTGCGATCTCGATGGTGACCGCAGGGCTGACACGGTATCGCGCGCATCCACTGTCTCGTGCCAACCTTGTACTCTGCCTGCTTCTCTCCGGTTCTGCGCTGGCAGCGCTCGAAACCTGGCGGTGTTCGACGGTCGTGCTCGATTCGCCCGTCACGACGACCATCAGCGGGATTGTCGAACGACGCGAAGCCGATGCACAGCGCCGCTGGCGCTATATCCTCAGGATCGAGCAGACATCTGAGCCCTCGCTTTCACGACCGCCACAGCGCGTCTCGGTTCTTGCCAGAAGCCAACACGACCCTGCAGACATCGGAGAGCGCGTTTCCGGCCGTGCCCGTCTGTCGCCACCCTCTGGCCCGGCGCTTCCCGGATTGAACGATTTCGCCTTCTCCTCCTACTTCGATCAAATCGGGGCCGTTGGCTTCTTTTACGGCGCGCCTAGCGTACAACTGGCGATCGATGACCAACCCGGGTTATGGTCGGACATGCAGCGAGGGCTTTTTGCGCTTCGCAGCGCAATCGGCAATCGCATCCGCGATACGGTCAAGGGGGATGCGGGCGCTTTTGCTGCCGCAATCGTGACCGACGAGCGCCGTGCAATTTCCCGTGAGACGACCGAGGCGCTTCGTCTGTCCGGACTGGCCCATATCGTCGCGATCTCAGGCCTCAACATGGCGCTGGCAGCCGGTATCTTCTTCGTCGGCGTTCGCTCCGTCCTGTCGCTGTTTCCAGGCTTTGCGCAGGCCTATCCGATCAAGAAGTTTGCCGCGTTCGGTGCGCTTGTCATGGCGACCGCCTATTACCTGATTTCCGGGTTCGGGGTTTCCGCCGAGCGGGCCTATATCATGATGGCGGTGATGCTGGTCGCCGTGCTCGTCGATCGACCCTCCATCAGCCTTCGCAACGTCGCCCTTTCGGCAATCATCATCCTCGCCATCTCGCCGTCGGAGATTTTGGGTCCGAGTTTCCAGATGTCGTTTGCGGCAACCGCGGCACTGGTGGCAGGGTTCGCCCTCTGGACGCGATATTTCGCGAAAGGTAAGGAGGATACAAAAGGTAGCAACCGGTGGATAACGGGTGTCGCGGCGACGTTCCATTTCATTGCCGGGATCGTGGTGACGTCGCTGATCGGCAGTACTTCGACGTCGATCTATTCGATCGAGCATTTCCACCATCTGACCACCTACGGCCTCGCGGCCAATCTCGCGGCCATGCCGATCATTTCCTTCGTGGTGATGCCGGCAGGGCTTGTTGGCATGTTGCTGATGCCGTTCGGGCTGGATGCTCCCTTTCTGTTCATCATGGGCGAGGGGCTGCGGATCGTCATTCGCATTGCCGAGATCGTTGCCGCATGGGGCGGCGATATTGCCATCGGCCGGCAGAACCCTCTTTTCCTGCCGCTGGCGACGGCAGGCTTTCTGCTTCTGACGCTGCTGCGCACGCCGCTGAGGCTGACAGGCGCGCTGTTCATGGCGGTGGCTTTGCTCTTTGCGGTCCGCTCAGGCTCGGCGCCGAGGCCTGATATCGTCATATCCGAAGACGGCGCGTCAGTGGGACTGATCCAGGATGACAAGATCACCCTCAATCGAACCCGGCCGCCGGGATTTATCTACGATCAATGGCGGCGAGCGCTGGTGCTTGAGACCGGAGAACAACCGCTCGCCTTGCCGGTTCTTGCCTCTTCGGAACCAGCGCGAGGTGCCAGCCTTGCGAAAAGTGATGACAGACGACCTAGACCACATTCGCGACCGGATTTGACGCGCCGGGAAATCGAATATGTCAGGGGCTTTCTTCAAGCATTCACGCCCGGACGATTTGCCTGTCTGCCGAAAATCCTGTGCGCGGCGCAGACTGCTCAGGACATCCGGATCGTCACTGTCGAAGACAACCGATACACCGATCTTGCCTGCGATTTCGGTCGGATCATCGTCTCGCCCGGCGCACGCTTCGATACTTGCCGCTCCGGCGCCTTGCTTCTCAGCGGGCGGACGTTGCGCCGGACTGGCGCACTGGAAATCACCATTATTCCGAACGCGACAGCGCCAGACATCAAGATTACGGCGGCGATGCGAGACAGCGCACAGACCTCAAGCCGTCCGTGGACCGTCCACCGGTTCTATGACTGGCGAACGCGACAATTCGACTTTGGCATCCCGGAGGCTGTTGCTGCGCATCTCCGGGATAACAGCGTTCTTAATGATAGCGGCGAATAAGGCCGACAAGCTTGCCCTGGACCTTCACCCGGTCGGGCGGGAAGATGCGGGTCTCGTAAGCGGGGTTCGCCGCTTCCAGCGCGATCGATGCACCCTTGCGGCGGAACCGCTTCAGGGTCGCTTCTTCCTCATCGACCAGGGCAACGATGATATCGCCCGGACTTGCGGTGCTGGCATTCTTGATGATGACGGTATCACCATCGAGGATGCCGGCATCGATCATCGAATCGCCCTTCACTTCGAGCGCGTAATGATCGCCGGAACCCAGCATCTCGATCGGAACGGCGATGTCGTGGGTGTTGTTCTGGATCGCGGAGATCGGCACGCCGGCAGCGATTCGACCCATGACCGGAATGTTTGTCGAGAACGGATTGTCCGCCATGACCGGCGCCGGCTTCTGAGCGACGACCGGTTGCGTTTTGCCGAGGCTTCCCTCGATGACACTGGGAGAAAATCCCCGTCGCGGATGAAGGTTCGCCACATAGGCGTCAGGCAGCTTGATCACTTCGAGCGCGCGTGCTCTGTTCGGCAGACGGCGAATAAAGCCACGCTCCTCGAGCGCGGTGATCAGCCTATGGATGCCGGACTTCGATGCAAGGTCGAGAGCGTCCTTCATTTCGTCAAACGACGGCGGCACGCCTGATTCTTTCATCCGCTCGTGGATGAACAGAAGTAACTCCTGTTGCTTGCGTGTCAGCATGGACGGGACCCTCAGAATTGGAAACAAATGCAGAACGGACGCTATATGTTCTATCTGTGTTCCGCAAGCCCCAAATTTCTGCTCAAGAATAGTCTCATTTCAGCGTTCGATCACGTATTCAGTTCGTGCGCAGCACTTGCCGAGTTTCCCGCGATAGCCAATGTTCTGCGGAATAAGACTTTGGGGGTGTAAGTGGGTAACAAGTCAGTCGATCATTTGGTTCTGCCCGTTGCAGATCTGGCGTCAGCGCGGGGGAGGTTGACCGCTCTCGGCTTTACTGTGGCACCTGAAGGTGTTCACCCTTTCGGCACAGCCAATGCCTGCATATTCTTCGCGGATGGCTCGTACCTCGAGCCACTGGCCATTGTTAACCGTCGGCAAGCCTCGCTTGCGGCAAAACGAGGCAACGTGTTCACCGATCGCGACATCCGCTTTCGCGGCCAGCGGAAAAGGGAAGGTCTATCGGCGGTGGTCGTCGGGACGCAGGATGCATCGGCCGATCATAGCCGTTTTGTGGACGGGCACATGTCTGCGGGCGAGATGCTTCAGTTCTCCCGCCCGATGCAGTTGCCCGATGGTGGGGAGAGCGAAGTCTCATTCCGTCTGGCGTTCGCGGCAGTCCCCGAGGTCGATGACATCTTGCTGTTTTCCTGCCAGCGCATGGCCGCATTACCGGCAGATCGCGGTGGTCTTGATGAGCACGCAAACGCCGTTACAGGCCTTCGAGAGATCGTCTTTTCTGCAGATGACCCGCTGGAGTTTCTGCCGCTTTTCGAAACCGTGTTCGAGACTCAGCCCGAGCAAGGGAAAGACGGTCTGCGGATCGAAGCTGCCAATGCCAGCATCCGCATTCAATCCAACGACACGTTCAGCGACGAGTTCCGGTCTTCGATGAAGCCCTTGTTATCGTCGCGCCTCGCTGCGCGCGGGATCATCTTTAAGACCACCGATCTCGCCGTGACAGAGATCACCCTTGCTGCTAATGACGTCGCATTCATCCGCAGGGATGGCCGCGTGATCGTGTCGGCAGCCCCGGGGCAAGGTGTGGTTTTCGGTTTCGAGGAATAGTGAAATGACAGTCTCCGCCAATTCTGAAGTGTCCGTGGGCGAGGGGAGTTCGAAAGTCGTTTTTTCCAACACGGCAAAGCTCTCGCTGATTGCCGGTCCCTGTCAGATGGAAAGCCGTGATCACGCCTTCATGATCGCGGGTACGCTTGTCGAACTCTGCAAGAAGCTCGGCATCGGCCTCGTCTACAAATCCTCCTTCGACAAGGCCAACCGCACGTCGATCTCCGGCAAGCGCGGCATCGGCTTGGACAACGCGATGGCAATCTTTGCCGATCTCAAGAAGGAATACGGCTTTCCGGTTCTGACCGACATCCACACGGAAGAGCAGTGCGGCCTCGTGGCCAATACGATCGATATCCTGCAGATCCCCGCCTTCCTGTCGCGCCAGACCGACTTGCTCGTCGCGGCCGCAAAGACGGGTTGCGCCATCAACGTGAAGAAGGGCCAGTTCCTGGCGCCCTGGGACATGAAGAACGTTCAGGCGAAGTTCCTCGAAAGCGGCAATCCGAATGTGATGCTGTGCGAGCGCGGCGCCTCGTTCGGCTATAATACGCTTGTCTCCGACATGCGTTCGCTGCCGATCATGGCGTCTCTCGGAAGCCCTGTCATCTTCGATGCGACCCATTCCGTTCAGCAGCCGGGCGGCCAGGGCGGTTCTTCCGGCGGCCAGCGCGAATTTGTCGAAACGCTGGCGCGGGCAGCCGTCGCCGTCGGCGTTGCTGGCGTCTTTATCGAGACCCACGAAGACCCTGACAACGCACCGTCCGACGGTCCGAATATGGTCCACCTGAAGGACATGCCGCGGCTTCTGGAAAAGCTGCTGGCCTTCGACGCCATCGCAAAAGGCTGACGGCGTCGAAAAACCGCCGAATTGACTGGATTGTAATCCGCGTGTCATCGACGATCGCACAATGTCGATGACACGCCTGTTCGCTGAGCCTGCGAATTCAGGCTCGCACATCAACCGAGGAGAGACCCTTGACCGCCATTACCGACATCATCGCTCGCGAAATTCTGGACAGCCGTGGCAACCCGACCGTCGAGGTGGATGTTTATCTGGAAGACGGCTCGATGGGCCGCGCCGCCGTTCCGTCGGGCGCCTCCACGGGCGCGCATGAAGCCGTCGAACTTCGCGATGGTGGCAAGCGCTATGGTGGCAAGGGCGTCGAAAAGGCTGTCGAAGCCGTCAACACCGAGATCTTCGACGCGATCGGCGGCTTCGATGCCGAAAGCCAGATCCACATCGACAAGACCCTGATCGCGCTCGACGGCACCCCGAACAAATCGCGCCTGGGTGCAAACGCCATTCTCGGCGTTTCGCTTGCCGTTGCCAAGGCCGCCGCCGAATTGTCCGGCCTGCCGCTCTATCGCTATATCGGCGGCGCCTCCGCCCATCTTCTGCCGGTCCCGATGATGAACATCATCAATGGCGGCGCTCACGCCGACAACCCGATCGATTTCCAGGAATTCATGATCATGCCCGTCGGCGCTGAGACGCTGAAGGATGCCGTGCGCATGGGTGCAGAAATCTTTCACGTCCTCAAGAAGGAACTGGCAGCGCAGGGCCACAACACCAATGTCGGCGACGAAGGCGGTTTCGCGCCGGGCCTGAAGAGCGCGCCGGAAGCCCTCGACTTCATCATGAAGTCGGTCGAAAAGGCCGGCTACCGGCCGGGCGATGACGTCCACCTGGCGCTTGATTGCGCAGCCACCGAGTTCTTCAAGAACGGCAAGTACGAGCTGGAAGGCGAAGGCCGTTCGCTCGAGCCGGAAGCAATGGCCGATTACCTGGCAGAACTTGCCGGCAAGTACCCGATCATCTCGATCGAAGACGGCATGTCGGAAGACGACTGGACCGGCTGGAAGTATCTGACTGACAAGATTGGCTCCAAGGTGCAACTGGTCGGCGACGACCTGTTCGTGACCAACTCGGCCCGTCTGCGCGATGGTATCCGCCAGGGCACAGCCAACTCGATCCTCGTCAAGGTCAACCAGATCGGATCGCTCACCGAGACGCTCGATGCTGTCGAAACAGCGCATAAGGCGAGCTACACGGCCGTCATGTCCCACCGTTCGGGTGAGACGGAAGACTCGACGATTGCGGATCTCGCCGTCGCCACCAACTGCGGACAGATCAAGACCGGTTCGCTGTCGCGCTCTGATCGTCTGGCCAAGTACAACCAGCTGATCCGTATCGAGGAAATGCTTGGGCCGCAGGCCGCCTACGCGGGCCGCTCGATCCTCAAGGCCTGATCATTCCGGTCGACTGAGGCAGACTATCCGAGAGCCCGCGCCATCTGCGCGGGCTTTTGCGTTTTACAATTCGTGATCGCACCGTACCAAAAACCGATAGGTCAGCATTGTTGACCTGTCGGAACTTATGTAAACCAAAGCCAAGAATATTGAAATAAAAGGAAACGCCCGTGCTTGATTGGGACCATATTTTCGCGACACGCTCCAGCCGCATGAAAGCCTCCGAAATTCGCGAACTGCTGAAGCTTCTGGAGCAGCCGGATATCATTTCGTTCGCCGGCGGCATTCCGGATCCGGCATTGTTTCCGGCCGAGGAATTCCAGAAGGCCTATGCGGATATCTTCTCAGGCGCTCAGGTGAACTCCGCGCTGCAGTATTCCGTCAGCGAAGGCTACAAGCCGTTGCGCGACTGGATCGTGGCCGATGTCGCCAAGATCGGTATCGACTGTACCGCCGACAACGTCTTCATCACGTCAGGCTCCCAGCAGGCGCTCGATTACCTCGGCAAACTGTTTCTGTCGCCGAACGATACGGCGCTCGTCACGTGGCCGACCTATCTCGGTGCGCTCTCCGCGTTCAATGCCTATGAGCCGACCTACGATCAGCTCTCGGTCAACGGCAACCGCACGCCGGAAGCCTATCGCGAGACGGCGTCGAAAGCCGGTGGCTCGGTGAAGTTTGCCTATCTGTCCGCCGACTTCTCCAATCCGACCGGCGAGACGATCGATCTCGCAGGCCGCGAAAAGCTTCTGGCACTGGCAGACGAACTCGATATCGCGATTCTCGAAGATGCCGCATACCAGAACCTGCGCTTCGATGGCGAACCGGTTTCGCCGATCCTCGCGCTCGATATTGCCCGCAGCGGCGGTATCGAAAAGACCCGCACGATCTACAGCGGCAGCTTTTCCAAGACGCTGGCACCAGGCCTGCGCGTCGGCTTCGTCATCGGAGCGATGCCGGTCATCCGCAAACTAGTGTTGTTGAAACAGGCGGCCGACCTGCATTCGTCGACGATCAACCAGATCGCCGTCGAGCATGTCGCTTCGCGCGGTTTCGATGAACAGGTTGCCAAGATCAAGCGGGTCTATAGCGGCCGCCGCGATTCCATGCTGGCGGCACTTGCGAAATACATGCCGAAGGGAACGAAATGGACAAAGCCCGAAGGCGGCATGTTCGTATGGCTGACGCTGCCTGAGGGCACGGATGGTGCGGAGCTTCTGGCGAAATCGCTGGCAACCGAAAAGGTCGCCTTCGTGCCCGGCAAGGCGTTCTACGCCGACGGCAGCAATGCCAACACGCTGCGCATCAGCTTCTCCTGCGCCAACGACGAGATGATCGACGAGGGTATCAAGCGGCTCGGAAGACTGATCGGCAATGCCGAGACCCGCGAGCACGAAGCGCTCCCGATCATCTGAATATCGGTGTACTGAGAAAGGCGAACCAGCGATGGCTCGCCTTTCTCACATACTGTTGGCGACCTGTTCACCTGCAGGTGACGCTCGGCTTGGGGCGCCGCCTATCGTGCCGACGCGGCCTTCTCCGAGGCGCCCAGCACGTCCGACCGTAAACGACGCCAATCAAATCACCAGGCGGTGACGTTGATCAGGGGTTGCGCCACGGGACGCCGTCGGGCAGTTTTGCGCCCGGTATATGAGGAGGAGTTTGCATTGGCGCGTCCCTACAGCATCTATGACGTTTTCACCGACGCTAAGCTTTCCGGCAACCCGCTTGCGGTCATCTTCGATGCAGATGGTCTCGACGATGGCGCGATGCAGGCCATTGCCAAGGAAATGAACCTCTCGGAGACGGTGTTCGTCCAGTCGTCGACAAACACCACCCATTCGGCAAAGCTGCGAATCTTCACACCGGGCCGGGAGCTTCCGTTCGCGGGACATCCGACGGTCGGGACGGCCATCGCCCTTGCCGAGCGCACCAACGGGCGCGACAGCGATCTCGATCTGGTCTGCGTCCTTGAAGAGGCGGTCGGTCCGGTTCGGTGCGCCGTGCGTTTGCGCCAGGGGGAGGTGGGGTTCGCCGAGTTCGATCTGCCGAAGAAGTCGCAGCGGATCGACCTAGCTTTGAACCGTCAGGGCATCGCGGACGCGCTCGGCGTCGAGCTGACGGATATCGGGTTCGAAAACCACGTCGCGTCGATCTGGAGCGCCGGTGTGCCCTTCCTGATGATCCCGCTGCACAATCTTGCAACTGTCCAGGACATGGAATTCGATGCGCCGCTTTGGGAGAAGGTCGCTCCCTTCGTCGAGGGTGCGCTCGCTTCGGCCTATGTCTATTGCCGCGGCGGCGTCCATCATCAGGCGAAATTTCATGCCCGGATGTTCTCGCCGGATATGGGCATCGCTGAAGACCCGGCCACGGGTGGGGCGGTAGCGGCATTGTCCGGCGCGATCCATCATTTCGACGGCCTGCCGGATGGGCATCACCCTCTTCTCATCGAGCAAGGCGTCGAGATGGGACGGCCGTCCTTTATCCATCTCCATATCGATGTGCAGGAAGGGGCCATTGCAAAAGCCCGGATCGGCGGACAAGCGATCCGACTTGCCGAAGGCGTTATCGAAATCTAGGCGATATTTTTCAACCCGCTGATTTTATTACCATAAGTCCGGATATCCTCGCAAAGGCAGTTCGCTGGCGCAAAAAAGACGGCGCTGATCCAACAAATTTCGCGGGAGGTGCTGGACAAGCCCAAACTTCCTCTTTATACGGCCCTCACACCGGCGGAAACGACGCTTCGCCAAACCGGTTACGGGTGATTAGCTCAGTTGGTAGAGCAGCTGACTCTTAATCAGCGGGTCGTAGGTTCGAGCCCTACATCACCCACCAAATCAATCCTTTACATCGAAATGTTCAAATGCCGGTTTCACCGGCAAATGGCGTTTCCATTGCCGTCGACGACGCAGTTTCGCTGCGTCGCGCCGACGCTTCCGGGTCGTGGTGAGGGCCGTTCCTCGATGACACCGGGTCTGCGTCCACCCATATGTCCCGAGACGCCATCGCCTTGTGGCCTTCCTTCAAAATTCTCGTTTCCATAGGTGCCGTAATATCCGCCCGTCCCATCCGGCTGAATTTCGGTATTGCGAAACTGCTGTGCTTCAGCCGGCAAGGCGGCGAGCGTGACCGCAAAGGCAGCGATCAGGGTTCTCATCGGAATCTCCTCCCGTATGATAGTCTATCACAATCTGAATAGCGCAACTCTGGGGCTTCCTGCCGAGCAAATGTCGGCTTTTTTGTACCACCCTGCATTTGTCTCGGGCGAGGTTGCAATTCGTTCGGAACCCTCTGCACGCGCATGCATTTTGTCCGCATGTTGAAAATCTGCGGAGCATCCTCATCGTGAAAGCGATCCTTCTACTTCTGAGCGGGCTTGTCTTGGCCGTCACGGTCTTCTTGAGTGGCGTTGCGGCTACGGCCTATCTCATTGCCGAGCCGGCGCCTCATCGCTTTTCCAACGTTGACCATCCTGATCTCTGGACCTCGACACCCGTGGTCGTGAGCAGCGGCGATCAGCGTTACGAGCGGATTGCTGCTGTGACCGCAAAGATCGATCTGCCAGCGTCGGATGCGCAGGGGCAGCCCGTAGCTGCCCAGGACCAGGCGACGGATGCGGTGGACGGCGTCCAGACGGCTTCCTTGGATGAGGCAGACCAGGCGTCGGTAGATCCTGTGTCCGATGCATCGGTTAACCAGGCGCATGCCGACTGGTGCTTCGCGCGCTACCGTTCCTACAGGCTCGAGGACAACACCTACCAGCCTTACAGGGGTGGCCAGCGTCGGGCTTGCCAGTCACCGGTCGCCATGTCGCATGGTCAGGACAACATTGTTTCTGGCAACGAAGACACCGGCATCGAAGAGCAGGGGCTGGTTCAGCAGGTCAGCGCCACGAGCACGATGATCGGGCGTGGTCAAGACGGCCGTCTTGTGCGTGAAACTGACCGCTCGTCTTCGCCGCAAAACGCCTCATACGACGCAACATCCATGGGGAACCCGGCGCACGAGGAGTGGTGCCTGTCGCGATATCGTTCATACCGCGCCAACGACAACAGCTACACGTCCTACGGCGGCATGCGCCGCACGTGTCAGTCCCCCTACGGCTGAGACCTAACTCAGCCCGTTTTCAGCAATGTGACCGTCGGCTGTTCGTCTTCCTTCAAGCCTTGAACCAGTTTGGCGAGCCAATCCACGAAGACCCGGACCTTGTTGGAAAGGTGCCGGGTTTGCGGGTAGACGATGTAGAGCGGCAGCGGTTCGCACTCCCATTCGGCGAAGATCTCGATGAGTTCGCCCCTCTTCACGTGCTCCTGGACCATGAACCGCGCTGCCTGTGCGATCCCGAGACCCGCGACCGCCGCGTTGACGTAGGAGCGCGCATCATTCACCGAGACGACGTAACGCGGCATGATCTCCAGCGTCTCGTCCTCTTTGCAAAAGTCGAAGGTCATGATCCGGCCGGCCGTCGCGTTGAGGTAACCGACAGAGAAATGGTCGGTCTCCAGATCTCGCGGATGGGTCGGCATACCGAATCGCTCAAGATAGTTCGGGGATAGGTAATTGCGCATGCGAAGCTCGCCGACTTTGCGCGCAATCAGCGACTGGTCCTTGGGCGTGCCGCCTCGAAGAGCACAGTCGACATTTTCAGCAATGTAATCGACCAGCCGGTCGCCCACCCCGATATCCAGCTGGATCTGCGGGTAGCGCTGGTAGAATTCGCACAAATTGGGGATTACGACGAGGTCGGCGAACGCCCCTGCCATCTCGACACGCAGTCGGCCCGTGGGCTGGTTCTGCGATTTCGACATCGTGCCGTCGAGTTCTTCAAGTTCCGACAGGATCTGTACGGCGCGCTCGTAGTAGAGTGCTCCATCGGTCGTGACCATGACCCGACGTGTCGTGCGGTTGAGGAGCTTCGTGCGCAGATGCGCCTCTAGACCCTGGACCATGTTGGTGGCCGTGGTCTTGGGAATATTGAGGGTCGCGGCAGCACGCGTGAAATTGCCCGTTTCGACGACGCGCACGAAGACGCGCATAGAGGAAAGCTGGTCCATCGTTGATCCCGTTCGAAAAGTTGTATTATTCGCCTATCCGGAACAGTGTTGCCGATATCAGCGACTTGTGAGTTCTGTCAGGAACAATAATATCAGGGTCAAGTTATTCGGCAAGATGCCTTTCGCCAATGTGGCTTTTTGGCTCCATAGCGAGGAGGACTGGATGACGGACTGGAACAAGAACGCGGATATCGAATGGGCAGGCCTGCCCGTTTCCATACACCGTTACGAAGGCCAGCCGGCAGCCAAAGTCGCGCCGATTATACTCTATCTGCGCGGATCCGCATTCCAGCAAGGTGGCCTGCGGGACCGTGAAGTGCCGATCGGAAAAGTCTTCTCGGAGGCGGGTTTGATCGTTGTCGAGGCGGATTATGGTGCCGCCTCGGGCAACCTGTTTCCGCAGGCAATGGAATGCGCCTTCGCGGCGCTGACCTATCTCAGCAGCAACCGCAAGCGCTTCGGGTCCGCCCGTTCCCCGCTTTTCGTTGCGGGCGATGAGGCCGGCGGCAACGTCGCGGCGGGCGTGGCTTTGAAGGCGCGAGATCAATTGCCGGGCGAGCTTCGGGGACAGATCCTTCTGTCGCCGATGATCGATCCGATGATGGCCTCGAAATCGTTTCGTCGAGCCGATGAGATCGGCATGCGCGAAAAATGGTCCGACGGTTGGAGCCATTACCTGCGTGCAGCCTGCGGGTTTCAGCATCCCTATGCTGCGCCCTGTCTCTGTTCGCGGCTATCCGGTCTTGCGCCGGCTCTGGTCGTCACGTCAGAAGACGATCCGCTGCATGACGAGGTTGTCAACTATGCGGACCGGCTCGAAGCCTCGGGCGTCTCGGTCAGGCAGAAAATATTCCCGAAAGGCGCAGGCTGGACGGGTGTTTACAAGGGCGGGCAGGGGAACTGGATGGCGGGTCTATCCGCCGAGTTCAAAGGCTTCGTCGAAACGTTGAGTGAATAAGCAGACGTCGATTTCTAGCGTTTGACAACGGTTTTCTCCTCCTCCCTGGGGCAGGACCGTAAGGAGATTATGATTATGTTGAAGATCAAAAACTGGGCCCCGTGGGGCGCCGGAATAAGTGTTGCTGCGCTCATTGCAGGCGCTTCGCTCTCTATCGATACGCCGACAGGCGCCCATGCGGCCCCCGCGGAAGCGGCGGCTCAGCCGGCGGTGCCGGTCACGGTTGCCGCCGTGCAGCCGAAGAACGTCACCACCTGGCAAGAGTTTTCCGGCCGTCTGGAAGCTGTTGATCGCGTCGAGGTTCGCCCAAGGGTGGCCGGCGCAATCCTGTCCGTGCATTTCCGTGAAGGCGGTCTCGTAAAGGAAGGCGATCTTCTGGTCTCGATCGATCCCGAGCCCTACAAGGCAGCCGTCGCTCAGGCGGAGGGACAGATGGCATCCGCCCAGGCAAGGCTTGATTATGCCGACACCGAGCTGGAACGGGGCAAGACGCTCGCCTCGCGCAACACCATATCGCAGAGCGATCTTTCGCAGCGTCAGAGCGCCCGCGCCGAAGCGATCGCCAATGTACAGGCAGCGAGGGCAACGCTGAAATCGGCGCAGATCAATCTGGATTATACCCAGATCCGTGCCCCGATCTCCGGGCGTGCAGGTCGCATTGAAGTCACCGTCGGCAATCTCGTGGCGGCAGGCTCTGCCTCGGCGGTGCTGACGACGCTCGTGTCGAGCAGCCCGATCTACGCAAGCTTTGATGCAGCCGAAGAACTGGTGGCCCGCACACTGGCCCAGGTCGACGTCAAGGACGGCGTGCCGGCGATTGGCGACGTTCCGGTTGAGGCCAGCACGCTCGCGTCAACGACGCCTGTCCGCGGCAAGCTGCAGCTGATCGACAACGAGGTCAACGCGGCAAGCGGCACGATCCGCGTCCGCGCTGTCTTCGACAATCCGGGCGGGCGCTTGATCCCCGGTCAGTTCGTGCGGGTCCGCATGGGTGAACCCAAGGCCGAAGATCGCCTTCTCGTCAGCGAAAAGGCGATCGGCACCGATCAGGACAAGAAGTTCGTGCTGGTTGTCGAAGCCGGCGACAAGGTCGGCTACCGGCAGGTTCAGCTCGGATCGGTGATTGATGGTCAGCGGATCGTCGAAAAGGGCCTTTCTGCCGGCGATCGTGTCGTCGTCAGCGGGCTACAGCGCATCCGCCCGGGCGCGATCGTGGCGCCGCAGGACGAAGTCGCCACCAAGTGACTTGATGCGGTCTGCTTCTCCCTAACTGGAGGGGCGGGCCGCAACCACAACTACAATTGCGAGACACGGTAAGCACTCGCGTCCTGCACAGGCCGCAAGAGGGGAGCCTGTTGTTTCTGTTCGACCCTGGAGAGAGGGCTTAGACAATGAATATTTCAAGATTTTTCATCGACAGACCGGTTTTTGCTGGCGTTCTGTCCATCCTGATCGTGGTCGCCGGCCTGCTTGGCATGCGCGCACTCCCGATTTCCGAATATCCGAACGTGGTTCCGCCTTCGGTCGTCGTGAAGGCGACCTATCCCGGTGCTAATCCGGTCGTGATTGCCGAGACGGTTGCGACGCCGCTAGAAGAGCAGATCAACGGCGTCGAAGACATGCTCTACATGTCGAGCCAGGCCACATCGGACGGCGTCATGACGCTGACCGTAACCTTTAAGCTCGGCACAGATCCGGACAAGGCGCAGCAACTGGTGCAAAACCGCGTCAGCCAGGCTGAACCGCGCTTGCCATCCGAGGTGAGGGCGCTCGGCATCACCACGATCAAAAGCTCGCCCGACTTCATCATGGTCGTCAATCTGGTCTCGGATAGCGACCGTTATGACCTCACCTACCTTCGCAATTACGCGACGCTGAACGTCAAGGATCGGCTGGCACGGATCGAAGGCGTCGGCCAGGTGCAGGTCTTCGGCGCCGGTGACTATTCCATGCGTGTCTGGATCGATCCGCAAAAGGCTGCCGAGCACAATCTTGCGGCAAGCGATGTGACGGACGCAATCCGCGCGCAGAACGTTCAAGCCGCAGCCGGCATTATCGGCGCCTCGCCGAACCTGCCGGGCACCGACCTGCAGCTCAACGTCAACGCGCAGGGACGTCTGCAGTCGCCCGAAGAGTTCGGCAACATCATCGTCAAGAGCGGCGCCAATGGCGAGATCACAAGGCTTCGCGACGTCGCGAGGGTCGAAATGGGCGCCGCCGACTATACGCTGCGGTCGCTTCTAGACGGACGCCCGGCAGTTGCCATTCCCGTCCTGCAGGCCCCCGGCTCGAATGCGATCGAGATCGCCGATACGGTCCGCGCGACCATGGATCAGCTCCAGCTGGCGATGCCGGAAGGTGTCAAATACGAGATCGTCTACGACACCACGCAGTTCGTCCGCTCGTCGATCGAAAAGGTCGTCGATACGCTGCTCGAAGCCATTGCGCTGGTCGTCATCGTCGTCATCGTCTTCCTGCAGACTTGGCGTGCCTCGATCATTCCGCTGATCGCGGTTCCGGTCTCGATCATCGGCACGTTCGCCGTGATGTATGCGCTGGGCTTCTCGATCAACGCGCTGACGCTGTTCGGCCTGGTGCTGGCGATCGGTATTGTCGTGGATGACGCGATCGTCGTCGTCGAGAATGTCGAGCGCAATATCGAAAACGGGCTCAATCCGCGCGATGCCACCTACAAGGCGATGCGCGAAGTCTCCGGCCCGATCATCGCGATCGCGCTCGTGCTTGTCGCGGTGTTCGTGCCGCTCGCCTTCATCTCCGGCTTGTCCGGCCAGTTCTACCGCCAGTTCGCGCTGACCATCGCCATCTCGACGGTGATCTCGGCGATCAATTCGCTGACCTTGTCGCCGGCACTGGCAGCTCTTCTCCTCAAGGGGCATCATGCCCCGAAGGACCGGTTGACGCGTGGCATGGACTGGCTGTTCGGCTGGTTCTTCCGCGGCTTCAACCGGGTCTTCGGTTCCGCTTCGAACGGTTATGGCCGCACGGTGGGCGGGCTTCTGTCGCGCAAGAGTATCGTCATGGTGATCTATCTCGCCCTGATCGGTGCAACCTACAGCGTGTTCAACGCGGTGCCGGGCGGCTTCGTACCGGCGCAGGACAAGCAGTATCTGATCGGCTTTGCACAGCTGCCGGATGGGGCAACGCTCGACCGTACCGAAGATGTGGTGAAGCGCATGAGCGACATCGCCCTGAAGCAGCCGGGCGTCGAGCATGCGATTGCATTCCCAGGCCTGTCGATCAACGGTTTCACGATCGGCTCCAATTCCGGCATCGTCTTCGCAGTCCTTGATGACTTCGAGAACCGCACGACGCCGGAGCTTTCGGGCGGCGCCATCGCCATGGCACTGAACCAGAAATTCGCCGGTATCCAGGATGCGTTCATCGCGATGTTCCCGCCGCCGCCGGTCAACGGTCTCGGCACCACGGGCGGCTTCAAGCTGCAACTCGAAGACCGCGCCGGTTACGGTTACCAGGCACTGGACGATGCAACCAAGGCCGTGATTGCCAAGGCCATGCAGGCGCCGGAACTGGCAGGCATCTTCTCCAGCTTCCAGATCAACGTCCCGCAGCTGTTCGCCGATCTCGACCGCGCCAAGGCCGAACAGCTGGGCGTATCCGTCACCGACGTGTTCGAGACGCTGCAGATCTATCTCGGCTCACTCTACGTCAACGACTTCAACGCGTTTGGCCGTACCTACAGCGTGAGGGTGCAGGCGGATGCGCAGTTCCGCGCCAAGCCCGAGGATATCGGTGCATTGAAAGTTCGTTCGCAATCGGGCCAGATGATCCCGCTTTCGGCGCTCCTCAAGGTGGACGCCCAGACGGGTCCGGAACGCACGACGCGCTACAACGGCTTCCTCGCCGCGGATATCAACGGAGCGCCGGCACCTGGCTTCTCCTCCGGTCAGGCGGAAGCGGCGATCACCAAGATCCTCGACGAAACACTGCCGTCAGGCGTTGCCTTCGAGTGGACCGATCTCACCTACCAGCAGATCCTTGCCGGCAATTCGAGCATCATCGTGTTTCCGCTCGCCCTGCTGCTGGTCTATCTCGTGCTGGCGGCCCAGTACGAAAGCCTGACGCTGCCGATTGCGATAATCATGATCGTGCCGATGGGCGTGCTGGCGGCACTGACGGGTGTCTGGCTGACGGGAGGCGACAACAACATCTTCACCCAGATTGGGTTGGTGGTGCTGGTCGGACTGTCAGCGAAGAACGCGATCCTGATCGTGGAATTCGCCCGCGAGCTGGAGTTCGAAGGCCGAACGCCGTTCGAGGCTGCAGTCGAATCCAGCCGCCTTCGCCTTCGCCCGATCCTGATGACGTCGATGGCCTTTATCATGGGCGTGGTGCCGCTGGTCGTGTCCACCGGTGCCGGTGCGGAAATGCGCGTCGCCATGGGTATCGCGGTATTCTCCGGCATGATCGGGGTGACCTTCTTCGGCATCTTCATGACGCCGGTCTTCTATATGCTGGCGCGCCTGATGACCGGAATGCGGCCCCTGCGGCAGCACGGTTTGGAGGCGCCGCCCGCTCTCTCTCCAGCGGAGTAGCTGGCCTCCAGGCCCTGCGGGTTCTTCCTCTGGAAGGATCCGCAGAGCATTTTCAATTGTGCCAAGCCATAATGGGCCAGGGTTAACCTTACCCCGTAACCATTGGTAAAGGCTGTGATTGCGCTGCTTACCAATCGGTGGCAATCAGTTCGCACGCCCCTCGTAGCTCAAAGCCAGAGCAGCTGCTTCGTTTGCAGCCGATCCAGGTTCAATTCCTCGGCAGGGGCACCATCTTCCTTTCTCGCTAGATCGCGCCACCATCGATCACCAGTGTCTGCGCAGTTATGGCAGCCGCGGCGCTCGACGCGAGAAACAGACACGGGCCCACGACATCCTGCGCCACCAGGCTGCGTTTGAGGCACTGGCGCCCAATCATCGCGGCGATGTCCTCATCCTTCAGCCACAGGTCCTTTTGCCGCTCGGTGACGATCATGCCGGGCAGGATGGCATTGACCCGGATATTTTCCGGCCCAAGCCTGCCGGCGAGGCTTTTGGTCAGACCGACGATACCGGCCTTGGCGGTTGTGTAGGATGGCATGCCACCCATGTTGAGCATCCAGGCGATCGATGAGAAATTGACGATCGCACCACCGCCCGCCAACCGCATATGCGGCACGGCGGCTTGCGATGTGAAGAACACCTGCTTCAAATTGATCGCCTGGCTGAGGTCCCAGTAATCTTCGGTGATATCATCGAGATCCCGGCGATCGTCCCAGGCGGCGTTGTTCACGAGCACCGAGAGTGACCCGAGGCTTGCTGCCGCATCATCGACCGCATGTTTGATGGCGTCGGTATCGCGCAAGTCCGCCCTTATATATTGGACTGGATGATCGTTGATCGCGGAAAGCCGGTCCGCCAGTGCTGTGCTGGGTTCGTCGGCAATGTCGATAAACGAGACCTTCGCGCCATGGGCCGCGAATCCCTCGACAAGCGCCGCTCCAATGCCGGATCCGCCGCCCGTGATCAGCACGCCGCGGCCGCGCAGATCCGCGTGCCCCATCAAATCCTCATTCATAGGGTTTTCTCCATTCCCATTCTCAGTTCTAACGCTTCGAACCTCGCCGTCAATTGCGCCGGCTCCCTCCTATCTGTAGTCCGGATGCGTATCCGGTCCTGCAAATCCCGTCAGTCTCTCCAAAAGGAATTCCGCATTGTCAGTCTCCCAAAACGTCATCGTCCTGCCGACCAGAGGTTATCGCGGCTTTCTCTTCGACATGGACGGAACGATCCTCAATTCGATTGCTTCCGCCGAACGTGTCTGGGGACGCTGGGCGGCAGAGCAGGGGCTCGACGTGGAGAAATTCCTGCCCTTCATGCACGGCAAGCGCGGCATCGACACGATCACCAGCCTCAACCTGCCGGGTCTTGATCCGGCAGTGGAAGCGGAGAAGGTTCTGCGCGGCGAGATCGACGATGTCGAGGGTATCGTTCAGATACCGGGCGCTGCTGAATTCTTGGCGAGCCTGCCCGCGGGGCAATGGGGTGTCGTGACGTCGTCGCCGCTGGAACTCGCAAAGGCAAGACTTGCCGCAGCTGGCCTTGCGATACCGTCCATGCTGGTCACTGCCGAGGACGTCACGATCGGCAAACCGGACCCGCAGGGCTACAGGCTCGGCGCGAAACGGCTTGGCGCAGACCCTTCCAACTTGATGGTGTTCGAGGACGTCCCTGCCGGCATCAAGGCAGGCGAGGCGGCGGGTGCCGATGTCATGGTGATCACCGCCACCCATACCCACGACGTCGAAGGGGGGCACTTCCGGATCCCGGATTACACCGGGGTTTCCGTAAGCGTCGCCAACGACGGCGTCATCACCTTTCAGTCCAGAGCGTGAGAGGCTGACGCCGGTCGTCTGGTACCGGTCAGGCAGCCCTGCTGGATGTTTTCATGAACTGGACGGTGGCGATCCACAGTATGACGCCGAGGCCAAGCAGGGCGGCGGCAATGGCATACTGGACCGGATCGCGACCGGCCCAGGGACCCGCCAGAAACACGCAGGAGATCACACCAAGAACCGGCAAGATCGTTGGTGTCCGGAAGTGCTTGTGATCTACCTTGTCCTTGCGCAGCACCAGCACGGCGACATTGACGATCGCAAAGACGCAAAGCAACAGTAGTGCAGTCGTCCCGCCAAGAGCGGGCACGCCGCCGGCAAAGAGAATCAGACAGACGGCGAGAAGCGATGTGAAAACGATTGCGATATACGGCGTGCGGCGCGTTGCGTGCACCTTGCCGAGCATGGCGGGCAGCACATTTTCGCGAGCCATGCCGTAGATAAGCCGGCTTGCCATCATCATATTGATCAGCGCCGAATTGGCGACGGCAAACATCGTGATGATCGCAAAGATGCTGATCGGGAACGCGGGCGCGCCGGCCTGGATGACTTTCAGAAGCGGTGTCTCCCCTTCGCCCAGTTCGTTCGCCGGCACCAGAGTAATCGCTGAAATTGCCACGAGAATGTAGATCACGCCGGTGATCGCGAGACCGGTCAGCAGCACTTTCGGGAAGAGACGGCTTGGCTCCTTGCACTCTTCGGCCATGTTGACCGAGTCCTCGAACCCGACCATCGCGAAAAAGGCAAGACCGGTTGCGGCGACGACTGGCCAGAACGTTCCGCTGCCTTCCGGTGTGGCGAACGTCCAGGCACGCGACACATCGCCCTCGCCACCAGCAATCGCCCAGAGGCCGATGCCGATGATGATGAGGAGGCCGGTCAGTTCCACAACGGTCAGTACGACGTTGAGCTTTACGCTTTCACCGACACCGCGGAAATTGACCGCGGCCACCAGCGCAATGAAGCCGACAGCGATCAGTGGTACGCCCCAGACCCCAAGATCGAGCCCGAGCGACGTCGAGAAGTTGGCAGCAAACGCCCGCGATGCCGTCGCTGCAGACGTGATGCCTGATGACATCACGGCGAAGGCGACAAGGAACGTGACGAAATGGACGCCGAAGGCTTTATGGGTGTAGAGCGCAGCACCAGCTGCCTGCGGATATTTGGTGACGAGTTCGAGATAGGAGCAGGCGGTCAGCAGGGCGACAAGAAAGGCGATGAGGAATGGAAGCCAGACAACGCCTCCAACTTCGGCGGCCACTTGTCCGGTCAGCGCGTAGATCCCCGTTCCGAGAATATCGCCAACGATGAACAGCAGCAGCAGGCCGGGGCCCATCACGCGCTTGAGTTCAGGTGTTTCTTCTTTCGCGCCGAACGCCTCTGCCATGACTGCCTCCCAACATAGTCCTACATGGCAACACTAATGGGAACATCACACGATTGTTCCATGTTTGGTATGGTTTAACCGATCACGCCGAGCGTTACAGCCGCGACGACGCCATAGCGAAGCGTCTTGCCGATGAAGACCAAAACAAGGAACGTTGGCAGCGGTTCTTTAAGAACACCCGCGACCACGGTGATGGCATCGCCGCCGATCGGTAGCCAGCTCAGGAGCAACGACCACTTTCCGTATTTCCGATACCACGTCTTCGCCTTCTCGAGCTTGTCAGGCTTGACGGGGAACCAGCGTCGGTCCCGCAACCGCTCCACGCCCAATCCCATCAGCCAGTTGACGACCGAGCCGAGCGTATTGCCGACGGAGGCCGTGAGCACGAGGGCCGCAAGCGCATAGCGATCCGACAGGATGAGGCCGACAAGGACCGCTTCCGATTGCATCGGAAAGATCGTGGCAGCGATGAATGCGGCAAAGAACAGGCCCGCATAGGCGGCAAGATCGACCATGGAAAACCGGGTTTGACATGTGGAAATGAAAAAGGGCGGGAAACGACCCGCCCTTTTGTCCGGATGGTAGAACGTCTCAGACGTTGCCGATCTGCTTGGAATCGACGGCTGTGTCGTCTGCAACAGGCTTCTGAGCCTGATGGCGGGTACGCCAGTCGCCGAGGAACAGCAGGATCGGCGCCGCGATGAACACCGACGAGAGGGCAGCGACGAGAATGCCGAAC
Source organism: Neorhizobium sp. DAR64860/K0K1 (assembly GCF_050500205.1). NCBI lineage: Bacteria > Pseudomonadati > Pseudomonadota > Alphaproteobacteria > Hyphomicrobiales > Rhizobiaceae > Neorhizobium > Neorhizobium sp. DAR64860/K0K1. The sequence goes on along the minus strand of NZ_CP191459.1, from coordinate 1,743,336 downwards.
ACCATAGGGATCGCGAAGCTGGAGACGGCGCTGCCGCCCCAGATAGCCATAGGCAAAAGCGAGAGGAACGCCGTTGCCGAGGTATAGAGGCTTCGAGCCAGCGTCTCGTTGATCGACAGGTCGATCACGTCGCGAAGCGGCATCTTCTTGTAGAGGCGCATATTCTCGCGCATGCGGTCATAGACCACGACCTTGTCGTTGACAGAGTAACCGACCAGCGTCAGCAGGGCTGCAATCGCTGTCAGGTTGAAGTCGAGACCGGTGATCGCGAAGAAGCCGATCGTCTTTGTCACATCGAGCACGAGTGTCGCGATGGCACCGACGGCGAAGGGCCATTCGAACCGCACCCAGATGTAGATCATCATGGCAATCGAGGCAAGCAGGACCGACAGGAAGCCGGCAGTCGCAAGTTCGCCTGATACCTTCGGACCGACGACTTCGGTACGCTCGACCTTGGCAGTCTGGTCGATCTTCAGGACTTCCGTCTTGAGCTTCTCGACGGCCTCTGTCTGGGCTATCTCGCCGCCTGGCTGGCGCTCGACACGGACCAGAAGCCTGTTATGGGCACCGAATTCCTGCAGTGCCACTTCGCCGAGACCGAGTTCGTTGAGGCCCGAACGGAAGGATGCAAGATCCGCTTCGTTGGCGGTCACGACTTCCATCTGGATACCGCCGCGGAAGTCGACGCCGTAGTTGAGGCCCGGCGTCACGAACAGCACGAGCGAGGCGATCGACAGGAGGACCGACACGCCGATACCGATGAAACGACCCTTCATGAAGGGGATACGCGTGCCATCCGGAACGAGGTTGATCGGCAGAAGCGGCTTGATCTCGATCTTCTTCAGCTTGCGCTGAGCGGCAATGTAGATCATCGCGACGCGAACGACCGACACGGCGGTGAACATCGAGATCATGATGCCGAGGCCCATGGTGACCGCGAAGCCGCGGACAGGACCTGAGCCGAACCAGAACAGAAGGACGGTCGCAATCAGCGCCGTGACGTTACTGTCGACGATGGTCGAGTATGCGCGGGCAAAGCCCGAGTCGATTGCCGCAAACGCGCTCTTGCCCTTGCGGGTTTCTTCCTTGATGCGCTCGTTGATCAGAACGTTCGCATCGACTGCAAGACCGATGCCGAGCACCACGCCGGCGATGCCAGGCAGGGTGAGCGTCGACCCGATCAAGGTGAGGCCCGCAAAGGTCAGGACGACGTTGATGAGCAGCGCAGCGTTGGCCAGAATGCCCCAGCTTCCGTAGAGGAAGAAGATAAAGCAGACGACGAGGACGAAGCCGATGAGGCCGGTGAAGATGCCCATTTCGATCGCATCGGAGCCAAGGTCGGCGCCGACGGTGCGTTCTTCGATGACAGTGAGCTTGGCGGGCAGGGAGCCGGCACGCAGCAGCGCGGAAAGGGTGGTCGCGTCCTCAGGCGTGAAGCTGCCGGAAATCTGACCGGAGCCACCGGTGATCGGCGTCTGGATGACGGGCGCACTGAGCACCTTGTTGTCGAGCACGATCGCAAATGGACGACCGACGTTTGCCTGTGTGATCTGGGCAAAGCGGGCTGCACCGGCGCTGTCGAAACGGAAGGTCACGATAGGCTGGCGGCTCTGCTGGTCGAAGGCCGCGCGGGCATCGGTCAGGCGGTCGCCGGAGAGTTCGACGCGATCGAGCACCGGATACTGCTGCCCGCTTTCGTCTGCGATCATCGTCACGCCCGGCTGGCCCTGGTCACCGAGAAGGTGGAAGCTCATCTTGGCGGTCGAGCCGAGAAGCTGGCGCAGGCGCGAAGGGTCCTGTTCGCCAGGAAGCTGGACGAGAACGCGGTCCGAACCCACACGCTGAATCGTCGGCTCGGCGACGCCGACCTGGTCGACGCGCTGGCGGATGATCTCAAGGCTTTGCTCAACGGCAGCGTTGATATGGGAGGTGATCCCCGCATCCGTCTGGGCGATGGAAATCGTGTTGTCGCCCTGGCTGGTGATGGAAAGGTCGCTGCCACCAACCGTCGTGCCAAGCCCGATCGGGTTCGCGAGCGTCTGCAACTCGGTGACGGCCTGATCGCGCTGCGCTGGATCGCGAAGCGTAACTAGCACAGCCTCGCCCGAGCGACGGATAGCCGATGTTGCGAGGTTCTTTTCGCGCAGAACGCGGCGTGCATCCTGGATCAGGCCCTGGACACGCTCGTTGATGAGGTCGGCACGGTCCACTTCCAGCACCAGATGCGAACCGCCGCGAAGGTCGAGACCGAGCGACACACGGCTGTGAGGCAGGAAGGACGGCACGCGGTCGAGGACCGATTGCGGCAAAATGTTCGGCATCGCCACCAGGAAGCCGAACACGATGACGAGGATATAGCTCGCCACCAGCCAGGGTGAATTTCTCATGTTTTAAGATCCTGCTTCGCCCCGGTTGCGCGTTTCGCAGCAAGGGGCCGTATGCGTGTGAGGTTCGACTATCGCGCTTAGGAGACGACGGGCGGTGCGCGCGGCAGCGGAACCGGCCAATGCGTGCCGATAGGGTTGGCATCGGTGAGCGCGGATGCAATCGCCTGAGCAAAATCCGGAATCGTCAGTGTCGAGGCGGTGAAAGCCAAAGCGCCGTCTGCGCCGCTCCACTGGCTGGGACCAGCCTCCCTGCGGTCGGCAGTCGCCAGCGTGCGGATAGGATCGCGTTTGCTGGCTTGTGGTGTCTCCGAGCTCTTCTCGCTGGAATGCGCAACGCGCAGAATTGCCTGGCTGTCACGAAGGCCACCGGACAGAAGGGCGACGAAGGCGATCAGCAGTGCCGCGACAAAGACTGCCCATTGCGACGGGAGCTTGTCCTGCGCGCACCGGGCCGTCTCTCGTGTTCCTGCCGGAAACACCGCCATCCGTTCCAACTCCGGAATATTCGTCACACCGAAGAGCCTGCTTCGGAAGAATGCCGCTTCTAAAGGAGAGTGCTGGTACGGTCAATCGCATCACGGCAGGGGATAACCGAAGTTTGACCCGCCTCGCGTCGGGCGCGAACCGGCCTTGACCTCAGTCAACGATTGGACGGGGCTCACCAGCACTTTCGAGCTGGGGGTCCGCGAGCCCCTGACCGGTTATTGCCGGCTGCGACCACCTAACGTTGCTAGCCGGCCTGCTTCAATGGCAGCGCTCTGATTCGACGGTCAATCTCGATTGTATGATAATGAGCGTTTAAACCGCTGTTTCAAAACGAGCCGAAACGACTAGGCAGACTGGATCAGCGGCAAGACTTCGATCGTGCCGTGATAGATCATTGTGATTGCGACATAGACGATTACGGCGAGGCCGAGATAGGCGATCCAGCGGTAGCGGTTGAGCAGGTTCGCCACGAAATTGGCAGCGATACCCATCATCGCAATCGACACGACGAGACCGATGATCAGGACTGCGGAATGCTCCTGAGCAGCTCCGGCAACGGCAAGGACGTTGTCCAGTGACATGGACACATCAGCGACGACGATCTGCATTGCCGCTTGAAAAAACGTCTTTTGCGGTTGGTTGGCGGCCGCAGCGTTGAGCGCGTCGGCGTCTGCCGTATCGTGGGCACGCAGTTCGCTCCACATTTTCCAGCACACCCAGGCGAGCAACAGGCCGCCGACAAGCTGCAGCCCGACGATGCCGAGAAGGTATGAGGTGACCGCTGCAAAGATCAGACGAAGCACGGTTGCGGCCGCGATGCCGAACAGGATTGCCTTCTTGCGCATGTCCGCCGGAAGGCCGGCAGCGGCAAGACCGATAACGATCGCGTTGTCGCCGGACAGCACGAGATTGATGGCAATGACCTCGACGAGGGCAGCCAAGCCAGCAGCGGTAAATAGATCCATGATAGGGAGGCCTGAATGGGAAGGATTGGAGGTAATTTCCTCTATCTGCTTCTTCGCGGTTGCGCACAAGCAATTTACAATTGTCTTTCCGCAAACCGTGTAACGGATGGTCTGCCGGAAGATCAGCAACGGCGCTGGCGGGCAGGATATTTACATTCCCCAATTCCACCGTCATCAATGAGGCTACAAACGGGGAAATACCATGACGCTTGAACAGGATATCGCCAGGATCGCCGAGCAGGAAGCGGCCCTGATTTTCGACCGCTTTGGTCCGGACGAAGCCTGGCGACTCGGTTCTTTGCTGCGCGACATGGCGATCGAGAAGGGGCTGCCAGTCGCGATCGGTATCCGGCTTCACTCGATGCCACTCTTTTACACGGCGTTGCCGGGGTCGATGCCTGACAACGAAGACTGGGTTCGGCGCAAGAGCAATGTCGTCCTGCGCTTCTTTCAGTCGAGCTATGGGATGGGTCTGAAAATGACAAGGCAGGAGACAACACTCGAGGCAAAGTTCTCGCTTCCTATTGCCGACTATGCACCGCATGGCGGCAGTTTTCCGATAAAGGTGGACGGCGCGGGCTGTATCGGCGCAGTCACCGTATCGGGTCTCCCGCAGCGAGATGATCACAGGCTTGTCGTGGAGGCTCTGCTGGTGATGATGGGCAAGTCGTCCGACGGTCTTCAACTGGAGCAAGCTTCATGAGTTCTGAAGCGGTTCGTACCCCTGAAGACGTGCTGAATTTCTGGTTTGTCGAACTGGGACCGGAGAAATGGTTCGAAAAGAACCCTGCGCTGGACGTCGCAATCTCGAAGCATTTCGCAGCGACGCACCTGTTTCTGGCGCATGGAGATCTGGATACGTGGCGAGGTTCGCGCGAGGGGCAGCTCGCGGCCATCATCGTACTCGACCAGTTTTCTCGCAATATCTATCGGGGCACACCGCTGGCGTTCGCAACAGATTGGATCGCGTTGCGGGAGGCGAGGCTGGCAGTCGACGAAGGTGTCGATACGGGCGCCGGTCTGCATGAGCGGTGCTTCCTGTATCTGCCCTTCGAGCATTCGGAAGCGCTTGAAGACCAGGATCGCGCAGTCGAGCTTTTTGCTCTCCTCGGCGACGAACGATATCACGACTACGCGGTCAAGCACCGGGAGGTGATCCGTCAGTTCGGCCGCTTCCCGCATCGAAATGCTTTGCTCGGACGCAATTCGACCCCGGAAGAGCTCGAGTATCTTGCTCTGCCGGGGTCGGGTTTTTGATCAGACCTGATCTAACCAGCGCTTAGCGTCTAAACGCGCGCGCAACTGCAATAAGTATGCAGGCGCCGATAAAGCCGGCGATGAGGTAGCCAATCCAGCCGCCCAGCACAACGCCGAAGAAGCCGAGAATGGCGTTGGCGATGATCGCGCCGACGATGCCGAGAAGGATGTTCATGAAGACGCCCATATTGCTCTTCATGAACTGTTCTGCCAGCCAGCCTGCAATGCCGCCGATGATGATGGCTGCGATCCAGCCGATGCCTGCTTCTTCCATGTCTTACCCTCACGTTTGAATTTGCGATTGGTAACGCAGCAGAATGTTCCAAAGTTCCCAAGGAATTTTCAAGCTGTGCAGGACGTCCTTTTCTTCGCCTTGAAGTGCCTCTATTCGTGCCTGCGATTCCGATTGTCCTGAGAAGAGTAGAGACCGGTGCGCGTGAACTCCTTCGATCCCTTGTCGCTGATGACGCGAACGATCCGCGCATCCATGATCGTCCTGCTTGTGACCGCAGCAGCGTTTACGGCCAATGCGCAGGCTCCGCAGACCGGTACGACGTCAACCCAGGCTGCACCGACCCAAGCTCCACCGACCCCGGCTGCGCCAACCCCGGCTGCACCGACCCAAGCGGCACCAGCCCAGACCGCGCCGGGCCAGGCAGCCCCCAGGCAGGCCGGGCAACCGCAGGCATCTGCTCAGCAAGATCCACAGTCGATGGTGACGGTCGACTCGATCAATCATGAAATGAAGGAGACATTGGACAGCCTTCGCGGCCGGCTGACCACGTTCAACGATCAGGTCAGGCAGGATACGACTGACGACGGCCGACTGGCCGAGCTTCGCCTGCAGGCGGAAGAGATCGTCGAACAGATGCGCAGCGCGTCTGACACGCTGAAGGCACGTGTCACGCAGATCCAGTCCAGGTTGACGAGCCTCGGAGAACCACCGGCCGAAGGGCAGCCGCAGGAAGCGCCGGCCGTCGCCGAGGAGCGCGGCAAGCTGGTCAATGAGCGTTCCGAGCTGAACCTCATCGTCGATGATGCCAACAACCTGGCCAACAGCGCGACAAATCTCGCGAACACGATCACCAACCTGCGCCGTGCCCTGTTCGCGCAGACGCTGTTTCGTCATACGGAATTGAACGCCGATCTATTCATCGAGGCGGGCAATGCCTTCGTAACTGAAGTGCACAACTTCAACGCGACGCTTGGCAGCTGGATCGGCTTTGTCATCCGCTTCAAGCTGCTTCAGCTTCTGAGCGCCATCGCGCTGTCCATCGGTGCTGCGGCCCTTTTCCTTTGGGGCGGCTACCGCATTTTCGGCCGCTTCATTCGTCGCAACGGTCAGGAAGATCCATCCTACATCAAGCGTCTTTCGGTCGCCTTCTGGTCGACCGTGATCCAAACGGTCTCGATCGCGGCCTTTCTGGTGACCTCCTATCTTTTCCTCGATGGGTTCAATGTTCTCAGACCCGATGTGGCGCCGATCATTGCTTCGCTGTTCGGCTTCATCTGGTTCGTCTCGTTTGTCTGGAAGCTCACCTATGGCGTAATGGCGCCGGGAGAACCGGCATGGCGACTGGTGCGCATCACCGATAAGGGCGCGCGGCTGCTGACATTGGCCGTGCTCGTCATGGCGGTGGTCAACGGACTGGATTACCTTCTCGGCGCGATCAGCGAGGCATTGAACTCGCCACTGGTTCTGACGATCGTCAAGAGCCTGTTCGCCGCTGTCATCGTTGGTCTCATCCTGATCGCCATTTCCTTTGTACGGCCGCGCGTTGCCGAGGGCGAGGATCGTGGCGGCAGTACCGGCCATCCGTGGCCGCGGTTTTTCTCCGGTCTGTTGAAGATCATGGGCGGGCTGCTTCTGCTTGCTGTCCTGACGGGCTATATTGGTCTTGCCCGTTTCGTCGCGACACAGATCGTGCTGACCGGCGCGGTTGTCGTCCTGGTCTATCTGGGCTTCCTGTCGGGCAAGGCGATCTCCAAGCAGGGTGCGTTCAAGAACACCGGCGCCGGTCGGCAGCTGGCGGAGCGCCGCAATTTTGGCGAGGTCGCGCTCGACCAGACAGGGCTTGTTGCCGGCCTCGGCATCTATGCGTTCGCCCTGTTTCTCGGCATCCCGCTCATCCTTCTGACCTGGGGCTTCCAGACCACGGATATCGAGGCATGGATCTACAATTTCTTCACCGAAATTCGGATCGGTAACGTCTCCATCTCGATCGTCGGCATTTTCGGCGGCATTCTCCTGTTCGGGCTGGGGTTTGTCGTAACTCATTGGGTTCAGAAGTGGATCGACAACAACGTTCTTGCCCGAAGCCAGGTGGATCTTGGTGTCCGAAACTCGGTGAAGACGGGCATCGGCTATCTCGGCGTCGGGCTTGCCGTCATCGTCGGCGTGTCGGCTGCGGGCATTGACCTCTCAAGCTTTGCTCTTGTCGCGTCTGCACTGTCGGTCGGTATCGGTTTCGGCCTGCAGAACATCGTATCGAACTTCGTTTCGGGACTGATTCTGCTTGTGGAACGTCCGTTCAAGGTGGGTGACCACGTGGTGACGGGTGCAAACGAAGGTATCGTCAAGCGGATTTCTGTACGTGCGACCGAGATCGAGACCTTCCGCAAACAATCTATCATCGTGCCGAACTCCGACCTGATCAACGCCGCGGTCGGCAACTGGACGCATCGCAACAAGATCGGCCGTTCGGAAATTCCGATCGCTGTCAGCTACAACGCTGACCCGCAACGGGTGATGGACATTCTGCTGGAACTCGTCGACCAGATCCCCGAAGTGCTGCGGAATCCGGAGCCTCACGTCGAGTTCCTGACATTCGGGCCGTCGTCGCTGAATTTCGAGCTTCGTTTCCATCTCGCTGACATGGGCGATGGTCTTCGCATCCGGAACAACCTCAGGATCGCCATTCTGCAGCGCTTCCGCGCGGAGGGCATCGAGATTCCGTTCCCGCAGCAGGAGATCGTCTTCCACCGCGGAAAGCCGGTCCTGCCCGATGAGGGAGATACGGCGGGTGGCGCGTAAAGCCACACGCCGAGAATGGTAAGGTACCGGAATAATACATCATTCACTTTAGGCAGCGGTAACTCGATGACCGCTGCGCTCAAGATGTGAAAGTACTGCCTAATTAACGCTTCTGAAAATTGCTTCGCATAGAGTTAAACAAATGGGGCAAGGATCGGGGTTAAAAGGGTACCATGACATTTCTCGGCATTTCCGGCATGCAATATTCCGGCGAATCTTTGGCGAATGCGCGCATATTGCTTGCGGAAGATTCTAACGTATTTACGTCGATGGTCGGGACCCGATTGAAAGAACTGTTCGGCATCGAGATTGAGATCTGCCGTAACTTCGAAGATCTGCAGCTTGCTTACGATCGCTCCACCGAGCCTGTCACGCTTGCGATCTCCAACATCAACCTCCCGGGTGCTGAAAACGGAGAGGCGCTGGAATACCTGATCGATCTGTCGATCCCGACCATCGTCTTTACCGGCACCTTCCAGCAGGAAACACGCGATAGGCTACTGGCCAAGGATATCGTGGATTATATCCTGAAGGACAACGTCTTTGCGGTCGACATGCTGGCGGAATCGGTTTGCCGGTTCCTGACCAACCACCGCCATCACGTCCTGATCGTCGATGATAGCATGACCGCCCGCGCATTGCTGTCGAGTCGTCTGAAGCGCTATAACTTTAGGGTCAGTGTCGCCGAGAACGGCGCCAAGGCCCTCGAGATCCTGAAGAAGAGCCCCGATATCGGTCTCGTCGTCACCGACTACAACATGCCCGATATCGATGGTTTCGAACTGACGCGCCGCATCCGCTCGGTTCGCGGTTCCCACGAACTGCGCGTGATCGGCGTGTCTTCGTCGTCGGACCGGCTGCTTTCCGCCCGGTTCTTGAAGGCCGGCGGCAATGACTTCATGTTGCGGCCCTTCATCGACGAGGAGTTCTACTGCCGCGTCAACCAGAACCTGGATACGCTGATCCAGATCCGCACGATGCGCTCGAAGGCTCCAGCAGCCGACGTCAGGAACGTTGCCTGATTTCTTGAGAGCTGCTGAGTGTGCAAAGCGAGCAGCACCTCATATCGATGGGGTGCCGCTCTTTAAAAAACTTACACCACGACCCCGGTGCGTGCGGTGTTGAGCGAAAGCTTGCGCTCTGCGCGTTCCTGCTGGGGTGAGCGGTTGTAGACCTCGCGGTAACACTTGGAAAAATGAGACGCCGACACGAACCCGCAGGCGACCGCAACCTCGACGACCGGCATCGAGGACTGCACCAGCAGATGCCGGGCGCGGTCAAGGCGGATCTCGAGATAGTAGCGGGCAGGGGATCGGCCCATTTCCTGCCGGAACAGACGCTCTATCTGGCGGCGGGACAGGCCGACATCGTCGGCGATTTCGACCAGTGACAGCGGCTCGGCCAGATTGTTTTCCATCAGCTCTATGATCTGCAGAACCTTGGAGTTCTGGACCCCGAGCCTGGCACGCAAGGGAAGACGCTGGCGGTCATGCGGGTTGCGGACGCGATCTGTCAGCTGCTGTTCGCAGACACGGTTGACGAGATTGTCGCCGAAATCCTGGCCGATCAGGTTCAGCATCATGTCGAGTGACGCGGTGCCGCCAGCGCAGGTATAGAGGTTGGAGTCGACCTCGTAGAGATCCGCATAGACTTCCGCCTGTGGAAACGCTTCTGCAAAACCCGGGAGGTTCTCCCAGTGGATCGCGCAGCGCTTGCCGTTCAGGAGCCCCGCCTGCGCCAGAATATGCGCCCCGGTGCAAAGGCTTCCGACAGCCGTGCCGCGGTTATAGGTCTCGCGCAGCCAGGCGTTGACAGATTTGTTGTTGAACTCCTCCACATAGATGCCGGAACACATCAGCACCATGCTGGGGCGATGCTCACCGCTCAGGTGACGGCGTTCGTCTGCAAGAGAGGAATTGACTTCGAGACCGATACCACTGGACGAGTAGACCTTCTCGCCATCGACGGAACAGAGGCGCCAGGTATAGGCGGCGTAGCCAAGCATGCGGTTTGCGATCCGCAGGGTTTCGACGGCGGCTGCAAAGGGCAGCATCGTAAAATGCGGCACAAGAAAGAAAACGAGCGCGCGTTTCTTCGCGTGCCCACGGTTTGTTATATCCATGTCGCTGTTCCCTTCGCTGGCCGCCGTTGATCCGGTCGTTTCTTTAAAAGCGACATTGACACGGAAGGCGGTGACGGAGAAGGACATTTGACGACGGCGAAATGTCAAATTTGCGACGTCCAAAGGTCGCACACACTATAATCTGGTTAACAGGCGATCAAAAAAGACGCAGCCTCAAGACCTGCCTGCATGTCGCATGCAGGCCATGAGTGTTGCGCATCAATGGCGCTTGAGGTCGTTGTCGGTGGATGGCCAACCGATATCCTTGCGGATTTCTGGTGGCAGGCCCTCAAGGACCTGTTCATTTTGACGGCGGCGCCATGCGTCCCGCAGGTTTGAAACGATGCTGCGGGCAAGCCCGACGTATGTCGCAAACGACGACTGCGATGTTCGTGGCTGTACACTCTCACGATAGGTCATGATGCTCATCGATTTTCTCCTTGGGGCTCTCGTTCGAGCACTGGACGCGGGTTCAAAGTGAACTGCTGTCAGTCATCAAAAAAGAGAATTAAAATGATCCATCCCATCAAAATTAGTTTTGTTTTGAAATGGCGTGTCGTGTTTCCAAGGGTGCGACCTGTTTGACTTTCAATCAAACGAAATGATATGGTGCTTAGGTTCAATTTAATTGATGGTGATGACGATGACCGTTCCGTTTCGACCGCCTCTTCCATTGCTCGATATCGACATCCTCAGAACCTTTGTTGCCATTGCCGAGACGGGCAACTTTTCGACTGCGGCCGAAGCGGTTCTGCGAACGCCGTCGGCCGTGTCCATGCAGATCAAGAAGCTCGAAGAACAGTTGAAGACGACGCTGTTCCTGCGGGACGCGCGATCCGTGTCGTTGACGCAGAATGGCGAAATGCTTCTGTCCTATGCGCGCCGGATGCTCGCTCTATCGAACGAAGCGGTCTCGCGATTCGTCATGCCCGATCTAGCGGGCGTCGTGAGGCTGGGCGCTCCCGATGATATCGCCGAGCGGTTACTTCCAAAGCTCCTGAAGGATTTCGGAGAGAGCTTTCCGGGGATCATGGTCGATGTCACCGTCGACCAGAGCCTGCAGTTACGCCGGCGGATGGATGAGCAGCGGCTGGATCTCACCCTGATCAACTGCGCGACAAGGCCGTTCCCGACCACCGGTGAAGTGATCCATTCCGAACGGCTCGTCTGGGCCGGTGCTAAATGCGGCAATGCCTACTTGCGTGATCCGCTACCGATCTCCGTCTGGGAGGATGGGTGCGTGTGGCGGCAGGATGCGATCTCTCAGCTCGATCGCCACAAGCGCTCCTATCGTATCGCCTATGCGAGCTCCCATACGATGGCGCAGCGCGCAGCAGTCGTGTCCGACCTTGCGATCGCACCATTCCCGCTTTCCTATGTCACGAGCGACATGCAGGTTCTGGGCGCCAAGGAAGGGCTGCCAGAACTCATCAGCTTCGACATTCGGCTTCTAACCGCGCCCCATCTCTCGGCCCCGGCCAAGGCTGTCGCGGAAAGCATGAGGGAAGCGTTCGGCGCGCTGGCAACGGCGGCCTGAACTCGGGCATTTCCGTGAGCATCACCAGATCTTCTTGGTGATGCCGTGATAAAGCCACGTCCAGATCGGCGGCGGAAAGCGCAGGGCTGATGGCCCGGATGGTTCATACGGCTTCAGATTGCCCGTGATCGCATCCTGGATTGCTTTGATTGCGATATCCGTCGCGGATGCCGTCATCAGGAGCGGATAGGTTGCCATCGTGTCGGAACGGGCCGGAGATATCCGTTTCTCGTAAAGCGTTCCGCCGGTATCGACCCCGTTGTCAACGAGATGGACGGTTGCCCCGAAATTCTGCGCATCGCCTTCCACGAGAGCCCAGTACCCGCCCATCTGGCCACGATACATCGGGTTGATGCCGGCGTGGAAGTTGATCACGGGGCAGGGGATCGCGGCAAGCGTTCGGGATGACAGGATACGGCAGGATATCGTGAAGACGACTGCCGGTCGGATTGCACTTACCGCAGCGTGACACGAAGCGTCATTCAGGGACGATACGGATGTCACAGGAACTGCCGGGTTGGAAGCCGCTATCAACCCGTGCTCGTGAATGATCTCTTCAGACCGTCTCGCTGCGATGCCTTTGCCGAGCCGTGACGCAATCATCGTAGCCAGCTGACCAAGCGCATGCATCCATCCAAACCGCTTCGCGCGCCGCTTCAGAAGCACCGATTTCCGTTCCGCTTCCTCCTGGATAACGTGGAGATCAGAAAACTCCCGATGGATGGCATTGATCATCACCTGCGGGTTTATGCCGCCAGCAGTCATGATCAAAACCCGAGAAGATGAATGTTCCGTCATGGGCCTGCCCCGTAATTGACCGCGTAGCGTGCGCGCTCATAGTAACGGGGAAAGATTGGCAAATTCACACCGACCTCTCGGTTCGCGCGCTGCGACAACCGATTTGTCCTGTATCATTGTGCTGGAACCGGCGGTGAAGTCATCGGGCGCGATCGGGCTGTTGCCAAAAAGCATCACAGCGGTCGCTAAGAGACACATCACATTTGATCACGTGAACTTTTTCCGAGCTGGAACGTTCCTGTGCCGGAAATTGATTTTCCGAACGATTTGATCTTCATCCAGGGAGTTTTCTAACATGACGGCAAAGACAGTCACGGTTATCGCCGCACTTTTCGTAACGGCAGCTTCGCTCAGCTCGTGTGGCAACACGATCCGCGGCGTAGGCCAGGACACGGCGAACACCGTGAACGCCACCCAGGACGCCGGCCACCGCGTTGGCAAGGCTGCACAGTAATTAGTTACTCCCCAGCTCCGCTGTCGGCCATCACGTGCCGGCAGCGAGGCTGCTGAGGTGCCCCGCAGCGAGGGGCAGGGCGGTCTTGGCGTACAAGCTACGGCCAGTTTCGATGCGCTTTGCTCGACTTGATCAGACTCGAGCCTTTGGATAGGCGCGCTCGAAGCCGCCTGACTGATCAAGACCCTTCTTGAACGCCTGATAAGCCGGGTGCTGGCTGGATTTCGCCGCTTCCGCAATGCGGATCTGAAGCCGCGCCGGCGCTGCATTGCCGAGCCATCCACCAGATTTTTCCAGTTTCAAAGAGTTGAGAAACCGTCCTTCACTCGCCTGATCCAGGTAGAGATGCAGACCCGACAGGAGAAGGTCATCGCTCGACGGGTTCTCCATCAACAGAACAAGCCAGGACTGCTGTTCGGCCGACCGGTTCTCGAAACTCTCGGCAACGGTCTCGCGGCTGCCAATTGGCGAAATGTTGCTCACGTCTTCATCCTTTACCGTGATCGTTTCACGCCAGATCCACGCCTCCACACCGTGGGGAGCGCCGTCCTGACCTTTGTCGATCTTATCGCCCAACATGTCGACCTTGTCGATAAGGACGTCGGCATATGGCCGGTTGGCTTCAGAACGGTCCGACGCCGAGCCCTGTCATTCCGCAGCGATCCGTGCCTCCTCCGATGATGCAGGGCTGACCATGGCAGAAATGATGGTGTGCAGGTCGAGCGTCCCGACAGGCGCTCCAGTCGGATCTGTAACCGTTGCCCGTGTCAGGCTCGCCTCGCAGATCGCTCTCGCAGCGGCTTCGATCGTCGTGTTGCCCGCAAGCCTGATGCCGTCAGTCAGACCGTCGAACGGTTTCATGACGGTTTTTGCCTGCAACACACGCCCTCGGTTCACCTCCTTGACGAAGGCGGTGATGTAGTCATCAGCCGGTGACAGGACGATATCTTGGCCGGTTCCCTGCTGCACCACTTCGCCATCGCGCAGAATGGCAATCTTGTCACCCAGTCTCAGCGCCTCGTCGAGATCATGGGTGATGAATACGACGGTCTTCTTGAGCTCTGCCTGGAGATCGAGAAGCACGGTCTGCATATCCACGCGGATTAGCGGATCGAGCGCGGAATAGGCCTCGTCCATCAAAAGGATGTCGGCATCGTTGGTCAGCGCCCGTGCGAGGCCGACGCGTTGCTGCATGCCGCCGGAAAGCTGGTTCGGGTAGTGGTTCTCGAAGCCGGAGAGGCCGACCCGCTCGATCCAGTACTGGCCTTTCTTGAAGCTTTCCGCGCGAGGCACGCCCTGGATATCCAACCCGTAGACGGTGTTCTCGATCACGGTCCGATGCGGCAGGAGCGCGAATTTCTGAAACACCATCGCCGTCTTGTGCCGACGGAATTCCCGAAGATCGTTTTCGCTCATCGTGCACACGTCGACGCCGTCATAGACGACTTCGCCGTAGGTCGGGTCTATCAGCCGGTTGATATGGCGGATCAGGGTCGATTTGCCGGAACCAGACAGACCCATGACGACCGTGATGCCGCCCGCCGGCATGGATATGTTGATGTCTTTCAGGCCGAGCACATGACCGTGGTTCTTGTTGAGCTCGGTCTTCGTCATGCCCGCCTTGATGGCGTCGATATACTGGCGACCGTTCGCGCCGAAGATTTTGTAGAGACCTTTGATCTCGATGCCGTGACTAGCCATGGACCACCTCCGAATGTTTTTGCAGGCGCTTGCCGAATGCCTGGCTTGTTCGGTCGAAAATGATGGCGATCGCAACAAGCGCGAAACCGTTCATGATGCCGAACGTAAAGAACTGGTTGTTGATCGCCTGCAGCGTGTTGCGGCCAAGCCCGCCGACGCCGACCATGGATGCGACTACGACCATCGCCAGCGACATCATGATCGTCTGGTTGATCCCGGCCATGATTGTCGGCAGGGCCAGCGGCATCTGCACGTTCTTCAGCTTCTGGCTTGGCGACGAACCGAACGCATCTGCAGCTTCGAGCACTTCCTTGTCGACAAGCCGGATGCCGAGATTGGTCAGGCGGATCATTGGCGGGACCGCATAGATGACCACCGCAATCAGTCCCGGAACTTTGCCGATACCGAAAATCATCACCACGGGGATGAGGTAGACAAAGCTCGGCAGGGTCTGCATCACGTCGAGAACCGGGTTGACGCTTGCCTGCGCGCGGTCGGACCGCGCCATCAGGATGCCGATAGGGATGCCGACGATGATGGAGATGAGAGTTGCGACCGTGGTGATCGCGAGCGTGATCATCGCATCGTTCCAAAGGCCGATAAAGCCAATGAACGACATTCCGAGCGCGGTACCGATGGTGATGCGGATGCTGCGGCTGCCGAGATAGACGATGGTGAGGATGACGGCGAGAACGATGATCCACGGCGAGTTGGTGAACAGCCTTTCCAGGAAGTTCAGGAACCATTGCAGGGGCTGGACGATCGTATCGATAAAGCCGGTATATTCGCGAACAAGGCTCTTGAACCCCTCATCGATGACCTTGCGCGCTTCACGGATGGAAGCGTCGCTGATCGCCGGAAAGCTACAGAGAGCGTTCGGCAGGAAGTTGCAGGTTGCCATGATGTTCCCCTTTATAGGTTGGATTTTTGGCGTAACCCGGCATGGCTGCCCGAGCGCCTTCCTGACCAAATCAGCTTCATGCACGTCTGCAATGGATAAGGCGTCGGGTTCGCGCGACCGTCAGCGGTGGACGGCTTGTCGCGACTTCTCACGCGCCTTGAGCGGGAAGCCGCAGATCGGCTTCCCTCATTGGCAAGGCTAGGCTCAGAGAGCGGCCTTTACCTTTTCAGCGACGTCGGCACTGACCCACTTGCTCCAGATTTCCGGGCTGGTTGTAAGGAAGTGCTTGGCGGCGTCTTCATTGGTGCCCTGGTTGTCGGTCTGCCAGGCGAGAACGCTGTTGATCGTGGCATTGCCCCATTTGCGGGCCTTGATGTAATCCATCGCGACGCCGGCCTTGTCGGCGAACTTCTTCGTTACGACCGTGAAGGCTTCCGAACTCGGATAGGAGTTGACCTTTGGGTTCGGGCAATCCGGAACCGCCGTGCAGGCATCCCAGTTGGCCTTGTCATGCGGCGTATCGAAGGACAGCTTCACCATCTCGTACTTGCCGAGAATCGCGGTCGGAGCCCAGTAATAGCCGAGCCAGCCGGTTTTCTTCTCGAATGCGCCGGCAATCGAGCCGTCGAGCCCGGCAGCAGAGCCGGTATCGACCAGTTCAAAGCCTTTTTCGCTTGCGCCGAGAGCCTTATAGAGGTTGGCAGTCGAGGTCTGGCAGTTCCAGCCGGACGGGCAGTTGGTGACCGCGCCCTTGGATTTGTCTTCCGGTGCCGGGAAGAGTTCGGGATGCGCAAGCGCCTGCTGAACGGTCTTGATATCCGGGTGCGCGTCCGCAAGGAATTTCGGGATCCACCATCCTTCGACAGCGCCGTCGGCAAGGATTTCCGCAGCGATGACGAGGCGTCCTTCCTTGACAGCTGCGTCGAGCGGGGTACGCACGGCGTTGACCCAGAATTCGGGTGCAAGGTCAGGCTGACCTTTTTCGTTCATCGATGTGAAGGTCGGCATCGTGTCGCCGGTCACCATTTCCACCGAGCAGCCATACCCGTTTTCGAGAATGATCTTGTCGATATGAGCGGCAACCCCTGCGGACGCCCAGTTCATCTCTGCGATTGATACCGAACCGCAGTCGGCATGGGCAGTGCCGGCAAAAGCGTAAAGACCGGCGGCGAAGGCTGCGGAAGTGAGGAGTTTCTTCATGTGTAAGACCTCCCAGTCTTATTCTTGACAGTGTTCAACTCTGGAGGCGCCGATAGCCGGCACCCGATGACTGCGGCTTTGTGCGATCAACCGGTAGATGTGATTGCACCGGCCAGCTGGCCTCATGCGTCTTTTATACGCCAGCGAATGATGTCACAGGCGTTGCGCAATAATGTGTCAGCAGTATCAGCCTACGTTTTCCGAAGCAGAAATCAACTGTCCGCGAGTAATAGCACAATAACGGGCATATCACCAAGCCCTTGTAAGATATCGTGTTCGCCTCTTTTGTGACGACAAAAGCGCCATCGCCGGCAATAACTAAGCAAACTCTGCAACCAGCAGCAGCCCGTTCATGCAGTCGGCACTTTGTCACGTCCGATATTTGACGTTTAGTGGCTGATTAGCGCCCTCGCTGTCGCAAAGAAAAATTCACGCAGTGTGGGGAAAAAAAATTGAAACTGCAGGCATTGGTAACGCGCTAATAACCATACGGTAAGAATGTACGCGTAGATGTTGCCGCCATGGTCGTCCTCGAACGACTTGGCGCCGGATCAGGTAGTGCGTACCGGACGCCATAACCATTTTGCAGTGACGCAAGCGATCTCGAAATGAAAGATCGCGCTATGGTTGCGTCAATGTCGACTTTTGGGTTCTGATTTCACATCAGCCAGCGCTGAACGTACGGATGAAACCGAGCAGCGAAAAGCGCGTGTCGAGTTCCATGGCGCGGGTCTGACGATCACGACGCGGAAGGCTCGAATTCCAGGCAATCTGAACGCCATCATTGTTCATGAAGATGTAAAGCATCGGTGTTTCCTCAAAGGCTTCGTAGACCGAAGCCATGTCGTTTTCATATGCGCTCAGATACGCGGCGAACCAGCGCGTTTCAACGCAACAAGTCGGCAGCGCATGTCGCAAACAGAATGCCCATTGAGAAAGTTGTGAGATCGCGCCCCTAAATGTCTAACCCGCATGGGATTGACGGGCGACCTTCAACGAGTCAACATGGCGCTGCAATGCAAATCCAGAGCAAACACCAGCAGGGCCGGACGCCTTCCTCATCTACGAATTGTCCGGTCCCTTTCTCTGCGATCGGCCTGCTGCCATGACCCGCTCCGGGCGCGTCGTCCTTGTCCTTGGCGGCGCCAGATCCGGCAAGTCATCCTTCGCTGAAAAACTTAGCGGCGAAACCGGTCTCAACAGGCACTACATTGCCACAGGCCGCGCCTATGACGCCGAGATGGAAGAACGCATTCTGCGCCATCAAGCCGACCGTGGCACGGGCTGGATCACCCACGAAACACCGTTGAACCTCGCAGCCAACCTTCGCAGCATAGACTCTGATGATGTCGTCATCCTCGTCGACTGCCTCACGCTGTGGGTGACGAACCTGATGATGGCGGAGGCAGACATTGCCTTAGCCTCTGAAGGACTTCTGTCTTATCTGAGGGATACTGCTTCGACCGTCATCCTCGTGTCGAATGAAGTCGGTCTCGGTATCGTGCCGGACAATCGCATGGCGCGAGACTTCCGCGATCATGCCGGCCGCCTGCATCAGGCAATCGCAGCCGTGGCAGACGATGTATTTCTCGTGGCCGCCGGCTTACCGCTGAAGATGAAGGGGTGACGGGCTATACTGGTTTCGGTCGGGAGATAATCTAGAACCCCAGCCAGATACGAACCGGATGAGCCGGATTGGCGATCAGTTTGGTCGCAAGCGCAATGCATGAGATCACCAGCAGCGGCTTGATGATTTTCGCACCGTTCCGCATCGCCAGTCGCGACCCGATCTGCGCACCGATGAACTGGCCAACGCCCATCATCAGGCCGATCTTCCAGAGCACCGATCCCGACGCTGCAAACACCAGAAACGACCCGAAGTTGGAGCCGAGATTGATGAGCTTCGTGTGGGCGGTCGCCTTGAGCAGTCCGAAGCCGGCGAGCAGAACGAAGCCCAGCATATAAAATGAACCGGCCCCAGGCCCGAAGACGCCATCGTAGAGCCCGACGATCGGCACGGCGGTCAGCCCGAAAACGAACGGCGTCACCCGTCGGTGACTTTCCAGATCGCCGAGATTGGGTTTGATCGCAAAGAAGATTGCGATTGCCACCAGCAGAAAGGGGATCGCGGTCGTCAGGAATTCGGCTGGAACGATGGAGGCAAGCAGCGCACCGATGGCGCCGCCGAGCGCCGCCATGGCTGCCATCGGCAGCTGCTCTTTCAGCTTCACATGGCCCTTGCGCGCATAGGCGATTGTTGCCGATGCCGAGCCGAACTGGGATTGCAGCTTGTTCGTCGCGATCGATTCCAGCGGCGGAATGCCGGCAATGAGCAGGACGGGGATGGTGATCAGCCCGCCGCCACCCGCAATCGAATCAACGAACCCCGCGAAGATGGCTGCGAGGAAAAGAAGAAAAAGCAGCTGAAATGCAATGTCGCTCAAGGCTGGCGCTCTGCGTGAAGGAGAGGAGGGGAAATGGCGGAGGGATGCGCGCCGGCTTGTGGCACCGAATCGGTGATCCGGCAATAGGGGGGGCGCTGGCAGCGGTTGCAGATTGCGGCTGCATTGCAGTAAACCGTTGCGGCGCTATGTTGCGCGATGAACGGCCGCTGGCTGGCGGCGAGCATTTCAAGGTATTCGCATGCAAAAAGTCATATTCGATACTGACCCCGGCGTAGACGACGCCATGGCGCTGCTGTTTCTGCATCGCCATCCGGATATCGATCTTCTCGGCGTGACAACGGTGTTCGGAAATGCCTCGATCGAACTGACCACGCGCAACGCCCAGTTCCTGCACAAGGAGTGGGGCATCGACGCGCCCATCGCCAAAGGGGCGGGCAAGACGCTTGATCCGTCGCGGGTCGAGCAACACTCGCCAACGGTCGTGCACGGCGAGGATGGCCTCGGCAATATCGGCGTGCCTCTCGAAATCGATTGGCCGCTCGATCCGCGCGAGGCATCGCAATTCATCATCGATACGATCAGGGCCAATCCCGGCGAAATCACCATTGTCGCGGTCGGTCGCATGACCAACCTGGCTTTGGCGCTGCAGGCTGATCCGGAGATCGCAGGCCTGACCAAGCAGGTGGTGATCATGGGCGGCGCTTTCGACGTCAATGGCAATGTGACGCCAGCAGCCGAAGCAAATATTCACGGCGATCCGGATGCCGCCGATATCGTCTTTACCGCGCCGTGGAACGTCATTGCTTTCGGCCTCGACGTCACCATGAAGACGATGATGTCGTCAGATGATATGGCTGAGTTGGCCAAGGGTGGCGATAAGGCGCTAACACTCCTGTCCGACCTTTCGCAGTTCTATATCGATTTCTACCGCCAGGGCGCGGGTCTCGATGGAATGGCAATCCACGACAGCTGTGCCTGCGTCTATCTGGTGGCGCCCGATCTGTTCAAACTCCGCAGCGGCCCTGTCCGCGTGGTCTGCGGCGGCATTGCCGATGGCGAGACGATCCAGGCGCCTGACACAGGCCGACGGTTCGTCGATAGTCCTTGGGATGATCAGCCAAGCCAGAAGGTCGCGGTCGGTGTCCAACCCGAAAAGGTCCTGGACGTTATCCGTGTCGCGCTGACGGCAGGTCGGCCGGCCTAGCCCTCTTCAAATTTGAGGGCGGTTTGGCATTCTGACCGATCGGCAATCGATGTTTAGGCAACAATGTAGCGGCAAATTGGCGCCGTCTTGTTGGAACCCATTGGCATTTTCGATTGGTTTCCTTATGTGGAACACCGAATACAGACTTTTTAAAAGGACATGGGCGTGACTGCTACATTCGACAAAGTTGCCGACATCATCGCTGAAACCAGCGAGATCGACC
The DNA here is from genome assembly GCF_050500205.1 of Neorhizobium sp. DAR64860/K0K1. Lineage (NCBI taxonomy): Bacteria > Pseudomonadati > Pseudomonadota > Alphaproteobacteria > Hyphomicrobiales > Rhizobiaceae > Neorhizobium > Neorhizobium sp. DAR64860/K0K1. The sequence continues at coordinate 1,722,662 of NZ_CP191459.1, read as the reverse complement.
GCGAGACGATCACGCCGGAGAGCCACACGATCGACGATCTTGGCATCGACAGCCTGGACTTCCTCGACATCGTTTTCGCAATCGACAAGGAATTCGGGATCAAGATTCCGCTCGAGCAGTGGACCCAGGAAGTGAACGAGGGCAAGGTCTCGACGGAGGAATACTTCGTTCTGAAGAACCTCTGCGCCAAGATCGACGAACTGAAGGCGGCAAAGGGCTAAAGCCCAAAGCCGACGCAAGTTCATGCTGCTTGAATATTTCCAGATGATTGATCGGGTGGAAACGCTTGATCTCGCGGGAAAGACGCTGACTGCACGCTCGGTCGTTCCTGAAAAGAGCCCTGTTTTCGAAGGGCACTTTCCGGGAATGCCGCTCGTGCCGGGCGTGCTTTTGATCGAAACCATGGCGCAGGCATCCGGAATGCTGGTACTTGCGGCGACCGATTTCGCCGCGATGCCATTTCTGATGTCGGTGGACAGTGCCAAGATGCGTGCGTTTGTCGAGCCGAACGCCGTGCTCGACATCGAGGCGTTTCTGGAGCATGAGGGTTCCGGCTACATGGTGACAAAGGCAAAGATTACGTCGGGCGGCAAGAAGGTGTGCGATGCGCAGCTCAAGCTGCGGACCATGCCTTTCAGTGAAGTTCCGCTGGCGCCGATCGTGCGCAAGCGCGCCGAAGAGATCGGCCTCATTGCGGCGATGCAAGCCGGCACCTGACGCAAAGCCTTCGGGAATAATGCGGCCCGGACGGACCGGTTCTAAAGTGTCCCGTCGTGCCTGATGTCGTCGCTGGTCAATGGCCGCGCAAAGAGGACAGTTATGAAGTCTGACAATGATGTGGTGATTACCGGGGTCGGCATCGTGACCTCGCTCGGCGTCGGCATTGAGCCGCATGTCGCGTTTCTGACGGGATCGTCCATCGACGAGCCCAAGGTCGAAACGGAGCGTTTCAAACCCTATCCTGTCCATCCCATGCCTGAGATCGACTGGTCGGCCCAGATCGCCAAGCGCGGCGATCAGCGCCAGATGGAGAACTGGCAGCGTCTCGGCGTTTTCGCCGCAGGGCTCGCTCTCGACGACGCCGGCCTGAAGACGGATGCGGATGCCTGCGCCTCGATGGACATGATCGTTGCAGCCGGCGGCGGTGAGCGCGACATCAAGGTCAACTCGCTGATTGTCGACGAAGCCCTGAAGCGCAACGATCGCGACATGGTCTTGAACGAGAAGCTGACGACGGAGCTCCGTCCGACATTGTTCCTTGCCCAGCTTTCGAACCTGATGGCGGGCAATATCTCGATCGTCCACAAGGTCACCGGCTCGTCCCGCACCTTCATGGGCGAAGAATCGGCCGGTATCTCGGCCATCGAAACCGCCTTCCACCGCATCAAGGCGGGCCAGTCGAGCCACAGTCTCGTCGGTGGCGCCTTCGTGGCGGAACGGGCTGATATTCTTCTGCTGGTCGAGGGCATCCGTGCCCACGCGACAGGCGGCTGGCAGCCATTGTGGTCTCGCTCGCCGGACAATGGCGGCGGAATGATCACCGGTTCGGTGGGCGCCTTCCTGGTGCTCGAATCCCGCGGCTACGCGCAGGCGCGTGGTGCACGGATCTATGCAACGATCGATGCCGTCGAAGGCGATCGCGGCAACCGCGACGATGGCGGGCTCGAGAAGCGCATGTCGCGGCTCACCGCCCACGGCACGCAGGGGGCGGAAACTGTCGTGTTCTCCGGCGCGAGCGGCATGGTCGATCTCGCGAAGCGCGAAAAGACAGCGCTCGAGCAGGCTTTCCCGGGTTCCGCGATCCGCGGCTTTGGCGGCGTTACGGGCCACGCGATGGAAGCGCAGTTCCCGCTCGGCATCGCCCTTGCAGCGCTGACGCTCGAATCGACTGCCAAGGTCCCGGCCTTCGACGCCGCAAACGAGACGCCGATGGCGTCCCCGGCAAAGCAGGCGATTGTCACTACAGTTGGATATACGCGCGGCGAGGGGATTGCTGTCCTCTCTGCTGAAGCGTGAAGGAGACAGTCATGAGTGACAACCGCTTCACGGATCATCTCGGCCGGCCCATCGTCGCGGTAACCGGCATGGGCGTCATCACCTCGCTCGGACAGGGCCTTGAGGACAACTGGTCAGCGTTGACCTCTGGCACGTCGGGCATCCACAAGATCACCCGTTTTCCGACCGAAGGCCTTTCGACCCGCATCAGCGGCACGGTGGACTTCATCAAGGTGCCGGCCGAGAACTCGGTCGAGCGTTCCTTTGCCTTTGCTCGCGAGACGACCGCGGAGGCGATGGCACAAGCCGGATTGTCCGGCGATTTCGACGGACCGCTGTTTCTGGCAGCGCCGCCGGTTGAGCCGGAATGGTCCGACCGTTTCGCGCTCGCAGACCGTGCACCGCCATCGACACAGGAGGGCGACGCCTACGATCGCTTTCTGACGGCCATGCGCGAGCGTCCTGATCCTGTCTTTCTCGAAGCCGTCCAGTTCGGTTCGATTTCGGAGCGCCTGGCCGACAAGTTTGGTACCCGTGGCCTGCCCGTAACGCTTTCAACCGCCTGCGCCTCTGGTGCAACCGCGATCCAGCTCGGCGTCGAAGCGATCCGTCAGGGTCGTACCGACAAGGCTCTGGTCGCAGCGACCGACGGTTCTGTCAGCGTCGAGGCACTCGTGCGCTTCTCGCTTCTGTCTGCGCTTTCGACGCAAAATGATCCGCCGGAAAAGGCGTCCAAGCCGTTCAGCAAGGATCGCGACGGCTTTGTCATCGCGGAAGGCGCGGCAACGCTCGTTCTGGAATCCCTGCAGTCGGCTATCGCGCGCGGCGCCAAGGTGCTCGGCATCGTCAAGGGTCTCGGCGAAAAGGCCGATCACTTCCACCGCACCCGCTCGTCCCCGGACGGCGGCCCGGCGATCGCCACGATCCGGGCGGCGCTTGAAGATGCGGGCATGGACGAAAGCGGCATCGGCTATATCAACGCTCACGGCACATCGACGCCGGAAAACGACAAGATGGAATATAGCTCCATGCTCGCCGTGTTCGGCGAGGGGCTGAAGGGGATTCCGGTATCGTCGAACAAGTCGATGATCGGTCATACGCTGACGGCAGCCGGTGCTGTCGAAGCCGTATTCTCGATCCAGACGATGCTGACCGGCACTCTGCCGCCGACCATCAACTACACCAATGCCGATCCGACGATCGAGCTGGATGTGGTGCCGAATGTGAAGCGGGACGGTGCGCCAAGGGCGGTTCTGTCCAATTCCTTCGGCTTCGGCGGCCAGAACGCCAGCCTTGTCATGACGCTGGAACCGGCGTAAGGCGAGCCCCCAAGACTTTTGGTAGACTTTTGAACGCTCCAACGGGCGAAGGATGACTTGTTATGCGCGCGCTGCAACTGATTGATGACCGCAAGCTCGAAGCCGTCGATATTCCCGAGCCGGAAGCGCCGGGTCCCGGCGAGGTAACGTTGCGCGTCAAGGCCGTTGCCCTCAATCACATCGACGTCTGGGGCTGGCGCGGCATGGCATTTGCCAAGCGCAAGATGCCGCTGACGATCGGCGCCGAGGCCTCCGGCATCGTGGAAGCCATCGGTCCGGGCGTCTCGAATGTTCTGCCCGGCCAGCTCGTGTCGATTTACGGCGCCCGTACCTGCGGCCTCTGCAAGCCCTGCCGCGAAAAGCGCGACAACCTCTGCGAAAACGTCTCCGGTGTGCACGGCTTCCATCTCGACGGCTTTGCCCAGGAAAAGGCCAATCTCCCGGCCCGTCTTCTCGTTCCGGCACCTCCGGGCGTCGATGCCGTCGCGGCAGCGCTTGCGCCTGTGACGTTCGGCACGGTCGAGCATATGCTGTTCGACAACGCCAAGCTCCAGCCCGGCGAGACGATCCTCATTCACGCCGGCGGCTCGGGCATCGGATCTGCCGCCATCCAGCTGGCAAAGAAAATGGGCTGCACGGTCATCACCACGGTCGGCTCGGACGACAAGATCGAAAAGGCGAAGGCACTCGGCGCCGATCATGTCATCAACTACCGTGTGGATCGCTTCGAAGGCGTCGTGCGCAAGCTGACCAAGAAGAAGGGCGTCGATGTCGTCTTCGAACATGTCGGCAAGGATACCTGGGCGGGTTCCATGCTGTGCATGAAGCGCGGCGGACGCCTCGTCACTTGCGGCTCCACCTCGGGTGTTTCCACCGACCTCAATCTGATGATGCTGTTCCAGCAGCAGTTGAAGCTCATCGGCTCGTTTGGCTGCCGCATGGAGAACATGGCCGATGCCATGCAGAAGATGGCCCAGGGCATCGTTCATCCGGTGATCGACACAGAAGTCACGTTCGATGAAATCCACAAGGCACTTGCCCGCATGGAGAGCCGCCAGATCTTCGGCAAGATCGTCCTGAGGATGGACTGACCACGGATGAAGATGGTCATTACCCGGATTGTTCTGAAGCTTATCCACTTCCGCCAGTGGCTGGTGGCGCAGCTCACGTTCGGGCTGCTGAATTTCCTGAAGATCTTTCCGGCGGATCCGGCGATCCGGTTTGCCGATCGCTTCGCGCGTTATATCGGGCCTAAATTCTGGCGTCACAAGCTGATGATGACCAATCTGCGCAACGCCTTTCCTGAAAAGGAAGAGGCGGAGCTGCAGGAGATCGCGGTCGCCAGCTGGGGACATATGGGCAGGCTTGCCGCCGAATATGTCTTTCTCGACAGGCTGTTCGACTTTGACCCGGAACAGAAAGAGCCGGGCAGGGTGGAAGTTTCGGGCACCCCGATCTTCCTCGATCTGGTCGAAAACCCGCGGCCGTTTATCGTCTTTACCGCCCATACCGGCAATTTCGAGCTCCTGCCTGTCGCCGGCAAGGCCTTTGGTCTCGAGGTCATGGTGTTGTTCCGTCCGCCGAACAACCCTTACATCGCGGATAAGGTCTTCTCGTTCCGCAGTGCCCGCATGGGGCAGCTCGTGCCGTCGCATGCGGGGTCATCGTTCTCGCTGGCGAGGCGCCTGGACGCGGGCGGGGGGGTCGGTGTCCTCGTCGACCAGAAGTTCAGAAAAGGGTTGTCGACCAATTTCTTCGGACGCCCTGTTAAAACGAACCCGCTTCTTGCCAAGCTCGTGCGTCAGTTTGATGCGGATGTCTATCCGGCCCGCTGCATCCGTCTCCCGAACAATCGTTTTCGCCTTGAGATAGAGCCTCGCATCGAACTTCCGCGCGACGAACGCGGCAATCTCGACATCCAGGGCACGTCTCAGGTCCTGAACGACAAGGTCGAATCCTGGGTGCGGGAATACCCTGAACAGTGGCTGTGGTATCACGACCGCTGGCACATCAAGAAAACGGTCACGGATTGATTTCCTGAAGCCACAATTCTCGTGGGTTGCAAGCGTCTACGGGTATTTACCGGCCATTTTTAGGGGCCGTTTTTGAGACTACATTTAACGTGTGATGTATTATACGAGATTGGCCGCAGTCGTCTCAGAGGGCCACGGCTGACGTGAGGCTCGTGTGGAGAGGGCATTGTCTTGCAAGCATTGATCGATCTTTTCTGGTCGAAATATGGAGAGCTACAGCAGGCGATCGACCGCGAAGACGAGGCTTTGACAGCCAGTCTCGACCGCGAACTTGATCCTTTGCTCCTGGCGATCTTTGGCAGCGCCGAATCCGATGCCGGCAGCATTCAAGCCCAGTTTCGTTTTGCGCTCGACCTCCTGAATGAGGAAGCGGACGATCGCAGCTGCGTTCGGCGCAACGCTCACCTCCTGCAGACCCTGGTCGAGCGGTATCTTGCACCGCAGACGACCTGTGCGGAAGCGCTGGGAGCTCCCGGTGGGGCGCAGGACCAATCGTCGCCGATCGACCAAGCCGTCTCCAGCGGCATTCTCGACGATTCCCTCCTGAACCAGCTTTCGGACCGCATTCTTGTCGTCGCTCCCGGTTATCGCATTCTCTATTCCAACGAGACGAACGCGCAGCGGCTGAACATTCCCCGTGAGGAACTCGTCGGCCGGCATATCGGGGAATTTGTCGGTCTCCATCGATTTCGAAACGAGTTCAAGCCGAACCTGGACCGCTGCTTCGAAGGCGAAAGCACGTCGGTCACCTATGCAGATCAAGTCGGAGGCGAGACGCTTGTGCTTCGCTGCCGCATGTCGCCGTTCCAGCGGTCTTCAACGATGATCGGTGTTCTCCTGGTCATTCAAGAGACCGCCGATCGGCGGAAGAGGCCTGCGGCCTGACGCTCAGCGTTCCATGATTGCCCTCAACGACTGCAGATCCTTAAGGACATGCGCGGCATCCGCTTCGTGCGCCGCATCGTCGGTACCGGGTTGGCGCATAAGAGTGAACAGAACTTCAGCTCCATCACCGTTCGGTATGATACGCAGCGCGTTGTCCATCGACATCCCGTTTTCCAACGTGACCCTGTGATCGATCACGCCGAAGTCGTTGTCGGGAGCGAAGCGAACACGGATTGTTCCAACCGGACCGCCATCGCCGATCCAGTCTTCACCTTCGGCGCGCAGGTCTGCGGCAAGGCCGGAAGCCCAGCTTGCCATGTTTTCCGGACGCCTTGCAAATGCGTAGACATCCCTCCAGTTCCGCTCGATCGAGAGGTGGATTACGCGTGCGGGCATGACCGTCATGAAGGCCTCCTTGGGTTCTACGCCGAGTGGCATGCCACTCGGAAATCCTCTTGATCGCACAAGCCGGCGCATCCGCGAATAAACGGGCTCGCTTTCGTCTTAGCCTTGCCGTTTGGAAACGAGGATGCCAAAACAGCGTCAAATTAAAACTGGAGGCATATCCGTGGAACAGGCAGAAATCGGTCTTATCGGTCTTGGCGTTATGGGTGCAAACCTCGCGCTCAACATCGCGGAAAAAGGCAACAAGATCGCCGTCTTCAACCGGACAGCGGAAGTTACCAAGAAATTCTACGCCGAGGCGGGCGCGTTGCAAGGCCAGATCGTTCCTTGCGAGACCTTGGAAGAATTCATCGCTGCAATCCGGCCCCCACGCCCGATCATCATCATGATCAAGGCCGGCGATCCGGTCGATCAGCAGATGGAGCTCCTGAAGCCCTATCTTTCGCAGGGCGACATCATGATCGATGCCGGCAACGCCAACTTCCGCGATACGATGCGCCGTTTCGAAAACCTCGAAGGTTCCGGCCTGACCTTTATCGGCATGGGCGTATCCGGTGGGGAAGAAGGCGCACGCCATGGACCGTCGATCATGGTCGGCGGTGCTGAGGAAAGCTGGAAGCGCGTCGAAAAGGTGCTGACCTCGATCTCCGCAAAATTCCACGATGAACCCTGCGTCGCCTGGCTCGGTGAAAACGGCGCCGGCCATTTCGTGAAAACGATCCATAACGGCATCGAATACGCTGACATGCAGATGATTGCCGAAATCTACGGCATCCTGCGCGATGGTCTCGGCATGGGCGCCACCGAAATCGGCGACGTCTTCGGCAAGTGGAATACCGGCCGCCTGAATTCGTACCTGATCGAGATTTCGGAAAAGGTCCTGAAGGCAAAGGACCCGATCTCCGGCAAGCCGATGGTCGACGTGATCGTTGATTCCGCCGGCCAGAAGGGCACCGGCAAGTGGTCGGTCATCGAAGCCCAGAACATGGGTGTCGCGGCAACCGCGATCGAGGCCGCCGTCGCCGGGCGTGTTCTGTCGTCTCAGCGCACCGAGCGCCTCGCCGCAGAAAAGCAGTTCGGATTGCCGAAGTCGATCGATGCGCCGGCAGACAGCGCGGCGTTCCTCGCCGATCTCGAAAACGCGCTGCTTGCGGCCAAGATCGGCGCCTATGCGCAGGGCTTTGCCGTCATGGCTGCCGCCTCCAAGGAGTATGGCTGGAACCTGCCGATGCCGACGATCGCCAAGATCTGGCGCGATGGCTGCATCATCCGTTCTGCCTTCCTCGATGAGATCACCTCGGCCTTCTCGAAGGACCCGGATGTTGCAAACCTGATCGTGACACCGGCGTTTGCCCAGATGGTCGCAGACACCGATGGCGCACTGCGCCGCGTGGTCTCCTATGCCGTCATGTCCGGCCTGCCGGTTCCGGCGCTCTCGTCCGCGCTGTCTTATTTCGATGCCTACCGTCGTGGACGCGGCACTGCGAACCTCATCCAGGCGCAGCGCGACTTCTTTGGTGCCCACGGTTTCGATCGCCTCGACGGCGTCGACAAGCACCATGGCCCGTGGGGCAGCGGACTAGCCGACTTCGCCTAAGACTATTTTGCAAACACCGAAAGCCCGGCCAAGGGCCGGGCTTTTTGCATTCGATCAGTCCTGTGGTGACTTGATCGACCATTCCGGTTGGCTGACGCTTTGCAAAAGCTCTGGGGCCGCCCCATCGATTCGGGCCAGCAAGGCCTTTGCAAGTTCCCGTCCCGCCCAACGGATATCCTCGTTTACAGCAAGGATTTCCGGCCTGATCCAGTTGAGAAATTCGGCCGACTGCTTTGACACGATATCGACATTGCGGCCGAGTTTTCGACCGGAAGCTTCAAGGCCTGAGGCGATCGCGATCGTTGCAGAGCCGCTCATCGAAATGATTCCATCAGGCGGTTGCGGAAGCCGCGACAGCTTCTCCGAATAGGCTCTGATATCCTCCAGCGACGTCTCCGTCGTGATCCGTCCCATCGGAACCTCGCTCAAGCCGAAATCGGCAAGCGCCCGTTCGAAGCCGATGCGGCTGTGGGCATAGTATGCAAACCTGCTCTGCGGGGCGAGCAGACAGATATGCCGCCTGCCTCGCTTGGCGAGCCGCTCGACCGCCTGATAGGCAAACGCCGTGTTGTCGAAGTCGTGGTAGGGGTGCTCGATCCCCATACTGGTTCGGCCGTGGGTGACGAAAGGCAGGTTGCGCTCCGTCATCAGCCGCACACGCGGATCGTCCGGCTCGATCCTCGAGATGATCACGCCATCTGCCGATCCCGTATCGAGGATATAGCGCACCGGCACCATCGGGTCTTTCTCGAACGAGTGGGGCGTCAACACGAGGTGATATTGCGTGCCCCCGAGAACCTCGGAAATGCCCTGAACCATCTGGCTGGAAAAGCCCATCAGTTCCTGTTCGATGCTGAGCACGAGCGCGATCACATTGGTCTTGCCTGTGCGCAACCGGACGCCCGCCCGGTTCGGGTGATAGCCGAGCTGGCCGGCCACAAGTCGAACGCGTTCCTTTGTGTCGGCCCCAATGTCGGGTGCATCCTTGAGGGCCCGCGACACCGTCGTGATACCCAGCCCCGTCATGTAGGCAATTGTCTTAAGGGTCGGGCGTTGATTGCCGATCGTCCCAAAGGATCTACGTTTGTCTTCATCCATGGCTGCAGCTTTCTCGGAGATCACCGGCGACTGCGACCTTCTCCACAAGCACCGTTCATACGGTAAAAAACTGCAACGATACAGTCCTATTTTCGCTGAAAACCAACGACTTGCCGTCGATATACCCGTTACAACGCAGACGCACAATTCTTTTGCGTCTGCGAAGAAGGATCAATTCAATAATCCTATAAAGCATTGTTATGTAACGAGATAAGTGCATCAACACGAAGCACGCGGGCTGCTGTCGGACATCGCTGCGAACCTGCTCCGAATCTTTCACGCGATTTTCGGTTGCCCTCCATCGATGTTTGTCCTAGCCTTTTACTGCAACGTTTCAGTGAGGGAGGAGACTCATGCGCATCCGTGCTTTTGCAGCCGCTATGGCTGCCACCGTGGCATTGCCGTGCTTTGTTCAGGCAGCCGATCTTGAGGTCACCCATTGGTGGACGTCGGGGGGAGAGGCTGCAGCTGTCAAGGAACTGGCGAGCGCTTTCAATGCTACCGGCAACAAATGGGTTGATGGTGCCATCGCAGGTTCGGGAGGAACCGCGCGGCCGATCATGATCAGCCGGATCACCGGTGGTGACCCGATGGGCGCCACGCAGTTCAACCACGGCCGGCAGGCCGAAGAACTGGTCCAGTCAGGTCTCATGCGAGACCTGAGCGATGTGGCTGAGAAGGGCAAGTGGAAAGAGGTTATCAAGCCTGCCAACCTGCTCGACAGCTGCACGTTCGAGGGCAAGATCTATTGTGCCCCGATCAACATCCACTCGTGGCAATGGCTGTGGCTCTCGAACGCAGCCTTCAAGACGGCAGGCGTTGCCGTTCCGAAGGACTGGAACGAGTTCGTCGCAGCAGCGCCCGCGCTCAAGAAGGCCGGTATCCAGCCTTTGGCACTGGGTGGTCAGCCGTGGCAGGCCAATGGCTTGTTCGATACCTTGCTGATCTCGCTGGGCGGCAAAGACCTCTACGAGAAGGTCTACAAGGACAAGGACGCAAAGGTTGCTGCAGGGCCTGAAATGGCCAAGATCTTTGCAGCCGCCGACAAGGCACGCGAACTCGCCAAGGGTTCGAACGTACAGGACTGGAACCAGGCAACCAACATGGTGCTGACCGGCAAGGCCGGTGGCCAGGTCATGGGTGACTGGGCACAGGGTGAGTTCTCGTTGGCAGGAAAGACTGCCGGGACCGACTACACCTGCCTGCCAGGGCTCGGCATCAATGACGTGCTCACCACCAACGGCGATGCGATCTATTTCCCATTGCTGAAGGACGAGGCAAAATCGGAGGCGCAGAACGTTCTCGCCGAAACGATCGTCGATCCGAAGCTACAGGTCGCTTTTAACCTGAAAAAGGGATCGGTTCCGATCCGTGGCGATATCGACATGGCAGCCGCCAACGACTGCATGAAGAAGGGTATCGCGATCATCGCCAAGGGTAACACCGCCACCAGCACCGACCAGCTTGTGTCTGCCGATACGCAGAAACAGAAGGAAGATCTGATGTCGGAGTTCTTCAGCAGCTCCATCTCCGTGAAGGATGCTCAGGCGCGCTTCGTCGATATCATCAGCTCTGCGGACTGACACCGCTTCAAATCGCTGACCTTGACCGGCCCCGCATCACCGCGGGGCCGGCCCGGAAACCTGCGGCCTTCACGCTGCAGCCGATCGAGGACAACACATGGCGAAAACCCATCAATCTGCCAGACCAAACCAGCTTTTTCGCAACCTGAACTCGAAAATTGCCTCCCTTCCGATGATCTTCGTCGCGCTGGTGATTTTCCTCGGCGGTTCCGTATGGACCGTCATTTACTCATTCACCAATTCGAGACTGCTGCCGCGGGCAACATTCGTCGGGCTTGATCAATACGAGCGCCTGTGGGGCTCGGCGCGTTGGCTGATCTCGATCCAGAATCTCGCGATCTACGGCATCCTGTCGCTGATCTTCAGCCTCGTTGTCGGCTTTGTGCTCGCCGCGCTGATGGACCAGAAGATCCGCTTCGAAAACGTTTTCCGGACGATCTTTCTCTATCCGTTCGCGCTCTCGTTCATCGTCACCGGCCTCGTCTGGCAATGGATATTGAACCCCGAATTCGGCATCCAGCACATCGTCCGGTCGCTCGGTTGGGAGACCTTCGAATTCAATCCGGTCTATGACCCCGACATCGTCATCTACGGCATCCTGATTGCCGGGCTGTGGCAGGGCACGGGGCTCGTCATGTGCCTGATGCTGGCAGGTCTGCGCGGCATCGACGAGGATATCTGGAAGGCGTCGCGCGTCGACGGCATCCCCATGTGGCGGACCTACCTCTTCATCGTCATCCCGATGATGCGTCCGGTCTTCATCACCACGCTGGTCATCATCGCGAGCGGCATCGTCAAGCTCTACGATCTCGTCGTGGCGCAGACCTCAGGCGGCCCCGGCAACGCGTCCGAAGTGCCTGCGAAATACGTCTACGACTACATGTTTCAGGCGCAGAACCTTGGCCAGGGCTTTGCCGCATCGACCATGATGCTGCTGACCGTCGCCATCATCATTGTCCCATGGGCTTATCTCGAATTCGGAGGTCGCAAGCGTGGCTAACGTTTCCACTTTCGACACCACATCGACCGTCGTCACAGATGCCACAGTGCTGGCGACAACACCGTCACGCGCTCTGGAGGGCCCGAGCGGTCGCAAACCAAAGCGCAGGCTTTCACGCCGCAATATCATCCTCTATGGCACGCTCGGCCTTGCGGCGCTTTACTACCTTCTGCCGCTATACGTAATGGTCGTGACATCGCTGAAGGGAATGCCCGAGATACGCATGGGCAACGTTTTCTCGCCGCCCATGGAGATCACATTCGAGCCCTGGGTAAAGGCATGGGCAGAAGCCTGCACCGGCCTCAATTGCGACGGCCTGTCACGCGGCTTCTGGAACTCCGTCCGCATCCTGTTGCCATCTGTGGTGGTCTCGATCTTTATCGCCTCGGTCAGCGGCTACTCGCTCGCCAACTGGCGGTTCAAAGGGTCGGAACTGTTCTTTTCCATCCTGATCATCGGGGCCTTCATTCCGTATCAGGTTATGATCTATCCGATCGTCATCATCCTGCGTGAAATGGGGATCTACGGAACCCTGACCGGCCTCATCATCGTCCATACCATCTTCGGCATGCCGATCCTGACGCTGCTGTTCCGCAACTATTTCACCTCGCTGCCCGAAGAACTGTTCAAGGCGGCGCGCATCGATGGTGCCGGGTTCTGGCAGATCTACGGGCGCATCATGTTGCCCATGGCACTGCCGATCTTCGTCGTGGCGATGATTCTGCAGGTCACCGGCATCTGGAACGACTTCCTGTTCGGCGTCGTCTTCACGCGGCCCGACAGCTACCCGATGACGGTGCAGCTCAACAACATCGTCAACTCCGTGCAGGGGGTGAAGGAATACAACGTCAACATGGCGGCGACGCTTCTGACCGGCGCTGTTCCTCTCATCGTCTATTTCGTATCCGGCCGCCTTTTCGTCCGCGGCATCGCCGCTGGCGCAGTGAAGGGATGACCCCATGACCGATCTTTCCGTCCAGACACCACACACCAACGCATTTCCCCCAGGTGCAACCTCGTTGCCCGAACCCTCCACCCTATCCGGCGAGCACAGCGTCTCGATCCGCGACCTGTCGCTGTCCTTCGGGGCGGTCACGGTTCTGGAAGACCTGAACCTCGACATTCACGATGGTGAATTCCTTGTTCTGCTCGGTTCCTCCGGCTGCGGGAAATCGACGCTCCTCAACTGCATCGCCGGCCTGCTGGAGCCGACAGATGGCCAGATCTTCATCAAGGGCCGCAACGTCACCTGGGAAGAACCCAAGGATCGCGGCATCGGCATGGTGTTTCAGTCCTATGCGCTTTATCCGCAGATGACGGTAGAAAAGAACCTGTCCTTCGGCCTGCGGGTCGCCGGATTGCCGAAGGAAGACATCGCCAAACGCGTCGCGCGCGCTTCGGCGATCCTGCAGATCGAACCGCTTCTGCAGCGAAAGCCGGCAGCTCTTTCCGGCGGACAGCGGCAGCGTGTCGCAATCGGCCGTGCCCTGGTGCGCGATGTCGACGTGTTCCTGTTCGACGAGCCGCTTTCCAACCTGGACGCCAAGCTCAGATCCGAGCTGCGCGTCGAGATCAAGCGGCTGCATCAGCAGCTCAAGAACACGATGATCTACGTGACCCACGACCAGATCGAGGCGCTGACGCTGGCCGACCGCATCGCCATCATGAAGAGCGGTGTCATCCAGCAGCTTGCCGACCCGGTCACAATCTACAACCGACCGAAGAACAAGTTCGTCGCGGGCTTCATCGGTTCACCCTCGATGAATTTCCTGGATGGCGAGCTGGCGGAAGAGGGCGGCCGTCCCGTGTTCAAGACGAACGGCGTCAGCTTCCTGCTCGACGGTTACAGCGCATCTGAACCCTTAAGGCCCGGGCGCAAGGTCGTCCTCGGCGTCCGTCCAGAACATATCAAGGTCGATGCCGATATCGCCGGAGAGGAAGTCCATGAGGCGATCGTCGACATCGAGGAGCCGATGGGTGCAGACAATCTCATCTGGCTGAAACTCGCCGCTCACACTCTGTCCGTTCGCGTCGGCGGGGCCCGTCGTTACGCTGTCGGATCGAAGGTCCGGCTGGGCTTCGACATGACCATGGCGTCGCTGTTCGATGCGGCGACCGAGGAGCGGATCTGATCCGCAGCTTTTCAACAGTTCACCACTCCCCAAGAGGGTGACCAGCCGTGGGAGCGGTATTCTCGCTTTCCGCGGACCAAAGTTTCATTTCAAGGAGAATGACATGACGACGCTCGGTTTCCAGCTTTACAGCGCCCGCAATTTCCCGCCGCTATCCGATGTTCTGAAACTCGTGGCCAGTCACGGCTACCGTGAGGTCGAGGGCTATGGCGGTCTCTACGGAACGCTCGACGAGGCCGGTCTTCAGAAGTTTCGTGCAGAGCTCGATGCCAACGAACTCACGATGCCCACAGGCCATTTCGGTCTCGACCTCCTCGAACAGGAGCCTGACCAGGCACTGCTGATCGCAAAGACGCTCGGCATTAGTGCCATCTATTGCCCCCACCTCGCAGCCGATCAGAGACCCACGGATGCGGAAGGCTGGTTCGCCTTCGGTCAGCGCCTGCAGGAAGCCGGAAAACGGTATCAGGACGCCGGCTATACATTCGGTTGGCACAACCACGATTTCGAGTTCAAGCAGCTGCCGGATGGCTCCACGCCACAGGAACAGATCTTTGCCGGCGGCCCTGATCTGAGCTGGGAAGCAGATATTGCCTGGGTCGTCCGTGGCGGTGCCGATCCGCTCACCTGGATCGAAAGCTACGGCAAGAAGATCTCGGCGGTTCACGTCAAGGACATCGCGCCAGCGGGCGAGAACACGGATGAAGACGGATGGGCCGACGTCGGCCATGGCACCGTTCCGTGGAAGGAACTGATCGCGGCACTGAAGAAGACACCCGCCAAGCACTTCGTGCTGGAGCACGACAACCCGAAGGATATCGAGCGGCTCGCGTCCCGTTCGATGGCCGCCTTCAAGACCTACTGAATTCAGATATTGGATCGGAGTTTCCCATGACCAAGGAACTTGGCGTCGGCATCATCGGATGCGGCAACATTTCCATGACCTATTTCGCGCTGTCTCCGCTGTTTAAGGGGATCAAGGTTCTGGCCTGCGCCGACCTCAATCCGGAGGCGGCGTGGCAGCGGGCAACAGAATACGGCGTCAAGGCGCAGACCATTCCGGAGCTGCTCGCCAATGACGAGCTGGACGTGATCGTCAACCTGACGATCCCGTCCGCGCATTTCGAGGTCTCGAAAGCCATTCTCGGTGCCGGCAAGCACGTCTATTCCGAAAAACCGCTGACCATCACGCTGGAAGAGGGAAAGCAGCTGCAGGCGCTTGGACGGGAAAAGGGACTGGCGATCGGTTGCGCGCCGGACACCTTTTTGGGCGGCGCGCACCAGCTGGCCCGAAAATTCATCGATGACGGCGGCGTTGGACGCATCACGTCGGGTACATGCCATGTCATGAGCCCGGGCATGGAAATGTGGCACCCGAACCCCGGCTTCTTCTTCCTCAACGGCGGAGGTCCGATCCTCGACCTCGGGCCGTACTATATCGCCAACCTCGTCAACTTCCTCGGCCCCGTCAAACGGGTCGCGGCATTGACGTCGATGGCCAATCCGACGCGGACGATCACCAGCGAACCGCTGAAGGGCCAGAGCATCCCGGTCGAGACCCCGACCAACATCCACGCGCTGCTCGAGTTCGCGGCAGGCGCAACGATCACGCTCTCGGCCAGCTGGGATGTCTGGTCGCATCGCCATGCGAATATGGAACTCTACGGCACGGAAGGCTCGATCTACGTCCCCGACCCGAACTTCTTCGGTGGCGTGGTGGAAGCCAGCGGCCGCGACAAGGATATCCAGCCGCTCAAGGACTGGGATCATCCTTTCAGCAAAAACAACCAGGAGCATCCAACGAACGGTCCGCGTGCTAACTATCGCACCGCAGGTCTGGCCGACATGGCCATGGCCCTGATCGAAGGGCGCGACATTCGCTGCTCGATCGACCGGGCGCTGCATGGCGTCGACGTCATGACCTCGATCCTGAAATCCGGAGAAGAGGGCAAATTCGTTGCGACCACAACGACCTGCACCCAACCGGCCGCGCTCGGCATCGATGAAGCGCTGGCGCTTCTTGTCTGATACTCTATGACGTGCACGGCGCCGAAGAAGAGGTCGGCGCCGTTTTTCATTCGGAGGATTTTCAGAGATGGCTTGGCACCCGGCGGACAACCGCTACGACACCATGAAATACAATCGCTGCGGCCGGTCCGGCCTCAAGCTTCCGGCGATCTCGCTCGGCCTGTGGCACAATTTCGGTGACGACACCCCGCACCAGCGCAAGGTCGATATCTGCAGAAAAGCCTTCGATCTCGGCATCACCCATTTCGATCTCGCCAACAATTATGGGCCGAAGCCTGGCAGCGCCGAAACGGCCTTCGGCCAGATCCTGCGCGATGATTTTCACGGGCTGCGCGATGAACTGATCATCTCGTCGAAAGCCGGCTACAACATGTGGCCCGGCCCCTATGGCGAATGGGGCAGCCGCAAGTACCTGATCGCATCCTGCGACCAGAGCCTGAAGCGCATGGGTCTCGACTATGTCGATATCTTCTATTCGCACCGCTTCGATCCGGATACGCCGCTGGAGGAAACCTGCGGCGCGCTGGATCACATCGTTCGCTCGGGCAGGGCGCTTTATGTCGGCCTCTCGTCCTACAATTCGCAGCGCACCCGGGAGGCTACGGCGATCCTAAAGGCTCTCGGAACGCCGGTTCTCATCCACCAGCCGAGCTATTCGATGATCAATCGCTGGGTCGAGGAAGACGGTCTGCTCGACACGCTGGATGATCTCGGCGTCGGCTCGATCGTGTTTTCGCCGCTGGCTCAGGGCATGCTCACATCGAAATATCTGGGCGGCATTCCAGAAGACAGCCGTGCCGCCCAGGGCAAGTCGCTGCGCCCGGCCTTCCTCAACGATAAGAATGTCGAGAACCTCAAAGGTCTGAACGCCATTGCCGAAAGGCGAGGCCAGACGCTGGCGCAGATGGCGCTTGCCTGGGTTCTACGCGGCGGCCGCGTGACGACGGCCCTGATCGGCGCCAGCCGCCCGGAACAGGTCGAGGATTGCGTCAAGGCGCTGGAGAACCCGGAGTTTACGGCAGACGAACTGTCCGAGATCGACGGTTTCGCCAAGGAAGCCGATATCAACCTCTGGGCAGCATCGGCCGAACGCGAGGGTCCCGCCCGCAAGTGAACCTCCCCACAGCGGGAAACAACGGGATGCAGACTGAGGAGAGCAGTCTGCATCTTAGAGACCTAGTGCATACCGGAGGAAATTCATGATCCGCAATCCCATCCTGCCGGGTTTCAATCCCGATCCATCGATCTGCCGTGTCGGCGAGGACTATTATATCGCGACCTCCACATTCGAGTGGTATCCGGGCGTTCAGATCCACCACTCCCGCGACCTCGTGAACTGGACGCTCGTGCGGCGGCCTCTGGAGCGGAAAAGCCAGCTCGACATGCGCGGCAATCCCGATAGCTGCGGCGTCTGGGCACCGTGCCTCTCCCATGCGGATGGATTGTTTTGGTTGGTCTATACCGACGTGAAACGGTTCGACGGCAGCTTCAAGGACGCTCACAACTACATCGTCACATCGCCGACGATTGAAGGTGAATGGTCGGACCCGATCTATGTCAATTCCTCCGGCTTCGATCCGTCGCTGTTTCACGACGACGACGGGCGAAAGTGGTTCCTGAACATGCAGTGGAACCACCGGACCGAGAGCTTTGGCGGCGCGCCGAAATCGCCCGCGTTCGATGGCATCCTCATGCAGGAATGGGACGCCGAGACGAAGACGTTGAAGGGTCCCATCAGCAATATCTTTCCGGGCAGCGCTCTCGGCCTTGTCGAAGGCCCGCATCTCTTCAGGCGCAATGGCTGGTACTATCTGACGACTGCCGAGGGCGGCACAGGCTATAATCACGCTGTGACGATGGCCCGGTCGAAAACGATCGGCGGCCCTTACGAGCTACATCCCGATAACCATCTCATCACGTCCAAGGATGCACCGGAGGCGGAGCTGCAGCGGTCCGGCCATGGGCAGTATGTGGAGACGCCGGAAGGAGAGGTCTATCACACCCACCTCTGCAGCAGACCGATCGAACCGCATCGCCGCTCACCGCTCGGCCGCGAGACGGCATTGCAGAAATGCGTCTGGAAGGACGACTGGCTCTATCTCGAACATGGCGGCATGGTTCCCGCCGTCGACGTCCCCGTGACGAACGGCGCCGAGGCGGCTCAGGATGCCGGTCGCGTGGTGCACGGGTTCGACACGGCAATGCTGCCAACCGAATTCCAGTGGCTGCGCACGCCGGAACCGGAGCGGATCTTCAGCCTGACGGAGCGTCCGGGCCATCTGCGCCTGATCGGCCGCGAAAGCATCGGTTCCTGGTTCGAGCAGGCTCTGGTCGCCCGCAGGCAGGAGCACCATCGCTTCCGGGCCGAGACGGTCGTCGATTTCTCACCTGATACCTACCAGCAGGTGGCGGGCCTTACCCATTACTATAATCGCCACAAGCTGCATGCCGTCGCCGTCACGCTGCACGAGAAGCTCGGCCGCGTTGTGACAGTGCTGTCATGCCCCGGCGACTTCCCGCATGCGAAGCTCGTCTGGCCAGCCGGAAGCGGCGTGCCGGTGCCAGACGGACCGGTGCATCTGGCGATCGAAGTCGATGACAATGACCTTCAGTTCTTCTGGCGCGCAGGTGGAGCGAACGACTGGGAGCCGATCGGACCGATGCTGGACGCCTCTGTCATCTCAGACGAAGGTGGACGCGGCGAGCATGGCTCATTCACCGGCGCGTTCGTGGGCGTGTTCGCCTTCGATACCTCAGGTCGTGCGAAAGCCGCTGATTTCGACGACTTCGTATACGAGCCAATCGTATGAGAAGCTCCCGTAGCGCTTAACTTCCTGCGATAAGATATGACGCCAAGGCACTAGGATCATTACATAAGTTTAATCTTCCATTCATATGGCGTTCATCGGTTGGGCTCTAATTCTCTCGTGTGTTCAATACGAGGAAACAACCATGAAGAAGTTCATCATTGCCATGCTCGCCGCTACCGTTCTGGTCGCGCCGATCGCCTCCACAGCGCAGGCGCAGGATTGGCGCAAGGGTCCGGAGCATCACCGCCCGGCCGGCAAGCATGTCGTCATTGAAAAGAAGAAAGTCGTCGTCACCAAGAAGCGCTGGGTGCGGGGTCATCGCATGTCGGCTGCTGAGCGCCGCCACATGGCGGAAGTCCGCGATTATCGCCGCTACCGCCTGTCGGCCCCGCCGCGCGGTCAGCGTTGGGTGAAGGTGGATAACGACTTCCTGCTCGTCGGCATCACCAGTGGCGTGATCGCAAGAATCATATCCGGCCAATAAATTGAGTTGGGGGACGTCGAGTGTTCGACGTCCCCCACCTGTTTGTCTCAACACGCGGCACTGCAGGTCGCAGCACCGCGAATGTCCTGGAGATCAGAAAGCCTGCGAGAGGCAGGTCTTCAATGAGGTCGCGAGACCGCGCATCAACTCGAAGTAGAGATCAGGCCCCTCGGTCAGTGCTCCGGCTTCCGGATCGAGAACGCCGGAACGGGCCTTGCTTCCTTCCGTCACCACCTTCACCAGCTTTGGCTCGAACTGCGGCTCCGCAAACACGCAGGTGGCGCCAAGCTCCTCCACCTTCTGGTGGATTTCCTTCACGCGCTCTGCGCCGGGAATGGATTCGGGGCTCACCGTGATCGAGCCCGCAACCTTCACGCCGTAACGGTTCTCGAAATACTGATAGGCATCGTGGAAGACGATAAACGGCTTGTTCTTGACCGGCTCGAGCGTGGTCTTCAGTTCCGTATCGAGTGCATCGAGCCTCTTCATCAGGTCTGCGCCATTCGCCTGATATGTCGTCGCGTTTTCCGGGTCGGCCTGAACCAGCGCCTTCTCGATCTCCTGCGCCATCGCCTTGGCATTCATCGGGTCGAGCCATAGATGCACGTCATTGCCGTCATGGTCGTGGTCGCCGTCGTCCTCCGCGCCGGCTGCGTGATCCTCGCTGCCGTGGCTATGACCGTGATCATGGCCTTCCTCTTCGGCTTCCGGCTCGAACACACCGCCCTCGCGGAACTTCAGTTTGGTCAGGCCCGGCGCGTCTTCCAGGCTTACCACGGCAGCCTTGGTGCCGAGCGCTTCCAGCGGCTTTTCCAGAAACGCTTCCATTCCATGGCCGACCCAGAAGATCAGGTCGGCTTTCTGCAGGGCGGACGCGTTGGATGGGCGCATGTTGTAGGTATGCGGGGAGGCCGCGCCCTCGACGATCAGCTTCGGCTCCGCCACGCCCTTCATGACGGAGGCGACCAGTGAATGGATCGGCTTGATCGAGACAACGACGCTGGGTGCATCGGCAAATGCATTCGATGCGGTCATCAGGGCCGAGCATGAGAGGAGGAGGGTTGCGGCAAATTTCATCGGATAGCTCCTTGTGAAATGACGTAATGTTATTACATCAATTGCGTTATGCTATAACGTGTGCCATCAGGGTCTGCAAGAGGCCTGACAACAGGATTTTTTGACGACCATGCTGATGAGAAACCGGGCCGACCTGCCGCTTGGAGATCATGCAAAGGCCGCAGCGAAACTCGTATCGCTGTCGAATGCCGGCATTTTCCGGGATAATCGCTGGCTTGTGCGCGGCGTCGATCTATCGATTGCCCGAGGCGAAGTGGTGACGCTGATCGGACCCAATGGCGCCGGCAAGTCGACGACTGCCAAGATGGCGATCGGCGTCCTGAAGGCGGACGAGGGCACCGTTACCCGCAGCAGCGATATGCGCATCGGCTATGTGCCGCAAAAGCTTTCGATCGACTGGACGATGCCGCTTTCGGTTCGTCGCCTGATGCGGCTGACAAGCTCGATTTCCGATCAGGATACGATGGCAGCGCTCGAAGCGACCGGCATCGCGCATCTGGCCGATGCCGAAGTCCGTCACCTGTCGGGCGGTGAATTTCAGCGCGCTTTGCTGGCCCGCGCCTTGGCGCGAAAGCCGGATCTGCTCGTCCTGGACGAGCCCGTGCAGGGTGTCGATTTTGCCGGCGAGGCAGCGCTCTACGATCTCATCCGCAAGATCCGCACCACGACCGGTTGCGGCATCCTGATGATTTCGCATGATCTGCACATGGTGATGGCGGGAACCGACACGGTGATCTGCCTCAACGGTCATATCTGCTGCCGTGGCACGCCGGAAGTGGTCAGCCAGAGTTCTGACTATGCCAAGCTGTTTGGCGCCAATGGCCGTGCGCTCGCCGTCTATAGCCACAATCACGACCATACCCATCTGCCGGATGGTCGGGTCCAGCACCGCGACGGCTCGATCACCGATCATTGCCATCCCGAGGACGGCCATCATCACGAGCCTGCTGCCGGGCACGACCACGACCATGGTGACCACGAGCACCATCACGATGGTGCTCACGACCATCGCCACGATGGCGACCACGGCCACCACCATCACGGCGAGGGCAAGCCTCATGCTTGACGACTTCTTCACTCGCGCAATGATCGCCGGCGTCGGCGTGGCGCTGACAGCCGGACCGCTCGGCTGCTTCGTCGTCTGGCGGCGAATGGCCTATTTCGGCGATACGATGGCCCATTCTGCGCTGCTCGGCGTGGCGCTGTCGCTGTTTTTCGAGGTCAATCTTCTTCTGTCGGTATTCGGCGTCGCCGTCCTCGTCTCCGGCTTGCTGCTCCTCCTTCAGCGTCGCCAGTCGCTGTCTGCGGATGCGCTGCTCGGAATCCTCTCGCATTCGGCTCTGGCGATCGGCCTTGTCCTCGTTGCCTTCATGACCTGGGTCCGGATCGATCTGATCGCCTTCCTGTTCGGCGATATCCTGGCGGTCACGCCGTCCGATATCGCGCTCATCTGGGGTGGCGGTATCGTCGTCGTCGCAGCGCTCGCATTCCTCTGGCGCCCGCTCATCGCTTCGACGGTGAGCGAAGACGTTGCGGAAGCCGAGGGCATGCGGCCGGCGCAGGCAAAACTGTTCTTCATGCTTCTGATGGCGCTGGTCATCGCGATCGCCATGAAGATCGTCGGCATCATGCTGATCACCTCGCTGCTGATCATTCCAGCCGCGACGGCCAGACGATTTTCGGCAAGCCCCGAATGGATGGCGGTCTTCGCCTCGCTAATCGGTGCTGCGGCGGTTGTCGGCGGTCTTTTCGGCTCTTTGACCTATGATACGCCGTCCGGCCCTTCCATCGTGGTGGCAGCACTCCTACTTTTCATCATGAGTTTGCTACCCGCCTTCGGCCGCAAAACGAATGAGCGGGCAACCAATAAAGGAGTGCGCGGATGAACGCCCCGATCGTCAATCCGGCCCTGACCAAGAACCAGTCGCTGGTGTTTGATGCGCTGGACCGTGCCGATGGGCCGCTCAGCGCCTACACGATCCTCGACAAACTGCGCGACCACGGCTTCCGTGCACCGCTTCAGGTTTACCGCGCGCTCGACAAGCTGACCGAATTCGGCATGGTCCACCGGCTCGAAAGCCTCAACGCCTTCGTCGCCTGCGCGCACCGGGAGAGCGAGTGCTGCGGCAAGGGGCATGGCCACGGCACGGTTGCCTTCGCGATCTGCGAAAGCTGCAGCCAGGTGCTGGAATTCCACGATCACGAGGTCGATCACCACCTCAGCGACTGGGCATCCAGCAAGGGCTTCAAGCCGTCAAAGACGACGATCGAGATCCGCGGCATCTGCCAGAAATGCGCGGCATAGTCCGTTTGATCACAGCGCCCTGAGGTCCCGGGAAAACCGCTTCCAGTTCTCCACATAGCGCGCCGCAGATTGCCGCAGCCGTTCGACGGCGTCATCGTCAAGCGTGCGAATTGCCTTGGCAGGCGAGCCGACGATCAGTGAATTGTCCGGGAATTCCTTCCCCTCGGTGACAAGCGCATTGGCGCCCACCAGGCAATTGCGGCCGATCCTTGCGCCGTTCAGGATGGTCGCACCCATGCCAACAAGCGAATTGTCGCCAATGATGCAGCCATGCACGATCGCATGGTGGCCGATCGTGCAGTCCGAACCGATTACGACTGGGTAGGCGGGATCGGTATGCACCATCACGCCCTCCTGAATGTTCGACCGCGCACCGACAGTAATCGGCTCGTTGTCGCCGCGCAGCGTCACGCCGAACCAGATGCCGACATCCTCGCCCAGTTCCACCTTGCCGATCACGTTCGCATCCGGCGCGATCCAGAAGCGGTCGGGTGCGGGCAGTTTTGGCTGGTATTCGCCAAGCGCATAGATCGGCATCTGTTGACCTCCGGTTCGTGCTTCAAACCACCTTGAGAGAGAGTTTGCCGACACCCTCGGCGCTGCAGGTGATCGTGTCGCCCTTGACGATCGGTCCGACGCCGGCCGGCGTTCCGGTCATGATCACGTCACCCGGTGCCAGCACGAAGAGCTTCGACAGTTCGGCGATGATTTCCGGCAGCTTCCAGATCATCTGGTTGAGGTTGCCGGACTGCTTGCGTTCGCCGTTGACCTCAAGCCAGATCGCACCTTCCTGCGGGTGCCCGATCTTGGCGGCCGGGACGAGTGTGGAGACGGGCGCCGAATGTTCGAACGCCTTTGCCGATTCCCACGGCCGGCTCATCTTCTTTGCTTTGTCCTGGACATCGCGCCGCGTGAAGTCGATGCCGATCCCGTAGCCATAGACCTTGGACAGGGCTTCCTCGACCGGAATGTCGGCGCCGCCACCGGAAAGCGCCATCACCAGCTCGACTTCGAAATGCACATCGGAAGAGACCGGCGGGTATGGAAACGTGTCGCCATGATAGAGATTGTCGGCATTTTTCTGGAAAAAGAAGGGAGGCTCGCGTGACGGATCGTGTCCCATTTCGATGGCGTGGTCGGCATAGTTGCGGCCGACGCAATAGACCCGGCGCACCGGGAACTGTTCGGTCTCGCCCTCGACATCAAGAAGCACGGGCTGCGGGGCAGGGATCACGGTAGCGCGCATCGAAAAAAATCCTCCGGTCATCAATATGCGTCCTTTGTCCACCAATTCGGCCGACAATCCTAGCCCGATTTCTGCACAGCCGTACGGCTGGCGTGAATTTTCGCTTTGCTATAAGGGAAAGCGCATTCGGCAAATATGCCGGCCATGCAACCGAACAAGGGCCGGCGTGTTGAGCTGGCGTCTCTCTAAAGACAGCACGAAAACGAAGGTTCTTCACCGATGACGAAACAGCCCAAACTCGAACATTCAGAATTCGCCGGTGAGTTCGAAGACGATGGCGTCACCGTGCTCGTCGATATCTATCGCCCGGCCGATACCAATGGCGACTGGACGCTCGAGGTCATCAGCCAGACGGAAGTCGTGACCAGCTGGGAAGAGACATTCGCGACCGACAAGGACGCCTGGGAAGAATTCCTCGCCACCGCCGAGCGCGACGGCATCAAAAGCTTCCTCGAAGAAGACGACGGCCAGTCGGTCCACTGAATGGGCTGTCATGCCGGCAACCTGCAGGTTGAGGTCATTGACCGCAGTGGGGGCAGGGAACGTCGTTTCAGAGCGGATGAATGAAGAGAGCGCGAGCGCTTTCGTCAGCCATCTTCGACAGTCGCTTTCGTCAGCACCTGTTGCACGGCGCGCGCAAGATGATCACGCTCATAGGGCTTCTGGATGACGACCTCACTTTCCTTTCTGCGCGCGATCGCCAATTCGTTGCCGTAGCCGGTCGCGAAGATAAACGGCGTTCCTGCTTGCCCGAGCTTGGTCGCAAGATCGAAACTTGTGCCGCGACCGACATTGATGTCCAGCATAGCGAACTGGAAACTCTGCTTGGCAAGCAGCTGTTCGGCTTCGGCAATAGTGGAGGCGAGGTGAACCTGAACCGCGCCCAGCTCGTACAGCATGTCCTCGGCCTCCAGTGCGATGAGCATGTTGTCCTCGACCAGCAGAACCTGCGCATCGTGCAGTAGTTGCTTTGGGGGGACGCTGGTAGCTTTCAGGGTATCGGGCTCAATCATCGTCTGCGTCGGTGCCGGGTCTTCAGGCGCAATGATCACATAATTCACCGGGATGAAGAAATCCGCTTCCAACCCGGCCAGCAGGAAGCGGACCTCTGCCGTTCCCTTCAGATCGAACGGAATCGTTTTCTCGACGATGACAGACCCAAACCCTCGCCGTGTCGGCGCAACCACGGCCGGGCCGCCGATTTCCTTCCATTTGATGTAAACGCCTTCGCCGTCGACCGAGTCGACGGTCACCTCTATGCGGCCGTTTGCCGAAAGCGCGCCATGCTTGCAGCTGTTGGTGACGAGTTCATGAACGACCAGCGCAATGGTCGACATCGCCTGTGGCTGCAGCAGTACGTTCGGTCCCTTCAAGGTAAATCGACCGCGTACGCCGTCATGTGCCGCGATCTCATCCTGAAAGATGCCGGCGAGCGGCGCGGGGCCCCAGCTCTGGCGCGTGACGCGGTCATGGGCTCGTGCGAGCGCCTGCACCCGTCCGCCGAGCGATTCGACATAGCTCGCGACATCAACGGCTGTATGGCTTGTCTTCGTCATGAGACTGCGGATCAGGGCAAGGATGTTGCGGACGCGGTGATTGAGTTCGGCAATCAGCACTTCCTGACGTTCGGAAGCACGTCGTCTCTCGTCGCTGGCGCCGTCCGAATAGCGCAGGATGACTTCGATCAGTGCCTGTCTGATCGCTTCGCCGATGCGCTGATCGCGATCGGAAAAAGGGTTGGATTTGCCGCGGACGAGTTCGGCGAATGCTGCGAAGCTTTTGCGGGGCGATATGCGTTCGCTCTCGGTGCCTGCTTCCGCTGGCTTTGCAGGATTGCCACCCCACCTGATCTCGCTCAGCCGCTCGCGGCGGAACAGCAAGATATAGTCGCGCGGAACACGCGAGATGGGGATCGACAGCATGCCGGCGGCGCGGTCCGCTGTCTCGCTGCACGGCGCATGGACCGAAGCCAAGTTGTCGGTCGTGAAGACCCGGCTCGGCGAGGCGGCGTTCAGATGATGGGCCAGAGAGATGACATTATGTTCCGATGGAGTGGCCCCGTGAAGATGAGCTTTGCCGCGACGGTAAATTGCGACACCATCGCAATCCAGCATGTCGCGCGTCATGTCCTGCAGCCACTGAGCATCTTCCATCAACGATTCGTCACCAGCAATCATCGTAATGACGCGATCAGCCAAAGCACGTGCGCGATGCTCGTGCTCCTCGCTGCCGCGCCGCAGACGGCTCTCCAGCATCATCGAATACATTGCGCCGAACAGTTCCGATGCGGTCCGCATGATGAAGCTCGGCAGGCGCGGTCCATTGGCATGGCATGCGATAAGCCCCCAAAGCTTTTCCTCGACGACGATCGAAATGGATAGGGAGGCACCGACCTCCATGTTGCGCAGATATTCGATATGGACCGGAGACACTGCACGGCTGATCGACATCGACAGGTCAAGCGGTGGCGTGACCGCGTCCGCGGGAGGTAGTAACGCCACGGTTGGTGCCGCGACGTCGGCTATGATGCGGAAAGGGTTGCGCAAGTACAATTCGCGCGCCTGGCGTGGGATGTCCGACGCGGGATAATGAAGCCCGAGGAAGCTATCCACCCCGGCGCGGGTTGATTCCGCGATGACTTCGCCATGACCGTCTGTGTCGAACCGATAGATCATCACTCGATCAAAGCCGGTGATCGCCAGGACCTGTCGGACCGCATCTCTGTGGAATTTCTCGATTGAAGGAACTTTGGTCAGACGCGCAGCCATTGCGCGAACCATCGAAGCCGCCTCCACCCGTTCGGTCTTTTGTGTCCGTTCGCCTTCGACAATCAGAAGATCGCCCTGAAAATGGATCGACAGATCGACGTTGGGCAATCCCTGCACCAGCTTCACGTCGAAGATTCTCTCTCCTGTCGTTGACGCCAAAATCGCCATCCGGTTCCGGATGTCGTGGAGCGCCGTCTCACTGATCCACGTGTCGAAGCGCGTGCCCAGGAGTTTCTCCGGTTTGACGGTGAAGAATGTTTCGCAGTTCTCGGATACGCGAACGATCGTCCAGTCGTTCGAAATCGCAACGAGGAACGCGAAGTTCTGGATCTCTTCGAGCCGCGTGATCGGCTCCCTATCGCAGACGATCAGACTGGCATCTGTGTACTCATAGCCCATTGGTGGCCCCCGCCATTTTGCCTAACGTTGCAGACGATATTTCAGCGGAGAAGTCCCCATCACGTCATGAAACGCCCTTCGAAACTGTGGTGTGCCCTTGTACCCGACTGCCCCGGCAATCGCGTCGATGGGCAGGTCAACCTGAGCAAGGAGCGTGACAGCTCGCGAGATGCGCCGCCGTTGAACAAACGAGTGTGGATTTTCCCCGGTCGTTGCCTTGAAGGCGCGGGAAAAGTGGAAACGGCTGAGCCCGGCAACAGCGGCCAGCTCGGCCAGGCCGACTGTTGCCTGCAGATGCCCCTCCACGAAATCCGTGACCGCGGCGATCTGTCGGTCCGACAGACGCCCCTGCCTGTCGGCCATGACCCCGAAAACCTCAAGCGATGCCAGCAGGCAGACGCTCTCCGCGTGGAGCTCGTCCACATGAGGCGCCCTGAGAACCGCTTCAAGTTTCTTGAGTGTGACGCGTAACTGTGGATCGCGCGAGTAAGCGAACGGCGCAGGATCCCGCTCGGAATATCTACCAGCCAGATCGTCGCGGATCGCCTTTGGATCGAAATACATAGCGACAAACCGGTTGGTTCGTGGCTGAGGCTGGCACCAGCCCTCGATGCCGCAGCCTTTGGGCACGAAGGTGATCGTGTCGCGCAAGTCCTTTTTATGGAGCGTCGGAAGACCGTCCACGCGCAGCTCGCCATCAGTGAGAGTGATGTCGTGCAGTGCGAGATAGTGGTTCTCGCCACGGCTTCTGAAGTCATAGGGTTCAGCACCGCTCAGCTCGACATACTCGGCCGAAAATCCGTTCAAGTCGAACGCCGCCCGTGCGACATGCGCCATGGCCGGCTCTGCAAAATCTATCTCAAGACCGCGAGAAGAACTCATATGTCTGACTAGCACGCATTTTGCTCGGATTAAACAAAATTTGCTACTGAAGGGTAGGGCTTGCACCTTGGGTGGCGACCTCTCACCTTCGCTGGCATCTCGGCCGTCGAAAGTCGAATTCCCTGTAGAAGAGGCTTTTACCTCAAGACTCAGTCCATCCACGCTCCAGCCGGTTCCAATCCGCACCAACCTGGCGACAACGCATTTTCGCCGTTTGTCTTTCGCCAGGCTCGAAATCTTGTTATCCGTGCAGCCACGCACCGGAATAGTCGCTCGGAAACCATGCCAACGCATCCTCATAAAAAAGTCTTCGCTGTCGCACCCATGATCGACTGGACCGATCGTCACTGCCGTTTCCTGCACCGGCAGCTGTCGTCGCGGGCGCTTCTTTATACGGAGATGGTCGTCGCCGATGCGATCATCCATGGGCCGCGGGAGCGGCTCTTGTCCTATTCGCCGGCAGAACATCCTATTGCCTTGCAGCTCGGCGGCTCGAATGCGGAAAAGCTGTCCGAGGCGATCCGGATCGCCGGTGATTACGGTTACGACGAGATCAACCTCAATGTCGGATGCCCCTCGGACCGGGTGCAGTCGGGTACATTCGGTGCCTGCCTGATGCGCGACCCTGCGCATGTTGCAGATCTCGTCACAGCCATGAAAAAGGTTTCACAGGCGCCTGTGACCGTCAAATGCCGCATCGGCGTTGATGATCAGGTGCCGGCCGACGTCCTGCCGGACTTTCTCGCGCGAATGATTGGTGCCGGTGCCGACGCGATCTGGATCCATGCCCGGAAGGCCTGGCTGCAGGGACTGTCGCCAAAACAAAATCGCGAGGTTCCTCCACTGGATTACGATCTGGTCCATCGGATGAAGCGTGAGAACCCGGATGTGTTTCTCGGGATCAACGGCGGTATTGCCGATCTTAAGCAAGCTGCTGAACACCTTGAGGCGATGGATGGCGTCATGCTCGGCCGCGCTGCCTATCACAACACCGGCTTGCTGGCGGGCGTCGATGCGCTTCTGGATGGAAGACTTGAGTATCCAGACCCTGACTGGCTGGCGCTGCGCGACGCGATGATTGCCTATGCGGATCAGGTTATCGCCTCCGGTGGCAGATTGCATCACGTGACGCGTCACATGGTTGGTCTGTTTCAGGGTTATCCCGGTGCGCGTCGGTTCCGCCAAATCCTGTCGTCAGAGGCGACGAAGCCTGGCGCTGGGACCGAAATCCTGACCGCTGCGTTCGCGGCAGTGGATTTGAGCTCCGGGCTTGAAAAGGCGGCCGGATAAGCCTTTTTGGGATCGATATCCCGTACCCAAGGCGCGTTCTTGGACACGTGCATGCCGGCACTGTATATTATTATTTCCTTAAATATTAACACCTAATGTTTTGCTGACAAGTCGATGAAATTGTTCGTCGTGCGTTCTTGTGGTGGCATCCATGTTTCGAGTTCTCGAATGCGTCGTGGTTCAGCATGATCGAAGCACTGTTCTTCTCGCGGCCGGCATCTGCGTCGTCGGCATGCTCGCATTTTTTCTGATCCATAGACGGGCGATCGAGTGCAACGAACGTCGGCGGCGGATCTGGCTCCTTGTCGCCAGCGCCACGGGCGGGCTTTCCATCTGGTCGACGCATTTCGTGGCAATGCTCGCCTACCAGGGCACGATCGCGATCGAATTCGAGCGCGTCCTCACCCTTGTCTCGGCTCTGACTGCCGTCGCCGGCTTCTGGTTGGCGCTGCAGATCGCCGATCGATCGAAGACCGTTTCTTCGCTCGCAGCCGGCATGGTCGCCACCGTCACGGTCGCCGCCATGCACTTGATCGGCACCGAAGCGATCCGTGCCGCAGCCACGACCCGCTACGAAATGACGCCCATCCTGATCGGCTCTGTTGTCTCTTTCTCTCTCTTCACCGCGGCGTTCGCCTCCACGACGCTTCGAAGAAGCACCCTGCGCCTGATCTGTGTAGTCGCTGCCAGTGTTGCTGCCATTTGCATCCTGCATTTCACTGCAATGTCGGCGACCGAGCTGATCCCCGATCCGACGCTTCCAGAGGCCTCGCTCGACGGTGGCGGGCGGATCTGGCTCATTGGCGCGGTTTCGATCGTCATGAGTGTGATCGTGCTGACGACTGTTGCCGCGAGCTTCATCGACCGGTACCTGACGGATTTGCGTGGCTTCGCCAACGCGACGCTTGAAGGCCTCGCGGTGGTTCGCGATGGCCGCGTCATCGAGACCAATGCTCGCTTTGCCGAATTGCTGTTGCTGCGCGACCGCGACATCCTCGGCCGAGATCCCGACGATCTGCTGGCGGCAGCCGACGGTCTTCCGCTGACGGCTCAAAGGAATTCCGCAGTCGCTGCCACGCCGAAAGTGACGGACCGTGAGGTCTTTCTCGAGGTTGCCGTCCATACGATCGAGTATCGCGGTCGCTCCTGCCAGGTTCTGGCTGTCCGCGATCTGACCGAGAAGCGCATTGCGGAGCGCCGCATCGAACACATGGCCCGCCACGACGCTTTGACGGACCTTCCCAACCGTACGCTCTTCAACGATCGGCTCGACGGTGCCTTGAGGACGGCTGCGCTTTCCGGCGATGTACTGGCGGTGCTTGCCCTTGATCTCGACCGGTTCAAGGCCGTCAACGACGTGTTCGGCCATGCAGAAGGCGATCGTGTCCTGATCCGGGTCGCCGATATCCTGCGGCGCTGTGTCGGTCCGGCCGATACGCCCTCCCGCATCGGCGGCGACGAGTTCATCATCCTCCAGACAGGCGTCGAACAGCCGGCGGGCGCAAACTTGCTCGCCGAGCGTATCCTGGAAACCTTCCGCACCGAAATGAATGTCGCACTCGATCCCACCGCCGTGGGCGTCAGCATCGGCTGCGCGGTTTATCCGGACGACGGAGAAACGCCTGATGACTTGCGCAATGCGGCCGACATGGCCCTCTACAATGCGAAGTTCTCGGGACGTGGTACGGCAGCATTCTATTCCGCGGCAATGGACGCAGAGCTGCGCGAGCGGCGCGAGATCGAGAGCGAGTTGCGCTACGCCGTACTCCGCTCGCAACTCAGCATGGTATTCCAGCCACTCTTTGATGCCACAAGCGGCCTCTGCTCGGGCTATGAGGCCCTGATGCGGTGGAAGCATCCGCAATGGGGCAATGTCTCACCGAGCGTCTTCATTCCGGTTGCCGAGGAAACCGGCATCATCGTGCCGATCGGTGAATGGGCGATGCGCGAAGCCTGCAGGGTCGCCAGTACCTGGGATGACGGCCTGGCGGTAGCGGTCAACGTTTCGGCCATCCAGTTTCGCTTCCCGAACCTTGTCGACATGATTGCGTCGGCACTGGATGAGAGCGGCCTGGAGCCCCACCGGCTTGAACTCGAGATCACAGAGACCTCGCTGCTCAAGGATCGCGACACGACGCTCGCGACCTTGCTACGGTTGAAGGCGCTGGGAGTCCATGTGGTGATGGATGATTTCGGCACCGGCTATTCGTCGCTCAGCAACCTGCACAGCTTCCCCTTTGACAAGATCAAGATCGACCGCAGTTTTATCAGCGAGATGGAGGAAAGCGACAGCGCCCGTGCCATCGTCAAAGCCATCATCGGTCTCGGCAAGAGCCTGGACTTGCCCGTCGTCGCGGAAGGCATCGAGACCTTCGGGCAGCACCGGATGGTGGTCGAAGACGGCTGCGAACAGCTGCAGGGTTTTCTCCTCGGCAAGCCGAAGAGCGAGGGTGAAGTGGAGATCCTCTCAGGAATTCGCAATCTTCCGACTTATCGCCGTCGAGGTTAAGGTGGGCGATCATACGGGCTGTTTCGTCAGCAACCCGCTGGCAAGGTGACGGAACGCTTCGACGGCTTTTTCCAACACGGCCGGCGGATCGTCGGCCGCAGCGATCCACAGTGCAGCGTTGAGTGCCGCACCGTTGATGAGACGTGCGGCGGCCTCCGCATCCATACTCTTGACCGTCCCTTCGGCGATGAGAGCGCTGATCGTATCCGCCGTGGTGCGCAGACAGGCGTTCTGATTGGGCCAACGCGATGGGTCGCCGAGGACAGCAGGACCATCCAGCAACATGATGCGCTGAATTTCCGGCTCCAGCGACATCTCGATATAGGCGACCGCCTCGGCAAGAAAGCCGTCCCAAAGTGTCCCGCCGGCGTGGTCTGCTGCAGCACGCATCCGCCGCAGCATCTCGGAATCGATCTGATCGATCACCGCTTGTAAAAGACCCTTCTTGTCTCCGAAATTATGGTAGAGCGCACCCCGCGTCAGGCCGGCGGACGCCGTGAAGTCGTCCATGGACGAGCTGGCATAGCCTTTCTCGGCGAAGGACTTGCGCGCCGCGCTGATCAGCTTGACCCGCGTTTCTTCCATCATCGTTGTACGCTTGCTCGGCGCCATCGCTCACCCCTAAACCGGATTCTTACAGCAGTTGACATACGCAGCGTATCTGAGATACGTAGTTGCATACGGAGCGTATATCAAGATTGACGTGGTCAGGGAAGGCTCCTGCAACGCCGTGGACGCAACAACCGATTGGAGACGAGCTATGATCGAACGAGAAGCAATTTTCCCCGCAGGCCGACAGGCCCTTTACGACATCAACAAATACTCAGCCGCGATAAGGTCGGGGGATCTTCTCTTCGTGTCCGGACAGGTTGGCAGCCGTGATGACGGAACGCCGGAACCGAATTTTGAGAAACAGGTTCAACTTGCGTTCGACAATCTGCGAGCGGTTCTCGCAGCGGCAAGCTGCGGGTTCGACGACATCATCGACGTCACCACGTTTCACACCGACCCTGAAAATCAGATCGGGACGGTTCAGGCAGTTCGCTTGGGCATAATGGGGGAAAAGCCGTACCCGAATTGGACAGCGGTTGGGGTAAACTGGCTCGCGGGATTCGACTTCGAGATCAAAGTGATCGCTCGTATCCCGTAATCCCGAGCGGGCCGCGATTGCAGCACGGTCAGCGCCCGATATCAGGCTACGGCGAGTTGCCGTAGCAATCGCTTCAGTTCGACCGATTCCGGCAAAGGCTCGGGCGGTTCGGACTTGAGGTTGTTGCGATCATTCAGTTCAAACTGGTACCAGTTGAAAAGACCCGATGCGACAGTCTGAGCCTCCTCGCTCGACACGTCCACATGTCTCTCCTCGCACCAGGCTTCCAGGAATCTCTGAAGAAGTTCGAGATCATCCGAACCTAGCACGATCGCCGATGAGGCGTTGTCCTGACACATTCTACCCTCGCATCCTTGACAGGCACTCTCCTGATATCGGCGTAGCCGGATGATCAGAAAAGACTGCGGGGCGTCTTTGAAAAGGCGACACCTGAGCGCTGCATCCCGGAGTGTGCATGCGTCCCGCAGTGCAAGTTAACGCAGAACCAACGAATTGGTTCAATTCGGGAAAAGCAGTCGGGAGTAAAACGAAAGATTAGGAAGTCTTGACCGCGCGCTTGGTCTTCGTCGCCGCTTTTTTTATAGGGGCGGGGGCATCAGCGGTCTGCTGGAGCCGCAGAGCACGTAGTTTTTCTGTCTTCTTTTCACGAGCAATAACTTCGGCGTCCAGGATGTCACGCACCACGGAGTTGGTCTGCTCCGATTTGGCTTGTGCCGACATTTTCGCGGGCTTGAAGAACTGGTCCTTGGTCGCTGTCATGCTTTCCTCCTGGAAACGGCCGATGTCTGCCGTGGACCGCGAGAATGGCATAGACTGCCATCCTGCGATTGGTTGCGTGGCTCTGGCTTGTGCTCAAAACCACGCTCATGTCGGAGCCTAGCGGGCGCGAGCTACGATGACTTTTTTCTTCGGAGCCGGAAGCAGGCCTTCGCGCTGCATCTGCTTGCGAGCAAGCTTGCGCGCGCGACGGATCGCATCTGCTTTTTCACGTGCACGCTTCTCGGAAGGCTTTTCGTAAGCGCTACGAGCCTTCATTTCGCGGAAGATACCTTCGCGCTGCATCTTCTTCTTCAGGACGCGGAGAGCCTGATCAACGTTGTTATCTCTGACGAGTACCTGCAAAATATCTCCTTACGCGGCGAACCGCTATCTCTTGAAATTTGTCGGACGCGGGTTGATCGGGAAGCGATCTCACATCCGCTCTCTTTTCACCCATTCGAAGTTAAACCGTCTAGCACAGTAAAACCTCAGAATGGACGAAAAAACAAAAGGCCGGGAGATGAACCCCGACCTTCCACCATCATCGCCGCCTTCGTGCCAGTACATCCGTGGTCACGCGGGGCAATGACAAAACCTTAAGCAGCGCGCAGGTTGTCTGCGGAGCTCTTGCCAGAACGCTTGTCCTGGACGATTTCGTAGCTGATCTTCTGACCTTCGTTCAGGCCATTCATGCCAGCGCGCTCAACAGCGGAAATGTGAACGAACACATCCTGGCTGCCGTTGTCAGGCTGAATGAAACCAAAACCCTTGGTGCTGTTGAACCACTTTACAGTGCCGGTATCCATAACGATTTCCTTTCAATCGTAGTAAGTTGCCAACCCTGAAATACGGGGTCGGGGGTAGATCGACGTTGAGAGGAAATCAGAAAGAGCTCCAAGTTTTCCGGGAGCTGCGGACGAGTCGCTAGCAAAGTTCGATGAAACTCAAAATAGAGAATAATTGCACTTAAACAAGGGCTGCGCGAAAATATATCCCGGAGAGGCCCAAAGCCCGGGCCTCTCCGGTATTCGTGTTACTCCGCGGCCTCCGCGTA
The DNA here is from genome assembly GCF_050500205.1 of Neorhizobium sp. DAR64860/K0K1. NCBI lineage: Bacteria > Pseudomonadati > Pseudomonadota > Alphaproteobacteria > Hyphomicrobiales > Rhizobiaceae > Neorhizobium > Neorhizobium sp. DAR64860/K0K1. The sequence continues at coordinate 1,687,893 of NZ_CP191459.1, read as the reverse complement.
GTCCTCAAGCGGCGGGCAGGTGCAGAGCAGATTGCGGTCGCCATAGACATTGTCGACGCGGTTGACCGGCGACCAGTATTTGTCGACACGGAAAGCGCCCGGCGGGTAGCAGGCCTGTTCGCGGCTATAAGGACGATCCCATTCGCCGACCAGGTCTTCCACCGTGTGCGGGGCGTTCTTCAGCGGGTTGTTGACCCTGTCCATGCGACCGTCTTCGATCGCACGAGCCTCCTCGCGGACTGCCAGCATCGCATCGCAGAACCGGTCGATCTCGGCCTTCGTTTCCGATTCCGTCGGTTCGATCATCAGCGTACCGGCAACCGGCCAGCTCATGGTCGGGGCGTGGAAGCCGCAGTCGATCAGGCGTTTTGCAACGTCGTCGACAGAGACGCCGGCTGAGGCGTTGAGCGGGCGGGTGTCGATGATGCACTCATGCGCGACGCGTCCGCTTGCGGACTTGTAGAGCACATCGTAGGCGCCCTTGAGCCGAGCTGCGATATAGTTGGCGTTGAGGATCGCAACCTTCGTCGCCTGCGTGAGCCCTTCGCCGCCCATCATCAGGCAGTAGGACCAGGAGATCGGCAGGATCGAGGGAGAGCCGAACGGCGCCGCCGAAACCGCACCTTCGCTGCCAAGTTCTCCGGCCCATTGCGGGTGACCGGGCAGGTGGCTTGCCAGGTGCGCCTTGACGCCGATCGGACCCATGCCGGGACCGCCGCCGCCATGCGGAATGCAGAACGTCTTGTGCAGATTGAGATGCGAAACGTCGGAGCCAATGTCACCGGGGCGGGACAATCCGACCATGGCATTCATATTGGCACCGTCGAGATAGACCTGGCCGCCATTGGCATGGGTGATCTCGCAGATCTCCTTCACCGTCTCCTCGAACACGCCGTGTGTCGAAGGATAGGTGATCATGCAGCAAGACAGATTTGCCGCATGCTGCTGTGCCTTGGCACGGAAGTCTTCGAGATCGATATCGCCGTTCTCGAGCACTTTCACGACCACGACCTTCATGCCGACCATCTGGGCCGAGGCAGGATTGGTGCCGTGCGCGGAGGTGGGGATGAGGCAGACGTCGCGATGCGTATCGCCATTGGCGATATGATAGTTGCGGATCGTCAGCAGGCCCGCATACTCGCCCTGCGCACCGGAATTCGGCTGCATCGAGAAAGCATCGTAACCGGTGATCTGGCAGAGCTTTGCCGAGAGATCGTCGATCATCTCCTTGTAGCCGAGCGCCTGGTCGACGGGCACGAACGGATGGATGTCGGAAAACTCCGGCCAGGTGATCGGCAGCATTTCAGCCGTCGCGTTCAGCTTCATCGTGCAGGAGCCGAGCGGGATCATCGCGCGATCGAGCGCCAGGTCGCGGTCCGACAGGCGGCGGATGTAGCGGGTCATCTCGCTTTCGGCGCGGTTCATGTGGAAGATCGGATGGGTCATGTAATCCGATTTTCTGAGAAGTGCGTTGGGCAGGCGGTATTCGACCGCGAAGTCCGACACATTGAAGTCGCCGCCGAATGCGCGCCAGACGGCTTCCAGCGTTGCCGGGCGGGTGCGTTCGTCGAGCGACATGCCGATCTTGGTTTCACCGACCTTGCGCAGGTTGACGCCTTCAGCAACGGCCGCCCGCATGATCACACCCTGCATGTGGCCGACCTCGACAGTGAACGTGTCGAAGAACGTATCGGGTTCGATCGTGTAGCCGAGCTTTTCGAGGCCCTTGGCCATCAGCACGGCTTTCTTGTGGACAGCCTGGGCAATCGCCTTCAGGCCTTCCGGGCCGTGGAAGACGCCGTACATCGAGGCCATGACGGCGAGCAGAACCTGCGCCGTGCAGATGTTCGATGTCGCCTTCTCGCGGCGGATATGCTGTTCGCGGGTCTGCAGCGACAGGCGGTAGGCACGGTTGCCGCGGGCATCGACGGAGACGCCGACGAGGCGGCCGGGCATGGCGCGCTTGTGCGCATCCTTGACCGACATGTAGGCCGCGTGCGGGCCGCCGTAACCGACAGGCACGCCAAATCGCTGCGACGAGCCGATCGCGATATCCGCACCCATTTCGCCGGGCGATTTCAAAAGCGTCAGCGCCAGAAGATCGGCCGCCATAGCAGCGACCGCACCGGTCTGGTGCAGGCGGGAGATAAGGCCCGAGAAGTCACGCACTTCGCCGTTCGTGCCGGGATACTGGAAGATCGCGCCGAACACGTCGACCGGGTCGAGATCGGTCATCGGATCACCGATGATCACGCTCCAGCCGAGCGGGGCTGCACGTGTCTCGATCAACGCAATCGTCTGCGGATGACAGGCGTGATCGACGAAGAAGGCGGTTGCCTTCGACTTCGCCTGACGCTGGCAGAGCGCCATGGCTTCGGCAGCAGCTGTGGCTTCATCGAGCAGCGAGGCATTGGCGACGTCGAGGCCGGTCAGGTCGCAGATCATCGTCTGGAAGTTCAGGAGCGCTTCGAGGCGGCCTTGAGAGATTTCCGGCTGGTAGGGCGTGTATGCCGTGTACCAGGCAGGGTTTTCCAGAATGTTACGCTGGATGACAGGCGGCGTCACGGTGCCGTAATAGCCCTGTCCAATCAGCGAGGTCAGCACCTTGTTCTTGTTGGCCGTCTCGCGCAGCTTGTCGAGCGCTTCGCGTTCGGTCAGCGCCGCACCCCAGGTCAGCGGGTTCTGCTGACGGATGGAGGCCGGAACGGTGGCATCGATCAGCGCGTCGAGCGACTTGTAGCCGATCACGGCTAGCATATCGCTCATCTCCGTCGGGGAGGGACCGATATGGCGACGGTTGGCAAAGTCGTACGGGTCGTAGTCGGTGAAGTGGAAGTCGGTCGAGTCACTCATCCGATCAGTTCCTTATAGGCAGCTTCGTCCATCAGCGCGTCGGCGTCGGCTACATTCTTGAGCTTCAGCTTGAAGAACCAGCCGGCAGCCTGCGGATCGGAATTGACGAGCGACGGGTCGTCGACGATCGCCTGATTGACTTCGGTGACTTCGCCGTCGAGCGGCGAATAGACGTCGGAGGCTGCCTTGACGCTTTCGACGGTTGCGGCATTGCCGTCCTTCACCAGCTCGGCACCGACTTCTGGCAGTTCGACAAACACGAGATCACCTAGCTGCTCGGCAGCATGGGTGGTGATGCCGACGGTGGCAACGCCGTCTTCGAGTTTCAGCCATTCGTGTTCGGCGGTGAATTTCAGCATGGGAATGTCCTCTTAAGGAAAGCGTGAATGGGGATGACGTGGGGGGGAGGCCGGGGGTGGGGCCAGGCCTCCCGCGCGTGTTTATCGCTTGTAGGTCGGCGTGATGAACGGCAGCGCGGCCACCGTCATCGGCAGGTATTTTCCCCGGACTTCGGCGAAGACCTGCGTACCTGCTGCTGCATGACTGACGGGAACGTAGCCCATGGCAACCGGACCTTCGACCGTCGGGCCGAATGTGCCAGAGGTGACTTCGCCAAGTTCCTGCAGCCCGTCCGCATCGGCAAACAGTTTCGCATGCGAACGCACAGGCGCCTTGCCTTCCGGCTTCAGGCCGACTCGGCGACGGCTGATGCCATCAGCCAGTTCGGCGAGGATGCGGTCCGCACCCGGGAAACCGCCTTCACGGTCGCCGCCGGCCTTGCGCGCCTTCTGCAGCGCCCACTCAAGCGACGCTTCGATCGGCGACGTCGTGGTGTCGATGTCGTTTCCATAAAGACACAAGCCGGCTTCGAGGCGCAGGCTGTCGCGGGCGCCGAGGCCGATGGCTTCGCAGTCGGGATGTTCGAGCAATGCCTTGGCAACTGACACGGCATGGTCTTGCGGGATCGATATCTCGAAACCGTCCTCGCCGGAATAACCGGAGCGCGAGATGATGCAGGGAACGTCGTGCAGCGGCACTTCGCGGACATCCATGAACTTCATCGAGGAGACGCCAGCCCAGAGCTCGGCCAGAACCGCTTCGGCGCGTGGACCCTGGAGAGCGATCAGCGCGCGGTCGTCGAGCAGGGTGACGTCGCAGTCCGGAAGGTGCGCCTTCATGTGGGCAAGGTCGGCATCCTTGCAGGCGGCATTGACGACGACGAGAAGATGATCGCCGCGATTGGTGATCATCAGGTCGTCGAGAATGCAGCCATTTTCGTCGGTAAAGAAGCCGTAGCGCTGACGGCCTTCCTTGAGCGACAGGATGTCGATCGGAACGAGCTTTTCCAGCGCAAGTGCTGCATCTGCATAGTCGCCGGACTTCGCTCTGACGATGACCTGGCCCATGTGGGAGACATCGAACAGACCTGCGGCGGCGCGCGTATGAAGGTGCTCCTTCATCACGCCGAGCGGATATTGCACCGGCATGTCGTAGCCCGCGAACGGCACCATCTTCGCACCAAGCGAGAGATGCAGTGCGTTGAGCGGTGTGGTCTTGAGAACTGAGTGATCGTCCAAAAAGGCGCCTCCAGGTTTTGGGCGCTCGCTGAGTAAAATCAGCTCACACGCCGGCTCTGATCAGGGCGCGGTTACGCGCCTGTTTCGAGCCCCCTCTGTCCTTTTCGCCTGAGATTGTTATCCCTTCGGCGAGCCCCCGATGACGGTTGCTACTCTCCAGAGTTCCGGTTGGTCGCCCGTGGTCCTTTTGCCTGAGAGTTTCCGGGGCGGTTGCTCCTTCGGCACCGCATCGAAGCGGCTTCTCCCAACGGGTATGACGTCCATTATCGAGGAGGCGACAGGTTTGACAAGGGGAGAATGTCGTCGTGACCAAGATTTTTGTCGCACACCATAGAGTTAGGCATCGCGACTGAGTGCCAAGCTTCAAGCTTTCCGGACGTTCAGGAATCTGCTCTACCCGTCGTCTTGAAAGACGATGGGAGGCGTTGTCATGAAATTTCTTGCGACTCTGGCGCTGTTTGCAGCGACACTTGGTGCGGCGGCAGATCAATCCTATGCCCAGGCGGGAGATGCCGGTTCCGGGAATGGTGGCATGCACATGCACGGATCGTCCAATCCGGCGGCCACATCGGGCGCCACAGTTCAACTCGGTATGCTCGAGATTTCCGGCGGTTATGTGCGTGCCATGCTTCCCGGCCAGCCGGTCGGCGGTGGCTATCTCGTGATCCGCAACACGGGCAGCGAAAACGATCGACTCGTCTCCGCCTCATCGCCTCTGTCGCCTGCCGTGGAGATCCACGAAATGTCGATGCAGGGCCAGATCATGAAGATGCGCCGTCTCGAAGGCGGCATTGCGGTCCCGGCCGGCCAGACCGTCGAGTTGAAGCCCAGTGGACTGCATCTGATGTTCACCAAAGTCGAGACGCCTTTCAAGCAGGGCGACAGCGTGCCCCTGGAGCTGACCTTCGAGAAGTCCGGCAGTCTCGATCTCACGCTCCCGGTCCAGGGTTTCCGTCCTGTCAACCAGCATAACTGATCACGCTTGATGTGATCTCAGGCGTAATATCTCGTTTAGCTCCGCCATCTATTCTGCCGATGGTTTGGCTTTGTGGGGACGAAGATCGTGGATATTTCCAGTGCACCGGAACCGGACGCCGGTATTTACCGACGCCTCAGCACGCTCGCGGAAATCGACACGGTTGCCGACGCCTGGCGGGCCCTTGAAAGCCGGTGCGAAGACCGGCTGACCTATTTTCAGAGTTTCGATTGGTGCCGCGGCTGGGTCGCAGCCTTTGCCGGTGGTGGTTCCGCGTTCGAATTCCGGATCGAAACTGTCTGGCGCAACGGCAATCTCGTCGCAGTCTGGCCTCTGATGGTTCAGACCGTCAGCGGCATAAGGGTATTGGAAAACCTCGGCGCCCCTCACTCGCAATACTGCAATCTCCTGTGCGACGACGCCCATCTTGCCGGATTGCTGATGGGCAAGTTGCTGACCCGTATCGAGATGATGCCCGATTGCGATGTCGCGGTCTTTCACCCCGTTCCGCATCAATCCTCGCTGGGTCTCCTGCTTCGCTCACAGCCGACGATCCGAGGCTACGGCGGAAGCAGCGCCGTGCTCGATCTCACGCAGTTTGCCGATTCGGACGCATACCGCTCGCACGGCGGCAAATTGAAGAAGCGCAATCGCAACCGTCGGCGCAACCACCTGGCGCGGCTCGGCGAACTCACCTTCGAGATGATCTGGCCCTCCGATCAAAGGTTTGCCGAATACGTTCGCGAATGTGCGGCGATGAAGCGGGTCTGGCTGCGCGAAACCGGGAGAAGCAGCAGCGGTTTTTCCTTCGATGGCCTGGACGATTTCCTGGCGAGCCTGACGGGTGATGCCGCGTTGCTAGAGGGTGCGTGCCTTTCGATCCTGCGGGCTGGCGATGCAACGGTGGCGATCGAGCTCGGCTTCGTGCGGGCAGGGCACTACTACGCCTATCTTGGCAGCTTCGACTGGAGCCTGCGGCATCTCTCCGCCGGCAAGGTGCAGATGGAAATGACAGTCTGCTGGCTGATCGACAACAGGATCAAGACCTACGATCTTCTCGGCGGCGATGGCGCCTACAAACAATCCTGGGCAAACCAGAAACTGGTGCTGAACGGCTATAGCCTGCCCTTCTCGTGGAAAGGGCGCCTCTACGCGCAGGCTTGGCTTCCGGTCATCCGTCCATTCGCCAAGCGGATGTATTTCACGATACCCGAAAGCTGGCGCCGCTTCCTCAGCGGCATTCAGGGTGTCGGACTTCTTGTACTCGGGGTCTGAAGGTCACTCTTCCGTGTCACGATAGGCGGCTTCGGCCATCTGCAGCGATGCCTGCTGCTGCGGAGGCTGCTGGCCGGCGTCGAGGAAATCGAGAGACAGGCTGGTCGCAAGCGTCATCGCCCCGGTGACCGTCGGATCGGTCGCACTCTGATCACGCGCAGAAGCGCGTTCGGCGACACGTTTGGCCTCACCAATTCTCGCTTTGACGGACAGTTGCGGCGGCGTTCTTAACGTCTCTATGGCGAGCGCTGCCATGCTTGCCGAAATTGTCGTCACCTGAACCATAGCAACCGCCTTCAACCCATTCGGCACATATGTAATATGCGTCGAGTTTGCCGCGATTTAACCGAAATCCCGGCATTTTAACGGTAGGCACGATTTAGGACTTTTCTGGATATCTCGATGATCAATATCATACTTGTCGCACTCGGCGGCGCATTCGGTTCCGTCGCCCGCTACCTCGTGGGCGTCTGGACGCTGCGCCGGTTCGGGCCGAACTTTCCCTGGGGAACGCTGACCGTCAACATCGTCGGCTGTTTCGCAATCGGTTTGCTAAGCGAGGTGATTGCCCGGCGCCTCAACGCCTCGCCTGAGATGCGTCTCCTGCTGGTGACTGGATTTCTCGGCGGCTTCACGACGTTTTCGGCCTTTTCGCTGGATGTCATCTCGCTGTTCGAGCGCGGCGCGACCGTGGCGGGGGCAAGTTATGTCATCGCAAGCGTTGGTGTGTCGCTGTGTGCGGTCTTTGCTGGGCTGGCGCTCGGGCGGGCAATGCTCTAAAGGGCAGGACTGATCACAGATAAGATGAAAGAGCTTTGATGGCAGGCATCGAGCATATCCGCGTCGAGGCGGACGAGGCAGGCATGCGCCTCGACCGTTGGTTCAAGATCCATTTCCCGGGTCTCGGCTTCGGCCCTCTACAGAAACTACTGCGCTCCGGACAGGTGCGCATCGACGGTGGCCGTGTGAAAAGCGACACGCGCGTTGAGCCCGGCCAGATGGTCCGCATTCCCCCGATGGATACCGACGCGAAGAACAGCGGGCCGATCGCGGGCAAGGATCTGAAGCACGCCGGCGACTACGAGCTTTTGCAGCGGATGATGCTGCATGAAGACGACAAGGTCTTCGTTCTCAATAAGCCGGCGGGTCTGGCTGTGCAGGGCGGATCCGGCGTGACCCGCCATATCGACCAGATGATGGATGCCTTCACCAACAAGAGAGGCGAAAAACCGCGTCTCGTCCACCGGATCGACCGCGACACATCAGGCGTCCTGGTTGTTGCCCGAACCCGCGGTGCTGCACAGAAGCTGACCGCGGCATTCCGCGAGCGCGATACCAAGAAAACCTACTGGGCCCTGGTCAAGGGCGTGCCGCGCAAGCGCGAGGACAAGATTTCCAACTGGCTGGTCAAGGAACAGACGCCCGACGGCGACCGCATGCGGATCGCGAGACATGGCGAGGAGGGCGCCGACCACGCGGTCTCATACTACCGCGTTCTGGAAACCGCCGCGCAGACGATGGCGTGGCTGGAGATGGAGCCCTATACCGGCCGTACGCACCAGCTGCGTGTCCATGCGCTGCATCTCGGTCACCAGATCATCGGCGATCCGAAATATTTCGACGACGACCACAACTGGCCGTTCCCGGGCGGCATCCAGAAAAAGCTGCATCTGCACGCGCGCCACATCGACATCCCGCATCCGGATGGCGGTCGTCTGCGGGTCACGGCTCCGCTACCGCCGCACATGGTGCAGTCCTGGAACCTTCTGGGCTTCGACATGGAGAACGGTCGGCGGGAGGATCAGGAATGAAGCTTGTCCTGTTCGACTGCGACGGCACGCTGGTCGACAGCGCCGAACTGATCCACGAGACGATGCTGCGCACCTTCCGTCACTTCGGCAAGGCGGAACCCACATTGGCGCAGACGAAGTCGATCATCGGACTGACGCTCGACATCGCGATCGCCCGCATCGACGGCAAGCCGCATGCCGATGAAGAAGCCGTCGAGATGATGGCCTACTACAAGTCGCTCTTTTCCGTGGTGCGCCAGGATCTCGATTTCCGCGAGCCTTTGTTCGATGGCATAAAGGACCTGATCGAGACGATCGGACCGCGAGACGACCTGTTGATCGGCGCTGTCACCGGCAAATCCCGTCGCGGCCTCGACATGATCATGAACACGCACGGCTATGCAGACCATTTCGTCGTCAGCCGCACGGCAGATGATTGCCCGTCCAAACCCCATCCGGCGATGGTCACCGAATGCTGCGACGCGACGGGCGTGTCGCCCGAAGACACTCTTGTCATTGGCGATGCGATCTACGACATGCAGATGGCAAAGGCGGCCGGTGCAACGGCAATCGGTGTTTCCTGGGGATACGCCTCGGTTGGCGAGCTTCAGAAGGCCGGAGCCGACCACATCGTCCATCATCCAAGCGAATTGCTGCCGTTGATCGGCTGAGGGTTTTCCATGCGCGACATACTATCCGACCCGAACGCCGGTTTGAGCCACGAAGACCCGACCCGGCGGGCACAGATCCAGATGCACAAGCCTCTGCCGAAGCGCTTCTACAAGGAAGTCTCGGTTGAGGCGGGCGAGGGTGACTTTGCTATCCTTCTCGACGGGCGGCCGGTGAAGACACCCGCCAAGAACGCCTTGAGAATGCCGACCACACGGGTTGCCGAACTCGTCCGTGACGAATGGGCATCGCAGGTGGATGTGATCGATCCGCGCACGATGCCGGTGACACGGCTCGTCAACACCGCGATCGACGGCATTGCCGCCGACCCGCAGGCCGTGTTCGAGGACATCCTTCGCTTCTCGTCGAGCGACATGCTGTGCTACCGCGCAGAAACACCTGCAAACCTTACGCTTCGTCAGGCCGAGCAGTGGGATCCGGTCCTGGACTGGGCCGCCAACGCGATCGGCGCTCGCTTCGAGGTGATCGAGGGTATCATGCCCAAGGAGCAGCCTAAGGAAGCGATCGCCGCCCTTTCCGGGGTGTTGCGCAAATATGCGTCCCCGATCGAGCTTGCGTCTCTCCACACGGTGACATCGCTGACGGGCTCCGCAATCCTGGCGATTGCTTTCGCCGAAGGCGAACTCTCCGTCGATGACACATGGCGGCTTGCGCATCTGGAGGAAGACTGGGCAATCGAGCATTGGGGATCCGATGCCGAGGCCGAACATCGCCGCGCAAAGCGGTTCGAAGAGATGCAGGCCGCTGCTGCGGTTTTTGACGCAACCACAGGGCGGATTTAATCCTTCTCTAACCCTGTTGGGGGAAGATCGGTACAGTCTGCGTATCGAGTTTCCCCATGCGTTCCGGTGTCCTGCGCCTAGCCCTGATCTTGACCCTGACGCCATCGCTGATGGCGTTTCGCATGCCGTTGGAAGATGGTGTGCGCGACAAGCTTCTCTACGACGTCAGGGGAGCTTTCGTGACGGCACGGCCCGACGTGCCACAGGGCCTCGTCATTGCCACCGACATGCTGATCGATGAGGCTGTCCGCTCGACGATGCGGCCGAGCATGCTGCCGAGAACCATCATCTCCGTCCGGATCGACCGGGCAGCGCCCGTTCCCGTCGTCTTCGGCCGGCGGCTGGAGGCGAGGGTCACGGTTCAGGCCGTCTCCGTCTCGACAGGTGAACCGGTCGCGACGGGCTCCTTCGAAACGTCGGTCTTCCTCTTCGGCAACAAGGATGCCGATGCAGCTCTTGCCAGAAAGATCGCCGACCGGGTGGCAAGCGAGTTCCGCCTGCGCAGCGGACATTCCGCAACCATCACATCTGCGCTGTTCGAACCCTGATTCTTGACAAAATGCATTTGATTTCCGCAGGCAAACCGAGCTTAACTCGTTTGCTGCCGCGCAGCCGCGGCAATGCCACGAGAGGGATTTGACATGCAGTTTTTCAATAGTCTGGGACAATACCGTCCGCAGGCGCTGGCCGTGCTGAGAATCATTGCAGCCCTGCTCTTCATCGAGCACGGCACTATGAAGTTGTTCGGTTTTCCGGCACCGATGGGCGACGGTGCTTTGCCGCCGCTTCTGCTGATCGCAGCGCTGCTTGAAGTGGTCGGCGGCGCCTTGCTGGTTGTCGGCTTCATGACCCGCCCGGTCGCGTTTCTGCTGTCCGGCCAGATGGCCGTCGCCTATTTCATGGCGCATGCCAGCAAGGGCTTCTGGCCGGCGCTGAACGGCGGCGAAGGCGCCATCCTGTTCTGCTTCATTTTCCTGTATCTCGTCTTCTCCGGCCCCGGTGCCTGGGCAGTCGACAAGAATTGAGATTTTACGCCCGCGGGCGATTGCGCGCGGGCGTCCTGATCCTCGGACGGGAGACTAGGCCAGACGCTCGGCGTGCCAGCGCAGATGGTCGTCCATGAATGTCGAGATGAAGAAGTAGGAATGGTCGTAGCGCTCATGCATCCTGAGCGTCAGAGCAATGTCCTTGCCCTCGATTGCCTGTTCGAACAGCCATGGCCGCAGGCCGCTGTCGAGGAAGTTGTCGGCCTTGCCCTGATCGAGCAGGAATTCCGGAAAATGCGCCCCGTCCTTCACCAGCGCGCAGGCGTCGTATGGCCGCCACGTTGACCGATCGGCACCGAGATACTTTTCGAGTGCCGGCGCAGACCAGTCAGCTGTTGTCGGCTCGACGATGGGCGCAAAGGCCGAGCAGCTCTTGAACCGGTCGGGGTTTTTGAGAGCAATCGTCATGGCGCCATGGCCACCCATGGAGTGCCCTAAAATCCCCTGCCGGCTCATGTCGACGCGGAATTGCTCGCCGATGAGGGCGGGCAGTTCCTGCGTGATGTAGGTGTACATCTGGTAGTTCTCGGCCCAGGGCTGCTGAGTCGCATCGAGATAAAATCCGGCACCCTTGCCCATCTGCCAGTTGGTCGCCTCATCCGCGACGTCGTCTCCGCGCGGGCTTGTGTCGGGGCAGACGATGACGAGACCGAGCTCTGCAGCCAGCCGGCGATACTCGCCCTTGTCCATCACGTTCTGATGGGTGCAGGTGAGACCCGACAGATACCAGAGAACCGGGCACGGCTGCGACACCGCCTGCGGCGGCACGAACACGGCAAAGGTCATATCGCATTTGCAGGCATCCGACGGATGCGAATAGACGCCCTGCATGCCGCCAAATGCGGTGTTCTGTGAGATGATCTTCATCGGTCATGTTCCTCGATGTTGGGACTTCAGCCGGCCAGCGAAACGACGGCATTGACCGCAGCGGCTACCAGCACCGTGTTGAAAAAGAAAGACACGACCGAGTGGAGGAGATTGATCCTGCGCATGTCGGTCGCCGTGATCGCGACATCGGACGTCTGGGCGGTCATGCCGATGATATAGCCGAAATAGAGAAACTCCCAGCCGCCCGGACGATCGGTTCCGGGAAAGTCGAGGCCGCCAACCGGGCCCTCGACCTTGTCGTCGCCGGGGCGCCAGTAGAGGTGGGCGTAGTGCAGGGCAAACATCATGTGCAGCGAAAACCAGCCGAGAATGACGGCGGCGAAGCCGACCATCACATCCAACGCACCTGCCGTCTGCTTGTCATTCATCGCTTCAAACAGCGTCACCAACGAAATCGCCGCCGCTGCAAGCGTGACGGCCAGGATAAGCGGTGCCGGTTCATCGGTGTTCTGGCCGCTTTTCTCGAAGCGGTCGGCGTCCAGATGCGGGATTCGGAATGCCATCAATCCAAGATAGACGACGAAAAAGACGATCGCCGTCAGCGCTGCGGCAAGCTCCGGCAGCTGCCAGATCAGCACAGGCAACGCGACGACTGCGACGATCGCCGATGCGAAAAAGGGCCCATGCCGGCGGCGGCGCCAGTGCCACAGCGATGCCTTGCCCTGTTGTGTCGACATCCGCCCTCCCGTACCGCCTTGATAGCGCGGTCTAGCCGTTTGATTTGGCGCGCCGGCAGAGCCTGTCCAGCGTCTCCAGGAATTTGGATCGGTCGCGTGGCGAGAAGGCTGCGTTATAGCCTTTGCTTTCGCCCGTCTCGCGCAGATGCTGGCCAAGATCGCGCATGGCGCTCGCCATGCCGATATTGGTCTCGTCGAACACGCGCCCGGTCGGTCCCGTGACAAAGGCACCGGCGGCCACACAACGCACGGCAAGCGGCACGTCGGCCGTAATGACGATGTCGGCAGGGCCGGCGCGCTCGGCAATCCAGTCGTCGGCGGCGTCGAAACCGGCCGAGACGATGACGTTCTTCACCATCGGATCGCGGGACGGACGCAAGCCGGAATTGGCAACAAACGTCACCTCAAACGCGTGACGCTCCGCGACTTTGAGGATTTCCGCCTTCACGGGGCAGGCATCGGCATCGACATAGATCAAGGCTTTGCCCTCAGCATGTCCACATGCGGAATACCGTCCTCCAAATATTCCTCTGATATCGGCGAGAAGCCGAACGAGGCGTAGAATTTCTGAAGATGCGCCTGCGCGGAAATCTCGATCGTTTCTCCGGGATAGGCCTGTTCGCAGACGGTGATCGCTTCGCGCATCAGCGCTTCGCCGAGCCGCTTGCCCCGATGATCCGGCGAGACGGCAACACGCCCGATACGCGGATTGTCTGAGGGCTCTGGCCGCCAGATGCGGGCGCAGGCGAGCAGATCGCTGCCATCGAGAAGACGCAGATGCAGACAGGCCGCATCGTTGCCGTCGAGTTCCGGATAGGGGCAGGTCTGCTCGACGACGAACACGTCCACGCGCATTTTCATCATGGCATAAAGGTCGAGTGCGGAGAACTCTTCGAGCCTCCGCACATCGGTCGTATAGGACGGCAGACTGGTCAATAGACCACCACGCCACGGATGCTTTCGCCCGAATGCATCAGCTCGAAACCCTTGTTGATGTCTTCGAGCGGCATTGTGTGGGTGATCATCGGATCGATCTGGATCTTGCCTTCCATATACCAGTCGACGATCTTCGGCACGTCTGTGCGTCCTCGGGCGCCGCCGAAGGCCGTGCCCATCCAGTTGCGGCCGGTGACCAGCTGGAACGGACGGGTCGAGATCTCCTGACCGGCGCCGGCAACGCCGATGATGACCGACTTGCCCCAGCCGCGATGCGACGATTCGAGCGCCTGGCGCATGACCTTGGTATTGCCGGTGCAATCGAACGTGTAGTCGGCGCCGCCGATCAGGTCGCCGTTGCGCTTGGTCATGTTGACGAGATAGGGCACGATGTCTTCGCCGACCTCTTTCGGGTTGACGAAATGTGTCATGCCGAACTTCTCGCCCCATTCCTTGCGGTCGGGATTGATGTCGACGCCGATGATCATGTCGGCACCGGCAAGCCTCAGGCCCTGAAGGACGTTAAGGCCGATGCCGCCTAGACCGAAGACGATCGCGGTCGAACCGATTTCAACCTTGGCCGTATTGATGACGGCGCCGATGCCCGTCGTGACGCCGCAGCCGATGTAGCAGATCTTGTCGAACGGCGCGTCGGGATTGACCTTGGCGACGGCAATCTCGGGCAGAACAGTGAAGTTCGAGAATGTCGAACAACCCATATAGTGGTGGATCTTGTCCTTGCCGATCGAAAACCGGCTGGTGCCGTCAGGCATTAAGCCCTGGCCCTGCGTGGTGCGGATCGAGGTGCAAAGGTTCGTCTTGCGCGACGTGCAGGAATAGCACTCGCGGCATTCCGGCGTGTAGAGCGGAATGACGTGGTCGCCCTTCTTGACCGAGGTGACACCCGGTCCGACATCAACGACGATGCCGGCGCCCTCATGGCCGAGAATGGCAGGGAAGAGGCCTTCCGGATCGGCGCCCGACAGGGTGAAATCGTCGGTGTGGCAGATGCCGGTCGCCTTGATCTCGATCAGCACTTCGCCGGCGCGAGGGCCTTCCAGCTGTACGGTCATCACTTCGAGCGGTTTGCCAGCCTGAACGGCAACGGCGGCGCGGACATCCATGGTGTCACTCCATTTTATCTATAAGATTCTGCCGGGACTTTTGCACGGCAAGTGGTCCGGGCTCAAGCCGGAAGACGGTATGAATAGTCGCAATCGGGTGATCGGTCAGGGCTCGATGATCGGGGCCTGCGGAGAAGCGCTGCGCGGCACCAACCCCGTCAGCCGAACATCATCGACGACTTCGACCATCATCTTGAAAGGTTTGAAGCCGGAGCGCTGGTAGAATGGCAGCGCCTGCGCCGAATCGAGATGGCAGGTGTGAACCCATAGGCGCGAGATCGGTCGAGACCACGCCTTCTCGATTGCAGCGTTCATCAAGAACCGGCCGGCACCCTTGCCGATCGTACCGGCGGCGAGACCGAAATAGCCAATCTCGCATTCACCCTGCTTGCGAAAATCGAGTTCCAGAAGCCCAACCGCGCGATCGCCATCTATCAGGGCATGAACTTCGACCAATGGGTCTTGAAGGATAGCGGAAAGCTCGCTGTCGTCCATTACGAGGCGCGAGGTCCACATCCAGTGTTCGCCGACCGACCTGTAGAGCGCGCGATAATCCTCGATCGACGGCGACGGCCAGTGCTCGACGGTAAGCGATCCTACAGGCGGCATCGAACCCGGTTCCGGTCGTTCCTGCATCTCCAGACAGGTTACCACGGTCGCGATCATTCCCGGCGGAACATTGGAATATCCGCTCAAAAGCATGGGATTGTCAGGGGACATCGGGTCTTGGCTCATGAGGTCTTTTCACGATGTTTGATGGTCGTTGTCAACGAAGGTCACGCAGGCACCAGCTGTTTCGACTGCGCATGTTCGCGCCAGATGATGAACAGACCCGAGGCCACGATGATGAGGATGCCGAACCATTTCGATGCCGTCGGAAAGTCGCCGAACAGCGCATAACCAAGCACTGTCGCCGATATGATCTCGAAATACTGAAAGGGTGCGAGCAGCGACAGGGGTGCCATCCTGAACGCCTTCACCACGAGGAGGTGCATGTATCCCGAGATCGAACCCAGTACGACCAGCAGCAGCAACCCGAGCGCGGAGGCGGGCAGGGACGGCTCGAAGTCCGCCACGCCGAAACTGCTTCCAGCAGTCATCGCGAGGCCCATGAAGACGGTGCCGCCGAGGCCGGCAATGGTTTGCATCACCAGCGGCGAATCACTCTCACCGATGGCGCGGTTGAGAAACAGATAGAGCGTGAAGAGAAAGGCGCAGGCGACCGGCAGAAGCGCCGTCCAGCCGAATATCGAATAGCTCGGCTGGATCACGATCATCGCACCGCCGAAACCGACGACAATGGCAAGCCAGCGCCGCCAGCCGACCCTTTCTCCGAGAAAGATGGCAGACATCATCGTCAGCATGAACGGCTCGACGAAGTAGATCGCGAACACATCGGCAAGCGGCATATATTTGACGGCGGCAAAAAACATCAGACTTGCCGAAGCATGCAACGTGCCGCGCAACAGGTTCATCCACGGGCGATTCGCATGGATGAGCGACCGGGCGGAAAGCAGTGCCAGCGGCAGCAGGCTCAGGAACTGGAACAGGAACCGATAGAAGGTGACCTGTCCGGGCGACATGTGCTCGAAATTCGCCATGTATTTGGCGATGGCATCCATGACCGGCAGAATGGCCATGCACGAGGCCATGATCGCCATGCCCTTGAGCGGGTTTTCGGAAGTCTTTGGGGGCATTGGCCTGCGCTTTCAATTGAACCTGAGTTCAAACACAGGCTGACCTTGTCGGCAAGCCGCAGGTGCGGGCACATCAGCAACGCTTGGCGCTGCAAGCACCGGAAAGCATATCCGATGCTCATTTACAGAGGTCGCGGTATCTTAGGCCGCGAGTTCCGTGGTCTCACCGTGTTCGATGAGAAGGCGCGGGGAGGTCATGTCGCCGGTCTCTTCGTCCACCATTACCGAATAGGCAGCGACTCCGATGACGCGCACCGACATGGCCGTCGCGATCTTCTCGGCGGAGGCCGCGTTCGAGGCTTGGCGCATTTCACCGGGGACGATGTGGCCGCGGTTCTTCTTGAATTGGAGAACGATGAATTTTTCTGCGGTTGCCATGTTACGCTCCTATGTTGTTCTGTTTATGTTCCAGAAGGAGCAAGAAGTCAATTCGTTTGTGAAGATGTGAATTGGGTGACATGACGAGGCTTGAAACGTCGCTTGACGCCAGAAACGAAAAAACCCGGCCGAAGCCGGGTTCTTTTGGTGCGGTCGAGAAGACTCGAACTTCCACGGGTTGCCCCACAGCGACCTCAACGCTGCGCGTCTACCAATTCCGCCACGACCGCATCCGTGGTAGAGCCGAATTGCTCCGGCGAGCGAGCATGTAGCAAAAGGATTTGGGGTGCACAAGTGCGTCGTGACAGATTTTTGAAGGATTTAAACGGGTTGGGGATAACCTTATATAAAGTCCCGGAAAACAAGGCTCTTGCCGCCCTTGTTCGCTTTTGACAGAAGACTGGCCATGCTGACACGCACCGATCTCAATCTCTCCATGCTGCCACAAGCCGACTGTCCGCCCGTAAGATGGCGGGTTTCGGACGAACTCGTGCCTTACGACGTGGCGATCGCCACGATGGAGGCGGAGGTGGCAGCCATTGCCGACGGCCATGCCGACGAACTGGTCTGGCTGCTGGAGCATCCGCCGCTTTATACAGCGGGTACCAGCGCCCAGACCGCCGACCTCATCGAGCCGGATCGGTTTCCCGTCTTTGCGACGGGTCGCGGCGGAGAATACACCTATCATGGCCCGGGCCAGCGCGTTGCCTATGTTATGCTGGACCTGAAGCGCCGGCGTCAGGACGTTCGAGCCTATGTGGCGGGCCTCGAGGAGCTGGTCATTCAGACGCTCGACATGATGAACGTTCGCGGCGAGCGGCGCGAGGATCGTGTTGGTGTCTGGGTAAAGCGGCCGGACAAGCCCGCCATGCTCGACGGGTCGGTCACCGAGGACAAAATCGCCGCACTGGGTATTCGCCTGCGCCGCTGGGTGAGCTTTCACGGTCTGTCGCTCAACGTCGAGCCCGACCTGTCGCATTTCTCCGGCATCGTGCCTTGCGGTATAACTGGATATGGTGTGACCAGCCTGGTGGATCTCGGCCTGCCGGTCATGATGACGGATGTCGATATCCGGCTTCGTGAGGCGTTCGAGCAGATCTTCGGCCCGACTGTGAACGAACGAGAACAGGTCACCTCACGGTGACCTGTTCAGACGTCTGATGGTTGGTAGCGACGGCGATAATCACCGGCGTACGAGTCTCAGTCCTCGTCGGGCATACGTCCATCGACGCCGCCAGCGCGCAAGTTGTTGACGACGGATTTCACGCCGGCAATGCTCTTTACCTTGGCAGCAATGATGCGCACGGCAGATGCCTCGTCGACCAAGCCTTCGAGCGTGACCTCTCCGTCATCGACATGCACGTCGATGGCATCCATCATGGCGATATCAAGCGACTCGATCGCGTCCGTGATGCGCTCCTCAAGATCGTCTGATTCTTCGACCCCGATCGTTGCGGGCGTATCGCTGTCGACAAGCCGTTCCTGCTGCCCGTCGGCCTCGATGCCTTCGACCTGGTAGCCTTCGTTACGATCGCTTTCGAAGTTCGCAGCAGGCTCGCCATAGGCGGCGTTGCCGACCGGACGCGCACCGGCACCGGCTGCATCGTCATAAGGCCAGCCTTCGTCGATGTTGCGGTCGTCGTAATCGCGGAAATCTTCTTCGCGGGAAATATCGTCGGGCTTGCGGGTGGCGGGCATTGTGGTTCCTTCCGTAAGGTTCGTCAGTCGGTAGAGGGTTGCCTCGATAACCGTCAGGAACAGCCTTGGTTCCTCTACCGACCTTTTTCCCACTTGCGGACCAACCGGTCGCGTTTCAACCTCGATAGACGCTTCAGCCAGAAGACGCCGTCCAGCTGGTCGATTTCATGTTGCATGCAGACGGAGTAAAAGCCCGTGGCGTCCTCTTCTGCGTGCGTCCCGTCCAGGCGCTGATAGCGGAACCGGATCATGGCGGGACGCTCGACCTCTTCGGTCGCACCTGGCATGGATACGCTTCCCTCGGTGTAGCGCATGGGCTGTTCACCGAACGAAAGGATTACCGGGTTGGCATAAAAGCGCGGACCGTCTTTCGCCGACAGTTCTAGCACGACAAGCCGGATGTGAGCCCCGACATGCGCGGCGGTGATTCCGACGCCCGGTGCAGCCCGCATGGTGGCGAGCAGATCCTGCGCGAACGTCTCGAGTGCCGCGTCGAACACGGTAATCGGCTGACACGGCTTTGACAGGCCGGGATCCGGATATCGCAATATCGTCAGGGGTGCCATTCGTTATCCTTCCTCGTCTCTCACGCGTTCCCATTGGCATGGCGAGAACCGTTTCGCCACAGATGTTTGACCATTGCGCACTGGACCATCCCGACCATTTGCTCTAGCTGGAATGAAGCGGCAAACGCGTTCGATCTAAGACGGTTATCTGGTTGTTGAAAATCAGTTTCTGCCGTTATCTTCAACCTGCGAGATGCGGATAGCGAGGGCGGCAATGAGCGATATCGGCGAAGAGACCCGCGGTCGCAGCAAGGCCAACGAACCGGCCCACGACATCTATACCGAAGAAGGCGCGGTTCGGCCCGATTTCCTCGCGAGGGTCGGGGCAGCAATCGCCGATCGGGATGTTCTCTATCTGCGCCAGCATGTAGCGCGCCTGCACGAATCCGAACTCGGCGACCTTCTCGAATCGATCATGCCCGACCAGCGCCGGGCGATGGTTCGGCTGCTCGGCACCGACTTCGACCTGACGGCTCTGACCGAGGTGGACGAGGCGATCCGTATGGAGATCGTCGAGCATATGTCCAACGCGCAGATCGCTGCGGGTATTGGCGGTCTCGATTCCGACGACGCAGTCTACATTCTCGAAGATCTCGACAAGGAGGATCGCGAAGAGATCCTCGCGCAGCTGCCGTTTACGGAACGGGTTCGCCTAAGGCGGGCACTCGACTATCCGGAAAGCTCGGCCGGACGCCGCATGCAGACCGAATTCGTGGCCGTGCCGCCGTTCTGGACGGTGGGCCAGACGATCGATTACATGCGCGAAGATGAAGGCCTGCCGGAAAGCTTTACGCAGGTCTTCGTCATCGACCCGACCTTCAAGCTGCTCGGCGTCATCTATCTCGACCGCATCCTGCGCACCAACCGGCAGGTGAAGATCGAGACGATCATGCGGGAGACCAACTATCCGATCCCCGCCGATATGGATCAGGAAGAGGCAGCACAGCTCTTCGAGCAATACGACCTTCTCTCGGCCGCCGTCGTCGATGAAAACGGCAGGCTGGTCGGGGTGCTGACGATCGACGACATCGTCGACGTGATGCAGGAGGAAGCGGAAGAAGACATCATGCGCCTCGGCGGCGTCGGTGATGAAGAACTGTCCGACACCGTCGTCGATATCTCTCGATCGCGCGTGCCCTGGCTGCTCGTCAACCTCCTGACCGCTTTCCTGGCGGCGTCGGTGATCTCGCTGTTCGAGGCTACGATCGAAGAAGTGGTCGCACTCGCGATCCTGATGCCGATCGTCGCCGGCATGGGCGGCAATGCGGGGTCGCAGACGATGACGGTCACGGTGCGCGCCATCGCGACCCGCGATCTCGATATCCACAATGCCTGGCGCGTCGCGCGGCGTGAAATCTGCGTCGGCCTGATCAATGGGTGTCTGATCGGCACACTCGTCGGGCTGGTGGCGGGCTTCTGGTTTCAGGATCCGAATATCGGCGGACTGATTGCGACGGCGATGCTCATCAACATGGTCGCGGCCGCCAGCGCCGGTCTGATGGTTCCGATTCTCCTCAACCGGGCAGGGGCGGATCCCGCCGTTTCCTCCGCGGTCTTTGTGACCGCGATCACCGACACGACCGGGTTCTTCTCGTTTCTGGGCCTCGCCACTTGGTGGTTTGCGATCGGGTAACGAGAGCAGCAAACATCCGAAAAATTGACTGTTACGTAAAAGTCAATTATTTGAGGCAGAAATGTCAGGATGTGGCCGTGAACAAATATTACAGCATCACCGAGTTGACCCGCGAGTTCGGCGTTTCCACGCGCACCTTGCGCTTCTATGAAGATGAGGGCCTGATCCATCCGGAGCGCCGCGGACGTACGCGTCTTTTCAGGGCTGCAGACCGCCGTCTGATCATGGAAATTCTCCGTGGACGTCGCATCGGCTTTTCCATCGCGGAGATCCGCGAGATCGTACAGATCTACAAGGAGCCTCCGGGCGAAATGGGCCAGCTCAAGCTTCTGATGAAGAAGGTCGACGAGAAGCGCGATGACCTGCGCCAGAAGCGCAAGGACATCGAGGAAACGCTGCTTGAACTCGACAATGTCGAGGAGGCCTGCCTGACCCGTCTCGCCGAAATCGGCGTCGGGACCTGAACTCTCAGGGAGGCGGCGAAGCGATGGCGCATTCCTGTGCGATCATCTGGATCCGGTCGTCTTGTGGTGTGATCACGCCTGACTGCATGGGCGTCATGAGGTTCTGGGCAATCAGCCGATCGGCCGTGCAGGTGCAGAACGCGCGGCAGATGTTGGCGTCGGCACTCTCTATGCAGCCCCTCTCGCAGCTCAAGATGTAACCTTTGCGGACATCCGGCGGCGGAGCGGGATGGACCAGCGAGAAGAGATAGACGAGACCGATCAGGATCGGCTGATGCACGAGATAGATCAGCAGGCTGTGCTGACCGGCCTTTGAGAGTAGGTTCTGTCTTGTCTGGACCTTCGCAATGCGCGGCAGCACGTTTCGTGTCATCAGGAACTTGGTTGCGGCGACGCCTGCAAGAAGAGCGGCAACCCAGGGAAACAACGGCACGTAATCGTTCGAACGGGGCGGAGCCTCGGCGAAGCCCATCCAGGCGAGCCAGCGCGTGTCGAACAGAGCCGAATCGAGAGTTCCCGGCATAGCGACGTAATCGACCAGCATCAGAACCGCGATCATCGCGGCGACCGCAGCCGTGAGCGCCGGAGGAAGCCGCAGGAACGCCAGGCCGATAAGGCTCGACAGGGCGATGTTATGCAGAATGCCGAAATAGATCCATTCGCCCGGGAAGGCGACGAATGTCGCGACGCTGATGGCAAGGGCTGCACCGGCAACGATGCCGAGCCGTTTCGCAAAGGACTGCCAGCGGATCTGCGGCGTATGTGCAAGGACCAGACTGACGCCGGCGAGAAAGAGAAACGAACTGGCGATGAGTCGCGCATAGATCTTGAAGAAACCCTGCGTCGCTGTCCCCGGATCGAGATAGCCGAAGAATTCGAGATCCCAGGTGAAATGATAGGTCGCCATGGCGATCAGTGCCACGCCGCGCAGCGTATCGATCAAGACAATGCGCGGCACGCGGGAGGCATTGGGTTGGATCTCTGATGATGTCACGTTCGCATGTCCCGCTCTTGTTTGTCTTTGGTGTCGCTCACCGGGTCCATCAGCGCGAGACGGGCGTCGGAGAAATACTGGCGGCGTGTCAGAACGAAGACCACGATCGCGGTCATCGCCATGAACATGTAGGGCCCGGCGAACCAGCCCAGGTAGCCGATGGAAAGAAACAGCGCCCGAAGGCCTGCATTGAAGTGGCCGGCGGCGATCGTGTTCATCTGGATTACTTGATCTGCGGCGATCTCAGCTTTGGCACGATCAGCATTCGTGTCGTGCATCATCGGCAGGGCGCCGAACAGGATGGTGCAGTAGTTGAACAGACGGTAGGCCCAGCCGAATTTGAAGAAGGAATAGCCGAACAGCACCGTCAGACCGGCAACCTTGAGCTCGAAGGCCGTCCGCCCGCCGTAATAGACGAAGGGCAGGTTGCTGAACACGTCCTCCACCTTGTCGGTCGAGCCAAGCAGCGCAAAGCAGCCACCAATCGCGAAGATCGAGGTCGAGGCGAAAAATGCCGTCCCGTTCTGCAGGCCGGCCAGGATTTGCGTGTCGATCATCTTGAGATCGCGCCGAAGCGAGTTGTAGATCCAGTTCCGACGCCGCTCCGCCATGGCCCGGTTAAGGCTCAAGCGGGGGAAAAAGCGACTGCCAGACCCCGCTGTGAGCCAGGAATAAAGGGCCCACAGGGCGAGAAACAGTGCCAGCGCGATATAGTCCGCAGTCGTCATGGGTCTCGCCACAAATCGTGTATGCCTCGTTTCGTCTTGCTTTGTTTCGGCTGTCCGGGCAAGAGGCGTGTGCCTGGTATAGGTTTTTGCAACACCTATCTGTGGAGCGTGTCTCTGTGATGCATGTCGCTCGTGTCCAAGCGGATGTCGGGTGATCGCCTGAGCCGAACTCAGGTTTGGCGTAGCCTCTGCCCAAACGAACGGTCCCGTGAACAATCATGTTTCTTTCAGTTTTCGACGTTTTCAAAATCGGTATCGGTCCTTCCAGCTCGCACACGATGGGGCCGATGTCGGCAGCCAATCGTTTTCTGGAGCTCCTCCTTTCCAATGACTGGCCACGCCCGACGGGTGCTGCCGTCGCGGCGCTGAAGGTCAGCCTCCACGGGTCGCTTGCCTTTACCGGCATTGGGCACGGAACGGGCAGGGCGATTATCCTCGGTCTTGTCGGCGAAGAGCCGCACAGCGTCGACCCCGATCGGATGGACGCGATCATTGCAGACGTCGAACGTACCGGTCGCGTCACCCCGCCGGGCCACCCCAGCTACGAGTTCAAGCCGGCAACGGACCTGATCTTCGACAAGAAGCAGCCGCTGCCCGGCCATGCCAACGGCATGAGCTTCTCGGCGCTGGATCGGGACGGACGACTGCTCTTGAAGCGCATCTACTATTCGATCGGCGGCGGGTTTGTCGTGACCGACACCGAACTTGAGGCGATGCGGGCGTCCAAGAAGACGGCAAGCGATGCGCGCGTGCCCTATCCATTCTCGTCCGCCAAACAGATGCTCGAAATGTCGCAGGGTTCTGGCCTGACGATTGCCCAGATGAAACGCGCCAACGAGCTGACAAAGATGAGCGCGGCCGAACTCGACGAAGGCGTCGACCGGATCTGGGACGCGATGAGGAATTGCATTGATCGCGGTCTGAAGGTCGACGGCATCATGCCGGGTGGCCTCAAGGTGAAGCGCCGTGCGCGGGCGATCCACGACCGCCTTAACGAGGAATGGCGCAGCAATCGGCTCAACCCGCTTCTCGCCAATGACTGGCTTTCGGTCTATGCGATGGCGGTCAACGAAGAGAATGCCGGTGGTGGCCGTGTCGTGACCGCGCCGACCAACGGTGCCGCTGGGGTCATTCCAGCCACGGTTCGCTATTATCTGCATTTTCACGACGACGCGACGCAGGAAGACATCCGTACCTTTCTTCTGACCGCGGCAGCGATCGGCGGCATCATCAAACACAATGCCTCGATTTCTGGTGCCGAAGTCGGTTGCCAGGGTGAAGTCGGGTCGGCTGCGGCCATGGCCGCTGCGGGTCTCGCCGCCGTTATGGGCGGTTCGCCGGAGCAGATCGAAAATGCTGCGGAGATCGCGCTCGAGCATCACCTCGGCATGACCTGCGATCCCATTGCAGGCCTCGTCCAGGTGCCGTGTATCGAGCGCAATGCGCTTGGCGCCGTAAAGGCCGTGACGGCGGCATCTCTGGCGCTGAAGGGTGACGGCAGCCATTTCGTGCCGCTTGACGCCTGTATTGAAACCATGCGCCAGACTGGCATGGACATGAGCGAGAAGTACAAGGAGACCTCGACCGGCGGGCTTGCCGTGAACGTGGTCGAGTGCTGAGAGCTTCCTGTGGGGCGTTGTCCGTTTTGAAAGATCCGACTTGACCCGGCGCAGTCCTTGCGGCTTTGAACGGACATGGCTCTACATCTGATCAAGCTCTGCGTCGGCGCCGACTCCATCCAGGACCTGAGGGACTGGGTGGCCGAGCGGTCTCTGACCGCCATGTCCGCCGGCCTTGAACCCCACAGCATCCACACGACGCGAATGATGCCGAAGCGCGTGGAAGAGCTCGTCGATGGCGGGTCGCTCTACTGGGTGATCAAGGGGCAGGTCTCTGCGCGCCAGAAGCTTCTGGAGGTTCGCACAGTTAAGGGCGAGGATGGTATCGGCCGTTGCCAGCTGGTGCTCGGTCCCGAAGTCATCGAAACCGCGCCGATGCCGAAGCGGCCATTTCAGGGCTGGCGTTATCTCCTCGATAACGAGATCCCGAAGGACCTCGGCGGACTGGGAGATGATGTCACCCAGCTGCCGGAAGAGTTGCGGCGACACCTCGCCGAACTCGGTCTTCTCTAGCTATTCAGCCCAGTCTCAGTCAGCGAAGTCTCAAACGGACCGACGCGCGTCCGGCACGCAGCCCGACATGCAGATGGATCTGAGCCGGTGGCTGCGACTGGCGCCACGCACGGGCTCCATGGCTGAGCAGCAGGGTGACGAGATCCTTGGTCTTTTCCCGGGAACGCGAAGACAGGTTCATTCCCGCCATTCCCATTCCCGCAAGCCGCATGGCCGCTTCGTGCAGCGGATTGAGCGCAATGCCGCGGGCCTTGGACTTCGTCGCGTTGGCGACGAAGCCGATACTGTTTTCATTCATTCCCATAGGAAACCCCGTTTTACGCATTACTATCGAGATTTCACTGCGCCCGCGGATACAAAACACGGTGGCTGGCGCAGCCTTTTTCACTGGTCGTCTGATGGGCCGATTACTGTATCGACGCCCAGCAGTTCACGCCTTTCTTCTTCAGGATATTGCAGGCATCGATCGCGGACTTCTGGTCGCCGAAGCCCCCAAAACGAGCGCGATAGACCTGGCCGCCATTGGTGCTGAAGGCGACTGTGAAGGGTTTGGCGGAACGCAATACCTTGCCGCCTTTATCCTGCGCATCCTGCAGGAGTTCGTTTGCCATCGAAGGATTGGGCGAGACGCCAATCTGGATGACCCAACCGGACACATCACCCTTGAGAGACACTTTAGGCGTATCACGGGTGGATGCCGTGGTGACCGAATCGATTGCCGCCATTTCGGTCCGCTCGCCGGCGCCACTGCGCTTCGGAACATATTCTGGGGCAGGGGTCGGGACAGCGCCAGAACCGAGCATTGCGGAGTTCATCGCTGCCGAAGCCGTCCGCTTCTGCGACGGTTCGCCGAGATAGGCGGTTGCAGCAGGTGCTGCCGTCTCGTCATAGCGAGCGCCAGGCATGGGGCCACTGTTAGGAAGGTCGAGAGCCGAAACCTGACGGGCATCGGATACTGCAGCAGCGACACGCGGCTGACTTGCGACGGGAAGCGATGGTGTCGGAACCGGAGCGGACGGAGCCTGCGAGATCAGGTTGCTCTGACCGCCGCGGGAGGCTTTCGGTAGAAATTCCGCAACGAGCTTGCGCATCGTCGCATCACGAGCGGCGCTGGAGCGGCCACCGAGCACGACTGCAACGATCGAGCGACCGTCGAGCTGTGCCGACGTTGCCAGATTGCTGCCGGCTGCGCGGGTATAACCGGTCTTGATACCGTCGACGCCGCGGACAGTTCCGACCAGGCGATTGTGGTTGCCGATCGTCTGCTTGCCGAAATTGAAAGTGCGGATGGAGAAGTAACCGTAATACTGCGGAAAATGCTGGCGAAGAGCGATGCCGAGGCGAGCCTGATCACGTGCCGTCGTCATCTGCGCCGTGTTGGGCAGGCCGTGTGCGTTCCGATACGTCGTACGCGTCATGCCGAGGGCACGTGCTTTGTTCGTCATCATCTGCGCAAAGCGGTCTTCGGATCCACCGACGAACTCGCCGAGAGCTGTCGCCATATCATTGGCCGACCGCGTAACGAGTGCACGGATCGCCTGATCGACATTGATGGCGCCGCCGGGGCGCACACCCAGTTTCGAAGGCGGCTCGGACGCAGCATGCGCAGAAACCGGAACCTTGGTGTCAAGCGTGATACGACCAGCCTCGAGCGCTTCGAAGGTCAGGTAAAGCGTCATCATCTTCGTGAGCGAAGCTGGATAGCGAAGACCATCCGGATCCTCGCCGTAAAGAACCTTTCCAGACTTGGCGTCGACGACGATCCCTGCATATTTCGGATCGGCATGCGCCGGACTGGCGAGGCTCGAAAAGGCCAAGATCACCGTAAAAAGACAACCGAGAAATTTTCCCGGCACTGCCACGCGTCCCTTGGGGAGGATTGTGGAAAACATGCTCTTCGACACTGCCGCACTCATCGCTTGCATGGTGGTTGTATTACGTCCGGGCTCAGCGCCCCCGATGGGCCCGTTGTCAGGCAATCTAGGGGAACAGCGTTACCAAGAGGTTTATGATGAACGTTTGGTTGCTTCGCAGAGGACCATTTTACCGATTGACCTGCGTTACCGGGTGCCCGGTCACAAGGCGGGTTTGGACATATGTCCGAACTCCGGCGTCAATCTTCTGCCAGTCGCGCAAAAGCGCGCTCGAGAATCGATAAAGCACGGTCAGATCCTGCCCGACTCGGATATCGCGCTGGCAGTCGCCGCTGGTAGGGCGCTCTCCCGCTGATGGAAATAGGCAACGCACGGCGTAGGGGGAGGCGGCACCGGGCTGTGCGCCCGTCAGAATCACTTCGTTCCCGTAACCGCTGTCCGCCCGGAGGCGATGCAGTGTCAGCCCATGCTCAGCCGGTTCTGCCGGGCCTTCGAAAAGTCCCTCGTAGATCGGCTGAAGCCGCCCCGACATGTCGCGCGACATGGTGCTCTGCGACATCTGTACGAAGATCAGAGATGCCGGCTGGGAGACGGTGTCGAATCGCGCCCGATTGGTGGCGCTGTAGCCCGTCATTTCCGGCCAGGTCAGATAAAGATCCGCCCGTTCAGTTGCACCGCTCCGTCTTTGCTCTTTGAAACGGAGCGTGTTGGCGGAAAGCTGGATCGTATCCTGACCGATCACCAAGTCGAATGTCTCGGTGCTCTCGGAATGGCCACCCAGCATCATCCGCTCGCCGAGCCATCGGCCGCCAACGCTGATGGCGCTGGTCACTATGCCAAGCGCAACCACGATGCCGGTGATCTTGTATAGGGTTCGCCTGGATAGAAGCGGGCTGTCCGTTTCACTAAGGCTGTCGGGTTGCATGCGGCCGGGCTCTCGTCACTGGAGTGGCCGGCGGACCGAACGAGGGGTGCGACCGCGCCGGCAGCGATACCGCCATTGTTGCGGATTTGTGGTTAATGGATCGTTAGTCATAGTCGCGCGACAGCGGTGAGCGCCATAAACGGAAACGCCGGCAGGATACCTCCTCGGAGGCCTTGCCGGCGTTCTGAATGATGACATGGTCGATCGTTCGTCGGGGTAATCTTGACTTACTGGCTGACACTGCCGACTGCGGTGGCGCGGCCGTCCTGGAGTTTGACCCAACGCGCCGGATCATCGGTCGCCTGGCGCTTCAGGTATGTGTATTCCGTATCGGTCCAGATCATGACCTTGTTGCGCATGTTGTCGAGGACGAAGTCGCCGCGATCGGTGCGGACGGTCAGGACTGCATGACCTTCGCCATTCGGCTGCAGCACGACCGTGATCAGCAGGTTGGAAGGCGAAATGCCCTGCTGCGTCAGCATCTTCCGCTTCAGGAGCACGAAGTCCTCGCAGTCCCCGACGGTCCGCGGGTATGCCCAGCGCTCTTCGACGCCGTAGATTTCCTGGTCGGTCATCGGTGTGATCGAGGTGTTGACCGTGTAGTTGACGTCGAGGATCGTGCGCCAGGTGTCTTCGGTGAGTGCCACGGGGCCGGCGTCCTTGTAGGATGCCACGCATTCGCTCGTGTAGGTCTTGCAGAATTCGTAATGACCGATCGGCGGGTTTGCCTTGCCGATAACGCGCATGGCGCCGGATGGCATCGCAAAGGACTGGACGGTCATGGAGCCGATCATTGCAGCGGCGGCGATTGCGAATGCGAGAGCTTTACGGCAGTTCATTTTTCTTGTCTCCCCGTTGTGGGGAAACAATGCCTCAGACCCTTTGATCGACCGCAAAATACCGCAGTAAAATCAGATGCTTATTCTAATCAACTTTGGCGAAAATACGCGTCGAATTCGACGTGCTTTTTCATAAAATACGCACTGCTTTTTCGGCGAATTTGCATAAAATGCGAGGTAAATTTGACCTATCCGCTCCTATCTCCCTGATACTGCGTCGCTTTGATGAAACGTGACATCATCGAAAGGTGAGCGAAGATCTTCGATCTGCCTGTGCCTGTTGCTTTGCTTCGCCGCGTTCCGGGACGAAATCGCGACCAAAACAGCCCGTTTCTCCGCCTGAAACTGCCCGAAAAAAATCCCGAAAAGGCACAAAATAATTCTTTCGGCGTGTTTTTTCGGGATTTTGGTGTGTCGGACCAGCGGGTCCAGCGCCGCTGACGATGGCGGTGATCTTAAGAATTCACGCCGGAGCAGACACAGCACAACTCAGCTGCGGGCAGGCGGGTTAGAAAATGGATATGATGAGGCTTACAGGAACTCGGTCAGCGCTTCGCGGGACTGGACCGAGTGAAACTCGATCGCGACGCCTTCCATGAAGTGACGCACCACGCGTCCGCGCATGTTTCCGAGGCGAAGCGGGGTCCCGATTGACGGACGGGTCTCGATGTCGACAGCCGCACCGGAAAGCGAAAGGTCAAGCAGCCGGCACGGATAGCGGCGCCCGTCGTCGAGAGTAATCTCCGAACGGGTGTTGCGCGGGGTGAGACGATCGTGGCGACGGTCCTCCGGCAGCCCGAGTTCATGCTTGTTGGCGATCCAGGTCAACTGTGCGGCAAGTTTTTCGCGCTTGCGGTCGGTCGCGTTGATCATCATCAGGAAGCCGCCGCCCGCAACACTGAGAACTGTCCCTTCAAGGCGGCCGACGTGATCGAGATAGGCGATGACCCGCTCGTTGGTCCGTGGACGACCAGCACACTGGAAGCTGACGTCCCCGGGGGACATCTCGATCGCGGTGCAGGCATATTCCTCATGGTCGGCCAGCATCAAGCGGCCGCCGATGTTCACGGAGACGCGTTGGAATGAGCGCTGCGCTGCAGTTGCTTGCGAAACGGATGCCTGAGACGAGGTGCCGGAAAACATGGATGAGCGCTTTTTCAGCTAAAGTCCTAGCCTACATTAGCGACAGGGCGTTAATATATGGTTCCCGAAGCCGTCATTGTGGGAAGAAGCTCGCCGGCAGGAAGCGGCGCAGAAGTCCTGACTGGACCAACTGCGGCTGGTCATGCCCGCAGACGGACAACCCGCCGGTTTCATCGCTTTCGACAAAGCCCCAATCTTGAAGATGCAGCCCACTTGCCGGTCTGGCCGCCACCGGGAAAGGGCCGTCGGCAGTCAGAAGTGCTCCGAGTACCCGGTCGCTTCCGGTTTCGGAAGAGCGAAGCGGCATCATCAGCATTTCGCATTCGATTGACGTGCCGGCTACGTTCAGGACTACGTCGGCAATCGCGGGTTTCTCATGGACGAGGATCTGCATGACGACCTCCTGGGCGCGATCGTTTTCTTCGAGATCCCAGATCGTGCGGAACGGCATCCCGCGAAACTCGCCACCGAACAACTCGCATAACCGCGTTCCCGCAAGCCGAAACGTCAATTGGTCGTCTGCCTCGTTTGCGACGATGAAGAGATGAGGCAGAAATCTGCGCAGGGCGACCGGATCGATCTCGTTGCGCATGGGAGGCAACCGCCCGTCGCACAGACCTGTCCAGTATTCGAAGATTTCCGTCGTAGCCGGATTTCGCATTCGCTTTCCCGTGATCCATTTCGAGACGCTTCATCCCGTGCTGAACCGCTTTCTAAGGCACAACACGAGGGTCAGCCTTAACGCTGCGAAAACCATGCCAGAGCGGTGAGCCTAGACGAAAGAATGTCGAACCCGGCGACTAAGTGCTTGTATCCGGTGCTATCTGCAGCTTTTCTTCAGGCGGGTCGTCCTGTAAGCCTGACGCTTCAACAGGGAAGGAATTGTGATGAGCGACAGGCAAGACCTGCCGGGTGCCACGAACGATACGGACAGGGATGCGGACGCCATCGACGACCAGTCGTCGCAGCCAGTTTTCAATCTTCCCCGAAGTCTGGTGATCACGGTCCTGTTCCTGGCCGTCGTCTATCTAGTCGATGCTTACTTGCTCGACGAGGAGGCGCAGATCTCGGTGCTGATGTGGTTCGCCTTCACGCCCGTACGCTACGTCGTTCCGTTTGCGGAGCAGAATTTCGAATGGCTGTGGACGCCTGTCACCTATTCCTTCCTGCATGGCGGTATCGAGCATATCGGCTTTAACGCACTCTGGCTGGTTGCCTTTGGAGCGCCGGTCGTGCGCCGCATCGGAACTCTCCGCTACGTGCTGTTCTGGATTTTCTCGGCAGCGGCGGCAGCTTTCTTCCATGCCGGCCTGCATTGGGGCGACCAGACGCTGCTCGTCGGCGCTTCAGGCGTCGTCTCAGGCTTGATGGGCGCCGCGTGCCGGTTCGCGTTCCCGGACGGCCGCGGATACGACCGCAGTTTCGGCCATCTCCATCCACGTCAGTCCATACTTGGCTCTTTCCGGAACCGGACAGTGGTGATTTTCACGGCGATGTGGTTCTTCGGAAACGTGCTCGTCGCCATCGGCCTGCCGCTGATCGGATCCGATGTCGGAGAGATCGCCTGGGATGCTCACATCGGTGGCTTTCTCTTCGGCTTTTTGTTTTTCGGCCTGTTCGACAGGATTGCCGCCGATGACCACCCATTGGCGCCCGCTTGATCTCCAGTTGCTGTCGTCTTAAACTTCGCGTCGAGGGACTGTGCCGCAAATGTCTTTGAGGGGAGACGTTTCGGTTCGAATGGTTTTGGAGGAGCGAGCCATGTCGACGACCGTAAAGAGCATGCTGGATTCGAAGGGCCGTAACGTCGTGACCGTCAGCCCGGACGAGACGTTGCGCCAGATCGCGGGCATCTTGAACGACCGAAACATCGGTGCCGTGATCATTGCCGGGATGGAGGGGCGTATTGCCGGCATTTTCACCGAGAGAGACCTCGTCCACTGCATAGCCACTAAAGGCGTCGATGCGCTGGAGCAGCCGGTCAAGGCCGTCATGACAACTTCCGTGCAGCGCTGTCGGGAGGATCAGACGGCAGACGAGGTGATGGGTATGATGACGGCGGGACGGTTCCGCCATGTCCCGGTAGAAGCCGACGGCAAGCTCTCCGGCATCATTTCGATCGGCGACGTCGTGAAATCGCGGCTGCGTGAAGTGGAGATCGAAGCCGAACAGATGAAGGCCTATATCGCCGGGTAAGGCGGCTGGGAGAGCGGCATCTTCGCCCGCATCTCAGCGGGCGAAAACTTCCTGCATGCGCTGAAGCGCCACGATCTGCGACATGGTGGCCTCATAGCCCCGGTCGATCGCCTCGCCGGCGCGGTGGAATTCGGACAGACCGATATCGTTGAGGCGTGGATGCAGCGCCAGATCAGGCGGATCGCCGGCCAGTCTGGCGCGCGATATGCGCTCCTGGATGATGTTGAACGCCTGCACCATGGTGCCGGTGACACCGACGCGGGGGTCGTCCTGATGGCGCGAACGCTCGTGATCGTCCGGCGCATCGGCTGCAGTGTGTTTGACAACCGCGGACCGGCCGAAGACATCGTAGTTGAGGTTCACGGCCACGACCAGCGGCTGCTCGTAGGCGCGACAGACGGAGGTCGGGACCGGATTGACCAGCGCGCCATCGACCAGCGTGCGGCCGCTGCATTTCACAGGTTCGAAAATCCCCGGCAGCGCGTAGGACGCCCGAAGGGCTCGGATCAGAGAGCCGGCCGAAATCCACACTTCGTGCCCGGTATGAAGTTCCGTCGCGACTGCGACGAAGGGGCGGTCGAGATCTTCGATGGAGATGCCCTGCAGGTGTTCCTGCATTCGCTTCGTCAACCGCATGCCACCGATCAGGCCGCCGCCACCGATGGTGAGGTCGAGAAGCGCCGCGATCCGCCGCATGGTCAGAGATCGGGCAAAGCTTTCGAGTTCGTCGAGCTTGCCTGCGAGATAACAGCCTCCGACCAGCGCGCCGATTGATGTGCCGGCAATCATCCCGACTTCGATGCCGGCTTCGTCAAGCGCGCGCAACACGCCGATATGCGCCCATCCGCGGGCCGCGCCGCCACCAAGTGCTAAAGACAGCTTTGCCTTGCGTGGCTGCTCAATGACAATGGGAGGAGGGGACGTCTGGAGCCGATTTGTGACAGCGTCTGCTGGCGCGGCTTGCCGCTCGTTGCGACTCCAACTCCAATTCATCATCGCCATCACCTCTCAGCTGAACACAGCCACGTACGCCAATTAACGCATCGTTTGGTTGCCAATTCGTTATTCAGGTGGGGATGGTATGAAAGCGGTGCAGACGCCTACCGCTTTCCAGTCTCATCATGACCAGAATACACATGCTCTGGATCAAAGTGACGCTGTTGATCCTGTATTTCAAGGACAGCGCCACCGTCACTTTTCTTTACCGCACGATAGAAACAGGAGCGTCGCCCGGTGTGGCAAGCGGCGTCATGGCCGGACATCGAGACCTTGAGCCAGACGGCGTCCTGATCGCAATCGGTCCTGATCTCATGCACAGTTTGCAGATTGCCGGAGGTCTCGCCCTTCTTCCAGAGTTTCGCTCTCGACCGGCTGTAGTAGTGAGCGACGCCCGTCTCGACCGTCAGCGCGAGCGCCTCGGCGTTCATATGCGCCACCATGAGCAATTCGCCATCGCGAATGTCGGTCACGACAGCGGTCACAAGACCGTCGGTATCGAAACGCGGCGTAAAGGCGCCGTCACCCTCGAGCTCGGCCTTATCCGACGACGGCGCTTGAAAAGTTATTGTCATTTCGGCGCTCAGCGGTTGCGGGCCATGGTAAAGAAGCGCGCCTGCTCGGCCGCGTCGGTCTTGAACGCACCGGTAAACCGGGTCGTCAGCGTCTGAGATCCCTGCTTCTCCACACCGCGCATTTCCATGCACATGTGTTCCGCCTCGATCAGGACAGCCACGCCGCGCGGCTTCAATGTCGTGTCGATCGCGCTGGCGATCTGTGCCGTAAGATTTTCCTGTGTCTGGAGGCGGCGACCGTAGATCTCGATCACACGCGCGATCTTGGACAGTCCAAGGACCCGGCCCTGCGGAAGATAGGCAACGGTCGCCTTGCCTTTGATCGGCAGCATGTGGTGCTCGCAATGGGAGAAGAATGGAATATCGCGAACGAGAACCATATCGTCATAACCCGAGACCTCCTCGAAGGTCCGGCCGAGAACCTCTTCGGCGGACAGGTCATAGCCCGAAAAGAGCTCGCGATAGGCTTTTGCAACGCGCTTCGGCGTGTCGAGCAAACCTTCGCGCTCCGGATCGTCACCGGACCACTGGAGCAAGACGCGCACGGCGTCCTCAGCTTCCTGCTGGGTCGGACGAGGCTGTTTCTGGCTGGAGGCCGGAAAATTCTTCAAAATAGCATCCATCTTGTGTCCCTCGATGCGGGCCAGGGCCACATCCGATCTCACTATGGTAAAAAAGCTGATCGCCATGGATCACGCCGGAATACCAGTTTCCTGACTTTTCGTCTGCGCGTTCCGAATTTTCAAGGCATACCATCGCCGTTTTCGCGCGTTTCTCGAAAACGTGTTTCCTTGATAATTCCCGTCGCGGACAACATATAGGGGCCTAATCCAGATTGTGGTAGGTCATCCCGGTAGACGGTGCGTTCGATCGGTCGAGCGGATGTCGAGGACGATGACGTGAGCGAGCGACATGGACGAGATCTATAACCAGAAAATTCTTGAGTTTGCGGGGAACATTGGCCGCGCGGGTGCAATGGACGATGCGGATGCGACGTCCGAAAAGCACTCCAAGCTCTGTGGTTCAAAAGTTCGTGTTTACCTGAAAGTCAGTGACGGCGTGGTGAGCGACTTCTCTCACGAGGTGAGGGCCTGCGCCCTCGGTCAGGCGTCGTCGTCGATCATGGCACGGCATATCGTCGGCGCGCCGGTCGACGAACTGCGCCAGGCGAGGGTCGACATGCTGTCGATGCTGAAAGAGGGCGGCGAAGGCCCGGTCGGCCGCTTCGAAGACATGCGCTACCTGAAGCCCGTGAAGGATTACAAGGCCCGGCATCCTTCAACCATGCTGACATTCGATGCGGTCGTGGACGCGCTCGATCAGATCGACGTCCGCGACCCGGCCGACAAAGCGACCGCCTGATGTGCGGTTCGCCGGATTGTGACCACGACACAAAACGCGGCGGGCCCTATCGATCGCGCAATTGGCAAGGCCCGTTCGCCAAGACGCCGGGACGGCTTGCCGGAATGGGGCTGATCCGGTTCTACCAGCTGACGCTTTCCGGCTTCGTGGGAAACGGCTGCCGCCATATTCCGACCTGTTCCGAGTATGGGTATGAAGCCGTCGCCCGTCACGGCCTTTGGCCCGGTTTCTGGATGACACTGTATCGCGTCGCCCGCTGCGGACCTGGTGGCTCCGGCGGACTGGACCCGGTTCCGGACCTGCAGAAGCAACGCCAACTCTGGTGGATGCCCTGGCGCTACTGGCGTCGTTGATAAGTGTTGGAGGACGCGTTGCCGTTCCGGCGATCACAGACCCCAACCATTCAGAAAAGCTCAGAACCTAACGGCCCTCCGACCATCCGTTCGCGGGTTCCAAACCTTTACTAACCGCCCAAAACACACTATCACCGCGCCCGTTGCCGGCCGGTCGATCTGGCCATTTTACCACCACCCGCATTCGTTGGCGGGACTGGACAGGAGATAGAACATGTCCCAGGTTTCCCTTACATTTCCCGATGGCTCCGTCCGCACGTATGATGCCGGCACGACCGGCCGTGACGTTGCCGAATCCATTTCCAAGTCGCTTGCCAAAAAGTCTGTCGCGATCGCGATCGACGGCACCGTTCGCGATCTCTCTGACCCCGTCGTCGACGGTCAGATCGAGATCGTCACCCGTACGGACCCTAGGGCGCTTGAACTGATCCGCCACGATGCCGCCCACGTCATGGCAGAAGCCGTGCAAGAGCTCTGGCCCGGCACGCAGGTGACCATCGGTCCTGTCATCGAGAACGGCTTCTACTACGACTTTGCCAAGGCTGAGCCCTTCACGCCGGACGACCTGCCGAAGATCGAAAAGCGGATGAAGGAAATCATCCAGCGCAACAAGCCCTTCACCAAGGAAGTCTGGCCGCGCAACAAGGCGCGCGAGGTTTTTGCAGCCAAGGGCGAGGCCTACAAGGTCGAGCTGGTCGATGCCATTCCCGAAGACCAGGATCTGAAGATCTATTATCAGGGCGACTGGTTCGACCTGTGCCGCGGGCCGCATATGGCGTCCACGGGCCAGATCGGCACGGCTTTCAAGCTGATGAAGGTGGCTGGCGCCTATTGGCGCGGCGACAGCAACAACGTCATGCTGACGCGCATCTACGGCACGGCCTTTGCGGAGCAGGAGCAGCTCGACAACTACCTGCATATCCTGGCCGAAGCCGAAAAGCGTGACCATCGCAAGCTCGGTCGCGAAATGGACCTGTTCCATTTCCAGGAAGAGGGCCCCGGCGTCGTCTTCTGGCACGGCAAGGGCTGGCGCATGTTCCAGACCCTGACTTCCTACATGCGCCGCCGTCTGGCCGGCACCTACGAAGAGGTCAACGCACCGCAGGTTCTCGACGCGTCTCTCTGGGAAACGTCAGGTCACTGGGGCTGGTATCAGGAAAACATGTTCGCGGTGAAATCCGCTTACGCGTTCACGCATCCGAAGGACGAGGGAGCGGACAATCGCGTCTTCGCATTGAAGCCGATGAACTGCCCCGGCCACGTCCAGATCTTCAAGCACGGTCTGAAGTCCTATCGCGAACTGCCGATCAGGCTTGCCGAATTCGGTCTCGTTCACCGCTACGAAGCGTCAGGCGCGCTTCATGGTCTGATGCGCGTGCGCGGCTTCACGCAGGACGACGCGCACGTGTTCTGCACAGACGAGCAGATGGCGGCCGAGTGCCTGCGGATCAACGATCTCATCCTCTCCGTCTACGAGGATTTCGGCTTCGAGGAAGTGGTCGTGAAGCTCTCCACGCGTCCGGAAAAGCGCGTCGGCACCGATGATCTCTGGGATCGCGCCGAAAGCGTCATGACGGACGTTCTGAAAACCATTGAAGAACAGTCCGGCGGTCGCATCAAGACCGGCATTCTTCCGGGCGAGGGCGCCTTCTATGGCCCCAAGTTCGAATACACGCTGAAGGACGCGATCGGTCGCGAATGGCAGTGCGGCACGACTCAGGTCGACTTCAACCTGCCGGAGCGCTTCGGCGCCTTCTACATCGATGCCAACTCGGAAAAGCAGCAGCCGGTGATGATCCACCGTGCCATCTGCGGCTCGATGGAACGGTTCCTCGGCATTCTGATCGAGAACTTCGCAGGCCACATGCCGCTGTGGTTTGCACCGACCCAGGTCGTTGTCGCGACCATCACTTCGGACGCAGACGACTACGGTCGGGAAGTTGCCGAACAGTTGCGCGATGCCGGCCTGCAGGTCGAGACTGACTTCCGCAACGAGAAGATTAACTACAAGGTCCGCGAGCATTCGGTGACCAAGGTTCCGGTCATCATCGTCTGCGGCAAGAAGGAAGCCGAGGAGAACTCGGTCAACATCCGTCGTCTGGGGTCGCAGGCGCAAACGTCGATGACGCTTGAAGAGGCGATTCGGTCGCTTGCGGAAGAAGCGACGCCGCCGGACCTTCGCCGCCGCGCAGCACTGAGAAAGCGCCCGGCCTGATCAAGACCAGCGCCCGCGGGCCATGTCCGCGGGTGCTGTCAAAAAACTGCAATCGTTTTGTAATATTGCCTTCCCATCGGATGCGCCTTTCCGTTGGGAGACTGATTTGCGGTTCAGAGAACTGTCCTACGCCAATGACAGGGATCCGCGCTTCAAGCGCTGGTTCATCCGGTCTATCGAAGGGCTCTCGGGACGCGATCGTTTCGCCCGGCTGTATGATATCTGGCGCACCGACATCGTCGGCAAGAGCGACCGCGTCTTCGGCAAGATGCTCGATATCATCGACGTGGGTCTCGAGATCGAAGGCGCATGGCCTCCCGAAGAACAGCTGCAGTCTCCACTGGTCATCGTTGCAAACCATCCGTTCGGCATCGGAGACGGAATTGCCGTGCTGGCACTTGCCGAACAGCTCGGCCGACCTTTCCGCGTGCTGATCCACAACGATCTCCTGAAGGTTCCTGAGATGGAACCCTATTCGCTGCCCGTATCCTTCGAGGAGACGAAGGAGGCGCTGGTGCTGAACATGCACACGCGGAACGAAGCGATACGGCTGCTGAAAGACGGCACGACCATCATTATCTTTCCAGCCGGCGGTGTCGCAACCGCGAAGAAGGGCTTCGGCATTGCCGACGACCTGCCGTGGAAGATCTTCGCCGCAAAACTCATTCAGGCTACCAGGGCC
Organism: Neorhizobium sp. DAR64860/K0K1; assembly: GCF_050500205.1. Lineage (NCBI taxonomy): Bacteria > Pseudomonadati > Pseudomonadota > Alphaproteobacteria > Hyphomicrobiales > Rhizobiaceae > Neorhizobium > Neorhizobium sp. DAR64860/K0K1. The sequence continues at coordinate 1,649,829 of NZ_CP191459.1, read as the reverse complement.
AACGTGGTTCCGGTCTATTTCGAGGGGCAGAATGGTCGGCTCTTTCATCTGGCCAGCCGGATCTCGATGACATTCAGGCTGTCGCTTCTCATCCGCGAGTTTAAACGCCTGTCTGGAACGTCGATCACGGCACGGGTGGGCAGGGTGATGAGCTGGGACGATATGGCTGGGACCACAGACCGCAAGGAGTTGCTCGGTCTGCTCCACAGTGCCGTCTTCTCCATGCGACCCGTCAGACGTCAGCGGTTTCTCAAGAAGGCCAGTTGACCCAGAAAGCCGATGTCAGTCGGGCACGACGGCAGCGGTCGTCGCATCTGACGGGTTGGCATTGCGCATCAGAACCTCGACATCCACGTTGTTACCAGCCGTCACCTTGAATTCGCGCTGATAGATCTTGTCCTTGTTGCGGGCAACGGCGAGATAGTCGCCCTCGGCCAGCACCATGGAGGGCAGGGCGCTGACGCTTTCGTTGACCACGTCGCCCGCAGCCGTCAGCACCGACCAGGCCGTGTCGGCGATGGCTTCGCCACCCGGCTGAGACACGAGCTTCAGCGACACCTCCGCGGCCTTGTGCTGCAAGACTGCCTGCGTCAGCTTGCCCGCTTCCACCTGGATGTCGGCACGCACGACGGCGTTGATGTCACCGTACTCAGAGACCACGTGATAGGTCCCTGTCGCAAGCCGCACGATGGTGTTGGGCTTTACCTCCGACATCACCAGGGCCCGATCGCCGTTTTCGCGGACTTCGGCCGCATAGACGGAGAAGCTCAGCTGTGCCGGTGGGATAGTCTGGTCCGCTCCGGCAACCGCGTTCAGGATGAACCCGCCGGCATCAAGGACAAGGGTCTGTTTCTGGAAGTCGCCTTCAGAGGGTACAGTTACTTTTTTCGTGACGCCGGCGCGGCCGAACGCGACATTCACGAAATAATCACCCGGCGCCAGCTGGAAGGCGGCGGATCCGCCGTCGGAGCTTGCAACAAGCGGAAGCTTGCCGTCCACACCGGCAATCGGGCTGAACACGCGCCAGGCAAGACCTTCCTGCATCACGTCGCTGTCAGCCGTCAGCCTGGCATCAAACCGCACATCCTTCGCGATCGAGCCGGCGCTTTCGCCCGGTGTGGCCGAGAAGGCGTTCAGCTTGGGCATCTTCCCCGTGCTGTCGAGCTGGCGGAAGCTTCCGAACGCATCGCTTTGCGCGAAACCCAGGTCGGCAGCGGTCAACAGCAGCAGGCCTGCAGCAGCGATACGGGTTACGAACGATAGGCCTGGCATCAGGATATGACCCGTTGACTCTTGTTTTGCGAGAAGCCACTTGAAGACGAACGTCCGGGCATTTTCAAGGCCTACCTCTATATCACGTATCGATCGGAAGCTTTCGACATGGAAAACAACCTGAAGCTCAGCGATTACCTGCAAGAGCGCCACTCGACGCCCGTTGCCCAGATCACAGGCCCGGGCCCATCGCAAGAAGAGCTCGAATCGATCTTGAGCATGTCGGTCCGCGTTCCCGATCATGGCAAAATCGCGCCGTGGCGCCTTGTCGTCTATCGGGGTGACGTTTGCACAAAGCTCGGCGAAACGTTCCTTGAACTCGCGCTCGCCGGTAACCCGGAGATGAATGAACCGGCCAAACAGGCTGAACTGACGCGTTTCACACGTGCACCGCTTGTCGTTGCCGTTGTCAGCACCGCGCAGCCCCACGTCAAAATCCCTGAATGGGAGCAGGTCCTGTCGGCTGGCGCTGTCTGCCTCAACATGCTGATGGCTGCAAATGCACATGGCTATGTTGCCAACTGGCGCACCGAGTGGGTGTGCTACGACGAGCGAGCCCTCGCCGCTCTTGGCATAAGCCCGGGCGAAAAGGTCGCGGGTTTCATTCATATCGGCTCGAGCGATTTCGCGACGCCGGACCGGCCGCGGCCGGCTCTTGCCGACATTGTCACCTACGCAGGTTGAACGCATGTTTTATCGCACCGACACGAACGCCCACGGCATGCGCCATGATCCCTTCAAGGCCATCGTGGCGCCGCGGCCGATCGGCTGGATCGGTACCAAAGGCCGCGACGGTTCGCTGAACCTGTCGCCCTATTCTTTCTTCAACATCGTGTCCGATAACCCCAAGATCGTGATGTTCTCCTCGTCGGGACGCAAGCACAGTCTGAAGAATGCGTCGGACACGGGTTTTTTCACGGCAAGCATGGCCAGCCGCCATGTTTCCGAACAGGTCAACGCTTCCTCTGCTCCGGTAGATTACGGGGTGAATGAGTTCGACCTGGCTGGCCTCACCGCCAGAATGGGAGAGGTCGTCGACGCGCCCTACGTTGCGGAGGCCTATACCGCGCTGGAATGCCGTCTTACCGAAGTGATCCAGCCGAAGGATCTCAAGGGCGAGCTCACCGACGCTTACATGGTGTTTGGCGAGGTGGTCGGAATCCATATCTCCGAAGACATCATCCGGGATGGCCGAATCGACATGCAGCTTGCCCGACCGGTCGGCCGCATGGGCTACCGTGACTATTCCGATGCCGGCGAGGGCGTGTTCGAACTGATCCGTCCGACGTGAGATTTCATACTCTCGGCCTGGTTCAGGCTACGCGTGAGGTGCGCCGCGCCGGGTGTGGAACATGGTGAACCAATCTTAAACTTTTTGTCTCTACCGTGGCACCAGGCTGTTCCAGACGGAGCAGCAGCGTTGTGTTTCCGGGGCAGGTCGTGATCGTACAGGCATTTCTTCGTTGGGCTGAGACGGCAAGGGCTGGGGACCGTTCCCGCGCAGCGGATGCCCTTGGTCGGGCATATCTCCACGCGGCGATGGGGGCGGAAGAGCGCAAGGCTGCCGGATTGGCGATCACTTACCTTCTCGATGACCCTTCGCCGCGCGTACGTCTCGCATTGGCAGAATCGATCGCCGATTCGCCTCAGGCTCCTCGTGCAATCATCCTCGCGCTTGCGGAAGATCAGGTCGAGATCGCCTGTACGGTGATTGCCCGCTCGCCCGTGATCAGCGACTCGGATCTTGTCGACCTGATCGGCCGAGGCGATGGAATGACCCGGCGTCTGATCGCTTCGCGGCCAAATCTTTCCCGCGGCGCCTGTGCAGCACTTGCAGAAATCGGCGACGAGCCGGAAATTCTGATTCTGCTCGAAAGTGGCACTGCGTTGATCACAGGCATATCCCTGCGCCGGATCGCCGAGCGGCATGGACAGCGCCACGACATTCGCAACCTTCTGCTCGAGCGCGAAGACCTTCCTTCAGAAGCGCGCCACATGCTCGTTAGCCACATCGCGGACACGCTTCTCAACTGCGGTCTGGTCCGCTCGACGCTTGCTCGCGGCCGTATCGAATATGTGGGCCGCGAGGCCGACGAAGCGGCAACCGTTGCAATTGCAGGAACGACGTCCCAGCAGGAAGTGCCGGCACTCGTCGAGCATCTCCGGGCATCGGGACGCCTCACACCGTCTTTCCTGATCCACGCCCTTTGCCTTGGCAAAGCGGACCTCGTTGCAGAGGCGGTATCGACCCTTTCCGGGCTCGGAGAGCGTCGCGTGAGGCCTATCCTGGCGACAGGCCGCCTTCATGCCGTTCGCGCCCTTTTTGAAGCCTGTGGTCTGACAAGAGAGATTGCCGCCGTCTTCGTCGAGGCTGTCCTGCTCTGGCGCGACGCGTCGGCGGGTCGTTCCACCGCTGATGTCTGCGGTCGTTTGATCGAGAGGTTCTCAGGGGCTGCAGGGCAGCATCCGGCAGTCTCGGATATGATCCAGATGATCGAGAGACGGCATCGTCTGGAGATGCGGTTCGCCGCACGGGCCTATGCGAGCGAGTTAGCGCTTGCTGCCTGAGCTTAGCGGTCGAAACGCTTGGCAACCCACGAATAACCGCCTTCGACAAGCCTTACGGGCGTCGTCACGAGCGTCTTGACGCCTTCGGTCGTTGGCAAAACGTTGCGAACCCGCTGGATCGCACGGCTGGCCAGACCTTCCTTCTGCTTCTCGCTTACGTCGCTGTCTGGCTCCGGAGCCGCCGCTATCGGCTCGGACGCTTGATCCCGCACGGGAGGGGTTTGCGACTGTGTTGCTGTCTCGATCGCATCGTCCGGATTTTGGCAGACGGCGATGATTACCGGATAAGGCTGATTGGCATAGGACGGTAGCCTGTCTTCGGAAACGGCGTCGCACATGGCGACCGTTGGCCATCTCTGGTCGACGGTCGAGATGTAGCGGCAGTCCGTGGCCGAATCGTTGCAGCCCAAAATAGTCATGACGATGAGCGCGGAATTCATGCTGTTTTCCCCAATGGCGGTTGTTGGGGGTTAGATTGCTCAATGATGGCGCCAGCGAGGCGCCACCGCAGCGGGGCTGAACACTTAAGGCGTTTGCGCCTTTCGCTTATAGGCCCGCTCCGCCGCTTCGCTCGGCGACACCGCAAGGTCGGCCGATTGCACTTCGGTCGTCTCTGCCATCCGGACCTCGCGAATCCATTCCCGCCATATCGACACAATCAGCGCCATCAGAACCGGACCGATAAACAGTCCGAGAAAGCCCATGGTTTTCACACCACCGACAAGGCCGAAGAATGTGGGAAGGAATGGCAATTTGATAGGGCCGCCAACCAGGCGCGGACGAACCGTCTTGTCGACGATAAACAATTCCACCGCACCCCACGTGAACAGCCCGATCCCTGCGACGAACGAGCCGTTGGCAACGAGATAGGCAGATACCAGCGTGAACGAAAGCGGCGCGCCGCCCGGAATAAGCGCCATTACACCAGTGATGACCCCAAGTGTCACAGGCGAGGGGACGCCAGCAATCCAGTAGGCCACGCCAAGCACGATGCCTTCGCCGATCGCAATCAACGTCATCCCGGTCACCGTCGAACTGATTGTCGCCGGTACGACACGCGAAATCCGCTCCCACCGCGACGGCAGGATGCGCTCACCAACAAGATCAATCTGGCGTGAAAACGATGCGCCGTCACGATAAACGAAAAACAGAGCGATCATCATAAACAGCATGGTCAGAACAAGATGGAAGACGCCATCTCCGGCAGCAATCACGGCGCGGTAGATATTGCCGATATTGGCTCCGCTAACGATCTGTACAAGCTCGCCGATAGCGCCGGGTGACCCAACATGCTTTGTCCACTGCAACCCGAGCCAATCACCGGCCCAGGGAAGGCCGATGATCCAGGCTGGAGGCGGCGCCCCGAACCTGTTCACTTCGACCGCCCAGCTGAACCACTGGCGCAGTTCACCCGTGGTGTAGCTGATCGCGACGCCGATCGGCACAATCAGAAAGGCGAGGATGAACAGAATGGCAAGCGTCGCGGCGATTGTCGTGTTTCCGCCAACGCGGACCAAGAGCTTGCGATAAAGTGGCCAGCTCGCAAATCCAATGACCAAGGCGGCCAGAACCGGCACAAGGAAGCCGTAGAAGAAATAAATCGACGCAGCAACAATCAGGACCAGAAGCCATCGAGCTGCCGATATCGCCGGTATCAGAGCAATGCGATTGGGAGAGACCGGTCCCAGCCAACGCGGTTCTATAGGGATGTTCCGATCATCTTGCGCGCTCACGATATACTGCCACTCCCGATTGCTGTCGCCGATATGGTGTGTCGGCCATTACGCTGCAAGCCTACCGTGGACCTCTTAACCGAGCCCTTCATCGTCTGCCTATCCTTCAGATACGATACAAATGTGAAAACACCGAACCATAACTTCATCTAGGGCATTGCGATGGCTAAACCGTCTTTGTCAGCGCCCCTTGTTTCGGTAGAGCAGAACAATAGATAACCGTCACGTACGCGTGTTTTATAAAAGACGAGATCCAAGGACTTTTAATGATGCTCAATGCGGAGGCGGTCGACCTTACAAATTGCGACCGCGAGCCAATTCACATCCCAGGGAGCATTCAACCGCATGGTTGCCTTCTTGCCTGCGACTTAACTGGCGCTGAGATTCTTCACCACTCTGCGAATGTCGGAGAAATGCTCGGTGTTGAAGGTGACATCAACGGCCGGAGACTCGAGGACGTCGTCGGTGGCGAAGCGGCCCATTCGCTTCGCAACGCGCTCGCGACCTCCGATGATCCAGCACGCCCGGCGCTACGCCATGCCTTGCGACTCCCGTCAGGCAAAGCTTTCGACATCTCGTTGCATCGTTTCGATTCCAAGGTGATCATCGAGTTCGAGCCGGCTTCCAACGACGCCGACCAGCCGCTCGAAGTTGCGCGCATGTTGATCAGCCGCATTCGCAACATGAAGAGCATCGACAGGCTTATCGAGAACGCTGCACGGCTGATGTTCGCCATGCTCGGATATGACCGCGTGATGGTCTATCGTTTCGAGGAGGAAGGGTCCGGCAAGGTCGTCAGCGAATACAAACGCCGCGACCTCGAGAGCTTCAAGGGCCAGTATTTTCCTGCAGCGGATATCCCCAAACAGGCACGCATTCTCTACATCAAGAACACCATCCGCGTCATCTCCAACGCTGACAACGAGCGTGTGGCCATCGTCCCTGAGTTGGGCGAAGACGGCCTGCCGCTCGATATGTCCTTCGCGCATCTGCGGAGTGTTTCGCCGATCCACTGCGAGTATCTTCGCAACATGGGCGTCTCTGCCTCGATGTCGGTGTCCATCATCGTTGATGGGGAGTTGTGGGGGCTGATGGCCTGCCACCACTATTCGCCAAAGACCTTGTCGATGCCCCAGCGCGTTGCGGCAGAAACGTTCGGCGAGTTCTTCTCCCTGCATTTGAGCGCGCTGAAACAGAAGCAACTGGTCGAAACGGCAAATCTTGCCAGACGTTCGCTCGACCGATTCCTTCAGATCGCTTCCAACCACAACGATATCAGCGGGTTGTTGAGAAGTTCACTGGATGATTTCGGCGGCATGCTACCCTGCGATGGGGTCGGGCTGTGGCTTGACGGGATCTGGACAGGGCAGGGGCTCGTGCCACAGGAGCATCTCGTTGCCGAACTGGCGGAACTGGTCGGCGGCGTCGCGGGCGGACGGATTTGGTCGACGGCCGAATTGTCTCGGTCGCTACCGTTGTCGATGATCTCGCCGGACGACGTGAGCGGCGTTCTTGCCATTTCCTTGTCCCAGCGCCCTCGCGACTATCTGTTTTTCTTCCGCAAGGAAGTCGTGCAGACCCTCGATTGGGCAGGCAATCCCGACAAGCAGTATACCAGCGGACCGCATGGGGAGCGACTGACGCCGAGGTCGAGCTTCGCCATCTGGAAAGAACAGGTACGCCTCAAGGCTCAACCTTGGACCGATACGGATCTCGAGATTGCCGACGCCATCAGGGCAGTTCTTGTCGAAACCGTACTGCATCATAACGAACTGCTTGCGGACGAGCGCGGTAAGGCGGACGTGCGCCAGCGCATGCTCAACGAGGAGCTCAACCACCGCGTCAAGAACATCCTGTCTGTGATCAAGGCGCTCGTGGGGCATCCTGTGGATGACTCAAGACCGCTGTCTGATTACGTCGGCTCGCTGAAGGGACGCATTCAGGCATTGGCCTATGCGCACGATCAGGTCGTCCGCAGCGGCGATGGCGGACATCTCGCCGACCTTCTCGAAGCGGAACTGCAGCCCTATAAGGGAAGCGGCCGCATCGTGACGATGAGCGGACCGCGATTCTGGCTTGATAGCCGTGCGTTTTCCGTCATGGCCCTCGTCCTGCACGAAATGTCTACCAATGCTGCAAAATACGGTTCGCTCTCGGTATCTGACGGTCGGCTCGACATCGAGTGGGGCCGAAGCGCCGATGGCGACTGCGAGTTGACCTGGAAGGAAACCGGTGGTCCGGTCACAAAGGCGCCCAGTCGCAGTGGGTTCGGCAGTGTCCTTATCAGCCGCAGCATGCCCTTCGAGCTAGATGGTCGGGCATCGGTCGACTATCCGCCCGAGGGCGTCAACGCGGTCTTTGTCATCCCCTCCAAGCACGTTCACGCAGATGATGACGCGGCATCCGAGGACGATCTCCACCTGGATGGGCTCGGCGGACGGACGGCGAGCGAGCGATCACTCGGCAATCTGGAGTTCCTTCTTGTGGAAGATCAGATGCTGATCGCAGCCGATGTCGAGGCGATGCTGGCGGACAATGGTATCGACAAGGTAACGACATCGCCTTCGGTCTCGGACGCGCTTCGCCGCCTCAAGGATTTCACCCCGGACGTCGCGATCCTCGATGTCAATCTGGGATCCGGTACGTCGCTTCCAATCGCGGAAGAACTTCTGCGTCGTCACGTGCCCTTCGTGTTTGCGACGGGATACAGCGATCGCTCGATCATTCCGGCGACGTTTTCAGCGCCGGTTGTGCGCAAGCCTTATGAAGCGACGGCGTTGATCGCCGCCGTCAGCAAGGTTCTGGAACGATAGCTTCAAAATGCGACCGGAAGTCTTCCGGTCGCAGCAATCAGATATCGAGGTTATCGGCAAAGGCGGCGCGTTCCTGGATAAACCGGAATCGCGCCTCGGGCCTCGTGCCCATGAGATTGTCGACCGCCTCGCGCGTGCCTTCGAAATCCACCTCGTCGATCCCGACGCGCAGCAACGTGCGCTTGGCGGGGTCCATGGTCGTTTCCTTCAACTGCGCAGCCATCATCTCGCCAAGGCCTTTGAAGCGACCGATTTCGACTTTCTTGCCCTTGAACACCGTTTCCATCAATTCGGCCCGATGCGCGTCGTTGCGGGCATAGACGGTCTTTCCACCCTGCCGGATGACGTAAAGCGGTGGCACGGCCAGATAAAGATGGCTGCCGCGGATGAGTTCGGGCATTTCCTGATAGAAGAACGTGATCAGCAGCGATGCGATATGGGCGCCGTCGACGTCGGCGTCGGTCATGATGATGACCCGCTCGTAGCGAAGATCCTCCTCGCGGTATTTCGTCCGCGTGCCACAGCCAAGCGCCTGCACGAGATCTGCGATCTGCTGGTTGGCCGAGAGTTTTTCGCGGCTTGCCGAGCCGACGTTGAGGATTTTACCTCGGAGCGGAAGAATGGCCTGGTTCAACCGGTTACGGCCCTGCTTCGCCGAGCCGCCAGCCGAGTCACCCTCGACGATGAACAGTTCGGCGCCCTCGGCCGTGTTCTGTGAGCAATCGGCAAGCTTGCCGGGAAGGCGCAGCTTGCGCACGGCCGTCTTGCGATTGACCTCTTTTTCCTTGCGGCGACGAAGCCGCTCTTCGGAGCGCTCAATCACCCAATCGAGCAGTTTCGCGGCCTCGTTGGGATTTCCGGTCAGGTAATGATCGAAGGGGTCGCGCAGAACGTTCTCGACGAGCCGCTGAGCCTCCACGGTCGCAAGCTTGTCCTTGGTCTGGCCGACAAATTCCGGCTCGCGGATAAAGACAGACAGCATGCCCACGGCCGAGATCATCACGTCATCAGTGGTAATTTCGCGGGCACGTTTGTTCTGGGTCAGTTCGGCGTAATTCTTCAGGCCTTTGGTCAGCGCAATGCGCAACCCGGCTTCATGGGTGCCGCCTTCGGTCGTCGGGATGGTGTTGCAGTAGGAGTGAACCTGCGGGTCGCCACCATACCACGTGATGGCCCATTCCATGGCGCCGTGACCACCGGTCTTTTCGGTGCGGCCCGCGAAGATTTCGCGAGTGACGGTGAAATCCTTGCCGAGCGTGGCCGAAAGATAGTCTTTCAGACCGCCGGGAAAATGGAAGACTGCCTTGTCCGGCACATCGCCACCGGCCTGAACCAGTGACGGGTCGCAGCTCCAGCGGATTTCGACGCCGCCGAACAGATAAGCCTTCGAGCGCGCCATGCGGAAAATGCGACCGGCATCGAACTTCGCGTGATCGCCGAAGATCTGCGGATCCGGATGGAAGCGGACGCGGGTGCCGCGACGATTGTGTACGTCACCGAGTTCTTCGAGCCCACCTTGCGGAACTCCGCGGGAAAAACGTTGGCGATAGAGCTTCTTGTTGCGCGCAACCTCGACTTCCAGCATGTCGGAAAGCGCGTTGACCACAGAGACGCCGACGCCATGGAGGCCGCCCGAGGTCTCGTAAGCCTTTCCGTCAAACTTACCGCCGGCGTGAAGCTTGGTCATGATGACTTCGAGCGTCGACTTGCCGGGCACTTGCGGATGGTTTTCCACAGGAATGCCACGACCGTTATCGGTAACCGTCAGGCAACCTTCGGTATCCAGATACACCTCGATGAAATTGGCATGGCCGGCCACGGCTTCGTCCATCGAGTTGTCGATGACTTCGGCAAACAGATGGTGGAGAGCCTTTTCGTCCGTGCCGCCGATATACATGCCGGGGCGCATGCGCACCGGTTCCAGCCCCTCCAGCACGCGGATCGACGATGCGCCGTAGTCGTCGCCGTCGGCGGCGATTATAGCCGGACGTCGCGGCGAAGGCGCTGCCTTGACGGCGGGTACAGGTTCCGCTGGCGCTGATCTGGGGAGAGCGGGCGTATCGGCAAAAAGGTCGTTATTGTCATCCATTGGCGGTGTCGGTACTACCTGTCGGGGTGCGGAGGAGATAGCCATACCCATCTCGTGCTGTTTCGAATCACATGCGATTTTGCCAGAAAACCGGCTTTCTCGCGATGCCGTACGCACACGGCGGCTCTGCCAGCAATGCTGCCTCGGCCTTAGCATGGCAAGTTGGAAGACAGAAGGTTGCGAATGAAAGCCCGCATGTCCACAGTTCATTTCTTTTTCGGCACGCTTCTTGCTGGCATGGTCGCGCTCACCGCTTCAGCAAGCCTCGCGCAGGAAGGCCCCATCAAGCCGTTCAAGGACGAGCTTTTCTCCAGGTTCGAGGTGCTGGAGACTAAGGACGGCGGCGCTTACGAGATGATAGACTACCAGGAACTGCGCGACATCAACGGTCGTGACAGTGAGCCTGAGCGGCGGGTCAAGAATGCCTATGTGGCGCTTGGACCGCGCCGTGTCCAGGAAAATGAAACCCTGGCCTTCTCCGGACGGACCCTTGATGTCACCAGGGTGGGACCTTCTCAAGGTGGCGCCCTCACGGTGATCTTCATCCACGGCAGGGGCGGCGACAGGCGGCTCGGCGTCAACGACTACACGTTCGGCGGCAATTTCAACCGGCTGAAGAACCTCGTCACCGCGTCAGGCGGGAACTACTATTCGCCGAGCGTAAAATCCTTCGACGACAAAGGTGCTGCCGATATCGCTGCCCTTATTCGCTATGCGTCGGAGAAATCGGCAGGACGTCCAGTCCTCCTCGCCTGCGCCTCCATGGGTGGATTCATCTGTCAGGCCGTGAGCCGTGATGCCACGACGATCCGGTCCTTGAAGGGCATGGTGCTGCTGGGCGGTCCACCCGATCCGGGTCTGCCGTCAACGCCGTTGGCCAAGGCAAAACTGCCGGTCTATATCGCTCACGGCAGCGCCGACAGCGTCTACGCAGCAAGCGGACAGACCGAGGTCTACCGGAAATTGCAGAGTTCCGGATACCCGGTCCGTATGTCCGTTTTCAATACAGGCGGGCACGGAACACCCATTCGGATGATCGACTGGCGCAAAGCCCTCAATTTCGTGCTTATCGCCCACAAATAACCCGTTTGGCTGCAATCGCGCGTTTAAATGGTTCTCAACCGATTGAATCGCGGCGTGGATCGCTTCCCACCCGCAACGGGACGACATCTGGGCCATGCTGCGCCATCCATGATCCATGCAAGCACTTGAAATACGTTCATTATTCAGCGTACGAAGTGTGAAAGGATATGTCGGGAGGCATGTCCTGCACGTTTAGGTGGCGGCGCTCAACGGCGTCGGCTGGAGGAGAGGACCAGGGATCGACATGACACCAGAAATTCGCCCGCTTATTGCCGGAAACTGGAAGATGAACGGCACACGGGACAGCCTTCCCGAGATCAAGGCAATCGCGCAGGGCGTGATGGGACCTCTCTCGGACAAGGTCGAAACCCTGATCTGTCCACCGGCCACGCTTCTCTATGTGGCGACGGCACTTTCGACGGACAGCCCGCTGATGATCGGCGCCCAGGATTGCCATCAGAAGGATTGCGGTGCGCATACCGGCGAAATTTCCGCCGACATGATCGCCGACTGCTTCGGCACGCATGTGATCGTCGGCCATTCCGAACGGCGCGTCGATCATCGTGAAACTGACCGGATCGTTCGCGCCAAGGCCGAGGCTGCCCATACGGCCGGATTGATCGCGATCGTCTGCGTCGGTGAAACGGCGGACGAACGCGACACCGGCCAGACACTCGATATCCTGAAGCGTCAGCTCGCTGGCTCCCTGCCTGACCATGCCACGGCCGCAAACACGGTCATTGCCTACGAGCCCGTATGGGCGATCGGATCCGGCGTGACGCCGACCGCAACCGATGTGGAAGCCGCGCATGCTTTCATGCGCGCAGAACTCGTGAAGCGGTTCGGCGACGACGGCAAGGGGATGCGTCTCCTCTACGGCGGCTCGGTCAAGCCGGGCAATGCGGCGGAGCTGATGGCGATCGAAAATGTCGATGGCGCATTGATCGGTGGCGCCAGCTTGAAAGCCGACGATTTTCTCGCCATCTACGGCGTCTATGAGGCCTTGACCGCCTGAGCCGTTCAATAGGGGCTTGGAAAGCGGGCGGGCCTCATGTAAAGAGCCGCCAAACTTCTTCTATTGCCTCGCCAACGGGGCAGGGATCTTATTCATGCAGACTGTTCTGATCGTCATTCATCTCATGATCGTGCTGGCGCTTGTCGGCGTCGTGCTGATCCAGCGCTCCGAAGGCGGAGGGCTTGGCATCGGCGGCGGTTCCGGCTTCATGTCGGCGCGCGGCACGGCAAACGCCCTGACCCGCACGACGGCGATCCTGGCGACGCTGTTTTTCGTCACGTCATTGGCGCTCGGTATTCTGGCACGCTACGAATCGCGTCCGACGGATATTCTCGACCGCATTCCGCAGAGCCAGCAGGGTTCAGGCAACGGTATCTTGAACCAGCTCGGCCCGGCACCGACCGCTCCGCCGGCAAGCAACGGCGTCCCATCGGATGGCGCGAGTTCAGCGCCTGCTCCGGCAGCACCGGCAACGGGAGCAGCGCCTTCCGCACCGGCTCCTGCTGCGCCTGCGACACCGGCCCCGGCAACGCCCGCTCCGACGAACAGCGTTCCAACCGGCCAGTAATGCACGGTTGAAGGCAACAAACTCCGGCGGGCCAAAAGCCTGCCGGTTTTCGTTTGTGGAGATTCCACAGACTTTTTTCGGAAAAAGAAAATTCCGCTGGCGGAATCAGAAATCAGAAGGTATTCGGTGGCTCCCATGGCGCGATATGTATTCATCACAGGCGGCGTGGTTTCTTCCCTCGGAAAAGGAATTGCGGCCGCGGCCCTCGGAGCTCTGCTCCAGGCGAGGGGTTACCGGGTTCGGCTGAGGAAGCTCGATCCTTATCTCAACGTTGATCCGGGCACTATGAGCCCGACGCAGCACGGCGAGGTCTTTGTGACCGACGACGGCGCTGAGACCGATCTGGATCTCGGTCACTACGAGCGGTTCACCAGCCGTTCGGCGACCAAGACCGACAACATCACCACCGGCCGCATCTACAAGAACATCATCGACAAGGAACGCCGCGGCGACTACCTCGGCGCGACCGTTCAGGTCATTCCGCATGTCACCAACGAGATCAAGGATTTCGTTACCGAGGGCAATGAGGACTACGATTTCGTCCTCTGCGAAGTTGGCGGTACGGTCGGCGATATCGAAGCGATGCCGTTCATGGAGGCGATCCGCCAGGTCAAGAACGACTTGCCCCGCGGAACAACGATCTATCTGCATCTGACACTGATGCCGTTCATTGCTGCAGCCGGCGAGTTGAAGACCAAGCCGACCCAGCATTCCGTCAAGGAACTGCAGGCGCTGGGTATCGCGCCGGACATCCTGCTGGTGCGCGCAGACCGGGAAATCCCGGAGGCCGAGCGCCGCAAGCTTTCGCTGTTCTGCAACGTTCGCCCATCCGCGGTCATCCAGGCGCTCGACGTTGCCAATATCTACGACGTCCCTATGGCCTACCACAAGGAAGGCCTCGATTCGGAAGTGCTGGCTGCGTTCGGCATCGAACCCGCTCCCAAGCCCCGTCTGGACGCCTGGGAAGAGGTCTGCAACCGCATCCACACGCCGGAAGGCGAGGTCACGATCGCGATCGTCGGCAAGTACACAGGCCTCAAGGACGCGTACAAGTCGTTGATCGAGGCCCTGCATCACGGCGGAATCGCCAATCACGTCAAGGTCAATCTCGAGTGGATCGAATCGGAAGTCTTCGAAAAGGAAGACCCGGCTCCGTGGCTTGAGAAGGTTCACGGCATTCTGGTCCCCGGCGGTTTCGGCGAACGGGGTTCGGAAGGCAAGATCCTCGCGGCCCAGTTTGCGCGCGAACGCAAGGTTCCGTATTTCGGGATCTGCTTCGGCATGCAAATGGCGGTGGTGGAAGCCGCCCGTCATCTCGCCGGCATCGAAGACGCATCCTCGACCGAGTTTGGTCCTGCAAAGGAACCGGTCGTCGGTTTGATGACGGAGTGGCTGAAGGGCAACGAGCTCGAGAAGCGGTCTACCGCCGGCAACCTCGGCGGCACGATGCGTCTTGGCGCCTATCAGGCGGCTCTGAAGAAGGGCACCAAGATCGCTGAGATCTACGGGTCGACGGATATCTCCGAGCGCCATCGTCACCGTTACGAAGTCAACGTCCAATACAAGGACCGCCTGGAAAACTGCGGTCTCGTCTTCTCGGGAATGTCACCGGACGGCCTTCTGCCGGAAACGGTCGAATACCCTGACCATCCGTGGTTCATCGGCGTTCAGTACCATCCGGAACTGAAGAGCCGACCGCTCGATCCGCACCCGCTGTTTGCGAGTTTCGTCGAGGCAGCGCTCGAACAGAGCCGTCTCGTCTAAGACCTGAGAAAACCCGGCTTCGACCGGGTTTTTCTTTGACCACTTTTCTATTTCAGCGCCTTGTATGCGGCGAGCGCCCGGTCGCGGGCAAAGCCGTGATCGACGATGGGCTTTGGATAGGTCTTGCCCAGCTCGATGCCTGCCTTCTCCAGCACGGCCGCAGGCGCCTCGAACGGCTTGTGGATGTATTTGCGGTCGAGCTTTGCCAGTTCGGGCACATGCTCGCGAACGTAATCACCGTCTGGATCGAATTTCTCGCCCTGCAGGATAGGATTGAAGATCCGGAAGAACGGCGAGGCATCGGCGCCGCTGCCGGCCACCCACTGCCAGTTGGCGGAATTGTTGGCAGGATCCGCATCGACAAGCGTATCGCGGAACCACTGCTCGCCCTTGCGCCAGTCGATCATCAGATCCTTGATCATGAACGACGCCGTGATCATCCGCACCCGGTTGTGCATGTAGCCGTGTTTCCACAACTGCCGCATACCGGCATCGACGATCGGATAACCCGTCATCCCCTTTGTCCAGGCCGTGAATTGCTTGGCATTGTATTGCCATTCGAATGCGTCGAACTTGTCGTCCCAGTTCTCGCGATCGAGGCCGGGAAATTCGATCAGCAGACCGTAGCAGAAATCACGCCAGGCAAGCTCGCGGCGGAAGTGCGACACGTCTTCCGATGTCTTCGCCGGAAGACCTCTCGTCTCGTACCAGATGCGGGCAGGGGAAATCTCACCATGGGTGAGGTGGGCAGACAGCGAAGACGTGGCGTCGATCGCCGGAAAGTCCCGACCGCGCTTGTAGTCGTGCAGGTCCCTGTCGATGATGTCCTTTAACTTCTCCCGCGCGCCCTGTTCGCCCGGTGTCCACATTTCGGAAAAACCCGAAGCCCAGTCCGGCTTTGCCGGCAGCAGGTCCCAGCCGTCCAGGCTTTCCGAACGGGGAAATTGCTTCGGGGCAGAGATGGACTTTGGGGTATCCATCGGCTCGTGCGGTTCGCCGAGCTTCTGCATCGCGTTCCAGAACGGTGTAAAAACCTTGAATGGCTTGCCCGCCCCCGTGCGGATCCGGTCCGGCTCGTGGAGAAGCTGGCCATGAAAGGCGCTGATGGCGATGCCCTTGTCTTTGAGGGCGACCGCGATTTCACGGTCGTAGTCCGTGCGTTCATAGGCGCGGTTGACGAAGACGGAGCGGGCGCCGGTCTTGTGGGCGATGTCGGACAGAACATCCTCGGCCTTTCCCCTAACGAGGACGAGGTCACTGCCGAGCGCTTTCAGCGCGCCCTTGAGTGCCGTCAGCGAATGATGCAGCCACCATTCCTGCGCGCCACCGAGAGGCCCGATGTTCAGTTCGTCGGGTTCGCGGATATAGACGGGGATGACCGGGCCGCCGGCATCGATCGCGGCATTCAGCGCCGCATTGTCATCGAGACGGAGATCCTTGCGAAACCATAGGATGGTCGGAATGTTTTTGTCAGTTGAATGATCGGCAGGCACGCGCTTCTCCGTTCGAGGCATCGCAAAGGACGCCTGGAAAGCGCCTTAGGAACGAATGAGCAATATAGGGCAGGGTGCACCGGCAGCCAGCTCCGGAGCGTGCGGAGGACGCACGATAAGGCCGTCGGATCGCGAAAATATCTTCATCATCGACGAATCCTGCTTTCCGAAAGCCTTGGCAACAAGATTTCCCGCCGCGTCACGCCTCACGCTCGCGCGAACATAGTCCTGCCGCTGGTCGTTCGCCTTGATAGGCTCCGCTGTGACACCCATGACCTCGCGGTTACTCTCGCTGAGATGCGCGAGCTTTCGCAGCAGCGGCTCGAGGAAGAGGAGACTGGTCACAAGGCTTGCGACCGGGTTGCCGGGCAGGCCCAGCACATGCATGCCGTCGAGCGAACCGACCATCAGCGGTTTGCCGGGACGCATCGCGATCCGCCAGAAATCGAGTTCCATACCGGCGGCCTTCAGCGTCGACTGGACGAGGTCGTGATCGCCGACAGAAGCTCCACCGAGCGTGACCAGCACGTCGGCCTTTTCGAGCTGCGCCCGTGCGACAGCTGCAGCGATATCCGCCTGGTTGTCCTTGACGATGCCAAGGTCGAGAACCTCGCCGCCGTTGGACCGCACCAGTGCGGCGACGCCGAACGTATTGGAGGCAATGATCTGCGCGGTCGCCGGCACACCGCCAGGAACTACAAGCTCGTCACCGGTCGCAAGGATCGCGACCCTTGGTCGCCGATAGATCCCAAGCGTCGGATGGTTCATCGCGGCGGCGACGGTTAGATGCGCGAAGTCGAGCACCGTGCCGCTCTTGAGGACGATCTCGCCCTCCGCGAAATCCTGGCCGCGGGGCCGCACATGCCGTCCTTCGACGACGGCAAATGCAGTGCGGATCCGGTCGTCCGCGATTCGCTCTGCATCTTCCTGGATGAGGACAGAATCAGCGCCCTGCGGCAAAGGTGCACCGGTAAAGATACGCACGGTTTCGCCCGGACCGACGGCACCCTCGAAGGCATGCCCTGCGGAAGCGGTTCCGATGACTGACAGTTCCGTGCCGACCGTGGACGCGTCCTCTGCCCGTACTGCGTAGCCGTCCATGGCGGACGCGTCGAACGGTGGCTGTGTCAGCCTCGCGGCGAGATCGGCAGCCAGCACGCGACCGTCGGCCTCGCCGAGCGGGACATTCACGATATCGTCGATCGGACGCGCTGCAGAGAGCAGCCGGCTCTTGGCATCCGCCACGGGGAGTAGTGCCTTCATCAGCCCTCCAGGCGGTATGTTCCGGACTTGCCGCCGGTCTTCTCGAGAAGCTGGATGCCGCTGATCTGCATGCCTTTGTCTGCGGCTTTCGCCATATCGTAGATCGTCAGGCAGGCAACGGACACCGCCGTCAGCGCTTCCATCTCGACACCGGTCTTGCCGGTCAGCTTAGCGGTCGCCGTGACGCGCAGGCCGGGCAGGGCGGCGTCTTCGGTAATCTCGACCGAGACCTTTGTCAGCATCAGCGGATGGCAGAGAGGAATAAGATCGCTGGTCTTCTTCGCTGCCATGATCCCGGCGAGCCGGGCCGTGCCGATGACGTCACCCTTTTTGGCATTGCCATCCAGAATCAGCGCGAGCGTTTCTGGAAGCATCCTGACATGACCCTCGGCCGTCGCCGAGCGTACGGTTTCGGTCTTGTCGCCGACATCGACCATATGCGCTTCGCCGGCCGCATCGATATGAGTGAGTGTTGCCATTATTCGGCTGCCTGTGCGTTTGTCTCACCAGATAGCAGCAGTCGAGTCGCCGCAGCAACGTCGTCCTGACGCATCAAGCTTTCACCGACCAGGAAGGTCTCGATATGAGCCTTCTGCAGCCGCTGGCAGTCGGTGTAGGTGAAGATGCCGCTTTCGCCGACGAGGAGCCGATCGGCTGGCACCATCGGTGCAAGTGTCTCACTGATGGCGAGATCGAGCTCGAACGTGCGCAGATTGCGGTTGTTGATCCCCACCAGCGGTGCCTCGAGCTTCAGCGCCCGCTCCATTTCAGGGGCGTCGTGCACTTCGATCAACGCATCCATGCCAAGCTCGCCGGCGGCCTCGTAGATCGCCAGCGCGTCGTCATCCGACAGCGCCGCCATGATGATCAGAACGCAGTCGGCTCCCCAGGCGCGCGCTTCGTGCACCTGGTAGGTCTCGAACACGAAATCCTTGCGCAGAACGGGCAGGGCGCAGGCAGCCTTTGCTGCGACCATGAATTCCGGCGCACCTTGAAAGCTCGGC
Organism: Neorhizobium sp. DAR64860/K0K1; assembly: GCF_050500205.1. NCBI lineage: Bacteria > Pseudomonadati > Pseudomonadota > Alphaproteobacteria > Hyphomicrobiales > Rhizobiaceae > Neorhizobium > Neorhizobium sp. DAR64860/K0K1. Next base: position 1,631,164 of record NZ_CP191459.1, on the reverse strand, counting down.
GTATCTGTCAGAACAGACAGGCAGGCTGCACCGCCGGCCTCATAGGCTGCGGCGAGCGACGGCGGATCGAAATCTGGACGGATCAACCCTTTCGAAGGGCTCGCCTTCTTGATTTCGGCAATGAGACCAAAAATGCCGGCATCCTTCTTGGCCTGCAACGCACGCAGAAAACCGCGCGGAGCAGGCTGGTCGGCGGAACGAGCCTTCAGCTCAGTGAGCGGTACACTCGCCTTGGCCGCTGCGATTTCCTCGCGCTTATAGGCTTCAATCTTCTTGAGAATATCCGCCATTCGCTCAATCCTTCTCGTTCGATACGGCCACAAGCCGGTCAAGCGCTGCAGCGGCATTGCCGCTTTCGAGCGCGTTCGTGGCGATCGTCATGCCATCCTTCAGCGTTTCGGCCTTTCCGGCGACGACAAGCGCTGCCGCCGCGTTGCAGAGTGAAATGTCACGGTATGCATTCTTCGCCCCGCCGAGAACCGCCCGCAACGCCTTCGCATTGTGGATGCCGTCACCACCCTTGAGGTCGGCAAGCGTTGCCTGCGGCACGCCAAAATCGGCTGGGGTCAGCTCAAAGGAGCGGATACTGCCACCCTCCAGAGCGCAGACCTGCGTAACGCCTGTCGTGGTGATCTCGTCCAAACCCTGGCCATGCACGACCCAGACAGTCTCGGAGCCGAGACCGCGCAGCACCTCTGCGATCGGCTGCAGCCATTTCGGATCGAAAACGCCGAGCAACTGACGCTTGGCGCCTGCAGGGTTCGAGAGAGGACCCAGAATGTTGAAGATCGTCCGCGTGCCCAGTTCGACGCGGCTAGGCCCCACATGGCGCATCGCGGCGTGGTGCATCGAGGCGAACATGAAACCGATCCCGGCCTCGCGAATACAGCGAGCAATACGCTCCGGGCCAATTTCAAGGTTGACACCGAGGGCTGACAAAGCGTCCGCCGTGCCCGATTTGGAACTCAGCGCCCGGTTGCCATGCTTGGCGACGGGAACGCCTGTACCAGCCACGATGATCGACGCCAGTGTCGAGATGTTGTAGGTGCCGGCACCATCGCCACCGGTACCGACGATATCAACGGCATCGGCTGGTGCGTCGACCCGCAGCATCTTCTCGCGCATGGTCGTTACGGCGCCGGAAATCTCCGCCACCGTTTCTCCTCGTACGCGCAGCGCAATCAGAAACCCGCCGATCTGCGAGGGCGTCGCCTCGCCGGACATCAGAATGTCGAACGCCTGACGCGCCTCATCCAGCGTGAGGCTCTCCCCGGCAGCAACTTTGGCGATGAAGGGTTTCAGCTCAGGCATTCTTTGGCTCTCAAGTCGCTTAGTATTGCGCGGGCGCAGCCGACTGATTGACGGCGGCCTGGTTGATCGAAACACCGTAGGTGTTCTTGAGGCTGTTGACCATCTGATCGAGCATGTCATCGCCGGCAGAATTGGCCATGCGCTGGAGTTGCTCGTCGCCGGCAAGCGCATCGCTCGTGGCCTGATCGACCGCCGTCACCTTCAGAAGAAGGCGGCTCTCGCCGTCGGATCCGAGCGCTGTTCCAGTCACGCCGACCGGTCCGGCAAAGGCTGCCGCAATCGCCTCGTTGCCGAAGATGGCGTCCTCGCCGTTGCGGCGCAGGCCGGACTTCGTTTCGATGGCGACGCCGAGATCCTCAGCGATTACTGCCAGCGTCTCGCCCTTGTCGAGGCGACCCTTGAGGTCGGCCGTGCGTGCCGAAAGCGCCTGACGCTGCTGATCAGCCGTCCAGTCGGCAACGGCCCGGTCGCGGACTTCGCTAAGCGGACGTTCCCGTTCCGGCGTGACGTTGCGGACCTCGAACCAGACGAAGCCGTCCGTGCCAACCGTCAGCGGCAGCGTATCCGCGCCGGGATCGGTGCGGAAGACGTCGGTCAAAAGCGTGGTGCCGCTTGGGAGATCTGCAATGCGCTTGTCCTGCGGATCAAGGCCGGATGCATTGGCCGTGACCGTGACGAGCTTGAGGTTCAGATCCTTTGCTGCGTCTTCAAGCGTCGTCCCGTTGCTGCGCAACTCCTCGAAGCGGTCATGTGCCGTGTTGAGTTCCTGCGAGGCGGCCGCGACCGCCATCTGCTGGCGCAGCTCGCCCTTGACCTCGTCGAAGGCGCGGGTGGTTTCCGGACGAACGTTGGAGACCCGCAAAATGACGGGACCGAATGTACCTTGAACGGCTGGCGTGATGCCGCCATTCGCGCCAAGCTTGAAGGCCGCTTCTGCAATTGCCTCATCCGGAACAGCGTCGCGGGTAAAGTCGCCGAGGCGAACGTCGGCTGCGGTTTTGCCCTGGTCCGCCATGACCTGGTCGAACGTCGTCGTTCCGGCGCGCAACTGCGTCGCGGCGGCTTCTGCCATTTCCATGTTGGGGAAGGGCAGCTGCTCGATGGTGCGCGTCTCGCTCGTCTTGAAGCTGGCGATCCGCTTGTCGTATTCGGCCCGCGCCTGCTCGTCGGTGATCGAAGACGCATCCGCGATGTCGGATGGCTGCAGCTTCACATAGGCAAACGTGCGGTATTCCGGGGCCCGATAGCGGCTCTTCGCACCTTCGAACCACTGCGCCAGAATATCATCCGTCGGTGCTTTTACGGGATCGATATTGGCGTTCGACAAAAGCAGATATTCGACCGTGCGGCTTTCGTCCCGATACTGCTTCAATGCATCGATCAGAACCTGCGGCGGCTTGAACCCGTCGGACACCGATTCGACGATCTGGCTGCGGACAGCAACTTTGCTGCGCTCCTTGATGTAATCGTCTTCGCGAAGGCCGGCATTGCGCAGGCGGGAGGTGAACAAGGCGCGGTCGAACTGACCGTTGACGCCCTGGAATGCAGGGTCTTCGCTGATCAGGATACCGAGCTTGTCTTCTGAAAGACCGAGATTCATGTCGTCGGAAAGCTGATCGAGTGCAGCGCCTGCGGCGAGCTGTGCGAACACCTCGTTCTCGACGCCGAATGCACGTGCCTGTTCCGCGGTCAGCGGTGCGCCGAACTGACGACCGATATTAGCGACCTGTCGCTGATAGGCCAGCCTGAACTCTTCAGACGAGATTTGCTGATCGCCCACCGTCAGGACGGTATTGCTGTTCGATCCGATCAGGGAGTGCGAAATGCCCCAGATGCCGAAGGATGCGGCAAGAACCAGGAGCAGGAGTTTTGCGACCCAGGAGCGGGCTGCGTTTCTGAGCGAATTGAGCATCGGCGATATTACCTATCAGTCGTAGTGCCGCCTTTCCGGCGGTTTGAGCGAATGTCTCTAGAACAATCTGCAACGGAAATGAAGGCGTTGACGCGCAAAAGCGCGCAGGCACCACCATTGTCCGCCCCACTGACTATTTCGTGAAGGTAATGGCAGGGATTATATGACGACGACAGTCACGACAGCCGGGCCCGGTGGGCACTCTATCCCCGCTATTGATCGAAACGACCCGTTTCGCCGAACGCTGCTCAGCTTCTCCACGGGCGAGCCGTCTCAGGCCCGGCGTCGCGTCCGCTCATTCGCCGCCAGTGTACGTTTTAGCGCGTTAGTGGTAGGTTTCGGTGGAGACGTCGTCGTCCATGATGCGAAATGCTTCGTAAAGCGCTTCGACGAGCACGTCGGTAAGGCTGTCGCCATCGCCGTCCTGCAGGAAAAGGCCAATGGCCTGTTCGGATGGCTGGCTCGTGTGTTCGGTTTCTTTAGACATTCATTGTCCCCTAACTGTCGCGATTGATTCCGACAAGGGCAGGCTAGATAATCGCGCTTGCGTGGAACTGGAGTTCTTCTGGCGCGAAGAGACGCGGCGCCGACAATCGTAAAGGTGAGCAATCACTGTTTGAGGACCATTGGCATTCATCCGAATCTTGCTCGTGTTTGTCAGCGAATAATGAAGTTGGGACGGCGAAGTTCCCTCGATTCCGAGCCGATGGGTAGCGGCTCGGTTTACATGAATCGTCCAGTTTGTATTTTGGCTTGTGAAACGACAGGACTAATTTAGAAGCCTGTTTGGCTCTGAACCGCAGTGGAATGCGGGCGGAGATGAGGGAGAAAAAGCATTTTGGATCGATCGGAAATCAACCTGGAATCCTGCGCGCAGGAGCCGATCCATATACCGGGTGCGATCCAGCCGCATGGTGCGCTGATCGTTCTGCGGCCGACTGATCTCACGGTCCTGCAGGCAAGCCGCAATGCCGGCGCGTTTTTTGGTGCTGATCTGCGCCTCGGCGGTCCCGCGCCGGTGATCCTTGATCCACTGAATGACGACATCAGAAATTGGCATGAGTTGAGCGAAGCCGTTTTCCAGACAGATATCTCCGATGCAACACTGACGGCGCATCGATCTGGTGGACTTGTTATCCTGGAAGTCGAGCGTTCGGGAGCGCAGACACTCGGCAGCCTGTTTGCGCGCCTGCGCGGTTTTGCGCAGGTTCTGTCGACGCAGGCCGATGTGGCGGGTTCGCTTGCGGCGGCCGCTCGCTTTGTTCACGACCTGACAGGGTTCGATCGCGTCCTCGTCTACAAGTTCGACGACGACTGGAACGGACACGTTGTCGCGGAAGCAGGCAATGGCAGGTTGCCATCGTATCTCGACCTGCGTTTCCCGGCGGGCGACATACCGGCACAGGCGCGTGCGCTCTACGCCGCCAATCGCTTGCGGGTCATTCCCGACGCATCCTATGAACCTGTGCCGATAGACGCTGGTCGCGAATCCGGGACCGCAGGCAGTCCGCTTGATCTGAGCTTCTCGCAGCTGCGCAGCGTTTCGCCGGTGCATCTCGAATACATGCACAACATGGGCACGGCCGCATCCATGTCCATGTCTATCATAATCGACGGACGCCTTTGGGGGCTTGTCGCTTGCCATAGCGCCCAGCCTCACATGGTTCCGGTCAGGGTGCGCGATGCCTGCGACTTTATCGTCCAGTCGCTCGCCATGCGGATCGCAGCGCAAGTTCACTCCCAGGACGCCACCCGCCGCGTCGAGCTGGCGCGCATCTCCGGTGATCTTCTGCGGGCAATGACATCTGCCTCGTCCTGGAGCGAGGGATTGGAGACCTTGCCGAAGGATCTGGTCGCGCAGGTCGGTGCCTCGGGAGCCGCCATTATTGCACAGGGAGAGTGCCACAAGGTGGGGATCACCCCGACGGACGACGAAGTTCGCTCCATCGTCGGCTGGCTTTCCGGCAGAGCGGACGACGACATCTTCGCCACCACATCGCTTGCTGCGGACTTTCCATCGGCTGAAGCGTTTGCCGGCGAGGCAAGCGGCATCATCGCCATTCGTTTGTCCGAGCTTTACGAAAACTGGCTGATCTGGTTCCGGCCCGAGGTGATCCGCACGGTCCAGTGGGCTGGAGACCCGCATAAGATTGTCCAGGAAAAAGGACGTATCCATCCGCGGAAATCCTTTCAGGCCTGGAGCGAAAATGTCCGGCTCCATTCTCAGGCCTGGAGCGAAGCAGAACTTTCTGCTGCACGCGACCTTCGCAACGCGATCGTCGGGATCGTCTTGCGAAAGGCTGAAGAGCTGGGTGAACTCACCAGCGAACTGCAGCGCTCCAACAAGGAGCTTGAAGCTTTCTCCTATTCGGTGTCGCACGATCTGAGGGCGCCGTTCCGGCACATCGTCGGCTTCGCTCAGTTGCTGACAGACAGGGAAAACAGTCTCGACGAAAAATCGCGCCACTACCTTCGGACCATCTCCGATTCGGCGCTGGCAGCGGGCAGGCTCGTGGATGGCCTGCTCAATTTTTCGCAGCTGGGGCGTGCCTCGATCACCCATAAGCATGTCGACATGAACAAGCTTGTCGCCGAGGTTGTGAAGAGCGTGATTCTGAACCAGGACGACCGAGCCATCTCGTGGTCGATCGAGCCGTTGCCGACCGCCTGGGGCGATGCCACGCTGTTGCGGCAGGTCTGGTTCAACATTATCGAAAACGCGGTAAAGTACAGCAGGCACCGCAACCCCGCAGAAATCCGCGTCCGGGGCTCCGTCAAAGGCGATGTGACCACCTACAGCGTCAGCGACAACGGCGTCGGGTTCGACATGGCTTATGTCGGCAAACTTTTCGGGGTCTTCCAGCGGCTCCAGCGCGCCGAAGACTTCGAGGGGACCGGTATCGGCCTTGCTCTTGTGCGCAGGATCGTCGAACGCCATAACGGAAGCATTACCGCCCATGGGGAAGTGGACAAGTGCGCAACCTTTGTCTTTGCCCTGCCAGGCCCTGAGAAGAAAGGCCGCGCCCATGCCTGAACTACGCCCGATACTGCTTGTCGAAGACAGCCCACGCGACCTGGAACTCACGCTCGCCGCGTTGGAAAAGTGCCAGCTTGCCAACGAGATTGTCGTTGCTCGCGATGGCGCCGAGGCGATCGATTATCTCTTCGGAACCGGGATTCATGAAGGTCGCCCGTCCGGCGATCCGACCGTCGTGCTGCTTGATCTGAAACTGCCCAAGATCGATGGTCTCGAAGTCCTCGAGCGTGTCAAGAAAGACGAGAGACTGCACCACATTCCGATCGTCATGCTGACGTCGTCGAGGGAAGAGCAGGATCTGGTGCGAAGCTACGAGCTCGGCGTCAACGCCTTCGTCGTGAAGCCTGTCGAGTTCAAGCAGTTCTTCAAGGCCATTCAGGATCTCGGGGTATTTTGGGCTCTCTTGAATGAACCACCTCCTGGATACCGCGCCAAAGACGGAGGCTAACAGAGTGCAGCACAATCCACGCCTACTCATGCTGGAGGACAGCCCGCTCGATGCCGAATTGATCCGCGAGCAGCTTGAACTGTTGACGAAAAAGCCGGAGATCCGTCTCGTCAGCAACCGCAGTGAATTTGTGAAAGCGCTGGAAGCGCGCGATTTCGACCTCATCCTTTCGGATTTTTCGCTGCCCGATTTCGACGGTATGGCGGCGCTGGACATGGCAAGCCGCGAGGTGCCGGAGATACCATTTATCTTTGTCTCCGGTATCCTCGGGGAGGAGGCCGCGATCGAATCGTTTCGGCGTGGCGCGACGGACTACGTTCTGAAGCAACGGTTGATACGCTTGCCCGCTGCCGTCGAGCGGGCACTGGCGGAGGCTCACGAGAAAGCCGAGCACCGGCGCGCGCAGAACCAGAAGGAACTGCTCGTCCGCGAACTCAGCCATCGGGTGAAAAATACCATGGCCATGGTCATGTCGCTCGTACGCCGGACGGCAAAGAGCAGTCACACGGTCGACGACTACGCGTCGAACCTGCTTGGCAGGCTTCGGGCGATGGCTGACGCACATGCGCTCCTGTTCGAAACGAACTGGAGCAAGGCGGAGCTTGCCGACGTCGTACGTCGAACCCTGGCACCGTATATGGAGGGCCGCGGCAACCGGTTCGTGATCGATCCCGGTCCGACCGTTCATCTTGACCCGAAGTCCGCGCTGGCGCTCAGCCTGGTCTTCAACGAACTGACGACCAATGCGGTGAAATACGGCGGACTGTCACAGGATGGCGGTCATATCGCGATCAGCTGGGTGCGCGACGTCGTGAAGGAGGGAAAGGCAACCATGACCCTCACCTGGCAGGAGATTGGCGGCCCGACCGTCACGCCACCCGAGCAACAGGGTTTTGGTACGACGCTGGTGGAGCGAAGCATCCAGTATGAACTCCGAGGGAACGTCGAAATAGACTATGCCGAGACAGGCCTCGTTTGCCGGATCACCTTCCCGATACCGTCATTCGACTGAAGTTCGGAACTCCGGCGCGGCTGCCCCTTTAGGCGCCGCGTCGAAACTGTGTCAGAACGAACTGTGATGAGCGCCCGAGCGCCTAGTTCCGGATCTTCGACGAAGGCGCGTCACGTGGTTCCTGAGTGGCCCCGAATGTCTCTTCCATCAGCGAGGAAAGCTTGTGGGCCGTCCAGGGCTTGGGAAGCAGCGGCAATCCCTTCAGCCTCGTCTTGACTTCCGGCAGCTCGGCGTAACCGGTGCAGACTATGATGGGGACAGAACGTGCCTGCAGTTCCTCGATCACCGGAAAGGACAACTCGCCGTGCAGGTTGAGATCGACCACCGCGCCGGCAAGCTCGTTGCGAGGGATGGCATCGAGCGCATCGACCAGACGTCCAAACGGTCCGACGACTTCGTGTCCACGGTCGAGGAGGTAATCCTCCATGTCCATGGCAAGAAGGAGATCATCCTCCAACAGGAGGATTTTCGCGGATTCGGTATAGGCTGTGCTATCGGACATCATTTCACGCATGGTTAAAACAGGAAGTTGCGAAATGGCGAGCGGTACGCTTTTTTCAAGGGCAAAAAGCCTGCAAGCAAAACAGACATGATGTGTATGGAACGCTGCCACTCTTTTCGATGCGATCGGCTGATGGCGGAAGAGGTGTCCGCCTTTTCTGCGCATTAGCCGACTTAGATGTAAACCGCTTACTGTTATTGCTTGCTTTTTTTGCCGCGCGAAGAGCTTAATCATCCTATTCAACTCTACGGACAACGCTCCGAATTAGGAATAGCGTTAGGGATCGAATGGCTAGGCATAAGCTAACAGTACCCGAAGTTAAGGCTGCATCTAAACCCGGTAAGCTAGGCGACGGCGATGGGTTATATCTCCATGTCTCTAAATCCAGCACCAAGTCTTGGGTGTTCATTTGGGTTAGGAACGGAAAACGTCGCGAGATGGGGCTCGGCTCCTTTGGCGCCGGTACCGGACAGGTCTCTCTCTCCGCAGCCCGCGAAAAGGCGGATGAGGTCAGAAGGATTCTTGGAAGAGGCGGTGACCCGTTCTCGGAAATGGAGGAGCGCAAGGCCGCGGTTGAAGTTGTCACATTTGCCGAGTGCGTCGACGAGCTGCTCAAAAGCATGGAAGGCACCTGGAAGAATTCCAAACACCGCGCTCAGTGGGAGATGACCCTTGGTGATACGTACTGCGCACGCATACGTAAACTGAGCGTCGCGGACGTCTCCACCGACAATGTGGTCGCGGTTCTCGAGCCGATATGGAAGACCAAAAACGAGACTGCGGCTCGTCTTCGCGGCCGGATCGAGCGTGTCCTGGACTACGCTCGCGTTGAAGGATACCGCACAGGCGAAAACCCAGCCCGCTGGAAGGGGCATCTGGAACACCGCTTCGGCAAACGTGAGAAGCTCACCAAGCGAGGACATCATGCGGCGCTACCCTATGCAGAGGTACCGGAGTTCTTCCAGCGGCTTCGCAATACTGAGGGACTAGGGGCGAGGGGGCTTGAACTTCTAATTCTGACCGCGGCTCGAACCGGTGAGATCATTGGCGCGAAGTGGAACGAGTTCGATTTCGTGGAAAAGGTCTGGCTCGTGCCTGCTGATCGTATGAAGGCAGGCCGAGAACACCGTGTTCCGCTTACCGACGAGGCCCTGGCGGTTCTTGAGGTGATGCGTGAGCAAAAGATCAACGACTACGTGTTCCCCGGGCGTAAAGAGAACAGCGCGATAAGCGACATGACGATGGCGAAGACGCTGAAAACCATGAAGGTACCGGTGACAGTCCACGGCTTCAGAAGCAGCTTCCGTGACTGGACGTCTGAGGCGACGTCGTTCCCGTCTGAGATAGCAGAAGCCGCGCTAGCTCACCTTGTTGGTGATGAGGTTGAGCGGGCCTACAGGCGAGGCGACGTGCTGCAAAAACGGCGGAAGCTGATGCAAGCTTGGGCTGGGTTTCTGACGATACAGAAGGCGGGCTCTGTCGTGTCCTTGCACCGCAAAGCCTGAAATAATTTCCCAAAGATTGCGCTGAATTCAAAGTAACGTACGGCCTTCTCGACAATACATTATGAATAATGTTTGTTTTTCAGTGGCTTAACGAAGCGTCGATACATATCTTATAAAATCGGGCTTGTTGAATCTGCAGAAGTTTCGGCATTTATGCGTAGTCGTCCTCAACAACTTGGATGACCTTAATGGAAAAGCACGAAATACAGCTAGTCTCACTCAAGCAGGTCTGCGCTTTGACCTCGCTAAGTCGAACCGGAATAAACAAAGCACGCGCAGGCGGGCGGTTCCCACAGGCTATAGAGCTAGACGGTCGGCGTGTTGCCTTCGTCCGTCGCGAAATCGAAGAATGGATTACAGCTAAGGTCGCCGCTCGTGACGCGAGGGTCGGCCAGTGACCATACAAACGCAAAAGTCCAGAAGGGGCGGCAACCCCTCCTGGACTGGTAATCCGAGCAATACAAAAAGCATATCGTTCGATCGCCGCGAGATCAAGGTGGCGCGGGATCATGCTAGCGAAAAGCTGCGGCTTTTGCGTCTTCACGCCGGCATTCGGTTCAATGATCTTGGCCGCCTAGTCGCCTACCGTCGACGGCATGCGCTCAACATCGGCTCCGAATTCTCATGGGCCGTGGTGCTGGCAAACCTCAGCGAGGCACTAGGCACGACTGCCGACGTCTTCGCGGTCCACGATTTAGCTCGCCGCCTCGGGCTCCCTGAGATTGATGCGGATATTGCAGCGGCCGCTTGCCGGAGTGGTGACGGTCTCTTGCTGTCCGCAGTTGTCGTTGGCGAGTTTCTCGAAGTCAGCAGCTGCGAACGGACGGACGCACGGCTCCGAAACGTCGAAGCCGTGGACGAGTGCGCCGAAGACAGAAAACGCCGGATTGCACGGGACCGTCAGCGCCGGAGACGCGCTGTCACGCGACCTTATCAGAACAGAAAGCGTGACACAGTCCGGAAGACGGGCGGGGGCTCACGCTGCTTCGCATCTCGGCTCGCCAAGGGGCGAACCTCGACCGCCCTCGCGTCACGGCAGGAGCCGCGGGCTTCTTCTTTCTTTTCCGGAAGAACAAAAGGTCAGGCGGGCACAACGGCAGGCGAGCTCGATTCTTCATCGAGCATCGGCGTCGCAGACGCGTTTGCCGGATCCAAGTCGGAGCCCGCTTATGGCTCCGTTGTCATCTTTCATCGTCAACCAGCCACGCCGCCGCCCATAGGCAGCCAACGGCTTCAACCCGAGCCCTCTCCAATCCTCAGATCATTTGGAGACAACGTACATGCGCAAAAGCATCCTTGACGAACCGGCACTGAAAATCGAGATCGACCGCCGGCGATGGTCGCACGGCGAGGTTGTCGAGTTCCGCGGAATCAAAAACGGCCGGACAATCGCCTTCCATGAAGTCCGGTTTACCGACGAAGCAAGCGGTTTCGAACGGTTCCTAGAGGATCTCGGGCATTTTGTTCAGCGCGTCCCGCGGGGCGGTATCGAGAAGCCACGCCACCTGCGCGGGAGGGATGACGCATGAGCCGGCCCCTCACGCCCGCGCGCCTCGACGCCTTGCTAGGGGACTACGATGCTGCGGTTCGTCATCCATCTCGCTTGTCCTTAGCTACCGACTCACTTTGGGGTGCAAAGGCTATTGCGCGTTACCTAGGCATTTCGCCTGACACGGTACGCCGAATTGAAAAGCATGATCCGACCGCTCCTATTTACCGGCCGGCGGGTCGGTTGCTAGCGTTCAAGTCGGAGTTAGCCGTATGGCTGCGGTCAAGATGACCGTTGCGAAAACTCAGAGAGGCGGATAGCTTTACTGTGCCCTTAGAGGCTCAAACATACACACAAGGAACTCGTTATGGATACGACATACAGATTGATATCACTTACGGAAGAAGGCAACTGCGGTCAGACCGGCGCAACAGCCGAAATTGCAAGACTCCTTTCAGGAAACATTACCCGTTTCACCAGCACTAGGCTCGCGATCGAGCGGACCGACTGGTCGAATGCAACGGGCAAGCTCAAACCAGTGCGCTCAGTTGTGATTGAGGTAGAGGATCAACCCGGGCAGTGGACTCTCGGAGCGTAGATCCTCCGAAATCGCCGAACATGCGTCTGTTCGCATAGCTTTGCTAAATAGCTAAACCTCGACATCTATTACATTTTCGGGGCCATGAGATTTTGGCCCCGCAAACCTCCTGTTGAAATGAAGTCGCTCGCTCAGCCGACGCCGGAAGAGTACGCGTTATTCACCGGCCAGCCGATCGGCTCGACCGCGGTCAGCCTCGCTACCGCCCTGACCGTCCCGGCCGTGGCCAGCGCAGTCCATCTGCTCTCCTCGTCGATCGCAGCGCTGAAGCTGAACGTGGAGCGGCTTGAGGGCGGCTCCTGGGTTACCGACACCGCTCACCCCGTCGCGGCACTTCTCGAGGGTGACGTCAACGATTTCACCTCTTCCTTTGAATGGGTCCGCGACATGATCGCCGGCGCCCTGACGTCGGATAAGGGATCGCTTTCATACGTCAACCGCGTTGCCGGTGAAGTCCGTGAGATCGCCGGTTATGAGCCCGCTTATTTCCAAATCGATTACAGCGGCGACGGCCGGCGGGAGCCTTCCTTCCGGATCAACAACCGCCCGACCGCGCCGGATGACGTCATCGCCCTTCGCGGTCCGTTCTCCCGGTGCCCTGTCACGCTTGCCGCCGAAGCGATTGGCAACGCGAAAGAGATGGAGCGCCATGCCGGACGTCTGTTCCGCAGCGGTGCCCGGCCCGGTGGGGTGATCGAAAGCCCCAAACCGATGGGTGACGAGGGCATGCGGAAGATGATTTCCGCGTGGCGCAAGGCCCACGAAGGCGGTGAGAACGGCGGCAAGACCGCAGTCCTTTTTGACGGCAGCTCCTTCCGCCCGCTGACTTTCTCCAGCGTTGATGCCCAATTTCTAGAGCTTTGGAAGTTCGTCGTGCTCGAGGTTGCTCGAGTCTTTCGCACGCCTCCGCAGCTTCTATTCGACTTCGATCGCGCAACCTGGAGCAATGCCGAACAAAGCGGCAAAGAATGGTTGAGCTCGCTCGAATTCTGGATGAGGCCGCTTGAAGCCGCCATGCGCCGCGGCCTTTTCACACCGGAAGAGCGACCGACATATCGCGTCCGGTTCGAGCGCGACGATTACAGCAACGTCGACTTGGTCTCCCGAGCTACTGCCGCAAGCAGCCTCATCAGCTCCCGCGCAATGAACCCGAACGAAGCCCGCGTCACGCTCCTCGACCTTCCGCCGTACGAAGGCGGAGCAGCCTACGCCAATCCTAACACCGGCAGCAGCCAGCCAGGGCAACCCACAGGAGTCGCAAGTGACGCTTGACGAGATTCAGGCAAACACGGTCGACCAAGACCGAGGGAGAAGGCTCGAGATCTTCGATCCTTTCGAAGGCAGGCCCACGGGCATGACGCTCTGGATCGCCGGGCCCGATTCGATGACACAACGTAGGGCGAGAATCGAAATGTCCGACGAGTTGTCGGAACGGGCCAATCCCGATGGGACGATCTCTGCCGAGCAGCGGGAGGCCGCCCGTCTCAACTGCCTGGCGAAAGTCGTCCTACGCTGGGAAGTGCAACACGAGGGCACGGACCTGACCTTCAGCCACAGCAACGTCCTGCGCGTCCTTCGCGCCGCCGCCTGGCTTGAGGCGACCGTCGACGCCTTCGCAGGCGATCGCGCCAACTTCAAACCAGGAGCGGCCAATGTCTGACGACCAAGCAATCCTTCTCGTCGCCGTCGTCGGCGTGCTTCTGCTCATCGCTGTTATCGGCGGCTTCGATATCGGTCGTCGTGGAGATGATCGCTAATGGAGCGCGCTTATTTCGAGACAAAGATCGCGGCCACGGACTCCGGTGAAATCACCGGCTTGGCTTGGCCGTTCGGCTCTCCGGACCGCGTCGGCGACATCATTGAGCCCGGAAGCTTCAAAGGTGTCTCCCTGCCTCTTCCAATGCTGTTCGGCCACGACCTCAACGATCCCATTGGCGTCTGGTCTACTGCCTCCGAGGACGGCGCCGGCCTCCAAGTCAAGGGAACGCTGCTGATTGGCGATGTCGCCCGGGCCCGCGAGGTCCACGCCCTCGTCAAATCGGGTGCGGTGAAGGGTCTCAGCGTGGGCTTCGTCACGAAGAAGGCGCTGGCCCGCAAAGGCGGCGGTCGAACGATATCGGCGCTCGAACTGATCGAGGTCAGCCTCGTCACTGTCGGAATGCATCCCGGCGCCCGGGTCACCAGCGCGAAATCCGCAATCGATGCCATTGCGATGGCTGAAATGATCAACCGCGCCGCGGCGCGCATGAGGGCTTAGAAATGGAACACATCCGCAAGCAGGCACTGCTCGCCTCCACGCTCGTTACCAAGGGCGACGAGGAAGATCCATCGGCGATCGTCACGAAGGCTCTGGGAGATCTCCAGCAATCCGTCGATAGCCGGCTGAAAGAGATCGAGGCCAAGACTGACACGACCAAGCTGGAAACGCGGCTGAAGGATCTTGAGACAAAAGCCAACCGTCCGGCCGGCGGTATCGACAAGAAAGATGAGGAAGCCGCTGCGATCGAGAAGAAAGCGTTCGGCACCTATCTTCGCTTCGGTATGAACACACCGGCGGAAGAGCTGAAAACACTCACCGTCTCCAGTGATCCGCAGGGCGGCTACCTGGCGCCTCCGGAGATGTCGTCCGAATTCATTCGAGATCTTGTTCTCGTGTCGCCGGTTCGCTCGGTGGCTTCCGTTCGCAGCACGTCGGCGCCATCCGTCCAGTACCCAAAGCGCACAGGCATCACAAACGCGCGGTGGAAGGGCGAAACCCAGACGCAGGAAGCATCGGAGCCGACTTTCGGACAGGCTGAAATCGTCGTCAAAGAGGTCAACACCTTCGTCGACGTCAGTAACCAGCTCCTTCAGGACTCCGCTGGCCAGGCGGAAGCTGAGGTGCGCCTCGCACTGTCCGACGACTTCGGTCAGAAGGAAGGCCGCGCCTTCATTCTGGGCAACGGTGTACTCGAGCCCGAAGGCATTCTCACCAACGCTGAGATCCAGACCGTTTTGAACGGTCACGCCGCCAACCTGAGCGTCGACCAGCTCATCGCCCTGCAATACAGCCTGCCGGCCGCATATCGCAATGTTGCGACCTGGGCCATGAACGGAACGACGCTCGGCAAGGTGCGCACGTTGAAGGACGGTCAGGGCAATTACGCCTGGCAGCCTGCCCTGCAGGCGGACTCGCCGTCCACACTGCTCGGTCGCCCTGTCATTGAGCTTCCCGATATGCCTGACCTCGCGGCCAACGGCTTCCCGATCGTCTTCGGCGACTTCAGCGGCTACCGCATCGTCGACCGCGTCGGCCTGTCCATCATGGTCAATCCGTACCTGCTCGCGACGAACAGCATTACCCGCATTCACGCATCCCGCCGCGTCGGCGGTGGCGTGTTGCAGCCTGCCAAGTTCCGCAAGCTCAAGATGGCGACCTCGTAAGCCACAAGCTCTCAGAAAGGATTTCGAAATGCGCGATATCGTTCATAATCTGGGCTTGGTGACCGCCATTGCCCCTGCAGTCTATGCCGCCGACAATGCGCCCGTCGTTGTCGACCTGCTTGGTTTTAACCAGGCCATGGTTGCGATCCACGTCGCGTCCGGCGGCATCACCTTCACCGCTTCGAACAAGGTCGAATTCGTCCTCGCGCATAGCGACGACGGCACCACCTTCGATCCAGTGACGGATGCCGATGTCCAGGGCGTCTCCGGGATCTCCGGCGGCATCATCCAGTCCCTGAAGACGGCTCATGCCGACCCGAAGATCTACAAGATCGGCTATGTCGGCAATCGCCGTTACATCCGTCTGCTCGCTGACTTCTCAGGCACGCATGGCACCGGTACCGGCATCGCCGCGACCGTGGTCAAGGGTCAGCCTGCTCAGAAGCCCGTAGCGTAAAGGGGTTTGGGCATGGTTGACCTGATCAAGATCCGGCGTGCGGTTGGAACCGCGTTCGAGGCTGATGCCTTGGCGCGCGCCCAGGATGTAGCACGCGCCGCGCCCGAGGTTGTCGAGTGGTTCCCCGGAACCGAGCTGGCACTGACGGCGAAGCATCAGGGAACCGCGCTCATCTTCACAGCGGCTTGCATGGTCACCATCCCGGCTGGTCTTCCCGAGGGCTTCGGCTGCGCGTTCATCCAGGCCGGCACCGGCCAAGTGAGCTTGCAGCCGGCTGAAGGTGTCACGCTCAACAGCCAAGGCAACGCACGCAAGTCCGAAACGCAATGGTCAGTATTCGGGGTCAGTTCGATCGGTCCCGAGCACTACCTGGGCGTCGGAGGTCTCGTTTCCTGATGCCAACCCGCGCCCCCTCGATCTGCAGCTACTGCAACCAGCCTCACACAGCAGCGATGAAATGTGAGCGCGCACTGCAGGCGGATCGCGACCGAAAATCACGTTTCGATAAGAAGCGGCCGTCGGCACGGGAGCGAGGCTACACCGCAGAATGGACGGCAGCGAGCAAGGCGTTCCTTGCCGTCTATCCATCATGTCGCCGATGCGGTCAGCGCGCTGCGCTGGTCGACCATATCACCCCGCATAAGGGCGACCAGAAACTGTTCTGGAACCGTGCCAACTGGCAGCCCCTATGCACCCCTTGTCATTCCGGCGCCAAGCAAAGCCAAGAGCGGCGCGATAGGAAAGGAAACTGAAATGCCGACCTTCAGCACCGCAGGCAGCAAGATCTTCATTGGTACCGCAATGTCGGACGACGACGGTGAGGTTATCGCCGCGGACTTCACCGCCGTCACTTGGACCGAAATCGGTCGGACCACGACTCTCGGCACATTCGGCGACACGAGCAACTCGATCGATAGCACGTATATCGACCGCGCCCGTGTCCAGAAGCGCAAGGGCGCACGCAACGCCGGAACGATCGAACTGGCGATGGATATCGACACCACCGATGCCGGCCAGATAGCCCTGCTCGCCGCGGAGAAGAGCACTGCGAACTTCGCGTTCAAGATTGAGATGAATGACAAGCCGGTCACAGGGGCTTCACCAAAGCCTAGCCAGCGGCTGTTCTATGGTCTTGTCATGAGTGCGGCCGAGGAGCTCGGCGATGCCGACAGCATGGCTAAGCTGAACTGCCAGATCGCTTTGAACTCGAACATCGTCCGAGTGACGGCAAGCGCATCCTGAGATCGAGGGCCCCCGGGGGTACGTCACGACTTGGTACCCCTTCTGGGGACCGGCCCGGGGTCATTCATGCGAAAAACCGTCGAATTCGGTCTAGTTTTTAAATCGAGCTGAAAAGGCATCCGCCGTGATCGTTTCTGTCGAAGAATTAAAGCAGCAGCTTAACCTCAGCGACGACCTGGGAACGGGTGATGACGCCCTTATCGGTCGCACGATTGCGGCCGCACAAGGCCTCCTCGAGCGTCAACTCGGCTACCCGATTGAGATCACGTATCCAGTGGAAGTTCCGGCACCGTTGCACCAGGCCGTCTGTCTTCTCGCCGGCCATTGGTTCGAAAACCGTGAGGCCAGTTTGATCGGTGTTTCCGGACAGTCGTTGCCGTTTGGCGTCGACGAGATCGTTCGGGAATTTCGGGAGTATAGCTTCGATGGATGACGGACTCGCACGTTTTCAACGTCGTATGCGGGCCATCCCACAGGCTGCGAAAGAGGCCGTCGTTCCGGCTCTGCTCACCGGCGCCAATGAGATCGCAGCGCTGCAACGGCAGCTCGCGCCGGTTGACGAGGGTGATCTCCGGGACAGTATCGAGGTGACCCCTCCAGGGCGGTCCACGCCAGAGTATTCGCAACCGGGCGGCAGCCGGGTCGCTGGCGAACTGGAGGCCGTCATCACCGTCGGCGACCACACCGTCCGCTACCCGCATTTGGTGGAGTACGGCACGTCCGACACCACTGCACAGCCGTTTTTCTGGCCGGGCTTCCGGCTTGGTCGGAAGCGTGCCGCCAATCGTGTCAAACGCACCATCGGCAAAGCAATTAGAGGCACCAAAAAATGACACCGGAAGTCGCCCTGCAGACCGCCGTGCGTGCTCGCCTTATTGCCACCCCGGGTGTCATTGCACTTGTCCCCTCCGCCAATATCCTGGACCGGAACGAGCGCCCGAACCCGCGCCCGTCGATCATCATTGGTGAGGGCCAAGCGGTCGATGAAGGCGACACGATCGCGCGGACCCGGGTCCGGGTCTACATGGATCTCCACATCTGGATTGAGGAGCCGAGCACGGCGGGTTCTAAGGCTTTGGCCGGCGCGATCCGAACCGCGCTACGCGCTCGCTTGGTTCCCGGATATGCTGGCATCCACATCCCAGATTGCCGCGTCGCGAGCGCCCGTTTCCTACGCGATCCGGATGGCAAAACATCGCACGGAGTCGTCACCGTCAACGCCGTTGTCGAGGAGGCCTGACATGCGCGCTGGCAAGCTCGATCGGACCATCACCATCGAACGCTTCAGCTCCACGCCCGATGACTTCGGCACGCCTGTTGAAACCTGGACTCCGGTGGCAACCCTTCGCGCCCAGGTCATTCAGTCGGCGACCGAGGAGTTTCTCTCGGCGCAGGGCGCAACGGACGCGACCGTGATTGTCTTTCGAACACGTTGGCTCGACGGCATCATGACCTCCGATCAACTCGGGTACGAGGCGAAGTCATTCAACATTCGCGAGGTGAAGGAAATCGGTAGGCGGCGCGGACTTGAGATCCGATGCGAGGCAAAGAAATGAGCACACGCGGCCGCAAGGCAGACCTGAAGGCGATTGAAGGCGGGCTCCATGGCGTCCCATTGCCGCCGGCTGAAGTGCCCACCGATATGATCCCAGAATGGCAGGCCATTGCCGCAGAACTGGTGCAGCGGAGGCTGCTGACCGCATCAATGTCAGGCCTGTTGTCGACGTATATTATAGCCTTGTGGACGGTTCGCGAATGTCAGAAGTCGTTGGCCGTGCACGGCTCGACGGTATTGACCGCTCATAAGATGCTCAAGCCAAATCCGGCCGCTGGCATGCAGGCTAAAGCCATGGAAATGGTTGCGCGCCTCGCTTCGGAGCTCGGCCTGACGCCGGCAGCACGCGCTAAACAAGGCTTCCAAAAGGGTGAGAAGAAGCCAGGAGGTGCGCCCGATGGCCTCGACATCTAAGGCAACGCGACCCGAGTGGATCTTTGATGGTTCGGAGATCGAGGACACCTTTGGTTACGGCGAACGCGCCGTCGACTTCCTGCGCCGGCTCAAGCATCCGAAAAGCGAGAGTGGCGCCTTTGAGCTGCCGCTGTTTTGGGAGCGCATCGTCCGTCGGATCTACGGCCCATGCCTTCCGAACAAGCGTCGGCAGGTCAAGACTGTTTTCGTTCTGCTTCCTCGCGGCGCACGCAAGACTACGATGGGCGCCGGCCTTGCGCTTCTCCATACTGTTGGCTGGGAGCGGCAGCCATCCGGCCAGGCCATGGTTGCGGCATCGGCAGAGGAAGACGCTAGAATCGCGTTCGACGAAGCCGTCTCAATCGTCTCGGAGACCGAGTGGCTTCAGGAAGCCATGAAGCCGACGGAAAGCCTTTTTCATCTCGAGCACGTGAAGAGCAAATCCACGTTTCGCGCTCTCGCATCGGGCGGCCGTGGCAAATTGGGCAAGACGCCGAATTTTGTTTTGGCCGACGAGCTTATCGCCTGGGAAGGCGAGAACGCTCGGAAGAACTGGAGCGCCATCCGCACCGGTCTCAACAAAGTGGGCAACACGCTGTTGGTCATCATCACCCAGGCGGGACGCGGCCAGGAAAACCTTGCCTACGACCTGCTGACCTATGCTCGAAAGGTGCAGAGCGGTGTCGTCGAAGATCCTTCGTTCCTGCCGGTACTGTTCGAAACGCATCCGGAGGATGATTGGGAAGACGAAACCCTCTGGCACTACGTCAACCCGGGACTGGCTGAAGGCTACCCCGATATCGACGGTCTTCGCACCATGGCGCGCGAGGCAAAAGAGCGACCGACCGAGCGCGACAACTTCCGCCAGTTCCACCTGAATTGTTGGCTCGACTACAGCGCGAGCCCTTTCGTCGCCATGCCGATCTATGACGAGGGCCGTGCCGAGGTCGATCTCGACAGGTTCGAAGCAGAGCAGACGCCTTGCTACTTGGGCGTCGACCTTTCCAGCACGAACGATCTCACCGCGGTTGTCGCAGCCTGGGGCGACCGTGAGAGCGGTTATGCGGTCCACCCGTGGTTCTTCCTGCCCAGGGACAATATCCAGCGCAAAGCCGGCCGCGACGGTGTCGACTATCCGCTTTGGGAGGAGCAAGGGCTCATCACCCTGACGGAAGGAAACGTCGTCGACTTCCATTTTGTTGAAGCGCAGATCGAAGAGCTTTGTGCCAGGTTCAACGTCCGAGAGATCGCCTTCGACCCGGCGCTTGCTCGAAACAGCATCTCCAACCTTCTCGACAAGGCCCTGCCGGTGGTCGAATTTCGCCAAGGCTGGCTCACCATGTCTCCGGCCATTGCGGAGCTGGAGCGAGCCATCCTCGCCCGCCGCTTCACCCACGGCGGCAATCCGATCCTGAGATGGCATTTCGATAACATCGCAATCCGCACCGACACCTCCGGCAACAAAAGTTTCCACAAAGGTAAGTCGAAAGACCGCATCGACGGCGCCGTCGCCACTGCGATGGCCGTGGCGCGCTGCGCAGCTGGCGACAGCGGGAAATCATCTTACGACACATTCGATGGCGACATCGAGGAATTCGCGTTTGCCTGAAGGAGGCTCATATGCCCGCAACCGATGAAGAAAGATTGGTCGTCTCGCTTGAAGCAAGAATCCGCGACTTCGAGCGGAACATGCAGCGCGCCGAAAAGACCGGCTCCGGCTCGTTCAACCGCCTCCGGCAGGGCTCGCGCGGTGCGACACAAGCCATGGAAAGCGACATGATTCGCTCGACACAGCGGATCAACCAAGCGCTTGCGCAGACGTCGACGCGGATCGGTAGTTTTGGCAAGGCGCTTATCGGTGGCCTTGCCCTTGGTGCCGGCATCGGCGCGCTGGAAGGGTTCAGGCAGGCTGCTGTTGAGTCCACGAAATCGATCCTGGAGCTGGCCGACAAGGCGAAGATCGCCGGCGTATCGTTCAAGGCATTCCAGCAGCTCAAGTTTGTTGCCGATCAGAACCGTGTTTCCGTTGACGCTCTCACCGACGGCCTCAAGGAAATGAGCCTGCGCGCTGACGAATTCGTGCTGACCGGCGCGGGCTCCGGTGCCGAGGCGTTTCAGCGACTTGGGTTCACCGCGGAGGATCTCGCCCGTCGCTTGAAGGAGCCAGACAGGCTTTTCGTCACCATCATCGGTCGTTTGAAGCAGCTCGATAAGGCCGCGCAGATCCGCATCTCGGATGAGGTTTTCGGTGGATCCGGCGGCGAGCAATTCGTCCAGCTCATCAACCAGGGTGAGGAAGGAATTCGCAAACAGATCAAAGCCGCAGAAGATCTCGGCCTCGTCATGGACGAAAACATGGTGCGGAAAGCCGAGGAGGTGAACCAGAAATTCGCCCTCATCACGACAACCATCGGCACGCATCTAAAAGCTGCAATCGTCAACGCCGTCTCAGCCTGGACCACGTTTCTGGACTCGTATCGTGAGTTCCAAGACCAGCAGAAAGGCACCCTGGAACTGCGACAGTCTCAGCTCGGCCTGAAGCGGATCGATCTCGAAAACCAGCTTATCCAGATCCCGAAGTCCGAGGAAATGACCAGGCGAAAGATTGGCGCGCAGCTCGACGAGATTGCGACAGAAGAAGCCGTCATCGTGAACGAATTGAACGCGCGGCTCAAGCGCACCAAAGCTGCTCTACCTCCCGAGGTGGTGCTGCCATCATCGGGCGCACCGGTACCGCCGTCGTCGTCATCGCGGTCCGGATCCACCAGCATTGATCTCGTGAAGTTCCTGGCGGCCGGCAAGTCTGCCGAGCATATTTCAGGAATGTCGTCCGGTTTCGAGTCCAAGCTCGAGAAGATGCTCGCGGCGCTGCCGAAGGAGCTTGCCGGCGCGGTCACCATCAACAGCGGTTACAGGTCCGTAGAACGGCAACAGCAGTTGTGGCAGCAGGCACTCGAGAAATATGGCAGCGTTGCCGAGGCCCGAAAGTGGGTCGCACCACCCGGAAATTCCCAGCATAACAAAGGCAACGCCGCGGATCTCGGTTACTCCAATGACGCCGCTCGCAAATGGGCGCATGAGAACGCCGGCCAGTTCGGCCTGAGCTTCCCGCTTTCGAACGAAGATTGGCATATCGAGGATGCTGATGCCCGGGCCGGCGCGCTGCAGGATCGGACACAACAGCTCGAACAGGCCGGCCAGGCGTATGACGATCTGCTCAGCCGCGGCCGCGAGTTCGTTGCGCAGCAAGGTCTTGAGGGTCAGGCGCTGGGGATGACGGAGCAGGCCGCCGCGCGGCTCCGTTACGAACAAGAGCTGCTCGATAGCGCCCGCCAGGCCGGCATCAATTTGACACCGCAGCAGACGGAAAGCATCCGCCAGCTTGCCAACGAAATGGCAGGTGCCGAGGAGCAGACGCGCCGCCTTACACAGAGCCAGGAGGAGGCCCGGGCCTCAGCCGCGCAGTGGGCAGGCGTTGCGCAGGGCGCGACCAAAGGTTTCATCCAAGACTTGACGAACGGAGTGACGGCGTCAGACGCGCTGAAAAAAGCACTGAGCAAAGTTGCCGAGGTGTTGCTGGATCAGGTTCTGACCGCAATGTTCCAAGTCGGCGGCACCATGGGCGGCGGCGGCGGTGGACTGTTCGGGAGCAGCAATGGCGGGTTGCTCGGCAACCTGATAGGTTCGCTCTTCTCCTTCGACGGCGGCGGCCATACCGGAAACGGCCCCCGCTCCGGCGGCGTAGACGGCAAAGGTGGCTTCCCGGCGATCCTGCATCCGCAGGAATCGATCGTCGATCACACAAAGCAGCGCAGCGGGTCGCGACAGTCTTCGGCGGCGACCTCGTCTTCAGTCGACGTCGAGACATCAGTGGTCGTCCGCATGGAAGACGACGGCAAGCTGACGGCTCTGGTCGAGCGCACCTCCGCAAAAGCCGCTGACAAGCGAGTCCGCCAATATGATGCAAACCTGCCCGGCCGCGTCGAAGCTATCAAGCGCAATCCCCGTAAGAGGATGAATCAGGCGTCATGAACCGGAGAACGAAACTCCTATGCGAAGCCCTGAAGGACTCGCTCCGCACCGGATCGCCAGCGCAAATCCCGGCCGGTGGCGATCACTTATGGCGATGGTTCTTGGACCTTCACGGGGCGCGATCGTTTGGTTTCAGCGGGCCGAACCCGATCTCGTTCGTCGAGATCCGCGCATATCTTGAGCTGCTCCGCATCCCGGCCGAGCCTCATCACGTCGAGATCCTGCGTGCACTCGACTCGGCGTATCTGGAGCACGCGTATGCCAGCCGCGACGGCAAAGGCGCCAGCAAGCCCGCTGGACCATTGAGTGCCGAATCCTTCGACGCCTTCTTTGGGTGAAACAATGGCGTATCTCGATCATCTGCTCAAAGCCAGGAATGCCCGCCTTCTTGCTGGTCATCGGATCATCAAGGGTCCGCGCCGGCAGCACGTGATTCACCGTGTCATCGACATGATGGACGACTGGCGCCTCTCCCCGTGGGAGCACGAGGGCGCGACGCGGGCCGGTCTGCGGTCAGCGCTGTGCGAACAGGGAAACGGATGGGGCCCATCCGATGCGGAGGCCGCTGCTCTGATCGAGGCGGCGCTGAAAGACATGGGAAAGACCGTTCGCCCGACATGGCTACAGGGGCAGCGAGAGGCCGTCACTCCCCGCGAAAACTGTCTCGGCTGCGGCAACCCGTTAGGCGCTGACGAGCTGGAGCGTCGGGATCGGTTGTGCTCGGAGCAATGCCGTCGTTCGGTGGCCGAATACAGCGCGGGACTTCACCAGCTTGCGAACCGTCGCGTTTACAGTCGCTCATGGTATTTGCTCGCGAAGTCGACGGCACCGGAGCGGCCGTGTGAAATTTGCGAGAAAGGTTATCGCTCGCCGTTCCCGCAGCAGAAATTTTGCAGCTACGAATGCTCCGGCGAGGCGCAGCGCAATCCCAAGCGCCACCTTCAGTGCGCACACTGCCATGGGGCCTTTGTGAGCCACCAGGCCACAGGAAAGGCTCAGCGTTATTGCTCCAAAGCTTGCCGGCTCGCGGCGTGGGAGATGTCGGAATATCGGTGCGAAGTCTGCGACTGCCAGTTCGAAGCCCGGAACCAAGCCCGGTTCTGCGGGCAGAAGTGCCGCAACGTCCACGCCAATGAAGAGCGGAAGCGCACGGCTCCGCATGTCGATTGCGTGATCTGCGGCAACGCCTTCCAGAGCCACCGCGGCGCGTCGACGTGCAGCCATTCCTGCCGTGCCCAGCTCAAAGTCCGGAACATGCGGAAGACATCGGCAGAGGTGATCGTCCTACGCCCTCTGTCGGCTCGAGTATTCGACTCTATCTTCAGAAAGGCCGCCTGATGAAAATCCGCCTCCAACCCTTAGCCACCACCGAGCTGGTCGACGCTGAGAGACGCCGGCGTCTTGCCATTGGCATCCCCCACGGCGCCGGCCGCATCCAAGTCCGCGACGGTGATCGGTCATTCATCAACCTCGCGATGACAGCGGCACGGTTGGCGCTCGATGCCGGCAGCAAGTCAGGCGACTACCGGTGGCAGGATCCTGAGCGGGATTTCGAATGGATCTTGTCGGACAACAGCCGTGCGGCCATGGACGCGCAGACCGTGGTCGAAATCGGCCAACGCTCCCTGGCGCTGATCAGCAGCCTGGGAATAACTGCCTCCAACCTCAAAGGCCGGATCCGCGGAGGCGAGCAAATCTTCGATATCCGAAACAACAGGTTCTGGGCGGATCGGGCCGCTGACTGACGTAAAGTTTGGTCGAACGAATTTCGTACCACCAAAATCACGGGATCCCAGTTTTCCACCGTTGGTGCAAAACCTTCGCTCACGGATGTCCCCTGCAATCGATCTTCCACCGATGATGGGAGATCATCCAACCTCAATTTGAGGATGAAGGCTTTGACTCCTTGCAGGAGAAGTTACCTGCTCCTTGTCCGCCCCCCGATGGGGGATGGACGCTGCGATCGCACGTCCTCCAGTGGAGGATGTACTCTGCAATCGATCTTCCACCGAGGGTGGGAAATCTATCTAGCTACTTACCCGGCCGCTTCGGCCAGTCCTTCGGCTCGTAGGCTGGCCAGCTCTTCTCCCACTTGCTGAGGTCGTACTCGCAATGAGGAACAGACCCGAACAAAGCCGCCAGGTCACCCGCTTCCTCAACCCAACAGATGATCGTTTCAACACTGATCGGCATGTATGAGCGGTTGCCCTTTTTCTCGATCGTGGCGATCAGTCCAGTCTCGCCTTCTAGGATGACGTTATGCATCAGGCGGTTCCTATCCTCAGAACTTGCCTTTACCTGCGGAATGAGATCCAAGAGGCTAGCCTTCCAGCTCTCAGGAACGGGCACTTCTGGAAGTTTCAGGAGGCGCGTCAGGATCTCGAGGTTGGCCCGCATCGTGTTCTCGCAGAGGATGGCCAGTCCCATATCGTCCGTGAGAGGAAGAAGCCTGATGATCGCTGACTGTATCGCTCGCTCCAGCGATGCGCTGGCCTGTGAGAACCTTCCTATTGCAATTGCGAGGTCTGGCCTTTGATCTGCGCTCGTGATCATCCGCATTTTGCCCACCTCTTCGCTATGCGAGTTTGAAAGCGAGGGTAACGGCTCCAACACAAAAACACCCTACAGCGAAGACGAAGCCCCAGACGCCGATCATCATCCACCTGTTTGAGAGCTCGATGAATTCGGAGCGGTTTTCAACTGTGCTCTTGTCGACCAAACGCGCCGATATGAACGCAAAGATCCACAGCAAGGTGCTTATGGAGGTACCGGCTACCCAAGCGAGCAACGGCCAGAAGACCGCGTTGACGAGGTCTTTTTCGATAAGCGTGGTAGCTTGGGTTAGCAGCGCAACCGCAGCGCCGGAGTTGATCAGCAGAGCAGCCTTGATGCCTTCTTGCGCGAACACCTGAGAAATTTCGCGATAATCAGCCATAGCCCAATCCTCGTGCTCCTGAGACTGCAGCCGCCGCACCGAATCCGACAGGTACAATTACGCAAGTTGCAGCGGAATACGGTTGAAGGGCAGGGTGGGTTTGCTCGTTAAGCCACATTCCCACAGAAATAATGCATTAGGGACGGAAGTAGGGATGACGGCGCAAGAAAAAATTAAACGTTAAAAATCATAGAGTTACGCAAAGATATGGCGGAAGAGGTGGGATTCGAACCCACGGTACGGTCTCCCGCACGCCGGTTTTCAAGACCGGTTCCTTAAACCACTCGGACACTCTTCCTCGCTGTCAGGCTTTATAATCGCAGAACTGCTGTCGTCAACTGGAGATGCGCTTCGATTGCTGCACTGGTACCCTAGTCTTTGGCGGAGCATGCGGCAATCAAAGTATTAATAGAATATTACTTTAAGTATCCGTTAACCATACTGGATACAATTTTAATTACTCAACAGTTTTCGTTCGCATTTTAGCCACGAAAAAAGCAAATCTAGGCATCCATCAAAGACGGGGCCGAACGGGTCTCGCTTGGTTCATTGATCGGAACGACGAATCGATCTTCGAGGCTCAAGCGCTCGTTGTGGCAAGAAATTATGGGGCGGACAGGTTTTGCGTTTGAGTGGCGGTATTGTTTCGCTAAGTGCGAAGTGGCTTGGCATGACGGTGGTTTTCGCGGCGATGGCATCCTGTGCCACGACAAAGCCGACGCCTGAACCTGCGCAGAAGCAGGTGCGCAGCAAGGAATACTTCTCCGAGAAGGAGTATGGCGTCAAAGCCAGTCCGCGCGTCGTCAAGGACGGACAGCCGGTGCCGAAGGGCGGCGGACGCTTTATGGTCGGCCAGCCTTACCAGGTGAGGGGAAAGACCTACGTTCCAAAGGAAGATCCGCAGTATAACAAGAGTGGTCTCGCATCCTGGTATGGTTCGGCCTTCCACGGCCGTTATACCGCCAACGGCGAGGTCTATGATTCGGCCAGCCTCACGGCAGCCCATCCGACGTTTCCGCTGCCAAGCTATGCCCGCGTCACCAATGTCGAAAATGGCTCGTCGGTCATCGTCCGCGTCAACGACCGCGGCCCGTATCACGCCGGCCGCATCCTCGACGTGTCCAGCAAGACGGCCGAGCTCCTCGATATGAAGCGTTCGGGCACTGCCAAGGTCAATGTCCAGTATGTCGGCCGCGCTCGTATGGATGGTGAGGATACACCGTTCCTGATGGCGTCCTACATCCGCAAGGGCGATCGACTGCCGTCCTTCAATCCGGGTGGCGGTCAGAGTTCAAGCGGCGTGATGGTCGCGTCGAACCAGCCATTGCGTGACCAGATGCAGAGCTTCGGTTCGTCCGTACCGACGCCTGCCGCCTATCCGAGCCGTGCGCAGAGCAACGCATCCTCGAAGAGGGGCTTCCAACAGGCCGAGCAGTATGCGGCGTCGCCGCGCCCGGTCGAGCGTTCGACGGCTGAGACGGTTCGTGCCCAAGCACCGCAGCGACAGGTCGCGGCAGTTGCGCCAAAGCCGGCACCAGTTCAGGCTCCGACCCAGAAGGCGATCGCAGCCCCGGCTCAGCAGCAGGTTGCAAGCCAGCAGCGTTACGTTCAGCCGGTCGCTCCGGCGCGGTCAGAACAGCAGATCCGCCCGGTCGCAAACCGGGCACAGCAGGCCTGGACCTCCGAAACTGCCTATGTCGAGCCGCCTAAGGGCCACAAGCAGCAGGTCATGTTCGGCAACGTCCTGCTGCAGGACTAAGCGGCCCGGCACGGCCCCACCCTGAGGCGACGCGTCTGACGTCCCGATCGGCAGCGCGTTGTTCGCGCTGTCTTCCACAAAGCATCCTATCTCCGAAAATTGATTCCGGTTCGCGGATCGATGCTGTAGGCATAGGTCGAAACGTTTCTGGGGGCATGATGCGACGCTTTCTGTTTTCGGCCTGCCTGTGCGTCACGGCAGCCTTTTCCACGACACAGACCGTGTCTGCGCAGGACGCCGCACCAGCCTTCGCGACCAAGGCCAGACAGGTCTATATGGTCGAGGAAAAGACCGGCACGGTGCTGCTGTCGGCAAACGAAAACCAGTCTCTTCCGGCAGCCTCACTCGCCAAGCTGATGACCATGGAAGTGGTGTTCAGCGCGCTCCAGCGCGGCGAGATCACGCCCGAAACCAGCTATCCCGTAACCGAGTTCGCCTGGCGCACCGGTGGCGCGCCTTCCGGCACTACGACCATGTTTGCGGCGCTAAAATCGCAGATGAAGGTCGACGACCTGATCCGGGGCGTGATCATCCAGAATGCCAACGACGCCTGCATCATTCTGGCAGAAGGACTGTCCCGCTCCGAGGCCGAATTCGCGACGCGCATGAACGCGCGCGCCAAGGATCTGGGGCTTACGCGCTCTGCATTCGGCAATTCGACGGGCCTACCGTCTGCCGAAAGCCGGACCACCACCCGTGACATGGTGGAACTCGCGCGGCACCTTCAAAAGACATATCCGCAATACTACCCGCTCTATGCCCAGCCGGACTTCACCTGGAACAAGATCTTTCAGCGCAACAAAAACCCGCTGCTTGCTCTAAATCTCGGCATAGACGGGCTTGGAGCCGGCTATGCGGAAGGCGCAGGTTTCTCGTTCGTCGCTTCGGCACAGCGCGAAGGAACGCGGCTTTTCCTCGCCATGGGGGGACTTGCCAGTGACAAGGAACGGGTGGAAGAGGCGCGCCGGGTGATGGAGTGGGGGCTCTCCTCGTTTCAGACCAAGGTGATCTTCGCGCAAGGCGAGGTGATCGGCCAGGCAAGCGTCTATGGCGGCACCAGCCGCCACGTCGATCTCGTCGCGCAGGAGCCGGTCGATCTCTACCTGCCGACCAATAGCCCCGATCGCCTTTCGGGCCAGATCGTCTACCGCTGGCCGCTCCGTGCACCTGTCACGAAAGGACAGGAAATCGGCGTTCTCAGGATCTCGTCCGGAGATCGGCTGGTCCGGGAAGTGCCGCTGATGACGGCTGATGCCATCGAAGACGGGACACTCTTCAACAAGGCGACGGACGCGGTTCTGGAACTGATGTTGTTCTGGCTTTGACATGTTCCGTGACGCGCCAATATGGGCTATGAACCGATCGACAGGCGCAATACGGGACTAGGTGTGACACAACAATCCGGGCTATTCGTGACATTCGAAGGCGGGGAAGGGGCGGGGAAATCCACCCAGATCCGCAGGCTTGCCGATCTTTTGCGCAGGCGTGGTTACGACGTTCTGATGACGCGCGAGCCTGGCGGTTCGCCGGGCGCCGAAGCGGTTCGCCACGTCCTGCTTTCGGGTGCAGCGCAGGAGTTCGGGACTAGGCTCGAAGCGATCCTGTTTGCGGCTGCCCGCAACGACCACGTCGAGGAGGTCATCCGGCCGGCGCTCGCAAGCGGCGCAATCGTTCTCTGCGACCGCTTCATCGATTCCTCCCGCGTCTACCAGGGCGCCACCGGCAATCTGGAGTCCGATCTTATCGAGGCCTTGCAGCGTGTCGCGATCGACGGCGTCAAACCGGATTGTACCGTGATCCTCGATCTGCCCGCAGAAATCGGCCTTGGCCGTGCCCGCAAACGTGCGCCGGACGAAGCCCCCGACCGTTTCGAGCGGGAAGAGATCGAGACCCACGAAACGCGCCGCCAAGCTTATCTAGCAATTGCTGCCGCCGATTCCGGCCGCTGTCACGTTATCGATGCCGACCGCGATGAGGAGATCATCGCCAAGGAGATCGCAGCGCTGATCGAGCCCATGGCTTTCAGCCTCGGCGCTGATCAGGCCGGCGTCACGGGTTCATCGGAATGAGCGACCAGGATCCGCATATTCTGGACGGCGCCATTTCGCCCGCCAGAAATCCGCACCTGTTCGGCCATCGTGCGGCGGAGGATTTTCTGAGTGCCAGCTACAAAACGGGCAAAGGCCATCACGCCATCCTGATCGAGGGGCCGGAAGGGATCGGCAAGGCGACGCTGGCCTTCCGTTTCGCCAATCATGTCCTCTCCCATCCGGAGCCGGAAGGCGCGCCTGATCACATTGCCGATCCGGATCCAGACAGCGCCGTCAGCCGCCAGATCGCCTCCGGCGCCTCGCACAATCTCCTGCATCTATCTCGTCCGGTCGACGACAAGACCGGAAAGATGAAGACGGCCATCACCGTCGATGAAGTGCGGAAAGCCGGGCACTTCTTTTCCCAGACATCCGGGACCGGAAACTGGCGCATCGTCATTATCGATGCGGCCGACGACCTCAACCGCAACGCAGCCAACGCGATCCTCAAGATCCTCGAAGAGCCGCCGCGGCGTGCGCTTTTCCTCGTCCTGTCGCATGCCCCCGGACGGCTCTTGCCGACCATCCGGTCCAGATGTCAGCCGCTCAGGCTGTCACCGCTCAGTGATGCCGATCTTGCAAGCGCGCTCGCAGCCCTCGGCAGCCCACTCGATGGCGGCAAGACCGAGGAGATGGTGCTGACTCAATCCAAGGGACGCGTCGCGCAGGCACTCAAACTTCTGAATTACGGCGGCGCCGATATCATCTCGGCATTCGACGATGCCGTCTCTGCCGACGGACCGGCCGCGCGCAAGGCGATGCACCGGCTCGCCGACGTTCTCTCCGGCAAGGACAGCGATGTCATCTTCGGCTTCTTTCTGGAGCATCTGTCGGACCATCTCGTCAAACGGGCGAGGGAGGCCGCATTGTCAGGCGATCTCGCCACGGCGGACCGCAGGGCAAAGCTGGTTTCCGATATGACCGAGAAGTTGAAGATCGCCCAGGCCTATAACCTCGATCGCAAGCAGACGCTGATGTCCATTCTCGAGAGCGCCAGGCTCGCCTGATCGTCGATCCGGACCATGGCGGGAAGTTTGGGTTTCGCTTGTCTGCAACATGCGCTAAGAGCGGCGTGACTTAACATCTGTCCGAGTACAGCCCATGCCGAACAAGACACCTTTCTATATCACCACCGCGATCTCCTATCCGAACGGCAAGCCGCATATCGGTCACGCCTACGAACTGATCGCGACGGATGCGATGGCGCGCTTCCAGCGCCTCGACGGCAAGGATGTCTTCTTCCTGACGGGCACGGACGAGCACGGCCAGAAGATGCAGCAGACGGCCCGCAACGAAGGCATTTCGCCGGAAGCGCTAGCCGAGCGCAATACCGAACAGTTCCGGGAAATGGGCAAGCTGCTCAATGCCTCGAA
The DNA here is from genome assembly GCF_050500205.1 of Neorhizobium sp. DAR64860/K0K1. Lineage (NCBI taxonomy): Bacteria > Pseudomonadati > Pseudomonadota > Alphaproteobacteria > Hyphomicrobiales > Rhizobiaceae > Neorhizobium > Neorhizobium sp. DAR64860/K0K1. The sequence goes on along the minus strand of NZ_CP191459.1, from coordinate 1,600,070 downwards.
CGACGATTTCATCCGCACGACAGAACCGCGCCACCATCAGGCGAGCAAGGACATCTGGAACCGGATGTCCGCTGCCGGCGACATCTACAAGGATACCTATGCGGGCTGGTATTCGGTCCGCGACGAGGCCTACTATGCGGAAGACGAAACGCAGCTGCGCGACGGCACCCGCTATGGTCCGCAGGGCACGCCGGTCGAATGGGTCGAAGAGTTCGAGCTACTTCTTCAAGCTGTCCGAATACGGCGACAAGCTGCTGAAGCATTACGAGGATCATCCGGACTTCATCGGCCCGGCCGAGCGCCGCAACGAAGTTATCTCCTTCGTGAAATCCGGCCTGCGCGATCTCTCCGTATCCCGCACCACGTTCGACTGGGGCATCAAGGTTCCCGATGATCCGGCGCACGTCATGTATGTCTGGGTCGACGCGCTCACGAACTACCTGACAGCGACCGGCTACCTTGACGACCCAAATGGGCCGCGCGCCAAATACTGGCCGGCGGATGCGCATATCATCGGCAAGGACATTATCCGCTTCCACGCCGTCTACTGGCCAGCCTTCCTGATGTCGGCAGGCCTGCCGCTGCCCAAGCGCGTCTATGCCCACGGCTTCGTTCTGGCGAAGGGCGGCGAGAAGATGTCGAAGTCGCTCGGCAACGTGCTCGATCCGTTCGAACTGATCGGCCATTTCGGCCTCGACGCGATCCGCTATTACCTGCTGCGGGAGATCTCCTTCGGCCAGGACGGCACCTGCAGCGAGGATGCGATCGGCACGCGTATCAATGCCGATCTCGCAAACGGCATCGGCAATCTTGCCAGCCGCTCGCTCTCGATGATCGTCAAGAACTGCGATGCCAAGATCCCCGCACCCGGCGAACTCACCGACCCAGACCGGCAAATGCTGGCATCCGTCGATGCGCTCCTGCCGATCTGCCGCGAAGACATGGAAAAGCAGCTGGTTCACCGTGCACTGGCGGCAATCATAGCCGTCGTGTCCGAAACCGACCGCTATTTCGCAGCCCAGGCGCCGTGGGTTCTGAAGAAAACTGATCCCGCCCGGATGGAGACGGTCCTTTACGTGGCCGCCGAAGTGGTTCGCCAGATCGCCATCCTGCTGCAGCCGTTCATGCCGGACTCGTCGTCAAAGCTTCTCGATCTGGTGGCTGCACCTGCCGGATCGCGTGATTTCGCGTCACTCGGCGAAGTTGGCCGCCTGACACCCGGCACGGTGCTGGAAGCTCCAAGCCCGGTCTTCCCGCGCTACGTTGCGCCGCAGCCGGCGGCATAGGGCAAGTCATGCTGATCGATACCCACTGCCACCTGGATTTTGCGGATTTCGACTCCGAACGCGACGAACTGATCGAGCGCGCCCACGAAGCCGGTGTCCGGCAGATGGTGACGATCTCGACACGCGTCAGGAAGCTGGACAGCCTGCTGGCGATCACGGACAAATACCCATCGGTATTCTGCTCCGTCGGCACGCATCCCAACAATGCCAGCGAAGAGCTGGATATCCAGGCGGAAAACCTCATTCGTCTCGCCAATTTGCATGACAAGATCGTCGCGATCGGCGAAGCGGGTCTCGATTATTTCTACGACACGCAGACGCCGGCCGACCAGAAGACCGGTTTTATCAGACATATCGAAGCTGCACGCGAGACCGGGTTGCCGCTCGTGATCCATAGTCGCAGTGCCGACGAAGACATGATCGAGATCCTGACAGCTGAAAGCGGGAAGGGGGCTTTCCCCTTCATTCTGCATTGCTTTTCGGCCGGACCCGACCTTGCCCGTGCCGGTATCGAGCTTGGTGGCTACGTATCCTTCTCGGGCATCCTGACATTCCCGAAATCCGAGGAGATCCGGGCCATCGCGAAAACGCTGCCGACGGACCGGCTGCTGGTTGAGACCGATGCACCTTATCTGGCGCCAAAACGCTGGCGCGGAAAGCGCAACGAACCGTCCTACGTGGTCAATACCGCAGAGGTGCTGGCCGATGTTCACGGCCTGACTTACGAAGAGATGGCTGCGATCACGACGGAAAACGCGTTCCGCTGCTTCTCCAAGATGCCGAGGCTTTGAGGTGATGGCGGCCCGGGTCGGAACGAGCACCGGATATCGGCGGCGCTTTACCGTTCTCGGCTGCGCGTCTTCGCCGGGCGTACCGCGGCTCAACGGCGACTGGGGCGATTGTGACCCGGAAAACCCGAAGAACCGGCGCACGCGCGCCTCGTTCATGGTGGAGCAGATCGCGCCGGATGGCGGCAAAACTGTTGTCGTGATCGATACCGGCCCGGACTTTCGCGAGCAGATGATCGCCGCAAGCGTCCAGCGCATCGATGCCGTTCTGTACACCCATCCACACGCCGATCATCTGCACGGGATCGACGATCTGCGCGGCTATTTCATTCTGCAGAAGCACCGCATTCCGATCCATGCCGATCCGCCGACGATGGACCGCATCCGCCAGGGCTTCGGCTATTGCCTGGAAACACCGGCCGGCGGCAGCTATCCGCCGATCGTCAAGCCGGTGCTGATCGAGACGATGGACGCGCCGATCGTCATAGACGGTCTCGGCGGTGCCATCAGCTTCCAGCCGCACAGGCAGATCCACGGCGATATCAATTCACTAGGCTTCCGGATCGGCAACGTCGCTTACTGCAGCGATGTCAGCGACTTTCCGCCGGAAACCGTGCCGAAGCTGATCGGTCTGGATACGCTCATCATCGACGCGCTCCAGTACCGCACGCATCCGAGCCATCTTTCACTTCAGCAGGCACTCGACTGGATCAGCCATCTGGCACCAAAGCGCGCGTTGCTGACCCACATGCATATTCCACTGGACTACGATCGCGTCATGGCTGAAACGCCAGACCATGTCGAACCGGCCTATGACGGTTTGGCGTTCGAAGTCGATGTGACATCGGATGATCTGCAGCTCTAAGGGAGAAGGCCAAGGTATTGCGCTTCCAGCCACATCCTCTAGTTCCATAATCTATCTTATCTGATCTTTGGATGTTGCTGCAAAGCTGGACTGTCACACTCCCCGCATGTGAATGGCGTGCGCGATCTGCGGCGGATCGAAGTTTCGTCCAAGGCCGTATCGTGCGTGATGACAGTAGTGTCACTGGAGCATGGTCTTGACCTGAGCGAGCGCCGGATCCGCCGGATCACATCCCATACGCTTCAGTACCCAGAACATTGATCACCGAACGCAACAACTTTGCGCGCCGTCGGCATCGCGTTCAAACGGTGATCTCGACGGCGCTACCATCCGGCATCACGATGACGGCCTCGTAGAACCCGTCACCGGTCCATCTGGGTCCTGATCGCAGGCAGCCGGCAAGCCGGCAGCGTTCCGCCAAAGCATCGACTGCACGCTCGCTCCCCAGCGCAATGGCGATATGGTCCCAGCCAACGCTTTCTCCTCTGGCGTCCGTCACCCATGGCCCCGACATGAGCTCGATCTGGTCCTCTGCACCGGGCAGGTTGGCGAACCTCGATGTGAACCCTACCCTGTTCTTGCTGTGGTAAGGTTCTCCCACCGTTGCGTCGAAATAGGTCTCGAAAAATCCGGCAGCGGCGTCGAGGTCGCGGGTCCAAAGTGCTGCGTGGGCGATGCGCATGGGTCGTTGAATTCCTCGTTTGACGAACGTGCGAAGCTACGAAAGATGCGGACGTTGCCGCCACATGCTTCACGTCGACGGAGAACCGCCATCTAGTGCGACATGCACCTGGACATCGCACCGCGCGAAGTCTCCGCGGTCGAATTCGCCATCCTCCACGATGAGATGATCGATCATCGACGTGTCCGCGACCTTGAACGGCGCGACTGTGCCGAGCTTCTCGGCCGTCGCGGCGACAACGAGAATGCTGCTCTGGTTCACCATGGTCCGCTTGAGTTCGGCTTCGCTCGGATCGAGCGCAGTGACGCCGGCGATGCTGTCCACGCCGCATACGCCGATGATGAACATGTCCGCATAGACCTGCATGGCTTCACGTATCGCCTGCGGCCCGAGGCACGCGCCTTTCGCCTGATCGTACAGACCGCCGAGTACAATGACCGTGAAGTTCGGTCGGTCTGATAGCGCCGTGGCAATCACCGGCGCGTTCGTGACGATCGTCAGCGTCTGGCTCGGATCGAGCGCGTTCGCGACCGCAAGATTGGTGGATCCGGCGTCGATGAACACGGTCTGGCCGTCTTCGACAAGCCTCGCCGCCGCCCGTGCAAGGCTCGACTTTCGATCCGTGTCCAATGCGGTTCTGGCAGCCAACGTGCCGAAATCCGGCGTCGGCAGCAGCGCGCCACCATAGACTCGACGGCAGAAACCCAGCTTGGCGAGTTCGCGCAGGTCTCTGCGAACCGTGTCTTCGGACACGTCAAACTGCGTCGCCAGTTCGCTCGCAACAACCTTGCCGCGGACGGTCAACTGCTCGCGGATGCGGTCGAGCCTCTCTTCTGTCAGCACGTGCCAGCCCCCTCATGAAAGTTTCTGCACGATCTTGCACATTCTTACGCATTCTGTAAACAGGGCACCATCAAGGACGGCGACGATCTCTTCCGAGGTCCAACGCTGTAATCCAGGAGCTATCGAGATGCCGAACGCCCAGATCCTCAAAGGACGCCCCCGCACCGGAGGCCGACACCAATGGGCCACGCGCTCCAGCTTTCTCATTGCCGGCTCGGCCATGGCGGCCTGGGCACCGCTGGTTCCTGTCGCCAAGGCTCGAATCGGCGTGGATGACGGCACGCTTGGCCTGCTGCTCCTGTGCCTTGGCCTGGGCTCTATCGTGACCATGCCAATGGTCGGCATTCTCGCGAGCCGATTCGGATGCCGGGCCGTCATCGTGGCAAGCACCCTCGCCCTCGCCGTCGTGCTCCCGCTGCTGGCGGTCGCCGATACGCTTCCCGGCATGGCGATCTCGCTGGCGCTGTTCGGGGCCAGCGTTGGCGCGGTGGACGTCGCGATCAATATTCAGGCCGTCATGGTCGAGAAGGATAGTGACCGCAACATGATGTCCGGCTTCCATGGGCTGTTCAGCGTTGGCGGCATTGTCGGCGCGGGCGGCATGAGCCTTTTGCTCGGCGCCGGCGTTTCACCCCTGACCGCGACCTTGATGTTCAGTGCGCTGCTGCTTGGCCTGCTGGCGCAATCCTTTCGGGGCCTCCTGCCCTACGGAAACCAGGAGACCGGGGATGCGCCGTTGTTCACCATTCCGCGCGGCATCGTGGCCTTCATCGGCTTGCTGTGCTTTCTGGTTTTTCTTGGCGAGGGCGCGGTGCTCGACTGGAGCGCTCTGTTCCTCATCGGCGCACACCTGGTCGATCCGACTCAGGCAGGCTTTGGCTACACGATGTTCGCCATCGCGATGACCGTCGGTCGGCTGACGGGCGACTGGATCGTCAAAACGCTCGGCGGCATGAAAGTCGTGGTCGGTGGCGGCACGCTCGCAGCACTGGGTTTCCTGCTGACAGTCCTGGCTCCCAACCAGCCCCTGGCGTTTGCGGGCTTCCTTCTGGTAGGGCTCGGCGCTTCCAATATCGTGCCGGTTCTGTTCACAGCCGCCGGCAAGCAGACCCAAATGCCACCCAGCCATGCGATCGCTGCCATCACGACGATGGGCTACGCCGGAATTCTCATGGGTCCGGCAGCCATCGGTTTCGTCGCCCATCACTATAGTCTGGGTGTGGCCTTCGTTCTGGTTGCTGGCGGCATGGCGTTCGTCGCGCTCACCTGGCCTTTGACCGCGCGACGGTAACGCGCTGACCCGGCCTAGCCGTCAGCAAAGTCCCTGAGCTTGTCACCCGCCATCCGGTAGCGGATCCACTCCTTCTGCGGTTCGGCACCGATCGCATCGTAGACACCGATCGCCGGTTCGTTCCAGTCGAGCACGCTCCACTCGAACCGTCCGCACCCGCTCTCGACAGCGATCTTCGCGAGATGCCGCAACAGCGCCTTCCCGGCCCCGAGCCCGCGAGCGTTCGGCGTCACGTAGAGATCCTCGAGATAAAGTCCGTTCCGTGCCTGCCATGTCGAATAATTGAAGAACCAGATGGCCATGCCGACCGGTTTGCCATCGCTTTCGCAGATCAGGCCGCGCGTGACAGATGTCGGGCCGAACATCGATGTCTCAATCGTCTCGACGGTCGCCGCAACCTCATGCTCGGCCTTTTCGAAGATCGCGAGTTCGCGGATGAAAGACAGGAGCGTTCCGGCATCGGCACGGGTGGCGTCTCGGATGGCAAGTGTCATGAAATGATCCGTGAAGTTTCGGCAACGCCAAATGTGATCGCCCGATGGCCGAGTGAGGGTCCGCGGCCTATTCGGCCGCGTCCTTTACCTCGGCGATTTCGATCTCGTAACTGTATCCGTCCAGCATGCCATAGGCCTGCTCGATGGTCTGGATCTCGGAATCGGCCTTGCTGATCGCATCGGCAATCGTTTCGCAGCGGGATTTCAGCATGCGACCCAGAACATCCGTTTCCGGCTTGCGGCCGATCCGGTTGATGTGATTGCGGATCCGGGCGCGGTGGCGCTCCATCTCGAGAATATGGAAGCGCGCATTGACGATCCGGTCCGTGAGCTTGCGCCGCATCGAGGAAACCGGATCAAAGCTGCCAGGCTCGCGCTCATCGAGGATCATCTCGTTGACGAGCATCTCCAAAATGACGAGACCCTGCAGGTCCTTCTTGTCGGCAAGCTCGGGATCGTAACCGGTGTCGTCATAGACTTTTCGGCGGATCGGGTCGTTCAGGAGCTCGAAGGATGCCTTCAGCTGTCCGAACGTTTCCGCATCGCCGCCGGTATCGGGATGGGCGGATTTCACCCGTTTGCGGTAGGCAAGCTTGATCGCCGTCACATCCGCCTCGCGCGAAACACCAAGAATTTCATAGGGATCGATCACAGTGCCACCTGTTTTCGGAAAGTCATATCAGAAAACGCCAATCCAGTCGTAGCGACGAAGTCCAGTCGGCTCAAGCCATTATCCATTCATGTGGCCAATTAGGGGCCATCAGCCGGCAAGTCTTGCCCCTGCCCCAAAACCGACCGGTTTTCCACATGCAAGCGATCAACGCCTGAGACGAAACGGCCGGCGCCCATCGGCCACCGGCGCCATCAGGAAGCTGATGAGAACGGTCGGAAGCAAAACGACGAAGGTGGCAACCAGGCTCACATGCTCTGCAATGAAGCCCAGAAGCGGCGGCACCCCGATCGTGGAAAGCATCAGGGTCAGCGCGAGGGCTGCAAGATTGTCGGAGGGCTGTCCCTTGCCACGGGCAATCGTGGTCGAGACTGCCAGGGGAAAGGCCAGCGCGATCCCGCAGCCGATCAGAAACAGCGCCACGCCGGCAACGACGAGGTTTGCGGCGGTCACCAGCAGCACGATACCGAACGCGACGGCGATAGCGGATCCCCGGATCAGCGAGATCGGTCCTGCGACTTCCCGCAGCTTGTCGCCCGACAGCCGCGTCAGTCCCATGCCGACGGTGAAGACGGCGTAGAGGACGCCGGCCATCGCCGGATCCGCCCCCATTTCCTCGCGCAGAAAGAAGATCGCCCAGTCGTAGACCGCGCCTTCCACGATGCAGAGCCCGAACACCATGATGCAGATGAGGATGATGGTCTTGTCCGGCATGACGTATGCGGATTTTCTTTTCGTCGTCGGCGCAGCTGGCGCCGGGTCGGCGGCCGTCACCCGGAAGACGGCAAAGCAGGCTACGAGGACAAGTAGCGCCGCCACGCTCTGCTGCACAAAGGGCGATACGCCCTGCGCTGCGAGGAAACCGGACGCAAGCGATCCGAACAGAAGCCCGACCGACCAGAACCCGTGGCTTCTCGCCAGAACCTTTGTGCCGGTCCGCTGCTCGATACCGGCGGAGATCATGTTGGCGGACACATCGAAGATCGTGCGAAAAAAGCCGAACAGGAAGAAACCGAGGACAAATAAAGGGAACGGCGCGGCCGCCAGGATCGGGCTCAGAAGCGCCACAATGGGCAGCGTGATGACCGCGGTCAGCCGTGGCGTAAGCCTATCGGTGATCCGTCCGGCCAGAGGTAGCGCCAGAAACGTGCCAACCGGGGCGCTCAAGAGCGCCATCCCGAGCACCGCCTTGTCGATGCCCATCGATTCCTGAATGGCCGGAAGCCGCGTGAACAGGGAAACGAACAGAAGAGCATTGCTGAAATAGAGCAGAGCCGGCGCAAGTAGGGTCATTACGGAATTCCGAAGCAATCACATCAGACACACTGGTGCACCGCGACTTTGACGACGACAAGACATGAACGTGGGACCCTGCCCTGCGTTAAGGTTTGCCGTCCGACTGGGCAGATCGCGGTGATGCTGAAAATATCCGCAACGCCACCTTTCCCTTTGGTGAGTATGCTCTAAACTTTATGGAAGCCGATGCTGGAGAATGTCAGATGCGCTTTCGAATAGCCTCTCTTGCCGCATTCCTCTTTCTGTCACCCGCAGGTGTCGTCCACGCCGAAGATCCGGTCGCCGACGCCCGCGCCGTCATCTCCGCCCAGATCTCCGCCTTGATGAACGACGATGCGGATAAGGCCTATTCTCTCGCGTCGCCGGGGATCCGCAGTCTTTATCCGGATAAAAAAGTCTTCTTCGCCATGGTCCGCGACAACTATGAGGCTGTCTATCAGGCCGGAACCTATGCCTTCGGCCGCTCCAAACTAGTGGGCGGCGGCGAAGTCGTGCTGCAGGAGGTGATGATCAGCGCCAAGCAGGGCAAGGACTGGACCGCAATCTACGACATGCGGCTGATGGACGACGGATCCTACAAGGTCAACGGCGTCCGGATGATCCGCAATACGGCGAGCCAGGGCATCTAGCCAAAATATGGTCGGCAGGGGCACCGCCCCTGCCCGCTCGAATATTGTCAGACCGGGTCGATATCGCCCTTGGCCCATTCCGCTTGGGTCTCTGCACAGAAATCCTCGAAACGACCATTCGCGATCGCCTCGCGAATACCCTTCATCAGATCCTGATAGTAATTGAGGTTGTTCCACGACAGCAGCATCCCGCCCAGCGATTCGTCTGCGCGGATCAGATGGTGCAGATAGGCGCGGGAATAGTCGCGCGTGGCCGGGCAGCCGGACTCCTCGTCGAGCGGTCGCATATCCTCGGCATGGCGTGCGTTGCGAAGGTTCACCTTGCCACGACGGGTGAAGGCGAGACCGTGACGACCGGCCCGCGTCGGCATCACGCAGTCGAACATGTCGATACCGCGCGCCACCGATTTCAGGATATCGTCAGGCGTGCCGACGCCCATCAGATAGCGCGGCTTTTCCGATGGCAAAACCGGGAGCGTTTCCTCCAGCATGCGCAGCATCACGTCCTGCGGCTCGCCGACCGCAAGGCCACCCACCGCATATCCCTTGAGGTCGAGCTGTTTCAGCCCTTCGGCAGACCGCACGCGAAGCGCCGGAATGTCACCACCCTGGACGATGCCGAACATGGCCTTGCCCGGCTGCTCCCCGAAGGCCACCCGGCAGCGCTCTGCCCAGCGAAGCGACAATTCCATCGCGCGCTCGATTTCCTTGGCCTCGGCCGGAAGCGCCACGCATTCGTCGAGCTGCATCTGGATATCCGAGCCAAGCAGGCCCTGGATTTCGATCGAACGCTCCGGCGACATATGGTGCTTGGATCCGTCGATATGGCTCTTGAAGGTCACGCCCTTCTCGTCCAGCTTTCTGAGCGCCGAAAGCGACATGACCTGAAAGCCGCCCGAATCGGTGAGGATCGGATGATCCCAGCGGATCAACTTGTGCAGTCCACCGAGCCGCGCAACCCGTTCGGCGCCCGGCCGCAGCATCAGGTGATAGGTATTGCCGAGTATGATATCGGCGCCCGTATCGCGCACCTGGTCGAGATACATCGCCTTGACGGTCCCGACGGTGCCGACCGGCATGAAGGCCGGCGTGCGGATCGTTCCGCGCGGCATGGAGACTTCGCCGAGACGGGCGCCGCCGTCCGTTGCCTTCAGGGTGAACTGGAAATTTTCGGTGGTCATCGGTCGTTCCTGAAAAGCAGGCTTGAGTCGCCGTAGGAGTAAAAGCGATAGCCGGACGAGATGGCATGGTCGTAGGCTGCGCGCATGGTCTCCAGGCCGCAAAAAGCCGAGACCAGCATGAACAGCGTCGATTTCGGCAGGTGAAAATTGGTCATCAGCATGTCGACTGCCTTGAACCGATAGCCGGGCGTGATGAAGATGCCGGTCGCACCGCTCCAGGGCAGTATGGTGCCGTCGTCAGCCGCAGCACTTTCAATCAGCCGCAGCGAGGTCGTGCCGACGCAGACGATGCGCCCGCCCCTCGCCCTGACGGCGTTGAGATGCTGCGCGGTCTCGGCACTCACGTAACCGATTTCCTGATGCATCTTGTGGTCTTCGGTATCGTCCACCTTCATCGGCAGAAATGTCCCTGCCCCCACATGCAGCGTCACGAAATGCCGCTCGACGCCTGCAGCGTCCAGCCTGGCAAACAGGTCGGGCGTGAAATGCAGACCCGCTGTGGGCGCAGCAACGGCGCCCTGCTCGCGGGCATAGATCGTCTGGTAATCCTTCGCGTCCTGCGCATCCTCGGGCCGCTTGGCGGCGATATAGGGCGGCAGCGGAATATGGCCGACCGACAGGATCGCTTCGTCCAACGCAGGGCCTGAAAGATCAAAGCGCAGCGTCACCTCGCCGCCCTCGCCTTTATCCTCGACTGTCGCGTTCAGCGATCCCAAATCGCCAAATTCGATCCGGTCGCCGACCTTGATCCGCTTGCCGGGCCTGGCAAACGCCTTCCAGACATCCGGTTCGGTGCGCATATGCAGCGTCGCCGAAACCTGCTGACCGCCGGCGCCTTCACGATGACGGATGCCTTCGAGCTGCGCGGGAATGACTTTCGTGTCGTTGAAGACCAGCGCATCGCCCGGCTTCAGGAATGCCACCAGATCACTGACCCGCTGGTCGGAAAGGACAGGATCGGCGCTTGCGTCGACGACAAGCAGCCGGGCGCTGTCGCGCGGGTTTGCCGGCCGCAGCGCAATGTTTTCCTCGGGCAGATCGAAATCGAAAAGATCGACACGCATGATGTTAGAGCTTCCAGAATAGGCAAGGCCCGCCCCGTCGAGAAGACGGAGCGGGCCAGAGATTGCGGTTTAGATCAGACGTCTGCGGCGACGCGGACGGAAACGATCGAGTCCGGATCCTTGACCGGCTCGCCCTTCTTGATCAGGTCGATGATGTCCATGCCTTCGATGACCTGGCCCCAGACCGTGTACTGCTTGTTCAGCCAAGGAGCGTCGGTAAAGCAGATGAAGAACTGCGAGTTGGCGGAGTTCGGGCTCTGCGAACGGGCCATCGAGCATGTGCCGCGGATATGCGATACAGCCGAGAATTCAGCCTTCAGGTCCGGCTTGTCGGAACCGCCCATGCCGGCGCGCGAAGGGTTGAAGTCCGCTCCGCCCTGCTTGCCGAACTTGACGTCGCCGGTCTGCGCCATGAAATCCGGAATGACGCGGTGGAAAACAACGCCGTCATAGGCCGTCTCGCGGGCAAGTTCCTTGATGCGCGCAACGTGCTCAGGTGCCAGGTCCGGCAGGAGCGAGATGACGACCTTGCCCTTGGTGGTTTCCATGATGAGGGTGTTTTCGGGATCCTTGATCTCGGCCATGGTATTTCTCCTTGATTATCTCTGTCTCAGGACATCAGCCCGGTGGGCCATTGCCGTTTCAATCGACTGTGAGCCGATTATTTCTTGCCGACGGTCACCTTGACCATCTTGTCGGGATTGGTGACTTCGCCATTGCTGCCATCGCCGCGCTTGATCTTGTCCACGGCTTCCATGCCGGACACGACCTTGCCGATTACGGTGTACTGACCGTTCAGGAACGGGCCTTCATCGAACATGATGAAGAACTGCGAGTTGGCAGAATTCGGGCTCTGCGAACGGGCCATGCCGACAGTGCCGCGCTCGAATGGCGTCTTGGAAAATTCTGCAGGAAGATCGGCAAGATCCGAGCCGCCGGTGCCGGCGCGCGAAGCGTTGAAGCTCGGGCCGCCCTGCTTGCCGAACTTGACGTCGCCGGTCTGGGCCATGAAGCCATCGATGACGCGGTGGAATATGACGTTGTCATAGGCACCCTTGGCAGCCAGCGCCTTCACCTGCGCAACGTGCTTCGGTGCCGACTCAGGCATCAGCTGGATCACGACCGGGCCATCCTTCAACTGGATGGTCAGAAAATCGTCTGCCGCCGCAACGGCTGTTCCGACCGTGGCAGCGAGCGCGAGGGCGCCGGCTATGGCGAGGCGAAGCAGTTTCATCAGAAGACTCCTGTTATCTTTTGTCGCAGAATCAGCGTTTGTGCTTTTCGTTCAGGGCGCGCAGTACCACAGCCGGCACGAATTCACCGACATTGCCGCCCATGGCAGCGATCTGGCGGACCAATGTGGCCGTTATGGGCCGGGAGGCGGCCGCAGAGGGCAGGAATACCGTCTGAAGGTCTGGCGCCATTGTCCGGTTCATGCTGGCCATCTGAACCTCATAGTCGAAATCGGTCCCGTCGCGCAGGCCCCGCAACAGGATTGTCGCCCCCTGCTCCCGGGCCGCGTCGATCACCAATCCTTGGAAGGAAACCACCGAAAGACTGTCGCGGCGAGCAGGCAGAGCCTCCGAAAGTGCCGCTGCGATCAATGCCGCGCGCTCCTCGAAGCTGAATACCGGCACCTTGCCCGGATGAACGCCGATTGCCACGACGACCCGTTCGGCAATGTTCAGCGCCTGCACGAGAATATCGAGATGGCCGTTTGTCATCGGGTCGAATGAGCCGGGATAAAGAGCGATCGTCATACTGAAGTCGGAGCCTGTTCCAGCTGAATTTCAACGGCCTTTTGTCACGGAAGGCCGCCCGCTGCAAGGCTTTCCCAAAAACTGAACGAAAGATGAATGCGTCGTTCAAGGCCGTTTCAGCCGGCTCATGTTTAACTGACAAACATGACGGGGCGAGATCATCGTCCCGCTGAGTTGAGAGATACGGAAATGCTGGCTTTGATGATTTTCGCTGCAATCGCTGCAGCGCTTTTATTGGACGCCGCGATTTACGTATTCGGATCGCCAGACCTCTGAGAAGTGGAAACGCGATCCGGAACCTGAACGCCAGATGAACGCGCCATTCAAGCATGCTTCAGAGCCGTTCAGATAGGTCACTCTCATAATGTGGTGTCGCTGCGCGCAGTTCACGCGCTCAGGCAATTAAAAGGATAATCGGATATGATGATCGCAAACAAAAAGATGGCTATGCCCGACAAGATCACCATGATTAACCTCGTATGGAGCGCCATGATTGCTGTCATGTTGACGGCGACGGTCACTCTCTACCAGGACCGCTCGGATGTCGACGGCTCCAACTACCCGCAGGTTACCGGTCGTTACAGCGACATCTCCTACTATTGATCGCCTGCCGCGAGGAGCTGGACTGGGACTTCATCCCATTGGCCGTTCCTCTGAAACATCCGCGATCACCGACACAGCAATCGTTCCCCCTGAACTTTGGGCGCGTTGTCGGGAAGATTTAGAGCGACAAGCCACAGCATTATTTTCGTGAACGGTAGCGAACAGGGCGCGATGCCCTTTCCGCGCCAAGCGGCTCAAACAAAGCCGGAGGATGGTTTCCCATCCTCCGGTTTTTTCGTTGTTGATGTCCTCTGCCCTCCGGAAGGACGCGACCTACTCGGTCGCATCCCAATCCAATGATCGAACACCGCGCCACTAGTTTGATCGCCGGTGCAAAATACTGGCGAGATGCCCAACCCCGTGGAGCTACTCAAACAAAAGCCGGAGGATGGTTTCCCATCCTCCGGCTTTTTTCGTTTTTCTCGTCTTTTGCCGTCCGGGTGGACGCGACCTATTCGGTCGCATCCCCGTCAGCATCAGGCGTATCGGTTTCGGGCGCGTCGGTGTCGGTATCGGGAGCAATCCCGAGGTCACCGGTTTCGGCCGAGATCTCACCCGGCAACTCGCCGTTCTCGTCTTCGTTCTCAGGCTCGCTGATGCGCTCGACGGAGACCACCTTCTCATCCTTGTGGGTCGAGAAGATCGTGACGCCCTTCGTCGCACGGCTGGCAATGCGAATGCCGCCAACCGGAACACGGATCAGAACGCCGCCATTCGAAACGAGCATGATCTGGTCACCCTCGTCGATCGGGAAGGCGGCAACGAGTTCGCCGATTTCCGCAGTCTTCGAGGTATCGGTGGCACGGATACCCTTGCCGCCACGGCCCGAGGTGCGGAAGTCATAGGAAGACGAGCGCTTGCCGTAGCCTTTTTCCGAAACCGTCAGCACGAACTGTTCGTGTTGCTTCAGGTATTCGTAGCGCTCATCGGAGAGCTGTCCCTCTTCGGTGACTTCCTCACCAACCAGAGCGATATCCTCTTCGTCCACTCCGGCAGCACGGCGCTCGATCGCCGAGCGCTTGAGGTAAGCTGCACGTTCCCACGGCTCGGCATCGACATGCCCGACAATCGTCATCGAGATGATGCGGTCGCCTTCGGCCAGATTGATACCGCGGACACCGATGGAATTACGGCCGGCAAAGACGCGGACCTCTTCGACCGGGAAGCGGATCGCCTGTCCCAGCGCGGTTGTCAGCAACACGTCGTCGCCGGGCTCGTTAAGGTCGAGGTTCGGACCGCTGCAGGTCTCGACGGAAAGGATTTCGTCACCCTCTTCCTCGAGCTTCATGGCGATCTTGCCATTGCGGTTAACCTGCACGAAGTCCGAAAGCTTGTTGCGGCGAACCGTGCCGCGTGTCGTCGAGAACATCACGTCGAGGTTATCCCAGGACGTTTCGTCTTCGGGCAACGGCATGATTGTGGTGATGCGCTCGCCGGCTTCCAGCGGCAGCATGTTGATCAGGGCCTTGCCGCGCGATTGCGGCGTACCGATCGGCAGGCGCCAGACCTTTTCCTTGTAGACAATGCCACGCGAGGAGAAGAACAGCACCGGCGTATGAGTATTAACGACGAATAGCCGGGTAACGAAGTCCTCGTCGCGCGTCGCCATACCGGAGCGACCCTTGCCGCCACGACGCTGGGCGCGGTAGGTCGCCAGCGGAACACGCTTGATATAGCCAAGATGCGAAACGGTGACGACCATGTCCTCGCGGGCAATCAGGTCCTCGTCGTCCATTTCGAGACCGCCTTCGAGGATCTCGGTGCGGCGCGGTGTGCCGAATTCGTCGCGAACGGCGATGAGTTCGTCTTTGACGATCTGCTGGATGCGAACCCGTGACGACAGGATGTCGAGATAGTCGGAGATCTCGGCGCCGATCTTGTTCAGCTCGTCGCCAATTTCATCGCGGCCGAGCGCCGTCAGGCGGGCAAGACGCAGTTCGAGGATCGCCCGGGCCTGTTCCTCGGAGAGGTTGTAGGTCAGGTCCTCGTTGATCTTGTGACGCGGATCGTCGATGAGCCGGATAAGAGCCTCGACGTCATGGGCCGGCCAGCGGCGCGTCATCAACTGCTCGCGCGCCGTCGCAGGATCCGGTGCACGGCGGATGAGCGCAATGACTTCATCGATATTGGCAACGGCGATCGCCAGACCCACCAACACGTGCGCACGCTCGCGCGCCTTGCGCAGCAGGTATTTCGTGCGGCGGCTGACGACTTCCTCGCGGAAGGACACAAAGGCCTTCAGCATGTCGATCAGCGCCAGCTGCTCCGGCTTGCCGCCATTGAGCGCCACCATGTTGCAGCCGAACGACGTCTGCAGTGGCGTGTAGCGGTAGAGCTGGTTCAAAATGACGTCGGCATTCGCATCGCGCTTCAGCTCGACGACGACGCGGTAACCCTGTCTGTCCGACTCGTCGCGCAGATCGGAAATCCCCTCGATCCGCTTTTCGCGGACGAGTTCGCCAATCTTTTCGACCATCGAGGCCTTGTTCACCTGGTAGGGAACTTCGGTGATAATGATCTGCTCGCGGTCGCCGCGCAGAGGTTCGATCGTCGCACGACCGCGCATCATAACGGAGCCGCGACCCGTCTCGTAAGCCAGCCGAATGCCGGCACGGCCGAGGATCATCGCACCTGTCGGAAAGTCCGGGCCAGGAATGATCTGCATCAGCTCAGGCAGTTCGATCGCCGGATTGTCCATCATCGCGATGCAGCCGTCGATCACTTCCGACAGATTGTGCGGCGGGATGTTGGTTGCCATGCCGACGGCGATGCCGCCTGCGCCATTGACGAGCAGGTTCGGAAATTTCGCCGGCAGAACCACCGGTTCCGACAGCGTGCCGTCATAGTTGTCGCGGAAGTCGACGGTTTCCTTGTCGAGATCGTCGAGCAGCGCATGGGCGGACTTTTCAAGCCTGCACTCGGTGTAGCGCTCGGCCGCCGGCGGATCCCCGTCGATCGATCCGAAATTGCCCTGTCCGTCGATCAGTGGCAATCGCAGCGACCAGTCCTGCGCCATACGTGCCAGCGCATCATAGATCGCGGAGTTGCCGTGCGGATGGAATTTACCCATCACGTCACCGGTTACGCGGGCGCACTTGACGTATTTCTTGTTCCAGTCGATCCCGAGCTCGGACATGCCGAACATGATGCGCCGGTGAACCGGCTTCAGTCCGTCACGAACGTCGGGAAGTGCGCGGCTGACGATCACGCTCATCGCATAATCGAGATAGGACCGCTGCATCTCTTCCATAATGGAAATGGGTTCAATGCCTGGAGGCAGCTTTCCGCCGCCGGGTGTGCTTTGCTCAGTCAAATCGGATCACGATCTCTGTTCGGAATCATTTGAATTTTTATAGCGGAAAGCGGCTCCGGGCGCCAATTTCCACTGAATTTGCTTTGTAGTTGTGAACAGGTTTTGCGGCATTTGGAAGGTGTTTGCCACGATCGTTGGATACATTCGTTGCAAGACTTCCCTAAAGCGCCCGGCTGTCCTAACAATCTTATCATTGAACGGCAAGCCGAGCGTCCTCTAGGAGTATCCATGGCCTCACCCGATGCTCTCATCAACGCGTTGACCACTTTGCTGGTCACGCTCGACCCGCCGGGTCTGGCGCCGGTCTTTCTGGGCCTGACGGTTGGCATGACGACGGCGCAACGGCGCTTTGTCGCCTTCCGCGGTGCGCTGATCGCGTTCGGGATCCTCGCGGTGTTTGCCCTGTTCGGATCGAGCGTTCTCGGCCTGCTCGGCATCTCGATCGGCGCCTTCCGGATCGCGGGCGGCCTGCTGCTGTTCTGGATCTCGTTCGAAATGGTTTTCGAGAAGCGCCAGGAGCGAAAGGAAAAGACGTCGCAAAAGGCGATCACGATCGACCATATCCACGATATCGCCGTGTTTCCGCTCGCCCTGCCGCTGATCGCCGGCCCCGGAGCGATTTCCGCGACCGTCCTTTTGTCCGGAACATTCACCAGCGCTCTCGACCGCGCACTCCTTATCGGGGTCCTCGCGCTGATCATGGTGGTGCTCTACGCAACGCTTCTGATCGCGGAAAAGCTCGACCGTTTCCTGGGTGTGACAGGGCGCGCGATCCTCACCCGGCTTCTCGGGGTCATCCTCGCTGCCTTGTCCGTTCAGTTCGTGGTCGATGGCATCCGGTCGGCATTCGCGATACCCTGATCCTTTCTGAGACGGACGGCCGAAAGCTCAATCCATGCACATTCTGAACCGTCTCATCGGACAGGCACCGAACCCGATCAGCATGAGGGAACGGCTTCGCTCTGCGGGCGGCGCCTTGCTCGGCATTTCCCTGACGGGACTGGGCGGAAGTCTCGTCGTCGGCTTCGAACCGTCATTGCCGGCACTGATCGCCCCGATGGGTGCCTCCGCCGTGCTGCTCTTTGCCGTCCCCTCGAGCCCGCTCGCACAACCCTGGTCCATCCTCGGCGGCAATATTCTCTCGGCCACTGTCGGCGTCACAGTCGCTGCGCTCGTGCCAGACCCTGCCCTCGCCTCGGGCCTCGCCATTGGCATAGCGATCGCGGCGATGATGGCGCTGCGCTGCCTGCACCCGCCAAGCGGTGCGATTGCCCTGACCGCCGTGCTTGGCGGCCCGTCCATCCACGCGATGGGATACGGATTCGTCCTCTGGCCGGTTCTGGGCAACTCGCTGGCTTTGCTGCTGCTTGCGATCATTCTCAACAATCTGGCAGGCCGGCGCTATCCGCATGCGCCCGCTACGCCTTCCCCTTCGCACGGCACCAAGGATCCGCCGCCGAGCGGCCGTATCGGGTTCCGCCGGGAGGATCTCGACGCCGTCCTCAGAGACTATGATCAGGTCCTCGATATCGATCGCAGCGACCTCGAAACAATTATTCGCCTGACAGAACTGCGCTCCTACCGCCAGCGCGCGAGCCACCTCACCTGCGCCGACGTCATGTCCCGCGACGTGATCGCGGTGTCACCGGATGATCCCCTGGGGAAGGCGCATCAGTCCATGCGCAACCACCGTCTGAAGGCCCTGCCCGTCACCAACGAAAAGGCTGAGGTGGTTGGCATCGTTACGCAGACGGATTTTCTGGACAAGCCAATCTGGACCGGCGGTCGCCCGACGATCGGCCCGCGCCAGCGTTTGCGCCTGATGATGCAAGGCGCAACAGCGCCAAACCATATCGTAAGGGATATCATGACTGCGCCGGTCCGGACGATCGAGCCGTCGGCACCGCTCAACGACGCGGTCGTCATGTTTGCGGAGGAAGGCCTGCACTACCTGCCGATCGTCGGCGAGAACGGCAAACTCGTCGGAATACTCTCGCAGTCCGACGTGCTTGTAGCGATGCTTTCGGACCGCGCCACTCATGCTCCAACCGAACATGAAAAAGGCGCCTGAGCGGCGCCTTTTTTTTGATTAGAATGGGATGTCGTCGTCGAGGTCGCGGGAGAAGTTCCCGCCGCCACCACCGGAGGACTGGCCACCCTGGCTGCCCTGAGCACCGCGCCCTGCCGGTGCTCCCCCCCCGGAACGCGGACGATCATAGTCATCGCCGCCGCCACCGTAGTTGCCGCCGAAATCACCGCCGCCACCGCCGCCGAAGTCGCTTGCGCCACCACGTGCGCCGCCGCGCTCACCGCCGCCTTCGCCACGACCGTCGAGCATTGTCAGGGTCGAGTTGAAGCCCTGCAGCACGATTTCGGTTGAATAACGATCGTTGCCTGTCTGGTCCTGCCATTTGCGAGTCTGCAGCGCGCCTTCGATATAAAGCTTGGCACCCTTTTTGACATACTGCTCGACGACCTTGCAGAGGCCTTCGTTGAACACGACGACCGTATGCCATTCTGTCTTTTCGCGACGCTCGCCCGACGTACGATCGCGCCAGCTTTCCGACGTGGCGATGCGCAGGTTTGCGATCGGGCGGCCATCCTGCGTCCGGCGGATTTCCGGGTCGGCGCCGACATTGCCCACCAGAATGACTTTGTTCACGCTGCCCGCCATCGTATTCACCTCGTTTGCCGCCAAGCGCGGCTTTGAAAACCAATTACCCCACCATAAACCATCGACCGCCCGGATTGGGCAATGCCGAGGTTTAATCCACAGTGAATTTTGTTCTTTCTTTGTTCTATTTTCTCCGTATAGTTCTGTCAAGCATTCGGAACCGGGTTGCGTTGCAACAGTTTCGTCTCGACAGGCGGCTTTCGATAACTACATAAGGACCTTCGATCCTCCCCGAAGGCATAACGATGAGCGAACTCAAAACCATTTCCATCCGTGGTGCGCGCGAGCACAATCTGAAGGGTATCGATCTCGATCTGCCCCGCAACTCGCTGATCGTGATGACCGGCCTGTCCGGCTCCGGCAAGTCGTCGCTTGCGTTCGACACGATCTATGCCGAGGGACAGCGGCGCTATGTCGAGAGCCTGTCGGCCTATGCACGCCAGTTTCTGGAGATGATGCAGAAGCCTGACGTCGACCAGATTGAAGGCTTGTCTCCGGCGATCTCGATCGAGCAGAAGACGACCTCGCGAAATCCCCGCTCGACGGTCGGCACAGTCACGGAAATCTATGACTACATGCGCCTGTTGTTTGCGCGCGTCGGCGTTCCATATTCGCCAGCGACCGGGCTTCCGATCGAAAGCCAGACCGTCAGCCAAATGGTCGACAGGGTCCTTGCTTTCGAAGAGGGCACCCGACTTTATATCCTCGCGCCAATGATCCGCGGCCGCAAAGGCGAGTACAAGAAAGAACTCGCCGAGCTGATGAAAAAGGGTTTTCAGCGCGTCAAGGTGGATGGCCAGTTCTATGAGATCGCCGACGTTCCAGCGCTCGACAAGAAATACAAACACGACATCGACGTCGTCGTCGACCGCCTTGTGGTGCGTTCCGACATTGCCGCGCGTCTGGCCGACAGCCTTGAGACATCGCTGAAACTGGCGGATGGCCTGGCCGTTGCGGAGTTCGCCGACAAGCCTCTGCCGGAGAAGGAAACCTCCGCAGGTGGATCTGCCAACAAATCGCTGAACGAAACCCATGAACGGGTTCTGTTTTCGGAAAAATTCGCCTGCCCTGTGTCCGGATTCACCATTCCGGAGATCGAGCCGCGGCTGTTCTCCTTCAACAATCCCTTCGGTGCCTGCCCCACCTGCGATGGTCTCGGATCACAGCAGAAGGTGGACCGGAACATGATCGTGCCGGAACCCGGCCGGACCCTGAAGGATGGCGCGATCGCGCCCTGGGCGAAGTCCACCTCGCCCTATTACAACCAGACGCTCGAGGGTCTCGGCAAGGTCTTTGGTTTCAAGCTGACGGACCGCTGGGACAAGCTGTCGGATAGCGCCCGCTTGGCGATCCTTGAGGGCACCGAGGAAAAGATCGAGTTCAACTACGCCGATGGTGCCAGGTCCTACAAGACGACCAAGACGTTCGAAGGCATCGTCCCCAATCTCGAACGGCGCTGGAAGGAAACCGACAGTGCCTGGGCGCGCGAGGAAATCGAGCGCTACATGTCGGCCGCTCCATGCCCGTCCTGTGCCGGCTATCGCCTGAAGCCGGAAGCGCTGGCGGTCAAGATCAATAAGCTGCATATCGGCCAGACGACAGAAATGTCGATCCGGATGGCACGCGACTGGTTTGCGGCGCTCCCCGAGCACCTGAACGCGAAGCAGAACGAGATCGCTGTCCGTATCCTCAAGGAGATCCGCGAGCGCCTTCAGTTCCTGAACGACGTCGGGCTCGACTATCTCAGCCTGTCGCGAAACTCCGGCACGCTCTCCGGTGGCGAGAGCCAGCGCATCCGTCTGGCATCGCAAATCGGTTCCGGCCTCACGGGCGTGCTCTACGTGCTGGACGAGCCATCTATCGGCCTCCACCAGCGCGACAATGCCCGCCTGCTCGAAACGCTGAAGCATCTGCGTGACATCGGCAATACTGTCATCGTCGTGGAACATGACGAAGACGCCATTATGACCGCCGATTACGTCGTCGATATCGGCCCTGCCGCCGGCATCCACGGCGGCACGGTCGTCGCCGAAGGCACGCCGCAGCAGGTCATGGCAAACCCCAAGTCACTGACCGGTAAATACCTGTCGGGCGAACTCGGGGTCGCAGTTCCCACTGAGCGGCGCAAGGTCAAAAAAGGCAAGGAACTCAAGGTTTTCGGAGCCCGCGGCAACAACCTCAAGAACGTTACCGCGGCGGTACCGCTCGGCGTTTTTACCGCCGTGACCGGCGTGTCGGGTGGCGGCAAGTCGACCTTCCTGATCGAAACGCTCTACAAGTCGGCCGCACGCCGCGTCATGGGCGCGAGAGAAATCCCGGCCGAGCACGATCGGATCGACGGGTTCGAGCATATCGACAAGGTGATCGATATCGACCAGTCGCCGATCGGTCGCACACCGCGCTCCAACCCGGCCACGTATACTGGCGCCTTCACGCCGATCCGCGACTGGTTCGCCGGCCTGCCGGAAGCCAAGGCCCGCGGTTACGCACCCGGCCGCTTCTCCTTCAACGTCAAGGGCGGCCGTTGCGAGGCTTGCCAGGGCGACGGCGTCATCAAGATCGAGATGCACTTCCTTCCGGATGTCTATGTCACCTGTGATGTCTGCCACGGCAAACGCTACAACCGCGAAACGCTCGACGTGCATTTCAAGGGCAAGTCGATCGCCGACGTCCTCGATTTGACGGTCGAGGAAGGTGTCGAGTTCTTTGCCGCGGTTCCGGCTGTGCGCGACAAGCTGCAATCGCTGTTCGATGTCGGTCTCGGCTATATCAAGGTCGGCCAGCAGGCAAACACGCTCTCAGGCGGCGAAGCGCAGCGCGTCAAGCTTGCCAAGGAGCTGTCGAAGCGTGCCACCGGCCGCACCCTCTATATTCTCGATGAGCCAACCACGGGCCTGCATTTCCACGACGTCGCGAAACTTCTGGAAATGCTGCACGAACTGGTCAACCAAGGCAATTCGGTCGTGGTCATCGAGCACAATCTCGAAGTCATCAAGACCGCGGATTGGGTTATCGACATTGGCCCCGAAGGCGGCACGGGTGGTGGGGAGATTGTTGCCTGCGGCACGCCGGAACAGGTCGTCAAGGAGAAGCGCTCCTATACCGGCCAGTTCCTGAAGGAGCTTCTGGAACGGCGTCCCGTCAAGAAAGTCCAAGCGGCAGAATAGTTTATACCGCCGCCAATACCTGTTTCGGGGAGATGAGTGATGACACCAGGCGTAATTCGAACAGGCATCGGCGGCTGGACCTTCGCGCCGTGGGAGGGCACGTTCTATCCGGACAAGCTGGCGAAGAAACGCCAGCTTGAATATGCGGCGTCCAAGCTCAAGGTCATCGAGGTCAACGGCACCTATTACGGGTCGCAAAAGCCCGAGACTTTTGCGAAATGGGCGTCCGAAGTGCCTGACGGATTCATCTTCTCGCTCAAAGCCAGCCGCTACACTACCAACCGCAAGGTCCTGGCCGAGGCGGGCGAATCGATCGAACGCTTCCTGCAGCAGGGGCTCGTCGAACTCGGCGACCATCTTGGGCCGTTGCTGTGGCAGTTCGCGCCGACCAAGAAATTCGAGCCTGACGATTTCGAGGCGTTTCTGAAGCTGCTGCCGGACGCGCTGGAAGGGCTGCCTTTGCGCCACGTCGTCGAGGTCCGCCACGACAGCTTCAAGGTTCCGGAATTCGTCGAACTTATCGCGAAATACAATGTCGCGCCCGTCTGCGCCGACCACTTTGACTATCCGATGATCGCCGATATCAGCGCTGATTTCGTCTATGCGCGGCTGCAAAAAGGGTCTGACGAGATCGAAACCTGTTACACGAAGCCGGATATGGAAGATTGGGCAAAAAGGTTGAAGACCTGGTCTGCGGGTGGCGTCCCCGACGATCTGCCTTTGATCGACGAATCGCGAAAGCCCGCCAAAAAGCCGCGCGACGTCTACGCCTTCTTCATCCACGAGGGGAAGGTCAACGCCCCCGGCGGCGCAATGGCCATGCAGGAGATGCTCGACGCCAGGAACTAGGGCTCTCTGCTCGGCATGATCCCTGCCCTTTTGGCCAGATCTTCCGCTGTCATGTCAGGGGTCAGGCTGTTGGCCGCTTCGCCATGCAGGTAAACGCCTGCGGCCGCGGCTTCGAAGACAGGCATGCCCTGGGCGAGCAGCGCACCGATCATTCCGGCGAGCACATCTCCGGAGCCGGCGGTGGCAAGCCAGGGCGGCGCATTGGTGTTGATCAGGGCGCGGCCATCGGGCGACGCGATCACCGTGTCTGCACCCTTGTAGACGATGACGGCGTTGGCCCGCGCCGAGGCTTTCAGCGCCTTCTCCGGCTTGCTGAGTTCTTTGTCCTTGACCAAATCCGGAAACAGCCGCGCGAACTCGCCTTCATGCGGGGTCAGCACCAGCCGCGTCTCGCCCTCCGAGAATGCTGAAAACAGCGTATCGGGCTCGTCCTTGAACGACGAAATGCCGTCCGCGTCCAGCACAAGCCGCCTGTCCTTCAGCGCCAGCACGAATCTGCGGGCTTTCTCCCCAACGCCGAACCCCGGGCCGAGCACGAAGGCGGAAAGCTTTGCCGAACCCAGCCAGTCTTCGAGGTCGGCGACGTTGTCTATTGCATGAAGCATGATTGCTGTCAGCGAGGCGGCGTTGACGGAAAGGGCCGCCGTTGCGCTTGCAACGGTAACGAGCCCTGCCCCGCGCTTCAGACCCGCCGTCGCCGAAAGCCGGGCTGCGCCCGTCTTGTCCGCGGGACCGCTGAACACGACCAGATGTCCACGCGTATACTTGTGGCTGTCACCCAATGGTGACGGCACAGCTGAGCTCCAGATCGACGGCGCGTTCTCGGCAAGACTGCCGGCCTTGCTCAAAACGATTCGACGGGGGATGCCGATATCGAAAACCTCAAGTTCACCGCAGAGCTCGCGTCCCGGCATGAGGACGTGGCCAGGCTTGCGCGCAACGAATGTCACCGTCCGATCTGCACGCAACGCCGCGCCAAGCGCCACACCGCGCCGGCCGCATAGTCCAGACGGCAGATCGACGGCAAGCACGGGTGTATTGGTGGCTGCCAGACGATCAGCGAGTGCCGCCACGCTATCGGAGACGTTTCTGGAGAGCCCTGCCCCGAAGAGCGCATCGATGACGACATCACCTGGCGATGGCACATAACTGTCCAACGGCTGGGTATCGAGGGGGCAGCTTGAACGGGCCTCAAGGGCATCGCCGCGCAATTGTGCGGGATCCCCCAGACTGTAGACCACGCAGCGTGTGCCGGCCTCGTTCAAGGCCGCCGCCGCGACATAGCCGTCACCGCCATTGTTGCCGGGTCCACACAGGACGACAAAGCGCAACGCGCCGGGAAAGTGTCGAAGAGCCGACGCCGCGACAGCCCGGCCCGCGCGGTCCATCAGCCCTATCGAGGACATGCCTGATGCTGCCGCGGCCGTGTCGATGGCTGCCATATCGTTGGGCGTCAGGAGCAAATGAGCGAATGAATTGGTCATTTGTCTATTCAAAGGCAAAACAGGGGAAATACAAGCGCGATCTTAGTGATCAAAACATCATCAAATGCACAGAAAACATGCTTATTTAGTAGGTGGACAGGCATGCGCTCGGTGCGGCGGGCGGAAGCGATTTCGGCAAGGATACGGCGTAGGCGCACAAACCCGGACGTGGCCGACCGCGTTCAGCAGGCAATCCACCGAAAAATGGAAAGTTTTGACGCAAACCCGTGTTATTTTCTGAAAAACGTGAAAGAGTTTGGCACGAATAGTGCATCGGCCTGTTTGGCGGGCATGGGCCTGCGACTGGGAGAAGCGGAGAGTTGGTTTCTCATGAAGAAGATCGAAGCGATCATTAAACCGTTCAAGCTGGATGAAGTGAAGGAAGCCCTTCAGGAAGTCGGCTTGCAAGGGATTACGGTGACCGAGGCCAAGGGCTTTGGACGCCAAAAAGGACATACCGAGCTTTATCGTGGCGCGGAATACGTCGTCGACTTTCTCCCGAAGGTGAAGGTTGAAGTTGTGCTGGCCGACGAGAATGCAGACGCGGTCATTGAGGCCATCCGCAACGCGGCACAGACTGGACGAATTGGAGACGGCAAGATATTCGTTTCCAACGTGGAGGAAGTCATTCGTATTCGCACCGGCGAAACGGGTGTGGACGCTATCTGACCGCACTTTGAAGGCTGATAAGAAGCCGCGCGGACAGTTCATAACAATCATACAGGCGAGGAAAAGGTCATATGACGAGCGCAAGCGAAATCATGAAACAGATCAAGGAAAACGACGTCAAGTTCGTGGACCTGCGCTTTACGGACCCGCGCGGCAAGCTGCAGCACGTGACGATGGATGTCTCGGCCGTCGATGAGGATATGTTCGCCGATGGCGTCATGTTCGATGGCTCCTCGATTGGCGGATGGAAGGCCATCAACGAGTCGGACATGGTGCTGATGCCCGATCCGCAGACCGTGCACATGGACCCGTTTTTCGCGCAATCCACGATGGTCATCGTTTGCGACATTCTCGATCCGATTTCCGGTGAAGCCTACAACCGCGATCCGCGCGGCACGGCCAAGAAGGCCGAGGCCTATCTCAAGGCATCGGGCATCGGCGATACGATTTTCGTCGGCCCCGAGCCTGAATTCTTCGTCTTCGACGACGTCAAGTACAAGGCCGATCCCTACAATACGGGCTTCAAGCTGGACAGTTCGGAACTGCCGTCCAACGACGACACCGATTACGAGACCGGCAACCTCGGCCACCGTCCGCGCGTCAAGGGCGGCTACTTCCCGGTTCCGCCGGTCGATAGCCTTCAGGACATGCGCTCGGAAATGCTCACCGTCCTCACCGAAATGGGTGTGGTCGTCGAAAAGCATCACCATGAAGTCGCAGCCGCCCAGCACGAACTCGGTGTGAAGTTCGACACGCTGGTGCGCAACGCCGACAAGATGCAGATCTACAAATACGTCGTGCATCAGGTCGCCAATGCCTATGGCAAGACGGCCACCTTCATGCCGAAGCCGATCTTCGGCGACAACGGCTCGGGCATGCACGTTCACCAGTCGATCTGGAAGGACGGCAAGCCGACCTTTGCTGGTGACGAGTATGCAGGCCTGTCGGAAAGCTGCCTTTACTACATCGGCGGCATCATCAAGCACGCCAAGGCGATCAACGCCTTCACGAACCCGACGACGAATTCCTACAAGCGTCTCGTGCCGGGTTACGAAGCACCGGTTCTGCTTGCCTACTCGGCCCGCAACCGTTCCGCCTCCTGCCGCATTCCGTTCGGGTCGAACCCGAAGGCAAAGCGCGTCGAAGTCCGCTTCCCCGATCCGGCCCAGAACCCCTATCTCGGTTTTGCCGCCATGCTGATGGCTGGCCTCGACGGCATCAAGAACAAGATCCATCCCGGCAAGGCGATGGACAAGGATCTCTACGACCTGCCGCCGAAGGAACTGCGCAAGATCCCGACGGTCTGCGGTAGCTTGCGCGAAGCGCTCGACAGCCTCGACAAGGATCGCAAGTTCCTCACCGCCGGCGGCGTCTTCGACGACGATCAGATCGACGCCTATATCGAACTGAAGATGGTGGAAGTCATGCGCTTCGAGATGACGCCGCATCCGGTCGAATTCGACATGTATTATTCCGCCTGATCCGCGGACCAACCTGAAAACCAGAAACGGCGGGGCTTACCCGCCGTTTTTCATTCGTGCTTCATCGGAGCAGCAGGCTCCTAACTTGCGGTCACAGGCCCGTTCCTGCGTCACCGCCCCTTGGATTGCCTCATGCGCACCGATACCGGCAGCACGCCCCGTCCCCTCGACTGGCTGATCTTCCTTCTTGTCCCGGTCTTCTTTTCCAGCAATCTCGTTTTCGGCCGCGGCATTGTCGGCGAAATCGGTCCCTATATGACCGCGTTCATCCGCTGGGCAGGATCGACGTTCATCATGCTGCCGCTGCTCTATCTGGATCGTCGCGCTGCTGCGGCCTTTGTGCGGGCCCATACGTGGTTGTGGCTCTGGCTCGGCTTCCTCGGCATGGGCATTTGCGGCGGCTTCGTCTACTGGGCACTCACCATGACGACGGCCTCCAATGCCACGCTGATCTACAGCACGTCGTCGCTCTTCATCATTCTGCTGGAATGGCTGTTCGCCAGCCGACGCATCAGCATCAAGGAAATCTGCGGCATGGCGCTCGCCTTCGCGGGCGTCGCGGTCATCGTGTTGCGCGGCGACCTTGCTGCCGTTCTTCACATGCGCTTCAATCTCGGCGATCTCGGCATTCTGATCGCCGCGATCGCGTTTGCCTTTTATTCAATTCTGTTACGGCGCCCGGCAGCTCAAGCCGTTCGTCCGCTCACACTGTTCGGACTGATTGCCTTCTCCGGCTCGCTCATCCTGATCGTGCCGGCGATCTGGGAACTGTTTCACGGCGGTCTTCTTCCCACCAGCCAGTCCGCCTGGATGAAGCTTGCCGGCATCATTCTCTTCGCCTCGCTCGCCGCCTTCTTCTGCTTCCAGCAGGTGGTGCGGATCTTCGGTTCGGTCACGGCCGGGACCACGCTCTACCTCATGCCCCCGGTTTCGATCGTCATGGCCGTGGCGTTTCTCGGCGAAACCTTCGAGGCCTACCATGGTGTCGGCATCGTGTGCGTCCTCGGAGGCGTCATTCTTGCAACGTTGAAGGGAAGGCGAGCAGGAACGGGATGAGAACAAAGTGGAACTATCCTTACCACACCGCATTTGCCACTTGAGCAGCAACGGATTTACACCCACATTATGTTGCGAAAGGATGTCGCACCATGAAACAGCGAAATGCCAAGTTTACGATCGGCGAAGTCGTTCGCCACAAGGTGTTCCCGTTCCGCGGCGTCGTGTTCGATGTGGACCCCGAATATGACAATACCGAGGAATGGTGGAACGCGATTCCGGCCGAGATCCGCCCAAGCAAGGATCAGCCCTTCTACCACCTTCTGGCCGAGAACGACGAAACCGAATACGTCGCTTACGTCTCGGAACAGAACCTGGTCCATGACGAGAGCGACCAACCCCTGCGCAACCCGCAGGTCTACCAGATCTTCGACGCCGGCCCCTCCGGCAACCTAAAGCCGAAGGTCATCCTCGCCCACTGATCGGGGCCAGCCTGGTCGAGATAAATCGTCAAAACGAAAAAAGCCCAGTCTTTCGACCGGGCTTTTTTGTTGCTTTGAGATCTGAACTTACTGGCCCTGCTTGGCAGCGTTCTGAGCTTCTTCAAGCTTCTTGCGCGCTTCCTCAGCCTTCTTCTGCATGCCTTCTTCCAGGCTACGCTGGCTTTCCGCAAGCTGCGACTGGGTGATTGCGGCACCGTCATAGGCACCGGTAAAGCCGGTCAACGAAACCTTGATCGGGTTCGGCGCGCGACGGAAGTTCATCGACGTGAACACGACGTCGGTGCCCTTCTTAAGGCTGGCGATCATCGCATCCGTTAGGGGCACTTCAGCTGTGCACTTGTCGGGAAGGCAGACGGCGTAGTCGAGCTTCTGACCCTTGGCACCGTCGATCTGCATGATGATGCCAGGCTGCACCATACGTGCGGTCGGAACCGAAACCTGAAGGATCTTGCGGTTGACCTTGCCTTCGACGCTGATGAGGCCGATTGCCGTGATTAGCTGGCCGTTCTGGGCCAGAATGATGTTCTGCACAACGCAGAGATCAGCATCGTCCTGCTTGGTGCAGGTCTTGAACCAGCCAAGCGGCGGACCGCCGGCACCGGCGCCGCCCTGTGCGGGAGCTGCCTGCTGGGCGAAGGCTGCAACCGGCAGCGCAGCGACGCCGACCGAAACAGCAAGAGCAGACATGGCCGTCCGCATAACTTTGGTTGCCTTGAGCATCATAACGAAATCCGTCTCCTGAAATCCGCGGGCGCAGCGTGCGCCGTCCACCCCGTCGAGATGTCCTACTGCCTGTCACCTGTCGCTCAAATGAGGCAATTGAATGACTCGGCGGGTGTTGCCAATCTGTTACATCGACGCGAAGGCGATATCCAGCCTTTCTTTTGCTATTTTGACAATACGTTAACATCGCATGCGCAAGTTTGAAGAGCCTGTGCTTGGTGCAACCGCGCCTATCCGCTATTTTCCGGCCGAATCAGCAGTATTGAGAGAAACGGAATGCTTTCATGAAGCGCATTATATCCTTCTTGATCGCAGCGACGCTGGTCACGCCCGTCATGGCATTCGAGGCGCAGTCGCAGCCTCTGCACGCGATCTCCATGCATGGCGAACCTGCCCTGCCCGGCGACTACCGCCACCTGCCCTACGTCAACCCTGATGTGAAGAAGGGCGGTAGTGTCCGCTACGGCGTCGTCGGCACGTTCGACAGCCTCAACCCGTTCAATCTGAAGAGCATCCGCACCACCGCCCGCGGCGTCTGGGATCCCGCTTTCGGCAACCTGATCTACGAAACACTGATGACCCGCTCGGCCGACGAGCCATTCACGCTCTATGGGCTGCTCGCCGAAAGCGTAGAGTGGAATGATGAGCGCACATTCATCCAGTTCAACATTAATCCCAAGGCAAAATGGTCCGACGGCCAGCCGGTGACGCCTGAGGACGTGATCTTTTCCTTCGAGGTGCTGCGCGACAAGGGTCGGGTGCCGTTCTCCAGGCGTCTCGCCCCTGTGGAGAAGATGGAAAAGGTCGGCGAGCGCAGTGTCCGCTTTACCTTCAACGACACGGTCGACCGGGAATTCCCGCTGATCATCGCCGCCTCCACCCCGATCCTGCCGAAACACGCGATCGACCCGGAGACATTCGATCAGTCGACCCTGAAGGTGCCGCTGGGCTCGGGACCCTATCTTATCAAATCCGTCTCGCCCGGCCAGCGCATCGTCTACGAGCGCGATGAGAAGTACTGGGGCAAGGATATTCCGGCCAAAGTCGGTTTCGACAATTACGACCGAATCAGCGTCGAATACTTTTTGGAAGACAACACCCTGTTCGAAGCCTTCAAGAAGGGCGAGATCGACATCTATCCCGATGGCAGCCCGACCCACTGGGCGCGCGCGTATAATTTCCCGGCCATCCGGACTGGAGACGCGGTCAAGGAAGCCTTCACGCCGCAACTGCCGACGGGCATGCTGGGCTTCGTGTTCAACACGCGCCGGTCGATCTTTGCAGACGTCAATGTGCGCGCCGGCCTTTCGCTGGCCTTCGATTTCGAGTGGGCCAACCGGAACCTGTTCGAGAACGCCTATACCCGCACAGAAAGCTTCTGGCAGGGCTCGCCGCTGACTTCTCTCGGCAAACCGGCGGACCAGCGCGAGCTAGAAATCCTCGGTGACACCAAGAACCGAATCGAGCCCGACGTACTCGATGGTACCTACCGTATCGAAAAGACCAACGCGTCCGGTGCCGACCGCAGAGTGTTGCGAAAGGCCGTCGACCTTCTGAACAAGGGCGGCTACACGATCAAGAACGGCCGCATGACAAATGCCAGCGGGCGCCAGTTGTCGTTCGAGGTCATGACCCAGACCGTCGATCAGGAAAAGCTCGCCATCGCCTACCAGCGAGCCCTTCGGATGATCGGCGTCGACATGGCGATCCGCACAGTCGACGATTCGCAGTACCAGGCGCGGTCGGGCAGCTTCGACTACGACATGATCGTCAAATCCTATCCGTCCTCGCTGTCTCCAGGCATCGAGCAGATGGGTCGCTGGGGCTCCACGTCGCGCGACGCGCCCGGCAGCTTCAACTTCGCAGGAACGGCGGATCCCGATATCGACCGGCTGATCGGCACCATGATGGCGGTCCGCAGCAAGGAAGATTTCGAGGCAACCGTTCGCGCCTACGACCGCCTGCTGATCTCAGGCCATTACATGGTGCCGCTCTACCATATTCCGGACCAGTGGGTGGCGCGGCGCAAGCAGATACGCTATCCGAAAACCTTGCCGCTATACGGCTATCAGCTCAACACATGGTGGGATGAGCGGGCGCAGTAAGACACGCCGCCACCCGCCGATCGCAAACCCAAGTCTGATCAGAAAGAGAACGCCGATGGAGCGCATCACCGTAGATATTGTCTCCGACGTCGTGTGCCCCTGGTGCTACCTGGGCAAGGCGCGGCTCGAGCTCGCAATTGCCGAAGTCCAGGACGAGATCGGCGTCGACTTGAACTGGCGTCCCTATCGCCTCAACCCGGACATTCCGCCTGAGGGTGTGGACCACAAGGCTTTCCTCGAAGCAAAGCTCGGCGGCAGCGAAACGGTCGCCCGCGCGCATGGGGCGCTGACCCAGCTGGGCCAGGAAGTCGGCATCGCGTTCAATTTCGACGCGATCACGGTCGGCTCGAACACGCTCGATGCCCACCGTCTGCTTCAGTGGGCGATGGTGGAGGGCCGCGAGGTTCAGGATCGCGTTGTGACCGCGCTGTTCAAGGCGAATTTCGAGCAGGGGCGCGTTGTCGGGGACCACGCGGTTCTCGCAGACATCGCCGTCGAAGCCGGTATGGATCGCACGGTCGTCGAGAACCTTCTGGCAGGTGACGCCGATAAGGACACGGTCCTTGCCGAGATCGACGCTGCGCAGAAGATGGGCGTCAACGGCGTGCCGTTCTTCATCATCGATGGACAGTATGCGGTGAGCGGTGCCCAGATGCCGGATGTTCTCGCCAACGCTTTCCGCGAAATCGCCCAGCTCAAAGCCGAAGCTCGCAAGGGCATGATCTAGCTCTCTGAAAGTCATCTTTGTGCAGAAAGACCAGACCCTCAAGGGTGTCCTCATCGCCTTTGCGGCCTTCGCCGCCTATGCATGGAGCGACGCCAGCGTCAAATTGATCGAGGGCCAGCTGAGCCCCTATCAATCCTCGTTCCTTGGCGCGGTCTTCTGCCTCGTCGGTCTGCCCTTCCTCATGAAGAAGGGCGACCGCTGGACGGATATCTTCAACACCACCAACCGACCTCTCTGGATCCTGCGGTTCGTGGCGCAGGCCGGCGGCACGATCGGCAGCGTCACTGCCTTTACCCATTTGTCGATGGCCGAAGCATTCGCCCTGATCTTCCTTCTTCCGTCCTTCGTCACCATCATGTCCGTCCTCTTCCTAAAGGAGCAGGTCGGATACAAGCGCTGGGCAGCCGTCGTCATCGGCTTTGTCGGCGTCATGATCGTGCTCCGCCCCGGATTTCGCGAACTCTCGATCGGCCATCTCGGCGCCGTCTTCGGTGGCTTGAGCGGCGCGATCTCGATTGTCGTGTTCCGGGCCATGGGACCGTCGGAAAAGAACATATCGCTCTACGGCGCCGGCGTGCTCGGAACGCTCGTCGTGTGCGGCGCGCTTGCCCTGCCCGGCTTCCAGGCGCCAACGGCAATCCAGTGGCTCTGGCTGGCCGGCTACGGGCTTCTGGCAGCGCTCGGCGCGATCCTGGTCATGTACGCTGCCGCCTATGCACCCGCGACCCTGATCGGCCCGACGCAATATAGTCAAATGATCTGGGCGGTGCTGTTCGGCTACCTGGTCTTCGGGGACCATATCGACCTGCCGATGGTGATCGGCATCATTCTGATCATCGGCTCGGGCATGCTGACCCTCATTCGCGAACGCGTCCGCGGCACGCCACTCCCGCCGGCCCTTGGCTCGGATACGCAGGCCGCCGCGGTGATGGCGCCGGAAACGCCAGACACGAAGCCCTGAAAGCCACGGTATCGATTGAACGAAAAAGGCCGGTGAACTCTGCTCACCGGCCTTTTGTTTGTTGTCGCAGCGACGAGCCGTTTCAGGTCTTCGCCAGTTCCGCAAACTGCGTCATCACCTGGGCTGCAGCTGTCAGACGCTTCGTCGGCGTCGGCAGGTCGCGGTTGAGGAAGATGCTCTGGTCCGGCCTGATCTTCGCAAGCGATCCCTGCTTGGCGATATAGCCGACCAGCGCCGCCGGGTTGGGGAACTGCTTGTCGCGGAAGACGATGACCACGCCCTTCGGACCGGCATCGACCTTCTCGACATTCGCCTTGCGGCAGAGCGTCTTGATATAGACGACCTTGAGCAGATTCTGCACCTCGGGCGGCATCGGCCCGAAGCGATCGATCATTTCCGCGCCGAACCCGTCGATCTCCGACAGTTCCTGCACTTCGCCGAGACGGCGATAGAGACCCATGCGCAGATGCAGATCCGGCACGTAGTTCTCCGGGATCATCGTGGTGATGCCGACGGAGATCTGTGGTGACCAACCGGTATCGAGGATCTCGTCTTCGCCCTTCACTTCGGCAACCGCCTCCTCCAGCATCTGCTGGTAAAGCTCGAAACCGACTTCCTTGATGTGACCAGACTGTTCCTCGCCGAGAAGATTGCCGGCGCCGCGGATGTCGAGGTCGTGGCTTGCCAGCTGAAAACCGGCGCCCAACGTATCGAGCGACTGCAGCACCTTGAGGCGACGGTCCGCCATCTGGGTGAGCGTCTTGTTGACTGGCAGCGTGAACAGCGCAAATGCCCGAACCTTCGAGCGCCCAACGCGGCCACGCAGCTGATAGAGCTGCGCCAACCCGAACATGTCGGCCCGGTGCACGATCAGCGTGTTGGCGGTCGGCACGTCGAGACCGGATTCGACGATCGTGGTCGAGAGAAGAACGTCATACTTGCCGTCGTAGAAGGCATTCATGATGTCTTCCAGCTCTCCCGCAGCCATCTGGCCATGCGCAACGGCCACCTTGAGTTCCGGTACGTCCGACTGCAGGAACGCCTGGATATCGGCAAGATCCGCCAGCCGCGGGCAGACGTAGAAACTCTGACCGCCGCGGTAATGCTCACGCATCAGCGTCTCGCGGATGACCAAGGGATCAAACGGCGAGATAAAGGTTCGCACAGCCATGCGGTCGACCGGCGGCGTGGTGATCAGCGACAGTTCGCGAACGCCCGTCATGGCCAGCTGCAGCGTGCGCGGGATCGGCGTCGCAGACAGCGTCAGCACATGCACGTCGGTCTTCATGTCCTTCAGCCGTTCCTTGTGCTTGACCCCGAAATGCTGCTCCTCGTCGATGATCAGAAGGCTCAAGTTGGCGAACTGGATGCTGTTGCCCAGAAGCGCATGGGTGCCGACGACGATATCGACCTTGCCCTCGGACAATTCCTTCTTCGTCAGCGCCAGTTCTTTCGCGGGCACAAGACGCGAGGCCTGGGCGATCCGGATCGGCAGCCCGCGGAAGCGGTTGGTAAACGTCTTGAAATGCTGGCGTGCGAGCAGGGTCGTCGGAACGACGACTGCAACCTGAGCACCGTTCATCGCGGCAAAGAAGGCCGCGCGCAGCGCCACTTCGGTCTTGCCGAAGCCGACGTCGCCGCAAACCAGGCGGTCCATCGGTCGACCGGCTGCCAGATCGTCACGCACCGCCTCGATCGCGGTTTCCTGATCTTCCGTCTCGTCATAGGGGAAGCGGGCAGCGAACTCGTCGTAGAGCCCTTCCGGCGTTGCGAGAACCGGCGCACGACGCACCATGCGCGTCGCAGCGATCCGGATCAGATCGCCGGCCATATCCAGCAGGCGCTTCTTGAGCTTGGCCTTGCGGGCCTGCCAGGCGCCGCCACCAAGCTTGTCGAGATTGGCTTCCGCTGCATCCGACCCATAGCGGGAGAGAAGGTCGATGTTTTCGACGGGCAGGAAGAGCTTCGCCTGGTCTGCATAATGCAGTTCCAGGCAGGCACGCGGCGCTCCGGCGGCCTCGATCGTGATCAGGCCGACGAACTTGCCGATACCGTGTTCGGCGTGGACGACAAGCGATCCTTCATCGAGACCCGCAACTTCGGTCAGGAAATCGGCTCCACGCTTGCGGCGCTTGCCGCGCCGAACCATGCGGTCGCCGAGAATATCCTGCTCGCCGATCACAGCGATATCGCCCGTCTCGAAACCCGCCTCCAGGCTCATCACGGCGGACGCCGCCTCGCCTTTTTCAAGCTTCTGCAGGTCCGACAGCTTCTCGATCGGCTTGATACGCTTCAGGCCGCGTTCATCCAGAACCTGCAGAAGTCGGTCGAGCGAGCCGGCGGACCAGCCGGTGATCAGAACCTTCGTGCCTTCGGCGCGCTTGTCGGCGATGTGCTTGACGACGAGATCGAAAATATTGACGCGAACGTCGCTATCGGAATCGTGCTCCTGGGTCTCGGACCCGGTCTCCGCCTGACTTTTCGCCCAGCGCGGCCCCGTATGGGCATCCAGCGTCAGAACCGGACGGCCGGCGGAATCCATCTCGTTGAAGGGCGTCAGCCTGATGGCGGCCACCTGATCGAGCGTTTCCGCAAACGACTTGCCGTCGAGATAAAGCTGGCCCGGCGATACCGGCTTGTAGGGCGTTGCCTGTGCGGCGGCACCCTTGCCCAGGCTCGCCTGATCGCGGCGTGCCTCGAAGTAGTCGGTGACGAGCTTTGAGCGCTCAGTCGCCGCTTCGCGTGCATTGTGATCCGTGACGATCCGGAAACCGCGCAGATAGTCGAATGCGGTCTCGAGCTTCTCGTAAAATAGCGGGAGCCAGTGTTCCATGCCGGCGTAGCGACGCCCCTCGGACACGGCCTGATAGAGCGCGTCGTCACGGTTGGCAGCGCCGAACAGCGAAAGGTAATTCGTGCGGAAGCGGCTGATCGTGTCGGGCGTCAGCGTCACTTCGCTCATCGGGTTGAGATCGAGCGAGCGGGCCTGACCTGTCGTGCGCTGGCTTGCCGGATCGAACGACCGGATCGTTTCCAGCGTATCGCCGAAGAAATCGAGCCGCACCGGCTCTTCCGTTCCGGGCACAAACACGTCGAGAATACCGCCGCGCACAGCGAATTCGCCGACTTCACGAACCGTCGAGACGCGGTCGAAGCCGTTGCGCTCAAGCCGCGCGGCAATATCGTCCATCCGGATCACGTTGCCGGGCTTGGCTGAAAACGCCAGGCTTTCGATCACCGAGGCTGGCGCGATCTTCTGCAACATCGCATTGACGGTGACGAGCACAATGGCCGGATGCGGCTTCTTGGCATGCGCGATCAGCCCCGACAGGGCGGCAAGTCTCCTTGCGGAGACATCGGCACTCGGCGACACACGGTCATAGGGCAGACAGTCCCAGGCCGGCAGCGACAGAACCGGAATTTCCGGCGCAACGAAGGACAGCATCTGCTCCAGATCCGGCATCCGCTGGCCGTCCGAGAGAACGTAGGCAACCGACTGTCCGGCCCGCGCCAGTTCCGCAAGAACAAGCGGTTCGGTGCCGGCCGGCACACTGCCGATGGTCAGCGGTGTTGAGGCCGCCGCGATCTTCTTCGCGTTAAATCCGGAAATCATTGGCCGAGTTTCTCTTGCAACGACTCTCTGGTCACGGGATCGAAGTCCGGCTTGTAGGCGGCGATACGCGCAAACAGAGGCGTATTGCGTTCCTCGGGCAGCGCCATAGCGCCGGTGATCCAGGCGTGCAGGTCGTGGTCCTGCTCATCCATGATCACTTCAAACTCGTCCAGTTCCGTATCGGAGAGGTTGGAAATCTCCGCCTCGGCGAAGCTGCCGAACACGAGATCCATCTCGCGAATGCCGCGATGCCAGCAGCGATAGAGAATACGTCGGCGACGGGGGTCGAGATCCGCGCTGGTGCGTGCCAATCCAGTCATAAGCCAGGTCCCTGTTTTGCGGTTCATATAGGATTGTTTTCGGCTCGCGTCACCTTGCCAAATGGGCAAAACTTGCGCCATTTAGCCAACCATGCGCCCTGCCATCCTCGATCCGCTGTTTGCCTCCGTCTCATCGCTGCCCGGCGTCGGCCCGAAGATCGCCGACCTGATCGCGCGTGTCACCGGACGCGAGGATGCGGAAGACTGCCGGGTCGTCGATCTCCTGTTCCATGCGCCCTATTCGCTGATCGATCGCCGCAACCGTCCGGGCATTGCGCTCGCGCCGCAAGGAGCGATCGTCACCATCGAGGGACGCGTCGACCGGCATCAACCTCCACCGGCCAGAACCAACCAGCCCTACCGGGTTTTTCTGCACGACGAGACCGGCGAACTCGCCCTCACCTTCTTCCGGGCAAAGGGAGACTGGCTGCACAAGACGCTTCCGGTCGACGAACAGGTCATGGTCAGCGGCAAGGTCGACTGGTTCAACGGCCGCGCCTCGATGATCCATCCGGATTTCATGGTGAAGGTATCGGAAGCCGAAAACCTGCCGCTTGTGGAACCAGTCTATCCCATGACAGCCGGCCTCTCTTCGAAGACATTCCGCCGGACGATTGAAGCTGCAATCGCGCGCCTGCCCCAGTTCCCGGAATGGGTGGATTTGAGCCTCACGCAGCGTGAGGGCTTTCCTACCGTAACGGAAGCCTTTCAGGAACTGCACGATCCGCAGGACGAAACGGATATCGATCCCCAGTCCAAGGCCCGTCGACGCTTGGCCTATGACGAATTTCTCGCAGGCCAGGTGTCGCTCGCGTTGGTGCGCCAGAAGATCCGCAAAGTGCCGGGACAGCCGATCCGGGTAAAGGGCGAGCTTGCCGCCCGGCTCGTCGCCGCACTGCCCTTTTCGCTGACGCCGAGCCAGAAATCCTCCGTCGAGGATATTACCAGGGACATGGCAGGCGAAGACCGCATGCTGCGGCTGCTGCAGGGCGATGTCGGCGCCGGCAAGACGCTCGTGGCCTTGCTGGCGATGGCGGCCGCCGTCGAAGCGGGGGGTCAGGCAGTGCTCATGGCACCCACCGAAATTCTCGCCCGCCAGCATTTCTCGACGATCTCGAAACTGGCAGGCGCTGCCGGTGTCACGGTCGAACTTTTGACCGGCCGCACCAAGGGCCGCGAACGCGAAGCCATCGTCGAGCGGATCGCCTCGGGCGAGGCCCAGATCGTCATCGGCACCCACGCGCTGTTCCAGGACACCGTCAGCTATCACAGCCTGATGCTGGCGGTCGTCGACGAACAGCACCGGTTCGGCGTGCATCAGCGTCTGCGTCTGACCGCCAAGGGCATATCCCCGCATATGCTCGTCATGACCGCGACGCCCATCCCGCGCACACTGGTGCTTGCTGCCTTCGGCGACATGGATGTGTCCAAGCTGACCGAGAAGCCGGCCGGCAGAAAGCC
The DNA here is from genome assembly GCF_050500205.1 of Neorhizobium sp. DAR64860/K0K1. Lineage (NCBI taxonomy): Bacteria > Pseudomonadati > Pseudomonadota > Alphaproteobacteria > Hyphomicrobiales > Rhizobiaceae > Neorhizobium > Neorhizobium sp. DAR64860/K0K1. Next base: position 1,561,572 of record NZ_CP191459.1, on the reverse strand, counting down.
GATCCAGACCGTAACGATCCCGACCGAACGGATCGGCGACGTCGTCGGGCGCCTGCGCAGCGCCGTCGCAGAGGGAAAGAAAGTTTACTGGATCTGCCCGCTGGTCGAAGAATTGGATGTTTCCGAACTGATGTCGGCCGAGGAACGCTATGCGGTTCTGGCCCGCGAGCTTGGTGCCGGTACTGTCGGCCTCGTGCACGGCCGAATGGCCGGACCGGAAAAAGACGCCGTCATGAGCGCCTTCAAAAACGGCGAGATCCGCCTGCTTGTGGCAACCACGGTCGTCGAGGTCGGCGTCGACGTGCCCGATGCGACAATCATGGTGATCGAACATGCAGAACGGTTCGGTCTGGCGCAGCTCCACCAGCTGCGGGGCCGCGTCGGGCGTGGCGATGAAGCCTCCACCTGCATTCTTCTCTACAAGGGACCGCTCAGCGAGACCGGCCATGCGCGCCTGTCGATCCTTCGCGACAGCGAGGACGGATTTCTGATCGCCGAGGAAGACCTGAAACTGCGCGGCGAGGGAGAACTCTTGGGCACCCGCCAGTCAGGCACGCCCGGGTTCAAGATCGCAAGCCTCGAAGCGCATGCGGATCTTCTCGAAATCGCCCGCAAGGACGCGACCTATCTCCTGGATCGGGATCCGGACCTCACGAGCGAACGAGGCGAAGCCGTACGCGCACTGCTCTATCTGCATCGACGCGACGAAGCGATCCGCTTCCTGCGGGCAGGCTAAACGGCGGTCGGCGGAGTGGTAGTGGCCGGCATGTCCTGCGGTGCCGGCAGGATCGGGACCTCGCCGGGCTTCGGCGTATAGGTCGGAGAAATTAGTCCACCCGAGATCAACAGCTTGGCGCCCTCTTCCGGCGTCATGTCGAGCATGATGATCTGGCTTTTGCGCACGAACATCAGGAAACCTGCCGTCGGAACAGGCGTCGGTGGCATGAACACCGCCACCATCTCCTCGCCGTCTGCGTTGAGCTTCTCGGCAATCTCGCCCTGTGCATCGCCGGCAATGAACACCAGCACCCAGGTGCCGGGTGTCGGAAACTCCACCATGCCGCACTTCTTGAAGGACGTGGACTGTTCCTTCAGGACCGTCTCGAGGATCTGTTTGACGCTCTTGTAGATCGTCCGGATAAGCGGCATCTGGTTGAGGATCGACTCACCGAAACTGACGATCGAGCGACCGATCAGGTTCCTGCCGAGAAAGCCGATGATGGTGATCATCACCATGGCCAGCAGCAGACCCGTGCCGGGAATCGTTACGTCGAAGTAGTACTGGGGGTCGTAACGCTGCGGAATGTACGGCGTTACCCAGCTATCGGCCCAGTCGATGAAGGTAAAGGTCAGCCATATCGTGATCGCCAAAGGCGCGCATATGATCAGGCCGGTGAGGAAGTTGTTTCTGAGCCGACCGGCCAGCGATAGGCGCTCTGGACTGTCGCTCATGAAAATTCCTTAAGTGAGACGTCGATTGCCGCATTCATACAATGCGACAATGCAAGATGGATTGCTGCGATGCAAGGGAAAGCGACCCCTGCCCGATCACTCCACAGTGACGGATTTCGCAAGGTTGCGTGGCTGATCCACATCGGTGCCCATAAACACCGCCGTGTGGTAGGCAAGCAGCTGGATCGGCAGCGAAAAAATCATCGGCGAAATGATTTCGTCCACGTTCGGCAGCACGATCGTCGCCATCGTCGGAAGCTTCGAGGCCGCAGCGCCCTTTTCGTCGGTAATGAAGATGATCTTGCCGCCGCGGGCCGCCACTTCCTGCATGTTCGACACGGTCTTTTCGAAGAACCGGTCATGCGGCGCAATGACGATGACGGGCATGTGCTCGTCGATCAGAGCAATCGGTCCGTGCTTCAACTCGCCGGCTGCGTAGCCTTCCGCATGAATGTAGGAAATTTCCTTCAGTTTCAGAGCACCTTCGAGTGCGAGCGGATAGCTCGTGCCGCGCCCGAGATAGAGCACATCCTTGAAGCGCGAAAGTTCACGCGAAAGCGCCTCGATCTGCGGCTGGATATCGTTCAATACCCGGCTCATGATTCGCGGCATCTCGGCTAAGTGCTTTACCATCGCCTTCTCGTCGCTCTCCGTCACTGTCCCGCGGACGCGACCGGCGCCGATCGAAAGAGCCGCCAGAACCGCGAGCTGGCAGGTGAACGCCTTGGTCGAGGCGACACCTATCTCCGGTCCTGCGAGAATTGGAAACACTGCATCCGATTCGCGCGCGATCGTCGATTCGCGGACGTTGACGATGGCGCCGATCTTCAGTCCCTGTTCCTTGCAGTAGCGCAGGGATGCGAGCGTATCGGCGGTTTCGCCGGACTGCGAGATAAACAGCGCCGCCTGGCTGGGCGACAGCGGCAGTTCGCGGTAGCGGAATTCCGAGGCGACGTCGATCTCGACGGGAAGGCGAGCGTACCGCTCGAACCAGTATTTGCCGATCAGACCGGACAGATAGGCCGTACCGCAGGCGGAGATCGCGAGACCGGACACCGTCGAGAAATCAATCGCCGTATCCGTCGGCTTCACCGTGTTGGTGGCAAAGTCGATGTAATGGGCAAGCGCATGGGAGATGATCTCCGGCTGCTCGTAGATCTCCTTCTCCATGAAGTGGCGATGGTTGCCCTTGTCGACCATGAAGGTCGCGGCCTGCGAAATCTGGCTCTTGCGGGTAACAGGCCTGCCTTCGTAGTCGATGACCTCGAGACGATCATGGGTGATGATGGCGCAGTCGCCATCGACCAGATAGGTGATCTCGTTGGTGAAGGGCGAAAGCGCAATCGCATCCGATCCTAAGAACATCTCTCCCCGACCATGACCGACGGCAAGCGGCGGTCCGAATCGCGCCGAAAAGATCGTGCCGGGCTCGTCCTCGAACATCACGACCAGCGCATAGGCGCCGGAAACGCGGTTGAGCATGGCAAGCATCGCTTCGCGGTGCCCCAGGCCTTCGCGCGTGTAATGCGCCAGCAGATGCGCGACGACTTCCGTATCCGTCTGGCTGGTGAAGACAGCCCCGTCGGCGATCAGTGCGTCCTTGAGTTCGGAGAAATTCTCGATGATGCCGTTATGAACAACCGCGACTCCGTCGACGAAATGCGGATGCGCGTTCGTCTCGTTCGGAACGCCATGCGTCGCCCAGCGGGTATGGGCAATGCCGATCGTGCCCGGCAGCGGCTCTCCGTCGAGCTTCTTTTCGAGGTTGAACAGCTTGCCCTCGGCGCGGCGGCGATCGAGCTTGCCGTCGTGGATGGTGGCGACGCCAGCGGAATCATAGCCGCGGTATTCCAGCCGTCGCAACGCCTCGACCAGACGCGTCGCTACCGGCTCATGGCCTACGATCCCGACAATCCCGCACATATAGGCCTCTCCAATTCTTCTCGTTCGATCGCGAAGTCCTAGCCGATTGCCCTCGCCGTGCAATCACCGGCGCGGTCACTTTCGATGTCGAACAGTAACGCGAAATCCTTAATGGGTCGGACCTGCCGCTGCGGCCTGTTCGAAGCAGTTCTTGCCCCTCCCGCAGCGACGGATCCTTCCGTCTTCAATGTAGCCCCGGACGGCTACTTCGCCTTCGATGCCTTGATCGCCAGCGCCCGCTCGCGAATGACCTTCGCGCGGCCCGGCTTCACGTCCTGCCGGGCGCGACCAAGGGCCAGCGCATCATCAGGCACATCCTCGGTAATCACACTGCCTGACGCGACATAAGCCCCGTCGCCGATCGACACCGGCGCAACCAATGACGAGTTGGATCCGATAAAGCTGTTCGCGCCGATCCGGGTCTCATGCTTGTTGACGCCGTCATAGTTGCAGGTGATCGTGCCGGCACCGATATTGGCAAGCGCGCCGATGACGGCATCGCCGATATAGGTCAGGTGGTTCACCTTGGCGCCCTCGCCGACCTTGCCGTTCTTCACCTCGCAGAAATTTCCGACCTTCGAGCCCTCGGCGAGATCAGCACCTGGGCGAAGACGCGCGAATGGCCCGACTGTCGCACCCGAACTGACATGCGCACCTTCGATATGGGAAAACGCGTGAATGACCGCACCGCTATCGATCGTCACCCCGGGTCCGAACACCACATTCGGCTCGATCAGCGCGTCCTGTCCGATCTGCGTGTCGAAAGCAAGGAAAACGGTTTCCGGCGCAATCATGGTGACACCGGACACCATTAGTTCATGTCGGCGACGCTCCTGCCACAGGCGCTCGATGTAAGCCAGTTCCGCCCGGTTGTTGCAGCCGGTCAGTTCCGTTTCGGGCGCATCCACGGCAACGACCTTGCCGCCGTTCGCCCGGGCGATCTCCACGAGATCCGTCAGGTAGTACTCACCCTTGGCATTGGCATTGCCGATCTGTTCGAGTAGGGCCAGAGCCTTGGCACCGTTGATTGCCATTAGGCCGCTATTGCACCAGGTGACCTTGCGTTCCTCGTCAGTCGCATCCTTCTCCTCCCGGATGGCGACAAGTTCGCCATTATCCACGAGAAGACGGCCATAGCCGGTCGGCTTGTCCGTGTGGAACCCGATGACCACGACATCGGCGCCCTTCTGCAACTCAGCCCGAGCGGCCATGAACGGGGCAGCGGTGATGAGCGGCACGTCGGCATAGGCCACCAGAACGTCGTCGAAGCCTTCAGCGATGGCGTCACGCGCCGCGAGAACTGCGTGTCCGGTGCCAAGCCGCTCCGTCTGCAGGAAGGCTTTGACCGATACCCCGTCGATCGCACCTGCCTTGGCGACCTTGTCCGCATCCCGACCGACGACCAGTGCTGCGTCCGTCATGCCGGCCGAAGCGACCGCTGCCATCACATGCGCGATCATCGGCCGCCCGGCGACCGAATGCAGCACTTTCGACATGGACGATTTCATTCTCGTACTGTCGCCAGCGGCAAGAATGACGGCAAGGCAGGAACGGCTCATTTCAGAATCTCCTTCGGCGATCGCCGCCTGTGTAGCAGCAACTGTCTTGAAGGGCGATAAACGGCATATGTCCATCAGAAACAAAAAGGGCGCCGATGAGGGCGCCCTTTCAAACTCAGACTGGAGACGAGCTCACTTCGGCAGCTGGTCGTCCACACCCTGGATGTAGAAGTTCATGCCGAGCAGAACGCCGTCCTCGGCCTTTTCGCCGGCCTTCAGCCACTCGGAACCGTCCTGTTTGTTGATCGGGCCGGTGAACGGATGCAGTTCGCCGGACTTGATCTTGGCTTCGGTCTCTTCGGCCATCGCCTTTACGTCGTCAGGCATATTGGTGTAGGGCGCCATCGTGAGAATGCCGTCCTTCAGGCCGTCCCAGATCTGCTCGGACTTCCAGGAACCGTCGAGAAGTGCCTTGGTGCGCTTGATGTAATAGGCGCCCCAGGTGTCGACGATCGCAGTCAGCTGGGTCTTCGGACCGGCAGCGATCATGTCGGAGGCCTGACCGAATGCGAAAATGCCGCGCTCGGCTGCAACCTGCATCGGTGCCGTCGTGTCGGTGTGCTGGGTCAGGATGTCGACGCCCTGGTCGACCAGTGCCTTGGCGGCATCGGCTTCCTTGCCCGGGTCGAACCAGGTGTTCGCCCATACGACCTTGAGCTTGAACTCAGGATTGACCGACTTTGCGCCGAGTTCGAAAGCATTGATGCCCATCACCACTTCCGGGATCGGGAAGGATGCGATGTAGCCGGCAACGCCCTTCTTCGACATTTTCGCAGCGATCTGGCCCTGGATATAACGGCCTTCGTAGAAGCGCGAATTGTAGGTCGCGAGGTTCGGACCAGCCTTGAAGCCGGTCGCATGTTCGAACTTCACGTTCGGGAATTTCGCGGCAACCTTCACGGTCGCATCCATGAAGCCGAACGAGGTCGTGTAGACGATCGCGCAACCGGAGCGGGCCATGCGCTCGATCGCGCGCTCCGCATCCGGACCTTCCGGAACGCTTTCGAGGAACGGCGTCTCGATCTTGTCGCCAAGCGCCTTTTCCAGCTCGATACGGCCGCGATCATGCGCCTGCGTCCAGCCGCCATCGGTCTTGGAACCGACATAGATGAAGCAGACCTTCTTCTTTTCCTGGGCCTGCGCGCCGGTCGAGAAACCACCCAGAAGGGCGGCCGACGCGGCTAGGGCGATAATCAGTTTCTTCATTTCCTAAACCTCTATTGGCTTGAAGACGGGGTGTGCTTACCGCGGTCACCGATCGGGGACGAATGCCTTTCCGAGCGAAGCCGGCGTATTGATGAGCGTCGTGCGACGATTATGCGAGATGATGATGAGGACGACAATAGTCGCCACGTAAGGAAGTGCGGACAGAACCTGCGACGGTATGCCGATACCGAACGCCTGCGCATGCAGCTGCCCGATCGTCACGGCCCCGAAAAGATAGCCGCCGGCGAGAACCCGCCATGGCCGCCACGAAGCAAAGACGACGAGCGCAAGCGCAATCCAGCCGCGTCCAGCCGACATGTTTTCCACCCATTGCGGCGTATACACAAGCGACAGCTGCGCACCGGCAAGACCCGCACAGGCGCCACCGAACAGCACTGCCAAATAGCGCGTGCGGATGACGTTGATGCCGAGCGCATGCGCCGATCCGTGGTTGTCGCCGATCGCGCGAAGCTTCAGGCCGCGACGGCTCTTGAACAGGAACCAGTTGATGCCGATGACAAGCGCGATAGACAGATAGAAGGTGAGATCCTGCGCGAAGAGAACGCGGCCGAAAAAGGGAATATCGGACAGGAGCGGAATGACGATCGGCTGCAGCTTGATGCCCGGCTGGCCGACGAAGCTCTCGCCGAGCTGGCCGGAAATGCCGAGACCCAGGATCGTCAGCGCCAGTCCCGTCGCCACCTGGTTTGCCACCAGCGTCAGCGTCAGGAACCCGAACAGCAGCGAGAACAGCCCACCGCCGACAATGCCGGCGACGATGCCGATATAGGGCGAACCGGTCATCTGCGTCGCCGCAAAGGCGCAGACGGCGCCCATGATCATCATGCCTTCGACGCCGAGGTTAAGCACACCGGCACGTTCAGTGACGAGTTCGCCGAGCGCTGCGATGACGAGCGGCGTTGCGGCAGTGATGACGGTCAGAAGGATCGCCTCGAACATCAGCCCTTCGCCTCCGCCTGGCTTCCGGCAAAGATCAGTCGGATGCGGTAATGGATCAGCGTATCGCAGGACAGAACGAAGAACAGCAGCAGGCCCTGGAAGACGCGGCTCGCTTTATCGGAAATCCCGATCGAAAGCTGGGCCGCCTCACCACCGAGATAGGTGAGCGCCAGAACGAGGCCCGACGCGATGATTCCGAGCGGATTGAGACGCCCCAGAAACGCAACGATGATCGCGGTGAAACCGTATCCGGGCGAGATAGACGGCTGTACGTGGCCGATCGAACCGGACACTTCCGAGATCCCCGCAAGCCCGGCAAGCCCGCCGGAGACCAGCATCGAGAACCACACCATCCGACGCGCCGAAAAGCCGGCGAAACGCCCTGCCCGTTCCGACTGGCCGAGCACCTGAACCTCGAAACCCTTCAACATGAAGCGCATCATGAACCAGAGCGCGACAGCGGCAATGATCGCGAACGCAAAGCCCCAATGGGCCCGGCCGGAGGCCAGCATTTCCGGCAGCACCGCTTCTATCTGGAAGCTCTTCGTCTGTGGAAAATTATAGCCCTGCGGGTCACGCCAAGGGCCGCGGACCAGCCAGTCGAGAAACAGCTGCGCGATATAGACCAGCATCAGGCTGGTCAGGATTTCGTTGGTGTTGAAACGCGTCTTCAAAAGTGCGGGAATGCCCGCGTAGAGCGCGCCGCCGGCAATGCCCATCAGAAGCATCAGCGGCAGGATCATCGGCGAATGCCACTCGGGATAGAGAACCGGCAGGATCGAGCCCGTGATCGCCCCGATCGTGAACTGACCCTCGGCGCCGATATTCCAGTTGTTGGAGCGGTAACAGATCGAAAGCCCGACCGCGATCAGGATCAGCGGCGCAGCCTTGACGGCCAGTTCATGCAGCGACCAGACCTCCAGCAGCGGCTCGATAAAGAAACTGTAGAGTGCAGATCCCGGGTTCTTGCCGAGCGCCCAGAACAGGATCGCCCCGCCGATCAGGGTCAGCACCAGCGCCAGAAGCGGCGAAAGAACCGAAAACAGCGTCGAGACGCGGGCACGCTTTTGCAGTTCAATGCGCATGCGTTGCCTCCGGCGAGGACGGCATGGCGTCAGGGATGGAATGGCTCTCATGGATGCCACCCATCATCAGCCCGATCCGCTCCAGCGACAGGCTGCCGACCGGATGCGGCTCCGACAATTTGCCCTCCGAGATAACAGCGATATTGGTTGCCACCTCGAAAATCTCATCAAGGTCCTGGCTGATCACGACGACGGCGGAGCCGGATTTCGCGAGATCGATCAGCGCCTGACGGATCCGGCTCGCAGCACCGGCATCGACGCCCCAGGTCGGCTGGTTGACGATCATGATCGAAGGCTGCCGATCGAGTTCGCGCCCCACGACGAATTTCTGCAGATTGCCTCCCGAAAGCGAACCGGCCAGCGGATCCTCTCCACTCTTGCGCACGTCCATCTGCTGGCAGATGCGTTTGGTGGCAGAGCGGATCGCACCGGAACGCACGATCGACGCCAGACCGCCCGACAAAAATGCCTTGCGGTCCGGCTGGCTGCGCGCCAGAAGCAGATTGTCGGTCAACGACATGCCGGGTACGGCAGCATGACCATGCCGCTCCTCGGGCACGAAACTCGCCCCGAGCAACCGCCGCCCGTTGATGCCGGTGCGCCCCACCGCCTTGCCGCGGATCTTGATCCTGTCGTCATCGGCAACCGGATACTCGCCAGACAGCGCATCAAAAAGTTCGCTCTGGCCATTGCCCGCAATGCCCGCAATCGCGAGGATTTCGCCCGCGCGCACGCGCATAGAAATGTTCTTGAGACTGACCGCGAATGGCGAGCGCGCCTTCACGGTCAAATCGGTCACATCGAGTTGAATGTCCCCGAGCGCCACCGCCTCGTCCCGATGCACCGCGGCAACTTCGGTACCCACCATCATCCGGGCAAGTGACGCTGGCGTCTCCCGCCTCGGATCGCAGGCGCCGGTCACCTTGCCGTGGCGAAGAACGGTGGCGCGGTCGCAGATGCGACGCACTTCCTCCAGCCGGTGGCTGATATAGAGCACCGAGCGGCCCTCGGACTTCAGCTTGAAAAGCGTCTCGAACAACCGGTCCGCTTCCTGCGGCGTGAGCACGGAGGTCGGCTCGTCGAGAATGATCAGCTTCGGGTTCTGGAGGAGAGCCCGCACGATCTCGATCCGCTGGCGTTCACCGACCGAAAGGTCGGCCACATGCGCATAAGGATCAAGCGGCAGTCCGTACGCCTTGGAAAGCGAGGCAGCCTCTTCGGCGATCTTGGCAAGTGGTGTCTTCGGATCGAGCGAGAGCGCGATGTTTTCGGCAACCGTCAGCGCTTCGAACAGCGAGAAGTGCTGAAACACCATGCCGATGCCGAGCTGCCGGGCTTCCCCAGGCGAACCAATCGTCACCGGGTTCCCCTGCCAGACAATCTGCCCGCCCGATGGCTGAAGCACGCCGAACAGCATCTTTACGAGAGTGGATTTGCCGGCACCGTTTTCCCCAAGCAGCGCATGGATTTCGCCCGGCGCGATATCGAGATCGATACCAGTGCACGCAGCAAAATCGCCGAACAGCTTCGTCAGTCCACGGACCGACAAAAGCGAAGCAGCCTGCTCGCTCTCGGAAAAAGTCACGACGTCCCCTCGTTCACCCGCGCGCCCGGTCTTGAGTGCCGGTATTTCCGCGTCGCAGTTATTTCAAATGCTGAACCCGTCCGGTCTGACCGGATACTGGGTTGATATTGATACCGTTTTTGTTGCCTTGCACAACAGCAAAGAGACGCGTTGCGAAAAAACGCAGCTATTTTCCAAGACCTGGAAAAAGCTGCATGATGCCGCCGATGCAATAGAGATAAAGACTGCTGATCACGACGCCCCAGACGAGCCAGTCCGGTGACTGGAAATGCAGGAGCAGCGAGTAGCCGGCGAGCGCGCACCAGAGCAGGCAGATCCCGAGATTGAGCGGCCGCAGGCGCTTGACGCGGACGGGATGGAGGAAATTGATCGGCAGGAAAGTGGCAACCACGGATACGGAGACCACGATCATGGCCGTCGTCGCACTGGCATCGATGACGAACAGTGTCAGTACCACCATGTTCCAGACGACCGGGAAACCGGAGAAGAAATACTCGTCGGTCTTCATGCCCATGTCGGCATAATAGATCGCACTCGAAACGACGATGGCGCCGGCCGCAACGAATGACCAGGGTTCGCCGATCATTCCACTTTGATAAAGCGCAAAGGCCGGCAGGAGAACGTAAGTCACGTAATCAATGATATTGTCGAGCGTATCGCCCGACCAGTTCGGAAGGACTTCCTTCACATGCACCTTGCGAGCGATCGGCCCGTCGATCCCGTCAACCAGAAGTGCCAGCCCCAGCCACCAGAACATGTCGACAAATCGATGTTCTGCCGCAGCGACGACACCGAGGAATGCCAGGAAGGAGCCTGACGCCGTCAGGAGATGCACGGAGAAAGCCCGGATTTCCGCGTAAGGGACGTTCCGATAATTGAATAGTCGCCTGAACACGCGTCCCCCGCCTTTCCATGAAGCCTGCGAGATATGCGGCCAATTGTCCCCGTTTGCAACTGCGCATGCCGGCGCACACCTGATTATGACCGGGAAAACCAGGATTCTCTCGATCCCTCGTGGGCAGCGCGTGGCGAATCTGGCGCTGCTACGGCTGGAATTACGGCCAGCACTCTATAAATACGGTGAGAGCGAATGGCTCCGGAGGTGACAGATGCACGAGTTCGAAATTGCCGTCGTTGGCGGCGGCCTGACAGGATCGGTAGCGGCGCTGGCTTTTGGTCGAGCCGGCCGCAAAGTCGCGCTGATTTCGCCGGCATCCGAGCGAGACGATGGGCGCACGACCGCGCTGATGGATCAATCCATCCGCCTGCTGGATCGACTGGGCCTATGGGATATCATCGCACCCTCGGCAGCACCGCTGTCGATCATGCAGATCATCGACGGCACGACGCGGCTGCTGCGCGCGCCCACCACCCAGTTTCGCGCACAGGATGTCGGCCTTTACGCATTCGGCTACAACATTCCCAACAACGCTCTGTCTCCGGCGCTGGAAAAGGCGATCGACCTTGAGCCGAACGTGACCCGGTTCACCCATCAGGTCGACGCGTTTGATTTCTACGGTGATCGCGCCAGCCTCACCTTGTCGGACGGCTCGTCGATGTCCGTTGATCTGGTCATCGGCTCGGATGGGCGAAAGTCGAGCACGCGCGAGGCCGCCGGAATAGACGTCCGCCGCTGGTCCTACCCGCAGTCCGCCCTGGTGATGAACTTTGCCCATACGGTGCCGCATCACAACGTTTCGACGGAGTTCCATACTGAAACCGGACCGTTCACGCAGGTTCCCCTACCCGGTTCCCGCTCCAGCCTCGTCTGGGTTGTGAGGCCCGAAGAAGCCGAGCGGTTGATGGCGACCGATCTCGACCAGCTGTCGCAGCTCGTCGAAGACCGCATGCAGTCGATGCTTGGAAAGGTGACCGTCGAAGCCGCCCCGCAGGCCTGGCCGCTTTCGAGCCTGATGGCAGACCGGTTCGGCAAGGGCCGTGTCGCACTTGTCGGCGAAGCCGCGCATGCCTTCCCCCCGATCGGCGCCCAAGGCCTCAACCTCTCGCTGCGTGACATCATCACGCTGAGCGATCTGGTGACGGACGAACCGGACAGACCGATTGGCGCGGATATCGGCGATCGTTTCAACCGGAGCCGCCGCCCCGATATCATGACCCGCACCTTCGGTGTCGATCTGCTCAACCGCTCACTCCTGTCGGACTTCCTGCCCGTCCAGATGCTCCGCGCCGGCGGCCTCCAGGTCTTGAAGAACGCTCCGCCTCTTCGCAATCTGATGATGCGGGAGGGCATCGAACCGGGCCGCGGACTGCGCGAGATCTTTTCGGGCCTAAGGAAGCAAGCCCGCAGATAGAAAACCGGAATGGATGAGATAGAGGATCGCTGGCAGGGTGAAGACCGAGGCCAGCGTGATAATCAGGATGCTCGCCGATGCGCGCTCCTGCCAGACGCCATATTGCTGGCTGATGACGAAGACATTGGTGGCTGTCGGCAGGGCTGACAGCAGCGTCGCCGAGTAGATCCAGATCGGTTCGAAACCACCGATCAGCGACAGGACCGAAAACGTCGTCAGTGGCAGTACGATCAGCTTGAAGGCGGCGATGTAGCCGATCTCGACCGGAACACGCCGTACCGGCCTCAACGCCAGCGTCACCCCCATTGCAAAGAGGGCGCAGGGCGCTGCCGCTTGCGCCAGATAATCGATAAGCCGCTGTACCGGTTCGGCCGGCTGCCACGCCATCGCGGCGAATGCAAAGCCGACAGCTGTCGAGATGATGAACGGGTGCAGCAGAACCTTGCGGGCGATATCGCCCGCCACCGCCAGCGGTGATCGACCGTCGCCGCCGGCTGCCGCCATCATGGCGGGTGCCACGATGAAATGGGCGGCGTTCTCGAAACACACGATCAGCGCCACCGGAACGGCCGCAGCTTCGCCGAAAGCGAGCAGTGCAAGCCCCGGCCCCATATACCCGATGTTGCCGTAAGCGCCGGCAAACGCCTGGATCGTGCAGTCCTCGAATGACGTCTTGCGGATCAGGAACCCGATCAGGAACACCACCGTGAAGATCAGATAGGTCGCGAAGATCTCGCCAAGAATGAAGTCGACCCGCGCCAGTTGCTCCATCGGCGTGCGCGAGACGAGCTTGAAGAACAGCGCCGGAAGTGCCGCATAGATGATGAACGTGTTCATCCATCCAAGCGCCTCGGCAGGTTGTTTGGTGACCTTTGCGGCCACGTAGCCGATCAAGATCAATCCGAAAAACGGTAGCAGCAAGCCGATGATGTCGCCCATGCCGCCTTCAATCCTTACCGCGGTTGTCCTTGAGGTCGTTCCGTTAGCCGATTTGCATCAAGATTGGAAAGGTCTGTTGGAACCAGATCGCGGCTGACGTCACGAAACCGAAGATGAAAGCAAGACCCGTCAGGATCAGCAACACGCCCATCGCCTTCTCGACGTGACCGAGATGCCGTCGAAAGCGGGTGAGGAACCGCATGAAGGCACCGGAGAACCCGGCAGCGATCCAGAACGGCACCGCAAGACCGAGCGAATAGATCGCCAGAAGCATGGCGCCCTCGCCCACCGTATCGCGCGACGCTGCAACCCCGAGGATCGCTCCGAGAACGGGACCGATGCACGGCGTCCAGCCGAACGCGAAAGCCAGCCCCATCACGTAGGCGCCAGACAGCGTCGCCGGCTGTCCACCGCCATGAAACCGCGCCTCGCGCGCAAGCAGGCCGATCCGGAACACGCCGAGGAAATTCAGGCCCATGATGATGATGATCACGCCGCCGATCTTGGAGAGCAGGTCGAGATGCTGCCGGAGAAGAACACCGATCGTCGACGCACCGGCGCCAAGCGCAACGAACACGGTCGCAAAGCCGAGGGTGAAGAAGAACGCGGCCAAAAGAACCGCGCGGCGCGTATCCTTTGACCGCGACACGGCCGCATGCCCGTCGCGGAACTGGTCGACGGAAATCCCGGCCATGTAGCACAGGTAGGGCGGCACCAGCGGCAGGACGCAAGGGGAAAGAAACGATAGAGCGCCGGCAATCAAGGCACTCAGAAGAGAGATATCAGCAATCGACACGTTTTGGTCCGCAGGTTTTGATCGGAAGTTTCCCACCGTGGAATCGATTTCACCTAAGCATGCCGCGTCCGGAAAGCCAGTCACCTTTTTGCGCGCAGACGAAGCGGCGGGGAAAAGCGTTGAGGAACGCAATTTTGCACAGCTAGCGGGGTTGACCGCAAAGAGTGACCTGCATATGTTCCGCGCACTTTCAAAGGATGCCTCGGCAGTCTTTAGGGAGAGCGTAGCTCAGCTGGTAGAGCAACTGACTTTTAATCAGTAGGTCCAGGGTTCGAACCCCTGCGCTCTCACCATTTAAAAACGCCATGAACCCCTGCGCTACAGGGGTTTTGGACGACCCCGAGAAGACCAGCCTTCTCAACTGAATAATCCCATGAAGATCATTGTGGTGTCAGTTCGCTGACGGCTTCGTAGGCGTCACCGTACTGTTGCGAAGTTCTGACAAGCGTGAGGTTTATTGCGAACCCCGGTGACAACGCGCGATTATTGGCGTCATCGAAGTCGAACCATTGGACGACGGCGAGCGGAACGAATTTGCCATATCCGCATACAGCTCAAGGGCAGTATCCCGCAACCTCTGCAAGAGCAATTTCCCGTAGTGATGCACGGACCAGCGATCCGATTTCAATGAATTTAGAGAAATCTGCTTTTTCGCAAATACGCGTACAGTTGACACGCTACTTGAATAATAAGATTGGCCTATATTTACTGTTATTTAACTATCTTTTACTATCGTCTTAATTAATGTAATTAGCGGCAATTTAGTCGTTGCCAAGCGGGTTGAATAATGGATTTCGGATCGCATATGACATCCATTCGCGTAGCCGCCCCTCTCGTCATGCTCCTCCTTTCCGGCTGCGTGGTCGGACCGAACCATCAGGCGCCGGAAGTGTCCCTTCCTTCGAAGTTTGCCGAGGGTGCGCAGACGAGCAATGGCGACGTTTCCATGAAGGCTTGGTGGACGGCGTTTTCCGACACGCGCCTGAACGGCTACATGCAGACGGGCCTGTCGCAGAACCTCAGCGTTCTTCAGGCCCTGGAACGCATCAATCAGGCCCAGGCGTCCGTCGTCAGTGCCGGCGCCGGCGGTCTTCCGTCGCTCGATATCGATGCGCAGGGCGAGCGCAGCGGCACGAAGGACATCGGCGGGCGGCTCGGTCCAACATCGACCGCACCGCAATCATCCGCCGTCGGTGGAGCCAGCGCGTCCTGGTTCCTGGATCTGTTCGGCCTTTACCGCCGCAGCAAGGAATCGGCTCTTGCCAATCTCGACGCCGCCTATGCAAGCGTCGACGTTGCGCGCCTGAGCCTGCTTTCGCAGGTTGCCGCAGCCTATATCGATGTTCGCTACTATCAGGAGCGTATCGCGATCACCAAAAAGAACCTCGGTTCCCGCCGTGAAACGCTTGATCTCACCAAGCTTCAGCTGGAAGCCGGTGCTGCCTCCAGACTGGATGTTGTTCAGGCCGAAGGTCTTGTGAACTCGACACTGTCAGAGCTGCCAGGTCTCGAGACCCAGTATCGCACCGCGGCGCATCGCATCGCGACGCTTCTCGGCATGCCGGCGTCCACACTGCTTCCTGAACTGCAGCGCGGTGCCCGCCAGCCGGTCGCCCGCTACAGCACCAAGACCGGCATTCCCGCCGACCTGATCCGCAATCGACCTGACATTCGTGCGTCCGAACGGCAGCTTGCCGCAGCCGTTGCGCAGATCGGCGTTGCCGAAGCACAGCTCTATCCGGCGATTACGCTCGGTGGCTCCATTTCGCCATCCTACACCCGCGTTGCCGGAAGCGGCGAAAGTGGCATCCTGTCCTGGTCCTTCGGTCCGGCCTTGTCTCTTCCGATCTTCGACGGCGGCGCCCTGCGTGCCAACGTCAAGTCGTCCGAATCGTCAGCCCGCGAAGCCTATCTGTCGTGGAAGCAGACGGTTCTCGATGCCGTCGAGGAAGTCGAGAACGCGCTTGCCGCCGTTGCCCGCGATGGCCGCACCGTGGCAGCGCTCCGTGCGACCGTGAAATCCTATGAGGAAGCGCTGCAGCTCGCGACCGCCAGCTATCGTGATGGCGCCTCCTCGCTGCTCGACGTTCTCGACGCACAGCGCGAAGTCTCCACCGCCCAGGCAAGCCTGGCCCAGGCCGTACAGCAGATGGCGCAGGACTATGTCTCGCTCAACGTCGCACTCGGCGGCGGTTATGCGGTTTCGAACGAGAACCCAAGCAACGAAGCCGTTCAGTCCGATAAGTAAGCGTGCTGACGCAGGCCGGGACACGGCACGTAAAAGGCCCCCGACTGAATCTCGAACGAATGCAAATGAGCCGTAACCGAGCGGGCACACCGGAGTTCACGACTGCGGCGCGCACAGATGATCTGCCTCGCGTTCCACCCAAAATACATTTCAAATAAGATATGTACAAATTTTGGAGATTATGTATCCAATCAAAAGAGATAGAATTATAAGGCGGAATTGAAGTCTAATTAAATGACGATGTAATATATTTTCGGATATTACAATCCGCCCCGCTGAAACTGGCAAGACACGTTCGTTGGTATGAAGGGACAGAGTTCTATGAAACGTGGAGCTAGCGTAGTGGGCGATATGCGGCTCGCCGTCGTATTGGATTTTGGACACTCTGCACGCGTTGTCTCGCAACCGAGAACGGCTAAGGGAGGAGTTCGCCAATGGGCATAGAGCCGCTCGGCATTTTCGTTGCTGCGATCGGAATTGTCAGCGTTTTTCTGGGATATCGCTCCGCCGCAATCATCTTCATGACGCTGGCAGTACTCGGTGCCGCAGCAACGTTAATCGTCGGCTCCTCGAGTATTCCACCCGCTCATCTTTTCATTCTATTCCTGGCTGCAGCGACTTTGTCGCACCGGCGTGAAGCTGGCTTGGCATTGCGCGCCATGGCATTTCCCCGTCCAGCCTTCTGGCTGGCTGGATTGCTTTTATACGGGGCTGCCACAGGTCTGTTCGCGCCTCGGCTGCTGGCAGGGGTCACACAGATAGTCCCGCTGGGTATCTCCGAGTATAACGCCGACGGCGGGACAGTTCCTCTGGGTCCCGTATCGAGCAACCTGACGCAGGCAGTCTACCTGACGGCGGACCTCATCTCATTTTGTCTGTTGGTCGCGATCGGCTCCACCCCCAAGGGCTTCGTTGCACTCGTCATCGGGCTGATTTCCTATGCGGCTGCCAATATCGTTTTCGGATTAATGGATCTGCTGGGCGGCCCTGTTGGGCAGGACCTGCTCGGCCTCATTCGAAACGCCCAGTATACGATGCGTGAGAACGACACCGTGGCTGGCGCCAAACGTGTCGTCGGATCTTGGCCGGAGGCATCAGCGTTTGCCGGAACGACGCTCGGCTCTCTTGGCTTTTGTGGCACGATGTGGCTGTGCGGAAGGTTCAGCCGCTGGACCGGCATCGCTTTCGTCATTTCCCTCTTCCTGATCATCAGATCGACCTCGTCGACAGGCCTGTTTGCAGCGCCGCTGTGCCTTGCTCTGCTCTATATGACTGCCGTTGTGCGCAGCGGCGCGAATTGGGGGAGTTTCAACAGTTCGGCAACCTTACTGCTTGCCCCTCCCATTGCCGCTATTTGCCTGATGATGATTGCGCTGGATGAGACACTGACCCGCCAGATCACCGACTACGTCGATCTCTTGATATTCAGCAAGGCGAACTCGTCATCCGGTTCCGAACGCGGTGCATGGAATGCCTATGCCCTCGCGAACTTCGTGGACTCATCCGGACTTGGCGTCGGACTGGGGACCGCGCGAACCTCGAGCTTCGTTATGGCGCTGCTATCCAATGTTGGATGGCCTGGGACTTTCCTCTTCGTCTGCTTCATGATCGCGGCGTTCGGACCTGCAAAGCATACACCACGATCGTTTTTCTCCGACAGCCGGATGGCCGCACGAAACGGCTGCTTTTGTCTCCTGATCGGGTCCTTGGTAGCAGGCCCGACCGTCGATCTGGGTTTGCCCTTCTTCATTCTGGCTGCCTTGGCCAGTTGCCGACCTGAAACCGCTGTCGACGAGGCATCCGCAAGAGTGCCAAGCGCGCAAGGGGCATAGATGATGGGGCATGAATGCTGGGCGCCTGCCGGCAGCCCTATTGATAGACGTGGAAGTAGTCGATCCGCATATGGGTCAGCAGTTCCTCAGGGCGCAACTGCGCGGGATAGGGAACATCGGATCGTAGCGCCAGGGTAAGCAATGGCCAGAAGGTGTCGCCCTGCATATCGAGCTCTCGCGCGCGCGTGATTTTCCATTTCGCTGGCAGTTTCGTCGCCATGTCGATGACCGGCACGCGTTCGAAATAGGGCGTGCAGAACTCGTCGGTCACCAAAATCCCGTAGCGGCAATACTGCCGGGTCATGTCAACCGGCGTTGGAACACCGGTAGAATCGTGGTTCTGTCCAGGCTCGCCCCATTCATGCAGATACGCGCCATAGAGATTAGGCTCCCAGCCCTTGTGCTCCACGACGTCGAGTTCGATGCTCGTTTTCGGAAAGAGGATACTGCGACCGTTCATCATCCAGAATGCCGGCCAGGTCAGAGGATGCCTGGGAAACAACATCCGGGCCTCGAAATAGCCTTTCCGCCAGGACTTCGAAATCTCGCCGCTGCGCTTGGCGGTTTTCAGATTTCCGGAGATCCATTGGAATTCGCGGAAAGAGTTTCCATAATAGTGCGGAACGCTCATGGTCCGACCAATATACTTTGCCGAAATCTGCAGCGCTTTGCCATCCGTCGCTGCCGCGTCGTCAACGATTGCATAGGGATTGAACCCCTCCTCGCCGTCGCGCCTTGCGAAAGCCGAGCGCCCGTAAAAACCGGGATCTGACTTTGTCGGTTTCGGCCCCGCATCCCAGACAGTCCAGTCGATATGGCCAAAGTTGTCGGCGAAGGTCAGCGTCCGCCCCGATACCGGATCAGCCTCGGTCGCCATCGCCCTGGAGGACGCTGCAAGTCCTAGCCCAAACTGAGCGCTGGAAAGCAGGAACGAACGGCGAGATATGTCCAAAGCCATGCAAACCTCTCTCAGGTCGGGAGCGCGCGATCGAACCCGGAGGCATACCGGATTGCGTTGGCATGTTGACTGACGACCCGCTCGGGACTGAACTGATCGACATAGTCCCTGCGGTACTGCGCGTGGGAACGCTCCTGCACCAGATTATCGCAGTAGTAATTCATGGCTTCCAGGAGACCATCGATACCGTCCATCGGCACCAGGCGGCCGAGCCGGTTGTCGACGAGGATATCGCTTGGACCGAACTCGCAGTTGGTCGATACCACCGGCAACCCGAAGCGCAAGGCCTCGCAGATCGCCAGGGACCACCCCTCCCAGCGTGACGATGAGACATAAATGTCGCTTGAGGCGAGTGCCGGGCTTGGATCCTCCGGATGGTGTTCGATGCTCACCAGATCAGCGAGTCCCAGCTCCTGAATGCTCTTGCGGAGCGCGGCTTCGCCACTGCCGTAGCCAACGATTTTCAGTCGCACGTTGCCACGTGACATGCGCAGCTTGTCGAACGCCGCCAGGAGGACATCCTGTCCTTTCTGGAAACTGAACCGTCCGACATTGACGAATGTGATCACATCGGGCGCGTCGCGGTCAGCCTGCATCGCGCTCGCAGCAAAGTGTCGAACGGGATTGGGCACCCAGTAGTGAGGCAGGCTGCTTTTGAACATGGCGCGAAAGGACTCAAGCTGCCTGGGAGAGGTGCCGAAGACGGAACTCAACCTCTTCAGGAAGACGGCTTTCATCAGGAAGAAAAGAAGCTTTGCCTTGGTGTGGCTGCGCTCAAGTTCCGGGTTTCCATGCAGATGAACGGCAAACTTTCGCTTCAGGCCCAAGCAGGATGCCATGCAGATGACAGCCGGCTCGACCTGCGGCACGACGATCAGGTCATACTCCTTGCTGGCAATAACACGGCGAAACTGCCGCATCAGATCGAAACGGTTGCGCGCTATGGCATCGATCACCCGGTAGGGCCTCGGATCCGTGGGACGATTATGATGGATGGTGGTGTAGAGAACGTCGATGCTGAGATCGTCTCCATGCAGTTCGGATAGCTTCGAGCAAATCGTGTCGATGACGCGTTCCATACCAGCAAACGCGCACGTCCCGGGCTGGATATACAAAATTTGAAGCTTCCGCTCCCTGCCCATCAGCACAGGCTTGTCAGCCATCGTAAGCCTCCTCAATGAATAAAAATGCTTAAGCCAAAACTACATTATTATTTCTAGATACCAATATTTTTGTTGTTGCAAAACGCATTTTATTCACTGAATGTATTTCAGTAAAGACAATCATTAGTTGCTTCATAAAACTTATTATTATAACGCGAGAGGATCATAGAGATGTCACTGGCGGAAATCAGGTCATCTGTGGGGGACAGCACGCTGCCGCCTCTCCGTTGCGATATCTGTATCGTCGGATCAGGTCCCGCCGGCGTAACGCTTGCGGAGTCATTGTCAGGTACCAAGCTCCGCGTGATCCTGCTGGAAAGCGGAACGGGTGAGAGAAGCAATTTCGCCGACAGCCTGAACCAGATCGAGAATGTCGGTCGCCCACGAGCCGAGCAATGGGCGGTACGCAACCGGATACTCGGGGGCAGTTCCCACACCTGGGGTGGGCGCTGCGGCGATTTCGACGACATTGACTTCGAAATGCGTGATTGGGTGCCGCATTCCGGTTGGCCATTCGATCGAGCCCATATGGAACCCTATCTCGATCGAAGCGCACGCTATCTGGGCCTAGCCCAAGGCAGCGGTTACAGCGACGAACGTTTCTGGCAGTTTGCCGGACGGCACCCACCCGATAACGACCTCGACAAGGAGGTGCTGATCCCCTTCTTCTGGCAGTTCAGCCGCGATCCCGAGGAAAGCTATCCCTACGAATATAGAAGATTTGGTCGGAACCTCGACAGGAAGTTAGGGTCGAACATCACCCTCGTGACAGGCGCGACCGTTTTGAAAGTCCATATCGAGGACACATCAAACTCGGTGAAATCCGTTGAATTCGCAACCCAGGACGGGCACAGCAAGCTGATTGCAGCGCCGGTTGTGATCCTGTGCTGCGGCGGAGTGGAAAACGCCCGCATACTGCTGAATTCCGACAGCCAAAACCCTCGGGGCCTCGGTAACGACTACGACCAGGTCGGCCGATATCTGATGGATCACCTACGCGGTCCAATCGGTTCTTTCGATGTCTCCACCACTGCGGCATTGCAGAAACGCTACGGCCGCTACAATGTCGACGGCAGGTTCTTCAGGGCCGGATTCCGTCTCAGCCCCACTGTTCAAAGACGAGAGCGCTTACTGAACTGCGCAAGCTGGCTTGGCGAAATCCGAGCTCCAGACGATCCCTGGGATGCCTTGCGGAGGATCGTCGGCGGTGCTGGTCGACTTCCGAGCGACGTGTTCAGCGTGGTCTCGAACAGCAATCTTCTCGTTCGCGGGATCAAGGATCACTTTGCCGAAAAGAATGGGGTCCCACGGAAACTGTCTGCTCTGACACTGGAATGCATGATTGAACAGGTGCCCAACCCGGACAGCCGCGTCACGCTATCGGAGAAGAGAGACCATCTTGGAATGCGCTTGCCCAAGGTCGACTGGAGAAGCAGTGTCAACGAGGCACGGAGCATGCATGCGATGGCGCACCTGACCGCAGGTGAGTTTGCGCGACTTGGACTTCCGATCCCCCAACTGGAACAGTGGGTGCTTGACAAGGCAGACTTGCCGGACAGTTTCGTCGATGTCGCTCACCCGACCGGAACCACGAGGATGTCGGCAGAGCCATCGTCTGGTGTCGTTGACGAAAACTGCCAAGTCCATGGCGTCCCGGGCCTCTATGTGTCTGGAAGTTCCGTGTTTCCGACCGCCGGACACTGCAACCCGACGCAGATGATCGTGGCCATGGCGGTACGCTTGTCGGATCATCTCGTTTCCAAGGCGAGCGCCGGTTCCGACGAGCTGAGCGCAAGGGTGTTGGTCGATGCCGTCTGAAATGGGGATGAAGACGATACTTGTAACCGGTGCCACCGGGCGAATAGGCAAGGTCGTTGTCGACGACCTGCTCGAGCGAGGATATTCGATCAGGGCGGTGACTTCGAACCCCCGGACACTAGCCGAAATCCACGGCAGCGAACGGGTCCAGTGGCGACATTTCGACCTTTTGCGGGACACCGATTTCGACAGTCTCGTCGCCGGGTGCGTTGGCGTGATCCATCTGGCCGCCGTACTTGGCGACATGACTAAAATGAAAGCGGTCAATGTCGATGCCACGCGCATGCTTGCTGAAGCGAGCGAGAGACACAACGTTTCTGCCTTTTGCTATACCAGCTCCGTCTCGGTCTACGGGAGCGGGCGTCGACGGCATGTGGATGAAAAATCTCCGACCCTGACTGTTCAGCGCGACGACGGCTCCGAATATTTGGCGCTCGACTATGTCCGAATGTATGGACGGACGAAGCTTGAGGGAGAGATGGTCCTGAAAGATACCGCCAGGGCCGTTCGATATGTCATATTGCGACCGACAGTCGTTGTGAGCGTTGACGATCTGATTTCCATAAGGGCCTGGCCGCTCTCAAAGCGCCTTTTCGGCGCTCACCGACATGCCCATCATCTCTACGTCAAGGACCTTTCGGATGCACTCGTGTGGTTTCTGGAGCGAGGTCTCTCAGGCAAGCTAAAGCAGGGCTTGGTAGACACATTCAATATCGCGGAGGACGATTATGCACGACCTCGACATATTGATTTCATGCGCCGCGCATATGCTGCCAGTCATGATCGGCGGTTCCGCAGCATAGCGTTGCCCGGCGTGTTCGACTGGGCGCGCGATATCATGCGCCTGCGCCGCTTGTCTTTGCGCAACCCGCTCTGGCGGATGCGTTTCTCGACGGCCAAACTCGCCGCAACCGGCTACAGGTTCAGGTTCGGAATGGCATATGTAGAGCAGCAGGCAATTGATCAGTTGTCGGTAGAAAGCAGGGCCAGCAATACGCCGTCCGCATCACTTAAGAACCCGACTGCCGCGTAAGTACGATCGGCCCTTGCAAGGCTGTGTTAATCCTGCACGTGGTTGGAGCCCGTATCAAGCTTTCTGGCTTCATTCGCACGACGTGCGCATCGTATCCGGATACCATGCAGCACACCGTAGACGGAGACATAGCCGGCTTCCAGCGCGATGGCATACATTGCAGCCCATACAAACGATCCGACTAGCCCGTATCCCGCAACGACGCTCGCACAAACCGACCCCGCAATGAGAACGAACAGAACGACGCTGAATACGGCGACATGCAAACGTACCGCACAAACCGCACCGATGATCACTGCAAGGATCAGGGCGATGTACATATTTTAGTCAACCCTCGATTGCCGCAATAGAAAAGACGCGGAATCGAATATCACGGAAGGCGATCGGTACGCAAGGCAAAACAAAACAGTGAATATACTTACTTAGTATACCCCTCTACAGTGCCGTTGTTTAAACCACTATTGGATGGCCTTCTCGGCCAGTTGGCTTGATAGGGGCGCATCTGCCCGCTCGACACGCAATATGTCGCCGGGAGCGATGGCGTCGTTGTCAGTAACCTTGAGGTTGCGCAGGACACCGCCAACATGCCTGTCTATCGAGATTGCGAATGTCGGGGAGCCATCGTTGTCGATGGCGGCAAGCGCGGCAGGCGAACGGTTTGCTATGTTTCTGAGGACCGCCCGCGTCGTCTGTGCCTTCTCGGTATTCAGTGCCAGCCGACCGCGGAGTTCCGACGCCTCCGTCAAGGCGTCGACGCGATACTTGTCCCGGACCTCGGAGGCGTCATGATCGAACTTCGCGAGATCCTGCTTGGTTTTCACGAGCGCGAGCGAAGTATCGAGGCTCCGGGCCTCGAGGTCTGCAAGGTTCTGGCTGGCGCCGATCTGCCTCGCCGACACCGTCAGCCCCTGCGAGACCAGCTTGTTGACGGAGTTCAGATCTTTCGTTGCCATATCGATCTGCTTCTCAAGCGAGATACTCTTCGCGGTCAGAACCTTGATCTGGTTCGCAGCCAGGATTTTCGACTGGCTGAGCGACTCGAGTTCGCTATCCATCGAACGGCGGCGGGTCTCGAACAAGGAGTTCTCTTCCTCCATCATTTTCGCAACCAGGGGATTTTCCGAGCGAGCGAGGAGATCAGTCGGGAAGGTAATCGTCTCGCTATCGCTCAGGATGGCATCGACCCTAGCCTTCCTTGCCGCAAGAGCCATCCTTTCGGCGTCCAGGCTGCGCAGATCGCCCTGGCTCAGCAATGCGTCCCGCTGGATACCCAGCGTATTGGGATCGGAAGGCCCCAGCCCCCCGGCCATGCTCAGCGCCTGGAGCACCGTCAACCCCGGGCTATAGCTATATTTCCCGGGGGTGGCGACGAGTCCGCTGATGAAGAAAGGTCGATAAGCCGCAACTTCGAGCGAGGCATTCGGCTTTTTCTGAAGGCCGACCTGCTTCTGCAGCCGCTCCC
Source organism: Neorhizobium sp. DAR64860/K0K1 (assembly GCF_050500205.1). Taxonomy (NCBI): domain Bacteria; kingdom Pseudomonadati; phylum Pseudomonadota; class Alphaproteobacteria; order Hyphomicrobiales; family Rhizobiaceae; genus Neorhizobium; species Neorhizobium sp. DAR64860/K0K1. Next base: position 1,537,241 of record NZ_CP191459.1, on the reverse strand, counting down.
CGATTGCATCCGCGACCGCTTCAACGGTCTGACCAGCCGCTGGGATCGTTCCGACGATCGGAAGCGAGAGGTTTCCGCCAGCGGAGACCACGAATTCGCCCGACAGAGGCGTCCATTCGTAGGTCGTCCCCGTGCTCGGACGCCACTCGAAAACTCGAACCTTCAGCGTATCGAGAGGGCCGAGGACATACTCGTCCGCACGGGAACTGGTTACGAACCCGGCCACGATCATACTCGCGATGGCGATGACTGCCCCGACCTTCGCCGAGACATGCCTCGGTGCAACAGTATGAGCGGAGGCGATTTTGCGGTTTCGGGAGGCTTTCGATATCCAGAATTTCATTGTCAGTTCAGCTCCAGCTCATTGACTTGCATTTCCGTCGAGCGGACCAATCGGGGACCGGAGTGTTCGCGATCTGGCCACTTTTTCGGAACCGTAAACGCCGTTTTCGCTCTCAGGCCCCTTCGAGAGTACGAACCAGCACCGGCGCCGGTCGGGGGCGCTCGGCAGGGCCTGAAATGCTTCTCGCAAGCGAACAAGCGGCAAAATCCGAGAACTTGTCGATGAACGCCTGGGTCTTGAATTCCCCTGCCCGCGCGACAGCATGAGCCGGATCGAAATCCATCGCCTCAAAACGCTCGATTGCATTGGTGACGGCATCGATCGACTGCTCGTCGAAGAACGTGCCAGTTCGGCCTTCGATCACTGTCTCGGTCGCACCTCCCTGCCCGAAGGCAATGACGGGTCGCCCGCTTGCCATCGCCTCGAGGGGAACGATCCCAAAATCCTCCTCCCCGGGGAATAGGAGGGCCCTGCAGCGGGCGTAATGGTATTTGAGGACATCGAAGGGCTGAGGGCCGAGAATTTTGACGGTAGGACCAGCGATTTTGCGCAGGTGTCCAAGCATCTCCCCTCCGCCGATAACGACGAGTTCGGCCTGCATCCGATTGCAGGCTTCGACTGCCAGATCGGGTCGTTTGTAGGCGACGAGTTCGCCGACCATCAAGTAATTGCTGCCGACCTCATCGGCTCCCACCGGCTGAAAGGCGTCTGTGTCAACCGGCGGATGGATGATCTGGGCGTCCCTGCGATAATAACGCTCGATCCGTTGCGCGACGGTGGCGGAATTCGCGACAAAACTATCAACCCGGCTGGATGTACCGACGTCCCATGCTCTCAGATAATGCGCAAAGGGCGGCATCAGCATTCGGGATAAGTATCCAGATCCGGAATAGTACTGGTTATACATGTTCCAGATGTATCGCATCGGCGAGTGGCAATAGCAGATGTGATGCGCCGATGAATTCGGAACAATCCCCTTGGATGGCCCGGATTCGCTGCTGATGACCAAGTCGTACTTGCTCAGATCCAGCTGCTCCAAAGCCATTGGCATGAGCGGGAGGTACTTTTTGTACAATCTCTTCGCATAGGGAAGATCATTGATAAAAGTCGTTTTAATTGTGCGAGCATTGAGAGCGACGGAGACAGCTGAGCTATCATACACGTGCGTGTAGATGTCCGCCTCGGGATAGATCTTGCAAAGGGCCTCAAGGACCTTTTCTCCCCCACGCATCCCAACAAGCCAATAGTGAATGATCGCAACGCGCATACTATGACACCTTCCATTCTATTGAGCACTGCAAATACGATTACGAATCTCACAAGCAGAGATATATTTAGTAATACTTATAGATATGTACTATTACGCGAGATAGATTACAGATTTGCTATTTACATTTTTTATATTGGCTCATAACAAAATTGTTGTCAAACAGTATACTAATTGTTAACTTTAGTATGTATTCCGCAATTGGGTTAGATCGCTATTAGTAGAGTCGATAAGGAGATACATATGGATGACGCCCAGATCGGCGCGAGGATGAGCCGGGGTCTTTCTTCTCCCTCGCGCCTCGGCAACATGGCTGCAACTTCGGAAGACGAAGCAACGCATCCAATGTCCTCGGGTTTGAAATACGCCCTCGACGTCATGATCGCATCGATCGCCTTGATAGGCTTTGCCCCGCTTCTCGTGATGGTGGCGATCATCCTCCTCGTTCTGCAGGGGCGACCGATTTTCATCGCGCATCGACGAATTGGCCAAAACGGAGTCATGTTTCCGTGCCTGAAGTTTCGTTCCATGGTGAACAACGGCGATGAGGTTCTGGCGCGCCATCTGGCCGAAAACGCTCAGGCCCGGCTCGAATGGAACACCACCCGCAAGCTCAGGGACGACCCGCGTATTACACCTTTCGGTGCGTGGCTACGTCGGAGCAGCGTCGATGAAGTACCGCAGTTGTTCAATGTGCTAAGGGGGCAGATGAGCCTGGTGGGTCCTCGCCCGATCGTGCGCAGCGAGGCCGAACTGTTCGGTCATTACTTCAACCATTACATCCGGGTTCGGCCCGGCCTGACAGGGCTTTGGCAGATCAGCGGCCGAAGCAGCCTTGCTTTCAGCGCGCGTGTCGAGCTCGATGTGCGCTACGTCGAGCAGCGCAGCCTTTGGGGCGACATCGTCATCATTGCAAAGACCGTGCCGGCTGTTCTAAAGGCACGCGGAAGTTACTAAGCCGCACTGACGGATATCGACGATATTACACCGTCCGATGCAGAGCCTCCCTTGATCGCGGTGAGCGCACCGTTACGAGCGGCGTTCGTTCGCTGACACACAGTCCTCGAAACCAGCAAGGAGCTGCAATGCAGCAGTCCTCGTTTGCCATCAACGGCCGATTTCTGACCCATAATGCGACCGGCGTACAGCGTTACGCGATGAACGTCGTCCGCGCGATTGATGCTCAGGTTCCAGCAAACAAAACCATTCGGCTTGTCGCTCCGAATGACGCGCACGATCCAGAGCTGGAACGGATCAAGACGTCGCGCTTCGGGCCTCTCAGCGGCCACCTGTGGGAACAGACAACGCTGCCTGCCCGATATAGAGGCCCGCTTTTGAACCTCTGCAATACGGGGCCTGCGTTGAAAGCCGACCAGGTTGTGTGCATTCACGACGCGAACATATTCTCGGCTCCTGACAGCTACAGCCGGAGCTTTCGTGAGCTCTACAGGCGGCTTCAGCCGGTGCTCGTTCAGCGGTCCACCCGTATCGTGACCGTATCTCACGCAGCAGCTCGTCAGCTCGCGCGCCATCTCCCGATTGAAGCCAAAGACATCGCCATTCTTTCCAACGGGCATGAACACGCCCTTGCGTGGAACTCGGCCCTGGCAAATACCGCACCTCTCCTCGTTGAGTCTCGAATAGCCAGTCGCGGGCGCGTGTTCATTGTGGCGATCGGTTCGCAGGCGCGTCACAAGAACCTGATACTACTGATCGAGATGGCCGAGGCTCTTGATCGGCTTGGGATCGACATTGTCGTCGTCGGCGGGGACGCCGGAATATTTGCACTCAGCGACCAGCAAAGCCGTCGTAACGTTCACTGGCCTGGCCGGTTGGCGGATGACGATCTGGCGTACCTTCTCGAACACGCGCTCTGCCTTGCGTTTCCATCTTTGGCAGAAGGCTTCGGGCTGCCGATCGTAGAGGCGATGGCGCGAGGGTGCCCGGTGATCTCCTCGGACTGCGCAAGCATGCCCGAAGTATGCGGCGATGCGGCTCTACTCGCATCACCCCGGGTCGCTCGTCAGTGGCTCGATCACATCAAGACCCTGCAGGGCTCGCAGCAACTGCGCGCGGATCTGATCGGTCGCGGACGTGATCAGATCCATAAGTTCACATGGCGAGAAACCGCAAGCCAGTATCTCGCGCTGATGGAGCACGCGCCAGCGCCCTGCCGAAAGTCGACGGTTCCGACCACGCCCACGCGGACCAGCGTTGTCATAGCGACGCGAGGCAGGCCAAGCGTCGTGGAGCAGACAGTCAAGCATCTCTTGGATAACCAAAGCCAGAAGCCGTTGGAACTGATCGTCTCCTGCGTCGAAAAATCGGACGCGGGCAGTCTCGTCGACGACCACCGTGTGAAAGTCCTGACCGGATCGGCTGGGCTGGCGGCGCAACGGAATACCGCGTTGGCCGCTCTGTCCGATGAAGCCGAGCTAGTCGTATTCTTCGACGACGACTTTGTCGCCCATCGAGACTGGATCACAAGTGCGGGACAGGCATTCAGGGACGAGAGCCAGGTTGTCGGGTTTACCGGGCGCGTCGTTGCTGACGGTATCCGCGGCCCGGGGATAACGTTCGACGAGGCGGTGACCGCTGTCGCTAACGCACCCCGAGGCGTCGGTTCATGGCAGGAACCATTCAGCCCGTATGGCTGCAACATGGCCTTCCGCATCAGTGCGATCGGTCCGCTGCGGTTCGACGAACGGCTTGTGCTCTACGGGTGGCTCGAGGACCGAGACTTTGCGGCGGCACTATCGAAAGCCGGCGGCCGCCTGGTGAAGTCCGACGATGCAATCGGTGCCCACATGGGCGTGAAGAGCGGTCGCGTCGGTGGACGGCGGCTCGGCTATTCGCAGGTCGTCAATCCGCTCTACATGCTGAGCAAGGGAACGATGAAACCCAGAGAGGTCATCACCCATGTTGCATGCAACATGGCGATCAATCTCTTACGCGCAGCGCGGCCAGAACCCTTTATCGACAGGCGTGGACGCGCTGTCGGCAATCTCGTCGCGATTATGGACATCGTCCGCGGACGCCTGCAGCCGGAACGCGCAGCGTTTCTATTCGTGAATAAACCGGTTCTTCAGTCAGGGGTGAACGCATGACCTTCAACATTCCTGGTCCGCCTCCCCGTTCTTCTCGGTTGTGGCGTATAGAGGACGAACCGGTCCAGCTCCCCCAAGATCCGGATGGACCGCTTGCACTCCTGCGGCTGTCGAGCGATATCGCATGGGAACACAAACTCAGAATTGCCACGACCTTCGCCGCGGGCGTTCTCGTTGCGGGACTGTACGCGCACTCATTGCCGCGTATCTACGACGCTACGGCCACCATCCTCCTGGAACCGGGGCCGCTTTCCCTGTCTGGTCCGGACGCGGTTGCGAGGCGCGATCTTGACTTGAACCGGGCAGATAGCGAACTGCAGATCATTCGTTCTGAACGTTTGTTGTCAACGATCTTCAATAGCCTCAATCTCCAGTCTGTTCCCGAGCTTGCCCCGCAGCCACCCGGGCAACTGTCTTCCATCGTCAACTTCGCAACCTCCGTGCTCGGATCTTTCTCAGGGTCGGAAACCGTGGCAGATCCCGGCAAAATGGATCGGGCCGCCCCCGATGCGATCGAACGTGGAGAATCTGCCGAAAAACGCGCTGCGTTTTCAGGATTTACCCACCGGCTCGACGCGCGAAGGGTAGGATCCTCCTACGTGATCGAAATTGAATATCGGTCGTCGGATCCTGCTCTGCCCGCCCGCGTCGCCAATGCTGCTGTATCCGGCTATCTGCTGCAATCGGTTTCATCGAAATACCAGATGGCAAAGGTCAGCCCTGAGGCACTTCAGGGACGTATCGATTCTCTCGCCATGCAGGTGGAGACCGCGAGCAAGGCCATGCAGAATGGCACCCTTCCGAATGGTCCGACCCCGGACGCGGACGCCCGTATCATCGGCGCCGCCTTGCCGCCCCTAGCGCCCTCCAGCCCAAGGACGACCTTGATCACCGCTCTCGGCGGCCTTCTGGGTCTCGTCGGCGGTCTGTTGACGATCGGTTTTGGCATCGCCTTCGATCGGAAGGTGCGAAGCGCGAAAACGTTGATCGCCGAAACACAGGTGCCATGCCTCGCGACGGTTCCAGCCCCCAGCGGACTGAAGGACATACCCTGGCGCAGTCTCAACCGTAAATCGTTCAGATATGCCAACGCCATTCGTGATCTTCGCACGGCAATCGACATAGCGTGTGCAGCACGGCGCCGCGAAGGAAACATGGTGATCGCCCTTGCCGGCACGCGGCCAGGCCGTGGGGTTTCCGAGCTGGGACTGAGTCTAGCGCAGATGATCCAACGGGGAGGACGTCATGTGACACTTTTCCATTCGGGGAACTCCGCCTTGGATCACCGAACCACGCCAAAGGTTGAGGACAAAAGCACAGCTCCATTGTCGCTTGCGGACGCGGCTGCGCGAAACATACAAACACAGAAAGTCGAGTTTCGGAACCTGGACGGCCTGGATACGATGCGCATCCCTTCTGACGACAGGCGGGCCAACCTTTTCGCCGACTTCCGTTCCCCGGCCGTCGTCCGCATCATCGAAGACGCGCGCATGAAGGGCGATGTCGTTCTCGATCTGCCAAACCTGCACGGCTCTCTGGATGCGCTTGCGCTCGCCTACCACGCCGACGTTACGCTCGTGGTTGCCACAGCCGGTCGATCCCGGGTCGACGAGGTGAAAGACGCAGTCCAGAACATGCGGCGGGCAGGCGTGATGACGGTTGCGACCGTGTTGAACCTGGCAAAGGCCTGACGAGATGCAGGTATCCACACCCTCGATCTCGCCCTCAATTTCTATCGTGATAACCTGTTACAACTACCAGGAGTATGTCGGGCGCGCGATCGACAGCGTCCTGCGGCAGACGCGCCAGGACTACGAACTGGTCGTCATCGACGACGGATCGACGGATGGCTCGTGGGAGGCGATACAGAAATACCGGGTTCGCGCTCACAGGCTGGCGAACGGCGGCCAGAGGAAAGCTTGCATTTTCGGTGTTGAGCAGACAACCGCCCCGTTCATACTTTTCCTGGATGCCGACGACGAGCTACTTCCTCACTGCGTCGAAATAGTCCTGGCTCATCTCGACGACAACGTCTCGAAACTGCAATTTCCGCTCCTGCGAATTGATGGTGCTGGCAATGTCATTAGCAAGGCAATGCCGCCGCTTAAAAGCTTCCGCAGCAACACCCTTGGTCGAAGCATTCTCAGGACCGGCGTCTACCAGACACCACCGACCTCGGGGAATGTGTTTCGGCGGAACTTGTGTTCTTTTCTCAGCTCGGCCGACTACGACCGCGCCGTTGACGGCATAATGCTGTTCGCGGCTCCTTTCTTCGGCGAGGTCGTTAGCCTTTCCGAGGAGCTTGGTTTGTACCGGGTTCACGGCCGCAACTTCACGAACTTCAACAGGGGTCTTGATGCCAAGGCGCTGCAGTTCGACATCACACGTTTCGAAGCCAGGTTGGCGCAGTTGCAGCAAATCCTGAAGCCTCTCGGACTCGACAAGAAGCTTATCGACGCGACGAAAACGTTCTATGTCCTGGAGCGGAGCGTCTATCTGGACATCGCGAACGGCAGCCGCGTCTCGATCAAGCGACTGCTGAAGCTGATCGTCATGCTGTTGAGGGGCCAGCAGCCCTGGCGCACCAAACTCTCGATGTCGGTGTTCTTCATCATTGCCGCGACACTGCCGAACAAGCCAGCCCGCCGCTGCGTAGAATATCGCCTGAAGGCCTCCCAGAGATCTCTGTCCGGTCTGTTTCAGGCCGCCATGAATTGATAGTCAGAGATTCAAGAACTCGGGACGACCGCTGGCAAGCGTAAGCCTCAGTCCGAGTACGAACAGCATCCCGACGTAAGTCGCCGCACCGGCGACAGCCACGAGCCCGAGTTCCAGGACGCTGGTCATCTGCCACTGGTCAATTTCACGTCTGAGGATCAGCACGATCACGGTCATGACGGAAGCAGCAACCAGCACCTTCCAAAGATTGGCAAGCTGCTGCCGGACATGCAAACCAAGCATCTTGCGGAGCGTCAAAACGTAAATCCCGAACATCGTAAACGACAAGGCCACCCTCGCCAGCGCCGCACCGTCGGCCGCCAGGAAATGATAGCCAACGGTTATGAAGGCAATCCTGAACGCGAGATCGATAGTATTGAGGCGCAGGATGATATGGGGCCGGTCGACCGCGAGGCATACCGAATACAGTGTCTGGAAATAGGGTATCGGAACCATCGCGAGTGCAAGAAGGCTAAGGAACGTCGCGGCTTCATTCCATTGGGCGCCCAACATGACGCTTGTCGTGAGGTCCGCTGTCAACGAGATACCCACTGCCACCGGTACTGAGATCATCATGGCGAAACGAGATGCTTTCAGGAAAGCCCTCTGCAACCGAAGCCGGTCGCTCGCGATCCGCGAGAATGCTGCCATCACCGGCTGGAGAGCAGGACCGACGATCGTCTGCGTCGGCAGAACCGACAGGTCGTTGGCGACGGAATAGCGTCCGAGAACCGCGCTACTGGCCCAGGCCCCGAGCATGAAGCGATCAAGCTGCCAGTTCAGTGCTGACACGAGTTGCGCAGAGCTGAACCATCCGATGAACGAAGCAAATTCCCTGAACCGCTCCAGTGTCAGCGACGGCCGATAGGGCGCGAACAGATAGGATATCAAAGTGCCGGCGACCGCCGAAGCGACGAAGTTAGCGGCGATTGCCCAATAGGAACCTCCCATCAGCACCACGGTCGTCGCCGCTGTGAATGCGCAGACCTTCCCCAGCGTCTCGAGTATGAATGTCGGCAGATAGTTGATGTCCCGTGCGAAGTAGATCATTGCGGGCGACGCAAACCCTTTTGCCGCCGGCCCAATCACAAGCACGCTCGCCAGCGCGATAAGATTTTCGTTGTGATTGTAGGCCGCATACGGCCAGGCAACCAGCATCACCACCACCGCGATGAACACGCTCCGCATCAGGGCCAACGTGAAGCCGGTGTCGAGATGCGTCTTGTCGATCGTCGGTAACCTGATCAAAGCCTGGGTGACCGGAACTTCAAGGACAGTGTCAACGACCATGACCAGGGCCATCGCAAGAGCCGCGATCCCGAACTCTGAAGGACTGAGCATGCGAGCAAGGATGAGAAGCGTGAAGAAATCGATGAAGCGTCCTATGAAGCGGGAAAACACGAGCCAGCTCGCGCCTTTTAACGTCGTGGTCGCCAGCATGCGCTACCTCACTCGTACTGAAAATCGCTCGGTATCATCATCGCTGGTCGTCTATCTCAAAAAGCGCTCATTGAGCCCGCGCATAATGTGGGTCATCTCCAGAGCACCGAGCAAAGCCGGCCTCAACCTCGGGAAGTCGCGGGCGATCGCCCCTTCCCTCCACATTTGAGACTTGATGCGCGCGATTTTCTCCCCGACGCTGCTGGTCGTTGCACCGGCAACGACATCCTTCGTTTCGGGACGTCCAAAATCGATCGAGCGAGGCCCGACACCCAACACGCCCATATCCGCCGGGCTCGGATTTGTGATCGATCTGCGGAGCCTGAACCATGCCCGATCGACATCGGAAAAAATGGAGGTGCCGTCCGCGAGCCGGTCGATATAGTCAATCGCGCCGGCAAGGAGCGGGTTGCCGGCGGTCGGATCAATCGCACCGTAGCGGATGTCACCACCATTGCCTGCGACGCGGCCATCAAAGCCGACATGAAGCTGGCGCACCGAAGCGGTCCTGGGTTCGAAGAGGCTCTCCACCAACTGCCAGTACCGCAGAACCGAGCTTCGCGGCTGCAGCAGGTTGTAGCTGTCTTGCTCGACGACGAGACCGGCAACTCTTGAAAAATGCTGAACGCTCAATTTCTTGTAGTTGCTGCGGGCAAATTGGATCGTCTCAAATCGCTGGTCGGGAAAACCAGCGGCAAGAAGACGTTGCGTGCTTCCGTATAGGCCGGTGTCGCACAAAATCATCCGTGAGCCGAGCGCGCTGATATCGGATAGGTGCTGCTTGAACAAGTCGTTCTGAAAGGAGATATCACCCACCACTCGCTTTCCCGGTTCGGTATCAAGCAGCTCAAAGAAACGCTCTCGCGCGAAGTCGCCGCGCCACGTGTCGGGTAGATCATGTTCCCTAGACGCGAGCGCACGCGCCACATCAGCGAACGTGTCCCCGCTGAACTCGCGGCTCAGCTCATCCAGCACTGCATTGTCTCGTGTGATAACGGCTGAACGCGCGGCGACCAGCCGCGAAACAAGCAAGTTCTCCCTTTTTGTGGAACAGGGGAGCGAAAGACGGTCGATCAGTCTCTCATAGGCGTGGCGGATCCCTATACCGCCTCTGGCGCAGAAAAGAACTGTTGCGTCTGACGAAGCACTCGCCTGCTCGCAGTACAGCCAGATCCTCAAGCAAAACTCGGCCACGATCGGGCCGAAGACATCGTGACCGAAAACGAAGGCATCGTTTACGGCACCGGGAGGAACGGAATTGGTCGCCAGCCTTTTTTTCGTCCACCGACTTACCTCGGTCACGGCACCGTCCGCCTTCGCCACCAAGCGAGCCCGAGAGCTTTTCGGTATATGGACCGCATTCCACCCCATTTGCTCAGGCACACGTTTGTCAGCTTCGAAATCGTCGCCGATATGGATCGACCGATTTGCGGCTACACCCTCCCTCTTGAGCACTTCAGCGAATAGCGCACCGTGGCGTTTCGTCAATTTCTCGTCGGCACTGGAATAGATACAATCGAGCAGGCCAGGCCCATGGAAATGGTCGATGAGCGACTGGACCTGCACGCCCGAAAGGCCTGTATCGCTCACTGCGACGACACGAATTCCCATGCTGCGATATCGGCGCAGACGCATCGCCAGGACGCCGTTGGCGAAAAGAACTTTTCTCTCGATTTCCAGCTCGATGGCCATCCGTTCATCGACGAGATCCAGCGGTAGCCCCAATATGGAAAGCTGCCGCTGTACGATGTCGGTCAAGCGGACCTCCCCGCCACCCTCGCCCGTGTTCAGGGCGCGGTAAGCACATCGTTCAGCCGCCATTCTCGCATCGACCAGAACGGAAGCATCTACGGGGCGACCACGCAGCCTAAGCCTGCTCGCGAAAATGGCTTCACCCGCCGCCGTTCGGGACCGTTGAGATTTTCCCTTTCTGAGCAGAAGCGTGTCGAACACGTCGGTAGATATCAGATCTATGCCAACGAGCGAGCTGTCGAAGTCCAGATTTCTCTGTAACAATGCGCACTCCTAAAGAAAATTCGACTAACCACAAATATTATCAAACAAATCCAGGGAAATGTAACCATCATTCACATTGCGGGATTTTAGTCTTTAAATATAGAAATGTCAAATATATCAAGAATTGAAACTTTATTATTGCATATACATAAAATAGAAGTTACATTAAGTAAATATTTTATCTGTAGGCTTTCGTTTCGACGAAAATCCTAGAAAATCAGAAGTTCTTTACCGAGAATTCCGATTAGGCCAAACTCCAGTCACATGGTCGCTCGATGGTTGATGCAGCCCTCTTCTCACCGCCACTGCCTGTCGAATGGGAAGCGTACGATGCGGTGATCCTCGGCGCCGGAATTTCCGGACTGGTTTCTGCATCCGTGCTTCTCAAGCAGTCTCCCGGCATCAAACTGCTTGTTATCGACGAATACGACCATCTCGGTGGAAACCATATCGACTGGTCTGCGAACGGCTACACGTTCGACGTCGGCAGCCTGATTTTTCAGGACGACTCACCCCTGCTTGCCCATTTTCCTGAGTTGCTCGACCTCTATGTGCCTATCAAACCCACATGGGGGCGACTGAACCCTCAAGGAATGATAACTGCCTACCCGATCTCCGTCCGAGACGACCTGCTCCGCGCCGGACCAATCGGCCTGCTGAGGATCTTGACCTCGCTCGTCAACGCAAGACTGAGACAGCGGGAGATGAAAAATGCCAAGGATTTTGCCGCCTACTGGTTGGGCGAATATCTTCTGCAGCGCTCGGGTCTCCTGTCCTACATGAAGCGGTTCTACGGAGTGCCTGCGGAAGACATTGATCTGGACCTGGCGCGGAAGCGCATGCTCTGGATTAGCGAGCACGCATCGCTGCGAAATCAGGTCAGGCGGTTGTTCAGGCGACGAGTAAAGCCTGGCCGGCGCAACAGACAGATGGCGCGCCCCCGAGCCGGGTTCGCCACGCTCTACGAGGTGGCCGCCAGGCAACTGGAACAGCGTGGTGCTACCTTCGCTCTGTCGACCCAGATTTACTCCCTGTACAAAACATCGACAGGTTTCTGCGCAACCCTGAGAGACAAGGCGATCATGGCGCCGCGGGTTATTTCCACGATTCCTATTCCGAAGCTTGAGGAAATTTGCGCGATGTCCAACGCGCAGCAACTTGGAACTATCACTTTAATCAGCCTCTATTTCAGTTTCTCGGGCAAGCGAGGCTTCGATGACTCGATCATCTACAATTTTTCGCACGACGGTGCGTGGAAGCGCCTGACCGTTTACTCGGACTTCTACGGCACGGCCAATGGCAGAGAATATTTCGCCGTGGAGGTCATCGCAAACCATGTCGCCGACTCGGTCACACTTGCAGAGGCGGATTTTCGCGAGCACGTCCGCGTCAACGGACTATTCTCAGGCGATCTCGTGCTGGAGGGCAGCCACGTTCTCGATAACGCTTACCCGATCTACAGCAAAGGCGCGGCAGACGCCGCATTCTCGAGAGTTGCAAGGCTGGCCGAATTCGGCGTCGAATCCCATGGCCGACAGGGCGCGTTCAATTACCAGCCAACAGCCAGGGTTTCGACGCTAGACGCCGAAACGTCTGTTCTTGCCCATAGGCAGACAACGAGCGGCAAAGAGTGATTTGAAATTTCGGCGCCTTGAAACGGAGACTGGCATGCGCATCCTCCACGTCATCAACCATACTCAAAAACTGAACGGCAATGTCCATGCCGCTATTGACCTGGCTTGTGCCCAGCGGAAGCTGGGGCACGAAGTCTCCATCGCGAGCGGTGGCGGGGATTTCGACGATCTGCTTTCCAGCATGGGCATTGAAACGGTCACCGTCAACCACCGGAGACGACCTGTGTCGATCATGAGGGCTGTCGCCGATCTAAACCGGTATGTCGGCACATTCCGGCCGGACGTCGTCCATGCCCATATGATGACCAGTGCCGTTCTGGCCGTTGGAATCTGCCGGGCAAGGCGCGTTCCTATTATCACCACGGTTCACAACGCGTTCGAGAAAAGCGCCGTCGTGATGAAGCTGGGAGACAGGGTGATCGCGGTCAGTGAGGCCGTCGCGGTTTCCATGAATAAGCGGGGAGTACCCGCGAGCAAGTTGTGTGTCGTGTTGAACGGAACCATCGGCTCTCCCCGGTTGGATACACGTGACCGCGCGTCGGTTACACTTGCCGGACCCAGCATTCTGTTTGTCGGCGGCCTGCATCCGCGAAAGGGATTGCCTGATTTGCTGGAAGCCTTTCGCTCGGTGAGGCTGAAGTACAAAGACGCCCGCCTATACGTCGTTGGCGGAGGGCCGTACGAGGAAGCCTACAAAGCGATTGTCAGGGATACGGCCCAGGAAGATGCTGTTACCTTCATCGGACCCGTTCGTGATGCGTTTCCATACATGATGGGTGCGGACATATTTGTACTGCCATCCCATGCAGATCCCGCTCCGCTCGTACTGCCCGAAGCACGAGAAGCACGCTGCGCTGTGGTCGGCACAGATGTGGATGGCATCCCACAGCTGCTGGAATACGGTGCCGCCGGAATCATCGTTCCTCCAAAGAACCCCGAAGCATTGGCAGCCGTACTCGATGACCTCGTGAAATCACCCAGCCTGGTGCAAGAGTGGCAGACCAGAAGTCAGTTCCGCATAGAAAACATGACAATCGATCGCGTTGCGACGGAGACTATGGAAGTCTATTCATCTGCACTGTCGGTACGATCCCGTCGTCCCACAGTGGCCGTGCCCGCCTGACACTTCGCTGGCTTATGCAGCTACCGATCAGAATAATGTTACGATCGGAAATCAATATCCGCGGAGCTTACACTATACATAAAGGTTCACTAGAACAACTTATCGTATATTGAAATATATACTAATATATAAATCTAGAATTATCAATATTAGGAAATCATAAAATTTTATCAATTGAGAGGAAGCAGATCTGATTTTGATACATCTGCATCACTGTATTTTATTGTATTTAACCTCATTGACTAAATTCTAATCGTGTAGTTTCCTATGGTATCTAACGTAGGGATGACTAAAATGGAACAGCGATATAAGATACCGTTGGCGCCTTCATCTGCGCTTGGAGCACAACGTCTCGAGAAATGCCGCAAAGCACTCGCGCCCGCTTTCGACGAACTGATAAAGCGATCCGGCGATGCCGGGTGGCAGGACTGCGAAGTTGCCTTGGCTATCGCAGACATTTCTGACCGTCATATCGAAGATCTGGCAAAATCGCTCGATTTCCGCCGTGTGACGCAGAAGGCGAAAAAAATTAACGCAGTTTCCGGACCCAGTTCGCTGGAGCGAGACCGCCAATGCGCTGAACCCTAAAACTTTGACGACAGCGTAACCCGAAAAAATCCGTTTCGCTCGATTGTCTCCGTATAAAACGACCTCCCGTCACACCTCGATCTTACGAGTATTCACCCTCCCGAATACTGAGGAAGAGATGTGACGAGGGTCCTCTGCCAAGCCCGCGGATCCATGTCTTGAGCGTGCTGCTGGCATGCGGCTCGGCATGATGGAATAACGCCGTCACTCGGGTCGAGCTAGCGCTTCCTCAAGACCAAGTACACCATGCCCAAGAAGTAACCTACCTGAATGAGAGCGTGGCATGCGATCGCAAAGCCGACTGCAGTGATCCATCGCCCAGTATAGCTGTAGGTAATAACTCCGAAGGTGAGCGAAGCCACCATAGCATGCAGCAACGCTGCGGGAGCCATCATAAATTTCGCCACTACTCGACGCATAAATAACTCCCCAAGCTCCAAAAGACCCGTAATATTAAACCACAAACCTAGGGGTAGTCATAATATATAAAATTTAAATCGTAAACTGTGCACTATAAAATAAAGATGACTATAGTTGCTATTTGTTATTTCTGAACATACTCTGATATATACTGTAAGGATTGGGCGAGAGATTGAGCAGGCAATAGCGTTGTCATGTCGGGGTCAGAGATGCCACAGCCTCGTTTCAGAAGCCTCGATGGGTTGAGAGGCTTCGCTTGCTTGTCGGTGACGCTGTTTCATTTTTTCAGCGCCTTTCAACCCAGATTGATATCGGAGCAGAGCGTTGCGCCTTACTGGATATCCGACACTCCTCTCGGTATCTTTTACAACGGCGGCTTTGCCGTAGCGGTGTTCTTTGTGCTCTCCGGGTTCGTCGTTGCGTCCGCTTCGGCGTCACGGAAAAGAAAGCTGAGTATCACCGTCGCGCGGCGTTACTTTCGACTAGCGTTGCCGAGTGCGGCCAGTGCCGTCATTGCCTGGTCCTTGTTGACGCTTACGGCAGGCACGCTACCAGACGTCCAGGCGGCTCTCACCCACCCTTGGATGACGTTCGTTTTAGCCCATGACAGACTCCCGAACCTCTTCAACGCCGCGCTAGAGGGCGGACTGTATGTCTTCGTCGAAGGTTCATCACTGCTCAACAACGTTCTGTGGACGATGAAGATCGAACTGCTCGGATCGGTTGCGATCATAGCGATCTCTGCTTTCGTTTCCGGTAAAGCGAGAATTACGCTGCTCATTCTGCTCGCGGTAGCGGCCTGCGCCTTGGGTCGGCCCGAGTATTCAGCTTTCATGGCTGGCGCTCTCCTGCGTGAGTGTCACGCAGCCGGACGGCTCACCGGATCGGGCTCTCTTGCAATCTTCCTATTCGCTATTGTCGTCGGAAGCTGGACAAAGGGGTTCGGAGATCGGATTGGGCTCAGCTTGCCCATGACATTCGCTTTGGGCGAGCCGCACAAATTCTGGCATACGCTCGCAGCTGTCGGGATGGTTTATTGCGCCATCGCCAGCGTCCCGATAAGCCGCTTTCTTTCAATCCGCCCGCTTATGTTTCTCGGGAGGATCTCGTTTGGCCTCTACCTGGTTCACGTTCCTCTCCTATACAGCCTCGGGGCGATTGGTTATCTCCAGTTCGGTCACGAAGGCCCCCTGGAATTGATGACGCTTGCAGTCTTGGCAATCTCAGTCTCGATCATTGCAGGTTACCTATTCACTGTAATCGTCGATGAACCCACAATTTCCGGACTGGCTAAACTCGATCGCCTCCTGCACGGGCTTGGTCCCGATGGACGCCACACACGAGGTCGAACCGGCAATCTGAAAACTCCCGGTTAAGCTTCCTTGACGTGAATATGACTGCCGCGGATGGTTGGCAGCGGCACGGAAAGTAGAGCGTCTGTCTCCTAAGGATGAACCAAATCAATTATTTAACAGACATCCTTCCCGGATTGACGGGGGTGGCGTCGTCGACTAAGTTCAGGAAAATGGTAAGGCGACCGACCTTTAATCAGTAGGTCGAGGGTTCGAACACCCTGCACTCTCACCATTTATCCAGATATTTTGGTGAAACTTGACGCTGGCGAAGATGGACGTTTGATGTTCCCCGGTCTTCCACCCGCATCCAATAATGTGAAATTCCCCCGATGATGAACAACCCTTGGTCAAAACCTGTCGTCGTCCTGATTGGCGAGCCGCCTGTCGAAACGACAGTCGAAACGACCCAGGCTGCGGCCTGGGCGATGATCGAGGACTGGCCTGTCGAAGACGGTCCGCTGATCGACCGTGCGCTGATCGTGTGCGCCGAAGTGGATGGTGGAAAACGCAAGCCGGAAGACGCCCGTGCGGCCTTCGTCGCTGCTGCCGAGGAAGCCGGCGTTCTCGTCAGCGCCTGAGACCAATAGCTGCCTATTGGTCGCTTTCCGCTCACTCGTCACGGAACGTGTGGTTGATCTGATCCATCATCGGCTTGGTCAGATAGGAGATGACCGACCGGTCGGCGACCTTGATAAACACCTCCGCGGGCATTCCTGGATAGAGCGACAGGCCCTGTAACCGCGCGATATCGCCTGCATCAGGCGCAATCCGCACGATATAGGAGGCAGCGCCGCTACGCTGATCGACAACCGAATCGGGCGAGATCGACGAAATCTTGCCCTGGACTTCAGGCGTAGTCTTCTGGTCGAAAGCGCTGAAGCGGATGTCGACACTTTGTCCCACGCTCAATTGGTCGATGCTGCGCAAAGCGACCTTCGCCTCGACCGTCAGGCTGCGCGTCTCCGGCGACAGCAGCATCAGCGCCTCGCCCGGATTGGCAACGCCGCCCACCGTGTGCAGCGCCAGCTGATAAATGTAACCGTCAAGCGGTGCGCGAACGTCGAGACGGTCGAGCTGGTCCTGTATGGCGATACGGCGTTCTTCTGATTCGGCGATCTTTGCCTCGACATCGGTCAGGTCACGCGCGTTTTCCGTCTGCCTGTCTTCGTCGAGCTGCAGGATCTGCAGGTTGATCTCGTTGATGCGGCCATGCGCCTGCGCCCGCGTCGCGATCATCCGTCCGCGATTGCCGTCAAGCTCGGCGCGCTGGCGCTTCAGCGTGTTGACACGCTGCATCGTCACGAGCTGCTTTTCGTAGAGCGAGCTGATAGCCGTGTGTTCCTCATCGATCAGCACGATCGAATCGTCGATCGACTTGATCTGCAGCGTGGCGCCCTCAATTTCTTCGGCCAACTGGCTCTTCCGCTCGGCGAGCTGCTTCTTCATACCCTCGAGCGAGGCGCGACGGCTGAGGAAGAACTGCTGTTCGCCTTCGATCAGGATGCGGTTCGTCTGGGAATTGATACCCGCGGCCTCGGCTTCCTTGACCGTGAAGTTCTCCTCACCGCGGCGTTCCGCCTGCAACCGCGCGCGCCGCGCGTAAAGCTGTGCCAGCGTGCTGTTGGTAATGCCGAGATTGGATTTGAGCGACGTGCCATCCAGCCGCAGCAGGACGTCCCCCGCTTTGACATGCGCGCCTTCCTTGACGAGCAGCTCGGAGACAATACCGCCGGTCAGGTGCTGCACCTTCTTGGCATTGTCCTCGATCACGACACTGCCTTCGGCCACCACCGCATTCGACAATGTCGTGCTGAGTGCCCAGCCGCCGATGCCGCCGACAAGCAACACGCTCAACGTCGATACGAGCAGGATATGGCGCTTCAGCGAACGCTCGGCTGTTGTCATCTTGAGACCTATTGCCTTATCTGTTCCGGGCTTTCCCCGACGACCTTGAGCGGCGAACTTCTCTCGTTCGGCTGGTTCTCGCGCCGAAGCACCTTCGAGAGCACCTCGTCCTTGGGACCAAAGGCCGCAAGACCACCGTCCTTCATCATCAGCACGAAATCCACCGCCGCGAGCGCACTCGGGCGGTGCGCAACCACGATCACGATGCCCCCGCGTTTGCGGATGCCGATGATCGCGTCCGTCAGCGCGACCTCGCCTTCCGAATCGAGATTGGAATTGGGCTCGTCCAGAACAACCAGAAACGGCTTGCCGAACAACGCACGCGCAAGCCCGATGCGTTGGCGTTGACCGGCCGAAAGCATGGAACCGCTCAAGCCAATATCGGTATCATAGCCGTTCGGCAGGCGCAGGATGAGGTCGTGGACGCCTGCAGCCTTTGCCGCCTCAATGACATCGGCCGCATCAGGGTTTTCACGAAACCGCGCAATGTTGTCCGAAACGCTGCCCGCAAAAAGTTCGATCTCCTGCGGAAGATATCCGAGATGGCGACCACGGTCCTCGTCGCTCCACTGGTCGAGCGCTGCGCCATCCAGCCTGACACTGCCGCGATAGATCGGCCAGACGGCCGTCAGAGCCCGCACGAGCGATGATTTGCCGGATGCACTCGGTCCGATCACGCCGAGAGCGCTGCCGGCCTGAAGCGTAAACGATACATTGGAAATCACCAGTTTCTGCAGCCCGGCCGGGCCGCTCGAAAGGCTCTCCACCGCCAGACTTTGCTTCGGTGCGGGCAGCGACAGAGGCATATCGGCCTCCGGCAGAGCATTGAGCATATGCCGCAACCGTTTCCAGGCCTGCTGGGCCGAAACGAAGCCGCGCCAGTTTGCAATCGCCTGCTCGACCGGGGCGAGCGCGCGGGAGGTAAGGATGGACGACGCGATGATGATGCCGCCGGATGCCTGGTTTTCGATGACGAGCACCGCGCCGACGGCAAGGACTGCCGATTGCAGCGCTATGCGAAAAATCTTGGTAACGGACAGGTATCCGTTCGAGGTATCGGAATTGGTCTGATAGCTGCTGCGATAGTTGGCGTTTGTCGCAGTCCATTGCCGTGAGAAGTCGTTTGCCATGCCCATGGCCTCAATGACTTCGGCATTGCGTTGTGCCGCCGAAAGAAAGGCGCTGCGCTGGCCGGTCAGTTCGTGCACTTTCTTGGCGGAAACCTGCGTGCTGCGGTTGGTGAGGTAGGTGAGCACCATCAGGATGAGCGCCCCACCGACTGCCATATAGCCGATGACCGGATGAAACAGAAAACAGATGGCGACATAGAACGGCAGCCACGGCAGGTCGAAAAAGGCCGGCGGCCCCGCGCTCGAGACAAACGAACGGACCTGGTCGAAATCCTTCATGATCGAAAGACCGTCGATCGACGCCTTCGTCTTGACCGGCGCCTTGAGCATCATCTTGAAAACCCGCGACCCCATCGTATCATCGATGATGCCGGCAATCCTTGTCAGCATGCGGCTGCGGGTAAGCTCGAATGCGCCTTGAAATAGATACAGCATCAATGCCAGCAAGCTGAGCGCGATCAGCGACGGGATGCTGCGGCTTGGGATGACGCGATCATAGACCTGCAGCATGAAGAATGAGCTGGTGAGATAGAGCACGTTGACCAGTCCGCTCGCGACCGCGACCGCAACGAGACCGGTTCTGCTCCGCGCAATGGCTTCGCTCATCGGATCTTTGGAGGCTTGCCGTGGGGATCCCGAAGCGGTTTCGGCCATAATGCGCAATCCTGATGCAGGGATCACACCTATTACCCGTAACGGGTTTAAAGTTCAATAAAGCCGCGCGGCAGACAGATCGCTCCGGCACAAGTGCCCCGCTCTCGTCCAAGGACGTGCCGGGCCAAACCATTTGTCAATCAACAATCCGCAAAGTTCTTAAATCGGCGGCTATCACGAATTGGTTTACGGAACCTTACTTCAGGACCGCCGTTCTGAGGGCAAAGGAGTCTCAGCATGAGAATAGTCTTCGTCGCTCTTATCGGTTCGGTCCTCAGTATTCTGGTGTTCAAGTATTCTGATCACTCGCTTGGCGATACGGAAATACTCGCGTCTCCGACCCAGTTGTCGGCTGCCAACTAGGATCATCCCAAAGAGAAAAAGGACCAGCTTACATCATCGCGATCTCAAGCGATCGCATCACGAGAGGAAGTGCAAGCATGACCATGCGTAATATTCTGCTGGTGTGTTGTTCAGCTGCTGTTGGTGCCGTCTTTGTAATTCTTGTTGGCATTCCAAGCACGCCTGTTGCGCACGAGAAATCCGCTCGCTTGAGTGGCGCCGCGACTGAAACGGCTTTTCTTCCCGAGCGCTTCGGGGTTCCCCATCCAACCCGTTAAAATTTTTGATGCGTAAACAAAAAAGGCCGGCGTCAGAAACGCCGGCCTTTTTGCATGCTGAATTGCTTTAGTGGACCGGCTTGCCGCCGTCTTCTTCTTCGAACGTTACTGCGACGTCACCATCTGCAGAGAGACGGACCTTGTCGCCTTCGACATCGGCAACGAGTTCAAGCGAAATGAAATGGTGATGGCCTCTATGGCTCCCCTCACCGCTATCCTTCTTGGTCAGCTTGATACGGTTTCCTTCAACGCGGTCGACCGTTCCGATGTGGACGCCGTCCGCACCGATCACTTCCGCATGTTCCTTGATAAGGGCGACATCGATCATCTGAGTTCTCCTTTGTGTGTTCAGCCATAACGCACAACCGAGAAGTTCGATGCAGTGCCTCCGATACATTACCGACATTTAAGTTGGCCACCGGCTGCTTTCATGCGAATGCCTCGTTCCAGAGTTGCAAAGCCGCGGTTTCGACGCGATCCCTCGCTAGACCGGAACGGCTCGCGCTATTTCCACCGCATCGAGGATAGCCATTGAACGTCCAGTCCACTCCCCCAGCCAGCCGTAAACAGGATGCGCCCGATCTCGCCGCGATCCTTGCGTCTTCGGGCAAGCGGAAAAAGCGTGGACGTTGGTTTGTCTGGCCTCTCCTCATCCTCATCGCCGCCGCAGCCCTGCTGGCTTACTCCTATTTCGGCAGCAGCGGCCCTCGATACGATTACACGACGCAGGCCGCAAAGCGCGGAGACCTTGCGGTAGTTGTCACTGCAACCGGTTCCGTCCAGCCGACCGATCAGGTGGACATATCGAGCGAGCTTTCCGGCACGGTCCGAAAAGTCAACGTGACCTATAACAGCGCGGTCAAGGCTGGCGATGTGCTGCTTGAACTGGATACCAGCAAGCAGGAAGCGGATGTGCAGAGCGCGCGCGCGCAACTTGCGTCTGCGAAGGCCAACGTCCTGAAGGCCGAGGCAGAAGCGGCTTCCGCGAAGATTTCATTCGACCGCCTGACGGCACTCGTCGCCAATCGCATTTCCAGCCAGCAGGATCTGGATGCGGCGCGCTATGCCTACGAATTGGCGGTTGCGACGAAGGACATCAATCAGGCCGCGATTCTGTCTGCCGAAGCAAGCCTGAGGCTCGCCGAGGTTAACCTCGGCAAACTGACGATCGTATCTCCGATCGACGGGATCGTGCTGACCCGCGAAGTCGATCCCGGTGCAACGGTCGCCTCGTCGCTCAATGCACCGGTCCTCTTCACAATCGCCGGCGACCTCAAGCGCATGGAACTCCAGGTCTCCGTCGACGAGGCGGATGTCGGTCAGGTCAAGGACGGCCAGCCTGCTCGCTTCTCGGTCGACGCCTATCCGGAGCGGAGCTTTCCAGCCACCATCGAGACCGTCCGGTTCGCATCCGAGACTGTGTCCAATGTAGTGACCTACAAGGCGATCCTGACCGTCGACAACGCCGATCTCCTGCTGCGGCCGGGCATGACCGCCACGTCAGACATCACCGTCCAGTCGGTCAAGGATGCGCTGCTTGTCCCGAACGCAGCGCTTCGCTACTCGCCGGCCGCCACCGCACGGCAGCGCGGCAACGTCCTCTCCCGGCTGTTCTCGCCGCCGCGCCCCGCGCGCAATCGCAATCGGGGCGAACAGGCAGCAAACAACACGCGCGCTGTCTGGGTACTTCGCAACGGTGAAGCCCAGCGCGTGCCTGTCGAAACCGGGCCGACCGATGGCCAGTTCACGGTTCTGAAATCCGGCGAAATCCGCGACGGCGACGAACTGGTGACGGACGCCGTGGCAAGGGCGCAGTGATGGACCTCGCCGTCACGCCTGCGCCCCTCATCGCATTCGACAAGGTCTCGAAATTCTACGGGCTCGGCGAAGCGACGATCCGGGCGCTGGACCAGATCGACCTTGCCATATCCGCTGGCGAATTCGTGTCGATCATGGGTCCGTCCGGATCGGGTAAATCGACGGCGATGAACATCATCGGCGGGCTCGATATCCCCTCATCCGGCGAGTTTCTGTTTCAGGGCGTGCCGACATCAGATTTCAGCCGCGAGCAGCGGACACTTCTCAGACGTCACATGCTGGGCTTCGTGTTCCAGGGGTTCAATCTTCTCGCCCGCACATCGGCCGTCGAGAATGTGGAACTGCCGCTCGTCTATCGCGGCATGGCCCATAAGGAGCGACGTGAGCGCGCAACCGCAGCACTGGCGCAGGTCGGCCTCGCCGGACGCGAAGGCCATACCACCCAGGAACTGTCAGGTGGTCAGCAGCAGCGCGTCGCGATCGCCAGAGCCATTGTCACCGATCCGGCCGTGCTTCTCGCCGACGAGCCGACCGGCAATCTCGACACCAAGACCAGCATGGAGATCATGGATCTGATCACCCGGCTCAACCGCGACAACGGCATTACCGTCATCATGGTCACCCATGAGGAAGACATCGCAGCCTACGGGTCGCGTCTCTTGCGCTTTACCGATGGTCACCTCGTCTCCGACGAACCCAATCTCGAAAGGGCAAGCCATGCTGCTGGAAGCCGCTAAGCTCGCCTGGCGGGCAATCAGCCGCAATCTGCTGCGCTCCTTCCTCACGGTCCTCGGCGTCGTGATCGGCGTCGCCGCCGTCATCGCGATGGTGACGATCGGCAATGGTACGACTGCGAAGGTCCGCGACGAACTCTCCCGCCTCGGCACCAACACGCTGTTCATCCGCCCCGGTCAGTGGGGACCGGGACGCGCGAGCACGGAAGCCAAGCGCTTCTCCGACAAGGATGTGCTGGCGATCAAGGAACAGATCTCCGGCCTGCGGGGCGTCGCCCCCATCAATCGCGGGACAGCCACGGTCATCGCCGGCGGTGCCAACCATTCGTCGAGCGCGGTCGGCACCACCAACGACTATTTCATCGTGCAGGATTGGGATATGGCCCTCGGCCGCAATTTCAATCCGAACGAGGATCGCGGCAGCCATGCTGCATGCATCATCGGCGAAACCGTCCGCAAGCAGCTGTTCGGTGCTGCCAACCCGGTCGGACAGCTCATCCGGGTCAGCAACATCGCCTGCCCGGTCGTCGGCGTTCTCGCGGTCAAAGGTCAGTCCGGCATGGGCGACGACCAGGACGATACCGTCATCATGCCGCTGAAACTGCACCAGCGCCGGATCGGCGGAACGACGACGATTTCCAGCATCGTTATCTCTGCCCAGGACGGCGTCTCGACCGCCAAGGTCCAATCGGATGTCGAAGGCCTGCTGCGTGAGCGGCGCCGCATCGCGATCGGACGCGATGACGACTTCTCCGTCAACGACATGTCGCAGATTGCGGCTGCGATGACGGGAACGACAGTTCTGCTGACAGGCCTTCTCGGTGCCGTCGCTGCCGTCAGCCTGCTGGTTGGCGGTATCGGCATCATGAACATCATGCTGGTCTCGGTCACCGAGCGAACCCGCGAAATCGGCATTCGGCTCGCTATCGGCGCACTCGAAAGCCAAGTCTTGAGGCAGTTCCTCGTGGAGGCCGTGATGCTGTCGATCTTCGGCGGCGTGACCGGCATCATCACCGGGCTTGCGCTCGCCTACGGCGTCGTGAGCTTCCTCCAGGTGCCGTTCGTTGCCAGCCCGACGATCATCCTTATGGCCTTCGCCTTTTCGGCAGCGATCGGCATGATCTTCGGTTACTTCCCGGCTCGACGGGCAGCCCAGCTCAACCCCATTGAGGCTTTGCGCCACGAATAGACAGCGCAATAAAAAAGGGCCTCGCGGCCCTTTCTCTTTAACATCTGAATTTACCGCCTCAGGCAGCCGGAGATTGCGTGTTGCGCTGCTGCGCAAGCGCCGCCAGATCGGCAGGCTTCAGTTCGACCGATTCGCCGCAACCGCAGGCCGAAGTCTGGTTCGGGTTGACGAAGGTGAAGCCGGATCGCATCTTGGTGGTCTCGAAATCCATCTGGGTGCCGAGCAGGTAAAGAACGGCCGAAGGCTCGATCCACACCTTGGCGCCGTCCCGCTCGATGAGGTCGTCCTTGGCATTCGGCACAGTCACGAGATCGATCGTGTACTCCATGCCGGCGCAACCGCCCTTCTTGATACCGACGCGCAGACCGAGCGCATCAGGACCGGAGTTCGAGGTGATCTGGTTGACGCGCTGTGCAGCAGCGTCGGTGATCGTCATGACAGCAAAGCCCATGGCATTCTTTCCTTCCACGACCGGGTTCAAGGCCCGGTGTTTCTAGACCTGGTGTTTCGAGAGGACGTCTCGTGATTCCAACTTAGTACCGGTGCCTTAACCGATCAATACCACCCGACAGCAACCTGCGCCTCTTCGGACATCCGCTCCGGCGTCCACGGCGGATCGAACGTCATCTCGACCTCGACGCCGGACACGCCTTCGACGGCGCCGACGGCATTTTCCACCCAGCCCGGCATTTCACCGGCTACCGGGCAACCGGGCGCTGTCAGCGTCATCATGATCTTCACCATCCGGTCGTCCTCGATATCGACCTTGTAGATCAATCCGAGTTCGAAGATGTCGGCCGGAATTTCCGGATCATAGACGGTTTTCAAAGCCGCGACGATGTCGTCGGAAAGCCGCGCCACCTCGTCTTCGGGAATGGCGGACTGGATGATCCCCTCGCGGGCATCCCATTTCGGTATCTGGTCGTCCATGGCCTTCAAAAGTCCTTCAGGAAAAGAAATCGCGGGCGTAGTCGAGTGCATCTGCCAACGCATCCACTTCGGCCCGGGTATTGTACATGCCGAAGGATGCACGGCATGTGGAGGTAACGCCGAAGCGTTTCAAGAGCGGCATGGCGCAATGGGTTCCGGCTCTCACAGCCACACCGCGCCGGTCGATCACCATAGAGATGTCGTGCGCATGAATGCCGGCAAGCTCGAACGAGAAGATGGCGCCCTTGCCCGGCGCGTTGCCGATGATCCGCAGCGAATTGATCGCGCTCAGCCGCTGGGTCGCATAGGCGGTCAGATCCGCCTCGTGCTTTGCAATCGCATCGCGACCAACCTTGTTCATATAGTCGAGCGCATGACCGAGACCGATCGCCTGAACGATCGGCGGTGTCCCGGCCTCAAACCGGTGCGGCGGATCGTTGTAGGTGACAAAATCTTCGGCCACGTCGATGATCATTTCGCCACCGCCCATGAACGGCCGCATCTCTTTCAGACGGTCCGCCTTGCCGTAGAGAACGCCGATACCCGAGGGACCGTAGAGCTTGTGGCCGGTCATCACGAACCAGTCGCAGTCGATATCGCGAACATCGATCGGCATGTGGACGGCGCTCTGGCTGCCGTCGACGAGAACGGGAATGCCGCGCTCGTGGGCGATGCGGCAGACGTCCTTGACCGGAACGACTGTCCCGAGCGCATTCGACATATGTGTGATGGCGACCAGCTTGGTCTTGTCCGTCAGCGCCTTTTCGAAATCCTCAAGATGAAAGGCACCGTCGTCATCGACCGGGATCCAGACGATCTTCGCACCCTGGCGTTCGCGAATGAAGTGCCATGGCACGATGTTGGAATGGTGCTCCATGATGGTGATGACGATCTCGTCGCCCTCACCGATATGCGGCATTCCATAACCATAGGCGACGGTGTTGATCGCCGCCGTCGAATTGCTGGTGAAGATGATTTCGTCCACAGAACCGGCGTTCAGAAAACGGCGCACCTTCTCGCGCGCCGCCTCATAGGCATCCGTTGCCGCATTGGACAGGTAGTGAAGGCCGCGATGCACATTGGCATACTCGTTCGAGTAGGAATGTGCGATCGCATCGATCACGGCCTGCGGCTTCTGGGCAGAAGCCCCGTTGTCCAGATAGACCAGCGGCTTGTTGCCATGCACCATGGTCGAAAGGATCGGGAAATCCTTTCGGATCGCTTCGACGTCGTAAGCTGTCGCAGGTGTGATCTGGTCCATGTCATGCCTCATTTGCGGACGCGCGCCTTTAAAATCAGGCGTGCTTTTCGAGCCAGTCGGAGATGACGCCTTCCAGCGCCTCGACGAGCTTTTCTTCTTCCAGTTCCTCGACGATCTCCGCCACGAAGGCGTTGACCAGCATGGCACGGGCCCTGTTTTCCGGAACGCCGCGCGCCATCAGGTAGAAGAGATGGTTGCGGTCGATATCGGAAACCGTGGCGCCATGGCCGCAGATCACGTCGTCGGCAAAGATTTCCAGCTCCGGCTTCACCGAGAAATCGGCGTCGTCGGACATCAGAAGCGTGTTGCACGCCATCTTCGCATCGGTCTTCTGCGCGTCCGGGGCAACCTTGATCATGCCCTGAAACACACCGCTCGCCTTGTCGAACAGGACGTTGCGGATGATTTCCGTGGAGCTCGTATGCGGAACGTTATGGCCGAGAACCATGGTCACGTCCGTATGGGTATCGCCACCGAGCAGGTTGACGGCACGCAGCGTGAACTCCGACCCCTCGCCCTGAACCTCGACGCGAAGCTCCTGGCGCACCAGCTTGCCTCCGGCGTTGACGATGAACAATCGCAGCTTGGTATCGGTACCCAGCGATATGCGGATCTGACCGAGATGGGTGTCGTCAGCCCCTTGAGTCTGGAGGATGATCCAGGTGATCTCAGC
The DNA here is from genome assembly GCF_050500205.1 of Neorhizobium sp. DAR64860/K0K1. NCBI lineage: Bacteria > Pseudomonadati > Pseudomonadota > Alphaproteobacteria > Hyphomicrobiales > Rhizobiaceae > Neorhizobium > Neorhizobium sp. DAR64860/K0K1. Next base: position 1,510,316 of record NZ_CP191459.1, on the reverse strand, counting down.
GCCGTCCTGCAGCGTCAGGTCGCTGATCGACGATACGAGTGCCGCATCCTCAGTCACCGCGCAGTGACGCTCGATGATCGTTGCCTTCGAACGCGCTCCGAACACCGCCGGAAACCGCGTGTGGACCTGACCGGCACCGTGAACCGCCTGAAGTTCGATGGGTTGCTCGACCGCAACGTCAGCCGGTACGGAAAGCGCAAAGCCGTCACGCACGAAGCTGCCATTGATGCGGCCGATCGCGTCGTCCTTGTCGAAAGCCGCAAGGCCAGCCACAGCCGAACCATCGGCGAGCTGGTCCTTGAAGACCGAAAGCTCGACGCCATCGATCGTCGCGCGGCTGTCCGCGATGCCCTGAACGATCGACAGGACCTTAGCCCCTTCGACCAGCGGCGCGACCGGTTGAACCGAAACGCCGCCGACGACACGCTCAGGCACAGCGCGCAGCAGGTTCTTCAGATCCGTGTAGTGCCAGGACTCGATGCGTCGCGTCGGCAGGCCGGACCGCTTCAGATCGTCGAGGAGACGATCGCGGGTTCCCGTGACGGCACCGTTGCCCGGCAATTCCCCGACCTGGGCCGCAAAAGCCTCAACGAGCGCCGTTTCGGCGGCCGTCAGCCGGACGGGCTGATTCATTTGCATGTTCATGCCAAATTCCTTCCCGCGTCTCAGGCTGCTCTGCCGATGATGTCCGCGTAGCCATTGGCCTCGAGTTCGAGCGCCAGCGCCTTGTCACCGGTGCGGATGATCTGGCCCTTGTAGAGAACGTGGACCGTATCCGGCACGATATAATCGAGCAGGCGCTGATAGTGGGTAATGACGATCGTCGCACGATCCGGCGACTTCAGCGCATTGACGCCATCTGCCACGATCTTGAGCGCATCGATGTCGAGGCCGGAATCGGTCTCATCCAGCACGCAGAGCAAAGGCTCGAGCAGCGCCATCTGGAGGATTTCCGCGCGCTTCTTCTCGCCGCCGGAAAAACCGACATTGAGCGGACGCTTCAGCATGTCCATGTCGATCTTCAGCTCGGCAGCGGCTTCCTTGACGCGACGGATGAAGTCCGGCGTCGTCAGTTCGGCTTCGCCGCGCGCCTTGCGCTGCTCGTTCATGGCCACCTTGAGGAACTGCATGGTGGCGACGCCCGGGATTTCGACCGGATACTGGAAGGCGAGGAAAATGCCCTTGGAGGCACGCTCCGCCGGATCGAGCTCCAGAATGCTCTCACCGTTCAGAAGGACTTCGCCCTCGGTGACTTCATAGTCCGGACGGCCGGACAGGATGTAGGACAGCGTCGACTTGCCGGAACCGTTCGGCCCCATGATGGCAGCAACTTCGCCAGCCTTCACGGTCAGGTTCAGGCCACGGATGATTTCGGTGCCGTCTTCGGCAATGCGGGCATGCAGGTTTCTGATTTCAAGCATAGGTCTATCTTTCCGGATACTCTTTAGTGACGCGCCAGGCGCGCTATTCAAATGACAGGCCGATCAGCCGACGGAGCCTTCGAGCGAAATCCCGATCAGCTTCTGCGCTTCGACCGCAAATTCCATTGGCAGCTGCTGGATGACATCCTTGACGAAGCCGTTGACGATCAGGGCGATCGCTTCTTCTTCGGGAATGCCGCGCTGCATGACGTAGAACTTCTGGTCGTCGGAAATCTTCGAGGTCGTCGCTTCGTGCTCGATCTGGCCCGACGAGTTCTTCACGTCGATGTACGGCACGGTATGCGCACCGCACTTGTCGCCGATCAGAAGCGAATCGCAGTTGGTGAAGTTGCGGGCGTTTTCAGCCTTGCGGTGGATGGAGACCTGACCGCGATAGGTGTTCTGCGAAACGCCGGCCGAAATTCCCTTCGAGATGATACGGCTCGACGTGTTCTTGCCGAGGTGGATCATCTTGGTGCCGCTATCGATCTGCTGGTGACCGTTCGACACGGCGATCGAGTAGAACTCGCCGCGGCTATCGTCACCACGCAGGATGCAGGACGGGTATTTCCAGGTGATCGCCGAACCGGTCTCGACCTGGGTCCAGGAAATCTTCGAACGGTGGCCGCGGCAATCGCCACGCTTGGTGACGAAGTTGTAAATACCGCCCTTGCCCTGGGCATCGCCCGGGTACCAGTTCTGAACGGTCGAATACTTGATCTCGGCATCGTCGAGAGCAACGAGTTCGACCACTGCGGCATGCAGCTGGTTCTCGTCGCGCTGCGGCGCCGTGCAGCCTTCGAGATAGGACACGTAAGCGCCTTCTTCGGCGATGATCAGCGTGCGTTCGAACTGGCCGGTGTTCTTCTCGTTGATACGGAAGTAGGTGGACAGTTCCATCGGGCAGCGAACGCCCTTCGGTACGAACACGAACGAGCCATCGGTAAACACCGCAGCATTCAGCGTGGCGTAATAGTTGTCGGTGGCCGAAACGACGGTGCCGAGATACTGCTTGATCAGGTCCGGATGCTCGCGAATGGCTTCCGAGATCGACATGAAGATCACGCCGGCCTTCTGAAGTTCCTTTTTGAAGGTCGTGACAACCGACACGGAATCGAACACAGCATCGACGGCAACCCGCGGCTTGTCGACGCCCGCAAGGATTTCCTGCTCGCGCAGCGGAATGCCAAGCTTTTCATAAACGCGCAGCAGCTCGGGATCGACTTCCTCGAGCGACTTCGGACCGGACGTGGTCTTCGGCGCGGCATAGTAATAGAGATCGTTGAAGTCGATCTTGGGATAATCGACGCGCGCCCAGGTCGGCTCTTCCATTGTCAGCCAGCGCTTGTAGGCGTCGAGACGCCATTCCAGCATCCATTCGGGCTCCTGCTTCTTGTCTGAAATGAAGCGGATGATGTCTTCCGAAAGGCCCTTGGGCGCCTTGTCCACTTCGATGATGGTTTCGAAGCCGTATTTGTACTGATCGATATCGATCCCACGGACCTGATCGATTGTTTCCTGGACAGCTGGCATGTTCATTCTCCAAATCTTGCCGGTTCAAATTCCGGCAATTCTGTCATGTCTCCGGGAGGTTCTGTTCCTCCCGTATGTAGGCGCCAAAAGGCGGTTTTCACACCTTTAGGCAAGTAGAAAGTTGCGCTCGCACAAATTTGAGCGCTGTCACGCCGCAACGCCTTGGGCCTTGCGACGGGCTGCGATTTTGGCAAAAGCCGCAACCGCACGCGTAATGTCTTCGTCTGTCGTGTCGGGACCGAGCGAGATGCGCAGGGCACCCAGCTGTGGATCCCGGCCCATCGCCGTCAGCACATGGCTCTCGCCGACCTTGCCCGAAGAGCAGGCCGAACCGGCCGAAAGCGCGATCCCCTCGATATCGAAAGCGATCTGACCCGTTTCCGCTTTCAGCCCCGGCAGGGTGAAGAAGCAGGTATTGCCAACGCGGGGAACGTCCGCGCCATGGATCATCACATCGGCAGCAGCCTTGCGCATCTCGCCCTCAAGCCGATCCCGCAAAGCGCCGATACCGGCATTGCGATCATCGAGGTCTTCGCTCATCGCCGCAGCCGCCGCGCCGAAGCCGACGATCGCGTGAAAATTCTCGGTCCCCGAACGGTGACCCTTCTCCTGCCCGCCACCCCGGATCAGCGGCTTCGGCATCAGAACTTCGCCGCGCGAAATCAGGGCGCCGACGCCCTTCGGTCCGCCGATCTTGTGCGACGAGATCACCATGAAGTCTGCGTCCAGCCTCATGATATCGACCGGGATGCGACCCACGGCCTGCACCGCATCGACGACCAGAAGGCCGCGGTGCCTGTGGACGATCTCCGCAGCCTCCGCCACCGGCTGGATCACGCCCGTCTCGTTATTGACCAGCATCAGCCCGACCATCGGAAGGCCAAGAGAATGGTCATGCGCCACCAGCAGGTTATCGAGCCCCGAGAGATCCACGATGCCGGTGGCTGTCACCGGTATCTCGATCACCTGGGCAGGATCGAACCTGCCGCCTTCGCGGATTGCCGGATGCTCGATCGCCGAGACGTAGAGGCTACCGATCGCGACCGGCGAACGGCCCATCCGGTAGTCCGGCGTCAGAACGTGGTTCGATGCCTCCGTCGCACCGCTGGTAAAGGTAACATGCGCGGGATCTGCTCCGACCAAGGCCGCAACCTGGCGACGCGCCTTGTCGACGGCCGCGCGCGCCAACCGGCCCTCACCATGCACCGACGACGCGTTGCCGGGAAGCTGAAGGGCCTCCAGCATCGCGGCACGCGCCGGCGCGCTCAAAGGCGCGGTCGCGTTCCAGTCGAGATAGGTGCGGTTCAACGCCATTGCCTGATCAGATTCCGTCCCTAATTACCGTTGGGTCTCATCTAGGGTTGCCGCAGGCCGCATTTTTCTTGAAATTCCGGCCACGCTTGCCTTAAGAGACATCGCATCGGGCGCTGCCAAGGCGGCCCCAATTTCGAATGGTTCTAAACTGGGTTTTAGAAAAGCTGAGCGGCTTCGTCAAGTCAAACTCGACGGATGAACCGTGGATAGCAACCCAGTCTGGTATCAGATCACGTTTGACCGACCGGAGTACCGATGCCCGAAGTGATTTTCAACGGCCCTGCAGGCCGCCTGGAGGGCCGTTATCAGCCTTCCAAGGAAAAGAGCGCGCCGATCGCCATCATCCTGCATCCGCATCCGCAGTTCGGCGGCACGATGAACAACCAGATCGTATACCAGCTCTTCTACATGTTCCAGAAGCGCGGTTTCACGACGCTCCGCTTCAACTTCCGTTCGATCGGACGCAGCCAGGGCGAATTCGACCACGGCGCCGGCGAACTATCCGACGCAGCTTCGGCACTCGACTGGGTCCAGAGCCTGCATCCGGATTCGAAAAGCTGTTGGGTCGGCGGTTATTCCTTCGGCGCCTGGATCGGCATGCAGCTTTTGATGCGCCGCCCGGAAATCGAAGGCTTCATCTCCGTTGCGCCGCAGCCGAACATCTACGACTTCTCGTTCCTCGCCCCCTGCCCCTCGTCCGGCCTGATCATCAACGGCGACGCTGATAGGGTTGCGCCTGAAAAGGACGTCAACGGCCTCGTCGAGAAGCTGAAGACCCAGAAGGGCATCCTTATCACGCACAAGATCATCGAGGGCGCGAACCACTTCTTCAACGGCCAGACCGAGACGCTGATGGGCGAATGCGAGGATTACCTCGATCGCCGCCTCAATGGCGAACTCGTCCCCGAGCCGGCTGCCAAGCGCATCCGCTAAGACGACTCTGCATCGAAGAAACAAAAATGGCCGCGTTTGCGGCCATTTTTGTTTCTTCAGTTGACCGGTCGCACATGTGCCGCACGCGGACGCCCATCGTCTGACGTCGCTTCATGAACCCGGTTACGGCCGGCCCGCTTCGCGGCATAGAGCGCCACATCCGCCTGCCGGAACATTTCGTCGAGCGCGTCGGGGCTGGTGAGATTGGCGACGCCGAAACTCGCCGTGATCCTTGAGGTGGGTGGCAGACCCGCCACCGACATCGCCATCGTGCCGCCCCTCAGAGCCTGAGCCACCATCAGCGCCACATCCATCGGCGTGTTGGGAAGGAACACGGAGAACTCTTCGCCGCCCATCCGGCCGACGATTGCTTCTTTTGGCGCGCAGGAGGAAAGCAAGGTCCCAAAACTCTGGATCACCATATCCCCGGCATGATGCCCATAGGTGTCATTGATGGTCTTGAACCTGTCGAGGTCGCATAAAACCACCGCATGCGGTCCTTTTGGAAACGTCGCGATTGCGGATCTCACCCGGCGCTCGAAGCCGCGCCGGTTCGCAAGGCCCGATAGAGCGTCGCTTTCCGACACACTGCGTTCATCCGCCATGATTTCGAGGACCAGCACCGACAGCAGTGTCAGGCCGACCGCGACCATCAGAACAGCCGTCAGGCTCTGGGAGATCAGCGCATAGTCGGTGCGGATATAATCTGTCGCGACGGACCCGGCACCAACGGCAATCGCAAGTACGGCCTTCGCGATGAAGTGTACCCCTGTGACCGCAAGAAGCGCGCACACGACCTTGTCGATCAGCAGTTGCCGGTTCGAGCGCAACAAAGCCTGCAGAACCACGCCGGCGCTTGCGAGGATAACCAGGGCAAATGGAGTCTGGTAGGAAAATGCGTGAAGCGGCGTGCCGGGCCGCAGATCATAGACGAAGACGTTTCCGAAGGAGCTCACGGCGAACATCAATCCGGCAAGTCGACGGTTGATGCGAACGTCATAGAGACTGCCAATACCGAACAGCAGGAAAATCATGCCACCGAGAACGGTTGCAAAAGCTCCGATCGCCCAGGGACGCGGAAAGGGCAGATAGGCGACGGCAATCTCGCAAACAGCGGCCAGTGAAGCGACGCCGAAACCGGCCCCGAACCAAAGCGCGGCAACGCGCGACCGACTGCGGGTGGAAACAACCGCAAACACGATACAGAAACATATCGCGACGACGAAATTCACCCCCAGGAAAAAAACTGCCCCGTTCATCAACCCAACAATGCATTTAGAAAATAAGGAATGCCGCAGTCCTGCCTTCACCTTAGTGGCTTGGCAGAAAACAAAAGATTAATGAACCATGACGGCGTGTCACAGATAAGTGCAAGCGCATTTCGCTGCATTTTTGGAGTGATAAACCACCAAAACAGTGCTAGACGCCGGCTCTTAAGACAAAAAACGCATCCACAGAGAAGTAAGATGTCCAGGTTCAAGTCCGATTTCCTCCACACGCTCAATGAGCGTGGCTTCATTCACCAGATTTCCGACGAATCGGGTCTCGACGAACTGTTCGCCAAGGAAACCGTGACGGCCTATATTGGCTTTGACCCGACGGCACCAAGCCTCCATGCGGGCGGTCTCATCCAGATCATGATGCTGCACTGGATGCAGCAGACCGGCCACCGGCCGATCTCCCTGATGGGCGGCGGCACCGGCATGGTCGGCGATCCATCCTTCAAGGATGACGCGCGCCAGTTGATGACGATCGACACGATCGAAAGCAATATAGCTTCCATCAAGCGCGTCTTTTCCAACTACCTGAGCTACGGCGAAGGTCAGAAGGATGCGCTGATGATCAATAACGGCGACTGGCTGCGCGATCTCAACTACCTCGAATTCCTGCGCGATGTTGGCCGTCATTTCTCGGTCAACCGCATGCTGTCCTTCGACAGCGTCAAGACGCGCCTGGATCGCGAGCAGTCGCTGTCCTTCCTCGAATTCAACTACATGATCCTGCAGGCCTACGATTTCGTGGAGCTCAACCAGCGTTACGGCTGCCGCCTGCAGATGGGCGGCTCCGACCAGTGGGGCAATATCGTCAACGGGATCGACCTTGGTCACCGCATGGGGACGCCGCAGCTCTACGCCCTCACCTCGCCGCTTCTGACGACGTCGTCCGGTGCGAAGATGGGCAAGTCCATGAACGGTGCGGTATGGCTCAACCCGGACATGCTGTCGGCCTATGACTTCTGGCAGTACTGGCGCAACACCGAGGACGCGGACGTCTCGCGCTTCCTGAAGCTCTACACCACGCTGCCGATGGACGAGATTGCCCGCCTCTCAGCACTTGCCGGTTCGGAAATCAACGAGGTCAAGAAGATCCTCGCGACGGAAGTCACCGCCATGCTGCACGGCCGCGACAATGCCGAACAAGCGGCTGAAACCGCCCGCAAGACGTTCGAGGAAGGTGCGCTCGCCAACAACCTGCCGTCGATCGATGTCGCATCGTCGGAACTGGAGGCTGGTCTTGGCCTCCTGGCACTGATCGTCAAGGCAGGCCTTGCAGCCTCCAACGGCGAAGCTCGCAGGCATATTCAGGGTGGTGCCGTGCGCATCAACGATACGGCGGTCTCGGACGAACGCGCTGTCATCGGCACCGGCGACGTCACGGCCGACGGCGTGATCAAGCTGTCGCTCGGCAAGAAGAAGCATATCCTCGTCCGCCCGGCCTGAGTGCCAGCGGTCTGCAGAACAATGAAAAGGCCTCGTTCGCGAGGCCTTTTTTTTATTGGAACTCGAAGATCTGTCGGAACACGCCGGGTGCGATGATCGACAGCGGATTTATCGTTAGCTTCGGCTTGTCGAAGACGCCTTCGAGCTTGAAGGTGATGCCGATCAGTCCGCGGTCTCGTCCGTTGCCGAGGATGGCACCGATCAGCGGCAGTTCACCGAAAAGCCGGTTGATTCCATAGGCCGGCATGAAGGTGCCGGTCATGTCCATGCTGCCGCGGGCGTCGCGCAGCATGCCCTGAAATGTCGCGCCGATCTGCTCGCCACGAACGATGCCGTTGGCAACAGAGAGCGCACCGTTTCGGTAGACGAGCGAGGCAAAACCGCGCTGGAAGCGCGCGGCATTGAGATCGATTTCCTTCTTGACCGCCTTGCTGAGGCTTTCCCCATCCCGGCCCACAGGGGTCGACACCAGCGATTGCAGGCGCTGCTCGTCTACCAAAGCGAAGCTTCGGATGTCGACATTGCCGGCCCAGTCGGACCCTTGCGATCGCAGCCGCAAATTGAGAAGTCCGCCCCGCATGTTGTTGTAGATATTGGCAAACCGCACGACGGCGCCGGCGTCGCCGCTGGTCATCGAGATCGTGTTGCCCTTCGTTATGTCGCTGACAACGGCCTGCCCGCTTTCCGTTACGGCGGAAAGGTCGGCCGAGGCAATGTCGCCATCGCGTATCGCAAACAACAGAGTGACGTTCGACAAGGCCTCGTCGTTGAAGCCCACCATACGATCGAGCTTGGCACGGATCGTCGCGCCACCGCTGCTCTTGGCAGAGGAACCCGACCCACTTGTGCCCGGCGTAGCCGAGCGAAGTTTGGTGATGATAGGCCTTATATCGGCAGAGGATCCGCCGATCGACACATCGAAGACACCCTTCGACTGCTTCACCGCAACGCTGAAATTATCGGACGGCGACAGGCGGGCGCTCGAAAACTCCGCCGACGCGAGGCTACCATTGGTGAGGACGATATTGCCCTGCGCGCCAAACCCGTCGCCCACCAGTTCAAAGTTCTTGAGCTCTGTCCGCTGGAGGCCCTCCCCGGCAATCTCGAACTGCGCCTTGGCACCGACGCCGTTGCCCTTCGTCCAGCCGATGCCCGGGATCGAGAGCGCAGAGCGCGTCAGATCGAGGCTGACGCCTTGCCTGGTATCATCGAGCCTGGTCAGTTCCACGCTGATCGTGCCCTGGACGATCTCCGAGAGACCGGGCACCAGTTTGTCCCTCTGGCTGTCGCTGAGAACTGCCTTGATGACCTGTTCACGCTTGACAGTCGACGCGCTGTCGATCGGCTGCACGAGGGTGACGTCTGCAGGCACCTCGTCGATCGCAGCCTTCGCGCTCAGTCTGGCGGCCTGCGGATCGATATCGAGCGTGCCGTCGATATTGGAAATCTTGCGACCGGACACCGGCGTCGCCAGCGCAACGTCGCGCAGGTCCGCATGCGCATTCCAGACCGGCTTCGGCGGATTCTGGTCATTGACCAGACCAAACTGCGCCTTCACATCCACCTTGGCAGTGCCGGAAAAATCCGATGGCTTGAACTCTGTGTTTTTAAGGCCGTTGATGGGCTTGAAACTCGTGAGTTCCGCGATGGCATCCGCCGGCCCGCTCAGTTTCAGCGCGATATCGGCCATCAGCGGCTTCGCGTAGGTCGATGGGATCGAGAAACGCCCTCCCTCAACCTTGACCGCGCGCCCCGACGGAAAAAACGAACCCGCCTGCGTGATGTCGACCTGCATCGCTTCGCCCTTCAGGTCGAAACGGCCGTAGATGTCGCGAAGCGGCGGGATATCGGCGGGCAGGTTGACGCGCCCGTCGGCAAGGTCGAAACTGATCTGCAGTTCGTTGCGGTTGAGATCGAGCGGAACGCCCGGTCCCTTCATCCGTCCTGCCGGAATGAAGACGGCGATGGAGCCGTTGCTCAGCGTTCCCCCGAACATGTTTCCCATCACCCAGTCGCGTGCCTTGCGGGCCATCCAGAAGGGCCAGAGCTGCTTGATTGCAGTCACCTGCATCTGTGGCAACTGACCGCCGAAGCTGATTTCCGGAGACTGCGTGCCGAAGCGCACTTTCAGCGCAGCGGCCATCCGCCCAAGCGGACTGGACATCGCCATCTCGTCGAACTGCAACTCGCGATCGGCCGAGAGATAGCGTCCGACGGCTTTCAGATCGAACTGTGCCGGTTCTTCGGCGTTCGACGCGCCGGCTGCTGTTCCTCCGCTGACAAGGAGATCGAGGCCGAACCCCGGCCGGTGGTCTGCCGGATCGACCCTGTTGAGATCGACGACCGCGCCGGTGAACGGAAGGACAGTCGGGCCAAAACGCGCTTCCGATCTCTGGATTTCGATCGCGTCCTTGTTGAAATCATAGGCGACGTCGATATCCGCGCCGCTGAAGGGCTGCTCGATACTGTCGAAATAGAACCGTCCGGGCGACTGCTTGAGCTTTGCGGTGATGACCGGAACAGTGGTCTCGCGCGAACGGGTGGCAGCAAGTTCAAGATCGACGGCACTGTCCAGCCCTTCGCGCGGCATCCCGGCTGCATCCCGATGCAACAGGAAGGACGTCACGTCCAGCCCCATGAGCTTTGCGGAAAGTCCGGTCGTCACGCCTTCGATAGTCTGGGATCCTGCCACCAGCGTTGCCTGGCGGTCGTTAAGGCTGACGATCCCCCTGATATCGAGCTCGCCCTCGATGTTGCGCTGCATATTGAGCTCGTTGACGACGAACATCAGCGGCTTCTGGCCAGGGGCAGACGGCAGCACGATTTCGATGCCGGCAATCCGGACGAATGCGGTGCCGGTACGCTCGATCAGGCCGCGCACTTCATCAAGGCGCTGGAACGCCTGCTCAAGCAGCTTCGGCATCGCATCGACGCGAACCTGCGACAGCGCCATAGGGTCGCCTGCCGGCAACTGCGCCGTCTCCAGCCGAATGCCTTGCGCGGAAATGTTGTTGATGGAAACGCGACCACCGAGAAGCTTCATCGGATCGATCGCCATCCGCAGCGCTTCGGCACGGCTCAGCCGCTGACCGCTCGCTTGCTCGACGATATCCACGTCGCGCGCCTCGATCGCGATCCGCATCACCGAATCAAACCGGATCGCCGTCGAACCGACCGAAGCGACATAACGGGGCCCGATCGCGTTGTTGAGGGCCGACTGGGCCCGCGCCGTCAGCGCGCCGTCGACGACGCCGCTCTCGATGGCGACAATCGCAGTTCCGGCAGCAGCCAGAATCAGCATCGTAAACAGCAAAAAGGTCTTGCCCACGCGGCGCATGCGCGATCGGCGCGGTGGGCAGTGTACGATGATGGGATCTTCCGCCTGTGCAGAGGGAAGTTCGTGCAGCGGAACCATATCCTTGCGGTTGAAGCTGACCTTTTCGCCGCGAATTTCCGCCATCAGGCTGACATTACCTTCTCAAGACCCGCTGCAGCCTGACTAGACGCAACGGGCACCAATAGACTACCGATGGGCCGACAATTGCTCAAGATCCCGGCGAAAGAAAGGAAATTCATGTCTGAATTGGCCATTGGCGACATCGCCCCACAGTTCGATATTCCCCGCGACGGCGGTGGTACCGTCTCGCTGCAGACGTTCGCCGGCAAGCCGGTCGTTCTCTACTTCTATCCAAAGGACGATACCAGCGGCTGCACAACCGAAGCGCTGGCGTTCACCGCCCTCCTCCCCGAGTTCGAAAAAGCCGGCGCCGCCGTCATCGGCGTGTCCCCGGACACGGTGAAGAAGCACGACAAGTTCGTCGAGAAACATGCGCTCGCAGTGATCCTCGGATCGGACGAGGATACCGCCGTCGCAAACCTCTACAGCGTCTGGAAGGAAAAGAGCATGTACGGGCGCAAGTACATGGGAATCGACCGCACCACGTTCCTGATCGATGCCCATGGCCGGATCGCAAATGTCTGGCCGAAGGTAAAGGTTGCCGGTCACGCCGAAGAGGTGCTGAAAGCCGTACAGGCCCTGTAAGCCAGACACCTCCCTGTCGCATGTTGATGCGACAGGGAGGTGTCACGCCTCCTGCTCTGCGGCACGGAAAACAACGGTTTGTTAACTATAAAGCGGTCTAGTGCGGAGGAAGGATCACCGCGCACGACTCGTCTCATGCGCATCTTCAGGAGCAGAAGGTGGCAAACGGAACTCAAAGCCGCGTTTTTGGAAATCGTGCTCCCGAGCACGTTCTCATTCTCGCAAGCGGCGAAAAGATCCGCCACATGACGATCCGCCCCTGGATGGCGGCAGTCTCCGCCTGCGTCGTCGGCGCGTTGGCGATCGGATATCTCGGCGCCACCAGCTATCTCGTGATCCGCGACGATCTGATCGGCGCAACGATGGCGCGCCAGGCGCGCATGCAGCATGATTACGAAGACCGGATCTCTGCCCTGCGCGCCCAGCTCGACCGCATCACATCCCGCCAGTTGCTCGATCAGCAGGTCGTGGAGCAAAAGGTCGAGAAACTGCTTGAACAGCAAAACGCCCTCTTTTCGCGGCACGGCAAGCTTGGCTCGCTTCTAGACCGCGCGGAAGAATTGGGCATCGTCCCGTCCGCCGGCACCTCGTCGTCACCAGCTTCAGCCTATCAGGCAGAAGGCAAGGACAAGCAGGCATCCGTCAGTCATGGGCTGGACGCGATCGAAGGCCTGTTGTCGAACCATTCCGCTCCGGCGGATCTCGGCGTCGCCAATCCATTGGCCTACACCCCGCTTCGCGAAAATCTCGCGGATCGAGCCGACCGCATCTTTTCCAAGGTGACTCTGTCCTTGAAGGACATCGAGAAGCGCCAGATCGTCAAGATCGCCGATCTCACCACTGGCGCATCGCAGACGGCAGACGCCATCACGTCCATCCTCCGGCGTACGGGCGTGCAGGTCGCGGCCGCTCCTCCGACCGAACCGGACCCGGGTATTGGTGGCCCCTACGTCCAGCCTCAGCTGTTCTCGGACACGTTCGACACATCGCTCGATGATCTCGATTCCGCGCTCAACCGGCTCGAAAGCGTCCGCGACGTGGCGCGCGAGCTGCCGTTCGGAAACCCGGCCCCCGGCCGTTCCGTCACCAGCCGGTTTGGTAACCGGATGGACCCGTTTGTCGGACGCCTCGCGCTGCATGCAGGCATCGATTTTCAAGCCGAGACCGGTGACGACGTGAAGAGTACGGGCGCCGGCAAAGTCGTTGTCGCCGGTCCCTCAGCAGGCTATGGCAATCTGGTCGAGATCGATCATGGCCAAGGCATCACCACGCGCTATGGCCACATGTCGCGCATCCTTGTCAGAGCCGGAGAGACTGTGGCTCCCGGCGAGGTGATCGGACGTGCAGGCTCCACCGGACGGTCCACGGGACCGCATGTTCATTACGAAGTGCGACGCGACGGTTCGCCGGTCGACCCCGTGCATTTCCTGAACGCTGGTATGAAGCTCGACAATTATCTCAATTAGGCCGCAAAGATGCGCGAGAGGTCCGGAATGGGTCATGCGTTGCGAAACTGAGCGCGTTCGACAACACATTGGAAGCCTTGCCGCCTCTATTCACCACATCCGGCAGCAATATTCCGGGATTTCTTGACTTTCCGGCATTTTGGTCCTATGTCGCGGGCCAGTTGTCGTACGCCAGTTACCGTCGGCACCGGATCACTTCCCCGAATTGCAACGGAAACAGATTTCCCTTTGACCACATTCGCTGATCTTGGCCTTAGCCAGAAAGTACTCTCTGCAGTCACCGACTCGGGCTACACCATCCCGACACCGATCCAGGCTGGTGCCATCCCCTTTGCCCTGCAGCGCCGCGATATTTGCGGCATCGCGCAGACGGGAACAGGCAAGACGGCATCCTTCGTGCTGCCGATGCTGACACTTCTGGAAAAAGGCCGTGCCCGCGCCCGCATGCCACGGACGCTGATCCTCGAGCCGACCCGCGAACTCGCGGCACAGGTCGCCGAGAACTTCGAAAAATACGGCAAGAATCACAAGCTGAACGTCGCTCTCCTGATCGGCGGCGTGTCGTTCGACGAACAGGATCGCAAGCTTGAGCGCGGCGCCGATGTGCTGATCTGCACGCCAGGCCGCCTGCTCGACCACTGCGAGCGCGGCAAGTTGCTGATGACCGGCGTCGAGATCCTCGTGATCGACGAAGCCGACCGCATGCTGGACATGGGCTTCATCCCGGATATCGAAAAGATCGCCAAGATGATCCCGTTCACGCGTCAGACGCTGTTTTTCTCGGCAACGATGCCGCCGGAAATCCAGAAGCTGGCCGACCGCTTCCTGCAGAACCCGGAACGCATCGAAGTGGCAAAGCCTTCTTCGACAGCAACGACGGTGACGCAGCGTCTGGTCGCCGCCCACAACAAGGATTACGAGAAGCGCGCAACGCTTCGCGACCTGATCCGCGCGCAGGACGACCTGAAGAACGCGATCATCTTCTGCAACCGCAAGAAGGATGTCGCCGATCTCTTCCGTTCGCTTGAGCGCCACGGCTTCTCGGTCGGCGCGCTCCATGGCGACATGGACCAGCGCTCGCGTACCAACATGCTGGCAGGCTTCAAGGACAACCAGATCACGCTTCTGGTCGCCTCCGACGTCGCAGCGCGCGGTCTCGATATTCCCGACGTCAGCCACGTCTTCAACTTCGACGTTCCAATCCATGCGGAAGACTATGTCCACCGCATCGGCCGTACCGGCCGTGCAGGACGGTCCGGTCGTGCGTTCACGCTTGTGACAAAATCCGATGCTAAGTATCTCGATGCCATCGAAAAGCTGATCACTCAAAAGATCGAATGGCTGAACGGTGACATCGCTGCCCTGCCGGCACCGATGGAAAGCAGCGACAAGGGTCAGGAACGCGGCCAGGGTCGCGATCGTGGCGGCAAGCGTGGCGAGCGCGACAAGGATCGCGGTCGCGGCAAGCGCGCCGAGCAGACCAGGAGCGTAGAAGCTCCGGTCAAGATTGCAGAACCGACGAGCCAGGATGATCGGAGCCAGACGGAAAATATGATTGAAGCCAGGGTAGAAGACGTAAAGCGCGAACGTAGCGCCGACAGGAAGCCGCAGAACAATGGCGCACAACGCGCTCCTCGCCCGGCCCCTGCTCCGAATCCTGCCAATGACGACAACCGCGAGCGTCGCCGTCACTACCGCGACCACGATGACGGCCCGACACCAGTCGGTTTCGGTGACGACATTCCGGCATTCATGCTGATCGTCGCCAACGCCAAGGTCTGAATTTGTCCTTGAGACCCGGCATAGACTTTCCCGGCGTCGGCGCCGGGTTGGTCATTTTGCGGGATGATGGGAGGGTTCTCCTCTGCCGTCGCCTGAAGGCGCCGGAAGCCGGTTACTGGAACATCGTCGGCGGCAAGGTCGATAAGATGGAGCCGTCCGCGGATGCGGCACGTCGTGAGGCCGAGGAAGAAACCGGCCTGTCGATCGGCAAAGTTGAGTTTCTCTGCACGACTGAACAGATCCTCCCGGAAGACGCACAACACTGGATCTCCATGATCTACGTCACACGCGATTTCTCCGGCGAGCCACGCTTGACCGAACCGGACAAGCTTTCGGATCTGGGATGGTTTGACCCTGCCGATCCGCCGCTGCCACTCTCGGTCTTCTCGATCCGCGCATTTGAACATCTTTCCAAAATCTGAACACACAACTTCCAGCCCGCGGCGGACGTCGATAAAACAGCAACGCAAAAAGCCGTCCCGGTTTCCCGGAACGGCTGCCCGTGATGAAATAGCGTTGTATTTTACGTCAGATGGAAACGCACCGACTGCTCGGTAAGCCTGCATCCCCCATTACGATGCCTATTTTAGCGCGAAACTTGTTGCCTATTCAATACGCGAAATCTTGCCGTGCCAAAAATATAGGTTACTTGTCGATTTCACTCCGGATTGCGGCCTCGTAGGCCAGTCTTGTCCACTTTGACATGAGGTCGGGGTCCTCGAACGCATCTCCCGGTACCGTCCAGTAAGGCATCATCACGGACTTGCCCTTCTTGCCTTCGTAGCTCCACTGCCGCGCGCCTGCAGAAGCGAACTCAGGCGCGCTCACGGCATCGGCTTTCAGCATCAGTTCGTCGCGCAGCTCGATCGCGACGATGAGGCCCTGATGGTAGATGCCCTTGCCGCCGAACATCCGACGGATGCTGACGGGCCCGAGACCTTCGAACATCTCTTCGATCGCAATATTATCCATCGTTACGTCCTCAGAACGCCACCTGCAGCCATGACCGCTTCGGGCGTATCCACATCAAGATGGGCTGCCGGACCGATATCGACATCGATCACCGGAAGACCGGAGGTTTCGATAATCGCCCTTGCGCCGACATCGCCCTGCAGGTTCCGTACAGCATCATAGGTGGCGCGCGGCAGAATAACCGGATTGCCGCGCTTGCCGTTGGAGACTGCGCGCACGATCGCCTCGCCACCGGCGTCCCCAAAGGCACCGAGCAAGGCATCGATATGGCTGACGGTCACGCCCGGCATATCTGCCAGCATGACGAGGACGCCATCTGCTGCCGCGACATCCGGCCGCTTGAATCCGGCAATCAGAGAGCTCGCCATCCCCGCTTCATGGGAGGGGTTGTCTTGGAGACGGACGTCGAGCGATGAAAGCTCGGCCGCAATATCCTGCTGCCGGTGACCGGTGACAACGACCACGGGTGTGGCCTTCGAGGCCAACAGCATCTCGGCGGAGCGGCGCACGAGCGGCACACCGTCAAACTCAGCAAGCAGCTTGTGAAGGCCACTTTCGCCCATGCGCCTGGCCTGACCGGCGGCCAACAGGACAGCCGCAACCGAAAGCGAGACATCGTCCTTGCTCTCGCTGCGGTCCCGCGGCGCAGGCCTTGTCGGGATCTCCATCAAAAGTCCTCCCACACCCAGTGCGGCAATATCGTCCGATGTCGGTCTTTCACCGGCAAGCAGCCGGTGGAGCATCCAGTCAAAACCGTTTTCCTTCGGAGACCGTGCACAACCGGGGGCTCCCAGTACCGTGACACCACCAATATGGCCGTAAACAAGAAGATTGCCGGGATCGACCGGCATGCCGACGCGGATCACCTCACCGCCACCGGCTCGGATCGCAGCCGGAATGACGTCCTCTTCATCGGCAACGGCGGACGCACCAAACACGATCACCAGCGAAGGCTCGCGACAGTTCCCAAGATCAAGCGCCTGCAGTGCGGCGGTCAGGGCGTCGTGCGTATGCGGAATACGGATCTCGCGCACCAGTGTGCTGCCCGAAAGTGCAAGCCGCTGCTCGATGAGCTTCGCCGTTCGATCCATCACCGACGTCTTCAGCGTCGGAAGCTCCGTTGCAATCAACGTGACAGCATGAGCCTCGAACGGTTTGACCTCAAACGGTGTAGAAGCCCCAAGCAGCGCCACAGCCTTCCCGAGACAATCGCCATCGACAGCGAGCGGAATGATCTTGAACGTTGCGACCATGTCGCCTGCCTTGACCGATACGCGATCCTTGAGACAGGCAAGCGTGATCGACGGGTCCACGCCGTTGAGCGCGTTGACGACGTGCGTGTTGGCGACGAACAGACCGGCCGTTGCCGCATAAACGTTGACACGTCCCGTTGCTGGCTCCGAAAACGTGAGGTGATCAGGTGCGATTGCGGCGGCCAGCATTCCCGCCGCTTTGTCTTCAAGAACGTCTCCTGCATCTAGCCGCACGCCTATGACGGAAGCGATACCCTCTTCGCGAAGACGCTCGATGTCATCAGGCGCTAGCCGGTGACCCTTGCGCAGTCGTCCGCGCTGACCTTCAAACCGGATTGAATGGGCAAGCACTATGTTTTCGGCCTCACGCAACGGGAAGCTGGCGTATTTCATTCCCTAACCCTGCGTAAGGAGGTCGCGCCGGCGCAACGACCTGACGATGTCGGCAAGTGTGGCAAGCGCAATCTCGGCCGGGTTCGCAGCACCGATGTCGAGACCGATCGGCGCTGAAATCCGGGCAATCTCCTCCTCGGAATGTCCCATATCCTTCAGTCGATCAGCGCGCTTCGCATGAGTTTTGCGGCTACCGAGCGCGCCAACGTAAAAACAGCCCGCCTTCAGCGCCTGCGACAAGGGAAAATCATCGATCTTCGGATCATGCGTCAGGGCCGCGACAGCCGTATAGCTATCGAACGGTCGCTCTCTCAGCACGTCTTCGGGCCACTCCGCGATGACATCGACATCACCGAACCGTTCTTCGGTTGCAAAGGCCGTCCGCGGATCGATGATCGTGAGGTCGTAGCCCGCCACCGGCGCCAGACGGGCGAGCGCCTGGCTGATATGAACCGCACCAATCACGACGATCCTTGGCGGCGGCAGATAGACATTGATGAACAGAATGCGGTTGTCGATTTCGACGCTCGTGGCCTTGCCGCTGCGCATCGCGTCCGCGATGGCGGCACCAAGCGGACCCTCCGGAACCGTTTCCTCGGAAACAAGAGAAATTTCGCCCGACGCAAGGTCGGTTATTGTCGCCGAGGCCCGTCTTTCCTGCCGGGCGCCGTTGAGACGCGCGAGATCATCGAACTTCATCGGCCGAGCCTTTCCACATAGACGCGGATCTTGCCGCCGCAGGAGAGCCCGACTTGCCATGCCGTCTCATCGGCAACGCCGAATTCCAGCATCTTCGGCGTGCCTGACGAAATCACCTCGATCGCCTCCGTAATCACCGCACCCTCGACGCAGCCGCCCGAAACGGAGCCGACGAAATTTCCCTCGCCATCGATCGCGAGATGGCTTCCGATCGGACGTGGTGCAGATCCCCAGGTCTCGACGACGGTTGCGATCGCCACGTCGCGGCCGCTTTCGGCCCAATTCTGGGCGGTGACGAGTGGATCAAGACTGGATGTGACGGTCATCGGTGCCTTTCAGACGGCAATTTTCGAAACACGCATCGGCGCGTCGTGACGATATGGAAGCCTCACCCGCGCTTTTCCACGTCTGCGCGCAGTTTTTATCGTCGTGACGCGATTCTCTTTGACCGGTCGGATGGGAAAGCTAAATGTGCTGGAACGCAAGCCGCAATGAGTTAAGGGAAGGCATGGACATTCGCACTTTGATATCAGCCGGCCTGTTTGCCTCATTCCTCGCTGCTCCGTCTGCATCGGCTGCGATCATCGGCGTGGTCGCACCGAAATCGGGTCCATACGCCCTCCTCGGAGCCCAGATCTACCAAGGCGCCCGTGCGGCGGCCGAGGCCAATGGCGATACGCTGGTGGAGCTGGACGAGAGCTGTGACGAGAATGGCGGGCTCGCGGTATCGAAGTCTCTGACGGATGCAAAGGCCAGCGCGGCCATCGGCTTCCTCTGCGTGGAAACGCTGACGACAGCACTGCCCGCTCTGAAGGCCGCCGCTATTCCAGCCGTTTCGGTCTCGGTGCGGTCGAAGATCCTGATGGAGGATGCACTTCGCAACGGCTGGCCGTTCTTCCGTCTGGCACCAACCGAAACCGCCGAAGCGGATGCTGTTGCATCTGCCATCCTATCCCGCTGGAAAGCCGAGCCGATCGCATTCATCGATGACGGTACGATCTATGGCCGCGAGCTCTCAAGCGCCGTGCGCCAGAAGCTGGAACCGTCAGGCATCCGCCCCGCGTTCACCGACGTGTTCAGGCCAGGCCAGGAGCAACAGATTGCTCTCGTCCGCCGCCTGGCAAAGGCCGGCGCGACTCATGTCTTTATTGGTGGCGACCGAAACGATACCGCCATCATCGTTCGCGACGCTGCAGCCGAACGCGTTTCCCTGACAGTCATGGGCGGAGATGCGCTGCGTGCCGCAAACCGTCCTGTTGGCCTTGCCAACGGCGTGCTCGCGGCAGCCCTTCCGGATTACGCAGTTGCGCCTGAAGCTTCCACCGCCGTCACGCAACTTCGCGCAGGCAATGTCGAGCCGGAAGGCTACGTTCTGCCCGCTTATGCGGCAACGGAACTTGTTCACCGGGCGGTGACCGAGACGTCCAATGGTCGTTCCCTGACCGACACTCTTGCGGCAGGCTCCTTCACGACTGCGATCGGTCCCGTCGCCTTCGGCCCGGACCACGAGTTGAAGCAGAACCCGTTCCGCCTAGTGGAGTGGCAAGGTACGGACTTTGTGGAGATCGGGCCCGCCACCGACTGATGGTCTGGCCAGGCGATTGTTCCTGTCGCCACGGGATGATAAAGCCTCCCTCAAACCGGAGACCCATCCCATGACCCTGCCGATCCGCATCGCCCCGTCCATTCTTGCCGCCGATTTCTCCAAGCTTGGCCAGGAAGTCATCGACGTCGTGCAGGCCGGCGCCGACTGGGTGCATCTCGACGTCATGGATGGTCATTTCGTCCCCAACATCTCATTCGGACCTGACGTCATCAAGTCGCTGCGACCGCATACGGATGCGTTCTTCGACTGCCATCTGATGATTGCACCGGCCGACCCCTTTCTTGAGGCCTTCGCCAAGGCTGGCTGCGACAGCATTACCGTGCACGCTGAATCGGGCCCTCACCTGCATCGCTCCCTGCAGACGATCCGCAGCCTCGGCAAGAAGGTCGGTGTGACGCTCAACCCGGCAACGTCGCTGTCGGCGCTCGAAAACGTGCTCGATGACGTCGATCTGATCCTCATCATGAGCGTCAATCCAGGCTTTGGCGGCCAGAAATTCGTCCCCGCCATGCTCGACAAGATCCGTGCGACGAAGTCCCTGATCGGTGACCGCCCGATCGAGATCGAAGTCGACGGCGGCATTACTGCAGACACGATCGGCGCTGCGAGCGCTGCCGGCGCAAACGTCTTCGTTGCCGGCTCCGCCATCTACAAGGGTGACGGCATCGACGCCTATCGCGGCAATATCGAAGCACTGAGAACAGCGGCAAGCAGCGCGCGCTAACCATCCGGCGCCCTCTTTCCTGCAAACAAACCCGAAGTTATTGAGCTTTGGCCCGCTTGTTGCTACAGGCTGGGCAACACTTGACAGGAAAGCCGCACGCTCATGATCCCTCGCTATTCCCGGCCCGAGATGGTCGCCATCTGGTCGCCAGAGACGAAGTTCCGCATCTGGTTCGAAATCGAGGCCCATGCCTGCGACGCGCTTGCCGCGATCGGCGTGATCCCGAAGTCGGCGGCCGAGACGATCTGGGAAAAAGGCGGCAGCGCAACATTCGATGTCGCGCGCATCGACGAGATCGAAGCCGTCACCAAGCATGACGTCATCGCCTTCCTCACCCACCTTGCCGAATTCGTCGGCCCGGACAGCCGGTTCATCCACCAGGGCATGACATCCTCGGACGTCCTCGACACCTGTTTCAATATTCAACTCGTGCGGGCGACCGACATCCTGATCGCCGGCATCGATCGCGTTCTTGAAGCGCTCAAAACCCGTGCCTTCGAGCACAAGGATACGGTCCGCATCGGCCGCAGCCACGGCATCCATGCCGAGCCCACCACGATGGGCCTGACCTTCGCCCGCTTTTATGCGGAAATGTACCGCAACAAGACCCGTCTGCTCGAAGCCCGCGAAGAAGTTGCCACCTGCGCAATCTCTGGCGCCGTCGGCACGTTTGCCAACATCGATCCCCGCGTCGAGGAGCATGTCGCAGCAGCGCTCGGCCTGAAGGCAGAACCGGTTTCCACGCAGGTCATCCCGCGTGACCGTCATGCGATGTATTTCGCGGTCCTCGGCGTCATCGCCTCGTCGATCGAAAACGTCGCGATCGAAATCCGCCACATGCAGCGCACGGAAGTTCTGGAAGCGGAAGAATTCTTCTCGCCCGGCCAGAAGGGCTCGTCGGCCATGCCGCACAAGCGCAATCCTGTTCTGACCGAGAACCTGACCGGTCTTGCCCGCCTTGTGCGCATGTCGGTGGTTCCGGCGATGGAAAACGTTGCTCTCTGGCACGAGCGTGACATCAGTCACTCGAGCGTCGAACGCGCCATCGGCCCTGATACGACCGTCACCCTCGACTTCGCCCTCAACCGTCTCGCCGGCGTCATCGAAAAGCTGGTGATCTACCCAGAGAACATGCTGAAGAACATGAACAAGTTCAAGGGTCTGGTCATGAGCCAGCGCGTCCTTCTGGCGCTTACGCAGGCAGGCACGTCGCGCGAGGATGCGTATCGCCTCGTTCAGCGCAACGCCATGAAGGTCTGGGAGGAAGGCAAGGACTTCCTCGAAGAGCTGCTGGCCGATCAGGAAGTCCGGGCCGCCCTTTCCGAGGAAGAGATCCGTGAGAAGTTCGACCTCGGCTACCACACCAAGCATGTCGACACGATCTTTACCCGGGTCTTTGGCGAAGCCTGATACCAGCAACTTGATATTGAAATCACGCAAACACAGATAAGCGGCATGAAAGCATCCGAAGCCGATATCCTCATCATACCGGGTTACACCAATTCCGGCCCAGGCCACTGGCAGACGCGATGGGAGTCTAAACTCGCCACCGCCCGCCGGGTCGAGCAATCGGAATGGGCAAAGCCGGTCAAAGACGACTGGGTCCAGCGGCTCGCGGACGAAGTGAATGCTTCGACGCGACCCGTTGTGCTCGTCGCCCACTCGCTGGGCGTGGCAACAGCCATCCACGCGATTCCTCTTTTCAAGAAGAAGGTCGCCGGCGCGTTTCTGGTCGCACCGCCCGAGGTGGCCAATCCGAAGATCAGACCCAAGCACCTGATGACGTTCGGACCCTACCCGCGCGATCCACTGCCGTTTCCGACCTTGACCGTCGCCAGCCGCAACGATCCTTTCGGCTCTTACGATCACGCCGACGATATCGCCGCGTCCTGGGGATCGGTACTGGTCGATGCGGGGGAGTCCGGGCATATCAACGAAGAATCGGGGCATGGTCCATGGCCGGAGGGTACGATGGTGTTTGCCCAGTTCCTCGGCAAACTGAAGCCCTGACCTCGGCGGTCACGCCGGAATCAAGACGCATTTTTCCTGCTAGGCTGGAGCGCTGCCGCGGTACACGACTGAGTCGTCTGCGGCATATGCGGTAGAGGGAGCCGGCATAGCTTTTTTCATCGGGATGAAAACCGGACGGAAGGTCCCCGCATTGTGAAATGCGATCTTTTCCGATATGGACCCCACAAACACGATCCATTGCGCCTGCCCCGGGTGCCAACAACGAGAAAACAATCATGAACCGTCGCCGCCGTATTTACGAAGGCAAGGCAAAGATCCTTTACGAAGGCCCGGAGCCAGGCACACTGATCCAGTTCTTCAAGGACGATGCCACAGCCTTCAACAAGAAAAAGCACGGTGTGATCGACGGCAAGGGCGTTTTGAACAACCGCATTTCCGAATATCTCTTCACGCACCTGAACAAGATCGGCATTCCCACGCACTTCATCCGCCGGCTGAACATGCGCGAGCAGCTGATCAAGGAAGTGGAGATGATCCCGCTCGAGATCGTCGTGCGCAACGTCGCCGCCGGCTCGCTTTCGGAACGTCTGGGCATCGAGGAAGGCACCGTTCTTCCCCGCTCGATCATCGAATTCTACTACAAGTCCGATCAGCTTGCCGATCCGATGGTGTCCGAAGAGCACATCACCGCCTTCGGTTGGGCAAACCCGGCCGAGCTCGATGATGTCATGGCGCTCGCCATCCGCGTCAACGACTTCCTGTCCGGCCTTTTCCTCGGTGTCGGCATCCAGCTCGTCGATTTCAAGATCGAATGCGGCCGCCTTTTCGAAGGCGACATGATGCGCATCATCCTGGCTGACGAGATCTCGCCCGACAGCTGCCGTCTCTGGGATATTGAGACGAAGGAAAAGATGGACAAGGATCGGTTCCGCCGCGATCTCGGCGGTCTGGTCGAAGCCTATTCCGAGGTGGCCCGCCGTCTCGGCATCATCAATGAAAACGAGCCGCTCCGCGGGACCGGCCCGGTTCTTGTCAAGTAATTCGGGGGATATTCAGTGATCAAGGCACGCGTGACCGTTACGCTCAAGAACGGCGTTCTAGACCCGCAGGGCAAGGCCATCGAAGGCGCGCTCGGAAGCTTAGGCTTTGAAGGCGTCGGCCATGTTCGTCAGGGCAAGGTGTTCGACCTTTCCCTTGAGGGCACCGACAAGGTAAAAGCCGAAGCAGACCTGAAGTCGATGTGCGAAAAGCTTCTGGCTAACACGGTAATCGAGAACTATACTATCGCAATCGACTGACGGTTGCGGAGTATGTGATGGCTGACGTCACGAATGAACTCATGTACGAACTGCTGAAGAAGCTCAACGCCCGGTTCGACAAAGTCGATGCTTCGTTGAGCGAGCTTCGCTCCGAGATGAATGCCATGCGCGGGACGATGGTCGCGGTGCAGCATGACATCCATAACGTCTACACGACCTTGACGCGGCATGAATCGCGTCTCGACCGTATCGAAAACCGCCTCGAGTTGCGCGAGCTGTCTGAGGCCAAGGCAAGGTTTGAACCGCACCCATGAAGTCCGCCGTTGTCCAGCTTCCCGGCCTCAATCGCGACCGCGACATGATCGCCGCCCTCACCAAGATCTCCGGCCAGGCGCCCGTCACCATCTGGCAGACGGAAACTGAGATCCCTGATGATATCGACCTGATCGTCATTCCCGGCGGTTTCTCCTACGGCGACTATCTGCGCTGTGGCGCGATTGCTGCCCGTATGCCGGTCATGCAGGCTATCAAGCAGAAGGCAGAACAGGGCGTGAAGGTCATGGGCGTCTGCAATGGCTTCCAGATCCTGGTCGAAGCGGGCATGCTGCCGGGTGCACTGATGCGCAATACGTCGCTGAAGTTCGTGTGCAAGGACGTGAAGCTCGAAGTGGTGAATGCCGAAACGGACTTCACCCGCGCCTATGGCAAGGGCCAGATCATCCGCTGCCCGGTCGCCCACCACGATGGCAACTACTTCGTCGACGCAGACACGCTCGCTTCCATGGAAGACAAGGGCCAGGTCGTGTTCCGCTATGCGGAAGGCACCAACCCCAACGGTTCGTTGAGCGATATCGCTGGCGTCATCAACGCGCGCGGCAACGTTCTCGGCATGATGCCGCACCCGGAAAACCTGATCGAAGCCGCGCATGGCGGCAGTGACGGTCGCGGCCTTTTTGCCTCGGCGCTCGACGTGATCGCTGCCTGACCTGTCTCAGGTCTCCGTAGCAGACAATACCATAACCCTCCGGGAACGACATGCAGATCTCTTACCGTACTATGACTGCCATTTCTCTTGTCGCTCTCGGGACCGCGCTCGCGTCCTGCCAGTCGAAACCACCCGTCAAAGCGGTCAGCAGCGCATCGGCGCTCGACGTGATGGAAAAGGTTGCCGTTGGCGCCAATCGCTGCTGGTTCCGGTCGGGCGACCCGGCCTTCAAGTCCTACGCGTTCGCGCCGGAACTGACGTCCTTCTCCGGTCGTCCACGCTTTCTTCTGACACGCAAGGGCTCGTCCGATATCCGTCCGCTTCTCGTGGTGCAGGCGGAGGGCAGACCTGCCAAGCTTTCCACCTTCGGCCCGCTGATGAGCGAGCCTGTGTCGGGCCGCGTCAACGCCGATGTGCAACGCTGGGCCGCTGGCAACACCAACTGCTGATCTCGACCGTCAGAAGCCTTCTGTCGATAGCGTAAGCTCCGTACGAGTTTCGCAGACCACTCTCTCCTCAAACGGCAACATAATGCCGATTCGAGGAGAGTAGTTTGCCGCCGATTTCCCTGACACTGCCGGCGCGGATCGCCCTCGCTGCACCCTTGGCATTCCTGTCCATGGTCGCGACACCGATCGTTGCTGCCGAACAACTGTTCGACGACGCGCGTTTTGGAGTCCTCACCTCCCTGGACAGCGGTCGCAAGGAAAACGGCGTCTTCCTGACGGGAATGCTCCTCACCGATCCGTTCGGTCGTGAACAGGCGACGGGCGTTGAGAAGGTCCTGCGGCCACGCCTTCACGTCGGCGGCGAACTTAGCACCACGGGCGAAACGAGCCAGGTCTATGCAGGCTTCTCGTGGACAGTGCCGGTCACGCGCAATGTCTTCGTGGAAGCAGGCTTCGGCGGCGCGGTGCATGACGGCAACCTGGACAGCGGCGACGACCCCCAGCTTGGCTGCCGCGCACTCTTCCACGAATATGTCGCCGCAGGCGTCAAACTTCTCGGAAACTGGCAGCTCTTGGCGCAGGCGGGCCATTCGTCTCATGCCAATCTCTGCGACGGACCAAACGATGGTCTGACCCGCGCGGGTCTCACGGTAGGTTACCGGTTCTGATCTCGGCTTTTGCCTGTGGCGCGCCGGCATTTTCTTGTCGCGCCTCGTCAAGACATAGGCTAAAGAGCGGCGCATATCTCGCTCCGCAACATAGAGAAGATCATGACCATTCCGAACAGCTTCCCGATCACGCCAGAACTCGTCGCATCCCACGGCCTTAAGCCCGACGAATATCAGCGGATCCTGGATCTGATCGGCCGCGAGCCGACCTATACCGAACTCGGTATCTTCTCGGCTATGTGGAACGAGCACTGCTCCTACAAGTCATCCAAGCGCTGGCTGCGCACGCTGCCCACCAAGGGCCCGCGCGTCATCCAGGGGCCTGGCGAGAACGCCGGCGTGGTCGACATCGATGATGGCGATGTCGTTGTCTTCAAGATGGAGAGCCACAATCATCCGTCCTATATCGAGCCCTACCAGGGTGCGGCGACGGGCGTCGGCGGCATCCTGCGCGACGTCTTCACCATGGGTGCACGGCCGATTGCGGCCATGAACGCCCTGCGTTTCGGCGCTCCTGACCACGCGAAGACAAAACACCTCGTCTCCGGCGTCGTTGCCGGCGTCGGCGGTTACGGCAACTCGTTCGGCGTGCCCACGGTCGGAGGCGAAGTCGAGTTCGACGAACGCTACAATGGCAACATTCTGGTCAACGCCTTCGCAGCCGGTCTTGCTAAGTCCGACGGCATCTTCCTGTCGGAAGCCAAGGGCGTCGGTCTGCCTGTCGTCTATCTCGGCGCGAAGACCGGCCGCGACGGTGTCGGTGGCGCCACGATGGCATCGGCCGAATTCGACGCCGATATCGAGGAAAAGCGCCCGACCGTTCAGGTCGGCGACCCCTTTACCGAAAAGTGCCTGCTGGAAGCCTGCCTCGAACTGATGAAGACCGGCGCCGTCATCGCCATTCAGGATATGGGTGCCGCCGGCCTCACCTGCTCGGCCGTCGAAATGGGCGCCAAGGGCGGCCTCGGCATCGAGCTGCAGCTCGATCAGGTCCCGGTCCGCGAAGAGCGCATGACCGCCTACGAAATGATGCTCTCGGAAAGCCAGGAGCGGATGCTCATGGTGCTGGAGCCTTCGAAGGAAGAAGTCGCCAAGGCGATCTTCGTCAAATGGGGCCTCGATTTCGCAATCGTCGGCAAGACCACGGATGACCTGCGTTTCCGCGTCATCCATCAGGGCGAGGAAGTCGCCAACCTGCCGATCAAGGAGCTGGGTGACGAGGCACCGGAATACGACCGTCCCTGGATCCAGCACAACCCGCGCCCTGATCTGCCGGCGGCAGACGTTGCAGCCCCGACGGATTACAACGATGCCATTCTGAAGCTGGTCGGCTCTGCCAACCAGTCCAGCCGTCGCTGGGTCTGGGAACAGTATGACACGCTGATCCAGGGCAATTCGCTGCAGCGCCCCGGCGGCGATGCCGGCGTCGTGCGCATCGAGACCCATCCCACCAAGGCGCTGGCCTTCTCGTCTGATGTCACGCCGCGTTATGTCGAGGCGGACCCGTATGAAGGTGGCAAGCAGGCTGTGGCCGAATGCTGGCGCAACATCGTTGCAACCGGCGCCGAGCCGCTCGCGGCCACCGACAACCTCAATTTCGGCAATCCCGAAAAGCCTGAAATCATGGGCCAGCTCGTCGGCGCCATCAAGGGTATCGGCGAAGCGTGCCTCGCCCTCGATTTCCCGATCGTCTCCGGCAACGTGTCGCTCTATAACGAGACCAACGGCGTCGCCATCCTGCCGACCCCGACGATCGCCGGCGTCGGCCTGCTGCCCGACTGGCAGAAGATGGCAAGGATCGGCTCCGCTGGCGACGGCGACGTGCTGATCATGATCGGCACCGATGGTAGCCATCTCGGCTCCTCGATCTACCTGCGCGACATCCTCGGCTCGACAGAAGGCCCAGCACCCACCGTCGATCTTTCCGCCGAACGCCGCAACGGTGACTTCGTCCGCTCGGCAATCCGCAACGGCCATGTCAGCGCCTGCCACGACATCTCCTCCGGTGGCCTGGGTCTGGCTCTCGTCGAAATGGCGATGGCGTCCGAAAAGGGCATGACCGTCAGCCTGTCGGAACAGCGCGGACCGTCGCATGCTCTCCTGTTCGGGGAAGATCAGGCACGTTACGTGATCGCCGTTCCGGCCGACATCGCCAATTTCCTGCAGGCCAATGCCGAAGGTTCAGCCGTGCCCTTCCGCCGCCTCGGCAAGGTCGCCGGCGAACGCGTCGTCATCGATGACATCGTCGACATCACTGTAGAGGATCTCACCATCGCTCACGAGAGCTGGTTCCCCTCGTTCATGGCATGAGGCACGGGTCGGGTGACTTCAACCGATCCAAATCCTCTAGCAATCTGTATTTGAGGTTGTTACCTCTTTGACCGGGAGACTGCTTTCAGGCAGTCTTTCGGTCAAAGCATGCCGCGATATGAGTTTGCGGCCGAAGAAGAGGAAGACACCATGCCCATGCGTCCCGGCGATATCGAAGACATGATCAAGGCCGGAATTCCCGGCGCCAAGGTCACGATCCGCGATCTGGCGGGTGACGGTGATCACTACGCAGCCGAGGTCGTCGCAGACGCGTTCCGCGGCAAGAGCCGCGTCCAGCAGCACCAGATGGTCTACGAAGCGCTGAAGGGCAATATGGGCGGCGTTCTGCATGCCCTGGCGCTTCAGACCTCCGCCCCCGCCGAGTAACGAGGCTGCCGGCGCCATGTCCGACCTGATCAAGCAGATCGTTACCAGCGTTGTGGACGATGTCGTCAGGCAGCTTCTGGGCAAGTCGCACGGGCGCACGCCTTCCAAGCGCAAAAAGCGTCAGACCCGCGCCGCTGCATCGGGAAGCACGCGGTCCGCGACCACGGGTAGGTTCACCGGCAAAAAGCCCAGAACGCGATCAAAACTTGCGAAGCCAGCGAAAAAGCAGACGAGCCGCCGGCGCACTGCCACCAGCCGCAGCAAGCAACGCAGCCGATAGCCCTAAGGGGCACGTCATTGGTGGCGTTGCGCGAAGGCGTAAACAGTTTGACACTTCAAGCGGAATTGCGCTGGAATTAGTAAGGTCACCTTGCTATTTAAGGGGCAAGACACCGCAGCGGTCCTTGAAACCGCGTGTGAAAGGAAAGATCATGAGCGGCATTCACGACTTCATCGCAAACGAAATCAAGACGAACGATGTCGTTCTCTTCCTCAAGGGCACGCCTCAGTTCCCCCAGTGCGGCTTCTCCGGCCAGGTCGTCCAGATCCTCGATTACCTCGGGCTCGACTACAAGGGCGTGAATGTTCTTGCCGACGCGGAAATCCGGCAGGGCATCAAGGACTATTCCAACTGGCCGACGATCCCCCAGCTCTACATCAAGGGTGAGTTCGTTGGCGGATGCGATATCGTCCGCGAAATGTTCCAGTCGGGCGAGCTCAAAACCCATATCGAGGAACAGGGCATTACCGTCCGCGCAGCCTGATCCGGCTTGATATACTCTCCAAAATTTTGAAGGCGCCGCTCCCACGGCGCCTTTCCCATTCTTTAGGAAATCCCCCGTGACAAATCCTTCACATCCCGTTGTCCCAAAGCTGCAAGGCATGGGAAGGGCACAATTCATTGCCATGATGGCCGCTCTGATGGCACTCAACGCCCTCGCCATCGATATCATGCTTCCCGGACTACAGCAGATCGGCGCAGCACTCGGCGTCGAGAACGAGAACCATCGACAGTATGTCGTCTCGGCCTATCTGTTCGGCTTCGGCATCGCCCAGCTCTTCTATGGCCCGATCTCCGACCGTTTCGGTCGACGCACGCCGCTTCTGATCGGTCTCGGCATCTACATCGTCTCCGCGATCGCCGTCGTTTTCGTCCCCTCCTTTGCGGGCCTGCTCATCCTGCGCTTTATCCAGGGCATCGGCTCGGCTGCGACCCGCGTCATCTCCGTCTCGATAGTCCGCGACGTCTTCGGCGGTCGCGCCATGGCGGAAGTCATGTCTCTCATCATGATGGTGTTCATGATCGTACCGATCATCGCGCCCGGAACGGGACAGCTCGTGCTGCTGTTTGGTGACTGGCACCTGATCTTCGTCTTCATCGCCGTCGTCGCAATCATTGTCACGATCTGGGTTGCCCGCAAGCTGCCCGAAACGCTGGATCAGGCCGATGTCCGCCCGTTCACGGTAAAGTCCATCGTCGCCGGCTTCCTGATCGTTCTCACCAACCGCATGGCGCTCTGCTACACGCTTGCGAGCACGTTCATCTTCGGCGCCCTGTTCGGCTTCATCAACTCGGCCCAGCAGGTCTATGTCGGCATCTACCAGCTCGGCGTCTGGTTTCCGGTGGCGTTTGCTGCGGTCGCTCTGTTCATGTCGATCTCGGCCTTCCTCAACTCCCGCTGGGTCGGCCGGCTCGGCATGCGTAAGCTGTCGCACGCCGCCATCATCGGCTTCGTCGTGGTCACCTTCCTGTGGCTAAGCGTACAGCTGCTGTCATCCGAACCGATGCCCTTCCTGCTGTTCCTGGCCTTCTTCGCCATGGCCATGTTCCTGTTCGGCCTGATCGCCTCGAACTTCAATTCGCTGGCAATGGAGCCCCTCGGCCACGTGGCTGGCACCGCATCCTCCGTTCTCGGCTTCATGGGCACGGTCGGCGGCGCAATCATCGGCGCATCCATCGGCCAGGCCTTCGACGGCACGGCGACGCCGATGGTGGCGGGCTTCTTTACCGTCTCGGTCATCGGCCTGATCTTCGTGCTGATCGGCGAAAAGGGAAAGCTCTTCCGGCCCCATAACCACAAGGCCTGACGGTCCATCACGTCAGCGCGAAAAAAGGCCGGAGCGATCCGGCCTTTTTCGTATCCGCTTTGTCTCGAAGGGGTCGGTTCCGGTAGAGAGCGAAATGACACTCTAACGGAGAGAGTCAGCTTTCGGCCCGAAGCGGACAGACGGTATGTGCGGAAGGGTAATACAACGGGATTATCGTCCTTCTATTTTTTGCTGCAGTATCATCCGTGTACCTTCTTTCCTTCGTCGTTCCGCCTTGCCAAGTAGCGGTGACGTAGCGTTTTGAAGGATTGAAATCGATGAACCAGACAGTTTCCAATGTGAAGTCACGAAACATTCTCGTGCTCGGGGCCGGGGAACTCGGCATGCCCGTCCTTCGCAATCTGGCCCGTCGCGCCAAGGGCATTGAAGACGCAAAGATAAGCGTTTTGCTTCGCGCCAGTACCATCAAATCAGACACGATAGCCAAACAGCGCGACGTCACCGAAATCCGCGACTTGGATATCGAGATCGTCACAGGTGATCTGGTCAATAGCTCAATCGATGAACTCGCATCTCTGTTTGCACAGTACGACACCGTGATTGGCTGCGCTGGCTACGCGGCTGGTATTGATACACCGATGAAGTTGGCCAAGGCGGCGTTACAGTCCGGTATTCCGCGCTATTTCCCCTGGCAGTTTGGTGTCGATTTCGAGGCAATTGGTCGAGGCGGTCCGCAGGATATCTTCGACGCTCAACTCGATGTGCGCGAACTCCTTCGCTCCCAGAGCAAGACGGACTGGGTCATCATCTCCACCGGCATGTTCATGAGTTATCTTTTCGAACCGGAATTCGGCGTCGTTGATCTGGAAAAGAACGCAGTCAACGCTCTTGGCAGCTCCGATACCGCTGTCACGCTGACGACGCCCGACGACATCGGCGTGCTCACCGCTGAAATCGTCTTCTACGAGCCGACCATCAGCAACGAGATCGTCTTCCTGGCGGGCGACACCGTCACCTATGGCGAGCTTGCCGACAAGCTGGAGGCGGGTTTGAACCGGCCCTTCAGCCGGTCCGTATGGACTGTGCCCGTCCTTATGGAAGAACTGGCAAATGACCCCCAAAACATGATGCGCAAGTACCGGGCAGCCTTTGGTATTGGGCGAGGAATGGCATGGGACAAGGCAGGCACATTCAACGCGCGCGAAGGCATCAAGGTGACGGATGTGTCCGATTGGATCAACGCGAACCTGAGCGGCAAGTGACATAGCCTCTGAGATGCAGATCAATGGAAGATAACAGACCGGGAGCGCGGTATAGCCGCGCTCCCAATGAGAGTTGATCCGAAACAATATCATTACGAGGTCGAACACCGTGCCGCCGACACCAGCGGAGCGGGCGCATGTCTCGATTGCTAAAACGTCTGCCAGGAGGGCTTTTCTGGCGGACGGGCATCAAAATCCTCGCGTGACGTTCGAAACTGCTCGGAATTCTCCACGACCCACGTCCACAACGGGATCATGCGAATGAGAAGACCCATTCCCAGTTCGGTCAGTTCGTATTCCACCCGAGGCGGCACCTCAACGAGATCGTGACGCGTGACGAGACCATCTCTTTCGAGTTGGCGTAGCGTGCGCGTGAGCATCCGTTGCGTTACGCCGTGCATTCGTTTTCCGATGTCTGCGTGGCGAAGCCTGCCATAGACGCCGAGCGTGTGTATGACGCCGAGCGACCACCGGCTTCCCGCATGGGTGAGAACCTCGCGTCTCACCCCATCGTCGTCCTCACGAAGACCGTCGCAGACCGCTTGGGAATAGCTAAGAATTTCTTCTCTGGTCATTGCTCTTGCCTCCGGTATTGCTGCCTGTCGTATTACCAGCCTTCCAAGGGCATTTCACCTGTCTCCCCGACGTGTAGGAACGTTCATAAAAGTCGGCAGGGAGATCCGCGTCGTTGGTGTCACCGATGGCCGAGGACATCAGCTGTTGGCGCAAAGCTGTCGAAGACGCCTTTCGGTCCGTTGCGGACATAGAACGGCGCCGCGGGAATGGTCTGCTTTGCCTTCACCACCCGCGAAAAAGCTCGGGGGTGTAGCGCGCTTAAGGCATACGGTGCCCCGATGCGTTTCCGCAACAGCGCTACTCAGCTTTGCTGGTCAGCAATTCGTCGAGCTGGTTCAACTGCTCGGGCAATGCGACCGCCGAGCCCTGCAGGGCCTCCTCAAGCACCTCCTTGGACGGATAGACCTCGTGGAAACGCAACAGCGTCGTGCTGCCCTGGTCCTTGAGGCTCACGGTCGTGACCGCGCCCTCTTCGCCCTCGTCGTTGGTCCAGACAATGCGCTCGTTCGGTACGACCTCGAGATACTTGCCATGAAAGGCCATGGTATCGGAATCGCCGCCAGCACCGAATTCCAGCCGATACTTGCCGCCGGTACGCACGTCCATGTCGCACGATACGAGCGAGAGGCCAGGGACCGATTTGGGAACCCACCAAGCCTGGAACATCTCGGGCTCACTCCACGCCCTGAAAACGGCGCTCGGCGGCGCATTGAATGTCCTCCTGACGACCAATTCACGATCGCCCCTGCGCTCCACTGATGTCCTGTCAACTTGCTGGTTCATCGGTTGCCTCCCGTTGCATGGTACTGATGAGTTCATTCAATGCTTCGAAGCGGGCCTCGAGAAGCTTTCGATGCGCCTCTACGCACTCGGCCTCCGCCTCAAGTCCGTGCTTCCCAAGCCTGCAGGTTCTCACCCGTCCGATCTACTCGGTGACAACGAGCCCCGCTCGTTCGAGAACCTGGATATGCTTCCGCATGCCGCCCTCCGGCACCAGAATACACGAGGGTTCAACGAGGACAACGGAGTTGGCTTACGGTGTCGTTTCGCCCTCTACTGGGACCGACCCCTTGAAGGCTCAGTCGCCGATGAGTTCGCGGCGCAGCATCTGCCAGCTGTCCTTGCAGGTCGCGACCAGCAGCCCGCCATCCACGTGGTTCGGCAGGTACTCGGATCCGTCGAAGCGCGCCGCATAACCGCCGGCCTCCGTGGCAATCAGGGTGCCCGCCAGATGATCCCAAGGCATGAGCTTGTTGTAGAGAAGGTATTGCACGTGCCCGCCGGCAAAGGTGCGATACTCGTGCGCGGCACATCGATAGTTGGCAAAGAAACGCACCTTCGCCAGATTGGCCAGCAGCCGCTCTCTCTCCTCGCCGAAGAAATACCCGGGTGACGCCATTCCGACCATGTCGCCGATCGGTGTCGCTTCCGCGACCGCAAGGCGCACCGCATCGCCGTCAGGACGGCGCAGGAAGGCGCCTGCGCCCTTTTCCGCCATCACCCAATCGTCACCCATCGGATCGTAGATGATGCCGGCGACCGTTTCGCCTTTCCAGACGACAGAGGCCATGACACCGAAGGCAGGAATGCCGGAGGCGAAATTGAACGTGCCATCGACAGGATCGACGACGATCGCGAAATCCGAGCCTCCAAGCTTGGCGAGAAGCGACGGATCGGCGGCCACCGATTCTTCGCCAACAAACAGAGCATCAGGCGCCAGCGCTTCAAGCTCGCGGCGGATCAGACGCTCGGCTGCCTCGTCCGCTTCGGTCACCAGATCCGACGGCTCGCTTTTGGAACGCACGTCGCCGCTTCCAAGCCGCCGGAATCGCGGCAGGATCTCTTCCTTCGCCGCAAGGCGCAGGATGTCGGCAAGCTTGGCTGTATCGAGCGGCATGGTCATGGTGTGTGATCCTGCAGTGGTGGGAGCAGCTTGTTGGGGATCAGGCGGCGGGGTTGGCGCTGAGGCCGGAGAAGTCGAACAGTTTCGGGTCAAGCAGATGCGACGGGTTCACATGCGCCAGCGCCCGCAGCATCGTGTCCTTGCGGCCCGGCATGCGTGTCTCGATATCGGCAAGCATGGCCTTCATCGCATTGCGCTGCAGCCCGTCCTGCGAGCCACAGAGGTCGCACGGGATGATCGGGAATTCCATGGCAGCAGAAAACTTCGCCAGATCGTCCTCGGCGCAATAGGCGAGCGGCCGCAGCACCATCACGTCGCCTTCGTCGTTCAGAAGCTTCGCCGGCATCCCGGCAAGCCGTCCACCGTGAAAGAAGTTCATGAAGAAGGTTTCGAGAATATCCTCCCGGTGGTGCCCGAGAACCAGAGCGTCGCAACCCTCTTCGCGGGCAACCCGGTAGAGATTGCCGCGCCGAAGCCGCGAACAGAGCGCGCAGTAGGTTCCGCCCGCCGGCACCTTTTCCTTCACGATCGAATAGGTATCGCGATACTCGATCCGGTGCTTGACGCCGATCGAGGTGAGATAATCAGGCAGGACGTGTTTGGGGAAATTCGGCTGTCCCTGATCGAGATTGCAGGCAAGCAGCTCGACCGGAAGCAGGCCGCGCCACTGCAGATCGAGCAGAATGGCGAGAAGCGAATAGCTGTCCTTGCCGCCGGACAGGCCGACCAGCCAGCGTTTCTGATCTTTCAGCATGCCGAAATCGTCGAATGCCTGACGAACCTGCCGCAGCAGCCGCTTGCGCAACTTGTTGAACGAGACCGAACTCGGCGCATCCCTGAATAGGGACGGCACGAGGCCATCCACGACCTCGTCGATCTCATCCGGTATTGTTGCGTTCAATCCCATGTCCAAACCTCATGTGAAACGGGCGGCCAGTGGCCGCCCGATCATTCCAACTCTCAGGCGCCGAGCGCTGCCGCCACGGCTTCCAGCGCTTCATTGGCCTTGGCACCGTCAGGGCCACCGGCCTGCGCCATATCCGGCCGTCCGCCGCCGCCCTTGCCGCCGAGCGCTGCAGAGGCGATCCGCACCAGATCGACAGCACTGAAGCGACCGATAAGATCAGGCGTCACCGCCACGACCGCACTTGCCTTGCCGTCTTCAGAAACGCCAATCAGGGTCACGACGCCGGAACCGAGCGTGGCCTTGCCTTCGTCCGCGAGCCCCTTCAGGTCCTTCGCGTCGATGCCGGCCAGTGCCTTGCCCATGAACTTGATGCCAGCGATATCACGAATGTCGTCCGCAGAACCACCCTGCTGTCCGCCACCCATGGCGAGCCGGCGCTTGGCATCCGCCAACTCCTTCTCAAGCTTGCGACGCTCGTCGATCAGCGCCTCGACGCGAGAAACGAGTTCGGTCGGCTGAACCTTCAGCGCACCGGACAAGGTCTTCACGCGCTCATCCTGCTCGGCGAGATAGACACGCGCCGCATCCCCCGTCACCGCTTCGACACGGCGAACACCGGCGCCGACGGCGCTTTCAGAGAGAATGCGCACAAGGCCGATATCACCCGTCGCGTTGACATGCGTGCCGCCGCAGAGTTCGATCGAGTAGGGCTTGCCGGCTTTCGGGCCATCGACAGCCTTGCCCATCGAGACGACACGAACTTCATCGCCGTATTTCTCGCCGAACAGCGCCATTGCCCCTTCGGCAATCGCATCGTCGACGCTCATCAGGCGCGTCGTAACCTGTGCGTTCTGCAGGATGATGGCGTTGGCCATATCCTCGACGACCTGCAGTTCTTCTGATGACATCGGCTTTGGATGCGACACGTCGAAACGAAGACGCTCAGGAGCGACAAGCGAGCCCTTCTGCGCCACATGGGTGCCGAGCACTTCGCGCAGGGCTTCATGCAGCAGATGCGTGGCGGAATGGTTCGAGCGCAGGCGCGAACGGCGGGCGTGATCGACGGCGAGAATGACCGCGTCACCAGCCTTCAACGTGCCCTCGGTCACGGTTGCGATATGGACAAACAGCCCCTCGCCCCGCTTCTGGACGTCGGTCACTTCAAGCTTGGCGTGGTCGGTCGAGATCAAACCGGCATCGCCCATCTGGCCGCCGGATTCACCGTAGAACGGCGTCTGGCTCACGACGATTTGGACGGCATCGCCGCTCGAGGCACTGTCGATGGCCTTGCCATCCTTGACAATCGCCTGGACGACGCCTTCGGCAGTCTCGGTGTCATAGCCGAGGAATTCGGTGGCGCCGAACTTTTCCTTGATTTCGAACCAGACGGTTTCGGTCGCCTTGTCGCCGGAGCCTGCCCAATGCGAGCGGGCTTCCGCCTTCTGGCGTTCCATCGCATCGGTAAAGCCGGAGAGATCGACGCCGATTTCGCGGGCGCGGAGCGCGTCCTGCGTCAGGTCGAGCGGGAAACCGTAGGTGTCGTAAAGCTTGAACGCCGTCTCGCCGTCGAGCATGTCGCCCTTGTCGAGCGTGCTGGTCGCGTCCGAAAGCAGCGACAAACCACGTTCGAGCGTCTTGAGGAAGCGGGTTTCCTCGAGCTTCAGCGTTTCCGCGGTCAGCGCCTCGGCGCGCACCAGTTCCGGATAGGCGCGGCCCATTTCCTGCACCAGCGTCGGCAGCAGCTTGTACATCACAGGTTCTTTGGCACCGAGCAGCTGCGCATGGCGCATGGCGCGGCGCATGATGCGGCGAAGCACGTAACCACGGCCTTCGTTGGATGGCAGGACGCCGTCGGCAATCAGGAACGCGGACGAACGCAGATGGTCGGCGATGACGCGGTGGCTGGCACTGCCCTCGGCCTTCACGCTCAGGACATCCTCGATCGTTCCGATCAGCGTCTGGAACAGATCGGTGTCGAACACACTCTGCTTGCCCTGCAGGACACAGGCCATGCGCTCGAGACCCATGCCGGTATCGATCGACGGGCGCGGCAGCAGCGTACGCTCGCCGGGTGCCGTCTGCTCGTACTGCATAAAGACGAGGTTCCAGAATTCCAGGAAGCGGTCGCCGTCTTCTTCAGGCGAGCCCGGAGGTCCACCCCAGACATTTTCGCCCTGGTCGATAAAGATTTCCGAGCATGGACCGCAGGGGCCGGTATCGCCCATCTGCCAGAAATTGTCGGAAGTGGGAATGCGGATGATCTTGTCGTCGGAAATGCCGGCGATCTTCTTCCACAGCGTCGCAGCTTCCTCGTCTTCCGAATAGACGGTGACCAGCAGCCGGTGCTTGGGCAGATCGAACCCTTCTGTGACCAGCTTCCAGGCAAGCTCGATCGCGTTTTCCTTGAAGTAGTCACCAAACGAGAAGTTGCCGAGCATCTCGAAGAAGGTGAGATGGCGGGCGGTGTAACCGACATTGTCGAGATCGTTATGCTTGCCACCGGCGCGCACGCATTTCTGGGAGGTGGTCGCCGTGGTGTAGGGGCGCTTTTCAAGACCGGTAAAGACGTTCTTGAACTGCACCATACCGGCATTGGTAAACATCAGCGTCGGGTCATTGCGCGGCACAAGCGGGGACGAGGACACAACCTCGTGGCCGTTCATTTGGAAATAGTCGAGAAACGTCGACCGGATTTCATTCACGCCGCTCATGCTAAGCCCTTTTTATCGCCGGGTGCGATGCTGTTATTCGAAGACGAAAGGCTTGTATCGTCCGCGTTCCCGACTGTCCAGCCACAGCACCCCTAATCATCCCAAACCCGCCCGGAACGCAGACCGGCCGCGCATCTCGTAGATGGCGGCCGGCAAGATTTGAAAACCGGAAAACACCGGTGAATATCAGCGTCAGGATGCCCTAGATCGACATCCCAACCCAGGTCCGATCAAGGGTCCGGGGCCTGGTCGCCGTCATTGGCATCAGGACCGCCATTCTGCAGGAACTTGTCCGCGATCAGACCGGCGTTCTGGCGCAGCGACGTCTCGATTTCACGCGCCACTTCCGGATTGTCTCGCAGGAACGACTTCGCGTTCTCGCGGCCCTGACCAAGGCGCTGGCTGTTGTAGGAGAACCATGCGCCCGACTTCTCGACGATCCCAGCCTTGACGCCGAGATCGACGAGCTCGCCGGTCTTTGACACGCCTTCGCCATACATGATGTCGAATTCGACCTGCTTGAAGGGAGGCGCCATCTTGTTCTTGACGACCTTGACGCGTGTCTGGTTGCCGACGACTTCTTCGCGTTCCTTGACCTGGCCGATGCGGCGAATGTCGAGACGGACGGACGCGTAGAATTTCAGCGCGTTACCGCCTGTCGTCGTTTCCGGCGAACCGAACATCACGCCGATCTTCATGCGGATCTGGTTGATGAAGATCACCATCGTCTTCGACTTGGAGATCGACGCCGTCAGCTTGCGCAGTGCCTGGCTCATCAGACGGGCCTGAAGACCCGGCAGGCTGTCGCCCATTTCGCCTTCGATTTCGGCGCGTGGCGTCAATGCCGCAACCGAGTCGATGACGAGAACGTCGACAGCACCGGAACGCACCAGCGTATCAGTGATCTCAAGCGCCTGCTCACCGGTGTCAGGCTGCGAGATCAGGAGGTTATGCAGATCGACGCCGAGCTTGCGGGCGTAGACCGGATCGAGCGCGTGTTCCGCGTCGACGAAGGCGCAAACACCGCCACCCTTCTGAGCCTCGGCAATGGTCTGCAGCGCAAGCGTTGTCTTGCCCGAGCTTTCCGGACCATAGATTTCGACGATACGGCCCTTCGGCAGGCCGCCGATGCCGAGCGCAATATCGAGGCTCAGGGAACCGGTGGAAACTGTCTCGATCTCGACGATGCTATCGTTCGAGCCAAGCTTCATGATCGATCCCTTACCGAAGGATCGTTCGATCTGTGAGAGTGCTGCTTCGAGCGCCTTGCTCTTGTCCACGCCTTTATCCTCTACGAGCCGCAATGAATTCTGTGCCATGAGGTCCCACCTTTAGGTTATTGCCGCCACGCAAGCAATGAAGCAGCCGATGGACACCGTGTACTCTTTTTGTTCTCATTAATCAAGAGGCTTTTATCAGCTTGATTAAACTGCGTTATCGCGATTTCGTTCCCGGAACGTTCTCGCGCACATAACCTGTGGAAAATCAGGCGTTAAAGCAAGAAGCCTCGCGGTTCGACGGACGAATCGCGAGGCTCCATAAAGGTTGGCAGGCGGATCAGAAAATCAGTCCGAGTCGAGCATCTCGCGAACCGCAACGGCAAGCTGCTTCAGCGAAAACGGCTTGGGCAGAAAACCGAACTTCGCATCGGCCGGCAGGTTGCGCGCAAACGCGTCCTCCGCGTATCCGGAGACGAAGATGAACTTCAGATCCGGATAGGATTTCCGCAGTTCCGTCAGAAGCGTCGGCCCGTCCATCTCAGGCATGACAACGTCGGAAACGACGATATCAACCTTGCCTTCGAGCTCGTCCATGATGTCGAGTGCTTCGACGCCGGATCCGGCTTCGTGCACGGTATAACCGCGCGTTTCCAGCATGCGCTTGCCACCCCGGCGAACCGCTTCTTCATCTTCCACAAGCAGCACGACCGCAGACTTGCCCGTGAGATCCATATCCTCTGCCGGCGCTTTCAAAGCCACAGGCTGTGCGGCTGCCAGAGCTGCAGCCTCTGCGGCCTCTGGCGTGATGACCGGTATTTCGGGAATGTGACGCGGCAGGAACAGCCGGAAACTCGTTCCGCGACCGACTTCGGATTCCGGATAGATATACCCGCCGGACTGTTTGATGATGCCATAGACCATCGAGAGGCCAAGACCGGTCCCCTTGCCCACTTCCTTGGTGGTGAAGAACGGCTCGAAGATCTTGTCCATGATCTCGGGCGGAATGCCCGTGCCGCTATCGGCAACCTCGACCATGACGAGATCTTCCGCCGGAAGATCGGCCTGATGGAAGGCGGCAGTTTCCTCGGCCGTCACATTGCGGGTCTTGATCAGGATCGTGCCACCCTGCGGCATCGCATCGCGCGCGTTGACGCAGAGGTTGATCAGAACCTGCTCGAACTGCGACAGGTCGGTACGCACCGGCCACAGGTCACGCCCGTAGTCGACATCGAGCTTGACATTGGTGCCGGAAATCAGCCGGTCGACCAGCATGCGCAGGTCGCCCACCACATCGGTGAGGTTCAGAACCGCCGGACGCATCGTCTGCTTGCGCGAGAAGGCCAGAAGCTGGCGCACCAGAACGGCGGCCCGGTTGGCATTGCGCTTGATTTCCATCAGATCGGCGAAGCTCGCGTCGGACGGACGCGCCTGCAAAAGCAGGTGATCGGACGACAGAAGGATAGCCGTCAGCACGTTGTTAAAATCGTGCGCGATACCGCCTGCCAGCGTGCCGACCGCATTTAGCTTCTGGGTCTGCGCCATTTGCGTCTCGAGCGCCTTCTGCTCGGTCGTCTCGACGGAATAGATGATGGCCGCCTCTTCCGGCGCCTCGTCGCTCTCGTCGATCACCGCATTGACGTAGAAACGCAGATAGCGGGTCTCGTCGCCCGGATGCCGCGAATCGATCGGAGTAATGTCGCCCTGCCGGTCGCGTGCGGCAGCAAGCGCCGCCATCAGCTGATCGCGGGTCGTCTCGTGCGCGATACGCTCCAGCGACGCACCACTTTCCACGTCGTCTCGGGTCAGAACCCCGGCGAACAGTCGCAGGAACGGCGCATTGATGCGCAGGATCCGGCCTTCGCCATCGACGGACGCAATGGCCATCGGCGTGTTGTTGAAAAAGCGCGTGAAACGCATCGCCGACGCGGATTGATCGGTGTCCTCACCATGCGGCCGGTTGATCACGACACTGCGGCTTTCGCCGGGCGCACCGTCGCGCATGGAGCTGACGCTGTGAACAAGTCGCACCGGCAGGCTCTGGCCGTTGGCACGGCGCAGGTCGAGATCGAGCGTTTCCGTACGCTTCAGGCCTGGCGCCGGCTGAACCGATTGGATCAGCGCCATGCCCTCGCCCGCCACGAGATCGTCGATCGTCATCGATCCAGGAGAAAACTTGGTCAGATCGAGACCCAGCCATTCAGCCAGCGTGGCGTTGAGATAGAAGATCTCGCCCTTCTTGCCCGCGGAAAAGAACCCGACCGGCGCATGGTCGAGGTAGTCGATGGCGTTTTGCAGTTCGCGAAAGAAGCGCTCCTGGTCCGACCGTTCCGAGGTCGTGTCGGTAATCTGCCAGATGTCGAGCTGCGCCTTGTTGTTTCCCGAACCCGCCAGAAGGCCGGCCTTCAGCCTGTACCAGAAGGCGCCCGCACCATTCTCTCCAACGACGGCAGTGCCCGTGCTGCGGCCAAGCGGCTGCAGCAGGCGGAATTCTTCATGACCCTCGCGGCCTTCCCGCAGCGCGGATGTCAGCCTGTAAAGCGCCTCGTTGGATTCGCGCGACTTGGACAGAAGCGTCTCAAGGGACTGGATATCGCTCTTTTTCGTCGCACCGGTCATCCGACCATAGGCAGCGTTCGCGTAGACGATGCGACCCTTGATGTCCGTGATCAGGATACCGTCCGGATGGCCGGCCAGGAAAGCGCGGGCGAGATCGTCGGACCGCGATTGCGGCATGACTTCCACGAGGCCAATCATCGAAGAGACGAGGAAAAATATGCCGACCATGGCAAGGATGCCCAGCAGGCCGAGCACAATCTCATTGTCGAGTGCCTGCTGAAAAACCACAAAAGCGACTGCAACGCCCAGCAGCACCAGCGCTAGAAGCACGATCCGAAGAATGGTTCCACCCCGCGTCTTACGCTCGACCAGTGGGGTCTCGTAGTTGCCGCCCTGCTGCAACTTCGTCATCAATCCCTCGCATTTCGCAACGGCCGACTGCCGAAGCCATCCTACTGCGGCCGTCATGCTCCACGGAGCCGAAAACCCTATGATTCCTTCTTAGCAAGTTGTCGGCGACGCAAAAAGCTCCGTTGTGCCAGAAAACCCGGGACAGTGAAGACTTGTGCCCTATCTTTCCTCTCCGAAGTGATGTTTTCCATCAAGACAGCATCGCAGCACCCCTTGATCGAAGCGAAAATTGTCGTCTTTTCAAATGTGACGATTGGCATGAGGAGTATCAGCATATGGCCGAAGAACTGATGGGCGCCTATGGCAGCCGGATGGTTATCGCGGTCCTCGGTGTCGGCATCGGGCTTCTCTTCCTGTTCGGCATCTTGTGGATGCTGCGCGGTCGCAATGGACCGTCGCCGTTCGTCCGCGGGGGACGCAACCGCAATCCGCGGCTGCAGGTGCTGGATGCGGCAGCCGTCGATGCACGTCGCCGCCTCGTGCTGATCCGCCGCGACGGCGTGGAGCACCTCGTCATGATCGGCGGGCCGACCGATATCGTGATCGAAACCGGCATCGCGACGAACTCGCCCTCACAGCCCTCCGCCATTGAAAGCGCGCCTTCTGAACCACGTCCCGCACTTGCCCAGAGGCAGCGTCCGGACCCTCGCCCGGCAGCTCTGCCAGAGGCCGAACGGCCTGAGCCCATGCGGGAGATTTCTGTGCGCGACGACACCCCGCGTGCGAAGCCACCACTCGCGACCCAGCCATCTCCCATTCCCGCTCGCCCTGTGAGCCCGGTATCCCGGTCGGAGCCGACGCCGACTGCTTCCGTATCGCCACCCGCCCCGCAGCGACTGGATCCGCCGGCAAGACAGTCCGCCCCCGAGCCACAGCGTCCGGCACCGACCGTCGTCATCCCGGCAACGGTTTCGACAGCCGCTGGCGTTGCCACAGCGCCGATCGCCGCGGCAGCGATCACGGCGATCCCGCAGCCTGCACCATCCAGGGTCGACGATGCGGCAAACGCGCTTGAAGCCGCGCGCAGTCGGGTTCTTGCTCACGCCGAGCCCGACCAGCCGACAGAACCGTCACGCGTTGTCCCGATCAATCCTGAGGACCTCTCGACCGGCGGACAGCCGGCCCTCGAAAAGTCGAAGATGCTCGGGAGTGATTTCGAGAAAATTCTGGAAGAGGAAATGGCACAAAACCTTGCGGCGCGGGAAAACGCCGGCCGCGAGACGATCGCAGCGCCTGCACCAAACCGCCAGTTGCCGCAGCGCGATCCTGCTGTCGCACCGATTACCGGCGCGACTGCCGAGCCATCACTTCAGGACGAAGTCGCCCGTATATTTGGGGAAATGTCCGCCACGCGCGATAAATGACATGCAGGGCCGCGGGCTTTGCACGTATCCATGACATCAAACGACAAAAGGCACGGTTTCCCGTGCCTTTTGTCGTTTCTGCCGTAGACCATGCGTCAAGCAGAAATCATTCGTCGCGATAGACCTTTTCGCGACGCTCGTGCCGCTCCTGGGCCTCGATCGACAGGGTTGCGATCGGCCGGGCGTCAAGACGCTTCAGTCCGATTGGCTCGCCGGTTTCTTCGCAATAGCCATAGGTCCCGTCGTCGATGCGCTGCATCGCCGCGTCGATCTTGGAGATCAACTTGCGCTGCCGGTCACGGGCACGAAGCTCGATGGCTCTATCGGTTTCCGAAGATGCGCGATCGGCCAGATCGGGATGGTTGGCACTTTCCTCTGCCAGATGATCCAGAGTCTCCCGCGCCTCCCGCAGGATATCGTTTCTCCAGGCCGTCAGTTTTGCCCGGAAATACGCCTTCTGGTTTGCATTCATGAACTCGTCGGTTTCCGAGAGTACATAATTGCTAAGATCGATCTTCTCACTCAACGCGATTCTCCTGAAGAACATCTCGTGGCCGCT
Organism: Neorhizobium sp. DAR64860/K0K1; assembly: GCF_050500205.1. Taxonomy (NCBI): domain Bacteria; kingdom Pseudomonadati; phylum Pseudomonadota; class Alphaproteobacteria; order Hyphomicrobiales; family Rhizobiaceae; genus Neorhizobium; species Neorhizobium sp. DAR64860/K0K1. The sequence continues at coordinate 1,465,911 of NZ_CP191459.1, read as the reverse complement.
CTATATCGCTTTGGTTGTTCCGGTTCAAGCCTTCCGCTCGTTATTGAGGCAATTTTAAAATTGTCACAAAAATCAGCTAAATGACTATTTTCTATGCTTTAATCGACTTCGGTTGAAACCGGTTCCTGGGCAGCGCAACTGGCAATCATGGCGCAGGCGTGGTTGAAGTTCAGAAGTCACGGAATTACCGTCCAGGCGGTCAAAGGAGAATGAAATGGCGTCTTTTACCGATATGCCGACACTCGCGCCGCCGCCGTCACGCATCTACCTCCTCCGGCACGGCCGGGCGGCCAACCCGGAACAGGGTCAGAGAGATTTCGATCGAACACTGACGACGGATGGTTTCGCGGAAGCGGAAATCGTTGCCGACAAGGCGGCGGACCGTCGCTACCGCCCCGACGCTGTTATCAGTTCGACGGCTATGCGTTGCCGCCAGACTGCGGAGGCGGTGCGCCGCGCAATCAGCGAAACCATCGAGCCCGAATTCATCGACGAGGTCTACAACGGATCGGTCGGCACCTATCTTGCGCTGATTTTCACCAGCGACCGCAGCGGATCGGTGATGCTCGTCGGGCATAACCCGACGATCGAGGACGTGTTCGGGGAACTGATCGGAAAAGAGCATGCAGCCCGCGCCCTGCCCTCAGGGTATCCGACGGCAGGCCTTGCTGTCATCGATCACGCAGGCCGAAGCGACAGCTCGCAACCCGCATGGAACCTGACGGATTTCATCACGCCGTGACCACAGATTCCAAGGCATCCCATCCCTTTGCGCATTGCCTGCCGGTCCCTATATAGCGACAAACAGTTTTGGGACGACACCTTGCCGCCAGCGCTCACCAGTATCACCGACGACGCGAAGATCGCTCTCGACAATCTTGCCGATCGCGCCTCGAATTTGGTCAACCCGTCGATGCGTCTCGGCGTCACCGGCTTGTCGCGCGCCGGCAAGACGGTGTTCATCTCGTCGCTTGTCCACAATCTCCTGAACGGCGGTCGGCTGCCACTGTTCGAGGCAATGCGATCCGGGCGGGTCTCGCAGGCTCGGCTCGAGCAGCAGCCGGACGACGCAATACCGCGCTTCCAGTATGAGGATCACATCGACGCACTGGTGCGCGAACGGATCTGGCCGGATTCGACGCGCGCGATCTCGGAACTCCGCGTCACGCTGGAATACCAGAGCGCCAGTGGATGGAACCGGATGTTTTCCCGCGGACGCCTGTCGATCGACATCGTCGACTATCCCGGCGAATGGCTGCTCGATCTGCCGCTGCTGGCACAGGATTACGAGACCTTCAGCCGCAACACGGTAGACCTTGCCCGTACCGGCATTCGCGCCGAGTTGTCGAAGGACTGGCTTTCGTTCGCGTCCGGAATTGACATCGACGCCCCGGCGGACGAAGGAACCGCGCGTCGGCTGGCCGAGAGTTTTGCGGCCTACCTGAAAGCCTGCAAATCCGATGAGCGCTCGCTCTCCACCCTGCCGCCCGGGCGATTTCTGATGCCCGGCGACCTGGAAGGTTCGCCCGCCCTCACCTTTGCGCCCCTCGCCGATCTTCCGGATACGCCGGCCCCGAAGGGGTCGTTCCGGGCGATGATGGAGCGCCGCTACGACGCCTACAAGACAATCGTCGTCAAACCCTTCTTCCGCGAGCATTTCGCGCGTCTCGACCGGCAGATCGTGCTGATCGACGCGCTCCAGGCGATCAACCGTGGCCCTGAGGCCGTGCAGGATCTGGAACGCGCACTGACCGACGTACTCGCCTGCTTCCGTCCCGGCCACAACAGCTTCTTCTCGTCGCTGGTCGGCCGGCGCATCGACAAGGTGCTGGTCGCAGCCACCAAGGCCGACCATCTGCATCACGAAAGCCACGACCGGCTGGAACGCCTGACCGGCCGCCTCGTCGACCGCGCCATCGAGCGGATCGGCATGGCCGGCGCCGGCATCGACGTGATGGCAATCGCCTCCGTGCGCGCCACGCGTGAAGCTTCCGTGAAGGACGGCAGTCACCAACTGCCGGTCATCGTCGGCACACCGATGGCAGGCGAAACCATCAATGGCGAAGTCTTCGACGGCACGCGGCAGACGGCGATCTTCCCTGGCGACCTTCCGGCCGACCCGGAAGCCTTGTTTCGGCAGCTCGGTCAGCCGGGCTCCGAGCTTCCGGATGTCAACGTGGTGCGCTTCCGTCCCCCGGCTCTCGACGAAAAGGGCGGCATTACCCTATCGGTCCCGCATATCAGGCTCGACCGCGCCATGCAGTTTCTGCTGGGAGATCGCCTCGCATGACCGACCGCAAGATCACCGATGACCGCCGCCGCCCAACTTCCTTCGTCGTAGACGACGACATTCCGACTAAAGAAGAGCCGCAGACCCACCCGAACCGCGCACCCCGCCGGTTTGACGATGGCATCGCCATCACGCCGGACGAGCTCGATCCGTTCATCAGCCCGCAGGAACTTTCACCAGACGCGCTGGCCGTCGCCGTGCCGGTGAAGCGGAAGCGTTTCTCCTTCGCCAACCTCGCGGCCGCGGCCTTCGGCACGTTCCTGTCGCTTGCGTTCGGCCTCTGGGCGGATCGGATCATCCGGGATCTCTTTGCACGGTCCGACTGGCTCGGTTACGCCGCAGCGGCAGCGTTGGGCGTCGGCATCGTCGCGCTTCTGGTCATGGTCGGTCGCGAAATCATCGGGATGATGCGGCTTGCTGCGGTCCAGACGCTGAAGACGCAAGCGGAAGACGCCCTGAAATCGCCAAGGCCGACGGCAGCCAGAACCGTCGTCGCCGCGCTCACGAAACTGACAGGTCACCGGGCGGAGACCGCCCGCGGACGTGCCGCGCTCGATGCGACGAAAGACGACATCATCGACGGGCCACAACTCATCGATCTCGCCGAGCGAGAACTCCTGTCGCCGCTCGACCGGCAGGCACGCGTCCTCATTCTTGGCGCCTCGAAACGGGTCTCGGTCGTCACCGCTGTCAGCCCCCGCGCGGTCGTTGATCTCGTCTATGTCCTGTTCGAGGTGACACGACTGATCCGCGCGATGGCGGACCTCTACGGCGGGCGCCCAGGCACGCTCGGACTGTTGAAGCTCATGCGGGACGTGATGGCGCATCTGGCGGTAACAGGTTCGATCGCGGTTGGAGACGGAATCGCGCAGCAGGTTCTGGGCCATGGTTTGGCATCGAGGCTTTCAAGCAAACTCGGCGAAGGTGTCATCAACGGCCTACTGACGGCGCGTATCGGCATTGCCGCGATGGATCTTTGCCGCCCACTTCCCTTCCGCGCTGTGAAGCGCCCGGGGATCGGCGATTTCATGTCCGACATCTCTCCCGTCGGCCCGCGCAAGACCGATTGATCGCGCCTCTGTGACCCTTAATGACCCGAAAAGATACCAGTCATTAACCATTCCAAGCTAATTTGCGAGGCACTTGAAGTTTCTGGTTTCCAAGGGAAAGCACATGTATTCGCGCTTCTTTTCGCTTTTCGGTGGCATCGTTGCACTGACCATCGCAACTGCTCCCGCCCTGGCACCGGAGGCCTCCGCGGCTTCGCGTGACAAATCCTTTTTCCAGCAGGTCGGTGGCGTCTGGAAGGGTCCGGGCGAAATCGTCGCGGGCAAGTACAAGGGTACGAAGTTCAGCTGCAACCTGATTGGCGCTGCACAGCCGGATGGCACTGTCGGCATCAAGCTCGATGGCACCTGCCGCGTCGGCGTTTTCCAGCAGCCGATGTCCGCGGTCATCAGCCAGAGCAGCACCGGCTATTCCGGCAAGTTCCTGGACGGCGCCCAGGGCAAGGGCCTCGACATCGTCTCCGGCTCCGTCAATGGCGACAAGGTCGTGATGGGCATCAACCGTGCCCAACTGAACGGCGCCATGGTCGCCAGCCTGCGCGGCGAGAACAAGATGAACATCACCATTTCGGTGAAGGTCGAAGACCAGATGGTGCCCGTGATCGGCCTGTCGCTGGATCGCGATCTGGATTCGATCGCCGTCGGTTCGATCAAGCCCTAATCCACCAATCCCTGTCTGCGTTAGCGATCCTAATGCCTTCGATGTCCGCCTCTGCCAGCCAGTCGCGGACATTTTTCTGTCCGAGGACCATTTCGGGCGCGACATCGGCAAGCGGCATCATCACAAAGCCCCTCGCCGTCATGCGCGGATGGGGAAGCTCCAGCGTCTCGTAGTGATACGCGCTGTCGCCGTAGGTCAGGATGTCGATATCGATGGTTCTCGGGCCCCAGCGCTCGACGCGCTCACGCTTGCGCCGCCTTTCCATATCAAGACAGACATCGAGAAGCAACTCGGGATGAAGCGAGGTCTCGATCAGGGCGCAGCAGTTCAGGAACTCGGCCTGATCCGTCTTTCCCCATGGCGGCGTGGCATAAAGCCGGGATACGGCGAGCACCCGACAGTCCGATCGGGCATCGAGTTCCCTCAACGCATCTGCCATCGCAGCCCGCGGATCACCGACGTTACCGCCGAGCCCAAGGGCTACCAATTTCATCGAGCCCTCACGCGACATGCTCGATCCTCACTTCGGCATAATCAAGAATTCCCGGGATCGGCACGCTCGGCTTGCGCACCGTCACCTCGACCCTTCGGATCTGCGACGACCAGGCGCAAAGCGCCTTTGCAATATCCTTCGCCATTGTCTCGATCAGATTGCGACGCGTGCCGGTCACGATCTGCTCTACAATTTTAAAGGCTTCGCCATAGTGCACGGTGCTCTCGACGTTGTCGTCCTCCAGCGCTTCTTCGGCATCCACATGCATGACGAGATCGACATAGAATCGCTGACCGAGCCTCTCTTCTTCCGGAAAGGCTCCATGACGAGCGAAGAAGGCGCAGTTTTTCAAGGCGATGCTGTAGGTCCCCATCAGCTCTCCTCCCGTTGCGCCGCACGGGACGCCAGAACCGCATCTGCCATCAGCAGGGCATCGCGGTTGGCCGCGACATTATGAACCCGGAAGATCGCCGCACCAGCGAGTTGGAGGATCGCAGTCGTTGCAGCCGTGCCGATATCCCGCTGATCGGCCGGATCCCGCATCGTGACTGAACCGACAAACCGCTTCCGCGACGTCCCGGCGAGCAAGGGAAATCCGAGTGACTGCAACTCGCGAAAGCGGGCGATCAGTTCCATGTCGTCGTCCCGGTTCTTGGCAAATCCGAACCCGGGATCGAGCACGATCGCCGCATCCTTGATCCCGGCAGCATGCGCGATCTTGAGAGACCGCGTGAGGAAATACTGCTGGTCTTCGATCATGTCCGCACGTCGATCCGTCCGGTCGCGTCCCGTATGCATGATGCAGATACCGGCACCTGTCTCGGCCGCGACGTCAGCCATATCGGGTTCGCGCTGAAGTCCATGTACGTCATTGATGACGTGGGCGCCGGCAGCCATCGCCAGCCGCGCCGTTACCGCACAATAGGTATCGACCGAGATGATAGCGTCGGTTTCGCCGACAAGCTTCTCGATCACCGGCAGGATGCGATCCTGTTCTTCGGCAGGCGTCACCGCCGCCGCGCCGGGCCGTGTCGATTCGCCACCGATATCGAGGATGGCAGCACCTTCGGCGACGCAGCTCAGCGCATGCCGCACGGCGCCATCCGTTTGCGCATGCCGACCGCCGTCGGAAAACGAGTCTGGGGTCACGTTGACGATCGCCATGATATGGCCTTGCGCGCCGAGTTCCAGCACGCGTCCGCGCGCCAATTGCCAGTGCGTGTTGCGCCGCGATATCACCGGCCAATCATCTTCGGAGAGTTGACGCAAAATTCAGGGACCTCGTGTTGCGCTTGGTCTCGCTATGCCCCAAGCTCTTTTAAAGTTCAACGTTGCAGGCCACAGAATGTTTTCAATGCGCGCGGTTCGCCGTCTCATCGGTACCGTACTTCTTGCAGGCGTCTTCGCCTCTCCCGCATCGGCCGCACCGATCATCACCAAGACTTACTCGTATTTTCAGATCGGCGGCAAAACTGCCGAAGACCTCGACAAGGAGCTGGAAAAACGCGGTCCGCTGACCCGCACGACCGGCCACCGTCATCCCGGTGCAACCGAAATCAAATTCGGCGGGGAAGTGACCTATGTCGAGCGCGCCAATCGCTGCACGGTCGGCGCCGCAAGGGTCACACTGCGTACCCATATCGTTCTGCCACGCTGGATCAATCGACGTCGTGCAGACGCGGATCTTGGCATGATATGGGACACGCTTTCGGCAGACATCAAGCGCCACGAAGAACGCCATGCCGAGATTGCCCGCACCCACGCCCGCATTCTCGAGAGACAGCTTCTGGACCTATCGACGCCCAGCAGTTGCGATAGTCTCGAAAAGAAGGTGGCCGATGCGACTCGCGATCTTCTGGAAGCACACGACCGGGAACAGATGCGGTTCGACCAGGTCGAGTCGAAGAACTTCGACGAGCGGATGACCCGTCTTCTGAAATACCGGATGAAGCGCGACTGATCGGGCAGCGAAAGACGACATCGATCGGCACAGCCAATCCACCGACCCGTAGCCCGACCTCTCCCGAGACTTGCGCGGAGCTTTCGCACCACCCTGTCATTCATCGGTGACTTATAACAATATACTAATGTGTGTGTCTGGGCTAAAACCGTAGCAACAGAACGGCGCTGCCAACGACCCATATCAAGGGTCATCCAGCCGCCCGCGATCCCGGCCACGGTGCCCGGATCCACCCGTTCAGGCGCCGCAAATGTTCGCGGCCGCGATCAGGCACTTGGACCGAGAGAGGTCCCGCGTTGTTGCCTTGTACAAGCTTCACAGGTCTCCCCGGCGCAATTGCGGCCGCAGGCGTTTTCCTCCCTCGCCTTGCGGCTATGCGCCTGCCTTGCCTCGCTTGCGCTAACTGCGCAGCGAGGCATTTTTTTGGAAGAGGGTCGTCTGGTTTGGTTCAGGCCTGACGTTCTGGAACGTGCACGATCAGACCGTCGAGATCGGCCTTGATCTTGATCTGACAGGACAGCCGCGAGGTCGGCTTCACCTCAAAGGCGAAGTCGAGCATGTCTTCTTCCATCGCTGCCGGAGGACCGACCTTTTCGGTCCAGCCATCGTCGACATAGACATGACAGGTGGCACAGGCACAGGCGCCGCCGCATTCGGCCTCTATGCCTGGCACGGAATTGCGCACGGCGTTCTCCATTACTGTGGAGCCGTTGTCAGCTTCGATATCGAAGCGCGTACCGTCGAAGGCAACGAGGGTCAGTTTCGTCATAATCAGGAAATCCGCATTGAGTGGCAGTCTTGGCCGGTTGTCTTCCGATAAATCACCGGTCCAGTCAACACGAACGGACGACGCGCCGTTGTCTTGCGGCGCCCTCCAACTGTCACGGATCAGCGGCAGAGTTTCAGGATGAAGTTCTCGGCTTCCACGACACACGCGGCAAGCGCGGCCAAATGCGCGGCGTCGGCACCGTCTGCTTCCAGTTTCTCTGCCGCTTTGGAAACGCCGAACGCGCCGACCGCAGATGCAGCCCCCCTCAGGCGATGCGCCGTCATCGCAACCCCGGCAGTGTCTGCGCCCGTCATGTCCTGCAGCGCCCGGCGGGCGTTGCGGGCAAACATCATCAGCACTTCGTTTTCCAGTGTCTTGTCGCCCATCGTCTGGCGGGCAAGATGCACGAGATCGATCGGGCGCGACTGCGAAGGACATGCCCCGCGCGGGCTAGTGGGCGTTGAAAAAGCAGTATTCGCCGCTGACATGAAACTCTGTTCCTCTTTGGGGCTCAATCATGCGTCCCAGTGATGCGGGACAGCGGCTGCCTATCCCGTTAAATTCCGGCACAATCACGGCGCAAATTTCGGGACATGGTTAATTTCCATCAACCTCACGGAATGTCAGGGGTTTCGACATTTTTCGTGGTTTAAATTCTGTTAACAACAAATCTGCTTTCCGGGCCGATCCCGGCCGAGCAATTGTGTGAAAGACACGAATGTGTCACTACAGGACGGTTGAGATGGGTGTGTAAACCATCCTGCGTCTGACGGCGGAACGGTGGTAAGCTTTCATTATCATCCGTTTGCAACAACGGCCGTTCGAATTGTGAGTAAAGTGGAATTGCGGCCAGCATGACGCACGGGCCGGGTTCCGGTCGGCGACCCGACTTCCAGCCTGCAGGCGGCAGAGCTGGAACGAAAGCGCCGGGTGAGTGTAACGAGGCGTAACCGCATGGCGAAGAAAACGAGCAGCGAGTCGGTCGATGAGACGGCTTTCCAGGCACTGGAAGAAGCGCTGAAGATCGACTTCAACGGCGAGCAGCCTCGCGCCCGACCAACTCAGACCGCTTCGGAGACCAGAGTGTCGGATACGCCAAGGCAGCGCTCCCCATCGTCCTCACAAAATCCGCAATCCGCTCCGCCTCGTCAGGCCGGTCCCGAAACGACAGCCCGACAGCCCGCTTTCGAGCCGGCCAATGATGCCGGTCGCCGCACCCCGAATGCGATTCTTCGTTCGCTCGAAGGCGGCTCGATCAAGAGCGCCGTCCGCAATGCCGCCATTATCTCGTTCTTCTGGGTTGTTGCGGGTATCGGTCTCGGCCAGCTGATCTACGGCAGCCAGCTGTGGGAATTCACCTCGGTCGCCGGCGTCCTCGCTGCACCGGGAATCGTCGCCCTCGTCGTCGGCATCCTGCTGCCGATCATGCTGTTCTTCGCCTTCGCGATCATGATGGCGAGAGCTGCTGATCTGCGCAATGCGGCCCGCTCGATGGCGGAAGTGGCCCTGCGTCTCTCCGAACCGGAAACAATCGCCTCCGAGCGCATCATGTCGGTCGGCCAGGCTGTCCGCCGCGAAGTGTCTGCGATGAACGAAGGCATCGAGCGCACCATTGCGCGTGCTTCCGAGCTGGAAACGCTGGTTCATTCCGAAGTCAACGCGCTGGAACGCAGCTATACAGACAACGAGCTGCGCGTCCGCGGCCTGGTGCATGAACTCGGTGCCGAGCGCGACGCGATCGTCAACCATGCGGAACGTATCCGCTCCTCGATCGTCGGCGTGCACGAGCAGCTGAAGGAAGACCTGTCGCTGTCGACAGAGGAGATCTCCGTTCGCCTTGCCACGTCAGGCGAGGCCTTTGCCTCGATGATCGACACCCGCGCCGCGTCTCTCATCGCAAAATCCGACGCTGCCGGTGAAGCGCTCAGCTCCCTGATGGCCGCCCGTGCCGAAAACCTCGTCTCGAGCCTGGCATCGTCCGGTATCGCTCTGGCCACCGAGTTCGATATCCGCCTCGACACGCTCACATCGACCATGTCCGAACGCGGTCAGGAATTGCTCGGCCAGTTCGAAACCCGTGCGTCGACCATCGATGCCAACACCGAAAAGCTGAACGCCGCCCTCGCCGACCGCACCCGTCAGCTCAACGAGACGCTGCTTGCCCGCACCCGCGAAATCACCGAGGGTCTGAATGACAGCGAGAAGACGCTCGGCGGCACGCTGGACACGGCAATCGCCGCGCTCAACCGCTCGCTCGACCAGAAGAGCGCCACCTTCCGTCAGAGCCTGCAGACCGCTTCCGACGACGCGATCATGGATCTCGACCTCCGCTCCGGCCTGTTCGAAGACCGTCTCCAGGCAACCGTTGGCCAGCTTTCGGCAACCTTCGACGACGGCCTGTCGCAGTTTACCACGGCATTCGACCAGCGCGCCGGCACGCTCGACAGCAAACTGATGGACAGCCTTGCCCGCATCAACGAAACCGTCGCCGGCGGTTCGGATGCGATCGAAGGCATCCTGTCGTCCAGCATCGACCGGATCGGCAATGCACTGACCGACCAGTCCCTTGCGCTCGCCACCACGCTTGGAACCGGCCAGGAAGTGCTGGACTCCATGCTCGAAAACCGCGCCCGCGAATTTTCCGATGCGCTTGCTGCCCGCAGCAACGAAATCAGCCACAGCTTCGGCGACGCCCACAACAAGGTCGACGCCGTCATGGTCGAACGCGGCACGGCACTCGCCGCCGCACTCTCCGATAGCCAGGCCCGTTTCGAGGACGCCGTCGGTTCGCGCGCGGACGCCCTCATCGATGCGGTCACCGGCAGCCACGATCGTCTTGCAGAAGTCCTCGACAGCCGCACCTCGGCAATCAGCGAGCTGATGTCGGGAACACCCGAGCGCCTCTCCTCGATGTTCGACGACAAGACTGAAGTCCTGTCGAAGGCGCTGTCCGACAGCGAGATCCGGCTCGGCAGCGAACTGGAGCGCAAGGTGACGAGCCTCGACACGACGCTTGCCGCCAACCGCGACCGCCTCGCTGAGATCTTCGATGACCGATCGATGGACATCGCGACTTCGCTTGCCCTGCACGAAGATCGCCTCACAGGCGCACTCGAAGAAAAGACGGCAGCTCTGATCGGCGCCGTATCGGATGCAGACAGCCGTATCGAACACACGTTCGCCGCTCGCGCCGAAGCAATCCGCACGGCCTATACGGACGGCCAGCTCGGTCTCGATCTCTCGCTCGAAAGCCACGTCTCCGAGCTTTCCCGCATCATCGACAGCGGCAGCGAACGGCTCGATAAGTCTGTCGGCGGTGCAGCCGAACGGATCGAAGCCACGTTGGCCGAACGCACCGAAGCGATCCGCAGCGTCTATCAGGACGGCCAGATCGGTCTCGACATCACGCTTGCGACCCAGACCTCGGAACTGGCGCGCATTCTCGACGGCGGCAGCGAACGCCTCGAGAATTCCGTAGAAGGGGTTGCCGGCCGCATTGAAGCTGCCTTTGCCGATCGCACCGACGCGATCCGCAACGCCTATCAGGAAGGTCAGCTCGGTCTCGACATTACGCTCGAAACGCATGCCTCGGAACTCACCCGCATCATCGAAGGTGGCAGCGAGAAGCTTGAGACATCCGTCGGCGGCGCAGCCCAGCGCATCGAGAGCGCCTTCGCCGATCGTACCGAAGCGATCCGCAACGCCTATCAGGAAGGTCAGCTCGGTCTCGACATCTCGCTCGAAACCCACGCCTCGGAACTCACCCGCATCATCGAAGGCGGCAGCGAGAAGCTTGAGACATCCGTCGGCGGCGCAGCCCAGCGTATCGAAACGGCGTTCGCAGATCGTACCGACGCAATCCGCACGGCCTATCAGGAAGGTCAGCTCGGCCTCGACATCTCTCTCGAAACCCACGCCTCGGAACTTACCCGCATCATCGAAGGCGGCAGCGAAAGGCTCGAAACGTCGGTCGGTGGTGCAGCCCAGCGTATCGAAACGGCGTTCGCCGATCGTACCGACGCAATCCGCAATGCCTATCAAGAAGGTCAGCTCGGCCTCGACATCACACTCGAAACGCACGCTTCGGAACTCACCCGCATCATCCAGGGCGGTAGCGAGAAGCTTGAGACGTCCGTCGGCGGTGCAGCCCAGCGCATCGAAAGCGCCTTTGCCGATCGTACCGATGCCATCCGCAGCGCCTATCAGGAAGGCCAGCTCGGCCTCGACATCACGCTCGAGACCCACGCCTCCGAACTGTCGCGCATCATTCAGTCCGGCAGCGCGCAGCTTGAGACATCCGTCGGCGGTGCAGCGGAACGCATCGAAAGCGCGTTTGCAGATCGCACGGATGCAATCCGCAGTGCCTACCAGGACGGCCAGCTCGGCCTCGACATCACGCTCGAAACCCAGGCTGCGGAACTGTCCCGCATCCTCGACGGTGGCAGCGCTCGTCTCGAAAACTCGGTCGGTGGCGCAGCCACACGAATTGAATCCGCCCTCACCGATGGCACCAGCCGCTTCGAAACCGGCATGGCCGATGGCCTGCAGCGGATGGACGAAACCTTCGACGCCACCCAGCAGCGGATTGCTGCAACGATTGGCCTCGGTCACCAGCAGCTCGCCGATACGCTTGCCACAGCCGGACAGGACATCGCGCAGACGCTCGGCGCCGCCAACTACGAGATTTCGTCGACGGTCGGTTCGGGCGCCCAGAACATTTCCCAGTCCGTCGGCGACGCAACGCGCAACATCGCTTCGACCTTGGATGGAGCAACCCGCACCATCAGCGACACGGTCGGCACCGCTGCCGTACAGATCTCCGGCGTCGTCGATACCGCAAGCCGCGACATATCCGAAAAGGTGACGACGGCACACGGTCAGATGGCCGAGACGCTCGACACCGCAAACCGCCAGCTCTCGTCTACGCTCGATGGCGGCTACGAGCGCATTCGCTCGACACTCGACGATCGCGGCGGCCTGATTGCCAGCACGCTCACCAATGCGCAAAATCATCTAGCCGACCTTATGCTGGATCAGGCAACATCGATCGGCGCCACCATCGCAACCAGCGCCGGCATGCTGGAAATGTCCCTCGAAGCCCAGCAGGAATCGCTGCGCGCCACGATCGACGGCGCCGGTGAAAACCTGGAAACGCGTCTGCGCGAAAACGTCGGCGCGATTGCAGGCCAGCTCAACGAAGCCGCCCGCGAAATCACAGCCTCCGCAGAGGGATTCTCGAGCCGCGTCGAAGAAACTGTCGGCGGCGTTTCTACCGCCCTCGATGGCGCCGGCACCCGGATCGAGACGACTTTCGGTGGTCTGGAAGAACGCATCCGCTCGGAACTGGGCAATGCTACCAGCCTGGTCGACACGGCCGGCAACAGTATCGCCGATGCACTCGGCGCCCGCACCGCGGAACTGGAGCGCGTTACCAGCCTTGCGACCGATCGCGTTTCTACCGTGATGAGTGATCGCACGGCCGAACTGGAGCGCTTGTCGGGAGAAACTGCGGACCGCATCAATCAGGCGCTCGCATCCCGCACGCAGGAATTTGAGCGCATCGGATCCGAAACATCGGATCGGATCGCCGAAACGCTGGATACACGCACCGCCCGCATCGAGGAACGCCTCGGCACCATGGACCGGGCGCTCACCGTCGGCCTCGACGCCGTGTCGCGCACCATCGAAGGCAAGGCAGTTGGCCTCGCATCCAGCCTGCGCGACGCTGTCAGCGCCGCAGCGCAGGGCATGGATAGCGAAGCCAGCCGTTCGGCAGAGCTTCTTGCCCGCGCCGGCGCAGACTTCACGGAAGAACTCAGCACCCGCAACGATGAGTTTGCCCGCTCCATCGAACAGCGCTCCAACGATATCGTCGACCGCATTTCGGAAACCCAGAACCGGCTTGCCGGTCAGGCGGCAACCGTGGCGCAGGCCTTCTCGGAAGCCGGCAACGCGATCGTCCACAAGGTCGCCGAAGCAGACAGCCTGGTGAAGAAGCAGGTCAACGCGATTTCGGAAGCGCTTGGCGATGCCGAAAAGGCGCTCGATGCCCGCGGCACGTCTCTGCGCGACACCCTTGCCGAAACCGCAGGCGAACTCGACAGCGCTCTTTCGGCCGTCGACAAAGCGCTCGCTGCCCGTGGCGAATCGATCCGCTCGTCACTCGACAGCCGCACCCGCGACCTGAACTCGATGCTCTCAAGCCGTTCGGCCGAACTCTCCAAGCTGATCGACGAAAAGGCACGCCCTCTCGTCGAGGAATATGCCGAGACCGGCCGGTCCGCCGCCGAGCGCATCAGCCAGGCTGCACAGGAAAGCGCCGAGCGCCTTTCCACAGCCGCCCGCGATACGACCGACCGCATCCGCAACGAGAACGACGCACTGGTGGAGGCGATTTCCGCCCGCACCAACGAGACGCTCGCTGCCATCAGCCAGCGGACAGAGAATGCCACCGGTGCCATGCGCGCCGTCGAGCAGAGCCTGTCGGCAAACGTCAACAGCCTGATCGAGCGCCTTGCCGAAAGCAATTCGGGCATCGCATCGCTGGTCGAACAGGCCGCCCGCAATCTCGGCCAGGCAGCGGACCGTGTCAGCGAACAGTTGTCCGACGCCGATCAGAAGCTCGATGCGACCGCCAACCGCTTTGCCGAGTCGGCCAACAGCGCGGCCGACCTCGTGCACGGTTCGAGCCGCCTGCTCGAAAACAACATCGATCGCCTGGTCAGCATTTCCGGCCAGACGCTCAGCCAGGTCGGCGGCATTGTCGGTCGCTTCGACGATCACTCCAAGGTTCTCGCTCAGGCATCCGAGCTGCTCGGCGCTGCCCAGTCGAACCTTGCAAGCACGCTCGACGAACGCCAGACCGCGCTTCGCACGCTCTCTGCCGGTCTCGTCAAGCGTTCGGAGGAAATCGAAGGCACGCTCAATGGTCTGACCTCCCTCGTCGATGGCGCCTTTACCCGCGCCGAAGATCGCACCTCGCAGATCGGCGCATCACTGCGCGAAAGCCTGCACGCTTCCTTCGCCGATATCGGTCGCGGCCTGGGCGAAACCCAGCAGCGTGCCAACCTCACGGCCCAGGCTATGCGCGAGACGCTGAGCGAGGCTGGCAACGAGGCAAGCCGCGCCATCGAGACGACACTGTCGGATGCCGAAACACGCGCCCGCGATCTATCCGAGCGCCTGCGCGGCAGCATCACCGGTTCGATGGGCGACATTGAGCGCCTGCTGGCCGACGCCGCAAACCGCACCGATGGCGCAGCCCAGCAGTTGCGCGATACGCTGCGGGTTTCCGTTGAAGAGGCGATCGGCCGCTTTACCGGCGCAACCGACGAGATCCGCCGCTCGGCCCAGGACATTCGCCAGGAACTCGATGCGACTCGCACCGAACTGAAGCGCGGCGCGTTCGATCTGCCCGAAGAAGCCAAGGAAAGCGCAGCCGCCATGCGCCGTGCCGTGGCTGAACAGATCAAGGCCCTGCAGGACATCTCGCAGCTAGTCGGCCGGTCCGCCCAGAGCCTCGACGTGTCCGAGCCGGTTGCAGTGTCGCGCCCTGCTCCGGTCGCCCAGCCGGCTCCGCAGCCGGCGGCCCCGCGCCCTGCAGCCCCGACGGCACCAGCCGCCGCGACAAGCGCACCGTTTGGCTCGTCTGTCCTTCGTGACAGTCTGCCACTCGATCGTCCGACGCCGAGCATCGCACAGGGCGTCAGCAAGCCGGTTGCCCAGGCGCCGTCACAGACGCCACCGGTAACGCAGGTTCTCGCACAGCCTCAGGCCCCGGTCTCCCGCGCACCTGAAGCAACGCAGCGTCCAGGTGAAGGCGGCTGGATCAGCGATCTCCTTCGCGGTGCATCGCGTGACGATACATCAGGCACAGTTGCTCGCCAGCCGCAGCAGGCTGCACGCCCGACAGCAGCCGAACCGGCCCAGCCGGTTCGCACCAACGGCGACAACCGCAACCCGCGCCACATGGTGGAATCGCTCAACTCTCTGTCGGTCGACATCGCCCGCGCGATCGATCACGACGCCTCGGTCGACCTCTGGCGCCGTTACCAGCGCGGCGAGCGCGACGTGTTCACACGCCGCCTCTACACGCTGAAGGGTCAGCAGACGTTCGACGACATCAAGCGGAAATACGAACGCGAGCCGGAATTCCGCACCGCCGTCGATCGCTACATCGCCGATTTCGAAAAGCTGCTCGCCGATGTCGCCCGCACAGATCGCGACAAGACGGTCACCCAGAGCTACCTGACCTCGGATACGGGCAAGGTCTACACCATGCTCGCCCACGCGGCCGGACGTTTCAGCTGATCGATCCATTCCGCAGGGAATGCCAAAAACAAGAAAAGCCGCCTTTCGGGGCGGCTTTTTCGTTGGCGGATAAACCCTGAAGAAGCTGTTGGCGAGAGGGGTACCCCGACTTCTCTCTTCCCAGCCCTTGTGCCGAAATTCCAGCGGCACGAGGTCTGTCGGGTCACAGACTCCTTCACTTCATGGACACGTACGGACTGGATCCCCGCCACAAGGGCGAGGATTAGAGAAGTTTGGTGACAGGCTAAGTTTCCAAAGCGACCTGCGGAGTTTTTCGCCAGTACTTCACAGAACACTCAGTCGCCCATCAAGCCGGCTTTCGATGGCCTGCACTGCATCGGAGCGAACCTGACGTCTGGCCCTCTTTCTACTCAGTTCCTCAACGGCCGCTCTTTTGCCGCGCCCCAGAAACTGAGCCGCGTATCGGGCGCGTGCCTGAGGAGAATGATCTCCATCCGTGCACGAAGGTCGCTGCTAAAGCGTGACGCGTTCCGGGCGCCCTAGACGCCGATGTAGCACGCGCCGGCGACATCGTTGCGAAACACCACGGCGCCGCCAAAGGCAGAAGCCAGACCACCTTCGCCCACCACGCCGCCTGCGCCATAAACCGCCACGACACTTTCCAACGGTGCAACGCTGACCACGGTGTCACCGGAGGGAGCAAAACCGGATTGCCTGAAAAGATAAACGGGGATCGAAGGCTCAGTTATTCGCTCGCCTCTCATGGGAGGCAACCGAGATCGGAGCGCTGTTTATAGCGCAGGTCAACCCCACAACGGCCAGGCTATTCCTTCGGATTGCGAAGCCCGCTGTCAAAGACACATGGCAGGACTTGCGAGGATCTCAGGGCTGGAAGCAGTATCATATCGCTCACCAGGCAGAGCGGGTCCGGGAGCCGGGTGGGTATCCTATCGCGATGCTTGGGACTACCGCCAAGCTTCACCGCCAGCGCCCTTGGTAGCGCTCGCTCAGCTCACATGACGTACTGCAGGAGAATGCTTCTCTGCTGCGAAGTGTTCGGCAGAGAAGTCTCCCCCAGGCCGATATCGCGCGGGTCGTCCCCGCGCGAAAAGGATCACATGGCCTTGAGAGCCCAGTCGACAATATTCGCGCCGACCTGTGCAAATGCCTTGTCCAGCGCTTCGATGAAGCGGCGGTTCTCGGTTCCGGCGACCGGCACCGTTGCCTTGAAGACGGTCTGTGCACGAACGCTGCCGTTGCGGTCGTTCAAGAGCTTTGCCGAGATCTCCACCGTGGCGAGCCTGTTGCCCTCAGTCACCACCTCGAAGCTGCGGATGTCTGTCACGACCTGATAGTCGATCGCCAGACCCTGCCCCGGCTTGCCGACGCCGCCAACCCGTCCTGAGTTTTCGAACGCTTCGACCAGCTTCGACTGGACCAGTGCCGGAAGCCTGTCGCCCCAGCGGGAATTGGCCAGATACTGAACCTCGGAGGGCGAAATACGCACAACGACCTGGTCGCTGTTGAGCATCTTGACCGCAGTCGGTTCAGGCACCAGGATCTGCCGGCTCTTTGCGGTTGCTCCACTCGCCATCGGCGTGATCGACAGGTCGAACGTGTCGTTGTTCGCCTTGCTGCCACAACCGGCCAGAAGTGCTGCCATCAAAGGGGCTGCGATGATGATCGGATGGCGCATGACGCGAAGCATCGCAGATCCTTGCATGAAACCCTGAACTCCCCGCATGTTAGCGCCGTGTCCTGCCATCGTACTCTTTCACCGTTTCGCCGCCGAAGATCAGGCGCTGGGGGTTCTGGTCAAAATTGCTGATTGCCTGATTGAGCGACTGCACGGTTCCGCGCGTGTCGTTGATCAGCGTTTGGATGTCTCTCAGGCCACCGGACGAAAAGCGCGACAGGTTGTCGGCAATCGGTCCAACGCGCGAATTGATATTGTCGGCGACGGTGCGGAAGGATTCGAGCGTCTTGCGCGCCTCGGCAAACAGACCCTGCGAGTTGTCGCTGGAGACCAGCCCGTCCACCTTCGCCAGAATTCCGTCGACGCGGTTCGAAGCGTTGTTGAGCTTGGTCGACATGTCCGTGAAGTTGGAGATCGCACCGTTGATGTCGTCGCGGCGGCGCGACACGTCGTCGATCACGTCGCGCGCCGAGCTGAGCGTCTGGCGTGCGTCTTCGGATGCCGACGAAATGTTGCGGATCGTTGCGCCGACCTGATTGACGTCGACGGCCGCCATCAGCGTATCGGCGCGTTTCAGGGCGCTCTGCGCATCGACGCCTGCCTGCTGGAAGCTCGCAGCCGCCTGGGTCACGTTCTGCACCAGAGGGCCGAAGTTGTCCGAGGCATTGGCAATGTTGCGAGTCACCCGTTCGGCGTTCGTGACAACCTGATTGACGCGCTCCGCATCGATTGCCCGTACCAGCTGGTCGGCTGCTTCGAGCGTCGAGTTCAACGTGCCGGAGACGCGATCGACCGTCGCCGACAGCGTCGAGAGGCTGTTCAGGAATTTGTCGATGCTGTCCGAATTGTTGCTGAGCGCAGCCGTAAACGTCTCGACGTTGCGAATGGTCTGCGTCAGCGGACCACGTGCGTCCCCGACAAATCCCTGGATGTCGCCGATCGCCTGGTCGGCCCGGTCGAGGATCTTGTCGGCGGTCGCAAGAAGGTTGGTCACGCTCGACTGGTCGGCGATCAGCACCGCAGGACGGCCACTCTCGATCGCCTTCTGCAGGATGTTTTCTTCACCCTTGGCACCACCCGACATTTCCACATAGGCAGCGCCCGTCAGGCCCTGAACTTCCAGAACGGCCTTGGTCGACTGGTAGACAGGTGCGTCGGCGCGCACTTCGGTGAACGCGATCGAGTAGCGCGGATCATCCGGGTCGATGCTGAGGCTGCGCACGGAGCCGACTGGGATGCCGTTGAAGCGCACCGCCGAACCAACGGAAAGACCGTTTGCGGAGCCCGGAATGCGAATCGCCAGCTCAGCCGTGGGGCCTCCGCGGCCGGACGAAGCCATCCAGTAGACGAACCCGAAAGCGGCAGCCATTACCAGCAAGGTAAAAAAGCCGACGAGGGCGTAATTTGCTTTAGTTTCCATAGGTTACATCACTTCTCAGATTCGCCGTCGGGCCTGGTCTCATCGGTCACGACGGAACGCGCGCGCTTGCCCTTGAAATAGGACTGAACCCACGGATCGTCGAAGGCGAACATATCCTCAAGCGTGCCTTCCACCAAGACCCGTTTCTGCCCAAGCACGGCAATGCGATCACAAACGGAAAACAGGCTGTCGAGGTCGTGGGTCACCATGTACACGGTGAGGCCAAGCGTATCGCGCAGCCTTGCAATCAAGGCATCGAAATCGGCAGCGCCGATGGGGTCGAGCCCGGATGTCGGCTCGTCGAGGAAAACCAGATCGGGGTCGAGCGCCAGAGCGCGCGCAAGGGCTGCGCGCTTGATCATGCCGCCGGATAGTTCCGACGGATACTTGTCGGCCGCATCGGGCGGCAGGCCCACCATCTCGAGCTTCACGTAGGCGAGTTCGTCCATCAGCGACTGCGGCAGATCGAGATACTCGCGCATCGGCAGCTGGATGTTTTCTTTCACCGTCAGTGCCGAAAACAACGCACCGTGCTGGAACAGCACGCCGAGCCGCGTATCGAGCGCCACGCGCTGCTGTTCGTCGGCGGTGGCATAATCAACTCCGAGGATCTCGATCGTACCTGAGCGCTGCGGCAGCAATCTGAGAACCGTGCGCATCAGCACCGACTTACCGGTGCCCGACGCTCCGACGAAGCCGAGGATCTCGCCCCGGTAGATATCGAGGTTCAGATTGTCCAGCACGAGCTTCGAGCCGAAGCCGACCGTCAGATCCTTGACCGACAGCACGACCTTGCGCTCGTCGCTCTTCGTCTCCGCGGGTTTGGTATTGTCAAAGGTTTGAACGTCTTCCACGCCGGTCCCCATCAAAAATCGATCGCGGAATAGAAAATCGCAAACATCGCGTCGATCAGGATCACCGCGAAGATCGATTTCACCACCGACGAGGTAACGTGCTGGCCGAGCAATTCTGCGCTGCCGCCGACTTTCATTCCCTCGACAGCCGCCACGATGCCGATTGCCAGCGCCATGAACGGCGCCTTGATCATGCCTGATGCCACCGACGAGAAGTCCACCGCCTCCTTGAGGCGCGACAGGAACGTATCAAAAGTGATGCCGGAGTAGACCAGCGTGATCACCGCAGCGCCGTAGAGGGCCGACAGGTTTGCCACGATGGTCAGAAGCGGCAGTGCTATCGTCAGCGCCACGAGACGCGGGAACACGAGCACACCGACGGGATTAAGGCCGATCACGGTCAGCGCGTCGATCTCTTCGCGCATCTTCATGGAGCCGATTTCGGCGGTAATCGCGCTTCCCGAACGGCCGGCGATCATGATCGCAGTGATCAGAACGCCGATTTCGCGAAGCTGCAGAATGCCGACCAAGTCGACGACGAAGATTTCTGCCCCGAAATACCGGAGCTGGAAAGCGCCCTGCTGGGCAATGATCGCGCCGATCAGAAACGACATCAGGAGGATGATCGGCACCGCACGCACGCCCATCCGGTCGATATGCGTCACGACGGATGCCGGAGAAACGCCGGATCCGCGGCCGAATTTCAGCTGTGCGCCACGGACCGCCGAGCCGAGAATGTGCATGGCGGCGACGAAGTCACCGGCAAATTCCGTCATCGTCTTGCCGACCGGGCTGAACACGCGATCAAACAGCGACCGCTTGTCCTGATCGTTGGGCGGCGGTGCCGGGGTCTTTTCCGGCAGGGCGCCAACCAGTTCCTCGATCGTCCCTTCCGCCCCGACCAACTTCGCGTCGCGACCCTGCTCGGCTTTTGCCGACAGAAGACGGCGAATCAGCCAGGCGCCGGATGTATCGATCCCGTCGATCCCCGAGACGTCGATCTCGAGGGATCCAGACCCGCTGCTCTTTTCAAGATCGCCAAACGCCTTGAGGACCGGCGAAATCGAATGATTGCGCCATTCTCCGGCCAGAATGTAGCGCTCGCCATCGCCGCCGGGCAGGTCTTCGGCTTTGATTTCGGCAGGTTGTGACGGCACAGGTTTCTTTCGGCTTAGGTTAAGCAGCACGCGGCTGCGATCTGCTGTTGATCGCAGCACTGAGAGCGGCAATATAGCGACCCTGAACGGATTTGCCACAACGCCCAGGTGGAAAACCATGACGCGTCACTTCGAAGCAACAATCGAGAAATTCCCGATCGCGGGGGTGTTTACGATTTCTCGCGGTTCCAAGACAGAAGCCGAGGTGGTGACCTGTGCGATCACCCGCGACGGCCTGACCGGCCGGGGCGAATGCGTTCCCTACAAACGCTACGGTGAAACAACCGAAGGCGTCCTCGACGAGATCAACTCCCTTGCTTCGATGATGCACGATGGCATGGATCGCCACACGCTCCAGACACGGCTGCGGCCGGGTGCTGCGCGAAACGCTGTCGATTGCGCCTTGTGGGATTTGGAAGCCAAGAGCCTCGGCCGGTCCGTGGCATCGATGATCGAGGTCGGAGAAAAGCCTCTTGTCACCGCCTTCACGCTGTCTCTGGGCGAACCCGAGGCGATGGCAGAGGATGCGCGGAAAAATGCCTGGCGTCCGCTCCTCAAGGTCAAGCTCGGCACAGACGATGACGAAAGTCGCATGCGCGCCGTGCGCGATGCAGCGCCCGATTCGCGGCTGATCATCGATGCGAACGAGGGTTGGACGGAAGATAACCTTGCCCGTCATCTGGAAGTGGCAGACGCCCTTGGCGTGTCGCTGATCGAACAACCGCTCGCCGCCGGCAAGGATGCGATTCTCGCCACCATCCGCCGCAAGGTGATGATCTGCGCCGACGAAAGCGTCCACGCGACCGGCGATCTCGCAAGCCTGAGAAACCGCTATGACGCCGTCAACATCAAGCTCGACAAGACCGGCGGGCTGACCGAGGCGCTGATCATGAAGGAGGAAGCGCAGCGACTGGGCTTTGCCGTCATGATCGGCTGCATGGTCGGAACCTCGCTTGCCATGGCCCCCGCAGTTCTTCTGGCGCAGGATGCCGACTACGCCGATCTCGACGGTCCGCTACTCTTGGCGCAAGACCGCCCGGACGGGCTGCGATACGACGGATCGCTGGTCTATCCGCCCCGGACGAATCTCTGGGGATAATGAGTCCCTTGCACCGACAGGCCGTTACGCAGCCTGCATGCCCCTAATGGTCTCCGGTGAAGGCAGCGTCGTGATTTCCGCAGTCTTCGCGATCTTCTGCCAGGAGATCAGTTCCAGCGTCCCGTCGCGATGCTCGGCAATCGCCGTGCAGCTTTCGACCCAGTCGCCCGTGTTGACGTAGTGGATCCCGTCGATGTCTTCCATCACCGCATGATGGATATGGCCGCAGATGATGCCATCGACATTGTTGCGACGAGCCTCGTCGACGACAACCTTCTGGAACTCGCCGATGAAATTCACGGCGTGCTTCACCTGCAGCTTCGCCCAGGCAGAGAATGACCAGTATGGCAGGCCGATGCGGCGGCGCACCGCTGCAAGACCGACATTGATGGCGATTGCCGCATCATAGGCCCAGTCACCGAGATAGGCGAGCAGACGCGCATTGCGCACCACGACGTCGAACTCGTCACCGTGCAGCACCAGGTATTTCCGCCCGTCTGCCATCTCGTAGATCATCCGGTCTGCGACCTCGATACCGCCGAAATGCATGCCGGGGAAATCGCGCAGGAATTCGTCGTGGTTTCCCGGAATGTAGACGATCCGCGTGCCCTTGCGCGCCTTGCGCAAAAGCTTCTGAACCACGTCGTTACAGCCCTGCGGCCAGTTCCAGCTGCGCTTCAACCGCCAGCCGTCGACGATATCGCCGACCAGCACGATCGTTTCCGCCTCGTGGTAGCGCAGGAAATCGAGGAGAAAGTCCGTGCGGGCGGCTTTGGAGCCGAGATGCACGTCCGAAATGAACAGGGTTCTGAAATGCCTTGTCTCGATTGCATCGGCCACGGAAACGTCCCTTCGTTACCTACCTTGTCCTACCCTTCGAAAATCAAACTCGTGTTTCAGGATGATGACAGGGGCGCGATCGCCGCAGTCGGCGACCACCCGAAACCGGCGGCAAAATCCGACAGCATCGCAAATATTGTAGTTTCTCGATGGATCGATTGATGTAAGGAGGGGACTCGCATGTCAGGACGGAAATCGATACGAGGAGCCATAAGAGCATGGATGGGCACGACAATCCGAAACCATCGCCGGTAACCGGAGATCTCGACGAACAGGCTCTCTTCTTCCACCGCTATCCCCGCCCCGGCAAACTGGAAATCCAGGCCACCAAGCCGCTCGGCAACCAGCGCGACCTCGCACTTGCCTATTCCCCGGGTGTGGCCGCCCCTTGCCTCGCGATCCGCGACAATCCGGAAATGGCCGCGGAATTCACCGCGCGTGCCAATCTGGTCGCCGTGGTCTCCAATGGCACTGCCGTGCTCGGGCTCGGCAATATCGGCCCGCTTGCCTCCAAGCCGGTAATGGAAGGCAAGGCCGTCCTCTTCAAGAAATTCGCCGGCATCGATGTGTTCGACATCGAAATCGACGCGCCGGGCATCGAAGCCATGGTCTCGACGATCTCGGCACTCGAGCCGACCTTCGGCGGCATCAACCTCGAAGACATCAAGTCTCCGGAATGTTTCGAAGTCGAGCGTCGTCTTCGCGAAAAGATGAACATCCCGGTCTTCCATGACGATCAGCACGGAACGGCGATCATTGTCGCCGCCGCGATCCTCAACGGCCTAGAGCTTGCCGGCAAGACGATCGATAACGTCAAGATCGTCACGTCGGGCGCCGGTGCGGCGGCGCTTGCCTGCCTGCATCTTCTCGTGTCGCTTGGTGCGAAGAAGGAAAACATCTGGGTCCACGATATCGAAGGGCTGGTCTATGAGGGCCGCGTCGAGCTGATGGACGAGTGGAAGGCGATCTACGCCCAGAAGAGCGACAACCGCGTTCTGGCCGACAATATCGCCGGCGCAGACGTCTTCCTCGGCCTGTCGGCCGCAGGCGTGCTCAAGCCCGAACTTCTGGTGCAGATGGCCGAAAAGCCGCTGATCATGGCGCTCGCCAACCCGACGCCGGAAATCATGCCGGAACTCGCACGCGCCGAGCGTCCCGACGCGATGATCTGCACCGGCCGCTCGGACTTCGCCAACCAGGTCAACAACGTCCTCTGCTTCCCCTACATCTTCCGTGGTGCACTCGATTGCGGCGCCCGCACGATCAACGAAGAAATGAAGATGGCGGCGGTCAAGGCGATCGCGGCACTTGCCCGCGAGGAAGTCTCCGACGTCGCCGCGAAAGCCTATTCCGGTGAAACGCCGATCTTTGGCCCCGACTACCTGATCCCATCGCCATTTGATCCGCGGCTGATCCTGCGCATCGCGCCGGCCGTCGCAAGGGCTGCGGCCGAAAGCGGCGTCGCCGCTCGTCCGATCCAGGATTTTGAAGCCTATCTCGACCAGCTTAGCCGATTCGTCTGGCGCTCCGGCTTCGTGATGAAGCCGATCTTCACGGCGGCCAAGACTGCCGAGAGAAATCGCGTCATCTTCGCCGAAGGCGAGGACGAACGCGTTCTGAGGGCCGCACAGATCCTGCTCGAAGAGCAGATCGCAAGGCCCATCCTGATCGGCCGTCCCTCGGTCATCGAAGCGCGTCTCCAGCGTTTCGGCATCCGCATCCGCCCGAATGTCGATTTCGCCGTCGTCAACCCGGAAGACGATCCGCGTTACCGCGGCTATGTCGACGACTATTTTGCGCTTGTCGGCCGCCAGGGCGTCAATCCGGAAGCAGCACGAACCATCGTGCGCACCAGCAACACGGTCATCGGCGCGCTATCGGTCCAGCGCGGCGAGGCCGATGCGCTGATCTGCGGCATCGAAGGCCGCTACGACCGGCATCTGCGCGACGTCAACCAGATCATCGGCAAACGCGAAGGCACGAAGACGCTCGCCGGCCTCAGCCTGCTGATTTCGCAGCGCGGTGCGATCTTCTTCACCGACACGTTCGTCAACTACAATCCGACCGCCGAAGAGATTGCCGAGATCACCATTCTCTCGGCCCAGGAAGTGCGCCGCTTCGGCATCAAGCCGAAGGCGGCCCTCATCTGCCACTCCAACTTCGGCTCGCGCAATTCCGAAAGCGCCGCGAAGATGCGCGACGCACTCGCCATTATTCGCGAACGGGCGCCGGATCTGGAAGTCGACGGTGAAATGCAGGGTGGCTCGGCGCTTTCCGAGGAACTGCGCAAGCGCGCCATGCCGAGCACCACATTGTCCGGTGAAGCCAATCTGCTGGTCTTCCCGAACCTCGATGCGGCCAGCATCTCGCTTGGCCTGGTGCGCACCATGATGGACGCGCTGCATGTCGGCCCGATCCTGCTTGGCACGGCAAAACCCGCCCATGTTCTCGGCCAGTCCGTCACATCCCGCGGCGTCGTCAATATGGCGGCTCTGGCCGTCGTCGAAGCCTCGCAGCCAGAGTCGCTGTTCGGCTAGGTCTCACAGAAGCCGGGGCGGTTTAGGATATCTTCATCCGCCCCGGCCTATGTTTGATGGGTTTTAACGAATTGCCGGAAAAGCGATGCGATTTCGCGGCCTGATCTTCATTCCGCTCGTCTTCGTCCCCGCCTCCGTCCTGGCGCGGGATGCGCAGCTTTGTGCGGATCTGTACCGCAAGCTTCACAGCACACCGGTTGTGATCGGCAATACCGCTGAAATGCGCCGATATGCGCAGGACCTCAGCCAGGCAAACTCCGACATCCGCAAACTTCGCGTCGACATGCGCCGCGCCGGATGCGGTGGCGGCAGCATTGTTTCCTTTGGCGCGGCCAAGGCCGACCAGTGCGAACCCCTCCTCGAGCAGCTGCAAGCCCTGGAGGAAAACCGCGAAGTGCTTGTCGACGAGCGCAACAAAGCCCGCAACCTGTCCGTCACCGGGGAAGAGCGCGGCGCAACCATCGTTGCCATCCGCCAGAATGCCTGCATTCCGTCCGATTTCCAGGATGTCGCGAAGGAGGAGGAAAAGGAACGGATCCGGGTAAAGGGGATCGCGCTACCGAAGGATGAGGAGGCCTATTCCGGCAGCATCACCGACCTGCGGACCCGCAAGCCTGCCACCGTCCAGAAGGTTGCGATCGATCCCACGCCGCCGGTACCGGAGCGGAATTACGAAACCTCCGCAAAGGTCCGCACGGTGGGTCCGATTTTTCTCCCTGAAGCCAGTATTGATCTGCGCCACCCCCGCGAAAATGGACCGCAGCAACAGCAGTAGTCAGTCACCCTGCCAGCACTCGGAAAACACCAGGTCATCCAGTGCAAGGCGCTGGCGCCAGCCGCGCACGGCCAGTTCCGGCTCGCTGTAGAGCTTGTCCACATGGCCGAGACAGAGCCAGGCGACGATCGCCACGCGCTCTGGGATACCCAGCAGCCTGCGCACGTCCTCATCGCGGAAAATGCTGACCCAGCCGACACCGACGCCTTCGGCGCGCGCGGCAAGCCACAGGTTCTGCACGGCGCAGACGGTGGAGTAGACATCCATGCGCGGATTGTGGGTGCGACCGAGCACGACCGGTCCCGCCCTGTCCGGATCACAGGTAACGCAGATCGATAGCGGCGCCTTGCGAATGCCTTCAAGCTTGAGGCTGCGATAAAGCTCGCGCTCGCCGCCGGAAAACATCTCGGCCGCCTCGTCATTGGCCTTGGAAAAGGCCTCCCAGGCCGCCTGCCGCATCGCCTGGTCACGGACGAGGATGAAGTTCCACGGCTGCATGAACCCGACTGACGGTGCGGCATGCGCGGCCGCCAGAAGACGGGTGACAAGCTCGTCGCTCAAGGGGTCGGCAAGGAACTGATCGCGAACGTCGCGTCGCGTTTCGATCACCCGGTAGATCGCTGCCCGCTCCGTCGCGGAAAAGGCGCCGGCCGGAGCAAGGCCTGCTTGCGTATCGTCGGACGGGTCTGGAATTGGCGGCATCGTCTATCCCCAACAGTGCTTGCGACGGCTGAAGCAAAACTGCCGAGGCTATGCCCGACCATACCAGATATCGCAAGCCCATCACGAAACAGGAAAATACCTGACATAGGCGAATTCGTCACCGTCCGGTGACCAGTTTGGTGAATTCATCGTGCCCTGCCCGCCGAACAGTTCGAACAGCGTTTCGACATTGCTGCCATCCATATCCATCAGCCGAACCCGGACATCGAGATCGCGCGGATGATCGAACACGTCGCCGTCATAGGACACGAAAACGATCTTGTCTCCCTTCGGTGACGGATGCGGAAACCAGTCGCCATAGGGGCTGTCGGTGATGCGCTCCGCCGAGCCGCCCAAAGCCGGCACGCGCCAGATCTGCATGGTGCCAGTGCGGCTAGAATTGAAATAGATCCAGTTCCCGTCCGGGGAGTAGTCAGGCCCGTCGTTGCGGCCTTCGCCATGGGTAAGCCGGATCTCCTCGCCGCCTTCGACCGCAATCGTATAGATATCGAAAACGTTGTCGCGGATGCCGCAATAGGCGAAGCGCTGTCCATCCGGAGACCAGCCGTGCCAGTAGGAAGGAAGCTTCGGTGTCACCAACTTTGGCTTGCCCCCGGTCGCGGCAAGCACATAGATCGCGGACTTGCCGAATTCGACCTTATCGGAAATCGCAATCATCGTGCCGTCGGGCGAGATGCCATGGTCGTTGTTGCAGGCAACCGCGAACTCGGTGTCAACGATGATCGGAGGCGTGTCGCCGGCCACGGGCAGCCGATAGATCAGCCCGTCGCTGTTGAGCATGAGGAAACGTCCGTCCGGCGCCCAGTTCGGTGCTTCGAAAAGCGCGCTCGTCTGCCAGACAATCCGGCTCTGTCGCGTCCGGATATTATAGATTTCGACCGAACTGCGCATTGCATTCTCTCCCGGCGATTTGCTGCCAGCGTGAGGTTACGACGCCTGAACACAAGGTGGCAAGTCACGCGAGATTAGCCTTCGGAACTCTAAAAACACATCATTAAAAACTGACGGACGCGATTCATGGATTCTTTATAACCGCATAACATTATATTCGAATATACTCATACAATGGGAGTTGGTGATGAGAATCCGATCCTTGCTGCGATGCCGTTCGGGCAGTTCCGCCGTCGAATTCGCAATCATCGCGCCGGTCCTGCTTCTGATGCTCTTCAGCCTGATCGGCTATGGCGTCTACCTCGCTGCGGCTCACGCCGTGCAGCAGATTGCCGCGGATGCGGCACGCACGGCTGTCGCCGGCCTCGATGCCAGCGAACGCCAGAAGCTGGTGCAGGAGTATCTCACCAAGTCGACGATGGACTATGCGCTTCTCGACAAGAAGAACTTCACGACGAAGGTGCAAAGCGACCCGAGCAACCCCAACCAGTTCACCGTTTCGATCGAATACGACGCAAGTACCCTGCCGATCTTCAGTCTCTACAGCTACGCCATGCCGGACAAGCACATAAGGCGCTATTCGACCATGCGGATCGGAGGCATTTGAGATGCTTTTCCGCCTGAAGCGTCGTCAGACTATCGCCGGTGACCGGGCCGGCAACATTGCCATTACTGCAGCACTTGCCATGCCGCTTGCCATCGGAGCGCTGGCACTCGGCGTCGACTATGGCAGCCTGACGCTGCAGCAGCGGCAGTTGCAGGCAAGCGCCGACCTCGCCGCGATTGCAGCAGCGGCCAACATTTCGACTGCAGAAAAATCCGCTTTCGACTTTTTCGCGATGAACGGTCAAAGCATTGGCGTCGTCAGCGCCGGCGGCCTGCTGACGGCCAAGGGGGTTGTCCCATTCAACCCCAAGACGGCGCTCGAAGCCTATGGCAGCTATGCCGAGATCACCAGGGGCCGCTATGTACCCGATCCCGCGCAGCCTGCCGCGAACCGTTTTGTCGCCGGCGCAACACCGCCCGATGCGGTCCGCTTGACGCTCCGCAGCAAGAGCAACCTGATGTTCGGGGCAAGTCTCACCACCCCGCCGGCGCTTGCCGCATCCGGCACAGCAGCAACGGATAAGCTTGCGTCCTTCTCGATCGGAAGTCGTTTGGCAAGCGTCAACGAGGGTGTCCTCAATGCCCTGCTTGGCCAGATGCTCGGAACGACGATTTCCCTGAAGGCGATGGATTATCGGGCCCTCGCCGATGCCCAGGTCAATGCCTTGAAGACGATCGACCAGCTTGCTCTTGATCTTGGTCTCCAGTCAGGGACTTACGCGGATGTTCTCACAACCGACATCAACTATGGCAAGTTCGTCGGAGCCCTCGGCAAGACGACCGGACTTACCCCCTCGGTCTCGACGGTCCTCTCCAATCTCGAAAAGACGCTCAACAAGACGAAGGTCATGGTCAAGCTCGAGGATACGCTGAAGCTGGGACCCGTATCTCAAAAGCTGATCGGCCAATCGAGTGGACTATCTGTCAACACCAGTGTCTTCGATCTGCTGTCGGCGGCCGCAACCGCTGCCAGCGGCGGCAAGCAGCTCTCTGTCGACCTTGGGACATCCATTCCCGGTGTCGCATCGTCCAAGGTGACCGTTGCGATCGGGGAGCCGCCGGTCGGGTCGTCCTACCTTGCAGTTGGAGCGCCGGGCACGATCGTCCGCACCGCTCAGACACGCGTGGCGGTCGAGGTCGTGGTTGATGGCCTCCAGGCGATCCTCGGGCTCAAGGTCCGCGTCCCCCTCTACCTGGAAGTTGCCTATGCCGAAGGACGGCTTGCCGGGATCACCTGTACGGGCGCGGCCAACAGCGCCTCCGTCGATGTCGACGCCGTCCCGGGCATCGCGTCGATCGCATTGGGCGACGTCGATACGACTGCATTCACGAACTTCGGCAAAGATCCGCGTGTCACGCGAGCCGACATCATCTCGACCCTTCTTCTCAAAGTCTCCGCCATGGCGGACACCACGTCGACCAATCTCAAGACAGAGCGATTGACGTTCTCGCCAGCGGATATCAGCGCGAACAGGGTGAAGTCGACGTCGGTCAAGAACGTGCTTGAGTCGCTGACGACGAGCCTGCTTTCCAAGCTCGTTGTGCGGGTAGACCTTCTCGGCCTTGGGCTCGGGCTGCCGCAACCCATTATCTCTGCCGTCGGCGCCACGCTCGGTGCGGCCATGACCCCGGTCGACACCGTCCTCTACAACGTCCTGCTGACCCTCGGCGTGCGCGTTGGTGAAGCGGATGTCCAGGTCGGTGGCGCGTCCTGCCGCAACCCCGTTCTCGTCCAGTAGGCGACCGTTGAAACGCAAAAGGCCGGCGTTTTAACGCCGGCCTTTTGCGTTGCGTCGAACCGGGGTTCAGCCGTTGACGACCATTCGCTTCTCGTCGCGACCGCTTTTCATACGCTCGGCCAGGAGGAACGCCAGTTCCAGCGCCTGGTCGGCGTTGAGGCGCGGATCGCAGTGCGTGTGGTAGCGGTCTTGCAGGTCGCCGGCCGACACCGCACGGGCGCCGCCGGTGCATTCGGTCACATCCTTGCCGGTCATCTCAATATGGATGCCGCCCGGATGGGTCCCTTCCGACCGGTGGATCTGGAAGAAGCTTTCCACTTCCGACAGGATCCGCTCGAAAGGACGGGTCTTGTAGTTGTTGAGCGTGATCGTGTTGCCATGCATCGGATCGCAGGACCAGACGACCTTGCGACCTTCGCGCTCGACGGCACGGATCAGCTTCGGCAGGCCATCGGCAACCTTGTCGTGGCCGAAGCGCGCAATCAGCGTCAACCGGCCCGGCTCGTTGGCGGGGTTCAGAGCGTCGATCAGCTGGATCAGATTTTCCGGCTGCAGCGACGGACCGCATTTCAGACCGATCGGGTTTTTGATGCCGCGGAAGTATTCCACATGCGCGTGGTCGAGCTGGCGTGTGCGGTCGCCGATCCACAGCATGTGGCCCGACGTTGCGTACCAGTCGCCGGATGTCGAATCGACGCGCGTGAAAGCTTCCTCATAGCCGAGAAGCAGGGCTTCATGGCTGGTGAAGAAATCTGTTTCGCGCAGGCTCGGCTGATTGTCGGCCGTGATGCCGATCGCCCGCATGAACTCCATCGTTTCGCTGATCCGGCCGGCCAGCATGCGGTAACGCTCGCCCTGCGGACTGTCCTTCACGAAGCCCAGCATCCACTTGTGGACGTTTTCGAGGTTGGCATAGCCACCCATCGCGAAGGCCCGCAGAAGGTTCAGCGTTGCCGCCGACTGGCGATAGGCATCCAGCTGGCGCTCCGGGTTCGGAATGCGCGAGGCCTCGGTGAAATCGATGCCGTTGATGATATCGCCGCGGTAGGACGGCAGTTCGATATCGCCCTGCTTCTCGATATTGGACGAGCGCGGCTTAGCGAACTGGCCGGCGATCCGGCCGACCTTCACGACCGGAAGCTGCGCACCGTAGGTCAGCACGACGGCCATCTGCAGGAACGAGCGGAAGAAGTCGCGGATATTGTCGGCGCCGTGCTCGGCAAAGCTTTCGGCGCAGTCGCCACCCTGCAGAAGGAACGCGTCACCTTCCGCCACCTTGGCCAGCTGGGATTTCAGGCGGCGCGCCTCACCCGCAAACACGAGCGGCGGGAATGTGGATAGCTGCGCCTCGGTTGCTTCCAATGCAGCCATGTTCGGATAGTCCGGAACCTGCTGGATCGGCTTGTTCCGCCACGTGCTCGGGGTCCAGTTCTGCGCCATGATACTCACCTGTTTCCACCCCGGCTCCCCCGCCGGGCAAAGCTTCAAATTTTGCGGGGCTTATAGACCGAACGGCCTCGTTTGCATAGCGGGTAGATAAGCGCCCGCCAGGGCTTCCACCAGTGCAACAAACGACGCCGAAACATCTTACATTGCTAAATTATATTCGTTCTTGTCCAAACAGATCTCAGACCCGCTCGCCATTCCTGATGCGGTAGCTCGGCGTGTACATGGTCACCAGTTCCTCCGAAGCCGTCGGATGCACCGCCATTGTGCGGTCGAAATCGTCCTTCGTCACCCCGGCCTTGAGGCAGATACCGATCAGCTGCGCCATTTCTCCGGCCTCGTGGCCGAGGATGTGGGATCCGATCACCTTGCGGCTCTCGGCATCGACGATCAGCTTCATGATCGTCTTTTCCTGCCGGCCTGAGAGCGTTGCCTTCATCGGCCGGAATTCCGCGCGGTAGACTTCGAGCTCGGCATAGCGCTTGGCCGCTTCCTCTTCCGAAAGACCGACCGTGCCGATTTCCGGCTGCGAGAACACCGCCGTCGCAATCAGCTCGTGATCCGGCTTGGTCGGATTGTTC
This sequence comes from Neorhizobium sp. DAR64860/K0K1, assembly GCF_050500205.1. NCBI lineage: Bacteria > Pseudomonadati > Pseudomonadota > Alphaproteobacteria > Hyphomicrobiales > Rhizobiaceae > Neorhizobium > Neorhizobium sp. DAR64860/K0K1. Next base: position 1,434,036 of record NZ_CP191459.1, on the reverse strand, counting down.
CTGAACGCGGTCTCGATAAAGCACATCGCCTCATGGATCGCGACCGGCGTCAGCTGTACCCGGTTGGTGACATCGCCGAGCGCATAGATGTTTTCGATATTGGTGCGCGAATACTCGTCGACGACGATGGCACCGAGCTCGTCCACCTCGACACCGGCAGCCTCAAGTCCCAGACCATCGGTGTTCGGATCACGACCGAGCGCCAGCATCACCGTATCAACGGCAAGCGTTTCGCCGCCCATGGTCGACGCGATGAGATGACCGGCCGGAGATTTCGTCACCTCGGCGATCACGTCGGTGAGAATGACCCGCATCCCCTTGTCTTCCATCGCCTTGCGGAGTCCGTGGCGCATGTCCTGGTCGAACCGCGACAGGATCTCCTGGCCGCGATAGATCAGCGTCACCTCGACGCCGAGGCCATGAAAGATGTTGGCGAATTCCACCGCGATATAACCGCCGCCGGCGATCAGGATCGATTTCGGCAGTTCCGGCAGATCGAAAGCCTCGTTGGACGAGATGCAGAGCTCGTAGCCGGGAAGGGCCACATGCGGGTTGGGTGTGCCGCCCGTGGCAATCACGATCTTGTCCGCCGTCACGGTTCTTCCGGATTTCACCAGGCGCACCGTATGGGCATCGACAAGCTCGGCCCGATCTTCGATCGCCTCGGCGCCGCTATTGGAGAGGTTGCGCTTGTAGATCGCCTCGAGCCTCGCGATTTCGGCATCCTTGGCAGCGATCAGCTTCTTCCAGTCGAAGCTGCTTTCGCCGACCGTCCAGCCGAAGCCGACAGCATCTTCGAAATGCTCCGAGAACTGCGACGCGTAGACGAGCAGCTTCTTCGGCACGCAGCCGCGGATCACGCAGGTGCCGCCGAACCGATATTCCTCGGCCACGGCTACCGTCTTGCCGAGCGACGCGGCAACGCGCCCTGCCCTGACGCCACCAGAGCCTGCACCGATCACGAACAGGTCATAGTCATAGGCGGTCATGGCAGGCTCCTGAAGAAAGAACATGGGTGGGATGCTTGGGGCATAGATAGGTGCCAGCCACATATAATGCTGCAGCCGCCATAAACAAAAGCCCGGATTTCTCCGGGCTTTTCAGAAGTCTTTTGAATCAGTCGATCAGGGCTTGGCAGCAGGCGTCGGAGCCGGCTTGGCGCCAGCCGCCGCAGGTGCCGGCGTATCGACGACAGGTGCCTTGATCGGGTTGGCATCGATAACGCCGCGCAGCTTAGCGGTCGCCTGGGTGTTGAGGTCGCGCGAAATGCCGTTGGCCCAGATTTCAGCCGCACGTCCGAGTTCGCGGGCAACCAGCGGCTGGTTGTTCAAAAGCTTCTTGCCGGCTTCGGTCGTGAAGAAGGTCGAGATCGTCTTCAGCTCATCCACGGAAAAGCTTTTGGCGTAGATCGTCGCGGCTTCCTTTTCGAGATCCGCACGACGCGGAGCAAGCGCCAGCGCCTCTTCGTCGACGATGGCGTTGATCTGTTCCTGGAAGTTCGGCGAAGACTGGATGAACTGACCCTTCAACGCTTCGGCCATGTTGGGCAGAATGTTGTCGAACCGATCGGTGACGTTGAGCGAAGCGATAGCATCGCGCGCAGCCGCCATATGGGCCTCAGGAATTTCCTGGGCCTGAGCAGAAACGGAAAGGGCGCCGGACATCACAATTGCGAGGGCGGCAGCACGGCCAAGAACCGCGAATTTGATCATGGGTTGATTGCTCCTAAGGTTATTTCGCCTTCAACGTCCGCGCACCAGCCTCGCCGGCGATGATCGCAAAGGACGCGATGTGAATGAACAGCCCGTGCTCGACGACGCCGGGAATGAGATGAAGTTGAGCTGACAAGGCCTCTGCATCAGGAATGCGGCCAAAAGATGCGTCAAGAATATAGTGCCCGCCGTCGGTGCGAAACACATCTTCGCCACCGCGGCGCAGCTTCAGTTCGCCGGAAAGGCCGAGCCTGGAGGCCGCCTTTTCGATGGCAATGCGTGTCGAGGCCATCCCAAACGGATTGATCTCGATCGGCAGCGGAAACGCGCCCAGGGTTTCCACGACCTTGCTTTCGTCGGCAATCACGATCACCTGAGCAGACGCCGCCGCGACGATCTTCTCACGCAGCAAAGCCCCGCCGCCGCCCTTGATCAGGGTCAGGTTCCCGTCCACCTCGTCGGTGCCGTCGATCGTCAGATCGAGCTCCGGCAGTTCGTCGAGCGATTTGAGGGGAACGCCGAGTTCGACGCAAAGGCGGGCGGTCCGCTCCGAGGTCGGCACGCCGAGAACCTTCAGGCCGCCATGCACCTTTTCGGCCAGGAGACGAACGAACTCTTCGGCAGTCGAGCCTGTGCCGATGCCAAGACGCATTCCGTCTTCGACATATCCCAGCGCAGCCTCAGCCGCCTTGACCTTCATTTCTCGGGCGTCCATCCGCCAAAAGCTCCAGAATGTTCCTGCGGTCGCTGTTTACACGGCTCTTTTGACAAACGAAAGAGCCTAACGTCTTGCACACAGGCTTGCTGAGGTTTTGCGGCGTCACCGGATCCGTGTTAGTCGCTGCCTTGCTTTTTTCTGTGTTGATATTCCAGCCGGCATTCATCGAAACCAAGAGGCACCCGTGAAAACTCCCCTCGTCATCTTCGATCTGGATGGTACCCTCGTTGATACCGCGCCCGATCTCATCGATAGCCTCAATCACACGATTGCCGCGGCCGATTTGCAGCCTGTCGCCTATGAGGACATCACCCATCTCGTCGGCCAGGGCGTGCGGATGATGATCGCCCGCGCCTTCCACCTGCGCAACACGCCGCTCGACGACGAACTGGCGGCGCGGCTTTTTGATCGCTTCATGGCGCATTACAAGGCGAATATGCCGGGCAAGAGCAAGGTCTATCCGGGTGTCATCGACTGTCTTGATCGCCTCGCATGTGCAGGTGTCCGGCTTGCCGTCTGCACCAACAAGCTGGAAGAACTGGCGCTGCCGCTGATGCACGGCCTTGGCCTTGCCTCGCGTTTCGACGTCATCACCGGCGGAGACACGTTTGCGGTCCGCAAACCCGATGCCGGGCATATTCTCGGCACGATCGAGAAGGCAGGCGCCGACCCGGCATGCAGCATCATGATCGGCGACAGCATCAACGACATCCTCGCCGCGCAAAATGCAAGGATTGGTTCGATCGCCGTCAGCTTCGGCTATTCCGACGTCCCGGTCGTGGACCTCAACGCTGACATCGTCATTGATCACTTCGACGATCTGACCGTCCAGGTCATCCGGCAGATGATCTGAAGTCGATACGAACGAAAACGGCGGCTCGAAGGCCGCCGTTTCCAATTGGACGTCAAGATTTTCAGCTTTAAGCCGAACGTGCCTTCGTGGTTGCCTCGAATGCCTTTCTCACGGCCGCGTCGCGATCGTAGACGTCGTCGAAATACTCGACCTTTCCGTCCTTGTTCGGCCATGCGGTAAAGTAGGAAACGTAGACCGGGATCTTTGCGGTTACCTTGGCCGCAACGTTTTCACCACCGGCGATCCGAGCATCGACCTCCTGCTCGGAAATGCCGAGGACGGCCGCAGCCATCTTGCGCGGTTCTGCGAGTCTCACGCAGCCATGGCTGAGCGCACGCATGTCACGCTGGAAGAAGCTCTTCGAAGGCGTGTCATGCATGTAGATCGCATGGGCGTTCGGAAACAGGATCTTCAGGTCGCCGAGAGCATTGTCGCTCGACGGAGGCTGACGGACCGAGACGTTCTGGGTCGAAGTGTACCAGTTGACGCTGCGCGACGGCACCGCCTTGCCATTGACCGCGACTTCATAGCCGAGACGATCGAGATAGGACGGGTCCGCGCGAAGCTTCGGCAGCATCTCGTTGACGATGATCGACTGCGGCACGCCCCAGTATGGGTTGAACTCGACCGTCTCGATCTCGTCCTGGAAGAAGAACGTCTGATGCGCCTTCGATCCCACAACTGTGCGCATCGAGAACTGCTCGGCGCCGTTCTCGTTGTAGTAAACGCGGAATGCAGGCTGGTTGATGAACACGTAGCGCTGACCGAGATCGCTCGGCAGCCAGCGCGCCTGTTCCATGGCTACCACAAGCTTTTCGATCTTGTCCTGCGACGTATGGCCGACCATCTTGCGAACGGTCGCCGCACCGATGACGCCATCGGCCTTCAGGCCTGCTTCGCTCTGGAAACTTTTGACCAGATCGACCAGCTCGGGCGTGTATTCCGGCGTCTGCTGGTAGCCCGCAAGCGTCGCTTCGTGCTTGGTCTTCAGCGCATCGGACCCCGAATGCTGGATCGCCGCCACAACAGCTGACAGATCAGGGCTGCTGTTGCCCGGCTTCAGGAGCAGATTGTCCGGAAGCTTCACGGCTGTCGCTTCACTCGCAGCTTCAGCACGCAGCCTGACAAGCTCGGCTTTCAAAGCCGTGAAATGCCGATCCTGCGGAGCAAGGCCTGCAAGATAGGCGCCGGGTTCCTGACCTGTCGCCAGGAAAGCCATGACGCCATTCAGATCGACGGTCTTCAGCTTGAAGTCGTGGAATCCGGAGATCTTGTTCGGATCGATACGCCCGCGCGTCATATCCTGCGCAAACATCAATGCCTTGGCAGACAGAGCAAGCTCGAACTGCATCAGATCGCGGTCGTGACCCTCGGCCGGACCGGCGGCAGGTGATGCTACGGCAGGCGTCTCAGCCAAGGTGGTAGCTGTGTCCGGCGTGGCAGCGACGGGTGTGGCGGTTGCCGCTTCCGGCGCCGCGGCGGAGGGGGTTGCGGGGTCGACAGTGGCCTCGGCTTCAGCCGACGCGACCGGCGCTTCGGCCGGCGCGACGCTGGCGGTCGTCAGGTTCGGAACCTTCAACGCGTAGTCGGCGGGATCGAGACCGAAGTCGGCGGCCTTTTCCAGAACGCTGATCAGCGCCCGCGCATGGTCGTTGACATCGCCGCTGGAGACCCAGAGCGGAGCTGCGTTCTTGCTGTAATATGCTTCGAGTGCGGACGCGATCGCAGACGGGGCCGATACCTTTGCCTGCGCGATCAGGCGGGTCGCATCGGTCGCTGAGGCCGCGGCAAAGCCTGCGGTCGTCACGGCCCGGCTGGCATCAGCTTTATACGTATAGTAGCGGGGTCCGGACACCTTCGGCAGCGGCTCGGGATCGGCCAGCGCCTTTTCGGTGGGAGCAACAGTCGTCACACCCGGAACGCCGTTGTCGGCGGCGCGGCTCTTGCCAGGGCCGCCTTTCAGGAAATCCATCAGGGTCAGGGCGTTGGCGGGGCCGGCCAGGACGGCAAAGGCCGAAATTCCGGAAACCAAAGCCAGAGCGAGCGAAGTCTTTTTGGTATCTTGCGGCAATTTTGTCCCCGTCATTTCCACCCGCTTGCAAATCTGCGGGATCAATTCGTGCAGCCCGCCATCTATCCGATCGCGTGGCCTGTGGAAAGAAACGCCCGAGCGCACACAAAGCCGGATCTGAGCGGCAAAGCATACGCGAACGCCGGCGAAGATTAAGAAATTATTCGTTAAATTTTCACCAATGGGTAACCTAGTTTATTTGGCCGACCCTTGTTCCATCGGGCACAATTCCACGCGGCGTGACCGAAATGGCACGCGGACACGGTCACAAATCGACCCCGGCTGCGCTTGAAGTCACCCGGTAATGGTATAGTAATGCCGGCGCCGGTTTCGTGCCCGGCACGCGATAGTTCGCCCGCGTTCGCGGGCATGGGAGACAGAGGCGACACGATGACCACAACGCGCACCGAAACCGATACTTTTGGCCCGATCGACGTGGCCGCAGACCGCTACTGGGGCGCTCAGGCGCAACGTTCGCTCGGAAACTTCAAGATCGGCTGGGAAAAGCAGCCGCTGGCCGTGGTCCGTGCGCTCGGCATCGTCAAGCAGGCCGCAGCCGTCGCCAATATGGAACTGGCAGGCCTTGACCGGAACGTCGGCAAGGCGATCGTCGATGCCGCCCAGGAAGTGATCGACGGCAAACTCAACGATCATTTTCCGCTGGTCGTCTGGCAGACCGGTTCCGGCACGCAGTCGAACATGAACGCCAACGAAGTGATCTCCAACCGGGCGATCGAAGTCCTCGGTGGCGTCATGGGCTCCAAGAAGCCGGTGCACCCGAACGACCACGTCAACATGAGCCAGTCGTCGAACGACACCTATCCGACGGCCATGCACATTGCCTGCGTCGAAACCATCGTCCGCCATCTCCTGCCGGCGCTCAGGCATCTGCATGAGGCTCTGGAAGCCAAGGTGAAGGCTTTCGCCAACATCATCAAGATCGGCCGCACCCACACGCAGGATGCGACGCCGCTGACACTCGGCCAGGAATTTTCCGGCTATGCAGCGCAGGTCGCCTCAGCCATCGCCAATATCGAACTAACGCTTCCGGCGCTCTCCAAGCTTGCGCAGGGCGGCACTGCCGTCGGCACAGGCCTCAACGCCCCGGTCGGCTTTGCCGAAAAGGTCGCCGACGAAATCTCGAAGATCACCGGCCTGCCCTTCGTGACGGCGCCGAACAAGTTCGAGGCGCTCGCCTCACACGACTCGATGGTGTTTTCGCACGGCGCGATCAATGCGGCAGCAGCCGCCCTGTTCAAGATCGCCAACGACATCCGCTTCCTCGGCTCCGGTCCGCGTGCCGGCCTTGGCGAACTGTCGCTGCCGGAAAACGAGCCGGGCTCGTCGATCATGCCGGGCAAGGTCAACCCCACGCAGTCGGAAGCGCTCACACAGGTCTGCGCCCACATCTTCGGCAACCATGCTGCCCTCACCTTCGCCGGCAGCCAGGGGCATTTCGAGCTGAACGTCTACAATCCGATGATGGCCTACAACTTCCTTCAGTCGGTTCAGCTGCTCGGTGATGCTGCCGTTTCCTTTACCGACAACTGTGTCGTCGGCATCGAAGCGCGTGAAGACAATATCCGCAAGGGCGTCGAAAACTCCCTGATGCTGGTCACCGCACTGAATTCCAGGCTCGGCTACGACACCTGCGCCAAGATCGCCAAGACCGCGCACAAGAATGGCACCACGCTGCGTGAGGAAGCCGTTGGCGGTGGCTATCTGACGAACGAGGAGTTCGATCAGTATGTCCGTCCGGAAAACATGATCGGCCCCAAGTAAATCGGTCGCTAGAGCGATGACGGGGTCGGTCAACCGATAGGCCCCGTCGTCAAGATTACATCCGGAATGAGCTAGACCGAAACATATGTTTGGCGCGTATCGCAAGCTCAGCCAAGATTTGCACTTTCACGCAATATAACATAGAATCATAATTAAAATAACGCGTACAAAATTGCGCAAATACAAACTGCTCTTAATTGTTTTCCAATATTCGTCACATATAAATTTATCCACACAGTGGATGAGGTCTAGTGGGGGTCGTCGATGACGACGGGTGTGGCGCCGAAGGCGCAATCCAGTGATTTGATCAGTCAAGTCATATACGCAATTCGGGCGATGGGGGTCGCTTCGATACCGCGTAATTATCAGCTATTCTATGAAGCTTACATCGGCTCCAACCCCGAGCTGGCACAGGATCTTGCGGCGCTGGGCTCACGCGCGACGCAAGAGGAACTCGACGACCTTTCTGCCCGGCATCTGGGAACGGGTCAGGTCGATGTCATCGAGAAGGCGCATGACCGCATCTTGACGGAGCTGGACTCTGTCTTGAAGCTGTTGCGTCAGGAACAGGCGTCGCTCGAAAGCTACAGCCGTCTTCTTGGCGAGACCGCCGTCCGTATCAATGCCAAAAGCAGCTTTTCGAGCGAGCTGATCCGCAACGCCGTCAGCCTCCTCAACGATGCCACCGGTGACAAGATCGCGCAGGGCGAAAAGACCGCCGGTGACATGGAGCAGCGCTCGCAGGAGATGGATCAGGTCCGCCGCGAACTCGACGAGTACAAGCGGATCGCCAATACCGATTCCTTGACGCGGCTTTCCAACCGACGCGCCTTCGACGAGCGCCTAGCAACGATCTTCGACCATGCGCCAAGCCTGCCCGTGACGGCGCTGGTCCTTGCCGACATCGACAATTTCAAGAAGATCAACGACAGCTACGGCCATCCGGTCGGCGACAAGATCCTGTCGACCGTCGCCTCGGTCATCCGTTCGAACGTCCGCAAGGAAGTCTTCGTCGCACGCACAGGCGGCGAGGAGTTTGCGATCATCGTTCAGGGCAACACACCCGACGAGGTCATGATCATCTGCGAGCGGGTGCGTCGTGCTCTCGAAACGCGCGCCTTCCGCAATTCCCGCTCAGGCATCAACTATGGGCCAGTCACCATCTCGCTCGGATACTCGATGGCCTCGCAGGCTGCCGATCCGGGCGATCTCTACGCCCGCGCCGACACGGCCCTCTATCATGCCAAGAATTCCGGACGAAACCGGACGATCTTCTACGAAGACAACATGACCAAGGATTACGTCAGCAAAAGCTGGCTGATCTACAAGAAGTGAGCGCCTGCCTTCACCACATCGTCTTGGCGGCACGGTCCGCCCAGTCGCGGTCATAGGTCTCCTTGTCGAAGTCGGCCTTTGCCGCCTTCAGCAAGGTGCCGGGCGTCGGAAGGGTCCTCGGGTCCACAAAACGCGCAGGGTTCCACAGTTCTGACCGCATCAGCGCCCGCGCGCATTGGAAATAGACCTCGTCGATAGCAATCACCGTCACGCTGCGCGGGTGCTTGCCGTCCATCTCGAAGCTTTGGAGCAGTCCGGGCTCCACCGACACTACCGCGCGACCATTGATCCGCATCGTCATCGTCGAGCCCGGCACGAGAAACATCAGGGCGACCCGCGGATCTCGAACGATGTTGATCAGCGAATCGATGCGGTTATTGCCACGCCAGTCCGGAAGCGCCAGCGTCCGCTCGTCCTCGATCCGCACCACCCCGCCGAGATCGCCGCGCGGCGAGCAGTCGATCCCTTCCGGCCCGACGGTTGCCAGCGCCACGAACGGTGACGCCTCGATCATCTGCCGATATTCAGCCGTCAGGAAGCGGGTCACCTTGGCAAGCGATGCCTCGCTGCTGTCGCCATAGATCGCCTTCAGTTCGTCGACCGTCGTGATAACCGTCATCTTGCTGCCCCTTGCGCCGCGTCCTGTGCGGCCGCCCGTCGTTCCCGTTCGCGCGCCGTTTTTGCGGCGATGATGTCTGCGGGTTGCGCATTGCCCTTGATCAGCGACCGGCCGGCATAGATGCCGCCGACCTGTTCCAGCGCAAACCGTTCGCGATCGATCTCACGGAACTCCTCGACCATCTGAAGCGCCGTCTCGTCGGCCTCACCCAGAGCGCGCAGTACCTCGCCTCCGAAGCTCAGCGCCGAATCGTAGGTTTCGCGGATCTGGTAATCGACGCCGGCCTTCAGCAGATCGATCGCATGGCCGCGGTCATAAGCGCGGGCAAGAACCGGAACGAGCGGGAACTCTTCCTTGACGATCTCGGCGATCTTCAGCGCCGCTTCCTTATCGTCCACACAGATCAGGATCGCCCTTGCCGTCGCCGCACCGGCTGCATGCAGGATCTCGGGTCGGACACCGTCGCCGTAATAGACCTTGAAGCCGAAATCACCGATGTCGCGGATAAACTCCGCATTGCTGTCGATGATCGACAGCGTATAGCCTCGCGCCAGAACCGGCTGGCTGACGATCTGTCCAAAACGCCCGAAGCCGATCAACAGCACCGTATTTTCGATATTCTCTGGCTCGGCCAGACCGCTTGTATCCACTTCCGGCTTCGGCGCGGTGCGCACGTAGATCGCAACGACCAGCGGCGTCACTGCCATCGAGATAACGATCGTCGCCGTCAGCACGGCATTCGTATCGGAATCCAAGATGCCGACGGAGGCCGCCGCCGCGTAGAGCACGAACGCGAATTCGCCGCCCTGTGCCATCAGGATCGCACGTCCGAGACCTTCGGCGTGGGACGTGCCGAGCAGCCTTGCGACCCCGTAGATCACCAGCCCCTTGACGATCATGTAGGCGATCACGGCCAGAAGCACATGCTGCCAGTTGGCGGCAATCACCGACAGATCGACCGCCATGCCGACGCCGAGGAAGAACAGACCGAGCAGGATACCGCGAAACGGCTCGATATCGGCCTCAAGCTGGTGCCGGAAGGATGATTCTGACAAGAGAACGCCGGCGAGAAACGCCCCCATCGCCATCGACAGACCGGCAAACTGCATCAGCAGCGCCGATCCGAGCACGACGAGCAGAGCCGCGGCGGTCATCACCTCCCGCGCACCGGAATTGGCAAGCAGCCGGAAGAACGGGTTGAGGAGGAATCGCCCGGCAAGAACGAGTGCGGCAAGCGCCGCAAACCCGATGCCGACCGATTGCAGCCGCTCGGTCAAGGAAACGGCCTCGCCCTGCGCCGCCAGGAGGGCGACGATAGCCAGCAGCGGCACGATGGCGAGATCCTCAAACAGCAGGATCGCAACGATATGCTGGCCCTTCGGCGTGTGCAGATGGTTGCGCTCCTGAAGCATCTGCATGACGATTGCCGTCGAGGTCAGGACGAAGCCGGTGCCGGCGACGAAGGCGACAGGCGCCGGATAACCGAAGCCGATCCCGACAGCCATCAGCAAAACAATACAGGCGCACACCTGGAGTGCGCCAAGCCCGAAAATATCCTTTCGCATGCTCCAAAGCCGCGATGGCTGCATTTCCAGGCCGATGACGAACAGGAACATGACGACGCCGAGTTCGGCAATGTGCAGGATCGCCTGCGGATCCGAGACAAGCTTCAGTCCAAAAGGCCCGATCGCCAAACCGGCGGCGAGGTAGCCGAGCACGGATCCGAGACCGATCTTCTTGAAGAGGGGTGCCGCAATAACCGCTGCCCCGAGAAGCGCGACGACCTGAACCAGATCGCCCGCATTTGATTCCGCTGCCACCCCGACAATCCCCTTTGTTTTCGCAATCGCTTTAGCGCGTCTGCGTGACACTATCGCGGCTCAGTCCCTTGGCCGCCAGATCATTTTCGTAACCCTGGAAAAGCGCGTCGCCCTCGGTCCCGAGCTCGCGCAGATAGCGCCAGGTAAAGATACCGCTGTCATGGCCGTCGTCGAACGCGATGCGGACCGCATAATTGCCGGTCGCGACCACGTTGCGTATGCCCACAAGGCGCTTTCCCGGTACCGTCACCTTCTGGTCCGGGCTGTGGCCCTGAACTTCTGCGGAAGGCGAGAGCACGCGCATCATCTCGGCGGACAGGGCGTAAGATGCACCGTCTTCAAAGCGCACAGTCAGTGTTCTCTTGTCCGGCGAAACCCGCAATTCCGTCGGCCAGCTGTCGTTGGGAACGTCAGTCATGTTTCTCTTCCAATTTGAATGTCTCACGATTATGGACTTCGCTCATGCCTCGCAAGCCCGTTCGCCGTGAACGGTCCATCATCACGTTAAGGAGTACAAACCTTGACGTTGCCCCGGATCGGACCCAAGTTCTGGCGTCAGGAGTATTTACCCGTGAATTCATTTGTCATACCGCCACTGACTGCCGGCCCTGCCGCGACCAACGCACCGATGATCGACAAGTTTGGTCGCGCGGTGACCTATCTGCGTGTCTCGGTCACGGATCGCTGCGACTTTCGCTGTACCTATTGCATGGCGGAAAACATGACGTTCCTGCCGAAAAAGGACCTGCTGACGCTGGAAGAGCTCGACAGGCTCTGTTCGGCCTTCGTCGCAAAGGGCGTCCGCAAGCTTCGGCTAACCGGCGGCGAACCTTTGGTGCGCAAGAACATCATGTATCTGGTCCGCTCGATCGGTCGCCACATCGAAGAGGGCAATCTCGACGAGCTGACGCTGACGACGAACGGCTCCCAGCTCGCCCTCCATGCACAGGAACTCTACGATTGCGGCGTGCGTCGCATCAACGTCTCGCTCGATACGCTCGATCCCGACAAGTTCAAGACCATCACACGCTGGGGTGACTTCTCCAAGGTCATGGAAGGCATCGATGCGGCGCAAAAGGCGGGCTTGAAGATCAAGCTGAATGCGGTCGCGCTCAAGGATTTCAACGAATTCGAGATCGCCGACATGCTGCGCTTTGCGCATGGCCGCGGAATGGACCTGACGGTCATCGAGACCATGCCGATGGGCGAGATCGAGGAAGACCGCACGGACCGCTATCTGCCACTGTCGAAGCTGCGCGCCGATCTCGAACAGCAGTTCACATTCACCGACATCCCCTACAAGACCGGTGGCCCTGCCCGCTATGTCGAGGTCGCCGAAACCGGTGGCCGCGTCGGCTTCATCACGCCGATGACGCATAACTTCTGCGAAGGCTGCAACCGCGTCCGCCTGACCTGCACCGGCACGCTCTACATGTGCCTCGGCCAGAACGACGCTGCCGATCTTCGGGCAGCGCTGCGCGCATCGGACGATCCGGCCGTTCTCTCGGCGGCGATCGACGAGGCGATCTCGCGCAAGCCGAAAGGCCACGACTTCATCATCGACCGCAACAACCGCCCGGCGGTGTCGCGGCACATGAGCGTCACCGGCGGGTGATGTAAACGAAGCAAAGTCAGATGTGAAAAGAGCCGGCTCGAGCCGGCTCTTTGCATTTTGGGACTGCAGCGATCGCCTCAGGCGACGTCGCGTCGCTGCTGATCGCGCCGGTCATAACTGCCCATGCCGAACTGTGCATGCGGTTCGCGGGTCTTGAACCGCTCGATCTTTTCGGAGAGAACGCCGACCCGTTGGCGCAGGCCGTGGATCTCGGCATTGTTTTCTTCCACCATCGCGGCGTTCCGCTGGGTGATGTGTTCCACTTCCTGAACCGCGCGGGTGACTTGGCTGATCCCCGTCGACTGTTCCTCGGCAGCATCGGAGATCTGCGTCACCAGTTTGCGCACGTCGGTCACATGGGCGATGATCTGCGAGAGCGCACCACCTGTCTCTTCAACCAGGTGCACGCCATTGGTCACCTGGGCGGAACTTGCCGAGATCAGCCCCTTGATTTCGCGGGCAGCACCTGCGCAGCGTTGCGCCAGTTCGCGGACTTCCTGCGCGACCACGGCAAAACCGCGACCCGCCTCACCTGCGCGTGCGGCTTCGACACCGGCATTGAGCGCAAGCAGGTTCGTCTGGAAGGCGATCTCGTCGATGACGCCGATGATGGTTGCGATCTTCTCCGACGACCGACTGATCTCGCCCATGGCGCCGACAGCGCGTGCCACGACCTCGCCCGAACGCACCGCAAAAGCTTCAGTCTCGTTGACGGACGTCGAGGTTTCGCGAGCGCTTTGCGCTGTTGCGCGGACGATGTCGCCGAGATGGCGGAGCGCACGTGAGCTCTGCTCGAGTGCTGCCGCCTGCTGCTCGGTGCGCCGGGCAAGGTCGTCGGCGGATGCCGCAAGATTGCCCGTGCCGCCTTCGATCTCGTCGGCCGTGGAACGGACGTCGGCAAGCGTGCCGCGCAACTCTTCGACAGCGCGGTTGTATGTGCGGGCCATCTCGATGAAATCCTCGGGCAGGTTTTCATCCATGGTCTGCTCCAGGTCGCCTTCGGCAAGCTGGCCGAGAACGCTCGAGAGAGCGGTCAGCGCCTGACGCTGTTCGGCGGCAATCCGGGCACGTTCGCTTGCGCGGCGGTCCAATTCGGCGCTCGAAAGCTCCCGTGCCGACGTCGCCTCTTTTTCCAGCCGGATATTCTCCAGCGCCGAATCGCGGAACACGCTGACCGAGCGCACCATGTCGCCGATCTCGTCGCCCCGCTCGCGGCCTTCGATCTTCACATCGAGATCGCCATCGGCCAGACGCTTCATGATCTCGGTGACGCGGCGCAAAGGTCCGCGCAGCGTCTCGACCAGCATGAGGCCGCCGGCGATGGCAAGCAGCGTGCCCGCCACCATGGCGATCACGGAAACGGTGGCCGAACGCTCGCTGTCCGCCTTGCCGACCTCCTGCGCCTGCGCCACGAAGTTCTTGAGGCCGGCCATGCCTGCCGTCAACGTTTCTGTCGCCTTCGTGCGTGCCGCAGTCCATTCACCCGCGTTGACAATCGTCGTCGCCGTGCTCTTCTCCAGCGCGCTCAGCAGTGTCGCAAGGGTCGGTCCAAAGTCGCGGGTGGCGGCATTGCGTGAATTGAGTTCGGAGACTTTTGCGCTTGTTGCCCTCAGCGCCACGATGTCGTCAATGATATGCGAACGTGCTTCATCGGTCGGCACCGTCATGAAACGCTCGGCATGCAGCTGCATCGCGTTCGAAATCTGGAGCGACTGGTCGATCTGGTCGAGAACGCTCTTCAGCACTTCCACCTCGCCTTCGAGATCGACGAAACGCTCGGCTGCGTCACCGGATTTCTTCGTCACTTCGGCGGCAAGTTCCCCCTGCGGTCTCATGAAGGCACTTGTCGCAATGCGCAGAGCCTGGGCCTTGTCGGCAACCGGCTTGTCGCTGGCGATGACGGCCAGAAGCTGATCGGCCGACTGCTCGATCGGCGCCATGGCCGCCTTGCCGTTGGACGACAGCATCGGAGCGACGATCGCGAATTCCTTTTTCAGAGTGTGGCCGTAAAGCTCCGCGCCCTTGACGGTGGCTTCGTCGGTTTCGGAGGCCCGCACGGCATTGCGCAGATTTTCCAGCCGACGCGCGACGGATCGATACGCGTAGGCTTCAAACAGCTGCCGCTTGGCGAATTTCTCCTTGCCGTCAAACTGTTTCTGGATGATCTCGACCTGCTTGTCGACGCCGTTGGAAGCATCGCGCACGCCTTTGAGGATCTGATTGATCTCCTCGACATTGCGCTTGCGCATCTGTTCGATCGCCCACAGCCCATCCGTGTCGGCCGAGAGCTTAGCCGCAAGCTCGCGGACAACGGCTATCCGGTTACGGTCACCCTCGGTCTGCAACAGCCCTTGCAACCGGCCGACGCCGTCAGCCTGACGCGCGATACTGGACCGCAGGGTCGCGACGGTCTGATCCGACGGAGCCTCGGTGAATGCCTGAAGCGATGACTGGAGATCTTCGAAATCGCCGATATTTTCGATCGTGGCACGCGTCACGGTCATATGACCGTTCAGCGTTTCGGCCGTATAGAAGCCAGCCATTCCCACGCCTGCAATCAGAAGCACCAGTGGCACGACGAAGAGAAGAACCTTGGTGACAATTTTGCGTCTTTGAAGCAGACGATCGACGAATGACATGGAACCCCCGGGTTGTTGAGTAGCCCCCGGCTCCGCTGTTCATTCGCGGGTTATCCAGCAAGCGCCCCCACGTCATGCGGGTAACATTGCTGCACACAATCTGCAAATTCGGTTGAACAAGCGTTAACTCAAGGACGTCCGAGTTGCGATTTCGCAAGAACGGGGACATGTGGCTGCTGGCGGACCGTTTGAAGCTGCGTTAAGACGGCGCGGTCCCGAGGAGACATCATGAGTCTGTCCGAAAACGCACGCGGCGCCCTGGTTATGGCGTTCGCCATGGCGGCATTTACCTTCAACGACGCTTTGGTCAAATCCGTTACGTCAGAGCTCAGCATTGCACAGATCATTGCCGTGCGCGGGGTCATGACCACAACCCTCGTCTATTTCATCGCGCGCCACCTTCGCGCGTCGATTTCGCTGAAAACGCTGAGCCATCCCCTCGTCCTTTTGCGAGGATTTTGCGAACTCGGCGCCACCCTTGCGTATTTCACCGCGCTCGCCCGGCTCGAATTTGCCACCGCTGCCTCCATCATGCAGTCGCTGCCACTGGTCGTCACGCTGGGCGCAGCACTCATTTTTCGTGAACCGGTTGGCTGGCGGCGCTGGAGCGCGATCGGGGTCGGGCTCGTTGGCGTCCTTCTCATTCTACGCCCCGGCGCGGAAGGGTTTTCGGCGGACGCTGTCTATCCGCTCATCGCTTTATGCTTCACCGCCTGCCGCGACCTGACGACCCGGCGGATCAGCGCCGAAATCCCGACCATCAGCATCACCTTTTTCACGAGTTTCGCCAACACGCTTCTCGGCATTATCCTGATCGTGCCGATGGGTGGCTGGCAACCGGTGAGCGCCGGCACCTTCTCCATTCTCGTCCTGACATCGCTCCTGGTTTTTGCGGGTTATCAGACCGTGATCATGGCGATGCGCACGGGAGAGGTCTCGTTTGTGACGCCGTTCCGCTACACGAGCCTGATCTGGGCTCTGGCGATCGGGATCCTGTTCTTCGGCGAGGAGCCGAGCGGCAGCATGCTTGCGGGAGCGGCAATCGTTATCGGCTCCGGTCTCTACACGTTCGCGCGCGAGAAAAAGAGGAAGCAGCAGGTCGCGACCGCCGCCGACGTCGCCCCGCCCGGCTCCACGCAGACGAGAGAAACGGGCCGATGATAACTGCCTTAAACAATCTCCCGGCTCTCATTCTCGCCGGCGGCCGATCCAGCCGCATGGGGCAAAACAAGGCTGATCTGCCGCTCGCCGGAAAGACGATCCTCGGCCATGTCGTCGATCGGCTCGCGCCTCAGGTGATATCGATCGTTCTGAATGCGCCCGAAGCCCCAGAGAATATTCGCGGGCTACGTCTCGTTCCCGACTTGAGACCGGGCCAGGCCGGCCCGCTCGAAGGCGTCCTGGCCGGTCTTTTCGACCTTCAGGCGCAGGACACCGATGCGTCCCATCTGGTGACTGTCCCCTGCGACAGTCCGTTCCTGCCGCTCAATCTGGTGGCACGTCTCGAAGCCGACGCTGGCGCTGAAACCATTGCCGTCGCTACGTCGGATGGTCGCACGCATCCCGTTTTCGCGCTCTGGCCGAAGTCGATCGCCGACGATCTCGAAAAATGGCTTGTTGATCCCGACAACCGTCGCCTTCGGGCATTTCTGGATCGCCATTCGACGGTCTATGTGGATTTCCCAATTCTCGACATCGGCGGCGACATGCTCGATCCTTTTCTCAATATCAACACTCCGGAGGATCTGGCCTTGGCCAAGCGCTTCACCGAGGCTCTGAGATGACAGTGCCGCCCCGTGTCTTTGGAATTGCAGGCTGGAAGAACTCCGGCAAGACCGGCCTTGCCGTGCGACTGGTGACGGAGTTCACCCGCCGCGGCTACAAGATCTCGACGATCAAGCACGCCCACCACGATTTCGACATCGACAAGGTCGGCGCCGACTCGTTCCGGCACCGTCAGGCTGGCGCGCATGAAGTGACGATCGTCTCCGGCACCCGGTTTGCCATCATGCACGAGCTGCGCGGCGATCCGGAACCCAGTCTGCAGGACGTTCTCGATCGTATCGCGCCCTGCGATCTCGTGCTGATAGAGGGCTACAAGCGCGAGCCTGTGCCCAAGATCGAGGCCCGAAGGCTCGAATCGAAAAGCCGCGAGCCACTGGCTCCGACCGATCCGCACATTGTTGCCATCGCTGCCGATCATGCGGTGGAGGGTACGTCCCTGCCCGTCTTCGATCTCGACGACACGGTCGCCATCGCGGATTTCATCGCGGACGTCGTTTCTCTCCCGCAGAAATGAAAACGCCCGGATAAACCGGGCGCTCTCTGATCAACTCTGGTGAACCGTACTATTTCGACGCAACCGGCTTTACCAGCGCCGTGATGCGGCGGATGGTGACGCGGCGGTTTTCCTGGTTCGGTCCGTCGGTGCGAACCTTCAGGTAGCGTTCGCCGTAGCCCTGGGTCGCCAGGTTTTCCGGCGGGATGCCGTAAGCGTCGGTCAGAACGCGGGCAACGCTTTCCGCACGCTCGTCGGACAGGACGAGGTTGGCGTCATCCGCGCCGACGGCGTCGGTATGGCCTTCGATCAGGAAGGTTTCAGCCGGGTCCTTCTTCAGCACCTGGTTGATCGCATCCGCAACCTTGCGCAGCGAGCTTGCCTGATTCATCGGAATTTCGGCACTGCCTGTTGCAAAGGTGACCGTATCCAAGTCGATACGACGAACCTTGTCGCGGATACGGGCCGAGTAGCGAACCTCATCCAGCGAATAGACGCGCTCGACCTGTTCGACCGGCGGCTGTTCGAGGAACTCGTAGTAGTTCCGGTCAGGCTCCGACGACGTGTCGATAATGTAGTCGTCGAGCGGAACGTCGAGACGCATGGGCGGCAGATCGTCACCCGGATCGCGCCAGGTATAATCCGCACCACGGTTCTGTTCCGACAGTTCCGGCGCATAGTAGAGCACGTATTCCTCACCGCCGCGCACGATACGCGACCGCTGGACGATCTCGCCGTAACGGTTGCGCACGGTGACGATCCGGGTGCCGTCTTCGCGCTCGATCACTTCACGTACACGACCATCGCGCAGACGCTCGTATTCCGGCTGGCGACCGTCTTCTTCATAGAAGCGGCGGCTGTCATCGTGGCGCACGACCGACTGGTTGTCGATCGAGATGATTACGCGGCCACGATCCCTGCCGCGATCGTTACGACCGACGTCCTGGCCGTCCTGACCGCGATAATCCCAGCCACGCGGGCGATCGAACTGCGGACGACGGTCGAGCCGTTCGCCGCGCTCTTCGGACAGTTCGCGGAAATTGCGCCTCTGGTCGGCTGTCTCCCGGGTGTTGGACTGGGAATCAGCGTCGGAACGTGGCGGTGCACGATCCGCCTGCTGGGCATCGCGGTCGCGGTCGCGGCGCGGACGCTCACCATCGCGGTCCGGACGACGCGGACGTGCATCTTCCTTGGCGCTGTCGAGCACCGCTGCACCGTTTTCGACCGGCAGGGTCGGCTGTTCGCCGCGCTGCGCAGACTTCGGATCCTTCGCCAGTTCCTTGGCGCGCTCCACCTTGTCAGGCGTATCGGCAACCTGCGGCGGCCGCGGACGGCCGTTTGCGGGCTGATCGGTCTCCGGCTGATTGCGATCGGCCTGGTTGCGATCGGGACGATCACGGCCGGGCTCGTCCGGATTGGCCTGATCGGCATCACCAGGACGACGGTTGTTCTGGTCGCGATCGGCTGGGTTACGGTCAGCCTGATTACGGTCTGGGCGAGCCGCGTCTGGCTGCGTTGCGGTATCCGGACGGGTCTGGTCGCGCTGGTTGCGATCCTTGGCGTCGCGCGGTGGCGTAGCCCCGTTCTCAGCGTCGGTGTCGCGAGCATTGCGTTCCGCAGCCTTCGGATCAACCTTGGGGTCGGCCTTCGGATCTACCTTGTTACGATCGCCCTGCGCGCGCGGACGCTCAGGCGACTGTTCATCGCCTGCCTTTTCGCGCTGCGGACGAGCCTGATCCGGATCGGCCTGGTCTGGCTTTGCACGATCAGCCTGTGCCTTTTCAGGCTTGGCCGGCTTTGCATCGTCCGGCTTTGCCCTGTCGGCAGCATCGGCCTTGGACGGATCGGCGCGGTCACGGGATGGCTTCGGGCGCTCGCCTTCGGCATTGGAACGGTCCGCTGCAGGCGGACGCTCCTTGGCATCGCTTCCCTGCGCTTCACGGCGCGGGCGTTCGCCTGCTGCAGGAGCATCCTGCTGACGCTCGGCATCGCGGCGCGCTGGCTTCTTCTGCTCGGGCTCGCCCTGTTCAGCCTGCGCGCGGCGTGCTGGACGCTCGCTTGCGCCGCCGTTGTCTTCAGCCTGCTGGCGACGCTGCGGGCGCTCGCTGGCACCGCCACCGTCTTCCGCGGCCTGGCGACGCTGCGGCCGCTCTGGCTTGTCTTCGCCCTGGCCTGCTTCGCTCTTTTCGCGGCGCGGACGCTGCGGCTTTTCGCCACCACCATCTTCAGGCGCGATGACTTCCTGCTGAACCTGGATGAAACCTGGTACCGAGGCCGGAGCCTGGTTGACTTCGATGGCGGCCTTCAGCGGCATGGCACCAACCGGCTGCAGCATCAGCGGCAGCGACAGCACCGGCGCAGCCACGCTGGCAAACAGTCTGAATTTTTTAGACATGCAATCTTCCTCTTCTCAAGCGTCTCTTCCCTTGGCGCATCCCGTATTATGCATCGTTCGAAAGAATGACCTCGGGCTGACGCGCCGGCTGAACGGGTATTCAACCGATATGGTTCCGCAAAGACTGTTCCCAACCACATGAATGACAACTGAATGCCGCGTTCACCTCCCGCGAGGTGTCATCAGGCAGGAAAATGCCGTTGCAATTTCCCGTTGGCCGGTATCTATAAAACGTCAGACGGGGCGAGCTAGCCTTAAGCCCCGCAACCCGGATGGCGTATGAATTCAACGCCGCCGGTCGTGCCAACAGAGAGGATCATTATGACTATGTCCCGCCTTCTCGCAGCCGCATCCATCGCGGCTGTATCGCTTTTCGCAGGCTCAGCGCTTGCCCAGGAAAAGCTCACCATCGGCACCGAGGGCGCTTATCCGCCCTTCAACGTTCTGGAATCCAACGGCAACCTCACCGGTTTCGACATCGACATCGCCAAGGCGCTGTGTGAACAGATGAAGGTCACCTGCACCTTCGTCACCAACGACTGGGACGGCATCATCCCGGCGCTGCAGTCGAAGAAGTTCGACGCCATCATCGCTTCCATGTCGATCACGCCGGAGCGCATGCAGCAGGTTGCGTTCTCGAAGAAATATTACAACACGCCGCCGGCAGTCGCCGTGCCGAAGGATTCGCCGCTGAAGGATGCGACCGCGGCCTCGCTCAAGGGCAAGACGCTCGGCGCCCAGGGTTCGACCACCCACTCGAACTACACCGAAAAGCATTTTCCTGATTCCGAACTGAAGCTCTACCCGACGTCTGACGAGTACAAGCTCGACCTCACCAACGGCCGCATCGACGGCGTTGTGGACGACATCGTTGTCCTGTCGGAATGGGTGAAGTCCGAAGCCGGCAACTGCTGCAAGATCCTTGCACCGCTCCCGGTCGATGCTGAGATCAACGGCGAAGGCGCCGGCATCGCCGTGCGCAAGGACGAAACGGCACTGGCCGACAAGTTCACCGCCGCGATCGCCGCGATCCGCGCCAACGGCAAATACGCCGAAATCAACAAGAAGTATTTCGACTTCGACGTGTACGGCGACAAGTAATCGTCTATACGCCGGAATATGAACGGCGGAAGGCTTGCCCTTCCGCCGTTTTCCTTTTTAATGACACCTATGACTGAAGCGGCATCTTAAAAGCCGCATGGGGAACGAACCGGAATGACCCTATGAGCGGATGGCTCTCCGCCCTCTTCGATACGCTCGACCCGTTTTGCGGCCCGGCCGGCATCTTTACCTGGCTCGGCCAAGGTTCCCTGATCGCCTGCGGCGACGCCGGATGGGGCGACGAGATCGCCTTTGGCGTCAAGGTCACGATCACGCTGGCCTTAGCGACCCTGCCGGTCGGCCTCATCATCGGCTTCCTGATCGCGCTCGCGGCGCAGTCGGAAGAACGGCTGCTGCGGCTGGCTGCCGGCATCTACACCACGATCTTTCGCGGCCTTCCCGAGCTGCTGACGCTGTTCATCGTCTATTACGGTGCCCAGATCCTTCTCCAGACGGTGCTGTCGACCTTCGGCTATGACGGCCGCGTCGAGATCAACGCCTTCGTGGCTGGGATGGTAGCTCTCGCTGTCGTCTTCTCCTCCTACTCGTCGGAAGTGCTTCTCTCTGCCTTTCGCGCCATCCCGCGCGGCCAGTATGAGGCCGGCGATGCGCTTGGCCTTCGGCGCTGGCGCACGATGTTCCTGATCGTCCTGCCGCAGCTCATCCGCATCGCGCTGCCGGGCCTCACCAATCTCTGGCTGATCCTGCTGAAGGATACGTCCTACGTCTCGGTCATCGGCCTTGCCGATATCATCCGCCAGACAGGCATTGCCGCGCGCGTCAGCCGTGAGGCGTTCTTCTTCTATACCATCGCCTGCCTTCTCTATCTCGTGCTTGCGATGATCTCCTCGTTCGGACTGGGCTTCATCGAACGCTGGGCCAAACGCTCGGGAGTATCGCGATGAGCTTTGTGAAAGAGCTGATAGCGCCACGCCCTGCGCCCGCCGTCGTCGCGAGGCCGCTGACCGCTGCCAAGGTTGCGGGCATCGTCGTTCTGGTACTCTGGGGCCTGCTCGCAGCAGCGTTGGTGATGATGGTCATTAACGGCTGGGATACGGCGAAGTTTGAGCGCTATGGGCCGCGCTACCTCAACGGCCTGTGGACGACCATCTCGATTGTCGGCATCTCCATCGTTCTCGGCGCGCTGCTTTCGCTGCCGATCGCGTTCGCCCGCATGTCGAAGAACCGCGTGCTCAACACGATCGCCTACGCCTACGTCTATCTGTTCCGCTCGACGCCGCTGCTCGCACAGCTCTTCCTCATCTATTACGGTCTCGGCAGCTTCCGGGCTGAACTGGAATCCGTCGGTCTATGGTGGTTCTTCCGCGAAGCCTGGTATTGCGGGCTGTTTTCGCTGACGATCAACACGGCCGCCTACCAGGCGGAAATCCTGCGCGGTGCCATCGAAAGCGTGCCGCGCGGCCAGCACGAGGGTGCCGCAGCTCTCGGCATTTCCAAGCGCATCACGCTGCGCAAGGTCATCCTGCCGCAGGCACTGATCGTCGCACTTCGCCCTTACGGCAACGAAGTGATCCTGATGATCAAGGGCTCCGCCGTGGTCGCCATCGTTACCGTTTTCGATCTGATGGGCGAGACGCGCTACGCCTTTTCGCGCACCTTCGACTACCAGACCTATCTCTGGGCGGCGATCTTCTACCTGACGATGGTGGAAGCGCTGAGGCACCTCTGGGCATTCATGGAAGCCCGCCTGACCCGTCATCTGAAACGCTAGTCCAGATTGCCAAACGGCGCTTCGACGATTAAAGCGCTTCGCAACGAAAAGGATGATGGCGATGACGAAGATCGACGAGGAAGCTCTGGCCGAGGCCTACAACCGCGCATTGGCGCTGGAAAAGGCCGGCGACATCGACGCGGCGGTAAAAGCCTACGAAGACGTGCTGGCAATCGACCCCGAGGATCACGGCGGCGCAGCAGTCCGCATCGCCTCGATGGGACGCGGCGAAACGCCGCCGAGAGCGCCGGACGCCTATGTCGAAACCCTGTTCGACCAGCATGCCGAAAGCTTCGAGGACATCCTTGTCGAACAGCTCGGCTACGCCGTGCCCGTCATCCTGCGCCAGCGTCTGCAGGAACTGAACCTTGGCCCGTTCAAGCGCATGCTCGATCTCGGCTGCGGCACCGGTCTCACAGGCGGGACCCTGCGCGACATGGTGGACGACATCACCGGCATCGATCTTTCCGAAAACATGGTCGAGATCGCCCATGAGAAGGATCTCTACGAAACGCTCTACGTTGCGGAAGTCGAGGACTTCCTTGACGACAACGACGACGAGCCTTTCGACCTCGTCACCGCAACCGATGTCCTGCCCTATCTCGGCGCGCTTGAGCCCCTGTTCTTCGGCGCTGCCGAAAACATGGTGCCAGGCGGCCTGTTCGCCTTCTCGTCCGAAACGCTCCCCGCATCCGACACCACCCTCTACCGGGTCGGTCCCCACCAGCGCTTCGTCCACTCGGAATCCTACATCCGCTCGCGGCTTGAAGAGACCGGCTTTACGGTCGTGGAAATGACCGAAATCAATGTGCGGATGCAGGACGGCAACCCTAGCCCGGGACACCTTGTGATTGCGAAGTTGAAGGGCTGAGACCTTAAACTGGACGGTTCGTCGAGTCATATTGACATTGCGTATAAGTTGCGCAAATCTTACCCAATCAACCGATAATAGCATTCGGATTGATTGGGGGGATTGCTATGGATGCCACGTCTTGGACTGGGCTGCTGGATAGCCCCTTCTCAAAACTATCGTTTTTGGGCGGCTTGTTTTCGAGCATTGACTGGATAGCTCTCGTCATCGCCCTGCTTGGCCCGCTTCTCATCTTCGCAGCTCGAAACGAAGTGCGCTTGCGCCGGCTGCGACAGATCCAGGATTTCTACGTCAACTTCAGCAGTGAAAAAGGCAGTGCCTCAAACACCGTAGCTTCGCGACTCGGGACCAATCCATCCTTCGAATTCGTCCGCTCGAAATACACGGCCGATCTGGTTTTTCCGGAGAAGGACAAATTCGATGCTCTCCCGGAAGCGGACAAGCTGCGGCAGTTTATCAGTCTCGCGGCAAAGGGCCGCGTGACATTCGCGTATCGTCTGTTCCTGTCGTCGCTGGGGTTTGTCCTTCTCAGTTATATCGGCTTCCACATCTTCATTTCCGCGATCTGCTGCGGGCTGCAAATCTCCGTTCAGTGCCCTGTGCCCGGTCTCGTCGGCGGTGACACCTCCTCGAAGCTTATCGTGATCGGTTCGCTCGCCTTTATCGGCGCCTACATTTCTTCGGCCCGGACCCTTCTTGCCCGCCTCGCTGTGTTCGATCTTTCGTCGACCACATTCTTGAGAATCACCATCGAAAGCCTGGCATCGGTTCTCTTTGCGGCCATTCTGTTTGCAGCCTTTCCGGACCCGCTCGGCGGCATCGGACGTGTTCTGACTGGCGGGGCAACCTCAAGTGCCGAAACCACGGGCCAATCCTTGCCGCTCACATGGATAGCACTCGCGCCGATGCTCGGGCTGCTCCCGCAGAGCTCGACCAAGTTCCTCTTCGTCAAGCTCCAGCAGATCTTCACCTGGGTCAAGGTGAGCGACGACCGCTTCGTGTCCATCACCCCGATCGTGTCGCTCGATGTGATCAACGGCATCGATTACGAAATCCGCTTCCGGCTTGAAGACTGCGGCATCTACGACATCCAGAACCTTGCCACCTACAACCCCATCCTCCTTCACGTCGAAACGCCGTTCGGGATCTATCAGTGCATCGACTGGGTCGCCCAGGCGCAGCTCTGTCATATCGTCGGCCTCGAGCGGTTCCTGGCTTTGCGGGAGTTGAACATCCGGACGATCTTCGACCTCGAACGCGCCATCGACAGCGTCGATTCTCCGGAAGAATTCGACGACATCTACATGAGCATCCTCATGTCGCCGACCAGCAACCTGCGCAGGCTTGCTGACATCGCGAAAATGAACTTCATGATCATGGACGGTACGAATGCCCGCCCGGTCTCGGTGGACGAATACGCCAAGTGGGCCCGGGAGCGGGTCAGCAGCGAGCCGAAACTGATCACGAAAGCCGCCGAACATCTGATGACATGGATTTCGGACGATCTGCACGTCCGCCGCCTGCGTCGGTTGTGGAACGACATTGCTGACAGCCTCGAGCCAGGATCCTCCTACTTCCGGGATTCCAAGCGCAATCCCCAGAACAAAAAGCAGGAAACGTCAGGTCCAGCATCGGATACTGTCTAGGCATTGATCTCCCCCCGTTCATCATCGGAGCAGCCATATCAACTTCCATCTTCTCATCTCCGTGCCGAACGGCTAAACCAACTTCGCAATGGAGGTGGCGATGGGGCCGCAGCGCTATATTCTCACTCAGGCCTATAACAATGCCTGGGCCAATCACCGGCTGCTCAAAGCCTGTGCCCTGCTGTCGGCTGAGGACGTCGGCGCGCTGCGGCAAAGCTTCTTCCCGTCGATCATCCACACACTCAACCATATCCTCACGGTGGACTGGCTTTACGTCGGTGCGCTCGAAGGACACTGTCCCGGCGCTTCGGCCTTCGAGCCGCAGACACCCTTCCCCGCGATCGCGGATCTCGATCGGGAACAACGGGCCGTTGACCGTCGCCTGATCGATCACTGTCGCCGCATGAGCGAGGCCGACCTCGCCGGGGAAATCCGGATCCCGCGCCAAAACCATGTCCAGGTCGAGCGTGCCGATCGAATTCTGCTGCACCTCTTCCAGCACCAGATCCATCATCGCGGCCAGGTGCACGCGATGCTGTCTTCCACCCCTGTTTCCCCACCGCAGCTCGACGAGTTCTTTCCGTCCGATCCGCAGGAACAGGCATTGCGCGCAAAAGACTTCGCCGAACTCGGCTTTACCGAATCCATGATCTGGAGTGACTGACCCATGCTGTATTTCGTTCTCAAGACCCTGCACCTCATCTCCGACTTTCTGCTGATCGGCGGCATGCTGGTGAACGCCTTCGTCATCTCCATGGTGCCCCCGACGATCCGGGTCGGCGTCATCCAGTCGCTGCGCAAATACGACCGCACCGTCACGACCGCCGCCCTTGCCGGCGCGTGGATCTTCGGCCTCTGGCTGGCGATCGGCTATGTCGGCTTTTCGGGTGGCTGGCTTCACGCCAAGTTCGTGCTGGTGATCCTGCTTTCCGCGCTGCACGGCATGCAGGGGGCGGCCATGCGCAAGATGGCGGCCGATCCGAAACGCGATCCGAACGCCTTCGTGCGTCTCGGCATGCCCCTCATCATGATCTGTCTCGTGCTGATCGTGGCGCTCGCCGTGATCAAGCCGTTCTGATCAGAAGAGAGACCCTGCTCTGCACGACGGTATCACCGAACCAATCTCCAACGCGCCGCAGCCGGCGGGTGGAGCGTCGTGACAGGTCAGCTAGTTAGGCTTGCGAGCGCTTTGCCCTTCCCGTCGGCCTTGCTTTGTTCTAATCCTCGCATCACAGCAATTCAGGGAGTTCCGGCATGGCGAAAGTGGCATTCATCGGTCTTGGCGTTATGGGTTTCCCCATGGCAGGCCACCTGAAGGAAAAGGGCGGCCATGACGTCACGGTCTATAACCGCACCGCGTCCAAAGCTGCCGAGTGGGCAAAGAAGTTCGGCGGAGCCACCGGTGCAACGCCAGCCGAAGCCGCAAAAGATGCCGATTTCGTCTTCATCTGCGTCGGCAACGACGACGATCTGCGCCAGGTGACCACAGGTAAGAACGGCGTTCTCTCTGGCATGAAATCCGGTGCGATCCTGATCGACAACACGACGGCCAGCGCCGAAGTCGCCCGCGAACTGGAGACAGCCGCCGGCGAAAAAGGCATCGGCTTTATCGATGCACCGGTTTCCGGCGGCCAGGCGGGCGCCGAAGGCGGCGTGTTGACTGTCATGTGCGGCGGCGATCAGAAAACCTTCGACACGGCAAAGCCTGTGATCGAGGCCTATGCCCGCATGGTCGGCCTGATGGGTCCGGTCGGCAGCGGCCAGCTGACCAAGATGATGAACCAGATCTGCATTGCCGGCGTCGTCCAGGGCCTGGCGGAAGCCGTGCATTTCGGCAAGCAGGCAGGCCTCGACATCGAGACCGTCGTCGGCGTCATCTCCAAGGGAGCTGCCGGATCCTGGCAGATGGAAAACCGCCACAAGACGATGGACCAGGGCAAATACGACTTCGGCTTTGCCGTCGACTGGATGCGCAAAGATCTCGATATCGTCCTCACCGAAGCCCGTCGCAACGGCGCAAACCTGCCAATGACCGCGCTGGTCGACCAGTTCTATGCTGAAGTGCAGGCGATGGGCGGCAAGCGTTGGGACACGTCTTCGCTGCTGGCACGGCTGGAGCGGAAGTAATTCATCGATACGACAGCAGTCGGGGCGACGGCCCGTTGACATTGGCCGTTGCTCTATCCTTAGCTACAGCAGACTGGTGCAAACCCGGACGCGCGGCTACATCGGCATTATGCGGCGACGGTGAGCCTGACGCGTGGTGGATGTCCTTGCGACGCCCCATGGGTAGAAGGTATTTTGGAGGACCAAGGTCAGCCGGATTGGTGAATATTGATGGCGCATGACTTTCAGGACGACATAGACGCAGTCCAGCGTATCGGTGCCGTACCAACGATCCTTGATGTTGTCTGTCGCGCGACCGGGATGGGATATGCGGCAGTGGTTCGCGTCACGGAGGATCGGTGGGTTGCCTGCCAGGTTCTGGACAACATCCATTTCGGCCTCCCGGCCGGAGGCGAACTGCCGGTCGAAACGACGCTCTGCCACGAAGTCCGGCAATCGCGCGACGTTATCGTCATCGACAACGTCGCTGAAGACCCTGTCTACTTCCAGCATCAAACCCCGAAGCTCTACGGATTGAAGAGCTACATCTCCATGCCGATCATCCTGCCGGATGGCCGTTATTTCGGAACCCTGTGCGCCATAGATCCCAAGCCGGCAGCGCTCAACAATCCGCAGGTGATTGGAACATTCAAGCTGTTTGCCGAACTGATTGCCTACCATCTGGAAGCCGACGAGAAGCTCGATCGGGCCAATGCAAGCCTGCTCGATGCGGAAGCGACGGCTCGGTTGCGGGAACAGTTCATCGCAGTCCTCGGCCACGATCTTCGAAATCCCCTTGCGTCGCTCGACGGCGGCATCAACATCCTGCAGCGCGAAGCGCAAAGCGAGCGGTCCACCAGGGTTCTCAACATGATGCGCGGCAGTATCCTGCGCATGTCCGGCCTGATCGATAACGTCATGGATTTCGCCCGCGGAAGGCTTGGTGGCGGTCTGGGTCTGCGCCGGGAAGCAGATCGGCCGCTTGGCCCCACACTGATGCAGGTCGTCTCGGAAATCTGCTCTGCCCATCCAGAGCGGCAGATCGACGTCGAGATGGAGCTGCCGGGCCTGTTCGATGTCGACCATGACCGCCTTGCGCAGATGTTCTCCAACCTTCTGGGCAACGCGATCACCCACGGCTCTACAGAACATCCGATCCGCATTCTGGGAACGGTCGAAGGGGACGAACTGAAACTGGAAATCGCCAATGCCGGAACCGCGATCACCGGCAAGGCGATCGAAAAACTGTTTCAGCCCTTCAGCCGCAGCGATGCGGGCACCCATGATCAGGGTCTAGGCCTTGGCCTCTACATCGCGTCGCAGATCGCCAAGGCGCATGGCGGCCATATCGATGTCACCTCTGATGATACCCAGACGGTGTTCACCTTCCGCATGCCGGCAATCGTGCCGGAAAGCTGATCAGGAACCGCGTTCTCTGAAGCGAACGCGGTTCCCAGTATCACGAGCGATCATTCAGCCCGTCGAGCAGCGCCTTGTGGAACCGGTCCGGATCCTGGATCTGCGGCGAATGGCCGAGGTCATCGAACTCCACCAGCTTCGCCCCGGGGATCGATTCCGCCGCCTGCTTGCCGAGCTTGGTATAATCGCCGAGCGATGCGGCGATCGCCTTGCTGGCGCGGTTAGCGCCCGGAGCCGTCTTGTCCGTCGTGCCGATGATGAGCAGGGTCGGCGTTTTCACCTGCCCGAACTCGTGGACAACAGGCTGGGTAAAGACCATGTCGGAAGTCAGCGCCTGGTTCCAGGCCACCTGATCTCCTCCCTCGCCCGCAGACATGCCGGCGCTCATCTCCACCCACTTGTCATAGTCCGGCTTCCACTGGCCGGAATAATAGAACTTCTGCTGGTAGGCCTTGATGCTCTCGAAGCTGGTCTTCTGCTCACCTTCGAAGGCCGCCGAGATCGACTGGTAGGGCACGCCCTTCGCCTTCCAGTCTTCGAGACCGATCGGGTTCACCAGAACCAGCTGCTCGGTAAAGTCCGGATACATCAGCGCAAACCGCGTCGCCAGCATGCCGCCCATCGAATGACCAACCACCGTCGCCTTGTCGATACCGCGCGCGTCGAGCAGCGCCTTGGTGTTTTGCGCCAGTTGCTGGAAGCTGAACTGATAGGCGGCCGGCTTGCTCGACTTGCAGAAACCGATCTGGTCGGGTGCGATCACCCTGTAACCGGCGCCGGTCAGCCGACCGATCGTCGCTTCCCAGGTTGCCGCACAGAAATTCTTGCCGTGCAGAAGCACCACGGTGCGCCCGTTCGGCGTCTCAGGGGCGATATCCATGAAGACCATTTCCAGCGGCTGACTGTCGCCTGCGGCCGCAGCATCCGGCCTCTGCCCCGCCACGCTGAAGACTTCAGTCTTGAACGGATACCCGAAGCCTTCGAGCCTCGGACCATAGGTCGGGTGCTCCGAGGACACGCCTTGCGCCGCACCGAGGCCCGGCAGGGCTAAGGCAGCAGCAACGACAACGATAGAACGTAGGAATGGCGTGGGCATCAGGTCTCCTTGAGGCTCGCGCCCGGCACATGGCATGCACCGGGTCACACGCTCAAGGTAGGTCCGGCCTCATTAAGGGCAATCGAAAATAACAGCCCTGTGAAGCGCCTTGACCATCAGTCGCTGTCGCCGGACTTCTGATTGTCGAGCAACATATAGTCGAGCGGCAGTTCGGTCGTGTACTTGATCTGCTCCATCGCGAACACGGACGACACGTCACGGATCTCGATCTTCGCGATCAGGCGCTTGTAGAACGCGTCATAGGCAGCAATGTCAGGCACGACCACGCGCAGCAGATAATCGACGTCGCCGCTCATGCGGTAGAATTCAACCACTTCGGGGAAATCCACCACCACTTCGGAAAACCGCTTTAGCCATTCGATCGAGTGGCTTGCGGTGCGGATGGAGACAAACACCGTGACCTTGGTATTGACCTTGACCGGATCGAGAAGCGCCACGCGACGGCGGATCACGCCGTCCTCTTCCATCTTCTGGATGCGCCGCCAGCACGGAGTCGTCGACAGTCCGACCTTCTTTGCGAGATCTGCAACGGCGAGCGTGGAGTCTTCTTGCAGTATGCGCAGAATCTTGCGGTCCAGGCGGTCCATCAAACGTCCTTTCGAAATGATTTTCCGTTATATACCCCATTATCGCACAGTTAAGCGAAATTTGTTCCCCGCACCAAGCTATCCACATGATGCCGAAGCGCTGGAATAACCTCTGCCTCGAACCACGGATTCTTGCGCAGCCAACCGCTATTGCGCCAGCTCGGATGCGGAAGCGGAAGAACGCGCGGGCCCTCATTGGCGAGGAAATACTGCCGCCAGTTCATGACCGTTTCCGTCATGCTCGGCTTGCGCTGCGACCCGAGATGCCATGCACTCGCATACTGCCCGATCACGAGGATCGTATCGATCTGCGGCATCGCCGCCATCACCTGGCTGCGCCAGGCCGGCGCACATTCCTTACGCGGCGGCAGGTCGCTGCCCTTCGCGTCATAGCCCGGAAAACAGAACCCCATCGGCACGATCGCAAGTCGCCGCGCATCGTAGAACTCCTCGCGCGTCACGTCCATCCAGTCCCGCAGGCGGTTGCCTGATGCATCGTTGAACGGCAGACCGCTCTCGTGAACCCTCAAGCCTGGCGCCTGCCCGGCGATCAGCAACCGGGCGGTGGCAGACAGCACGGCAACCGGCCGCGGCTCGTGCGGCAGGCGGTCCGCTTCACCTTTCAGTGGATGATCGCGACAGATGCGACACTGCGCGATCGAGGCCGCGAGAGACGCGATGCCAGCCGGATCGCCATTCACCACGAAACCGCAGCCTTCAGCCGGTCGAACAGCTCGCCTACGCGATCGACAATCGCCGTTGTGCCCTCGTCGTCATCCATCGCCCCCTTCGCCGCCCGGTACGCTTTCGGCCTCTCGAACGGTCCGGCCCAGATCCCCTCGCCTGCACCCTTCGCGGCCGCCTCCTCGCGTCCGTAACCACCGGATGCCACAGCCATTCCCTGGCGCACCATCTCGCCGTTAATGTCGAGGTCGCCGCGGCGGCAGGAGACCAGAACACGCCGGTAGCGATCGCGCGCGTCGCCGCGGCACTCGGTCATGGAACTCGCTGCAAGCTTCGACAAGGCTTCGCGAGCCGCATCGCCGCAGGCCCACTCTGCGCCCTTGCCATCGCCACAGGTCTGGCCAGCCTCCGGCGCATCGATATCGACAAGCCGAAGCCGCTCAGCACCGGCGGCCAGCGTGTCGCCATCGATCGCAAAAAACGGACCGTTGATCGCGCTTCCCTGGCCGATATCGAGCTTGGCGATGATCAGCGAGCCCAGGAAGATGAACGCCGCCAGGAACACGGCGTCGCGGCCTATTTTAACGATACGGGTCACATTTGAGCCTTACAACAAAACGGAAGCTTCACGGAAATGGCAAACAAATCCTTTCCCGGCAGCATCTTCTTAAGGTTTGCGGATTAGCCTCTCAAGTACCCCGGGGATATCAGTTTACAGGCCCAGTACACAGCCTATGAGTAGCGGCGTCAGCACATCAACCGACAAGAATATCGTCGATCGCACGCGCAGCCACCGCAACAAGGCTGTCTCGAAGGCTGTCCGTGCGACCCGTGATCGACTGCAGTCGTCGTCCAATGGCAATTTTGCGTTTGATCGCGATATGCTCTCCATCCATATCGGCTCCGGTTTGCAGGCGGCACTGATGACGCCGCTCGTTGTTGCTGTCGTCACCGCCATCGGCTTCTATCTCAATCCGGATATCCACATCTTCGCCTGGGCGCTGCTGATGCTGTGCCTGCACGCGATCAACGTGCTTCTGGCACGCCGTGCGAGCAAGGTGGAGATAACGGCTGCCGACACCAGGAAATGGCGTAGACGCCTTCTGACGGGACATATCCTGCTCGGCTGCGGCTGGGGCGCCTTCGCGCTTCAGGGCTGCTCCACCTGCGCTGGCGACAGCTTCTATTTCTACAAGGGTGCGGTGCTTCTGTTTGCGGTGTCCTACACCGCCATGAGCACGTTCATGCTGCGCCAGAGCGTTCTCTACGGCTTCGTGCCGATGATTGCGGCGCTTCTCAGCATCGCCATCCTGTCGGGTCAGGTCCTCGATATCGGCCTTACCGCCATGTGCGCGACGGCTGTCGTGTTTTTCCATTACGTCGCCGAGCGCCTCTACCGCTCCAACCTGACGCTGATGTCCTATCAGTCGGAAAAGGACGATCTGATCGCCGAGCTCGAAGTGGCGAAGTCCATGTCTGACGAGGCTCGCCGCCGTGCAGAAGAAGCCAATCTGGCAAAATCCCGCTTTCTTGCCTCGATGTCGCACGAGCTTCGCACCCCGCTCAACGCTATCCTCGGCTTCTCGGAGGTGATGAGTTCCGAGGTCCTGGGCCCCCTCGCCAACCCGACATACCGGGAATATTCCGGCGACATCCACCGCTCCGGCCAGCACCTCCTGAACCTCATCAACGAGATCCTCGACCTGTCGCGCATCGAAGCGGGCCGCTACGATCTGACGGAGGATTCCCTGTCGCTTCTCGAAGTGGCGGAAGATTGCATCGGCATGGTCCAGCTGCGCGCCCGGGCGAAAAGCATCACCATTCGCGACCAGTTCGAAAAGCACATGCCGCAGGTCTGGGCCGACGAGAAGTCGATGCGCCAGGTCATGCTCAATCTTCTCTCCAACGCCGTCAAGTTCACGCCCCAGGGTGGCGAAATCACTGTCAAGGTGGGCTGGACCGCCGGCGGCGGCCAGTATGTGGCGATCAAGGATAACGGACCGGGCATTCCGGAAGAGGAAATCCCAATCGTACTCTCCGCCTTCGGTCAAGGATCGATTGCCATCAAGAACGCCGAACAGGGAACGGGCCTCGGCCTGCCGATCGTCCAGGCGATCCTCGCCAAGCACGACGGCCAGTTCATCCTGCGCTCGAAGCTGCGCGAAGGCACCGAAGCCATCGCCATCCTGCCCTCGACCCGCATCCTCCAAAGCGTCCCCGCCATCGCCGACGCCCCCGCCATCGAGCGCCGCCGCAAGAGCTTCGCTTAACATCACGTTGCGACATCAGTCACGAGCCGGGGCACCAAATGGTCAGTTTCACAACCTCGTCCGGCAAAGTCACAGTCAACAACTGGGGCTATGAGCTACAGGGCACGAACGGCAATCCGCTCGATGCCGGTCTGCTTATCTCCGCGACCCACGATTTCCTCGTCATCGATTCAACACGCGACGGCACCAATGCGGAGCGGTTTACCGCCGACGAGGTCACCCGGATGAAGGACGGCATGGGCGGTCGCTCGGTGGTCGCGTCCTATATCTCGATCGGCGAGGCCGCGGAGTTTCGCGACTACTGGAAGACGACATGGACATCGGGCGGCGAAGCCCGCGACAAGCTGACGTCGAATGCCCCCGACTGGCTCGGTCCCGTCAACGCCGACTGGCCGGAATCGCGCAAGGTTCGCTATTGGGACAAGGACTGGCAGGATCTGATCTTCAACGACAAGAAGACCGGTGACTTCGATGCCATCGTCAAGGCAGGCTTCGACGCCGCCTATCTCGACATCGTCGATGCCTATTATTTCTGGGGCGCCGAGGCCTCGGCCAAGGACAGGCAGCCGGGCGATCCGGCCAACACCAAGCAGGCTGCACAGCGCATGGTGGATTTCATCGTCGCGCTGACCGAGCATGCCCGCAAAACCAATCCCGACTTTTTCGTCATTCCGCAAAACGGCGCCTTCATCATGGAGGACCTCGGCTCCGACAGCGCCCGCAAAAAGGCCTATCTCGGCGCAATCGGCGGCATCGCAGTCGAGGACGTCTATTATGGCGGCGATGCGGATGAGAACAACAAGCTCAACCCGGACCGCGAGACGATCGACATCCTCAAAAAGGATTTCCTCGCGAACGGCAAACCGGTCTTCGCCGTCGATTATATCAACGGCACGGCGCGGATCGATGAGTTCAACAAGCTCGCTCTGAAAGACGGGTTCATCCCATACGCCGCACCAGATCGCGATCTCGACCGCCTGGCCGCCCCCCATGACGGCGACCCGGCCTTCATCCGCCCCACCGACAAGAACGATAGCCTGCGCGGCTCGCAGCTTGCCGATACGATCGACGGTCTTGCCGGCAACGACCGGATCGACGGACGCAACGGCAATGATCGCCTCGATGGCGGCAGAGGCAACGACACCCTGATCGGCGGATCCGGCAACGACAAGCTTTCCGGCGGCGCCGGAAACGACAAACTCTACGGCGGGGCCGGCAAGGACACACTCGCAGGAAGCAGCGGCGCCGATATCTTCGTGTTCGATACGAAGCTCGGAGCGTCGAATATCGACACGATCAGCGCTTTCAGTGCGAAGGACGACACCATCTGGCTGGACGACGATATCTTCGCCAAGGCCGGCAAGGTCGGAGATCTCCTGTCCAGCGCATTCCACGTCGGCACCAAGGCGCATGATGCAAGCGACCGGATCATCTACGACAAGCTGACGGGTAAGCTGTTCTACGACGCCGACGGCACCGGCAAGACCGCCGCCGTGCAGTTTGCCCAACTCGACAAGAACCTCGGCCTCACCGCCGGCGATTTCGACATCATCGGCTGAGGCACAAGCGCCGTTCGGATCAGATCCAGATCGGCTTTACCACCACGTAGAGCGCAAACAGGCCGTTGGCGCAGAGAAGGCAGAACACGGCGAAGGATCCGAGATCCTTCGCGTGCCGCCCGACCACCGAAATCTCCGGTGACACCCGGTCGACAAGTTCCTCGATTGCCGTGTTGAGCGCTTCCACGCAAAACAGCACGAGCATCAGGATGATGAAAATGAAATAGTCGCCAAAGCCGGCTCCGGCGACCGCGAAGATGACGATCCCGATCAGGAAGGCATAGACTTCCTGGCGGAACGCCGCCTCGCGCCAGAGCCTGGCAAGGCCCTGCATCGAATACCGGAACGAGGCGATGATCCTGCGAAAGGTCGCCGCCTTCTCGATATTGCTGTCCAGCGGCGTCTTTTCCATGCAGGGACTAGTCCTTGTTGCTGACGCCGGCCTGCTCGAAGGTCGCCATGCCGGTGTGACACGCAGCCGCCGCCTTGACGATACCGGCCGCGAGTGCTGCACCGGTACCCTCGCCCAGCCGCATGCCGAGCGCCAGAAGCGGCGTCTTGCCGAGCTTCTCGATGGCTTTCAGATGCCCCGGCTCGCCGGAGACATGGCCGATCAGGCAGTGGTCGATCGCCGACGGATTGGCAGCTTTGAGAATAGCAGCGGCAGCCGTCACCACATAACCGTCGAGCAGAACCGGGATCTTCTCCATCCGCGCGGCGAGGATAGCACCCGCGATCGCCGCAAGCTCGCGTCCGCCAAGCCGACGCAACACTTCCAGCGGGTCCGACAGATGCTCCTTGTGGAACTCCACCGCCCGCTTCACCACGGCCACCTTGCGGGCCAGAAGCTCGCCATGCGAACCGGTCCCGGGACCGACCCAGTCTTCCGCTTCGCCACCGTAAAGCGCCAGGTTGATCGCGGCCGCAACCGTCGTGTTGCCGATCCCCATTTCGCCGATGCACAGAAGATCGGTGCCGCCGGCAATCGCCTCCATGCCGAAGGCCATCGTCGCCGCACAGTCGCGCTCGGAAAGTGCCGCTTCGGTGGCGATGTCGCCGGTCGGATAATCCAGTGCCAGATCGAAGATCTTGAGGCCGAGATCATGCGTGACGCAGATCTGGTTGATCGCCGCACCGCCGGCCGCAAAATTCTCGACCATCTGCTGCGTCACGGACGAGGGAAACGGCGTAATCCCGTGTCTGGTGACACCGTGATTGCCGGCAAAGATCGCCACCAGCGGCCGGGTCACGCTTGGCGCCCGCCCCGACCAGGCCGCCAGCCAATAGGCAATCTCTTCCAGACGTCCGAGCGAGCCCGCAGGCTTGGTCAATTGCGCGTCGCGTTCGCGGGCCGCCACCAATGCCCTTGCATCGGGACCGGGAAGGTTCTGCATCAGAGTGCGGAAATCGTCGAACGGCAGGCCGGTCATGCTCATGGAAAACTCTCTTCGGTCTTTTCGGGCGGTATCGTCTTCTGACGCTGGATCGGGTAGGGATTGATCATTCAGCAAATCATACTTTATGCGCCATCTCATAATCGGCTATCAGCGACGCGACAAGGTCAGGTCGAACGGGACAAGGTCAAAAAGGCTGCTGCCGAAAAGGCCATTCTCAAAACAGGCCTCGCAAAGCCAGGAGAGAAAAACTGCTATACGCAAACCACTTCGTTGCAGATCTCGCCCGCTCGGTAGGGTTCCTCAGCCGCCTGCCCGTACCGGATCGCTTTTTTGCCGGCTATGACGGCACGGTCTCACGTGCCGTGCGCGCCTTTCCGGTCGCCGGATTGCTGATCGCATTTCTTCCCGCTCTCCTTCTCCTGAGCCTCTGCAGCATCCAGTCAACCGCTGGAGATACGCTCCTGCCGGTTCTGATTGCTCTTGCACTGATCACCCTCTTGACCGGCGCGCTGCACGAAGATGGCCTTGCCGATGCCGCCGACGGTCTTGGCGGCGGACGCGATGCGGATCATGCGCTTCTCATCATGAAGGACAGCCGCATCGGCTCCTATGGCGTCGTCGCGCTGATCCTGTCCTTCGGCCTGCGTGCCGCAGCACTGGCCGGCATTGCGCGCCTTTCGCCCGAAGCGGCCGCTCTCGCCCTTCTCGCCAGCGCCGCCGTCAGCCGCGCACTCCTGGTCGCCCACTGGCGCGCCCTGCCCCCTGCGCGAAGCAACGGTGTCGCAGCCGGTGCCGGCATGCCCGATGACAACGCACGCAATCTCGCGCTTTTGATCGGCGCTGCCTCCGGCCTCGTCATGCTCATCCCCGGTTTCGGCCTGCCGCATGCGCTGATCGCGCTTGGCCTGTCTGCCGCCGCCGCATGGGGCTTCACCCGCTACGTGGCGAAGAAACTCGGCGGACATACCGGCGATACGATCGGTGCCACGCAACAACTCTGCGAGATCGCCCTGTTATCGGCCCTTGCTCTCGGCCTCTGAACCCACGATATGGACGCGATGATTTCGCCTTGCACACTCATATGTTCGATCGACATGACAACAGGCTTTTGCGTTGGCTGCGGCCGCACCGGCAACGAGATAGCCGGATGGACCGGTTTCACCGATGAAGAGCGCATCGATCTGATGGACCTGCTGCCGACACGGCTCGACACCGTCGACCCCGTCAAGCTCCTGGAAGTCAGTCCCAAGCGAACCGCAGACGCCAAGATCAGGAAGGAAACAACCACCGC
Organism: Neorhizobium sp. DAR64860/K0K1; assembly: GCF_050500205.1. Classification (NCBI taxonomy): domain Bacteria; kingdom Pseudomonadati; phylum Pseudomonadota; class Alphaproteobacteria; order Hyphomicrobiales; family Rhizobiaceae; genus Neorhizobium; species Neorhizobium sp. DAR64860/K0K1. The sequence goes on along the minus strand of NZ_CP191459.1, from coordinate 1,396,419 downwards.
ATGAACGGCTTTACCGTTGTCCTCCTCATCCTCGGTGCCGGTCTGGCGCTGCTCGTCTACAACCACGACAGCGGCCGCACATTCGGCATGGCGAACGAGGATTTCGGCAGCCTCGTCTATCTGATCCCGATCGCCGCACTTTTATCCGCCGGTGTCCTGCAGGGCCGCCGCGGCAACTTGGGAACCGTTGCCCACCAACTTGCCATCTGGCTCGTCATCATCATGGCACTGGTCGCGGGGTATCTCTACCGAAACGATTTCAGCAGCTTTGGTGCCCGCATGACGGCAGGACTGATGCCGGGCACCGCGGTCGTCACCACATCCAGCGACGGCAGCAGCGAAGTGGTCATCCACAAGACGCTCGGCGACCATTTCAAAGCCAATGTCGGCGTCGACGGCAAGGTCCTGCCGATGCTGGTCGATACCGGTGCAAGCAGCATCGTATTGACCTACGAAGATGCACGCCGCATCGGCCTTGATCCTTCGGCGCTGAGCTACTCGGTAACTGTCATGACCGCCAACGGCCGCGCCCAGGCAGCGCCGGTGCGTTTGAGCGAAGTCTCGATCGGCCCGATCGTCCGGCGCGATGTCCGCGCCATGGTGGCGGAAGAAGGCAGGCTCGACGAAAGCCTTCTCGGCATGACCTTCCTCTCCACACTCAGCTCGATGCAGATGCAGTCCGATGAGCTGAGGCTAAAGGATTAGCGGCTTCCGCTGCCAAACCTACTCGGCAGCGACCAAGGACACCGCAGCAAGGGGCGCCAGCGCTCGGACCGGATCGGCCTTGTTGCGATAATGACTCGGCGGATCGCCGATCACGCGTTTGAAGGCGCGGCTGAACGAGGCCTCGGCGTCATAGCCCAGACGCTCGGCCACCATCGCCACGCGCATCCCGTCCTTCAGCCACAACCGGGCCTGGTGCATGCGCACCCGTGCCACATACCGCGCCGGCGTCTCGCCGACGACGCGTGCGAACCGTTCTGCGAAGCCGGAGCGGGAGATGCCCATCAGGCGCGCCAGTTCCACATTGTTCCAGTCGCGTTCCGGCTGAAGATGGATGGCCGCGAGCACCCGGCCGACATCGGGGCTCCGGACGGCTGCAATCCAACCGCGCGTCTCGCCGCAACCGTGTTCCACCCAGGTGCGGATCATCGTCGCCATCAGCACGTCAGCCAATCGTGCCAGAATGCCTCCGGCGCCGACACGGTCCATATCCACTTCGCGCGTCATCGCCTCGAGAAGATGCGGAATGGCCGGGTCATCCTTGGCGAGATCACTGGTCAGCATCGTCTCCGGCATCATCTGCAAAAGCGGATGCAGCCGGTCGACGTTAAAGCGCAGGGAGCCGCTGAACACCAGCGTGCCGCCACTCTCGGCCGTATTGCGGCATTTCAGATCATAAATCCCGGTGCAGACTTCCTTGCGGCCGTAGTGTTCGAACGGCAAGGTCGGCGCATCGGCAGCGCTCGCCAGAACATGCGCCTCTCCCCGCGGGATCAGCACCGCATCGCCGGTTTTCAACTCCTGCCAGTTGCCGGTTTCGGTCTTGATGATCGCCCAGCCGCATTTGATGAAATGAAACCGCGCGGCATCCTGCGCCGGAAACGCCGTTCCCCACGGCTCGGCCAGACGGCAGCGACCGTAGTCGACCCCATCAAGGCGAAGCCCCCGCAACATTTCGGTCAGCGGATCGGACGTAAGGTCAGATGTCAGTTTGGACGAATGATCAAGCATATCGGATTATCTAGCATGGAACATCCGGCGAGTGAAGCCTATCCAGGGCGCATCATTCAGTCAGGAGTCTACACCAATGGATATGAGCGTCCAACGAGCCACGTCGCCGCAGGCCGACGACACACCCGCACGCTGGGGAGCTGTCATATCGTTGACGCTTGGCGTCTTCGGCCTTGTTACCGCGGAATTCCTGCCCGTCAGCCTGCTGACGCCGCTGTCGGCAGATCTTGGCGTCGGCACCGGCGTTGCCGGCCAGTCGATCACCACGACCGCCGTCATTGCAGCCATCGCCGGCCCCGGCGTCATCATCGGCACCCGCAATATCGACCGGCGCTGGACGGTTCTCGCCCTGACCACGCTTCTGATCATTTCGAGCCTGCTGGCGGCGGTCGCCAACCACATCGTCATGCTGCTGGCCGCCCGTGTCCTGCTCGGCATCGGCCTTGGCGGGTTCTGGGCCATGTCGGCAGCACTTGCCATGCGCCTCGTGCCGCCGGCCCGCATGCCGCGCGCCATGGCCATCATCATGGCCGGCGTCTCGCTCGCCACCGTCTGCGCTGCTCCGCTCGGCGCCTGGCTGGGTTCGACGCTTGGCTGGCGCTCGGCATTCTACCTCTCCGCAGCCGTTGGCGTGGTCGCGCTCGCCGTGCAGGCCTTCACCTTGCCCGCCCTGCCGCCGACCGGCCATGCAGGTCTTGGAACGCTCGCGGCCCTGATGCGCCGTCCGGCCATCCGCACCGCACTCTTCACCATCCTCCTCTTCGTCGCAGGCCATTTTGCCGGCTTCACCTATATCCGCCCGTTCCTCGAGCGCGTGCCGAAGCTTGACGTCGAAACGATCTCGCTGATTCTGCTCGGCTACGGCATCGCAGGCTTCGTCGGCAACATCCTCGGCGGCATCGTCTCGGAACGCAGTGCACGTCTGTCGGTGACGATCTTCGGCAGCCTTGTCGCCGTATCGGCCCTGATACTGGCGATCGGCGGCGCATCGCTTGTCGTCTCAGCTGTCGCAATCGCCCTCTGGGGCCTCGCCTTCGGTGCATTCCCGGTCAGCATCCAGAGTTTCGTCGTGCGTCACGCCCCTGACGAGGCCGAAAGCGCCGGTGCGCTCGTGATCCCCGCCTTCCAGATCGCGATCTCCAGCGGTGCGGTCCTCGGCGGCATCCTGATCGAAACACAGGGACCGATCGCGGTGATCTCCTTCCTCGGTCTCGCCGCCCTCGCCGGCACCTCGGTCATGGCCGCCCGCGGCGAACGTCGGCGACTGTCACTGGGCTAGACAGGCCCGAACCACCGCGCAAAAGAAACGCCCGCAACAGCAATGTTGCGGGCGTTTCTGTGAGGGTCTCTTGAGTGCCGGCAGCCAGGTGCAGGACCGGCTCCGCCGGTTAGTTCCGCAACCGATACCCGGTCTTGAACATCCAGCCCAACACCGACAGGCAGATCACCAGAAACAGCGCGATCATGCCGACCGAGATCATCGGATTGACGTCGGCGATTTCGTAGAAGCTCCAGCGGAAACCGCTGACCAGATACAGCACCGGGTTGAGATGACTGACCGCCTGCCAGAAGGGCGGCAGCATGTCGATCGAGTAGAAGCTGCCGCCGAGAAACGTCAGAGGCGGGACGACCAGCATCGGCACGACGTTCAACTGCTCGAAATTCTTCGCCCAGATGCCGATGATGAAACCGAACAGGCTGAAGGTCACAGCCGTCAGCACCAGGAAGAGGATCATCATGAATGGATGGGCGATGCGGATCTCCACGAAGAAGGACGCGGTCGCCAGAATGATCAGGCCGATGATCAGCCCTTTGCTCGCCGCTGCCCCCACATAGCCGAGCAGCACCTCCGTCATCGCCACCGGCGCGGACAGGATCTCGTAGATCGTGCCCGTGAACTTCGGGAAGTAGATGCCGATCGAGCCGTTGGAAACGCATTGCGTCAGCAATGTCAGCATGATCAGGCCCGGCGTGATGAACGACCCGTAGGACACGCCTTCGATGGTCTGGATACGCGAGCCGATCGCCGTTCCGAACACGATGAAATAGAGCGACGTGGTGATGACCGGCGACAGCACGCTTTGCAGCAGGGTGCGGCGCATGCGGGCCATCTCGAAATAGTAGATCGATTTGACGGCTTCGAAATTCATGCCTGTTCTCCCGCTTTTTCAGCCACCAGCGCCACAAAAATATCCTCCAGCGAGCTTTGCCGCGTGGAAAGATCGCGGAAATGGATGTTTTCCCGCGCAAGCGTCGCCAGAAGCGAGGCGATACTGTCCTGCGCTTCCTCGCCCTGATAGTCGTGGATCAGCGTCGTGCGATCGTCGGACAGTGTCAGATTGTAAGAGGCTAAGCTGTCCGGCAGCGCGGAAAGTGGTGCTGCAAGCTCCAGCCGCAACTGCTTGCGGCCAAGCTTCGTCATCAGCTTTGCCTTCTCCTCCAGGAGCAGAAGGCTGCCGCCATCGATAACGCCGACCCGGTCGGCGATCTCTTCGGCCTCCTCGATATAGTGGGTGGTGAGAATGATCGTGACACCGCTTTCGCGCAGCTTTTCCACCACCAGCCACATGTCGCGGCGCAGGTTGACGTCGACGCCGGCGGTCGGCTCATCGAGGAACAGCACTTTCGGCTCATGCGACAGCGCCTTGGCAATCAGCACGCGCCGCTTCATGCCGCCGGAAAGCTCGCGCAGCATGCTGTCCTTTTTCGTCCAGAGCGAGAGGTCCTTCAGGATCCTCTCGATCAGCGCGGGGTCCGGCTTGCACCCGTAGACGGCGCGCGAAAAGCAGACGGTGTTCCACACGGTTTCGAACTGGTCCGTGGTGAGTTCCTGCGGCACCAGTCCAATCAGCGAACGGGTCTTGCGGAAGTCCTTCACGACGTCGTAGCCGCCGACTTTGACAGTTCCGGAACTCGGGTTGACGATCCCGCAGATGATCGAGATCAGCGTCGTCTTGCCGGCGCCGTTGGGGCCGAGAAGCGCTAGGATTTCGCCCTCCTCGATATCGAGATCGACGCCCTTCAGCGCCTGAAAACCATTACCGTAGGTCTTGGTCAGCTGGCGGATGGAAACGATAGAAGTCATTGTTACTCGCTGGGAGACTTGAATGGGGAAAGTATTTTCTGGATTGCCACGAATATAGGTTCAACGCGTCGTGCAACCATCCCCCGGTGGTCGAATATTGCGTTCGGATTTCGCGACCAATGGTGTCAGGCAAACACGCTTAAGAAGAACTGGATCGAAATTCCCACCAGAAACAGCGCGAAACCGAATTCCAGCTGCCGCTTCGAAAGCGCGTGCGCCAGCCTTGCGCCGTAAGGTGCCATCAGCAGCGTCACCGGGATCAGCAGAGCCACCGCCATCCAGTTGATGTAGCCGGTGGAAAACGGCGGCAGACCGGGCTCACCCCATCCGCCCCAGACGTAGCCGATCAGGCCCGGCAGCGAAATCAGCACGCCGACGCCGGATGATGTCGCGACGGCCTGATGGATGGAGCGGCCATAGAGGGTCATGAAGGTGTTGTTCATGACGCCGCCGCCAATGCCCATCAGGCCTGAGAGAATACCGATCCCCGTACCGACAAGGAATTTGACCGGGTTCTTGGGCAGATCGTCGCCCAGCTGCCAGCTTGCCCGGTTGAAAATCATCCGCAGCGCCAGAAGCAGCGAGATGACGGCAAAGATGATCCTGAGCTCGGTGCTGGACGACCATGCCGCGACGACGGCGGCAATCATCGTGCCGAGCGGCACAGCAATGATCCAACCCTTCAGGAGATCGATGTCGACAGCATCGGCGTTTTTCTTTCGATGCTCCATGAAGGAGCGGATCGACGTCGGCACGATGATCGCAAGCGAGGTGCCGAGCGCCAGATGCATGCGCACTCCGTCGGAAATGCCCAACAGGCCGAACACGTGAAAGAAGATCGGCACAAGGATCGCCCCGCCACCGATCCCGAACAGCCCGGCGAGAAGGCCCGCCAGCACACCGGCTGCCAGAAGTGCTGCGATGAAGGGCAAAAGGTCTGCCAGCGGCGGCATGAGAGGCTGCATCGTTCGTCTCCGAAGGCAGCGCTAGAAAATTGGTTTCTGCATGCCGCTGTCATTTTCCCGTGACGTTCTGACAGCATGATTGCGCAGAGGCAAGCAATGGGCGCCCGGTTCCAGGTTTCTGGAGTGCCGCAACACCAAACCGGTCGGCCGTTATCACCAGATCCTTTTCAGCATTTTCTTTCGCTTGCCGCATCACCCCGCCTCAGCCAAAGGCGGGTCTCCTACCGGGAGACAGGCCTCCCCCCGCGAGCCGTCTCCACTTTCGCCGGCCTTTGGGTGAAAACCCAGAGCCGGCTTTTTCTTGTGCTGCGTGAGCTTGGGCAACCGTAGCGTGGACGTCAGCTACAGTAGCGCCGACCGCCCTTGCGCGGGCGCAGGTCGAAGTGGAAGTGGTTCCAGTGCTCGGCATTGCTACCGGGTCCGAGCACCGTGTTGAAATACTTGCAGCTGTCGGTCCGCACGGATTTGAGCAGCGCGCCCTCGCGGAAGGAAAACAGCCCCTTCTTGCGCACGTTGATATCGTGACCGTTCTTCAGCACGATGGCACCGATATCGATCGCATTGCCCTTGGCATGTTCCGACATCGGGTTGTAGCGCTGCCGCGAATTGTTCATGCGGCGGCAGGAATAGCCACCCATCGGCTGGATCTTCTGGATGCCCGAGAGGTAGCGCAGACGTGCCGATGGTGCGAGTTCGCTCTTCACCCACTTGGCGAAGGCAAGCGTCACCTGACAGTTCAGCGTCACCGCCGGCTTGACATCGATGCCGCCGGAAAGACCGGAAAGCTTCACGGGGTAGTCGACGCCGCAGCTCGGACCGTTGGAGATGCGCGGCTGATCCCGGAACTCGACGCCCATCCGGCGCAGTTCCGCCCGGCAGCTCACTTCCGATTGCGGCATGACGTTGCGCAGAAACGGCTTGTCCGGCTCGCTCATCGGACCCGACTGGATCGTTGGATTGTTCGGACGCAGCATCGCCACCTGCTGGCTGCGAACCGGCGCACGGCTCGGCGGCGTCACGGGCGAACGGTCGCCCCAGACCTGGCTACCGCCGGCCAATCCGTCATTCGTCATTTCATCGCGCGCGCCCGCGCCGGAACGCTTCGGCGGCACGATGACGCGATCGTCTTCGACTTGGGAAATCGGCTGGCGTCTTGCACTCAGTGCACGCGGATTGTCCGTGCCGATACCGTCGACCACCGGCTGGTCGCCGACGCCTTCGGCAATATCGCTGTCCTGCTCTTCCGCAAGGCCCGTCACACCGCTCTCGTCCGGATCGAAGCCGAGCTCGCTATCCATGTTGACGCCCTCTTCAGGCGAGGCGGTGGGCATTCCGCCCTGCCCGAGCGGCGAGGAGGATAGGGGTGGCGCCAGCGAGGCTGACTGCATCGGTTGCGGCGCGCGCAGATAATGTCCCCCGTCACCGGGAGGGCTGTTCGGGGCGACCGGAGCGTTCATCATGCCAACCGAAGCGGCTGGCGAAGGACCAGCCTGATAACCGGCGTTTGTCTGGTAGGGCGACTGGGCTATCGTGTCGGGCGGCAGCGGCGCGACAGGCTGGATCGCGCCGACGCGCGTCCCGCTATCGATCGACGCAGGCGGAACAAGGTCGCTGGAAGAACAGGCGGCAAGCATGGTGGAGACCATCAGCAGCGCCAAAGCTTTGCGCATAAAAGTCTTCGGGGCCATCCGTTGGGCCTGCTTCTCGAGAAGCGCATACGCCATACCAGTTGCCACCCTCTGGTGCCGAAATCACACAAGCGCAAATTGTAGGAAGATTCGGTAAACGAAGCCTTGCCCAATCGAGGCCGTTTCATGGTCATTTCATGCAGGCAGCGCGAGCGGCCACACACTACAACTGCACCTTTGTGAAGACCACCGCATGTCCGCCGCGCGTAAAAACGCCCGCCCGCAAGCTGCGGACGGGCGCATCGACGTCAGTCACTCAGGCCGCGCGAACCCGGTCCGGTTGACGAGTGTCCCTTACGGCCTCGCCATTCAGTCGGAAGGTCGAAAGCAGATGCTGCAGATGATGGCTCTGTTCGGCCAGGGTCTGGCTGGCAGCCGTCGTCTCCTCGACCATGGCGGCATTCTGCTGGGTCATCTGGTCCATGTGGTTGACGGACGCGTTGATCTCCCGAAGCCCACCCGACTGTTCGTGCGCGGTCGTTGCGATCGTCTCGACATGGGCGTTGACCTTTTCGACCAGCACGGCAATCTCCACCAGCGCATCACCGGTTGACCGCACCAGCGCGACGCCGGTCTCGACTTCGTGCACCGAGGTGCTGATCAGCGTCTTGATCTCCTTGGCGGCGTTGGCCGAGCGCTGCGCCAGTTCGCGCACTTCCTGCGCAACGACTGCAAAGCCGCGACCCGCCTCACCTGCCCGTGCCGCCTCGACGCCGGCATTGAGCGCCAGAAGATTGGTCTGGAAGGCGATCTCGTCGATGACCCCGATGATCTGGCTGATGCGGCTGGACGACGCCTCGATACGGCCCATCGCATCCACCGCGCTGCGGACGATCTCGCCGGAACGGCCGGCACTTGCCTTGGTCTCGGCGACCATGACGCGTGCCTCGCGAGCCCGCTCCGCCGCAGTTCCGACTGTCGCGGTGATCTCGTCGAGTGCGGCTGCCGTCTCTTCCAGTGCCGCAGCCTGCTGCTCGGTCCGCTTGGCAAGGTTGCCGGTAGCGCCGGAAATGTCGGAAGCGCTGTCGCGCACCACATGGCCGGTTTCCGAAATCGCAGCGATGGCATTGTGAAGCGCTTCGACCGCCGCATTAAAATCGCGCCGCAGCTTCGCATAATCAGCACCAATATCACCGAGCGAAACGGAGAGATTGCCGGCGGCAAGTGCCTCCAGCGCCCATCCCAGCTCGCCGATCGCCCGCGCCTGTCTCTCGGCCGCAGCACCGCTGCTGCGCTCGCTTTCAAAACGTTCCGTCGCCATGGCACGCTGCTGATCGGCCTCGCGTGCCCGAAGTGCCGCACTTTCTTCGACGCTGTTACGCAGCACTTCGACGGCACGTGCCATCTCGCCCACCTCGTTCGGATAAGCCGTGCACGGAACAGCCATGCCGGTCTCGCCGGCCGCAATCGCGGTCAGCACGCCCTTTACCTGACGGATCGGTCGGGTCACGCTTCTGACCACAAACCAGGCGCCGGCAAGCAGCAGCACCGCACCACCCGCAAACATGGCGGCAAACTTCATCGCGTCCTGGCGGAACATCGCCTTTAGGTCATCGGTATAGACACCGGTACCGACGATCCAGCCCCAGGGCGAAAAGCCGATAACATGCGAGTATTTCTCGACCGGTTCGGCGGCACCGGGCTTTGGCCAGTAATAGTCGACAAAGCCCTGACCGCCTGCCTTCACCACATTGGTGAATTCCACAAACAGGAATTTCCCGTTGGGGTCCTTGTTCTGGGTCAGGTCCGATCCGTTCAGTTCCGGCTTGATCGGATGCATCACCATGGTCGGGTGCATGTCGTTGATCCAGAAATACCCCGATCCGCCGCCATAGCGCATGGCGCTGATGATGGCCTTGGCGGCTGCCTGCGCCTCGTCACGGCTCATCGTACCGGCAGCTTCGAAACCCTGGTACTTCTTCAGGATGGCAACAGCGTTGTCGTTCATCTGGGCAAGACCCGCCTTGCGCTCCTGCTCCGACGAACGATAGCTTTGAAACAGGCTGAACACCATCGCGCCACCGAGAATGACGAGCGACAGGACGACAAGGCTGTAGAGACGCCAAGAAATAGCGATACGCTGCATAGTTTCCCCCTCCAGTAAAACTGCGCGGAGCTTAGGTGAAGAGGGTTAGCAGGTCGTAAAGCATGTAAGCGGCGGAAACACTTACTCGGATTGGGTGCGCACGCACCAAAGCGGCATGTATCCAAGCCATGTTGCTGGAGCATTGCTCCAATCCAAAACAAGGGTGGGCCGGACCCGTCTTTCGCTCTAGTCTGGTCTCAACAGATACGAGACTCAGCAAGGACGTGACGAATGACCGAACAGCCGCAACCTGCCTCTCCGACCGGCGAACTGACACTGCGCACACTTGCGATGCCGGCCGACGCCAATCCAGCCGGTGATATCTTCGGCGGCTGGGTGATGGCCCAGATGGACCTTGCCAGCGGCATCCGCGCCACCGAGCGGGCGCATGGCCGCACGGTGACCGCAGCCGTGAAGGAAATGGCATTCCAGCTCCCCGTCAAGATCGGCGACACGTTGAACGTCTATACCGAGATCACCCGCGTCGGCACGAGTTCGATCACGCTGAATGTCGAAGCCTGGGCCCAGCGCGCGCGCTACCGGATGCTGGAAAAGGTAACGGCCGGGACCTTCGTCATGGTGGCGCTGGGAGACGACGGCAAGCCAAGACCCGTTCCCGCAGAATAGTGGCCAGGTCGGACCGGCCCTAGTCGATCCCTGCAGATAGCCGGTCTATCGCTGTAGATAGCCAGTTACCCCTGAAGATAGATGGAGGACCTGTCGAAGGACAGCCCGGGAAAGACGCGCGACGTCAGCTTGTCCGGTGCAATGCCGAACTGCTTGTGCAGCATGGCCGCGGCGATCTCGCGCACATCGCCGGTCGGCATCAGATCCTGGCCATCCAGAAGCCTGTCCTCGGCAAGACCGGGCCACGTCCCCATCACCTTCCCACCCGACACCGCACCGCCGGCGAGAACGGCAACGCCGCCGGTGCCGTGATCGGTTCCGCCGGTGCCGTTCTCGCGCACGGAACGTCCGAATTCCGTGACTGCCAGCACCACCGTGCGGGCCCACGCGTCGGCACCCAATGCGTCCTTGAGCGCCACGATGGCAGCGGCAAGCTCGCCAGCCACCGATCCGAACTGGCTAGCCTGTTCGCGATGCGTATCCCAGCCGTTGATTGAAAAGCTGGCAATCCGGTAGTCTTCCCGCAGCATGCCACCGGCAAGCCGCGCCATGTCGACGACGCTGCGGTTCCGCTTCTGGCGGTACCCGTCAGCCGAAAACCCCGTCCGCTTGACCTCCTCCATCGCCGCGGCAAACGGCGCATCGGCTGCGTAGAGCCGCTCCAGAAAGCCGATCTCGTCCTGCGCCATCTCCACGTCGCCCGTTCCCGCACGGTTGTCGGCCTTGTTCGGCCCGCTCAGGATCAGTTCCATCGACGTATGGATGTCGAGCGCCTTGCGGCCGTCGGTGCGCGGAATGACCGCCAGCGTCCGGTTGAGCCAGCCACTCTTCTGCGATGCGTCGGTACCACCGTTTTCCAGCATTGTCTGGCCGTCGAAATGACTGCGCCCGTCGCGGTAGGGCGTCGCGACCGCGTGCACGAAGGACAGCGCATTCTCCTGCCAGAGCGGCATCAATGCCGACGCCGCCGGGTTGAGACCGAAAAATCCGTCGAGATCAACAAGTCCGGTCCCGGGCGTCAGACCGAGCGTCGGTCGCAATCCGGCGAAAGCCGCATCGCCATAGGGCTGCACCAGATCCAGGCCGTCCATCCCTCCGCGCAATATGATCGTCACGAACCGGCTTTCGCCAGGAGCAGCCGCAACGCTGAACGGTGTCAGCACGGGTGCGGCAGCGGCGCAGCATGCGCCGGCCAGAAAGCCGCGGCGGGAGAGCGAAAAGCTTGGCTTGATCGTCATCGCTATCTCCTGTTGAACTCGGGCGACGCCAGAACCATCGCGATGGCGTGGTTGGTGTTGGGTGCCTGAGCAATCACGTCCCTGGTATTCTGGCCCGCCGCGTCCCCGAGCGCCGCATCGAGAAACATGCCGGGATCGCGCCTCTGGCCGAAACGGCCGGCCATCAGCCGCGCCCAGGCGATCCGCTCGCTCAGCTGGCCCGGCGACAGCCAGACACTCGCCAGGTCGGCATAGCCGGCCGGGCTCGGTGGCTGCCAAATCGGCTGGTCCATCCGCTGGAGCGCGGCAAGCGTCAGGTCGTTGGCGCGCGCGGCACGCTGCTTGGCATCCGCGCGGGCAGCCGTGCTGCTGGCCATCTTCAGCGCCTTTCGCATCGGTCCGTCGTCTTCCTGCTCATCGTCGTCCATCTCGTCCAGCAACCGGGAGAGGTCCTTATCGGAAATGTCGACGGCTCGGAATCCGGACACGACGAATTCGAACGGACGCTTGATCTTCTGTCCAGGATCGCTCCAGGCACGGGGATGATCCAGCATGGCACGATAGACGGCCTTCAGATCGCCCTCGGTTTCAGCCCAGGCTGCCGTCATCGCGGCAACCACATCCGCCGGGGGTTCGTCGGCAACGAAGTGGATCACCAGTTTTCGGCAGACATGTTCCGCCGTCATCGGGTTCAGCGCCAGATCCTCAAGCATCCGTAGATGGTCCTGGCTCCCCGCCTCGTCGTCCTCATAAACCTCTCCGAGCAGGCTGATCGAGCCGCCTTCGGAAATGCGTGGCCGGTAGACGACTTCGAGAGCGCGGCGATCGACCGACAGTCCCGTCAGGATCAGCGCGGCGGCCCGGACATCCTCCTGGGTATACCCGCTCCCAGCTCCCAGCGTGTGCAGTTCCAGCAGTTCGCGGCCAAGGCTTTCGTTCACGGCACGCCCGCCCGGCCGCCCCGCGGGGGCGTCCATGCCGGCACCATCACTCTGGTCGAGATAGATCAGCATCGCGGGATGCAGCATGGCGGCTTTCAGCAGGTTCGCGAACGACCCGGCCAGATTGGGACGGATCGCCTCCGCCTCGTACAAAGGCACGACCATCCGCATCGGCAGCGACTTGAGCGCGCTGATGGAAAAATGGTCCGTCCAGAACGATGCCAACCGTTCGTGAAACCCGAAGGGCGACAGGATCGCCTGCGCCAGCCGCGCCATCGCATCCTGCCGATAGATCTGCAGCGCTTCCTTCTGGGTTTCCTTGCGAATGCTTTCGTTCGGCTTGCCGTCCTTCGCCGCCTTCGCTTCGGCCGCCCGCAACGACATCACCCGAGAGGCCGTCTCGCGGCGGCCACCCGCTCCCTCGCGGGGAAAACGCAGTTTCCGCTTGGCGGCCTGATCAAGCTGGGCCAGCAGAGCCTCGGCATCGCGGGGCGGCTCTTCTCCGGGACGCAATCCGTACCCGTAGCGAATCGCTGCCAATGTCGGTCTCGAAATCGCCATCCGGCCACTCCTGTTTCAGTCCCCCAGAGTCGGAGACGAATGTGTCCGAAACGAAAGACAATTACGGCCATTTCGCGACCCGGACGATTTGCCGCCAGCCAACCGCGGTATGGGACCGAAGAACCTCGGAAGTGGCCCCTCTAAACGATTGCCATATGCCTCGGCAAGAATGCCATCAGCTGCGATATCGCCAACGACGGCTCGCCTGTCCAGCCACGGTCGGTACAACATTCTGTCATCCGGTTACTTTACGGCGTGGGGATGTGAGAGACGCAGCCCACGCTATGCATCGTAGAACTGTGGACAATGGTAGCCTTCGGGATCTGCTGGAGACCGCGCCAAAAGCACAAACTACCCCGTTGCCCTTTTGTACTCATTTTCCCACCATCCCCCTCTTCACTTTCCACCATCCCGCCTCCATATTCGCGCCATGGCCAGATCTCCGAAAAAATCCCCCTCCTCCAAGCCCCGCGGTTTCGAGGAATCTCCGCAATCGTCGTTTGAAGGCGCGCCGCTGGAGGGGAATGTCTCGGACTGGGTGAGGCAGCTGGAAGCCGAGGCGGAAATGTCCGGCGTCGAGACCCAGCGCGAGATCGCCTCCAAGGCCGGCAAGCACCGCAAGAAGATCGAGATCGCCGCCCGCGAGGAGGCCATCAAGGCCGCCGCGAAAGACACGCCGAAAACCGCCAAGCACACGACCTCGTCGAAATCGTCTCGCGGCACGTCGATGGGCGGCTCGTCCGATCCCAAAACCCGCGCCGCCGCCGGCCTCAATCCGGTCGCCGGCATGGACGTCTCGCTGGAAGAGGCCGAACACCTCGCCACCGGCGCCGTCACCGCCACGGTGGAGGCCCTGTCGGCGCTGATCGAAAGCGGCAACCCGCTGTTCAAGGACGGCAAGATGTGGACGCCGCACCGTCCCCACCGTCCCGAGAAATCCGAAGGCGGCGTCACCATCCGCATGGCCTCGGACTATCAGCCCGCCGGCGACCAGCCGACCGCCATCAAGGACCTCGTCGAGGGCATCAACAACAACGAACGCTCGCAGGTCCTGCTCGGCGTGACTGGCTCCGGCAAGACGTTCACGATGGCCAAAGTCATCGAGGCCACCCAGCGCCCCGCCGTCATCCTCGCGCCCAACAAGACGCTGGCGGCGCAGCTCTATTCCGAATTCAAGAACTTCTTCCCCGATAACGCGGTGGAATATTTCGTCTCCTACTACGACTATTACCAGCCGGAAGCCTATGTGCCGCGCTCCGACACGTTCATCGAGAAGGAATCCTCGATCAACGAACAGATCGACCGCATGCGCCACTCCGCCACCCGCTCGCTGCTGGAACGCGACGACTGCATCATCGTCGCCTCGGTCTCCTGCATCTATGGTATCGGCTCCGTCGAAACCTACACCGCCATGACCTTCCAGATGGCCGTGGGCGACAAGCTCGACCAGCGCCAGCTTCTGGCCGATCTCGTGGCCCAGCAATACAAGCGCCAGGACATCAATTTCATCCGCGGATCGTTTCGCGTGCGCGGCGATACGATCGAGATCTTCCCCGCCCACCTTGAAGATGCCGCCTGGCGCATCTCCATGTTCGGCGACGAGATCGACAGCATCACCGAATTCGACCCGCTGACGGGCCACAAGACCGGCGACCTGAAGTCGGTCAAGATCTACGCCAACTCCCACTATGTGACGCCGCGCCCCACGCTCAACGGCGCCATCAAGTCGATCAAGGAAGAGCTGAAGCTCCGCCTCAACGAGCTCGAAAAGGGCGGCCGCCTGCTGGAAGCGCAGCGTCTCGAACAGCGCACCCGCTACGATATCGAAATGCTCGAGGCGACCGGCTCCTGCGCCGGCATCGAGAACTATTCCCGCTATCTCACCGGCCGCACGCCCGGCGAGCCGCCACCGACCCTGTTCGAATATATCCCTGACAACGCCCTTCTGTTCATCGATGAGAGCCACGTCTCCGTCAGCCAGATCGGCGGCATGTACCGGGGCGACTTCCGCCGAAAAGCGACGCTCGCCGAATACGGTTTCCGCCTGCCGTCGTGCATGGACAACCGGCCGCTGCGCTTCGAGGAATGGGATGCCATGCGCCCCCTCACCGTCGCGGTGTCGGCCACGCCCGGCAACTGGGAAATGGAACAGGCCGGCGGCGTGTTTGCCGAACAGGTCATCCGCCCGACCGGCCTCATCGATCCGCCGGTCGAAGTCCGCTCCGCCCGCAGCCAGGTCGACGACGTGCTCGGCGAGATCCGCGAGACCGCCGAAAAGGGCTACCGCACCCTGGTCACCGTGCTCACCAAGCGCATGGCCGAAGACCTCACCGAATACCTGCACGAACAGGGCGTGCGCGTCCGCTACATGCACTCGGATATCGACACGCTGGAACGCATCGAGATCATCCGCGATCTGCGCCTCGGCGCCTTCGACGTGCTGATCGGCATCAACTTGCTTCGCGAAGGTCTCGACATTCCCGAATGCGGCTTCGTCGCCATTCTCGATGCCGACAAGGAAGGTTTTCTGCGCTCGGAAACCTCGCTCGTCCAGACCATCGGCCGCGCCGCGCGTAACGTCGACGGCAAGGTCATCCTCTACGCCGACAAGATCACCGGCTCGATGCAGCGCGCCATGGACGAAACCGCCCGCCGCCGCGAAAAGCAGGTCGCCTACAACACCGAACACGGCATCACGCCTGAATCGGTCAAGGCCCGCATCTCCGACATTCTCGACAGCGTCTATGAGCGCGACCACGTCCGCGCCGATATCTCCGGCGCCTCGGGCAAGGGTTTTGCAGACGGCGGCCACCTCGTCGGCAACAACCTGCAGAGCCATCTCAACGCCATGGAGAAATCCATGCGCGACGCCGCAGCCGACCTCGACTTCGAAAAGGCCGCCCGCCTGCGCGACGAGATCAAACGCCTCAAGGCCTCCGAACTCGCCACCATGGACGACCCGATCGCCCGCGAGGAATCCAAAGCCCAGGAAGGCGTCCGCCGCAGCGCCGAAGCCACCCGCACCTCGCTGGGCGGTGGCAAAGGCAAAGCCGCCAAGGCCGGAGACGACGCCTCTCCCTCCTACTTCGCCAAACCCTCGCTCGACGACATGGGCCCGGGCACCGACACGGCCACCCCGCTGTTCCGCCGCAACTCCCTCGACGAAATGACCGTCGGCCGCACCGAAAAACCCGCCCCCGGCTCCCTGCCGGAACGCCCGCCGGAAACGATCAGCACCAAGAAACGCTTCTCGCCGCTCTTGGAAGGCCAGCCCGAACGAGGCGAAGGCAAGGACGACCCCCGCCCCATCGTACGCGGCAAGGTCGGCGCCGGCAGTTACGAGGATGCGACCGACGCCAAACAGCAGAAGCGCAGAACAAAGGGCAAGACGGGGCGGCCGGGGCGGTAGGGACCGACATGACCGCTCCGAATAGGCACCAGTCACTCGCCCTCAGGAATCCCAGAAAACACCTCCCCCTTGAGGGGGGGAGGTCGCCGCAACGCGGCGGGGCCCGCCAGAACCTCAAACCACCACCCCACCCCGAACCTCAGGTCCGACCCTCCCCTTCAAGGGCCGGGTAAGGAAGGTCGGCGCCGGGCGTTACGAGGATGCTGGTGACGCCAAGCAGCAGAAGCGGCGGACGAATGGGAAGACGGACGGCCGGGCCGGTAGGCATCGACATCACGGCTGCGAAGAGGCAGCGGTCACTCACCCTCAGGCATCCCGGAAAACACCTCCCCCTTGAGGGGGGAGGTCGCCGCAACGCGGCGGGTGGGGGTGACCCGCCAAACCCTCAAACCATCACCCCACCCCGGACCTACGGCCCGACCCTCCCCCTCAAGGGGCGGGTAAGGAAGGCCGGCGCCGGGAGCTACGGGTATGCTGGAGACGCCAAGCAGCAGAAGCGGCGGACGAAGGGGAAAAATGCCGGTGATTTCAATTTTACTTAGACACAAGTATTAGTTTAAACAATCACAGATTGACGTATTCTCTCTCTGCATTAAGCTTCATGTAAATACTAGCTTAGCGGGGAGAAAATGGACTTAGTTATAAGAGGAAAAAGCCTTCTTCTTCCGGCCCTTATCCCATCCATATCATCGTTTGAAACACAAATTATTCCAGAATCGGCTTTTGATCTTCAAGCGGCACTCTCTGAGCCCATCACTCTCGTATCAGCGTATGATATTCACCTAGAACCTTCGTTGATTGCAAAGGTAGCTCAGTTTCGTAGCGAAGGCAAAATCGTCTTCATGGACAGTGGCGGTTATGAGGCCTCTCGGATCCGCCGCTATGCTAAGAATGACGACCGCTGGAACTTCTCAAAATTTAAAGACTGCGTGCAAAGCTGCGAAACAGAACTCGTTGCAAGCTTCGACTTCTTTATGCGCGCAAACCAGTCCTTTACTGACTACGAGATGGAATTTTTATCTTTCATTCAAGACCATGACTTCATAGATAGCGACAGCCTGATTCCTGTTATTCACCTTTTAGACTACGATGGTACTTACTTGTTCTCGCAAGACGAAATTGTCGCGATATGCAATAGAATTGCCTCCGAATTTTCGCCTCTGTTCATTGCCATACCTGAACGAGAACTTGGCGAAGGCATGAAGCAGAAAATAAATACCGTCACTGCTATTTGCGACGCTCTTACCGCCTCGCGACGATCAACAAAACTTCATATTTTAGGTTGCGGCAATCCACTGTCCTTCGCGTTGCTTTGCGCTGCCGGAGCTTCGATGGCAGATGGGCTCGAATGGTGCAGAACTTTGGTGGGGCCCGATTTCAAGCTACACCATTTCCAGCAAGCCGAATTGTTTGATGAGCCGGAAAGTAAGATATACAATCCCACCGTCGACGTCATCAGAAACGCTAGCGTGGACTACAAAATAAGGACACTGACCCGTAACCTTTATGCTTTGCAGCAATTCAATACTGAAGTGGCAAATTTATTATTAGTCGGACATCTGCCGGATTTTATCGAGGAGAATTTTGGGGTAAAAGCCGCCCAACTAGTAAAAAGGTGATGATATGCAATTAATAGTTGAAGATGCGCTGAGTGGCCTAATCCAGGACTTCCGGGCTGGCATCTTTTCACACGGCCAAACATCATCGCAACGTCGCGCGACAAAGGTCGAAGTCAGGCAAACACTTATATCATGCCTGCTTTCGAGCGGCTGGAAGTACGAAAAATCTCTCGCTGCATCCGAGTTGTTTGTAGAAACGTTTCCGACCATCGATGAGACGCCTAACCTTGCTGATCTCGAGGATTTTCTTTGCCAACCGCGAGTACGCCACAGATTTCCAAAGATTAAAGCAAAGCAACTTCATTCGTCTCTTAGTGAACTAGCGACATTTCCATTCGACATGATGTTCAAAGGATCCGATATAAAGAGTGAAAGAATTGTAAGGGCGATAATCCAACGCAGGTTTTCCGGCTTTGGGTACAAGCAGACCAGCATGTTCATGAGAAATATCGGAGCTGCTAACAGCTTGGCCGTGATTGACTCACACATTATCTGGTATCTTAAGACGTGCTTTAATATCGAGGCAGGAACGATTACGCCAAAGCGCTATATAGACCTTGAAAACATTGTACATAATGCGGTGTCAAAATTTGATATAGACCTGAACTC
Source organism: Neorhizobium sp. DAR64860/K0K1 (assembly GCF_050500205.1). NCBI lineage: Bacteria > Pseudomonadati > Pseudomonadota > Alphaproteobacteria > Hyphomicrobiales > Rhizobiaceae > Neorhizobium > Neorhizobium sp. DAR64860/K0K1. Next base: position 1,377,878 of record NZ_CP191459.1, on the reverse strand, counting down.
ATTTGACGTGATCCTGTGGGTGTTGGTGCGTGAGTTCAAAAAGAATGAAAGGATGAAAGCATGCGGGACGCAATATGTCTTGCCTCTGGTGGCCTAGATTCGTCCGTCTGCCTTCGCCTCATGCAAAATCAAGGGCTAAGCCCCTTGCCCTTATTTATCAATTATGGACAGCTAAATTACTCTCGCGAACTAGCATCACTTCGGCATAACTGCACGTCCTTAGGAATACAGTCGCCGATGGAACTGAACCTCAGCGACTTCGGCCGAACCCTCTCCACCGGCTTGACCGACGCTACAAAGGACGTCGTAGCTGATGCTTTCACTCCATGTCGAAACTTGCTTTTCATAGTCTCGGCCGCCGCAATCGGTTACAAATATGGAATAGATAAGATAGTCTTAGGTTTGTTGAGTGAAAAAAGCGCAATATTCCCAGACCAGTCCGACGATTTTATTCGTGACGCAGAAAGTGCAGTGGCATCAGCGCTTGGTGTGAGGTTCACGATCATTCTACCGCTCCGGGACTTCGTCAAGGCCGAAGTCCTTAAACTTGCACAGCAACTTGGCGTTACAGACTATTATTCCTGTCACGCTGGTACTGAAATCCCTTGCGGCAAATGCATTGCCTGCAGCGAATATGGAGAGTGAGATGGGCGGAAGTTCAGGTGGTAGCATATCAACATTAGATCTTACGAAAATCACGTCTGCCGCAAATGAAAGAATTCAGCAAGCTTTCTCGCGTGAACGCAAGCTCCTATTCGTTTGCGGTTCCTCCGACACCGAAACTCTCGGTGATTTAATATCTAAGACTGCTGCACTCAGGGGAATTGAATTCGAGGTCTTGTGCGATCCTAGCGATGCGATTGACGCCAAGATCTCTGATTTCAACATTGTGGTGAGTTTTGTGCATTCCAGCACCGACCATGCATTGATCAATTCAGTGGTTCAGATTGCTGTAGCACAAAAGAAGACCTGCCTTTTTGTCAGACATGGCGATATGTCTTCGGTCCCACAGTATGTATTACAATACCGTATTCGCACATTTAGCTGGCATGATTTCATCGAGTTTGTGAGGAGTTAAAAGGCGCTGACTGTCAGAGGGGTACTACACGCAGTTAGCATCACGCCAATGACTGGGAGCCAAGGTGGCGGAAACTGGTGCCCCTATTCAGACTGCAGCGTAATCCACTTTTGGTTGCTTCGCCTATGTGCGTCTCCACAACCTTCCAAGCACACAACACCATCACCACCCTCATTCACCCTCCATCAACCCCTTCCATGCGATACCTTCTTCACAACGAAGATGGAGCACGGCCACGATGATTGGCTTCAAGAACACCCACAATCAGCCCGTTTACGTCAATCAGGCTCAGGTCCTTTACGTCACCACCTATGAGGAAGACGTCTCGGTGATTGCGCTGGCGGTCACGGGTGCCGGTGGCAAACCGGTGACGATCCATGTTCGCGGCAGCGTCGATCTCGTGCAGTCGAAACTGGCCGGCACCGCGCCGCGCTGAGCGGCAGCTTTTCGCGCCGAGGGCGCAACGCCCGCATTTCCGGTCCTTAGATGCGCCTCGATAACAGCGTTTCTGTTTGCGCTGCAACGGATTTTGACGCACCGACCCACTAAATTTCAATGACTTAACGCATGTTACATCCTCACGGATTTTTTCCGTGCCTATAATGCTGCGTTCCGTCGCGGATACACCGGGAGGCGTCCCGGCGAGGCGGAACCGGCGCGGGTCATGGGGAAAGGACGCAAAACCCCATGCTCCGGGTCCGCGGAAAATGGTCTCCCTCCGGCGACACGGGGGAAACAGGCGGGTCACGGACCGACCGCCGGTTTCCGATGCCCGAAAGAGCGCGCCGGATGTGCCTGTGCGGCACACAAGGTGGCCCGCCGGGTGGTTTCGCCGGATTCCTGATCCGTCGGAAGCACCGGGAAGCCGGCGGCGAACAACCGCCCGGCCGGGTCATTGCAGAGAGACCGGAGTCGCGGGCAAAAACCGCCGAACGGGGTGCCGAAAGGTGTCACCCACTACTTTCTATATCGAGGCAGCTTCCGGCGCCCCGTCCGAATTTTCCATCCCTCGATCGCCAAGGCACACTTCTGCCCTGCGCAGGCGGATCATCCGAAACCGGACAGGAGAAGCACCATGTCTGTCGAAATCACGGAAATCGAGACCCATCTGGCATGCTGCACGGCAGAGATACTGGCCTTTCCGCAGGCCTGCCTCCGGCGCGAATGCCGTCGCGCCAACCGATGCTTGCATGTCGATGTAGACACCGGCGCCCCTGCCTGTCTGATCAATTTCGGCCCCGACTACCCCGAAAGCTTTACCCTGATCTACCTCCTCGCGCTTGCCGCCCGCGCCGATCTCGGCCGGCAGGGCATGATGTTCGCATCGCCCTCCGCCAGCGAGCGTGAATTGCAGGATGCCTGTGTCGAGGTCGCCCGAAACGCGCTACCGGACGAAGATGCCAGGCGATGGATGGCGGCCTACCGGGCCCGCGAAAAACTGCCCCCGCCATCCCTGCCATAACGCGGACCGCGGATAGAACCAGCCCCGTCGGGCCCGAGATAGGCGGCACGAAGCAAGCGGACTTACAGCGCCCGCTCAATCGCCTTCGCCGCCTGCCAAAGCCCCTCCATCCGCTCCAGCGTTGCTGCCTCCAGCGTCTCGCCTGATCTCTCAAGTTCCGTCTCGATATGGCTGAAACGTCTGCGGAATTTCGCATTGGTGCCGCGCAGCGCAGTCTCCGGATCGGCGTCCACATGGCGGCCGATGTTGACGAGGGCGAAGATAAGGTCGCCGAGTTCGTCGGATACTTTTTCGGGCTGCCCGGCCGCCAGGGCCTCGCGCAGTTCGGCAACCTCCTCCTCGATCTTGTCGAGGATCGGGCCGGGTTCCGACCAGTCGAACCCAACGCGTGCGGCCTGCTGTTGCAGCTTCACCGCCTCGCTCAGCGCCGGCTGAGCCCGGTGCACACCGCCGAGAAAGCCGGATTTGGATGGCTCGGTCGTGCCGCGTAGCGCCCGCCGCTCGGCCCGCTCGCGCTTCTCCTCGGCCTTGATCGCATCCCACTGCAGCTTCACGGCGCCCGGCGTATCCGCATCGGAGCGCGCAAACACATGCGGATGCCGGCGGATCATTTTGGTGGTGACGGCCTCGACCACGTCGCCGAATGCAAACGCACCGGCCTCCTCAGCCATCCGCGCATGAAACACGACCTGCAGCAGCAGGTCGCCCAGTTCCTCGCGCAGATCGTCCATGTCATGCCGCTCGACCGCATCGGCCACCTCGTAGGCCTCCTCGATCGTATAGGGAATGATCGTCTCGAAACTCTGTTCGAGATCCCACGGGCAACCGGTCACTGGCGTCCGCAGCGCCGCCATGATCTCGATCAAGCGGGAAATATCCTTCGAAGCATGCATGCCGAAATCCTTGGCCTTCAATTCAGCGGTATCGTGTTGTCAGCCTTGCCGGCCTGATAGCTTTGCGACAGCAACTGGTAGCGCTGCCTGATCCGCTCCGCCCGGGCCTTCAGGTCGTCCCGCACGACGTCGTCCTCCTCGGCCTCGACAAGGTCGCTGATGAAGTAGGAGTTCCAGAAGGCGTTGGACCGCCGGTAGCCGCCCGGCTCCAGCCCGAACACCTCCTTCAGGATCTTCAGGTCATGCGGAATGGCAAACGCGTCGCGGCTGTCCTCGTGGCTGAAGAACGAGTAGAAATTGTCGAACCCTGCCCAGGTAATCGCCGACATGCACATCGTGCACGGTTCGTGAGTCGAGAGGAAAATCAGGTCCTTGGCGGAAAGTCCGGAATCAATCTCGTAGAAGCGCTTCAGCGTGTGCACCTCGCCATGCCACAGCGGATTTTCCAGCTCGTTATTGGTTTCGGCAATCACCAGCGACAGATCGGACTTGCGCAGGATCGCCGCCCCGAACACCTTGTTGCCGGCGGCAACGCCCGTTTGGGTCAGCGGCAGGATATCGTGCTCGATGACATCGAGAAGTCGGGAAGCAATGGTCATGGTGCACTCATCTCCAGGTCTACCGCTGAGCGAAATAGGACGGTTGTAGGGTTATGGCCGTGCAGGGCTGCACACAGTGAACGGAAGGTTGGCGGTAGCTTTTGCTCAAGAAGCGAGCGAACGGGAAACAGAAATACCGGGGGCCCCGGCCTTTTGCACATCCATTTCTTCAATTATGCCACCGCATTGTGGATATTCAGGTTCATATGATGCAGGATAATCGCATGTCTCAGAGCCTTCAACGCCTGTCGGTCTTCCCGGCGTTTTTTCGCGTGCGCGGAAAAAACGTTGCCGTGTTCGGCAACGGCGACGAGGCCTATGCCAAGGCGCGGCTGATTGCCAATACGGACGCGCAGATCATCGCATATGCAGATGATCCGCAGGCCGATTATGCGGCTTGGCTCACTGAGCACAAGATCGAGACGATCCGCGAGACTTTTGCCGCCGATCAGGTCGAAGGCGCAACTCTCGTGTTTGCCGCAACCGGCGATCAGGCGCTCGACCAGGCCATCGTCACCGCTGCCCGCGCGCATGGAATTCCCTCCAATGCCGTCGACCAGCCCGATCACTGCGATTTCTTCACGCCGGCACTGGTCAACCGCGCCCCGCTCGCCATTGCCATCGGCACCGAGGGTGCGGGTCCTGTTCTCGCCCAGATGATCCGTGCCCGCATCGCTCAGATGCTGTCGCCATCGCTCGGCAAACTTGCCTCGCTTGCGACCGATTACCGCGATGCCGTCGAACGCATGGTCCCGCGCGGCGTCTCGCGTCGCATCTTCTGGCACCGGTTCTTCTCCGGCGACGTCGCCGATGCCGTCGACGCCAATGATCATAGCGCCGCCCGCCGCGCTGCAGACGCTCTTCTGTCCGTCACCGGCAAGGCCGACGGCAAGATCTGGCTGGTCGGCGCCGGTCCGGGCGCCGAGGATCTCCTGACACTGCGTGCCCAGCGCGTGCTGATGGAAGCGGATGCGATCGTCTACGACGCGCTTGTTCCCCAGGCGATCGTCGATATGGGCCGCCGCGATGCGGAACGCCTTTCGGTCGGCAAGCGCAAGAACTGCCATTCCAAGAGCCAGGACGAAATCAATCGCCTGCTGGTCGATCTCGGTCGCCAGGGCAAGCGCGTCGTGCGCCTGAAAAGCGGCGATCCGCTGGTCTATGGCCGCGCCGGCGAAGAAATGGCAGCCTTGCGCGAAGCCGGCATCGCCTATGAGATCGTGCCGGGCATCACCTCGGCCTTTGCCGCTGCTGCCGATTTCGAACTGCCGCTGACGCTGCGTGGTGTCGCCTCGTCGCTGATCTTCACCACCGGCCATGACCTTGCTGGCAAAGCCTTGCCCGATTGGGCAAGCCTTGCCATCTCTGGCGCCACCATCGCCGTCTATATGGGCCGCACGGTTGCAGCATCGGTCGCCGAACGACTGATGCAGGCGGGCGTCTCACCGCTCACCACCGTTGCCGTGATCGAGAACGCCAGCCGCACCGACCGTAAGCTGTTCCACGGGGTCCTCCAGGAACTGCCGGCGCTTGAGGCCCGCGACGATCTCGATGGCCCGGTCATGGTGATCATCGGCGAAGCCGTCGCTGGTGCGAATTTTGAGAAGTCCGAACCGCTTTCCGCCTTTGCAAGGACGGTTGAGCGGGCAAGCATTGGAGTGGAATAATGGCCGACAAGGTTCTGACTGCCAACCGCCTGTCCGATGGCATCGCCGTATGGCTCGATGCCGCCGGCCGCTGGACGGAAAACCTGCAGGAAGCGCTCGTGGCGCGCCATGCGGAAGCCGTTTCCTCTCTGGAAGCGATCGGCAAGCGTGACTTTGCCGAAAACAAGGTTGTCGACGTCAATGTCATCGATGTCGAGGAAACCGAAGGCAAGTTGTGGCCCACGCGTCTTCGCGAACGCATTCGTGCACAGGGCCCGACAATGGATTATGCTGCCGGCTACAGCCACGCCGATCCGGCATTCATCGCAGTCTGATACCGAGAGTTCACAGAGATCATGTATCGTTACGACGAATTCGACCACGCATTTGTTGAAGGCCGCGTGGAGCAGTTCCGCGATCAGGTGGAGCGTCGCCTGTCCGGCGCGCTTGCCGAGGATGCGTTCAAGCCGCTGCGCCTGATGAACGGCGTCTATCTCCAGCTGCATGCCTATATGCTGCGCGTCGCCATCCCCTATGGCACGCTGAATGCAAATCAGATGCGGATGCTGGCGCATATCGCCCGCAAGTATGACCGCGGCTACGGCCATTTCACCACCAGGCAGAACATCCAGTACAACTGGCCGAAACTGTCGGACACGCCGGATATCCTCTCCGAGCTTGCAACCGTCGAAATGCACGCGCTGCAGACGTCCGGCAACTGCATTCGCAACGTCACGGCCGATCATTTCGCCGGCGCTGCAGCCGATGAAGTGGCCGACCCGCGCCCTTACGCTGAAATCCTGCGTCAGTGGTCGTCGGTCCATCCGGAATTCTCGTTCCTGCCCCGCAAGTTCAAGATCGCCGTGACCGGCGCCGAGCGCGACCGCGCCGCGATCCAGGTGCATGACATCGGCCTGCATCTGAAAAAGAACGACAAGGGCGAGATCGGCTTTGCCGTCTATGTCGGCGGCGGACAGGGCCGCACACCGCTGATCGCCAAGAAGATCCGCGACTTCCTGCCGGAAGAGGATCTCCTCTCCTACACGACCGCGATCATGCGCGTTTACAATCTCAACGGTCGCCGCGACAACAAGTACAAGGCCCGCATCAAGATCCTCGTGCACGAAACCGGCGTCGAGGAATTGACCCGTCAGGTGGAGGAAGAGTTCCAGCATCTGCAGGGTACCGAGCTGAAACTGCCGGAACGGGATATCGAGGCGATCACCGCCTATTTCGCACCGCCCGCCTTGGCGAACCGCGCCGAGGGCTGGAAGGAACTCGCGAGCTGGAAGCGGCAGGACGAAAACTTTGCGCGCTGGGTGGATCAGAACGTCCAGCCGCACAAGCATCCGGACTATGGCATGGTCACCATCTCGCTGAAGCCCATCGGCGGCATTCCGGGCGACGCGTCCGACGTGCAGATGGATGCGATGGCCGATCTGGCCGAAGAATTCGGCCATGACGAAATCCGCATCAGCCACGAGCAGAACGTCATCCTGCCGCACGTGGCGCTGGCCGATCTCGAGCCGCTTTATCGCGCCCTCGCCGCCCACAATCTGGCAACGGCAAACTCCAACCTGATCACGGACATGATCGTCTGTCCCGGCTTGGACTATTGTGCTCTGGCGAACGCCCGTTCGATCCCGGTCGCGCAGGAAATCTCAACACGCTTCGGCTCCCCGGAGCGGCAGGCGGAAATCGGCGAGCTGAAGATCAAGATCTCCGGCTGCATCAACGCCTGCGGCCACCACCATGTCGGCCATATCGGCCTTCTGGGCGTCGAGAAGAAGGGCACCGAGCTCTACCAGATCACGCTTGGCGGTTCGGCCGACGAGAACACCTCGATCGGCGAAATCATCGGTCGCGGCTTCGAGCCGTCGAAGGTGACGGACGCGATCGAAACCATCGTCAACACCTATCTCGGTCTCCGCCAGGGCCAGGAGGAAACCTTCCTCGCCGCCTATCGCCGGGTTGGGCCGCAGCCCTTCAAGGATGCGCTCTACGGTGATGCGAAGGCGGAGGCTGCGTGATGGCGAAGATCTGGAGAGAAACCGGCTTCGTCGCCAACGACCCCTGGGTGATCGAGACGGAAGAGGTAAAGGCCGAGGGCGAGCAGAAGCCGCTGCTTCCGCTTGCCGAGTTCATCGAGAAGGCGGAAGCCAGCAACGATGTGGGTCTCGGTGTGCTGATCAAGCCCGCCGACGACGTCAGGAAGCTTGAGCCCTATCTCTACCGCATCGAGCTTTTGGCAGTGGAGTTTCCAGCCTTCAGCGACGGCCGCGCCTTCAGCCACGCTTCGCTTCTGCGCGATCGGCTGGCCTACAAGAACGAGTTGCGCGCCGTGGGCGATGTGCTGATCGACCAGGTCTCGCTGATGCTGCGTTGTGGCATCGACAGCTTCGCGGTCACCAACGCGACGGCATTGCAGCGTCTGGAGGAAGGCCGCCTGCCCGGCATTGACGTTCACTATCAGCCGACGGCGCGTCCTGCGGAGCCAGGCGAAGGCTATAGCTGGCGCCGCCGCTCTGTGCCGGCTTGAAAAGCTGACCTCAGAAGACATATTTTCTAAGCGATCGGCCAGAAAGCGCGGCCGATTGCTTCATAAGCGCGGCTCGATAGTGTATTTCGCTGCTGCGAGACCAATCTGACCGAGTAACGGACGAGACTATGAACGCACCTGCCAAGACCGAAGAGTTTGCCGTGAAGATCCCGGATGGAGTCTACGCCGAAACCGTGCTTTCGGTGGAGCATTTCACGGATCATCTGTTCCGCTTCCGCATGACACGTCCGGCAGGCTTCCGCTTCCGGTCAGGCGAGTTCGCCATGATCGGCCTGATGGTCGGCGACAAGCCGATCTACCGCGCCTATTCGATTGCCAGCCCCTCCTGGGACGAAGAGATCGAGATCTTCTCGATCAAGGTTCCGGATGGCCCGCTGACATCGCATCTGCAGGCAATCAAGCCGGGCGATACGGTTCTGATGCGCAAGAAGCCGACAGGCACGCTTGTGCTCGACGCGCTGACGCCCGGCAAGCGTCTCTACATGTTCTCGACCGGCACAGGCATCGCGCCATTCGCAAGCCTGATCCGCGATCCGGAAACCTACGAGAAGTTCGACGAGGTCATCCTCACCCATACCTGCCGCGAAGTGGCGGAGCTGAAATACGGTTTCGACCTCATGGAAGAGATCCGCAATCACGAGTTCCTCTCCGAAGTCGTCGGCACCAAGCTGAAGCACTATCCGACCGTCACCCGCGACGCGGCGTTCCCCTATCAGGGCCGCATCACCGACCTGATCGACAACGGCAAGCTGTTCACCGATCTCGGCGTGCCGCCGCTCGACCCCGCTGTCGACCGCGGCATGATCTGCGGCTCGGCTGCGATGCTGAAAGACACCAAGGAACGGCTGGAAAATGCCGGCTTGACCGAAGGTGCCAACAACAAGCCGAGCGAGTTCGTTATCGAACGCGCATTTGTTGGGTAAGCTTCTGAGGTATCGATTTAAAAGACCGGTCTAATGATCTGATTATAAATGCCGCGATCCCCGAACTGAGCCGGGATCGCGGCATTCCTTTTTCAGCCGATCGACTTTTGCGATGGCGCGATTTCCTTGTGGTAGATCGCGAAGACGGCCACGGCGATCAGCGCGACGCCGCACCCGACGAGATGAGAGACCGCATAGCCTCCCTGGCTGACCACATAGCCGGCAACGACGTTGCTGAGCGATGCGCCAAGGCCCTGGACCGTCATCAAGCTCGCAAAGCCGACATTGAAACGGCCTGTACCCTTCAGGATGCGTTCCACCGCAACCGGTGTGACGATGCCAAGCAGCCCGGCACCGACTCCGTCGAGGATCTGGACGGGCCATACCACCCAGAAACCGTCAAAGCTGCCGGCGATCAACCCGCGGATCGGCAGCGCTGCAAGCCCGATCGCAAGCGTCGCGGCAAGGCCAAGCCTTCGGATCAGGAACGGCGTCACAACCGCGACAGCCACCATCGAAAGCTGGGCGATGCCTGTGATGATCGCCGTGGTCCGGAATGGTGTTCCGAGTTCGATGGCAAACTGCTGGGCGATCAACCGGCTCATCGGCGCGTTGCCGAAGTGGAAGATCATCAGGATCAGTGCAAGCGGAATAAGTCCCCGGCTTTTTAGAAGCACACTGAAACCGGATGGAGCCTCCGCCGCGCTAGCGTCTGCTCCGCTGCCGTCGTCCGCCGCAAGGCCGCGGGCGACCTTGTGATCGATGCGATCAGGATCGATCATTGCGACAGCCGCAAGAGCACCAAACGCCGTCGCGATCATCAGCCAGATCATGCCACCCTGGCCGAACAGCGAGATGATGACGTAGACGGCAAACAGCGAGGCGAAATTGCCTGTGTGGTTCCAGAACTCGTTGCGAGCGATCTGTTGCGAAAACAGCTTCTCGCCGACGAGGCCCAGCGTCAGGCCGGCCAGTGCCGGACCGATCACGGCGCCGACGACGGCGGTCCCGATCTGACCGATCCAGACGATCGCCGGATTGGGCGAAAGAAGCGTCACTAGCGCTGCGGCAGTGACGACCACGACCGGTATGGCGACCAGCGCCCGTTTCCACGACGTTCCATCGACCAGCGCCCCACAAAGCGGCGTTGCGGCAAGCCCGATCAAACCACCGACCGTGGCGATCAGGCCGAGTGACATCGATGACCAGCCTTGCGTCGCCAGGAAAGCATCAAGAAACGGCCCGAGCCCATCACGCGCATCGGCTAGAAAGAAATTGAGGAGGCAGAGCGCCGCCAGAGATCGGTCGGAGAAGATGCGTGGTGGATTGCCACCCGCAGATCTGGGAGTAACGGATGATGTCATCAGGAGCGAACCTTAGCTGGAGAGCGCAGCCTAAATGCATCCGCCAGGCTTTGGTTGCTTCCGCCGCCCGTGAATTGCCGGTAAACCGGATTTAATACTCAAATATTGTCAGTGCGTTAGCTTAACGACGCGAAGATGAATACGTATCACAATGAAGCGTTACTGGACGGGTGTTTTCCGACTTATGCTCACAAAGCGGAATACCATCCGTATGGATGGAAATACGCTCCCGCGAACCTTCGCAGCAGCTACGGGGAATGAAGAAGGAGCGCCTTAGCGCTCCCAGTCTTCCTTGTCAGCCTTCGCGCCGTTCCCGAGCCTGCGCTCCAGTTCAGAAGCCTGCCGATCCGTGAGTTTGACGACCAGCGTCACCGAACCGTCCTCGTTATCCTCACGTTCGCCCACCACGGCATTGCCGTAGACCCAGGAGACGAGTGCCAGCTTGTCGGCCGGGATCACGATCTCGGCCTCGGTCAGCACGCCGGAAAGCCTGTTCGAGACCTCATCCAGCAGCGCGTCAACGCCTTCGCCTGTGATCGCGGAAACGGCCATGATATTGGCGCGACCCTGGGCACGCTCAAACAGCGCGTCGTGGCTTTCCGGGTCGAGCCGGTCGATCTTGTTCCAGACCTCGATGATACGCTTTTCGCTCTCCTTCTCATCGATCCCGAGATCGGCGAGGATGCGCAGCACATCGGCCGACTGGGCGGCGTTGTCCGGGTCCGACATGTCGCGCACATGCAGCACGAGATCGGCTTCCAGCACCTCTTCCAGCGTCGCACGGAAGGCGGCCACAAGGTGGGTTGGAAGATCGGAGATGAAACCCACCGTATCGGACATGATGACCGTGCGGCCGTGCGGCAGCTTCATCCGGCGCAGCGTCGGGTCGAGCGTCGCAAACAGCATGTCCTCGGCCAGAACGCCGGCGCCGGTAATGCGGTTGAACAGCGTCGACTTGCCGGCATTGGTATAGCCGACAAGCGCCACGATCGGGTGCGGCACCTTGCGGCGTTTGGCGCGGTGCAGCTGGCGGGTCCGGACGACCTGTTCAAGCTCCCTCTCGAGCTTGATGATCTTGTCCTGCAACTGCCGTCTGTCGGCTTCGATCTGGGTTTCACCGGGACCGCCCATAAAGCCTGCACCGCCGCGCTGGCGTTCAAGGTGGGTCCAGGACCGAACGAGGCGGCCCTTCTGGTAATTCAGGTGAGCAAGATCGACCTGCAGCGTGCCTTCCTTGGTGGACGCACGGCGGCCGAAAATTTCCAGGATCAGGCCGGTGCGGTCAATGACCTTGGCGCCCCATTCCTTTTCGAGATTGCGTTGCTGCACAGGAGTCAGCGGATGGTCGACGATGACGAGCCCGGCATCCTTCTCGTCGAGAAGTGCCTTGATCTCTTCGATCTTGCCGGTGCCCATCAGCGTGGCGGGCCGCGGCTGACCGACGGTTACGATCATGCCTTCGGCGATCTCGAGATCGATCGCACGGGCAAGGCCGGTCGCTTCTTCAAGACGGGCTTCGTTGGATCGCTGCGGCGCGGCAGGTCTTGAGGGCGCAGGCGTGGCTGTCGCCTCACCCTGCCCGCTGCGTGCCCGGCTCTGTTTCAGTACCGGCACGATGACGACAGCGCGCATGTCGTCCCGGTGCTTTTCGGCTTCCGGGACTATTGATTCGTTCGAGGTATCACGATTGGAGATTCTATCGATCCTTAAGCAGCGTTTTCTTCGGTCTCGAACATCTGCATCGGCTGGCCCGGCATGATGGTGGAGATAGCGTGCTTATACACGAGCTGCGAGTGTCCGTCACGGCGTAGAAGCACACAGAAATTGTCGAACGAGGTCACGACGCCCGTGAGCTTCACCCCGTTGATCAAAAATATCGTCAGGGAAATCTTCTGTTTGCGGACTGTGTTGAGAAACAAATCCTGCAGGTTCTGAGAACGTTCCGCCATAGCGTCGCTTCTTTCTTTCTTGCCGGTCATTGCCGGAAGCTGATCAAAATTTCTAGAGTTGAGCGGGAAACGCCCTCGTGTTTCCCTTCCCCTGACAGTGTGGTTATCAAATCGCCGTCTTCTCCGCAATCGCGAAAAAAGCGTCCCTTATATCGCTTGAGACGGTGCCTGGATGGCCGTTCGCGACGGGCTTACCATCGACCTCGACGACCGGAACGCAAATGCCGGTTGCGGATGTCATGAAGGCCTCGCGGGCGCCATGCATTTCGTCCACGGAGAACTCCCGCTCGACAAAAACCAGGCCGAGCTTCGCCGCAACATCGATCGCCGTCGTGCGGGTAATGCCCTTCAGGATGCCGCGCTCGGCCGGCCGCGTGACGAGCTCGCCATCCGGCGTGACGATCCAGGCATTGGCGGACGCACCTTCCAGCACCATGCCGTCCCGCGTAACGAAGATCGCGTCATGCGCACCCGCATCACGGGCCTGCTGCTTGGCGAGAACGTTGGGCAACAGACCGACGGTCTTGATGTCGACGCGATCCCAGCGGTTTTCGAGAAGCGTGATCACCTTGATGCCGGTCGCGTACTTCTTGGCAAGCAGCGACGGATCGGTGCTTTTGGCAGTGATCGTGATGGTCGGAGCCGTCCCCTCCGGCGGGAAGAAATGGTCGCGCTTTGCCGCCCCGCGTGTCACCTGCATGTAGAAGATGCCGTTGCGAACCCGGTTGCGGCGCAGCACCTCACGGATGACGAGGGTGAGTGCCGCGCGGCTCATCGGCTGGGTGATACGCAGCTCACTCAGCGACCGGTCGAGCCGGTTCAGATGCCGCGTCAGATCAACGATCAATCCGTCCCGGACCTCGCAGACTTCGTAGACACCATCGGCGAACTGGAAACCCCGATCCTCGATATGGATAGCAGCCTCGGAGTGCCTGACATACTGGCCGTTGACGTAAGCGATACGCATGGTGATCCCTCAAACGCCCAGCGACTTCAGTTTGCGATGAAGCGCCGAGCGCTCCATGCCGACGAATTCCGCAGTGCGCGAAATGTTGCCGCCGAAGCGGTTGATCTGCGCGACGAGATAGTCGCGTTCGAACATTTCGCGTGCCTCACGCAGGGGCAGCGTCATGATATGCACATCGCCCTTCGCCGAGACTTTCGGCAGCATGTCGCCAAGATCCGGCGGCAGCATGTCTGCTGATATCGCCGTATCAGGACCGTCGGTGCGGGCAAGGATCATCAGCCGTTCGATATTGTTGCGCAGCTGGCGGATATTGCCCGGCCAGTCATGCGCCTGCAGAACCGCCATGGCATCGTCACCGATCTTGCGAGCGCGGATGCCCGCCTGCTCGGAAATCTGGCGCATGAACATGTCGACGAGAAACGGAATATCCTCCCGCCGTTCGGCAAGCGCCGGCACCTTGACCGGCACGACCGCGAGGCGGTGGTAAAGATCCTCGCGAAACGCCCCTTCGGCAATCAGGCTCTCGAGATTGAGAGCGGTCGACGAGATGATGCGCACATCCACCTTGACCCGCTTGGAGCCGCCGACGCGCTCGAACTGCTGATCAACAAGCACGCGCAGGATCTTGTTCTGCGTCTCGCGCGGCATTTCACCGATCTCGTCGAGATAGAGAATGCCGCGATGCGCCTCTTCCAACGCACCGATCTTGCGCGGCTGGCCGGGGCCGCCCTCGGTCCCGAACAGCGCGATCTCCATGCGGTCAGGCGTGATCGTTGCGGCATTCAGTGCAACGAACGGCCCCGTTACCCGCGAGGACTTCTTGTGGATCATCCGTGCCACCAGCTCCTTGCCGGAACCGGAAGGGCCAAGGATCATGATGCGGCTGTTGGTGGGCGAGACCTTCTCGATCGTCTGGCGAAGCTGCGACACGGCAACCGACGTGCCAACCAGTTCGGCGGCGTCACCGGTGCGGCGCTTCAGCTCTGTCACTTCGCGCTTCAGCTTGGAGTTTTCGAGCGCCCGCTCCGCAATCAGGATCAGCCGATCGGCCTTGAACGGCTTTTCGATAAAGTCGAAGGCACCGCGCTTGATGGCTGAAACTGCCGTCTCGACATTGCCGTGACCGGAAATCATGACGACGGGGAGATCCGGATGACGGGACTTGATCTCCTCGAGGAGCGCGAGCCCATCGAGCCGTGATCCCTGCATCCAGATATCGAGAAAGACGAGCCGTGGCACACGGTCGGATATCGTCGCAAGCGCGCTGTCCGCATCGTGGGCCGTTCGCGTTTCATGGCCTTCGTCGGACAGGATCCCCGAAACGATGTCACGAATGTCGGCCTCGTCATCGACGACAAGAATATCAGATGCCATATGCCAGTTCCTTATCGTTATTATCTGTGTTGGGCTTTGCCACCCGCTCGACATGCGGCAGCAGCACCCGGATCATGGCGCCCTTGCCATGATCGAAATCGTTGGGAGCATCGTGAAGCTCCAGCTGTCCGCCGTGCTCCTCGATGATCTTCTTGACGATCGCGAGGCCAAGGCCCGTGCCCTTCTCGCGCATCGTCATGTAAGGCTCCAGAATGCGGTGCCGGTTCTCGGTCGGCAGTCCGTTGCCGTTGTCGATGATATCGACGACGAACGTGTCCCGGCCTTTTTCGAGAGCAGCACGAACCATGATCTTGCGGCCGTCGCGCTCTTGATCGCTCGGCACCGCCTCGATCGCCTCGACAGCATTCTTGACGAGGTTTCCGAAAGCCTGGCCCAGCATGCGGGCATCGAACAGACCTTTCAGCGGTTGATCTCCGAGCTCGCGAATGAAGTCCACATGTGTCTCACCCATTTCGCGCAGGAAGATGGCATCGCGCAGGATATCGCGCAGGTCCGCATCTTCCTTGGCCGGCTTCGGCATCCGGGCAAACGAGGAGAATTCGTCGACCATGCGGCCGATATCGCCCACCTGGCGCACGATCGTATCGGTGCACTGGTCGAACACAGCCCGGTCGCTGGCGTCGATCTGCTTGCCGTAGCGGCGCTTCAGGCGCTCGGCGGAAAGCTGGATCGGAGTGAGCGGGTTCTTGATCTCGTGCGCGATCCGCCGCGCCACATCCGCCCAGGCGGTGGAACGCTGGGCAATGACGAGGTCGGTAATGTCATCCAGCGTGATGACATAGGCATCCTGCGGCGAACGCTGCTCTTCACGGGTGACCTGCACGGACAGCGTCCGCTCGGTGCCGTTGCGCATCAGGTTGACCTGCTTGCGGAAATCCCCACGCGAGCGGGCGGTCGCCTCGGTCAGCACATGGTCGATTTCAGGCGCCACGTCATCAAGCGTCTTGCCCATCAGCTCCTCGGCAGGCGCACCGAGAAAGTCTTCCGCCGTCGGATTGACGATGGTGATGCGGCGGTCGGCCTCGACGCCGATGACCGCAGCGGTCACGCCCGACAGCACGGCCTCGATAAACCGGCGGCGGTCGTCGACCTCGTCCTTGGCCTCGAGAATTTCATCGCGCTGGCTGCGGATCTCGGAAATCATCTTGTTGAAGGTGCGCGACAGGCTGCCCACGTCGCCGTCGACGGTGCGAACCGGGACGACCACGTTGAGATTGCCGGTCGCGACGCTGTCTGCCGCACTGATCAGCAGCCGGATCGGCCGCACGATACGGTCGGCGACCGCGATGGCGGCCCAGATGGCGGCCAGAAGCACGATCAGCGCAAAGCCGAGATAGAGCACGGCGAAGGCGACCTGCAGTGACATCCGCCCGGCTTCCATCGCCTTGTATTCGGCGGTGTTCTCCTCCATCAGCCGCATCGCGTTCATCACGCGCGGATCGACGGCCCGGATCGTGTAAAGAAAGGCGCCCGGGATCGTGTCGATCTTGATGACGGCGCCGACCAGGTTGGTGATGCCGGGCGGGATCAGCGTCGGCTGACCGGACGCAGCACTTTTCAGAGCATCCTGCGGAATGGCCGGAAGCGGCTTTTCCGTCTTGATGTCGGCCTGCGCGACCGCCTGGCCATCCTCCTGCACCAGGAAGGCGCCGAGCAGACCGCGGCCCCGCGCCTGACGGGTCAGAAGATCGATGAAACCGGTGCGGTCGAGGTAATACATCGCCCGGTTCCGCTCGAGGTCGTTCGACATCGAGACGGTCTGGCCCTGAAGGTAACTTGCGTTCTCCATCATATAGGCCCGCGCAACGTCCTGAGACGACTGCACGATCGACTGGGTGCGAAGCGAAAACCAACGGTCCAAGCCGACGCTCAGCGTCAGGCTGGCGAAAATCGCAACCAGCACGGCGGGCGTGATCGCCACGAACGAGAACAGCACGACGATGCGCACATGCAGACGGGCCGCCGCACGCCCACGACGTCTGGCCTTTACCAGTCGTCCGACCTCTCTGCCGATCAGGTAGACAAGGCCGAGAATGAACAGCGAGTTGATCGCGGCGGACGCGATCACGACATTGGTCGTCGGCGCGACCGGCGTCACGCCCAGCAGCACGAACAGCGTCAGTGTGGCGCAGATCAGTGCACCACCGGCAAGAAGCAGGCCCGGCAGCGCGAAGGATGCACGCCGATCGTGGACTACAGCTGCCGGCTCCGTTTCGGCCGACTGCGTTGCAGCGCCATCCGTCATCGTTAAAACCCCGGCCTTCGTGGCGTGGCCGGTGCGGATATCTCATCCGGACGCAGACGCCAGTCATTCATTTGCAACGAAAACTCGCGCTGCTCGGGCCGAGCCTGGAGGCTCAGCCTGAAGCGTAAATCTGCGTGATGTTTAAGCAACGCTTTGTGGCGAAAATGCAACGATGAAGCAGAAGTGTCAAGCGATTGTGGCGAAGGGAAATGACAGGACTATGCGCCGCGCGAGCTGCGATAGACCGAAACGCCCAGTTCGCGGATCTTCTTGCGCAGCGTATTGCGGTTGAGGCCGAGAAGATCCGCCGCCTTGATCTGGTTGCCACGGGTGGCCGTCAGAGCAGCGAGGATCAGCGGATATTCCATTTCCGTCAGAACCCGGTCGTAGAGTCCCGGCGGCGGCAGGTTTTCGCCGAAACCGGCAAAGTATGACCGCATGTTCTCTTCGACCGCCTGGGCAATGGTGAGAGACCCTGAACGGGCCGTCATCTTGTCGATCGGGCTATCCGGCACATCGGAGCGAAGCTCCGTTTCGATGATCTCGCGGGTGATCACATCCTGTGGATAAAGCGCCATCAGGCGGCGCACGAGGTTTTCCAGCTCGCGGACGTTGCCCGGCCAGGCATAGGCCTTCATCGCATCCAGCGCTTCCGTTTCGAAACGCTTGCCGTCGAGCCCTTCCTTCTCCGCCATCTGCATGAAATGGCGGACGAGATCGGGAATATCCTCGGCGCGATCCCTGAGCGGCGGAAGGCGCAAGGGAACGACGTTGAGGCGATAGTAAAGGTCCTCGCGGAACAGACCCTGGTTGATGAGTTGCTTCAGGTCCTTGTTGGTCGCGGCAACGATGCGCACGTCGGTGCGGATCGGCGTGCGACCGCCAACCGTCGTGTATTCGCCCTGCTGGAGGACACGAAGAAGCCGCGTCTGGGCATCCATCGGCATGTCGCCGATTTCGTCGAGAAACAGCGTGCCGCCTTCTGCCTGTTCGAAGCGGCCGGTCGAGCGGTTCTGGGCGCCGGTGAAGGCACCCTTTTCGTGGCCGAACAGTTCCGACTCGATCAGATCCCGCGGGATTGCCGCCATGTTGATGGCGACGAAGGGGCCGTTGCGGCGCTTGCCGTAGTCATGCAGCGCGCGGGCGACAAGCTCCTTGCCGGTGCCCGACTCGCCGGTAATCATCAGCGTCAGGTCGGTCTGCATCAGACGCGCCAGAACGCGGTAGATTTCCTGCATCGCCGTCGAACGGCCCACCAGCGGCATGCCGTCCTGCGTATCGTCGTCGAGGCGAGCCGGCTTGCGCTTCGGTTCAGCCAGCGCCCGCCCGATGATCGCGATCAGCTCGGTAAGGTCGAACGGCTTCGGCAGATAGTCGTAGGCGCCCTTCTCTGAGGCCTTGATGGCGGTCATGAACGTGTTCTGGGCGCTCATGACGAGTACCGGAAGATCCGGTCTCGCCTTCTTGATGCGCGGCAGAAGATCGAACGCGTTCTCATCCGGCATGATCACGTCGGTGACGACAAGATCGCCCTCGCCGGCGGAAATCCAGCGCCATAGCGTTGCGGCATTCGATGTGATGCGGACGTCATAACCGGCGCGGGTCAGCGCCTGGTTGAGAACCGTGCGGATGGCTGCGTCGTCGTCTGCGACAAGGATCGTGGCAGTCATTAATCGCTTCCTGTGAAGTTCAAGGCGCGGCCATCGCCGCCTTCTTCCTTGTGCATGGGCATAAGAACGCGGAATATCGTCCGGCGCGGCTGGCTGTCGCATTCGATGATGCCGCCATG
The DNA here is from genome assembly GCF_050500205.1 of Neorhizobium sp. DAR64860/K0K1. Classification (NCBI taxonomy): domain Bacteria; kingdom Pseudomonadati; phylum Pseudomonadota; class Alphaproteobacteria; order Hyphomicrobiales; family Rhizobiaceae; genus Neorhizobium; species Neorhizobium sp. DAR64860/K0K1. The sequence continues at coordinate 1,359,008 of NZ_CP191459.1, read as the reverse complement.
GGCACCGATGATTTTAGCAACCAGCGCCAGACCAAGGCCGGAACCGTTCGTCTTGGTGGTGATGAAAGGGTCAAACAGATGCGGCAGGATATCGGCCGGCACGCCCGGACCGTTGTCGATGACGCAAAATTCCAGTGGCAGCGAGATTTTCTCCCGCGTGCCGGCAACCGACAGGCGGATGCCCGGACGGTAGGCGGTGGTCAGCATGATCTCCGCATCCGGCTGATCACCCACCGCTTCGGCAGCATTCTTGATGAGGTTCAAAAACACCTGCACCAGCTGGTCGCGGTTGGCATAGACCGGCGGCAGCGACGGATCGTACATTTCCGCGATTCTGATGTCGCGTCCGAACCCGGCCTTGGCGATGGCCTTCACGTGATCGAGCACGGAATGGATGTTGAGCGCCATACGGTCGATCGGACGCTCGTCGGAAAACACCTCCATACGGTCGACCAGCGAGACGATCCGGTCGGTCTCGTCGCAGATCAGCCGGGTCAGCGAGCGGTCCTCGTCCGGCACGACCGACTCAAGCAGCTGGGCTGCTCCGCGGATGCCGGAGAGCGGGTTCTTGATCTCATGCGCCAGCATCGACGCAAGACCGGTCACGGAGCGCGCTGCGGCCCGGTGGGTCAGCTGGCGGTCGATCTTGTCGGCCATCGAGCGTTCCTGGAACACCACGACGACAGACCCAGGTTCGCTGACGACAGGAGCCACATAGAGATCGACCAGCTTTTCCTGGCCGAGGCGCGGTGACGACAGGTCGACGCGGTACTCGTTGACCGGCGCCCGGCGCTCGCGCACCTGATCGATCAGCGCAAGAAGGGGGCTTCCGAACGGAATGAAACTCGAGATCGTGTTCTTGGCCAGATGCGAGGCGCTGGAGCCGAAGAACGATTCGGCTTCCCAGTTGGCGAATGCGACCCTGCCATCGGCATCGACAAGAATGACCGGGTTCTGAACGGAATTGAGAACCGCCATGGCCAGCGCTTGTCCCTGCGCGGCATCGGGTGCGGGAGACTTGGTCATGCTGCCTTCCTTCGCGACTCATCGAACGCACCGTCGAGCAGTGCCGACGACATTCTTTTCGAAACGTCGGTCGCGTCCTTCGAGATCATGATTGCGCCCTTCTGATCTGCTGGCAGGTTCGGCGCGAACCGGTCGAGATACCAGCCGAGATGTTTCCTTGCGTGTCGAAGCCCGGCCTCGCGGCCATAAAGCTCCAGCATCGCTTCGTAATGTTCAACGACGATGACAGCCATCTCCTCGCGCCCAGGTGCAGAAGCGCCGGCAAGCCATCCGATATGCCAGGGACGACCCTGCGCACCGCGTCCGACCATGACCGCATCAGCGCCCGAGCGCCGGATGATCTCGGCTGCATCTTCCGGCGTCTCGACATCGCCGTTGGCGATCAGCGGGATCTTGATCTCATCGCGCACGGCACGAATGGCATCCCAGTCCGCCTTGCCCTCGTAGAACTGCATGCGGGTGCGGCCATGAATGGTGATCATCCGGGCACCGGCCTGTTCGGCACGGCGCGAGATGTCTGGCGCGTTGATGGTATTCTCGTCCCAGCCGAGCCGCATCTTGACGGTGACAGGCACGTTGACCGCCTTGACGGTCGCCTCGATCATCGACAGCGCGTGATCGGGATCGCGCATCAGCGCCGAACCGGAATAGCCACCCGTCACCTTTTTGGCCGGACAGCCCATGTTGATGTCGATGATATCGGCACCATTGGCTTCGGCGATCTTTGCCGCCTCCGCCATCCAGTGCGCTTCGCGACCGGCGAGCTGCACCATATGCGGCGTGATCCCCGTTCCCTGCAGACGCGACCAGGATTCCTCCCGGTTCATCACCAATTCGCGGCTCGCCACCATCTCGGTCACGACCAGACCCGCACCGTGACGCCAGGCAAGCGTGCGGAACGGGAGATCGGTGACGCCGGACATCGGCGCCAGGACGACCCGATTACGGATGGCGACTGGCCCGATATGAAAAGATGAGGATAGATCAGGGAGCGACAAATGATGATCTTTCGGGCAGATAATTCTTCTGCACTATTTTTATTCAGGAGTCATGCGTTTGCCAAGGGCAATTCACGAGCTGCGTTATTTTTAAGCGACGTGCTGGAATTAAGGCTTTTGGTCCTATAGTTCTGCGGCTGTCAACCTCCCACCAATTTCCGAGGGCTCATGGACGGCGAGATCTTCAAGATAGGCATCGTCATCGTGGCTGCTGGCCGCGGAGAGCGTGCGGGTGCGCCGGGAGACGGGCCAAAACAATATCGCCGTATCGGTGGCTTGCCAGTCATTCATCATACGCTGCAGAAATTTCTGACCTGGCCAAAGAGCGGCCCGATCGTCGTGGTCATCCACCCGGAAGACGAGGCGCTCTACGCCGCCTCGACGGACGGACTTGGCGGAGCCGAGAACATCATTGTCACCTTCGGCGGCGATACAAGGCAGCGCTCCGTCTACGAGGGCCTGCGGGCGATTGCGGCAACGGAGGCGACCCACGTGATGATCCATGACGCGGCCCGCCCTTTCGTCGACCACGCACTGCTGGATCGCATTGCAGAGGGCTTTGCCGCGGGCAATGACGGAATCTTGCCGGCGATGGCGGTGACCGATACGCTGAAGCGTGGCGGATCGGACGGGCTGGTGCACGAAACGGTTTCGCGGGCGGGGCTCTATGCGGCCCAGACACCGCAGAGCTTCCGTCTCTCGGAAATCCGCACCGCGCATGAAAAGGCCGCAGCCCTTCGCCACGACGACTTCACCGACGATGCCTCGATCGCCGAATGGGCGGGCCTTGCCGTGACGATTGTGGAAGGCTCCGTCGACAATATCAAACTGACGCTGAAGCGGGATATCGATATGGCTGACGAAAAACTCACGCAGGGCAACCCTGCCCCACACTATCTGCCGGATGTTCGCACCGGCAATGGCTACGACGTCCACCAGCTCGTGTCCGGCGACGGCGTGACGCTGTGCGGGATCTTCATTCCGCACGATCAGAAGCTGAGCGGCCATTCGGATGCCGACGTGGCGCTGCATGCCCTCACCGACGCGCTGCTCGCCACCTGCGGCGCCGGCGACATCGGCGACCACTTTCCGCCGTCCGACATGCAGTGGAAGGGCGCGGCCTCGAGGATCTTTCTTGAGCACGCTGCGAAGATCGTGCGCGAACACGGCGGCACCATCATGAATGCCGATGTCTCGCTAATCGCGGAAGCCCCCAAAGTCGGACCGCATCGTCAGGAAATGCGCGAAAAGCTCGCCGAAATCCTCGGCATCTCGCTCGACCGCTGTTCGGTCAAGGCGACAACCAACGAGAAGATCGGCTTTGTCGGCCGTGGCGAGGGGATCGCAGCGATTGCCACAGCCACCGTGGTGTTCGGATCGGTGCGGGCATGAGCCTCTTTCCTGATGATATCGAGGCACAGGCCCGGCGCATCATCGAGACGTTTTCGGCGCGCAAGCTGATGGTCTCGACGGCGGAGTCCTGCACCGGCGGCCTGATCGCAGGCGCGCTGACCGAAATCGCCGGGTCGTCGGCGGTCGTCGATCGCGGCTTTGTCACTTATACCAATGACGCGAAGACAGACATGCTGGGAGTGCCCTCGTCGGTGCTTGCAACACACGGCGCCGTCTCAAGGGAAACTGCCCTGCTGATGGCAACTGGCGCCCTGTTCCGCTCTCGCGCCGGTCTCGCGGTTGCCGTAACAGGCATAGCAGGCCCCGGCGGCGGCTCGTCCGAAAAGCCAGTCGGGCTGGTCCATCTCGCAGCGCGCGGCCGGAACGGAAAGATCCTGCACCGGGAGATGCGCTATGGCGACATCGGCCGAACCGAGATCCGGATTGCGACCATCATGACAGCGTTGGACATGCTGCTCGAGGCGGCGGCCTGAACCTGACCCTAATCAGGCGTAGATCTTGTCCGCGCGCGCTTCGAACGCTTCAGCAAACATGCGGAAAGCGCGGTCGAACATCGAACCCATCAGCGCGCCGAGAATCATGCTCTTGAATTCATAGTCGATGAAGAAGGCAACGGTGCAACCGTCGGAACCGTCCGTCGCCGGCTCGAACCGCCAGCGGTTATCGAGATACTTGAACGGACCTTCGATATATTTGACATCGATCGCCTGCTCCGCCGGATGCAGCAGGACCTGGGTCGTAAAAGTCTCACGAATCGCCTTGTAGCCGACGGTCATGTCGGCAAGCAGCAACTCCTTGCCATCACGTTCCTTGCGGGAACGGATCGACAGCGCTTCACAAAGCGGCAGGAATTCCGGATATTTCTCGATGTCGGCGACCAGCGCGTACATCTTCTCGGGACTATGCTTGACGGGGCGGCGTATTTCGAACTTGGGCATGTCGTGGAGTTAATCGCGCACAGGCAGAAGATCAAGAAGCTGACGCATGTGTCGGTGCGATTTCAACATCAGGCGCGCCCAAATCCTGCGCTCTCGCTGTCGTCCAAAAAAATGGCCCTGCCCTCTGGCGGGTTGTTGCTTCAAGGCATATCTGGGACGTCGCCGCTCGGCTCGATAACGGGACGCCGAAAGATTAAATAATTTTAATGTCTCAGCAATGAAGTTGTAATGATCCGCGGGATCAATCCTGCGTATAACGCTTCACGGGAGATGACTGGCTTTTACCTGTCGGAAAGACGCATTCCATGGATGACTTCACACAAATGATCAAGCTGCTCGAATCCGCCAAGCAACTGGCCGATATGAACCAGCTCCCCATGCTCGCCTATTTTGTGGAAATGGCGAAAGCCGAGACACGCGGACATCGTACGACGCTGCGCGAGCGCCGCCGCGGGCAGGACAAGAACCAGGATAAGATCGAGAAGGTTCAAGCGGCCGAGTGATCGGCCGCCAGACCGCAGAAGTGCGGATTACACCGCTGCTGCGAGCAGCTTGCGGGCGCGATTGGCGCGCAGACGGGCGAAATCATCGCCTGCGTGATGCGACGATCGCGTCAGCGGGCTGGACGCCACCATCAGGAAGCCCTTCGTATAGGCCACAGTCTCGTAGGACTTGAACTCTTCCGGCGTCACGAAACTCATCACCGCATGATGCTTGCGGGTCGGCTGCAAATACTGGCCGATCGTCAGGAAGTCGACGTCGGCGGTCCGCAGGTCGTCCATCAGCTGCAGCACTTCGTTGCGCTCTTCGCCGAGGCCGACCATGATGCCCGACTTGGTAAACATCGTCGGATCCAGTTCCTTCACCCGCTGCAGCAGACGAACCGAGTGGAAATACCGCGCACCGGGGCGAACCGTCAGGTAGTTGCCAGGAACCGTCTCCATATTGTGGTTGAAGACGTCGGGCTTTGCCGCAACGACGCGCTCGAGAGCGCCCGGCTTCTTGAGGAAGTCCGGCGTCAGGATCTCGATCGTCGTCAACGGTGACGCTGCACGGATTGCCCAGATCACCTTTTCGAAATGCTCCGCACCGCCATCGGCCAGATCGTCACGATCGACCGAGGTGATGACGACGTGGCTGAGGCCCATCTCCTTGACGGCCTTTGCGACGTTTTCAGGCTCTGACAGGTCGAGCGCGTTCGGCTTTCCTGTCGAGACGTTGCAGAAGGCGCAGGCGCGCGTGCAGATCTCGCCCATGATCATGAACGTGGCGTGCTTCTTGTCCCAGCACTCGCCGATGTTGGGGCAACCCGCTTCTTCACAAACAGTGACGAGCTTGTGCTCCTTCACGATCGAGCGGGTTTCCTGATAGCCCTTGGAAACCGGCGCCTTGACACGGATCCATTCGGGCTTGCGCAGCACCTCGGTATCTGGCCGATGCGCCTTTTCCGGATGGCGGACACGCTTCTCATCGCCCGTTGCCGGGGTGATGAGGTTTATCCTGTCGAGAATGGTGACCATAAATTACTGTCCTCAACCGCCTTGAATGCGGGTACCGTCAACGCCTGACGAGTTTTGCGACAAATAGCAAAATGCACGAGCCGACGAAACCCTGCACGAGGTAACCCAGCCAACCGCTGGCGACATGGATGTTGGCCGCATTGAAGATCGCGTTGGCAATCACCGCGCCGACGATGCCGATCACGATATTCATGAAGATGCCGAAGCGCATATCCATCAGCTTGCCGGCAAGCCAGCCTGCCAGGCCTCCGATGATGATTGCTGCAAACCAGCCGACGCCCATGTCTTACTCCGTTCAAACCTCTTCAGCAGATATGGGCGGCGAGCCGCCCATATGCAATCCGGGCTGAGACCTAAGCGTTCAGGACGCGGCCATAGGCATCGAGAACGCTTTCCTTCATCGATTCCGAAATCGTCGGATGCGGGAAGATGGTGTGCATCAGGTCTTCTTCCGTCGTCTCGAGGTTCATGGCGACGACGAAGCCCTGGATCAGTTCGGTCACTTCCGCCCCGACCATATGCGCACCGATAAGTTCGCCGGTCTTCTTGTCGAAGATCGTCTTGACCATGCCCTGGTCCTCGCCGAGCGCAACGGCCTTGCCGTTCGCCGCAAATGAGAAGCGGCCGACGCGGATCTCGCGGCCCTGCTCCTTGGCTTTCGCTTCGGTCAGACCAACCGAGGCGACCTGCGGGTTGCAATAGGTGCAGCCCGGGATCTTGCTCTTGTCCATGGCGTGGACGTTCGGCAGACCGGCGATCTTCTCGATGCAGACGACGGCTTCATGCTCGGCCTTGTGCGCCAGCAGCGGACCGCCTGCGACATCGCCGATCGCATAGATACCCTCGACATTGGTCTTGCCGTAACCGTCGATGACGATGAAGCCGCGGTCGGTCTTCACGCCGACAGCCTCAAGGCCGATATTCTCGATATTGGCCTGCACACCGACAGCCGAGATCATCCGGTCTGCGGTAATCTTCTCCGACGTGCCGTCCTTCTTCTCGATCGTGGCCGTGATCGAGTTTGCACCCTTCTCGACCTTCGCGACCTTGGCTTCGAGATGGATCTTGATGCCCTGCTTGTCGAACTGCTTCTTGGCGAAGGCCGAAATCTCGGCATCCTCGACCGGCATGACCTGGCTCATGATCTCCACCACGGTCACGTCGACTCCCATCGTGCGATAGAAGGACGCGAACTCGATGCCGATCGCGCCAGATCCCATGACGAGCAGCGACTTCGGCAACTCCTCAGGCTTCATCGCTTCGAAGTAGGTCCAGATCAGCTTGCCATCCGGCTCGATGCCCGGCAGCGCACGCGGACGGGCGCCGGTGGCGACGATGACGTGCTTGGCGTTGTATGTGCCCTCGCCCAGCGTGTTCTTGGGAACCGGACCCTGCGGCTGCACGATCTCCTTGGTGATCTTGCCGACGACGATCTCGGCCATCTGCGAACCGGATGCCGGCTTGGTGACCTTGGCTTCACCCCAGATGATATCGATCTTGTTCTTCTTGAACAGGAAGCCGACGCCGCTGTTCATGCGGTTGGCAATGCCGCGCGAACGCGCAACGACCGCCTTGACGTCGGGCGTGATCGTGCCTTCCAGCGTCAGGCCGTAATCCTTGGCATGCTGGGCTGTATGCAGCACGTCGGCGGTCCGAAGCAGCGCCTTGGTCGGGATGCAGCCCCAGTTGGAGCAGATGCCGGCAAGATGTTCGCGCTCTACGACGGCAACCTTCATGCCCAGCTGGGATGCACGGATCGCGGCGATATAACCGCCCGGACCGGCGCCGATAACGATGAGATCGTAGGACTGAGCCATTGTTTCCTGCCTTTGTCTTTTAAAGTCTGTGTCTGCGGCGACCATCCATACGCGGCCTGCCGATGTGAATTCTTGGGTCAGATGCCGAGCATCATCCGGACGATCGGCTCAAGCCCGCGACCGATGGCGCGGGTGTCTTCCGCCGTCAGGTGCACACCATCGAGCGGGCTGGTCTTTGCGACCGATCCTGCATCGAAGAAGCCGCACCCGAGCTCGTCGGCGAGATCGCGGTAAAGCGAGGCCAGCATCGACGACTGTTCGATCCCACCTTGGAACATCGCCGAAAAGATCGGATCCCCGGTCTCGCAAAGCGGCGGCGGCGAAACGATCAGCACGTCAGGTGCATCATAGTCGAACGACCATTCGTGATGTCGGATCAGCGCGACCAGCCGCTGGATCCCGGCCCGCGCCGCATGTGCCGTCCCGGCGATGACAGGCTTCATGTCGTTGGTGCCAAGCATGATCACGACCAGATCAAGCGGCATGTGGGTATGCAGGACGGTCGGGAAATTCTTGACGCCGTTGCGATCGCAATCGGCGAGATGGTCGTCGTAGCCGGTAGTGCGCCCGTTCAGGCCCTCGGCAATCACCGTGACCTCGTCTCCGAGTGCCGCGCCGAGCACGCTCGTCCAGCGATCCTCGAACGCGTGACGACCGGGACCAACGGGGTCATACCCCCAGGTGAGACTGTCGCCGAAGCAGAGAACGGTTTTCATAGTGTCCATACGCCCAGTCATTCCCTGCCGACCTGTCTCTGTCGAGGTCAGGTCCCTTTCATCAGCGTCTCGACCTTGCTTTCAAGCTCGGATATCCGCTCCTAGAAATCACCGGTCATGAACTTCGAGAGCATTGTATCCGCGGTCAGCGCATTGCGAATACTCTTCTGGCCGATCTCAAGCTTGTGCAATTGCTGTTTTACGGCACCGAGTTCACCGCGTATTTCATGCATTTCGCCGCGTATTTCACGCAGCATGGGCATGATCATATCTACCGGTTCATTCGCCATCGACGTGCTCCTGAGCGGACCGTATTCCGCTCCATCAAATATGGTGGAGCAGCTTACAAATGTCACGCATCAAGCGCATTCGCGGATGGGAACGGCCGCGATATAGGCCGCGGCCGAGAGTTTTTTAAACCAGCATGCCCATCGGGCTTTCGATGTAGCGCTTGAAGGCCGAGGCAAGCTCTGCGCCGAGCGCGCCGTCGATGACGCGGTGGTCGAAGGCGAAGGTTGCCGTCATCACCGTGCCGACTTCGAGCTTGCCGCCACGAACGACCGGCTTTTCGACACCGGCGCCAATGGAAACGATCGAGGCCTGCGGCAGGTTGATGATCGACGTGAAGTTGGACACGCCGAACATGCCGAGGTTGGACACCGACGTGGTGCCACCCTGGTATTCTTCCGGCTTCAGCTTCTTGTCGCGGGCCCGCTTGGCAAGATCCTTGACCTCGTTGGAGATGACCGACAGCGTCTTCGTCTCGGCCTTGCGGACGATCGGAGTGATCAGACCATCCGGGATCGATACGGCGACACCAACATCCGCATGCTTGTGCAGGACGCGGGCAGAAGACGTCCAGGACGCGTTCGCCATTGGAACATCCCGCAGGGCCAGCGCCATCGCCTTGATGATGAAGTCGTTGACGGAAAGCTTGAATGCCGGAACCTCGCCCTTCTCCGTCTTCTTCACCGGTGCGGACGCATTGATCTCGGCGCGCAGCTTCAGCATCGCATCGAGTTCGCAGTCCATCGAAACGAAATACGACGGAACCGTCTGGGTCAACTCGGTCAGGCGCGAGGCGATCGTCTTGCGCATGCCGTCATGCGGCAGAAGCTCGTAGGAGCCTTCCGCAAACAGCTTCATGATGTTGTCGTCCGACGGACCCTTTGCCATCGGCGCAGCTGCAGCCGGAGCGGCACCGGCGGTTGCCGGCGTCGTCGCGGACGGAGCAGACTTTGCACCGCCGGAAGCGGCTGCCTTCTCTATATCGGCCTTGACGACACGGCCATGTGGGCCGGTGCCGGTAACGCCGGTGAGATCGAGACCGGCTTCCTTGGCCATACGACGGGCGAGCGGCGACGAAAACACACGCTTGCCGTCTTCTGCCTTCGGAGCAGGCGTCGACGGTGCCGGAGCGGCATCCGTCAGCGGCTTGTCGGAACTGGCTTCGGACTTCGGCGCTTCGGACGCCTTCTCCGCAGGAGCTGCTTCAGCCTTCGGAGCATCTGCCTTCGGGGCTTCAGCCTTCGGAGCCTCGCCGCCGGAAGCGGCAGCCGAAACATCTTCGCCGTCGACCGCAAGGATGGCGATCAGGGCGTTGACCTTGACGCCTTCGGTGCCGGCCGGAACCACCAGCTTGGCGACGACGCCTTCATCGACGGCTTCGACTTCCATCGTCGCCTTGTCGGTCTCGATTTCGGCGATCACGTCGCCGGACTTGACCGTATCGCCTTCCTTGACCAGCCATTTCGCGAGGTTGCCCTCTTCCATGGTCGGCGACAGGGCAGGCATGGTGATGTTGATAGGCATGTTAATCCTCCGCCCACACAAGTTCAAACTGGGCAAGTTCGTCAGGATGTTCCGTCAGCCGGGCGACGTCTTCAGGCGTCACTTCGATGTAACCGGCAACGTCTTCAAGCCAGCCGTCTACGGCACCAATCACGCCAATCTCTTCGCGCGGGACACCGACGATCACCTCGGTGTCTTCAGTCTTGACCAAGGCCCAGAACACAATTCTTTCAAAGACCGGGTTGTTCTTGGTGCCGATTACTCGGAACCAAGAACCGGAAACCGGCAGAATCTGCTTCACAGAAGATTTCGGCATGACCGGTCCCTTACTTGTAGCAGACGGTCTTCACCGCCTGAACGACTTCACCGACATTCGGCAGCGCCAGCTTTTCAAGGTTGGCGGCGTAAGGCATGGGCACGTCCTTGCCGGCGATCGTCAGGATCGGCGCATCGAGATAGTCGAAGGCCTGCTGCATCACGCGGGTGGCAATTTCGGTACCAACCGACGACTGCGGATAGCCTTCCTCGACGGTCACAAGACGACCGGTCTTCTTCACCAATTCGATCACGGTCGGCAGGTCCATCGGACGGATGGTGCGAAGATCGATCAGTTCGACATCGATGCCGTCCTTCTCGAGTTCGGCAACCGCCTTCGTGGCATAGGCCATGCCGATGCCGAAGGACACGACCGTCACGTCCTTGCCGGTCTTGTGGATACGCGCCTTGCCGATCGGCAGGACGAAATCGTCCAGCTTCGGCACTTCGAACTGCTGCCCGTAGAGGATCTCGTTTTCCAGGAAGATGACCGGGTTCGGATCGCGGATCGCAGCCTTCAGAAGACCCTTCGCATCGGCAGCCGTATAGGGCATGACGACCTTGAGGCCCGGGATCTGGCTGTACCAAGCGGCATAGTCCTGGCTGTGCTGTGCGCCAACGCGGGCAGCGGCGCCGTTCGGACCACGGAACACGATCGGCGCACCCATCTGGCCGCCGGACATGTAGAGCGTCTTGGCAGCCGAGTTGATGATGTGGTCGATCGCCTGCATGGCGAAGTTGAACGTCATGAACTCGACGATCGGCTTCAGGCCCGCCATGGCAGCGCCGACGCCGACGCCGGCAAAGCCGTGTTCGGTGATCGGCGTATCGACAACGCGACGCGCGCCGAATTCCTGCAGCAGGCCTTGCGTGATCTTGTAGGCGCCCTGGTATTCGGCGACTTCCTCACCCATCACGAACACATCGCCATCGCGACGCATTTCTTCGGCCATGGCATCGCGAAGCGCTTCGCGAACCGTGGTCATCACCATTTCGGTGCCAGCTGGAATGTCCGGATCGGCAGCAATGTCGATCTTCGGCTGGGCCGGTACCTTGGCGTCAGCAGGTGTCTCGTCCTTGGCTTCGCGGGCCTTGCCGCCGGCCGCATCGGAGGTCGCAGCCGGAGTGTCGGCATCGGCCTTCGGAGCGTCTGCCTGGGGCGCACTTTCCTGTGCAGGCTTGTCAGCCTTCATGTCGTCGGCGGTTTCGCCTTCGGCAAGCAGGATTGCGATCTTGGTATTGACCTTGACGTTTTCGGTGCCGGCCTCGATCAGCAGCTTGCCGATCACGCCTTCATCGACAGCTTCCACTTCCATGGTCGCCTTGTCGGTCTCGATTTCGGCGATCACGTCGCCGGAGGTGACCTTGTCACCCTCTTTTTTCAGCCACTTGCTGAGCGTGCCTTCTTCCATCGTGGGAGAAAGCGCGGGCATCAGGATATCGATTGGCATTGAGGTTCCCTCCCCGCGATCAGAGCAGAATGTCGGTGTAGAGCTCGGATACATCCGGCTCCGGATCGTTCTGGGCAAAATCTGCAGAATCCGAGACCACGTCACGGATATCCTTGTCGATCGCCTTCAGTTCGTCCTCGGTCGCCCAGCCACCGTCGAGGATGCGCAGACGCACCTGTTCGATCGGATCCTGCTCGGAGCGCATCTTCTGCACTTCTTCCTTGGAGCGATACTTGGCCGGGTCGGACATCGAGTGACCACGGTAGCGGTAGGTCAGCATTTCGAGAATGATCGGACCCTTGCCGGAACGGCAGTGCGCGAGCGCCTCGTCGCCGGCGGCCTTAACGGCGCGAACATCCATACCATCCACCTGGATGCCGGGAATGCCGAAGCCGGAGCCACGCAACGAATAGTTCGACTGCGCCGTCGCGCGGGCGGTCGATGTGCCCATCGCATAACGGTTGTTCTCGACGATGTAGACGATCGGGAGCTTCCAGAGAGCAGCCATGTTGAAGCTCTCGTACACCTGGCCCTGGTTGGCAGCGCCATCGCCGAAATAGGCGACCGATACGCTGTCATTGCCGCGATAGGCATTGGCGAAGGCAAGACCGGTGCCGAGAGACACCTGTGCGCCGACGATGCCGTGGCCGCCGTAGAACTGCTTTTCCTTGGAGAACATGTGCATCGAGCCGCCCTTCCCCTTGGAATAGCCGCCGCGACGCCCCGTCAGTTCCGCCATCACACCACGGGCACTCATGCCGGTTGCCAGCATATGGCCGTGGTCACGATAGGCGGTAATGACCTGATCGCCCTCTTTCTGCGCCATCTGCATGCCGACGACGACAGCTTCCTGGCCGATATAGAGGTGACAGAAACCACCGATGAAACCCATGCCGTAAAGCTGGCCGGCCTTTTCCTCGAAGCGGCGGATGAGCAGCATTTCGCGATACGCGTGCAGCTCGTCATCCTTGCCGAAGTCCGACATATTCTTGCCGGTAAAATCCTTTGAAACGTTCTGGGTTGCAGACTTTGCCGCCGTTTTGCGGCCGGACGTAGACGCGGTTTTAGCTTGCGCCATCGATCCCTCCCTGTGTGCTGCTCTTTATAAAGGGGACATCATGTCAAAATGACGCACCCTGGTTTCGGAGCGTAACATAGGGAAGAAAGCACGGACCAGCAATGCCATAATTGCATGGCTCACATCCAAATTAAATCACTGATATCGTTGCTGAATTGTGAAATTAACTGGAATGCGGTTAATTTAGAAGTAGTTGTTGAAGATGACGATCTCGTCGCGCTTGGAGACGTTGAGCTGATAACGGGCGATCTCGTCGAGCATGTCTTTCTCGAGCGAACCGTCGCTCATCAGCTGGACCTGACGCTCCAGCGCCTTGCGACCGTCGGTCAGCCTTGTAAGCTCGGCAACGCGCTCGATCCGCCGCTTCTCGAATTTCTCCGTCGCGATCAGCCCGAGTTCGCCATGCACGGAATGATATCCGAAATAGGAAACGAAAGCGATCGTGATTGCCGGCAGGACGAAACGGCCGAATTTTCTCTTCTTGTGATGCTTGGTCCACATGCTCACGAGACGCCCACCCAATACGCTGAACTGGATCAGGATCGATCCGAACTGCGGGAAAGAATTGCAGAACTTGCTTAAGCAAAGGTTGACCGGGAGCCCCGAATGGCGATCTCCCCGCTCGACCGCCTCCGGAAATGCGAAAGGCCGGAGCTTTTGGGCTCCGGCCTTCCTCTTGATCGCTGTCGAATTCGCTTAGTTGACGGCCTTGTCGACCAGCTTGTTCTTGCCGATCCATGGCATCATGGCGCGAAGCTTGGTGCCGACTTCCTCGATCTGGTGCTTGTCGTTCATGCGGCGGATGCCCTTGAAGCGAGCGCCACCGGCACGATATTCCTGCATCCAGTCGGACGTGAACTTGCCGGTCTGGATATCGGTCAGAACCCGCTTCATCTCGGCCTTTGTCTCGGCGGTAATGATGCGCGGACCGGTGACGTATTCGCCCCACTCGGCCGTGTTGGAGATCGAGTAGTTCATGTTGGCGATACCGCCTTCATAGATCAGGTCGACGATCAGCTTCACTTCGTGCAGGCATTCGAAATAGGCCATCTCAGGCGCATAACCGCCTTCGACCAGCGTTTCGAAACCGGCGCGGATGAGTTCGACGAGACCGCCGCAGAGAACGGCCTGTTCGCCGAACAGATCGGTTTCGCACTCTTCCTTGAACGTGGTCTCGATAATGCCGGACCGGCCGCCGCCAACGCCACAAGCGTAGGAGAGAGCGATCTCAAGCGCATTGCCGGACGCGTTCTGGTCGATGGCAACGAGGCAAGGAACGCCGCCGCCCTTCTGATATTCGCCGCGAACCGTATGGCCTGGGCCCTTTGGTGCGATCATGACGACGTCGACGGAAGCCTTCGGCTCGATCAGGCCGAAATGGACGTTGAGACCGTGGGCGAAAGCAATCGCAGCGCCGTCGCGAATGTTGCCGGCGATGTCGGCCTTGTAGATGTCTGCCTGCAGCTCGTCGGGAGCCGCCATCATCATCAGATCTGCCCAGGCGGCAGCTTCGGCAACGGTCATGACCTTAAAGCCATCTGCTTCGGCCTTCTTGACGGTCGGCGAATCGGCACGCAGGGCGATGACGACATTGCTGGCACCACTGTCCTTCAGGTTCAGCGCGTGGGCGCGACCCTGCGAACCGTAACCGATGATGGCAACCTTCTTGGACTTGATGAGATTGAGATCAGCATCCCGATCGTAATAAACGCGCATCATATGTTCCTTCCCTATGAACGTAACTGTTGTTGATGATTAGCGGGCCGCGGAGGTGCGTGACACCTCCAGCGGCTGTTTCTCGGTGCGATACAGCGACAGAAAGGCATCGATGGCTCTTTCCGCCTGGCGTGCAGTATCCTTCAACCCGGGTTCGCCGAGCAGCATGCGGACATGCAGGTCGGAGACGATCAGGCCGTAAAGCGTATGATAGGCGGCATCCGCGTTGTCGAACCGCAGGAGCCCTACCCGTTTGCCCGCATCGATCAGCGCCATTGCGCGACGGTCGATCTGGCGGCGGCCATGCTCGACCAGCAGCTTGCCGAGCTTGGATCCGTTCGGTCCGGCACCCGGTCCCGACTGGCCGATCGCCAGCCGGTTGAGCGCCAGCGACACATCGCCGGATAAAACCTCCAGCAGATCGCGTGCAAAAAGTTCGAGATGATCCCGCAGAAGCTCGGCACTCAACCGCTCGCCGGACCGCTCGAACGTGCGGACCTTGGCGGCCTGATGGGCGATCATCGCCGCCAGCAGGCCTTCGCGGTCACCGAACCACTTGTAGAGGCTTTCCTTCGAGCAGCTTGCAGCGCGTGCAAGCCCGGATGTGGTGAGTGCTTTCTCACCGCCTTCGACGAGCAGACGCAGCGCCTGCTCCAGAACCTCGTTCTGGCGCGGCGAAAAGTCGGGCATGTCTGCGGTTTCGGTTCTCACGGCTCACCTCTGAAGTACCGTACGGTACGGTTCTGCCGGTATAAATGATTTCACATGTCCGTCAAGTGCTTCTGGCGGGTCCTGTGAATAAGATGCGGAAGGAACTGGCTTTGCAAAGCAAGAGAGAAGTCGCGCTCACCCGCCTCAACCGCGATCAGCCGGCAGACGGCTCACGCACTGCGCTGATGTCACGGCTCGGCGACATGCCGTAGAGACGGCCATATTCGCGGCTGAACTGGGACGGGCTCTGGTAACCGACGCGGTGGCCGGCATTGCCTGCATCCAGCCCGTCGACCAGCATCAACCGGCGCGCCTCATGAAGGCGGAGATGCTTCTGGAACTGGACAGGCGTGAGAGCCGTCACGGCCTTAAAGTGATGGTGGAACGAGGACGGGCTCATTCCCACATGATCCGACAGATCCTCGATCTTGAGCGGACGATGGAAATTTGATCGCAACCAGCTGACGGCGCGTGCGATTCTGGAACTCTGCGTTTCCGACATGGCCATATGGACAAGCCTTGGCCCATCGGGCGAGGTCAGCAGGCGGTAGAAGATCTCCTGTTCGATAAGCGGCACCATCGCAGCGATATCGGATGGCGTATCAAGCAACCGCACCAGTCTGGTTGTCGCATCGATCAGATCAGGCGACGCATGGTTGACCGTCAGCCCGCGGTATCCCTCGCTTGCCAGAGAGTTCTGGCTGGAAGTTGATACGGTCGAACAATTCGTGCAGCCGCTCCATCTTCAGATCGAGGCAGAGGCAGTAGTAGGGAATATCGCCGCTGGCCTCCACCACCCAGGACGCGACGGGCAGATCGAGTGATGTCAGAAGATACTGACCAACGCCGTAGCGATACGTCTCACGGCCAAGCGTCAGGCTCTTGGAGCCCTGTAGGACCAGCGTGTAACTGGGAGAATAGGCCGTATGAAGCGGCGCTGTTGGAGCCGAACATCGGTGCAGCCGCAACCCTTCGATCGCAGTCGTGCCGTCATTGCCTTCGACCGCATGCCGGGCAGCGAGTGCCGTCAGTTCCTGATAAGGCATGAAGGAAATTGTCATGAAGTCTCACCACCGTCGCGCGTTCGGGCACTGACATGGCAAATCCATATCAGGCACAAGACAGAGGTAGTATCCGAAAACGGAATTTGTAGGATCGTGCAAGAAGCTTGCAGGATCGATCTAACGCTTATGACGACGGATCGGCATAGTCCGGCAGTTGATTTCAACTGAAAATGAATGGAGTTTTCCATGGCTATTGCACGAGGCTATGCCGCGACCGACGCCACCAAGCCGCTCACACCGTTTACCTTCGAGCGCCGCGAGCCGAACGAAGATGACGTGGTGATCGATATCAAATTCGCCGGCATCTGCCATTCCGACATCCATACCGTCCGCAACGAGTGGAAGAACGCCGTCTATCCGATCGTTCCCGGTCACGAGATTGCCGGCATCGTCACCGCTGTCGGTTCGGCCGTCACCAAATTCAAGGTCGGCGACCGCGTCGGCGTCGGCTGCTTCGTCGATAGCTGCGTCGGCTGCGCAGCGCGCGATGTCGACAACGAGCAGTACATGCCGGGCCTTGTCCAGACCTATAACGACGTGGATACGCTGAACGGCAATGCGGCCACCCAGGGCGGCTATTCCGATCACATCGTCGTCAAGGAAGGCTATGTCCTGTCCATCCCGGACAATCTTCCGCTCGACGCTGCCGCTCCGCTGCTGTGCGCCGGTATCACGCTCTATTCGCCGCTCCACCACTGGCAGGCTGGCCCTGGCAAGAAGGTCGCGATCGTCGGCATGGGCGGTCTCGGCCATATGGGCGTCAAGATCGGTTCCGCCATGGGCGCTGACATCACCGTCCTCTCGCAGGGCCTGTCCAAGAGGGAAGATGGCCTGAAGCTCGGTGCCAAGGAATATTACGCGACGAGCGACGCGGAAACCTTCACCAAGCTTGCCGGCACCTTCGATCTGATCATCTGCACGGCCGGCGTGGCGATCGACTGGAACGCCTATCTCGGCCTGCTCAAGGTGAACGGCTCGATGGTCATAGTCGGCGCACCGGAGCATGCGATCCCGGTTCATGCCTTCTCGCTGATCCCGGGCCGCAAGAGCCTGTCGGGTTCGATGATCGGCTCGATCAAGGAAACCCAGGACATGCTGGATTTCTGCGGCAAGCACGACATCGTTTCGGAAATCGAGATGGTCAAGATCCAGGACGTCAACGAAGCCTATGAGCGCGTGCTGAAGAGCGACGTGCGCTACCGCTTCGTCATCGACATGGCGTCGCTCGACGCCTGATCCGTGTGACATAGTGGAATGACAAGGGCGGTCTTCGGGCCGCCCTTTGTTTTAGCGGAGATCGCCCTCGTCGAACTTCGACCGCGCCGCCCTGACATGAGCGTGGTTGCTTTCTGCCCACGCAAGCACTGCCGAGAGTGGTTCAAACAGCGAGTAGCCTAGCGGCGTCATCCGGTATTCGACGCTTGGCGGCTTGGTCGGAAACACCTGCCGATCGATGTAACCGTCGCGCTGCAGATCCCGCAGCGTCTGCGTCAGCATCCGCTGGGAAATATCGGGCACAAGCCGCCGCAGCTCGCCGAACCGGTACGGCTTTTCTGCGAGCGCCTGCAAAAGCAGTGTCGACCATTTTCCGGCAATCTGGTTCATCACGTCCCGGACCGGACAGTTTCCGGCATCCCACGTGGACGTGTCGCAGGACTGCACGTCCGGCATCGGCTTTCGTGCGGTGACGGCCATTGAGGTAGTTCCCTTTTGGTAACGATCTCCCCCAAAACTGCCTCCTTTACAGGGCACCGTCAATTCCTATTCTAGTGCTGGTCTCTTTTTGAGACTTAATCATATAGGAAACGCAGGATGACCAAACTTCTCGTCACCGGTGCCACCGGTCAGCTCGGCCGTGCCGTTCTTCATCACCTCCTGGAGACATCGAAGGTTTCCGCCGGCGACATCGTTGCCGCCAGCCGCGATCCATCCAAACTGTCGGAGCTTTCCGCCAAGGGCATCGAAACCCGCAAGGCGGACTTCACCGACGAGGCCGGCCTAGCAGAAGCCTTCGCCGGCATCGATCGCGTGCTGATCATCTCGACCGACGACCTGGCAACGCCGGGCGGCCGCCTCAAGCAGCACAAGACCGCCGTTGCCGCCGCTGAAAAGGCCGGCGTCAAGCACATCCTCTACACATCTATGCCGAACCCGGACAGATCGCTGGTGAGCTTCGCGCCGGATCATCTCGGCACCGAGGAGGCCATCAAGGCGACGGGGCTGTCCTACACGATCCTGCGCAACGCCTGGTACGGCGACAATTATCTGATGTCGATGCCGCATAACCTCGCGACCGGCACCTGGTACACGGCCATGGGCGACGGCAAGCTTTCCAACATCTCGCGCGATGACTGCGCCCGCGCCGCCGCAGCAGCGCTCGCCAATCCAGCGGCCGGCAACAGGACGGTGACATTGACGGGCTCGGAAAGCCTCGGCGCGGACGAGATCGCAGCACTGGTTTCGAAGGTCACAGGCAAGCCGCTTGCGGTCGTCAAGGTCACCGAGGAGCAACTTGCCGGCGGAATGACCAATGCCGGGCTGCCCGAGTTTCTGGTGAAGATGCTTGTCTCAGCCGATGCCAATATCAAGGCGGGCAATTTCGACATCGTCACCGACGATTTCGAGACGCTGACGGGCCGCAAGCCCCAGACGCTTGCGTCCTATTTCGACAGCCGCAAGGCCGACCTCACCGGCGCCACCGCATAAGATAACGAACGACTTCGTTCCGGTATTTAGTTGACTCAGTCAATTAAATACCGGAACATCTACCCTCCTGAATGGGAGGATCATCATGTCTGGAGCAGAGACCTTCGAGGCAATCCGCGCCTTCAACCGCTTCTACACCAACAAGCTCGGCGTGCTGTCGAAGGGGTACCTCGATACCGACCACACGCTGACGGAAGCGCGTATCCTCTACGAGATCGGCGCGAGCCAAAGAATTTCGGCCACCGAGCTCAACCGTGAACTCGGGCTCGATCCTGCCTATCTCAGCCGCATCCTGAAGAAATTCCGCGAAGCAGGCTTTCTCGAGAGCGAACCCGACCCGTTGGACCGGCGCAGCCAGATCCTGACGATTACCGCGCCGGGGAAAGCGGAATACGAAATGCTAGGCACGCGATCGAGAGCGCAGATCGCCCGCGAGCTTTCCGGCGTCAGCGACGGTGATCGAGACAGATTGGTCACCGCGATGGCTACCATCCACGGCATGCTGGCAACCACAGAGCGCTCCACGGCACCGGTCGTGATCCGTGAACACCGAACCGGCGACATGGGCTGGCTGATTGAGGCGCAGGCGGTTGCCTATACGCGGGAATACGGGTGGAACGACCGGTTCGAAGGTCTCGTTGCCGAGGTGGCGGGACGGTTCATCCAGAACTTCAATCCGGACAGGGAGCGGTGCTGGATTGCCGAAAGAGACGGACAGCGCATAGGCTCGGTTCTGGTCGCTGACGCTGGCGAAAACATCGCCAAGCTGCGCGTCCTTTATGTCGATCCCGCAGGCCGTGGCCTCGGCCTTGGCAGGACCCTTGTCGAGCAAGCAATCGCCTTCGCGAAGGCGGCAGGCTATGCCAAGCTGTCGCTGTCGACCAATGACGTGCTGAAGGCTGCCCTTCACATCTACGAGGCCACCGGCTTCACGCTTGTCGCCGAGGAGAGACATGCGATGTTCGGCCCGGAATGCATCGGCCAGACCTGGGAACTCGATCTGACGGACGTTCCACGCGCCGATGTCTGAGATCGTGCTTGGATCCCTGGATCACGCCCGAGGATCCATACCCTGCCAGACGATCAGGACTCGTCCTTCAGCGTTTCCTTCTGGGTGATCAGCCGCGCGCTATGCTGGCCGGACAGATAAATCCACAGCCAGCTCCAGGCAACGGCGGCGCGTGATCTCGTGCCGATCAGGAAGTAGATATGGGCAAGCCCCCAGATCCACCAGGCAAGTCCACCCGTCAGCTTGAACTTGCCGAAATCGATCACTGCCGCACGTTTGCCGATCGTCGCGAGACTGCCCTGGTGACGGTAGTGGAACGCCGCCGGCGCAGGCTTGCCGGCGAGCCGGGTCTTGATGACACTCGAGACGTACTCACCCTGCTGCTTGGCGGCCGGCGCGATGCCGGGCACCGGCTTGCCGTCGTCCTGCGAGACCAGCGCGGTATCGCCGATGACAAAGATCTCGGGCTGCTCGGGGACTGACAGATCCGGACCGACGACGGCGCGCCCTGCCCGGTCCGCCGACGCGCCGATCCAGCGCGCTGCGGGCGATGCCTGAACACCGGCTGCCCAGATCACCGTCTTGCAGGGAATGAACGCGTCGCCAACGGTGACGCCTTCCTCGGTGATCGCGGTGACGGGCTTGCCGGTATGAACCTCGACGCCGAGCTTTTCGAGCGCCGTCTTCGTGTAAGCCGAAAGATCCTCGGTGAAAGCCGGCAGCACGCGTGGACCTGCCTCGATCAGCATCACCCGTGTGCGGGTCGTGTCGATCTTGCGGAATTCCTTCGGCAGCACCTTGTTCGCGAGTTCCGCGATCATGCCGGCCATTTCCACGCCTGTTGGACCGGCGCCGATGATCGCGAATGTCAGCTCGGAATCCAGCTCCGACGTCTTTTCCGCCATCTCTGCCCGCTCGAATGCGAGCAGGATGCGGCGGCGCAATGTCGTCGCATCCTCCAACGTCTTCAGGCCGGGCGCGACACTTTCCCATTCGTCGCGGCCGAAATAGGCGTGGCGTGCGCCGGTTGCAAGAACCAGCGTATCATAGGGCACCGTACGGCCGGACGCGAGCTTCACCGTCTTCGCACCCTTGTCGATTCCGAGAACCTCATCGAGCACCGTCGTGACATCGCGCCGATCGCGGAACAGCCTGCGGATCGGCCATGCGATTTCCGACGTGGCGAGCACCGTCGTCGCGACCTGATAGAGGAGCGGCTGGAACAGATGATGGTTGCGACGATCGATGAGCGTGATGTCGGCATCGGCACCTTTCAGCCCATGCACCGTTTGCAATCCCCCGAAACCTCC
Organism: Neorhizobium sp. DAR64860/K0K1; assembly: GCF_050500205.1. Taxonomy (NCBI): domain Bacteria; kingdom Pseudomonadati; phylum Pseudomonadota; class Alphaproteobacteria; order Hyphomicrobiales; family Rhizobiaceae; genus Neorhizobium; species Neorhizobium sp. DAR64860/K0K1. Next base: position 1,337,429 of record NZ_CP191459.1, on the reverse strand, counting down.
CCCGACGACGACAACTCTATGCTTGCTCACGATGGATGCTTCCCCGAATGACGAATGACAATGAAATGCTGCAGCGCAATATGATGCAGGTCTTAATCAAGTTCTCAGTCAACGGAACTGCGGCACTTTGTCCATCTGCCTTTTGTGCAAGGCAGGGAGCCGCCTGATGCAAGGCATTCAGGCGCTCGATAGCGCCGCGTGGGGTCAGCATCCGACCCGTCGCCTTCACGCGGTGACAAGCCTGCCGTGACGGTACCAGACGCTGACAGCCTCATGGTCGAAGAGAGAACCGCGGCTGCGGGTTCAGTTAGATCGTCTGACCGCAGGCGCGGCAGAAACGACGCACCGTCTCGGCCATTCCGTATTCCAGCGCATCGGCCGTCAGCCCGTGGCCGATCGAGACTTCGGCAAGCGCCGGAATGCGCTTCACCAGCGCGGGGAGATTGTCGACCGTCAGGTCGTGCCCGGCATTGACGCCAAGGCCGTGCGCCAATGCAGCATCCGCAGTCCTTCCCAACAGCTCGAGAAATTCGATGCCGCGTTCCGGATTGTCGAAACAGCCGCCATAGGGACCGGTGTAAAGTTCGATCCGGTCGGCGCCGGTCGCCTTGGCAAGCGCCACCGCTTCGACATCACCGTCACCATCGGCAAACAGCGAAACCCGCATGCCGCCCTTTTTCAAGCGCGCCACAATCGGCTTCAACATTTCGCCTGTTGCACGGAAATCGAAACCGTGGTCGGACGTCGCCTGGGCCGGATCGTCAGGCACCAATGTCACCTGCTCCGGCTGGATGCGTTCGCACAGCGCCAGGAAATCCTCGCTCGGATAGCCTTCGATGTTGAATTCTGCGTTCGGGAATTCGTCGTCGATCAGGGCTCGGAGAACCGGCAGGTCGGAAAAGCGGATGTGGCGCTGGTCGGGACGCGGATGAACCGTCAGTCCGGATGCCCCGGCCTGCAACGCAATCCGCCCCAAAGCTTCAACGCTCGGCCACGGAAGATCGCGGCGATTGCGGAGCATGGCGACAGCATTGAGATTGACGGAGAGCGTAGTGGTCATGGCAGCGTCCGAAGCGAGAAATGTCAGCCTGCTTTTAGGACATGCGCAGCGTGTTGACCACCGTTTGGGAACATTACGTAGAAAATAGATCTTTCCGATACGTAAGCATATTATAATCTACAAAAATCCGGAGTAGTAATCGTTAAAACTTTACGTACGGTGTCTTCATGCAGAATTCGCCAAGTCGGCAAGATGCGGCACATGAGGCCGGCGAGGCGAATTCTGCTGTCACGATCAATCGGGTCCGCATTCCTTTTACCGAAGATCATCCGCTCATCATGACGCATAAAGCGGCCTGTGGATGCAATCGAGCAGGACCAGCTAGCGACCGAAGGATCCGATGCGAAGCGACCTGTTTGATGCAACGAGCCAGACTTCCCAGCCCTCCTGCCTGTTGTCGCCGGAATTCCTGGCGATCAGATTTTTCCCGCAAATCCAGTTGCCGTTCGAGCTGCCGGATCAGCCTGTGCCGATTGCCGACGTGGCGGACCTGTTCGGCGTAACGCACCGGACACTGCATTTCTACGAGGAAAAAGGGCTGCTGGTCGCAGGCCGTGCAACGGGACGCGGAACGGCCCCGATGCGGGTTTACGCATCAGATCAGATCCGTCGCATGGCAGTTATCACGGCCTGCCGCGAGGTCGGCATCGGCATCGTGATGATCCAGGACCTCCTGTCGGAGCTGGCAGGAGCTGCCAGCCAGGCCAAGGCCGACGACATCTTCAGTACCGCACTTCAACAACGCAAACGGGAGATGACCGCAGAGATCTCCCAGATCCGGCGGCAGATGCAGCAGATCGAGACCCTGGTGTCGCAGGAGACCGACGACCGTGCCGAGACCAGCCGGCGTGCAGCCTGTCCGCCGCTTGCCGATATCGAACGCCGATGCCTGTCGTTGATGAGCGATGGATATTCCGCATCAAGGATAGCCCGCGAGCTTGAGATTGATCTCGACGAAATGCGCCGAATCGAGATCGCGCTGATCGACAAGTTCGAGGCGAGCAACCGTTTTCAGGCAATCGCCAAGGCACTGGTGGCCGGTGTCGTCCTCAACTGAACCGCTCTAGCGGACGATCGTCAGCGTTTCGGCAGCGCGGGTGATAGCCGTGTAGAGCCAGCGCTCCCGCGTATCGCGAAAGGCAAAACTCTCGTCGAACAGAACGACGTTCTGCCACTGTGAACCCTGCGCCTTGTGGACGGTCAGCGCATAGCCGTAATCGAACTCGTCATAGCGTTTGCGTGTCGACCACGGAATTTCCTCGTCGCTCTCGAACGCGGTCTTCAGCAGCTTGATCTTGGCTGCACCGCGATCCATGTCGTCGTCTTCCGGGCGGATCATCAGGTTGATACCGGGCTTGACGGTTTCTCGCGACGAACTCATCACCTGCCACAGAGACCCGTTCAAAAGGCCCTTGACCTGATCGTTGCGAAGGCAGACCAGCTTGTCGCCGGACTGAGGATAATCGGCGGTAAAGCCCTTCAACTCGCGAAGACGCTGGTTATACCGCTTGCGGGTCCGGTTTGTTCCGACCAGAACCTGATCGGCCTCCATCACCAGTTCCTGCGTCACCTCGCTGCGGGAAATGACCTTCGCTTTGCCGTAGTCGCCACGCATAATCTCCTTGCCTTCACGCACGGTCATGGCGAGCTGGATGATCGGGTTGTCCTGTGCCTGGCGATGGATATCGGTCAGCAGATAATCCGGTTCCTGTTCGGTAAAGAACCCGCCGCCTGTGACCGGCGGCAGCTGGCCGGGATCACCCAGAACCAGAACAGGCGTACCGAAGCTCAAGAGGTCACGGCCGAGCTGCTCGTCCACCATCGAGCATTCGTCGATGACGATCAGTGCGGCCTTGGTGAGTGGGCTCTGGCGGTTGATCGAGAACATCGGCGACACGGAGGTCTTGCCGGTTTCCTCGTTTTCAACCTCTTCCTCGCCACGGGGGCGATAGATCAGCGAGTGAATAGTCTTGGCATTGCGCGCGCCGCGCGACCGCAGCACCTGCGCCGCCTTGCCGGTAAACGCGGCAAACAGCACGTCGCCATCCACATGCTCGGCGAAATGCTTGGCGAGCGTCGTTTTGCCGGTGCCCGCATACCCGAACAAACGGAAAACCTGGCTACGGCCTTCCTTCAGCCATTTCGAAACGGCCTTCAAGGCCTCGTCTTGTTGCGGCGCAAATTGCATGGCCGCGACTTGGCAGGATTCTGCCTGCCAGCGCAACTGAAAAGAACGAAAGATGAATGGAAGCCGGGGATGAAGGAAGCTGGTTCAGACGGCCAGCGCTCGCTTCCGGCCATTGCTCGACTCGGCGGACTCCATCTCATGCTTGGCCGCACGGGCCAGAAAACCGGATCGGGTAAATCCATTCGCCTCGGCGAAAGCGTCGATCGACGCGAGCATGTCTTCGGGAAGCGTGATGTTGATGCGAACGGCCTTTTTGCCTTCGGTCTTGAGAGAAACAAGGATGGCAACACCATCCCTGTTGTCCTGGTTTTCCATCACGGCATCAAGTGACGCCGGTTCCGGAATAGCGTCGCCATCTTCCAGCAATCCTTCGACATGCAGCGCCAGCGCTTCCTCAGCCATCCGCCGCGCCTCATCCAGATCCCGACCAGCGGTAACGACGCCGGGGAAATCCGGGAAGGAAACGCCGAAATCGCTGTCGGCATCCTTATGAATCAGTGCGATATAATTGCGCATGGCTTACCTCAAATTTAGTCCGGCTTGCTTCTCGATGCTCTTAAGCGTTCCGACTGGAATATCTCGCTTCGGGTGAGGAACAGTTACCCGACCAAGCTTCCTTGGATGCTTGAACTGGACATAACTGCCCTTCCTGGCGACCTCGTACCAGCCATCAGCCTTCAACGCGGAGATGATGTCGCCACTCTTCATGGCCTATCTATACACACTTAATGTGTATTTTCAAGGTGCCTGTTGTCAACTCTGTCGGTGCGGATCGTTCCTCAGCTCGATCGGCATGCCATGCGGCGTGGCTTCCGCCGCGCGCTGCCAACTCTGCTGCAGGCCAAGGATCGTCGCTTCGTCGGCGACCTGTTTTTCTGCGAGAAGGTCGCAGAGCGCTGCAACCCAGCAGTCGAAATAGTCGCTTCCATCATCTGCCCTGCCGGGCTGATGGACCTGGCCCGAGAGCGCTTGCGCCCATTCCGGCCACGTAAACACGCCGCGCTCGTGCAGATGCACGGTCATCGCGAAGGCTTCGGCCGCCCAGGGCTCGGGAAATACCGGATCACCCTCCGGTGACACCGGCAAGCCCGGCGATTGCACGATGTCCGGTTTGATATCGCATCGGTGTTCAGAGGCGCTCAAGATAGCTCTCCCAGGCGTCGATGGAAACCGTCAGCGTCGGATCGGCGCCCTCGCCCCAGATTTCAGCCGCATCGAAAACGACGGTATAGACCCATTGCGGGTTTTCGCCCTTGCCATGGGCATTGTCATCCGGGAACACGAAAGCGCCCTGCACCGCCTCGACCACGCCGGTCTTGGCGCGTGCGTAACGCGGCAATCGCGTGTGGGTCTCCGGGTTGAAGTTTTTCGTGCGGACACGATCGCCCGCGGCAAAGGCAGGCCTTGTCTCCAAAGGCCGGTCGCACGGACCTCCTTTGGAAAGCACGCCCGCTACCATCTCGGCTTTCAAGATGCGTTTGGGCACCGCCGGCTCAACCTGTTTTGTACCCGAGGCGATTTCCGCGCCGGTCGCAAAACCATGTCGTTCCAGAAGCACTTCCAGTGCCCGGGTCCAGATCTCGTAATAGCTGGCCGAGAGATAGCTCGCCGGCGGGATATTCTCGCGCGCATGCCGGCTTTCATCGATAGTCCACGCACCGAATGCTCCGCAGGACAGCGTCAGGCCCAGCGCGCGGCGCTCCCAGTCCGCATGGAAATAGGGTTCGCTGCTTTGAGGCGCCACCGGGCCGAAACCCATCTGGCCGCCAAGGTCGTGCGGGCCGTTCATGACGGCACCCCTGCGATCGCGGTACCGATCATCGCGTCACGGCTGACCAGTGCGGCAAGCGCTTGCTCGTCCAGCCCGTCCGTCCCGTCAGGTCGTTCAGGAATGACGAGGTAGCGCAGTTCCGCCGTCGAATCCCAGACGCGGATCTTCGTCTCCTGGGGAAGAGCCAAGCCGAATTCGGCCAGCACGCCGCGCGGATCGATCACCGCACGGGAGCGATAGGCCGGCGCCTTGTACCAGGTCGGCGGCAGGCCAAGCACGGCCCACGGGTAACAGGAGCAGAGCGTGCAGACGATGAGGTTATGGGTATCCACGGTGTTGAACACGGCGCGCATATGCTCGCCCTGACGACCGGCATAGCCGAGGCTGGCGATCGCCGCCGTGGCATCTGCCTTCAGCCAGTCCGCAAACACCGGATCGCTCCATGCTTTCGCTACCACGCGGGCGCCGTTCTTCGGCCCGATCTTCGTCTCGTAGGTCTCGACGATTGCATCGACCGCTTTCGGATCAATCAGGCCTTTTTCGACCAGCACCGTCTCAAGCGCCCTCACCCGCGCCTGCATGTCGGTGTAGCGGTTGTCGTGCCCGTGGTCATGAGAGTGGCCCTGGTGGTGTTCGTGGTCGTCGTGCATGGCCGGACCTCATGATCGCTGCGGGATACCTTGGCCAACGTCCGCATCAAGGAGATGCAAACGTTGTCGTCGTCGGTTCAGCGTATGCGCCTTCAACATCCCCGGCAAGCCTCTGCCGCCACCGGACGAACCGGAGGCTTGGCATCACGGCAGAGCGCCTTATCTGACATCAGATCACTCATCAGCGAGGTCGAAGATGCCCGATATTCCAACCGTCACCCTGCCCTCGGGCATCTCGGTTCCAGCCCTTGGCCTCGGAACGTGGAAGATGGGCGAGGCCCCGAACGACGCGAAGGCCGAGATCGAAAGTCTGCGCCGCGGGCTCGACCTTGGCATGACACTGATCGACACGGCGGAAATGTATGGAGAAGGCGCTTCGGAAGAGCTCACAGGAAAAGCCATCGACGGCCGACGCGACGAGGTGTTTCTGGTCAGCAAGGTCTATCCCTGGAATGCCAACCGCCGCGGTGTGATCGAGGCCTGCGAGGCCAGTCTCGAACGCCTGAAAACGGATCGGCTCGACCTCTACCTCCTGCACTGGCGCGGCGAGCATCCGCTCGAAGAAACCGTCGCCGGGTTCGAGGCTCTGCGCCGCGACGGCAAGATCGGCGCCTGGGGTGTCTCCAATTTCGACATCGCCGACATGGAGGAACTGATGGAGGTGCCGGATGGACGCAACTGCGCGACCAACCAGGTTCTCTACAATCTGTCGCGCCGCGGCATCGAATACGATCTCTTGCCCTGGTGCCAGGAGCACGAGATTCCGGTCATGGCCTATTCCCCGATCGAACAGGGTCGGATCCTGCGCAATGCGGAACTGATCCGCATCGCCAAAGCCTACCAGGCAACGCCGGCACAGGTGGCGCTCGCTTTCCTGCTGGAGCGGGATAAGGTGATCGCGATTCCAAAATCCTCGACGGCGTCGCGCGTCGAGGAAAATGCCGGTGCTGCGGACCTTGAGATCAGCGACGAGGACTGGGAAGCGCTCGACGCCGCCTTCCCGCCGCCGGAACGCAAGCAGCCGCTGGAAATGCTCTAGTCGAGGTCTAGCTGACGACGCTCGGCGACGAGCGTCTCGATCGCGGTAAACACGTCGATTTCGGCAAAGCTCTTCGTGTCGCGATAGACCGGGTAGAGGCCGAAGGCTGCCGCTGCCAGCTGATCGATGGTGGGACGGGCGGTCCGACGAGACAGAGTGGCCTGCGCGCCCCCACCGAGGTGATCTTCGGTCAGGTCCCAGCCCGCATAGAACGGACCGGCATAACACCGCACCGGCTTTTCGCGCAGGAGCGCGTCCAGCCCGAACTGGCTGGAGACCGTCCAGACTTCATCCACCACATCGAGAATGGAGGCAACCGAGACTGCATCCGACAGGAGAATCACGCCGGACGCTTTCGCTGCCAGTTCGGTCAGATAGCCCTTGCGGAAGCCGGCCATCACATCCGGATGGGTGCGCACCACGCATTGAGCACCGCTCGCGATCGCATCCTTGAGCATACGCAAAAAGCTGTCCGGCGAGCCGCCCGCCATCGGCACCGAAACATCGCCGAACACCTGGTCAACCAGAAGGATGCGCTTTCGCCGCGATCTCTCGAGTTTCAGCTCCCGATGCGGCAGGTTGTTGTATTTCGACAGCTTTTCAGACACCAGCGCAGTGCGGATATCACTGCCCAGAGATGCAGCATCCCAATCGTCGGCAGATGCCGCGATCACCTTTTCCAGGCGCGAGGGAACGGCGGCCCTCACCGGCATGCCGAGATCGTCGATCTGGATCGAAATCGGCAGCGCGTTCTGCTTGCCGAGGCCCACCGAGCGTAAAAACCCGTCTTCCAGATACCAGCTCGGCAGCCCACGCAGCGCGGCAATCAACTTCGCCGCCTTTGCCGGAGCGCGACCGCCCCACAGAACGATCCCACCGATCCCCGGCCGAAGCGTAGGCTCAAGCGCCTCTACGCCGAAGTAATGCCGCAAAAAGGGCTGCGACTGCCGGACATAGAAGGTCGCACCGATGCGCATTCCAGGTTTCGGCAGCCAGTCCTTTTGCAATGGAATATCCCCGGCGCCACGGCCCGACACTTACATGCCCTGCGAGCCGCGGTTCATCGCGGCGATGCCCGTGCGGCAGATCTCGATCAGGCCGAGAGGTCTGATGACCGCCACGAACTGATCGATCTTCGACGACTTGCCGGTGATTTCGAAGATGAAGTGCTCGATCGTCGCGTCCACGACCTTCGCCTGGAACGCGTCGGCGAGACGCAAGGCCTCGGCCCGCTGGTCGCCGTGGCCGACGACCTTGAGCAATGCCACTTCCCGTTCGATGGGCCGGTCCTGGCCGAGATCGCGCGCTCGGACCGTCAGGTCGAGAACCCGGTGGACAGGCACGATGCGCTCGAGCTGCGCTTTGATCTGCTCGAGCACGGTCGGCGTTCCGTTGGTGACGATCGTGATGCGCGATAGGTGCGCTTCATGCTCGGTCTCCGAAACCGTCAGGCTTTCGATATTGTAGCCGCGGCCGGAGAAAAGCCCGATGACGCGGGCAAGAACCCCCGGCTCGTTGCTGACGAGAACCGAAAGCGTGTGGCTCTCGACCTTGGCCGTTTCCGGCTGGAAGAAGTAGGCAGAACCGGTCGGCTGCTGATGTGCATTCATGGTCTCAGGTCCGTTTCCTCAGAGATAGGTTCAGGACGCCAGCCCTCCGCTGACGCCCCGGATGCGCCGATCAAACCAGCTGACGGCCCTTGGCGTCGATCGCGGTTGCAACAACTTCGTCTGTCGCCTCGTCCGGCAACAGCATTTCGTTATGGGCTTTGCCTGACGGGATCATCGGGAAGCAGTTAGCAAGGTTTGCGACACGGCAGTCGAAGATGACTGGCTGCCGGATTGCGATCATCTCGGCGATCTTGTCGTCCAGCTCCTTCGGATCGTCGCAATACATGCCGACCGCGCCATAGGCTTCCGCGAGTTTGACGAAGTCAGGCATCGCTTCCGTATAGGAGTTCGACAGGCGGTTGCCGTGAAGCAGCTGCTGCCACTGGCGCACCATGCCCATATACTGGTTGTTCAGGATAAAGATCTTGACCGGCAGATCGTGCTGGATCGCGCAGGACATTTCCTGGATGCACATCTGGATCGACGCGTCGCCGGCAATGTCGATGACGAGCGCATCGGGATGCGCGACCTGAACGCCGAGAGCTGCCGGCAGGCCGTAACCCATCGTACCGAGCCCACCCGATGTCATCCAGCGGTTCGGCTCTTCGAAACCGAAGAACTGTGCCGCCCACATCTGGTGCTGGCCGACCTCGGTCGTGATGAAGGTCTTGTGACCCTTCGTCGCCTCGTAGAGACGCTCGACCGCGTATTGCGGCATGATGACGTCAGTCGAGTTCTTGTAGGAAAACGACTTGCGACCCCGCCAGCTCTGGATTTCGCTCCACCAGTCGGAGATCTGCGCCTTGTCCTGCTTTTGCGGCAGGGCGCGCCACAGGCGGACCATCTCCTCCAGAACATGGCCGACATCACCGATGATCGGGATCTCGACACGAACGTTCTTGTTGATCGACGACGGGTCGATATCGATGTGGATCTTGCGCGAGTTCGGCGCGAACGCGTTCAGGCGACCGGTGATGCGGTCGTCGAAACGCGCACCGACGCAAACCATGACGTCGCAGTCATGCATCGCCATGTTGGCTTCATAGGAACCATGCATGCCCAGCATGCCGAGCCAGTTCTTGCCAGATGCCGGATAGGCGCCGAGCCCCATCAGCGTCGAGGTGATCGGGAAATCCGTGAGCTCGATCAACTCGCGCAGCAAACGCGACGCTTCCGGACCGGAATTGATGACGCCACCGCCGGTATAGAGGATCGGCCGACGGGCCGAGGCCATGAGCTGTACGGCTGCCTCGATTGCCTGCATATCGCCGGCAAGCTTGGGCGCGTAACTCTTGTTGGCAGGCGTCGCGCCCGGTGGCGTGTAGGTGCCGGTCGCAAACTGGATATCCTTCGGGATATCGACGACAACAGGTCCCGGACGGCCCGACTGGGCGATACGGAACGCCTCGTGGATGACACCGGCCAGCTGGTCGACGTCCTTGACGAGCCAGTTGTGCTTGGTGCAGGGGCGCGTGATGCCGACCGTATCGGCTTCCTGGAAGGCATCCGAGCCGATCAGGTTGGTCGGAACCTGGCCGGTCAGACACACGAGCGGGATCGAATCCATCAGCGCGTCCTGCAGCGGGGTAACCGCGTTGGTGGCGCCTGGACCTGACGTGACGAGCATGACACCGACCTTACCGGTCGAGCGGGCATAGCCTTCGGCAGCATGGCCGGCGCCCTGTTCGTGGCGGACGAGGATGTGCTTGATGTCATCCTGCTGGAAGATTTCGTCATAGATCGGCAGGATCGCGCCGCCGGGATAGCCGAAAATATGCTCGACGCCGTTATCCTTCAGCGCCTTCAGGACGATCTCTGCGCCCGTCATCCTGTTATTCGTATCCGTCATCATCGTCATCCGTTCACTTCTGGATTTACCGGCGGCTCCTCCGAGCCGGTTTGAAGACATAAAAAAAGGCCCCTTAAGGAGCCTGTCTTTCCGCGCATGGGTGGCTATCGCCGGACGGTTACACCGTCCTGCCCATGCGCGTTCCCACCACGATAAGTGCGTTCGAAATCTTCATGGACGTGAGTGTTAGCCGGATATGCCCCATTCGTCAACGCAGACCGTCAGCAAAAACGTCATCTCATTGAGATCGCTCGCAGTTCACGCCGAAAGTGACGAGGTCCTACACAAGTTGTTAAGCCGGCAAGGCTACAGTCGCGAGATTGGAGGAACCTGATCTCCATATCACCTTTCGATTGCCACCCCATTTGCAGGGCCGTTACTGTTGTTGAACAACGACCTTCACCGTTCGATCTCTGCCGGGGAGCAAGAGCGTCGCGATGCCCAGAAAATCGGTAACCGGATGCTGGGCCGTGTCGTCGCCTGCAACGGCTCGCATGCGACGATCGCAGCTGTCGCCGAGCATGGCGACACCGATCTCACCGAACTCTGGTCCGTCGGCCGGCTGATCTCCATTTCCGTCGGCAGCAACCGCGTCGTAGCGCTTGCCTATTCGATGCAATCTGGCGAACGCCAGTGGGCGGAAGGCGAGGACACGAAATTCCACATCGAAGTCGAGCTGCTCGGCGAGGTCCGTGTCGGGCATGATGGCCGCGAAGAGTTTTCGAGCGGCATTTCCGCCTACCCCTATCTCGGCGCCATTGCCCATCGTATCCGCTCGGCCGACCTTCTGCGCATCTACGATGCCGGCAAGAACGATACGTGCACGATCGGCAAGCTCAGCCAGGATGAAAGCATCGATGCGGCAATCCATGTGCCTTCAATGCTGTCGAAGCATTTCGCCATCGTCGGCTCCACCGGCGTCGGCAAGTCGACAGCCGTTTCGCTTCTCCTGCACAAGGCGATCGAAGCTGACCATCGGCTCCGCGTTCTGATCCTCGATCCGCACAACGAATTTGCGGCAGCCTTTCCCGATCATGCGGTCGTTATCGATACCGACACGCTCGACCTGCCTTTCTGGCTGATGCGCCTTGAGGAATTCTCGGAAGTCATTTTCCGTGGCCGCCCGGCTATCCCCGAAGAGCTCGACATCATGCGCGACCTCATCCCGGAAGCAAAACGCGCTTTCAAGGGAAGCGATTCGGGTCTGATGCGCCGCTCGGCTTCGGAAAAAAGTTCACTGACCGCCGATACGCCCGTCCCTTACCGCATGGCCGATCTGCTGGCCCTGATCGACGAACGGCTCGGCAGGCTGGAGGGTCGCTCCGACAAGCCGTTCCTGCGCGCTCTGAAAATGCGCATCACGTCGGCGATCAACGATCCGCGCTACCATTTCATGTTCTCCAACAACACGATCCAAGACACGATCATGGAGACGATCGCGCATATCTTCCGCATTCCCGGCGACGACCGGCCGATCTCGACGTTCCAGCTTGCCGGCATCCCATCGGAAGTCGTGAACTCTGTCGCCTCTATCCTCTGCCGCATGGCGTTCGAGCTTGCGCTCTGGAGCAATGGCGCAATTCACATGCTCGTTGTCTGCGAGGAAGCGCACCGCTACGTACCGGCCGACCGGGAGCTCGGTTTTGCGCCGACCGTGCAGGCCATCTCCCGCATCGCCAAGGAAGGCCGGAAATACGGCGTTTCGCTTGGCATCATCACGCAGCGCCCCGGCGAGCTTGACCAGACGATCCTGTCCCAGTGTTCGACGCTGTTTGCCATGCGCCTGTCGAATGAGCGGGATCAGGTCATCATCAAGTCGGCGATCCCAAATTCGTCGATCTCAACGACGAGCTTCTTGTCGTCGATCGGCAATGGCGAGGCAATCGCGTTCGGCGAGGCCATCTCGGTTCCCATGCGCATGCGCTTCTCACGCGTCGAGAAACGCTATCTTCCAAAGACCAACAGTCTTGCAAACAAGGGCAGCGAAGAAACGCCCGACACGGTTGATTTGCGTTCGATCGTGTCCCGCATGCGCTCGGTCACAGCGCCGGAAATCTCATCGTTCCAGCAGAGCTATTCCGCCAATCCACCCGCCCCGGAGGCAGGTCTGCCGATCCCCCCCGAAGACAGGCAGGCTGTGCCGGCCGCCGATGACGCGGAACTGAATGACTGGCGGCGTGAAATCGGCAGCGGTATACCGCCGCTCGATGCGCCTGCCCCGCGCTCGCCGGAGCCGCCCTCGTTGGCACCCTACAGATCCGACATGCTGCCGACCCCGCGTGCAGCGGAGCGGCTTGCACCGCGCTTCCCTGAACGCGACAGGCCGGTTGAGCGCTTTGCCGAGCGTCCCGTGGAGCGTCAGACCGACCGGCTCACGGATCGCCCGCCCCCCATTCACGACCGTTTCGCCGATCTTCGTCGGCAGGTTTCGTCCGAGACTCCGCGACCAGGCTCGCCGTCACTGGAACCGCGTCCGAACGCATTCCTGCGGCGCGAAGCTCCGCCAAGGGAAGGTTCGTTGCGCGATGGCCTTCTCAAGAAGCCGCTGAGCAGTCTCTACGACAAGGACTGATCGCGAGCGAGCGCCCTCACGTCGCGAGGCGCTCCCAGCTTTCGTCCATCTGGTTGCGGAACCAGGTCATCTGACGCTTGGCGTATTGCCGCGTCAGCGCGGAGCCACGCTCGATGACCGCGTCGCGGGTCGTCCGTCCCGCGAGCATTTCGCCGATCTCCCGCACGCCGATCGCCTTCATGATCGGCAGGTCCGGGGCCGGATCGCAGGCGAGAAGCGATTCGACCTCCTCGACTGCGCCCCCATCCAGCATCTTGACGAAGCGGGCATTGATACGATCGTGCAGGATCTTTCGATCCGGCAGAACGACGATTTTGCGCGCTCGCAACGGATCGATGATGACCGGGCCTGCCTTGCCCTGAAACTCGGTGATGGATCGGCCTGTTTCTTCCAGCACCTCCAGGGCCCGCAGGATCCGCTGTCCGTCCATCGGCTTCAGATTGGCGGCAACCGCCGCGTCACGTGCCGATAACTCCGAGTGAAGTGCCTGCGGTCCCTCCTCCTTGAGCCGCAAGCGCACACGGCACCGAATATCCTGGGAAATCTCCGGCATGTCCGAAAGACCGCCCGTGAGCGCCTTGAAGTACAGCCCCGTGCCGCCGACGAAGACCGGAATCCGCCCCTGTTCTTTCAAGACCGGCAGGACTGCGGATACGTCCCGCTGCCATTCGCCCGTCGAATAGGCGTGCGTCGCCGGCACATGCCCATAGAGGTAATGGGTGATGTCCGCGGTCTCTTCCTCTGACGGACGCGCGGTGATGATCCTGAGCGTGTCGTAAACCTGCATGCTATCGGCGTTGACGACGACGCCGCCGCATTCGCGTGCCATGCGAACGGCAAGCGCCGACTTGCCGCTGGCAGTCGGCCCGGTTATCAGGATCGCATCAGTATTTTGCATAAGGTCGGTCATATGGCTTTCGTTGCCACGCTCATTGCCCATCCGTCAAACCCCGTTCTCACTCCGGCCATCGCCGAACGGACCGCCGAGGCGGTCAATGCCTCCGGTCTCTACTGGCTGGCAGACGGGATCGCCTGCGATATCGCCCTTCGCGACGGCACCGATCCGTCGGCTGCCGAAGAAACACTCCGCGGCTTGATCGGCGAGGAGCGGATCGATGTTGTGGTGCAGGAGGCGGAAACCCGCCGCAAGTCGTTCCTCATCGCAGACATGGATTCCACCATGATCGGCCAGGAATGCATCGATGAACTCGCCGACGTCGTCGGTTTGAAGGACAAGGTGGCGACGATAACGGCACGTGCCATGAACGGCGAGATCGCATTCGAGCCGGCGTTGAGAGAACGGGTGGCGCTCTTGAAAGGCCTGCCGATCGGCGTCGTCGACGAGGTCATCGAGAAGCGGATCACGCTGACATCGGGTGGACCGGAACTGATCGCGACGATGAAGGCGAAGGGTGGGTACACGGCACTCGTGTCCGGTGGCTTTACCGTCTTTACCAGCCGCATCGCCGCAATGCTCGACTTCGACGTCAACCGCGCCAACATGCTCCTCGAACAGGATGGTATCCTTACCGGCGACGTCGCCGAACCAATCCTCGGCAAACAGGCCAAGGTGGATGCGTTGGAAGAGATCGCCCGCGAACTCGGCATCACCCCTGATGATACGATTGCTGTCGGCGATGGCGCAAACGACCTTGGCATGCTCGGCATCGCAGGCTCCGGCGTTGCGCTCCACGCCAAGCCCACTGTTGCGGCCCAGGCCAAGATCCGAATCGACCACGGCGACCTGACCGCGCTCCTCTATATCCAGGGCTACCGGAAGACGGATTTCGTCATTCCCGGCTGAGGCTCCACAGAGGGATGAGCAACACCATGCAGCCGCAGCCTATCGCAACCACGCTCCTCGAAACTTCACGCCTCGTCCTGCGCCGCTGGCTCCCCACGGACCGGGACCTGTTCCGCGAAATCAACGCGGACCCTGACGTGATGGCGTTCTTCCCGTTCCGTCGCAGCCACGACGAATCGGATGCGTTCCTCGGGAAACTGAACGACATGTTTTCCGAAAACGGGCTTGGCTTTTACGCGCTCGAACTCAGGGAAACCGGCGAGCCACTCGGGTTTTGCGGGCTGACCTATGCCAATATGCAGGGGATTTTTCCGGCCGAAACGGTGGAGATCGGCTGGCGTCTGGCTGCCCGTTACTGGGGCAATGGCTATGTGACGGAAGCGGCAGAAGCGCTGCTTGATTTCGCCTTCGTGGAGAAGGACATCAAGGCTGTCGTCTCGTTCGCCGTAGCGGACAATAACCGCTCGACGGCTGTCATGAAGCGCCTTGGAATGCATCGGGCGGCCGGCATGGATTTCGACCATCCGCGCGTGCCGGAGACCCATCCTCACCTCAAGCGCCATGTCGTCTATGCAATGACACCGGAGGAATGGACAAGGCGGAGCGCCCGCCTTGTCGGGAAAGCCTGAACTCTCAGGCTATTCCAGCGGAAGTGCCACGAACCGCAGGTTTCCGGTCTTGTCGGCCACCATGACATGCGCGTTGCGGCGGCCTTCCTTCTTCAGCACGTCGAAGCGCTTGGCGACCTCACCCGGGTTCTCGACGAAGTCCTGGGCGATTTCGACCACCACGTCGCCGGCCTTGAAGCCCTTGGCAGCGGCAACCGAACCAGCCTTCACCTCGGACACCACCACGCCCTCGACGCTTTCCGCGATCCCGAACGTCTTGCGGTGCGCCTCATCCAGCACGCTCAGCGTCATGCCGTAAACCGTGACGGGCTCGCTGCTTTTCTCGCCGGCGTCCGGGGAGCCGCTGTCATTCTTGCCCTGGTCATCCGGGGACTGATCGTCAGGGCTTTGTGCGTCTGGCGACTGTCCCTCGGGTGCTGCCGGCTCATCGCCATCTGCGGCATCGGCCGTATCATCGAGTTGCCCGAGCGTGATGCGGACGGTCTGTTCCTTGCCGTCGCGCAGCAACCGCACCTCGACATCCTTGCCCACAGGGCTTTCGGCAACAATCCGCGGCAGATCGCGCATCGAACTGACCGACTGTCCGTCGAAGGCGAGCACGACATCTCCCGACTTGATTTCACCGTTCTTGATCGGACCGTTTTCAACGACACCGGAAACCAGTGCTCCACGGGCCTTGTCGAGCCCCAGGCTCGCCGCGATATCGTCAGTCACGGGCTGAATGCGAACACCGAGCCAACCGCGGCGCGTTTCGCCGAACTCGATCAGCTGATGGACGATGTTTTCCGCAAGTTCTGTCGGGACGGCAAAGCCGATACCGATCGAGCCGCCGGATGGCGAAATGATCGCCGTGTTGATCCCTATTACCTCGCCGCGCATGTTGAACAGCGGTCCGCCGGAATTGCCCTTGTTGATCGCCGCATCCGTCTGGATGAAGTTGTCGTAGGGCCCTGCATTGATGTTTCTGCCGCGTGCGGACACGATGCCGAGCGTCACCGACCCGCCAAGACCAAACGGATTGCCGATCGCCATGACCCAGTCGCCGATCCGGATCTTTTTGGAATCACCGAAGGGAACGGCCTTGAGCGGCGTCTTGGACTCGACCTTCAGCACGGAGAGGTCGGTTTTTGTGTCGGTGCCGACCAGGCGAGCCTTCAGCTTACGGCCATCCGGGAAAATCACCTCGATATCGTCGGCGCCTTCGATAACGTGGTTGTTCGTCACCACATAGCCGGAGGAATCAATCACGAAGCCGGAGCCGAGCGAAGACACCTTCTGGTTTCCGCCCTGATTGTCCTTGTCGTCGAAAAAGTCGTCGAAGAATTCCTGGAAGGGTGAGCCCTCCTGGATCTGCGGCTGCGGGCCGGCACCCTGGTCCTTGACGCTCTGCGACGTCGAGATGTTGACGACGGCGTCGAGCAGGCCTTCCGCCAGATCGGAGATAGGCGCTGGACCTGCGGGCACCGCGGACGGGCTGACCGGAGGTGGCGGATTGAACTTGTTGCCGACTGGCGCTGGTGGCGCGGGCAGCATGCCGCCGGGCTGAGTGGCCGGCTGGCTATTAGCCTGTGGAGCCGGCGCTTGTCCCGGAAGTGCCGGGGCTTCCCCCTGCGGAGCGGGCGCCTGTCCCTGAGGCGCTGGCGCCTGTGGACGAGGGGCCGGGGCCTGGACCTGCTGCGGCTGGGCCGGGCCTTGCGCCAGTGCCTGAAGCGGACTGACCATGACGGCAACCACTAGACCGAGGCTCACGGAACCCTTCAAGGACGATAGTTTCGAATGGCCCATTGGCATCCTCGTTTTCTGTCACGGTGTCTGCCGCGGCAGAAAAGCATCCGTGCAACCCACAACGTTACGCATTGATAACTCGCGCCCCGTTCTGAAGAAAGCATAGGGCGGAATAACGGCCGGGAAAATTACCTTTTCGTGAAACCGCGACCATCAGCGAACATGGATGTGGATGACGGGTGAAAAGGGCAGTTGCGAAAAGGGCGGCCATGACAGGCCGCCCTTTTCTTGAGTGCTTAGTTCGTCGGTTGCGCCGGTGCCGGCTGGGCTGGCGTCGGCTGGGCCGGTGCAGGCCGTCCCGCTGCAGGCGACGTTACCACGCCGTCCGACGAGTTGAAGAACCGGAAGAACTGTGAATCAGGCGAAAGCACCAGGGTCGTATCCTTCCCGGCCATCGAGGCGACATAGGCGCGCATCGACCGGTAGAACTGGAAGAACGACGGATCACGCTGGAACGCTTCACCGAAGATGCGGTTACGCTCGGCATCGCCCTGACCTCGGATGATCTCCGAATCGCGCTGCGCTTCCGAGACGAACTCGACAACCTGGCGGTCGGCGATAGCACGGCGACGCTGGCCTTCTTCGCTACCACGGGCGCGGATGAGTTCCGCTTCCGCCAGACGCTCTGCCCGCATGCGCGCAAACGTCTGCTGCGAGACTTCCTGCGTCAGATCGGTGCGACGGATGCGGACATCCTGGATCTTGACGCCAAGCGTTTCGGCGGCAACGTCGAGATCACGCTTGACCTCGGTCATCATCGACGCACGCTCTTCGGACAGCGCCTCGGTAAAGCTGCGCAGACCGTAGACGCGGCGCAGACCGGCGTCGAGACGCGTGCTGATACGCGATTCGGCAGACACGCGATCGCCCGAAACCGCTTCCCGGAAACGCTGCGGATTTTCGATCCGGTAGATCACGAACGCGTCGACTTCATAGAAGGCACCGCCGCGGACCTGAACGCGGATATTGTCGAGATCCAGGCGAAGTGCGCGGTCCTCGATATACTGAACGCGATCCGCATCGGCAAAGGCGAAGGGAAGCTTGAAATAGATCCCCGGCTCGTTCTTCACGCTCTGGATTTCACCGAAGCGAAGCACGAGCGCCTGCTGCCGTTCGTTGACGACGAAGACGGACGAGTAGACGAGGAACAGGAGAACGGCGAGACCGATCAGGAAAGCGGGCAATTTGTTCGAGATCATCAGTTGCCCCCCTGTGCGGCTGCCGGCCGGTTGATTTCATTGAGCGGCAGATAAGGGACGACGTTCTGACCCTGCTCGATGATGACCTTGTTGGAGTTCTTCAGAACGTTCTCCATGGTCTCGATGAAGATGCGTTCGCGCGTCACGTCCGGTGCGTTCACATACTGGTCGTAGATCGACACGAAGCGCTGCGCTTCACCCTGAGCCTCGTTGACCGTCTGGTCACGATAGGCGGACGCCTCTTCGCGGACCTGCGCGGCCTGACCACGGGCGCCACCAAGTTTCTGGTTGGCGTAGCGATTGGCTTCCTCGACGATACGGTCTTCGTCCTGCTCGGCGCGCTGAACCTCTTCGAACGCGTCTGCCACTTCGCGCGGCGGCGCGGCATCTTCGATCGGCACGGCGTTGATGGCAATGCCTGCGCCGTAACGGTCCATCGTGCCCTGAATGATGTCGCGCACCTGCGTCGACATGCCTTCACGAGCGTCGCGGAAAATATCCTGAGCCGGACGGCGTCCGACGACTTCGCGCATGGCGCTGTCTGCAACCTGCTGCAGCGTCTGGGCCGGGGCCTCGACGTTGAAGAGATAGGCGCGCGGATCGGTGACGGTGAAGAGGACCGAAAACTGGACGTTGACGATATTCTGGTCGCCGGTCAGCATCCATCCGGCATTCGAATTGGTGGCACTGCTGCGCGCACCGATATTCTGCTGCTGCTCGGTGACCTTGACGATCTCCACCGTTTCGAACGGCCAGAGATGGAAGTGAAGGCCCGGCATCGACAGTTCTTCCTTGGGCTTTCCAAACCGAAGTTCGACGCCCCGCTCGTCCGGCTGGACCGTATAGATCGATTCGAATGCCAGGAATGCGAGAACGGCCAGAAAGACGACCGCGACTGCTCCGCCGTTGAAACCACCAGGCATAAAACCCTTCAGCCGGTCTTGGCTGCGCCGCAGGATGTCTTCGAGGTCAGGCGGTCCGCCATTTCCCCCTCCGCCACCACCGCCGCCGCGCGGACGGTTCGGGCCTTGTCCCCAAGGTCCTTGATTGTTACCGCCGCCGCCGCCGCCGCCCCATGGGCCGCCGCCGCCATTCTGATTGCTCCAGGGCATCAAAACCTCTTTGTTAGTGCTACTCCCTAACCGGTCGCCTGTCCGAGCCGCCTGAAATGCAGCAGCTCGCGGTCCGTGCCCCCGGTCATGCCGTTATAAGTATCGGAAGAGCCGCTTTCAACGCAGCTTCAATAACTTCCCGGTGTTCGGTAACGAATTATGTCACTTTGGCATCGATCGGCGGCTGTAGACAGCAAAACGGGTGGCAAAGCTGTCGCGCTCGCCGGCCGGGACGAAGATCTCCTCGATCTTTTCGTACACGGTTGGATCGATTGCTGGAAACATCGTATCACCGTCTGCAATATCCGCTTCCACATGGGTCACGTAAAGTCGGTCTGCCAGATCGATTGCTTTCGCGTAGATTTCGCCGCCTCCGAGAATGCCGACCTCTCCGGCACCGGTCGCTGCAGCGATCTCCCTCGCCCTAGATATCGCCTGCTCGAGGGACGCCGCCGTCTCCACACCCTCGACCGAGAGATCGCGATTGCGGGTGACCACGACATGCGGGCGGCCGGGTAGCGGCTTGCCGCCGAAGCTGTCGAGCGTCTTTCGCCCCACCACCATCGGCTTGCCGAGCGTCATCGCCTTGAAACGCTTGAGGTCGGTCGACAACCGCCAGGGCATGTCGCCATCTCTGCCGATGACATTGTTGCGCGACACCGCGACGAAGATTGCGACCGGAACCGCCATCAGACTGCAATCGGTGCTTTGATGCTGGGATCAGCGACGTAATTCTCCAGCGCAAAATCCTCAAAGCGGAAGGAGAAGATGTCCTTCACATCAGGATTGATGCGCAGTGTCGGCAGCGGCTTCGGCTCGCGCGTCATCTGCAGCTGCGCCTGTTCGAAATGATCCGAATAGATATGCGCGTCGCCAAGCGTATGCACGAAATCGCCAAGCTTCAGCCCGGTCACCTGCGCCACCATCATGGTCAGGAGCGCGTAAGAGGCGATGTTGAACGGAACCCCCAAAAATATGTCCGCCGACCGCTGGTAGAGCTGGCACGACAGCCGCCCCTCCGACACGTAGAACTGGAACAGGCAATGGCAGGGCGGCAGCGCCATGTCGTCCACCTGTGCAGGATTCCAGGCTGTGACGATGTGCCGGCGCGAGTTCGGGTTGACCTTCAGGTTCTCGATCAGGTTGGCGATCTGATCCACATGACCGCCATCAGGCGTCGGCCATGAGCGCCACTGATATCCGTAAACCGGACCGAGATCGCCTTTTTCGTCCGCCCATTCATCCCAGATGGAGACACCATTCTCCTTGAGATAGGCAATGTTCGTCTCGCCCTTCAGAAACCACAAGAGCTCATGGATGATCGAGCGCAGATGCAGCTTCTTGGTGGTGAGGACCGGAAAACCCTCGTTCAGATCGAATCGCATCTGATAGCCGAAGACCGAGCGGGTACCGGTCCCGGTGCGGTCGCCGCGGTCGGCGCCAGTCTCCATCACGTGCCGGAGAAGGTCGAGATACTGCTTCATAGGTCTTCCGCCGATTGGTCGAGATCGTCCTACATAATAGCACGAAGCCTACTCACCAATCACCTCCCCGTCACCGGCGCGGCTTTTCCAAGCTTTTCACGTTGATGATAGGAATATGACGAGACCTCTTTTCATCCGGTTCGCAAACCCCTATATCACTCGTGCCGGACTTCGGTTCGGATATGGCGATAAACGGTCGATGAAATAAGCCTATTGGACCCGGGGGCGGTACCCGGCGCCTCCACCACAAACCGGTCGGTCAATCTGGACCGGCTTGTGATGGGGGCGAAATAGGATCGACAAGGGTGTAAAGATCGAACTTTTGCTCGGCATGATACCGCCGTTATCGGGTCACAAGTGTAGTTGCAAATGACAACAACGCTAAGGGTTACGCTCTCGCTGCCTAATGGCGGTGCGGGAAACCCGAACTAAGTCCTTACGGTTAGCCCCGTAAGGCGGGGTCCGGAGGCACCTGGCAACAGAAGCCTTCACCTTCGCTCCCCGGTGGAATATCATGACATGACTCGACGCCGAAGCGGACTTCCCCGCGGGCGCGTCTCGTGACATAAGCGGCGTTTGAAGAGCAATAGAAAGACAGGATCGCATGGGGCAGGATCACATCCGCTACGATATTCTGGCACAGGACGCCCTCCGCGGCGTTATCCGCAAGGTTTTGTCCGAGGTCGCGGCAACCGGCAGACTGCCGGGTGACCACCACTTCTTCATCACATTCCTGACCGGCGCACCCGGGGTACGAATCTCTCCGGCGCTGAAGTCGAAGTATCCGGAACAGATGACGATCGTCGTCCAGCACCAGTTCTGGGACCTCAAGATCACCGATACGCTGTTTGAAATCGGCCTGTCGTTTAACGATACGCCGGAACGCCTGGTCATCCCGTTCAACACGATCCGCGGCTTCTACGACCCGTCCGTGAATTTCGAGCTCGAGTTCGAAGTGCCGATGGTCGAGGAAGGCGAAGTCTACGCCGAGATCACCGCGATCCCGGTTGATACCACGCCAAAGGTTGTGGATGCGGATGCCGCCACCGGCGAGGACAAGAAGGAAGGCTCCGTCGTCTCCCTCGATTCGTTTCGCAAGAAGCAGTAGGCAGACCCGATGAGCGCCGAGATCGTCAACCTTCGGCAGTTTCGCAAAGGCAAGGCGCGTTCGCAAAAGGACGCTGCTGCCGAACAGAACCGCATCAGCTTTGGCCGCACCAAGAGTGAAAAGCAGCTGACGACGGCCCTCAACGAAAAAGCGGGGAAAACCCTCGATCAGGGCAAGCTCGAAAAGCCTTCTCCGGAAACGGACGAACGGCGTTAAGGGTTCGTTAGGCTGACTCATGGCAACGGCTTGACCGTGCGCATACGACATCCTCAATTGCGCTCCATCAATCACCATGAGGGTGACGGGGCCTACACTTGATCCGAAAACATTCTGCGACCCTGCACGGTCATCGAACGAGTTTTTCGCTGGAAGATGAATTCTGGCATGAACTGAAATCCATTGCGGCCAAACGGGGCATCAGCCTGGCCGCCTTGATCGCCGAGGTCGACGACGGTCGTTCGGAAGACAACAATCTTTCCTCTGCACTCCGCCTGCATGTGCTGCGCTGGTTCAAGACCTCGCTGGCAGACTGTCTTGCCGGGCTGCCAGCCAGGCGCTGACGGTCAGCGTCCTCCCGCCCCCCCCCTTTGCTCTGATCAGCGTGCCGCCGCAATCACGGCTGCACGCCCGGCAGGCTGGGGTTTGAAGGGCGGCCGGTACCCGAGGGCTGCTCCTGGAAAAGATCGCCGGCGGGCGGCATGGTGAACGGCGCCGGCGCCGATGGCTGCTGGTTCTGCCTCTGGATTTCCCGTTGCCGCTCCTGCTGGAGCCGGGCTGCTTCAGCGCGCCTTGCTGCCTCCTGCCGGTCGGCTTCCTGGCTTCTGCGTTCTGCCTCCGCCGCCTCCTGGCGTGCCCGCTCCTCGGCCTCTGCCTTGACGCGTGCCGCCTCCCGTTCCACGCCAGGGAACGTGTAGAGCGCGACTTCGCGGCGGAGCCGCTGTTTCTCAAGCACGCTTGCCTGCAGCGTTTCGACGCGGCGGCGTTCCTGTTCGAATGCCCGCAGTGACAGGAAGTTTGCCATTGCGGCCATATCGATGCGCTGTTCCGGCTGCTCGAGCGATCCGGAATAACCGAGCGTGACAGTCGGTTCTCCCCCCGCCACAGCCTCTTCACCCGCATCGTAACGGACCGACAGCCCGGCATCGATGCGGCCATCGACAAAGTCGAGCACGCCCTCAGCCGAGACCTGTGAGGCGCTGGCCATTGCCGTAAAATTCTGAACCCGTGCCGCGCCGCCGGTAATCGTCATCGGAATGGTGACGGACCCGAGCCGGGTTGTCCCTTTCAGGACCTCAGCTGTCACGATCGAGCGAACCGCCGCCTCGTTGACCTCGCCCTGCAGCCTGTCGGCACCGGCAAGAATCGGCGAGAGCGCATCCGGATTGATCCCGGCAATCTCGAAATCCTTCAGGCGAATCTCGCCGGAGCCGCTGACGCCATGCATGAGTTCGTCCATGGTCTTGCCGGTCGCCTCGATGCTGACAGTGCTGTCCAGCTTGCCCGCCGCGACAGGTGTGCCGCCCTTTTGCCAGACGAGCGGCGCGAGATCGGCGTTTTCGACATGCAGCTTTGCCTGGACGATGCCGGTCGCATCGCCGTTCGACATCATCAGCCGTCCGGACAGCTTTCCGCCCTGCCACGTACCGGAGGCGTTGTCGATCGTCAGACCGCCGGCTTTGCCGTTCACCCTGCCCGAAAAACCGGTAATTGTTCCAAGCGCATCCGCCCGGAGCGTTTTTGCCGACAGATTGATGCCGACATCCGTCGATCCAATCAGCGGCGTGGCGAACGGCGTCTTTGATGGGGCGCCTGTCACGCTATTCTCCATCGGCCCGAATACCGCCTCGCCCATCCAGGCAAGATCGATCGTGTCGACAGACATGTCGCCGGTAACAGGCAGGCCGGGAGCGCGGCGATCGGCGGATAGCGATCCACCGACAGTGTTTCCGGCAAGATCGCCACTGAGGCCAGAGACTTTCACGGCATCTGCCGAAAGCTCGACATCAGCCGCGAGATTGACAGGCAGTCCGCTGCCGAACTGCGGCAGGCTGACACCGGTGACCAGCAGATAGGGCTCGATATCGGCGCTCTTGAGCGACACCCGCGCCCGCCCTTCGCCAAATCCGGCATTCTGGATATTCACGTCGCCGGCCATCAGCAGCGACGTCTTGGGCGTCGTGAAGCTCAGTTCGGTGGTGGCCGCGTGCTGTTCCTTTTGCTGCAATGTCAGCGCCAACCGTCCCGCGCCGTCACCATCGAAAGGCAAGGGATCGAGACCGGCTTGACCCAGCAGGACCGTCGCCTTCGGGTTGGCAAGCGATGCAGACAGCGTCATCGCGTTGCCGGCCGTGAGATCGAAGATGCCGGGCAGCTTCAGATCTGCATCGACAGTGCTGCCATTCGCCTTGCCGCGCAGCTTGATATTCGCACCGCCAAGACCGCTACCGCCGAGTGAAATATCGGCGATCAGATCCGAATCCGCATACCAGCTGCCGTTGCGGGCCAACCGGTCGAGCAACGGATGATGCGGCAGCCGGTCCCGCAGCATGGTGATGAAGGACGTGGGGTCCGGTGAACGGAAACTGACCGACCCGGTCCCGGCGTAGGAAACCAGCGAGCCCTCGACCCTGCCTTTGGCGGACAGGGTGGCGCCCTCGATATCTCCGACAGTCAGCCGCTCCAGCGACAACACGCCCTCGGCCACGCTGAACGCGGTATCGACCTTGGTTGCGACGACGCCTAGAGCCGTCAGCCGGTCGGCCTTGAGGCTTACTGCGACCCGGTGGTCGAGCACATCCTGACCGGCATCGTCGCCGGTGACCAGCGAAGCGAGCGCGCGCATGGCGTCGATATCGATCTCGTTGCCGGCAAGCGCCATGGAGAGGCTTGGCGCCTGACCGTTCGGAGACTGGCGCTCCAGCCTTCCTTTTAGCGTTGCAGGCCCTATCCCAAGTTCCAAGGCTTCGAACCGCTGGAGTTCCGGCGTGAGGTTCACCTTGGCCGAGAAACCGGCGTTTTTCAGCTGCCTTATCGCAGGATCAACGCTGCCGGACAGCCAGTCGGCAAGGCCGGAGGGCTGTGTCGACGCGACCAGCATGTCGCCGACAAACGCGGTTCGGTTTGCAAGGTTGAGATTTCCCTTGGCCTCCAGCTGGGTGCGGCCCGGCAGGGTGGCAGTCACGTTGTCGACGGCCCAGCCGCGCCCGGCCGGTCTAACGTCGAGATGGATGTCGCGGATCGTTGTGTCGTTGAAGACGATCGCCGGCAGCTTGAGGTTGACCCGCCCCGGTACCTGCGGGATCGGGATCGATGCAACCATCTGCACGAAGGCATTGAGGCGACGCTGCGCGGAGGCGGCCGGATTGCGACCCGTCTTTGCCTGCGGCCCTTCGCTCAGGCGGTTGACGTCGATCTGCTGGCCATCGGCCGTCAGCAGGAATTCCGGCTTCGGCCCTGTATCGAGCGTTGCCTCGCCGGTGACGATGTAAGGGTTTTCCTTCGGACCGACTTCGACCCGGTATTGCGGAATGCGGGCGCGCTCGCCGGTCAGCTCGAAATCGCCGGACACGCGCGGACCGGGCGGCGGCGCCTTGACCGGCTCGGACTCGTCTTCTTCCTGCAGGAAGGCAAGGTTGAACTTGCCATTGTAGCTGGGCTTGTTGTCGACCGCGGCAAGTTCGCCATCGAAATCGACCACGACCGGATGGGCATCCGGCCAGACGCGAAGCCGCAACGGAATCTGCCGTCCCTCGGCAGCGGCTTCACCGCTTGTCAGGCTGAAGCGGGCCTCCTGGCCATCCAGCACCGCATTGCCCTCGCCCCGCCATGGCCCGGCAAGCGTCCCCGCCGACAGGTCGGTGGACAGTCCGGTCATGTGGCGGACCTGGCCGTTGCGATCGTCGATGATCTCGATTTCGCCACCCATGATATGGACGTCTTCGAGAATGACGCTGCGGGCCGCGATCGTCGGGCGACTGCCGCGCAGCCATTCGAACGTGCCGTCCTTCAGGATGCGGAAGCGAACCTTCGGCTTGTCAATGCGCATATCGAAAATGCGGGCCTCGCCGGAGAGAAACGGCGCGAGTTCCATATCCATCGAGAATTGCGCCACCTGCACGAGCGGCTGGCCATCGACGTCCTGGCCGACGCGCACGTCATGCAGTGTAACCGACGGAAATGGGAGGATCCGCGCATCGACCGAGCCGTGGACGGCGACCTTCTTGCCGAGCAGACGGCTGGCCTGATCCTCGAAAGCGACGCGGAAGCTCGACCAGTCGACAAAGAACGGCACCAGCAGCGCCGCAAACAGCGCTGCCACGACCAATCCGCCCAAAGCCAACATGATGCGTCCGAGCACCGGCCTATCTCCCTGTTTCTACGGCAAGAGTAGTTCCACGCGCCGGACTGGCAAGTCAATCATTGGGGAGTGTTATTCCGCGATGCGGAAGATCTTTCCCGGATTGAAGAGGTTTTGCGGATCAAAGCCTTTCTTGATCGACCGCATCAGCTCGACGGCACCGCCCAGTTCCTCGTCGAGATAGGACATCTTGCCCTGCCCGACGCCGTGTTCGCCGGTGCAGGTTCCATCCATCGCGAGAGCACGGCGGCTCAGGCGTCCCGTAAACGCCTCGACATTGGCAACGGAAGCCGGATCCTTGTCGTCGAAAAGCACGAGAACATGGAAATTGCCATCGCCCGCATGGCCGACGATCGGTGCCAGAAGCCCCGCATCGCGAATATCGGCCTGGGTCTCGGCCACGCATTCCGCCAGCCGCGAAATCGGCACGCAGACATCGGTGGAGAGCCCATTCAGCGACGGATCGAGCGCGCGGCCGGCCCAGTAGGCATTGTGGCGGGCGTTCCACAGCTTGGTGCGCTCTTCGGCATTGGCAGTCCAATGGAACTCGTCGCCGCCACAGTCGGAGGCAATCTCGGCAAACTGTTCCGACTGGATGCGGACCGTTTCCTCGGTGCCGTGGAATTCGAGAAACAACGTCGGCTTCTCCGGGTAGGATAGGCCCGAATAGGCATTGCAGGCGCGGATCTGCACGTCGTCCAAAAGTTCGATACGGGCAACCGGAATGCCCATCTGAATGGTCATGATGACGGCATCGCAGGCGGCCTCGACGCTTGGGAAGGCGCAAACGCCACCGCCGATCTTTTCCGGAATGCCCTGAAGCTTCAGCGTCACCGAGGTAATCACGCCGAGCGTGCCTTCGGAGCCCACGAATAGCCGGGTCAGATCGTAGCCGGCCGAGGATTTGCGGGCGCGACGCGCGGTGCGGATCTCTTCGCCATCGGCGGTAACCACGGTCAGTGCCAGGACATTGTCCTTCATCGTGCCGTAACGCACCGCGTTGGTACCGGACGCACGGGTCGACGCCATGCCGCCGATCGTTGCGTTGGCACCGGGATCGATCGGAAAGAACAGGCCGGTATCGCGCAGTTCGCGGTTGAGTTCCTCACGCGTGATCCCTGGCTCCACGGTGACGTCGAGATCTTCAGGGCTGATGCGAAGGACCTTGTTCATGCGGCTGAAATCGATCGAAATGCCGCCGGACGGCGCATTCACCTGACCTTCCAGAGAGGAACCGACGCCAAACGGGATCATCGGAACCCGATGTTCGGAGCAAGCCTTCACCACGGTCTTCACGTCGTCGCTCGTCTCGACGAACACGACTCCATCAGGAAGCTGGCCCGGAAGATAGGTGGTCGTGTGTGCATGCTGTTCGCGGAACGACTGGCCGGTCTGGAACCGTTCGCCGAAAGCCTGTTTCAAGATCCCGAGGACCGCGGCAATGCCCTCCTCGTTCCGTTGGCCTGCCTTCACGTCGCGAATTGCCATGCTACGTCTCCTCAAGATGCTAGGGCTTGGTTAGGAGACACGGCAAGGTTTGTCCAGAACGAACAACCCCGCATCGGTACGCTGGGTTTATCGCGCGAAGCGGCGAGCCCCGGCCACACAGAGGATGACGGCCAGCGTCACGACGATCATCATCGGGCTGATGCTTTCACCGAGCAGCAGGGCGGCAAGCACGAGGCCGAAGAATGGCTGCGTCAGTTGCAGCTGGCCCACCGCAGCAATGCCGCCCTGCGCCAGCCCGCGGTACCAGAAGATGAAACCGATCAGCATGCTGAAGAGTGAGACATAGCCGAGGCCAAGCCATACCGGCATCCGGATCGCTGAGAAATCCGGCGGCAGCTGCGTAAGCGTGATGACGACCATCACCGGCAGAGATAGAACAAGCGCCCAGCAGATCACCTGCCATCCCCCGAGCGTCCGCGACAGGCGGCCACCTTCCGCATAACCGAGGCCGCAGACGAGAACCGCGGCAAGCATCATGCCGTCGCCATAGGGTGACGCCATCACACCCTGCGACAGCGCAAAACCGGCAACGCAAGCGCTCCCGGCAATCGCGAAGATCCAGAACGCCCGCCTGGGTCTCTCGCCACCGCGCAGAACCGCAAAGCATGCCGTCGCGAGCGGCAACAGAGCGATGAAGACGATGGAATGGGCCGATGTCACGTGCTGGAGTGCCAGCGCAGTGAGAAGCGGAAAACCCACCACGACGCCGAGCGCGATGACCACAAGAGACACGAGGTCGCGGCGCGACGGCCATTTCTCCCGGAAGACAAGGAGAATGCAGAGCGCGAGGATGCCGGCAATCGCGGCACGGGCAACGGTTAGAAAAACCGGATCGAACTGCGTGACGGCAACCCTTGTCGCCGGCAGCGAGCCGCTGAAGATGATCACGCCGATCATGCCGTTGATCCAACCTGAAAGAGAACGATCCATAAGCCTTTAAACCCCCTGCCGAAATCCTTCGACGCTTATGCGCGCAAGCCTCTGGCAGAGACAGCTACACTCAGGTACGATTTGACAAAACTGTAATGGTGCATGAGGCAGTACGGATGGATCTGGGGACGCAAGGTGGGCAGAAGGTCGCCATGGTCGTTTCGACCATCCGGCAACGGATTTCCGGGCGCAGCCTCGTGCCCGGAGCAAAGCTTCCCTCCGTGCGCAGCCTCGCGGTGACGCTGAAAGTGTCCACCTCCACGATCGTCGATGCGTATGACCGGCTGGCGGCAGAGGGCGTGATCACCTCCCGCCCCGGCTCCGGTTTCTACGTTGCCAACCAGACGGCGCCGCTTTCGCTCGCGCAGATCGGTCCGAAACTCGACCGCGCCGTTGATCCCCTGTGGGTGTCACGGCAATCGCTCGATGTCCGGCGCGATGGCCTGACGCCTGGTTGCGGATGGCTACCGCCATCCTGGTTGCCGGACGAGACCTTGCGGCGGTCGCTTCGCACACTGTCCCGCGGCGATACGGCAACGCTTACGGACTATGGTTCACCGCTCGGCCTGATGCCGCTTCGAAGCCTGATCGCGCGCAGAATGGGAGAGCGCGGCATCGAGGCGTCGCCCGACCAGATCGTGCTGACCGATTCCGGCACCCAGGCGATCGACCTTCTCTGCCGGTTCCTGATCGAGCCCGGAGACACCGTGCTTGTGGACGACCCCTGCTACTTCAATTTCCAGGCGATCCTGCGCGCCCATCGCGCCCGGATCGTCGGCGTGCCCTATACGCCGAACGGGCCTGATCTCGACGCTTTCGCAAGTGTCCTCGCGGAACACCGCCCTCGCCTCTACATCACCAATTCAGCGGTCCACAATCCGACCGGGGCAACGCTTAGTCCCGTCACGGCGCATCGCGTCCTGAAGCTTGCCGAACAGTTCGGGCTGACGATCGTCGAGGACGATATCTTTGCCGATTTCGAGCATACGCCGGCACCGAGGCTCGCCGCCTTCGACGGTCTGGACCGGGTCATTCATATCGGCAGCTTTTCGAAAACGCTATCCGCCTCGGTCCGCTGCGGGTTCATCGCCACGAAGCGAGACTGGATCGAGGGCCTGACCGACCTCAAGATCGCGACCTCGTTCGGCGGGCCATCGCTTGCGTCCGAACTGGTCTATCAGGCGCTGAGCGATGCCAGCTACCGAAAGCATCTGGACACGATAAGGGGCCGCCTCGCCGGCGCAAGGGTCGAGGTATCGGGACGGCTGAAGGCCATCGGCATCGTGCCTTGGATCGAGCCGCAGGCCGGCATGTTTCTGTGGTGCCAGCTGCAGGACGGTCTCGATTCCGCCGACGTCGCGCGGGCGGCACTGAAGCACAACATCGTGCTTGCTCCGGGCAATGTCTTCAGCCCGTCGCAATCAGCGACCGGTTACATGCGCTTCAACGTGTCGCAATCGCTCGATGGCCGGATCTACGACGTCCTGAAGCAGATTTTCGCCGACATGCGAAACCCCGAAAACGCGGCCTGAAGGCAAGCCCTTACTCGGCTGCCATCAACTGCTGCTCTTTCGTATCGTTGGCGCGTCCCTTGTGGGCGCTTTCCAGCTCGTCCTGCAGCCGCTGTTCCTCGTGCACCTGTGGCTTGGAGAAGCGGGCGATCAACAAGTATGCGACAGGGGTGATATAGAGCGTCACCATGGTTGCCATGCCGAGGCCACCGACGATCACCCAGCCGAGCGCGATACGGGCTTCGGCACCGGCGCCCTTGGCAAGAACCAGAGGCACGCCGCCGATCACGGTCGCGATCATCGTCATCATCACCGGTCGAAGACGGATCGCGCACGCCCGTTCGATCGCCTCGCGGCAAGACGCGCCCTCGTTGCGCAGATGGTTGGCGAACTCGACAATCAGAATGCCGTTTTTCGCCATGACCCCGACAAGCAGCACAAGCCCGATCTGGCTGTAGACGTTGAGACTGGAGCCGGTCAGCACCAAGGCGAAGGCAGCGCAGGCAAGCCCCAGCGGCACGGTGGACATGATGATGATCGAAGACAGGACGCTTTCGAACTGCGCCGCAAGCACCAGGAAGATGATGGCGATCGCAAAGCCGAATGTCAGCGCCATGCCGCTCGAGTTTTCCTTGAGTGTCGCAGCCTCTGCCAACGGTATCAGACGTGATCCAGCTGGCAGGAGCGGCTGCGCAAGCTCGGTCGCCGCCTGGACCGCCTGACCGAGCGAGACACCGTCCTTGAGGCTGGCCGAGAAGGAGACTGCCGCAAGCCGCTGTTCGCGGTTGAGCCTCGGCGCCACGGCCCGTTCCTCGAGCGTCGCGACGGTGGAGAGCGGCACCATGCGGCCATCCTTGGCCTTCAGAAAAATGTTCTCAAGATCCGTCGGGTCATCGATCGGACGCGTCGTCGATGTCAGCTTGACCGGCGTCGCCTCGCCGTCGACAAACACGTCCACCACAGATCGGCCTTCGAGAAGAGACTGCAGCGACGTGCCGAGATTGGTGATGTCGATTCCGAGATCCGATGCCCGCTCACGGTTCACCGACACGAAGATCTGGGCTTGGGTGGGCTCGTTGTTGAGGCGCGGCGTATCGAACAATCCGCTCGCGCGAAGCTGGTCCACCAGTTTCAGTGCGGCGGCCGTCAGCTCTTCATGATTGGTGCCGACCATCGCCATCTGCAACCCGTTGCCGGCACCGCGGATACGCAGACTGTTCTGCTGCGTCGCGAAGGCGCGAAGCGAGGGCACGGTCGCGGTGGCCGCGTTGATATCTCGGACGATATCGGCCTGGCTGCGCTCCCGCTCGGACCAAGGCGCGAGGGTCAGAACCATGAAGCCGTTATTGGTGGCGCCACCCTGCCCCGAGATCGAATAGATGTTCTGGATCTCGCCGGACGCCACGAGCGGCTGCAGTTTCTCTTCGATCTGCTGCAGCTTGTCGCGCATATATTGCAGGCTGATGCCTTCGGGCGCCGTCGCCCGCAGCATGACCATGGCCCGGTCTTCCGGCGGGGTAAGTTCGCTCTTGACCGTCTTGAAGGCCATATAGCCGGCACCGCCGAACAGCAGCGCGAAGACGATTACGATCGCCGGCGCGCCAAGGCAGGCATGCAGCGTCACCCGGTAGAAATTGGCAAACAGCGTTCCGAACCGGCCAAGCAGGCCGTCGTTCTTTTCCTGTATCGGCTTGGTCAGCATGCGCGACGCAAGCATCGGGCAAAGCGTCAGCGCCGTGACCGAAGACAGCGCGACGGCAAACGCCAGAACGAAACCGAACTCGCGGAACAGGCCACCCATCTGGCCGGGCAGGAAGGACAGCGGAATAAACACGGCGGCAAGCGTGGCGGTCGTCGCCAGCACCGCGAAGAAAACCTCCTGCGTGCCGATCACGGCGGCCGCGCGCGGACCCATCCCCTCGGATCGTCGCCTCACGATATTTTCGAGAACGACGATCGCGTCATCCACCACAAGGCCGGTCGCAAGAACGATTGCAAGAAGCGTCAGAATATTGATCGAGAACCCGACGGCATAGATTGCGACCAGCGTACCGATCAGCGCCACCGGCATGGTCAGCGCCGGGATCAGCGTCGCCTTCCAGTCGCGCAGGAAGAGATAGATGACGGCAATGACGATCGTGCCTGAGAGCGCCAGCGCGATCTCGACCTCGTGCAGCGCGCCTTCGATGAAGACCGCATCGTCACTGGTGATGGCAATGCGCGTGCCCTCGGGCAGCGTCTTCTGAAGATCGGCGACGGCGGCCCGTACACCTTCCGAAATGCTGAGCGTGTTCGATTGCGCCTGGCGCAGCACGCCGAGACCAACGCCCGGAACGCCGTTCGATCGCAACGCCG
The DNA here is from genome assembly GCF_050500205.1 of Neorhizobium sp. DAR64860/K0K1. Classification (NCBI taxonomy): domain Bacteria; kingdom Pseudomonadati; phylum Pseudomonadota; class Alphaproteobacteria; order Hyphomicrobiales; family Rhizobiaceae; genus Neorhizobium; species Neorhizobium sp. DAR64860/K0K1. The sequence continues at coordinate 1,304,907 of NZ_CP191459.1, read as the reverse complement.
TCGTGCCGTCGTCCGGCCCCAGCATCACGGTTGCCACATCGCGCAGCCGGACATTGTTGCCCAGCATGACGTTTTCGAAATCTTCGGGCTTGGTCAGGCTCGCCGTCGCGCGCACGACAATGTCCTGCGTCGAGGATTCCAGCGACCCGGCGGGCACGTCGAGCGCAGCCGTCGATAGCGCCTCGGAGAGGTCTGCAATCGTCAGCCCACGACTGGCAAGCGCCGTCTGGTTCACGTCGACGCGGAAGACCTTTTCCTGGTCGCCGTAGAGTTCCACGTCAGCGACGCCGTCAACCGACGCAAGCCGGTCGGACACCTCGTTATCGACGAGAAGCGTCAGGTCTTCCATCGACAACGAGTTGGACGTAACGGCAAGCCGCATGATCGGCTGGCTGTCGGAATCGGCCTTGATGATGCGCGGTTCGTCCACGTCGTCAGGCAACTGGCCGGTGACACGACCAAGCGCATCGCGCACGTCGTTGGCGGCCACCGCAAGATCGGCGGTGTCGTTGAATTCCAGCGTGACACGGCTCTGGCCGAACTGCGATTCCGACGAAACGGCCTTGAGGCCGGCGACCCGGGCAACCGCGCCCTCGATGATATCGGTCACCTCCTGGTCCATCGTCTGGGCAGAAGCGCCGTCATAGGTGGTGCGGATGGTGATGACCGGCTGGTCCACATCCGGCAACTCGCGCACCTCGACGCCGGCAAGAGCGGCAAGGCCTGCGACGACAAGAAGCGTGTTGAGAACCGCGGCAAGGACCGGCCGCCGCACAAAAAGCGCGGTAAAGCTGTTCTGCTTTCCGGAAGACTGGCCGGACGACCCGTTGTTATTGGCGTTACCGCTGTGGCTGCTGCTCATCGGCTGGCGACCTCCGGCGGCTTTTCACCGGCGATGCGGACGGCACCATTTTCCCGGACCCGTTGCAACCCTTCGGTTGCCACGACATCGCCATCCTTCAGATTGGCCGAGACGAGGATCGCATCGGGATTGCGCTGGATGACCCTCACCCGCTCCTTGACCGATTTGTGATCGACGATATGCCAGACGAACGAGCCTTTCGCATCCCACTGGACTGCAAGCGGATCGACGCTTGGAAAGGTCTCGCCCGGAAACCGCATCGTCACGCCGAAAGACATGCCGGCGCGGAGTTCGTCATCAACATTGGGAATTCTGGCACGAATGCGGATCGTACGGCTTGCAGGATCGACCCTGTTGTCGACGGCCTCGACCGAACCCTCGAAGGTGCGGCCTGGACGCGAGACGGAGGCGGCCTCGACCGGCATGCCAGGCTTGACCTGAACCGCGAAACGCTCCGGCGCCCAGAAATCCACCAGCAGCTTGGTACGGTTGTCGATCGTCACGATATTGCTCGCGGTCGTGACGTTGTCACCGATATTGACCGCGACGATGCCGACGATCCCATCGATTGGCGCAACGACCGAGCGACGCTTCAGCGCCAGTTCGGCGTTGGTGACCGTCAGCTGCGCCGTTTCGGATGCGATCTGCGCGTCGAGCACGTCGAGGCGGGAAAAGCTCTTGAGGTTCCGGTAGGTATCGGATTTCTCGCGGGCACTGCGCAGCACGACCTGCGCCTGATCGCGCAGGATGATCTGCTCGTCGTCATCGAGCTGCGCAAGAATCTGGCCCTTTTTGACCATGTCGCCGGATTTGACGAGGATCTCGTTTACGGTGCCCGTCGCCTGCGGCATCACGATAACCGACTGGATCGCCTCGCCGTCACCGATCGCCGACAGTCTGTCGTTGACCACACCGGTTCCGACGGGTCTGGTTGCAACCAACACCACCTGGCTCTCACCGCCGCCCCGCTGCCCGCCGCGCGATGACGAAGCCGGTGCGCCCGCAACCGTTGCGGCCGCCGGCTCGGCGACATCAGGATTGATGGAAGTCACCATGCCTGCGGGAACGCCCATCGAAATCAGTGACCGCCCGGCATCTGCCGACAGGTAGACCCAGAGACAGAGCCCTCCGAGCAGTACCGCAACCGACATCAGAAGCTGGTTCCAGATCCGCATTCATTCCTCGCAAGTCTATCGATAAGTGGTGCAAGTATCCCCGTTTCGCGCCCAACTGGCAAGGTCGAGGAACCTACCTTACTGTTTTGTAACATCACGCGATTTCACGGATGTGTCAGAGCTTCAACGACACGGATCCGGACAATTCCTAGGGGAAACATAGGAATGAAAAGAGAACATCGGCTGGTCTTTCGAGCCCGAATCACTACATTGGCCGGATGAGTAACAGTTACGACGACATCCCTTTCTTCGATGAGGAGCCGAAGCCCGCCCCCCGCAAGGCGCGAGGCGAAGACCAATCGGACCAGCGCCCGGTGCCGGCATCGGCTGGTAACCATGGTTCGGCTGCCGTTCCTGCTGGTGGTGCCGGCGGCGCCTCCGGTGGTCTGGGGATCGCGGCGCGGGCCATGGCGGCGCGCGGTGGCAACCGGCCCTCACCCGACTATATGACCGGCCTTAACCCGGAACAGCGCGAAGCGGTCGAGACCTTGGATGGTCCCGTTCTGGTTCTGGCGGGCGCCGGAACCGGCAAGACGCGCGTGTTGACCACCCGTATCGCTCACCTGCTGGAGACTGGCCGCGCCTATCCGAGCCAGATTCTCGCCGTGACCTTTACCAACAAGGCGGCGCGCGAGATGAAGGAGCGCATCGGCGTTCTCGTCGGCGGCGCCGTCGAAGGCATGCCGTGGCTGGGCACGTTTCACTCGATCGGCGTCAAACTGCTGCGGCGCCATTCGGAGCTGGTCGGCCTGCGATCCGATTTCACCATCTTAGACACCGACGACGTCGTGCGCCTGATCAAGCAGCTCATCCAGGCGGAAGGTCTGGACGACAAGCGCTGGCCGGCCAAGCAGTTCGCCGGCATGATCGATGGCTGGAAGAACAAGGGCCTGTTGCCGCCCGACATTCCGGAAGGCGACGCCCGAGCTTTTGCCAACGGCAAGGGCCGCGAACTCTATGCCGCCTATCAGGCCCGCCTGCGCACGCTCAACGCCTGCGATTTCGGCGACCTTCTGCTGCACCCGATCGCCCTGTTCCGCAAGGCACCGGATCTCTTAAAGGAATACCATCAGCGGTTCCGCTATATCCTCGTCGACGAGTATCAGGACACCAATACGGCCCAGTATATGTGGCTGCGTCTGCTCGCTCAGCGTCCGAAGGATGTGCCGCAAAACGTCTGCTGCGTCGGCGACGACGACCAGTCGATCTATGGCTGGCGCGGCGCCGAAGTGGAAAACATCCTTCGCTTCGACAAGGATTTCCCGGGCGCCAAGGTCATCAAGCTCGAGCGCAACTACCGCTCGACAGAGCATATCCTCGGCGCTGCCGGCCATCTGATCGCCCATAACGAAGGACGCCTCGGCAAGACGCTGTTTACCGACCGGGTCGATCCCGAGGACGAAAAGGTGATCGTCCACGCCGCCTGGGATAGCGAAGAGGAAGCCCGTGCCGTCGGTGAGGAGATCGAGCGGCTGCAGCGCGGCGATGGTCGCAGCGATTCCAAGAAACACGCGCTGAACGACATGGCGATCCTGGTGCGCGCCTCGTTCCAGATGCGCGAGTTCGAAGACCGGTTCGTGACGCTCGGTCTCAACTACCGCGTCATCGGTGGCCCGCGCTTTTACGAGCGGCTCGAGATCCGCGATGCGATGGCCTATTTCCGCATGGTCTGCCAGCCGGCTGACGACCTGGCCTTCGAGCGCATCGTCAACACGCCGAAGCGCGGCCTCGGCGACACCACGATCCGCTACCTGCATGACAGCGCCCGCGCCCGCGATGTGCCCATGCTTCAGGCCGCAAGCGAAATGATCGAGACCGACGAGCTGAAGCCGAAGGCCCGCAAGGCCCTGTTCGACGTCGTGCAGAATTTCCGCAACTGGCAGGCACGTCTCGAAACCGTGCCGCATACGGAACTGGCCGAGCAGATCCTCGAAGAGTCGGGCTATACCGACATGTGGAAGAACGACAAGACCGCCGAAGCGCCGGGGCGGCTGGAAAACCTCAAGGAACTGATCCGCTCGATGGAGCAGTTCGAGAGCATGCGCGGCTTCCTAGAGCACGTCTCGCTCGTCATGGATGCCGAGACCAACGAGAACCTCGATGCCGTCTCGATCATGACGCTCCACTCGGCCAAGGGTCTGGAATTCGAGACCGTGTTCCTGCCCGGCTGGGAGGAAGGCCTGTTCCCGCACCAGCGCGCGCTGGACGAAGGCGGCCGTTCCGGGCTGGAGGAGGAACGTCGCCTCGCCTATGTCGGCATCACCCGCGCAAAACGCCGCTGCCACATCTGGTTCGTCTCCAACCGGCGTATTCACGGCCTGTGGCAATCCACAATGCCCTCGCGCTTCCTTGATGAACTGCCGCCGAGCCACGTCGATGTCGCGGCATCGGAATCCTCAAGCTTCGGTGGCTATGGCGGCCGCGGCGGCTATGGCCAGTCGCGCTTCGACAAGGCAGATGCCTTCGCCGGCAACTCCTATTCGACGCCCGGCTGGAAACGCGCCCAGGCCAACAAGACAGATGCCACCCGCGACAACTGGGGCAGCCGCTCCGGCCACGCCGTGGAACGCATCGGCTACGGCGAAAGCGGCCCCCGCGGCCGCACGATCGACGGCGAGCTGGTCGCCAAGTCGACAACCGACACGCCCTCAAAATTCACAGTCGGCGACCGCGTCTTCCACATCAAGTTCGGCAACGGCAACGTCACCGCGATCGAAGGCAACAAGCTGACGATCGAGTTCGACAAGGCAGGGCAAAAGCGGGTGCTGGACGGGTTCGTGGAGAAGGCGGGCTGACGAGACGTCTACTCACTCGCAAACGAGGGTCGTGACCATGATGAGGGCTTTAGAATTCGATGAATGACATCTCCCTCAGCAACAGCGACGTCGTCGAACTCACCGCATGGCGCCGCCGGCTTCATACCATGCCTGATGTCTCCGGTGAGGAAGCGGAGACGGCGCGCGAGGTGATGCGGTTCCTGTCGGAGACCGGTCCGGACGCGGTGGTCGAAGGTATTGGCGGCACCGGCGTCGCGGTCGTCTACGACAGTGGCGTGCCCGGAATGACGGTGATGCTGCGCGCGGAACTCGATGCTCTTCCGATCGAGGAACTCGGCGACCCCGAGCACAAGTCGAAGGTATCGGGAAAAAGCCATATGTGCGGCCATGACGGGCATATGGCAACGCTTGCGGCGGTCGGCCGCGCGCTCGGACATCGGCGGCCAGCGAAGGGTCGTGTCGTTCTCCTGTTCCAGCCGGCGGAGGAAACCGGCGCCGGGGCGGCAGCGGTCCTTGCCGACGACAAGTTTCGGGACCTGACGCCCGATATCAGCCTGTCCCTGCACAACATGCCGGGCATCCCGCTCGGCCACGTTCATCTGAAGGACGGCCCGACCAATTGCGCGTCGCGCGGCATGAAAATCATCCTGACCGGCAAGACTGCCCACGCGGCATGGCCAGAGACCGGGATCTCGCCGGTTTCGGCCGTGGCCAGGCTGCTGCCAGCCCTGAGCGGTATTTCGGCAGGCTCTGTCGAAAACGACGACCTCGTGCGAGCGACCGTGACCCACGTGACGATCGGTGAACTCGCGGCGGGCATTTCACCGGCGCATGGCGAGATCTGGGTGACGCTGCGCACCTCGACGGATGATCAGATGTCCGCTCTTGTCGAACATGCAGAGACAATGGCGAGAGACGCGGCTGCGGCGGATGGGCTGGCCCTGGCCTTGTCCTATCAGGATGTGTTCGGCCACTGCATCAACCACCCCGCTGCAGCCGACATCCTGAGGGCCGCGATGGATGCCGAGAGCGTGCCGCATGTCGCTGGGCAAGCCTATCGCGCCTCGGAGGATTTCGGTCGCTTCGCTAAGGTCTCGAAATCGGCCATGCTGTTTCTCGGCGCCGGCGAAAGCCACCCTGCCCTGCACAACCCGACTTATGATTATCCCGACGATCTGATTGCGATCGGCGCCCGCATCTTCCTGGCCGCAACGCGGCAGGTGCTGGACTGACAACGAAAAACGGAGCCTAAAAGGCTCCGTTTGTTTTGAGTTTGATCAGGCGTCCTTGTTGCCGAACAGCTTTGCCATGATGCCGCCGCCGCTTGGGCCGGCGCCGGGGCGCTTGCCATCCCACTTCGGCACGATGATCATGTGGGTGATTTCGCCGCGCTGGAAGGCCTTGAGGAACTTGTCGTAGTCGGCGAACGCTACGCAACCGTGGCTGTCGCCGCGAACGCGAAGCAGGAAGCTGTGGGCGAGAAGACCCGTGCGGCCCTGCGGCGCCTTGCCGTCGGTCGGCGTCAGGCGGATTGCCGCAACACCGTGGAACAGCGATTCGCGCATCGAGAGCTTGTAGGTGCCCGGAGGTGTCGGGCCGCGCATCTTCACATGCGTGAACTTCGGGTTGTCGCGCATGCTGCCGATGCCGGAATGGGCTTCGAGCTTGCTGCCGTTCGGCATGATGACAACACCGTTGGTGATGTCATAGATCGCAACCTTGGTGCCAATGCCCGGCCACTTCGGCGAACCCTGCGACGGCGCGAGAGGCTCTTCGCGCATCGGGTTGTTCGGCTTGGCAAAGGCAAGCACGGTTGGCTTGTCGTTATCGTTGTCGCCACGGCCAGGCTTTTGCGGTGCGACGGCTGCGATTGCGGCAAGTGCATTCGGCTTTTCAGGCTTGACGGAAGCGACGGCCATGGAAGCGCTGGTGGTGGCCGCACCGGGACGCAGGACCGGCAGTGGTCCGGCTTTCGGCAGCGCCTGGGCGAGAGATGTCGGCGCAGGTGAAGGCAGCGGCGTCGCCTGTTCGGCAATCGCCACCGTATCCTCCGACATGCTTTCCGGCAGATCGCTTTCGAGCGACGCCAGTTCCACCGGCTTCATCGTGTTGAGTTCCGCCACCTCTGTCGCCGGCTGAACTTCCTGGAGAATGTCGGGCATTGCGCCCAGAGCTTCGCTACCGCGTGGCGCTACGACCACAAGACTTTCCATGGCAGAACCGAGGGCGGACTTGATCTGGTCGGAGCCGGGCCGCAGCTTGCCAAGAGCCGCAAACTGCTGTTCGGTTTCGGCGTGACGGGCAGCCTTTGCCATCGCGAGATGCATCGACTGACGAACGCTTGCGTCATCCGGACGCTGGGAAGAGAGAGCAGCAAGCTGCGCTCCTTCCAGACGACCGCGCTTCGGCTCGGCCGGCGCGCTGCCTGGAAGGCGGGAGAATTTCGAAACATCGAGATTGCGGTCCGCAGTGCGCGCCGATGTAGCCACGAGATGCTCGCGCGCGGTTGGTGGCGCAAGCAGGGCCGTTTCGAACCTGATGCTGGGGGCAGACTTGACCGAGGTCGCGACCGTGACCATCGAGGCACCAACCAGCGCCGCCACGGTAAAGCCGACGCCAAGCGCCATATTCGTCATGAGTGAGCGGGACTTCTTGCGGCGCGCCTGCGCCGAGGATGCTTTCGATGCCGCTTTGCGACCGTTCTGCTTCGAAGCTTTGGATTCCAACTGACGCGCCATTACTCGTTACCCGAACCGTTACTCACACCGGCAAGGCCTGCTTTCGCAGTCTTGCCCGCAAGATCAAAGCGGACTGAGAAAGCAGACAGGATCTGCTCATCGCCGCCAATCGACTGCATATGAGAATGAACGATTATGGTAACCAATGTCTTTACGCCGCCCCGATTTGGTTTCGGTGGTGCACTTAAAAGCGCATACCGCCGGAAGTTAAGCAGAAATGCGGCAAAGGGGTGTTCGACCCTGCCCGCAAGTCCGGTGTCTAGCTCGTCGACTGTTGCTGTTTAGCGACAAAAGTTAACAAACTCAAGGCTTACACCGGTTTTTAACTGTTGCGACATTTGAGGTACGAAATCGCACCCGCAATTTTGAGGGGGTAAGATGCGGCAAGCCCGAGCCAAAGTGTGGCGACACTCTGCCTGAACCCACATGCGAAAATGGGCGCCTCTGTGGAGGCGCCCATGGATCGTGGAGTTTTGAAGGGATGCGGTGAACGGCTCAACCGTCGGCCCGGCGAATGGACCGACCTTCCATAAAGAAGAAGGGCCGCAATTTCACACCCAGCACATTTCCGGCAAACGCCGCGACTGCCCAGAGATAACCATGCAGGCTGCCGGACGCGATGCCGGAGAAATAGGCTCCGATATTGCAGCCATAGGCAATTCGCGCACCGTAGCCGAGCAGCAGGCCGCCAACGACGGCCGCAAGGATCGAACGCAGCGGGATGTCGAGGCTGGGAGCAAACTTTCCAGCCAGCGCCGCCGCCAGCATGGCGCCCGCGATGAGGCCGAAATCCATGACGGATGTGACATCGGCAAACACGCTTCCGGCCAGAGCCTTGGCATTTCCCGGCTGCTGCCAGTAGGCCCAGGCTGTCGGATCAAAGCCGATCGCCTGCGCGCCCTTCGCACCCCAGAGCGCGAAGGCGGACGTGATACCCCAGGGACGGCCGGCGATTGCGAGCGTCGCGAAATTAAGGATGACGAGTGCAATCGCGCCAGCCACCAGCGGCCACGGACCACGCAGATAGCGGGCAAGACCGTGCCGTGGCGAAAGTGGTGCCTGTTCAAGTGCGCCGTTGCGCCGCTTCTCGACGACCACAGTGATCGCGGCGATCGCCGCGAATATGGCAAGCGATACCGCAATGCCGCCAAACGCACCGAACGTCTGAAACAGAGACGTCGGCGGCAGCGAAGGAAGACTGACCCACCAGTCGAAGTGGATGGTGGCGAGAACCGAACCGACGATGAAGAAGAACAGGGTCACCAGCATGCGCGCATTGCCGCCACCGGCGGTAAACAGCGTGCCGGATGCACAACCGCCGCCAAGCTGCATCCCGATGCCGAACATGAAGGCGCCGACGATCACGCCGATACCGGCCGGCGAGATATTGCCACGCACCTCGGTGCCGAACAGCACGCCGTTGGATAGAGCCGGGAAAAACAGGATGACGGCAAGCGCCAGAAGAATCATCTGAACGCGAAGACCCCGGCCCCGGCCCTCCGCAATGAAGACACGCCAGGCAGACGTGAACCCAAAGGCCGCGTGATAGAGCGCGATGCCAAGCCCGCCTCCGATGAGGAAGAGCGCACCTTGGGCTGGACCATAAGCGAGGCCGAGCGCAACGGTGCCGACAACAAGCACGATGAGAGCGCCGAGACCGGGAAAACCGATCGGCGGCAGGCCTTCAGCCCGCGTTTCTAGCGAAGACGACAGTGACATGGGAGAAACTCCGTGAAGATGACCTCTAGATAGGGTTGTGGTCCGCATCCGACGAGGAATCACGTTTCAACATTCGGCTCGAAACCGGATTGAGATTTCAGATCCGTCAGCAAAAGCGATCGAGTCATCTTCAGACATCCTAGAAACCGCGGAGATCAGATGACCGCAGAACCTGCCACCAAGGCCGACCGTTTCGTCACAAATGATTTGGAGCGACGATCGTGTTGGGCAGAAGAGGCTTGATCGATGCCGCCATGCTTGGCATCTTCGTGTGACAAGGAAGAACCACTCGTGAGGACGATCTATGAAAGCGCTGCTCCTGATCGACATCCAGAATGGCTTCTGCTCTGGCGGCAACCTCGCTGTTGCCCACGGTGACGACATCGTGCCGATCGCAAACAGCCTCATTTCCGACGGCGGTTACGATGTGATCGTCGCCTCGCAGGACTGGCATCCCGCCAATCACGGCAGCTTCGCCTCCCAGCATCCGGGCAAGAAACCATTCGACATGGGCGAGCTCTCGGGCCAGCCGCAGGTCATGTGGCCGGATCACTGCGTGCAGGAAACACCGGATGCGGAATTCCATCCGGATCTCGATATCGGCGCAGTCGATTATATCCAGCAGAAGGGCGAAAACCCTGCGGTCGACAGCTATTCCGCCTTTCGCGACAACGACCAGGCCGCCCTTACCGGCCTTGCCGGTTACCTCCGGGCGCAGCAGATTACGGAGCTTGACGTTTGCGGTCTCGCCACGGACTACTGCGTGAAGTTTTCAGCCTTGGACGCTGTCGAAATGCTGCCGGACGTCAAAGTGCGCTTCATCGAGGATGCGAGCCGCGGCATAACACCCGAGGGCGTCAGGGCTGCCATCGAGGAGATGCGCGCCAACGGCGTCGGCATTATCAAGAGCAGCGAGATTCTCGCGGACTAACGCACTCCGCGCCGCCGATCGTTCAGCAAAATCGATACACGCATCAACGCAATTCGATTGTCACCGGTCGCTCACGTGCATAAACGAAGCATTGCACGCGCACGCATCGGAAGACTCATGAGTTTCAGCGAACCGATCACCACAAGCGGCCAGATCAGGAACGGATTGAAGAAGGGCTTCGTTATCGTCCTCTCCTCAGCCCCGTTCGGCATCCTGTTCGGAGCGATCGCCATCGACAACGGTTTCAGCATGGCGGAAGCGGCGCTGATGAGCGCGTTTGTTTTCGGCGGTGCGAGCCAGTTGGTCGGGATCGAACTGTTCGGCCACCATGTCGCGGCCTGGATGATCGTGCTCTCGGTGCTCGCCGTCAATTTCCGCCACGTCCTCTATTCCGCGGCAGTATCGCCGATCCTCGGGCGCTTCCCGCTCCTCAAGCGCTGTCTTTCGTTTTTCCTGCTGACCGATCCGCAATTTGCAGAGACGGAGAAACGTGAAGAACAGACCCCGGTCACCTTCGCCTGGTACATCGCCATGGGCGGCGTGGTCTGGATTGGATGGGTCGGCAATACCATTGTCGGCGCGCTGTTCGGCAGCCTGATCGGCGACCCGAAGGCGATCGGCATCGATGTCCTCCTGCCCGTCTACTTTCTCGGTCTGGTGATGGGCTTTCGCAAGCGGCACAATTTTCTACCCGTCCTCGTCGCCGGAGCAGTCGGATCGGTTATCGCCTACTGGGTCGTCGGGTCACCCTGGCATATCAGTGTGGGGGCAGCGCTCGGGATCGTCGTCGCGGCCATCCTGCCTCCTCCCGGAGCCTCGGATCACGACGTGAAAGACCCGGCCCTTGAAACGGAGGCTGCGTGATGGAAACCGGCATGAGCGCCTTCTCCGTCGATAGCCAGACCGCCACCCTGATCCTGATGGCGGCAATTGCGACATACGCCACGCGGCTCGGCGGCTACATCCTTGTCAACAGCTTGAAACGCATACCGCCACGGGTGGAATCGGCCCTCAACGCCGTGCCGGCCGCCGTTCTGGTGACACTCGTCGCTCCACCCTTCGTCAACAGCGGCTGGGATGTGCGCATTGCGATGATCGCGGCGCTGGTGTTCGGACTGCGTTTTCCGGGCCTCATGGTCCTCGTCGTCGGCTGGGCGGCAGTCATGGCCGCCCGGCACGGTTTCGGTATCGGGATGTAATCCGGCTCAGCCGGAGATCGGCGCCGTCGCTGCAGTGAGCCAGGTCTTGACCGAATCTTTGTCGATCAGCGGCATCAGCTTCTCACGAACCTCTGCGTGATAGTCGTTCAGCCACTGCAGTTCTTCCGAGGTCATCAGCGAGGGGACCACAAGGCGGCGATCGATCGGGCACCAGGTCAGCGTCTCGAACGACAGAACCGGCATGTCCCCATCCTCGACAGGTGCGGCATCGTTCACGAAGATCAGGTTTTCGATCCGGATCCCGAAGGCGCCGGGGCGATAATAGCCGGGCTCGTTCGAAAGGATCATGCCGGGCAGAAGCTCCTGCGTCGACATCCGCGAAATGCGCTGCGGCCCCTCATGAACCGAGAGATAGGAGCCGACGCCATGGCCCGTGCCATGCGCGAAATCCGCCCCCGCCTTCCACAGCGCGATCCGAGCGAGCGGATCGAGATCGCAGCCGCGCGTTCCCTTCGGAAACTTCGCCATGCTGATGGCGATCATGCCCTTCAGAACCAGCGTGAAGAAGCGCTTGCGATCCTCGGAAACCGAGCCGACCGCAACCGTGCGGGTGATATCCGTCGTTCCGTTGACATACTGCGCGCCCGAATCGATCAGGAACAGTTCGCCGGGCAGGATCTGCCGGTTGCTTTCGGACGTCACCCGGTAATGCATGATCGCAGCATGCTCTCCGGCACCGGAAATCGTATCGAAGGAAACGTCCTTCAGCGGGTTCTGCATGCTCTGGCCGACGCGGGCCCGGGTCGCTTCCAGCGTCTTTACCGCATCGATCTCGGTGATTGAGCCCGGCGTCTGGCCATCCAACCAGCACAGAAACTCGACGACAGCCGCGCCATCCTGCAGATGCGCCTTGGCAGATCCATCGAGTTCCGCCGAATTCTTGCAGGCGCGCGGCAGCTTCGCCGGATCGATCCCCTCGACCACCTCGCCGCCGGCTGCGACGATTGCAGCCGTCAGCGCGAGCGGTGTCAAATCCGGATCGATCAGGATGCGGGCGCCGTTTTTGGAGACCTCGGCAAGACGGCCGAGGAACTCGGAGGGATCCCGCCGGAGGGCGAGAGCGTCCAGGTAGGCCGCCTCTTCGCTCCCGAGCTTCGCCGCATCGATGAAGAGTTCTGCCTTGCCGTTTGAAAAGACGATCGCGCGCGCGAGCGGGTGTGGCGTGTGCGGCACGTCAGCCCCGCGAACATTGAAGATCCAGGCGACGGAGGACGGATCCGTGATCAGTACCGCAGACAGTCCCTTCGCTTCGGTCTGGCGCGCGATCTCGCTCAGCTTGTCGCCGGCCGGCTTTCCGGCGAACTCTTCTTTCTGGATGGTCAACGCGCCAACCGGTTCCGCAGGGCGATCGCTCCAGATCGCATCGAGCGGATTGTGGGCCAGCGAAACCAGCGTGCCGCCGATCTCCGCAAGCGCCTTTTCCAGCCTGCGCACTTCCGCACCGGCATGCAGCCAAGGGTCGATGCCGAGGCGGAACCCTTTCGGCGCATGTTTCGCAATCCAGGCATGCGGCGGCTCGCCGACCAGATCGCCGCCGGAAAACACAGTTCCGTCAACCTGTTCGGCCAGTTGCGTCACGTAACGTCCATCGACGAACACGATCGCCTCACGCTGCGTGATGAGCGCCATGCCGGCAGATCCGGTAAAGCCGGTCAACCATGACAGGCGCTCGGCCAACTCAGGCACATACTCGCCCTGATACTCGTCGGCGCGGGGCACGAGAAACCCGTCAATGCCGAGTTCGGCAAAGCCGTCGCGCAGGGCAGTCACCCTTTCGCGGCCGAACTGCGGGGCGGACTTGGTCTCGAACGATTGAAACATGAGTGAACTCCGGCTGGTTTGATTCCGACTGATGGCCGCCATGTTAGAACATTTCCCCGCGCCGCCGCCAGTATCCTATGCAGATACGTGACAGGGCAGTCAGTGTCAGGAACCTATCCATGCAGCCGACGCATGCCACACATGATGCAGACCCACTGCCTGCCTCATTTTTTATCATCTAAGGTGTCGTCAATGTTCGATGACCTCTGGGGTCATCACTTTGAAAAGGACGAACACGATGGCCAACTCATTTCTCCGCAATGCAATGAACCGCGTGGTCGAAGCCCGTCAGCGTCAGGTCTCCCGTTACGTCAACGGCGCAATGCTTGGCCTTGATGATGCGACGCTGAAGAGCCTCGGCACGACGCGCGAAGAACTTCAGCGCCAGGGTGCGACCCGTTACATCTTCTGATCTGAGGACGACGCGATACCCGGCACGCAACTCGGTGTGCCGGCAAGCCTACAGAACCTGACAGGCCAGCCCATGGCCCGTCACATGCCTCGCACGAAATGCATGGTCACCCAGCCGTTTCGCCAGATCGTGCGCACATGCCGGCAGCGGGCGCCTGCATAAGCGGAAATCACCTTCCAGCGCTGCTCGGCTAGAATACCGGACAGGATCACCGATCCGCCCGGTGTCAGATGCGTCACCAGCTGCGGCGCCATCTTGATCAACGGCCGCGCCAGAATATTGGCGATGATGAGGTCGAACGGACCGTCCTGGCGAAAGGCCGAGGAGTGGAAACCCGGTGCCGTCTCCAGCCGCAGTCCGCTGGCAATGCCGTTGCGGCGAACATTCTCCTTGGCAACCCGAACGGCGACCGGATCGATATCCGTTGCCAGAACCGGGATGTTGCGCAACTTGCGCACCGCAATCGCCAGAACGCCGCTGCCCGTTCCCAGATCGAGCGCATTTCTCGGCTCGGTCGCTCGAACGACCGTGTCGATCACCTCGAGGCACCCCGCCGTTGTCCCATGATGGCCGGTCCCGAATGCCTGTCCAGCATCGATCTCTATGGCAATGTCGTTGATCTTGACCTTGTCGCGGTCATGCGAGCCATGAACCAGAAACCGCCCTGCCCTGACAGGCTTGAGCCCTTCGAGCGATTTGGCAATCCAGTCGACATCCGGGATAACCTCCATCGCAATCGAAAGATCGGGAAAATCCTCGCTGATCGCCTTTGCAATCCGTTCTCTGAAGACCTCCTCGTCGTCCGCCATCATGTAGACGGAGGCTTCCCAGATATCCTTCTTCTCGTCCACCTCGGTCGTGGCAATCGCCACGTCCTCTTCGCCGAACTCCAGCGACAGGAGGTCGAGGATCTCGGCCGAACCGATTTCGGTGGATGTCACGTAAAGCCGGATTTCACTCAAAGGAAGTCGCCTCTCATAATCTTCGCGGCAAGCTTTGCCACAGATAAGGCATCCGCCTCAAGCGACTTATCCCTTGGTCAGGTTCTCGAGCTTCATCGCCGCCGCTGCAGGATCCTCGCCGTAAGCGATCGTCCCGGCAAAACGGCCGCCGTCCTTCAGGAGGAAAATCGATGCCGTATGGTCCATCGTGTAATCGCCGCCAGGGTTTTTCTCATCCACCGGCACCTTGCGGGCAAGCACGCGAAACCCTTTGACCATCTCCATCACCTTGGCAGGCGGGCCTGAAATACCGCGAATACGGTCGGAGACATTCGAGACATACTGTCCCATCAGCTCCGGCGTATCGCGCTCCGGGTCGACGCTCACAAAGTAAGCGTTGAGCTTGGTGCCATCGGGATCGACCTGATGCAGCCAGGTGTTCAGCTCGAACAGCGTTGTCGGGCAGACTTCTGGGCAATGGGTAAAGCCGAAGAACACGGCCGTCGGTTTGTCGCGGAACGCTGCTTCGGTGATCGGGCTGCCGTCCTGCGCCACAAGCTCGAACGGGACACCGAACGGCCCTTCGGCCACCTGCTGCTTCGAACGCGTGACCTCCAGGGTCAGCCAGGCCAGAACACCGGCCAGAATGACGACGGCGAGCCAAAGTACAATTCGGAAAGTCTTCATCGTAGTTTGCCTGCTGCATCATCAGTTGAGATCGTGACCGCTGATAGCCGCAGACGACGATTGTTGCAAATCACCACAGCGTTTTCACAGACGTGGCCGTCACATGCACCAGGAGAGCGTTCCCTCGGCCATCGCGAGGAAGATGGACGAACCGTGCTGCGCCCAACCAACAAAAGCCAGGACGCCGATCAGCATCGCGGCAAGCGCGGCGATCAGAAAAACCGGAAGTCGAAGCGATGGGGCGGTCGGTTGCATGACCCACTATAGCATCGTCGACCGGCCGGGAAATAGAACAAAAAGCGCGTTGAGGCGGCAAAGATTAGGGGAAGTTTAACGGGGACGTGAGACTTTCAAAAAAACGACATCAGGATGATCGACATGAGTAACGCCATCAAGCAGTCGGGAGCCTATCTCGAAATCGTCTCCTTCCACCTGGGAGACCAGGAATTCTGCATCGACATCATGGCGATCCGCGAAATTCGCGGTTGGGCACCGGTCACTCCGATGCCGCATACTCCGCCTTACGTGCTTGGCCTCATCAACCTGCGCGGCGCGGTGATCCCGGTCATCGACATGGCCTGCCGCCTCGGCATGAAGATGACCGAACCATCAGAGCGTTCGGCGATCATCGTCACCGACATCGCCGGCAAGCTGGT
Organism: Neorhizobium sp. DAR64860/K0K1; assembly: GCF_050500205.1. Taxonomy (NCBI): domain Bacteria; kingdom Pseudomonadati; phylum Pseudomonadota; class Alphaproteobacteria; order Hyphomicrobiales; family Rhizobiaceae; genus Neorhizobium; species Neorhizobium sp. DAR64860/K0K1. The sequence continues at coordinate 1,288,968 of NZ_CP191459.1, read as the reverse complement.
CGGCCTTCTGGTCGAACAGGTCTCCGACATGATGACGATCAGAAGCGAAGATCTGCAGCCGGCACCGGAAATCATTCCGGAAGCCCAGCGCGATTTCTGCCGCGGCATCGTTGCCCTGGAAAAGACCATGGTCTGCTTCCTGAACCTCGACACCGTCATTGCAGACGAACTGTCGCGGGAAGCCGCCTGATCGTAAGCCTTAGAGCTGTCCTAGTTAAAACCGGGTTCCGAAAGGAGCCCGGTTTTCTTACGTCAGGACGTAAAGCGGATCAGGGTTTGCCCTTTTCCCAGGTCACCGGCTGGTTGAACAGCGGCACGCTGGAGATCGCCATCTTCGCCGATCCTTCGACAACCTGTCGCGAATGGGCAAGGTAGATCAGCGTATCGTTCGGCTTGTCGTAGATCCGCTTGACCAGAAGGTCTTTCCAGATCAGCGACCGACCCTGGCGAAACACTTCCTCGCCACCGTCGTCGAGCTCGATGTCACCAATCTCGATCGGCCCGGTCTGGCGGCAGGAGATGGAATTGTTGGACGGGTCCTCGAACCACTTGCCGTTCTTCAGCCTGTCGATGACGCTGCGATCGAAATACGTGACGTGGCAGGTGACACCCTTCACCTTCGGGTCCTGCACCGCCTCGATGATGATGTCGTTGCCGATCCAGTCGACGCCGACCTTGCCGACCACCTGGGCAAGAGCGGGAACGGCAAGACCGCCGAGGATAGCGGCGGTCGCAAGAATGGCAAGGCGGCGGCTCGAACGAGTCATAGTGGCAAAATCTCCAGTCAACGATACGTGATCAGAGATAAGCTTCGGCAGCGGGGTTACAAGTGATCACTGCTTGCGCAATGTGCAGGCATCATAGCCACCGGAAAACAACCGCCCTGCCCGCATGCCGATCGCGGTCGGAATATCGTGGATATGCATGACCTCAAGCGACCGTGCAATCGCGATCGAGGCTTCGGCACAGACCGCCGCATCTTCCGCTGCGTTGTGATGCAGGAAGCTCAGCCCCAGGTGCTGCGCGAGGATATTGAGCTTGTGCGAGATCAGATGCGGCCAGACTTTCTGGGCCATCTTGACGCTGCAGAGATAGGACAGTTCCGGATAGGACTGCCGGTACTGGTCGAGACAGGCGCGCCAGACGCTGAAATCGAAGGCGGCATTATGGGCGATCATCGTCGCGCCGCGAAAATCGTCGATGAACTCGTCCATCACTTCGGGAAACTCGCCGGCATCCTCGACATGGTCGGGCCGGATCCCATGAATGGCGATGTTGAAGGACGAAAACCGCATGTCCCGCGGCCGGATCAGCCGTTCCTCGACCCGCACCACACGACCGTCCTCGATCCACGCGAGGCCCACCGAGCAGGCGCTGCCGCGCTGTTCGTTGGCGGTTTCGAAATCGATCGCAATGGTCTTCAAGGTCGCGTCCTAATCTTCGGTCATCGGACTTTTATGCCGGATGGAGCGATTCGGCAAAGCGCATCCCCGCCTGCATCTTGACCTCCACATCATTGTCAGGCCCAATGTGATCCATGATGAACGCTATCGCCCTTACCCGTCTTACCATGACCATCCGCCTTGCAGGGCGTGTGGCGGGTTTGGCGCGTTAGTCGATCATCCGTCCACCACCCTGCCGAAACTGGCAGGGATCGGCTGGTCCGCTCTGCCTCGGTAATACCTGAAGGAGAGCCATCATGCCATCGAGCGACGAAATCCAGGAAAAACCACCCCGAGCCGAACGGCTAGGAGGTTACGTCATCAGGTCGTCGACACCTGACGATGCGGCGGCCATCACGGCCCTCGCCAATCTTCCCGGATATCGCTACGGCACGCTGAGGCTGCCATATCAGGCCGTGGCTGAGACGCGCCAATATGTGGAAAACCCGGCGCCCGGCGCAAAGAAGCTCGTGGCGGACATGGACGGCGTCATCATCGGCGACATCTTCCTCGGTCCGCTACAGGGCCGCCGCCGGCATGTCGGGACGATCGGCATGGGCGTCCACGACGACTTTGTCGGCCGCGGCGTCGGCTCGGCCTTGATGAAGGCCGCGATCGACCTTGCCGACAACTGGCTGAACCTGCACCGCCTGGAACTCGACGTCTTTACTGACAACCAAGACGCCATCAGGCTTTACGAGCGCTACGGCTTCGTTATCGAAGGGCATCTCAGGGACGACGCCTTTCGCGACGGGCACTATGTCGACGCCTATGCGATGGCGCGGCTGAAGACCTGATGCTCAGCCACCGATAAACGATAGCCACTCGTCTTCCGTCATCACCTCGACGCCGAGTTCCCTTGCCTTGTCGAGCTTGGAACCGGCGCCGGGGCCGGCAACGACATAGTCGGTCTTCTTGGAAACCGATCCCGCCACCTTGGCGCCAAGCCCTTCGGCACGGGCCTTGGCCTCGTCGCGGGTGAAGCGCTCCAGCGAGCCGGTGAAAACGACCGTCTTTCCGGCAACCGGGCTGTTCGAGGCCGCGATCTGTTCTGCCGCCTGCGGTGTCACCTCGGTGAGGAGGCGCGTCACGACGTCGAGGTTACGCGGCTCCTTGAAGAACTCGACGATGGCGCGGGCGACGATCTCGCCGATGCCCTCGATATTGTTGAGGTCAGCCCAGGCATCCCCGGAGAGACTGGCCGCGTCCTTCATGGCCTCGGCAAAGGCCTCGTAGGTGCCGTAGTGGCGCGCCAGAAGCTTCGCCGTCGTCTCGCCGACATGGCGGATGCCGAGCGCGTAGATGAAGCGGTTGAGCGCGATCGAGCGCCGCTCGTCGATCGCGTCGAACAGTTTCCGGACGCTGATCCTGCCGAACCCGTCGATGTTTTCGAGCTTCAGCAGTTTCGATGTTTCCTGACGCTTCTTCAGCGTGAAAATGTCGGGCGCAGTGCGGATCTGCAGCGCCGGATCTTCCGCCTCGAAGAAGAAGTCGACCTGTTTTGCCCCAAGCCCTTCGATGTCATAGGCATTGCGTGAGACGAAATGCTTCAGGTGTTCGGTCGCCTGCGCACGGCAGACGAAGCCGCCGGTGCAGCGGGTGACCGAATCGAGCTTGCCGGTCTTCTCGTTCTTCTCGCGCACGGCATGACTGCCGCAGACCGGGCATTTCTTCGGGAAGACATAAGGCTCGGCATCCGCCGGCCGCTTTTCCATGACCACGTCGAGAACCTGCGGGATGACGTCGCCGGCCCGCTGCACGATGATGGTGTCGCCGATGCGGATGTCGTGATCGTCCTCGCGGATCCGCTCGCCGGAATTGCCGATACCCCTGATATAATCCTCGTTATGCAGCGTCGCATTGGTGACGACGACACCGCCGACGGTGATCGGGGTCAGGCGCGCGACCGGTGTCAGCGCGCCGGTGCGGCCGACCTGGATGTCGATGTTCTCGACCGTCGTGAACGCCTGCTCGGCGGGAAATTTGTGCGCCGTCGCCCAGCGGGGCGAGCGCGAGCGGAAACCGAGACGCGCCTGCAGATCGAGCCGATCGACCTTGTAGACGACACCGTCGATATCGTAGTCGAGTTCGGGACGCTCGAGGCCGATCTCGCGGTAATGACCGAGGATCTCGTCGAGGGAATTCAGCCGCTTCATCAGCGGATTGACCGGAAAACCCCAGTCCTTGAAGGTCTGCACCATCTCGTATTGCGAGCTCGGCAGATCGTTCGGCTCAGAGATTTCGCCCCAGGCATAGGCAAAGAACTTCAGCTTGCGGCTTGCCGTCACCTTGGCATCGAGCTGCCGCAGTGATCCTGCTGCCGTGTTGCGCGGGTTGACGTAGAGCTGCTTGCCCTTCGCTTCCATCTCCTCGTTGAGAGCCAGGAAATCGCTCTTGCCCATATAGACTTCGCCGCGAACCTCGACGACGGCAGGAACGCCTTTGGGAAGCCGGTTCGGGATTTCCTTGATCGTCTTGATATTGGCGGTGACGTTTTCGCCCGTCGTGCCATCGCCGCGGGTCGCGGCATTGACGAGGATCCCGTTCTCGTAGCGGATCGACATCGACAACCCGTCAATCTTCGGTTCCGCCGTAAAGGCGATCGAGCCGTCCGGCAACTGACCGAGGAAGCGGTAGACGGAGTTCACGAAGTCGCGCACGTCGTCATCGGCGAAGGCGTTGTCGAGCGAGAGCATGGGTCGCGAATGGGTGATCTGCGCAAAGGTCGGCAGAGGTGCTGCACCAACCCTGATGGACGGCGAATCGGCCCGGATCAGCTGCGGGAAACGCTCTTCGATCGCCGCATTGCGCTTCTTCAGCGCGTCGTAATCGGCATCGGAAATGTCAGGCGCGTCCTTGGCGTGGTAGAGCTCGTCGTGATGGGAAAGTTCACGCGCCAGTCGCTCCAGCTCGTCGGCCGCTGCCTGTTCGGTCAAGTCATCAACAGGGGTCTCGGTCGGGGTCTGGTCGGCGGCCATGCGGGAATCTCCATCTTCAACGGCATTTCTAGTGCAATTTGAGAAGATTGGAAGAAGCAGCGCCCATCTCGCCTGTGACTTGACACCACGAGATGCAGCATCGTTCCGGGATACGGGATTGCGTTACGCCCTGTCCGGGTGAGCCTGCCCGCACGCTCCCGCGACTGCCGGATAACCGTTTAGCCGTTGCCGGCAAGCAGGCTTCTGGCGGCCGCCCTCGCCTCGTCCGTCACGGAGGCGCCGGCCAGCATGCGGGCAATTTCCTCGGTGCGGTTTTCCGGCGCCATAGTCGCCACCCGTGTGGCAATCTTGTCGGAACCGTCGCCGGCCGGACCCTTGGAGATCAGAAGATGCGTCGCAGCACGGGCCGCCACCTGCGGCGCGTGGGTGACCGAGAGCACCTGCACAGTGCCCGACAGACGCTTCAGCCGCTGGCCGATCGCATCCGCCACCGCGCCGCCGACACCTGTGTCGATTTCGTCGAAGACGAGCGTCGGTGCCGAGCCGCGATCGGCAAGCGCCACCTTGAGCGCCAAAAGGAAGCGCGACAGCTCGCCGCCGGACGCGACCTTCATGATCGGCCCGGGGCGCGTGCCCGGATTGGTCTGAACGTGGAATTCGACCGTATCGATACCCTCGGCAGCCGCAGCCTCCGGATTTGCGGTCACGTCGACCATGAAGCGGGCCCGCTCCAGCTTCAGCGCCGGCAATTCCTGCATCACCGCGTCGGCCAGCGTCTCCGCGCCCGCTTTACGTTTGTCCGAGAGAACGAGTGCCGCCCGATCGAATTCCTCTTTCGCGGCGGCCGCGAGCTTTTCCAGCTCGCCGAGGCGTTCCTCGCCCGCATCGAGATCGGCAAGGTCAGCCACCATCTTCTCGGCAAGCGCTGGAAGATCGACGACGGCGACCGAATATTTGCGGCCGGCGGCGCGCAGGGCGAACAGTCGCTCCTCGACCCGTTCCAATTCACGCGGATCAAACTCGGTCCGGCGAAGCGCCGTTTCGACTTCCATCTGTGCGTTCGACAGATGGTTGAGCGCCTGATCCAGCAGTTCGACGGTCTCTTCCAGCAGGCCTGGCGCCTCGTGGCTCTTGCGCTCGAGGCGGCGCACCATGGAGGCGATCAACGGCACAGGCGACCCGTTGCCGTTGAGAAACTCCGATGCTTCCGAAATGTCGCCGGCAATGCGCTCGGACTTCTGCATCTTCGAGCGCTGCTCAGCCAGTTCGTCCTCCTCGCCGTCGCGGGGAGAGAGAGCTTCCAGTTCCTCGACCGAGGCCCTGATGTAATCGGCCTCGCGTGCGGCGGCCTCCACCTTGGCGCGATGCGTCTTCAAGCTCCGGTCGGCATCCCGCCAGGATTTGTAGAGATGAGAAACAGCGAGCACTTCATCGTTGAGGCCTGCAAAGGCATCGACCAGCGTGCGGTGGGCGCCGGTATCGATCAGCGCGCGATCGTCGTGCTGGCCGTGGATCTCGACCAGAACCTGCCCCGCCTGGCGCATCATCTGCACACTGACCGGCTGGTCGTTGATCGAAGCGCGGGTGCGGCCGTCGGCCGACTGGATACGCCGGAAGATCAGATCGCCTTCGTCGTCTATGCCGTTGTCGCGCAGAAGCTTGCGGGCGGAATGGTTCATCGGCACGTCGAAGACCGCCGTCACCTGCCCCTTATCCTCGCCATGGCGCACAAGACCGCCGTCGCCGCGGCCGCCCAGCGCCAGAGAAAGACTGTCGAGAAGGATAGATTTGCCTGCACCGGTCTCGCCGGTCAGCACGGATAGGCCCGCTTCGAAGGCAAGGTCCAGCTTCTCGATCAGAACGATGTCGCGGATCGAAAGCTGGATCAGCATGCGGCCTCGCCTATCCTGTCAGGCACTTGGTTGAAAGGTCTCAGGCGCCGACGAGCTTTGCGCCGGCACGCGCAATCCACGAGCCCTTGTTCTCGCGCGGCTGAACGCCGCCAGATTGAAGCAGCTTGTAGGAGTCCGCGTACCACTGGCTGTCCGGATAGTTGCGGCCAAGCACGGCTGCGGCGGTCTGCGCCTCTTCGACGATGCCCATCGCGTAATAGGTTTCCGTCAGACGCGCGAGGGCTTCTTCAACCTGGTTGGTATTGGAAAAGGTCTCGACGACCCTGCGGAAGCGCGAGATGGCGGCAAGATATTCCTTGCGCTCGAGATAGTATCGCCCGACCTGCATTTCCTTGCCGGCAAGCTGGTCACGCGCAAAGCGGATCTTGGCCTGCGCATCCTCGACATATTCCGAATCGGGATAATCACGGACGACCTTGGTCATCGCATCGATCGTGTTGTTGGCGGCCTTCTGGTCCTGCGTGACGTCGGCGACCTGCTTGGAATAGGCAAGGCCGACCAGATACTGCACGTAGGCCGAATCTGCGGAGCGCGGGTACTGGTTGAGATAGCGGTTACCGACGGTGATGGCTTCGTCGTTGCGGCCCATGCGATACTTGCTGAACGTGCTCATGACGAGCGCCTTGCGGCCCCATTCGGTGAACGGGTTCTGCTTCTCGATGGCGTCGAACTTACGGCTCGCTTCGACGATATTGCCCGCCTTCATGTTGGCAAGGCCCTGATTGTAGAGGGCCTCGGGCGACTCGCTTTCGAAACCGAGCTTGGTGATGTCGATGTCTTTGTCCGACTGGCATGCGGTAAGGCCGAGACCGGCACCCGCAAACACCAACGATACAAGTGCGATCCTTGCCGCTCTACGCATTTCTACAGCCTTCGCATACGCCATTCGACAATTCCCGATGTCCCGCCCGTTTTGCCCTGCTGCCCGAAAGCAGGTCGTTCTAGCCATAAAAGTATTGGCAGAGCAACGCAATGCTCACCCATTAACGCATTTTTGTGGCACCGACCGCAGCACACATGGCTATTCAAAAGAAAAGCCGCTTCCAACGGAAGCGGCCAAGTCGACTGGAGTTGTTATTCAAGCAAAAGACGGCGCCAGTTCACTGACGCTGACCGGAACGAAATCTCCGGCCCTCACGCGCGCAACCCGCGACGATGGCGCTTCGACGATTTCATAGGCCGTCGGATCGTTGAGCAGAGCTTTCAGCGCATTGGCGTTCATCTTGTGGCCGCCGCGATAGGAGCGGTAGCAGCCAATGAACTGAGCGCCGGCAAGCGCAAGATCGCCAACCGCGTCCAGCGTCTTGTGGCGTACGAACTCGTCCTGGTAACGAAGACCCTCGACGTTCACGACCGTTTCGTCATCGGAAATGACGACGGAATTCTCAAGCGACGAACCGAGAGCGTAGCCAGCAGCCCAAAGGCGCTCGACGTCACGCATGAAGCCGAATGTACGAGCCCGTGAAAGATCCTGCTTGAACCGCGCTGCGGTCAGTTCACCGTTCCAGCTCTGACGGCCGATCAGCGGAGATGCGAAATCGATCTCGACTTCAAAGCGGGTACCATCATGCGGCCGGAACTCTGACCAGGACGCGCCCGATTCGATTCGGACCGGCTTGATGACACGGATGTAGCGACGCTTCACATTGAGATTGACGATGCCGACCTGTTCGATCGCATCGATGAAAGGATAGGAGCTGCCGTCCATAATCGGCATTTCGGCGCCATCGACATCGACAGTCACGTTGTCGATCCCGAGCGCGTAGAGTGCTGCCATCACGTGTTCGATCGTGGCAACCCAAGTGGCAGGCGATGAACCGAGAATCGTGCAGAGATCGGTCGGTCCAACCTGAGAGGAAACGGCGCGGTATTCTGCAGAAGACCCGTCATCAAACTGACGCGCGAAGATGATACCGGAATTGGCTTCAGCAGGCTGGAATGTGATGCTGACCGGAGACCCCGAATGCACGCCAATACCGGTCAAAGAAACCGGGGCCGCGATGGTGGTCTGGAAACCGAGCAATCCGATGGTCATTCTAATGCCTTCTCTCAAGACCCCTGGTCTGGGATCGAGCTTGGTTAGATACCGGCGACAACGCCTCTCAAACGTTCATGTCAGCATCACTTATCGTCTTACATACGCAGGCGTCTTTAACATTCCAAATCACTGTTCGTATCGGATTGTTACGCCACCAACCCGCAGAATGACGCGGTGTTAGGACTCAAGGCACAAACGCGGACGACTACCGGTAACAAGCTGAATTAAGGCAGCTTTTCCGGAGGTCCAGGACAAAATCCTTAACGCCTCAGGCGTCCGGATACACAAAGCCCGGGTGCAACGACCCGGGCTCTGCAGACATTTGTTGAACGCCGCGCGCTGACGCTGCGACGCTCCTACAAATCAGTTCGACTGACGGCGAAGGAATGCCGGAATTTCGAGCTGATCGTCGTCATGCTGCGAGCTCTGCGGAACCGAACGACCGTGATCGTCGAGGTTGCCACGACGCGGTGCGTAGAGGCTTGCCTCAGGCGACAGCGGACGGCGCTGCTGCTGAACCGGAGCCGGTGCGGCGGCTGGTTCGACATGCTCTTCTTCGTCGCGACGGCCCAGCGAATTGGTGATTCGCTTCAGAAGTCCCATCGGGCCGCGCTCTTCCTGAACATGGCTGGCAGGCTGCGTGCGGTGATCCATCTCGGCCTTAACAACCGGTGGGAAATCCTCGACCTTCGGCATGCGGACCGGTTCCATGACAGGCTCGCGGTAGACAGGTTCCTGCTGAACCGGCTGTGTCATGCGCGGTGCTGGCTGCTGCGTCATCTGCGGAGCCGGGCGCGAAACCTGCGGAGCGGCTTCAACCGGTGCAGACTGTGCAAACAGACGGCTCTGCGGACGGAAAGCCTCTTCGGCCGGCGGCTGCTGCTGCATGACTGGCTGCGGCGCGGGCGCTGCAGGCTGCTGCATGACCGGCTGCGGGATAGCCAGTTCGCGTTCCATGTCGGCTTCGGCCTGGCGGATGGTCTCGGCGATCGGATCGACTGCCTTGGGAGCCATTGGCGCAGGCGCTGCGGCCTGAACCGGTGCCTGCATCATGACAGGCTGCTGTGCGGCCGGAGCCGGAGCAACGGCCGCCGAAGGACGGATAATCGGCTTCTGGGCTGCGCGCATTTCAGCGGCACGCAGGTCGATTTCGCCATGGGCGCGGTCGATGCCGGTGGCAACCACGGAAACGCGGATGATGCCTTCCAGCGCTTCGTCGAAGGTTGCGCCGAGGATGATGTTGGCGTCCGGATCGACTTCTTCGCGGATGCGGGTTGCCGCTTCGTCGACTTCGAACAGTGTGAGGTCGCGACCACCGGTGATGGAGATCAGCAGGCCCTGTGCACCCTTCATCGAGGTCTCGTCGAGCAGCGGGTTGGCGATAGCAGCTTCCGCTGCCTGCATCGCACGGCCCGAGCCCGAAGCTTCGCCGGTGCCCATCATCGCACGGCCCATTTCGCGCATCACGGAACGAACGTCCGCGAAGTCGAGGTTGATGAGGCCTTCCTTGACCATCAGGTCGGTGATGCAGGCGACGCCCGAATAGAGAACCTGGTCGGCCATGGCGAAGGCGTCGGCAAACGTCGTCTTGTCGTTGGCGATGCGGAACAGGTTCTGGTTCGGAATGACGATCAGCGTGTCGACCGACTTCTGCAGTTCCTGGATGCCCTGTTCGGCAAGCCGCATGCGGCGACCGCCTTCAAAGTGGAACGGCTTGGTGACCACGCCAACCGTGAGAATGCCCTTGTTGCGGGCAGCCTGTGCAACGACTGGAGCCGCACCGGTGCCGGTGCCGCCGCCCATGCCGGCGGTGACGAAGCACATATGCGTGCCGTTAAGATGATCGATGATCTCGTCGAGGCATTCCTCAGCGGCAGCGCGACCGACTTCCGGCTGCGAACCTGCGCCGAGACCTTCTGTGACCTGCACACCCATCTGGATGATCCGCTCGGCCTTGGTCATGGTCAGCGCCTGGGCATCGGTATTGGCAACGACGAAATCGACGCCTTCCAGCCCTGCGGTGATCATGTTGTTGACGGCATTGCCGCCGCCGCCGCCGACGCCGAAAACGGTGATCCGAGGCTTCAGCTCGGTAATATCAGGCTTTTGAAGCTTGATCGTCATTGTACCTGTCCTTCTTCTCGTGGCCGCATTGCCGAGCTGGCCAATTCATTGCAACTTCTCTGATCCGGGAGCAGAGCCCGGGTCAAAAACTTTCCTTAAGCCATTGCCCGACACGGGCGAGACGGCCGTTTCCATTTCCGAGCGAGCCGATCAGGCCGCTCTGGGATGCATGTGTTTCGAGGTCTGCGACCTGCGGGTAGATCATCAGTCCGACGGCCGTCGAAAAGGCCGGGCCCTTGGCGGCAGCCGGCAAGCCGGAAATGCCCATCGGACGACCAATACGAACATTGCGGGCCAGAATGTGACGGGCTGTCTCCGACAGGCCGGTCAACTGGCTGGCACCGCCCGTCAGAACCACGCGCTTGCCAACGATCGGGCTGAAACCGGATTTCTGGATCCGGTCACGAATTAGTTCCAGCGTTTCTTCGATGCGGGCCTTGACGATTCGGGTGACGAGCGAGCGCGGAACCTGGGTCGGCTGGTCGCGGTCGTCCTCGCCGATCGGCGGAACCGAAATCATGTCGCGGTCGTCTGCGCCGTTGGAGACGGCCGAGCCATGCACGACCTTCATCCGCTCGGCATCCTCGATCCGGGTCGAAAGACCACGTGCAAGGTCAGTGGTGACGTGATGGCCACCGAGGCCGATCGCATCCGTATGAACGAGCTTGCCCTCGGCAAACACCGAAATTGTTGTCGTACCGCCGCCCATGTCGATCGCCGCACAACCCAGTTCGACTTCGTCGTCGACAAGGGCTGCAAGGCCGCTGGCATATGGCGTTGCCACCATGCCCTCGACGGACAGATGCGCACGGTTGATGCAGAGCTCGAGGTTACGCAGCATCACGCGCTCGGCGGTGACGACATGCATATCGACGCCCAGCATATCGCCGTACATCGCCAGCGGATCGCGGATCCCGACTTCGCCGTCCAGCGTGAAGCCGGTCGGCAGCGAGTGAAGGATTGCGCGGTCCTGGCGAGCCGACTTCTGGCTGGCGGCGACGAGTACACGCTTCAGATCGGCCGATTCGACTTCCTGTCCACCGAGGTCGATCGATGCCGTATAGACGTCGCTGGTCAGACGACCGGCCGAGACATTGACGATGAGGCTGTCGACCGTGAGGCCGGCCATGCGCTCTGCAGCGTCAACCGCGAGACGGACGACGCTTTCCGCCGCATCGAGATCGCCGATGACGCCGGACTTGACGCCGCGCGAACGCTGGTGGCCGATCCCGATGATCTCGACATGATGGGTCCGACCCGGCAGGATCTGGCTTTCCTGCTTTGGCGTCAGCCGCGCAATCATGCACACGACCTTGGTCGAGCCGATGTCGAGCACCGAAACGATGTGGCTGCGCTTGGAAGACAGTGGCTTCATGTGCGGAAGCCCGTAATTGGAAGAACCGAATACACTCACGTCTCTCCTGCCTTCTTCAACGCCTTCGTGCGTGCCTCGACTGCCTCGTTGCGGCGTTCGGTGGCGGCAGAAGTAAGTTCAACGGTTGTGCGGTCGTGCAGGCGAAGATCGACGGCAGCGATGTCACGCTCCAGGATCCGTTCTTCCTTTTCCAGACGAGCCAGCACGCTGAGCGCGGTCTCGACCTGGGTTTCCGGCAGCTTCAGGACAACGCCGTTGTCGATGTGCAAATCCCAGCGACGACCGGCGACGCGGACGTACGCCTTTACCCGCGAGCGAAGCTCCGGCCACGCAGCCATCTGATCGACGAAAGCGGATGCGGCCTTGTCTGCTTCACGACCCACGAACAGCGGCAGGGAAGCGAACTTGCTGTCCCGCAGCGGCGCGATGATGGAACCGTTCTTTTCGATCAGAGCGAGATCCGACCCGTTCTGCCAGATGCCAAAAGCCTCGCGCTCCTTGAGCATCACTTCGATCGTGCGCGGATAGACTTTGCGGACTTCGGCATAGCGAACCCAGGGAAGCTCGGACAGCTTGCGGCGCGCCTGATCGACATCGAGAGCGACCAGCGAGGTCGTGCCATCGAGACCGAGAAGCTGAAGGATATCGATCTCCGACGTCTGGTCATTGCCCGAGACGCGAACGTCTTCGATGGCGAAACCGACGGCCGCTGTCGTCGCCTGAGCAACCGTCTGGGCATGGCCGCCGAGCGACATTCCGTAGAGGCCGACAACCGCGAAGAAACCGAAAGTCGCGAACGTGCCGGTATGATCAGGGATATGGATACGGCCCGTCGCAAGGCTCAAGCCGAAGCGGACGACGCGGCGCAGTGGACGCGGCAGTACACGACGCTCTTCAGCGCCGAGATAGTTTGCCCGGCCGTGATCGTCAGCTTTTTTGCTATTCAACGCAAACACGACGCGTCCTCCACCATCCAACGGACGAGACCACCAAAAGTATGACCAGCATGAACAGCCATCTCAGGCACAAGCGAGGTCGGCGTCATCCCGGGCTGAGTGTTGATTTCGAGCCAGATGACTTCGCCGTCTTCGGAAAACCGGTCGTCGAAGCGAAAGTCCGAGCGACTGACGCCACGGCACCCCATCGCCCGGTGCGCCTCAAGCGCCAAGGATTGAATTTTTTGGTAAATATTTGGTGAAATTTGTGCGGGAATGACGTGGCTCGAACCACCGACGGCGTATTTCGCATCGTAGTCATAGAACGCATCGCCGTTCGGGATGACTTCCGTCACACCCAGCGCCACGTCGCCCATGACGCCGCAGGTCAGCTCGCGGCCATAGACATAACGCTCGACCATCACCTGGCTGCCGTACTTCCATTCCGGCGAGGTAATGATCTGCGGCGGGTGAGACTGACCTTCCTTGACGATGACGACGCCGAAGGACGAACCTTCGCGCACCGGCTTGACGACGTAAGGGGTCGCGATCGGATGCTCGTTGGTAAACTCATGGCGATCCATGACCTTGGCTTCAGCAACAGGAATACCGGCAGCCTTGGCCACGTGCTTTGCCTGCTGCTTGTCCATCGCGAGAGCGGAGGCAAGAACGCCGGAATGCGTATAAGGGATCTCAAGATATTCGAGCACACCCTGGATGGTGCCATCTTCACCGAAGGGACCATGCAGCGCATTGAAGGCGACATCCGGGCGCAGGCTGGCAAGAACCGCTGCGACATCACGATCGACATCAACCCGCGTCACCTTGTAACCCTCGCCTTCCAAAGCCTCAGCACAGGCGTTGCCGGAAGACAGGCTGACCGGCCGCTCGGAGGAAAACCCTCCCATCAATACAGCCACATGCATGTCGTTCATCAACCACTCCCGGAAAAGGGCTTTAGGCTTAAGCGACATCGCTTGCGCCAAACTTGTACGACCAACGATTCTTTCTCAGATCTGATCGCCAGGCTATTGGTGCACCAAAATGGTTAACAAATCGTTTACTTTCCTTAATGGAAGAACCCAACAGGCTGAAATTGAAGCACAAATTAGATTTTGAAATGGTTAATGCAGGACTTGAGGTCGCAGGGTACCGCACGGGACATGCAGCTCGAACAGCTGCTCGAACGCGGCAAGATCGCAATGGATCAGGGGTGAAAACGTGCCGTTTATTGCGCGTTTTTGTTTTACTCGTCAGAAAACTGCTGTATGTCGCAGCCGGTACTCCTTGAGAGCCGCATATTTAAATCTCCTGAATTGGAATCAGTATGACAAACGCGACGCCTCCCGCTTCGCCGTCAGCTGAGCCGTTAGCGCATGTTGCAATGAATTCTCCTGCACGCGTCCTGACGGCCAGCCTGGTCGGCACGACGATCGAGTTCTTCGATTTCTACGTTTACGCGACGGCTGCGGTCCTCGTCTTCCCGGCGCTGTTCTTCCCCAACAGCGATCCGACGACGGCGCTGCTTGCCTCGTTCGCAACCTTCTCGATTGCATTTTTTGCCCGCCCGCTCGGAGCCGTCGTGTTCGGCCATTTCGGTGACCGGATCGGACGCAAGACCACGCTGGTTGCCGCACTTTTGACCATGGGCATTTCCACCGTGATCATCGGCCTGCTGCCGACCTATGAGACGATCGGCGTGGCAGCACCGCTGCTTCTGGCGCTTTGCCGTTTCGGCCAGGGCTTTGGCCTCGGCGGCGAATGGGGCGGTGCTGTTCTGCTCGCGACCGAAAACGCACCTCCTGGTAAGCGCACCTGGTACGGCATGTTCCCGCAGCTTGGCGCTCCTGTCGGCCTGTTCCTGTCTTCGGGCGTGTTCTGGATCCTGCTGCACTTCATGTCGCAGGAAGCGCTTCTGTCCTGGGGCTGGCGCATTCCGTTCATTGCATCGATCCTGTTGATTGCCGTTGGCCTCTGGGTACGCCTCTCGATCACCGAGACGCCCGCCTTCCAGAAGACGATCGACAAGCAGGAGCGGGTCGAGATCCCGGTCGTGGAACTGTTCCGCACGCACAAGCGCAGCCTGGCGCTTGGCACTTTCGTGGCGCTTGCAACCTTCGTGCTGTTTTACATCGGCTCGGCCTATCTTCTGTCCTACAACGTCAAGATCCTGAAGATGCCGTTCCTCGATGCGCTTGAGGTGCAGCTGCTCGGCTCGATCGTGTTCGGCATTTTCATTCCGATCGTTGGCAAGCTGGGTGACCGCTACGGACGCCGCGAGATGCTGATCGTGACGACGGTGCTGATCGGGCTGTTCTCGTTTGTCCTGCCAGCACTGATGACCAATGGCGAAGGCATGATCTTCCTGTTCGTCGTACTGGCGATGGTGCTGATGGGCATGACCTATGGCCTGATCGGAACGGCACTGGCCGCGCCCTTCCCGACCGCGGTCCGCTATACGGGCTCGTCGATCACCTTCAACCTCGCCGGCATCTTCGGCGCGTCGCTCGCGCCCTATATCGCAACCTACCTGCAGGCCAATTACGGCATGGCCTATGTCGGCTACTATCTCGGCATCGCGGCCGTGATCACGCTGGTCTGCATCCTCCTGTCGGGCAAAGACGAAGTCTGAGCCACGGCGGAATCAAACTGACAAAAAAGCCCGCGAAGTCTCTGACTTCGCGGGCTTTTCGTTGTTGACCTGTCATGCCCTATTCGCCGGCATGCGGCGGCCTGCGCCGCTCTTTCCACTTTTCATAAGCCATCCATACCAAAGCAATGCCTGAAATGCTCAAAGGCAGGATGTAAAGATAGAAAGCTGCAGCGAAATTCATGGCCTCAGTTTTCCCAACATAAGCTGTGCAGCGAAATGTAGTACCAATGCGGTGAAAATCCAAGCCGTGGTCGAGGCAACGATTGATACCGAAATACCAAACGTGACGCCGTTATTGGACATCGAAGCGATCGGAGCAATGAAGCCGGCCGCAACGGACGCGCTGGAGAGCCTGTCGAGCGCATTGGCCCGGAGCTTGGTCCGTTCGTTGTGGACAAGAAGGAGCTTCCGCTCCTCCTTTCCAAAATCGAACGGGTCGCTCATGTCAGCTACTCCGTCGTCGCACCCTGGAAGGGCCGCACTTCCCGGCCCGGCATGAAGATACCGAGGCGCTTGATCTCCCACTCCAGCTTGATGCCCGATTTGTCGAACACGCGCTGGCGCACCATCTCGCCGAGATATTCGAGATCATAGCCGGTGGCATGGCCAATATTGATCATGAAGTTGCAATGCAGCGACGACATCTGGGCGCCACCGTTCATCAGACCGCGGCCGCCGGCCTCGTCGATAAGGCTCCAGGCGGAATGGCCTTCCGGGTTCTTGAAGGTAGAGCCGCCGGTCTTTTCCTTGACCGGCTGCACGGTCTCGCGGTGCTGGCGAACAGCGTCCATGTCGGCGCGGATCTTGGCACGGTCCTCCGGGTACCCTTCGAACACCGCATGGGTGAAGATCAGGTCCTTGGAAGCCGATGAATGGCGGTAGCTGTATCCCATGTCCTCGTTGGAAAGCACATGCTCGTTGCCCTCGCGATCGACGGCATGGACTTCGACCAGCCGCTCGGCAGTCTCCCCGCCATTGGCGCCGGCGTTCATCCGCAGCGCCCCGCCAATCGAACCCGGTATGCCGTAGTAGAAGGCAAACCCGCCGATACCATTGTCCATCGCCATCGCAGCGAGGTGCTTGTCCGGGCAGATCGCACCGGCCTTGATCCGGTTGTCACCCATGAGATCGAGCTGGCCGAACCCCTTGGCAGAGAGACGGACCACAACGCCCGGAATACCACCATCACGCACCAACAGATTGGAGCCGACGCCGACAACGGTCAAAGGGACCTCTTGCGGCAGCATCTTGAGGAAAGTCGCGAGATCCTCGGCGTCATGCGGCTGGAACATCAGCTCGGCAAGTCCGCCCGCCTGGAACCACGTGACACGGTCCATCGGTGCGTTCGGCGTCAGACGACCACGCAAGTTCTTGACGCCGTCCCCGAGTGACGTCAGCAGCTTTTCCCCATTTACTTGTTTCATTCTACTGTCCCGAAAATCTCTCAAGTTCCTTCGGCAACGACGCAGCCCATTGCGTGATGTTGCCTGCCCCCAGAAGCACCACGAAATCCCCCGGCTTCGCAATGCCGGAGACGATCGAAGCCAGTTCGCTCGGAGAGGTCATGTAACGCGCGTCGCGGTGGCCGCTCGATTTGATCCGCGACACCAGCGATTCTGAATTGACCCCTTCGATCGGATCTTCCCCCGCGGCATACACCGGCGCAAGGATGATACTGTCGGCATCGTTAAAACAATTCGCAAAATCGTCAAACAGGCTCGACAACCGGGAGAAACGGTGCGGCTGGTGGACGGCGATGACACGCCCCTGGCATGCCTCGCGCGCTGCCTTCAGCACGGCCTTGATCTCGACCGGATGGTGACCGTAATCGTCGAAGATGGAAACGCCGTCGACAGTGCCGGTCAGGGTGAAGCGGCGCTTGACGCCGGAGAAATTCGCAAGACCCTTGCGGATATTCTCTTCCGATATCCCGAGCCGGTTTGCGACGGCAATCGCAGCCGTTGCGTTGGAGATGTTGTGGCGGCCCGGCATCGGCAACACCAGATCCTTGAAGGTGAAGATCCGACCGGTGCGACGGCGACGGATTTCCACGTCGAAGATCGACTTGGTACCCTCCATGCGGATGTTCGAAAACCGCGCATCGGCCTGCGGGTTCTCCCCGTAGGTCACGACCTTGCGGTCCTCGATCTTGCCCACCAGAGCCTGCACTTCCGGGTGATCGAGGCAGAGAACGCCGAAGCCGTAGAAGGGCACGTTCTCGACGAATTGCCGGAAGGCCGCTCGCACCGCGTCAAAATTGCCGTAGTGGTCCAGATGCTCGGGATCGATATTCGTCACAACCGCGACGTCGGCCGGCAGCTTCAGGAAGGTACCGTCCGATTCGTCGGCTTCCACCACCATCCACTCGCCCTCGCCCATGCGGGCGTTGGTGCCGTAGGCGTTGATGATGCCGCCGTTGATGACGGTCGGATCGAGATTGCCGGCTTCGAGCAATGCCGCGACCATCGAGGTCGTGGTGGTCTTGCCATGCGTGCCGCCGATCGCGATCGCATTGCGGAAGCGCATCAGCTCCGCCAGCATTTCCGCACGCCGAACAATCGGCAGCGATTTTTCGCGCGCGGCGACCAGCTCCGGATTGTTCTTCTTGATCGCTGTCGAAACAACCACGACTTCCGCATCGCCGAGGCTCTCAGCGGTATGGCCGATGAAGACCGGAATGCCCTTGTCGCGCAGGCGCTGCACGTTGGCGCTATCGGCCTGGTCGGAGCCCTGAACGTTGTGGCCGAGATTGTGCAGCACTTCGGCGATACCGCTCATGCCGATCCCGCCGATGCCGATGAAATGAACGAGGCCAATAGCCTTCGGCATCTTCATGCCCGTACTCCCTTGAATTCTGCAATATTTTTACGTTCAGCAACCGCGGTGACGAGGTCTGCAAGTGCGATCGCCGCATTGGGCCGACCTGCCCGCTTGGCGGCTGCCGCCGTCTTTTCCAGCCGCTCCGGCTCATTCATGGCAGACGATATCATCGCCGAGAGGCGTTCCGGCGAAAGCTCGGACTGCGCCACAACCTCGGCTCCGCCGGTCGCGACAAGTGCCGCCGCATTGGCCGCCTGGTCGTGATCCAGAGCATAGGGATAGGGCACCAGAATGGACGGTCTGCCGATCACCGAGATCTCCGATACCGTCGATGCACCCGAGCGGCACACCACGAGATGCGCCGCCGCAAGACGCTCGGCCATATCGGGGAAGAACGGCGAGATTTCGACCTTTGAATTCAGCTTGCCGAAGCACGAGCCCACACGGCCCTGATCCTCGGGGCGTGCCTGCTGTGTCACAACCAGCCTGTCCCGCTCGGATTGATCGAGAAGGCTCAAGGCTGTGGGCACGGCAGACGAGAAGAACTGAGCGCCCTGGCTACCACCGAACACGACGAGCCGGAACGGATCAGTTCCCCGCGACGCGACGTAGGGCACGTTTGCGGCTTCCAGAACCGCGGGACGCACGGGATTGCCGGTCGTTACGGTCTTTGCCGCGTATGTGCCGGTCGTTTCGGGAAGAAACCCGCCAGCGATCGCCTGCACCCTCGAAGCCAGCGCCTTGTTGGCGCGGCCCATCACCGCATTCTGCTCATGGATGATCGTCGGCACACCCATGCCGGTCGAGGCCATCAATGGCGGGACTGTTGGATAGCCACCGAAGCCGACGACCGCGATCGGCCGCAAACGCGATATCAGCTTGCGCGCGGCGCGAAGACCGGTCCAGAGCTTCCAGGCAGTCCGCGCCATCGCGATCGGATTTTTCGATCCGAACGTCGCCGATGGTACGACATGAATCTCGTCCGCCGGAAACTTGCCCGCAAAACGCTCGGCGCGGCTGTCGGTCACCAGATGCACGGAAAAGCCACGTGCTTTCAGCTCGTGACCCAATGCTTCCGCAGGAAAAAGATGACCGCCGGTTCCCCCGGCGGCTAACAGAATAATGCCCTTGCTCATATACCTACTCCGCGGGAACTCCGGACGCGACGCGGAACAAGCTGCGTTCCTGCGCGCGCCGTTCCGGCCGGTGACGTGTGAGTGCCAGAATAAAACCAGCTGTCACACATATGGCGATCATCGACGATCCGCCATAGGAGATCAACGGAAGCGTCATTCCCTTGGCCGGCATCAACTCGAGATTGACGCCGATATTGATCATCGACTGTATGCCGATCTGCAGCACCAGGCCGGCGACGGCAAAGCGGTTGAAGTCGTTGCGCTCGTTGAAGGCATGCTTGAGGCCGCGCAGCACGATGAAGGCGAAGATTGCAACAAGCGCCATGCAGAAGATGATGCCGAATTCCTCGGCCGCGACGGAGAACACGAAGTCGGTGTGACTGTCGGGCAGGATCCGCTTGACGATGCCCTCGCCCGGGCCCTGGCCAAACCAGTTGCCACGCACGATCGCCTCGTGCGCGGTTTCCACCTGGAAGCGGTCGCCTTCGCCGGTGAGGAACTTGTCGAAACGGGCCGTCACGTGCGGCAGCATGTAATAGGCCGCAAGAAGACCGCCGACACCGACACCGCCGAGCAGAACGATCCAGAGCCACGGCATGCCGGCCATGAAGAACATGCCGCCCCACACGATGCTGGTCAGGATCGTCTGCCCAAGGTCGGGCTGCGCGACAAGAAGGGCCGCGACGATGCCGAACAGGATGATGGCGAAGAGATTGCCCGGAATTTCAGGCTGCCGTGCGTGCTCCGAAAACAGCCAGGCGCAGACCACCACGAAGGCGGGCTTCATGAATTCGGACGGCTGGATGGACAGCGCGCCGACACCGATCCAGCGCCGCGCCCCCTTGACCTCGACGCCGAAGAACAACGCCAGAACCATCGCGGCCAGCGAAAGAGCAAGAAGCACGATTGCGGTCCTTCGTACCTGACGCGGGGTCAGGAACGACAGGCCGATCATGATGGCGAGTGACGGAATGAGGAAAACCGCATGGCGTTCGACGAAGTGGAAGTCTGAGAGGCCGATGCGCTGGGCAACGGCTGGCGATGCCGCAAACGACAACATGAACCCGATGCCCATCAGCATGATAAAGGCCGCCAGGAAAAAACGGTCGATCGTCCAGAACCAGTCTGCGAGCGGTCCACGGTCTGCGCGGCTTACCATATTCAGTTTCCTTTTCCGGTATCGACCAGCATGTCCACACTGTCGAGAGCTGCGACGAGTGCGACAAACGCATCGCCGCGCACTTCGAAATTCTTAAACTGATCAAAGCTGGCGCATGCCGGCGACAACATCACTGCCGACGAAACAGTGTCGGCTGCCGCATCTGCGGCTGCATGGGTAACGGCCCGTTCGAGCGTGCCCGAAATTTCGTAAGGGACCGTGTCTCCAAGAGTTGCTGCGAATGCCGGTGCTGCTTCTCCGATCAAATAGACTTTTGTTATATTCTGGAAGAGTGGTGCGAGGCTTGCGATGCCGCCTTCCTTGGGAAGACCGCCCGCAATCCAGTAGATCCGCTCATAGCTGGAAAGCGCAGGGGCCGCGGCTTCAGCGTTCGTTGCCTTCGAATCATTGACGAAAACAACATGGTCCCGTCTCCCGACCGGCTGCATGCGGTGCTTGAGGCCCGGGAATGACCGCAGACCGGCGCGGATGTCATCGGCAGACACGCCGACCGCCAGGCAGGCAGCAATCGCCGCCGCCGCATTCTGAGCGTTGTGGCTGCCCTTCAACGTCGGGATGCCATCGAGGTCGACGAGCGCAGACGAAACGCCGCCATTCATCTCGATGAGGCGGGTTGTCTCGGCATAGATACCATCGGCGACCGCATTACGCTTGGAAATGCGCCGAACCTTGACGCCTGTGCGCTCGACCCGGTCGGCGATCAGTGTCGAATAGCTGTCGTCGACGCCGATGACGGCGGTCTTCGCCCCAGCAACCAATCGCTCCTTGATGTCGGCATAATGCTGCATCGTGCCGTGACGGTCGAGATGATCGGGCGTGAGGTTAAGCAATATGCCGGCCGTGGGATTGAGCGTCGGGGCCAGATCGATCTGGTAAGACGAGCATTCGACGACGTAATACCGTTCGGCCTTCGGCGGATCGAGCGTCAGGATCGCCGTCCCGATATTGCCGCCCAGTTGCGTGTCGCGCCCGCTTGAGCGCAGGATATGCGCAATCAGCGCCGTCGTGGTCGACTTGCCGTTGGTGCCGGTGATGGCGATGAACGGGCAATCCGGCGCATGCGCCCGGCGCTCGCGCACGAAAAGCTCCACATCGCCGATGATCTCGACGCCGGCAGCACGCGCCAGATCTGCGCTCCAATGCGGCTTTGGATGGGTCAGCGGAACACCCGGAGACAGGACGAAGGCCGCCTGCGCGCTCCAGTCGATGGTTCTCAGGTCCGCCGTCTCGATGCCGGCAACGTTTGCCTTGGCGACGCTGTCAGGATTGTCGTCCCAGGCCAGAACCGTGGCACCGCCGGCAACCAGCGCCTGCGCGGTCGCCAGCCCCGAACCACCGAGACCGAATAGTGCGACACGTTTTCCGCTGAACGTCGTGACCGGGATCATCGGATCACCGCAGCTTGAGGGTCGAGAGGCCGAGCATCGCGAGGCCGACGGCGATGATCCAGAACCGGATCACGACCTGGCTTTCGGTCCAGCCAAGCTTTTCGAAATGGTGATGGATCGGCGCCATCAGGAACACACGCCGGCCGGTCATCTTGAAGAAGCCGACCTGAATGATCACGGACATCGTTTCCATCACGAACAGGCCGCCGATGATCGCCATGACGATCTCGTGCTTGGTGGCGACGGCAACCGAACCGATCAGGCCGCCGAGTGCCAGCGAACCCGTATCGCCCATGAAGATCGCAGCCGGCGGGGCGTTGAACCAGAGAAAGCCGAGGCCAGCCCCGATCACCGCGCCCATGATGACGGCGAGCTCACCGGTTCCGGGGACAAAATTGATCTGCAGATAGCCTGCAAAGACGGCGTTACCGACGAGATAGGCAATCACCCCGAACGACGCGGCGGCAATCATGACCGGCACAATCGCCAACCCGTCGAGACCGTCAGTCAGGTTGACCGCATTGCCGGCGCCGACGATGACGAAGCCACCGAACAGGATGAAGAAATAGCCGATATTGATCAGGAAATCCTTGGCGAAGGGAAAGGCGACCGAGGTTGCCAGATGCGGGTTTCCCGCCGGCTCCGTCACCATCGCAAGCCGCATCATGAAGAATACGGCGATGCCGGCGATCAGGAACTCGATGCCAAGACGCGCCTTGCCGGAAAATCCCTTGTCGGTCTGCTTGGTGACCTTGAGATAGTCGTCGTAAAAACCGATTGCGCCGAAGCCAAGCGTCACGAGCAGCGTGGCGACCACATAGATGTTGGAAAGATCGGCCCAGAGCAACGATCCGCCGACGATGCCGGCGAGAATCATCAGCCCGCCCATGGTCGGCGTACCAGCCTTCTTGAAATGGGTCTGCGGTCCGTCGGCGCGGATCGGCTGACCCTTGCCCTGACGGATTCGGAGTGAATTGATCATCCGTGGCCCGAACATGAAGACGATGAACGCCGAGGTGAAGAGCGCCGCTCCCGTCCTGAACGTGATGTATCGGAACAGGTTGAAGAACTGAATCTTGTCTGCCAGTTCCACGAGCCAGATCAGCATAAAGGGCCCTTTCAAAAAAGCCGCGTCGTCTTAAGGTTGGCGGTCCGTGTCGGAAAAAGCCGGGTAGTTGTCAAGCAGCGCGGCAACGATCTTGCCGAAACCAAGCCCAAGTGACGACTTCACCATCAGCACGTCGCCGGGAATGACGGAGCGCACGACGTATTCAGTCAGTGCGTCCGTCGTTTCGAAATACTGTACGTCGACACTATCAGGCAGCGCATCCCGCAGAGCGGCCATTTCCTTGCCGGCGAGCCAGACGTGCTCGATCCCGGAGGCGAGCAATGGCCCGCCCAGCTCTTCGTGCACCTGGGCCGAGAACTCGCCCATTTCCAGCATGTCGCCGAGGACGGCAATGCGGCGACCGGTGAGTTCCGGTGCTGTCGCTGCGAGCAGGGAGATCGCGGCCCGAACCGAGGCAGGATTAGCGTTGTAGCTCTCGTCGATCAGCGTCAGATGGCCTTCGCCAATACCGAGACGATGGCGCTGTCCCCTGCCCTTGACGGCCTTGAGTTCGGCCAGCGCCTGCCCCACCGAGCCCATATCGGCACCGAGGAGAAGCGCCGCTCCTAAAACTGCCATGGCATTTTCGGCGATGTGGCGGCCAGGTGCGCCGATCACAAACTCCTTCGTCTCGCCATTGAGAACGGCCCAGATAACGGAGCTCTCGGCATTGCCCTCGAAATCGGCAAGGCGATAGTCGGCCTTTGCATGCTGGCCGAAGGTCATGACATGGCTGACGCCCAACTCGTGGGCTTTCTGTTCCAGCAGCGCAAACTGTGCATTGTCGTGGTTGAGGATGGCAGCCCCGCCGGGCTCGATACCCTCAAGGATCTCGGCTTTGGCAGCCGCGATCTCTTCGAGACTGTTGAAATGCCCGAGATGGGCGGCCGCAATCGTCGTGATGATCGCCACATGCGGGCGCACCATCTTGACCAGCGGCCGGATCTCGTCGGCATGGTTCATGCCGATCTCGAACACGCCGAAATCCGTATCGGACGGCATGCGCGCAAGCGTCAGCGGGACGCCCCAGTGATTGTTGAACGAGGCGACGGCCGCATGCACCTTGCCGGACCGGGCAAGCGCATGCCACAGCATTTCCTTGGTCGTCGTCTTGCCGACCGAACCGGTCACGGCAACGATACGGGCGCGGCTGCGGTCACGCGCCGCGATCCCGAGCTTGACGAGTGCGGCCAGCACGTCCTCGACGACGATCATCGGGATCGTCAGACGGCCCATTGCCGGCAGCTTCGCTTCTGAAACGACGATCAGCGATGCACCGTTGGCAATCGCCATGCTGGCATAGTCATGCCCGTCGACCCGGTCACCCTTGATGGCGAAGAAGGCTTCACCCTCGGTGATGCCGCGGCTGTCGATCGAAAGACCGGTGACGCCTTCCGGCATCTGCCCGATCGGCCGGCCGTCCATGACGGTGGCCATTTCCTGCGAGGTCCAAAGAAAGCTCACGATGCTACGCCCTCCGCCAGGTCCTGCAATGCCTTGCGCACTTCGACATGATCGGAGAACGGCAATGTCGTTGCCCCAACCGTCTGTCCTTCCTCATGCCCCTTGCCGGCAACGATCAGCGTATCGCCAGTTTTGAGCAGTCCGACCGCGTGACGGATTGCCTTTGCCCTGTCGGCGATCTCTTCCGCGCCCGGCGCTGCCGCCATGATCTCGGAGCGGATCGTGGCTGGCTCTTCGGAGCGAGGATTGTCGTCGGTGACGATCACCACGTCCGCAAGGCGGGTGGCAATCTCTCCCATGATCGGACGCTTGCCCTTGTCGCGATCTCCGCCGCAGCCGAACACAACGACCACGCGGCCGGTAGTGAACGGACGCACGGAGCTCAGAACGTTCTCGAGCGCATCGGGCTTGTGGGCGTAATCCACATAGGCAAGCGCGCCATCCTTCGTCTGGCCGACAAGCTCGAGCCGGCCAGATGCGCCGACGAGCTTTTCGAGCGCTGCCATGGCGACCGCGGCCGGAACGCCGGTCGACATCGCAAGCCCTGCAGCAACCAGCGCATTGGCGACCTGGAAGTCGCCCGCAAGCGGGATATCGACCTCATAGATCTTGCCGTCCGCGTGGATCTCCGCGGTCTGCTTGTGACGGAAGTGTTCGACACGCTTCAGGCAGAGATAACCGCCCTTGCGCCCGACGGTCCGGATGCTGAGGCCTGAAGCAAGTGCCACCTCGATCGCAGTTTCAGTCCAGCGGTCGTCGGCAAAGATCACGGCCGGAGCGCCCGCA
This sequence comes from Neorhizobium sp. DAR64860/K0K1, assembly GCF_050500205.1. Classification (NCBI taxonomy): domain Bacteria; kingdom Pseudomonadati; phylum Pseudomonadota; class Alphaproteobacteria; order Hyphomicrobiales; family Rhizobiaceae; genus Neorhizobium; species Neorhizobium sp. DAR64860/K0K1. Next base: position 1,263,667 of record NZ_CP191459.1, on the reverse strand, counting down.
GGTGCCAGCGTATCGAACAGCCGCATCTTGGCGGCCATGTAGCTCTCGACAGTCGGATGGTAGTCCATATGGTCGCGGCCAAGATTGGTGAAACCGACAGCTGACAGCTTGACGCCGTCGAGACGGCTCTGGTCGAGACCGTGGCTGGACGCTTCCATCGCCGCGTGGGTGACGCCTTCGGACGCGAGTTCCGCCAGCAGCTTCTGAAGCTCGACGGGATCAGGCGTGGTCAGCGAGCCGTAATCGTTGCGATCAGGCGAGACGACGCCCGTCGTGCCGATCTGTGCAGCCGCATGGCCGGCATAGGCCCAGATCTGCCGGGTGAAGGAGGCAACCGAAGTCTTGCCCGCAGTGCCTGTTACCGCAACCATCGTCTCCGGCTGAGCGCCATACAGCCGGGCGGCGGCGATCGCCAGAAATCGGCGCGGATTTTCGACGACAACAACCGGGATGCTGCAGTCTGCCGGATGGGAAGCGATTGCGACAACCGCGCCCTTGGCGGCGGCATCGTCGACAAAGCGCGACCCGTCAGCCTTGGATCCAGCAAGAGCTGCAAACAGCATGCCCTCGGCGATTTGCCGACTGTCCGAGGAAAGACCGAGAATATCCACATCACCGGCTGGTCCAGCCAGGATATCGGCCGCTTCCGGAAAATCGTCTCCGGCAAGATCGCGCAGTTTCATCGGTAATCTTTCCATCTAACAGCAGGCTCCCTCACGAATCGAGGGCCCGTTCTTGATCCTCAATAAGACACAAGCAGGGCAGAACCGTCATTGCCGAATTTTGGCTTTACACCGAGAATGGGAGCAGACCGCGCGATGATCTCCTTGACCATGGGTGCTGCGGACATCGCAGCAAGCGCGGCGCCATTGCCTTTGTCGGTCTTCGGCTCGTCGCTGAAGGACAGGACGACATAGCGCGGATTGTCCATCGGGAAGGCAGACAGAAACGCGTTGAAGTTCTTGTCGTGGGCGTAGCGGCCGTTGACGACCTTGTCCGCCGTTCCGGTCTTGCCGCCCACATTGAAGCCGGCCACGCGCGCATTGCGGCCCGATCCGTTGATGCCGTTCCATTCGAACAGGAAGCGCATGTCCTTGCTGGTTGTGGGCTTCATGACCTGGGTGGCGATCTCGTCGGCCTGCGCCTGGGTGCGGGGCAGGAATGTCGGCGGAACGAGCTTGCCGCCGTTGACCAGTGCCGCACCGGCAACAGCCGTCTGTAGCGGCGTCGTCGACACGCCGTGACCGAACGAGATGGTGATGGAGTTGATCTTCTTCCATTCACGCGGCTGACTTGGCATCGCGATTTCCGGCAGTTCGGTCTTCATCCGGCTGAGAAGTCCAAGCCGCGTCAGGAAGTCCTTGTGTCCCGCAATGCCGACCATGTCGGCGATCTTCGCCGTGCCGATGTTCGAAGAATACTGGAAGATTTCCGGAACGCTCAACACGCGCCCCTTGCCATGGAAGTCCTTGATGGTGAAACCGCCGATGCGGATCGGGAAGCGCGCATCGAACGAGCTCTGCAGGTTCATCTTGCCGTCATCGAGACCCATGGCGAGCGTGAAGGATTTGAAGGTGGAGCCCATTTCGAACGTGCTGTTCGACATGCGGTTCATCCAGCCCTTTTCAGCGTCCACGCCGTTCGGGTCGTTCGGATCGAAATCCGGTGCGGATGCCATACCGAGGATTTCACCGGTGTGAACGTCGATGACGACGGCGCCTGCACCGATCGCCGAGTATTTGCCGATCGATTCGGCAACGACCTGCTGAACGATTGCCTGCACGCGCAGATCGATCGACAACTTGACCGGCTCAAGCGGCTGATCGGAGGTCATGCCGACGGCCGCAAGGTCCGCGAGACCCTGGGAATCGATGTAGCGTTCCATTCCGGCGACGCCGCGGTTGTCAATATTGACGTAACCGACGAGATGCGCAGCAGTTCTGCCACCGGGATAGAAACGGCGCTTCTCAGGCCGGAAACCGATACCCGGGATGCCGAGTGCCAGAATCTGGCTCTGCTGCTTCGGGGTCAGCTGGCGGCGCAGCCACTGGAAATGCGAATTGGAGCGAAGCTTCGTATAGGTGCCCTTCACGTCGAGATCGTTCAGCACGGTCGCGAGCTTTTCGATCACCTCGTCGGCGTCGACGATCTTGTGCGGCTCGGCAAACAGCGAGACGGTGCGGATGTCGGTGGCCAGCACCTCGCCGTTGCGGTCGACAATATCCGGGCGCGACGCCATGAACCGGTCTGCCGGCAGAATGCTCGACGTTACCTCCGGCATCGCAAAGCCGTATTGCACGAGACGTCCGCCGATGACGCCGTAGAACGCGACAAAGCCGGCGATCAGGAGGCCGACGCGGTTTTTCGCCTGGGCGGACTTGCGCTTGCGCGTACCTTCAAAGGACGCGCCGCGCATCGTTGGGCGGCCACGGCCACCGGCCGAAAAATGCGCCCTGCTCTTCAAAACCATGATTCGTGACAGGAAGGACATCAGCGTCTCACCGATCCGGTTGAATGAACATCAAGAGAAGAAGCACCACGGTTTTTGGGTACCGGTATTTTGGACGGAGGCCTGGACTTTGCAGCCTCGACGCCCTTCAGCGCCGCTGCGACTTCACTGTCCTTGCCGGAAATGATGTCCTCGATGGTGGTCTCGGGCTGCGGCAGACGCGACTTCATCATCGGCAATTCCTTGGGCATGGCGAGTTGCGTCGTATCGGTCGCGCCAAGGCCGAGCTCGGTGCCATAGACGCCGATCAGCCGGTGAAGACGGTTTGGCTGAGTCAAAAGCGCCCAGTCAGCCCTCAAGAGATCGATCGTATCTTTCTCGAGCCTGATCTCGGTTTCGAGACGCCGGACCTCTTCAAGTTTCTCATCGGCGCGATGCTTGATCGAATAGGTCACAACAGCCGTTGCCGTCATGACGCCGATCAGCACGAGATCGAAGCTTCTCAACATCCGTCAGACCCCCAATGTCGAAAGGCTTGCGAGGCTCGGCAGGTCGAAGATCGACATGTCGGAGCCACGCGATTTTGCTTCGGTGCGGATACCGGCGCGCAGCTTGGCGGAACGGGCGCGCGGATTGATCTCCGCCTCCTCCTCGCTTGCCGCCACCATCGCCTTGCCGAGCGGATCGAAGATCGCTTCCTTCACCGCAACCATCGGCAGATGCCTGGAGCCGGAGGTCTTGGACGAGCGATCGGCGAAGAACTGCTTGACGATCCGGTCTTCCAGCGAATGGAAGGTGACGACCACAAGCCGGCCACCGGGCTTCAACGCCTGCTCGGCGGCAAACAGCGCCTGTGCCAGCTCGCCGAGTTCGTCGTTGACGAAAATGCGCAGCGCCTGAAAAACACGCGTCGACGGATGGATCTTGTCCTTGGCTTTACGCGGATTGACGCTCTCGATGAGATTGACGAGATCGCGCGTCGTGCGGAAGGGCTCGGTCACGCGGCGCTTTTCGATGGCACGTGCGATACGACCGGAATGTTTTTCCTCGCCGAGAAAGCCGAAGATGCGGATGAGATCGCCGACCTTCGCGCGATTGACGACATCAGCCGCCGATACGCCATTGCTCGACATGCGCATGTCGAGGGGACCGTTGCGCTGGAACGAGAAGCCGCGCTCGGCCTCATCGATCTGCATCGAGGACACGCCGATATCGAGCACGACGCCATCGAGCCCTCCTTCCGGCGCATGATCGGCAAGCTGCGAGAACTGTGAATGAATGAGAGAGAGGCGACCGGCATGCGCGGCGACGAGCGCCTGTCCATTGGCGATTGCGGAAGGATCGCGATCAAGGCCAATGACGTCAGCACCGGCTGCCAGCAGGGCGGACGAATAACCGCCCGCCCCGAAGGTGCCATCAAGGATGACCTTGCCAGGAAGAGGCTGAAGCGCCTCCACCACTTGATGCAGAAGAACTGGAATATGGCGAACCGGTCCGCCTTCGGGCTCAGTTTGACCTTCGCCTGGATTCGCCGACATCCCGCTCTCCTGTACTATGCGGGACGTGAACTCAAACGTCCCTCCCGTGCTGCCGCCTGCGCCTCGTGAAATGCTTGCGGCTGCCAAAGCTGAAAATGATCCGAACGCCCGACGAAAGTGACTTCCGAGCTGATACCCGTGAAATCCCGGATGAAATCCGAGACCATCAGCCGGCCTTCCGCATCGAGCCTCATGAAGACACCGCCGCCGTGAATCAGCAGCGACATCCTGTTGGCGTCCGGTGAAAACGGATCGACGGACGCAATCTGCCGCTCGTAGCGATCGAGCAGATCCGGACCGCCGACGCTGATCGCCGGATAGATGAAATCCTGGAGGCAGTAGAGCTCCTGAATTCCGCGCTCGGAAAGAACCGCGCGAAAGCCGGCAGGCACAGAGACCCGCCCCTTCGTATCGATCCTGTTCGTCGCATTCGACAGGAAGCGGCTCATCGCAACAAACACCCGCCCCGTTCGCAAAAGACACGGGAAACTTCCCGCCAGACTGCTTGGATTCAAACAAGAAAGATCCGTGCGGATAAGCAGATGCTTGCCCGATTGTGAGATCGAAACTCTTGATTTGATGGGCAAAAAGCCCTTGTGCAGTGCGAATTTGGGATACCATGGGACCATATGGGCGTCAATGGGAGAGGCCCTGCAAGCTCCTCCATGTTCGGATTTATTTATAAGCTGTTAAGTTTAACAAAGGGTTATTGAGCGCTTTGGAGAAACTGCCTTTGCGACCCTTCGCAAGTGATATTTTGACAGTTGCTAAGAGCCGGAAACGCAAGGCGCTTTCCGGCCTGCTCATATAAAAAGCGGCACCGAAATTGGGCAATTTGCATGTCAGATTGCCCCGTCGGGGACGGGCACAATTGACGAATCAGAAGAGAGTAGTGACCAGTTGGCCTGTAAGCCGGGTTCTGTATGGCCCCGGTGCGAACACCGGAACGTGGCAGCCATTCATCTGGGACGCCGTTTACACGTCGCCTCGCGCAACCCACCCGGATGACTGGCCCGGAAACAGGCTGTAGACGTACTTGCGCACGTCCCGCGTCATCCCTATTCGGTCTTGCTCCCGGTGGGGTTTACCATGCCGCTTCCGTTACCGGTCGCGCGGTGGGCTCTTACCCCACCCTTTCACCCTTACCCCGCTATCTCATCGACCCTTGCCGCAATGCGTCATCCGGTCGATCAGAAAGCGGGGCGGTTTCCTTTCTGTGGCACTGTCCCTAGGGTCGCCCCCGCCGGACGTTATCCGGCACCGTGTTTCCGTGGAGCCCGGACTTTCCTCACCCTACCGCCTTTCGGCATTGGTAAAGTGCGGCTGCCCGGCCAACTGGTCGCGCGGCTCTTAGCCGAGATGCGCGGATAAGGCCATAGGCCTACCGGTATTCCGCATGGAAATCGACCGGATAGCCATCGTCGATGATCGACCCGTGGAAAATCAGTTCGGCGCCGAGCCGGCCTATCTCGTCGGAACTCTTGGCGGCAGCGCCACAACCGCCGGTCAGAACACCGATCCGGTCGGACGCCGTCATGGCGATGGCCGGATAGTTGTTCGGCGTGAAAGACGTGACGCAGGCTGCCATGGAAGATCGCGACAGATCGAGCCTCGGCATCAGCCGTTCCATCACGTCGGTCAGGTGGCGCCGGGTCGTCTCGCGTCCGCCGCTCTTGAACCAGTCCCGTATCTCGGGCTCTGACGGCAGCAGAAGATCGTCCGGATCGCCGCCGATCTTCACATAGGTTTTGCCATCACGATAACGGACCGGAGGCAGAAGGTAGATCCCGTCATCCTCCTCGTTCCATTTCCAGATCAGCGATGGCATGGCCTTCAGCTCCTCCATCGCCCCCTCGCCGACCTCGTAGAACGCGATGGTCCTTGCATAGACTGAGAGATCGAGACGAGCGCCGACAAGTGCCTCGTTGATGGAAAAGCCGCCTGCCGCCACAAGCACCTTGTCGGCCGTGTAACTGCGCCCTTCCGCCGTCGTCACGGTCACGATCGCTCCGTCCTGGCTTACGGCCGAAACGGTCTCGGCAATCAGCGTGGCACCCTGGCGCTCCGCAAGCAGGCATTGCGCCTTCACCAGCCGGCGCGGATTGATGTGCCCCGCCCGCTTCTCCTCCCAGACGCCTTCGGCGCCATCCTGAAAGGCGAAATACGAAAACCGCTTCGAAAGCGCATCATGCCCCAGCGTTTCGGTCTCGACCCCGAGCCGCCCGGCGGCATCGAGCACGCGACCGACATAGGATGGCTGCCCGGCGCGCCCAGGCCCGACCATCAGACAACCCACTTCCGAGTAGAAATCGATACCGCTTTCGGACGAGATCTCGCCGTAGCGCTCGATCGAACGATTGGCGAGGCGGGCCCAGACTGGATCCTGATCGATCGTCCGGGTGATGCGCGCCTCGTCGTAATGGCTTGCGAACACGCCGTCATGCCGCTGGTAATCGTCAGGTTCGCCCGGCCCGATCAACGCCACACCATCGGTCCATTTGGAAAGATGCCGGGCCGCTGCCGCCCCCATCATGCCGCTTCCGATGATGATGTATTTGAACCGCGCCGCCATGCCCTGTCCTTTCGATTCCCTAGCTCGAATTGCCGCTCTTTTCAGGCAGTTCTAACCGTTTCCGGAATCAGAATACCAGAGGCGCCAGAACGGCATACCCCTTCGGTGGAAAATCGAACGCGAAGGTCTTTTCGATCACATCGTCCTTGTTGTCTTCAAGAACCGCCTCGACGCGCTGACAGTAGCGCTTGGACGTCGGGTTCATACGCTTGGCGGCGTGGCCCGCATTGTATTTGAGGATCGTGCCGCAAATCTTGCCGCCACCCAGATCATGGGCGCCCGCCAGATACTTCATGCCGTAGCGAATGTTGGTTTCCGGATCGTAGAGGCCATAATCAGGGCCCTTGTAGCCCATCAGCCTTGCGGTCGCCGGCTTCACCTGCATCAGGCCGATCTCGCCGGCACTGCCCTTCACAGTCGGGCGAAAATTGCTTTCGATCTGCACGACAGCCTCAGCAAGGTCGAATGGCACATCGTATTGATCGGCATATTTGGCGATCAGCGTCGTATAATGCATCCGGCGAACCATCTGCCTCTCGGTGGCCGTCGGGGCAGCAAACCCGGTTTCGCGTGTCTCCCAGGGAATGGTCAGCGGTTTGACATAAACCCGAACCACGTCTCCGCCGTCTTCGGCACGCACAGATCCACATCCCGCGAAAAGCATGGCAATGCCTGCCGCGACCGCACAAGTCATCTTAGTCAATTCTAAAGTATCTCCGGAACAACAGGCTCGCGGGATATCGTGATACGCAAACATCCCTCGTCGCGACGCCGGACGACGGCGCGAGGTTTACAGAACCTGTAGGTTTATCTTGGCAGCCCCCGTCTGGGGACGCTGCGTTAGCAACTCTTTAGAAAGCCGCAATAAGGAGATCATGTGGCAATGCAAAAAAGCCCTGTCCGCAAACGCTTCCGACAGTTTCGCGAAGCTTGCGCCTAGCTGTATTTCGGCAGTGCCTTGAGCAGCCGATGCAGCGTGTCGATCGTCGAAAAATCGGCAATCCCATCGACCAGCGCGGGCCTGAAATGCCGTTGGAAAGCCTCGACGACGCCCTTCGTGCGATCACAGAATGTGCCCGTGATTTCAATCTCGTATCCGTAGAGCGACAGCATCGACTGCAGGGCCTCGATCGGCTGACCACTTTCGCCGTGCTGGAAAAACCGGCCGCCGCTGATCTGACCTGGCTCGACCCAGTGACCGATCCCCGCCAAATACAATTTCTGCCAGGGGAAATTTTCGCCCGGGTCGAGCTTGCGGATGGGGGCGACATCCGAGTGTCCGACGACCCGTTCCCGAGATATTCCCCAGCGATTGCCGCAGTCTCGACACAATTCGACGACCGCATCGATCTGGATATCCGGAAAATGGGGAAGTCCGCCGGGATGTCCGGGATTGGCGATTTCTATCCCGATGGAGCAGGAATTGATGTCCGTTTCGCCGGCCCAGCTGCTTTTGCCCGCATGCCAAGCGCGCCGCGCCTCGGGAACAAGCTGCACGATCCGGCCGTCTTCATGGATGAAATAGTGACTGGAGACCTGGCTCGCCTCGTTGCGAAGCCATGCCAGCGCCTGATCGGCATCAGGCATGCCGGTATAATGCAGGAGGATCATGTCCGGCTGGCGCCCGCCTGCCCTTTCCCCATGATTTGGCGAAGGCTCGACCGTGGCGCGGGCATGATCGGCGGCAAAGGAAGCCGGAATTGTCATGCCGCGCGGCGCTCTTTCTCGATCGCTTCATAGGCCGCGTTGAGCGCGGCCATCCGTTCGGTCGCAGCCGCATGCAGTGTTGCCGGCACGCCGCGTGCGATCAGCCGGTCGGGATGATGCTCCGAAACCAGCAGACGGTACTGTTTGCGAATCGCCGAGAAATCGTCGTCACGCGAAACGCCGAGCACCAGATACGGGTCACGACCGTCGAGATGCACGTGGCGGGCCATGATGCGGCGGAAATGTTCCTCGTCGATCCGGAAGATTTCGGCGATGCGCGCCAGAAACGCCAGCTCGCTCTCATGCACGAGACCATCCGCCTTGGCGATATGAAACAGACCATCGACGACGCTCTCAAGCATCGGGCAGTTTTCCATGTCGCCGCTGCTGCACAGCCCCGAAAGCTTCGTGGCATACGCCTCGTAGCCGGCAATGTCCTGGCGTGCGAGGTTATAGAGACGTGCAACGTTGCGCGCTTCCTCGGCCGGAAAATCGAAAATCTGCTGGAAGGCACTCACTTCGGCTTCGGTGACCACGCCATCGGCCTTCGCCATCTTTGCAGACAGGGCAATGATCGCCACCGAGAAGGAAACCTGGCGCCGGGTTTCCGGATCGCCCTCGAACATGGTGCGGATCGCATCGACGACTCGGTTGAGCACACCGCCCGCGGCATCGCCGACGGCACCGAGCAACCTTTCCCACAGGGAGGACAATTGGAGGCAATTGAAATCGAAAATCATCCCTTAAATGACCAGATAACCGACGTTTTGGCAAGCTGAGGACGGTCCGCTGAAGATTAAACTCTGTTCATGTTTTTCGAACAATCATGCAGAAGCCCGGTCTGTCCGGCAACGGCACAAAGTTGTTGACGGCCAATGGGTCGAAACGTCGACCAAAACGACCCGTCCTGCCGTGTGCCACGGCAGCCCACGAGGCTGGTGATTTCTTTGAAACGATTAGATCGGGGAACGGACAGGAAAAACCTCGAAGCGACGGAATTTTCTTGAGAAATTCACTTTACAGGCTCCGGCTGGTGTCGCATCCATTCATCCCGTTTTGTCAGTTTCTTGCGCCCTGAGCGCATCAAGGAGGATCGATGTCCAAACAGAAAGTCGCACTGTTGACCGCCGGCGGCCTTGCGCCCTGCCTCTCGTCTGCCGTCGGCGGATTGATCGAGCGCTACTCGGATGTTGCCCCCGACCTCGACATCATTGCCTACCGCTCCGGCTACCAGGGCGTGCTCTTGGGCGACAGCATCGCGATCACATCCGAGATGCGTGAAAAGGCTTCTCTCCTTCATCGTTACGGCGGCTCGCCGATCGGCAACAGTCGCGTCAAGCTCACCAACGCCGCCGATTGCGTCAAGCGCGGCCTCGTCAAGGAAGGCGACAACCCACTGCAGGTCGCAGCCGAACGGCTTGCCAGGGACGGCGTGACGATCCTTCACACGATCGGCGGCGACGACACCAACACGACGGCAGCCGATCTCGCAGCCTACCTCGGCGCCAATGGCTATGATCTCACCGTCGTCGGTCTTCCGAAGACCGTCGATAACGACGTCGTGCCAATCCGCCAGTCGCTCGGCGCCTGGACGGCGGCCGAAGTCGGCGCTCGTTTCTTCGACAATGTCAGCAACGAGCAGACCGCCGCCCCCCGCACCTTCGTGATCCACGAAGTCATGGGTCGCCACTGCGGCTGGCTGACGGCCGCAACGGCACGCGCCTATATCGAGCAGAGCCGCGGCAACGAGTATGTCGACGGCCTCATGATGAACGCCGAGCTGAAAAGCATCGATGGCCTCTATTTGCCGGAACTGGAGTTCGACCTCGAACAAGAGTCTGCACGCCTGAAGCGCGTGATGGAAGAACGCGGCACCGTGACGATCTTCGTCTCGGAAGGCGCCGGCATGAACACCATCATCGCGGAACGCGAAGCTGCCGGCGACACCGTCAAGCGTGATGCGTTCGGCCATGTGAAGCTCGACACGATCAATGTCGGCGGCTGGTTCCAGAACCAGTTTGCGGGCCTGATCGGTGCCGAACGCTCGATGGTCCAGAAGTCAGGCTATTTCGCCCGCTCGGCCCCGGCCAATGGTGATGACCTTCGCCTCATCCAGGGCATGGTCGATCTTGCGGTCGAAAGCGCTCTCAACAAGGTGTCCGGCGTCACCGGCCATGATGAAGACCAAGGCGGAAAACTGAGAACCATCGAATTTCCCCGAATCAAGGGTGGAAAACATTTCGATCTGACGGCAAAATGGTTCGGCGAGGTGATGGACCATATCGGCCAGCCCTACGAAACCGTATAACGCGTCGCGCTGAGCGACAAACGAGAGCCGTGGGCTCCGGAGGAATGTGATGACGATCGAAACATGGTTCGCATTTGCCGCGACCGCTGTGGCCCTCGTCATCCTTCCCAACCCGCTGACGAGGACAGTCGCGCTCTATTCCAAGCAGCGCGGCCGTCTAAGCGCAGTCGTGACGGTCCCCGCATTGGCCTTGGGACTGGGTCTCGCCTTCACCGCGGGCCTCGCGCCGCTACTGCTTGTCTGTTTTTACGCGCCATCGGCCATGACCGCGATCGGCTGGGTCGGCATCGCCTACGCCATGGTCTATGTACTCTGGTGCTTCCAGGACCCACAGGTCCGCGCGCCGCTCGCCGACAATGACAATCTGCCGACGCGGCGGTTTGACCGGATCTTCGCAGACGTCTTCGTTCGATGCGTTCGCACCCCCAGATACGCGATCATTCTTGCCGCGCTGACTGCACAGTTTCTGCGCCCTTCGCTGTCGCTCTCGCTCCAGGCCGAAGTGCTGACGGCGATTTTTCTCGCCTCCATCGCTGGCAGTGCGTTGGCACAGGCACTCATCCCCAGCCTTGCGCTGCGGGGCACAAAGCGATTTTCGAGGCGCAATCCAGCCTTGAACAAGCCCGGCACGGTATTCATCGCCAGGCGTGCCGTGACGGCTGGTTTCCGGCGAATTGCTGCTTGAGGAAACAGAAAGCGTCCTTCGACTTGCCGGGCGCCGCCTTATACGTTAATGGAAATCCACAATCGGTGACTTTTTGGCGGGTACGGTAACCATTTCAAATGAGAGCAACCTGATGACGGTGGTCAGATTCGTCAGCCGTAGAGCTGCTGTGGCGCTTGCGATGTCTTCCGTTCTGGCTGGATGCTCCAGCGTTGAGCGCGATACAAAAGTCGCTTCCGGTCAGCCGTCTCAGACCACGTCAGCTGACGGTCAGCTCGTCATCCAGTACAATTCTTCCGCCGCCGATCAATCTCAACAAATGGCGCCCGGCCAGACAATGGCGCAGATCGCCAAGAGCGGTCGCATTGCCGTTCCGGTTCCGCCGACCGTAGAAACCGTATCGGCTCAGAATGCCGCCATGGCGTCTCCGACCATGGCGCCGATCGTTGCCTTCACGCCGCCGCCGATCGCAACCGCAGTCCAGCCTGTGAGCCTTGCCTCTGCGCAGCCGCTCAAGCCGGCAGCCGCTTCGGTCATGACCCAGAAGTCGAGCCGTCTCGTGTCGCCGCCGGTAGCGACCGCCGTTGCGTCTGGCCAGATCCAGCCGGCAGCAGCGCAGGCCATCGCGCTCGACGAGGAAGAACTGACGCCGGATATGGTGGCGCTGCAATCGGTCGTGCCGACACCGCGTCCAGCCACGCTTACATCGAGCGCTATTGCTGGTGCTGCAACGCCGGCTGCCGCAAGCTCCACGCTTGCCTATGCAGCCGCACCCCGCGCTGTGGCTGCGGTCTCGGCCATGGGCAATATCAAGGACTTTCCGCCGGCTCCCGGCGAGCCGATGCCGGATACCGCGTCGAACGCGCCCGCAGACCTCAAGAAGCTCATCAAGCGCTATGCTGGTCTCTACGGCGTGCCGGAATCGCTGGTGCACCGCGTCGTCCATCGCGAAAGCAAATACAATCCCAAGGCCTATCACAAGAACGGCTACTGGGGCCTGATGCAGATCAAGTACTCGACCGCGAAGTCGATGGGCTACCAGGGCAAGCCGGAAGGACTGCTGGACGCCGAGACCAATCTTAAATACGCGATCCGATATCTCCGCGGCGCCTGGCTCGTTGCCGACAACAAGAACGACAACGCCATCCGCCTCTATGCCCGCGGTTATTACTACGACGCCAAGCGTCGCGACATGCTGCATGTGCTGAAGGCCGATCAGAGCCCTGCGACACCTGTCGCCTTCGCAACGGCGCCGAACAGCAAGCCCGGTTCGTAACCCAGCGACCTGGGCGTCAGCCCAAGCCGAACCACCACGAGATCAGCCGACGGCATGACAGCAATTGTCTGCCCGTCGTGGCCCTGCAGGTAGAAAGTATCTGCCGGTAGCGGCATACCATCGGCCTTCGGCAGCCACGTCTGCAACTTCGAAAACCGTCCGCCCGAATGCGCATTCGGCTCCTGCATCAGGTGCACAAAGCCCTCGGGGAGCAGTCGCATCCCTTTCCACACCCCGTCGCGCGCCAGAAACAGGCCGAACCGTGCCCAGTCGCGCCCGGTCGCATAGAGGTAGGAACTGCCGGCGAACGTCCCTGCCGCATCGGGCTCCATGACAGCACTTGTCATGCCGAGCGGATCGAACAAGGCCCTGGATGGATAGCCAAGAGCCGTCGCGCGATCACCGATCCTGTCCATCCAGATCCTCGACAGCAATACGCTGGAGCCCGACGAGTAACTGAAACGCGAACCGGGATCGGCCTCGAGCGGGATCGTTTCCGTGAAGGCGGCCATGTCGGGTTCGAGGTAGAGCATCCGTGTGACATCGGCGACGGCACCGTAATTCTCGTTGAAACCAAGCCCGCTTTCCATGGCGAGAAGGTTGGCAAGCGTGATTTCGCGTCGTTTGTCGTTGCTCCACGCGGGCAGAAGATCACGATCTCCGAGCGACATCCGGCCGCTGTTCATCAATGTGCCGATCAGCGCCGCATTGACGGTTTTCGTCATCGACCATCCCAGCAACGGCGTGTCCTTCGAGAAGCCCTCTCCATAAGCCTCGCCGACGATGCGCCCGTTTTTGACGACCACCACCGCCCGCATGCCAGGCCCGGTCAGTGCCTTATCCTCTAGAACCGCCATCACGCGCGGATCGCGTTCGACCCCCTGCCCCACCGGCCAGGCCGGAGCTTCATCGACGGAAGGTGATGATCGCGGCGGCAGCGCGACTTGCGGCAACGCCGAACCATCCGGCGAAACGGTGCAGCCGAGGCCAGGCCTGTTGGTTGCCTGATTGGTTCCGATGAAGCCAAGCAGCCCGGCATCGACCCGACCGGCATCGCGGTCAACGGTCACCCGCATCATCAGGAGCAGCGGGTTGCCCGGCGCCTGCACGTCGCTCGCCAGCACCTCTTGCGGATCGCGTCCGGCCAGAAACACATTGGAGCAGACGATCTTGGCCGCATAGCCGCTTCCTACCCGAAGCAGTTGCGGCGGCGCAATGGTGATCCACGCCAGTCCCCCGACGATTCCAAGTACCAATGCCGCGGCAGTTCCCGTCACGATCCGCTTCATCAGGCGCATATGTCAAATGTCCTTGTTCACCAACAGCCCTCGTCATCCAGCTGTAGCATGCCGGGTTTAGGCCTGCGTTCTACAGATCGCGAAATAATTCACGCAGCGAGAGACGCAATGGCCGACGTCGTCAGGGAAACCGGTTTCACCAGCAATCAGAAGCTCAAGGATGCGCTGCTCCAGCACAAACTATTTTCGCGCGAAGGGCTGTCGGAACGGCTGTTCGGGCTCCTGTTTTCCGGTCTCGTCTATCCGCAGATCTGGGAAGATCCAGACGTCGACATGGAAGCAATGAAGCTCTCATCGGAGCATGCGATCGTCACCATCGGCTCCGGTGGCTGCAACATGCTGGCCTACCTCTCCCGCAATCCGCGCAGCATCGATGTCGTGGATCTTAACCCCCACCATGTCGCGCTGAATCGGCTGAAGCTCGCGGCATTCCGTCATCTGCCGAGCCATATGGATGTCGTCAGGTTTCTCTCGGCGCAGGGTACACGATCGAACAGCGTCACCTTCGACAGACTGATCGCGTCGCATCTGGATCGCGCAACCCGCAGTTACTGGCAGAAGCGGTCTATCACCGGCCGTCGCCGCGTCTCCGTGTTCGACCGCAACATCTACCGCACCGGGCTTCTCGGCCGGTTCATCGGCGCGGGACACCTTCTGGCGCGCCTGCATGGCGTCGATCTGACGAAGATGGCGCAGACCAAATCGGTCCGAGATCAGCGCCGCTTCTTCGACGAAGAGATCGCGCCCCTGTTCGACAGAAAACTGGTCCGCTGGATTACCTCGAACAAGAGCTCGCTGTTCGGACTTGGCATTCCGCCGCAGCAATATGACGAGCTGGCCGGCATGGCGACCGGCGGCAGCGATAACGGCTCAATCGCGACCGTGCTGCGGGAGCGTCTCGAAAAGCTCGCCTGTCATTTTCCTCTGAAGGACAATTATTTCGCCTGGCAGGCGTTTGTCCGCCGCTATCCCGCCGCCCACGAAGGCACGCTGCCCACCTATCTCAAGGCAGGCAACTACAAGGCGATCCGGGCCGCCACAGACCGGGTCGCGGTTCACCACGAGAGTTTCACCGCTCTCCTCAAGCGCAAGACGGCGGGCTCCGTCGATCGCTACGTCTTGCTGGACGCGCAGGACTGGATGAACGACCAGCAGATCAACGACCTCTGGTCGGAGATCGACCGGACGGCCGCTGTCGGCGCAAGGGTGATCTTCCGGACGGCCGCCGAGCGCAGTGTCATCGAAGGGCGCCTCTCGCCCTCGCTTGCCGCGCGCTGGACCTATCTCGACGAGCGCTCGCAGGCCCTCAACCTGCAGGACCGCTCCGCCATCTACGGCGGCTTCCATGTCTACGCGAAGGCCGACTGATGGCAGAGACCGACGCAGGCAACCTCGGACCGGCCAATCGTGAAGAGATCGGCCATGCCGGCAGGATGGACCGGATGTACCGCTACCAGCGGCATATCTACGACCTCACCCGCAAATACTATCTCCTGGGACGCGATGGCACGATCGCAGGCCTTGCCCCGCCAGTCGGAGGAAGCGTGCTGGAAGTCGGCTGCGGAACCGGCCGCAACCTTCTCCTCGCCCACGAGCTTTTCCCGAACGCGAAACTTTACGGCCTCGATATCTCCGCGCAGATGCTCCAGACGGCAGACGCGAATTTCCGCGGCACGGAAATAAAGCTTATTCTGAAGGTCGCAGATGCCACGACATTCACGGCGGAGGAGTTCGGCGTCAACGGTTTCGACCGGATCCTCATTTCCTATGCCCTGTCGATGATCCCAGACTGGGAGAAGGCGATCGACGCCGCCCTTGCGGCGCTTTCGCCTCAAGGGTCGCTGCATATCGTCGACTTCGGACAGCAGGAAAACCTGCCGAACATCATGGGGTCTGCGCTCAAGTCCTGGCTCGCCCGCTTTCATGTGACCCCGCGCGCCACCCTCGAACAGGCGCTGGAAAAGCGTCTCGCACCGGCAAAGGCCGACATGATGTTCGAGGTGATCGGTAGCGGCTATGCCTGGCGGGCGATCCTTCGCCGCCGGGGATAATCACTAAGCGTATTCCAGATCTTGCTTTCTAACTGAATTTTTACGAGCTTATGGTAAACGGGACGCTACGCCTCCCTTTTGCCCACTCGATCGCGGACAAGGCTCTTTGTCTCTGCCCTAACACGGAACCTTCATGCCCCGGCTTCCAACCGTTCTTTCTGCTGCCGTCCTGTCTGCCGCGCTTCTGATGTCCGGTTGTACGTCCACGAGCTACGATCTGGTCGATACTGGCTCTGTCCGGCAGATGAAGTTCAAGGACACGGATCCGCAGGATTTCGGCGCGAACCATCCGGGCCGCCACGAGGTTCACGGCATCGACCTGTCGAAATGGAACGGCACCGACATCGACTGGCAGACGGTGAAGAAATCCGGCGTCGCCTTCGTCTTCATCAAGGGCACCGAGGGCAAGGACCGCATCGATTCCGCCTTCACCACCCATTGGCGCAACGCCGCCAATGCAGGCATTCCGCACGCGGCCTATCATTTCTACTATTTCTGCTCGACACCGGAAGATCAGGCAGACTGGTTCATCGCCAATGTTCCCAAGGAAGCAAACATGCTGCCGCCGGTGCTGGACATGGAATGGAACCACGCCTCGCCCACCTGCAAGCTGAAGCCAGATCCGGTGACTGTACGCGCCAGCATGAAACGCTTCATGGACAGGATCGAGGCCCACTACGGGAAGCGCCCGATCATCTACACGTCGGTCGATTTCCACCGCGACAACCTCGTCGGCGCCTTCCCCAACTACCATTTCTGGGTTCGCTCGGTCGCCGCCCATCCGACCAAGATCTATACGGACCGCAAGTGGGCGTTCTGGCAATACACGGCAACCGGCGTTGTCCCGGGCGTCAAGGGCGCAACCGATATCAATGTCTTTGCCGGAAACAGCAAAGCGTGGAAGACGTTTATTGCGTCGGCCGACTGATGTGCTAACCCGCACAAGCTCTCTGGCAATGTATCTGACGTTACGCTAAAACCGGCGCGACCTGAGGGTCTGCGCCCATGTCCACCAGTGACCATGTCGCGCGGAAGAAATCGATTTTAGGAAACCGCTGATGTCTTCGACACTTGTCCGCCGCGCAGCTTTGGCTTGTGCTCTCGCCGCCTGCCTCTCTTCCACCGCCCTTGCCCAGACAGCCACTCAGCCGACCGCTCCGCCAATTCCGGCAGCACCTTGCGGCGGCGATCTTGCGACCTTCCTCGACGGCGTCAAGGCTGACGCGATCAAAGCCGGCGCTACCGCTGCCGCCGCGGATCAGGCATTTGCAGGCGCCGAGATCGACCAGAAGGTTCTGTCACGCGACCGCGCGCAGGGCGTCTTCCGCCAGACCTTCCTCGAATTCTCGCAGCGCACCGTCAGCCAGGGCCGCCTCGATATCGGTCGTCAGAAGATGAAGCAGCTTTCGGACGTGTTCGGCCGTGCCCAGAGCGAATTCGGTGTTGCGCCGGGAGTCATCACCGCATTCTGGGCGATGGAAACCGATTTCGGTGCCGTTCAGGGCGATTTCAACACCCGCAACGCGCTTGTCACGCTGTCGCATGATTGCCGCCGTCCGGGCCTGTTCCGGCCGCAGCTGATCGCGCTGATCGAAATGGTCCAGCACGGCGATCTCGACCCGGCCACCAACACCGGCGCCTGGGCCGGCGAAATCGGCCAGGTGCAGATGCTGCCGGAAGACATCATCGCCCACGGCGTCGATGGCGACAACAGCGGCCACATCAACGTCAAGACGAGCGGTCCCGACGCCATCCTGACGGCGGCCAAATTCATTCAGAGCATGGGCTTCACGCCCGGCCAGCCCTGGATCCAGGAAGTGACGTTGCCGGAAAGCCTGCCCTTCGAAAAGAGCGGCCTCGGCAACGAGATCCCGGCCAGCGAATGGTTTTCTTATGGCGTCACGCCGCGCGATGGTGTCACGTCCTTTGGCAACCTGCCGGCAGCACTCGTTCTGCCGCAGGGCCGCAAGGGACCCGCGTTCCTGACCTATCCGAACTTCGGTATCTACCTGCAGTGGAACCAGTCGTTCATCTACACGACGTCT
Source organism: Neorhizobium sp. DAR64860/K0K1 (assembly GCF_050500205.1). Classification (NCBI taxonomy): domain Bacteria; kingdom Pseudomonadati; phylum Pseudomonadota; class Alphaproteobacteria; order Hyphomicrobiales; family Rhizobiaceae; genus Neorhizobium; species Neorhizobium sp. DAR64860/K0K1. The sequence continues at coordinate 1,245,759 of NZ_CP191459.1, read as the reverse complement.
GCCGCCTATTTCGCCACCCGCCTCTCCGGCGCCCCGCCTTACCTGAAGGGCAACCCGGAACCGGGTCTCGACGATACGGGCATGAAGGCACTGCAGACCAAGCTTCAGGCGCATGGCTATGACGTCGGCAAGATCGATGGCATTCTGGGCTCCGGCACGCGCGTTGCCGTCCAGAAGGAACAGGCACGCCTCGGCATGCCGGCCGACGGCTGGCCGACCCAGGCGCTCCTGTCTGCTCTCTAAGCAGCAGACCTTGCATCACATGACATAAAACGGGTGGCGGGATAACCGCCGCCCGTTTTACCTTCGAGCAGCATCAACAAAGGCATTCCATGTCATCCGCCGCAGCCAGACTGACCCCCGTCGCCTGGGCATTGCTGTTCGTGCTCGGCCTTCTGTGGGGCGGCTCGTTCTTCTTCGCCCGCATCGCCGTCCAGGAAATACCGCCGTTCACGCTGGTCTTCCTGCGCCTCGGCCTTGCAGCTCTCGCTCTCCACATCTACCTGCACGGCCGCAACGGAACCTACGCCATTCTGGCCACCCACTGGCGCGCCTTTCTCGTCATGGGCTTCCTCAACAACGCTCTGCCGCACACGCTGATCTTCTTCGGCCAGACGGAGATCGGCGCAGGCCTTGCCTCGATCCTCAACGCGACGACGCCGATCTGGACCGTCATCATCGCCAACCAGTGGACGTCGGACGAAAAGCTGACCGGGGCAAAGCTCGCAGGATGCGCTGCAGGCCTTGTCGGCACCTGCATCCTGATCGGCCCGAGCACGATTACAGATACGGCAGCACCGCTCTGGGCGCTGCTCCTGCCGATCGGCGCCGCGATCTCCTATGGTATCGCCGGCACCTACGGAAAACGCTTCCGCGGCATTCCGGCCCCGGTGACAGCCACGGGACAGCTCACGGCGTCGAGCCTGATGATACTGCCGGTCTCGCTGGTCGCGGACCAACCCTGGACGCTTGCTGCACCGTCTCCTCACGTCGTCATGGCTATCGTGGCGTTGGCGTTACTCTCGACCGCGCTCGCCTACCTGATCTTCTTCAGGGTCCTGGCACTTGCCGGCGCAACCAACGCTTCCCTCGTCACGCTGCTCATCCCTCCGAGCGCCATTCTTCTGGGAGTATTCTTCCTCGGCGAACGACTGGAATGGACTGATATTGCCGGCATGGCGGTCATCTGTGCAGGGCTCCTTCTGCTGGATGGGCGAATCCTTCGCACCCGCACAACGGCAACGTAGTCCTCGCTGGAAACGGTACTGTTAACCGTCTGATCGCGATATTTAACACTTTGAAAACTTCCGTTAACGGGACTTTCCGTTGTCAAATCAATGAGATGGCAAATCATCGGTCGGTTTCGGCCGCGTCTTGATGCGCTGCAGCACGGTTTCCCTCTTCCCATTTGCCATGAAACAGACATAAACTCTGTCAGTCAACGCAAGGAGGCAGACATGGGAAGAACCTACCCTCTCAATGTCCTGGTGGTTGGTATTGCGTTTGTGTTCGTCGCTTCGATGTTGTTCATCTAGACGCATTCCAAAACAACGCATGGAACCGGTGACCGGTGATACCTCGGACTGACCGTTTGATAATCGGCAGCATTACAAAAGCGCATGTTCCCGCATGGAACATGCGCTTTTTCATTGTCGGAGCTACGCAGCGTTACCGACGTTTGCATCCTTGTCAGGGTGCCGGCCAAGCCGTTCCAGCACACCTGAGACCAGCGGGACGCGGTTCATCGTGTAGAGATGGAAGTGATCGTGACCGCGGCGCATCAGGTCTGCGATCTGCTCGGCTGCAACATCGGCCGCAACCTTGGCACGATCATCAGGCTTGTCGTCCAACCCTTCGAAACGGGCATCGAGAAACGCCGGAACGGTGGCGCCGCAGCGGCCCGCAAAACGCTTCAACTGCGTCAAGTTCTGGATCGGCATGATACCCGGCACGATCGGGATGGTGATGCCCGCCGCATGAACGGCCTCGAGATAGCGCTCGAACACTTCGTTGTCGAAGAAGAACTGCGTCAGCGCGCGGTTGGCACCTGCATCTGCCTTGCGCTTCAGCGTATCGATATCGGCGGCCATGCTCGGGCTTTCCGGATGCATTTCCGGATAGGCGGAGACGGAAATATCCATGTCGCCATACTCGACCAGCATGCGCACCAGATCGGCCGTGTCCGAGAAACCGTCGGGATGCGGCGTATAGGCCGCGCCGACGCCTGCGCTCGAATCCCCACGCAGCGCAACGATGCGACGAACGCCCGCTGCCCGGTACTCCTCGACAACAGACTTGACCTCCTCGCGCGCGGCATCGACGCAGGTCAGATGCGCAGCGGTCTGGAGTTTGGCATCGTTGATCATACGCTGAACCGCTGCGAGCGTCGGCTCGCGCGTGGAGCCTCCGGCGCCATAGGTCATCGTGACGAATTCCGGCTTGAAGGCTGCAAGCGCATCGACCGTTTCCCAGAGCTGCGTCTGCATCTCATCGGACTTCGGCGGAAAGAACTCGTAGGAGAGCTTGAACGGGGCCTTGGCTGCGGGTGTATCCATGATCAGGCTCCTAGATAACGGTTTCGGCGAGAGCGGGTGTGTCGGCTTTCGCCATCAGCAGGCGACGGTCGCCGGCAAGCCACACTGTCACTGTGAGGGCGCCTTCGCGGCCCGGGCTGAGGTCGATCACCTTCTGGACGTCCAGGCCCACTCTGTTCAGCCACTCGTTCATCGCCTGATGGGAGAAACCGAGGCGCAGATGCGCGTGCTCGTCACGCAGATGCTCCAGCGCATGCGGCGCAAAATCGACGATCAGCAATCGCCCGCCGGGCCGCAGCATGCGGGCGGCTTCGGCGATCGCAAGATCCGGCCGGTCGAGGAAATGCAGCACCTGGTGAATGGTGATGAGATCGAAATCCTGGCCTTCGACAGGCGGATTGAGAATGTCGCCGTGCCGGACCGATGCCTTGACGATGCCTGCATCGTCGAGATTGGACCGGGCGACAGACAGCATGTCGCGGCTGGCATCGACACCGATCGCGCGGCGATAGCGGCTTGCCAGCAACTGCAGGATCCAGCCCGTTCCCGTGCCGAGATCGAGCAGCGAATCAACTGGCGATGGGCCGATCAGCCGCAGCAGCGCCTCTTCGACCGTCTCGTCGCTCGCATGCAGGCGACGAAGCTCGTCCCACTGCGAAGCGTTGCGGCTGAAATATTCCTGCGCCTTCGCCGAGCGCTGGTTTTTCACAGTTGTCAGACGCTCGCGGTCGCGCACAAGCACCGGATCATCCTGCGAAGCGGAGGCGAGCAAGGTCTGGACCAGTGCAGCGCCGTTCCCTTCCTGGCGCAGCCGAAAGTAAGCCCAGGCGCCTTCCTGGTATCGCTCGATCAGCGCTTCTTCGGTCAACAGCTTGAGATGACGCGAGATCCGAGGCTGGGACTGACCTAGAATTTCGGTCAGATCCGTGACGGTCAAATCGCCCGCGGCCAGTAGCACAAGCAGGCGAAACCGTGTGGGCTCCCCTGCCGTCTTCAACACATCTACCAGTTCATCGAGGACCAACCCCATACAACACGCCTTCACAATCAACATATAAAGATATGTTTATGTGATTTCAAATTGTCATGCAAGACGCAACGGGATTTCAGCCTGCATTCCTACAAAAAACCCGGGGACGACCCCGGGTTTTGTAAGCTTCAAAACTGCGTCGGTCGCAGTTAGCGCGTCAGGCGCTTGTGGGCCTGGCTGCCGGGATTGAGAGCATCAGGGCCGAGACGACGGATCTTGTCCTCTTCGTAATCCTCGAAGTTGCCTTCGAACCATTCCACATGGCCATCGCCTTCGAACGCGAGGATATGCGTCGCCAACCGGTCGAGGAACATGCGATCATGGCTGATGATGATCGCGCAGCCCGCAAACGCTTCGAGCGCGCTTTCGAGAGCGCCCAGCGTTTCCGTATCAAGGTCGTTGGTCGGTTCGTCGAGCAGCAGAACGTTGCCGCCAGCCTTCAGCATCTTGGCAAGGTGAACGCGGTTACGCTGACCACCCGACAGGTTGCCGACCTTTTGCTGCTGATCGCCGCCCTTGAAGTTGAAGGCGCCGCAATAGGCGCGGGAGTTCATGTCGAACTTGCCGAGCTTGATGACTTCGGCACCGCCCGAGATTTCTTCCCACACCGTCTTGTTGCCGTCGAGAGCATCGCGGCTCTGGTCAACATAGCCGAGATGCACGGTTTCACCGATGCGGACAGAACCGGCATCCGGCTTTTCCTGTCCGGTGATCATCTTGAACAGGGTCGTCTTGCCGGCGCCGTTCGGGCCGATAATGCCGACGATGCCGCCTGGCGGGAGCTTGATCGACAGGTCGTTGATCAGCGTGCGGCCTTCAAAGCCCTTGTTGATGCCTTCCATCTCGATCACCACCTGGCCGAGACGTTCGGACACAGGGATAATGATCTGCGCATCGCCGGGACGGATGCCGTCAGCGGCATCGACCAGCTGTTCGTAGGCCTTGATACGAGCCTTCGACTTGGCCTGACGGGCCTTCGGGCTGGAGGCGATCCATTCCTGTTCGCGGCTGATCGCCTTCTGGCGACCGGCATCTTCGCGGGATTCCTGCTGCATGCGCTTGGCCTTCGCCAGCAGGTAAGCCGAGTAGTTGCCTTCATACGGAATGCCGCGGCCACGGTCGAGCTCGAGGATCCAGCCGGTGACGTTGTCGAGGAAGTAGCGATCGTGGGTGATCATCATCACGGCGCCGGGATAATCGCGCAGGTGCTTTTCGAGCCAGGCGATGGTCTCGGCGTCAAGGTGGTTGGTCGGTTCGTCGAGCAGCAGCAGGTCCGGCTGCGACAGAAGCAGGCGGCAGAGCGCGATACGGCGACGCTCACCACCCGAAAGCAGCGTGACGTCCGAATCCTTCGGCGGGCAGCGCAGGGCTTCCATCGCCATTTCGACCTGCTTGTCGAGATCCCAGAGGTTCTGTGCGTCGATGACGTCCTGGAGCTTGGCGCCTTCGTCGGCGGTCTCGTCGGAATAGTTCATCATCAGTTCGTTGTAGCGCTCGAGCACCGCGGTCTTGGCAGCGACGCCGACCATGACGTTCTCGAAAGCAGTCTTCGTTGGGTCGAGATGCGGTTCCTGCTCGAGATAGCCGACGGTCGCACCTTCAGCGAGCCAGGCCTCACCGGTGAATTCCTTGTCCTGTCCGGCGATGATGCGCAGAACCGTCGACTTACCCGCACCGTTCGGACCGAGGATACCGATCTTGGCATCCGGATAGAAGGACAGGTTGACGTTCTCGAGGATCTTCTTGGCGCCGTAGGACTTGTTCAGCCCCGACATGTGATAGATGAACTGACGTGCCATGGATAAATGTGCTCCGGGGAATTTGTTTGCCCGCTATGTAGGCGAAGACGGGCCTGGGAGCAACGCATACGAGGCGCAAACCATGCGCTTTCCGAACGGAATCGTGGGATCGGAGGCTTTCTAGCGCAGGTTTGCGTGGTCGATCCGGAAAAGCTGAAACGGATTTGCGCGACCGGTCTCGAGCCGTGCGAGACCGGGCCAGTCCTTGCTCGCGGACAATGCATCGTAAAGCGGCGCCGATCCAGGCTCAGCCTGCGCAGGGAAACGGCAGACCGCCACATAATCGAACGGTGCAAGCGCTTCGCGACGCGTCTCTGGGTCGGTTGTGATGAAGGCTGTATAGGCGTTCGCCATCCCGCGTGAGGCCCGGTGAAACGGGATCGGCCCGACCGTCAGCCCTGATGGCATCGGGTTCCTCAGCACCGACATTGCAAGGGCCGGCGGCGCTAGAATGTGTCCCCCTCCGACCTTTGAGATCGCCGACAGGTCACTGGTCTTGCAGTCGCCAACGGTCATCGCCTGGACGGCATCGCCGTGTATCGCTTGTGGCCGCGAGAGCATCCACAGACCGAGAATCAGCATGACGACGCCGCCCCCGACGCCCAACACGGTCCTTGCTGCCCGGCCGGGTTGCCTGGATTCCTCGTCGATATGGCGGAGCGCCAGCGGCACGAAAAGTGCAGCAAAGACGAATGGAAAACGGATGTAGCGAAGCAGGCAGATCGCCAGCACCACACTGACGATCGCGGTGACGAACACAATCGCGACGCCCGGGTTACCGGCGCGAACCTCGTTCAAAACCCGTGGCGCCGCGAGCACCAATATGGTGACGAAAATGCCGATCAACATGATGCCCGGCAACGGCGAGCCGCCTGCATAATGGAGCAGTCCCTGCTCCTGCGGCACCCGGTCGAACCATAGCTGCTTGGCGAGCGGATCCATCCCGACATAGGGGCCCGCAAGGCATTCAGGAAAAGAGATTCCGGTTGCAACGATGACGCCGATCGAGGCAGCGGCAAGAACGGCGAGTTTTACCCAGCCGGATGCATCCGCGAAACATCTGCAGGCAATCCAGGATGTGCCGGACAGACCGACAAGAAGACCGATATAGGGCGCAGAAAACGCATCGCACTGCGTCGACATCGTACCTGAGGCGCCAAGCAGTACCAAAGCTGTTGGAACAGTGGCGATACATATTGTGGCCGACGCCGCCGAGAGCGTTTCGGCCGCCCTGGTCGCCCCTGAGACGAATGCCACAACAAGTCCGCCCAACATGATGACCAGGAACGGCAGACCTTCGAGTGCGATGGCGACCGACATGACGGTGCCTACCCCGACAACGATACCGCCGATACGATCGAAGCGGACAAGACCGTAAGCGACAGCCATCAGTGCAACGATCTGAAAATTGTGATGATCGATCCGACCGGGTGAAAATTCGAAGACCGCATACAGCATCGCGAACGTCCCAGCCGCCAGCCGGAGATGGTGAATCCCCTCAGTGATCGGAGCAATGCGTTTCCAGATCATGGCAACAAACAGCCCATAGACCGAAAGCAGCATCGGAGGCCAGATCAACAGGGACGCGGAGATGGCTTCGTCGCGGCCAAGCAACGGCGTCAGCAGAAGCGAAAGGCCGGCATAGGGAAGATCGACGAGACGAGACCAGGGCGAGACGTAGATCCCTGGGCTGTCGATCATCGGCAATGTCAGGTCCCAGAAGGACCCGGATGCGGATAACAGATGGCGAATCTGAACGCCCCGGAGAACATCATCCACATCCGCGAAGAACAGCCGTCCATCGGAAAGGTCGAGTAGCAGCAAAAGGATTGCCGTCAGGTAGACAACGAAAAAGATCCGCAGAAGCGATCTTTCCTGCCGCGTCGATGACGCGCCTGCCTCGCCTCTCCTCGCGCCAGCCATCCTCGAAGCCACCTGCGTTTTGCCCTTCAGCACCGGCTTACCTAGCTTGAATTAACATTGCGCTACCGGATTGCCTCTGCGAAAGATCGAACGGGAGAAGCGGCCGGGCAGGACAAGCGACTGACAGCGTCGGTGCCGCAGGAATAGCGATGTTTGACACAACCAACTGGCTCGATAGTTCGACGGGCGCGCGCATAGCATTTCATCATCAACCCGCGACATCGGACGGCCGTGGCGTCATCCTCGTCTTGCACGGTCTCGCCGACCATTCCCGCCGTTACCGGCGGTTTGCCGAAGCGATGGCGACGCACGGTTTTCATGTCTATGCGCCCGACCACCGCGGCCATGGCGAGACCACGGCACCCGGCATACCGCTCGGCCGCTTTGCTTTGCGCAACGGTGCAAGGCATGTAACTGCGGATGTGAAAGCGGTTCGCGATCTCGCGGCTGATGCCCATCCGGACCTGCCGATCATTCTCGTCGGGCATTCGATGGGCGGCCTCATCGCCCTCAATGCCGCGATCGATTATCCGCAGGCCTTCGACGGGATTGCCGTCTGGAACTCCAACTTCGATCCAGGCCTTGCCGGGCGCGGTGCCCAGGCAATTCTGCTTGTCGAGCGCGCGCTGAAAGGGTCTGATGTTCCAAGCACGCATCTGCCGAAACTCACTTTCGGGGCATGGGGAAAATCGATCCCCGGCCATCGCACGGATTTCGACTGGCTGAGCCACGACCAAACCGAAGTCGATGCCTATGTTGCCGACCCGCTCTGCGGTTTCGATGCCAGCGTCTCGCTCTGGCTCGACATCTTCGAGATGTCCTACCGGGGACCCGCGCTTCTGGACCGCCTGCCCGCCGACTTGCCGGTCAATCTGGTCGGTGGCACGGACGATCCGGCGACGGATGGAGGGCGCGCCATCCGCTGGCTCGCGGACAGGTTCCAGAAACGCGGCATGCACAATGTCGAGACGATCATCTACCCGCAAACCCGCCACGAGACCCTGAACGATCGCGTCCGGGACCGCGCGACCAACGCCTTCGCCGCATGGGCGGGAACGCTCACCTCGCGTCGCTCAGATCCGTCGCGCGATACCCGCACGCAAACGGAATGAGTTCATGATATTTCCTCAAGTGCGCTCGGAGAATGCCGAAGGTATAGCTTTGACATGACGTCACCGCATGCGCACACGAGACCTGCCTTGCAAGCATCCGGCATTTCCGCCGGCATGGGCCTGATGCTGCTTGCCATGCTGATCACGCCGCTGATCGACGTGTTTTCGAAGCTCGCGACCGACGGTGCCTCCCCGACCCTCATCACGATGGTGCGCTTCATCGTACAGGGCCTCTGCATGCTGCCGATCGTGCTGTGGACCGGGTCGTGGCGCAATTTCTCCTGGGAACTCAGTTTCTATCACGCCATCCGCGCGGCGGTGATCACGCTGTCGATGATCTGCTTCGTCGCAACGCTTGCCGTGATGGAAGTCGCCGATGCCGTCGCCATCTTCTTCGTCGAGCCGATCATCCTCACCGTCATGTCGTCGATCTTCCTCAAGGAAGTCATCGGCTGGCGGCGCTACACGGCCTGCGGCGTCGGCTTCCTGGGCGCGATGATCGTCATCCGCCCGAGCTTCCAGGAAATTGGCTATATCGCGGTATTGCCCGTGGTCACAGCTTTCGGCGTCGCCGTCTTCGCCCTGATGACGCGGGCGCTCGCCCATCGCGAAAACCCATGGTCGATGCAGTTTCAGATGTCGCTCTGGGGCATTCCGATATCAGGTGCCCTCCTCCTGATCGGTCATGTCAGCGGCATCGAATTTATGGCCCCCTCGGTCCCCGATTTGACGACGACCACATGGATGGTCGGCGTCGGCACCGTCGCTGCCCTCTCCGGCCTGCTTGCCGTCTATGCCTATCGCGCCGCGCCCGCCTCGGTCATTGCGCCGCTTCAGTATTTCGAGATCGTCTCGGTCACTTTGCTGGGCTGGCTGGTGTTCGGCGACTTCCCGGATCCGGTCAAATGGCTCGGAATCTCCATCATCATCGGGTCAGGCCTCTACATCATCTGGCGCGAACGCCGCGCCGCCTCGCTCAAGCCCGTCACCAACAGCGAAAACACAGTGGTAAGCCCCTGATCATGGATGAGCCGAAGAAAAAGCCGCCGCTCGCCGGCATCCGCGTTCTCGAACTGGCCCGCGTGCTCGCAGGCCCCTGGGCCGGCCAGATGCTGGCCGATATGGGTGCCGATGTGGTCAAGGTCGAAAACCCTGATGGCGGCGATGATACCCGCGCCTGGGGCCCTCCCTTCGTCGAAAGCATCGACGGTGAAAATCTCTCGGCCGCCTATTACCATTCGACGAACCGGGGAAAGCGATCGATCGCAGTCGATCTGAAAACGGAAGAAGGCCAGGACATCGTCCGCCGCCTCGCCGCGCAATCGGACGTCCTGATCGAGAACTTCAAGGTCGGCGGTCTCAACAAATACGGGCTCGACTACGAGAGCCTGAAGGCGATCAATCCGAAGCTGGTCTATTGCTCGATTACCGGTTTCGGCCAGGACGGGCCCTATGCGACCCTTGCCGGCTACGACTATATCGTCCAGGGCATGTCCGGCTTCATGTCGATCACAGGCGAACCGGACGGCCAGCCGATGAAGTCGGGCGTCGCCATCGCCGACATCTTCACCGGCATCTATTCCGTCACCGCCATCCAGAGCGCGCTCATCCACGTCATGAAGACAGGCGAAGGCCAGCATATCGACATGGCGCTGCTCGATGTCATGTCGGCGGTCCTTGCCAACCAGAACATGAACTACCTGATATCAGGCATCTCGCCGGTCCGCCTCGGCAACGCCCATCCGAACATCTCTCCTTATGAGGTGATCAACGTCCAGGACGGCTACATCATTCTCGCCGTCGGCAATGACGGCCAGTTCCGCCGCTTCTGCCGAATTCTCGGGATCGAGCATGTCGCGGACGACGAGCGGTTTTCCACCAACAAGGCGCGCGTCGCGCACCGGATCGAGGTTCGCGGTCTGCTGATCGCCGAGACGATCAAGTGGACCAAGGCTGAACTTCTGTCCGCCTGCGGCGAAAATGCCGTGCCGGTCGGACCGATCAACTCGATCGGCGAAATGTTCGAGGATCCCCAGGTCAAGGCGCGCGGTCTGCGGGTCGATCTCGAGGCAGCCGACGGCACTGTCATTCCCGGCGTCCGCAGCCCGATCGTGCTATCGGAGACTCCTCTTGCCTATCACCGCCCGAGCCCGAACGTGGGCGAGCATACGGCCGAAATTCTTGCCGAACTGAACATGATCGAAAAGGAACGCAATCGATGAAGACGGGTGGAGAACTGATCGTCGAGGCACTGAAGGCAAACGGGGTGAGCAGAGTGTCCTGCGTTCCGGGCGAGAGCTATCTTGCCGTGCTCGACGCGCTCTATGAAAGCGGTATAGAGGTTCTCGTTTGCCGCCAGGAAGGCGGCGCCGCGATGATGGCCGACAGTTGGGGACGGCTGACCGGCGAACCCGGCATCTGCATGGTCACCCGCGGTCCGGGCGCCACCAACGCGTCTGCGGGCCTTCACATCGCCAAGCAGGATTCGATCCCAATGATCCTGTTCATCGGCCAGATCGGCCGCGACATGAAGGAACGCGAAGCCTTCCAGGAAGTCGAATACCGCCGCGCCTTTACCGAATTCGCCAAATGGGTCGGCGAAATCGACGATGCCCGCCGCATTCCGGAATTCGTCACTCGCGCCTTTGCCGTCGCCACCTCCGGCCGCCCCGGCCCGGTCGTGCTGACGCTGCCAGAGGACATGCTGACGGAAGTAGTCGAGGCGGTTCAGGCCCGCCCCTATACCCCCGTCGAAAGCCATCCCGGCAAGAGCCAGATCGCGACCTTCGACGAGATGCTGCGCAATGCAAGGCGGCCGATGGTAATCCTCGGCGGCACCCGCTGGGACGAGAAGACGGTCTCAGACTTCCAGGATTTCGCCAGCCGCTTCAAGCTGCCGGTCGGCTGCTCCTTCCGTCGCCAGATGCTGTTTGATCACCTCCACCCATCCTATGCCGGCGATGTCGGCATCGGCATCAACCCGGCCCTTGCCTATGAGATCAAGGATAGCGATCTCCTGATCCTCATCGGCGCCCGCATGTCGGAAATGCCGTCCTCCTCCTATACCCTGCTCGACATTCCCTACCCCAAGCAGACACTGATCCACGTCTATCCGGATCCGGAAGAGCTTGGCCGGATGTACCGCCCGGATCTGGCGATCTGCGCGGCACCGGCGGAATTCGTTGCGGCCATCAAGGATCTGCAACCGCCGGCACTGCCGCTCTGGACCGAGCGCAAATCGTCGATGCACGATTCCTATCTGAAGTGGTCGACGCCCCCGAAAAGCGGCCCCGGCGACGTCCAAATGGGACCGATCATGGCCTGGATCGAGGAAAACGTTCCGACCGACGCGATCTTCACCAATGGCGCCGGCAACTATGCCACCTGGGTGCACCGGTACCACCGGTTCCGGAAATACAACACGCAGTCGGCACCGACATCAGGATCGATGGGCTACGGCCTTCCGGCAGCAGTCGCGGCAAAGCAGCTGTTTCCGGAACGCGAAGTCGTCTGCTTTGCCGGCGATGGCTGCTTCATGATGCATGGACAGGAATTCATCACCGCCGTCCGCTACGGATTGCCGATCATTACCGTCCTCGTCAACAACGGCATCTACGGCACGATCCGCATGCATCAGGAGCGCGAATACCCCGGCCGCGTCTCGGCAACGGATCTCGTCAATCCGGATTTCGTCGCCTATGCGCAAGCCTTCGGCGGGCATGGCGAACTGGTAGAGAATACGGAGGATTTCGGTCCCGCTTACCTTCGGGCCCGCGAAAGCGGAAAGCCGGCCATCATCGAAGTCAGGCTCGATCCGGAAGCGATCACGCCGGCCAAAACGCTGACGCAGATCCGCAACAGGAACTGAAACGGCGGCATCTGCGCAATCACCCGGCGGAACATTCCGCCGGCCATGCCGTTGATGGCGCATGGCAAATGACACAAAACGCAAAGCACTGGGTGGCATGACGACCTTCGTCGCCGTCATCTTTTTTATCGGTCTCGCACTCGCGGCTTACTACTTCATCGGCATGACGCCGGGCGAGCCGTGATCCCAAGGGATCGTCGATACAAAAAGGGGGCCGGTTTTCACCGGCCCCCTTTTTCATGTCCGTATGAGCCGAGCGATCAGATCGCCGCAGTCACGATGAACTCTACCTTGTACTTTGGCGCAGCGAGCTTGGCTTCGCTGGTGGCGCGGGCCGGTGTATTGGCCGGATCGACCCATGCTTCCCAGGCTGCGTTCATTTCGGCGAAATCAGCAATGTCGGAGAGATAGATCAGGGTCTGCAGGATCTTCGACTTGTCGGAGCCGGCAGCGGCCAGCAGACGATCGACTTCGGCGAGCGCGTCCTTGCACTGGTCGGTAACGCTGTCGCCTTCACCAACCTGGCCGGCCAGATAGACGGTGTTGCCGTGGACGACGGCGCCGCTCATGCGGGCGCCGGGCTCGATACGCTGAATGCTCATAAAATGCTCCTGAATGCTGAGCTTCGGATATGCAGGACGCGGCACGCCGCGACCCTACGTGGGAAAGGTTTGAAACCGATCAGCCGCGCAGGCGCGAGCTCTGTTCGTAGATTGCCGTGGAGCGTGCGCCCGAGCGGCAATAGCCGAGCATCGGCTTGGGGAAATCTTCGAGCACGTCGACCATCTCGGTCACGCCTTCCGGTGTCAGGCCCATGCGGCCGACCGGGATATGGCGGATGTCGAGACCGAGCTCCTTGGCGCGTGCCTCGATCGCGGCGAAATCCGGCTGGCCGGGCTCTTCCTCGTCGGGGCGGTTGCAGACGATGGACTTGAAGCCAAGCGCCTTGATCTGGTCGAGGTCTTCGACCGTGATCTGGCCTGAGACCGAGTATTCGTCGTTGATCTCGCGGATATCCATGGCAGAGCCTCCATTCTCGATAGGGGGCAAGCTTTACGATGCACCCCGGGGAGCGTCAATCGCCAAGCGGCCTTTTACGCAAACACGAAGCGCAGGCCGTAGTCGACGCTTTCGCCGGGTTGAAGCCATTTCAGCTCGCCTGACGCCTCCAGTTCGCCGCGGGTGGCCAGCCGGTGCGAGACCGGCTCGATCCCCAGCACATGCGCCGGCTGCTTCTGGTTGCGCCACATCTGCAGGTATGGAAGCGTGTCGGTCTTGAAACGCACTTTGAGCGTGAGACCACCGAGCGCCGCGATCGGTCCCAAGGCCAGTTCCGCCCAGGGATCGCCGCCCGCTGCCGGCACGCAGAACACGCTCCCTGGCTCGGGCCCGAAATTCCAGGGCATCTCTTTTTGCTCTAACATCGCGCTCGAAAGACGGACGTTGTCGTCCAGCAGCCAGGCCCCGATATTCATATGGTACATATGCACCCGGGCGATGGCTTTCGTTCCAGTGTTCGTCACCCTGTCGGACAGGCAGACTTCTCCGGTCACTCCATCAATCCGCCAGTGGCGTTCCAGAAGCGCGGATCCCCCCTCGGCTGTCGTGACCGGAACGCGCGCCCGGCATTCGGCATCCTCCTGCATATCCCAGAACACGATCTCGGCCGGGTGCGACGAGTAGGAGCCGTGCAGCGGAAACTTCGCGCCATCGGGACGACCGGGTATGGGTTCGGGATGACGGATGTGGTCGGGACCGCAGGTAAACAAAAACCCTTCCAGCGAATGGTCGATTCGCGGATCGCCATCGTCAGGAATGGCCCGGCCGGGCGCGATGTCGATGCCGCCGACGAAACAGGCGCCGATATCCAGCACCGATCCCTCGTCCAGAGTGAGCTTCGGCCCGTTTCCTGCTGAAAACGCTTTCATAAAACCTCCCTCACGGCGCCTCTCGCCGGATCGTGATCGAATTTAACCATCGGTTCATAACGAATTCACTTTTCTCACGGTAAAGTCGAAATTACGTTGTCTATGGCACCAGATACGGAGTCGGGAACCATATGCGCATTTCCCCGCTTACCGTAGACGGAATAATTTCTTTCGGTGGAAACGTGAAGCGTCTCATTCTCGCAAGTATCGGCCTAATGGCAATATCAGCAGCCTTCGGGCCATCGTCGGCGCAGGCTCAGAGCGGATATCGCTATCAGCAGCAGACGACCCTCGTGGCACCTGACGGCGCCATACTCGACTACATGCCGGATCCGCGCGACGTGGTGATCAGCCGCGACGGTATGGGCCGCCGCGTCTATCTCGATCGCCGCGGAAACATCGTTGCGACCGAAACGCGCCAGGATGCCTACCGCCCCCAGCAGGCGGAATATCCGCCGGCGCCGAGTGGCTACCGCAACCGTCGCGACACCGTCTATCAGCCGCAGGATCAGTATCCGCAAGACCAGGGCGGATATCAGGATTACCGCCAGTATCGTCCCGGTGAAGAACCGGGTGCGGTGACCGGGTCGATTGCCGGCCCCGGTTCGATTACCCGCGAGCCTCTTACCAACGATGCACTTCCCGGCATCGACGAGAACTATTCCGAGCCCGAAGAAGCCTCGATCGACCCGAATGCGGGCTCGCAGCTTCCAGCACCGCAGCATGATGCCAAACCGGTGATCACCGTCACCAAGAAGCCGCAGGCCGAGATCGCCGCACTCCAGGTGTTTCTTGACCGCGAGGGCATTTCGCCCGGTGTGATCGACGGCCATCTTGGCGACAACGTCAACAAGGCGATCGCCGCCTGGCAGGAAATGACCGGCGAGACGCTTGATCCGAACAATTCCGAAGACATCATGCAGCGCCTGACCTATTCGGGCGGCCTGCCGATCATCGATTATACGATCACGGCCGCGGACGCTGCCGGACCATATGTTGCGTCTATCCCGGAAGACTACGCTCACAAGGCCACTCTGCCGGCGATGTCCTACACATCCGTGACCGAAAAGCTCGCCGAGCAGTTCCACATGGATGAGAACTACCTGAAGTCGCTCAATCCGAACGTCGACTTCACCATTCCCGGCATGACCATCAAGGTGATCAACCCCGGCACGCCGAAGACCGGACAGGTGACGCGGATCGTTGCCGACAAGTATCGCAAGCAGGTCTTCGCCTACGGTGAAGACGGTGTGCTGATTTCGGCTTATCCGGCCACGATCGGTTCGAGCGATACGCCATCGCCGTCGGGCAACCATACGGTCCAGCGCATCGCGCTCGATCCGGGCTACACCTACAATCCGAAGATCAACTTCACACAGGGCAACAACACCCAGATCCTGCAGATCCCTCCGGGTCCGAACGGCCCGGTGGGCACGGTCTGGATCGCCTTGTCGAAACCCACCTACGGCATTCACGGCACGCCGGAGCCTTCCAAGATCGGCAAGACCAACAGCCACGGCTGCGTGCGCCTCACCAATTGGGATGCGACGGAACTTGCCAAGATGGTCAAGCCCGGCACGACCGTCGAATTCCTTGAGTAGGTTTTGCCAGACTTAACAACGCAAAAAGCCTCTCCGGCAAACCGGAGAGGCTTTTTTTTATGGCTACGTTGAATTGGCTTCAGGCCGCGTTGCGGCGAAACGGAAACAGTTTCGATCCCATCGAGCGTACGACGCGGACAGGCATCATGCGCATCACTTCCTGAGCGAAAATGCGCGCATTGTCTTTTGCCTTGTCGACATTGCTGACCTTTGTCGCATCGAGCGTGTGCAGCGTCCCGCCGGTCTCGAACAGTTCCTTGAACGCAACCCGCTCGCCGATCGACGTCTCCAGCACGTTGACGCCCTTGGCCGCCAGCAGCCCCTTGATCGCCAGCATGGCGCGCGTCGTCACCATCGAGGTGACACGGGTAAGCACGACGGAATGCGGAATGTCGAGCTTGGCCTTGTCCTTCATCTGCGCGAGCAGATCGAGAATCTGTGCTGCGCCCTTCGCATCCATCGCAGAGCCCTGGACCGGGATGATGACGTGGTTGGAAAGCCCGATTGCAGTGGTTACCAGCGCGTCTCGCGCGCCGGCAAGATCGATGATGAAGTAGTCGGTCGAAGATGCCATCTCGCGCAGGTGGCAAGGAAGCGACGCCGTCGTGACTTCTGAAATCACCGAGAGGTTGGGCACGGGGCCAGAGATCTCGCACCACTGGCTGATCCACTTCTGCGGATCGGCATCGATGATCGTGATGCGAAATCCCTGGTGGGCGAGTTCCGTGGCAAGCAGCAGGGCTGCAGTCGTCTTGCCGGCACCGCCCTTGGCATTGGCAAATGAAATTACGGGCATTCTCGGTCCTTGATGAAATAGAGCCGCATCGCTCACCACCACGCCGCTTCATGCGCAGTTAACGTATTCTTCATGAACTTGGTTAACGAGACGTAAATTAAGGGTTAACGCATATTGCCTGTCACATTTCAGCATGCCGACCTAAAAAGGCTGAGAATGCAAATGTGGCCCGCGAAGCGATCGCGGGCCACATGTTGATCACGGATGTCTGGGGATCAGACCAGCGCTGCCGCCTGCTTGTGCTCCATCGCGAACTCTTCTTCCGGCGAAAGGATCAGACGATGGCGGCCAACAAGCGCGAAATAGGCGATCGCGACAGCAAACCAGATCACCACCCAGACGACGCCCTTGAAGAAGTTGGGATCCTGAACCTGATAGAGAAGCGTCACCACTGCGATGACGATCGTCAGGACGGCACCCGGAATGCCCAGTGGAGACCGGAACGGCCGCTCGATATTGGGCAGTTTTTTGCGCAGGATGATGAACGAGATCGCCTGCATAATGTAGGAGAACATCGCGCCGAACACCGCCATGTTGAGCAACACGCTGCCGATGGCGCTGCCGCCTGCTTCCGCACCGAGCGAGAACCAGATGACCAGCATCACGGCAAGACCGACCAGCGCTCCCGCCAGCATCGCGACGTAGGGCGTCTTGTAGGTCGGATGCGTGACCGAGAGCGCCGTCGGGAAATAGCCGGCCCGTGAGAGCGAGTAGATCTGGCGACCCTGTGCATAGAGGATCGTATGGAAGCTGGCGATCAGACCCGTCAGCGCCACCAGACCGAGGATAACGACGCCTCCGTCGCCATAAACGGACTTGAACCCGTCGAGAAGCGGCTCCAGCGCCGTACTTAGATGAAAGGCGCCGACACCCGGCAGAGAGGGATTGAGGAGCACAATCATGAAGGCAGACAGCATCAGCGTCATCATGCCGAGGATGATGCCCTTCGGCATGTCACGCTTCGGATCGACCAATTCTTCTGCCGCCAGCGGCAACTGTTCGATGGCAAGGAACAGCCAGACCGCGAAGGGAAGCGTTGCAAGCACGCCTGTGATCCCGAACGGGAACCAGTCGCCATTGCCTTCAGGCAGTTCGATCGCTGCACCATCAGGTCCGACGCCGATGTTCAGCGCCCAGCGGGAAAAGTCCATGTTGGGGATGGCGCTGACCCAGAAGAACACCAGCACCGCCAGCGAAACGATCGTTATGACCAGCGTCACCTTGAACGACAGTTCGAGGCCGAACACGTTGAGCGCTAGGAAGATGATGTAGAACAGGATCCACAGGATCGGCGAGTAGACGGGATCGAGGCCGAGGATCGAATTCACATAGGCCGTAATGAAGGTAACGATGACGGCGGGCGTGAGCACGTATTCGACGTTCTCGCAGAGCCCTGTAATGAAGCCGCCCCAGGGTCCCATCGCCGTTCGCGCAAAGGAATAGGCAGCACCCGTGTGCGGCAGCGCCGGGCTCATCTCGGCGATCGAGAACGTCAGGCCGAGATACATGACGGCGATGATGATGCCTGCAACCAGCATCCCTCCCCATCCGCCGGTCGCGAAACCGAAATTCCAGCCCGAGAAATGCCCTGAGATAACGGCGCCGACGCCGAGCGCCCAAAGCGACCAGACCCCTGCATAGCGCGAAAGCCCGCGCTTTTCGAAATAGGCAGCATCCGCCTTCTTGTAGCTGACGCCCGCTGATGAACTTTCCATGCCTTCTCTCCTGATCAAAGAAATAGGCAGCGAGGCCGTCCGGCCCGCCGTCCCCGTCCATTCGGATCCGCCCGCTTTTGTCGGTGTCGGTATCCCGCAGCTCTGGCTGTTCCCCTGGTCTCTCAGTAAACCGGCTGGAGAGTTCCCACACCGGCCCGTCGAAAGCCTGCCTCGACCGTAGGCGGCTTCGTTTCGAATAAACTCGTTCATAGTCTAGGTCGTGAAGTCAGTGCCGGACGCGATGACTGTCCTTTGATCCCGCCGACATCGGTCTTGAAGCGATTTCGTGAAGTATGAACACGCATTAACCACGACGAGAATTCTTCACTTCCGCCGCGTCGTCAACGGTAATCTCAAATCTCCTCCATAGGCCCCGTTGACTCGGTCCTGGAAACGAATGTTAATCCTGTCACAAACCGGCGCAGACCGGAGGGAACGGCTTTCGTATGACCGGCAGGATTGCCCAGTGATGACAGGGCAAACACGATTGCCGTGTCCGAGCGCAGTTCCCTCCGGACAAACGGATTCAATTGGTGAGGGATATCTTCTAAATTCCTGAAATACAGGCCTGATTTCTAGCATGCGCTTGGAATGCGCGCTGTCACATACGATACACACAATGGCTCTACGAGTCGCGCCGAGACGCTCAACCCCAGGAGGACACCCGTGCTCAAGAACGCCCATCGTCTGCTGTCTCTGACGACAGCAGTCCTCATCGCTTCCACCAGCCTTGCAGCAGCCGAGCCGAGCGCGGAACTGATCGCCGCCGCCAAGAAGGAAGGCGCGCTGACCACCATCGCCCTGCCCCACAGCTGGTGCGGCTACGGCGACGTGATCGCCGGCTTCAAGGCAAAGTACGGAATCGAAGTCAACGAACTGAACCCGGACGCGAGCTCGGGCGACGAAATCGAAGCCATCAAGGCCAACAAGGGCAACAAGGGCCCGCAGGCTCCTGACGTGATCGACGTTGGTCTGTCCTTCGGCCCGTCCGCCAAGGCCGAAGGCCTGATCCAGCCTTACAAGGTTTCCACCTGGGACTCGATCCCGGCCGAAGCCAAGGATGCTGAAGGCTACTGGTACGGCGACTATTACGGCGTTCTCGCGTTCATGGTGAACAAGGATCTCGTCAAGGAATCGCCGAAGGACTGGAAGGATCTTCTGAAGTCCGACTACGCGAACGCCGTCGCACTCGCCGGCGACCCGCGCTCTGCCAACCAGGCTGTCCAGGGCGTCTATGCTGCCGGTCTCTCCGCCGCTAAGGGCGATGCCGCCAAGGCTGGCGAAGAAGGCCTGAAGTTCTTCGCAGAACTCAACAAGGCCGGCAACTTCGTTCCGGTCATCGGCAAGGCTGCCCCGTTCGCACAGGGCTCCACCCCGATCATCATCGCCTGGGACTACAACGCTCTGTCCTGGGGCGAAAGCCTGAAGGGCAACCCGCCTTACGAAGTCGTCGTTCCGCAGTCGGGCGTCGTCGCGGGCGTCTATGTGCAGGCGATCTCCGCTTTCGCACCGCATCCGAACGCTGCCAAGCTGTGGATGGAATACCTCTATTCCGACGAAGGTCAGCTCGGTTGGCTGAAGGGCTATTGCCACCCGATCCGGTTCAACGATCTTGCCAAGAACAACAAGATCCCGAAGGCACTGCTCGACGCCCTGCCGCCGGCCGCGTCCTATGAGAAGGCCGTATTCCCGACACTCGAAGAGCAGGCTGCCGGCAAGACCGCGATCACCACGAAGTGGGATTCCGTGGTCGGCGCCAACGTCAAGTAATCTAGCCTAGACGGCCTTCCCGCTCCGCTTTTATGGGCGCGGGGAGGCCTTTTTCCTCCTCCGACAGAAACACCGGATTCATGTCCACCGCATCATCGTCCTTCATCGACCGCCGTACCGTCGTCGATTGGCTCGGCATTGCGCCGTTCATGATCTTCGCGTTGATGTTTCTGATCGTCCCGACCTTCTATCTCGTCGTCGGCGCCTTCTTCACGCCGGACGGGGCATTCACCTTCAAGAATATTGCAGACCTGTTCACGCCGACCATTCTTTCGGCCTACTGGATCTCGATCAAGGTGTCGTTCGCCTCCTCGCTCGGTGGCGCGATCATCGGCTTTGCACTTGCCTGGGCGATCGTCCTCGGCGGCCTGCCGTCCTGGATCCGCTCCAGCCTCCTGACCTTCTCCGGCGTCGCCTCGAATTTTGCTGGCGTGCCCCTCGCCTTCGCCTTTATCGCCACGCTTGGCCGCACAGGCCTTGTCACCGTCTTCATGCGCGACTGGTTCGGCTTCAACCTCTATTCGACAGGCTTCAATCTCCTCTCCTTCGTGGGCTTGACCCTCACCTACATGTTCTTCCAGATCCCGCTGATGGTGCTGATCCTGACCCCGGCACTCGACGGTCTGAAGAAGGAGTGGCGTGAAGCCTCCGAGATCCTCGGCGCATCCACCTGGCAATATTGGCGCATGGTGGCGATGCCGATCCTGTGGCCAAGCCTCCTCGGCACCAGCCTGCTTCTCTTCGCCAACGCCTTCGGCGCGATCGCCACGGCCTATGCGCTGACCGGCTCCTCGCTCAACATCGTGCCGATCCTGCTTTATGCGCAGATCCGCGGCGACGTGCTGCACAATCCGAACCTCGGCTATGCGCTGGCACTCGGCATGATCGTCATCACCGGCGTGTCCAACGTCTTGTACATCTGGCTGCGCATGCGCGCCGAACGCTGGCAGAAGTGAGGATGCGCGAGATGAAGATGACAAAATTCTTCGCCTGGCTCGCCATCGCCATCGGCGTCATCTACTTTTTCGTGCCGCTGATCGGCACGTTTGAATTCTCGTTGCGCATGCGGCGCGGCGAATACTCATTCGATGCCTACGACTCGGTCTTTTCGGATGCCGCCTTCCGGGCGACCTTCGGCTTCTCCATGCTGATGGCGCTGCTCACCATCATCTTCGGCATGCTGCTCATCGTGCCGACGGCCTACTGGGTCAGGCTGCGCGTTCCACAGATGCGACCGGTGATGGAGTTCATCACGTTGATGCCGCTGGTCATCCCGGCGATCGTCATCGTCTTCGGATATCTCAGGCTCTACAATTCGTCGTCCTACATCCCGTTCACCGGTTCGACCTTCGGCACCAACGTGCTTCTGGTCATGTCCTACATCACCCTGTCGCTGCCCTACATGTATCGCTCGGTCGATACGGCGATGCGCACCATCGACGTTCGAACCCTCACGGAAGCGGCGGAAATCCTTGGCGCCAAATGGCCGACGATCCTGTTTCGCTGCATCTTCCCGAACGTGATGTCGGGCGTGCTGTCGGGCGCCTTCATCACCTTCGCGATCGTGATGGGCGAGTTCACCATGGCCGCCCTCCTCAACCGACCCGCATTCGGTCCCTATCTCCAGCTCGTGGGCGCCAATAAGGCCTATGAGCCTTCGGCGCTCGCCGTGATCGCCTTTGCAATCACCTGGCTTTCGATGGGCCTGCTCCAGCTCGTTTCCCGTTTCAGCAAGATGGCACCCTCCCGGGCTTAGGGACTGCGCCTCAAGGATTTTCACCTCATGTCGTTTCTCGTTCTCGACGGTATCAAGAAAAGCTTCGGCCAGACGCAGGTCGTCAAGGACTTCCATATGGCGATCGAGAAAGGGGAATTTGTCTCCTTTCTCGGACCGTCCGGTTGCGGCAAGACCACGGTTCTGAGGATGATCGCCGGGTTCGAGAACCCGAGCGACGGCACGATCTTCATCAACGGCCGCAACCAGTCGGGCCTGAAAACCAGCCAGCGCAATATCGGCATGGTGTTCCAGGCCTATGCGCTGTTCCCCAACATGAGCGTGTTCGACAACGTCGCCTTCGGCCTCAAGGTGGCCGGCATGTCGAAGCCGGATATCGAAACCCGCGTCAAGGAAATGCTGAAGCTGATCGGCCTCGAACACCTGGCCGACCGCTACCCGTACCAGATGTCCGGCGGCCAGCAGCAGCGCGTCGCGCTGGCGCGCGCGCTCGCCCCAAAACCGCAGGTCCTGCTGCTGGATGAACCGCTGTCGGCGCTCGACGCAAAGATCCGCGTATCCTTGCGCGAGGAGATCCGCCAGATCCAGATGAAGCTCGGCATCACCACCGTGTTCGTGACCCACGATCAGGAAGAGGCGCTATCCATCTCCGATCGGATCGTCGTCATGAACGCCGGTCGCGCCGACCAGATCGGCACGCCCTCGGAGATCTACAACCGCCCGGCCACCCGCTTCGTCGCCTCGTTCGTCGGCACGCTCAACATCATCGATGCGATCGTCGCCGATCCGGCCGCCAACACCATCCGCATCGGCGACAACCTCATCACGCTGCGCGAACCAATCGGCGCCTTGAACCAGGGCGACACCGTTTCGATCGCGCTACGCCCCGAAGCCGGTTCGCTGTCGGAGAGCGCCACGGGCGATACGGCTTTGACCGGCACCGTTGTTTCGACGCATTTCTTAGGGTCTGTCGTGCGCACCCGGTTCACTGTGGGCGCCAACCAGATCTCGTTCGACATGTTCAACGCACCCGACAAGGTCCTGCCGCAGCCCGGCGAAACCGTGACCCTGCGCTTTGCCGCAAGCGACCTGCTCGTCGTCAAAGAATAGGCGGAGCGACGCGACTGGCAAATGCTTGATCGCTAACAATGCAGCAATATCAAACGGAAGAAGCCGGCAAGTGATTCAACTTGCCGGCTTCTTGATTCAATCTGTGAACATGGCGGCAGACCGCCTAGGCGGCATCCTCGACCGCTGCCACATTGGTCGGGATATAGTTGAGCACAGGCCCGAGCCAGCGTTCGACCTCCTCGATGGCCATGCCCTTGCGGGATGCATAATCCTCGACCTGGTCCCGCTCCACCTTGGCAACGCCGAAATAGTAGCTGGCGGGATGGCCGATATAGAAGCCCGAGACGGATGATCCCGGCCACATCGCGTAGCTTTCGGTCAGCGTCACGCCTGTCGCCTTGGTGGCATCGAGCAACCTGAACAGCGTTTCCTTTTCCGTATGGTCGGGTTGCGCCGGATAGCCGGGCGCCGGACGAATGCCGGCATACTGCTCGTGGATCAACTCGTCACTCGTGAGCGTCTCATCCGGCGCATAGCCCCAGTACTCCTGGCGCACGCGCTGGTGCATGCGTTCGGCAAACGCTTCCGCAAACCGGTCGGCGAGCGCCTTGACCAGGATCGACGAGTAATCGTCGTTCGCCCGCTCGAACCGTTCGGCAATCGCCACTTCCTCGATACCGGCTGTCACCACGAAGCCGCCGACATAATCGGCCTTGCCGCTCGAAACCGGCGCGACGAAATCCGACAGCGCCACGTTTGGCCGGCCGTCGCGCTTGGACAGCTGCTGACGCAGCGTGAACAGCGTCTCGAGCTCCGTGCTGCGCGTCTCGTCGGTATACAGCTTGATGTCGTCGCCAACAGCGTTGGCCGGCCAGAAGCCGATCACCGCCTGGGGACGGAACCACTTCTCCGCGATGATCTTCTCCAGCATCGCCTGCGCATCCGCAAACAGATGACGCGCGGCCTCGCCCTGCTTCTCGTCTTCGAGAATGGCCGGATAGCGGCCCTTCAGTTCCCAGGTCTGGAAAAACGGCGTCCAGTCGATATAGGTCGCGAGTTCCGCCAGATCATAGCCTTCGAACACTTTCGTGCCGAAGAACTGCGGTGGCTTCGGATCGTAGGATGTCCAGTCGACCTTCTCGGCATTGGCGCGGGCACGCTCGATTGGAAGCCGCTTCTTGTCCGCTTCCGAACGGGCATGCGCGGCTGCGACCTTGGCATATTCGCCGCGGATCGTCTCGACATAGCCATCCTTGGCATCCGGCGACAAAAGCGCCGAGACGACGCCGACGGCGCGCGAGGCGTCCGTGACATAGACGGCCTGGCCGCTCTCATAGCGCGGATGGATCTTGACGGCCGTGTGCACCCGGCTGGTGGTCGCGCCGCCGATCAGCAGCGGCACGTTAAAGCCCTGCCGCTCCATTTCGGCCGCCACATGCACCATCTCATCGAGCGATGGCGTGATCAGGCCCGACAGACCAATGATATCGACCTGCTCGGCAATTGCCGTTTCGAGGATCTTCGTCGCCGGTACCATCACGCCGAGATCGACGATCTCGTAATTGTTGCAGGCAAGCACGACGCCGACGATGTTCTTGCCGATATCGTGGACGTCGCCCTTGACGGTCGCCATCAGGATCTTGCCGGCGGTCTTGCGCTGGTCGCCGCCGTTGAGGCGCTTTTCCTCTTCCATGTAAGGCAGCAGCACCGCAACCGCCTGTTTCATCACGCGGGCGGATTTCACCACCTGCGGCAAGAACATCTTGCCCGAACCGAACAGATCGCCGACCACATTCATGCCGGCCATCAGCGGCCCTTCGATGACGTGCAGCGGACGCGCGGCTTGCAGCCGTGCTTCCTCCGTATCGGCGTCGATGAATTCGGTAATGCCATTGACCAGCGCGTGCGACAGCCGCTCTTCGACAGAGCGCTCGCGCCATGCCAGATCCTGCACCCTGGCTTCCTTGCCGGGGCCGCCACGATATTTTTCGGCCACTTCAAGAAGCCGCTCGGTCCCGTCGGCGCGGCGGTTCAGCACCACGTCCTCGCAGGCCTCGCGCAGTTCCAGATCGATGTTTTCGTAGATCGCCAGCTGACCGGCATTGACGATGCCCATGTCCATACCCGCCTGGATGGCGTGGTACAGGAACACGGCATGCATCGCCTCGCGCACCGGCTCGTTGCCGCGGAACGAGAAGGAGAGGTTCGAAACGCCGCCGGAAATATGCACCAGCGGCATGCGCTCGCGGATCGTCCGCGTCGCCTCGATGAAATCGACGCCGTAATTGTTGTGTTCCTCGATCCCGGTCGCCACCGCAAACACGTTCGGATCGAAGATGATATCCTCGGGCGGAAAGCCTGCCTGCTCGGTCAGGATCTTGTAGGCGCGGCTGCAGATCTCGACCTTGCGGTCATAGGTATCCGCCTGCCCCGTCTCGTCGAACGCCATCACCACGACGGCTGCGCCGTAATTGCGGATCAGCTTGGCCTGCGCCAGAAACTTTTCCTCGCCTTCCTTGAGAGAGATCGAGTTGACGATCGGCTTGCCCTGAACGCATTTCAGTCCGCCTTCGATGATCTCGAACTTCGAGCTGTCGATCATGACGGGAACGCGGGCGATATCCGGCTCGGCGGCGATCAGGTTGAGAAACTCGATCATCGCCTGGCCCGAATCGATCAGGCCCTCGTCCATGTTGATGTCGATGACCTGCGCGCCGTTCTCGACCTGGTCACGGGCAACGACGAGCGCTGCCGCATAGTCGCCGGCGGTGATCAGCTTGCGGAATTTGGCCGAACCGGTGACGTTGGTGCGTTCGCCGACATTCACGAACGGAATGTCCTTGGTCAGCGTGAAGGGCTCGAGGCCCGACAGCGACATGAACGGCGAATGCTCCGGGATCTCGCGCGGCTTGTGCTTGGAGACGGCATCGGCGATCGCGCGGATATGCTCCGGCGTCGAGCCACAGCAGCCGCCGACGACGTTGACCAAACCTTCGCGGGCGAATTCCTCGACCTGCTTCGCCATCATCTCAGGCGTCTCGTCATACTGGCCAAACTCGTTGGGCAGGCCGGCATTCGGATAGGCGCAGATGAACGTGTCGGAAACGCCCGACAATTCCTGCAGGTGCGGACGCATCGCGTCTGCACCGAGCGCGCAGTTGAGACCGATTGTGAACGGGTTCGAATGGCGCACAGAGTTCCAGAACGCAGACGGCGTCTGGCCGGACAGCGTGCGTCCGGAAAGGTCGGTGATCGTGCCCGATATCATCACCGGCAGGCGAATACCCTTCGCCTCGAAGCGCTCCTCGCAGGCAAAGATCGCAGCCTTGGCGTTGAGCGTGTCGAAGATCGTTTCGATCAGAATGATATCTGCACCGCCGTCGATAAGACCGTCGATCTGCTCGCCATAGGCAATCCGCAGGTCGTCGAAG
The DNA here is from genome assembly GCF_050500205.1 of Neorhizobium sp. DAR64860/K0K1. Classification (NCBI taxonomy): domain Bacteria; kingdom Pseudomonadati; phylum Pseudomonadota; class Alphaproteobacteria; order Hyphomicrobiales; family Rhizobiaceae; genus Neorhizobium; species Neorhizobium sp. DAR64860/K0K1. The sequence continues at coordinate 1,219,446 of NZ_CP191459.1, read as the reverse complement.
GAGACGGCGCGGTAGCCCGGATTGTTGACATCGGGAGAAATCGAGGCCGTCCGGTTGGTCGGCCCGATGGCGCCGGCCACGAAACGGCGGCGGCCGTCTTCCTTTTCGGCGCGGATCGCGGCCCGGCGGGCAAGGCGTGCCCCGTCGCGGTTGAGATCGTAGACAGCGCCTTCCATCTCGTAATCCGCCTGGGCGATACGGGTGGAGGAAAACGTGTTGGTCTCGAGAATATCGGCGCCGGCCTTGGCGTAACGATAGTGGATATCCTCGATCGCCTGGGGCTGCGAGAGAATCAGAAGGTCGTTGTTGCCCTGCTGGTGACAGGCGCAACCGATGAAGCGTTCGCCACGAAAATGCTCTTCGTTGAAGCCGAGCCCCTGGATCTGGGTGCCCATGGCGCCATCTATCACGAGAATTCGTTCGCGTGCGGCCGCCTTTAGAGCTGCAAGGATTTCCGCACCGTCGCGGCGATCGCCTTCGGGACCGAAGAGTTCATCAAACAAGGGACACACTCCTGAACAGCATCAACCGGTATTCATAACCATATAAAGATGCGTTTATATGATGTCCAGCCGTCGTGCCGTGAGTAATAAACGAATTGTCGATGACAGGCCATACTCCTGACGGTATAGCCTTGAAGCAGAATGCAAAAGGGAGAGAAGCATGAGCGACGCGGGCCAGGTATCGAAATTCTGGAGCGATCTGCCCTACCACCGGCGCTGGCTGCTGCAACAGGCTGACGGCCTGTTCGATTTCTTCCAGCACAGGGCCATCAACCCCAAGGGCGGCTTCTTCGATCTCGATCCTACCGGCAACCCGCTCCCCGGCGACAATCCCGTTCGCGGCATTCACGCGTCCGCCCGCATGGTGCACTGCTATTCTATCGGCTATCTCTTGGGACGTCCGGGTACGGGCGACCTGGTCGACCACGGCATGAATTTTCTCTGGAACGGTCACCGCGACCAACAAAACGGTGGCTATGCCTGGTCGATGAACGACGATGGCCCGGCCGACAGCAACAAGCAGGGTTACGGCCACGCTTTCGTGCTTCTCGCCGCCTCCTCCGCCAAGGTCGTCGGCCATCCGCTGGCCGACGCGATGCTCGCCGACGTTACCGACGTGCTGGAAACGCGGTTCTGGGATCGCGAACACGGCGCCATCGCCGAAGAATTCGCGGCCGACTGGTCGCCGATCGACGGTGGCAGCTATCGTGGCCAGAACTCGAACATGCACCTGACCGAAGCGCTGATGGCGGCCTTTGAGGCAACCGGCGAACGGCATTATCTGGACAAGGCCGAAAGCATTGCGGACCTCGTGATCCGGCGCCTTGCCGGTAGCGTCGGCTTCCGCGTCGCCGAGCATTTCGATACCGACTGGCAGATCGACAAGGATTACTACCACAAAGACGAGATGTTCCGCCCGGCCGGCACGACACCTGGCCACTGGCTTGAATGGGCCCGCCTGACGCTGCAACTGTGGACGCTTGGCGACAAGAAGCACGCCTGGATGCCGGATGCGGCCAAGAACCTGTTCGTGCAGGCCATGTCACTCGGCTGGGACAAGGAAAAAGGCGGCTTTTTCTACACACTCGACTGGGAAGACAAGCCCGCCAAGACCAACAAGCTCTGGTGGCCGATGTGCGAGGGCGCTGGCGCTGCCCACTTCATCAACCAGCATCTGCCGGCCGACAGCTTCTACGAAGACAGCTACAGGCTGATCTGGGGCACCATTGCCAACAAATTCATCGACCACAAGAACGGCGGCTGGCACGAGGAACTCACGGAAGATCTGGTCCCGGCTCACACCCTGTTTCCCGGCAAGGGCGACATCTATCACGCGCTGCAGGCATGCCTCATCCCGCTGTTTCCCGCGGATGGCAGCCTGACGAAGATGATCGTGGAGGCGGACGGCCGAATCTGACGGCCGGTTCCGCCGGTCAGCCGGCCGAGACCATGGAGCGGATTAGCGAGACAAGGCTGTCGTAGTCATAGGGCTTGGTCACCAGGCCCGAACGCGACAGGCCTTCGGCGCCTTCGACATTGCGATCGCCCGTCGCGAAGATGACTGGGAGATCCGGAAATTGCGCGCGGAGTTTGATGGTCAGTTGCAAGCCTGTCATGTCGGGCAGATGCACGTCGGTAACAAGGATATCGACCGGCTGCTCGGAGGCAAGGCCCAGCGCCTCACCGGCCGTGCCGGCTTCGACGACGCCCATGCCGGCGTCCTGCAGGAAATCGGCTGTAGAGATGCGGATCAGGGCTTCGTCTTCTACGAACAAAACCTTGATCGGTGCGGCGCGCCCTTCATTTGCTTCGGCGGCTACGGTCGACATATCGAATTCTCCGGCAGCAGCCATGGCTGCGTGTGTGTTACCAGTCTGATTCTGGTTGATAACCTAGCGGAATGTTTAGGCCAAGGCCCAGCCTTATCGGGTTTGCCGACCAATTGCACGCCGGGATGAACAGGGTTCCGGAGCGAATGCGCGGTTTCTCTGACATATGGTGAAAAGCATGTGTATGAAGACCCCTCCCTGATTTGCCCGTTGGACGCTGCATTTAAGCCTGTGCTACAACGCGTTCAAGACATCCGCGCCCGTCTCTCCGCGCGCCTGTCGATCGCCTTTTCAGTAGGATGAGCGATGATCCTAAGCGAAATGACCGGGCGCACCGAACGCTTCGTACAGTTCATTCAGAAACGTGATTTCACCCGTGGTGAGGTCTATCTTCTCGCTGTGGTCGGCTTCTTGGTCGGCTTTGCAATTCGTCTGGCTCTGTCCGTTCCCATGAACGGCAAGGGAATCTACTTCTTTTTCGTGCCGTCGATCATCTTCGCCTCCGTCATCGGAGGCTTGAGACCGGGCGTGGTCGCCGCAATCCTCTCCGTAATCGGTGTCTGGGCGTTGAAGGAACTGTCACCCGTCAGCGCGACCTCGGCGGAACTGAGAGTGGTCGCTCTGACCAGCCTGGCAATCGCCGTCACCGGCAAGGTCCTGCATATCGCCCGGATCATCATCGCAAAGACCCAGGCCAAGGCCGAGGTTCGCGAGGCGCATCTGCGATCGATCCTCGACACCGTGCTCGATGCCACCATCGTCATTACCAAGGAAGGCATCATCGTCTCCTTCAATTCCGCGGCCGTTCGCCAGTTCGGATATACGGAAGACGAGGTCGTCGGACGCAACCTGCGCATCCTCATGCCGGAGCCCTACCACAGGGAGCATGACGGCTATCTCGAGCGCTACGCGCGCACCGGCGAGAAGCGGATTATCGGCCGGGATCGCGTCGTGGTCGGCCGTCGCAAGGATGGCTCCACTTTCCCGATGAAGCTTGCCGTTGGCGAAACCCGGTCGGGTGGCGAGACCTTCTATACCGGCTTCGTGCGAGATCTTACCGAACGCGCCGAATCGGCAGCACGATTGCAGGAAATGCAGGGTGAAGTCGCCCGTCTCGCGCGACTGAACGAGATGGGTGAAATGGCCTCGACCCTTGCCCATGAATTGAACCAACCGCTTTCGGCCATCGCGAACTATGTCCACGGCTGCGCAAGACTCCTGCGGGACATGGACGACGACATGGCGTCGCGATTGCGAGACGCGCTGAAGGAAGCCGGCAACCAATCGCTCCGCGCCGGGCAGATCATCAAGCACCTGCGCGAATTCGTGACGAAGGGTGAAACGGAAAAAGCGCCCCACAACATACGCCGGCTGATTGAAGAAGCCGCGGCTCTGGCCTTGGTCGGCTCTCGGGAAAACGGCGTGCGGACGATGTTCGAATTCAACGACGGCCCGGAAATCGTCGTCGCTGACAAGATCCAGATCCAGCAGGTCCTGACCAATCTGATGCGCAACGCAATCGAAGCGATGCGCGACAGTGAGCGGAGAGAGCTCACGATCCGCACGCTGGTCCAGGACGACGAGCACGTGGCCGTGGTCGTCGAAGACACAGGCCCCGGGATTGCGGAGGAGATCGAGGCCCAATTGTTCAAGCCATTCGTGACGACCAAGGCGGGTGGTATGGGAATCGGACTTTCGATATGCAAACGTATCATCGAAGCCCATGACGGTGAGATGGTGGTCACCCGAAATGTCGCCGGAGGTGCCACGTTCCGGTTCACGCTGCCGTTGTACAAGGAGGACGAAGAGAATGCCGACCGCTGACTACGTGGTGCATATCGTCGACGATGAGGAGCCGGTGCGTAAGTCGCTCGCCTTCATGCTGACGATGAACGGATTTGCCGTGCGCGTGCATGAAAGCGCGACGGCCTTCCTGAAATTTGCGCCCGGAACTCGCAACGCACTGCTCATCAGTGACCTCAGGATGCCCGATATAGGGGGTCTCGAGCTGATCAGGTCACTCGCCGCCCAGAAGATCCGGATGCCTGTGATCTTCATAACCGGCCACGGCGACGTGGCAATGGCAGTGGAAGCAATGAAGGCCGGCGCTGTCGATTTCATCGAAAAACCGTTCGACGATACGACCATCATCGAAGCAATCGAGCGGGCTGCCAAGCTTCTCGTCGAAAAGCCGACGGAAGTGACCGAGGTGCAGGAAGTGTTGAGCCGCCTCCAGTCGCTCAGCGATCGCGAGCGCCAGGTCCTTTTGGCAGTCGTTGCCGGCTTGCCGAACAAGTCGATCGCCTACGATCTCGACATCAGCCCCCGGACGGTTGAAGTCCACCGCGCCAACGTGATGGCCAAGATGCGGGCGCGCAGCCTGCCGCAACTGGTTCGGATGACCATGGCGGCCGGCTTCGACCAGGAGTGACGCCGAACCGGAACAAACGGACAATCCGCGATTTAATTGCAATTTCTTGATCTAACGCAAAGTCCGCTTGGGGCGTGGCGCGCATATTACAATCGGCGTCCAATGTCGCCCTAGCGCCCCCCGGATCCTGGATAGTCCACGTGTTGTCACCCTCGACCACTATTGCAGTGATCGCTCCGGATGCCGGGCTTAGACAGTCGCTGGCGTTCGCGCTGGAGGTCGAAGGTTTTCAGGTCCTCTCCTATGAAAGCTGGTGCGCGGGCCACGCTTCGGCAGCCTCGTCAGCGTGCACGATCATCGACTCCCACGAAGTCCACGGCAACCTCGACGCCCAGCACAAGCTTCTCGACTCTCCCAGCCGTTTCATCATGCTGGCAGACGGAATGACGCCGATCCCATCCAAAAACACGGCGCGCATCCTGATAAAGCCGTTCGATGGTGCCGAACTCCTGCGGATGGTGAGGGATTTCGCCCATCTGAGCCACACCACGCCGGCACCGGTTGCTACGTAGAACTCCGTAGGGAGACACCTCAATATCGCCGACGAGTGGCTTGCGGCATCCTAGCTCTGATCACTTGGAGGAAGAGCCGTGAACGCTCCGGTCGCGAACGCCCAGGCAAAGATGCTAAACGCAACGCCGATCGCGTTTCCGTGTTCCTCCGCACCAGTCACCCGGGTTACCCAGGTCCAGACCTATGCCGGCGGCAAGGAAATCTACACGCCCGGCGAGAAATCCGGCACGTTCTACGAGGTCGAATTCGGCGCCGTCCGCCTCCATCGGCTGCTGTCCGATGGCCGCCGTCAGGTCATCGGCTTCTACCTTGCCGGCGAGACCTTTGGGTTTGAAGCCGACCGCACGCATGCCTTTTTTGCGGAAGCGATCGTTCCGACGGGACTGCGCAGCTTTTCCCAGCCCGGCAGTGGCGACGACATTCTGAAGCTCGCCTTGCGCGGCATGCTGCGCGCCCAGGAGCACCTGGCGGTCATCGGTCGCCAGACCGCGGTGGAGCGCATCGCCGGCTTCCTGCTGGACATGGCCAACCGCCAGGGCAATCTCGACCATTTCGACCTGCCGATGTCGAGACTCGACATCGCGGATTATCTCGGCCTGACGATTGAAACCGTTTCGCGTGTGTTCGCAAAGCTGCGCGCATCCAACCTGATCAAACTGCAAAGCGTCCGCTGCGTGCAGATCCAGGACTTCAAGGCCCTCGCCAGCCTCTGCGCCTGAGGCTGAGCGAACCCTCAGCCGCCGACACCATCCAAGATCGTCCGCATCTCGCGCACGATGACTTCGCTTGTCCGGTATGATTGGTTAGCTTTAAAACCGAACTCGACAGCTCTGCCGTCACCGCGCTTGAGAACAGCGCGGCAGGAGCCGTGGACCTCGCGGGCACCGGTGCAGTTCAACAATTCGACAACGTTTGCCGGCGTGACCCCGCTGCCCGGCATGATCGACAACCGTGTCCCGGCTTGATCGACCAGTTGCTTCAACAGGTTCACGCCGTCTATGGCGCGCGGAACCAGCCCGGACGTCAGGATGCGCTCAACGCCGAGCGTCATCGCCACGTCGAGGGCCTCAACCGGATCCGGCACCAGATCGAAGGCACGGTGCAGCGTCACACCGAGACCGTCAGCATGTCGCATCAGGCGTTCGAGCAGCGCCACATCGAGACGGCCGTCGGCCAGATTCGCACCGATCACCACACCCGCCAACCCGGCGGACCGCACAGCGTCGATATCGCCGAGCATGGCCGCCTCGTCACCGAGACCGAACACGAAATCCCCTGCCCTCGGTCGGATCATCGCATAGACCGGGGTCGACGCTTTCGCCGCCAGTGCCATCAGCCCCGGCGACGGCGTCAGTCCGCCCAGATCGAGCGCCGCGCAGAGTTCGATCCGGTCGGCCCCGCCTGCCACAGCCGCCTCGAACCCCTCAGGCGTATCGACACAGACTTCGAGCGTCATCCGCATCGCCATCAGCCCTCCTGCCGGCCGAGCACCGCTGCCCCGACCAGCCCACCATCCGCCTGCCGAAGCGCCGGGATCACCAATGGGTGACTTATCCGGTTGAGGATGCGTTTGCGCACTGCTCCGTCCAGCAGGTCGATCAGTGCCGGAACGGAGGCCAGTCCCCCTCCGACGGGCACGACCGACGCCCCTGTCGTGTTGACCGCAAGCGCCAGGGGATCGGCAATCAGTTCCAGCCAGACGGCGATCGTCTTTTCCGCCAACGCATCGCCGGCCTGCCAGTCTTCAATGATCGTGTGACTGGTCTCGGCTCTCTCATGGAGCAGGCCGTCGATACGCTCTATCCCGCGTGCGCCGCCGACCGTATCGGCACAGCCGGACTGGCCGCAACCGCAGGCCAGGCGCGGAATGTGGATCGTCTCGCCGGCGATCTCGACGGTCGTATTGACGATCGGCCCGTGGCCCCATTCGCCGGTCACGCCGCCCGCACCGCGCACCAGCTTGCCACCAATCGCCAGACCACCGCCGATCCCGGTGCCGATGATGGCGCAGAACACGACGTCATGGCCCTTGCCGGCACCTTCACTGGCTTCGGCAAGCGTCAGGCAATCGGCGTCGTTGGCCGCAACGACCGGCCTCCCGAGCCGCGCGGAAAGTTCCGCCGCCACGGGACGTCCTGTGATGCAGGGAATGTTGGCGGCAATCGAAACGCCGGTCTTGGGATCGACGATCCCGGTGATCGACAACGCCAGCGGCGTCGAGTCATTGTCTTCGACCAGATGGGCATGCCGCGCGATCAGGTCAGACAGCGCGCGCACGAACGCATCCCAGTCGGAAGCGGGCGTAGCGACCCGTTCCAGAGGCTCGACGATGCCAGGCGCCGGCGACACCGCGAACTTGATGAACGAACCGCCGATATCGGCACAGAATACCGGCTTGTCGTTTCCGGTCGTGAACGCGTTACCTGTCAACCAATCCGCTCCTTGAGCCATGCATGCACGATGACCTCGTCTTCCGCGCCGAGGCCGTGATCCGCGTCGAGTACCCGGACCGTCACGTCCGCCCCGGCCGTCCGTAGCCTGTCCTCGATCTCGCCGGCAAGTGGGCCGTAAAAATCGTTGGTGGCGCTGAGTGACAGGAACTCTGCCCCGGAAAGATCAACGACGGGGCGCTCTTCGAGCACGTTCATCGAGCGCAGAAGCACTGCTCTGCGGATGACCTCCGGGTAAAGCTGCATCGTCGCGCCGATCATGTTGCCGCCGTTGGAATAACCGAGGAACGCGGTGCGCGCCGGATCCGCGCCATAGGCCGGAGCGATATCCTCGATGAACCCGACGAAAGCCTCCACTTCCGAGGCTATCTCCTCCTGGTCGAACGTCGTCTGACTGAGCCTGCGGAAAAACCGCGGATAGCCCTCGTCCACGGAACGGCCGCGCAGACCGATCAGCATGGCATTGGGCGCCACTTTGCGGCCAAGCGGCAGCAGTGACGTTTCATTGGCGCCGGTGCCGTGCATCAGCACCAGCGTCGTGCCATCCCAGTCATCAGGCATGTGAACACGATGAACAAACGGCAGATCGCGGTAGATGACGCGCTCTTCGCCGGGGAGACCGAACTGCGGCAGCATCACCTTCAGCGCCTCGTGATCCGCCTTGAAATGCTTCGGAATGAACAGCTGGCTTCCGAGCGTCTCGACCGGTTCATCGGTGGCAAAACCCGGCCCGTCCGAGGCGAGTTCAATCAGCGTGCCGCCCGGCTCGCGCACGTAGAGCGAATGGAAATACTGCCGGTCGTGGATATTCATTTCGCCCGCATCGGCAGCGGCAAGGTCTGCATACACCGCTTCGACCGCCGCGCGATCCGCAGCCCGGAAAGCGATATGATCGATCGCGCCCGTGCCTGGCGCCGACGTCCAGAAACCCGATGCATCGCGGACATCGACGATATCATGCGCATCCGAGACCAGACGCTGGATGTTGCCTTCCCGGCCTCCAACAGCCAACCCCATATGCCTCACAAGGAATTCAGCGGTCTCCTGAGGCTTCTCGGAAAGGATCGTCGCGCCGTAAAGTCTGCGGACTGCGTTTTCTTCGGCAATGCCACCATCCTTCCACCAAACCCAAGGCCCTGTTTCCTCGACGCCGACGAGCTTGACGATGATCCCGTCCGGATCCGTTAGGCGCAGCACGGGCTGGCCGAATTCCTGCGCAGGCCCGGATAGCTTGATGTTATATTGGAGGGCCCTCGTCAGCCAGAAGCCGATCGCTTCCGGCGAAATCTCCAGGCTGATCTCGCTCGGCGCCCCATGCCCGACCCGACCGAGCGATCCATCTTCCCAGGCGAGAAACGTCACGATCGATCCGGGCGATGCGGCACCGTCGCCGTAAAACAGATGCAACTGCTGCGCATCCTCGAAACCGGCGGTGCGTTTCACCAGCCGCAATCCGAGGAAGCCGACATAGAAGTCGACATTCGCCTGTATCTTGCGGGTGATGGCGGTGATGTGGTGCAGGCCGCTGGTCATGTCGGAATTCCCGATTGGTCTTCGATATCAGCCATATGGACGCAATTTCTGGACGATGAAAAGATGCCGTGATGGGTGCGGCCGGTGCCGCACCGTTCACAAAGCGGCACCCGTCAGGCTTCGGGCTCGAGCGACATCATCAGGTTGGCCAAGAGGGCCGTCCGCGGCGCAACGCTCGACAGCAAGATATACTCTTCGAACGTATGCGCGCCTGCGCCATCAGCGCCGAGACCATCGAGCGTGGGCACGCCAAGCGCTGCGGTGAAATTGCCGTCGGAACCGCCGCCGGTCGTGACGCCCTCCAGCGCAATGCCGAGATCTACAGCGATTTTCGCCGCCGTATCGAACAATCTCCGGCCCGCATCCGACTGCGCAAACGGTGGCCGGTTCATCTGTCCCTTGATCTCGAAACTGATATCCGGATCGACCGGCTGCATGGCGGCGATCTTCGCCGTGACTTCCGTGGCTGCCGCATCGTCGGGGACGCGCACATCCACCTGCATGCGGCATTCCGCCGGCACCGTATTGCGGCCGGTGCCGCCGCTGATCGTTCCGACCGTGACGGTGATGCCGCGCCCTGCGTCGTTCAGCGCCTCCAGATCGAGCACAAGCCTTGCTGCCGCCCGCACGGCGCTTCGTCCGTCCTGTGGCCGTGTGCCCGCATGCGAGGCCCGGCCACGCACGACGATATCGTACATCGCCACACCCTTGCGAGCGATGACGATCTTGCCGCCGTCGCGCGCCGGTTCCACCACCAGCGTATAACCGGCGCTGCGCGCGCATTCCTCCATGAAGGCCCGCGACGAAAAGCTTCCGACCTCTTCGTCCGGCACGAAAACGAGATCGACCGGCATTCTGCTGCCCTTTGCAACCGCGATCTTCAACGCCTCCAGCGCCATCAGTGCACCGGACTTCATGTCGTAGATGCCGGGACCGTAAAGCTTGTCGCCCTCCTGGCGGAGCGGAAGCTGGTTATCGATCACGCCGATCGCATGCACCGTATCGAGATGCGCAAGCACCAGAACCGATTTCTCGTTGCTCCCCGCCTGCCGTGGCGATCGGACCGCGAGGATATCGCCGAACCCGAGCGTGCCCGGCAGCCGTTCGACGGAAAGCCCGGCCTTAGCCGCACTGGCCTCCACCCGATCGGCCAGGAAGTTTACCGCCGCCGCATTGCCGGAGGGCGTCTCGATCCGCACCCACTCTTTCAGCTCTTCGATCAGAGCCTCGGCATCGACATCACCAGCGGAAATAACCTGCGTCATTGAAAGCTTCCTTTGAAAAATTCGCCTGTCTCTAGCGCTCGTTGACGAGCTGGAGGATCAGCTGCTGCACATTGCCGCCATCGCCGAGTTCTACCTTGTCGAAATCCCGGTTGCGTTGCTGATGGGCGGGAAAGATGACGGCGATCTTGCTCTGGAGTTCAGCCCGTACCTTGGTGCATTTCGGATCGTTAGGCACCGAAAGCCCGATACTGGCCGCCTCGATCTGGCGCACGAGATCCTCGATCATCGCGCCGTGGACCCGCTCATGCCGGCGCACGCCGTCAGTAAACGCGTCCCATTTCTGTTGAAGCGCGGGCGACAGCTTCGAGACAAGCTTTGGCAGTGTGTAGATGATGATGATGTTGGGGCGTGCCGAAACCAGCGTGCAGGCGCCGTCGGGCTGCGGTTCGTATTTGCGCGACCAGGTCAGCTTGAAATCCGTATGAGCAATCGCCCGAACCTGGCTGCCGACCTTGGGGCCGTTTTCGCCGATCGAGGAGTAGAGCTCGATGCCGGACGTGCCTTTGACCGGATAGGTCTGCACCTGCTCCACCGGCTTCCACTGCGCCTGCGTCGCCGCCGGCCAGAGACTAAGAGCACACAACAGACCGATACACCGAACTCTCTCGCGCACTCATCACCCGACATCTGAAATCAATGCCGCAACCTAGAGACAAGTGCGGCCGCTTTCAACTGCCGCAAAGGCTCCATAAGCAAAAGCCGTGACAACGAAGCCGACTTATCATACAGGTTAACGGGAGCAGATAACGAGAGCGCAAGGAGAGACGCATGGCTGGAGAGACGAGGCTGGAGCCGGCAAAGGGTGCAGGAACGCTGGTGTCTCAGCTGACGGATACATTGCGCCAGGCGATCGCCGCCGGTCAGTTCACGGCCGGTGCGCGGTTGCCAAGCGAAGCGCAGCTGACGGAGACCCACGGCGTCAGCCGCACCGTTGTGCGCGAGGCGATCGCCGCACTCCGCGCCGACCGTCTTGTGGAAGCGCGCCAGGGTGCCGGCGTCTTCGTGCTGGAACCACGGCAAAACACCCAGCCCACGATGCTCTCGCTCAACAATATCGATCTTGCTCAGGTGTCCTCGATGATCGAGCTCCTGGAGCTCAGAACCGCCGTCGAAGTGGAGGCTGCAGGCCTTGCAGCGGTGCGTCGCTCGCCGGCACAGGAAGAAAGCATTTTCGAGCACCACCATGCCGTCCGCGCCTGTCTCGAGGCAGACAAGCCGACCAGCGAGGCGGATTTTGCTCTCCATCTCGCCATTGCCGAAGCGACGAACAACCCACGTTTCCGCGAGTTCCTCACCATGATCGGCAAGCGGCTGATCCCCCGTGCGGCCCTGCGTCCGGACGATTCCGAATCCGATCAGGCGGCCTATATCGCCCTTCTCGACAAGGAGCATGACGCGATCGTCGTGGCAATTTCGGAAGGCGACGAAGAAGGCGCAAGGCAGGCCATGCGCAGCCATCTGCGCGGCGCGCAACTGCGCTACCGGACGTTGCTGCGCGAAGTCCGCCAATCTGTCAGATGACGTGTTGACACAAATTCATCATACATGTACGACAACATTGTCTGGAGGAGACACTGAGAGGATAACACTACATGACGCCTGAAGAGATCAAGGCAGCGCTTGGCGCCGGCCTGCTGTCGTTCCCTGTGACCCATTTCGATGCCGAGGGCCAGTTTCAGCCTGAAAGTTATCAGCGTCATATCGAGTGGCTTTCCGGCTTCGAGGCGCCCGTTCTCTTTGCCGCCGGCGGCACCGGAGAATTCTTCTCGCTGGCACCCGACGAAATTCCCGCCATCGTGAAATCCGCCAAGGAAGCGTCCGGCAAGACCGCGATCGTGTCGGGCTGCGGCTTCGGCACGCATGTGGGCGTCGATCTTGCAAAGAAGGTCGAGAAAGCAGGCGCGGACGGCATTCTGCTTCTGCCCCACTACATGATCGATGCGCCGCAGGAAGGCCTGTACAAGCATGTGAAGGCGATCTGCCAGTCGGTCGGCATCGGCGTCATGGTCTATAACCGCGACAACTCCGTGCTTCAGGTCGACACGCTGCAGCGGCTCTGCGACGAATGCCCCAACCTGATCGGCTTCAAGGACGGCACCGGCGATATCGGCCTCGTACGCCAGATCACGGCCACGATGGGCGACCGGCTGATGTATCTCGGCGGCATGCCGACGGCCGAATTGTTTGCCGAAGCCTATCTCGGCGCCGGCTTCACCACCTATTCGTCGGCCGTCTTCAACTTCGTGCCGGGTCTTGCTGTCGAGTTCTACAAGGCACTGCGTGCCGGCAATCGCACCCGCTGCGAACAGATCCTCACCGAATTCTTCTACCCCTTCATGGCGCTTCGCGGCCGCCGCAAGGGTTATGCCGTCTCGGCCATCAAGGCCGGCGTGCGCCTGCAGGGCTTTGATGCAGGCAAGGTCCGCCCGCCGCTCGATGACCTGACGGAAGAAGAAGAGCAGATCCTGCTGAAGCTCATCGGCGATCAGAAGCGGTGAACCCATGAAGATCGCTGCGGTCCGCACTCACCTTCTCGAACACCGGCTGGATGTCGCCTTCGAAAGCGCCTCGATGCGCTTCGACCGCCGCGCCCATATCCTGGTCGAGATCGAGTGCGACGACGGAACCATCGGCTGGGGAGAATGCCTCGGCCCGGCCCGACCCAACGCGGCCGTGGTGGCGGCCTATGCGAACTGGCTGATCGGCGAAAATCCGCTGGAAACCGAAAAGATCTGGGCGAAGCTCTATAACGCCCTGCGTGACCAGGGCCAGCGCGGCCTTGCGGTCACGGCTCTCTCAGGCATCGACATCGCGCTCTGGGACATCAAGGGCAAGCATTTCGGCGTGCCGGTCTCGATCCTGCTCGGCGGCCGGTTTCGCGAGAGCGTCAAGGCCTATGCCACCGGCAGCTTCAAGCGCGATGGCGTCGACCGCGTCGAAGACAATGCCCGCGATGTCGCCCGCTACCGCGACGAAGGTTTCCACGCGACGAAGATCAAGATCGGCTTCGGCGTCGAGGAAGACCTTCGCGTCATCCGCGCCGTGCGGGAAGCAGCCGGTCCCGACATGCGCCTGATGATCGACGCCAACCACGGCTATGACACGGTGGAAGCCGTCAAACTCGGCAACGCGGCGGCACAATACGACATCGACTGGTTCGAGGAGCCTGTCGTGCCGGAACAGCTGGCCGCCTATCGCGAAGTCCGTGCCCGCCAGCCGATACCGGTTGCCGGCGGCGAAACCTGGCACAGCCGATGGGGCATGCGCGAGCCGGTGGAAACCCGCGCCGTCGACATTCTCCAGCCGGATCTCGCCGGCGTCGGCGGGTTTACCGAGGCCAAGCGCGTCGCCGATCTCGCGGCGCTTCATGGTATCCGCGTTGTGCCCCATGTCTGGGGCACGGCCGTCCATATCGCCGCCGCCCTGCAGTTCATGGCCGCGATGATCCCGAGCCCGGTTCGTGTCAATCCGATCGAACCCATTCTCGAATTCGATCGCACCGACAACCCTTTCCGCCAGGCGGTGATCAAAACGCCGATCGAACATCGGCAAGGCGTGGTGCAGATCCCCGATGGCCCAGGCCTCGGGATCGAGATCAACCGCGACGCGCTGAAGGAATTCAAAATGCCTGAACCGAAGTCGGGAGAGGTCTGATGCTTGTTCGTCCGCTCTCCGGAGACGCGCCCAAGACGAAACTGCCAAAAGGCGCGGTCAACTCGCAGATGCATATGTATCTGCCGGGTTTCCCATCGCAGCCCGGCGGCCCGGGCCTGCCAGTCGGCACTCTCCCCGATGCGGACCAGTATCGCCAGTTCATGGCGTGGCTCGGCATCGACCGGGTCGTGATCACGCAGGGCAACGCCCACCAGCGCGACAACACCAACCTCGTCGCCTGCCTGAAGGAAATGGGCGAAGTCGCCCGCGGCGTTGCGGCGGTCGCGGGTGATGTCTCCGAGAGCGAACTTGATCAGCTCGCCGAAGCCGGTATCGTCGGCCTGCGCATCATGGATCTGCCCGGCGGTGCCGTGGACCTTTCGGCGCTCGAAGCACTCGACGCCAAGGCTGCCGCCCGCGGCTGGATGCTCGCAGTCCAGTTCGACGGCAGCAATATCCTCGAGCATGAGCCACGCCTTGCCAAACTCAAAAGCCGCTGGGTGTTCGACCATCACGGCAAGTTCTTCTCCGGCGCAACGCCAGAGGGCCCGGAGATCGCAGCGCTGAAGCGACTGATGGATATCGGCAGATGCTGGTTCAAGTTTGCAGGCGTCTACGAGTCCTCGAAGTCCGGCGCACCTGATTATGCCGATGTCGCGGCCTTCTCGCGCGACATCGCAGCCTATGCGCCTGAACGCATCGTCTGGGGCAGCAACTGGCCGCACAACCTTGCACGCGAGCAGAAGGACTATCCGGACGACGTCGCGTTGACCGACACGGTTCTAAGCTGGCTGGCGGACGAAGGAGCGCTTGAGCTGGCGCTCGTGAAGAACCCGGAACAGCTGTTTGGCCTTCCGGACTGGAGTGCATCGACCAAATAAATTTAATCACCGCCGGCGCGTGGAGGCGACGGCTTTTTGGAGGAGGAAGACATGAAACTGACGAAAGCCCTCGGGCTCGCATTTTGCCTGGCGCTGGCCACCACCACGGCCCATACCAGCGTCCGCGCGCAGGAGATCACCCTGCGCTCTGCCGATATCCATCCTGATGGCTATCCGACTGTCGAAGCAGTCAAATACATGGGCGACCTCGTCAAGGAACGCACCAGCGGCCGCATCGGCGTGCAGGTGATGAACAACTCGGTTCTCGGCGGCGAGAAGGACACGATCGAGCAGACCCGTTTCGGCGTCATCGACATGAACCGCGTCAATGCCGCGCCGTTCAACAACCTCATCCCCGAGACGGTCGTTCTTGGCCTGCCCTTCCTGTTCCGCTCGACCGACCACATGCATAAGGTCGTCGACGGCCCGATCGGCGACAAGATCCTTGCCGCCTTCGAACCACACGGCCTGATCGGTCTGGCCTACTACGACAGCGGCGCGCGCTCCTTCTACACCACCAAGAAGCCGGTCGAAAAACTGGCCGACCTCAAGGGCATGAAGATCCGTGTCCAGCAGTCCGACCTCTGGATCGCGATGATGCAGGCCTTCGGTGCAAACCCGACGCCGATGCCGATGGGCGAAGTCTACTCGTCGCTGGAAACCGGCGTTGTCGACGGTGCTGAAAACAACTGGCCGTCCTACGAATCGGCCCGTCATTACGAGGTCGCCAAGAACTATTCGCTGACCCAGCATTCGATGAACCCGGAAATTCTGGTCATGTCGAAAGTCTCCTGGGACAAGCTGACGCCCGATGACCAGAAGGTCATCCGCCAGGCCGCGAAGGACAGCGTCGTCAAGATGCGCGAACTGTGGGCTGCCCGCGAAAAGTCTTCGGAAGAAAAGGTCCGCGCCGGCGGCGTAAAGGTCATTACCGTCAACAAGGACGAGTTCTCGGCCGCGATGAAGCCAGTCTACGACAAGTTCGTGACCGACGCGAAGATGAAGAGCCTGTTGGAAGAAATCCAGGCCGTCAACTGACAGCCCTGATCGGCCGGCCCCGCCACACCGGGGTCGGCTGTGCTTTTCCGACATCGGGGAACCTGTCGGGCTTTGGAGGACGGGACAATGCGAAATTTCATGCAGGCGATAAGACCTGTTCTTAGCATGATCAGCCGATCATCATTGTGGATCGCCGGTATCGGCATGGTCTCGATGACCCTGATCGTCGGCTGGCAGGTTTTCAGCCGTTATATTCTCAACGATAGTCCCAGCTGGTCGGAGCCGTTGTCGCTCTATCTGATGTCCTGGTTCATCATGCTTGGCGCTGCGGTCGGTGTGCGCGAAAGCGTCCATCTCGGGCTCGACGTTGTTCGCTACATCATGCCGCCGGCCATCCAGCGGGCCATGGACCTGCTCAGCCTCGGACTGATCGTGCTGTTTGGCATCGGCATGGCCTATTACTCATCGCTTCTGGCGATCGGGACCTGGACGGCGCGCATCCCCGTACTCGGATGGCCCGGCGGTACGGATTTCTTTCCGATGATCGTCGGTGGCGCAATGATATCGATCTTTTCACTCGAACGTTTCATCGACGTCGCGATCGGCGAGGAAATCGCAGCGGACGTACTTGTGCAGGAGGCCGCATAATGGCCTATACCATTCTTTTCGGCGCCTTCACCTTTCTGATGATCATCGGCATGCCGATCGCATTTTGCCTCGGCATCGCATCCTTCGCGACGGTGCTCTATATCGGCCTGCCCCCGATCGTCGTCTTCCAGCAGATGAATTCCGGCATGAACGTGTTTGCCATGATGGCGATCCCGTTCTTCATCTTCGCTGGCGACCTGATGGTACGCGGCGGTATCGCCACTCGGCTGATCCGCTTTGCGGCCGGCCTGGTCGGCCACATGCGGGGTGGCCTCGGCCAGGTCAACGTGGTCGCTTCGACCCTGTTCGGTGGCATTTCCGGTTCTGCGGTGGCCGACGCTTCGGCGGTCGGCGGCCTGATGATCCCGCAGATGGCAGCTCGCGGCTACGACCGGGATTATGCTGTCAACGTGACGGCAAATGCTGCGATCATCGCGCTGATGATCCCGCCGTCGCACAACATGATCCTTTATTCGATCGCAGCCGGCGGCAATGTCTCCGTCGCCGATCTCTTCACCGCGGGCATCATTCCCGGACTGCTTCTCGCCGCCGCCTTGATGGTCACGGCCTGGTGGGTTGCCGTCAAGCGCGGTTACCCGGCGGACCCGTTCCCCGGCTTCAGGCGTGTGGGTTACTACTTCCTGGCGTCGCTCCCGGGCATCCTCCTGATCGCAATCATTTTCGGCGGTGTCCGCTCGGGCGTGTTCACGGCAACGGAAAGCTCCTGCATCGCGGTCCTCTACGCCTTCCTTGTCGCGATGATCGTCTATCGCGAACTGAACTGGGATGGTTTCGTCGAAGCGGTTATGGGTGCTGTCCGCACCACGGCAATGGTCTTGCTGGTGATCGGCATGGCTGCCTCGTTCGGCTGGCTGATGGCTTTCCTGCAGGTGCAGACGCTGATCATCGCCGCGATCTCGGCCATCTCTGACAATCCGATCATCGTGCTCTTGATGATCAATATCATCCTGCTGGTGCTTGGCACGTTCATGGACATGGCGCCGATGGTGATCATCGCAACGCCGATCCTGCTGCCGGTCGTCAAGGCGTTCGGCATCGATCCCGTCCATTTCGGCGTGGTAATGATCCTCAACGCCGGTATCGGACTGAACACGCCTCCGGTCGGAACCGTGCTCTTCGTCAGCTGCGCGGTGGGCGGCATCACCATCCGCGAAGCTATGAAGACCATCTGGCCGTTCTTTGGCGCCAGCATCTTCGTGCTGCTGCTGGTCACCTATATCCCCGGCCTGTCGCTCTGGCTGCCGGCTCTGTTCAAGTAGGCCGAGGCTGTTCAAGTCGGATAGTCATCGCTCCTGAAATCAAAGGTCCCGTCCAGCACGGGACCTTTTGCATTTTGGAGATGTCAGGCTACAGTCCGGCTTTGATTTGATCCGGATATTTGCTCATGACCGATACCGTTACCGACCGCTTCCTCCGATATGTCGTCATCGATACCCAGTCGGATGCCTCCTCACCCACCCAGCCATCGACCTCGAAACAGCTGACGCTCGGCCGTGTTCTGGTCGAAGAACTGCTGGAGATCGGCCTCTCAGACGCGCATCTCGACGAACACGGCTATGTCTATGCAACGGTGCCGTCCAATACGGGCAAGAACAACGTGCCCGTCGTCTGCTTCTGCGCGCATATGGATACGGCACCAGACTTCAGCGGCACCGATGTCAAGCCGCAGGTAATCCGTAACTACCAGGGCGGCGATATCGCACTTCCCGGCCATGCGGGTCGCGTGATCCGCGAGAGCGAGCACAGGGAACTGAAGAACCAGATCGGCCACGACATCATCACCTCCGACGGCACGACGCTTCTCGGCGCCGACGACAAGGCGGGCCTTGCCGAAATCGTCACGGCCGCGAAATACCTGATCGACAACCCCGACATCAAGCATGGCGCCATCCGCCTCCTGTTCACGCCGGACGAAGAGATCGCCCGCGGCGTGGAAAAGGTGGATATTCAAAAGCTCGGCGCCGATTTTGGCTATACGCTGGATGGCGAAACAGTCGGCACGATCGAAGATGAGACGTTTTCTGCCGACGCGGTCGAGATCGCCATCACCGGCGTCGCGATCCACCCCGGTTTCGCCTACGGAAAGATGGAAAACGCGATCCGCATCGCCGGCGCCATCGTCGATCGCCTGCCAAAACACATGGCGCCGGAAACGACGAAAGGCCGGGACGGCTTCATCCATCCGACGGATCTGAGCGGCAGCATGGAAAAGGCAAAGATCAGCCTGATCATCAGGGACTTCGCCGACGAGGGTTTGAAAACCAAGGAGACGTTGCTCGAGGATATCGTCAAGGACGTCATGCACGACTATCCCGGTTCGACCTACACGTTCACCGTCATCGAGCAGTATCGCAACATGAAGCTGGTGCTCGACCGTCATCCTGAGATCGTCGAGAATGCGATCGAAGCGATCAAGCGGGCCGGTCTGACGCCGAAGCGCGGCAGCATCCGCGGCGGCACTGACGGTTCAAGGCTATCCTTCATGGGCCTGCCCTGCCCCAACATCTTTGCCGGCGGCCATGCATTCCACTCCCCGCTGGAATGGGTCAGCAGCCAGGATATGGAAAAGGCGGTCGACACGATCGTTGAACTGGCCAAGCTCTGGGAAGAGCGCGCCTGAGCCTATGTACGCAACCGTACAGTCTTTGCCGACATGAACACGGATCTGGAACCTAAGCGAGCCTCGCGGGTATGAATAAAAAGCTCGCTAGGTACCCACATGCCCCGATTTTATTTCCACGTTCGTGACGGCAAAGATTTGATCGAAGACGAAGAAGGCAACGATCTTCCGGATCTTCCAAGCGCCCTGGCCGAGGCCGAGGCGTCTGCGCGCGAAATCATGGCCGACCGGTTGCGACAGGGTCGTCCTTCCGTCTCACCAATGATTGAAGTTCGCGACTACAAGGGAACGAAGGTTGGGGAGTTCTCCCTGCCCGCGGCGACAAACTGAGGTCGACTTCTACCTCAAGGGTCCGATCAGACGCTCGTATTCCCGCTCGCATTCCCCGTAGGCATCTTTGGCGAAATCCTCGAGTGCGCTACGGTCTCTGACGATGATCATGCCACGCTCGGAGTAGATCAGCTTGCGACCTTCGAGCAGATGCAGTGCCGTCGTCACGCTCGGTCGGCGGACAGCCAACATGATCGAGAGGAATTCGTGGGTAAGGCTGATCTCGTCGCCGTCGGTCCGATCGTGACACATCAGGATCCACCGGGCCAGACGTTCGTCGATGTGATGGACGGCGTTGGACAGTGACGTGTAGGCCCCCTGGACCGACAGGGCCTGGCTGTAGCGCGTCAGAAGGTTGAGACAGGCGCGATCCTTCAAAGCCAGCTTCAACTGATCTGAGGCCAGACGGTAACCACGGCCCTCCACTTGCATAAAGATCGAATAGGGGTCCGATTCCGCGTCAAGGACCATCGCCGTGGGGGTCATTCCGTCGCGACCAAAAATTCCGATCTCAGCATGCTGCCCTTGCGGAGACCTCGCCACAATCGAGGCGATACCGGATTCCGGGAAATAGGCGTGCAGGGGCGTTTCGTTCGGAGCCGATAGCTCGGTTCCACGCGGAAGATCGACATGTTCGAGATGCGGCGCAATTGCTTCGAAGCTTTCTCGGGGCATCAGCCGGAGAAGCGAATTCCGGACCGTATCTTTCTGAATGTCACCCATCGCCAACCCTTGAAGGCAGAGACCAGCCTGCTCGGCCTATGGAGATATCTCCGCCTGAATAGAATGATTCCATCTATGTCCATAAAATAAGCGAGACAACCCGCTTCCCAACGTCGGTACGCTATCAGACCAACGGACAAAGTCCGAAGCAAATTGATTAGAACGAATCCGCGCTTTCAACACAGTGACCCTTTGGAACTGGTTTGTCGAAACATATGATTTTATTGCTTGAAGATCAGCCGCTCATTTCGTTGGATATCGAGGACGCGCTCGGGGCTGCTGGGCTGAATAACGTCATCAATCTACGCTCGAAACAAGCTGCGCTGGAATGGCTGCAGAAGAATGTTCCGAGCATTGTCATTCTCGATCTTCATCTGACCGACGGTGATTGCTACGGGGTCATCCAGGTGTTGCATGACGCTCGCATCCCATTCGTGGTCTACTCGGGCAGTGAAAAGCCGCAGGACTGGGAAAACGAGCTCTTCAGCGATGGCGTCTGGATTGACAAGCCGGCCGATCCAGCGTTCATCGTTTCCGTCGTCGAGCAGAAGCTCGCCGCGGTTTCAGCCAGAGCTTAGACTGACGCTGACATCTCCATCACGCGCTGATATTCAACCTCACCTCCGCCATAGCAGTCGGCTGCGAGTTTCTCCAGCGCCGGACGGTCTCGCACGACAATCGTTCCCCGATACGAATGGATCATTTGCCGACCTTCGAGCACATGCAGCGAGGTCGTTACACTCGGACGCCGGACGGCAAGCATGATTGCCAGGAATTCGTGTGTGAGGTTGACTTCGTCGCTGCCCGTGCGGTCGTGACACATCAGGATCCATCGGGCCAGACGCTGCTCGATCGTCTGGGTGGCATTGGTCAGCGCAGTCAGAGCAACCTGCACCGAAGAAACATGCGCCCACCGGAAAAACACCCGGCGTATCTCCGGCCTGCTCCAGATGAGGTCAACCATCTGCCCGACCTCGATGCGTGCGCCGTGCCCCGGAACCTGCATGATGACCTTGTACGGGTTACGATCGGATCCCAGTATCGCCGACGCGGGAGACATGCCTTCCCGCCCGAACAGTCCGATCTCGGACTGCTTGCCGCGCGCAGAGATCGCGACGGTCGACCCGATCCCGGAATAGGGGAAATAGCAGTATCGGTCGACTTCGTCCGGTCCGGAAAGGAGCATGCCCTGCGGCAATTCGAGCTCCTCCATGCAGCGTTCCGCGTGCGAGTAGTCGTCCTCGGACAACAGGGATAGCAGCGTGTTGGGTGATCGCATTGGTTTTCACCCGTCCTCTGTGATCGTTACCCTGTTATATTTGGATCACGAAGTCGATCTGTGTAGCCCCCCGGGAGCACTTATCGTGCGGCTTCGAGATCCAGTCTTTCGAGAACCAGATCGGCGCCCTTCGATTTTTCCAGCACCAACCGAACATTCGGCATGTCGTTTCCGTGGATCTTGTCTTCGAAGGCCTGGCCGGACAGACCGTAGAACGTCCATCGCGCCTCCAGACGCCGTTGC
The DNA here is from genome assembly GCF_050500205.1 of Neorhizobium sp. DAR64860/K0K1. Taxonomy (NCBI): domain Bacteria; kingdom Pseudomonadati; phylum Pseudomonadota; class Alphaproteobacteria; order Hyphomicrobiales; family Rhizobiaceae; genus Neorhizobium; species Neorhizobium sp. DAR64860/K0K1. The sequence goes on along the minus strand of NZ_CP191459.1, from coordinate 1,197,503 downwards.
AGCTCCTCGACCGGCGGGGCGAGCAGGATCCGGTAGTCGAACAGCGGTGCAAGACGCTCCCAGCCACCCTCGCCCAGCAGAAGATAGTTGCCCTCGATCACGATGAACCGATGGCGTGGCGAGACGACCCGTGCCGCAGCGATCGCCAGTTCGCGCGACCTGTCGAACACGGGCACGAGCACTTCATCTTCGGCCGCTTTCACGGCCTGGACGACATCGATAAAACCGCGCAGGTCGAACGTATTGGGCGCGCCCTTGCGGGCGAGCAATTCGCGCTCCTTGAGAATGCCGTTGTCCATGTGGAAACCATCCATTGGCAGGACTTCGGCTGTCTCCCCGCGTCCGGAGAGCTTGGATGCCAGAATGTCGGCCAGTGTCGACTTCCCCGCTCCGGGTGGTCCAGCGACCGCGACGAGCGAGCGAGACTTTCCCTCCTCCGTCTTCAGGATAAGGTCGCACAGTTCGTCGAGTTGCATGTCCGCCATCGCTATTGCCTTTTCGTTTGCCCACTCATTCCCGACGCGGTCGTTTCATTCAAGATGCGCGTGACGAAATATACCGTCGCGCGACAATCCAGCAGCCGGCAGCCCAGGCTGCACCCGCACACCACCCCGCCATCACGTCTGTTGGATAGTGAACGCCGAGATAAAGGCGGCTGAGACCGACCAGCAGGGTCAGCAGGATGCCGGTCGCGAGGAAAAAGATGCGGGTCGAGCGATATTGTTCGGCACGTGACAGCAGGGCCGCAAGGGTGAGATAGGTCACCGCCGAAAGCATCGCATGCCCGCTCGGGAAGCTCAGGTCGTGGACATTGACGAGATGCGGTACGATGTCCGGCCTAGGCCGCGCCACGCCGAGCTTGAGAAGGTTGCTGAGCAGCCAACCGCCGAGAATGGATAGAAACATGAAGACGGCGATCGAGCGGCGGCCCGCGAGCAGAAGATAGATCGTGGCAAGCACCGTCATAAGCGATAGCACGGTAATGCCGCCAAGCGCGGTGATGTCACCGACGGCATGGGTCAGCCAGTAGGGCCCGATCGGCACCGAAGGATCGCCTGCCTGGCGCAGAGCAAGCAGTATCCGTTCGTCGAATTCGTGCGTTTCGCCATCGATCACGATACCGGTCAGGCTGATGAACAGGAAGAGGCTACCGGCCAGGAGTGAGAACATGATCAGGCCAAGAGGCTCAAAGGTCATGAACCGCTCGGCAATGATCGTTCTCAGGCGTTGCAGCACGGCATCGTCTCCGGGTTTGCATCATCAGCCGCGATGGCGACGACGTCGTTGTCGGTTTCATTGCTGCAACAGATAGGCAGGAGAGACGTGAAGGCAAAGAAGGTGCATGAAGAATGTGTTGTGGAGGCATCACCGCTCCTTTCGCGACACGGCCACAATTGATCCTGCTTTCGGCTGCCATAGGTATGGCTCGATCAATCGAGGCCCCGGGGCATTGCTGAAGACAGGAATTTTGGAACGCTGGAACCAACAGACGCTGGCGCGGCAATTTCTGTTTGCCGGCGGCATCGTGTCCATCGTTGCAATGCTGCTGGTCGGCGCCTTCGTGACGAACCTCATCGAAGACGCGGTCACACGCAATTCTGCGGCTACCACCGCACTCTATGTCGATAGCATCATTGCGCCGATCCTGCCGGATCTCAAGACAACGGACACGCTCGACGACGTGACCAACCGCGTTCTCGACGAAACCTTCGGTCAGGGCGCTCTCGGGAAGCAGGTCGTCTCCTTCAGGCTATGGCGCGCAGACGGCACCGTTCTCTATGCGACGGACAAAACGATCCAGGGCAAACGTTTCCCGCCGGGCAAGGATCTGACCGCAGCCTTTTCCGGCAAGATGGTCGCACAGTTCGACTATGTCGATGATGCCGAAAGTTTCGATCAGCGCAGTTTCGGAAAGCCGCTTCTCGAAATCTACAATCCGATCCTGCAGCCCTGGTCCGGCGAGGTGATCGCGGTCACGGAATTCTACGAGATCGCCGATGATTTCCAGCAAAGCCTGTCGCAGGCGCGCCTTCAGAGCTGGCTAGCCGTCGCCGGGGTCACGACGACGTTCTTCCTGCTTTTGTCGGCGATCGTCTTCAAGGGCAGCCGGATGATCGAGGCGCAGCAGCGCAGCCTCACGGAGCGGGTGGTGGACCTGCAGAGCCTGCTGACCCAGAACAGGACCTTGCACAGCCGTGCACAGCGCGCGTCGCAACGCGCAACAGCGTTGAACGAAGGCTACCTGCGGCGGCTGGGTGCCGACCTGCACGACGGCCCGGCCCAGCTTGTCGCCTACGCGGCGCTGCGCGTCGACAGCGCGCTCCTGGTCGATCCGGAAGCTCCCCGCGATGTCCGGGAAGCGGAGATTGCTGCAATCAAGGCGCGCTTGCAGGAAGCGATGGATGAGATCCGCAGCATCTGCAGCGGGCTTGTCCTGCCGCAGATCGAAACGGCAGCTGTGCCGGAAATCCTCGAAAAGGTCGTTGGCGCTCACCGCGAGCGGACTGCGGCGACCGTTGACCTCAACGTCGCATCGCCCGCCAGACCGCTTCTTCCTTCCGCCAAGATCTGTATCTACCGGTTTGTCCAGGAAGCGTTGAACAACGGATACAGGCACGCCGCTGGCGCAAACCAGACAGTCACCCAAACCTACGAAGGCAACATGATCATTGTCGAGGTAAGCGACGATGGACCCGGCTTCGACAAATCCACTATGAGGCCGGAAGGATTAGGGATCGCTGGTCTCAGGGAGCGGATTGAAAGCCTCGGGGGAACCTTTGATCTCGCGACGTCTTCTCGTGGAACAACGGTCAGAATGTCGCTGAACGTTCATGAATCGGAGCATGTATGAAAGCCCCAACCAGAATAGCCGTCATCGACGATCACCCGCTGTTTCGCGAGGGAGTGATCCGCAGCCTATCTGAAATGGAGGGTTTCGAGATCGTGGCGGAAGGTGGCTCAAAGGACGAGGCGCTTCATATCGTCGAGCATATCCGCCCCGACGTTATGCTGATGGACATCTCGATGCCCGGAAACGGACTGCAGGCCGTTGCCGGCGCCGTCGAGGCCTGGCCCCCTATCAAGATCGTCATGCTGACCGTATCGGAAGCCAACGAGGACATTGCAGGTGCTCTGAAGCTTGGGGCCAAAGGCTATGTTCTGAAAGGCATCGGATCCCGCGAACTGGCCGACGTCGTCCGCACCGTTGCCTCTGGAGAACCCTACCTGGCCCCGAGCCTCTCTGCCCGGCTTCTCGCCGGCATGGCAAAGGAACGGGAAAATGCCGCAAAGCAGGATCTGATGGCGGAATTGACGGACCGCGAACAGGAAGTCCTCAACCTCGTGGCATCGGGTCTCAGCAACAAGCGGGTAGCGCAGCTGCTCGATCTGCATGAGAAGACGGTCAAGCACCACATGACGCGCATTCTGTCGAAACTCAAAGTCTCCAACCGCACCGAAGCAGCGCTGGCCCTTCGGGATGCGACCGAAAGTCGGACGGGCGGGGCAGCCTAGCGCGGTATCCGTTAGCGGCTTAGCGTCTCAAGTCTCTTTCGGTCCGATCGTGTGGCCTCGCGGTTCACGATCGGTCTTTGCCGTGAATCCCGCATCTCGTACCGATCGCCTGAGATCCGTTCTGTGGTTCCGTTCGCATGACGAACAGACAGCGAGCGCGAATTCTTAGAGGTCTTCTTCCGTCCTTCGGCCGAGACGTCCGGTGTCTCGGGTTCCGTCCCGATCGCATTGTCCTTTTGGGTGCCGGTGTTCTGCGGTCCATCAGTCACGGTTCCATTCGCCGGAGCATCCGAGGGTGTCCCCGACGTACCGGCATTTTGCGCGTCCCCGCGATTGCCCTCTCCCGGCGCACCGCTACCAGAGCCGCCTTTGCCCCCGTCACCCTTCGATCCGCCATCCGAGCCGTCACCCGCTGAGCCGCCGCCCTGCCCTGACCCGCCTTGGCCTGAACCACCTGGGCCAGAGCCACCGGGACCAGAGCCACCCGAGCCAGAACCACCTTGCCCCGAGCCACCCTGACCCGAGCCTCCCTTGCCACCATTACCGCCGGCTCCGCCACCAGACCCTGCACCGCCATTGCCTTGCGCCTGTGCCTGGGCGATCCCGATCAGCATTCCATCCGACGCCACATCGAAACGAAGCTGCGCAGGCAGAAACACCGTGACGAATGCTGCGGTGGTGACGGCGGTGAGTATGTCTCGGCGTGTGATCATCTGTTGGCTCTTCAAATATGCCGTGACAACCGGCGCAATGCCCGTCGTATCGGCCTCTTGCCACATGAGGTGTCAGCATCCCGCCTGCGCAGGTGCACTGAATATTTGAAATCCACCGGCCGCCGGAATTGTTCCGTCTTTTCCGTCTCTTCGGCAAGATCCGGCATGTCTCAGCCTTTGGTCCCATACCGCACAGGACTGAAGCCCAATGGCTGGAACGAACCATCCGTTCGGCCATTGTCAGGTCGTATCAAGGCGCTGAACACATTATCCTTTTGGGTATCAGGACATCGCCATACTCATCCAGAACGGGGTCGAAAACGACCGTTGCATCTGGCGGAACATAAAACTGCCGGGCCGGTCCCGTCGCAGGCATCGAAAGGTAAACGTTATGAAAACGAAGATCCTCGTTCTTTCTACCCTTCTTAGCATCGGCATTGCGCCGGTCGCTATGGCGCAGCAGGGCACGGTTAATGGTGCAGCAGGCGGCGCGGTTACCGGCGCAATCGTCGGCGGACCTGTCGGCGCAGCCGTTGGTGGCGTCGCTGGCGCGATCGTCGGCAGCGCAATCGATCCGCCGCCGCAGCGCGTCGTCACCTATGTCGAGCAGCAGCCGATGCCAACCGAACGCGTCGTCGTCAAGGAGCGCATCGTGGTCGGCCAGGCGGTTCCTGAAACCGTCGTTCTCTCGCAGATCCCAGAAGCGCCGGAATATTCCTACACGGTCGTCAACGAGGAACGCGTGATCGTCGATCCGCAGACCCGCAAGGTCGTCCAGATCATCCGCTAACCGCGGTCGAAGGATTTCCCGTCAGCCTCGCCTTCCGAAAGGAATGCGGGGCTGATTTGCATTCAGATGCCGGTCATCGGCGACGAACTGAGACCGCGCAATGCGACTTCGATATCGTTACTCTATGCGCAACTTTTCGCCCCATCTCGCTCGCAATTTGGAACAAACGTGGTGGTATTCAGTGGGCCGACCGCTAATATCTAAGGTGACCCAAAGGCGGCGCCCGACCGGGTATGTCGCCGTCACCGATCACAATGCGAAAAGCACTGGAGGACTTCACCATGAGCCTGCGTATCAACGACATCGCCCCGGACTTTACTGCCGAAACAACCCAAGGCACGATTGAATTCCACAACTGGATCGGCGATGGCTGGGCGGTTCTCTTTTCCCACCCGAAGAACTTCACGCCCGTCTGCACCACCGAACTCGGCACAATGGCGGGGCTCGAAGGTGAATTCACCAAGCGCGGCGTCAAGATCGTCGGCATCTCGGTCGATCCTGTCGAAAGCCACGGTAAGTGGAAGGACGATATTCGCACGGCAACTGGCTACGATGTCGATTATCCGTTGATCGGCGACAAGGATCTGAACGTCGCGAAACTCTATGACATGCTGCCGGCAAGCGCCGGGTCATCGTCTGAGGGCCGCACACCTGCAGACAACGCGACGGTGCGTTCCGTCTACGTCATTGGTCCAGACAAGAAGATCAAACTGATCCTCACTTACCCGATGACAACAGGTCGCAATTTCAATGAAATCTTGAGAGCGATCGATTCGATCCAGCTGACGTCAAAGCATCAGGTCGCAACGCCTGCCAACTGGCAGCAGGGCGACGATGTGATCATTACGGCAGGGGTTTCGAATGAGGATGCGCTTGCGCGTTTTGGATCGTTCGACACGGTTCTTCCGTATCTGCGCAAGACGAAGCAGCCGTCGGCCTGAGCCCTACGGTCCACAATGTGAAAACAGGCGCATGGAAGAAATCCATGCGCCTGTTTCAGGTCTTATTAGTCGCGCTCAGCGGCACTGTATAGAAGGAAGCCGATTGCGGCTCCGATCGCGAGCGCGCCGACGAGTGCACCGGTTGCGGTGCCTGGGTTGCGGCGTACGACCTCCGAAATGTCATGGCTGCCGTGCTGCAACTGCCGCGCCACCTGACGGGCACGCGGCGCGAGATAGCTGGATGCCTCGCTTGCCGAAGAGCTGGCCTGTTTCATGAGAGCCGAACGCAGGTCGGCGAGCTGATCGGACAGACGATCGATGTCGGAGGAAATATCGCGAGCCATGGGGTATCCTTCTTGATAGGTGAATGACTATCAACGGGTACGTCGCGAGGTGGTTCCTGACTTATCTTTCTGAAGGTGCAAAAGTTCCCAGAAAAGATGTCGAGACGAAACGATCTGGGAAAATAATGGCGGAGAAGATGGGATTCGAACCCACGATACCCTTCCGGGTATACTCCCTTAGCAGGGGAGCGCCTTCGACCACTCGGCCACCTCTCCGCACTGTTCCCTAAAAGGGAACGATGGCGTCCTATCTGCTTCGCCATGCCGGCGTCAACCATGTTGCCGCTCGCACCCGACGATTAGGGCCTTTGCCCCACGGCAATCGCTCTCAGTGCTTGTTGTCGCCCCAGTATCCGATCACGCACATGCGCTTCTTGTCGTGGCCGCGGGACTTGAGATGGTTACGGAGAGGCCGAGCTTCGGACTTCTCGCATCCGATCCAGATAAAGGTGTCAGGCCCCGCCTGCTCGATAACAGGAAGAACGACGGGACCGAGGATCCCGGCTTTGCCAGGCGCAATGCCCTTGCGGTGCAGCCACGTGATCTCGACCGACGCCCTGGAGCAAAGCGGCAACTGATCGGCAACGTCGTCGACTTCGATAAACACCTGCAGCCGCGCATCGGCAGGCGCTTCGGCGAGGATGCGGGAAATCGCCGGCAAGGCCGTATCGTCGCCGGCAAGGATCATGTGCCGGGCATCCGGCAAACCGCCGCCGCCCGGTCCCAGCAGACCTGCGACATCGCCCGGCTCGGCATTGCGGCCGAACTCGGAGCCCGGCATGGGCCGGCCGTCGCTTTCATGAAGCACGAAGTCGATATCCATCTCGCCGCGCGCAACGTCCACACTGCGGATCGTGTAGATGCGGATCACCATTTCGTCTTCGCCGTTCAGCCAGCCGAGGCGACCATCCGCACGGGTAACCGGCCAGACGGGCTTGCGGCCCTTCTTCGGGATCAGCAGGCGAATGTGGTAGTCGGCGCCGACGAACCGGGCAATGTCGTCGCAGGCAAGCGTCAGGCGGCGCATATGCGGCGTTACATGCCGCGCAGCAACGACGCGAATTTCGGTAAGGCCCGGGATCGGCGTCAGGGCCGCTTCGTCATGCCAGTTCAGCTCAAGCGGCTCTTCGCCGGCAAACATGAAAAGATGCTCGGCAATCGAGCTGCGCACCAGTTGCAGCAACTGCGCCGACGGGCAGGAAATATCGATCGAAAGGCAGCCGCCCTGCTTGCGGATATTGGCTTCGCCAACCTCGCTTGCGAGATTGACGTGGTCGCCGTCGCGCTTGACTTCGCTATGCTCGACGAAATGTTCGCAGATCTCGCACAGCATGCGCTCCGGATCGACCGGAATTGCCTGGCCGGAAAGCGTAAACCTGTCCATCAACATTCCCGTCGCGCTCCTCTGCGCTCACCCGTTCGTCAACAGTCTCATGAGCCGGTCGAATGGAAAGGCCCCGTAGGGCCTTCCTGCTAAACTTTACCGGCGCTGTCAAGTTACCAAACCTTACTGACTTTCAAGGTCAGCGTACGCGCTTCGCCGTAGCCGCAGAAATACATCGTGTTGCAGCCCGCAACGTATTCCTTGTCGAACAGGTTGGTCACGTTGAGAGCAGCTTTCCAGTCGTTCTTTTCATAGCGGATACCCGCATCGAACACGGTCGCATCCTTCACGCGAAGCGTATTGGCGTCGTCAGCCCAAGACTCGCCGCGGTAGCGCACGCCGGCCCCGAGACCCAGGCCTGCGAGCGGTCCGTCCGTGACCGTGTAGTCCAGCCAGAGCGAAGTCTGCGCGTTCGGCACCACCGCCGGCGTATTGCCCTCCAGCGAGGAATCGCCAGGGTTTTCGGTGAACTCAAGATCCGTATAGGAGGCGGCAGCGATCAGCTTCCAGTTGCGATCCAGATTGAACTTGCCTTCGAGTTCAACACCGCGTGAGCGGACTTCGCCGAGCTGACGGTCACCGATGGCCGGGACACTGACCGTGTAGTTCTGCTTGTCGATCTGGAATACAGACGCCGTCAGACTTCCGTCGAGCCAGGTCGGCTCGTACTTGACGCCGGCCTCGTACTGCTCGCCTTCTTCGGGCTTCAGCGCGCCATCCGCACCGGTGCCGACCAGCGGGCTGAAGAAGGTGGCGACGCTGGCATAGGGCGTCACACCGTTTTCGAATTCGTAGGCGATGCCCGCACGGCCGCTCCAGGCGGTATCGTTCAGCTTGGCATCACCGGTGCCAAGGCGGTCGTCCACCTCGCTTTCAAGATAATCGAAGCGACCGTTGAGGGTGGCGACCCAGCCTCCGCCGAACTTGATCTGGTCCTGAACATACGCACCGACCTGATTGATCGTGTAGATCTGATGCGTCGAAGGCACGAGTGTTGGTGTTGGCAGGTCATTGCTCGGGTTGAGCGGATCGTATTGCGGCGGATAGGAACCGAAGGGTGTCGCGAGCTGATCGTTGTCGAGACGGTAGTAGCGATAATCCACGCCAGCCATCACCTTGTGGCTCGCGCCGCCAAGCTCGAACTCGTTCTCCAGCCGGTTGTCGATATTGAACGAGTTGGCCGAAGAGCGCACGTCGTCTGCGTAGGTCAGCACCAGACCATCGGTCTGCGAGAGGAAGTCGAACGCGTAGATCTGGCGTTCGCGCTTGTCGAGATGCGCGTAGCGCAGGTTCTGCGTGAACTTCCAGCCGCTATCGAATTCATGCTCGAACTCGTAGCCGACCATTGCCTGGGTCGAGCGACCGATATCGAAATCCGGATCGCCGACAAACACGTCACGGTCAAGTTTGCCGAACACGGGATTGCTTTCCACGGTGCCCGTATAGGGCAGCAGACCGTTGGACGTATGGGTCTGATCGAGCTTGCTGACGGAGCCCCAGACATTGAGGCTGGTCGTGTCGGTCGGCTGGAATGTGATCTGCGGCATGAACACGCCGCGGATGTCATCCTGCTCATCCGAATAGCCCTGGCCGCCGGAAAGCTTGCCCGTGAAGCGGTAGCTGACGACATCGCTGCCGAGCGCCTTGTCCGAGAAGTCGAAGCCGGCATAACCGCTGCCGTTGCTGTCCACTCCGAGCTCGGTGTAAAAATAGGGCTCGTCCGTCGGACGCTTGCGCACCAGGTTCACGACACCGCCGGCATTGGCGCCCCCGAGCAGAACCGATGCCGGGCCTTTAAGAACTTCCACGCGCTCCAGCAGGAACGGATCGATCTGGAAATTGCCGAAGGCGTGGCTGGTCAGAGCCAGATTGTCGTAGAAGAGACCGGTCTGCGACGCGTTGAAGCCGCGCACATAAATCCAGTCGGTATCGGGATCCGAACCGTAAGGCTGCGCAAAGACGCCGGGCGTATATAGAAGCGCCTGATCGACCTTGTCGACGACGCCGCGATCCTCCAGCTCCTGCCGTCCGACGACGGATACGGACTGCGGAATTTCATTGATCGGCGTATCGGTCTTGGAACCCGTGGTCGTCTGCTTGGCAACGTAACCCTCAACAGGGCCGGTACCGCCGCCTTCCGTTCCTTGGCCCTCGATGACGATAGGTGCAAGCGTTGTCCCCTCGCTCTGCACCTGCGCCCGCGCGCTAAACGATGCGCTGAGCGCCATAAGGGCAACCCCTGCCCCAAGCGCCGCCTTCACCTTGTTCTTCCCCAACATTCCACTCATATTCGCCCCACTCACGCCGCCACACTACCTGGCACAATAGATGAGTGTTTAACTCAAATTAAACGCCGTCGCTTGCCCGCATCCGCGATATTTGAACGATCTTGGGCAAAGTTGCTGGACTGAACCCCATCGCAGCCGATTCAAACCGAGTGTGACTTTTTCCATTTCGACGGCGTGGTGCCGACATGCTTGCGGAACACGCGGCTGAAATGGGCGTGATCGGCAAAGCCGCTCTCGACCGCGATTTCGGTCAGCGGCCGGGCGCCGGAAATCAGCATCTGCTTGGCACGGTCGAGCCGGGCATTCATCTGCCACTCGTGCGGCGCAAACCCTGTCGACGCCTTGAACGAGTGGCTGAAATGCGATTGCGACAGCCCTGTCAGGGCCGCGATCTCCTGTAGCCGAATGCTGCGAAGGCAATTGGCCTCGATGAATTCCACAGCGCGCCGCAACTGCCACGGGGCAAGTGTGCTGCGCTTGCGGGTGTCCGAGAGTTTGACGATCTTCAGCACATCGACGAGCAGCGCGACCGCCAGTCCATCGCCGTAGAGATCATGGAGCGGGTCCGGATTGGCGACTTCCATCGCGATCAGCTGCGCCAGCGACATCACGCGCGGATCGGCAAACAGAAGATGCGGCTCCGTCAGACGCCGCGGATCGAGTTCGTCCATCAGCCTGCGCCGCAAACCATCCGCATCGAAATGAATGTCGAGGTGCCGCACATACTGGACGTCTTCGATGTCGACCCAGAGATCCATTTCGGCCGGGATATAGGAGATCGGGCTCTCGCAGCTGTCCTGCGGCGAGCCACCCGCCCGCGGACTGCATTTCACCAACGGCCGTCCGCCACCCCGGTGCTCCAGCAGGATGAAAAGCCGCGGATCCTGCGCTACATAGTAGCCACCCGCATGCGGACCGCATTCCACATCCCACAGATCTGCAGTGATCCCATTCCAGTGCCGCCGACGCATGCCGCCGATGACCGAAAAACCTTCGATCTGGTTTCGCATCCGGGGCTGGAAGGTCATCGATTCACCGTGGCACATTAAACTTGTTTGTGATTATCAAGTTTAAGCGCTTGCATCAATCCCCTTGAATTTTCATGGTGGTTCTCTCGGACCGCTCGTCTTCTCGGGCTTTGAAGCGGTGAAAGGACAGACATGAACGACCTCTCCAACCCGTCACCCGCGCTGCCGTCCGGCCCGAAGATCGAGCGCTTCAAGCACGAGCTCAAACGGCGCAACCTGGTTGTCGAAACCGTCGCGGCCATCACGCCGAACATGCTGCGCATCACGCTGACGGGCGAGGACCTCGCCGACTTCGTCAGCAGCGCGCCGGATGACCACGTCAAGATCATGCTGCCCACATCCGATGGAGAACCAGAGCGCCGCGACTATACCCCACGCTTCTACGATGCCGATGCGCGACGGCTGGTAATCGACTTCGCAGTCCACGAAGCGGGACCGGCAACACGCTGGGCGCTTGAGGCGAAGCCCGGCACCGCGCTGTCGATCGGCGGCCCGCGCGGATCAGCGGTCATTACCGGTGTAAAGCGCTGGATCCTGATCGGCGACGAGACCGCGCTTCCGGCAATCGGTCGGCGGGTCGAGGAAGGAAGGCCCGGCGACACCATCACGGTAATCGCCGCGGTCGAGGGACAGGCCGAAGAACAGTCCTTCGAGAGCAAGGCCTCGCTCCGGACGATCTACGTCCACCGGCCGCTGTCGCACGCAACCGATGCCCAGCCGCTGATTACAGCGCTCGATACCGTCGAAATCGAGCCGGATACTTTCGTCTGGGTCGCGGCCGAAGCCTCTGTCGCGCGCGCGATCCGGGCCCATCTCGTGGAACGCCGCGGCCATGCGCTGCCGTGGCTCAAGGCCGCGGGCTACTGGGTCAAGGGCAAGGCGGATGCCCATGAGAAAATCGAATGAGGATGTCGCCCGGCACAGCGTCTGCCGTGCCGGGCTGAATATTGTTTACGGCAGCGTATAGGCCGTCTTTACCACGGTGAAGAATTCGGCTGCATACTTACCCTGTTCACGCGAACCGAAGGACGATGCCTTGCGGCCGCCGAAGGGCACGTGGAAATCGACGCCGGCCGTCGGCAGGTTGACCATCACCATCCCGGCTTCGGAGTTGCGCTTGAAATGCGTCGCATGCTTCAGGCTGGTCGTCGCGATGCCGGCGGAAAGGCCGAACGGCGTATCGTTGGCAACGGAGAGCGCCTCGTCATAATCCTTGACGCGGATGACCGACACGACGGGTCCGAAAATCTCTTCCTGACTGATGCGCATCTGGTTGGTCGCTTCGGTGAACAGCGTCGGCTGCAGATAGAAGCCGGGCGTATCGCGGGACACCACCTCGCCGCCGAAGGCAAGCTTGGCGCCCTCGCTTTTGCCGATCTCGATATAGTCCGTATCCTGCTTGAGCTGCCGTTCGTCGACGACGGGACCGATATGCGTGCCGGCCTTCAGGGCGTTGTCAACGGTCAGTGACTTCAGCTTGTCGGTCATGGCAGCCACGAACTTGTCGTGAATGCCTTCCGTCACGATCAGCCGCGACGAGGCCGTGCAGCGCTGGCCGGTCGAGAAGAAGCCGGAATTGGCAGCGGCTTCAACGGCGACGTTAAGGTCTGCATCGTCAAGCACCACCATCGGGTTCTTGCCGCCCATTTCCAGCTGGAACTTGCGGTTATGCTCGATCGAGGCAAGCGCCACCCGCTTGCCGGTGCCGGTCGAGCCTGTGAACGTGATACCGCCGAGATCCCGGCTGTCGAGCATCGCCTGACCGACCACCGAGCCGCTTCCCATCACCAGATTGAGCACACCCTTCGGCAGGCCTGCGCGGTGTAGAATATCGACGATGGCCCAGGCGCAGCCCGGCACGAGTTCGGCGGGCTTGAACACGACCGTGTTGCCGTAGCAAAGTGCCGGTGCGATCTTCCAGGCCGGAATGGCGATCGGGAAATTCCACGGCGTGATGATGCCGATGACGCCGAGCGGTTCGCGGGTAATCTCGACGGTGATGCCCGGCCGTGCCGACGGCACGATCTCGCCGGTCAGGCGCAGCGCTTCGCCCGCGAAGAAATCGAAGATCTGCGCCGCGCGCGTCACTTCGCCGATCGCCTCGGGAAGGATCTTTCCTTCTTCGCGCGCCAGCAGCTTGCCGAGCTCTTCCTTGCGGGCAAGGATCTCGTCCGCGGTCTTTTTCAGGATCGCGTGCCGCTCGAGAATGCCGGAACGCGACCATGCGGGAAACGCAGCCTTGGCGGCCGCGATCGCGGTCTTGGTATCCTCGGCACTTCCACGTGCATAAAGCCCCACGACATCTTTCGTGTCGGACGGGCTGATATTCTCGGACGCATCCGTGCCGACCCATTCGCCGGCAATCAGGTTCTGGTAGATCGTCATTGCAAAATTCCTATCTCAGATATCGTCCGGATGCCCGGCCGTGGTGAATGCACCGCCTTGATAAATGACTGCGGGATCGGCCGGATCGTCGACCGCCGCCGCCTCCACTTCCACGCGCCATTTGGCGGATGTGTCCTGCGGTCTCCAGCCAAGGAAGGACGCGTTGCCGTTGTCCCACCATTGCTCATCGTTTGCAGAAGCGCCGTAGACCACCGTATGGCCAAGCCGTGGAGCGGAGAAGGCCCGTCCGCACAGCGATACGAAATCCTGGTAGCTCAGCCATGTTGCCAGCATACGACGGGTTAGCGGCTTGTCGAAGCAGGACCCGATCCGCATCGACAGCGTCTCCTGGGCGAACTTCTGCCAGTACATGCTGGCAACGGCCTCGCCGAACACTTTGGAGACACCGTAGAGCGAGTCCGGCTTCGGCGCGACGCTGTTGTCGATGAATTCGTCGCGTCTGTAATAGCCGACAACATGGTTGGAACTGGCGAATACGATGCGCGGCTTGCCGCTGTGGCGGGCAGCCTCGTAGAGATTGTAGAGGCCAACGATATTGGCCTGCAGAATCATGTCGAACGGCTTTTCGATCGAGACACCGCCGAGATGGATGATACCGTCAACGCCTTCGACCAGTCTGGCGACGGCTGCGGCATCGGACAGATCGCAGCGCACGAAACTCTGGTTCGCACCGGGATCATCGATGTCTGTGAGATCCGACAGCACCACTTCTTCTGCAAGCTCGCTCAGCAGCGGACGAATTCCGCGCGCAAGCCCGCCGGCAGCGCCGGTCAGCAAAAGTCTCTTCAGCATTGATCCTCCCCAGGACAGCTTCCTATCACAATGTCATCATACATGATGACCTAACTCATACTATAAGATGCGCGAGGGAGGTCAAGCAGGCGGCGGCGGATTGCCGGCGATCAGTTGGCGCAGCACCTCCATATCGTGACCCAGCGGGCGATCGTCTGCGTAGATGGCCACATGCTGTCGCACCATATCGTGGACGTCCAGGGTGCCGATCGCGGGCGAATTGGTTTCGGCGAGAATGTCCTGCGCCTGGACGCCCGCCATCAGTTCGATCGCAAGCACCTGTTCGGCATTGTCGAGTATGGCGAGCAACTTGCTGGCCGCAGCCGTCGGATGCGCCAGAAAATCCTCCTGAAGGCCCGATGTCAGACCACCATCGGTCGCCGCCGGCGCGGCCAGCCGCCTGTTCTCGTTAACGAGTGCGGCCGCCGTGTATTGCGCGATCATGAAACCGGAATGGCTGCCGGCATCGGTCGCGAGAAACGGCAGCAGGCGGCTCACCAGCGGATTGACCAGCCGGTCGATGCGACGCTCGCTCATGGCCGCAACCTGGGCAATCGCGCTTCCCAGCGCATCGGCGGCATGACCAAGCGCCGGCGCCACCGCATGCGCTTCGGACCAGACGAGCGGCGCATCCGGCGTGCCCGCGATTGCAGGGTTGTCGGTGACGGAGGCAAGCTCCTGATCGACGGTCCCGCAGGCATGGGCAAACACGTCGCGGGCCGCACCATGCGCATGCGGTATGGCGCGAAGACTGAGCGCATCCTGTGTTCGCCGCCCGACCGCGGCGGCGATGATGCCGCTTCCCTGAAGACGCGACCGCAATGCGGCCCCGACGCTGGCAATACCCGCCGAAGGCCTCAGCGCCAGCACATCCTCGTCGAAAGCGGCCATCTGGCACCCGGCAGCCTCCAGCGTCACAGCGGCAATCGCATCGGCCCAGTCGAGTAACCGTTCGGTACGCGCGAGTGCCACGCAGGCAAGCCCGGTCGAGCAGGCGGTGCCGTTGACGAGGCTGAGCCCTTCCTTGGCGCCGAGCACCAACGGTTCGAGCCCGATTGCGGCAAGCGCCGCGCGGCCGGTCATCCGCTCCCCCGCCACGCAGGCATGTCCCTCGCCGATCAGCACCAGCGCCGTATGGGCGTTGTGAATGAGGTAGCCGGCCGAGCCTTTCGACGGCATATCCGGAATGCAGTCGGCCTCGAGAAACCGGCAGAGATGCCTGACGATCTGAGGCCGCACACCGGAATGCCCATGCGCGAAATTGGCGATCTGCGCCGCGATCACCGCCCTCACGTCGCGGCGGCCAAGCAGCGGTCCGACACCGCAGGCATGGCTCATGACGATATTGCGCGAAAGCCGGCTCTGTGCGTCGCGATCGACGACCGTATCGGACAGCGCGCCGACACCCGTCGTGATGCCATACGCCCTCGCGCCGCTGTCTACCAACGCTTCAACGATGCGGCGGGCATAAGCAATTCGGTCCCAAGCCCCTTGTGAAAGCGCGAGATCCGCGCCTTCCGCAACTTGAGCGACATCACGCCACGTCAGTGCCTTGTCGAGAAGGATGGTCACGGGCAGCGTTCCTTGAAAGGCCGAGGTCGGCGAAGGCGCCACGATAGGCGTCCCAAGGCATAAGGCAAAGTCCCGGCAGCGGCGTCGATGTGTCAGGCGACGGCAGGATAGCCGAGCGCTGCGGCCTGCCTTTCAAGCTCGAGCAGGCTTTCGTAACGGGAATCGTCGAGAGCCGCGAAACCGGTCAGCGCCAGCACGTCACGCACATCCGCAAGCGACGGGTCAACGAGGGCTGCCTCAAGCGCGGATCGCAAAAGCGCCACCTCGTCATCGGATGCAGACGCCCGGGTGATAAGCGGCAGGCCGGGGCCGGATGGGGTCTCTGCCAGCACGGCGAGATCAGCCAGATCTTCAGGCGCGAACCGCGCCACATGACCGTACGTGATGCAGTCTATCGCAGCGCAATCCGCCCTGCCCTCGGCGACAGCCGCGATGCTGGCCGCATGCCCGCCGGTTTCGATGACGCTTCCAAAGAAGCGCGGTCCGCGCGCAACGGGCGCGATCGCGGCGCGAAACAGATTGGCACCCGAATTGCTGTCGCGACTGTTGATCGCCGCCGTCCGCCCGCGCAGATCCTCGAGCGAGACTATCCCCGCATCCTTGCGGACGATCACGAAGCTGCGCATATCCGGGCCGTAGCAACCCGGATAGGCATAGCAGGGCGTCGCCACCAGCCGCACGTTTCCGCGCAGACTGGTGACGTAAGGGTATCCGCAGGTCTGCGACAATAGCAGATCCGGCCGCAGCCAGGCATCGTCATGGGAGATCGAACGATCGAGCGTACCGGGAACCCCTTCCATGCCGGCATCGGTCAGCCTGCGGGCAACAAACGCCCACAGCGCATCGGTCGCCTCCGCAACCGGTGGCGGCGCGAGATACATCGCGAGACTTGCGATCCGCCCCGAGCTCTCCGTCAATGCAGACCGCCGACACCGAGCAGTCGGTCCACGGTCTGCTGATCCTTCGAGAGAGCATCCGGCGTGCCGCTCCAGGCAATGCGCCCGCGCTCCAGAATGATGACATCTTCCGCGAAATCGAGCGCGCTCTGGATCCGCTGCTCCACCAGTAGGATGGTCATGTCGCCTGAGGTCGCAAGTGCCGCGAAGGCAATCATCAATTCCTCGCAGATGACGGGGGCGAGACCCTCCAGCGGTTCGTCAAGAAGCAGCACCGAGGGACGGCCGAGAATAGTGCGGGCCGTCGTCAGCATCTGCTGCTCGCCGCCGGAAAGCTGGTTGCCCAGATTGCTGCGCCGCTCCTTCAGCCGCGGAAACATGGCATAGGCCTCCTCGATCGCATCCTTCGGGCGCGCCTTGAGGCCGACGAACAAGTTTTCCTCCACTGTCAGGCTCGGGAAGACGCAGCGTTCCTGCGGCACGTAACCCAGTCCCGCACGGGCCCGGTCGGCGCTCGCGGCAGTGCTGATATCGGCACCGTCGAGGGAAATCCGGCCACCGTAACGACGGGTCTGTCCCGCAAGGCTCGCAAGCAGCGTCGTCTTGCCCATGCCGTTGCGGCCGAGAACGGCCAGCCGCCGTCCGGCCGGAACAGTGATGGTGATGTCTTCCAGAACCCTGGTCGGGCCATAGCCCGCCGACAGGTTTTCGATCTCAAGCGACGCGGCCGGCATCGGCATAGCTCCCCAGATAGGCTTCCCTGACGCGGGGATCGCGTGTGGCGTCGCCCGGCGCGCCGTCGAAGATGACAGCGCCGGCGGCAAGCACCACGACCTTTTTGGCAAACCGGAAGACGAGATCCATGTCGTGCTCGATCATCAGCACCGCCAGATCGGCCGGCAGTTCGTCGAGAGCCTGCTCGATCAACCCCACATCGCTCTGCGGCACGCCGGCCGCCGGTTCGTCGAGCAGCAGCACTTTCGGCTTCAAGGCGAGCGCGATGGCGATCTCTAAAAGACGCTGCTGACCATAGGCGATCTCGCGGACCTTGCGGTGCATGAGCGCGGTCAGCCGCAATGTCTCGAGACGGTGCTCCACCTCCTGCATCACGTCAGCCATGGTCAGGAAATTGCCGAAGATGCGGCCGGACCGCCCTTCCCGCTGCAGGACCGCAAGGCCCAGATGTTCGGCCGCCGTCATGTCCTGAAACAGCCGTGTCACCTGGAAGGACCGCACCAGCCCGCGTTTGACGCGAGCACTCGCGTCGAGCCCCGTGATCACCTCGCCACCCAGCCGCACCTCGCCAGAACTGGGGGCCAGCGTTCCCGTCACCAGATTGACGAAGGTCGTCTTGCCGGCACCGTTCGGGCCGATCAACGCCACCCGATCGCCCGCCGCCATGGACAGCGAAACATCGTTCGTGACCACCAGCCCGCCAAACGACTTTTTGAGGGAGACGACTTCGAACACGGGACTTCCGACAACTGCGGTCATGGCCGTCCCTCCCGCCGTTTTTCAAGAAACGCCGCCACCGTTCCATAGATGCCCTTCGGCGCAAACAGCACCACGGCAATCAGAAGCGCGCCGACCATGGTCAGCCAGTGGAAAGGATTGACCGAGGACACATAGTCCTGAAACATCATGAAGGCGACGGTGCCGGCAAGGGCCCCGAACAGCGAACCCGTGCCGCCGAGTGCCAACATCACAAGCGCTTCCGCAGACTGGGTAAACGACAGCGTATCGAGCCCGACCACCTGCGTGGAGATGGCGTTGAGCGCGCCGCCCAGCCCCGCGACCGCCCCGGAAATTCCATACATCTTGACGATCGCGCGCTTCGGCGAGGCGCCCATCGCCCGGATCCGCAGCGGATCCTCCTTCAGCCCGCGACACAGCATGCCGAATGGCGACCGCACGAGAATGCGCAGGAGAACGAACACGACGAGCAGCATCACGACCGCGAACACATAGGCCGTATTGCCGAACAGATCGAATTCGAAACGGCCGAAGATCGGATCCGGCGCGATCCCCGAAAGGCCGTCGCTGCCGCCGGTAAAGGACGACATCTTGTTGGCAAGCTCGTGAAACAGATGAATGAGCGCGATCGACAGAACCAGTTGCGGCAGGCCATGGGCACGCAGCATGACGAGCCCCGACAACAGCCCGGCAAGCGCTCCGCCGACGAGCCCCGCAAGCGTCATCAGCAGCGGATCGTTGATGCCGTAATGGGCAGACAGAATACCCGCCGCATAGGCGCCGCTGCCAAACAGCGCCGCATGACCAAGCGTCGCCACGCCGCAATAGCCGGTGACGAGATCAAGCGAAAGCACGAGCAGCGCCACCGCGATGATCCGCGTCAGAAGCGCCAGATTATCCGGAAAGGCAAAATAGCCGATCGCCGCGGCAAGGACGATCACGCTGAACCCCACGACATCGCGCATCAGCGAACGGCGACGGCGAATCGCGCCCATATCCCTTGAACTCACATCAACCGCCATTCTACTTCGCCCCCTTCATGAGGCCGTTCGGAAACACGCAGATGATGGCGATCACCGCAAGGTAGAAGAAGAACTCGCCGAACTCGGGCAGCAGATAGCGCCCCGTCGTATCGACCGCGCCGAGCAGCAGGCAGGCGAGCAACGTGCCCCCGATCGAGCCTGCCCCGCCGACGGAAACGACGACCAGGAATGTCACGAGATAGCGCAGCGCATAATAGGGTTCGACCGGCAGCAATTCGGCCCCGACCACGCCGCCGAAGGCCGCAAGCCCGACCGCGACCGCAAAGCTGACCGCATAGATGATTTCGGTGCGAACCCCGAGCGCTGACGCCATCGCCGCATTATCGACCGAGGCCCGCAGCCTGATGCCGAAACCGGTCTTCTCGATCGCAAGCCACAGGCAAAGCGCCACGGCAAGACCGCAGAAGATTGCAAACAGACGATGCGCGGAAATGCTGCGGAAACCGAGATCGACCGGTTGCTGCAGCACATCCGAAAGCGGAATGGTCTTTAGCGTCGGCCCCATCAGGTAATTGGCAAGCCCGATGATGCAAAACGTGATGCCGATCGTCATCAGCACCTGCGTCAATTCAGGCGCGCCATAGATGCGACGATAGAGAAACCGCTCGATCGGCACCGCAATCACGATCGTGGCGACCACGGCGGCAAGGATGGCCGGCGCATAGCCTAGGCCGAGGTCCCGCGAAATATAGGAGGCGACATAGCCGCCGATCATCGCGAAGGCACCATGGGCGAGATTGACCACCCGCATCAGCCCCATCGTCACCGAAAGCCCGATCGAAATCACGAACAGGATCATGCCATAGGCGAGCGCATCGATACCGATGCTCAAAATCGTCTGCAACCGTCTCGCCTCCCATGCGGTCCTGAACTGCAGGCTGCTTATAATTGAAGCCGAAGGTCAAGAAAATTGCTGGGGTGACAAAAGCCGGAATTCACCCGACATGGGGTTATCCACAGAGCGGGGCTACGGCATGGCGAACGAAGCGAACCGACCATGCACGAACGCCACCAGCTGCCTCGTGGCCGACCAGTCGCCAGCGAGTGGCCTAGAAGTTGCCGGCAACCGTGCTCCCGAATGACGCAACCGAACCGACGAAGCTGCCAATCATCAAAAACCCACGGCCCGCCCGCATGAAGATCTTTTGCTAATGTGAGGAAACCTTTTGCCCGCCATCGGGTTAAGTCACCGTAGGGAATACAAGGAAACACCATAATGATGAAGCTTCTCGCAGTAACGATCCTTTCCGCTGGTCTCGCAACGTCGGCTATGGCCCAGACGGCAACGTCCGGCACCGCCGCAGACCGCAGCAATGTACAGCAGAACACCGCAGGCGAAGGTGGCAACATCCCGCCGAAGCCAGCAGCTTCCGGCACCGTCGATTCGACAGCTACCAACAGCACCATGCCGAGCAGCAGCACGATGGGCGAAGGCAGCAAGAAGTGCAACAACGGCGGCCAGCCAGGTGACGCAGCCAACTCGGGCAACCTCCCGAACAACACCGGCACAACCGTCCAGGGCACCAACTGCTAATCAGCAGTTTTTCCCCAAAAGCGCTCTTCGCGATACCGCGGGGGGCGCTTTTTTTTGGGCTAGTGGTGGGGGCTGGGAACGGGTTCACGAGGAAGGCGATCGCTGGAGGGTATCACGCGGGAACTGCGGCATCACGATGTGAATTCCTCGCGCGGTGAGTTCTGCTAAGCAGAAGCGCTGGTCGCATCCGTGTAACTCTATCGTACTCTTCTGCAGCTGCACGAAGTGTGAGGTGTCTACGTGCCGTCGCCCAGAGACGGCGCCCTTCACGGTAGACTATGGACAGCAGCTGCAACTTGAAGTTAACTGGGCTCAACTGCGAAGATATTCAGGTTGGGCCCATGAAGGGTACTTTCAGCGTATTTTTTCTCGTTGTTGCTTTGTCGTCGGCGACACCCGCTCTCGCGTGGTGGAATTTTGGCCATATGACGATCGCTGCGTATGCCTATAGCAGGCTGGAACCGTCCATTCGGGCAAGGGTCGATCATCTTCTAAAATCAAACCCGTACTATGGGCGATGGACCGACGGGGTCGCAGAGGCTGACAAAGGGTTAGCTGCGTTTACCGGCGCCGCGGTCTGGCCCGACGACATCAAGCGCGATGCGGCCTATACACGCGACAAGGTCACCGACGCCACGGCGGGGCGGAATATAGGTTACAGCGATATGCTGTTACATGACTACTGTGACTATATAGACATCCCCTTCACCACCGACGAGACGCGACTGCGCGATCCGGATGTGCCGAACGCTTTGACCCAGTTGCGCAGGTTCACCACGACACTCTCTACCGGCCAGAACGACGGCGTGAAATCCCACAACCTGACTTGGATCCTTCACATCGTCGGCGACCTGCACCAGCCGCTAAATGCGACTACCCGTTTTTCGAAAACACTCTACGACGACCGTGGTGGCGATGACGTGTCGGTGACGACAACCTCGGGCAAGACAATCAATCTGCATGCCTATTAGGATGGCCTTTTGGGCGAAAACGGTTTGCCCGCCGCGGCCGCGGCGGCCGCAGCAGCCTTGCCCGCATCGGACGCCGCGAAAGCAAAACTAGACGATCCGGCACTCTGGATGATCGAGAGTTTCGTCTTGGCCCAGAACGAGGTCTACACGCCGTTGATCGGCGACGCCGCTGGCCCTTATGGCTTGACAACTGACTATGAAGCCCAAGCCGTGACTGTGGCGAGATCGCAGGCGGCCTTGGCGGGTGAACGGTTAGCGGCGATACTCAACGCGTGGCTCTCAACTGCACCGATCGACATCGAAAAAAATCGATACGACCCCGCACTGCTAGCCTGGTCTAAGACCCTATCATTCAACGGCGCAGAAGGTCACAACGGAAGAATCTCCGGCTTCAAATTTCCCGGCCCGGGACAACTAGGAGGAGGAGAGGTCTCAGTCTCTTCAACGTATGAGCGGCTACAGACTACGGCACCGGCTTTCAAAACTTTCGCGCATCCCATTCCTATGCCCAGACCCTCACCATTGGCAACACCGGCCGTTCCGCCTGGACACCTCGGGCTGGCCGGGTCCAGCCAGGACCCATCGGTCAGCAACACCGAAATTAGCCCTTTCGGGGCAACAGGAAATCGGGCAACGCGTCTCTTCGCGGGCCTTGGTGAATATCCTCCCAAAATATACGCAGCCTACGGCATCGTCGCATTCTGGGATCGTATTGATCCGGCAGAACGGGATCGCTACACGGCAATCTGCCTGGCCTATCTGCGCTCGCTTGATCTGGCGCCCGCGGGCATGGCCGCGGAAAAGCAGATGGTCACCGTCTGGCCTGTCACGAGCGGCACCGCCGCGAAAGGTCTGATGTCAGGTTCAAGCTTTCAGACTTTCGACATGATCTCACAATGTGAGAGCGTACTGAACAACTACGATTTTCAGGTGGGCCGGGAAGCCATTCGCATGGCAAGGCTTCAGAGCAAAGATGTGGACGGCCGAGGCCCATTTCTTTTAGCCTGGTCGCCGACGGACAAGATCGGCACAGACAAGGCGATCATCTTGATGGCCGACCTGTCAGAAACTGACAACTTTTTCGCCGCACGCGACATTTTCAGAATTTGGATCAAAGAGATCGAGTCTGACCTGGACCTATGGAACGATGGGTTCACGTGGGACCGGCTGCAACGAAAGCTAAAGGCACTCGTAGACAAATATGGCGGGAAAATCGAGGCAGCGTTTAAGGCGAAGCAATGACCTGGATTGTCGAAATCATTAAACCAGGCGTGCCCGCAGCTCTGGGCGTAATAATTGCAGCCCTCCTGATCGCCTGGATCGGCCCCGATGGTTGGGGTGGAATGGCGCTGATCTTTGTATTGTCGATAGCAGTCTCGTATCTGTTGGTCTGGTCAGGCTCTCAAATGCTCTCCCTGTTTCGGAAGAAACCAGTACCAGAGCCACCCATAGGCGCGGCGGATGGCAAACCAGAGCATAATCATCAGGATCACGTTAATACAGCAGTTTTTTCTGCAAAATGCGCTGACAAAATTGCAAATCGCGGCGGCCGGCTACATCCGGATACTCGTGACAAAATTCCGGAGATTCGCGTCCGGCTACAATGAGGTAAAAAACAATGGTGGGCCCGGAGAGACTCGAACTCCCAACCAAGCGGTTATGAGCCGCCGGCTCTAACCATTGAGCTACAGGCCCTGCCCTTTGAAGGCATGACGACTGGCGCAATGGTTCGCCGGTCGCAAGGGTCCGTCTAGCTCAAATTGTGAACGCTCACAAGGCCTCGCCGCAATAGGTTCACAATCACACGTCACCTAGAGGGTGTTCGGCTTTCAACTCAGGCATTTGGCCGGGATCGTCGAGGTCGGACAATCAGTATCAAAGGAGACACAATGCGCCGTTTGCCCACCGCCCCTTCTCTCGCGCCGGCTTTCCTAGCCCTTGCCCTCGGCACGGCCTTCCTCCCGCTGTCGCCGTTTTCGGCAACGGTCGCCTCTGCGCAGGAAGCCCGCACGCCGCGCGAACCGATCATCAGCGTGTCCGGTGAGGGCAAGGCCGCGGTCGCGCCCGATATGGCGATCCTGTCGCTTGCCGTCGTGAGGCAGGCAAAGACCGCCGATGCGGCCGTCTCCGCCAACAACACGGCAATGAGCGAAGTGCTCGCCGCCATCAAGGCTGAAGGCATTGCCGATCGCGACGTCCAGACCAGCAGCTTTGCGATCTACCCGCAATATCGCCAGGTAGCCCCGAAGGACGGCATCGAGCCGCCGCAGGAAATCATCGGCTACGAAGTGTCCAACACGCTGACGCTTAAGGTGCGCGATCTCGAAAAGCTCGGCGGTCTGATCGACAAGACGGTCAAGCTCGGTGTCAACCAGGGCGGACAGATCGAGTTCACCAATACCAATACCGACGAAGTGATGACGCAGGCGCGCAAGGCAGCCGTTGCCGAAGCGCTCGCCAAGGCAAAGACGCTGACGGAAGCTGCCGGCGTCAAGCTCGGCCGCATCATGGAGATCAGCGAGAATTCGGCACCGCCCATGGCCCCGCCGATGATGCGCATGACAATGGCAAAGGATTCCGGCAACGGCGTCCCGGTGGCGGCCGGCGAGACCAGCTACACGGTCAACGTCAACGTCGTGTTCTCCATCGATCCCTGATCGGATCGCTTCAACGACAAAACCCCGCCCGGCGAATGCTGGACGGGGCTGAAGATAGACTGGGACGCTTGAGATCCGTTAGCGACGGATGAGCGGGCAGCCGCGCACGTTGGCAAACACGACCCGGTCGCGTCCGCGGCGATCGACGCCGACGACGGTCACGCTGCGGCGGGAGATGTCGACGACGCGGGTACGGCGCAGACCCATCGCTTCGGCGCGACGTTCAGCCAAGCGCGGCGAGCAGCCGACGGGACGCATGTGGCGCGGGCGCTCATAGCGCGGCGGGTGGTGCGGACGCCAGTCGCGCTCACGGTACTGTACGAATTCCGGGCCGGCGGCGGCGGCGATTGGCGCGGACGCCGAAATCCCTGTCAGGGCGATCAAGGCTGCAAGGCCGGCCTTCGCCATCAGGCGTGTGATTGTAGTCATCTTTTGCTTCTCCTGAACCTGTCACCGGTTGTCCGGCTGTCTCGCGCCGGCCTTTCGGGCCAACGGTCGATGCAACTCTATCCAACCCAGCTGAATGCCTGCAAAACCGATCATTCAGTATGTGTTCATTTGGAAAACAACGATCATCACGACGATAGATGCAGCACGATCTCTCGACGGTGCCGGCTGTCGCGGTGCTCGAAGAGATAAAGCCCCTGCCACGTGCCAAGCACCAGCCTGCCGCCGGATACGGGAATGCCGATCGAGACTGCCGTCAGTGCCGCCTTGATATGTGCCGGCATATCATCTGGCCCTTCCATCGTATGGCTGACCCAGCCCATCGAAGGATCGTCCGAGGGGGGAACGAGGCGGGAAAAGAACGCATTCAGATCGCGCTTCACGTCCGGATCGGCATTTTCCTGAATGATCAGCGAACAGGACGTGTGGCGAACGAAGACGGTCAGCAGGCCCTCGTCGCGCCCGGCCTGGCGCACGAAGCGTTCGGCTTCATCCGTGAACTCGTATAGCCCTTGGCCTCTGGTCGAAATCTGGATCGCGGTCTGCGGCATCGAAATTCTCTTGTCTGCTTGAAGATCAAAACTCGGGAAAACCGCGCTTGCGCCATTCCGAGCGCGGCACGAGGCCACCCAGATTCATCGAAAACGAAACGATTTTCGTGGCATCGGCATCGACTTCGCAGCGGAAGCTGACGTCATGCCACTGGCCTTTGGCGCGAAAGCCGATATTGCGCGCCTCGAGAACCGTCCCATTGGGCAGCTTCGGTGCGGGCAAGACATCGGGATTGTAGGCGGGCGAGCCGTTCTGCAATTGCGCGCTGAGTTCCGACGAGCAGAGCTGCCCTGCCCGAACGCCGCGCGGAATGCCGGCCATCGCGACGATCGCCAGCGCATCACCGGTATCGCGCGCGGAAAACAGCGTTCTGACAGGCTTGAGATCGCCGGCGGCAGTGGATGGTTTCGGCGGCGCCGGCTTTTGCGTCGGCACGGGTGCGGAGGAAGGCGGCCCTGTAAAGAGCCCGGCCGACATAGCGTCTGGAGACAGGCCAGCGGCAGGTCCGGGCATTCCCGACGGATCGGAGCCTGGAACACTGAGCTGCGGTGGCGTCATATTGCTCGGTACCGGTGTCTCTTGTGGCGCGCCCTCGCCCTGTCCGTCGGGACCCGCCGTCTGTGCAGGCTCCTCCGGCGCGGGCGGATCGGCATCGGTCGTAGCGGGCGCTGGCGTATCCTCCGCAGCATTGCCGTCAAGCGCCCGGCGCGGACCGCTATCCTTTTCACCAAACTGGAACACCGGCCGCAGTGCGGACATCGGCGGCGCTGACGCCTGGTTCTCCTCCTCGGCCGGTGTCGGGCTTGCAGGCGGTGGCGGTGGCGTCGACTGCTCGGCCTTCTGCGGTGCCTCGGGCTCTTTCGCTTCTTCCGGCGCCTTTTCTTCGGGTGGCTTTTCTTGAGGCTGGGGCTCTTCGGGCTTTGGTTCTTCCGGCTTGGTAGGTTGAGGTTCCGGCGGCTTCGTCTCCTCCGGCTTTTCGTCCTGCGCAGGGGAAGGCGGCGGAGCAGCCTCGGGTGCCGAAGCCTTGCTCGCCGAAATCACGGGGTCCTCGAGCGGATCTTCCTGAGGCTTCTGCTCGGGCGGCTTTTCCGGCGGCGGCTCTTCGGCCTTCGCCTCTTCCTTGAGGTTCAGCTCGTCAGGCTTCTTCGCCTCTTCGACCGGCTCCTGCTTTTCCTCTTCCGGCGGCGGCACAATCTCCACCTGGACGGTTTCCTCCTCGGGAACCGCATTTGTCGGCAGCGGCAATTTGACGAGGAGCGCGCCCGCGATGATCAGATGCAGAGCGACGGACGCACCCAGCGCCGTTGCGATCACCTTCTTATGCGGGGCGGGAGACATATCCGGCATGGCTCCCATGTAGGATGGTTCGCGGGCATGATCGAGTCCGGCCCGATCACAACATCAATAAAAAAGCCCGGCACGTCATAACGGCCGGGCTTTTAATGGGTCTGGTCCAGCGATCAGCTGTCGAGGAACGAGCGAAGCTTGCGGCTCCGGCTCGGGTGCTTCAGCTTGCGCAGCGCCTTCGCTTCAATTTGGCGGATACGTTCGCGGGTGACCGAGAACTGCTGGCCGACTTCTTCGAGCGTGTGGTCGGTGTTCATGCCGATGCCGAAGCGCATGCGAAGAACACGTTCTTCACGCGGCGTCAGCGATGCGAGAACCCGCGTCGTCGTTTCACGAAGGTTCGCCTGAATGGCGGCATCGATCGGCAGCAGCGCATTCTTGTCCTCGATGAAGTCACCCAGATGCGAATCCTCTTCGTCACCCACAGGGGTTTCGAGCGAGATCGGCTCCTTGGCGATCTTCAGGACCTTGCGGACCTTTTCGAGCGGCATGGCCAGCTTTTCGGCCAGCTCTTCCGGGGTCGGCTCGCGGCCGATCTCGTGCAGCATCTGGCGCGATGTCCGGACGATCTTGTTGATCGTCTCGATCATGTGCACCGGAATACGGATCGTGCGGGCCTGGTCGGCGATCGAGCGGGTGATCGCCTGCCTGATCCACCAGGTCGCATAGGTCGAGAACTTGTAACCGCGACGGTATTCGAACTTGTCGACGGCCTTCATCAGGCCGATATTGCCTTCCTGGATAAGGTCCAGGAACTGCAGGCCGCGGTTGGTGTATTTCTTGGCGATGGAGATGACGAGACGAAGGTTCGCCTCGACCATTTCCTTCTTGGCGATCCGCGCCTCGCGCTCGCCCTTCTGCACCATCGACACGATCCGGCGGAATTCGGTGATCGAAATACCGGTTTCGGTCGCGAGACTCTGGATCTCCTGACGGATATCGCGAATGGCGTTGAACTCCGCCTTGGCGAAATCCTTCCAGCCGCGTGCCGACAGATTGGCGATCGACTTCATCCAGTTCGGATCAAGCTCGGCACCCTGATACTGTTCCAGGAACGAGTCGCGCTTGACGCCGTAGGATTCAGCCAGACGCAGAAGACGACCTTCGTTCTGCATCAGGCGCTTGGAGATGTCATAGAGCTGTTCGACAAGGCTTTCGACGCGGTTCTGGTTCAGTGACAGCGACTTCACTGCCGTGATCAGCTCGTCCTTCAGTTCCTTGTAGCGGCGCTCCTGAGCGGAAGACAGCGTGCCGGAGGCGGCAAGCCGCTGCTCGACCTGCTGGTCCTGAAGCTTGCGCAGCTTCTTGTAGGTATCCGCAATCGTGTCGAGCGTTTCCATGACCTGCGGGCGCAGTTCCGCTTCCATGGCGGCAAGCGAAAGGTTCGACTCGTCGTCGTCCTCTTCCTCTTCTTCCAAGCCCTGGTCACCGCCGACAGCGGTGATGTCGTCATCGTTGGCAGCAGAAAAACGGGCCTTGCGGGTCTTTTCCTTTTCCTCGGCAGCCTTGCGGTCCGCCTCGATCTTTTCCGGGCTCTGGAACTGTGGCGCAGCCTTCGCCTCGGGACCCGAATAGGTCGTCTCGAGATCGATGATCTCGCGCAGCAGCGTCGTGCCTTCGTTCAGTTCGTCGCGCCAGATGATCAGCGCCTGGAACGTCAGCGGGCTTTCGCACAGACCGGCGATCATCGTCTCGCGGCCAGCCTCGATGCGCTTGGCGATCGCGATTTCGCCTTCACGCGACAGAAGCTCGACCGAGCCCATTTCGCGCAGATACATGCGCACCGGATCGTCGGTACGATCGGTGGGTTCTTTCTTCTTCGCCGTGGCAAGAGCTGTGCTGGACGTCGGGGCAAGTTCGCCGCCTTCGCTCTCTTCGCTCTCGTTGGAGTCCTCCTCCTCGGTGGTGGCCTCCTCGGCTTCTTCATCTTCAACGACGTTGATGCCCATGTCGGACAACATCGCCATCGTGTCTTCGATCTGTTCGGAAGTGACCTCTTCGGACGGAAGAACCGAGTTAAGCTCGTCCATCGTCACGTAGCCGCGCTTCTTCGCGGCTTTGATCATCTTCTTGACCGCGTCGTCAGAAAGATCGAGAAGCGGACCGTCGACCGAGCCTTCGCGCTCGGTATCGGCTTCTTCGTTTTCTTTGACTTTAGTTGCCATGTATGTCGTCGCTTTCCCTGAACGCCACTGCGCAGCGCTTCGTGGCCTGCGGCGGAGGGCAAAAGCCACACCAGCCGCGAATCAATATCCAACTCGTAACGGAATGACCTTTAACTCCCGATTACCATCGGCGACCGCTACTCGCGGGGACCGCCAGAACGAAGATGCCGAACATCGCCGCGGCGCTAGACCCACTCCACCAATATTGCCCGAAATGGTGATTCCCACAAAATAACGCTTCGTCAAGTTCTTCCAAAGCTTGTGCCCAGGAAAAGTGGAAATTACCTTACGACCATGTCCCCGTTGGCGGTACTCCCGTCATATTGAAGCCATATGTAAGCGGTGCACAATGAAAGACAAGAGCCCGCCGCCCGGTAAAAACCCTTGGCTCTACCCGAAATGCGCGGGATTGACGCGATTTTCCGATGCGTTGCAACAATACAGTGATCAATCAAGAGCTGTATAGACCACTCCACTCGCGCTGTTAATCCATCAGGCGACCAATTCAACACGGTTTAGTATCTGCGCAGCTCTCCTTTATCCGTGACTGACGGCAGCGCCCTTGACGCGTCCTGACAGAACACCGAAGCCGTCGATGATCGCTTCCTGGTTTTCAAGCCTGGAAATTTCATTCTGTACCTCCAGAAGTGCACGCAGCAGGATCTCGGCACGCTCGGCCTCGTCCTCGGTCATCTCCGCGAGTTCACGCTCCAGCTCGATCTTCTGCCAGCGGAGCTCCTTGTTTCTGGAATGCAGTGCCCGGGTCTGACGGTAGGCTTGCAGCGAATCCTGCGGATCGGCCTCTTCCGTCGCCGTCCACAGTCGCGCATTGCGGATCTGCTGGTTCATCGACTTCAACAGTTCCTCAAAGCCATTCTCGCCGAGTTCCCGTTTCAGGTCCTGCACCGTCAAACCGGCACCGGCCTGCCCGACAATGGTCAGCACGCAAGACCACATCCGCTTCAGATCGCGGTTCTCGAATTCGATGGAGGCGATCTCGTCATACTCGTTGAGCAGAAGCTGCGGATGATGGACGATGGTCAGCGCCAGCACGCTTTCGCGCAGGGCCGGAAGGTCGAGATGTCCCCGCACTAGCCCCGATCGCGTCAGGCGGTCGGAAATGCCCATTCCGCGACCCTGCTGCTGGAAAGACGATCCACCCCTTCCGCCGGCTGCACCGCCTCTGCCGGCCCCGCCGCCTTCGCGCTGCTGGTAGCTTTGACGACGATCGCCACCGCCGCCATTGCGCTGCGGCTGGAACAAGCCGTTGAGACGATCGCGCACATTCTGCTGGTAGTGCCGGCGCACGCTTTCGTCGGCAATCACGGAAACGATCTGCTTGAGGCGCGCCTCGAGCTCCGCCCGCTTTTCCGGGGTCTCGAAGGCGGCACCATTGGTTTCCCGCTGCCAGACCATCTCCGCCAGCGGACGCGCCTGCGCGATCACGCCATCGAACGGCGCTCTTCCCTCGTGCTTGACGAGATCGTCCGGATCCTTGCCGTCTGGAAGCAACGCGAACCGGACCGAGCGGCCGGGCTTGATGGAGGGAAGCGCCAGATCCGCAGCACGGTTCGCGGCACGGATACCGGCACCATCGCCATCAAAGCACAGGACCGGTTCCGGCGTCATCCGCCAGAGCAGCTCCAGCTGGTTTTCGGTCAATGCCGTACCGAGCGGCGCAACTGCATTTTCGACGCCCACCTGGCTGAGCGCGATCACATCCATATAGCCTTCCACGGCAATGATCGTGCCCGGTTCCTTCGATCCCGGCCCCGGCTGTGCCGCCCGCCTGGCGCGGGTGAAATTGTAGAGCACCTGACCCTTGTGGAAGAGTTCAGTATCCGGCGAGTTCATGTATTTGGCCGGCGCATCCGGCGCCATCGCGCGTCCACCAAAGGCAATCACCTTGTCGCGCGACGACAGGATCGGGAACATGATGCGGTCGCGGAAATAGTCGTAGGAAACGGCAATCCCCTCGCCGTGACGCACCAGGCCGCAGGCCTCGATCTGCTCCTTGGCCACACCCTTGCCGGCCAGGAACTCCTTGAGCGCATTGCGGCTGTCCAGCGCATAGCCGAGCCGGAAATTCTCGATCGTGCGAGCCGTCAGTCCGCGGTCGCGAAGATAGGCGCGTGCCTTGGCGCCGGTTGGGCTCTGCAACTGGTCCTGAAAGAAGCGCGTCGCCATTTCCATGACGTCGAGAAGCGACATCCGCTCCCGTTCACGCTTTTCCGCCTGCGGATCGGGTTGCGGCATGGCGATACCAGCCATATCGGCGACCTGCTGGACGGCTTCTGGAAAGTTCAGCCCTTCCAGATCGGTCATGAAGCGGAAATGATCGCCCGACACGCCACAGCCGAAGCAGTGATAGCGGCCCTTGCGGTCCTCGCAGTGAAAGCTCGGGCTTTTCTCGCCATGGAACGGGCAGCAGGCCCAGAAATCGCCGCGCGCAGCATTGGTCTTCCTGCGATCCCAGGTGACACGACGGCCGATCACCGTCGAAATCGGCACCCGATCCCGGATCTCATCAAGAAAACTGTTTGAAAAGCGCATGTCTACCTCGCGGGCCAGAGACCATATTAAGGCTCAGTGCGCAGGAATGCCAGCCCGGCCGCAAATCATGCCCGCTATTCACAGGCCGCCGCTCCCGTGACCACCGACCCGATCAACCCACAGAAATTAACGAATTGTAACTTGCGATACACAGGTTCCCTGCATAGCGTTGAATCCGACAAGACGTGCCGTCAGTCGCCTCGACAGGCGGGTACGGGATCAGAGATTGCTCTTCAGGACGGCTGCCTGCAATGACTGCGGTCGATCGTCCTCTCCTACCGGTGGCATGTCCGCGGTCGGCCGATGGGAGGCGTAGGAGAGCAAAAGGCGGGAACTCCATGAGGGACTTCCCGCCTTTCTCGTTTTATGCGTAACGGCTAGACCTCAGCTCAGCTGCGCCTTGATCGTGCCGGACGCCTTGGCGAAGTCCATCTGACCGGCATAGCGTTCGCGCAGGATGGCCATCACCTTGCCCATGTCCTTCATTCCAGCAGCACCGATTTCGGCGATGACGGAAGCGACGATCTCGCTCGCCTTTTCGTCGGAAATCTGTTCCGGCATGAAGGATTTGATGACGGCAATCTCTTCGCGTTCCTGTGCTGCAAGTTCCGGGCGGGCGTTGTCTTCGTAGATCTTCGCCGACTCTTCGCGCTGCTTCACCATCTTCTGGAGGATCTGCAGGATTTCGTC
Source organism: Neorhizobium sp. DAR64860/K0K1 (assembly GCF_050500205.1). Classification (NCBI taxonomy): domain Bacteria; kingdom Pseudomonadati; phylum Pseudomonadota; class Alphaproteobacteria; order Hyphomicrobiales; family Rhizobiaceae; genus Neorhizobium; species Neorhizobium sp. DAR64860/K0K1. The sequence goes on along the minus strand of NZ_CP191459.1, from coordinate 1,165,404 downwards.
GTCGGTGGCGGCGTCCTTGCCGGTGCCGCGATTGGCGATGTCGCGGTCCTTGATGGCGGTCTGGATCAGCCGCACGGTCGAAAGCCTGCGGGTTTCCTTCGCCTTCATCGCTTCCTTCATCGCTTCGGAAAGCTTCTCGCGCAACATGGCCTGTCTCCTTGAACGTCACTCGATCCGCAGCGGATCGATCTTTTGCGACGTCATAGAACAAGCGTGAACGCCGATCAAACGTTTTGCCGACACAGCAAAACTCACCGATTGCCGGGCTTTGCGCGCAGCTTTCTCACAAACGGCAATTGACCCGCTGTTCGGCCTTGTTTATGTCGAGGACCTGCACAACATTTGGATAGTGGGCCGCAAGCGGGTTTCCGCGCGCCCTTTTCTGCGACGAGAGATGACCTCGACACCCTGTTTTCCGTTTCGGGAAACGGGCCGCTGGGGCAGAAGGATGGATATGACCGCGACCACCCCTTGGACCACGAAAAAACCCACCGCCGTTCTCGTGCTTGCCGACGGAACCGTGATTGAAGGAACAGGCATCGGCGCGACCGGCAAGGTCACCGCCGAAGTGGTGTTCAACACTGCGCTTACCGGCTACCAGGAAATTCTGACCGATCCGTCCTATCTCAGCCAGATCGTCACCTTCACCTTCCCGCATATCGGCAATATCGGCACCAATGACGAGGACATCGAAGACCTGACGCCCGCTGCACGCCGCGGCGCCGTCGGCACGATCTTCAAGGCCGATATCACCGAACCCTCGAACTACCGCTCGGCAAAGGATCTGGACTCCTGGCTGAAGAGCCGCGGCGTCATCGGCCTGTCGGGCATCGACACGCGCGCGCTCACCGCCTGGATCCGCCAGAACGGTGCCCCGAACGCCGTGATCGCCCATGATCCGAACGGCAATTTCGACATCGAAGCGCTAAAGGCCGAAGCCAAGGCCTGGAGCGGCCTCGAAGGCCTCGACCTCGCCAAGGAAGCAACCTCCGGCCAGTCGTCGCAGTGGACCGAAAAGCCATGGGTCTGGAACGAAGGTTCAGAAGAGCTGAAGGCCGAGGATGCCAAGTATCACATCGTCTGCATCGACTACGGCGTGAAGCGCAACATCCTGCGCCTGTTCACCGGCCTCGACTGCAAGGTCACGGTCGTGCCGGCCCAGACATCGTCGGAAGACATTCTGGCGCTCAACCCTGATGGCATCTTCCTGTCGAACGGCCCGGGCGATCCGGCAGCCACCGGCGCTTATGCTGTCCCAGTCATCCAGGACATCGTCAAGACCGACATCCCGACCTTCGGCATCTGCCTCGGTCACCAGATCCTCGGCCTGGCACTCGGTGCCACGACCGAAAAAATGCACCAGGGTCATCACGGCGCCAACCACCCGGTCAAGGATCACACGACCGGCAAGGTGGAGATCGTGTCGATGAACCACGGCTTCGCGGTCGACTCGAAGTCGCTGCCGCAGGGTGTTGAGGAGACTCACATTTCGCTGTTTGACGGCACCAATTGCGGCCTGCGTCTTTCCGGCAAGCCGGTCTTCTCCGTCCAGCATCACCCGGAAGCATCGCCCGGTCCGCAGGACAGCCACTACCTGTTCCGCCGCTTCATCAACATGGTGCGCGAGAACAAGGGAGAGGCAGCGCTCGCAGAGCGCTAAAACCTTCTCAAGTCACGGTTTCAATCAGATGGCTCGCTGCTCTCAGCGGGCCATTTGCTTATGGCGCTGCAAAAGAATCCAGAACCGTCCGCACAGGAAGAGAGCTGCGGCGGCAAGGCCGATCACGAAACCGAACCAGACACCCTCGCCGCGATAGCCGAGCGGAAATGCGAACACCCAGGCGCAGACGAAGCCGATCGGCCAGTAGGCGATCAGCGCCAGCAGCATCGGCACTTTCGTATCCTTCAATCCGCGCAGAAGCCCGGCCCCCACGGCCTGCAGCCCGTCCACCAGCTGGAAGATGCCGGCAATGACAATCAGCGGTGTGGCGAGCGCGAGCACCGCAGCGGCGTCCGGCTGGCTGGTGTCGAGGAAAAGCCCCGCCAGCGCGCCCGGCATCACGGCGTAAAGGACACCGCCGATCGCCGTGAAGATGATGCTGACGATCAGCACGGCCCCACCGGCCCTTCGAACACCGACCATGTCGCCACGACCGTTGGCAAGACCGACCCGAACCGTTGCGACCTGCGCCAGACCCAGCGGCACCATGAAGGCGATCGAGGCAAGCTGCAGCGCGATGCCGTGGGCGGCAAGCTCGAGCTTGCCGATACTGCCCATCATCAGCGAAGCCGCCGCAAACAGGCTCGTTTCGGCAAGGATCGTGAAGCTGATCGGCAGTCCGAGCAGGAAGACTTCCCGAACCATCGACCAGTCAGGCTTCCAGAAGCGCACGAAGAGTTCATAAGCGCGCATGGCGGGCTGCGCCTGCACATAGGCAATCGCGATCAGGAAGCCGACCAGGTTGGCGGACACGGCTGCGATCGCCGCGCCATGAAGACCCAGCTGCGGCGCTCCGTAATGACCGAAGATCAGCAGATAGGCGACGATCGCGTTCATGATGAACATGCCGATCGTGATGTAGAGAACGATCCCGCCCTTCTCCAGCCCGGTCACGAAGCTGCGCAATGCCATCAGGCCGAGCGCCGGGAACATGCCCCATTGCGCAATGCGCAGATAGCTCTGCGCATTGGCCGCGACATCGGGCGCCTGACCAAGGCCGAGCAGCATCGGTTCGCTAAACCAGAGCAGCGGCGCGACAACCGTGCAATAGGCAATCACCACCCACAGCCCCATGCGCACCGACCGGCGCACGCCGATCCGGTCGCCGTGGCCGAGCGCCTGCGCAACCAGCGGCACGACGGCGCTGGTGAACCCGGTGCCAAAGATGAACACGACGAAAAACAGCTGCGTCGCGATGACGACGGAGGCCAGTTCGGTCGTCCCAAGCCAGCCGACCAGAATGACGTCGGTCGTATGGATCGCCATCTGCGCAAGCTGGGCTCCCACCAGCGGGATGCCGAGCGCAAACGTGCCGCGCAGATGCGACGACCAGGAACGATCCGTAATGACGGCGTCATGCGGCGCAGATGCACCGGCAGTGTTCGGCAAGCCCGACATCGATAAATCCTACAAATGGAAAAAGCCGCTTCCAGAAACGGTCAGCGGCACGGTACCCTGCCTATAAAGAAGGCATCGGGGTTCATCAAGGCTCGGCACCGATCCAGCAGAAATTGTAGGGCGAAGTTCACCAACGTTGATGGATTGACATGACAGGTCTGACGGACAGATCGATAGGAGGATGGTGCGGCCTGCATTTTCGGCCTTGTCCATCGGTGCGGGCTGGTGCCGAATGCAGCCCGGCATAGGTCCCGGCTTTGCGGAGTCGAGCACGCCAAAACCGGGAAGGTGCGGGCGATCGGTCTCGCCGCCCACACGATTTTTTCTAAGATCGATCTCTAAGTCACGGCTCTGCTGCTCGCCGGAGCAGCAAAGATCACTGCTCAGACATTGCCCGAGAACGTGTCGCAGGCCTTCATGTCGCCGGTGTCGAAGCCCTGCTTGAACCAGCGCATACGCTGCTGCGAGGTGCCGTGGTTGAAGCTTTCCGGGACGACATAACCCTGACTGCGCTTCTGCAGCGTGTCGTCACCGATCTGCTGGGCGGCGTTCAAAGCCTCCTCCAGATCGCCGCTTTCGAGAAAGCCCCTCTGCTGGGTCCGCTTGCCCCAAACGCCGGCAAAGCAGTCCGCCTGAAGCTCGACGCGAACCGACATGCGGTTGGCCTCGGTCTCGCTCATATTCTGCCGCGCCTGGTTGAATTTCGGCAATACGCCGAGCAGGTTCTGCACGTGATGCCCGACTTCATGCGCGACCACATAGGCCTCGGCAAAATCGCCTCCGGCCCCAAGCCGCTGGCTGAGTTCCTTGAAGAACTCCGTATCCAGATAAACCTTGCGGTCACCCGGGCAGTAGAACGGGCCGCTTGCCGACGACGCAAAACCGCAGGCAGACCGGACCTGACCGCCGAAGAGAACCAGCGTCGGCTCTTCGTAGCGAGCGCCGTTGCTCTGGAAAATTTCGTTCCAGGTGTCTTCGGTATCAGCAAGGACGGTGCGGACGAAACCGGTCATCTCGTCTTCAGCCGGCGTACGCGGCGCCTGCTGTGTAGTGCTGGTGCCCGTATCCATGCCGGTATCGCCGCCCGACAGAAGCGTCAGCGGATTGATGCCCGTGACCCAGCAGATGATCAGCACGACGACGATGCCGCCGATGCTCAATCCACCACCGCCACGTCCGCCGCCACCGATCGGGATGCGGAAACCGCCACCGCGGCCACCCATCGAGGCACCCCGTTGATCCTCGACATTGTCGGATTGCCGACGCCCTTTCCATTCCATATCGCACCCCAGGTTCTAATAAGTTCGGTCGGAAATGATCCTTGACGACGATATAGAACAGGCCCGCCAAATATCCATGTCGGGATGTCAGGCTGTTGGCTCAGGCGACCCTCAGCTGCGTCTTGCTGGGCAGGAACACGGTGAGAAGGCCAAGCGCCGGCAGGAAGGCGCAGATGGAATAGACAAAACTGATGCCCCTGTGGTCGGCGATGATCCCGAGCACGGCGGCGGCAATGCCACCCATGCCGAATGCGAGCCCGAAGAAGATGCCGGCGATCATCCCGACCCGGCCAGGCACCAGCTCCTGCGCCATGACGATAATGGCCGGAAACGACGACGCCATCAGCAGCCCAACGATACCCGACAGCACGATCGTCATCGGCAAATTCGCAAACGGCATCGCCAGCGTGAACGGCAGCACGCCGAGGATGGAGATCCAGATCACCACCTTGGAGCCGAACCGGTCGCCGATCGGACCGCCGATCAACGTGCCCAGCGCCGTCGCGCCCAGAAACACGAACAGCATGATCTGCGACGACTGCACGGTGACGCCAAAGCGCTCGATAACGAAGAACGTGTAATAGCTGCCGATCGCCGCCATGTAGATGTTCTTCGAAAAGGTGAGGATCGCCAGCACGACCAGCGCAACCATCACCGTGCGCCGCGGCAGGCTGTGGATGCCAAGGCTCTTCTTGCGCCCCTTGTTGGCCAGCATATGCGCCTTGTACCAGCGCGCGACCCAGGAGAGGATCACGATGCCGAGCAGCGCGATTGCCGAAAACCAGGCGACGCTGCCCTGCCCCATCGGCACGATGATGAAGGCCGCCAGCAATGGCCCGATCGCCTGGCCGAAATTGCCGCCCACCTGAAAGGTCGCCTGCGCAAACCCATAGCGCCCGCCGGACGCCAGCCGCGCCACCCGCGACGACTCCGGGTGAAACACCGCCGACCCGATGCCGATTAGCGCAGCCGCCACCACGAGCATCACATAGACATGCGAACCGGCGAGCAGGAACAGACCGACAAATGTCGCCCCCATGCCGATCGGCAGGGAATAGGGAAACGGCTTCTTGTCGGTAATAATGCCGATCACCGGCTGCAGCAGCGATGCGGTGCATTGGAAGGCCAGCGTCAGAATGCCGATCTGCCAGAAGTCGAGATTGTAGTCGGCCTTGAGCATCGGATAGATCGCCGAGATCATCGACTGCATGATGTCGTTGAGCATATGGCAGAAGCTGACCGCAAAAATGATCGGCATCACCGTTTTGTCGGCGGGAGCGGGTGCGGCGGCCGCGGGTTCAATCGCGGCATTTGAAGTAGCATCGGCCATGGTTTCCTCCGCGCAAGCGGTCGTCGTCACGGAAGGCCGTTGCTGCTTATATTATTGTTTGCGCAATCTACTGGTGCGGTTGCAACCTGTCCATGTCACTAAACCCCGTTGCGGTACGCCTCGAAACGCGCGGGCAAATCTACCTGGCAGCCATGTCGATTCCTGTCGATATGCTCAATTATGGGGTTCCGTTCCCCGGCACATTTCCCTATAAGCCGCGTCTAGCCAGAAAAAACATGCGCACGCCACCCGACCGGAGCTTCACGCCCCGTGCCGGTTTTTCGCGCAGAAAAAAGTGGATAGAGATCATGCCGAAGCGCCAAGACATCAAATCGATCCTCATCATCGGGGCGGGCCCGATCGTCATCGGCCAGGCATGCGAATTCGACTATTCCGGCACCCAGGCGTGCAAGGCGCTGCGCGAAGAAGGTTACCGGGTCATCCTGGTCAACTCCAACCCGGCAACGATCATGACCGATCCGGGCCTGGCCGACGCCACCTATATCGAGCCGATCACCCCGGAAGTGGTGGCCAAGATCATCGCCAAGGAACGCCCTGACGCGCTTTTGCCGACCATGGGCGGCCAGACAGCTTTGAACACCGCGCTTTCGCTGAAGAGAATGGGCGTGCTCGACCGCTACAATGTCGAGATGATCGGCGCCAAGCCCGCCGCCATCGACATGGCCGAGGACCGCGCCCTCTTCCGCGAAGCCATGAGCCGCATCGGCCTCGAAACCCCGAAGTCGATGCTGGCCAATGCCACCGACATCAAGGATGCCGACCGCAAGACCCACGAAGCCGAGCGCAACAAGGTGAAGGCCGAGCTGTCCGGCGCCGAGCTCGACAAGGCGCTCGACGCGCTCGAAAACCAGTGGAACCTCGGCGAAACCGACCGCAAGCAGCGCTATATCAGCCATGCCATGGCGATTGCGGCACAGGCTATCGACGTCGTCGGCCTACCCGCCATCATCCGCCCGTCCTTTACCATGGGCGGCACCGGCGGCGGCATTGCCTATAACCGCTCGGAATTCTTCGAAATCATCGGCGGCGGCCTCGATGCCTCGCCGACCACCGAAGTGCTGATCGAGGAATCGGTTCTCGGCTGGAAGGAATACGAGATGGAAGTGGTCCGCGACACCGCGGATAACTGCATCATCATCTGCTCGATCGAGAACATCGACCCGATGGGCGTCCACACCGGTGACTCGATCACCGTCGCGCCGGCCCTCACGCTGACCGACAAAGAATACCAGATCATGCGCAACGCATCGATCGCGGTCCTGCGCGAGATCGGTGTCGAGACCGGCGGCTCCAACGTCCAGTTCGCGGTCAATCCGGCCGATGGCCGTCTTGTCGTCATCGAAATGAACCCGCGCGTATCGCGTTCGTCGGCGCTCGCTTCGAAGGCCACCGGCTTCCCGATCGCCAAGGTCGCGGCAAAGCTTGCCGTCGGCTACACGCTCGACGAACTCGACAACGACATCACCGGTGGTGCAACCCCTGCCTCGTTCGAACCGTCGATCGATTACGTCGTCACCAAGATCCCGCGCTTTGCCTTCGAGAAATTCCCGGGCGCCTCGCCGGTCCTCACCACCGCCATGAAGTCGGTCGGTGAAGTCATGGCGATCGGCCGTACCTTTGCCGAATCGCTGCAGAAGGCTCTCCGCGGCCTTGAAACCGGCCTGACCGGTCTCGACGAGATCGAGATCCCCGGCATGGAAGAGGGCGAAGGCTCCAAGAACGCCATTCGCGCGGCCATCGGCACGCCGACGCCGGACCGTCTGCGCCAGGTCGCCCAGGCTCTGCGTCTCGGTCTCTCCGAAGCCGAAGTGCATGAAGCCTGCAAGATCGACCCGTGGTTCATCGCCCAGTTCAAGGCGATCGTCGACATGGAAGCGCGCGTTCGCGAACACGGCCTGCCGGCTGACGCCGAGAACCTGCGCATGCTAAAGGCCATGGGCTTCTCCGACGCCCGCCTTGCCAGCCTGACCAAGAAGCGCCCGAAGGAAGTCGCGGAACTGCGCAACGCGCTCAACGTGCGGCCCGTCTTCAAGCGCATCGATACCTGCGCTGCCGAATTCGCCTCGCCGACCGCCTACATGTACTCGACCTACGAGACACCGTTCGTCGGCGAACTGCGCTCGGAAGCCGAAGTCTCGACCGCCAAGAAGGTCGTCATCCTCGGCGGCGGTCCGAACCGCATCGGCCAGGGCATCGAGTTCGACTATTGCTGCTGCCACGCCGCCTTCGCCCTGAAGGATGCCGGCTACGAAGCGATCATGATCAACTGCAACCCCGAGACCGTATCGACCGACTACGACACGTCCGACCGCCTCTATTTCGAGCCGCTGACGGCCGAAGACGTGATCGAGATCCTCCGTGCGGAACAGGAAAAGGGTGAAGTGGTCGGCGTCATCGTGCAGTTCGGCGGCCAGACACCGCTGAAACTCGCAGAAGCGCTCGAAAAGAACGGCATACCGATCCTCGGAACGGCGCCCGACATGATCGACTTGGCCGAAGACCGCGACCGCTTCCAGAAGCTTCTTATGAAGCTTGACCTGACGCAGCCGAACAACGGCATTGCCTACTCGGTCGAACAGGCCCGCCTAGTAGCGTCGGAAATCGGCTTCCCGCTGGTCGTTCGCCCATCCTACGTTCTCGGCGGCCGCGCCATGCAGATCCTGCATTCGGAAAGCCAGCTGCAGAGCTACCTGCTCGATACGGTGCCGGAACTGGTGCCTGAGGATATCAAGCAGCGCTACCCGAACGACAAGACCGGCCAGATCAACACGCTGCTCGGCAAGAACCCGCTTCTGTTCGACAGCTACCTCTCCAACGCCATCGAAGTCGATGTCGACTGCCTCTGCGACGGCACCGACGTCTATGTCGCCGGTATCATGGAGCATATCGAGGAAGCCGGCATTCACTCGGGCGACAGCGCCTGCTCGCTGCCACCGCGCACGCTGTCCAACGAGATGATCGACGAGCTGGAACGCCAGGCAACGTCGATGGCCAAGGCGCTTAACGTCGTCGGCCTGATGAACGTCCAGTTCGCCATCAAGGACGGCACCGTCTACGTGCTCGAAGTCAATCCGCGTGCCTCGCGCACCGTGCCCTTCGTGGCCAAGACTATCGGCGCCCCGATCGCAAAGATCGCCGCCCGTGCCATGGCCGGCGAAAAGCTCGACGCTATCTTTGCGGCCTACGGCACCAAGCCCGATCCGCGCAACCTGAAGCATATCGCGGTCAAGGAAGCGGTCTTCCCGTTTGCCCGCTTCCCCGGCGTCGACATCCTGCTCGGACCGGAAATGCGTTCGACCGGCGAAGTGATGGGTCTCGATACGGACTTCGCGCTCGCCTTCGCCAAGAGCCAGCTCGGTGCAAGCGTCGAACTGCCCCGCGACGGTGCGGTCTTCGTGTCGGTCCGCGACGACGACAAGCCACGCGTGCTGCCGGCCATCCGCATGCTGAAGGAAATAGGCTTCAAGGTCATCGCCACCGGCGGTACCGCCCGCTTCCTCGCCGAAAACGGCATCGAGTCGACCAAGATCAACAAGGTCCTGGAAGGACGCCCGCATATCGAGGATGCCATCCGCAACCGCCAGGTCCAGCTCGTCATCAACACGACGGATAGTAACAAGGCGATCTCGGACTCGAAATCGCTGCGCCGTGCAACGTTGATGCAGAAGGTGCCGTATTACACGACGATATCAGGTGCCGAATCCGCTGCGATGGCGATCAAGGCGCTGAAGGCCGGCAATCTCGAAGTGCGGACGCTGCAAAGCTACTTCGCGTAACACTCTCCAACGGGCGCCTCTGGCGCCCGTTTTCTTTGCTGGCCCCGCGGTTGCCCGATCCTGAGACGTGCGGTAAATCCGCAAGCCGATATCTGGGAGAGGAACGATGCAGACGCCGTCGCAACATCCGGGCCACGAGCCTGCCGGTCGCCGGGAATGGATCGGTGCCTGCGTCCTGTCGATCGCCTGCCTGATCTACTCGATGGACTTGTCCATCCTGTTTCTCGCCGTCCCCGCGATCGTCGTGGATCTCGATCCGTCCGCGTCCGAACTGCTCTGGATCAACGACATCTACGGCTTCATGGTCGCCGGTTTTCTCGTCACCATGGGCACGCTCGGAGACCGGATCGGCCGCCGCCGCGTGCTGCTGATCGGCGCATTCGCCTTCGGGATCGCCTCGGCACTTGCCGCCTTCTCATCGACAGCGCAGCAACTCATCGCCGCCCGTGCGCTTCTCGGCATTGCCGGCGCGACGATCGCGCCCTCGACCCTGTCGCTGATCGTCAACCTCTTCAAGAACGAAGCCGAGCGAAACCGGGCGATCGGCATCTGGGGAACAGCTTTCGCACTGGGCGGACTAATTGGCCCGCTCCTCGGCGGCTTTCTCCTGCAGTATTTTCACTGGGGCTCGGTGTTTCTCATCAACATTCCGATCATGCTGGTGCTTCTGGTCGTCGCCCCGTTCCTATTGCCGGAATACAAGAGCCCGGAAAGTGCCAAGCTCGATCTCGTCAGCGTCGTCCTGTCGCTCGCGACCGTGCTGCCGGTGATCTACGGCTTCAAGCACATGGCGGCAGATGGGTTCCAGAGCCAGCATCTGATCCCGATCGCGGTCGGCGTTGCGTTCGGCTACCTGTTCATCCGCCGTCAGAAGCGCCTGACGCAGCCTCTGATCGACCTCAAGCTTTTCGCCATCCCCGCCTTCACCGCCTCGCTTCTCGTCAATCTCGCGGGCATGTTCTTCGTCTTCGGGGTGTTTCTCTACCAGAACCTCTTCCTGCAGTTCGTGCTCGGCCTGTCGCCGCTCGAAGCCGCCCTCTGGTCGATCCCGTCATCGATCGTCTTTACCGTCATGTCACTACAGGCCTACCGTTTCACCAACCGGTTCGGTCCGGTCAACACCGTCCTGATCGGTCTCATCATCAACGCGGCCGGCATGTTCTCCATGTCCATCGCTGCCTATTCCGAGAGCCTTTACGGCGTCCTCGGCTCGACCATGATCATCGCCATCGGCTTTGTGCCCGTCGTTTTGACGACGACTGGCCTGATCGTTGGCACGGCGCCACCGGAACGCTCCGGCTCGGCCTCGGCGATTTCCGAAACCAGCGCCGAATTCGGCGGCGCCCTCGGTGTCGCCCTTCTCGGCAGCTTCGGCACACTGGTCTATCGCATTCTAATGGATGGCGCGGATGTTACCGGCCTCGACCCTGCCCAGGCAGCGACGGTCAGGGCGACCATCGGCGGCGCCGTCGAGACGGCCCGCGGGCTCGGCGGAAGCGCTCTTCAGGCAGGCGAAGGCCCGGTCTGGCTGGAGGCCGCCCGGCAATCCTTCTCGACGGGTTTTGCCAGCTGCTGCCTCCTCGCCTCACTGGTCCTGCTTATCCTCGCAGCGACTGCTCGCACGATCTACGCCCGCGCCCATATCGACGAAAGCGCGATCGGCTCGGGACACTGAGCTGTCAGATATAAACGAGCCTTGTCCTGTTGAAGCAGAGCCGCAAGGTGCGGAAGACGTAGAACACAAGACCGATCCCGAGCGTCACGATGGAGATCAGGATCCAGATCAGGATGTGACCTATCATCTCCGCCAGGTTGAGTTCACATTCGAGCCGGGCGATCCGCTGGCCGTCCCGGCCGATCAGGTAGGTCTTGTTGATGATGCTCTTGTAGAAGTAGTAAACCGCGAAGAACGCACCGATCCCAAGTGTCAACACACTGATGATCACCCAGAGTATGATATACCCGACCGCCTCCATTAGCGAATATTCGCACCGAAGCGTGGATCCGAAAGGTTGCGTCTTGAATGGCGGCGTGACCGCAACGTCTGTATTCGACATATTCCCCAGCTATAGTCTTGAGAGACCCCGCCGAATACAGCTTTCATTTCAAGACGAAGTCAATTGAAACCTGGGCCCGCCAATGAACCTGATGCTTCGCTTACGAAGCCAACCGTCCGATTGCCACGATATCCTCTTTGAACCGCGCCACCTCCTCCGCCTTTCGCCCCAGATCGGGGATGCGAAGCAGGTAGGACGGATGCACGGTGACAAACAGCATCCGACCGTTCTGCATGGCAATCGGCCTGCCCCGGACGTCCTCCAGCTTGTGGCGCATCTCGGTCAGTGAAAACAGCGCGGTCGCACCCATCGCGACGACCAGCTTGGGCTGCACCAGATCGAGTTCTTGGACGAGCCACCAGCGACACTGCTGCACCTCGCCCATATTTGGCTTCTGGTGAATGCGCCGCTTGCCGCGTGGCTCGTATTTGAAATGCTTCACCGCATTGGTGATGTAGAATTGCGTCCGGTCGATCCCGGCCGCGCTCACCGCCTCGTTGAACACTTTGCCCGCCGGCCCGACGAAGGGACGCCCGGCCAGATCCTCCTGATCGCCCGGCTGCTCGCCGACGATCATCACCTTGGCATTGACGGGCCCCTCGCCGAAAACCGTCTGGGTCGCCATGCAATGGAGGTCACAGCGGGTGCAGCGACGTGCTTCCTCCCGCAAGGCCTCGATTGTACCGGCGGTCGGCCCTTCTGGCGTGGGCACCCGTGCTGCGGCTTCCTGGATGCGATGGTGGAACGCCAGGGGTTCGCTCGCCGCCTTGCGTCCCATCTCGATCACATTTGCCTCGGCGCTGGCGATCATGCCCGGAATAAGCTCGGCCTCGGGCAGGTTCTTCCAGTACTTCTTCGGCATTTCCGACATCATCATCTTCACCTTCAGCCGCGCGGGGTTGAAGATATTGGCATAGTAAGTCCGCCACAGATCGTCCGTGTCGTCGCGAAGGTCGGGCTTTTCGGCGGGCTCATCGCTGGTCCGCAGGGTCTCGCCATCCCAGGACGCCGAACCCTTGGGCGTCACGATCAGCCAGTCCATGTCGTTGAAACGACGCTGAAAAAACGGGGCCACACGGTCGATGATAAAATGATCAGGCTCGAACCAGGACACAAAGCGCCGGCGTCCGGCAACACCCTCCGGCAGTGGGATTTCCTTGAAACGGACGAAGGCGGTCATCTTGTGATAGTCGCGGCCGATCGACTTCGACATCCGGTTTGCCGCAACCACATCCGGGTCGGTCGCCATACCCAGAAAATTGCGCCCGTGCGCCATGCGAAACAGCATCCGGTAGAGAAGCGAGAACCGCGTCGGATCGGAATGGCAGATGACCGAGGCGGCAAGCTTCAGAAAGGCTGGAGGAACACCCTGCGTCACCGGCTTGTCGACAGGCTCAGGCAACTGATTGCCGTCCAGCCCGAACAATCCGTCCGTGTCGTCCATCGTGCGCCACTCGACACGATCAGGTGCGATGCCGGCCGCCAGATAGGCACGCGCAGCATCGCGCCACTCGGTCAGATCGCCTCTCCCCCGCAACAAGACTCGGTACATCATAGAAGCGACAGCTGCTCCGGCTTTGGCTGGAACATGGATCGCAGATCGGCCCGGTCGGCAAGCTTGCGCGGTGTCCACCCTTCGCAGGTGATAAAGGGCTGTACCTTCTTCAGAGACACGCTCAGCCGCTTTAAATCCTCCAGCCGCAGCTTGCGAAACCTGCGCGACGACAGGATCGCTCCGACGGTCTTGGTCCCGAAACCCGGCACCCTCAGCAGCGTCTCCTTGTCCGCCCTGTTCACATCGACCGGAAACTTGTCGCGGTTGCCGAGCGCCCAGGCAAGCTTCGGATCAAGGTCTAGATCCAGCATGCCGTTTTCCGTGGACGCCGTAATCTCGCCGATCTCGAACCCGTAGAACCGGTAAAGCCAGTCCGCCTGATAGAGCCGATGCTCGCGCATCAACGGCGGCTTGATCAGCGGCAGTGTCTTCGACGAGTCCGGGATCGGACTGAAGGCAGAGTAATAGACGCGTTTCAGGCTGTAGCTGCCATAAAGTCTGGCGCTCGTCCCAAGAATGGTCGCGTCGTTGGCGCCGTCTGCCCCGACGATCATCTGCGTGCTCTGGCCGGCAGGCGCGAACCGCTTGCGACGCTTGGTCTGCAGCGTCGGATCGCGCATTTCCTCGATCTTCAGGCGCAGATCGCCCATCGAGCGACGAATATTGGCGGGCCGCTTTTCCGGCGCAAACTGGCTGATCCCGGCATCGGTCGGCAGTTCGATGTTGATCGACAGACGGTCGGCATAAAGCCCCGCCTCCTCGATCAGCTGCTGCGACGCTTCCGGGATCGTCTTCAAATGGATGTAGCCGCGAAAATTATGAACGGTCCGCAATTCCCGCGCGATCCGTACCATGTCGCCCATCGTGTGATCGGACGAGCGGATAATGCCCGACGACAGGAACAGACCCTCGATATAATTGCGCCGATAGAATTCCAGCGTCAGCCAGATAACCTCTTCAGGCGTGAACCGGGCGCGCTCGACATTGCTGGAGGAACGATTGATGCAATAGGCACAATCGTAGATGCAGAAATTCGTCATAAGGATTTTCAGAAGGGAGATGCAGCGACCATCCGGGGCATAGGCATGGCAGATGCCGGACCCCTCGGTCGAACCCAATCCGCCGGATACCGACGAATCTCTCTTCGATGTCCCGCTGGAGGCGCAGGAGGCGTCGTACTTGGCAGCGTCCGACAGGATCGCCAACCGTTCTTTCAGCGACTTCTTCATTAGTGCGTTCTCTATATGTTCTTTATGACTGCGTCAACCCGTTGACAAATCGAGGGACGTTTGATTCATTCAACTCCAGCTGGCGCATCTGACACCATTTCGATTTTCCTAGCGGGAGCAGTCGAAATTCTGTTATGATGCCCTAAATTCAGATGCTGCAGATGGTTCCGAAGTTACCGCTCCGGAACCTGTTTCTTTTTGTGTCCGCGGCATCCGCGGACATGCGCCTTAAGGACAAGAAAATGGTTGAAAAGGTACCGATGACGCCGAAGGGGTTTACCCAGTTGCAGGAAGAACTGCGCTGGCGCCAGCAGGAGGAGCGTCCCCGCATCATCGAAGCGATTGCGGAAGCGCGCGCTCATGGTGACCTTTCGGAAAACGCCGAATACCACGCGGCCAAGGAAGCCCAGAGCCACAATGAAGGCCGCATCGGCGAGCTGGAAGATTTCACGGCCCGCGCCGAAGTGATCGACCTCTCCAAGATGTCCGGTTCCACGATCAAGTTCGGCGCAACCGTCAAGCTGATCGATGAGGATACCGAAGAGGAAAAAACCTATCAGATCGTCGGCGATCAGGAAGCCGATGTGAAGGCTGGCCGCATCTCGATCTCCTCACCCATCGCCCGTGCCATGATCGGCAAGGAAAAGGGTGACAGTATCGAAGTCGTCGCCCCTGGCGGCTCAAAAGCCTACGAGATTCTCGCCATTACCTGGGGCTGATCGCTCGTGGAAACGTCTGGCGAAGTCGCCACGGAGATGGGCAGCGGTATCGCTCCCGGCTCCGTGGTCGATATATCCGATATCGAAGTGATTGCGCCGAACTTCAAGAAGCGGCTCTCCGGAGTGACGTCCACGATCGTCCAGCTGATTCCGGTGCAAAGGGCAAAGGGTCAGAAGATCGCGGTCCTCGGGCCCGGCCTGCCCTCCCACCTCCCCCACATCCGCTACGCCGACCTTCCCGCGCTGTGGTCACCGCCATCAGGGCGGCGCGCCCGTGTCTGGCATGCCCGCCGCAATATCGAAATGCTGCCCGGCCTCTTCATGCGCGATGTGCTGCGGATGCCGCTGAAGCTCTTGTTTACCTCCGCCGCGCAACGAACCCATTCCGCCTGGACGCGTTTTCTGATCAGCAAGATGGATGCGGTCGTCGCGACGTCTGCACGATCGGGTTCATACCTGAAAATGCCCTATAAGGTGGTGCACCACGGCGTCGATCTCGATCTCTTCCGTCCCTCCGGCCCATCCGACCCTTCCTCCCCGGCAGATGGTTTCGGCAAGCATCTGATCGGCTGCTTCGGGCGCGTTCGGCATCAGAAGGGCACAGACCTTTTCGTGCGCGCCCTGATCGAACTGTTGCCGTCCTATCCCGAATGGACGGGCGTCGTCTGCGGGCGTGTCACGCCGGACAACAAGGTTTTCGGCGATGCGTTGAAAGCCGATGTCGCCATGAGCGGTCTGACAGATCGCATCCTGTTCATGGGCGAAGTGGACGACATCAAACCTTGGTACCGTCGCCTGTCTCTGTATGTGGCGCCGTCCCGTAATGAAGGCTTCGGACTGACGCCGCTCGAGGCGATGGCATCGGGAACCGCAGTCGTTGCAAGCGATGCCGGCGCCTATTCCGAAATGATCGTCGAAGGTGAGACGGGATCGGTTGTTCCGGCCGGCGATTACACGGCGCTTCGCGATGCACTTCGCACCTATTTCGAAAACCCTGCACTGGCCGGCCAGCAGGGCTGGAGCGGTCGCGAGCATGTGCGCGTCGCCTTCGCCATCGAAAAGGAAGCCAACAGTCTGGCGGAAATCTACGAAACGCTTTTAGAGACCAGACCATGAAAACTTCAGAGGTATTCGGTGCCACGCAACCGGTCCGGCTCTGCCCGCATCTGCATGGAGGACGCTTCAAATGACGGAACTTTCTGCCGGGATGGCGCAGCACAGACCGACGACGAGCGGCCTTATGAACGAGGAAGACTGGCAGCAGTTTTTCGCCGGCTATACCAACATCGTCCTTGTCGCCAACAGTGACGAGCAGAACTTCAACGAGATCCACGCCGCCTATCCGGAAACGACGCTGTTCGTCTTTTTCAACTACGTCAGCAAGGTGCTGAAAGCGCCGTTCACGCGCAATTCGCTGCTCGTGGCACGCACCAGCCGTGTCGGGTCCGAACTGATCTACGACAACGCTCTCGACAAGGTGCTGGCCCTGCTGCCGGGCCCCGGGTTTACCGGTATCATGAGCATGCGTGCTGCCACGATGGAACAGGTGACGGAACCGGCCGAGTTCGGCGGCGTCGCAGCAGGTGCCATCGACCTGTGCGGTTACCTCGAAGATTTCTACCCGCGCGACCATACCGCCAGCTCGGGCTTCGCGCTTTCGGTCTGGCTCTGCGAGAAGGTCCCGCAGGCGAAGGTCGTGCTGTGCGGTTTTTCGGGACGCCGCAGCCGCAAGTGGCAGATGTTCCACATCCACGACTGGACGTTCGAACAGTCGGTGCTGCAACTGCTCGCCAACAGCGACAAGCTCGAAATGGCAGGAAGAACAGCTTTCAATCCCTACAAGGCGCTGTCGCGCCACTTCCCCGATATCGACAACAGCAACTTCGTGTTCGCGGCGATCCAGGTCCTTTCCGAACGGCTGGAAAACAGCAACCGCAACCTCGGCAAGCTGATCACGATCACCATGCCGCTTCGCGTCATCTACAATCTCGCAAGAGGTATGCGGATCAGGTCCAAGAAGGACAGGCTGGTGAAGCAGCGCAAAAAGCAGCGCGCAAAGAATGGCGAGCCATCCTGAACCCGGGACAACTCACGCTGCTGCTACCACCATCCGCTGCGATCGCGGTGGTGGAGCGCTCGTAAACGGCTGAATGCCGTGTCGTTCTCCTGCAGGCGGTCGTAGATCGCCTTCGCGATCGCGCCGGCAATCCCCTGTTTGAAAAACGGATCGAGCCGCCAGCGCATGTTTCGCAGCGTGTCGTCGGTCCCCACCTTGAACAGATACATCCCGTTGAACCTGTGCATCGGCGCACCTTGCGTCTGTTCGATCGCATCTTGCGAGACAGGACGCTCGTCGCCGCCATGGATAAAGCGGTCGGTCTCGTAAACCTTGATCGTGTTGGCAAGCGAGGAGCCGATCATGGCGATCGCCCTTGCCGTCATGTCCTCGTCGAGATCGGCGATGCTGTCGCTCGCGGAGATCAGCCATCGCAGATCGAGATGGGCGGTGAGGAACGGCGCTTCATTCTCCCACAGGGTCTTGAACTGCTGGTACGTCTCCCGGACATTATATTCGCGCCGCATCAGGACGATAAGCTGTGCATGATAGAACAGCAGTTCCGGCTGGCCTTTGAACTCCAGTCTCAGGTTCGCCATGTGATCGTCGAGCGACTTCTGCTTGCCCGACCGGTGCTCGCGATCCGAATCCTCGATCAGCCGCTGCTTCATGCCCGCGTAATCCTGGTCGAGCTTGGCGTATTTTGCTGCTCCCCAGCGCTTGCGGTAGCGGTTGAAGGACAGCAGTGCCTCGAGCTTACTCTTCTTGCGTACCACGCACGTTCTCCAAGTCTTGCTGCCGTAGCCTCGGCAGTCCTGTCTACACCGGTAACCTCGTCAGTCTGTCGCCCGCAGGTGTTCGATAAGCCGGTGCGGCAGATGGGTGTGAAATTTCGTTATCATCACGTCAGTCAGCGCCTGGCGAAGCTCGATGCTGAGTTCGTCCTGGCTCTGGATACATCCGAACGGGGCGCTGCCCTGTTCGATCATGGCGAGTACAGGTGCGGTCGCCCGCTTCTGCCGCGGCTTGATATAGGCCGTGCGGTGTTCGGGTAACGGGGTCGCGCCAAAGCGCTCCATCTCGAGATGATTGGCAAGCGCAACCGGCGAATGCTGGGCGATGTTGCGAAAGCGATGGGAGAGCTGCTGGCGGAGCACGTCGGGATGCGCTGCATAGTAATCGGCAAGCGTTGAGCGTCTGACCGCGTGAAAGTAATGGCCGACCTGCAGAAACCGGTTCTTCGCACCCGCCAGCTCTGCCCCCTTCTCCTGCGCGACGGTAAAGCTCGGAACAGCGTTGGACGCTTCCGCCCGCTGCCGCTTGAACCACCGCAGGCACTGCTTGAGGCGGGATCGCAATCCGCTTTTCACGCGCCCGTAAATCATCGGCTTGCCGTCGCGAAAGAACGCGGAGGCAGATGTCGGAGCGTTCAGAAAGAAGTCGTCATTGCTGTAGACGAAATTCTCGCAAAGTCCCGGAATATTCCAGACCGCAGTCTCGATCGACAGCGAATTGAACGTCGGCAGCACGGCCGGAAGCCCGTCGAAAACCACCTTGTGATCAACGATGGCGATGAAATCTTCCGTGCAGAAACCCGCCTGCGCAAAACTGTCGACGAATTCCGGCTTCTGCCCGTCCGTGACGATGTGAATTTTGGTGATGAACGGCGCGTATTTCAGCACGGAGGCGATGAGATAGTAAATCTCGCCGTTATCGGCAAACCGCGTCGGGCTGGATGCCACCGCGTGCGAGCTCGACGCAACGTCATCGTATCGCAGGCGCTTCGCGCGATGCTCCGGGTCCGATCCATCCACCCAGGTGATCACAAGCTCGATGTCGTGGCTGGACATGCTCTGGTTCCTGCTCCCTGCCGCTCCGACGACTTCGATCGAGACGACCCTAGATCTGCACGACCGGCGCATCCTTGACCTGCCGGATCGTCAGCATGGTGCGAACCGTATCGACATTGTCGACCGCGGTCAGATCCTCGATGACGAAATCCTGGAAGACGGTGAGGTTCTCGGCCACGCATTGCAGCAGGAAATCGGTCTCGCCGGAGACCATCCAGGCCTGACGCACCAAGGTCCGCGTTTCCATATCCGCCGCGAAGGCCTTCAGCTTGCTGTCCGACTGCTGCTTCAGTCCCACCATGCAGAAGGCGACAAGATCGTATCCGAGCAGCGACGCCTGCAGCATGGCGCGATAACCCTTGATGATGCCGTTCTCTTCCAGCTTGCGAACGCGCCGCAGACAGGGCGGCGCCGATATGCCGACCCGTTCGGACAGCTCGACATTGGTCATGCGTCCGTCCTTCTGCAATTCGCGAAGGATCTTCAGGTCGATGGTATCGAGTTCGACTTTCACGACCATGTGTAGTGCCTGCCTTCAAAATTGACGGGAGCACGCAGGCTCCCGGGTATCCATCTCGGTGTCGCGAAGACATACAATAACATCGTTCCGACGCAAGAAAATTTCGCGCGCCGGTCCAGTTGTTGTCAACCGAGGTGCACGTGGAGACACATCCAATCGCAGTTGACCTGCCGTTTCTGCCGGGCGGTTCCAACTGTCTTGTTGTTATCGCAAGGCTGCCCTTGCAATGTTGCATGGATGGCCCTTACATGACGTGTCAAAAGCGGCAGACCGAATAATGGCTTCCTATATGAGGAAGCGGCGCCAGGCGCCCGACACGGTCTTGGAAAGGAAACGTCATCATGTCCGCCCGTCATACAGAGGTTCTGATCATCGGTTCCGGCCCCGCCGGCTATACAGCTGCGGTGTACGCAGCGCGTGCGATGCTGAAGCCGGTCTTGATTGCAGGCATGGAACAGGGTGGTCAGCTGATGATCACCACGGACGTTGAAAACTATCCGGGCTTTGCCGATCCGATCCAGGGTCCCTGGCTGATGGAGCAGATGCTGCAGCAGGCGGTCCATGTGGGCACCGAGATCGTCAACGATCTCGTGACCGAGGTCGAGATGAATCATCGCCCCTTCACGGTCCGCACCGATTCCGGCACCGTCTGGACTGCCGATACGATCATCATCGCGACCGGCGCTAAGGCCAAATGGCTTGGCATCGAAAGCGAGCAGCAGTTCCAGGGTTTTGGCGTCTCCGCCTGCGCCACATGCGACGGCTTCTTCTATCGCAACAAGGATGTGATCGTGGTCGGTGGCGGCAACTCCGCAGTCGAGGAAGCACTCTATCTTTCCAATATCGCCAAGACCGTGACGGTCGTCCACCGGCGTGACTCGTTCCGTTCGGAAAAGATCCTGTCCGAGCGCCTGTTCCAGCGCCCCAACGTCAAGGTGATGTGGAACACCGAAATCGCCGAGGTCACCGGCAAGCCGGCCCGCGCACCACTGCCGCCATCGGTCGAGGGTGTGCGCCTGCGTGACACCAGGACCGGCACGATCTCCGATCAGCCGATCGACGGCGTGTTCGTGGCGATCGGCCATGCGCCGGCGACCGAACTCTTCAGGGACAAGCTGAAGATGAAGAACGGCGGCTATCTCTGGACGGCGCCTGATTCAACAATGACCGACGTTCCCGGCGTGTTTGCCGCGGGCGACGTCACCGACGACACCTTCCGACAGGCGATCACCGCCGCCGGCATGGGCTGCATGGCAGCGCTCGAAGCCGAACGTTACCTCGCCGGCATTCAGCCGGTTGCCATTGCTGCGGAGTAAGCATGGGCGTACCTCTCGACTGGGACAAGTTGCGCATCTTCCACGCTGCGGCGGAGGCGGGATCCTTCACCCATGCGGCAGACAAGCTGCATCTGTCCCAGTCGGCAATCAGCCGGCAGGTCAGCGCGCTGGAACAGGACGTCGGCGTCAAACTGTTCCACCGCCACGCCCGCGGCCTCATCCTTACCGAACAGGGCGAGCTTCTTTATCGCACCGCGCATGACGTGCTTCTGAAGCTCGAAACCGTGAAGATGCAGCTGACCGAGACGACGGAAAAGCCGTCGGGCAAGCTGCGCGTCACGACGACGGTCGGCCTTGGCCAGGGCTGGCTCACCGACAAGGTGCAGGAGTTCCTGCAGCTTTATCCGGAAATGTCGATCCAGCTCATCCTCGATAACGAGGAAGTCGACGTCAACATGCGCCATGCGGACTGCGCCATCCGCCTTCGCCAGCCGCAGCAGTCGGACCTGATCCAGCGCAAGCTGTTCACCGTGCACATGCACGTCTATGCAGCCCCGTCCTATATCAACCGCTATGGCGAACCGCAGTCGGTCGAGGACCTCGACACCCACCGCATCATTTCCTTCGGCGAGCCTGCCCCGAATTACCTTCTCGACGTCAACTGGCTTGAATCCGCCGGCCGTTCTTCGGACAATACCCGCACGCCCCACCTGCAGATCAACAGCCAGACCTCGATCAAACGAGCCTGCCTGCTTGGTATCGGCATCGCTTGCCTGCCCGACTATATCGTCGGCCGCGACCCTGGGTTGATCCAGCTGACGCTGAGCGCCGACATCCCTTCATTCGACACTTACTTCTGCTACCCGGATGAAATGAAGAACGCTGCCAAGCTGAAGGTCTTCCGCGATTTTATCGTCGCCAAGGCGCGTAACTGGAATTTCTGATCGCTGTCGAAGACGTTTCGCTCAGAATGGGCACCGGGATTCTCGCAGCGATTTCATACACGACTCAGTGACTAGAGTAAGCTGTGCAGAACGTGCATGGCAGTCCTGCGCAAAAAAGCGTTGCCGCTTGCCCAAAAAACCATCATATCGCACTCAGCTGATGCATATGGTGGCTTTCCTCCCAGTTCCACCGCAGCAGCTGTTCCCCTCTGGAGGTTGTTTTTAACCTTCATAATTATAAGGGCCCTGGAGTGATCCGGTGGCCCTCTTTTTTTGCCCTGCGGTTTGCCGGCCCGCCGCAATCCTCGGCTGCCTGTCAGAGTAATTGGACCGAAACGGTCAATATTTCGGCCACCCCCCTTGCTCTAACAAATCGCTGCGCCCATATAGGCATCAGCCGGAGCAATTGATGACGTCCCCGTTATCAGCGCCGGCTGTTCCCCTCTGGAGGTTTTAGACCTTCACACCTGACGGGCCTCGGAGCAATCTGGAGGCCCTTTTTTTTGCCTTCCTCAAAAAAATGGGAACGTCATTCCTTTAAATCGTCTTCAGACGATCTATATATCGGTTAGAGACGATATGGAAAGACGATGGATCGCACCGAGATACTGAAAGCACTGTCCCATCCGACGAGGATTGAGTTCCTCGAATGGATGAAGCAGCCCGAGCAGCATTTTTCCGATCAGGATCATCCGCTCGAAATGGGCATCTGTGCCAAGCAGTTCGAAAGACGATGTGGTCTGTCGCAATCGACCGTCTCTGCGCACCTTTCGACCCTCGAAAAAGCCGGCCTCGTGAAAACGAGCCGGGTTGGTCAATGGGCGTTCTACAGCCGCGACGAGGAGAAGATCGCAGACTTCGTGACCAATCTTCGCTCCGCTCTCTGAATGCCACCCCTTAACTCAATCACTCCCAAAGCAGCATGGAAGGATATTCCTGTGACCTCACTCTTTGAACCGGTAAAGTTCGGCGACATCGAACTGAAGAACCGCATCGTCATGGCGCCGCTCACCCGCAACCGTTCGCCGAAGGCGATCCCCAACGATCTCAACATCGCCTATTACGAACAGCGCGCCTCGGCGGGCCTCATCATCACCGAGGGCACCCCGGTCAGTCAGCAGGGACAGGGCTATGCCGACGTTCCGGGCCTTTACCTCGCTCCGGCCATCGACGGCTGGAAGAAGGTGACGGAAGCCGTTCACAAGAAGGGCGGCAAGATCGTTACCCAGATCTGGCACGTCGGTCGCGTTTCGCATACCTCGCTGCAGCCGAATGAAGGCGCACCCGTCGCGCCTTCCGCACTGGGCGCCAAGGGCAAGACCTACATCATCAACCCGGATGGCAGCGGCGCGTTTGCCGATACATCGGAGCCGCGCGCTCTCGAACTTTCCGAGATCCCGGGCGTCGTTGCCGATTTTGCTGCCGGTGCAAAGGCTGCGATAGAGGCCGGCTTTGACGGCGTCGAAATCCACGGCGCCAACGGCTACCTCATCGACCAGTTCCTGAAGACTGGCGCCAACCTCCGCGAAGACGAATACGGTGGCTCCGTCGAGAACCGCGCCCGGTTCGCGCTCGAAGTCGTTGACGCCGTCGCTGCAGCCATCGGCAGCGGTCGCGTCGGCATTCGCCTGTCGCCTGTTACGCCTGCCAACAACATCACCGAAGATGCGCCGCAGACGGTCTTCGACTATCTGGTCAAGGAACTGGCGACCCGCAACCTGTCCTTCATCCACGTCATCGAGGGTGCGACCGGTGGTGACCGCGACTATGTCCAGGGCGGCAAGCCGTTCGATTACCAGGAACTGAAGGATACCTACCGCAACGCCGGCGGCACCGGCGCCTGGGTGGTCAACAATGGCTATGAAAAGGATACGGCTGAAAAGGCTGTAGCTAGCGGCTATGCGGATGGCGTCGCTTTCGGCAAGCTGTTCATTGCCAACCCGGATCTGGTCGAGCGTTTCAAGACAAACGCGCCGCTCAACGAGCCGGACAAGAACACATTCTACGGCGGCGGCGCAAAGGGTTATACCGACTACCCGTCGCTTGAATCAGCAGAAGCCTAAGCTTTAGGCTCTACTTCCTGAAATCGGCCATGCCTGGCACAAACCCCGGGCATGGCCTTCTTTTTGGTCGCAGCGAATGCTAGCGCGCGTCCGCCTGATCGCCATCCACAACTTCGGCTTCGGGACGGTCACCGCCGTCGCTGTGCTCGGTGTGCCAGACGCCCTTTGCGTCCTGCCAGCTGATCTCTTCGGGCTCACCACCCACCTGCTGTTCGGCAGCCACAATCCGGGCCGCCTGCAGCGCGTCGTTGTGGTTCGGGAATGTTTCGGAATAAACGTCGCCCAGTCGATAGGCCCAGCCGCCATCATGTGGCACGATTGTGTAAACGACCTTGGTCATAGATCCTCCTGTATGTTTTTCGTGGCTGCCCGACCGGTCTCGGTCCAGAAGGCCGCGTAGAGCAAAAAAGCCGGAATACGCCGCGAAGTTCCTTCCACTGGCGAGGATAATGGCACCAAAGACCGATTATCGCAAACCGTCCTCTGTGCAGGTCGACCGACAACCCTAGTTTCTCCGAGATCGTTTCCAGGAGCTTCCAGTGCAAATCGCGACCCACCTCCGGCAGGAGAAATTCCTGCTGATCGCCCTCGTTGTCGCCATTCTCGGCTTCTTCATTGAACACTCAATTCTGGAGGCCGGAAAGACGGTGTCGCTGATCGCAGCAGCGCTCTTCGTCGGCGTGATCGTGCTTGCATCGACACGTGTCGCCCATCATGCGGAGGTTTTGGCGCACAAGGTTGGCGACCCCTATGGCACGATGATCCTCACCCTGTCCGCGGTGGCGGTCGAGGTCCTGATCCTCGCCATCATGATGGGTTCGAATTCCTCACCGACGCTGGTGCGCGACACGATCTATTCGGCCGTGATGCTGGATATCAACGGCATTCTGGGCCTCGCGGCCCTGCTCGGTGGCCTACGCCATGGCGAGCAACCCTATAACGACGATTCAAGCCGCACCTACACTGTCATGATCATGACGGCGGTAGGCATTTCGATGATCGTGCCGGAATTCGTACCCCGTGAAAGCTGGCACTACTATTCCGCCTTTACCATCTGCGCGATGATCGCGCTCTACGGCGTCTTTCTCAAGATGCAGGTCGGGCCGCACAGCTACTTCTTCAGCTACACCTATCCGCGGACCCAGAAGGCGGCAGCCGCCGGGACAGCGTCCGCGCCTCAGGAAGAGGCCGCCGAGGATTCCGCGGCCGTATCGATCGGCATCATTCTTCTGGGCGTTCTGATCATCGGCTTCCTGGCGGAATTCATGTCGGTCTTCATGGGCGAAGGCCTGGAAGGCTCCGGCGCGCCGATCGCGCTGACCGCCGTGGTTGTCGCCGCCATCTCCGCCGCGCCGGAAATCCTGACCGCCATGCGGGCGGCGCTCAAGAACAGGATGCAGTCGGTCGTCAACATCGCCATGGGCGCGTCGCTCTCGACGGTCATTCTCACCGTCCCGGTCATGGAAGGCATCGCGCTCTATACCGGCCAGCCCTTCATCATGGCGATGACG
Source organism: Neorhizobium sp. DAR64860/K0K1 (assembly GCF_050500205.1). Classification (NCBI taxonomy): domain Bacteria; kingdom Pseudomonadati; phylum Pseudomonadota; class Alphaproteobacteria; order Hyphomicrobiales; family Rhizobiaceae; genus Neorhizobium; species Neorhizobium sp. DAR64860/K0K1. The sequence goes on along the minus strand of NZ_CP191459.1, from coordinate 1,140,098 downwards.
CCGGTCCAGACGGTGATGGTGGCGATCACGCTCGTGGTTGCGGCGATCAACCTCAACGACGGCCAGACCAACGCAATCGAGGGCATGACCCATTTTGTGCTGTTTGCGACCTTCATCATGCTGACGATGATCGGATTGTGACATCTGCAATAAAGAAGAGTTGAACACCCTGTGTTCGGTCTTCGGGACTGGCCGCCCTAGATGGGACAATGTCTGGCGAGCGATCGCCACTGAAAGGCATCAAGACAAAGTCCGGAGGTGACCCATGAAACGCACGAACATCTTCCTTGCAGGCACGGCCCTGGCTCTCGCACTGGTCGGCGCTCCCGCGATGGCGCAGACCAGTGGCAAACCGGTTGAAACAAGCGCTCCAAATGCGAAGGATCAAAAACCTGCCTTCACCGGTCAGACCCGCGCAGCGCAGCCGGCGGAAATGCCTAAGATCACCACCGAAGTCGTTGCCGAAGGGCTTCCGCACATCTGGTCTATGGAATTTCTCCCCGATGGCCGCATGCTGGTGACCGCCAAGGAAGGCGCGATGCATATCATCAAGGACGGCAAGCCCGGCCCTGCGATCGAAGGCGTTCCGAAAGTCCTGTCCGCTGGCCAGGGCGGTCTTCTCGACGTGGCGCTCGCACCGGACTACGAAACATCCGGAATGATCTTCTTCTCCTTCTCAGAAGAGCGTGAAGACGGCAACGGCACATCCGTCGCCTCCGCCAAGCTCGTCGCCAACGACGATGGCGGCGGCAAGCTGGAAAACGTCAAGGTGATCTTCCAGCAGATGCCAAGCTATGACGGCAACAAGCATTTCGGCTCGCGCCTCACCTTTGGCCCCAACAACGAGCTCTATGTCACGGTCGGCGAGCGGTCCGATCCGGAGCCGCGTGTCCAGGCACAGGATCTCAAAAGCGGTCTTGGAAAAGTCTTCCGCATCGACATGGACGGCAAGGCCCTGCCCGACAATCCATTCGTTGATCAGGCCGAAGCGCGGCCGGAAATCTGGTCCTACGGCCACCGCAATCTCCAGTCAGCAGCACTCGATGGCAACGGCCGCCTCTGGACGGTCGAACATGGCCCCAAGGGCGGCGACGAGTTGAACCGACCGGAAGCCGGCAAGAACTACGGCTGGCCGGAGGTCACCTACGGCGTCGAATATAGCGGCGGCAAGGTAGGCGACGGCATCACCGAGAAGGCTCAGACCGAACAGCCCGTCTATTACTGGGATCCGGTCATCGGCCCCTCCGGCATGGCCTTCTACGATGGCGATGCGATCCCCGAATGGAAGGGCGCATTCCTGGTCGGCGGCCTGGTAACCCAGGGCGTGGTGGTCCTGCATATGGATGGCGACAAGGTGAGCCACGAAGAACACGTTCCGCTCAAGGCCCGCATCCGCGACGTCAAGGTCGGCCCCGATGGCGCCGTCTACGCCGTCACCGAAACCCGTTCCGGCTCCTCGACGATCGTCAAGCTAACCAAGGCTTAAACGCAGGATCCTCGAAAAGGGGCTCGGTCGGGGCTATAGCCGTGGCCCGCCCCGACCTTCCCTCCACTGGACCACCACTCACGAAAAAGCCCGGCGCTTGGCCGGGCTCTCCCATCAAACTCGTGTCTCGAAACTTACTTGCAGGCTGCGCAGAAGCGCTGGATGCGCTTGCAGGCTTCTTCGAGAATGTCTTCCGACGTCGCGTAGGAAATGCGGAAGTTCGGGCCAAGACCGAAGGCCGATCCGTGAACCACGGCGACACCTTCCGATTCCAGGAGCTCGGACACGAAATCCTCGTCCGTTTCGATCACTTTGCCGGTCGGAGCCGTCTTGCCGATCAGGCCGGCGCAGGACGGATAGACGTAGAATGCGCCTTCAGGCTTCGGGCAAACAATGCCGGACGCCTGGTTGAGCATCGACACGACGAGATCGCGGCGGCCTTCGAAGATCGCCTTGTTCTTGGTCACGAAATCCTGCGGACCGTTGAGTGCCTCGACAGCCGCCCACTGTGCGATCGACGATGCGCCCGAGGTCTGCTGGCCCTGGATCATGTCCATCGCCTTGATCAGTTCGATCGGACCGGCCGCATAGCCGATGCGCCAGCCGGTCATCGCATAGGCTTTGGAAACGCCGTTCATCGTCAGCGTCCGGTCGTAGAGCTTCGGCTCCACTTCGACCGGCGTCGCGAACTTGAAGTCGCCGAAGGTCAGGTGCTCGTACATGTCGTCGGTCAGGATCCACACATGCGGATGCTTCAGCAGCACGTCGGTCAGCGACTTAAGTTCATCCGCGCTGTAGGCAGCGCCCGTCGGGTTCGACGGCGAGTTGAAGATGAACCACTTGGTCTTCGGCGTGATCACGCTTTCCAGCTCTTCGGCCGTCAGCTTGAAGTTGTTTTCCTGCTTGGTCGAAATCGTTACCGGCGTGCCGCCGCAGATCGAGACCATTTCCGGGTAGGAAACCCAGTAGGGTGCTGGGATGATCACTTCATCCCCTGCATTCATCGTCGCCATGAAGGCGTTGAACAGAATCTGCTTTCCGCCGGTTCCAACGATCGTCTGCTCGACCTTGTAGTCGAGGTTGTTTTCGCGCTTGAACTTGTCGACGATCGCCTTGCGCAGCTCTGGAATACCCGAAACCGGCGTGTACTTTGTTTCACCGCGGTTGATCGCGTCGATCGCCGCCTGCTTGACATTGTCAGGCGTGTCGAAGTCAGGCTCACCGGCACCGAGACCGATAATATCACGACCTTTCGCCTTCAGTTCGCGAGCTTTCTGGGAAACAGCGATTGTCGCTGAAGGCTTTACACGGGAAAGGGCGTCGGCAAGAAAGGCCATGTCGTTTCGGTCCTGGGCTGATTGAACACTACGGCGGGGTGCGCTCATTCGCCGCCGAGCGGCCGCCTCAAGCTGTATGGAGAATGAACCGGCGCCTTTCAAGAAAAAAGCATGAATGAATGCGATCAATGTCGCTGATTAAAACCTTCGGGCGCGTATTTACGACCGCGTAACCCGTCTCGCCTACAATCTGCAAAATTGCGCAGGAGACGGTACGGGTATGGCATCGAGAAGCATTTTCGCCAACCTGGTTCGCGGCGACGACGGGGCATGGTCGACCGCGTACGGGCCTTTCATTCTCAGATCCGCGCTTCAGCCCATTTTCAGAACGTCGAAACCCGGCAATCGGCTGACCATCGAAGCCTTTGTCGGGCTCGTGCGCGCCTATCGTGGCGAAGAGCCCGTTCCCCCGCACGAATTCTTCAGCCTCGTTGATCCCGCCGAAGTTGCCGATATCGACAGCATGGTCCGGACGATACATATTCTCAACACCGGCCGGCTCGACAGACGCCAGGCGAAGATCTTCGTCAAGTTCCAGCCGGGTCTGGTGCGCACGCCCGAAGACATGCGCCACGAAGTCGAACGCATCAAACTTGCGAGCCACGAAGCCGGACTTGCCGTCAACCGGATCGTCTGCGAAATCCGCCAGACCGCCGAGACCAACGCCGCCGTCATCGCCGACTTCACCAGCCACATGCGCGCCATCGGCTTCCAGGTGGCGATCGATGATTACGGTGCGGGCGAGTCCGATCTGGCGCTTCTCAAGCGGGTGAAGCCTGACTACGTCAAATTCGAACCCGGCTGGGTCCGCGATTTCCTCGACAATCCGGCAGGAGCAGCGCTCCTGCGCGTCGTCCTGCAGCAGATGCTGGATGACGGGATAGAGCCGATCATCGAAGGACTGGAGGAAATGTGGCAGGTGGAGGTGTGCGAGGAATTCGGCGCGTCTCTCGTGCAGGGATATGCACTCGCACGGCCTGAGCTCGCCCCGACCACGTTCGACAGGACATTCCCGGAACACGGCCTGCCGCGGATCGGCGGCGACCTCGACATGAGCCCCTCGCCTGCATCCGCCATTCGCGTCTCTGCCGCCGCCCCGTTTCCGTCGGCCACCCCTCTCAAGCGGATGAAAACCTTCGGCCGCAGACACCAGGGCAGCTAGCCGTCCGCACCTTCACCGCCTCGCAGCGGAACTTCCCGCAGAGAGTGTAGACGTTTGGAAACGGCTACAAACATGACGCGAACAGGCATAGAGCCGATCGGGCGAAGCATCGCCAGCGATCCGTTGCTAATCCAACTTCCTTCGGACCATGCGCAAAGCCCGCATTTCCAGCGCTTTTGGCCAAATGAGGCAGGCTGGAACGGGCCTGCCTTTCAAAAAACTTTTTCTTGCCAATTTTTGATAAACACAGCACTCTGTCCATGTTCGGGCAATTTACGAGCATGGGAAGACCTATAATGACGCGCTCCGAAGGCGCCAAGACTTCGGGCGGGAACTGGGGGCTTGGTTTTATACCTTATCTGCCAGTCGCCGCGGTAAACACAGGGACCCTTTCTTAAAGCTGCCTGCCGCCGCCCGTGAGGGCACACTCTGATGCTGTCCGCCGCTGAACACGGACAGAAGGAAAAGGACCTGCTGCATGGCCGAGACTGGCACTGTGAAATTCTTCAATACGGACAAGGGATTCGGCTTTATCAAACCAGACAACGGTGGCGCCGATATCTTCGTTCATATCTCCGCCGTACAGGCTTCCGGCCTGTCCGGGCTGACTGAAAACCAGAAAGTAAGCTTCGACACGGAACCGGATCGTCGCGGAAAAGGCCCCAAGGCCGTCAATCTGCAGATCTCCGGTTGAGCTTCAAAAGCTCGCTCATTCCAGTTGGAGCCCGGCAGTGATGCCGGGTTTTTTTATGCCCGTGATACCGGTTGCCGGTTACAGGCCCTTCAGGAATGGATTGCTGCGGCGCTCGTCGCCGATCCGGCTTCCCGGTCCGTGACCGCAGATAAAACCTACCTCGTCTCCCAGCGGCAGAACCTTGGTGCGGATCGAGTCCATCAGCGTCGCGTGATCGCCTCCGGGTAGATCAGTCCGTCCGACCGACCCGGCAAACAGGACGTCACCAAGATGTGCGAAGGCATGGTCTCTGTTGTAGAATATGATGTGACCGGGCGAATGTCCCGGACAATGAAAAACCTCGAACACATGCTCGCCGAACGAGACTGTTTCGCCTTCGTCAAGAAACCGACCAGGCACGACGTTGCGGACGTCGCCGTCGACACCGAACATCTGAGCCTGCTTTTCAAGATTTTCGAGAAGGGGAAGATCGTCGCGGTGGGGTCCGACGACAGGAATGCCGAGCACCTCGCGAAGTTCGTCGGCGCCTCCGGCATGATCGATATGCCCGTGGGTCAGCCAGATCTCGGAAAGGGTAATGCCACTTTTGCGCACGAGGTCTAGAATAACCCCGATGTCACCGCCTGGGTCGACAATGACGCCTGTTTTTGTATTGTCGTCAAAGAAGACGGTACAGTTTTGTTGAAATGGCGTCACCGGAATGACGCTTGCCTGCAATCGACCCATTATGCCTGTCCTGCCCTGAACGTTGTCGTTCTTCATAGCCGGAAGGCTTGCCGATGACAGCCTCAAAATCAGTTGATAGCGGCAGCCAGATACGTGCCTTCGGCAGCAACCGGCGGGGCCAGCGAAACAGTCGCCAGCAGAAATGCCGAGACGACGACTTTCAGCGCAATCACCGTGATAAAGACCGGGCGCAGCGGATGAGCTTCGGCCTTGGTCTGGTTCAGCTCGATCGGCGGCATTGCGGAATAAGTGTGCGCGTTCATTGAATAATCTCCAGTCGTTCGCTGGGAATAATGGCGCTTGGGGATAAAGGTTCCGCCGGACAAGTCATGCGCGCAAAAGAAAGTGCGTGTTCTCCCTGAAAGCAACACAACCGGTCGAATTTTGACCGCCAGAGCGATTTATCACGGGCGACAGCGCAAAAGGATTACGTTAAACAGCTTCACACGATGAAGACGTAGCGAGCGAAAGGAAACGGCGTGCCGCCTGCAGCGACGGGAAAAGCCGTCAAGAAAGTCCCGCCACAGATGCCCGTGGTCGACGAGGGCCAGATCGATTTCGAAGCGATCGAGCTGTTCTTCTTTGCCTATCGCGACTTCGTGTCCGATCCGGACGCTATCCTGGCGAAGATCGGCATGGGGCGCGCCCACCATCGGGTTGTCTATTTCGTCTGCCGCCAGCCGGGGATGATGGTGACCGATCTTCTCGATCTGTTGCAGATTACCAAGCAGAGCCTCGCCCGCGTCCTGAAGCAGTTGATCGAGACTGGCTATATCCGGCAGATGGCCGGGGCCAAGGATCGCAGACAGCGCCGCCTCTATCCGACCCTTGCCGGCCGCGAACTGGCGCTGGCCCTGTGCGAGCCGCAATCCAAGCGTATCGCACGCGCCATGGAAGACTTCACCCCCGGGATGCGGGAAAGCGTAACCCTTTTCCTTCAACGGATGCGTGGACGTGACCCGAACCTCGTGATTTCTGATATCGACATCAGTCAGGATATCTGACCGGGACAGACAGATGACCAATACACCGCTTTTGGACGACGCCCCTCACCTTCTCGTTGTCGACGACGACACCCGCATCCGCGATCTCCTCAACCGCTATCTGGTGGAGCAGGGTTTCCGCATTACCGTGGCGGGAGATGCCGCCGAAGCGCGGCGCAAGCTGGAAGGACTGCATTTCGACCTCATCATTCTCGACGTGATGATGCCGGGCGAAACGGGCCTGTCGCTCACCCAGTCGCTTTATGAAAAGAAGACCACCCCGGTCATCCTGCTGACGGCACGGGTCGAGGCAGAATCGCGCATCGCCGGTCTCGAGGCAGGTGCCGACGATTACCTATCCAAACCCTTCGATCCGCGCGAACTGGTCCTGCGCATCAACAACATCCTGCGCCGCAGCAGCTCGGCCGATGCACCCAAGATCGAGCAGATCATGTTTGGTCCGTTCACCTTCTCGATCCCGCGCAAGGAACTGCGCAAGGCTGCCGAGACGATCCGCCTGACCGACCGCGAACAGGAAATCATGATGCTGTTTGCCTTGCGCGCCGGCGAAACGATCCCCCGCCACGAACTGATCGGGGACGATACGGATGTCGGCGAGCGCACAATCGACGTGCAGATCAACCGGCTGCGTCGTAAGATCGAAGAAGACCCCGCCAACCCGGTCTATCTCCAGACCGTGCGTGGCATCGGGTACAGGCTGAGTATCGACTGATGAATAAGAGACTGACGACAGGACGATAACGGGCAGCGAATGGCAATTTTCAACACGCTGAAGCGAGAGACCAGCCGGTTGACCCTCCCCGGTTGGCGTCCGTTCACGCGCTGGCTGCGTCGCTGGCTGCCGACGGGCCTCTACACCCGTTCGCTGCTGATCGTCATTCTCCCCATGCTCCTGCTGCAGACAGTCGTCGCCGCGGTGTTCATGGAACGCCACTGGCGCATGGTGACGGAGCGCCTGTCTGAAGGCACCGTTCGCGACATCGCCGCCATTATCGAGATCATCCGCAGTTATCCGCAGGACAGCAACTACAACGAAGTCAGCCGTATCGCCGACAGCTCTCTCGGCCTGACGATTGCAATCGAGGAGAACGGCCAGCTGCCGCCGCCCCGCCAGCGCCCCTTCTTCGCGATCCTCGACAACATTCTTGCCGAACAGTTGAGCAGTCAGATCCGCATGCCGTTCTGGATCGATACGGTAGGCGACAGTCGGCTCGTCGAGATCCGCGTAAAAATGGACGAACGGGTGCTGCGGGTGTTTGCCAGACGCGGCTCTACCTACGCGTCCAACACCCACATCTTCCTGATCTGGATGATCGGCACCGCCTTCGTGCTGGTGGTGATTTCGATCCTGTTCCTGCGCGGCCAGATCCGCCCGATCCTGAGACTTGCCCAGGCGGCGGAAAGTTTCGGCAAGGGACAAAAGACCGAAGGCTTTTCGCCGCGCGGCGCAGACGAGGTAAGGCGCGCAGGCCTTGCCTTCATCCAGATGCGCGAACGGCTCGAACGGCAGATGGAGCAGCGCACCGCGATGCTGGCGGGCATCAGCCACGACCTTCGCACCATCCTCACCCGCTTCAAACTGCAGCTGGCGCTTGCCGGCAACAAGCCGGAACTCGCCGGCATGGAACAGGATGTCGAAGACATGCAGTCCATGCTGGAAGGCTACCTGGCGTTTGCCAAGGGCGAGGCCGAGGAGGATTTCGGTACGCTGTATCTGAGCGAGCTTCTCGAGAAATTCCGCGCGAGCTTCAGCCTGCACGGGCAGATCCTCACCTACCACATCGAGGGCGACGACGAGATCGCTGTGAGGCCCAACGCCTTCAACCGCCTGCTTGGAAACCTCGTCTCGAACAGCCAGCGCTACGCAGACAACCTGCATATCGATGCGCGCCACAGCGCCAAGTGGCTGACATTGACCCTCGATGACGACGGCCCGGGCGTTCCTGCGCAATCCCGCGAGGACGTGTTCAAGCCATTCCACAGGCTCGACGAGGCCCGCAATCTCGATGCATCCGGAACCGGCCTCGGCCTCGCGATCGCCCGCGACATCGCCCGCTCGCATGGCGGCAATGTCACGCTGGACGACAGTCCGAGCGGTGGCTTGAGGGCAATCGTTCGCGTTCCGGCCTGAGCGGACCGCTATCGGCAACATGCTGGACTGGGGAGAAAACTAAGACGTTTAGTGAAGACGGGGTTGCCTGATCACATCATCTTCTTGCCGTTTGGAACGCCCTGCTCGACGGCAGCCAGAACGATCGCGCCGTTCTCGTCTTCAAAGCCAAGCGTCAGCACTTCGGAACGGACCGGCCCGATCTGGCGCGGCGGAAAATTGACGACGCCCAGCACCTGGCGTCCGAGCAGCGTTTCAGGCGTATAGTGGACGGTAATCTGCGCCGACGATTTCTTGACGCCGATCTCAGGCCCGAAATCGATCTTCAGCTTGAAGGCCGGCTTGCGGGCTTCCGGAAACGGCTCGACCTCGACGATCGTGCCAACCCGGATATCGACCTTCTCGAAGTCGGCAAAGCTTATCTCGTCAGACATGGCTGCTCAGCGTCCCAGTTCTTCCGCGCGGCTCCGCGCTGCCTCGATTGCCTTGTCGAACAGCGGCTGCATCCCATCGTCTGCCACTAGCACGGAGAGGGCAGCAGCCGTGGTGCCGCCCGGAGACGTCACGTTCTGGCGAAGCCGCGAGGCATCCTCCGTCGATTGATGCAGAAGTTCTCCCGCACCCGACACGGTTTCGCGCGCAAGCCGCATCGCAAGATCGGCAGGAAGACCGGCTTTGCGCCCGGCCTCCGCCATGCATTCGACCAGATAGAAGACATAGGCCGGCCCGCTACCGGAAACGGCGGTGACGGCATCGATATCCGCCTCGCTCGAAACCCACTCGACCGGGCCGCTGACCTTCAAGAGCGCATGCACCGCATCGCGCTGGGCGGCCGACACCTTGTCGTTGGCATAGGCACCGGTCACGCCACGGCCGATCATGGCCGGCGTGTTCGGCATGGCGCGCACCATTGCACCGTCCCCGAGATGGATCTGCATGGAGGACAGCGTCTTGCCGGCTGCGACCGAGACGACGACTGTCGAAGCGCCGACCACAGGCTTCAGCGGCGGCAGAACGGCATCCATCAGCTGCGGCTTGACCGCGAGAAACAGGATATCTGCCGACGCACCGTTTGGAAGTGCCGTAACATGCGTCGCGCCGGCGTCGGACATCATCGCTCTCATCGCCTCGGACGGCGATGGGTCAACGACGGTGACGGAAGCGCCGGGAACGCCATTCTTCAACCAGCCGGAAAGCATGGCGCCGCCCATATTGCCGGCACCGACGAGAACGATCGAACCCAGCTGCAACGCCATCAAGCCTCGCCGACCGTCTCGAACAGGACGCAATCCATGGCAGCCTTGGCTTCCATGCCGGACCAGACGACGAACTGGAACGCCTGATAATAGGCCTCGCAGGCATCAAGCGCGCTGGAAAACAGAACCTCGACCTGCTGGTTCGTGGGTTCGGCACCGCCGGCCAGCAGAAGCGACTGGCGGAAAATCACCACGTCTTCCTGACGCCACAGGTCGAAATGTCCCATCAGCGTCTGGCCGTTCACGTAGGACAGAAGCCGGATGACCTCGTTCACGCGGATATCGGGGATCTTCAGATCGAAGGCGCAGGCGAGATGCAGCGCCTCGAACTCCTCCATCCAGGAGAAGGATACGTGGTAGTCCGTCCACCGACCCTCCACGGTCATGGCGATCTCGTCTTCGCCGGACCGTTCGAATGTCCAATCGTTGGAAGCTGCGACGAACTCGATCATGTCCACCGGGTTCGACTGACGCTCAACGTTTAATTCCATGAGGCTCATGCGGCACCTTTTTGACCGGAATGATTGCGAATTCGAGCGGAACGCGCCAACACTTAACCGGAACTACATTTCGATGATCGCTCGTCGCCGCCAGAATAACTGAGTTACCCTGTCTGGAGCTTACCTTCAGCCTCGTCGGTAACCTATCGGTCACCACCGGAAGCTCACCGGCTCGTTTCGAATCATCGTGTAAAATCAGTGTAGCTAGACGGAGTCCGGCTGCCATCCCCTGAATGCCGATTTCCGTGGATTGAACCCCGAAACCGGTTCGCGCATGAGATCAGAACGGATGGTTAAATGACTCTGGACGCTGGCTTTTTTAAGAGTGTCCACAGGGCTTAATTTTTTGTAAATTCTTGGGGATTTGGCGAGGCAAAACAGACGCCTGACTATGCCGATTAGACGCGATGACGCTCAATCGCGAATAGGCTGGGAAAGATCGCCGCGCAGGCTTTTGGCGCTGGACTTTGACGGCGATCTCAAACGGGGATTGCGAATCCCCTGAGGGGCCACAGTTTATGGCCGGATCTGAAGTGGCTTACTGACCTGACTGGCCCTGGTCGTGGCTCTGGCTCTGGCCGAATTTTGCCTCAAGCGCATCGAGACGGGCCTTTAGCGCAACATTCTCGTCGCGAGCGCGGGCAGCCATCTCGCGAACGGCTTCGAATTCTTCCCGCTTGACCAGATCCATGTTGTTAAGGAACCGTTCCGCCTGGGCATGGAAAGCCGTCTCCACTTCCTTGCGCACACCCTGTGCAGCGCCGGCAGCGTCCGTCATCAGCCGTGCGAAATCGTCGAATATGCGGTTCGTTCCGGTCGACATAAGGTTCCGTCTCCTTGCCAGCGGCAGCGATATCGGCCCGATATCGGCCTGTGTTTGCACGATGAGAGATGAAGTAGGGCTTGGGTCGCCGCGTTGCAAGCGTCATCCACTGTTGCGCGCGTCCCGGAATGAGATTCATCTTGACCGGCGATGTCCCCAAGTCCATCTTTTCACACGACTGTGAGTAAGCGAGACACCTGTAATTTGTACGAAGCGCTTCATTTTTTTGCTCTCATGCCATTTCCCGAGATAAATCCGGTCGCGTTCTCCTTGGGGCCGCTTGCGGTACACTGGTATGGCCTTGCCTATGTTGCCGGTATCATGCTGGGCTGGCTTTATGCCCGCAAGCTGACCGCAAACGCGTCACTATGGCCCAACGGTCAGGCCCCGATGACCGCGGTCCATCTCGACGACTTCCTCGTCTGGATCGCGGCAGGCGTCGTGCTCGGCGGCCGCATCGGCTACATCCTGTTTTACGATCTCGGCCCAATCCTGGAAAACCCGATCCGCGCGATCGAGATCTGGAACGGCGGCATGTCCTTCCACGGCGGTTTCCTCGGCGCGACGATCGCGATGATCGTGTTTGCCCGCCGCCATGCCATTCCCGTCTGGAGCATGTTCGACATCGTCGCCGCCGTCGTGCCGTTCGGCCTGCTGTTCGGCCGCATTGCGAACTTCGTCAACGGCGAACTCTGGGGACGGTTGAGCGATGCACCATGGGCTGTCGTCTTCCCGACCGGTGGCCCGTTCGCTCGCCATCCGAGCCAACTCTATGAAGCAGGCCTGGAAGGCATCATCCTGCTTCTGGTGCTGGCACTCCTGATCTATCGTTTCAAAGCCCTTCGTGTACCCGGCACCATCTGCGGCGCGTTCGTCCTCGGCTACGGGCTCTGCCGAATTTTTGTCGAGTTCTTCCGCGAACCGGATGTGCAGCTCGGCTATTTGCTCGGCACCAATTGGCTAACGATGGGCATGGTGCTATCACTACCGATGGTTGCTGTTGGCATCTGGGCGATCACGCGGGCTCGCGTCGCCTCCGCGGCGAAAGTGTGAGGCACCCGTGAACAGCCCAGAAGTAACCACGCCCCTTGCCGAAAAGATCAAGACGCTGATCCGCGCCAGCGGACCGATCAGCGTCACCGACTATTTCGCGCTCTGCCTCGCCGATCCGGAATTCGGCTACTACCGCACCCGCGAACCTTTCGGCCGGCATGGCGATTTCGTCACCGCGCCGGAGATCAGCCAGCTGTTCGGCGAAATGGTCGGCATTTTCATGGTCCACGCCTGGCAGCGCCAGGGTAGCCCGGGCGATGTGCGCCTGGTCGAGATCGGTCCCGGCCGCGGCACGATGATGTCCGACATGCTGCGCGTCATCCAGCGCATCGCACCATCCCTGATGGACGGCCTGCGTGTCCATCTGGTGGAAACCAGCGAACGCCTTCGCGGCGTTCAACGCGTGACGCTCGAGGCCTATTCGACAAAAATTTCCTGGCACGACAGTTTCGAAGACGTGCCGGAAGGGTTCACCCTGATCGCCGCCAACGAACTGTTCGACGCGATCCCAATCCGCCAGTTCGTGCGGACCCCGACCGGTTTTCGCGAAAGGCTGGTGGGCCTTGGCCCGGAGGACGAGCTGTCCTTCGTCGCCGGCATCGCCACGCTCGATCCGGTCATCCTGCCCGCCCCCGTCGCCTCCATCCCGGAAGGCACAATCTTCGAATTTGCCCCTGCCCGCCAGGCCGTCATGCAGACGCTTTGCGAAAGGCTCCGGCATTTCGGCGGCAGTGCGCTCGTCATCGACTACGGCCATATGGTCACCAGTTTCGGCGATACGCTGCAGGCCGTGAAGAACCACGACTACGACCCGCCGCTTGCCAGCCCCGGCGAGGCGGATCTCACCAGCCACGTCGATTTCGAAGATCTCGCCAAGGTCGCCTTGGCGTCCGGCATTCATCTGAACGGCGGCCTCCATCAGGGCGAATTCCTCTACGGCCTCGGCCTTGCCGAACGGGCTTCAGCCCTTGCGCGCGACAAGGAACCGTCCGAACAGCGGCTGATAGCAGCTGCCGTCGATCGCCTTGCCGGCGAAGGTGCGGGCAAGATGGGCGAACTCTTCAAGGTCATCGCCGTCTCGGGCTCCGCGGTCAATCTGATGCCCTTCCGTCCGGTTGATTGAGAGAGGACCGCTCGGAGCGGATTGACATGCGCTATCGGCTTGCGCCAATCTCCCGCGCAATCGAAGCAGCGAGTGCCTTCTGAGGCATCATGCAAAAATCAACAAAATCAGCAGGGTGGATAAGCCGATGCCGGAGAACGCCTCGCCGACGCCGATCGAAAGCGCCCTATTGAACGCGACAGCCGGCGCCAAAATCCGCCACGGCTTCTTCACGCGAAAGGGCGGCGTGTCGGACGGAATCTACGCCGGCCTCAATGTCGGTGTCGGGTCGAAAGACGATCAGACGCTCGTTCTCGAAAACCGCCGGCGGGTTGCGGCCTGGTTCGATCTGCCGCTCGAAAAGCTCGCAACCGTCCATCAGGTCCATTCGCCTGATGTGGTCGTGGTCGATGCTGCCTATTCCGGCGAGCGCCCGCAGGTCGATGCGATGGTCGCGGCCACGCCGGGCGTCGTGATCGGCGTCCTGTCTGCCGATTGCGGCCCCATCCTGTTTGCCGATGGCGACAATGGCGTGATCGGCGCGGCTCACGCCGGCTGGAAGGGCGCGCTGACAGGCGTGCTCGAAAACACGATCGACGCGATGGTGTCGCTCGGCGCTGAAAGGGAAAAGATCGTGGCCGTTCTCGGACCCTCGATCGGGCCTGACAGCTACGAGGTCGGCCCGGAATTCGTGGAACGCTTCCTCGGCGTGAACCCCGAATACGCAGCCTTCTTCACACCGTCTCCAAAGCCGCAGCATTCCATGTTCGATCTGCCCGCTCTCACCATGTCGCGGCTGAAGGCGGCAGGCGTCACCGCTGAGAACCTCGGCCTCGACACCTACCCGGATCGGGAACGCTTCTTTTCCTATCGCCGCACGACGCATGACCAAGAGCCGGATTACGGCCGCCAGATTTCAGCCATCGCGCTTCAGCAATAAAAGTTCGGGAGGACTACCATGGCTCTGCACTTCGACAGATCGGAATATGCCGATCGCCTCGCCCGCCTGACGACGAAGATGGCCGAGGAAAAGCTCGATGCCATCCTGCTGTTTGCGCAGGAAAGCATGTACTGGCTGACCGGCTACGACACGTTCGGCTACTGCTTCTTCCAGACGCTCGTCGTGAAGGCGGATGGCTCGATGACGCTGCTCACGCGCTCTGCCGACCTTCGCCAGGCCCGCCAGACCTCGATTATCGAAAACATCGTCGTCTGGGTCGACCGGGTGAATGCCGATCCGACGCTGGATCTCAAGAACCTCTTGAGCGAACTCGATCTTCTCGGCGCAAAGATCGGCGTCGAATACGACACGCATGGCATGACCGGCCGCATCGCGCGCCTGCTCGACAACCAGCTCACCAATTTCGGCCAGCTCAGTGACGCATCCTATCTGGTCAGCCGGCTGCGCCTCGTCAAAAGCGCGGCCGAGATCGCTCATGTGCAACGCGCCGCCGAACTGGCCGATGATGCGCTCGACGCCGCTCTGCCGCTGATCAAGGCCGGCGGCGACGAGGCCGATATCCTTGCGGCGATGCAGGGTGCCGTATTTTCCGGCGGCGGCGATTACCCCGCCAACGAATTCATCATCGGTTCCGGCGAGGATGCGCTTCTGTGCCGTTACAAGGCCGGTCGCCGCAAGCTCGATGCCACCGACCAGCTGACGCTCGAATGGGCCGGCACCGCCGCCCACTATCACGTCGCGATGATGCGCACCGCGCTCGTCGGCGAGCCATCGCCGCGCCACAAGGAACTCTACAAGGCCTGCCTCGAGACGATCCGGGCGATCGAGGAGGTTCTGTCTCCAGGTCATACATTCGGGGACGTGTTCGATACCCATGCCAGGATCCTCGACGAACGCGGCCTCTCCCGTCACCGGCTGAATGCCTGCGGCTATTCGCTGGGCGCCCGCTTCTCGCCGTCGTGGATGGAGCACCAGATGTTCCACTTCGGCAATCCGCAGGAGATCCTGCCCGGCATGACGCTGTTCGTGCACATGATCATCATGGACAGCGACAGCGGCGCGGCCATGACGCTCGGCCAGACCTATCTGACGACGGAAGGCGCTCCCCGGCCGCTTTCACGCCATGGTCTCGACCTTATCCAGGACTGAGAAGCCCGCGATCATTGACAGGCCGGAAAATCCGACCTTAGCTTGTCGCGGGATGGGAACCGGCAAAGGGGCGAACGCATGCGGCTTATCGGAAAACTGCTTTCCGCCTGCATCGTTGCGCTGTCCGTCTCCGGCTGCAACACCAGCGAGGCGCTGACGCCGCGCGCCGAGATCGGCGGCGGCAGTCGCGCATCGACACCGGTCACCCAGGCCGATACGGAACGCATGGCACGATCCCCAAGGCCCGAGACCTACCAGAACCAGACCTACAGAAACGACACCTACCAGCCGCGCCCGCAAAATACGCTCGAGGCGCAGGCCCAGGCGATGCAGTCTGGCAACCAGACCTCGCCCGCCTCTTCAGGCCCACCGCCCGACTGGCAGGGCCAAAGCCAGGCTGAAGCCCAGTCTACCGCTGCAGCGCCCCAGCAGGAGGCTTCCCTGCCCGCCGCCGCAGGCAACACCATCCGCTTCCTGCCGATCATCGGTGCCCCCGTACAGGCCGTGACGCCGCTGTCGCGACGGCTTGGCGCCGAGGCGCGCGCCGCCGGGCTGACGATCCGTCCGTCCAGCGATACGGGTACCGAGCAGATCCTCAAGGGCTATTTCTCGGCCTTCAGCGATGGCGAAAAGATCACCATCGTCTACGTCTGGGATGTTCTCGACAATACCGGCTCCAGACTTCACCGCATGCAGGGGCAGGAAAATGTGCCCGGCAGCGGCCAGGATCCATGGGCCGCAGTGCCCTCCTCAACCATGGAACTCATCGCCGCAAAGACGATCCAGGACTATATGAGCTGGCGGCAATCGCATGGCGGTTAGGTAACCATGATGTGACACGGTCACTGTTTCTTCGCAAAAAACGGTGGCCTGAGGGAAAACGCTATTGCATTCGAAGGTGGCGCCGGTAAAAGGCCGCCATCCAGCTTCAATACAGGCGGACCGCAATGAAGGTTTTCGCAGGCAATTCGAACCGGCATCTGGCCGACGCGATCTGCAGCTATCTTAATGTACCAGTCGGAAAAGCCTCGGTAAGGCGATTTGCAGACCAGGAAATCTTCGTTGAAATACAGGAGAATGTCCGTGGGGAAGACGTGTTCGTCATCCAGTCCACGTCGTTTCCGACCAACGATCACCTGATGGAACTGCTGATCATGATCGATGCGTTCCGGCGGTCTTCCGCCAAGCGCATCACGGCTGTGCTTCCCTATTTCGGCTATGCCCGTCAGGACCGCAAGGCCGGGCCGCGCACGCCGATCTCGGCCAAGCTCGTCGCCAACCTCATCACCGAGGCCGGCGCCAACCGTGTCATGACGCTCGATCTGCACGCAGACCAGATCCAGGGCTTCTTCGATATCCCGACCGACAACCTCTACGCCGTGCCGATTCTTGCGCGCGACGTGAAGGAACACTACGACCTCAACAACGTCATGGTGGTCTCGCCGGATGTCGGCGGCGTGGTTCGCGCCCGTGCGCTTGCCAAGCGCCTCGGCTGCCAGCTCGCCATCGTCGACAAGCGGCGTGAACGCGCAGGCGAGTCGGAAGTCATGAACGTCATCGGTGACGTGACCGGCAAGGACTGTCTGCTGATCGACGATATCGTTGATTCCGGCGGCACACTCTGCAACGCGGCCGAAGCGCTCTTGAAGAATGGCGCCACCAGCGTGACCGCCTACATCACCCACGGCGTGCTGTCGGGCGGTGCCGTTGCCCGCATCGCGGCGTCCAAGCTCAAGGAACTGGTGATCACGGATTCGATCCAGCCGACGACATCCGTTCAGTCGGCGCACAATATCCGCGTCATCACCACGGCAAACCTTCTCGGCGAGGCGATCAACCGTACCGCCATGGAAGAGTCCGTCTCGAGCCTGTTCGACTAGGATTGACGCATGACCGTGGGACGGGCTCGGCAGCAAAAATGCTGCGGCCCCTGTCCCACGGCTATGTAAGTCTGATAGAGGTCTGCCATCCATCTGCAGAGGGAGGACCTATCGCGATGTCGATCCTACGAAACAAGCCGAAATGGCTTGCACTTTTCATCCTGGCTCCAATGCTTTCCGCCTGCGTCGACGCAGGTCCGGGCCCCGGCTATCCGCCGGAACGTCCCGCCCCCGGCTGGAGCCTGCCCGATCGCCCCGATCCCCGTCCAGATTGGGATCGCCCATCCAGACCCGATCGCCCGGATCGTCCATCACGGCCTGACCGCCCGGATTGGGATCGCCCCTCGAGGCCGGATCGTCCCGGTAGACCTGACCGTCCTGAAAATGGCGGCGGCATGTGCACCCGCGAATATCGCCCGGTCTGCGGCCAGCGTGGCGGTCGGCTCCAGACATTCCCGAATGCCTGCGAAGCCCGCAATGCCGGCTTCGGCGCGGTCTCTCCGGGCGAATGCCGCCGCTGATCGCGACGTGAGTTGAACGCCAAGAATATAAACGCCGGGATTTTTCATCCCGGCGTTTTGCATTCGCGGCGTCTGTTGACTATGTAGGCGCGGTACCCAAGGAGTTCCGCATGGCCGCCCGCGACCGCTATTCCCGAAAACTCGAATGCTCGCAGTGCGGACATGCCGGTTATGCCGAAGTCTCCGAGTCCGACGACAAGCGCGCCAGCAATCGCGATTTTCGCATCGACGAACTCCCGAAAGGTTTTCAGACCGAGTTCGCCTCGAAAGATCCGCGCAAATACATGCTGCGCTGTAGCGACTGCGGCCACAAATTCCGGTTCGAGCAGAAAACGGCCTACGCCCCCGGCGGCGAACCTCGACGCTAGGTCAAACGTTTCCGCGATCTTCAGGCAGCGTTCTGGTTGGCCGAGCCCATTTCTGACCCAGACTGCGGGTTCGGCTGATCTTCCATCGGCATCGGCCGACCGAGAAGATAGCCCTGCACTTCGTGGCATCCTTCCCGCCGCAGAATGTCGAGCTGGTTCACCGTCTCGACACCCTCCGCGAGAACCGGGATCTGCAGGCCCTGCCCCAAAGCCAGAATTGCTCGCACCATGGCCGTTGCCTGCTCGCTGCGGTCCACTTCGGTCAGGAAGCTCCGGTCGAGCTTGATCTTGTCGAACGGGAAGGAGCGCAGCGTCTCCAGCGACGAATAGCCGGTCCCGAAATCGTCGATCGCAATCGATACGCCCAGCGCCTTGATGGAGCGAAGCGCATTCATCGCCCGCTGCTTGTCGCTGATGATCGAGCTTTCGGTGATTTCAAGCTCGAGACGGCTTGGTTTCAGACCGGTTTCCAGAAGCACGGTATGAACCAGCGCCGGCATGTCGGCATGGGCGATCTGCACCGGCGACAGATTGACCGCAACCTTGTAGTCATTCGGCCAGTTCGCCGCCTCCCGGCATGCTTCGCGCAGAACCCACGCGCCGATCGGCAGGATGGCGCCACACTCCTCGGCAACCCCGATGAAATCGGCCGGCGAGACATTGCCCCGCTCCGGATGGCTCCAGCGCAGCAGGACCTCGTAACCGGTGATCTCATCGGTCGCGACCGATTTCTGCACCTGGTAGTGCAGCCTGAGCTGATCCTGCTCGATCGCCGTCCACAGATCCTCGGCCATCTTGGTGCGGTCGCGGGCGGCCTCGTCCATCTCGATGTCGTAGAAGCAGATGTCGCGCGAGAGCGATCCCTTGGCGCGGTACATGGCCAGGTCCGCGTTCGCGATCAGCGCATCGGGGGATGCACCGTCATGCGGGTAGAGCGCAACACCCATGCTTGCGCCGGGACTGAGACGATGCACCTCGATCTGGATCGGCTGCCCGAACGCATCCGACAATCGGTCGAGGAACTCGGACACTTCGGCCAAATCCCCGTAGCGCTTCACGGCCACGAATTCGTCGCCGCCGAACCGGGCAAACATCTCGTGCGGCCGCACGATCGAATTCATCCGCTCGGCAATTTCCTTGAGCACGGCATCGCCGGCCGCGTGCCCGAACTGATCGTTGATCTGTTTGAACTTGTTGAGATCGATACCGACGACCGCAACATGCCCGCCCTCGCTCTCGGCGTTACGCACCTCGGCTTCGAGATATTCCATCAGGGCCGGACGGTTCGGAAGCTGTGTCAGGCTGTCATGCTTCGCCATGAAGGCGATCTTTTCCTCCGACCGTATCCGCTCGCTGATATCCTCGAATGTCGAGACCCAGCCGCCCTGATCGAGATAGCTGAAATCGATCCGGATCGTCCGATCGTCGCTCAGTCGGTGTAGAAGGGCTTCCTGCCTGGAATTGATGGCTGCGATGTTGCGCTGGTAATGCTGTTCTGCCCGTGCTTCCGCCTCCGCCGCGTCGGCAAACGAGGTCCTGTAGCCAAGAGCCACGATCTCGCGGTATGTCATACCCGGCTTCAGAGCGCCTTCCTCAAACCGAAAAATCTGGCCATAGCGCCGGTTCGTCAGCACCAACCGCTGCTCGCGATCGAACAGGCAGATCCCCTGCGCCATGTTCTCAAGCGCCAGATCCAGGTTCTGCGTCACGGAGGCGATCCGGTCGGTGTCCTGTCTCTGACGGGTGATGTCGCGCGTGATCTTGGCGTAGCCGGCAAGCACGCCATCGTCGTCGAGGACGGGCTGGATCACCACATGTGCCCAGAACCAGCTCCCATCCTTGCGGTAGCGCCGGCCTTCCGCCTCGAACAGACCGGTTGTGCGCGCTGTTGCGAGCGCCTGTTCCGGCAGACCCCGGGCTTGTTCTTCATCCGAATAGAAACGTGCAAAATGCTGGCCAATGATCTCGTCGGCCCTGTACCCCTTGGCACGCTCTGCCCCTGCATTCCAGCTGGAGACGGCGCCCTCGGGTGAAAGCATGTAGATCGCGTAGTCGGTCACCCCGCGCACGAGCATCTGGAAATTGGCTTCGCTGGCCTTCGAGGACCGCGCCGCACGCCCGGTGATGGTGGCAACGGCCAGGCCCGACCCGATCAGCGACAGCGAGACGGCAATGATCGTTGCCAGCATCAGCGGCTTCGACAGCATCCCGTCTTCAGGCAGGATCCCGAAACCCGGAACAAGCGTTGCCGCGCCCATCGCGATGAAATGCATAAAGACGATACCGAGCGACAGGAGACCTGCAGCAAGAATGTTGTTTGCAAGGCCTCCCTTCAGGATCATGAGGAAGGCTGTCGTCGACATGACGATCGCGGTGACGATGGCAGCGATGACCAGCGGCTGCGACCAGACGATCAGGCCGCCGAACTCGATCGCCGCCATGCCGGTAAAATGCATGCAGGAAACGCCGGTACCGAATACCAGGCCAGCGGCCACAGCGCCGGATTTGCCGGTAAACAGCACGGCAAGCAGTCCCGCCGCAAATGTCGCGAGAAATGCAATACCAAGCGACAGCAGCGTCAGCGACAGATTGAATGTGATGAGCTGGCCCGGATCGTAGGCGAGCATGGCCACGAAATGTGTTGCCCAGATCCCGAAGCCCCCTGCTCCGCCGGAGACGATCACCCAGCCGTAGCGGCTGCGGTCGTTTGCCTGTCGTGCCCGGGCGGCAAAAACCACGGTTCCCGCATTCGCAATGAAGCAGAGCGCCCCCGCCACGACGACGAGGAAGAGATTGTGCTCATAGGCCAGACAGGACAGAACGGCGTACATGTTAGATCTTGGTCTCCGGAGTTAACACCGTCTTGACCCTCACAATTTAACAAATTCGGTCGCCCGGACCTCGCATTTATCGAATCTCGCTAATTTCGAATGAACGTCATTAATGGATGGCAAAACGGCACATACCGGAAGTTTCATATTGGCCACGCAGGTATCTGGCGGTAGGTAACGACGACGACCGGTTTGCAGAGCCAACCACGCCGCAGATCCCTTGCGTCTCCTGCCCTGATGGACTATAGGGACCCCGTCCGCGTAGACACCCTTGGAGGCAACGCGGATGGAGAGCGTCGGACGATGCCCTCCGGTTTGACGCGGCACTGTCCGCGAAGAACTCTCCAAACAACCTCGAAAGGAATTGCCATGAGCAAGGAAACTTACGTGCTCAAGGCCGAGGCGCGCGAACGGGTCGGTAAGGGGTCCTCCCGTGAACTTCGCCGCAACGGTTTTATCCCTGCAGTCATCTATGGTGACAAGCAGGCTCCTCTGTCGATCGTGCTCAACACGAACGAAGTCACGAAGCGCATTCACGCTGGCGGTTTCATGACCACCATCGCGACGATCGAATTCGACGGCAAGAAGATCCAGGTCCTCCCGAAAGACTACCAGCTGGATCCGGTCCGCGACTTCACCATGCATGTCGACTTCCTGCGCGTTTCGGCCAAGACTGAAGTCAACGTCGAAGTACCGGTACACTTCGAAAACGAAGACAAGTCGGCCATCAAGCAGGGCGCCGTTCTGAACATCGTCCGTCACACGGTCGAGTTCCATTGCCCGGCCGACCAGATCCCGGAATTCATCACGGTTGATCTGACCGACGCCAAGATCGGCGACAGCCTCCACATCTCGGCCGTTAAGCTGCCGAAGGGCGTGACACCTGTCATCACCGACCGCGACTTCACCATCGCGACGATCGTTGCACCTGCTGCAGGCGTCGAAGAAGAAGAAGCGACTGAGACTGCGGCTCCTGAAGCCGAATAAGACATTTTCGTCTTGTCTTTCTGAGAGCCCGCCTTCCACCGAAGGCGGGCTTTTACGTTTTCCGGTCAGGATTACGTAACCCTCTTTAAGATCCGCTTCGCTTTACTCTTCCCGGCTTCAGTAAAGCTTAATCAATGGCTGGAATTATCCGGCCAATTACTGTGTTGGGGAACACGCAGTCGGCGGCTAACACCGACTACAAGCAGGCGGGGAATACGGGTGGCTCATTCCGTTGAGAGTCGGTTCATAGCCATTATTTCGGGCGCGCTTCTGGCCGTCGTCGTGCCGTTGTTCACGCTGCTTTTGGCGTTGTCATCGCAGCAGGCGGTTCGGGCGCTCGAAGAGCATGTCGACATCGTTCTGGCGACGAACTCGCAAGCGCTTGCCAAGCCCCTCTGGGATCTCGATACCGAAAGCGTTCACCAGATCGCCGTCGCCATGGTGAAAGATCCGACCATCTACGCGGTTCGCGTCACCGACACGACGGGCAAACTGAATATATCGGAAGTCACGCCGCAAGAGATATCCCTGAGCGACCTGACGATCCGCTCGCAGCCCATCACCTACATGTCGAACTACGGCGCTCGCGTTGTCGGTAAGGTCAGCGTCAGCATCCCGACAATCGGCTGGTTCTCGAAGCTTCACGAATTCGAGTTCGCCTTCATCTCGATCTTCATCATCGCCATCCTGACCGTGTTCGGCGCCGCCATTCTCGGCAACCGCGTGATGGTGATCAAACCTCTTCTGCGTTTGACCGCCGCAATCGAAGCGACCCGTCGCCTCGGTTCTCGTCACCATGTCGACTGGCGCTCCACCGATGAAATGGGACGCCTGGCCAAGAGCTTCAACGAGATGCAGACCCTTCTCGAACACGAGGAGCGCGAGCTGAAACTGGCACATCGCAAGACGACGCAGACCTACAATCTCACGCCGGCCATGCTGTTTTCGCTCGACGCCGACGACAGGATCGCCGCCGTCAGCGACTACTGGCTCGTTGCGACCGGGTACAGCCGATCTGACATATTGAACCTGCCCTTCTGCGAACTGGTGATGCCGGAAGACCGCAGCCTCTACCACAACAGGAAATCGCAGGTGCGATCGCGCGGACCGGCGTTCGAAGTCACCGTGCGCTTCATCTGTCAGTCCGGCAAGACGATGAACGTCCTTATCGCCGAGACCGAACTCGGTTCCGCGGGCGACGGCGAGACCGGCTCGCTGAGCGTGATGACCGACGTCACCGAGCTCAAGCAGTCAGAAATCCGCAACTATCAGCAGGCCATTTCCGATCACCTGACCGGTCTTCTCAACCGTCAGGGGTTCGAGGCGGCGCTTGAGCAGAAAATCATCGAGGCGGATCGCAACGGAACCGACATCGCCTGTCTGTTCGTCGATCTCGATCGGTTCAAATCGATCAACGACAATCTCGGTCATGCGGCCGGCGATCTCGTGCTCGGCCAATTCGTCGAGCGGATGCTGCCGCTTTTGGGCGACCACGACGCGGCATCGCGCCTGGGCGGCGACGAGTTTGCCATTCTTCTCTGTGGCGAGGGGTCGGAACGGCGCGGCACCGAGCTGTGCCAGAGAATCGTCGAGTTTTTTGACGTTCCATTCCGCATCGAGACCAACAGTGTGCGCCTTAGCGCCAGTATCGGCCTTGCCTTCTACCCTGCCCATGCCGCAAGCGGCGCCGAGCTTTTGCAGAAGTCGGATCTGGCCATGTATGCCCGCAAGCGCGACGGCAAGAACGGTGCGCAGGTCTATAATTCGGCCATCCTCGACAAGACGCGGGAACGTGCCGAAATCGAGACCGACATCGAAGCAGCACTTGCCGCCAACTGGTTCGAGGCGCATCTCCAGCCGATCGTGGATATCAGGACCGGCGCCTGCAACGGCTTTGAAGCGCTCATGCGCATGCGCCATCCGCGCAAGGGGCTTGTTCCTCCGGGCGCAATCGTCAGCGTCGCCGAGGAAACCGGTACGATTGGCCAGATCGGCAATCTCATCCTTGAGGACGCCGTCGCCAATCTTGCCCGCATCTCCCGGATACCGGGCATGTCTGACACCTATGTCGCCGTCAACGTATCGCCGCTGCAATTCGATGCCAGCCTTCCCGTCAAGCTGTCAACCTTGCTCGGCCGCTACGCAATCCGCCCGTCCCGACTGGTCATCGAGATCACGGAGGCCGTGCTGATGCATGACAATCCGGAAATCCGCAGGCTGCTCGACGAGATCCGCAACATCGGTTGCCGCATCGCGCTTGACGACTTCGGAACCGGCTATTCCTCGCTCAGCTATCTCAGCCGTTTCCCGGTCGATATCGTTAAGATCGACCAATCCTTTATCCGGTCTCTCAACAATGGCGACGATGATATCGATCGTCGAAACAAGATGCTGATCGAAGGCATTGCCGCGATCTCGCACAAGATGAACTGCCATGTCGTCGCCGAAGGCGTCGAAACCGAATATCAGCGTTCGACACTCATCGACATGGGCATCGAATACGCTCAGGGTTACTACTTCGCACGACCGCAAGCGATCGGCGATGTCCTTACGATGTTGAACGCCGACCGAAGCGGCGACCGAATTGATTCTATTGCAAGCTGAAATCCCGGCCCTCGATGTGGAGCAGCAGATGTCCTCGATCAGGTGTGGCATGACAAGCGCAGCACTCGTCGTGCTTGCTCTCGCTGCAACAATCGGACCGTGGTCTTGCCTGCAGGCGCACGCCGCAGACAGGCTCCAGCTCAAGACAGAGCCCTATGCACCCTTCAGCTACCGTGATCAGAACGGGCGCTATGGCGGCGCGGGCATAGACCAGATCGATGTCATCATGCGGCAAGCGCAGATACCCTATGACGTTGAAATGATCCCTTGGGCCCGCGCCATCGCGCTCGCCGAGACCGAGCCAATGACCTGCGCCTTCTCGGCAGCGCAGACAGCGGACCGCAAGCCGCGGTTCAAATGGGTCATGACGATCTCAGTAAACCATACGATCCTGGTCAAGCGGGCGGGCTCGTCGATCCACGCCACGACGCTCGATGAGGCGAAGAGCTTTCTGATCGGAACCCATCGGCTCGATTTCACCGAAGACCTTCTGAAATCGATGGGATTTGCGAACCTCGATCTCAGCGCCGATTTCGACACGTCGCTGCGCAAGCTCGTCCGGGGCCGGATCGACATGATGCCCATGTCGGAAGGCGTCTACCAAAGGCTGAAGAACAATGGCACAGACGTCGAGAGGGTGGTTCCCCTCTCCGAGGAGAAGCTCGGCATTGCCTGTCAGAAAACAGTCCCGGACGCCTTGATCGCAAAAATGCAGGCCGCACTCGACAGCATGATCCGTGATGGCCGCCAGGACACGATCTACCGGCGCTACGGCCTCAAGGCCGAACACTGAGCAAGTGATCAGCGGTGCAATCAGTCGGCAGGGACGAAACCGGGTTGACTTCCGTTCCGTTTCGGGGTGGTGAGACCACATCCTGTACGAAAATTCGGACGCACTTCATGTTGATCATTGCGGGTCTCGGCAATCCCGGCAGCAAGTACTCCGGCAATCGCCACAATATCGGCTTCATGGCGCTCGACGCCATCCAGCGGCGGCCGGGCTTTTCGCCATGGGCAAAGAAGTTCAAGGCCCTCATTTCCGAAGGCGAGCTCGCTGGCGACAAGGTTCTGCTGATCAAGCCGCAGACCTACATGAACCTGTCGGGCGAAGCGGTCGGCGAGGCCATGCGCTTCTACAAGCTCGGCCCCGAAAACATCATCGCGATCTATGATGAACTTGATCTGGCGCCCGGCAAGGCGCGCATCAAGACGGCCGGTGGACATGGCGGCCACAACGGCATCAAGTCGCTCGACGCCCATTGTGGCAAGGATTACCGCCGCTTGCGGCTCGGCATCGGCCATCCCGGCGCTAAGGAATTCGTCAACAACCACGTGCTCGGAGATTTCGACAAACTGGATCAGGCCTGGTTGCCGCAGCTTCTCGATGCGCTCGCCGACAATGCCGAAATGCTGGTGAAGGGCGAGGATTCGCAGCTGATGAACAAGCTCGCCCTTGCCGTCGGCAGCCAGCCGGACGAGGACGAAAAGCCGAAGCCCACCCCGAAGGCGCCGAAACCTGCGGGCAAGAGCCATATCCATCAGGCGCGCGGCGGCATGAAACCGAACATCCCGGCCACCGGCCCGATGGCCGACATGCTGAAGAAACTGTTCGGCGACAAGGACAAGTAAGATGACACCAGATATGACCGCTCTCACGACCGAACTCGTCACGCTGCGCGATTACTGGCGCTATGCAATCTCGCGCTTCAACGCCGCCAATCTTTCCTTTGGCCACGGCACCACGACTGCCGGCGACGACGCGGCCTTTCTGCTGCTCGATACGCTCGACCTGCCGATCGACGCGCTCGATCCCTTCCTCGACGCCCGCCTCCTGCCGGCCGAGCGCAGGCTTCTGGCAGAGCGTATCGAGGCCCGCGTCACGACCCGCAAACCCTCCGCATATCTCACCGGCCGCGCCTATATCCAGGGCGTCCGGTTTCTGGTTGACGAGCGGGTCATCGTGCCACGCTCGCATATCGGCGAGATCCTGTTTCGCGAATATCTCGGTCCGAACGGATCGTCCTTCCTGCCCGACCAGATGATGGTCGAGAGCGCCGTGGACATCTGCACGGGCTCCGGCTGCCTCGCGGTGCTCGCCGCCAAATTCTTCCCCAACGCCGCCGTCGATGCGGTCGATCTGTCGGCCGACGCGCTGGAAGTGGCAAAGCTGAACCTTAGGGAACACGAGGTCGAACAGCAGGTGAGCCTGCATCAGGGCGATCTCTTCCAGCCGCTCGCAGGCCGGAAATACGACCTCATCATCACCAACCCGCCCTATGTCGATCACGACGCGATGGATGGTTTCCCGGCGGAATTCCGTGCCGAGCCTTCGATGGCGTTCGATGGCGGTGTTGATGGTCTCGATCTGGTGCGGACATTGCTGGCAGACGCCGCAAACCACCTCAATCCAGAAGGCGGGATGATCTGCGAGATCGGCTCCGGGCGCGAAATCCTCGAGGAGGAATTTCCGGGTCTCGACTTCGTCTGGCTGGAAACCGAGGAATCGCAGGACGCGGTGTTCTGGATCTCCGCCGAAGCGCTCGGCGTCACCGCGGACTGAGCCGACGACCGCCTATTCTTCCGGCTCGGTCGTGAACATCAGCGGGAAACCGGCTTCCTTGGCGAGATCGATCGCCTCGGTGGCCTTGGTCTCGGCAATATCCTTGGTGCAGACAACCACGACCGCCACACCCATCTGGTGGGCGGTCATCATCACCCGCCGGCCCGTATCCTCGCTCATCCGGAACACGGCTTTCAGAACCATGGTCACGAATTCGCGCGGCGTATAATCGTCGTTGACGAGCATAACCTTGTAGAGCTTCGGCCGCTCCAGCTTGGGCTTTGTCGTCGTCTTCGGCGTGAGGGTGGTGTCTCCGGCCATCCGCATCTCCTGATGACGTTCGCCATGCTCAAACAGCAATGATTGTATGCTGGCTATATCGCACCGACGGGTCCGAAATTCAAGCAACTGCGGTGATTTGCCCGATTGGGACCGGTGGGTCTGATTTGTGTTTGCATCGCAAGCCGACGTCTCGTTTCCGAATTCTGTTTTGCGTCGTTACCAGCGTTCCGACGACCTCCCTCACCCCGCCAACCCTTGACCGCCCGGCCTGTTTCCCCCATAGCCACGGCAACGAACAATTCTAGTCAGACGGGGTCCGTCCCATGGGTTTCAAATGCGGTATCGTCGGCCTGCCGAATGTCGGCAAGTCCACGCTCTTTAACGCTCTCACCAAGACTGCGGCGGCGCAGGCTGCCAACTATCCGTTCTGCACGATCGAGCCGAACACCGGCGAAGTCGCGGTTCCGGATCCGCGCATGCAGCAGCTGGCCACCATCGCCGGCTCCAAGGAAATCATTCCGACCCGTATCTCCTTCGTCGATATCGCCGGCCTCGTGCGCGGCGCCTCGAAGGGTGAAGGTCTCGGCAACAAGTTCCTCGCCAATATCCGCGAAGTCGATGCTGTCGTGCACGTGCTGCGCTGCTTCGAAGACGACGACATTACCCATGTCGAAGGCCGTATCAATCCGGTCGGCGATGCCGAGACGATCGAGACCGAGCTGATGCTTGCCGACCTCGAAAGCCTGGAACGCCGCGTCGAGCAGACCCGCAAGCGCGCCAAGACCAACGACAAGGAATCCGTCGCCCAGCTGCCGGTCATGGAAGCCGTCATCAAGCTTCTCAACGACGGAAAGCCTGCCCGCATTCTTCTGAAGACGCTGGCAGCCGACGACATCGAGATCTTGAAGGCTCTAAACCTCCTGACCTCGCATCCCGTCCTCTACGTCTGCAACGTCGCCGAAAGCGATGCCGTCGACGGCAACGAGCACACCAAGGCCGTGGCAGAGATGGCCAAGGAACAGGGTGCCGAATGCGTCATCATCTCGGCCGCCATCGAATCTGAAGTCGCGCAGCTGCCGGAAGACGAAGCCAAGGAATTCCTCTCGGCGCTCGGCCTTGAAGAAGCAGGTCTCGATCGCCTCATCCGCGCCGGTTACAACCTCCTTCACCTGATCACCTATTTCACGGTCGGCCCCAAGGAAACCCGCGCCTGGACGATCGTCCGCGGCACCAAGGCCCCGGCCGCTGCCGGCGTCATCCACACGGATTTCGAACGCGGCTTCATCCGCGCCTTCACCATCGGCTTTGATGACTACGTCGCCTTCAAGGGCGAAGTCGGCGCCAAGGAAGCCGGCAAGGGCCGCGACGAAGGCAAGGATTATGTCGTAAACGACGGCGACGTGATCCACTTCCGCTTCAACACCTGATCGGGACACCGCGGAGGCGCGAACGCGATGACGGAAATCGAATATCACTTCGAGGACTTCACCCCGGATCGCACCTTCCCGCTTGCGGATAAGCAGGTGACGGCCGAGGAAATCGTCGAGTTCGCCACCGAATTCGACCCTCAGCCCATGCATCTCGATGAAGCCGCCGGACGTGCCAGCATTCTCGGCGGTCTCTCGGCGTCCGGCTGGCATACATCGTCGATGTTCATGCGGATGATGTATGACGGCTGGCTGTCGCGCGCAGCGTCGGAAGGCTCGCCCGGCATCGAGCTGATGGAATGGAAAAAGCCGGTCCTCGCCGGCGACACGCTGTCCGGCCGCTCCACCGTGGCCTCGACCCGCCTGCTCCGCTCCCGCCCGGGCATCGGCCTCGTCAACTTCCTGCACGAAGTCACCAATCAGCGAGGCCAGATCGTCATGCGCGGTGAAAACCCGATCATGATCCGGCTCCGAAACGCGGCCGAGGTCACGCCATGAGGCTGATCGAACTCTCTCCCCCCGGCACGCGGATCGAAACCGGCACGCTGCTCTTCACCCCTGAAGACATCATCCGGTTCGCCCGGAAATTCGATCCGCAACCCTTCCATGTGGATGCGGAAGCCGCAAAACACTACGTCTTCGGCGGGCTCTGCGCCTCCGGCTGGCACACATGCGCGGGCTGGATGAAGACGTTCATGGCTTATTGGACAGCGGAAGTCGCACGCCTCGAAGCCGCCGGCCTCGCCGCCCCGAAACTCGGCCCTTCCGCCGGCT
The DNA here is from genome assembly GCF_050500205.1 of Neorhizobium sp. DAR64860/K0K1. Classification (NCBI taxonomy): domain Bacteria; kingdom Pseudomonadati; phylum Pseudomonadota; class Alphaproteobacteria; order Hyphomicrobiales; family Rhizobiaceae; genus Neorhizobium; species Neorhizobium sp. DAR64860/K0K1. Next base: position 1,110,501 of record NZ_CP191459.1, on the reverse strand, counting down.
TCAAGTCGCTGCAGTGGCTGAAACCCGTCTATGCCGGCGACAGCATCACCTATTCCGTGACCCTGATCGAATCGCGCCCGCTCGGAAGCCGCCCCGGCACCTTCATCAACCTGACGGAAAATGACGGCGTCAACCAACACGGCGAGACGGTGATGCGCTACGAAGGCACCGTTCTCGAATTCACCTGACACCACTATCGCACGGCAACAGCAGCAACGCCCGCCCCCACCATCACCGCTCCGCAGCCCCGGTTGACGCGCCGCAGAACCGCTGGGCGCTTCAGTGCTGCCCTCGCCCGCCCGGCAAGAACCACGTGGCCGCCGATCACCAGAACCTCGACGGCGACGATGACAAGCGCCAAAACGCCGGCCTGCTCCATCGTGAGATTGGGTCCAACGACGTTGGGCAGGAGCGCTATGTAAAAGAGCGGCATTTTCGGATTGCCGAGATTGAGAAGGACACCGGTCGCAAATGTCGCCACCAGCCCCGACCGGCCCGTTACCACGGCATGATCGGCCGGAACCGGCTCGGCAAACCACAACCGCACGCCCATCCAGACCAGATAGGCAGCCCCGGCATAGCGCAGCACCGTCATTGCCATGCCCAGCTCCTCCGCCACCAGCGACAGGCCGAACACGGCGAGGAACAGAAAGATCAGGATGCCGGTGACCGTTCCGGCTCCGTAGGCGATACCGGCGGCCGCACCGTGCGACACCGTACGGGCCATGATCGTCACATTGTCGGGTCCGGGGCTTGCCGCGAAAACCAGAAACGCGGCGGCAAAGGCAGAAAGGCTTGCGATATCCATGTCCGTCTCCCCGAGGCTCCGGTCAAGTCCGGAACGGGTGAACGATATCGCCTCCGCCGCCGGTAGCAATCCTCAAAACCGGCGGCATTTGGGAATTTTCTTCAGTGCCCTTCGAACTCGATCAGCGTACGCACTTCGACGCCAAGGGCTTCGAGCTTCTTGCGGCCGCCGAGTTCCGGCAGGTCGATGACGAAACAGGCCGATACGATCTCCGCACCCATCTGGCGCAGCAGCTTTACCGCTCCTTCGGCCGTGCCGCCGGTCGCGATCAGGTCGTCGGTCAGGATGACTTTCTCACCGGGCTTGACCGCATCGACATGCATTTCCATCTCGTCGACGCCGTATTCGAGGCTGTAGGCCACGCGAACGGTCTCGTGCGGCAGCTTGCCCTTCTTGCGGATCGGCACGAACCCTGCCGAGAGCTGGTGCGCCAGTGCACCACCGAGAATAAAGCCACGCGCCTCGATACCGGCCACTTGGGCGATGGACATGTCGGCATAAGGTTTCACCAGATCGTCCACCGCCTGACGGAACGCCTTGGCATCGCCAAGCAGCGTCGTGATGTCGCGAAAGATGATACCTGGTTTCGGGTAATCACGGATGGCACGGATGGAGGCGGCGAGTGTGTCGTCACGGGAGGACATTGGGGCGGGAGCCTTGTTTGTTGTTCGTTGCTAAAGGAAAGCAATAGGCAGCTGCGGTCGACATTGTCCAGATCAAACCGCGCACTACCCGCCGACCCAACAGTGCCCCCCAGCGACGCATTCTCGTCCGCCGTCTCTTCAACCAAAACCGATCTGAGTATTAACCGCAATTGATACCTGCACTCTCGACATTCCGCCATCCATTAGAAATCACGAATAAGCAAACTGTCGCCTGGCCCTCGCATAACGCGCTGGCTCGTTTGAATGCGGAAGATCGATTTTCCGATTCATCATCACTTTATTTGATTTAGAGTAAATTAGTTACTTGTGAAAGAAACGGCATTAATGTTTCGTTAACAAATTGGACCGCAGTCTAGGGTTGGCAACATTGCCAATTTCTATCAAAGCGCGAATGATCGCGCCCATTGAGGTCCTTCATGACGAAGACAATACTCGCGACGATTTTCGCCGCTACAGCCCTTTCCCTGACGTCCAGCGCCGCATTTGCCCAGACACTGGATGCCAACATGGATGTCTCCATGACCGTGGCTGCCGAATGCACGCTGGCCACTGATCCGGTAGCCTTCGGCAATCAGGCCCTGATCGATGTAGCCGTCGAGGTCCCCGGAAACATGACCGTGCAATGCACGGCGAATGCGCCCTATCAGATACAGCTTGGTGTCGGCAATGGCGCCCTGGCAACCGTTGAAACCCGCTTTATGACAGGCGTAGCCAACGGTGGTCTGGCGACCTATACGGTTCACCAGGGCTTGGCGACCGGCCCGATCTGGGGCGCCACCCTCGGTACGAACACGCTTGACGGCACCGCGACTGGCGCAGCAGACGTCATTCCGTTCACGGCAGTGCTTGCAGCGAACCAGAGCGTCCAGGCTGATACCTACGCCGACGTCTTGATCGCAACGATCAACTACTAAGCACGAACCTTTCGGCAAGCTCGGCGGCGCGGCGTGTCGCTAACCTAAAATAAGGATGACAAGATGATCTCCATGCGCTTCATGGCAGCGAGCCTATTCGCGTGCCTGATAGCCGGCGGTGCCGGAGCAGCTGCGTTGAGGGTTTCTCCGATCACTTTGGATCTGAAAGCCTCTTCCCCCACGGGAACGGTTCGGGTGTGGGAAGACGGGTTGCGGCCGGTCAAGGTGCAGGTGCGGGTTTTTCGCTGGACGAAAGTCAATGGGAAGGATCGCCTCGATCCCACCACGGACGTGGTTGCCAGCCCCCCGGTCACCACGCTGAAGCCTGGTACTGAGAACTCGATCAGAGTTGTCCGTGTCAGCAAGAAGCCGATTGTCGGAACAGAGTCCTACCGGCTTCTGATCGATCAGCTGCCCGAGGCCGGGCGAAAGACCCCCGGTCAGGTCAGCGTGATGATCCGGCATTCGATCCCCGTTCGGTTTACCGATTAGGGGATCGCATGGCGCGTCAGACAGCCCTGCTCCTGGCGCACTTGTGCCTCGCCGTCCTCGTCCTGCCGACCGCAGGTCATGCGGCATCCGGGGATACGTCTCCGGATGCCGATCTGGCGGCCGACGCGGATCCTTTTGACGTCCCTGCGGCCACCGATACGGGCGGGCCGAGCGACCTCTATCTGTACGTATCGATCAACGGCGTAAAGACCGATCTCGTTGCCGCCTTCCGGCAGGCACCGGACGGATCCCTCTCGATCGAGATCGAGCAGCTGCGCAATATCGGCATCAAGCCCGCCAAGACGGCAATCGGCGAAGATGGCCGCGTAACCATCGATCAGCTACCATCAGTCACTTTCGTCTACGACGATCTGCAGCAAACGATCGATTTTACCGCATCGAACAGCGAACGCGCTGCAAAAATCATCGACGCCAAGGCGCCGCGCGGCGGTGCGCCGAAGAGACCGAGACTGAAGGCGCAATCCTCGTCCGGTGCACTCCTCAACTACAATATCGTCGCGTCTTCCGACAATTCCGAAAAGGATTCGCGGTTCGGCTTCACCGGCGTGAGCGGCGCTTTCGAAGCCCTGTATTTCAGCCCGCTGGGCGTCCTCAGCAATACATTTATCGCCAGCACCTCTGACGATACCTACTACGGCTCGACGCGCCTGGACACGACCTGGCGCTATTCGGACCAGGACTCGATGATCACCTACAGCGCCGGTGACGTCATCACCGGCGGCCTGAACTGGACGCGCCCGACCCGTCTTGGAGGCCTGCAGGTGCAGCGCAGCTTCTCGCTGCGATCCGACCTGGTCACCTTTCCCGTGCCGGAACTGTCGGCAAGCGCTGCCGTGCCTTCCACCGTCGATGTCTATCTCAATGATGCCAAGCGCTTTTCCAGTTCGGTCGGAGCAGGTCCGTTCGACATCACCAACCTGCCCTTCGTCGACGGCAGCGGCAATGCCCGGGTCGTCGTCACCGACGCTCAAGGGCAGCAGGTGTCGACCGAAAGCAGCTTCATCGCCTCCAGTCAGATGCTCGCCCGCGGGCTTTACGATTTCTCCGCCGAGCTGGGCTTTGCGCGACACGGCTACGGGATCGACTCGAACGACTACGATTCCCGCCCTTACGGATCGCTGACCCTGCGCACCGGCGTGACCAACTGGCTGACGATGGAAAGCCATGCCGAGGGCGGCGAGGATCTCGTCCACGGCGGCGTCGGCGCCGTGTTCGCCGCGCCTTGGAGTGGCGTCATCTCGCTCTCGGGCGCTGGCAGCTATCACGACGGTGCAATAGGCGAGCAGGTTGGCATGACCTGGGAGAGACAGATGCGGGGCTTTCACCTCAGAGCCCGCATGCAGCGCAGCTTCGGCAGTTTTCAGGACATTGCCTCGGTCACAGCCGACAAGCGCAGCTCAACCGACGGGATCTTGCTGGGATCGGCGGCGCCGCCCAAGGCGCTCGACCAGGTATCCGTCTCGGTCCCAATGCCTTTCGACCGATCGAACCTGAACTTCAGCTTTACCAATTCCGAGACCGCAGAAGGTGACCGGCAGCGTATCCTCGGCGTTTCCTACAGCCGCCCGGTGTTCACCGACAGCACCTTTTCCGTCTCCGCCATCAAAAGCCTGACCGACGGCAATATCGGCATCTATGCGAGCCTCTTCGTCCCGATCGGCAAGCGCATCTCGGCCAGCACGTCGGTAGCATCGCAGTCAGACGAAACCAGCGTGACGCAGACGGTCAGCCGCACGATGGGTCAGCAGATCGGCGACTACGGCTGGAGCGTTGGCCGGACGCAGTCGGATGACGCGATCAACTCGGCAGCGGTCAGCTATCGCGCTTCGGCGGCGAAAGTGGCGGCGCGTGTCGACCAACGGGGCAGCAAGACAAGGGCGAGTTTGACCGTTGACGGAGCACTGGTCGCGGCCGGCGGCGGCGTCTTCGCCTCGAACCGCATCAACGACGCGTTCGCCATCGTCGATGCGGGCGCGCCCGGCGTCGAGGTCCAGCATGAGAACAGACCAGCCGGCCGCACCAACAGCGGCGGCAAGCTGCTCCTTCCGAACCTGCGCTCCTATCAGGAAAACCACATTGCGATCGACCCCGAGGATCTGCCGCTCGACGCCGTCGTCAACACCACCCGCACCGTCGTGGTGCCGGCCGACCGGTCGGGGATCGTCGTCAACTTCGAGGTGGACGTCGATGCGAACGCCGCACTGGTGACCTTCTCCGGACCGGACGGAAAACCCATCGCAGTCGGCGCCAGTGGCACGACGAAGACCGGATCGGAGCCTTTCGTCGTCGGCTATGACGGCCAGACGCTCGTGGAAAATCTGAAAGCCAGCAACCGCCTCACCCTGACGCTGCCGGATGAGACCACCTGCGTTGCAACCTTCCAATACAAGCCCCAGCGGGGCAAACAGGTGAGTATTACCGATGCGATATGCCAGCCTTAAGCGCCTCAGAACGCTTCTTCTCCAGGCCGCGATCGGCCTGCTGCTCTATGGAGCCGGCGCCGGCGACGCCGCGGCCGCAAGCTGCACCGTCGACATCGACTCCGCCAATTTCGGCAATGTCGATACGCTCTCGGGCGCATCCGCCGATGCGACGGCGCAGGTTTCGATCAGTTGCAGCGGCGTCAGCGACAATGCAACGGCGGTCACGCTCTGCGGCAATCTCGGCAGCGGTAGCGGTGGCACATCCGGCGGAAGCCGCACCATGCGATCGGGCACGAACGAGCTCGGCTACCAGCTCTACGCCGACGCCGGACGCGCGACCCGCTGGGGTTCGTATGACGATACGACACTCGGCCAGCCACGGACGATCCGCATCGCCGCATCTGATGGCGAGGCCAATGGCGTCGTGACGCTATACGGCGCGTTGTCTGCTGGCCAGACGAGCGCTAGCACCGGCACCTACCTCTCCTCGTTCACCACCGGCGAGGTGCGGTTCTACTACGAAGAGGGAAGTACCCTCGACTGCGCGGCACCGACCTCGGCGACACTGGCGCAGGCAAGCTTTACCGTCCAGGCAACCGTTCAGGCAAACTGCCTGATCGCCGTTTCGAACCTCGATTTCGGTCTTCACGGCCTGATCGATTCCGAAGTGACTGCGAGCGGTGGGGTCGACGTCACCTGCACGCCGAACTCGACCTATAGCATCGCCATGGATGGCGGCCTGGCTGCGGCCACCAACCCGGAACAACGGTTGATGCGCTCCGGTACCAACACGATCGCTTACGGCCTTTACGCCGATCAGGCCCATTCTCGACCCTGGGGTGCGACAGGTAGCGCACTGGTCTCCGGCACAGGGGCCGGCGCCGTGCAGTCGATACCTGTCTTTGGCCGCGTCGCTCCGCAACCGGCTGCCGCCGGCAACTACACCGACACGGTGATCGTCACCGTTACCTATTTTTGACCTCTGCCGAAGGACGGGGCTGCCCGGACCTCTGATCGGCTAATCGCAAGACATGAAAAAAGGCGGCCGAAGCCGCCTTTTTGGTCAAAACTTTGAAGCTCAGTCCGGCTTGCGGGCATAGACCGATTTCTTGGTCAGATAGATCAGCCCGGTAAAGATCACCAGGAAGATCATCACCATGAAACCGGTGCGCTTGCGCTCTTCCAGATGCGGCTCGGCAGTAAACATCAGGAACGCGGCGACGTCCTTCGAATACTGATCCACCGTCTGCGGCGTACCGTCGTCATAGCTCACCTGATCGTTGCTGATCGGCGGGGCCATGGCGAGCGCTGAGGCATTGGCAAAGTACGGATTGTAGTGCGTCCCCGGTGCGACTTCCACGCCCGGAGGCGGATCCTGGTAGCCGGTCAGCAGCGCGTGGATATAGTCCGGGCCGCCTTCCTGGTACTGGGTAAAGATGTCGAACACGAACTGCGGGAAGCCGCGGGTGATGCCGCGCGCCTTGGCAAGCAACGACATATCCGGCGGTGCAGCACCGTTGTTGGCCGCCGCCGCCGCCTGGGCGTTCGGATAGGGCGACGGAAAGTGGTCCGATGGTACCGCCTTGCGGGTAAACATCTCGCCGTCGTCGTTTGGACCGTCCTGCACCTCGTAATTGGCCGCAAGCGCCTTCACCTGACCGTCCGAATAGCCGAGATCCTCGAGCGTGCGGAACGACACGAGCCGCATCGAATGGCAGGCGGAACAGACTTCCGTATAGACCTTGAGGCCGCGCTGCAGCTGGCCCTTGTCGTAGTGGCCGAAGGGACCGGCAAAGGTCCAGTCCACAGGTTCCGGATGACGCAGCGGATAATGCGGCGTGCCGCCTTCCGCATGGTCACCGCCGCCGCCACCGGCTGTGCCGGCGCCGACGTCATGCTTTTCCTGCGCGCTCAACGATCCCATGGTGAGGCCAAGTGCCAGTGTGAGCGAAGCGAGGCCGAGTGTGATCTTCTTCATGTATGTCTCCTCCCGCCTGCGCTCAGGCATTTGCCTGAGCGGCCGCGACGCCGGCATTGGCTGTTCTGCCCTGTTTCTCCAGCACCGCTTCCGTGATCGAATTCGGAATGCGGCGTGGTGTCTCGAACAGGCCGAGCAGCGGCATGATCACGAGGAAGAAGCCGAAATAGTAGGCCGTCCCGATCTGCGACAGCACGACGAAAATGCCTTCCGCCGGCTGTGATCCGAGCCAGCCGAGCAGGATCGCGTTGACGACGAAGATCCAGTAGAACGTCTTGTACCAGGGCCGGTACACGGCCGAGCGCACCTTCGACGTATCGAGCCATGGCACGAAGAACAGGATGATGATCGCACCGAACATCACCAGCACGCCGCCGAGCTTCGAGTCGATAAACAGGAAGTTGAAGGTGATCGCCCGCAGCATCGCGTAGAATGGCAGGTAGTACCATTCGGGCACGATATGTGCCGGGGTCTTCAATGCATCGGCCGGGATGTAGTTATCAGGATGGCCGAGATAGTTCGGCATGTAGAAGATGAACCAGGCGTAGACGATCAGGAACACCGAAACGCCGAGCGCATCCTTGAGCGTCGCATAAGGCGTAAACGGCACCGTATCGGTCTTCGTCTTGATCTCGACGCCGGTCGGATTGGTCTGGCCGGTCACATGCAGTGCCCAGATGTGCAGGATGACGACGCCCGTTATCATGAACGGCAGCAGGTAATGCAGCGAGAAGAAGCGGTTGAGCGTCGGCTGGTCGACGGCAAAGCCGCCGAGCAGGAACTGCTGTATCCATTCACCCACCAGCGGGAAGGCCGAGAAGAAGCCGGTGATGACGGTGGCACCCCAGAACGACATCTGTCCCCAGGGCAGAACGTAGCCCATGAAGCCGGTCGCCATCATCAGGAGATAGACGACGACGCCGAGGATCCAAAGGATTTCGCGCGGCGCCTTGTAGGAACCGTAGTAGAGACCGCGTCCGATATGCAGGTAGACGGCGATAAAGAAGAACGACGCGCCGTTGGCGTGCATGTAGCGCAGCAGCCAACCATGGTTGACGTCGCGCATGATCTTCTCGACCGAGTCGAACGCGTCGACTGTCGATGCGGTGTAATGCATGGCCAGCACGACGCCGGTCAGGATCTGTACGATCAGCATGACCGCAAGCATGGCGCCGAACGTATAGGCGTAGTTGAGGTTTCTCGGCACCGGAAACGAGATGAAACTGTCATGGATCAGACGCGGCAGCGGCAGCCGCTGGTCGACCCATTTTTCAATGCCGGTGGATGGCTGGTAGGACGAATGATCGCTCATGAGAATGCTCCCCTCACCCGATCCGGATCACGGTATCCGACGCAAATGCGAACGTCGGGATGGCCAGGTTTTGCGGAGCAGGTCCCTTACGGATACGGCCTGCCGTATCGTAGTGCGACCCATGACACGGACAGAACCACCCGCCGAAGTCCCCGGACTGACCGAGCGGCACGCAACCCAGATGGGTGCAGGAGCCGATCATCACGATCCAGTTTTCCTTGCCGGCGCCGGCAGAACGATCGACGCCCGACGCTTCCGCATCGGCCGGCAGGTTGGCATTGCGTGCCACCGGATCCTTGAGCGCGGCAAGCTCGACCTTGTTGGCCTCTTCGAGTTCCTTCGGCGTCCGGTTGCGGATGAACACCGGCTTGCCCCGCCATTTGACGGTGAGCGACATACCCGGCTCAAGAGCTGCGACATTCACTTCGATCGATGCGAGCGCAAGCGTCGATGCATCAGGCCGCATCTGGTCGATGAACGGCCAGGCAACGGCCGCGACGCCCACGGCGCCAGCCATGCCGGTAGTCAAATATAGGAAATCGCGCCGCGTGGGTTCACCCGAATGGGGCTCCACGCGTGCACTATGCGTATCGTGCTCGCTCACGGTCAGTCATCCTCTCACGCTCCAGCGGATAAATCCGCATCGCTCCTCCGCGCGGCTCCCCCGACACACTCATGCCTTGGGAATCCCAGCAAATAGCGCCTCATGTGCTTGATCGCAGATAAAGTCCCAACTTGGCAAGTGCCTGCCCGCCACATTCTGGCCAGGATGCGGACCGTCCCCCTGTATTGCCGGATATGCGCCGCATTGGATCGAACTGCCCCACCCCGGGACGCGCGGGCGTGGCGAAGCGGCCACAACCCCAGATCGCCTGCCCTTCCTTGCCCCCGGCCGGGCCTGTTGCGTTGCCAGTGGCGGAACGGCATGCTAGGCGGCAGAAAGCTTCATGGCAGCCGGCTCGGAAATCCTGAATGAGAAAGACGTTATCGGTCGCCATCTGCGTCATCGTGTCGCTGGTCCTTCTCGCGATCTTGACACGCTATCTGCGGCCTCACTGGATCCTCGCAACGCTCCACAGCCTGCAATTTCATGCGGCCGCGGCCTGCGTCGTCGCCATGGCGGTCGCGCTTCTCATCCACCGCAACCTCGCCAGCTATGCCCTGCTTCTCGTCGCGCTGCTTTTGACCGCGCACCCGCTGTGGATGGCGCGCGAAATTTCGGCGGAAGTCACGGCTGCCGATCAGAGCGCACCGACCTTCCGGCTGATGTCCTTCAACATCCTCTCCGAAAACTACGAAAATGCCGAGGGCATCACCCGCGCCATCCTGTCGTCGGGCGCCGATGTGGTGAACATCATGGAAGGCGAATCGCTTTACGAACACCTGACGCAGATCGCCACGGTCTATCCCTACCGCGTCGGTTGCGGCGTGCTTATGGAAGAGTGCGACCAGATCATGTTTTCAAAAAACCCGATCGAAAACGCTTCGGTTCGAAGCCTGAGCAATATCTTCGACAATCGCTTTATCATGGGCGAGGTCACGGTTTCCGGGCGCAAGGTCCATGTCGTCGGCATCCATACGACGAAGCCGTATTTCGACAACTTCCACACGATGGAACTCATGAATGCAGCGCTCGCCATCACCGCCACCGATGGCCCGCTGGTTCTGTCAGGCGATTTCAACGCCTCAAGCCTGCCACCCAACATGCGGATGTTTCTGAACTCGACGGGTCTGAAGACCGCCGCCTTCGAGCCGCCCACCTGGCCAGTCCGGGCGCGGATGCTGGGTCTGGCGATCGACCACGTCTATGTGCGTGCCCCGCTCAAGATAAAGTCGCTCACCCGCATGCCGAACACCTACGGCTCCAACCACGCCGGGCTGATCGCCGACATCGCGATTACCGGACCTTGACCACGTCGCCTTCGTCTTCGATCCCCAGAAACCCGCCAGACTGGCGCGACCAGAGATCCGCGTAGAGACCGCCCGCCGCAATCAGCTCGTTATGGGTCCCCTGCTCGATGATGGCGCCCTTGTCCATCACGATCAGCCGGTCGAGCGTCGCGATCGTCGAAAGCCGGTGCGCGATGGCAAGCACAGTCTTGCCCTGCATCAGCCGCTCCAGATTGGACTGGATCGCAGCTTCCACTTCCGAATCGAGCGCCGATGTTGCCTCGTCCAGCACCAGGATTGGCGCGTCCTTCAGCATCACCCGGGCAATCGCCACCCGCTGTCGCTGTCCGCCCGACAGTTTCACGCCGCGCTCGCCCACATGCGCATCGAAGCCGCGCCGGCCGCGCTGGTCGGTCAGCGTCTGGATAAACCCGTCTGCCTCGGCCTTCTTGGCCGCATCGAGAAGCTGTGCGTCGGTCGCATCGGGTCTCCCGAACAGGATGTTGTCGCGAAGCGAGCGATGCAGCAGCGACGTGTCCTGCGTCACCATGCCGAGATTGGCACGCAGCGACTCCTGGCTCACCGTCGCAATGTCCTGCCCGTCGATCAGGATGCGCCCGCCCTCCAGATCGTAGAAGCGCAGCAGCAGGTTGACGAGCGTCGACTTGCCCGCACCGGATCGTCCGACGATCCCGATCTTCTCTCCCGCCCGGATGGAGAGCGACAGGTTGTCGATCACGCCCTCGCCCTTGCCGTAGTGAAACCGGATGTTCTCAAACCGAATCTCCGGCTGCTCCACCTTCAGCTCCGTCGCGCCGGGCACATCCACCAACCCGATCGGCTTTGAGATCAGCTCGGCCGCATTCTGGACGGTGCCGAAATTGCGCATGATGCCGTTGAACTGGGTCATCAGACGGCCGAGCAGGAAATTGAGCCGCAGCACCAGCGCCAAGGTAAAGGCGACCGCGCCGGAACTGATCAGCCCGGACAGCCACAGATGGATCGACAGCGCCGCCATGCTGCTGATCATGATGCCCGACAGAAGCGCCATCGACGCCCGGACGCCGGTGATGAAACGGGTAAAGTGGATGAGCGTGGTCTGATAGGTCTCAAAGCCCTGCCGCATGTAGCGGTCATTGGCCTCGTCGCGCCCGAACAGTTTCAGCGTCTGGATATTGCTGTAGGCGTCGACCATGCGGCCGTTGAGCATGGAGGCAGCCTCCGCCGTCTCGCGCGAGTGGTACCGAATGCGCGGCACGAAATAACGGGCCAGAAATCCGAACACCAGCACCCAGACGCAAACCAGTACGCCGAGCCGCAAGTCGAGCCCGCCGACCAGGACCAGCATGGAGACGGAATAGATCGTGACGAACCAGACGCTTTCCATCAGCGAGGTCACGAGATCGCCCGCCGCCTGCCCGCCCGACCAGACCTTGGTGACGATCCGGCCGGAAAAGTCGTTCTGGAAAAACGACAGCGATTGGCGCGCAACATGCATGTAGGACTGCCAGCGCATCAGGTTGTAGAACCCGGGCGTAATGATCTGCTGGTCGATCAGCGCGGTCGACATCGTCACCAGGAAGCGCACGACACCGATCAGCACCAGCATGCCCAACAGCTCGCCGCCATGCTGGTCGAGCAGCACCGTCCAGCCGTCACCCGGCTTGATCGTCGACAGGATATCCACGAGCCGCCCGACGAACCAGAACAGCGCCGCCTCGATCGCCGCCGTCAGACCACCCAGAATGAGCATCCCGAAGAACGGCGCCTTGGCCTGCGAGATGTAGAACCAGATAAAGGCGAACACGTCTTCGGGCGGACGCAGATCGTCCTTGCGCGCAAACGGCTGAACATAATTTTCGAAGGCGCGGAAGAGACGAATGATCATGCCGCAGGATATAGGCGGATTTCGAAAGGGGCAAAGGCTGGGATGCGGCTGTCGCCGGATAATTCCGCAATCGCCCGCTTTTCATAAGGCGGGCTTCAAAACGAAAACGGCCGCCGAAGCAGCCGTTTCCAGAACTCATCATTTTGGCAGAGGATCAGAACTCCGACCATTCCTGCTTGGCCGCAGCCTGACCGCCGCCGAATGCCGAGGCAATCCGGTTGCCCATTGCACGCACGGGTGACTGTGCCGGTCGCGATGCAGGCGTGGCCGAGCGGACGGCACTACGTCCCTCTTCCAGCTTGAACTGTGCCAAAAGCTCGATCAGCGATGCGGCCTGCGCGGCAAGGCTGTGGCTGGCAGCCGTCGTCTGCTCTACCATGGCCGCGTTCTGCTGGGTGCCCTGGTCCATATGATTGACCGAGGTGCTGATCTCCGACAGACCCGTCGACTGCTCACGCGAAGACACGACGATCGAGGCGACGTTCGTGTTAATCTGCTGCACTTCGGTCACGATCGATTGCAAGGCAGCCCCTGTCTGGCCGACCAGCGCAACGCCGTCACGCACCTTTTCGCCCGAAGCACCGATCAGAACCTTGATCTCACGCGCCGCTTTCGCGGACCGCTGGGCAAGTTCGCGGACTTCCTGGGCAACGACCGCAAAGCCTTTGCCGGCCTCGCCGGCCCTGGCTGCCTCGACACCGGCGTTCAGCGCCAGAAGATTGGTCTGGAAAGCGATGTCGTCAATCACACCGATGATGTTGCCGATCTCGCCGGACGACTTTTCGATCGCTTCCATCGCAACGACGGCCTGGCGAACGATATCGCCGGACTTTTCGGCACCGTTGCGGGTGTGCTCGACGAGCTTGCCGGCTTCTCCGGCACGGGCTGCCGAATCCTTCACGGCCGTCGTTACTTCCTCGAGCGCCGCAGCGGTCTCTTCGACCGATGCCGCCTGCTGCTCGGTACGCTTCGACAGATCGTCTGCGGCAGAGCGGATCTCGTTGGCACCGGCATCGATCATCCGGGCATTGTCGCCGACCGACCGAAGGACAGTCTGCAGATTGTCCATCGAGGCGTTGAAGTTGACGCGCAGCTGATCGAGCTGTCCGGCGAACGGCTGACCGATGCGGAAGGTCATATCGCCGTGCGACAGGCTGTTCAGACCGTTGGCAAGACTATCGACGGCAAACGAAACCTCGGCAGCCTCATGCGCCTTCTGCTCCTCGCGAGCAATCCGCTCGCTCTCGCTCATCGAACGGCTGGCTTCGGTTTCCCGCTCCAGGCGCTCGCGCTCCAGGGCGTTGTTGCGAAACACGGAAACGGCTGCTGCCATCTCGCCGATTTCATCCTTCCGCCCCGCGTAAGGGATCGCAACCTGCGCATTACCGGAGGCAAGCGTGTTCATCGAACCGGTAATGTCGGCAATCGGGCGCGCAACGCGGAAGTAGGACAAAAGCCCTGCAGCAAGCGCGAGAAGTGTTGCGAAGACGACGACGACAATCGTCGAGATGGCTGCAAACCGTGCGGCGCTATCTGCGACCTTGCCGTATTCGAGGCTGTGCAGCCGGTTGTCGTTGATCATGTCCAGCATCACATCGCCGGCCTCGCCGCCTTTGGGCACCATCTGCGCGATGACGGCCTTGGCCTCATAGACCCGCGAGGCCCCCAGCAGGCTGACGAACTGAGCTCCCAGCTTGTCGTAATCGGCAACGATCGCCTCGAGCTTTTCGATCTTGTCCTTGGTCACATCGAGGCTGGCCGTGTCGGCGAATGTCTTGAAAGCCTCGGCACGCTCTTGCGTCTTGGCGCGGATCTGATCGAGCCACTGCTTCTGGTCAGCGGCATTGCTGGCCGAAAGCGCCATCAAATAAAGACGCCGGATATCGGACAGGATCCTGTCCATATTGGAGGTCATCACCGAGCGTTCCATGCGACGGCTGATATTGGACGTCTGAGCATCGAGCTGGTTGACGGAGCGCATGGCGAGTGCGCCCTGAAGGATCACCAGCAGAACGGTGATGCCGAAGAGAGCGGGCAGAAGAAACTTGATCTTTATCTTGCTGAACATCTGGGACCGGAGCCGAAATGAGAGGGAGTTTAATCCCTCGAGACTTGACAGCTTTAGATAAAGAAAAACTTACTGCGTCTCGGCCATAAAAAAATATTAGCGTCGTCGCAAATACCTGACATCGTTGAATGTTTCGCTAACCGCGGCGTCGCTCCCTAGGGAGCCGCCGAGAGCGTGAGCGACCATCCCGGGGTGGCTCGGAACATGCGCAACAAGTGATAAATCGTTGCCGTCGCGCCATCCCGCCGATCGGAAGCGTCCAGCGCCCATCGGACGCGTGACGACCGTTGTCGGCCGCCGGTTTCCCCGGCGACCGCAAGCCTCTTCCGTCAACGGTTTACTCGGCAGCCTGGCCCTCGTCCTCATGCCCGATGAAGCCGCCGGACTGACGGTTCCAGAGGTCCGCATAGATGCCGCCCTGATCCGCCAGTTCGCGATGCGTGCCGGTCTCGACGATGGCGCCCCGGTCGAGCACGATCACCCGGTCCATCTCCGTGAGCGTCGACAGCCGATGCGCGATGGCGATGACCGTCTTGCCCTGCATCAGGGCAAACAGGTTTTCCTGGATTGCCGCTTCGACTTCCGAATCCAGCGCAGAGGTCGCCTCGTCCAGCACCAGGATCGGCGCATCTTTCAGGAACACGCGGGCGATCGCGATCCGCTGACGCTGGCCACCCGAAAGCTTGACGCCGCGCTCGCCCACATGCGCGTCGAGCCCCTTGCGCCCCTGAAGATCGACGAGGCTTTCCACGAAGTCCCAGGCATTGGCCCGCTTGGTCGCCTCGATGATCTCGGCATCGGTCGCGTCCGGCCGGCCATAGGCGATATTGTCGCGGATCGAGCGATGCAGCAGCGACGTGTCCTGCGTCACCACGCCGACCAAGGACCGCAAACTGTCCTGCGTCACACCGGCAATGTCCTGCCCGTCGATGGTGATCCGCCCGCTTTCCAGATCGTAGAACCGCAAGAGCAGGTTCATCAGAGTCGTCTTCCCGGCCCCGGAGCGCCCGACCAGACCAACCTTCTCGCCGGCCTTGATATCCAGCGTCAGCCCGTCGATGACACCCGCTGCCTTGCCGTAATGGAAGCGCACGTCGTCATAGACGATATGGCCCTTTGCTGCCGAAAGCTTCGACGCGTCCTCGACGTCGGTGACGTCATGCGGCTTGGTCATCATCGACATGCCGTCATAGACCGTGCCGATATTCTCAAACAGCGCCGAGACTTCCCACATGATCCACTGCGACATGCCGTTGATGCGCATTGCAAGGCCGATCGCGATGGCAATGGCGCCGATCGAGATCGCGCTGTCCAGCCAGAACCAGATCGACAGCGTCGCGACGGCAAACAGGGCTGCACAGTTGTAGAAATAGACCAGCACCTGGAACGCGGTCACCTTGCGCATCTGCCCATGCACGGTCTTCAGGAACACGTCCATCGCATCCTTGGCGTAGTCTTCCTCACGGCCGGAATGCGAAAACAGCTTCACCGTCGCGATGTTGGTGTAGCTGTCGACGACACGCCCGGTCATCATCGAGCGCGCATCCGCCTGCGCCGCCGAAATCTTCCGGAGCTTCGGCACGTAGTAGGCAACCGTCGACGAATAGAAGGCGATCCATACCACCAACGGGACCGCCAGACGGATATCCGCGACCGCAACCACCGCCACCATCGAGATGAAGTAGGTTGCCACATAGACGAAGACGTCGAGCACCTTCATCACCACTTCGCGGATCGCCAGCGACGTCTGCATGACCTTGGTCGAGACGCGACCCGCAAACTCGTTGGCAAAGAAGGTCATCGAGTGGTTGAGCAGGAACCGGTGCATCTGCCAGCGGGCGATCATCGGAAAATTGCCCATCAGGATCTGGTGCATGATGAGAGAATTGAGGCCGGCGACCAGCGGCAGCCCGACCAGCACCATCAACGCCATGGCAACCAGCGTCATTCCCTCGTTCGCAAGGAAAGTCGAACGCTCCGCATGCGTCAGCCAGTCGACGATATTGCCCAGAAACTGGAACAGCATCACTTCGCCGAGCGCGATGAACATCGTGCAGACCGACATGATCAGCACCCAGGGCCAGACCGGCTTGGTATAGTGCCAGAGGAAGGCGATCAGGCCGGCAGGCGGCAGGCCTGGGGTCTCCTCGGGATAAGGGTGAACCCGCCGTTCGAACCAGGAAAACATTGATAGCTCCGTCAATCGGACCCGCTTCACGCAACGCAAACGCGCCGACGGCGAACCGGTCAGTTATGTGGTGAGCGCTGCCGGATATCGGCCGTGCAAAATACAATGGTGAAAAGACTGCGTGAAACCGCGGACGCCTAAGCCTGTCGGACAAATACCGGGGGGCGGAGGCGCATAAGCACGGTCATATCCATGAAGGCCTCCATAGGCTGGCGTTAAAGATCGATGCCCTTTTACCCGTTCATTGCCATTTTGAAAAGTCCCAAATCTGCGGCAATCCGATCGAAACCGCCCTCAAACGCTTGAGCTCACAGGCCGGCTCGGCTTAAGGAAAACCATGACAAAGCTGCGCATCGCCCTCTACCAGCCTGACATTCCCGGCAATACCGGCACGATCCTGAGGCTCGCCGCCTGCCTCGGCCTCGGCGTCGATATCATCGAACCGGCGGGCTTCGATATTTCCGATCGCAACCTGAAACGCTCAGGAATGGATTACCTGGCAAACGTCGAACTTACCCGCCACGTCAACTGGCAGCAGTTCGACGATTGGCGGAGATCCGAAAACCGGCGGCTGGTCCTCGCCTCCACAAAGGCCGCCCAACCCTACGTGGACTTCCAGTTTCAGCCCGGCGACATCCTGCTGTTCGGCCGCGAGAGCGCCGGCGTTCCGGACCTCGTCCACGAAACGGCGGATGCCCGCATACTGATCCCGATGCGCGAAGGACAGCGCTCCATCAACGTCGCCATGTCGGCCGCAATGATATCAGGAGAAGCGCTGCGGCAGACGGGTTTCACCGCATAAACCTCACGCGCATTTCGCATATTTTACACGCCTGAGTTTACTCTATGATGCGGAGAAATGCGTGTCGATCATGCCCCTGGCTACCGACTCTATTTCATAAAGCGCTGAGACACCGTTGTCGTCCTTCTGTGCGGTGGCGACAGAAGCAGTCAGCAGCGCGATATCGCCGAGGCAAAGCGACTGGCAAGTGCGTGGAGAGATTAGCGATGCCCCTCGAGACCCGTCTATTCGATCCTTCTGAATATCTGGATACCGAAGAAGGAATCCACGAATTCATGGTCGCAGCCTTCGAGGAAGGCGATCCGGCCTTCATCGCCAAATGCCTTGGCACGGTTGCCAAGGCCCGCAACATGAGCAAGCTTGCCCGCAAGACAGGCATGAGCCGCGCGGCGCTCTACAAGGCCTTGAGGGGCGAAGGCAACCCGGAATTTACCACCATCCTGAAGGTGATGAAGGCTTTGGGTCTCAAACTCATGCCGGTCATGGTGAAAGAGCAAGCCATCGAAGACGCCGCCTGATCCGCGCTCCGACCCCGCGCCAAAACGCGTAAAAAACTGTCGCGAACAGTGATTTGCACATCGGCGTAATCGGCCTATATTCGTTAGCCGGCAATTCATTATCGCACTTCATTCGATAGGAACCGTCCCCGGGCGAAGACAATCCGATATGCAATCCACCATCGTGATCATCAATCTTTTCGGCGCCGTGGCCCTGCTTCTGTTTGGCCTTGCGCAGGTCAAGGATGGCGTCACCCGCGCCTTCGGGACACGCCTCAAGACGGGTCTAGCCCGCGGCACCAGCAGCACCCTGCGCTCCTTCGTCTCCGGCCTTGTCGCCACGATCGCCTTGCAAAGTTCGACCGCGACCGCACTGACGCTCGCCTCGTTTGCCGAACGCGGCATGGTGCGTCCACGCATGGCGCAGATCGTGCTCCTCGGCGCCAATGTCGGCACCGCCGTTACCGCCTGGCTGGTCGCGACCGGCATCGAGTGGCTGTCGCCGCTTCTCATCCTCATCGGTCTGGTCATGCTTCGCGGTGCATCGCCAGCCCGCAAAGGCGGCGGCACGGCCATGATAGGCGTCGGCCTGATGCTGCTGTCGCTGCATCTGCTTGGGCTCGCCACCGAACCGATGCGCCAGTCGCCGGCGCTCGCGGCCTTTATCGGCCTGCTCGATGACGCGTGGCCGGTGGCGCTGATCCTGTCGGCGGTTCTGGCTTTCGTTTCGTCGTCCAGCCTGGCGGTCGTGGTGCTGATCCTCTCGCTCGCCTCGACCGGAAATGTCTCCGCCGGCCTGGTAATTGTGCTGATCCTCGGCGCCAATCTCGGTGGCGCCATTCCGCCCGTCGTCGCCACTCTCTCTGCGCCCGCTGCCGCAAGACGCATCACGCTCGGCAACCTTGTCACCCGCGGCATCGGTTGCGCCATCGCGTTGCCGCTCGCGGGCCCTGTCGCCGATGCCGTTCAAGCCCTGCCGCTGTCGCCGGAAAAGCTCCCGGTCGATGCGCACCTCGCCTTCAATATCCTGCTTGCGCTGGTCGTATTCCCGTTCTCAGCCCAAGTCTCCCGCCTTGCAGCTCGCCTCGTCCCTGATGATCCGCAGCGAGACGACGGCCCCCGCTTCCTCGATCAGGACGCGCTCGACAACCCGGTGATGGCGCTCGCCAACGCGACGCGCGAAGTGCTGGGCGTCGGCGACACCATCGAGCGCATGCTGATCCGCACCGAAAATGCCTTCAAACGTAACGATATCGCCCCACTTGCAGACATCGCCGGGCTCGAGTCACGGGTCGATCACCTTCATCAGGATGTGAAGCTCTACCTGTCGGAACTGGGCCGCACCGGTCTCGATGCGGAGAACGCCCGCCGCTCCATCGCCATCATCGATTACGCGATCAACCTCGAACATATCGGCGACATCATCGAAAAGGGCATCGCCGAACAGGTTCGCAAGAAGATCGCGCACGGCCTCAAGTTCTCGGACGACGGCTTCGATGAATTGCAGGTGCTGCT
The DNA here is from genome assembly GCF_050500205.1 of Neorhizobium sp. DAR64860/K0K1. Taxonomy (NCBI): domain Bacteria; kingdom Pseudomonadati; phylum Pseudomonadota; class Alphaproteobacteria; order Hyphomicrobiales; family Rhizobiaceae; genus Neorhizobium; species Neorhizobium sp. DAR64860/K0K1. The sequence goes on along the minus strand of NZ_CP191459.1, from coordinate 1,091,040 downwards.
CAGCCTGACCGTCGACAACCTGAGAACCGCCCAGACGATCTTCCAGACCGGCGATCTGGCGCTGGCGCGGCAGTTGATGGAAATCAAGGTGGAAGTCCGTCGGCTCGAAAAGCGGTCCGCCGAAAAGCATCTGGAGCGGTTGCGTGACGGACGACTGGAAAGCCTGCAGACCAGCTCGCTGCATCTCGACATGCTGCGTGACCTCAAACGCATCAACGCGCACATCGTGTCGGTTGCGCATCCGATCCTCGATGACAGCGGCGCACTGATCGAAAGCCGCCTTCGCCTCGCCGAACCCGGCGCCTGAGGGACTTCCTTAGTCCGCCGTCGGAAGTCTCCGCATGGTGAACTCGATGCGGTCGCCCTCCAGCTGGCGCCAGCTTTCCACTTCGGTCCAGTAGGCAGCCTTCGGAAATTCGTCGAACCATTGCCGCGCTTTTTCGCGGGCATCCTCGCGGGTCATCAGAAATGTCTCGCGCACGAACATACTGCCCGGTCCGCCGGCCTGTTCCTGCCGGTGGCGGTGAATTCTGCGCTTCAGCCCGTCGAGTGGCGGGGGTGTGAATTTCGCCATCAAACCCTCTTATCGGCACCTGGTGACATCAAGATAATATGGTCTCACACGCATTGCGAGTCTGTTTTCCTGTCTTAAAACGGGCGGTCTCACGCGCTTGGGAATGGCCGGCGCAAGTCTGAGATGCTAAGTGCCGCCGGCGAGGATACGGAATCAGATCAAAGGCATAGCGGAAAAGGAAAAGACCATGGAACGGCCGGCATTGCTCAAGGAACTGCCCGAAAATCTCGAAGAGAAGAAGGCAGCCGCGAGAGCCTGGTTCGAGAGCCTCCGCGACACGATCTGTGCTTCCTTCGAGGCTTTGGAAGACGAGCTGACCGGCCCGCTCTCCGATCAGCCGCCCGGCCGCTTTACCCGGAAGAACTGGCTTCGCAACGAGGGCGAAGGCGGCGGCGGTACGATGTCGATGATGGAAGGCCGCGTCTTCGAGAAGGTCGGCGTCCACACGTCCACCGTCCACGGCGAGTTTTCCGAAGAATTCCGCAAGCAGATCCCCGGCGCCGACGAAGACCCCGCATTCTGGGCGTCGGGCATTTCGCTCATCGCCCATCCGGTCAATCCCAATGTGCCGGCAGTGCACATGAACACCCGCATGGTCGTCACCACCAGCCAGTGGTTCGGTGGCGGCGCCGACCTGACGCCGGTCCTCGACATCCGCCGCAGCCAGGAAGACCCCGATACCCAGCTTTTCCACCGGGTCATGGAAATCACATGTAATCGGCACGCGGTCGCCGATTACCCCCGCTACAAGGCATGGTGCGAAGACTATTTCTTCCTGAAGCACCGCAACGAGCCCCGCGGCGTCGGCGGCATCTTTTTCGACTGGCTCCATTCGGACGCGGAAAAAGGCGGCTGGGATGCCGATTTCGCCTTCACGCAGGATGTCGGCCGCGCCTTCAACCTCCTCTACCCGAAGATCGTCCGCGGCAATTTCAACCGGCCCTGGACCGAAGAGAACCGCGACGAGCAACTGATCCGTCGCGGCCGCTACGTGGAGTTCAACCTTCTCTACGACCGCGGTACCATTTTCGGCCTGAAGACTGGCGGCAATGTGGAATCGATCTTGTCCTCGATGCCACCGGCAGTCCGCTGGCCCTGATCATTGGCACGCCCAGGCAGTCTGCTCTCAAGAAATTGATGACTGTAAGGCCACTGGTAGTTGTCATCTGCGAAAAATTCGATGTTCGAATCGGTGTGTTCGGTGCTAGCGTGCGGTCTGGTTGCACGGGAGAACAGCCATGACCCCATCAAACAGCCTGACAAAACCAAGTCCATACCCCGTTTCGAAGTTGATGAAGACGCCCGAATTGGTCGAGCGTCTGGCCGTCGAAATGCGAGCCAGAAGCGGTGGCGAACTGCCCCACGCTTTCTGTGTCGAGCAAGTGAAGCGGCAGCTTGCCGGTAAGTCGGCGGAATCCGGCGCGGCCAATGCCGCTCACATGATGATTCCCACGGAGCGGGCATCCGTATTCCACTCCTGGGCGATCTCCGAATAGGAGGATTGATCAGGAGCTCTGCTTCACGATCTCGTCCAGCCGGGCGGCCAGCGCTGCCCGGTCGGGGTTGAAGTTACGCTCCACCCAGAAGTCCTCGATCTGCTTCAGGATCTCACCGACCCTCTTGCCGGCAGGCACACCTGCCGAGAGAACGTCGGCGCCCGCGATCGGAAAGACCGGCTTGACGTAGCCCTCGGCCCGCTTCAGAAGAACCGACAGCCTTGCCGACTTGCGCATCGCCATTGGATCGCCCTCGGCCGCTGCTCTGGCCGACGACAGCGCCAGCTTGACGCGTGCAACCATGCCGGCCACGCCATTTCGGTAGAGCAGACGATCGAAGCCGACATCCGTCACCTCGTCGGGAATGGCGGGTGCGGACGCCCAGACGGCCAGCTTCGCCGCATCGGCATTCGAAAACCGCAGCCGCTTTGCCATCGCCGTCAGCCGTTCCGCATCGGGCGGCACGATCGCCGCAAGCCGCAGCAGCGGATCCGGCGCCCAGCCGAGTGCTGCTTCCGCAGCGACCAGCGGATGAATGCCGTCGATGCCCCATTTTTCGGTTTCCGGCAGGATTTCCGTCAGCACGCCAGCCTGCCGCATCCACAAAAGTGCGCGAGACGGATCGGGGGCGGCGAGCAGTTTCTTAGTCTCGCCCCAGACCCGCTCGCCAGACAGCGTCGAAAGCCTGTCCTTGGCGCGTGCCGATGCCCGCAATCCGTCGGCATCCGGCCGGCCGGATCCGTAATAGGCGAAAAACCGGAAGAACCTGAGAATGCGCAGATGATCCTCGGCAATCCGCTGCGAAGCGTCGCCGATAAACCGGATCGTCCGGCTCTCGATGTCGGGCAGACCTCCGACCAGATCGACCACGGCGCCCGATGCATCCGCATAGAGTGCATTGATGGTGAGGTCGCGCCGTTCCGCGTCAGCCTGCCAGTCGGTGCCAAACGAAACCTTGGCATGGCGGCCATCGGTCTCGATATCGCGCCGAAGCGTCGTCACCTCAAACGGCGTGCCGTCGATCACCAGCGTTACCGTCCCATGCTCGATCCCGGTCGGCACGGCCTTCATGCCGGCAGCTTCTGCCCGCTCCACCACGTCCTGCGGCAGAAGCGTCGTCGCCACGTCGATATCGGCGACGGCAAGCCCCATCAGCGCGTTGCGCACCGCGCCACCAGCCACCCGCGCCTCGCCGCCATCGGCGTTCAGAAGGAGAAGAAGCCGCTGCAGAGCGGCATCGTTGAACCATGCCTCATCGGCAACCGAGGGGGTAGCAATGGAGGTCATGCGTAAAGCCTTTCATACAGCGTGCGTAAAATTCCGGCGGTAATGCCCCAGATTTCCCGGTCCTCATAGGGCATGACGTAGAAGTGCCGGGTCGCGCCATTCCAGTCGCGGGTGCCGCGCTGGTGGTTCGCCTCGTCCATCAGAAAGGACAGCGGCACTTCGAAAGCCACATCCACCTCGTCCGGATTGAGCGTCAGCTCGAAACCGCGGCTCACAACAGCCAGCACCGGCGTGATGCGAAAGCCGGTAGCCGCGTAATAATCGGGAAGCCTGGCCAGCGGCTCGACGAAGCGTCGGTCGAGACCGATCTCTTCCTCGGCCTCGCGCAGCGCCGCCACTTCAGGCGATCCGTCTTCAGGATCGATCGCACCGCCCGGAAAGGCGATCTGTCCGGAATGCTTGCGCAGCTTTACCGTCCGCTGCGTCAGGATAACCTTGGCGCCATCGGCATCGTCGATGACGGGCACCAGCACGGCCGCATCCTTCAGCTTGGATTGAACGGTCGCGTTCACCCAGGCCGGGTTGAGCAGATGATCGCCGTGATCGCGCCACGCTTCCTCGATCGGCCCGCCCTTCTGGGACCGCGCACGGCGGCGAAACTCATCAGCGGAATAAAAACCAAGACCGCTCATCGAGACAACACTTCCAGCTCGGCCACCGGCATCACCGGGAACACCGCATCGCCGGAGCGGACCGCAAACATCGCGACGCCATCGATCTCTACCGTCTCGCCAAGCGCGACGAGATCATACATCACCGCCCGCGATACCAGTGCCTCGAGCCGCCCGCGGACATGCAGGTAGGGCTTCAGCTCCTGCCCTTCGCCAGCGATCGCAAAACGTATCGCATGATCGCTCCCTGCCTCCACCACATCGCCGACACCGGTACGAAACGTCAGCACCTGCTGGCCGTCGCGGAGGCTCGTTTGCATCTCCACCGCCACAAACGGCGCATCGACGACACGGATCGCAACCTTTTCCACAGGCGTGACGAGATAGGTTCGGCCGTCCTCGTCCTTGCGCAACACGGTCGAAAACAGCCTGACCAGCGGCGCCCGGCCGATCGGCGTGCCCAGATAGAACCATGTCCCGTCGGCACGAATTTCCATGTCGAGATCGCCGCAGAACGGCGGGTTCCACCTCTCGACCGGCGGCAGGCCGGGAATTTCGCCTCTCGGGCCACCACTTGCCTGCTCGGACGCATGGGCAATCATCGCCGCGAGACCAGCGGCATCGGCCGCCTTATTAATTGGTTCTACTGCCATTTTTCAGTCCCGGTTCGACCTTAAGCATCAGCCAAGGTGAATGTTCTCACGAGATAGTCATTCATCGCGTGCTTGTCAGCCTTATTTGGCGGAATAAGTTTCAACGTCTAAGGTGACTGCTGCGACGCAGCGATTCACGGTCGGACGGATAGGTTCGGCGAAGCCTGCTGGATCTGGATACCAATCAAGGGTGATGGTGAACGACATGGGCATGATGAATTCTACGCAAACAGTCCTCGACGAGAAAGCCATCATCGACTCGGCCGAAAAGGCGCTTTCCGATATCGCCGCCATCCGCGAGGAAGTCGCCAAGGTCATCTTCGGCCAGGAACGTGTCGTCGAAAACACCATGCTCGCGGTCCTCTCCGGCGGTCATGCGCTGCTGGTCGGTGTTCCCGGTCTAGCCAAGACCAAACTCGTCTCGACGCTCGGCACCGTCCTCGGTCTGGATTCCAACCGCATCCAGTTCACACCCGACCTGATGCCGTCGGATATTCTCGGCTCCGAAGTGATGGATACCGATGAGACCGGCCGCCGCTCCTTCCGCTTCGTCAAGGGACCGGTGTTCGGACAGCTGCTGATGGCCGACGAAATCAACCGCGCCTCGCCGCGCACCCAGTCGGCGCTGCTGCAGGCCATGCAGGAATATCACATCACCGTCGCCGGCCAGCGCTATGACCTGCCGGCACCATTCCACGTCCTTGCCACCCAGAACCCGCTGGAACAGGAAGGCACCTATCCGCTTCCCGAAGCGCAGCTCGACCGTTTCCTGCTGCAGGTGGACGTTCTCTACCCGGAGCTTGCCGCCGAGCGCCAGATCCTGCTCGACACGACAGGCAGCACCGAAGCCAAGGCGCGCAGCGTCATCGACGCGACGCGGCTGAAGGATATCCAGGCGCTGATCCGCCAGATGCCGGTCTCCGACAAGGTGGTCGATGCGATCCTGTCGCTCGTCCGCTCGGCCCGCCCGGGCCACGGCAACGCTTCGACCGACAAGCATGTCGCCTGGGGTCCAGGCCCACGTGCCGGCCAGTCGCTGATGCTGACGGCCCGCGCCCGCGCACTTTACGAAGGCCGCCTCGCTCCCTCGCTGGACGATATCCACGCGCTTGCCGAACCGGTCCTGCAGCATCGCATGGCGCTGACATTCGCCGCCCGCGCCGAAGGCATGTCGGTGCGCGATGTCATTGCCGGCCTGATCAAACAGGCCCGCGGCTGAAGATCGCCGGTTCAGGCTAGAAAGGAACCTCAGTGGCATCCATCGGCCAGATCGTCGATCAAACCGCCAGCAGCGATGTGCTTCATCGCGCCCAGCAGCGCGCCATGCTGGTGCCCGATTGCATGGTCGAGGCCAAGCGCATCGCCAATACGGTGATTGCCGGCTGGCACGGCCGCCGCAAGCGCGGCATGGGCGAGAATTTCTGGCAGTTCCGGCCCTATGCCGAGGGCGAAAGCCTGTCGCGCATCGACTGGCGCCGCTCGGCCCGCGACGACCATACCTATGTCCGCGACCGCGAATGGGAAGCCGCCCACACGATCTGGCTCTGGGCCGACATGTCGCCGTCGATGATGTACAAGTCGACATTCGGCTCGGTATCGAAGGAAAGCCGTGCGCTGGTCATCATGCTGGCGCTCGCCGAAATCCTTGCCCGCTCCGGCGAGCGGATCGGATGCCCCGGCATCATGGAACCCGTCTCTGCCCGCAACGCCGCCGAACGACTGGCGACCGCCATCATGCACGCCCCGCAGGCGACCGGCCTGCCGGACACGGGCATGATCCGCGGCCAGAGCGATATCGTCCTGATCGGCGATTTCCTCGATGATGCCGACAAGGTCATGGACCGCATCACGCCACTCGGACGCCGCGGCCTGCGCGGCCATGTGATCGAGGTTGCCGATCCCGCCGAAGAGACCTTCCCCTATACCGGCCGCACCGAATTCACCGATCCCGAAACCGGCGAAAAGCTCGTCTCCGGCCGTGCCGAAAATATCCGCGAGGACTATCAGCGCGCCTATCTCGCCCGCCGCGATGCGCTCGGAGAAGGCCTTCGCCGTCTCGGCTGGAGTTTCGTGTTCCACCGCACCGACCGTCTCGCCTCCGAAGCTCTGGTTGCGGTCCACGGCTACCTGTCCGGCATACCGGCACCTCGACGTGTTGAGACCGGACGCATGGAGGAGAGGTCATGAGCGCGCTCGCCTTTGCCTATCCCGCCATCCTGTTCGGCCTGATCGCCTTGCCCGCCATCTGGTGGCTGCTGCGGCTGACCCCGCCACGGCCGAAGTCGGAAGTTTTTCCGCCTCTGCGCATTCTTGCAAGCGTGCTGAAGCGCGAGGAAACGCCGTCTCAGAGCCCGTGGTGGCTGACGCTGCTGCGGATGCTTCTCGCCGCCGCGATCATTCTCGCCATCGCCGATCCGGTCATCAACCCGCGCACGAGTTCGCTCAACACAGATGGCCCGCTGGTGCTGGTCATCGACAACGGCTGGGCAACATCGACCGACTGGGAACGCCGCGTCGAGACCGCCAATCTCCTGATCGACGATGCCGAAAGCGCAGATCTCCCGGTCGCGATCGCCTTCACCGCCGATCAAAACCAGGAAGCAACACCCGGCAGTGCCGCCGCAGCGCGCGACAAGCTCGCCGCCGCAAGCCCGAGGCCGCTGGTGCCCGACCGCACGCGCGCCGTCACCGCACTCCGGGAAGCCCTTAACGGCACCCGCCCCGGCACGCTGGCGCTCGTCTCCGACGGCATCGCCGCCACGACCGACGCCGAAACGATGACCGCCCTTGCCGGCCTCTCGGCAGGCGACATGCGCGTCCTCGAAGGCGATGGACAATCGGCCGTCGCGATCACCGGTGCCACCAACAATTCCACGGCGATGAATGTCAGCGCCACACGCCTTTCCACGGCTGGCACCCAGCAGTTCACCGTCAACGCGCTTGATCCGCAGGGTCGCTCGCTTGCTGCCGGCACGCTGGAATTTGCCGACGGCGCCAACACGGCAACGACGGAAATTTCCGCACCGTTCGAACTGCGCAACGATTTTGCCCGCCTCTCCGTCGAAGGCATCGCAACCGCCGGGGCCGCCCACCTTCTAGACGACGGTTTCCGCCGCCGCCGCGTGGCGCTCATCGCCGGCGAGAGCGGCAGCGATTTCCAGCCGCTGCTGCAGCCGCTCTACTATATCAGCCGGGCGCTCCAGCCCTATGCCGATGTGATCCAGCCCAACACCGCCGATCTCTCGGTGTCGATCCCGCAGATCCTCGAAGACAATCCCTCGGCGATCATCATGGCCGATGTCGGCCGCCTGCCGCCGGAAATCTCGCAGCCGCTGCAACGCTGGATCGCGCGCGGCGGCACCCTGGTCCGCTTCGCCGGCCCGCGGCTTGCCGCGGCACCTGCCGACGATCCGCTGGTGCCGGTCACCCTGCGCCAGGGCGAACGCGCGCTCGGCGGCGCCATGTCCTGGTCTGAGCCGCAGGCACTCGCCGATTTCCCGAATTTCGGCCCCTTCGCCGGCCTGCCGCGCGCAGCGGATATCACCGTGACCCGCCAGGTTCTCGCCGAACCGACGCCGGACCTTGCCGAGCGCACCTGGGCAAGCCTTGCCGATGGCACGCCGCTGGTGACCGAAAAGGAAGTCGAGGCCGGCCGCATCGTGCTGTTCCACACCAGCGCCGAGGCGACCTGGTCGAACCTGCCGCTATCGGGCAATTTCGTCGAGATGCTGCGCCGTCTGGTGCAGATGGCCCGGGTCGGCGGTGCTGCCGGTGGCAGCGCGTCCGGCGCACCGGGAACCGAAGGTGCTGCCGCAGCCCTGCCGCCCTACCGCCTTCTCACCGCCGACGGCGTGATGACGACCGAGACCGGCGCTGCCCGTCCGATCATCATCCCGGCCAACGCAAGGCCTGTCGCAAGCTTCGATCACCCGCCGGGCCTCTACGGCACCGAGGACGGCTACTCGGCCGTCAATCTCCTTGCGCCAGCGACCGTGCTTGCCCCCTTCGATCCATCGGTCGGCGGAACGCAGGTGGCGCGCGAGCAACTGGCTGGCGGCGAGGCTCTCTCCCTGCGTCCGACCCTGTTTGCTCTCGCCTTCGCGCTCCTCGTCCTCGATAGCCTGGTAATGCTCTTCATGAACGGTGCCTTTTCCCGCCGCCCCGGGCGTTCCAAGCCGACCTCGACCCGATCCTCCGGTACAGCCGCCTCCTTGATCCTCGGCTTCGCGCTGGCTTTGGCGCTGCTCAACCCGAACCCGTCGCTCGCCCAGCAGCCACCGGCCCAACCGCCTGCCGCGGCACAACAGCAATCGGCCCAGCCGCAGCCGTTTCGCGAAATGCAGCCCGGCGAAGGCGTAAAGCCTGGCGACGACCAGATCCTTGACCGCCTCGACACGACCCACCTTGCCTACGTCCAGACCGGCGAAAGCGATGTCGACAGCATCTCCGAGCGCGGGCTCGACGGTCTCACCCAATACATGAGCTACCGCACGACGCTGGAACCCGGCGCCCCTGTCGGCCTCGACATCGCCAAGGACGATCTCTCCTTCTACCCGATCATCTACTGGCCGATTTCCGCGACCGCGCCGATGCCGTCGCAGGTCTCGATCTCGCGCATTGACGCCTATATGCGCAACGGCGGCACGGTTCTGTTCGACACCCGCGACCAGGTCTCAGCACTCGATGGCAGCTCCAGCCCCAACGGCCTGCGGCTGCAGGAAATTCTCGCCAGCATCGATATCCCGCCGCTTGAGCCGACACCGGAAAACCACGTCCTCACCCGCACGTTCTATCTGCTGAAGGATTTTCCCGGTCGCTATCGCGGCGGTCCGCTCTGGGTCGAAGCCCGTCAGGATGCGCGCAACTCCACCTCGCAGCTCTCCTCGGGCGGCGACGGCGTGACGCCGCTTCTGATCACGGGCAATGATTTTGCCGGCGCCTGGGCAGTCGATCAACAGGGGAATTCCATGCTCCCGACCGTACCGCCTGACGACATGCAGCGCGAATACGCCTACCGCGCCGGCGTCAACATCATGATGTACATGCTGACCGGCAACTACAAAGCCGATCAGGTCCACGTCCCCGCGCTCCTCGAACGGCTGGGGCAGTAACCGATGACCATCGAATTCGCCCCCTTCTTCTCGTGGCCGATCCTTGCAGCCCTCGGTGCACTGGCCCTCGTCCTTGCTGTGACCGCCCTATTGCGCGGCGTCCGTGGTGCGGTCCTTCGGACGCTGGCGCTTGCCGCCCTGCTGATGGCGCTCGCCAACCCGACGCTCAACCAGGAAGATCGCGAACAGCTCTCCACCATCGTGCCAATCGTCGTAGACCGCTCTCAGAGCCAGGAGACGGCCGGCCGCGAGCAGCAGACCGATCAGGCGCTGGCGGAACTGCGCGACCGCTTCTCCCGCTATCCCCGCATCGAGACGCGCATCGTCGAGGCCGGAGACGATGTAGACAGCGACACACCTTCGACGAAGCTGTTCACTGCGCTGCGCTCCGCGATGTCGGACGTTCCGCCGGCCCGTGTCGGCGGCGCCGTGTTCCTCACAGACGGCCAGATCCATGATCTCCCCGGCATCAATCAGGATCTCGGCTTCAACGCACCCGTCCACGGGCTGATCACCGGCCAGCCAAACGAATTCGACCGCCGCATCGAAGTGCTGCGCGCGCCCCGCTTCGGCATTGTCGGCGAAGAGCAGGAACTGACACTGCGCGTGTTCGACGACGGTCGCCAGGGCGGCGGCCCCGCCGAAGTCATCGTGCGCATGAACGGCCAGCAGATCGCCACGCTGCAGGCAACGCCCGGCGTCACCACCCCGTTCTCGTTCAACGTCCAGCGCGGCGGCAACAATGTCATGGAGTTCTCGGTTGCCGAGCTCCCTGGCGAAGTGACCACCGCCAACAACCGCGCCGTCCATGTCATCGATGGCATCAGGCAGAACCTGCGCGTGCTGCTGGTGTCCGGCGAACCCCATGCCGGTGAGCGCGCTTGGCGTAACCTTCTAAAGTCCGACGCCTCCGTCGACCTCGTGCATTTCACCATCCTGCGTCCGCCGGAAAAGCAGGATGGCACGCCGATCAACGAGTTGTCGCTGATCGCCTTCCCCACCCGCGAGCTGTTCGTCGAGAAGATCAAGGATTTCGATCTGATCATCTTCGATCGCTACAAGCATCGCGGCGTGCTGCCGATCCTCTATTACGACTACATCTCCCAATATGTGCAAAACGGCGGCGCGCTGCTGATCGCGGCAGGCCCCGAACACGCTGGCGAAGATTCGATCGCCGCGACACCGCTCGAACAGGTCCTGCCGGCCGCACCGACGGGCGAAGTCCACAATGCCGGCTTCTTCCCGCATCTATCGGAAGTCGGCACCAAGCACCCGGTCACCCGCGGTCTCGAAGGCTCCAACCAGACGCCGCCCGCCTGGGGACGCTGGTTCCGCACCATCGATGTCGATCCGCCGCAGGGCCAGACGGTGATGGAAGGCGATGGCGACCGCCCTCTCCTCGTCCTCAACCGTCAGGGCGAAGGCCGCGTCGCCATGCTCCTGTCGGATCAGGGCTGGCTCTGGGCCCGTGGCTTCGAAGGCGGCGGCCCGCATGTGGCGCTCTATCGCCGCATCGCTCACTGGTTGATGAAGGAGCCGGAACTCGAGGAAGAGGCGCTGACCGCCCGCTCCGTCGGCCGTACGCTCGCCGCCACCCGCCAGACGATCGGCAACGACCCCGGCCCCGCGACGATCCGCTATCCGTCCGGCCGCTCAGAGACCGTGCAAATGACGCCCGCCGGCCCCGGCGAATACCGGTATGAGAGCCGCATGGACGAAACCGGCCTGTTCGAAGTGAGGAACGGCGACTTCCAGACGCTCGTCCATGTCGGCGCCGTCGACTCGCCCGAGTTCAAGGCGATGATCTCCACCGAGGCGACCTTGCAGCCCTATGCCGACAAGACTCGCGGCCTCGTCACCCGCGTCGCATCGGGCGATAGCATCACCATCCCCGACATTCTGCCCGTTCGCGGCGAGGTGCGCGTTAGCGATCCCAACCGCATGGTCATCCGCATGACCGACGAGACGGTGCTGCGCGGCATCAACACGCTGCCGCTGTTTGCCGGTTTTGCCGGCCTGTCGGTGCTGTTGTTCGCAATGGCTGCGATGTGGTGGCGCGAGGGTCGCTGATGGGCCACGAGCTTTATCTAACCGACGCGCCGACCTCAGACGATCTAGCAATCGTCAGCAGCGGCCTCACCGTCTTCAACGAAGGCGAAGTCGGACTTTCCGACAGAAAACCGCTCGCCGTGCTGATCCGCGACGAGAGCGGCACGGTCATCGGCGGCCTCTCGGGCTACACGTCCTGGGGCTGGCTCTTCACCCAGTTGCTGTTCATTCCGGAAACCCTTCGCGGCAGGGGCATGGCCGCAAAGCTCCTGACCGAGGCCGAAAATGAAGCCCGCACCCGCGGCTGCAAGGGCGCCTGGATCGATACGTTCAACCCACTCGCCCTCAAGGCCTACAAGAGTCACGGCTACCAAGTGTTTGGCGAGATTCCGAATTTCGTCGAAACCAGAACCCGCACCTTCCTTCAAAAAGCGCTTTAGTCTATCCATCCTGGCGCAATTTGGGAGCATGGATATGGGTCTGAAAATCGTCGAAGGAATGCCGCAGCAGGATGAAGAGGTCATTCTCGACAGACTGAAAGCCTTCAATATCGAATGCTTCGGCGAGAGCGACCGTCGCGAACTGGCAATCCCGTTGCATGATACGGCCGGCGATATCGCCGGCGGCCTTGTCGGTTATACCGGCCGCGGCTGGCTTTACGTCTCGATGCTGTTCATCCCCGAATGGATGCGCGCCAAGGGCCTCGCCACCCGCCTGCTCACCATGGCGGAAGCGGAGGCGGCGAAGCGCGGCTGTATCGGCGCCTATATCGATACGATGAACCCGGCAGCGCTCGCGCTCTATCTGAAGCTCGGCTATCGCCCGATCGGCAAGCTCGAAGGCCTAGCCGGCGGACATGATGTAACGTGGCTGGAAAAACGATTCTAGATCAGACGCTTGGAGCGAAGTCCTGACGGATCACAGCTCCCGCCAGCCGATCACGCCCTTCAGCCCGTCATGCACATCGTCCTTCAGCGGCACGACCAGCACCCGGCCCGGATCGACCGGTCCCGGAAAATCGAGCGCATCATAGGCCACCTTCTCGAAGCCGAGTGGCATGTAGTAAGGCGGGTCACCGATCAGGATCACGGCTTCCGACCCATGCCGGCGCGCAGCATCGATGGCGATCCGCACCAGTTCTCGGCCGATGCCGAGGTTCTTGTGCGACGGCCGCACTGCCAGCGGGCCCAGCATATGACCCTTCACGCTCCCGGCCAGAACCGGGGTCATCCGCACCGAAGCGATCGTCTCGCCATCGTCGGCGCAGACAAAAGATATCGAGCGGTCATGCGGCCCCTGCTCGCGAATGCGCGATGCGGCGCGCACATGCCGTCCAGGACCGAACGCTTCCTCGTTGATCACCTCTATGATGTCGTCGTGAGACGAATCCTCGGTCAGATAGACGAGGTCGTGTTTCGCCATGGACCTGGCGGTGTTTTTGGAAGCAGAATTCTGGGATGCGGAGGATTGCGAGGCGACAAGATGCAGGGACATGGAGAACCGAAGCCGTAAGGAGAGAGCAGACAGGACGAGCGATATCGGCGACGCTCAACTGGCGTCGTGGTCGATCTTCAGCGTCGTCGCAGTATCCGCACTTCGGTCATTCCCTGATGGTTTTCGAACAATCGTGACAAGCGAGCTATCAGAATTTTTTCCGCCCGTCCAATCCAAATACGCAGCGTTTACAAAATCGCACCTCGTCATTGTCTGGCTTTGCCGTATCTAACTGCTGAGACAAACAAGGAGATTGCAATGGGCATGTTGGTAGACGGCAAGTGGCACGACGTCTGGTACGACACCAAGGCCAGCAAGGGTCATTTCAAGCGCTCCGAATCACAGTTCCGCAATTGGGTGACAGCTGACGGGTCCCCCGGACCGTCGGGCGAATCCGGCTTCAAGGCCGAGGCCGGACGCTACCATCTCTATGTGTCGCTCGCCTGCCCCTGGGCGCACCGCACCCTGATCTTCCGCAACCTCAAGAAACTGCAGGATCTGATCTCGGTCTCCGTCGTCGACTACCTGATGCTGGAAAACGGCTGGGAATTCCGCAAACGCGACGGCGCAACCGGCGACGCCCTGTTCGGCTCCGACTATCTCTACCAGGTCTATCTCAAAGCCGATCCCGCCTATTCCGGCCGCGTCACGGTTCCGGTCCTTTGGGACAAGCAGCAGAACACGATTGTCTCGAACGAAAGCGCTGAAATCATCCGCATGATGAACAGCGCCTTCGACGGCATCACCGGCTCCGATGTCGATTTCTACCCGGAAGATCTGCGCACTGAGATCGACGCGATCAACGCGGTCATCTACGACACCGTCAACAACGGCGTCTACAAGGCCGGCTTCGCCACCACGCAAGACGCCTATGAAGAGGCCGTCTCAAAGCTGTTCGAAACGCTCGACAGTCTCGAGATCCGTCTCTCGAAAAGCCGCTACCTGCTCGGAGACAAGCTGACCGAAGCCGACTGGCGGCTGTTCACGACACTTATCCGCTTCGATCCGGTCTATGTCGGCCACTTCAAATGCAACATCCGCCGCATCGCCGACTACCCGAACCTGTCAGCCTATCTGCGCGATCTCTACCAGCACGAGGGCGTGGCCAAGACCTGCAATCTCCTCCACATCAAGCACCACTACTACGAGAGCCACAAAACCATAAACCCGACCGGCATCGTCCCGACAGGACCAGAGCTCGATCTCGACGCACCGCATGGGCGGGGGTAGGAAAGCGGGTAACTCTCACCAGTACTCCCCCTTCTCGATCTTTCCCGAAAGCTCCTGCAATCGGCGCGCTGTTGCCTGGGTGACCTCAGGCGGTAGCGCGTCGAGGGCAAAGAAGCCGCTTTCCGCAATTTCGTAATCCGCGGCGCGCGGCGCCGTCTGGTTGACGTTGACCTTGTAGAACAGCACGTGGTCGCGCTTCGAGGCGTTGCGGTTCAGGTAGACGTGGAACAGCTCCGGCACTCCCAGGACTTCCAGATTGCCCTCTTCCCGCAGTTCCTTGTGCAGCGCCTGAAGCGCGGTTTCGCCGCGTTCCATGCCGCCGCCGGGCATATACCATCCCGGCACATAGGTGTGGCGCACCAGGAAAATCCGGCCCTCCTCGTCGAAACAGGCGGCCCGCACACCCATCGTCATGCCTCGTGTGACGATGAACGCCTTGTGCATCAGCCAGACGAGAATGCGGGCCCGGCCGCCGGTAACTTCGGGAATGCCCTGCTCAACCATTCAGGCGTTCCACTTCATAACTTCGGGAGCGGCGATAAATTCGGTACCAATTGCTCTCTCATGCGTTATGTCTTCGCCATGTTCAAGTTCGCGCATATTTCCGATATCCACCTGGGGCCCCTTCCGCGGCTGACGATGCGCGAGCTTCTGTCAAAACGCATCACCGGTTTCGTCAACTGGCACCGCACCCGCCGAAAGCATCTTCTCGTCAACACGCTGGATCTGCTGTTGAGCGACATGAAGGACCGAGAGCCGGACCAGTTGCTCATCACAGGCGATCTGGTCAATTTGGCGACCAAGATCGAAACCCGGCTGGCCCGCGAATGGCTCGATACGATCGGCGAACCCGCCGATACGACCGTCGTGCCGGGCAATCACGATGCCTATGTGCCGGGCGCTCACGACAAGTCGGTTGCCGCTTGGTATCCCTTCGTGAAAAGCGACGACGATCCGGGCGAATGGCCGAAGGACGATCACATCTTCCCGACCTACCGGGAGCGTGGCCCGATCGCCATCATCGGCTGCTCCACATCCAATGCCACGCCGCCGTTTTCCGCATCCGGCTATTTCAGCCCGCGCCAGGCGCGCGAAACCGTGAACCTGCTGAAGAAAGCCGGCGAACGTGGCCTGTTCCGCGTGGTAATGATTCACCACCCGCCGATCCACGGCGCGGCGTCATCGCACAAGCGTATGATCGGCATCCGTCGATTTGCTGCGGCCATCTCGACCGGCGGCGCCGAACTGGTGTTGCACGGCCATACGCACCTTAACACCGTCTACGAACTCAAGACCCATAACCGGCCCGTGCCGGTCGTCGGTATAGCGTCCGCTTCGCAGGGTCCGGGCGGCCACAAGCCACCTGCTTCCTACAACCTGTTTTCGCTGTCGGGCGAACCCGGCAACTGGAACCTGGTTTGTGAACGCTACGGGCTGACGCAGGCAGGTGACGGCATTGCGCTGGACAGCAGCCACGTCTTTTATGGCGATCAACCACTGCCTATGCCGGCGATCCAGCCCGAGACCGTCGAAATCTTGTAGATTAATTGCGTCGCCTGTTGCAAATGCATCACATTCGATTCATAGCTTAACGAGATGGCCGTAATCATAACGCATAGCCCCGTTAAGCTTGTTTCCGCATGAACAATCCGACCCAGACCATGGACATTCGCCGTGACCTCGTAGCCTTGCTGCCGAGGCTTCGTCGTTTCGCGTTGACGCTTGCAGGCACCGCCGAGGATGCCGACAGGCTGGTGCGCGAAGTCTGTTCGCGTGCGATCCAGAAAAGCCATCACTGGAAGGGCGAAGGCCGCATCGAAAGCTGGCTGTTCAGCCTGATGCGCACCGCCTGGTCCGACGAGATCAAGAAGCGCCGCAAGACCCAGCCGTACTCCACCCCGAAGGCACAGGGCGTCGTATCGGCTACCGAAATTTCCACGATGGCCACATCGGACCAGATCCTTCTGTCCCTGCCCTCAGGCCTCGCCAGTGTCTTCCTTCTCGTCGATGTCGAATCGTTTGCCTATGGCGAAGCGGCGGCGATCCTCGGCATTCCGGAACAGGCCTTCGCCGAACGCCTGTGTTCTGCACGGCTCAGACTGTCGGAAATCGCGCCGGAAGCATCGGAGCGCCGCGCATGAACGCCAGTGCTTCCTCGCCCGCGCTCGAACGGCGCATTTCCGCCTTCCTGGATGGCGAAGCCAACGAACACGAACGGCAGGAGATCGAAGCTCTTCTGGTCAACGAGCCTCAGGCGCGGGCCCTGCATGACAGTCTGAAGCGCGGCACGGATTTCGGTCGGCGCGTCTTCGACGATGCCATGAAGGAACCATTGCCGCTCGAACTCGTCCGCACCATCAAGAACGCACCGCTGCCGCGCCGCGCGATCAGGCTGCCTGATGACAAAAAACGCCAGTCACTCTCGTTCAAGCCAAGCAGAACGCAGGCGCTTGTCGCATGCATTCTCAGTCTCTGCCTCGGCGGCGGCATCGGCTATGCGCTCGGCACGCAGCCGGGATCGACCCGTCTCGGCGGCTCGGAAGTGCAGCTCGATTCGCGGGACTGGCTTGACGACGTCGTCGCCCATTACCGGCTCTATACCCGCTTGCCCGATCGCCTGGTGGAAATCGGTGCCGACAGGCCGGGCGATATTCTCGCCTGGCTGACAACAGGCACCGGCATCGCCTTTCGCATTCCGGACCTGTCGCAAAGCGGGCTGACCTTTGCCGGCGCACGGCTTTTCACCGCCGACAACCGCCCCTCGGGCCTCCTCCTCTATCGCCGCGGCGATGAGGGAGAGATCATCGCGATCACCTTCTCCAAGACGCGCCCGGACACCAACAAACCGGTCGAGGACATCCGCACCGATACGGGCCTTGTGTCCTGGAGCACGCCGCTCGCGACCTATGTCGTCGTCGGCCCCTCCTCCGCCGCCGATCTCGACGAGATCGCCGCCAAGGCCGCGGGGCTCATCTGAGCGACGAGCGATCAAGCCCACCTGATCCCAGCAAAAAGCCGCATCGGCTGCGATGCGGCTCAGGGTGCTGACAGAAACTGAAGAAGCTTGTTTGGCGAGAGCGATAACCCACCCTCCGTCATCCTAGCCCTTGTGGCGGGGATCCAGCGACCCGACGTCTGCCGGGTCAAAAGACTCTCTCAGCTCAAGGACTTGAGCTGACTGGATCCTCGCCACAAGGGCGAGGATGAGGGGAGTTTGCCGAACGGCTCAAGTTCCCGAAGGACCTGCAGAGTTGTTAGATAACCCCCTTGTCAGCAGCCTAAGCCGCATCGGCTAGCGATGCGGCTTTAATTTCTCACGTACTACTAAACCGGCTACCGGCCGCGTTCTTCCAACACCCGGTTCGCCGCCGATACGATCGCGTCGAGCGAGGCCGTCACGATGTTGTTGTTGATGCCGGCGCCGAACAGCTTTCCACCGGGATGCTCAACCTCGACATAGGCGATCGCCGAGGCGTTCGAGCCATGCTGCAGCGAGTGTTCCGAATACTCGTTCACCGACAACTCGATCCCGAGATAGGCCGACAGCGCGTTGATGAACCCGTCGATCGGGCCCGTGCCGCGACCTTCGATCGTCTTCGTCTCACCACCATCGGTGATCTCGGCGGAAACGACGCGGATGCCCTTGTGCTCCATCCCGGCCGGGAAGGTCTGGTGATCGACGAATTTCAGCCGTGCTGAAGGCTGGTCGACATATCGCTCGATAAAGCGCTCATGGATGCGCTTGGAAGCGACTTCCTTGCCTTCCTCGTCGGTAATCCGCTGGATGTCCTCGCGGAACTCCACCTGCAGATTGCGCGGCAGGTTGATGCCGTAATCCTGCTGCAGGATATAGGCGATGCCGCCCTTGCCCGATTGCGAGTTGATGCGGATGATAGCCTCGTAGGACCGGCCGACGTCGCGCGGGTCGATCGGCAGGTAAGGCACTTCCCACACCGGATGGTTGGCCGTCTTGATCGCCTTCATGCCCTTGTTGATCGCATCCTGGTGCGAGCCGGAAAACGCCGTATAGACCAGTTCGCCGACGTAAGGATGGCGCTCGGGAATGACCATTTCGTTCGAATATTCGTAGACGTCCTTGATGCGCTCGATATCCGTGCAGTCCAGCCCCGGATCGACCCCTTGCGTGTACATGTTGAGCGCCAGCGTCACCACGTCGACATTGCCGGTGCGCTCGCCATTGCCAAACAGCGTGCCTTCGACGCGGTCGGCGCCAGCCATCAGCGCCAGCTCGGTCGCGGCAATCCCGGTGCCACGGTCGTTGTGCGGGTGCAGCGAGATGATGACGTTCTCGCGATTGTCGATATTGCGGCACATCCATTCGATCTGGTCGGCATAGATGTTCGGCGTCGCCATCTCGACGGTCGACGGCAGGTTCAGGATCAGCTTGTTGTCAGCGGTCGGCTTCACCACCTCGATGACAGCGTTGCAGATCTCCAACGCCACTTCCAGCTCGGTGCCGGTGAAGCTTTCCGGCGAATATTCGAACCGGTAATCGCCGCCGGCCTTGGCGGCCATGTCGGTGATCATCTTCGCCGCGTCGACGGCGATCTGCTTGATACCGCGGACATCCTTGCCGAACACCACGCGGCGCTGCAGTTCCGATGTCGAGTTGTAGAAGTGGATGATCGGATGCTTGGCGCCTTCCAGCGATTCGAACGTGCGGGTGATCAGTTCCGGCCGGCACTGAACCAGCACCTGCATCGACACATCGTCGGGAACGCCACCCTCTTCGATGCACCAGCGGGCAAAGTCGAAATCGGTCTGCGAAGCCGACGGGAAACCGATCTCGATTTCCTTGAAGCCCATATCCAAGAGCAGCTTGAACATGCGGGCCTTGCGGTCGTGGCCCATCGGGTTGACCAGCGACTGGTTGCCGTCACGCAGGTCCACCGAGCACCAGATCGGCGCCTTGTCGATCACCTTCGACGGCCAGGTCCGGTCGGGAATGTTGATGGCGGGATAGGCACGGTATTTCACCGCCGCGTCGGCCATACCCTTAGCCTTGTTTGCAGTAGTCACGTTGGAATTCTTGGCGTCCATGGTCTTCAAGTCCTCGTCCTATCCATCCGCCGCGCGCCGCACTTTTGGGGCCTGCTTGGTGAGGATGGCGACCTCTTAAGGTCTGTCTCAGCTATATCGGTAAATCTTGCGAGGAGCTCTTACGCCGGCGGGCTTTCGGCCGCCGGGCGCTCCTCAACGGACCCGGCAACCGAGTGTAAGGTCGAGGCTAAGAAGCGAGAGAGGCGCGAAAACCGTCGCCCCGGCAGCGAAGCTGCGGGTCGGCAAACGGTCGGACATGATCGCACCTGTCATGGTCATGGAAGAATCTATAGCGGGCGGGCAGAGAACGTGCAAGTGCACTTTCGAACGGCATTTGATGTTGCAACGACGGCCGCGGTTCCCTCTCAAGGCAATCTTTCGCGTCTGAGAGCCTTCTGCAAACCCATCATGACGCCACCGGCCAGCAGACCCCAGAACGCCCCCGAGATCCCGGCGAAGGCGATTCCGGAAGCGGTGACCATAAAGGTGATGGCCGCAGCCTCGCGGGTAGCGGGATTGTGGTAGGCGGCGTATGCCGCGTTCGAGAACGCGCCGATCAGCCCGAGCCCGGCGACGGCCTGCAACAGGATCGGCGGCGCGAGCGATACGAAGGCGATAATGCCGCCGGCCACCAGCCCCAGCGCCGCGTAGCTGAAGCCGCCGATGATCGCCGCTACGTAACGCCGGGCGGGATCCGGATGAGCGTCGGTACTGGCACACATCGCCGCCGTGATCGCCGCCATGTTGACCGGCACGCCGCCAAAAACGCCGACAAGCGAGGACAGGGCGCCGGTTGCCACGAACATCGGACCGGGATGCGGCTCGTATCCGTGCGCCTTAAGGATCGCGATGCCGGGAATGTTCTGCGACGCCATGGTGACGATAAACAGTGGCACCGCCACGGAAATCGCGCCGTGCCAGGTGAAGACCGGCTCGACGAACACGAATTGCGGATGGATCGCAGCGCCGATCTGGCTCAGCGTATCTGCCGGCAGGTCGACGCCGAAGATCAGCACCAGCATCATCGCCGCAAGCGAGGCCGGCACGGCCAGAAGCCGCCAGCGCGACACGACGACCGCCCAGGTCAGCACGATCGGCAGTCCCAGCATCGGGTCGAACGCCACCGCCTTCACGGGAGCAAGACACAGGCCGAGCAGGATACCGGCCAGCATCGCATTGGCAAGCGGCCCCGGGATCATCCGGATCGCGCGCCCGAGCGGCTGGAACAGGCCCGACAGCATGATCAGCCCGCCACAGATGACGAAGGCGCCGACGGCTGCGGGAAATCCGCCCTCGATCATCCCGATCCCCGAGAGAAGAGCGGCACCAGGCGTCGACCATGCAATGCTGATCGGCATCTTGAGAGCGGCCGAGAAACTCACGGCAAGAATGCCGAGCGCCAGGGAAAGCGCCAGGAGCGCGGAGGCGACCTGATCGCTATTGGCGCCCATTGCCTGCAAACCCTGGATGATCACGGCAAACGAACTGACGAAACCGACAAACGCGGTCAGCATCCCCATCGTCAGGGCGGAAAAAGAGAAGTCTTTGAACATGATGAGAACCCGACGCGGTGAAGGGTGCATGGAGCACGACCCGCCGCCGCGAGACAAGCCCAAGAGATGACCAGGCCGACTGATTTTTCCGATTTTCAGTCATGTATAAAGGGCCGGATTTCTCAAAAATATTGGAGTGGAGACCAGTATTTCGGCTCGACGACCCGTCCGGCGCCGTTCCATCTCAGACTAAATTAAGCCTTGTCTGAAATGTTGGCGGGAGACCTGTTGGAACATTGCATGCTCTTCTCTTCCTCCATGATAAAGCCCGGCCGAAGCCGGGAACGGCGATTCTACCGGTTCGGCTGGTATTTGCCCGCCTTCATTATGGTCACTGCGGTCATTTTCGGAATTGTCCGGGCCGATCTGGAAGAGCGCGCCCAATACATGGCGCAGCAGCGGCTCGTCGCGTCGGAACAACTGGCGCGCGTGTCCTCAAGCCTCGAAACCAATATTCGCGGCAACGTCAATCTGGTCCAGGGTCTCGTTGCCGCGATCGCTTCAAACCCATCCATCACGCAAACGCAATTTGCGGCGCTCTCCGAGCGAGTTTTCGCTGTTCCCTCGCAGCTGAAGAACGTCGCCGTGGCGCCCGATCTTGTGATCCGGTACGTCTACCCTTACGACCAGAACAAGCAGCTTGTTGGACGAGACTACACGGCCGACCCCAAACGGTCAGTGTCCGTCATGGAGGCGATCAAGCGCCGGTCCACCACGATCGCCGGACCTGTCGAACTCGCTCAGGGCGGACTGGGACTGCTGGCCCGCTACCCGGTTTTTTCGCAAGCCAACGGACATTTCTGGGGCATCGTCTCGAGCGTGATCGACGTGGAGCGCCTGTTCCGCGACATCGACCTCGATACCGAACGGCAACCCCTCAGCATCGCGATCTCCAGGCGGCCGGCACCGGTTGCGAAGGACGTCTTTACCGGTGACCCGGCGATCTTCTCCGCCGATGCGGTTCGTGCCCGCATCGAGCTCGGATACGACACCTGGTATCTCGCAGCGGTCCCGAAAGCCGGCTGGAAGACGACCCCGCCGGATATCGGTTGGCTTTATGCCTACGCGACGCTGATCGCACTCTGCATCGTCGCCCCCATGATCTGGGTGGGGATCTTGATGAGGCAGCGCAATCGCCACATCGTCGATCTGCAACACCGGGAGGAGCAGTTCGAGACCATTCACCACCGGTTGACGCTGGCGCTCGAAGCGTCGCAGATAGGCGTCTGGGAATACGAGGGCGCCACAGACCGCCTTTTCTGGGACGAGCGGCTCAAGGACCTGTATTCTGCGCCTCCGGGCAAGGACATCTTCACCTACGAGGACTGGCGTTCGACCGTCCATCCCGACGATATCGAGACGGCTGAAAATCGGCTGAACGAGGTCATCGGTGCCACCGAGCCCTATATTACCCAGTTCCGGATTGTCCGACCTTCGGGCGAGATCCGTCACATCCGCGCGCACGGGAAGGCCTACAAAACATCGGGAGGCGTCGAACGCGTCGTTGGCGCCAATTGGGATGTCACTGATGACGTCAATCTGCAGATCGAACTGCGGGAAGAGCGCGCCCGCGCGGAAGAACAGAACGAGCGGTTGCGCGCAACACGCCGCACGTTGCAGCACCAGTCTTTGCACGACGCCCTGACCGGCCTTCCCAACCGGCGCTTTCTCGACCAGTTCATGGAAGCCTCGAACGCGACGACGCACAGTCACCGCCTGGCTTTTATCCATTTCGATCTCGACCGCTTCAAGGAAGTCAACGACACGCTCGGCCACGCGGCCGGCGACGAGGTCCTGCGCCAGACGACGGCCCGGCTCCTGGAACTGATCGGCCATGACGAATTCGTCTCGCGGATCGGCGGCGACGAATTCGTGGTCGTCACCAGCGGCCCAGCCCCGGAAGAGCGCGCAAAACATCTCGGCCGCTCGATCGTCAAGGCGATCGCCAAACCGATGACGATCGACGGCCAGGAATGCCATGTCGGCTGCAGCGCCGGCATCGCCATGCAGACGCTTGCGTGCGAAGAACCGCGCCAGTTGCTGATCAATGCCGACGTCGCACTGTACGAGGCCAAGAAGCGCGGCCGTAACCGCGCCGAGGTGTTTTCCGAGTCCCTGCTTCTGACGGCGATCCAGGTAAAACGCACGTCCGACGAGCTTCTCGCGGCAATCGAGAACGACCAGATCGTTCCCTTCTTCCAGCCGCAGTTCGATGCCGTCACCCTCGATATCGTCGGTGTCGAGGCGCTGGCCCGCTGGGTCCACCCGACCCGCGGCCTGCTCGCGCCCGAAGCGTTTCTCGATATCGCCGAAGGTCTTCATCGCTCCGGTGAAATCGACGCGCTCATCCTCGAAAAAGCGCTGTTCCAGGCCACCCGCTGGCGTGCCCGCGGGCTTGCCGTCCCAAGGGTCTCTGTCAATGTCTCAGCCCAGCGCCTGAAGGACGAAAACCTCTTGGAGCAGCTGTCGCACCTGTCGTTTGCGCCGGGCAGCATTGCATTCGAACTTCTGGAATCGATCTCGTTTGAAGGAAACGACCGCGGCCTGCGCAAGATCATCGGCACGCTGAAGGATTTGGGTATCGATATCGAGCTGGATGATTTCGGCTCCGGACACGCTTCTATCGTCAGTCTGCTGGAACTCGGCCCCAAGCGGCTGAAGATCGACCGGCAGCTGATTTCGCCGCTTCAGGCGTCGGGTCCCCAGCACCGGCTTGTGGCTTCGATCATCGAGATCGGCCGTTCGCAAGGGATCGAAATCGTCGCCGAGGGCGTCGAAACGGAAGCCCATATGGATATCCTGCGTGGCCTCGGTTGCCAGGTGCTGCAGGGTTATGCCTTCGCGGAGCCGATGTCGCCCGACGCGTTCATGGATTTTGCCGCCCACTGGCAGCAGGGCCGCGTCCCGGCAACCGCCGTACCCACCCGCAAGCTCGCCTGATATCGCGCGGTGGTCGAAAGGGTTCCGGTCATCCGGACCTGTCGGCCCCTACCCGCGCCTGAAACGGTTGCCCTCAAACGCAAAAATCCCCCGCCGGCCTGCAGCCGACGAGGGATTTTGATTTGTAAGAACGACGTCTGGATCAGATTTCGCTCTGCGACGTCACGATCTTGGATGCGAGACCATAGGCGACGGCTTCCTGTGCCGACAGCCAGTAGTCGCGGTCCGTATCGGCTGCGATCTTTTCGATCGGCTGGCCGGTTGCTTCTGCCATGATCTTGTTCAGGCGTTCGTTCATCTTGATGATTTCACGGGCCTGGATCTCGATGTCGGAGACCATGCCGCGCGTACCGCCAGATGGTTGGTGAAGCAGGAAGCGGGTGTTCGGCAGCGCGATGCGGCGTTCCTTCGGAACCGACACGTAGATTAGGGCGCCTGCAGAAGCGACCCAGCCCGTGCCGATCATCCAGACCTTCGGCTTGATGAACTTGACCATATCATGAATCGAATCGCCCGACTCGACATGGCCGCCCGGGGAATTCACGTAGATGCGGATGTCTTCGTCGCTGGCTGCGGCAAGTGCCACGAGCTGCGTGTTGACCTTCTGCGCCAGTTCCTGGGTGATCGCTCCGTAGATGAAGATCGAACGCGACTTGAAAAGATTCGCCTCCGTTTCCTTACCGAGCGGCAGTTCCTTCGTCTTGTCTTCTGTGTCGTCTTCGTCGTTCAGCACGGTCAAAGTCTCCTGCATGAAATTCATATACGGGACATAATGTGTTCGCGGTCACAAAACAATGCACCCCGGCCTGAACATGGCAAGCTTCCAGCGACTAAGGTGAATGACGTAGTCCGCATCGCCGGATCGTTACAATTGGCAATGGACGCGGTGACTGCTCTTGCCTATCGTTTTACGCTTCACGCATCATGTATTTCATCGGGGATCAAAATGTTGACCAGACCTTTCCAAACCACCCTGAAGCATATTTCGCTCGCAACGGGCGCAGTCGTCGTTGCTGCCGCTCCCGCCTTTGCCCATCTCGATCCTGAAGCGCATGGCTCGTTCATGGCCGGCATTTCGCATCCGATCTTCGGCCTCGACCACGTGCTTGCCATGCTCGCCGTCGGCCTCTGGGCAGCACAGATCGGCGGCAAGGCCATCTGGTCCGTGCCTGCCGCATTCGTCGGCACCATGGCGCTCGGCTTCGTGCTCGCGGTCTCCGGTCTCGATCTGCCTTTCGTTGAACCGGCGATCCTCGCCTCGGTCATCGCACTCGGTCTTCTGGTCGCCACCGCCGCCAAGCTTCCGACAGCCGCCAGCGCTGGAATCGTCGGCGTTTTTGCGCTGTTCCACGGCCATGCCCATGGCGGCGAACTCGGCAGTGCCGGTGCGCTTCAGTTCGGCCTCGGCTTTGTCATCGCGACAGCTCTTCTTCACGCAGCCGGCATCGCGCTCGGCCTCGGTATCGCGCGCTTTGCGCCAGCTGTAACCCGCATCCTCGGCGCAGCAACCGCAGTGCTCGGCCTGACGCTCGCATTCGGCTGATATTACAACAAGATAGGCTGCGCCGCCTGAATCATAGTGTCAGGCGGCGCATGTTCTACATGAACAAGATTTAACCCGGCAGCGGGTTTGAAATCCCGAAAATGCCGACTAACTCCTTGTCAGATGACGGCCGCTTGGGACGTCCACAAGGAGTGAGACCATGTCACCGGAAGAACGCCAGCTTCTGACCGCATTGTTCGATCGCGTGAAAACAGCCTCGACCACCCCGCGCGACCGTGATGCGGAGGCATTGATCGATGACGCGACCCGCCAGCAGCCCTATTCCGCCTATTACCTCGCCCAGGCGGTGATCGTTCAGGAGAAGGGCCTTGAGGCCGCATCCGCCCGCATCCGCGAGCTCGAAGAACAGGTCAAGCAGCTTCAGGCCGGCGAAAGCGACATCAGGCGCGACGAACAGGGCGGCGGTTTCCTGAGCTCGATCTTCGGCTCCGGCCAGGCGCCTCGCCCTCCGGCACCGCAAATGCCGTCCCAACAGGCCGGCCAGCAGCCATCCGGCCCCTGGGGTGCGCGACCGGGATATCAGCAGCCATACCGCGGCAACGACGACGGTTATCGCGCTGCACCGGCCCCATCAGGTCCCTGGTCATCACAGATGCAGGGGGCACAAGGCTATCAGCAGGGCCAGGCACCATCTGCTGGCGGCGGTTTTCTGCGCGGCGCACTTGGCACGGCCGCCGGCGTGGCGGGCGGCATGCTGCTTGCCAACTCGCTTTCGGGCCTGTTCGGCAACCACATGTCAGGCCTCGGCTTGGGCAATCCCGCAGCCGAAGCCAATCCGTTCACAGGCGGCCCAACCGAGGAAACCGTCATCAACAACACCTATATCGGCGACGACGCAATCCGTGAGGCCTCCAATACGGACGCAGATAACGGCAACGACGCAACACCCAATCCCGGTGGCAATGACGGCGGCTGGCAACAGGCCGATTTCGGCAACGACGATCAGTCCGACTTCGGCGGCGGCGACTTCGGCGGCGACGACAACATGAATGTCTGAGTGCGACCCAGTCCCCTCGCCTCGTCTAACGATCAGACGGACGCTCCTTGAAATGAGGACTGTCCGTCACTTGGTTGGCCGTGATCATCCCTTGACGACCTTGTTCGGGTGGCGTTGATAGACCTAGCTGGGGCTGGGCGCGTTACCGATGCACAAGGGAGCAGTATTTACCTGGGTTGGTATCGTTGGAGGCGCATTTACAGTCTTTTCGAACCTCGAAGACTTGATCGGCTTCGCAAAGTGGGGCGCTTGGATAGCGCAGGTCTGGGCGGAAGCAGTTGATGCGACCGTCGTAAAGATTTTGGACAGTTTCGGCCTCAGGATTGAGAACTTCGCCGGAATGATGGTAGCAATGGCCATCTTCGTTTCAGCGATCGCGATCGGAGCATGGCTTCAAAATCGCATCTCGTCGGAGGAAGCTTGGCCTCCCCGGATATCGAACATTCTCAACTTGAGGCTTCTTGGTGCTGTTGCGCTCTACCTGGTTTATCCAGCGATCATCGTGGTTGGGACGAGGATCTCGTGGTTAAGCTGGCTTGTTTTGGAGTACCCAACATCAACGATTGCAATAGGGCATTTCCTCTATGTCACCGCTATCGTCGTAGGGTTGAGGAAATGGCCCGCATCTTCAGCGCTTTTTGTGGCTGTCTGTATGGTGGCTCTGAGCTATTTGTTTGGGAACAGCCCGTTACACCGCGCCAATGAGCCGAACGTATCAGCCGCCGTTTCAGCTTCTATATCACTTCTCAGCGCTGTCGCTTGCGGGCTACTGGTGGTAGCGATAGCGCCGCCAAAGGCTTTTGTCTGGCGGCTGAAGCTCATCATGTGCTGCGTACTCACCCTTGTGGCTTTCAACTATGTCACTCGACTGGGGTGGGAGCTTCCCCCACCGCCGTGAATCAAACCATTTTCCAGCCAGTTCCTAGCAGAGCGCTAGGGCGCACGCCTTGGCGCACCCTCATCAGAATAAACCAACACAGCCGATGTTACCCACGTCCCCGATAGGTCGCCACGCCCTGGTCCGGCAACCACACACCCTTTGGCGCTTCGCCGGTCTGCCAGAACACGTCGATCGGAATGCCGCCGCGCGGATACCAATAAGCGCCGATCCGCAACCATTTCGGATTGAGCAGGTCGACGATCCGCTTGCCGATATAGACCGAG
The DNA here is from genome assembly GCF_050500205.1 of Neorhizobium sp. DAR64860/K0K1. Taxonomy (NCBI): domain Bacteria; kingdom Pseudomonadati; phylum Pseudomonadota; class Alphaproteobacteria; order Hyphomicrobiales; family Rhizobiaceae; genus Neorhizobium; species Neorhizobium sp. DAR64860/K0K1. Next base: position 1,063,256 of record NZ_CP191459.1, on the reverse strand, counting down.
CAGTCCTCATGAAAGGCGCCGTGGTTGCGGAACGCATGCAGGAACAGCTTCAGCGACTTTGATTCGACCAGAAACCCGTCGGGAATATAGTCGATCACGATATGGGCAAAATCCGGCTGGCCGGTCATCGGGCAAAGTGAGGTGAATTCGGGTGCGGTAAAGCGCACCACGTAATCCGTGCCCTGGTTGCCGTTCGGCACCTTTTCCAGAACCGCCGTCTCGGGGCTCGTTGGGGCCTCGACCTGATTGCCGAGCTGCGACAGTCCGCTGACATCCGTCATCGTCATTTTAAATTCCCTTCAGATTCGCATGGCTTTCAATGGCAACACGCTTGCCATGCGCGTGTTCGCTTTCCGGCTCCACATGGATGGCCAGGGTGGCACCGGGAATAGCCTCCTTGATCGCATCTTCCAAGCGGTCGCAGATTTCGTGAGCTTCGCCGACCGACATTCGCGATGGCACCACCAGGTGGAAATCGATAAACGCAGCCGATCCCGCCCGTCGCGTCTTCAGATCGTGCACATCGAGAACCCCGTCGCAATGGGCGGTGATCGCCGCACGCACCGCCGCTTCCTCCTCCGGCTGCAGCGCCTTGTCCATCAGCCCGCCCAGCGAGTGGGTGATGACCTTGTAGCCCTGCCAGAGAATGTTGAAGGCGACGAAGATCGCAAGCAGCGGATCAAGGATGAGGTAACCCGTCAGAACCGCGAGCACCAGACCGACGAATACGCCGGCCGACGTCACCACATCCGACATGATGTGCTGGCCGTCTGCCAGAAGCGCCGGAGACCGGTGCGACCGTCCGACCCTGATCAGCACGGTCGCCCAGACCGCATTGATTCCGCCTGCCGTAGCGTTGATGGCAAGCCCGAGCCATGGCGTTTCCGGCATGCTCGGGGCGCCCAGAGCGCCCCAGGCTTCCTGAATGATCAGGATCGCCGCCAGCACGATCAGCGCGCCTTCCGCCACGGCGGATATGTATTCCGCCTTGTGATGGCCGAAGTGGTGGTCATCGTCTGCCGGCCGTTGCGCATAGCGGATGACGAAATAGGCAATAAATGCCGCCGCCACGTTGACCAGTGATTCCAGACCGTCCGACAGCAGCGCCACCGAGCCGGTTACCCACCACGCAGCAAGTTTGAGGAACAGCACGCCGATCGAGATCGGGATGCCCCACATCGCCAGTCTCTCGACCTTTTTGTCGTCCTTTGCCACTCTGTCCATATCGCCCATACCCGTCTTCACTAATCGTCCTCCTGCATCTGCAAGCGATTTGCAGGAAGCTATGCCCAAAACGACGAAACCGCCGCGGCGAGAGCGTCTCGCAGCGGCGGTTTCGAATAATGGCCGGCTGTATGGCGCAAGCCTCGCGGTTTGTCAAAGCCGGTCTTGCGCGTCCAGTCGCCGGGTATGCTCGTCGTCAGACGTTATCAACAACGGGGCATCGTCGCAGGCGGGCATCGGGCGTCAGAGACCAGGCGTCAGGTAAAGATCAGCGCCATCCGCACGCTGTCCAGGTAGCATCCGTCGATCTTCAACGCATCGCGCGCCACGCCCTCCACCTGAAATCCCACCTTCCGGTAAAGCGCGATCGCCCGGTGATTGTCCGCATGCACGTCGAGTTCGACGCGGTGAATGCCGGACCGGTTGGCGGCCTCGACCGCGTTAACGATCAGCCGACGGCCTAGGCCTCTATCGCGAAACCCGGGAATGATGCCCATGCCGAGCAGGCCGCGATGAGCATGCACATCGCGCTCCAGCCTTCGGATATCGCACCAGCCGACGACCTCACCGTCAGCGACCGCGACGATGTGCGGATTGCCAGCAGCCACGCTCTCGCGCACGAAATCCCGCATTTCGTCGATCGGCGGGGCACGCAGAAACACCATGTAGCGCCGCTCCCGGCAGACGATATCGAGCGCCTTGTGAAAGCCCTCGATATGCTCGTCCCGGAGCGGTTCGATGGTGACGCCGTCAGCGCCACCTATCGCGTCGGCATCATCCATCAGGCCGCCTTTGTCGCGCGCTTTCTCGAAAGGTTTGCCACCACGTTCTCGATCATCCGCATGCCGGCATCGCCGCCCAGCGTCATGATCAATTCCGGGTGGAACTGCACCGCGGCGATCGGCTCGCTGGCGTGTTCGATCCCCATGATCGTGCCATCCTCACTTTCGGCGGTGATGATGAAATCGGAGGGCAGCGTCGACGGATCGGCAAAGATCGAGTGATAGCGCCCGACGGTGACATCCTTCGCCAGCCCCGAGAACACGATGCCGGGCTCCAGAACCCGGATGCGCGACGGCTTGCCGTGCATCGGCAGCGCCAGCTGCCGCAACTCGCCGCCATAGGCTTCGGCCAGCGCCTGCAGGCCAAGGCACACGCCGAAGATCGGCAGGTCCTTTGCCCGCGCCGCCTTGATCGTCGCCTTGCAGTCGAAATCCTTCGGATTGCCCGGCCCCGGCGACAGGACGACGAGATCCGGATCGATCCGGGTAAACACCTCTTCCGGCACCGGTGAGCGAACGGTCGAGACCGTCGCTCCCGTCTGGCGGAAGTAGTTGGCAAGCGTGTGGACGAAACTGTCTTCGTGGTCGACCAGCAGGATCTTCACCCCCTGGCCCACCTTGGCGACGTCACGCGAAGCCTTGGCCGTGTTGCCGGCGCGCGCATCGCGGATCGCCGAAATCATCGCCGATGCCTTCAGCTCGGTCTCGGCCTCTTCCTCATGCGGATCCGAATCGTTGAGCAGCGTCGCACCGGCACGCACTTCGGCAATGCCGTCCTTGACGCGGATGGTGCGCAGCGTCAGCCCCGTGTTCATGTCGCCGTTGAAGCCGACCATGCCGATCGCGCCGCCATACCAGGCGCGCGGGCTCTTTTCGTTGGCCTCGACAAACCGCATCGCCCACAGCTTTGGCGCACCGGTCACGGTCACTGCCCAGGCGTGGCTCAGGAAGCCGTCGAACGCATCCATATCCGGACGCAGCCGTCCCTCGATATGGTCGACCGTGTGGATAAGACGCGAATACATCTCGATCTGCCGGCGGCCGATCACCTTGACCGAACCCGGCTCGCAAACGCGAGATTTGTCGTTGCGGTCGACGTCGGAGCACATGGTAAGCTCCGACTCGTCCTTCTTGGAATTGAGCAGCTTCAGGATCTGTTCGGAGTCGGAAATCGCATCCTCGCCACGCTTGATCGTGCCCGAAATCGGGCAGGTCTCGATACGACGGCCAGACACCCGCACAAACATTTCCGGTGATGCGCCGATCAGGTATTCCTGGTTGCCGAGATTGATGAAGAACGAATAGGGCGACGGGTTGATCGCCTTCAGACGGTTGGAAATCTGCGACGGATTGCTGTCGCAGCGCTCCATGAACTTCTGGCCCGGAACCACTTCGAACAGATCGCCGCGGCGAAAGCTTTCCTTGGCGCGGGTAACGAGGCTCGCGTATTCCCCCGGCTTGTGGTCGCCCTTCGGCGGCGTCACCGTGGTGCGCAGGAACGGCTCGGGCGCGATATCCTGCGCCTTGCCTTCCGTCGTCACGCCGTCCTTGGCAAAGTCGTAGCGATCGACCCAGGCCTTTGCAGCATGGTGATCGACGACCAGAATTTCGTCGGGCAGGTAGAGAACCATGTCGCGCTGGTCTTCCGGCCGCTGCATGGAAAGCTTGATCGCATCGAACTGGAACGCAAGATCGTAGCCGAAAGCCCCGAACAGACCGATCGCCGAATCCGCATCCGAATGGAAGAGATCGACAATGGCCCGAAGCGCGGTAAACACCGTCGGCATCTTCGAGCGCTCTTCCTCTGTAAAGACGCGGGACGGCTGGTTGACGGTCAGATCCAGACGGCGGTCGGTGCGTTCGCCGAGCGTCAGGTCGGAAATCGTCGCAAGCTTGTCGGCGATAAACGACAAAAGCACTTCGCCGCGACCGTTATAGGCCTCGATCCACATCGCCCGGCCGTTGCAGGTAATGCCGAGCGGCGGATCGGCGATCGCCGTATCCCAGCGGGTATAGCGTCCGGGATATTCGTAGTTCGACGAAAACACCGCGCCGCGGCGCTCGTCGAGCCGGTCGACATAAGACGAGATCGCGGTTGCATATTCGGCCGGCCTGCGGGCGCGGCTGACGCTGATTCCGCCCTTGGTCTCGTAGGTCTCGGACCCGTCGTCGTGAATGATCGTCGCCATGTCTGCCTCTTGAAATCCCTGTTGATCTGCCCGGGTCTCAGAAGCGGCCAATAAAAAAGCCGCCTCGGTAATCGGGCGGCTTGGTCATAGTCTTGTCGATGGACATGACTGGTCAAGGCCGCGTCAGCGTGCCCACCACCAGTTACCGTTGTTGTTCATCGAAATCATCATGGAGCGAATTGTTAGCGCGGCTCCGGCAAACGCGCAAGTGGATTTATTTGGCCACAATGCGACCAAAACAGGGTCATCCGCGTTGCGTCTCCGAAACATGGGAAAGGACGACCGAAGGATGAAGCATACTCTATGCCTTCTCGCTTTAAGCACTTCGCTGGCAATGAGCGCACCGCTGACACTGGGTGCAGCGCCTCTGCCCGCCCGCCCAGCACCGCAAGGCTCGACGCCGAACGTTGTCGAAATCAACATCATCGACCAGTTCATGCGCGATGCCGGGCGCACCCGCAAACAGTCGACGCGCAAATCCTCGTCCGGCAAAAACCAGTCGACCCGCCCCGCACAGGGTGCCCAGAACCAGAGCCGAGCCGCGATCCCCGCCGCCCCCGCCCTCGCTATCGTTCCGCTTCCCATGGCAAAGCCGGGTGGTGAACCCGTGCCCGAGGCAACGGCGGCAACGGCCGCAGCCGCAGCCACACCTGAGGTCGCCGCAAAGCCCGCCGAAGCAAAGCCCGAGAACCCGCCCGAAACCCCTGCGGAGAAGCCGGCAGAGCGCCCCGCAGAGCCGCCAGCCCCGGCTCCCGAACAGACCCAGAGCCCGGAACAGACCGGTAAAGCGCCGGAAGAAACCATACCCACGCCCACTCCCAAGCCGGAAGAACCCGCAGAACAAAAGCCCGCTGCAGCGAGCAACGACGGCAAAGCTGATTCTGCCAAACCGGACGCCGCCAAGCCCGATGACAAGGCACCGCAGGACAAGGCTGCTGATGACAAAACTCCGGCCGACAAGCCTGCGGACGAAAAGCAGGAAGAGGCCGAGACCCCGCCGCCTCCTCCGCCTCTCGTCGAGGAAGACGCCGCAGAACTGAAAGCCTGCCTTGCAGACCTCGGTGCCATCGGCGCCAAGTTCGAGTCCATCAAACCGATCGACGAAGGCAATGGCTGCGGCATCAAGCAGCCGATCGAGGTGGCGCAGGTTCTGCCTGGCGTCGATCTCGGCGGCGCCACCATGCGCTGCAAGACGGCGCTGACCATGGCCCACTGGCTGAAGGATACGGTGCAGCCAGCGCTCAACATCGCCATGCCGGGCCGCAAGATCACCGGCCTTGTCCCCGGCTCCACCTACCAGTGCCGCCTCAGAAACAGCGCCTCGACCGGCAAGATCTCCGAGCACGGTCGCGGCAACGCATTCGATGTCGCCGCCTTCAAGCTCGACAATGGCGAAAAGGTCGTGATGAAGCGCCGCGAGGACGATCACACGCTGGAGGGTGCGTTCCAGAAGACCGCAACTGCCGGCGCCTGCCTGCATTTCACCACGGTCCTCGCACCGGGCAGCGATGCCGCCCACGAGGATCACCTTCATCTCGACATCATCGACAGGGATGGCGGCTACCGCATTTGCGAGTAGCCGTTGAGGGCCAGGGTCAGGCCGGCGAGGAGCCGGTCAGCCGGCTTTCCTGGGTGCCGATCGTCATGGCATTGCCGCGCCATTCGAACGATCCGGAAAGCCAGCTTCTGATCCAGATGGCCGGCAGCATCACGTCGCGCACCATCATCGCCGGCAGCGACAGGATCGACAGCCGCCAGCCCTTCGCCCGCGCAAGGGCGAGTTCCGGCAGGTAGGTTGCGGCGAACACGGTTGCGGCGACGAGCGCCGAATTGAGATCCAGCAGGACGGCTGCGATCAGCCCAAGCGCCAGAGGCGGCAGAGCTCCGAGCAGGATCTCCGGCGTGAAGAACAGCGGAAATGTCACCCGCCGCAGCCGAGCCCAGCGCGTCTGCCGCGACCAGATTTCCTCCAGCCCCCGGCGCCCGAGCGGCTGCTCGAACGGCGCAGACACCAGATGCACTTTCTTGCCATGTCGGTTGACGAGCTTGGTCGAGGCCGCATCCTCGGCAATCTCGGCCGCCAGCGCCTGGATGCCGCCGGCAGCGTCCAGAAACGGCTTGTGCCAGAGCATGCTCTTGCCCTGCGCAAACCCCAGCCCCAGTGCCTCGCCCACATATTGCCAGCGCGCCTGTAGCGTATTCAGGAAAGCGCATTCCACTTCCGCCCAGAACCCGTCCGGCCGAGATCCGATCGGCGTCGAACAGACAAGCCCGGTATCGGCCCGCCATCCGGAGACGAGGTTCTGGATATAGTCCTTGGGCATCAGCACGTTGGAATCGGCAAGCACCACCCATTCGTGGCGCGCCGCATGCCAGCCCTTGGCGCAGTTGTTGAGTTTCGGATTGGCGCTGATCCGGTCATCGCCGATCAGCAGCCGTGCCGGCACCGCCGGATGCGCGGCAATCGCCGAGCGGATCTCGGCGATGATCGGATCACCCTCGTCCTGCACACAGAAGATCAGCTCGTAATCCGGCCACTCAAGCTTGAATGCATGCGCAAGCGTCAGGCTGGAATAGGCCTCGATGCCCCGCACCGGAATGACGATCGAGACGCCGTCCGGCTTGATCACCGCCGGCTTGTCGCTCGCCTTGTCCCGATGCGAAAGCCGCAGGCCGGCAACGGCGATGCTGAAGAGATTGATCGCCAGAAGGGCCATGGCGAGTGTCGCAAGAACAAGATCCATCCTGATGTTCCCGATGGCCGGCCCCGAATCGTCGGGTCACCGCCAGTGCCGCAAGAGTAAGGGCAAGCAGACCATTTCGGTGTGACAGACGCATGACGTTGCCCCTCACCCACGAAGGCGAGAGGCGAGGACGATCCGGAGAAAACCCGCTGGGCAGCCTCTATGCTTAGAACAACCCCTCGATCAGCCCATCCGCGTTCAGATGGATCCGCTCGGCCGACGGCGCGCTCGGAAGACCCGGCATGGTCATGATCTCGCCGGTGATCGCCACGATAAAACCGGCGCCGGCCGACAGCCGCACTTCACGCACATGCACCACATGCCCTTCCGGAGCACCGCGCAGGTTCGGATCGGTGGAGAAGGAATATTGCGTCTTGGCGATGCAGACCGGCAGATGGCCGTAACCGGCAGTTTCCCAGGCCTTCAGCTGATCGCGCACCGGCTTTTCCGCCGTCACCTCGCCGGCATGATAGATCTTGGTGGCGACCGCCTCGATCTTTTCCATCAGCGGCATGTCGTCAGGATAGATCGGCTTGAAGTTGGCGGCACCGCTTGTCGCCAGTTCCACCACCTTGTAGGACAGTTCCTCGATGCCGGCGGAACCTTCCGCCCAGTGACGGCAGAGGATCGCCTCGGCGCCGTGATGCGAGACGTATTCCTTGATCGCCGCCACTTCCGCATCCGTATCCGAGATGAAGTGGTTGATCGCGACCACGACCGGCACGCCGAACTTGCGCACGTTTGCGATGTGACGCCCAAGGTTCGAGCAGCCGCGCGTCAGCGCCTCGACATTTTCGCTCCCGAGATCATCCTTCTTCACGCCGCCATTCATCTTCAGCGCCCGGATGGTCGCAACGATCACGGCTGCATCGGGCTTTAGCCCTGCCTTGCGGCACTTGATGTCGAAGAACTTTTCGGCACCCAGATCCGCCCCGAAACCCGCTTCGGTCACCACATAGTCGCCAAGCTTCAGCGCCGTCTTGGTGGCGATGACGGAATTGCAGCCATGGGCGATATTGGCGAACGGCCCGCCATGCACCAGCGCCGGATTGTTTTCCAGCGTCTGCACCAGGTTCGGCTGCATCGCGTCTTTCAAAAGCACCGCCATCGCTTTGTCGGCCTTGATGTCGCGGGCATAGACCGGCGAGCGGTCGAACCGGTAGCCGATGACGATATCGCCGAGCCGCTTCTCGAGGTCTGCCAGATCCTGCGCCAGACACAGGATCGCCATCACTTCGGATGCGACGGTAATATCGAAGCCGCTTTCGCGGGCGAAGCCATTCGACACGCCGCCGAGCGAGGTCACGGTCTGGCGCAGCGCCCGGTCGTTCATGTCCATCACCCGCCGCCAGGTGATGCGGCGCGTATCGATGTCGAGCGCATTGCCCCAATAGACATGGTTGTCGATCATCGCCGACAGGAGATTGTGCGCAGAGGTAATGGCGTGGAAGTCGCCGGTGAAATGGAGGTTGATGTCTTCCATCGGCACGACCTGCGCATAACCGCCGCCGGCAGCCCCTCCTTTGACGCCAAAGCAGGGCCCTAGCGAAGGCTCGCGCACGCAGATCACCGCCTTCTTGCCGATCCGGTTCAGCCCGTCGCCGAGACCGACCGTGGTCGTCGTCTTGCCCTCGCCCGCCGGCGTCGGATTGATCGCCGTCACAAGGATCAGCTTGCCATCGCTGCGGCCGTCAAGCGAGGCAATGAAGTCGGCCCCGATCTTCGCCTTGTCATGGCCGTAGGGCACCAGAGCTTCCGCCGAAATGCCGAGCGCCGCGCCAATTTCCGCGATCGGTTTCTTCACTGCCGCGCGGGCGATCTCGATATCGGATGGAACGGGGGCCATGCTTGTCTCTCGCTTGTTGGTTTGCCTGAACCATGGCCACAGCCGCCCCGCCGCGACAAGCCCGCATCGGGAACCGAAGTCCGATTATGCACAAAGCAACAACATCATCCACACACCAAAGTTGCAAATTAATTTGATACAATCTTATATATCCCTGATCCATGACGGATCGAGGGGGAACGACCAATGAACCTTATTCTCTGCTGCGACGGCACCTGGAACACGCCCGACGATATGGATGGCGGCCAGCCCAGCCCGACCAATGTTCGCAAGATTTACAATGCGGTCGCCGACAAGGATGCCGATGGCATCAAACAAAAACCCTACTATCATCCCGGTGTCGGCACGGACGGAACGTGGTGGCGACGCGCGGTGGAAGGCGGTACCGGCAAGGGTCTCGCTGACAACATCAAGGGCGCTTACAAATGGCTTGCCAGCACCTACAAATCCGGAGATCAAATCTATCTGTTCGGCTTCAGCCGTGGCGCCTACACGGTCCGCAGCCTCGGCGGCATGATCTCCAAATGCGGCCTTCTGGATATCAAAGCCTCTAAGCTCGACGAAGAGGGAACCTGGAAGGCGATCGAGGCGATCTTCACGGAGTACCGCGCCAAGAGCGACACCGGCGCCAAGCGCAAACAGTCCGGCAAGATCCACTTCCACAACGTCACCGAGGGCGGCATCCGCAATGTCTCGACACTCATCCAGTTCATCGGCGTCTGGGATACGGTCGGCGCGCTCGGCATTCCCGATGACATGGGCTTTCTCAACCTTCTCGACAATCCGGAGAACCATGAGTTTCACGATACGACACTCGGTTCCGCCGTCCTCAACGCCCGCCATGCGGTCGCGCTCGACGAGTTCCGCCAAAGCTTCATGCCGACGCTCTGGGTCAAGCCGGATGGCTGGACCGGAACGCTGAAACAGGTCTGGTTCCCAGGCGTGCATGGTGATGTCGGCGGTGGCTATGCCGCAACGGGCCTTTCGGACGGCGCTCTCCTGTGGATGATGAACGAGGCAAAAAGCTGCGGCCTCGTATTCCGCGAAGGGGCTGAAAACCAGCTGAGGCCGGATCCGCGCGGCGTGCTGCATGATTCCGCCAGTGGCATCTTCGCCAAGCTGAAAACGAGACCGCGCGCCGTACCGCACGTGACCGCAACGCCCTCGGAAGATTTGCACAGCTCCGCTTCTGAGCGGCACCGCACCCCGCCCTTGTCGCAGGGGCGCTACCGGCACGCCAACGCAAACCTGCCCGCAGAGGTCGATGTCTTCGCACGCGACCACTGGAACGACACCGGCATCTTTCTGCAAAAGGGCATCACCTACACGTTCGTCGCGAAAGGCGAGTGGACCGATGGCACGGTCCTGTGCAACGCCGATGGCCCGAAAGATGGAGGAAACTTCCAGGCCGGTGAGATTGCCCATATTGCCTCAAGCGGCCTTGGTCAGCTCGAGAAGGCGTGGAAATGGTCGACCGGAAACCAGCAGGTGGATTTCTGGTGGACCCGTCGCGAGGAGGAGCTCCCCTGGTTCAGCCTGATCGGCGTGATCGCCAACGACGTGCCGCCGCCCGCTCAGCAGCAGACGCCCAAGAACGGCATTCTCAAACTGCCCCACGAGGTGTTTCTCATCCGCAGCAAGGCGAAATTCACACCGAAGGGCGACGGCTATCTTTACTGCTTCGCCAACGATGCCTGGGGCGCCTACGGCAACAACCGCGGCAGCGTCAGGCTGACAGTCGCCCCTTCCCCGTCTTCCGCAAACCCACCACCGAGCCACTGACCAACCACGCCGTGACGACGACCAACACTCGTCACGGCGTGCTCTCACCACACGCCGCGCAGAAACATGAGTATTACACTCAGATTCAAACTTGACTCATTTAGTTTAGATTTCTAAGGCTTTTTGCGGGGCTTCTGCTTCGGCGGAAATCAAACAATCCGAACGTTACCCGGACGCAGGCTATCGCCGCGCCCGATGTCTCTGCATGTCTTTTTGAGGGGAACCACCATGCCTACCCGTTCGTCGCGGCATCGCCATCTCTACGCCGGAACTGCCGCACTTCTGCTGATCACGGCCGCGCCGCCGGCATGGGCGCAAGAGACTGCCCAGACCGCCGCTGGAACGACCGCCGCTGGAACGACCGCCGCTGGAGCGACCGCCGCGACCCAGGTTGCCGATGGCCAGGATACGACCGCCCTGAAGCCGATCGTGTTGCGCGACGGGACTTACGTCGGCAAGTCCGACTCGCCGCTGACCGAAACGACAGATCGTCAGGTCATCCAGGACCGGATGGTCACCGATTTCAAGGATTTCTCCCGTCGCGTCGATGCCGGCGTCACCTTCAACCGGCAGAGCCAGAGCATCAACATTCGCGGTCTGCAAAACGAGCGCGTCCTGACGACGATCGACGGGATCCGCCAGCCCTGGCTGAGCGACCCGCGCGATAGCGCCCGTGGCGGCAACAACGCCTTCGATTTCGACACGCTTTCGACGATCGATATCACCAAGGGTGCCGATTCGAGCCGCGTCGGATCCGGCGCCCTCGGCGGCGCAGTCCAGCTCTACACGATCAATCCGGAAGACCTGATCGAGGACGGCCGTAATTTCGGCGCCCTGACCAAGAGCACCTATGACAGCGCCGACCGCAGCCTTGGCAACAATGCCGCCATCGCCGCACGACACAATGACAGCTGGTTCATGCTCCAGGGCGGCTACAAGCGCGGCAACGAGACCGATAACGAGGGCGACATCGGTGGTTACGGCACCACCCGCACGGAGGCCAATCCAGGCGATTACTGGCAGCGCAACCTGCTCGCCAAGTTCCACCAGTATATCGAGGGCGGCCATCGTTTCGGCCTGACCGGCGAACTCTTCAACAAGGAGATCGACAGCGACAACATGCGCGGCACGACAACGAGCTACCAGCAGGGCACGCTGAAGAGCGGCGAAGAGGTCGATCGCAAGCGGCTGTCGGCATCCTACGACTTTACCTCCCCCAGCGGCGGCGACATCGTCGATCAGGCGAGCATCATCACCTACTGGCAAAAGCAGCGACTGAACAACACGACGGACGGGTTCCGCCTTACCGACCCACGCGGCTCAATCATTCCCGGCGACCCCTTCTTCTACGGCTCCCCAAGCGGTATCTACAGCCGCGACAACCAGCTGACACAGGATAGCTACGGCATCTCCGGCAGCGCCTCGAAGGAACTGACCATCGGCGGCGTCAGCCACGAATTCCGGTTCGGCGGCGAGCTCTCCTGGCAGAAGACCTATCAATACTCCTCCGGCGTCGACAATTGCCCTGATGTCGACTGGACGACCATCCCGCAACCCTTCGGTCCCCAGTCCTGCCGCATGCTCCATTCCAATTCGTCCGATATGCCTGACGTCGACGGGATGATCCTCGGCATGTATGCCGAAGACGACATCAAGTTCTTCGAGGACCGCCTGACGGTGACGCCCGGTGTGCGCTTCGACTGGTACGATTACGATCCGAAATCGACCGCAAGCTTCGAGGACAGCCCGAACTACGATCCGGCCTATCTCGAAAGCAACAATGATTTCGGCATCTCGCCAAAACTCCGTTTCGGCTGGAAGGCGACCCAGGAACTGGAACTGTTTGCCCAGTATGCCCGCGGCTTCCGCGCGCCGACCGCGACCGAGCTTTACCAGAATTACGGGGCTCCGGGCTCCTATGCCCGCATCGGCAATCCTGATCTCGAAACCGAAACCAGCAACGGCTTTGAAATCGGCGCCAAATACGACGCGGCCGACTATTCGTTCAAGGCGACCGCCTTCAACAACTACTACAAGAACTTCATCGACACGGTCACCATCGCGCCTCCAGGCGGTGAGTACCCGGTCGGCGGCATCACCGGCTACGAAAACCTCAACCACGTCCGCATCTACGGCATCGAGCTGGGTGGCGAATGGCGCTTCGATCCACGCTGGCGCACTTGGGGCTCGTTTGCCTATTCGCACGGCAAGGATACCGATACCGGCGACTACCTGAACTCGGTCGCGCCGCTGCGCGCCATCATCGGCCTTGGCTATTCATCCGAGACCTGGGGCTCGGACGTCTCGCTGACGCTTGCCGCCTCCCGCCACAAGGTCAGCGGCACCGGCTTCGAGGCACCCGGTTACGGCCTCGTCGACACAACCGTCTGGTGGGCACCCGAAAAGGTCGGAAGCATTGATCTGACCGGCCTCAAGGTTCAGGCCGGCGTCTTCAACGTGTTCGACAAGAAGTACTTTGACGCGGTCAGCGTCCCGGACGGCGTTTCGGCTTCGGCGCAGGACTTCTACAGCGAGCCCGGCCGCAGCTTCAAACTGTCGGTGACCAAGAAGTTCTGATCCCTCCCCGACGATCGCCCTTTGATCCTGGACGCCGCATTCCCCGTAGGGGGTGCGGCGTTTTCGTCAGGATAGGCATCTTGCACCGGTTTTCGGCCCAGCTTATGGGAATCTCCAGCGCCTGCAACGGAGAACGGCCCCCATGAAATCGCTGGAACTGCTTGTCGAGAAGATCATCCTCTCCAGTCGCTGGCTCCTCGTCGTCTTCTATCTGGGCCTGGTTGCCGCACTCGCCGTCTACGCGCTGTCTTTCATGTTCAAGTTCTGGAAAGTCGCCAAGGAAGTCTTCACGCTGAGTGAAGCCGAAATGATCCTCGCCATGCTGGGTCTCATTGATGCGGCACTCGTTGCGAGCCTGATCGTGATGGTGATGATCTCTGGTTACGAGAACTTCGTTAGCCGCTTCGACGAAACGGAAGCCGACGTTTCGTTCCTCGGCAAACTGGATGCCGGAAGCCTCAAGATCAAGGTCGCCTCCTCCATCGTTGCCATCTCGTCGATCCATCTCCTGCAGATCTTCCTCAACGCCAACCAGTACTCGGATACCACGCTGATGTGGTACACGATCATCCACCTCACCTTTGTGGTCTCGGCCGTCATGCTCGGCTGGCTGGAGAAGATCATGGCGACGACAAAGGCCCACAAACACGAAACCAAGCTTTGACCGACTCAGCGTCTAAATCACCCCGGATCAGGCCGGACCGGTGATTGACGAACCGCAAAAGTGCTTGCGAATGAGCCCATCTCGGCGATACATGAGACAAATATAACAGTATCTCGGAAAATTACTCCACACGGGGGCTTTTGCTCACTTTTCCGCTGGATTTACAAAGCGATTAGTATATTTGTTGCGCTTAACATAATAACCATTCACTTTTTTCGAAGCTAATATGATCACGCTGGAGCGGCAATCGATCCTCAACGGCGAAATTTCTGCAGCCTACTCCCGTGCGGAGATTTCGACGGTCTTTGAACGGGCCACACGCGAATTTGGCTTGCGCCATTTCGCTCTGGTCAAGCTTCCGCCTGCAAGCGAGACGCTTCTGTCCCGCATCATCGTCGAGACCAATCTTCCCAAGGACTATATCCGCGAATTCGATCGACTGCGGCTGCTGCCACGCACCCGGATGGCGGATGCCACGAGCGGCTGGTCGCTCCCGGACTGTTGCTGTCTCGATGATCGCAACTCGCCTGGCCAGCTCCCGCCGGACCTGATCGCCCTGCGCCGTCAGTACGGCATGATCACCAGCGTGGCCATGGCGCTTCATTCGGTCGATGGTACCGGCTTCCGCATCCGCATGTCGGGAGATCGTCCGCGCCTGACCCAGGCGGAACTGAACGAAATCGGCATGGTTATTTTGCACGCCTTCGCGGTGTTCGATCGCATCCGCCGATCGGAGCAGGCATCGACCTTCGGGCCGCTGACCACGCGGGAACTTGAAGTCGTACGCTGGACGGCACAGGGCAAGACCTCGTCCGAAATCGGCAAGATCCTCTCCCTCTCCGATCACACGGTCAACGCCTACATGACCAACGCCATCAAGAAGCTCGATTGCGTCAACCGCACCCAGCTTGTGGCAAAAGCGCTGAGACTGCGGCTCATCAGCTAGCGCTGCTGCAGCCGCACCGTCTTACCGATCCAGTACGCCGCGCACTTCAACGAGGTTGGAGCGCACCATCAGCGTATGGAAGCCCATCACCGACAGATGGCTCGGCATGATCATCCCGTCTTCCGCCCCATTGGACACGATCGACGGCTGGATGCGAAGTGCTGCGCGGAAACGCGACAGCGTCTCGTTCCAAAGCTGCGTCAGGTTGCGCTCGCGGATGACCTGCGAGAAGTCGGCACCGGCGGCGGAAAGCACCGCGTAATAGCCATAGAGCTGGCCATAGGCGAACCAGAAACGGTCGTCGGCACGGGTATCGAACCAGCCGGCCGCATGGTTTTCCGACCGGTCGCGCAGGATCGCCGCTGTAGCACCAAGATCATTGGCGATCCGGTCGACGAACTGCACGAGATTGTCGGAGCGGCTGTCGAAGGTCGCGTTGCAGGCGGTGAGATCGGCGTTGAAGGCGCGCAGCTTTTCGATCGCGGTGCGATAGTAGCTCGGCGTCGGCGTTTTGAAGCCAAACGGATCGACACCGAAATACCAGGAATACTCATCAAACTGCAGGTTGCCGCGGGCATCCTGTAGGTTGGTGTTGACACCCGACGTGCCACGCACGCGGCCGAGCGTATCGACAAGTTCGCTGGACGTGCGTCGCACCGCCTGGTTCACGCCGCGCTGGAACGAAGCCTTGTTGTCGAGAAATGGCGTGTTGTCCCAGCTGATGCCGAAGAAGCCGAGCCGGTAGAGCAGCATGGACGAGATCCACGCATTCTGGTTCACGTTGGCGTCGGTCAGATCCGCCGCCGCATCGACGATCGCCGACGACTGGCACTGGCGGGCAGCCACAACAGGCGCGGCGGGCACCGGAGAAGACGCGGCCGTCCCGTTCGAAGTTTCGGCAGCAGCAGCCGCCACGGGCGCCGTCGCAGGAAGGTCCTGGCCGGCCGGCACGGTGCGCTCATTCCAGCGATAGGCATCGACAAAGCTCGGGTTGAACCCGGTCCAGATCTGGGTCTGCACGAAGAAATAGCCGTAAAGACCAAACAGGATAACGAGGAATGCCAGGATCGGCGCCTTCACCATCAGGTGCCGCTCGCCATACCAGCCGTGAGCGGCGCGAAACGGCCAGACGATCCCGGCGACGAGCAGTCCGATGCCCCTTGCGATCGCCTTGCCCAGGGTCTGAAGTGAGGCCTTGAGCCGATCGAGCATCCTGTTCTCCTGTCTGTGGGGCCGATAGGTCCGCCCGGTTGTTCCAACAGATATGGTTCCGCAAGCAGGCAAACAACCGCGCTGCACAAAAATCGGCAGCGGAGCACGGGTTTACGATCGCAGATAGCCGCCAAACGGCCAGTGCGGCATCCTCCAACGCCCGTCCCTGGCGCTCTTCACAGCCGTCACCTCTCCAGGCTCGCTCCCATCGGTCACGGACACCGGATCGGTCTCCGCCTTCGGCAGGAACCGGTCGGCAAAGGCCTGTTGCGCCGCCCGCTTTGCTTGCCCGGCACCGGAGGCCCGCCAGGCACTCTCGGCAAATACCCCTGCTACCGGAACACTGTAGGGGAGAAGACCCTGCAGCGGTGGATCGCGCTGCCAGAGCGCCTGATGAACCGCCAGCAGGTCGCCGGTGTCGAAAAGCACCTTGTGGCGCAAGATATTGAGCGTCATCACGCTGGCGTTCATCCGGTCGGTTATACCGTTCATCAGCCGGAAAAGGCCTTCCGTCCGGCCCACCGCGTCGGGTTTGGACAGATCCTCGCCCATCAACCCGCGCACCAGCTCCCTGCGGTGGTCGGCAAGGTCGAGAAGCCCCCTCTCGAACCGGTAGCGTCCCATCATCAGCGCGACACGTTCCTTGTCGAGCAGCGTGTAGAAAGCATTTCCGACATCGAGGAGCTGCTTCACGGGCTCGATGCCCGTCCTGTTTTGCCCCGAACGTTGACCGGACCATTTCGTGGTCCAGCCGAGTATGCGCTTCAAACTGGTGGGCTCGACAGGATCGTCGAAGGTCTGCCGCAGCCTCGTCACCGCATCGCCGAACGCGCCGACCGCTTTGGCGAGATCCGCCTGCAGGCCGTCGCCCATCATCGCCACCCGTGCCTGCCGCTCGGCCTCGGCTTCGAGGTCTGCGACATCTGGAACGTGTCTGTCCTTCACCCCTCGCGAAAGCATCGCTTCGGATGTGGCGAGCTCGTCCCACATTGCCTGAAACGCCGTCGCGATCCGGGATATTTCCTCGTGAAATCGCCGGTAATCTCCCATGTCCTGCCCTCCCCAAAGCACTCCCGGGGCCATGCCACCGTCCGGGAGAATTTCAAGGTATCACAGGCTGGAAAAATCGCTACGGCGTTTCAACGCAAACGGGAACAGTGACAGTCTTCGCGTCGCCGCTTACCAGCAGCGCATCTTTTCTTCCCAGTGCCGACGGCAAAGCGAGACGTAGCGGTCGTTACCGCCCACCTCAACCTGTGCGCCTTCGCGAAGCGCCTCGCCATCGGCATCCACACGCACGACCATCGTTGCCTTGCGCCCGCAATGGCAGATCGTGCGGACTTCACGCAGTTCGTCGGCAATCGCCAGCAACTCCTGCGACCCCGGAAACAGCTTTCCGCGGAAATCGGTCCGCAGACCATAGGCCATGACCGGAATGCCGACGCGGTCGGTGATGCGGGCAAGCTGCCACACCTGCTCGGAGGTCAGGAACTGCGCCTCGTCGATAAAGACGCAGGTCAGCGGCTCTTGCCCATGCAGCTTTGAGATCTCCGCATAGAGATCGTCCTCTGGGCTGAACGGGATCGCATCGGATGACAGGCCGATTCGCGATGCAACGCGCCCCTGGCCGCCCCGGTGGTCGAAGTCGGCGATGAAGATTGCCGTGCGCATGCCGCGTTCGCGGTAGTTGTAGGATGCCTGCAGCAGCATGGTCGATTTGCCGGCATTCATCGTCGCGTAATGGAAGTAAAGCTTGGCCATGCGGCTTTGTGATGCCGATCGGCATCGAAGAAAAGCGCCGCCACGCAAAACCCACAAAAAATACGCGAACGACCCATCAATCGGCGCCTTGTCGCAAATGGTGGCTTCAGACGCCGTGATGCACAAGCTTGCCTGTTTCGGAGAGATATTGATAAGGTTGGGCATGATTTTAATGGGGAGCATAAAAATGACCATGACCGTTTCGACCAAGACCATTCTGGCCGCCGCCGTCTCCATGATGGCGCTGAGCGGAGCTGCTTCGGCCGCCGAGCCGGCAAGCTGCGGCACCGTCCGTTTCTCCGATGTCGGCTGGACCGACATCACCGCCACGACCGCCACCGCCTCCGTCCTTTTGAAGGCGCTCGGCTATGAGACGGATGTGAAGGTGCTTTCGGTGCCGGTCACCTATTCGTCGCTGAAAAACAAGGATATTGACGTCTTTCTCGGCAACTGGATGCCGACCCAGGAAGCCGACGTCCGGCCCTTCCTCACCGACAAGTCGGTCGAATCCATCGGCCCCAACCTCGTCGGCGCCAAGTACACGCTGGCAACCAATGCCAAAGGCGCCGAACTCGGAATCAAGGACTTCAAGGATATCGCAGCCAAGGCCGATGCTTTGGGCGGCAAGATCTATGGCATCGAACCCGGCAATGACGGCAACCGCCTGATCCTCGGCATGATCGAGAAGGACACATTCGGCCTCAAGAAGCTGGAAGTGGTGGAATCTTCTGAACAGGGCATGCTGGCCCAGGTCGCCCGCGCCGACAAGGCCGGCGAACCCGTCGTCTTCCTCGGCTGGGAACCGCATCCGATGAACGCCAACTTCAAGCTGACCTACCTCACCGGCGGTGATGACGTGTTCGGCGCGAATTTCGGCGGCGCCGAAGTCTATACCAACGTCCGCGCCGGCTACACGCAGGAATGCCCCAATGTCGGCACCTTCATCAAGAACCTGAAGTTCTCGCTGCCGATGGAAAACCAGATCATGGGCGGCATCCTCAACGACGGTGAAGAGCCGGAAGCAGCGGCGACCACGTGGCTGAAGGCCAATGGCGCTGCGATCACCCCGTGGCTTGCCGGCGTCACCACCAAGGACGGCAAGCCAGCCGAGGCCGCGGTCAAGGCCGAACTCGGCCTGTAAGACGCGTCGCAAACCGGCGAATGCCGGCGGTGTGATCCTCGGGCCCGTCCCGAGGATCCGCTGACGTTGGTAGACCATTGGGGGCGCCCTCGAGGGTAACGCTTTCGCTCCTTGAATCACCCTTCCAGACGAGGCAGGCACGCGACGTGAACTGGCTAACCAACTCGCTCCCGAACTGGCTTGTGGATTCCACCGGCAAGATCCGCCTTGGAAACTGGGCGAAAGATGCGGTCGACTGGCTGACCACCAATGCCGACTGGTTCTTCAACTGGCTCGCCACCGTGCTGTCGGCGGTCATCGATGCGATCCTGTACGTGCTGCAGGGGCCGAACCCCTTCGTGCTGATCGCCATCGTCACGGCGCTCGCCTTCTGGCTGAGACGATCCGTCTCGATATCAGCCTTCACCGCAATCGGTCTGTTGCTGATCTATAACCAGGGCTACTGGAAGGAGACGACGGAGACGCTGGCGCTAGTGCTTGCAGCCACCGCCGTCTGCATGGCGGTCGGCATTCCGATCGGAATCGCTGCCGCCCGTCGCCCCTGGCTCTACGAAATCCTGCGGCCGATCCTCGACCTGATGCAGACCATTCCCACCTTCGTCTATCTCATCCCGGCGCTCATTCTGTTCGGCCTCGGCATGGTGCCGGGCCTTATCGCAACCGTCATCTTCGCCATCCCCGCCCCGGTCCGCCTCACCCGCCTCGGCATCATCTCGACGCCCGGATCTCTGACCGAAGCAGCCGTCGCCTTCGGCGCGACGCCGTCGCAGGTCCTGCGCAAGATCGAGCTCCCTTACGCAATGCCGCAGATCATGGCAGGCCTTACCCAGACAATCATGCTGTCTTTGTCGATGGTGGTAATCGCAGCGCTTGTCGGTGCCCCCGGTCTCGGCGTACCGGTCGTGCGCGCGCTCAACACCGTCAACATCGCCCGCGGCTTCGATGCCGGCTTCTGCATCGTCATCCTGGCGATCATTCTCGACCGCATGTTCAGAACGGCAGAACCGGGAGGCAAGTCATGACCGACGCGATGAACCGGACAGCGCCTGCCGCCGTCACCTTCTCGAATGTCGATATCATCTTCGGCAACAACCCGGAACGGGCTGTCAAACTGCTCGACCAGGGCATGACGCGCGACCAGATCTCGGAAGAAACCGGGATCGTGCTCGGTGTCGCCGATGCCACGCTGTCGGTTCGCGAAGGCGAAATCCTGGTGCTGATGGGCCTGTCCGGCTCGGGCAAGTCGACGCTCCTGCGCGCCGTCAACGGTCTGGCGCCGGTCGTGCGCGGCGCGGTCAGCGTTGCCACCCCGTCCGGACCGGTCGATCCCTACAAAGCCGGCACCCGCACCCTGCGCGATCTTCGGATGCACACGGTTTCGATGGTCTTCCAGCAGTTCGCGCTGCTGCCGTGGCGTACCGTCGCCGACAATGTCGGCTTCGGGCTTGAACTCGCCGGCGTCGCCGAACCGGAGCGGCGCAAGCGCGTCGACGAACAGCTGGAACTCGTCAACCTCAGCCAGTGGGCGGATCGCAAGGTGGGTGAACTCTCCGGCGGCATGCAGCAGCGTGTCGGCCTTGCCCGCGCCTTTGCCACCGGCGCGCCGATTCTGCTGATGGACGAACCGTTTTCGGCGCTCGATCCGTTGATCCGCACACGCCTTCAGGACGAGCTGCTGGAATTCCAGCGCCGCCTGAAAAAGACCATCCTGTTCGTCAGCCACGATCTCGACGAGGCTTTCCGCATCGGCAACCGCATCGCCATCATGGAAGGCGGCCGTATCGTCCAGTGCGGCACCCCGCAGCAGATCGTCCAGGCACCTGCAAACCAGTATGTCGCCGATTTCGTCCAGCACATGAACCCGATCAGCCTGCTGACCGCCGGCGACGTGATGCGGCAAGGCGTAACCGCCGATGCCGGGGCGCCGCCGGTGTCGGCAACAGCGAAGAGCACCACGCCGCTGGTCGACATCATGGATGCGCTGGCCCGCCAGAGGGGATCGATCGCGGTCGTCGATAACGGCGCCGTCGTCGGCGCGATTACGGCTGACGACGTGATTGCAGGTCTGACACGCCACCGACGCCGGACTTGATGCAAATCAAGGCGGACTGACACTCGTTTGTTAATGATCTGCTGTTATAGAGATTTGAAATTTAGAACTGGTGAATATTTTGACCGACGAGCTGCAGGGCGCAATGACGGTGAGACAGGCTCTTCCACCGACCTCTGCGCAGGAACCTTCGAAAGATAAAAGCGTGTTGCGCGACACGGATGAGGAAGCACGCAACCTTGCGCGGATGCTGGTGCGCGGCGCCCGTCACATGGCGCTTGCGGTGCTTGATCCCGCAAGCGGTTTTCCCTCCGCGAGCCGCGTGCTGACCGGAACCGATCTCGATGGCGTGCCGGTGATTCTCGTATCGGCGCTGTCGGGTCATACGAAGGGATTGGCAGGCGATCCCCGCTGTTCTCTACTCGCCGGCGAGACCGGCAAGGGCGATCCGCTCGCCCATCCGCGAATCACCGTTCAGTGCATTGCGGAAAAAGTGGAAAGGGATAGTCCCGTCCATCTGCGCATCCGCCAGCGGTTCCTGGACCGTCATCCGAAAGCAAAACTCTATATCGACTTTCCGGATTTCTACTTTTTTCGCCTTGTTCCGCAGTCGGCCTCGCTCAACGGCGGCTTTGGCAGGGCCTATGCCTTGAATGGCAGCGACCTTGTCATCGCGAACCCTGGAAGCGGCGAGGAATGGAGTAATTTCTCGCGCGATATCAGGGAGTTGACGGACGAAGCGAACAGCCTTGCCGCACGGCTCGGCGCAAAGAATGCTGGTCAATGGCGGTTCGTCGGTGCAGATAGCGCTGGGCTAGATCTGATCGCCGGCGACACATTGCTGAGACATGAGTTCAGGACGTTGCAATCGTCCCCCGAGCACGCGTCCCAGTATATTTTCAATATGTCTAAAACAGTGTAGTCGACTACCCAAAATCTAGGGATATACAACTTTGATGTCTGCTGGTTTAGTCAGTTCCAGGGACTACGGCATTACCGGAGCACGGCATGCTCAGGAAGAGGGGATAGAGATATGATGGAAACGATGCCACTTTCAGACCACTCGAATGCAGCAGCGAATTTGCTGTCTGCGATGGCAAATCCAAAGCGGCTGATGATTTTGTGCTGCCTGGTCAAGGGCGAAGTAGCTGTGGGGGCACTGGCTACTCAAGTTGGCCTGAGCCAGTCTGCACTGTCACAGCACTTGTCCAAGCTGCGCGCGCAGAAACTGGTGAAGACGCGCCGCGATGCGCAGACGATCTATTATTCGAGTTCCGCGGACTCGGTTCTCAAGGTCCTGTCGACGCTTGAAAACATCTACTGCATCCCGGCTGAGACGAAATCTGCAGCCGCCTGAAATCTTGTCCGCTGCATGACGCGGCGGGTCAGAACGCATCCACACAGCGTTGCCGGCATGGCTGGTAGCATTTTTTCTTTTTGAAATTTGCTTTGTAAGATTTTTTGAAACCGATGAAATCTCTGGAAATGGCTCGTCTCGCGACGAGCCATTTCTGTTTTGACTATGCCTTGAAGAACGCCAGCAGATCCGCGTTGATGAGATCGGCATGCGTCGTCGCCATGCCATGCGGCAGACCTTCGTAGACCTTGAGCGTGCCGTTCTTCAAAAGCTTGGATGACAGCATCGCCGAATCGGCGATCGGCACGATCTGGTCGTCGTCGCCATGCATGACGAGAACCGGCAGGTCGATCGCCTTGAGGTCTTCCGTGAAGTCGGTTTCCGAAAATGCCTTGATGCAGTCATAGTGGGCCTTGGTGCCGCCCATCATGCCCTGACGCCACCAGTTGCGGATGACGCCCTCGGAAACCTTCGCATCGTCGCGGTTGTAGCCGTAGAACGGTCCGGTCGGGATATCGAGGAAGAACTGCGCCCGGTTGGCCGCCTGTGCGGTACGGAAACCGTCGAACACAGACAGCGGCAGGCCGCCGGGATTGCTGTCGCTCTGTACCATGACAGGCGGCACCGCACCGATCAGCACGGCCTTGGCAACGCGGCCCTGCGGCTGGCCGAATTTCGCGACATAGCGCGTGACCTCGCCGCCACCCGTCGAGTGACCGACATGGATGGCTTCCTTGAGGTCCAGATGCGCCGCCAGTTCGGCAACGTCTGCCGCGTATGTGTCCATCTCGTTGCCGGTATCGGTCTGGCTGGAACGGCCGTGCCCGCGACGGTCATGCGCGATCACGCGGTAACCCTGGTCGAGGAAGAACAGCATCTGGGCGTCCCAATCATCGGACGAAAGCGGCCATCCATGATGGAAGACAATCGGCTGGGCGTCCTTGCTGCCCCAGTCCTTGAAGTAGATCTGCGTGCCGTCGCTGGTGGTGATGTAGCTGCTGCTCATGGCTTACCCTCGATTGATCTGACAGGTGAGAGGTGAACGTCTGCATTTGGCTGACCGGTACATCGGGCAGCGCCTGCAGATTATGATTCCCTCTCGCTTTTGCAACTCTTGATAAAAGCCAGAACCGGACATTCAACAATATGGTTGACAATTGCGGCGAAGGCTCTAAATTAAACCTTATGGTTGAATTAACGGAACATCAGATCGATGCGGTTTTTCAGGCTCTGAGCGACACCACGCGCCGGCAGATGCTGACGGCTCTTGGAAGCGGTGGGCAGACTGTCGGACAACTGGCAGCCCCCTACGACATGTCGCTGGCAGCCGCGTCGAAACACATCAAGGTCTTGGAGGCAGCCGGGCTGGTCCGTCGGGAAATTCAAGGCCGTACGCATCTCTGCCGCCTATCGCCAGGCCCGCTCGCCGCCGCCCACGAATGGCTGGCCTTCTACGAACGCTTCTGGACCGCCCGCCTCGACACGCTCGACCGGCTGTTGCGCGAGGACGATGCGATCAAGACCACCGGCCCGCAAGGCGAGGCCACCACCAAAGCCGAAGGAAAACCGCACAGCAAACCGGGAGACGATCAATGACCGACATGACATCGTTGAGCAGGCACGCCTTCATGACAGAACCCCTCGCCCTGACGATCCAGCGCAAGCTACCAGGGCCGATCGAACGCATCTGGGACTATGTCACCGACAGCGATCTGCGCCGCCAGTGGCTTGCGTCCGGCACGATGCCGAGCCAGCCGGGCAGCACGTTCGAGCTCGTCTGGCGCAATGATGAACTCAGCGATGATTCCGCCGGCCGCCCGGAAGGCTTTCCCGAAGAACAGCGCATGCAGAGCGAGATGATCGCCTTTGAAGCGCCCCACCGGGTGGTCTTCTCCTGGCCACCTTCAGGCGAGGTCTCGATCGAACTGCAGGCCGTCGGCAAGGATGTTCTTCTGACCCTCACCCACCGCCGCATTTCCGACCGTCGTAACATGGTCATGGTCGGCGCCGGCTGGCATGCCCACCTCGACATCCTCGAGGTCAAGGCAGCGGGCAAAAATCCTGCCGCCTTCTGGCCCGCATGGCTTCGCCTGCGCGAGGAATACGAAGCCATCGTTCCCGCCTGAGATCCTCTAGCGACCACACCCCGCCCCGGCGCGAGCCTCAGGCACCGGCAACCAGAAATGGAGCAGCGTCCATGCATGAACCCTTTACCGGCGGCTGCACCTGCGGCGCCGTCCGTTACACCGTCACCGGCGAACCCGTCGCCATGGTCGATTGTCAGTGCCGTCAGTGCCAGCGCGAAAGCGGCACCGGCCACACGTCCAATCTCGTCTTTGCCGGAGCGACGGTGACGATCGAGGGCCAGCCGAGTCACTGGGAAGCAACAGGCGATGGCGGCGCCGTGAAAAGACGCGCCTTTTGCCCAACCTGCGGCGCGCCCGTCTCCATGACCTTTCCGGCCATGCCGGACATGTTTGTCATCCGCGCAGCAAGCCTCGACGCACCGGACCAATATCGGCCGCAGATGATCACGTGGACCGACGCGGCCCAGCCGTGGGACCACCTCGACCCGGCCCTCGCGCGCTTTGCGAAGATGCCGCCTGCAGCCTGACGCGAGGCAAACGGAACCGTCTCTGTCTCTGTCAAAGGGCTGCCAAACCGCGGCCCTTTCGACAATCTTGGCCCTCGGGTCTTGAAGATGACAGCCGCCTGAGGCAATAGGCGCCATACGCTTTCCCTAGACCGTCACGAGGCCGACCGCACGATATGCTCCAGACACCCTACTACCTCATCGACAAGTCGAAACTTCTCCGCAACATGGAGAGGATCGCCGCTGTTCGCGAGACGTCGGGCGCCAAAGCATTGCTGGCGCTGAAATGCTTTGCCACATGGTCGGTGTTCGATTTCATGCGCGACTATATGGACGGCACCACCTCCTCGTCGCTCAACGAAGTCCGCCTCGGCCATGAGCGCTTCGGCAAGGAAACCCACGCCTATTCCGTGGCGTACGCCGATTACGAGATCGACGAGGTCGTTTCGCACGCCGACAAGATCATCTTCAACTCGATCGGCCAGTTGCAGCGTTTCGAAAACCAGTCGTCGGGCATCACCCGCGGCCTGCGCCTCAACCCCGGCGTCTCCTCGTCCACCTTCGATCTCGCCGATCCCGCCCGCCCCTTCTCGCGACTGGGCGAATGGGACCAGAAGCAGGTCGAGCCGGTCATGGACCTGATCTCCGGCTTCATGATCCACAACAACTGCGAAAACGGCGACTTCTCGCTGTTTGATCGCATGCTCGGCGAAATCGAGCAGAAGTTCGGCCCCCTCCTGAAGAAGGCCGAATGGGTCAGCCTCGGCGGCGGCATCCATTTCACCGGCGACGACTACCCGGTCGACCTGTTTGCCGAGCGCCTCAAGCGCTTTTCGGGCGAATACGGTGTCCAGGTCTATCTCGAACCCGGCGAAGCCTCGATCACCCGCTCGACGACGCTGGAAACCACCGTCCTCGATACACTTTACAACGGCAAGAACCTTGTCGTGGTGGATAGCTCCATCGAAGCGCACCTGCTGGATCTTCTGATCTACCGTGAAAACGCAAAGGTTCATCCAAACCAGGGACCGTATCGTGCCATGGTCTGCGGCAAGTCCTGTCTTGCCGGGGATATTTTCGGCGAGTTCGATTTTCCGAATGAACTGAAAGTTGGCGACCGCATTTCCTTCCAGGATGCCGCCGGCTACACGATGGTCAAGAAAAACTGGTTTAACGGCGTGCAAATGCCGGCAATCGCCATCCGTGAACTGGATGGCAGCCTCAGGACGGTCCGCGAGTTCGGCTACGCGGACTACGAACAAAGCCTATCCTGAGCACAAAGCTCAGCGGCTTCTGACGATTGGACTTGAAGGAACTCGTCCCCACCATGAAAAAGAACGTACTCATCATCGGCGCCGGTGGCGTCGCCCAGGTCGTGGCGCACAAATGCGCCCAGAACAACGACGTGCTCGGCGATATCCATATCGCCTCCCGCACCAAGTCGAAATGTGACGCCATCATCGCCTCGGTCCACGACAAGAAGGCGATGAAGGTAGAAGGCAAGCTCGAAGCCCACGCGCTCGACGCCCTCGACATCGAAGCCACCAAAGCCCTCATCAAGGCGACCGGCAGCCAGATCGTCATCAACGTCGGCACCGCCTTCCTCAACATGTCGGTGCTGCGCGCCTGCATGGATACCGGCGTCGCCTATATCGACACCGCCATCCACGAAGAGCCGAACAAGATCTGCGAAACCCCGCCGTGGTACGGAAACTACGAGTGGAAGCGTGCGCAGGAATGCGAGGAAAAGGGCATCACCGCCATCCTCGGCGCCGGCTTTGATCCGGGCGTCGTCAACGCCTATGCCCGCCTTGCCAAGGACGACTATCTCGACAAGGTCACCGACGTCGACATCGTCGACATCAATGCCGGCAGCCACGGCAAGTATTTCGCCACCAACTTCGATCCGGAAATCAACTTCCGCGAATTCACCGGTGTCGTCTACGCCTGGCAGGGCGGCGAATGGACCGTCAACAAGATGTTCGAAATCGGCAAGGACTACGACCTGCCGGTCGTCGGCACCCGCCGCGCCTATCTCTGCGGCCATGACGAAGTGCATTCGCTGGCAAAGAACATGGATGGCGCCGACGTGCGCTTCTGGATGGGCTTTGGCGATCACTACATCAACGTCTTCACCGTCCTGAAGTCGATCGGCCTTCTCTCGGAGCAGCCGGTCAAGCTTGCCGACGGTTCCGAAGTCGTGCCGCTCAAGGTCGTCAAGGCCTGCCTGCCCGACCCGTCGTCGCTCGCGCCGGAATACGAAGGCAAGACCTGCATCGGCGATTTCGTGAAGGGCATCAAGGACGGCAAGGAACGCACGGTGTTCATCTACAACGTCGCCGACCACAAGGAAGCCTATAACGAAGTGGGCTCCCAGGGCATCAGCTATACCGCGGGCGTTCCCCCGGTCGCCGCCGCCATGCTGGTGGCATCAGGTGAATGGGATGTGAAGAAGATGGCAAACGTCGAAGAACTGGCGCCAAAGCCTTTCCTCAACATCCTCAACAAGATCGGCCTGCAGACCTGCATCCGCGACGAAAACGGCGAACGCGAGCTGCATTTCGACTGAGATCGAAACATCAGCCCTTCAAGCATCAAAAAAGCCCGCGAGCAATCGCGGGCTTTTTTCTTTGTAACGATGTGAAAACGAGGCTGCCCTCACCATCCAGGCAAAGTCAGGCCCGTCCACTCAGCGCCAGGACGTCCCGTCGGCGCTCGCGCAGCCATAGGGCGGCGGCACCTCGCCGAACGTCGCATGCAGCTTGTCGCAGCCCCATTTGTTCAACGGTCCCGGCAGACGGCTGTTGATCTCGATACCGACCTCGTCATACGCCGAACTCGTGTTCGACACGTAGCTATACCAGCGCTGCCCGATAAACCCGGTCGCTGCGATGAGAACAACCAAAACAACCAAAATAATTCTGCTCATGAAAATCCCTTACTTTTGAACCCCCTCCGTAAATAGTCAGGCCTGCCACCGCAAGGGTAAGCGCTTGTCTTTTCTAAGGAAAGTGTGACCAGCGGCGGGAAAAGCGAAGGGTGGCTTCAGTGGTTCCTGCTCAGCGCTGAACCGCGGCCCGGTCGAATGCGGTGCGATGGCCATCCGGATCGAACGGCGCCTTGAAGTCGAAGGCGACGGCAGAGGACCCGTGGTCGTGCAGGTACTCCAGACGTTCGCAGCCGTCCTGCCAGGTGGGAACATGACCTTCAGAGACCCACCACAAAACGTAAGGTGGCCATGTATGCCGGTCGAACCACTGCCGCGCATTCCGCATCGCCTCGATATGGATGGCCGAGTAGGTAAACGCGTAGAGCGCTGTCAGGTCGCGCCACAGGGAGAGGGTCGCCGGAGCCCAGCCGTCTCCATTGTCTATATGGAAACGCGGAAACACTTGAGGGCCCCAACTCTCAGGCCTCTCCTCGCCCTCGTAACCCGACCGAGCGACAAACCCCTCGCTCGTTTCCGCCGCACGAAAATTGAGGTCGTTCCTGTCGTGAAAACCCTGGTTTATCGGCTCGTCCGCGCGAACCCGAAAATTGTTGAAATTGTAGACGGCCAGGTGATGCATGCGATCCTCGTCTGCTTCCCCTTTGATGGCTTGTCTCTTTTCAAGCTACGGGAGCCATCGCCAGGCAACAAGTGGCCTGAAATCGCAGTTCTCGAGACATCAGAGGCCTCAGCCAAGACAACGGTCAGAGCCACCGCGAGGCGGTCGTGCGTCTCTATGCTTTCGGCCCGCGTCCCCGGCCCTGTCGCGGCTCCTTCGGCGGAGCCGCATACCCCGGAGGTTTTGTTTTCACCCAGGCAACGAATGTCCGTATCGCCGGGTCTTCAAGGATCGCCTCGATCGTCGAGAACTTCTTGGCGAGCTGGGCATCCGTCAAATTCACATGGATCTGGTCGTGACAGATCCGGTGCAGGCAAACCGTTTCCTTGCCGCCTTTGCTCTTGGGGACAAGATAATGCTTTTCCTGCTGATCCTCCGGGATCACCCGCTCGCACATCGGACAATACACGGGCTCCGGCGCAGCCTCGTCCCATGAAGCCGGTTCGTCTCTGTTCTTGCGGGCCATCGGTCCATCACCTGTTGAGCGCTGCCAGCCCTGCATCTCCATCTGGCTGGATCGATGCAAAGCCCTGCCTCCAGCAGATATCGCGTCCCGCAACCGCGAGCAATGCCGTTCGAAACAGACCTTGGACCTGGCATCGCCCAAATCACGCTTCCCACGCGGACCCGCCATCATCCTCACCCCGCCCGAAAACCGTTTTCCCTTTCAACCTCCCGCCCTACATGATGCTCGACGGATGCGCTGTGACGCACCCGGTTGATCACCCCTGCAGCGAATGACGCCACCCCCATGACCTTTTTCGAAAGCCTGCTCATCCTGATGCTGGTCGCGATCGTGCTGTTGCAGGTGTCGCGGCGGCTCTCCGTGCCCTATCCGTCGATGCTGGCTCTGGCGGGCGTCGCGGTGGCGCTGGTTCCGGGCGCGCCTTACTTCGCGCTCGATCCGGAGATCGCGCTGGCGCTGTTCATCGCGCCGGCTTTGCTCGATGCCGCCTTCGATTTTCCGTTGAATACCGCCAGGCGCTTCTGGTTGCCGCTTGTGGTCTTTGCGCTGGGCGGCGTCGTCGTCACCACGGCGACGGTCGCGGTCGCCGGCTATGTGATGGCCGGCCTGCCGATTGCGGCTGCCATCGTGCTCGGCGCCATCGTCGCGCCGCCGGATGCCGCCGCCTCCACCGCCGTCCTCTCCACCATGTCGGTGCCGCGCACCACCGATGCCATCCTGCGCGGCGAAAGCCTGTTCAACGATGCGGCAGCACTTCTGATCTTCGGGGCAGCCCTTGCGGTCCAGTCGGCCGGCGGGCTTGATCGCGAGGTAACGACCCATCTCGTTCTTGCCGTTCCCGGCGGCATCCTGCTCGGCTGGGTCGCGGCGCTGGTAATCCGCCGCCTGTCGGCCTTCGTCGCAGGCACGCTTGGCGGCAATCTCCTGCAATTCGTCCAGACCTTCCTTCTGTGGATCCTCGCCGAACATCTGGAACTGTCTGCGGTGCTCGCCATCGTCACCTTCGCCATGACGATCGCCAGCACCAGCGAAAGCCTGTCGTCGGCGCGCATGCGGGTGCAGTCCTATGCGGTCTGGACGGTCGTCGTGTTCGTCCTCAACGTCGTCGCCTTTCTGCTGATGGGCATGCAGGTGCGCGACATCTATGCGGACATGGAGGTCGGCCATTTCGCCGAAGCTCTGTTGTTTTCCGCCGTGATCGTCGCCATCGTCATCGCCACCCGCTTCGCGCTCTGCCTTGCCTATAACCGCATCGAAGCCTGGCGAGCCCGTCGCGACGGACGCGAGGAACCGGCATCGACCAGGCAGGCGATTCTCGCCTCCTGGTGCGGCATGCGCGGCCTCCTCTCGCTTGCCACGGCCTACGCGCTTCCCGCCGATTTCCCGGAACGCGACATGGTCGTGCTGACCGCCTTCGCCGTCGTCATCGCCACGCTCGTCCTGCAGGGCCTGACGCTGTCACCGCTCATCCGCTGGCTCGGCCTCGACCGGCGCCATACCAGCGCGCAGGAACTGTCTGAGATGCGCCGCCGCGTCGTCAAGGCAGGCATCGGCCGCCTCGACGGCGAGACGGGAACAGAAGCCGAAAAACTGCGCGCAAAGCTCACGATGGAACACCAGGCCTTCGACGACCCGGACCGTGCTGCCTCGATGGACACCTACCGCCGGCTGGTGCTTCTCTTCATCGCCGGACAACGCACCGAACTCGAAAACCTCCGCGCTTCCTACGAGTTGAACGTCGACGAATACAATCTCCTGCTCGAGGAAATCGACTGGCGCGAACTCTCGATCCTCCCCGAAGACGACCGACGGATCGAGGAGATCTGATCAGGGAAAGCGGTGCGGGATCAACGGGCGTTGAACCACCACAATGTCTTGCTCCCGCACCAATCCACAGGCACCGGCGCCGATAGTTTGGCGCCCGCATTCCCCCACACTCCCGCCTTCCTGTGCTCGTCACAGGAACTCAGTCAGCCCAAGTCCTTGGGCTGAAAGAACCGTCGTCGCCCTACCGACGCGTCGGCAAAATTCCTGTGGCAATCCAGGAAAGAGGGGAAGATTGCCTCCCCCTCCCATCCCACTCACACCTACGCCATCACACCCGCGCGCAGAACACATCCAGCGCATCGAGCTTCACGGCACCCGCTTCCAGCTTCGACACAAACCCCGGAAGATCGACCGGCATCACGTCGCCCATCCGCTTGGGCAGCACGAAGTTTTGCGCCTCGCGGGTCAGGTTGAACACGAACAGCAGCTTCTCACCGCCCTTTTCGCGGACGAAGGCGAGCAGGTCCTGGTTGGTCTCGATAAACGTCATGTCGCCGTCGATGAGCGCATGGTGGTTTTTGCGGAAGGCGAAGGTTTCGCGGTAGTGCTGCAGCACCGAATCCGGCATTGCCTCCTGCGCATCCACCGAACGGTTGGCGTGATCGGCCGGAATGGGCAGCCAGGTCTTGGCGCCCTCGCTGAAGCCCGCATGGGTCTCGTCCGCTTCCCACACCATCGGCGTGCGGCATCCGTCGCGGCCCTTGAAGGCCGGCCAGAAGCGGATGCCGTAGGGGTCGCGCAGATCCTCGTATGTCAGTTCCGCTTCGCTCAGGCCCAGCTCCTCGCCCTGGTAGAGGCAGATCGAACCGCGCAAGACAGAGATCAGCGTTGCCGACAATTTGGCGACGCGGTCCTGCTCGGACGGATCCTCGGTAAAGCGGGTCACGTGACGCACCACGTCGTGGTTGGAAAACGCCCAGCACACCCAGCCGTTCACCACCGTATCAAGCACGGTCTGCATCACCTTGCGGATATAGGCGGCAGAAAACGCCGGGCCCAGCAGGTCGAACGTGTAGCACATATGCAGCTTGTCGTCGCCGGTCGTATAGAGCGCCAACGTGTTCAGCGAACGCGGCCCGTCGCCCACTTCGCCCACCGAGGCGCGGTTGTCGTAGCTGTCGAGCAGCGCCCGCAACCGCTTCAGAAAGCCGATATTTTCCGGCTGCGTCTTGTCGTAGAGATGGTTCTGCATCGAATACGGATTGGTATCCGTCTCCATGCCGGCGCCGTCGGTGTCGTAGACCATCGGCGGGTTGCTGCGCAGTTGCTTGTCGTGGAAATAGTAGTTGACGGTATCGAGCCTGAAGCCGTCGACGCCGCGGTCGAGCCAGAAGCGCACCGTATCCAGCATCGCATCCTGCACATCGGGATTGTGGAAGTTGAGGTCCGGCTGCGAGATCAGGAAGTTGTGCATGTAGTACTGCTTGCGCACACCGTCCCATTCCCAGCCCGGTCCGCCGAAGATCGACAGCCAGTTGGTCGGAGCCGTGCCGTCGGGCTTGGGGTCGGCCCAGACATACCAGTCGGCCTTGGGATTGGTGCGGCTGGAGCGGCTTTCGATAAACCACGGATGCCGGTCGGATGTATGCGAGATGACCTGGTCGATGATCACCTTGAGGCCGAGGCGATGCGCCTCTGTCATCATCTCGTCGAAATCGGCAAGCGTTCCGAACATCGGGTCGACATTGCAGTAATCGGAAACGTCATAGCCCATGTCGGCCATCGGCGAGGTGAAAAACGGCGACAGCCAGATCGCATCGACGCCGAGCGAAGCCACATGCGGCAGGCGCTGGGTAATCCCCTTGATATCGCCCAGTCCGTCGCCGGTCGTGTCCTGGAAGGATCGCGGATAGATCTGGTAGATCACCGCACCGCGCCACCAGTTGCCGTCAACCTTGCGAGTGGTGTCCCTCGTGGTCTCCAATACCATTCCACAATGCTCCTTCTTGAAAATCGCTCATCCCAACCTTGGTCCCAAACTAGAGCCATGCCACCAAAAGACAACGCGGAAACGAAGCGCGACACGCTCTTGTCATGGCGGACGCTTCAGCTTATTCGAGCGTCAAACCCATGGGAGGGATGACACTTGGGCGGAAAGCTTCTTTCGATCGGCGAATGCATGGTGGAACTGTCGCAGGCGGGTGAAGGCCTGCTGCGCAAGGGCTTTGCCGGCGATACGTTCAATACGGCCTGGTATGCCCGCGCCTGCCTCTCCAAAGACTGGTCGGTGGACTATCTGACCGCAGTCGGCGACGATCCCATGTCGTCGGATATGCTTGGGATGATGGAGAAAGCCGGCATCGGCACCAGCCTCATCCGCCGCATCCCCGGCAAGACGCCCGGCCTCTACCTGATCACCCTCAAGAATGGCGAGCGCACCTTCAGCTACTGGCGCGACAGCGCTGCCGCGCGCAAGCTCGCAGACGACGCCGAGCACCTGCGCTCGGCCATCGAAACCGCCGACATCATCTATTTCTCCGGCATCACGCTCGGCATCCTGGCACCGGAAGCGGTCGAGACGCTTCTGTCGGAACTGCGCCGCGCCAAGGCCGCCGGCAAGACGGTCGCCTTCGATCCGAACCTTCGCCCGCGCCTGTGGGTGAGCCGGGACATCATGCTGAAGACGATCGAGGATGGCGCAAGAGCCGCCACCATCGTTCTCCCAAGCTTCGACGATGAAGCGACCTATTTCGGCGATGCCACGGTGGCCGATACGATCGCCCGCTACCATGGTCTCGGCGTCACGGATGTCGTGGTCAAGAACGGCGCAGAAGGCGCAACCTTCAGCCTGTCGGGCGTGACCGGTCATGCACCGGCCGTCACCACCGGCAAGGTGGTCGACACGACCAGCGCCGGCGACAGTTTCAACGCCGGCTTCCTGTCGAAGTACTTAAGCGGCGCCACACCGCACGAAGCCGCAGCCTACGGCGCCGCAGTCGCCGCCACCGTCATCGGCCATCACGGCGCGCTGATCAGTCCGGAGCTTCTGCCGGGCTGAACCACCGCGACCGGATGTGTCGGCTTGAGCTGGCAGATCCCTTTCGGCTCGCCCACCTTCACGCCAGCCTCGCAACCGTGTTGCGCGGCATCCGTCAGCGCGTCGTAGAGATCGAGCGTCTTACCGAGATGGATCGACCCCAGATGCGAAAAATGCTCGTCGTCGAGGAACAGCGAAACGCCGTCATCCACAACCCGGCAGCTTTTCTCGTCGCAGAGATAATCTTCGAGCGACACGACCGGGAACCGCTTCGAAACGTCCGCCATCAGCCGCTCCACGAGGGCATCATGGGCGCGCTGTTCGTCCCGCTCCATCATGCAGGGCGTGTCTGCAACATCCAGCATGGCGCTTCGCACGACACAGCGGCCGATATCGCGACCATCGCGCGGCGGCGGCGCCATGAACACTGGCCGCAGACCGATCGAGCGCAGCCAGTCGGCAGTCGCCTCGACCTCGGCAAGCATCCGGCCGTAATCCGTCCGCATCGCCTGGCCTTGCGCCGTCATCACCCGGCGGTCAGATCTGAGATAGGTCAGGTACTGCGATCCGAGCACGACGGTGCGCAGCGAGGGCGTCTTTGCAAGATAAGTCTTTACCGCCTCGTTGTGACGAATGCAGTCGAGCGGCCATGACGCGGAATCGTTGAGCGGAATGGGCGCGATTCCGGTTGGAAACGCGCAGCTGTTCTTGTGAAGCTGCACCAGTCCCTCGCCCTGATCGGACGGCGTATCGTGCATGGACGCCGCCAGCCCGTCGACCAGATGCATCGCCAGCGAATCGCCCCAGACCGCCATTTCCGGGCCCTGACCGATCGTGCAGACATCCGGCCGCACTTCGCCGTTGCAGATCTTGCCGATGCCGAGGCTCGGCTCTCCCATGGCTGTGAGCACAGGATCGCGGCCCGGAAAGCCCTGCGCGTTGGTGGTCACGATGCCGAGCATCACCAGCACCGCCGCCAAGGACCCGCTGATGGAAAACAACAAGCGACGGCCGACCTGCGGCTTCCGGAACGGCTGTTCCACCAGAAAATAGCTTGCGATCGCCAGCGCAAACACGAGCGCGATCAGCAGCCCGTACGACCAGCCCGGCAGCATGTCCATAGAGCGCAGACGGGCAAAGGCGAACACCGGCTGATGCCAGAGATAGAGGCTGTAGCTGATCAGCCCGATCGCCACCAGCGGCCGAAGCGAAAGCAGCCGTCCGGCAAGATTGCCCGGACCGGCAAAGGCGATCACCAGAAGCGTGCCGACGACCGGCGCCAGCGTCACCGGTCCCGGCCATTTCAGCTCGGATGTCAGGAACAGGCAACTGCCGACGATCAGGATAAGGCCAGCAAGCCCCAGGGCCGATCGGGTCCGCTCAGAGTAACGTGTCGGTATGCCGCCGATCGCCAAAAGCGCGCCTGCGGCAAGTTCCCAGAAACGGGTAAAGGGGAGATAGAAATTCGCGACCGGATCGACCCTTGAAACCGGCCATGCCAGAAACAGGCTGATCAGCGCCAAAATCGCCACGATGCGGAAGATCACCCGCCGCGTCTGCTTGCGCACCATCCACAGAAGCACCGGAAACACCAGATAGAACTGCTCTTCCACCGATAGAGACCACGTATGCAGCAGCGGCTTCAGTTCGGTACTGGGCGAAAAATATCCCGTATTGTCCCAGAGCTCGAAGTTGGAAACCATCAGCAGCGAGTGGAACAGGTCCTTGCCGAAATCGTCCAGTTCCGATGGCAGCATCCACAGTGCCGCAAAGGGCAGACAGGCAATGCACACCACAAGCAGCGCCGGCGCGATGCGCCGCACCCGCCGCTCGTAGAAATTGACGATGCTGAAACGGTCTCTCGCCAGGTCGTTGAGAATGATCGCGGTGATCAGGTAGCCGCTGATGACGAAGAACACGTCGACGCCGACAAAGCCACCCGGCATTAACCCGAGACCGGTGTGGAAGAGGATGACGGGAACGACGGCGATCGCGCGCAGCCCATCGATTTCTGGTCTGTACTGCATGCCGGGGCTCTACCAATCCCGGCCGCGGAAGTCCATTGCTGAGGGATGCTGCGAGCAGCGTTCGGCTTTGACAATCAAACGTTGAGAGCGCGTCTTCATCGCCCTGTTACAATATTTTCCGATGAAGGAACGGAAAACATGGTCGGCAGCCGCGAGTCGGTTCCGGCATGGCAACGGGGCCGGGTCAAACCATGACAAGGATTACCATTGTAACCGACGCCTGGTATCCGCAGGTCAATGGCGTCGTACGTTCGATCGAAAATACCAACCGCGAACTGGCAGGCATGGGCATCAATGTCTCGATGGTGACGCCGCTGGATTTTTCGAGCATCCCCTGCCCGACCTATCCGGAAATCCGCCTTTCGGTCGCAAGCTTCCGCAGCGTCGCCGCGACCATCGAAGGAACTCAGCCATCCGCCGTGCATATTGCAACGGAAGGACCGCTCGGACTTGCTGCCCGCCGCTGGTGCCTGAAGAACGGCATGCCGTTCTCCACCAGTTATCACACGCGTTTTCCGGAATATGTGGCCGCCCGCTTTCCGGTGCCGATCCGGCTGCTCAACGGCTTCGTCCGCTGGTTCCACAATGCCGGCAACGGCTGCATGGTGGCAACCGCGAGCCTTGAGCGGGAACTGCACAAGCTCGGCGTGAAAAATCTTCTGCGCTGGAGCCGCGGAATCGATCAGACGGTGTTTCACCCGGTGGCACTCGAGGCCAAGCCCTTCGACCTGCCGCGCCCGATCTTCATGACGGTCGGCC
The DNA here is from genome assembly GCF_050500205.1 of Neorhizobium sp. DAR64860/K0K1. NCBI lineage: Bacteria > Pseudomonadati > Pseudomonadota > Alphaproteobacteria > Hyphomicrobiales > Rhizobiaceae > Neorhizobium > Neorhizobium sp. DAR64860/K0K1. The sequence goes on along the minus strand of NZ_CP191459.1, from coordinate 1,026,724 downwards.
GAGTCGCCGTGGAGAAAAACCTGCCCGCCTTTCTCGATCTCGATCTGCCGGGCTCCAAGGTGGTGATCGGCGACGGCCCCGCCCGCGCCGACCTTCAACGGCGCTACCCACATGTGCTTTTCACGGGAATGAAAACGGGAGAAGACCTGGCACGCGCCTACGCCCAGGCCGACGTGTTCGTCTTCCCGTCCAGAACCGATACGTTCGGCAACACCATTCTCGAGGCGCTGGCAAGCGGCGTCCCGGTCGCGGCCTATCCGGTCATGGGTCCGATCGATATCATCGAACAGGGCTCAGGCGCCGGTGCCCTCAACGAAGACCTGCGTCTTGCCTGCCTGGAAGCACTGACGTGTCGCCGCGAGGACGCAAGTCGCCTTGCCCGCCGCTACACCTGGGAAGCGGCCTCGAAACAGTTTCTCGGCAACGTGCTCAAGGTACAGGGTGTCAAGGCGCTGACTGCGCGATAACCGAATATTGCTGCTGTGGCCGGGGTTCTATGCACTAGCCTGCGTGTCGAACCGGCACGTCCCGCTGATGCCTATCCGCGCCAGATGAAATAGCCGATACCACCAGCACCAAGACCCACGGCAGTCAGCAGACCGAGTACGATCATGAAAAACCTCCCAAAAGGCCGCCCAACGCCCTCCACAGCACCGGGTCGACAAGAAGGAGTGGATCATAAAGACGAACCGAATGCAAGCAAAGCGCGAAACACCCGAGCGGTTGCTGCGTTCAGCCCACGTTCAGGCTTATATTTCAACCATTTGGCGAAATCGCTCGTGCTGCTGATGATCGACGTTCTGCACTAAACGCGATCATCGAGCAGGTTTATCGCTTCTTGCGGCGGTTTTCGAACGGGTTCTCGCCCGCCTTGAAGTGAATGCGGATCGGCACGCCCGGGATCTGGAAATCGGCGCGCAGGCCGTTGGTCAGATAGCGGATGTAGCTTTCCGGCAGGGCATCGGGACGCGTGCAGGAAATCATGAAGGCCGGCGGGCGAGCCTTGACCTGCGTCATGTACTTGAGCTTCAGGCGACGGCCCGAAACGGCCGGTGGCGGATGCTGAACCTGCGTGCCTTCCAGCCAGCGATTGAGCTTGGCGGTCGAGATGCGCTTGTTCCACACCATGTCGGTGTCGATGATGCTCTGCATCAGCTTGTCGAGCGAATAACCGGTCTGGCCGGAAATCGGCACGGCGCGGATGCCGCGCGCCTGCGGCAGCAGCCGCTCGGTCTTTTCGCGCAGCTCGGCCAGCACCGCCTGCGGTTCTTCGACGAGGTCCCACTTGTTGAAGGCGAGCACGGCGGCGCGTCCTTCGCGCAGCACCAGATCGACCAGCTGCAGGTCCTGCTTTTCAAACGGAATGGTCGCATCGAAAACGATCACGACCGTCTCGGCAAAGCGGATCGACCGCAGCGCGTCGGCGACGGACAGCTTTTCGAGCTTCTCCTGGACGCGGGCCTTTTTGCGCATGCCGGCCGTGTCGAACATCTTGATCGTGCGGCCGCGCCACTCCCAGTCGACGGAAATGCTGTCGCGGGTAATGCCCGCTTCCGGGCCGGTCAGCAGCCTGTCTTCACCCAGAAAGCGATTGATCAGCGTCGACTTGCCGGCATTCGGACGGCCGATAATGGCAACCCGCAGCGGCTTGGTATCGTCATAGGCCGGCTCGAACTCGTCGTCGGCCTCTTCGCCCAGCACGCTGTCGCGCACGTCGATATCCGTCTCGGCCTCGTCGTCGTCGCCTTCCGGAAACGCCCGGTCTTCGCCGATCGCCTCGACGATCGCGTCGCGCAGGTCGATCATGCCCTGGCCGTGTTCGGCAGAAATCGGCACCGGCTCGCCGAGACCCAGCGTATAGGCATCGTAGAAGCCGCCGTCGGAACCCTTGGCTTCGGATTTGTTGGCCACCAGCACGACCGGCTTGCCGCTGCGGCGCAAAAGCTCGCCGAACGTCTTGTCGAGCGGCGTCAGGCCGAATTTCGCATCGACCACGAACAGCGTCAGGTCGGCATCCTCGATGGCGAGCTCGGTCTGGGCCCGCATGCGGCCCTCGAGCGTATCGGGACCGACCTCTTCGAGACCGGCCGTATCGATGATGATGAACCTGAGGTCGATCAGCTTGGCATCGCCCGGGCGGCGGTCACGGGTAACGCCCGGCGTATCGTCGACGAGCGCGAGCTTCTTGCCGACCAGCCGGTTGAAGAGCGTGGACTTGCCGACATTCGGGCGTCCTACGATGGCGACGGTGAAGCTCATAGTCGTTCCTTGCTGCCCTGTGGCGAAAAATCAGGGCGCCTTGCCGGATGCGGCGATGTTGTCGAGCATGATCTGGGCGCGGTTGGCAACGTTGCGCGGCGCACTGGCATCCTCGGCGATCCGCTGGAACCAGGTCTTGGCTTCCGCCATGTTGCCGGCCTTGTAGGCGGCAAGACCCAATGCTTCGCGGGCGGAATTGGCAAGCGTCTGGCCCTGGTTGGCCATGGCCTGCGCCTGTGCAGACACCTGATCGTAGGTGCCGGCGTCGATCAGCAGCCATGCGGCGCGCAGTTTTGCGAGATCGCGGATTGCGGCCGGCGCTGAAGTGTCGCCGCCGATCGCTGTAAAGGTGGAGATGGCTGCCCCGGTATCGCCCTTGGCGGCCTGAACCGAGCCTGCACGCATCTTGGCGAGAACCGGATAGGCGCCGGAGCCATCCTTTTCGATCGCGGAGAGTGCCGCCAGCGCTTCGTCGTTCTTGCCCTTCGAGGCAAGATCAAGCGCCGCGATGAACCGGTCACCCGACTGCGACGAACCGTGGTTTTCCCAGTATTCGTACCCGCGCCAGGCGGCCGTGCCGACGACGACGAGAACGGCAATGCCGATCAGGATACGGCTGTAGCGCTTCCACACATACTGCAACTGGTCGGAACGAAGTTCTTCGTTGACCTCACGGAAAAAGCTGTCGTCGTTCTGCGCCATGATCACTCCGGCCTTGCTGGGGCCCCATCCATCTAAAGAGCGCCTAATAGCTTATTTTGCTAAGGATGTAAGGCCCCTCACGCAATTCTCAAACAAGCTTGTTGATGCAAGGAGCCTTGGTCCCTTCTATCATATCCCAATTCAAAGCTTCGCCTTAATCCGGGCGCAGGGAAATTCGCCTCGATTCTCCCCTTTGGACACAGTACCGGGTTGCCATGCGTTTGCTCTTTTCCTCCATCGCCCTTTGCCTCTGCCTCGCCTCCCCGGCGCTGAGCGCAGACGAGCGGCCGAAACAGTTGCTGATCGTCTCCTTCGATGGCGCCGGTCCCAACCACCTGTGGCAGCGCAGCCGCGATTTCGCGAGGGCCAACAACGCCCACTTCACCTACTTCCTGTCCTGCACGCTGCTGATCCCCCGCGCCGAGCGGTCGACCTATCAGGGACCGGGCCACAAGCCCGGCCGCTCCAATATCGGCTTTGCCCAGACGAAAGACGAAGCGCGCGAACGGCTTTCCCATATCTGGCAGGCGCATCAGGAAGGCCACGACATTTCCAGCCACACCTGCGGCCACTTCGACGGCAAGGACTGGTCCGCGGCAGACTGGAGCGCCGAGATGACGACCTTCTCGCGCGTGCTCGGCAATGCCTGGACGGCGATCGGTGCTGGCGACAGCGAACCCGGTGGCTGGAAGGATTTCGTGGCGAACGACATCCATGGTTTCCGCGCCCCCTATTTCGCCACCAGTGCCGGCATGACTGTCGCCGAGAAAAAAGCGGGCTTTACCTATGATGCAAGCCTTGTCACCAAGGGGCCGATGATGCCGGAAGAGGAGGACGGGCTGATCCGCTTCGGCCTGCCGCTCATTCCCGAAGGCCCGTCGCAGCGACCGATCATCGCCATGGACTACAACCTGTTCATCCGCCATTCCGGCGGCATCGACAATCCCAGCCAGTCGTCCACGTTCGAGGAGCGCGCCTATTCCGCATTCCGCGCCGCCTTCGACCGCGAATACGACGGCGACCGCATTCCTGTTCAGCTCGGCTTTCATTTCGTCGAGATGAACGGCGGCGCCTATTGGCGGGCGATGGAACGGCTGGTCTCGGAAGTCTGCAATAGGGACGATGTCGCCTGCGTCAGCTACAAGCAGGCCATCCCCATGATCGGAGAACGTCGCAAGGCCAAGGCAACGTCCGGCCTGTAGCCGTCTGCTGGACGCCGTTAACCGCGGGCGACGATTCGATTTTCGCAATGCAGCATAGTTCGGTATGACACCCTGATGACAAACCGCCTTCTCGCAAATCCGGCCAGGACCCTGGCCTGGCTGGCGCTCGCCGCGATCGTCTTCGTGACGATCTCGCCGATCGACCTGCGGCCGCACGACCTCCTGCCCGTGGATGTCGACCGGGCGGCGGCCTTCGCCGTGATGGCCTTCCTCTTCGTCGCCGCCTATCCGCGCCAGTGGATTTTTTGCGCAGTTCTCCTCTTGATCGGGGCTGGCGGCATCGAGATGCTGCAGCTCCTGTCGCCCTCGCGCCATGCCCATATGGATGATGCACTGGTCAAGGCCGCAGGCGCCGCCATCGGCTGCCTTGCCGGCTGGGCGCTGAACCAGATGCGGTTCCGCCGCAAAGCTGTCGCCTGAGGCGTCCGAAAAATTCGCTAATGCACGTTATCTCCGTTTGAAACCAACGGATTATCATTTTTCTGAGAACCGCTCGTCCTCACGCAATCGTGCCGGGCGATAATGCTTGCGTCATCGGCGGGGAACCGGGTTCGCGAACCGGCATCACCAACAGGTTCGAAAGAACCGGTTCCGATGATGGCCGTGACGGTTTTCGGCATCCCGAAAATCATCAGAAACGGTCCCGGCAGGCGGAAAGCCTGAACTCCAAAATACCCTTATTGCGCCGCCTGCCCTTCCCCTGAACGAGAAACCGCGCCGGACTAGTCACCCGGCGCGGCCAAAACTGCTGTCTGCTATCTGGAAACGACGATCAGGTCGGCTTGTTCGCCGCCATCTCCCCGCCTTCCGCTTCACGCACCAAGTAATTCCGGTCGATCTCCGGCAGCGGCTCGCCATCGATCGCCGCCTCGAAGGCCTTCAGGCGCTTATGGATCGATAGAAGCTCGATGATCGTGGTCCAGGAATTGACCAGATACTGGAACGAGTTCGACACCTGCCCGAAGGCCGTGGCGATCTGCTGGTAGATACCATAGGTAATCTTGCCGGCGACGATGGTTGGAACCAGCATGAACAGCAGGAAAAGCCCGTCCGCCTGGATGTAGAAATAGCGGGCGACGTTGAAATAGAGGTAATGCCAGTACATGCGGAAATAGTTCTTCCGCACATTCCCGTAGAGTTCTCTGACCGTCGCAGGCTGGGCGCGATCGGCATGGTCCTCGCCGTAGACAAGTTCCTTGCGGTAGGCGGCTTCAACGCGCTGATTGCGGAAATTCAACCCCGGAAGCTTGACGCCGACAGTTGCCAGAAGAACGGTACCAAAGGTTGCCCAGAAGATCGCCAACCAGAACAGCGCATGCGGTATCTGCCCGATAATCGGCAGTTCCGTCACGTAGCTCGACAGTCCGAACAGGATCGGCAGGAAGACGATCAGGGTCATCACGGAATTGATCAGCGTGATGCCAAGGCCTTCCAGCGTCGCGGAGAACCGCATCGTATCTTCCTGGACACGCTGCGATGCGCCTTCGATATGGCGCAACTGCTCCCATTTCGACATGTAGAAGTCGTTCATCGCCGTGCGCCAGCGAAAGATGTAGTGGCTGGTGAAGAAGTCCGTGAGGATCGATACGGCCATGCTGAGGAAAGCCACCTGCGCGAAGATCAGCATCAGACTGTAGAAGTCCCATGCCGTCGTCCCCGGCTTGCCCTGCAGGGCGTTCATCAGCGTATCACCGAAAGGACGGCGCCAGTTGTTGATGACGACGGTCACCTGCACGCCGAAATAGGTGACGGCGACGATCAACAGGGATCCCCACACCGACCAGCCGATCCACGGATTGTAGCGATCGATGAAACTCCATGCGGCGCCGAACGACAGCATGCAGATTGCAAAATAGGCATAGAAAAAGACATTGGACGGCATCAGGAAGAAGGTGAGGTCATATGGTTCCACCGCCCCCTCCGGCGCGCCGAAGCCAAGACTGTCGCCGATACCGGCAAAAACAAAATACCAGGCGAGGACAGCGACAAACGCAAATGCGATCGCCGAAAGGAAAAACAGTTTTGGTCGGGGAAAGAAGGAGTGGAACACGGAGCGCGCGCTTTCCTGAGTTCGATTCTAGGATGATGTCGGGGTGGACGATGTGGCCGGAAACTAAGGCAGTTCCAAGGGAGCGGCAATGGCTCCCCACCATTGTTACATAAATGTAAGCATCAGCCCTCAGGCGTCCCGTCGAGGCACATACCGGATCAGCGGCAATGCCAGCCCGACGCACACGACAAGGGCGCCGGCTGCAATCAGCGACGGTAGCGTGAAACTGCCGCTCCGCTCCGCTATAAACCCCGCCACGAGCGGCCCGACGATCTGCCCTGTGCCGAAGGCGGCGGTCATGAAGGCAAAGGCGCGGCGTGGACTTTGCGGCGCAAGCTGGCGCCCGAGCTGCAGCCCGTAAGCGGTAACGACCATGAACGTCGCCCCGAGCAGCAACCCGCCGAACAGCGCACCGGAAACCGCCGGCAGCATCACAGAGCCGAGCACGCCGAGCCACAGCAGCGCGATGGCGGCGCAATAGGCCGCCCCGAGCCCGAGCCGCCTGACGAAGGGCTGCCAGGCAAACAGCGAAACCGCGGCCGCACAGCCGGTGACGAACCATGCCAGAAACTCGACCACCGACCCGGCATTGCCCATCCGCGCAATCGCGACAAGAAAGGTGGCTGTTATCACGTAACCGAAGCCAAACAGGCCATAGGACAGCGTTATCAGCACCAGCGGCCGGTTCCACACGAGCTTGGGCTCGACGGGTGCCCGCGTCTCTCCGGCCGGCCGCGGCAATCCGCGCGACACGAGAAGGAAGACAAGGAGCGCGATCGCCGCACCCGCAAACCAGTTGATCCGCCACCCGTGCGCCGCATCACCCGCCACCGTGTTGACTATGAATGCGAGCGCCGACGACAGCGCGATGCCGGCGCCGACGCCGCCGTAATGCAGCATGCCCACTGCCGGTCGCCCCACCGCATGCGGCAGCACGACGGCGGAGGTAAAGATCATCGAAAACGCACTGGCGAGCCCGGCGAGAAAGCGGATCACCACAAACACCGGGACCGATGTCGAAAGACCCATGGCCGCCAGAAGAACTGCAGTCGCCAGCAATCCTCCGAGCGCCACCTGCCGCTCGCGACCTGACGCCCAGCCATAGGCCGAAAGCACGGCACCGGCCAGATAACCCGCAAAGTTACCGGCTGCAATCGTGCCCGCATCGGCAGCCGAGATCGGAATGCCCGCAATCATCCCCGGCAGCACCGGTGTATAGAAGAACCGCCCGAACCCCATCGCCGCCGCCATCGCAACGCCGCCGGACACGCCGATCATAAGGGGGTTTCGAACCTGAGGCGTAGAGATCTGCAACATGCCGCCTTATCCCAGCGGCGGTTGCGCTGCACAATGCAGAAATTGTCATCGCTGCGATGACGAGCGCTGATGGGTGGTCGAGCAGCCGCAAATTCGGGTCACCTGCAATCCCATTCCCGACACCACAAATCACGACTTCTGTCGCTTTGCTGACACGAATGACGGGCATTATATGAAGGTCGACAGGGGCTCCGGTGATTCGGATGTCCCGGCCGGCGTTCATTTTAGGAAATCTACGCATCGTACCCTTCGAATGCCGTTTCAGGTGTTCGGATCGATTTTGTAGGGATGATGGAGTTTATATTGATGAACCAGGATCTTACCCGTTCGGACGTGATGTCCGACCCTTTGATCTCGCAGCTGCGCGAGGCCGACCAGATCGGCAACGCGGCGTTTGCCCAGTTGCTCGAAAGCGCTGCCCGTCGCCAGACCAGCCTGATGATGGACAAGCTCAATCAGGAGCGCGCCGACGCTTTCTATCGCAGGCTGGATATCGTCTGCAGCAAACACAAGAAAAGCTGATCGGATCGACCCGGCCGACTCTTCGGCCGGTCTGCTGACAGAGCTAGGATAGCCTAGTCTGCCAGCGTCAGGATCAGCGGCCCGTTGCGCGTCACCACGATCGTGTGTTCGAACTGCACGGTCGGCGCCTTGGGTTGACTGTAGAGCGTCCACGGATCGCTCTTGTCGTCGCCGTCTTCGGCCCATTCGCCGCCGAGAGACAGGAACGGCTCGATGGTAAACACCAGCCCCTCCTCCATGATACGGCTTTCCTGCGGATCCGGCCATGTCGGCACTTCACCCGGCTCCTCGTGCAGCGAGCGGCCGATGCCGTGGCTGGAAAGATTGGTGATCAGCGTATAGCGGTTCTTCTTGGCAAACGCCCCGATCGCGTTGCCGATGCCGGCAATCGGCTTTCCCGTCTTCACCTGCTGCAACCCGGTCCACAGCGCCCGCTTGCCGTCGCGGCACAGCTTTTCGACCTCGCGCTTGACCGGCGGCACGCAGAATGACGCGCCGGTATCGCCGTAAAATCCATCCTTGAGCGCCGAAACGTCGATATTGACGAGATCGCCAGCCGCAATCGCCCGGTCGCCGGGAATACCGTGCGCCACTTCCTCGTTGACGGAAATGCAGGTCGCGCCGGGAAACTGGTAGTCATGCTCCGGGGCCGACTGCGCGCCACTGTCTTCCAGAAGCTTGCGGCCGATCGCATCCAGTTCGCGGGTGGTGATCCCGGGCTCGAGCGCCTTGCCCATCAGATCCACCGCACGGGCGCAGAGCCTGCCGATCTCCTTGAGCTTTGCAAGCTCGTCTTCGTTCGAAATGATCATCCGTCCCGCACGTCCACTCTCTGTAAGGTCGCCGGTTTCGCGCCAACGACCCGGCCCGTCAAATGCTTTTTGGGCTCCCGATCTCTTTTCTGACGATCGGCGCCACTTTCGTGCCGTAGAGTTCAATGCCGCGCATGATCTGATCATGCGGCATCAGGCCGATCGCCATCTGCAGCATGAAACGGCTCATGCCGAACACCGTGTGGGCAGCGATGATCTTTTCCGCCACCAGCTCCGGCTCGCCGACAAAGAGATTGCCGATCGGACCACGGGCCTGGTCGAAATGCGCCCGGTTGGTCGGCCCCCAGCCGCGCTCGCGACCGATCCGGTCCATCACAGAAGCCTGCGGCCCGTAGAACTGCTGGGCAGCCATATCGGTCGTGTCGGCGATGAAACCATGGACAGCGATGCTGGTTGGCAGAGCGGCGGCATCGTGCCCGGCCCGCGTCGCCGCCTCGCGGTAAAGCTTGAAGAACGGCGCAAAGCGCGGATATTCCCCGCCGATGATGGCGACCGCAAGCGGCAGGCCCATGGCCCCTGCCCGCGCCACAGACTGCGGCGTACCGCCGACCGCGATCCACACCGGCATCTGGTTCTGCAACGGCCGCGGATAGACGCCACGGCCATTGATCGGCGCACGCTTCTCGCCCTGCCAGGTCACGATCTCGTTGTCGCGCAGCGCGAGCAGCAGATCGAGCTTTTCCGAAAACAGGTCGTCGTAATCGCCAAGGTCGTAGCCGAACAGCGGGAAGGATTCGATGAACGAGCCTCGCCCGGCCATGATCTCGGCCCGGCCGCCGGAGATGAGGTCGACCGTCGCGAATTCCTGAAACACCCGCACCGGGTCTTCCGACGACAGAACCGTGACGGCGCTCGTCAGCCGGATGTTTTTCGTCCGCACAGCCGCCGCCGCAAGCACCGTCGCCGGCGACGATATCACATAGTCGGCCCGGTGATGTTCGCCGAGCCCGAACACGTCGAGTCCCACCTGGTCGGCAAGCTCGATCTCCTCCAGAAGGTTCGTCACCCGCCGTGCCGCCTCCCCACCCTTGTTGAGCGTGGTCGGGTCGAGATCACCGAAAGTGTAAAGGCCGAGTTCCATCGTCAGAAGATATCCGGTTGCTGATGCCAGTTACATAGTCACCGGACAGACATCCCGCAAACCGGATTTTCTCGAACGGTTCGTTCGATTGAGTGGATAGGCAAAAAGGAATCCGTTTTCAGACAGTTGAAGGCAAACCCGGATTCACGTCGTCAGCCGCACCGTTGGCGGATTAAGGACACGAGCAATAGGACCCAACAGCTTGAAAGGACTCGGTGAAACCTACATCTTCTTGGCAATCTCGGCCATCTGGTCCGCAACCACGCCCCAGCCTTGCTCGAACCCCATGTCCCGGTGGGCGATCATGTCTTCCTCGGCCCAGTGGACGGCAGTTGCCGTGTAGCGGGAGCGTCCGCCGCCGATATCCTCGAACTCGATAATGCCGGTCATGAACGGCTTGGCCGAGGGCACCCACCCGGCGGTATAGGCGTCGGTGAAGACGATCTTCTTGTTCGGCACCACTTCCAGATAGACTCCGGCATTCGGCACCGTTTCGCCTTCCGGCCCCTGCATCAGCACAAAACTCTCGCCGCCGGGGCGAAGGTCGGCGCGCGCCTGCGTCACCTTCCAGGGCAGCGGGCAGAACCACTCGCCGAACCGCTCAGGCGTCGTCCAGACCTTGTAGAGTTTCTCGGCCGGCACATCGAACTCGCGGACGATCTGCAGTGCGTAAGCGGCGTGTGTCATCCGTCTCTCTCCCGTGCGTGTTCAACGTGCTGAGGACATGAGCCTACAACGAATGCGTCGCGAGGGAAGTGTGAATCCAGGATTTTCTATCGCAGATAGTGGATATGCGGCCGCCCGTGATGCGACGAGGTTTCCACCCGCGCATCGACCGAAAACACGTCCCTCAGAAGTTCCTGCGTGATGATCTCCTCCGGTGTCCCTGATGCAACGATCTTGCCCTGCTGCAGGATGATCAGGCTGTCGCAGAACATCGCGGCGTGGTTGAGATCGTGCAGCGCGATCACGCTTGTGACCGGCAGACCGGCAACCAGCCGCATGAGGCTGATCTGGTGCTGGACGTCGAGATGGTTGGTCGGCTCGTCGAGGATCAGTTCCTTCGGCGATTGCGCGAGCGCCCTGGCTATATGCACGCGCTGCCGCTCGCCGCCCGACAGGCTCTGCCAGCGGTCGTTGCGCTTTTCCACCATGCCGGAGCGTTCCAGCGCCTCACTCACCGCCTCGTCGTCGTCCAGCGACCAGCCCGAAAACATCGACCGGTGCGGAAACCGCCCGAGCTTGACCACATCGATCACGCGCAGACTGGAATTGGTCGTCGCATGCTGCTCCACGAACGCCACCCTCTGCGCGATCGCGCGGCGCCCGATCGTGCCGATATCCCGGCCATCAAGCGTCACTTTGCCCGCATGCGGGGTCTTCAATCCCGCGATCAGGCGCAAAAGCGAGGTCTTGCCCGATCCGTTCGGCCCGAGCAGCCCAACGATCTTACCCGGTTCGGCCGCGAAGGACACGCCATCGAGAATGGTCTTGCGGCCGATCTTCCAGCTGAGATTTTCCGCTTCGATGCTCATGACGACTTCTGGAACCGGTAGAGAATGACGGAGAAGAACGGCACGCCGACCAAAGCCGTGACGACGCCGATCGGCAGAACCTGCTGCGGGATCAGCGCCCGCGAGGCGATATCGGCCAGCACCATGAAGATTGCACCGACGATGGCGCAGGCCGGCAGCAGCCGGATATGCAAAGGCCCGACGATGAACCTCGCCGCATGCGGCACGACGAGACCGACAAAGCCGATCGTTCCAACCATCGAGACGATCGTCGCCGTCATGATCGCCGTCAGCGCAAACAGCACGATGCGGGCCCGACCGACATTGACGCCGAGCGAGGCGGCCGCCTCGTCTCCGAAGGCAAACGCGTCGAGCACCCGCGCATAGAACAGGCAGACGATCAGGCACACGCCGACGATGACCGAGACGAGCATGAATTCCGGCCAGCGCACGCCGCCGAAACTGCCGAGCAGCCAGAACATCACGTCGCGCGCCTGCTGCGCGTTGCCGGATGTGGTGACGATATAGGAGGTTGCCGCGTTGAACAGCTGCGATGCCGCAACGCCTGCAAGAATGGTGCGGTCCGCCCCGCCGCGCGCGCCGTTCGACAAAAGCGCCACGAAGAAGAAGGCCGCGAATGCGCCGGCAAAGGCACCGGCCGAAAGCGACACCGTTCCGGCACCGAGGCCGAGAATGACGATTGCCACAGCCCCGGTGGAGGCGCCGGCGGAAATGCCCAGCACATAGGGTTCGGCCAGGGGATTGCGCAGCAGCGACTGCATGATGGCGCCCGACAGCGCGAGACCCGCACCGCAAAACGACGCGACCAGCGCCCGGCTAAGGCGGTAGTCCCAGATCACAGTCTCGTGGATGCGGTTGAGCGCGATCGCCGTCCAGCCCAGCCGGTTGGTGATCGCGGCATAGGTCGTCGAAAGCGGGATCGGCAGATCGCCGATCCCGACGCTCACTCCGACCACGAGACCGATGGCGGCCAGTGACGCCAGCAGTAGGCCGAACAGGACGGCAAGCTGCCGCCCAGTCTGCAGCCCCGGCTGCCGGCTCTGCTGCGGGATCGGTCGCTGCGTTTCGCTCACTTCAGGAGACCAAGCGCCTTGAGCTGCGAGGCCACCTGTTCGGCGCCGTAGATCGTGCGGATCGTCGGGTTCATCGCCTGACCGTCCATCACCACCATCGCCTTGTTCTTGACGGCCGCGATCTGGCTGACGGCCGGATCGGTGGTCAGGAACTTGATCTTGGCGTCCGGCTTGTCGAGCTCCCAACGGTTGCGGTCGAGATTGGCGACCACGATCACATCGGGATTGGCAGCGATGATGCTTTCCCATCCAAGCGTCGGCCATTCGGCTTCCGCAGTCACAGCATTCTTGCCGCCCAAGAGATCGGCGATAAAGCCGGAGGCCGCGTTCTTGCCGCCGAGATAGGCATCGGCGGTCGGCGACTGGCTGGAGAACCAGAACAGGTAGGAGAGTGTCTTGCCGTCCTTGGCAACGCTCGAACGAAGGGCTGCCTCACGCGCCTTGAAATCGGCGATGACCGCTTCGCCACGCTCGGAAACGTCGAAGATCTGCGAAAGCTCGGCGATCTCCTTATAGAGCAGGTCCATATTCCAAAGCTGGTCGCGGCTGCCGTATTCGTTCTTCACCTTTTCGGTGGAAAGGCAGGTGCTGGGCGAGATATAGGTGGGGACGCCGACTTTCTCGAAATCCTCGCGCTTGGCAACCTTGCTGGTCGGGCCGATCAGGCTCGGCAGCGCGGCGGCGGCAAAATCCGGGTTCTGCGCCAGAATGCTCTCGAATGTCGGGAATTCGACAGTCAGCAGCTTCACCTTGGCATTGGCTTCTTCCAGTTGCGGCAGAACCTTGCTCGGCCAGAAAGCGGTTCCGACCATCCTGTCCTCGAGCCCGAGCATCAGCAGGATTTCCGCGCTGTTCTGGCCAAGTCCGACGGCCCGTTCCGGGGCCTTATGGAAGGTGACGGAAGCGCCGCAATTGTCGATCGTCAGCGGGTACTGGGTTGCCGCCTCGGCAAGATCGGCAGTCGCGAGACCAAGAGCGGCGCAAAGGCCGGAGACGGCCAGAAGAGACTTAATCGCTGTCACGAGAGTGGTTCCCTATTGAAGGACGATGGGCGCACGGGCCCTATATCCACGCCGCCGGATCAAAACAAGATGAATTCAATCATCTTTTGAAGAACAGCCGCCGCGTCACGCTGTCCTACCGACAAAATGCCGCAACGGGGGCTTGTCGGTCTATGATAAATCCCTTAGAGACCGCCGCGGGAGGAGCGAAACACCAACAATTCCGAGGTGGCGATGCCTTCCAAGAACAATAACATTTCGTCCTCCACAAGCGGCATGGCGGTCAGCCGTCGCCAGCTTCTCGGCTCCGCTGCGGGCGGCGCTGCTGCACTTGGCGCAACGACGCTTCCGAGCTGGGCGCAAACCACCTCTCCCGAAAAGACGGTCGACGTTCTCCTCGTCGGCGGCGGCATCATGAGCGCCACGCTCGGCGTTCTCATCTCGCAGCTCGAGCCGACCTGGACGATCGAAATGATCGAGCGCCTCGACAAGGTCGCGATGGAAAGCTCCAACGGCTGGAACAACGCCGGCACCGGCCACTCGGCGCTCGCCGAACTCAATTATTCGCCGATGGACAGCAACGGCAATGTCCAGATCAACCGCGCCATCGAAATCAACGAAGCGTTCCAGGTCACCCGTCAGTTCCTGGCACACCAGGTCGATGTCGGCGTTCTGAAGGATCCGCGCTCGTTCATCAACTCGACGCCGCACATGAGCTTCGTCTGGGGCGAAGACAACACCGCGTTCCTGGCCAAGCGCTTCGAAGCGCTGAAGGCGAGCCCGCTCTTCTCCGGCATGGAATTCTCCAACGATCACGCCAAGATCGCCGAATGGGTTCCGCTGATGATGGAAGGCCGTGACGCGAACCAGAAGCTCGCCGTCACCTGGAGCCCGCTCGGCACCGACGTCGAGTGGGGCGAAATCACCCGCCAGTACGTGGCGCACCTGAAGGCCCAGCAGACGTTCACCCTGCGCACCTCGTCGGAAGTCGACGACATGCAGAAGAACGACGACGGCACCTGGACGGTCAGCTATTCCAACCGTGACACCGGCGCATCCGAAACGGTCCGCGCGAAATTCGTCTTTATCGGTGCCGGCGGCGGTGCATTGCCGCTTCTGCAGATGTCCGGCATTCCGGAAGGCGACGACTATGCCGGCTTCCCGGTCGGTGGTTCGTTCCTCGTCTGCGACAAGCCTGAGATCGTCGAACGTCACCTCGCCAAGGCCTATGGCCAGGCCGAGACCGGCGCTCCGCCCATGTCGGTCCCGCATCTCGACACGCGCGTGCTCGAAGGCAAGCGCCACATCCTGTTCGGCCCCTTCGCCACCTTCTCGACGAAGTACCTGAAGGAAGGCTCGCTGTTCGATCTGCCGGCTTCGGTCACGCTCGACAACATCTGGCCGATGGTCAAGGTCGGCACCGACGAGTTCGCGCTCGTCCAGTATCTCGCCGGCCAGCTGATCATGTCCGACAACGACCGCTTCGAAGCGCTCAAGGTCTACTTCCCCAATGCCAAGGCCGAGGACTGGCGCCTGTGGCAGGCCGGCCAGCGCGTGCAGATCATCAAGCGCGATCCCGTCAAGGGCGGCGTGCTGAAGCTCGGCACCGAGATCGTCGCAGCCAAGGACGGCTCGATCGCAGCCCTTCTCGGCGCTTCGCCTGGCGCCTCGACCGCAGCCCCGATCATGCTCGACGTTCTGAAGAAGGTGTTCGCCGAAAAGCTGAAGACACCGGAATGGCAGGAACGCGTCCACACGATCGTTCCGAGCTACGGCCAGAAGCTGAACGAGAACCCGGACATGCTTGCCAAGGCATGGGCCGCCACGGAAGCCCGTCTGCAGCTGGCCATCGCCTCCCCGGCGGTCAACGCAGCAGCCGCCGCCAGCGCAACGGTAACTCCCGCTGGCGACGTCAAGAAAGTCCCGGACATCGCTTTGTAATCGCGGCGGCCTGGACGGAATGAATGGAGCCGGGTGTCCGCAAGGACGCCCGGCTTTTTTGTGGTGCAATTCGGGCTGACAGCCACGGAAACGTTTCCTCTTTTCCACGGACAGTCACCGAACTAGGGTGTTCTGGATAGTTCAACCCGAGGATCCCCCATGGCCGATCTTTCCGCTTATCCGATCACCACCCGCTGGCCCGCCCAAAACCCTCAAGTCCTTCAGCTCTATTCGACGCCCACGCCGAATGGCGTGAAGGTTTCGATCATGCTGGAGGAGACGGGCCTGGCTTACGAGCCGCATTTCATCAATATCGGCGCGAACGAGACCTGGGAGCCGGAGTACCTGTCGCTCAACCCGAACGGCAAGATCCCGGCAATCCTCGATCCGGATGGTCCCGGCGGCAAGCCTCTGGCGCTGTTCGAATCGGGTGCGATCCTGATCTATCTTGCCGAAAAGACGGGACAGTTTCTGCCCGCCGACCCGGCCGGCCGTTACGAGGCGATCCAATGGGTGATGTTCCAGATGGGCGGGCTCGGTCCGATGTTCGGCCAGCTCGGATTCTTCCACAAATTCGCCGGCAAGGATTTCGAGGACAAGCGCCCGCGCGACCGCTACGCCAAGGAGAGCGCACGGCTGATCCGAGTGCTGGAAACAAGGCTCGCCGGTCGCGACTGGGTGATGGGCGATGAATACACGATCGCCGACATTTCCATGCTCGGATGGGTTCGCAACCTGATCGGCTTTTACGGTGCCGGCGACCTCGTTGGATATGAAGAGCTTGTCCATGTGCCGGAATGGCTGGAACGCGGCCTAGCCCGTCCCGCCGTGCAGCGCGGACTGGACATCCCGAAACGCCCCGCCTGACATTGTCAGCATGATGCGCTATCTCCTCGGGGTCACCTGAGGAGATGCCGATGCCGAAACTGCCGCTCGATGGGTCCTGCCGCTGCGGCGAAATCCGCTTCCGGATCAGCGCAGCGCCGCTGGTCACGATGGCCTGCCACTGCAAGGGTTGCCAGAAGATGAGCGCCAGCGCCTTCTCCTGCTCGGCCGCCATTCCTGCCGATGGTTTCGAGGTCACAGCGGGAAAGCCTGTCATCGGCGGCATGCATGGCGACGATGTCCATCACTACCACTGCTCGCGCTGCAAGAGCTGGCTCTACACGAAGGCGACAGGGATGGACGGGTTCGTCAACATCCGGCCGACCATGCTGGACGATGCCGACTGGTTTGCGCCGTTCATCGAAACCTTCACCTCGACGAAATTCCCCTGGGCAAACACGGGCGCCACCCACAGCTTCGCGGAATTTCCGCCGATGGACGCTTACGAAGGGCTCGTCAGGGACTACCGGGCGCAGGCCGGGAGCGACGACCGATAACCCCATCGTGAGTGCATCGTGTCCCCGGAGCCGGCGTTGATTAACGCCCTGCTAACCACGACCGACTTGAATGCCGCAGCCGGCCTTAGCTGGCTGCAGCAACGATGGCGGGTTAATGAAAACAAACGGAAAAATCGGAACGCGCGCCAGAGGAGCCTTGCCCGCTCTCCTGGTCCTGATCGCCATCCTGTCACCGGTCGAAACGGGGGGCAGCGTGCCGCAGGCGCAAGCCGCGTTCAACGACGGCTGGAAGAAAGGCCGCTCGACCGGGTTTCCGATCCCCCGCTTTGTGTCGCTGAAATCACGAACGGCGCATATGCGGGTCGGGCCCTCGCTGGATCACCCGACATCCTTTGTCTATTCCGCCCGTGGCCTGCCGCTTGAAATCATCGAGGAATACGGAAACTGGCGGCGCGTGCGTGACCAGCAAGGCGCGAGCGGCTGGATGTTTGCAGCGCTTCTCTCCGGCAACCGCACCGCCGTGGTCGGCCCCTGGATCAAGGAGACGGTGCCGTTGCGCATCGCGCCCGCATCCGACGGGCGGCCGGTGGCGCAGCTGCAAGCGGAGGTGAAACTCGATATCGTCAGGTGCGACGGCCGCTGGTGCCGCGCGCAATTGCAGAACCGGCGGCTTGCCGGCTTCGTCAGACAGGCGGATCTGTGGGGCGTCTATCCCGGCGAAACGATCGAGTAAGGCCTCAGCGCACCACGAAACAGGTCATCGATTTCGCCTGCAGCGAGGCGCAGGCGCTGGCGGCAACCTCCCGGCTGGCAAATCCAACAAAACGTGCGCGAAAATACTCGCGGGCGCCATCCTTGTAACCCTCGACGCTTGGTGCCGCCGGGCCGAACCCGCCTGCGAGAACCGGCAGTGCCCGCTCCAGCATCGCGGTCGCGGCCCTGCGGCTGCCGGCGGCGGCAACCTGGATGCTCCAGCCTGCGGCGTTCGACGCGGCATCCACCTGCGATGCAGCGCTCGACGCATCGGCGACCCGCGCGGAGGGCAAGGGAACCGGCGGTTCGATGCCGGTGCGCGACTGGGTTCTGCCGCCAGCACTGGCAGCGACAGTCCTCTGGCTCGACGATGCCATGCCGGGAGAAATCTGACGGCGCGGCTGTTCGGCGTAGGAGAGGACCTGGCCCGCCGCCGGAGCTCCCGCCTGGCCCCCAGGCTGGACGCCGGGACGCTTTTGCGGCTCCGCCGTCGCCACAAGCGCACCGCCTGCCGGCCGCATCGGGTTGGTATACTGATCGAGCAGCGCCGCCATCTGGTCATCGCGCTTGCGGGCGGACTTGCCGCCCATCACCACGCCGATATAGCGCTTGCCGTTGACGACAACGGCGCTTGCCAGATTGTAGCCGGAGGCGTTGACGAAACCGGTCTTGATCCCGTCCATGCCGGGATAGCGGTACATGAGATTGTTGTGGCCGCGGATGGTCCGGCCGCGGAACACGAACGACCGCATCGAAAACAGCTGGTACTCGCTCGGATAGTCGCGGATCAGCGACAAAGCCAGGATCGCCATGTCGCGGGCGGTGGTGATCTGGGCCGGATCCGGCAGGCCCGACGCATTGCGGAACACCGTCTTCGACATGCCGAGCGCCCGGGCTTTTGCCGTCATCATCGTCGCGAACCGTTCTTCCGAACCGCCAAGACGATCGCCGAGCGCCGCCGCCGAGTCGTTGGCGGATCGGATGCCGGTGGCAAGCACCGCCTCGCGCACGGACAGCGTCTCGCCGGGCTTCAGCCCCAGCTTGAACGGGATCTTCGACGCCGCGTTCGGCGTCATGACGATCTGCTCGTCCCAGGTCATCCGGCCGCTCTTGATCGCCTCGAAGGTGAGATAAAGCGTCATCATCTTGGTGAGCGACGCCGGGTGGTTGAGCACGTCGCCATTTTCGGACGCAAGAATCTTGCCCGCGCTCACATCATAGATGAAATGCGCGTAACCTGCCTGCGCCTCGGTCCGGCCGGCAGCGACCGCCAAGCATGACACCAGAAAAAACGACAGAACACGCAGCAGCCGAACCATTCTACACCTTCTCGAATTTGCGGTGCGACCATAGGCGAGCGATACCGGCATGAAAATGGCGCTGCCGAATTTTACCCGGTATGATGTGTCTTTTTATGGGACACCGGTCGGACGGCGACCGCGGCCTGCGCTGATCCAATCGGAACGGATCGTCGTGCCAAGATGATAAATAAGCAACCTCTCCGTAAGATACGGCTCAAACTGCGGGCAGACGAAAGCGCGAGAAATAAATCCTGAGCGATTGTCGATGAATACATCGATCTGCTAAGAACAGTTACACAAACCGGAGGCGGTTGACGGAATTGGGGCAGCCATTGCAGACCTATAGAAAAAACAACGACGCCGACAGGCCGGCAAGCATAGTCTTGTTTGCCGCAACGCTTTTGAATACGGCCCTTGCTTTCTCCAACAGCCTACTGTTTCCGGTCAATTCGACTATCGCGTCCGTCGCTCAATTAGCGATTACTGCAGCAGCGATTGCTTTTGCTGTCCTGCGGCGGCCGCAGCTTCCGTTGAGCTTCTGGATCGCCTGCGCCTGCCTTGCTGTTTTTGCACTCTTGGCGTCGATCTGGAACGAGCTCAATTCGAAACATTACTACGACCTGATGGTCATCCCGATCTTCATCATCTTCGGAAGTGTCATCAGGCAATTTCCGTTCAAGGCCTTCAAGCTGATCATCGCTGCGGTCGGTGTCATCTGCTTTCTGGATGCGTTCCTGGTCGGCCTCTATACCACGCTGTTCAATCCCCTCTCGTTCTTCCGCAACACCCGCGTCTGGGTCTCCGACCAGCTCGCCAGCGGCTCGGACGAGATGGGGCTTTATCTCGGCGCCAACCGCGGCGGCGGAAGTTTCTTCGGCTTCCTGACCGATCACCGGATCGGTGGACCGTTTCTGGAACCTCTGTCGCTCGGATATTTCGCAGTCGTCGCCTGCATGTTCTTCGCCGTCTGGTTCCGGCACTACCCCTGGCAACGCGCGGGCGCATTTGCCGCCTGCCTGGTCCTGGCACTGCTGGCCGACTCGCGTGTGCCGTCCGCCATGATCATCCTCTTTTTCGGTCTGTCATGTCTTCAGTCGCATATCAGAATGGCATGGTCGGCTTGGGGTCCGGCCATCGTGCTGGTCGCGGCATTTTTCTTCTACATGATGAGTGATGGCCGGCTTGCCGAGTCCGAAACCCCTCGACGCATCGCCATCACATTCGATGTCGTCACCAGTACCAACATCTTCGAGTTGTTCTCGGGCGCCTTGAACGTGAGCCGGTTCGGCGACAGCGGCATCCTCTATCTCGTCTACGGTGCCACACTGCCAGGCATGTTGCTCTGCCTCTACCTCTTTTCAGGCGTCCTGAGTTCGACCCGCCTGACGCCGCCGATCCTGCCACTGATGGCATCGATCTACATCACCACGACGGCGCTGTTCGGCGGCGCGTTTCTCTCGATCAAGACGTCCGCACTTTTGGGAATCATGCTCGGAGCAGCATCGGTCGGCGCAGTTCGTTCCAAGTTGAAAGCACGATCGATGCGGAAACAGCCGGCTCCATTCAGTCAACCCGGCTACAAGCCCGACCTGGGAGCGGTCGGTCAACAAGCGACAAATTGACTGGTGCTAGATAAGCAAGAGGGCTGAGGCCAAAATTCCCCCTCACCCCTTCGTCAACGTCCGCCTTACCGCGTCCTTCCAGCCCTTGATCTTGGCAACCCGTGTCTTCGGGTCCATCTCCGGCTCAAACCGGCGTTCTCGCGCCCAGCTTTTGGCAAAAGCCTTGCGGTCTGGCCAGACGCCGGCCTTGGAGCCGGCGAGCCAGGCGGCGCCAAGGGCGGTGGTTTCGAGGATCTTGGGGCGATCGACCGGCGCGTCAAGGAGGTCGGAGAGGCGCTGCATCGTCCAGTCGGAAGCAACCATGCCGCCATCGACCCTCAGCACCGTGTCGCCGCTGCGGTTCTTCCAGTCGCGGCACATGGCATCCAAGAGGTCGCGGGTCTGGTAGCAGACGGCTTCGAGCGCCGCGCGGGCAATTTCCGCCGGTCCCGTCGCTCGTGTGAGGCCGAACATGGCGCCGCGCGCCTCCGCATCCCAGTGCGGCGCGCCCATGCCGGTAAAGGCGGGCACCAGATAGACGTCCTGCTGCGGATCCGCCTTTGCGGCGAGATCTCCCGATTTTGACGCCTTGTCGATGACGCCGATTCCGTCGCGCAGCCATTGCACGGCAGCGCCCGCGATAAAGATCGAGCCTTCCAGCGCATAGGTCGTCTCGCCGTCCAGCCGGTAGGCGATGGTGGTGAGCAGCCGGTTCTTCGAAGGCACCATGTCGCGTCCCGTGTTGAGAACGGCAAAACAACCGGTGCCATAGGTGGATTTCATCATGCCGGGTTCGAAACAGGCCTGGCCGATCGTTGCCGCCTGCTGATCGCCCGCAACGCCGAGGATCGGGATCTCGGCGCCGAACAGGGATTTTTCCGTCACGCCGAAATCGTCGGCGCAGTCCTTCACCTCGGGCAGCATGGCGGCCGGGATCTTGAGGATATCAAGCAGCGACTGGTCCCAGGCATTGTCGGCGATATTGTAGATCAATGTGCGCGAGGCATTGGTGGCGTCGGTGACGAAGCTTTTTCCCCCGTCAGCCGCCAGATCAGAAACGTATCGATCGTGCCGAAGCAGAGTTCGCCCTTTGCGGCGCGCGCCCTCGCCCCCTTCACATTGGACAGCAGCCAGGAAAGCTTGGTGCCGGAAAAATACGGGTCGAGCAGCAGGCCGGTGCGCTTCGAGAATGTCTTTTCGAGACCCTCGCGTTTGAGCTTTTCGCAATAGGATGCGGTGCGGCGATCCTGCCAGACGATGGCGTTGTGGATCGGCTTGCCGGTCTGGCGGTCCCACACGACGACGGTCTCGCGCTGGTTGGTGATGCCGATTGCGGCGATCTGCGATGCCTCAAGGCCTGCGGCCCTTAGCGCCTGCTTGACCGTCACGAGAACGCTCTCCCAGATCGCCTCCGGATCGTGCTCCACCCAGCCCGATTTCGGAAAGATCTGCGGAAACTCGGTCTGGCCGACACCGGCGATCTGCATTGTTTCGTCAAACACGATTGACCGTGTCGACGTGGTTCCCTGATCGATCGCCAGGATGTAACCCGCCATGCTGCCCTCCCTCACCATTTGCGCGTTGATCACGGTTTGAGCAGATGCCGCCGTCGCCGTCAAACAGCAACTCCCCGCCATGGAGGCTGGAATCGAGCGGGTGCCGCACCGTTATCCACAGGATCAGCGGCGAAACTGCTAAATTTCGCATTTGCCTTTTTGAGCGAGCGCCCTCTTTTGGACGCACCCATAGCTTTATGCGGTCTTTGGACCCCGCAGGGGACTTGTATCTTCAAAAGGAGCCGGGATGAATCCGACCCCCCCGATGGCGCTGCAGCCTTTCAGGAAATCACTGACGGCCAAGATCTTCATGATCTGCTTTTTGTCCATCCACGTGCCCTTGATCGCCGTGATCGCCTATCTCGCGATCGGTTTCGAAACCCAGCCGCTCACGCTTCTTCTGTTGCTGCTCGGCGCCACGCTGATCGGCACCGTGGCCTGCCTTTCGGGCCTTTGGCTGCTGCTGCGGCCGCTCCGCAGCCTGACGCGCGCGGTCAAAACCTATCGCGACGAAGGTCAGCCGGTGCGGATGTTTTCCAAAGCCGATGATGAGATCGGCGTGCTCGCGACGGCTGTGACCTCGATGGTCGCCGAAGTCGAAACGCTGATGCAGAAGCTGCGCCACCAGGCGATGACCGACCCTTTGACCGGGCTTGGCAACCGCCGCTGGCTGAGCGAACGCGTTGCGCAGGAACTGGCACGCGCCGAGCGCCAGGCGGAACCGATCTCGGTCATCCTGTTCGACCTCGACAAGTTCAAGACCATCAACGACAGTCACGGACACGATGTCGGCGACCAGGTTCTGGTGGCAGCCGGCGAAATCGCCACCAATTATGTCCGCCCCTACGATCTCGCGGCGCGGATCGGCGGCGAGGAATTCTGCATCGTCTTGCCGAAGACAACCGAGACGGAGGCCGCCGATATCGCCGAGCGGTTGCGCGCAGCACTCGCAAAGACCACCGTCACGCCGCTCGCGCAAGGACGTCTCACCGCAAGCTTCGGCGTCTACCAGGGGGAGGCCGGCGAGAGCTTCGCACAGATGCTGCGGGTGGCCGATACGCTGCTCTACGACGCCAAGCAAGGCGGGCGCAACCGCGTGCGTCAGGCCGCCAGAAACACGGCCGGCAACCCGGCGCGATCCCCGTCTCACGCGCAGGCGACCCATGCCGCAACCGGTGCGGGCAAGCCGGCAAACTGAAGCTTGCTGCACGGGCAAGGCTGGCGCCTGGCCCTTGCTCGCTCCCCTTCTTTCGGCACTCCTTGGCAATTGCCAGGGCGCAAGGTTTGAGCGTACCTTTCCGGTCGAGGCACCGCTCAAGCGCGGGCGCTTTGGCCTAGGGAGGGTTTTATAAAAATGGCAAGAACCGTCGTCGTCACCGGCTCAACGTCCGGCATCGGTCTCGGCATCGCAAAGGGTTTTGCAGCCGCGGGCGATACGGTCGTGATCAACGGCTTTGGAGAAAAGGACGCAATCGAGGCCGCCTGCCGGATGCTCGACGAGGCGGGTGCCGCAACCGTCCTCTACCACCCGGCCGACATGACCAGGCCCGGCGAGATCGAGGATCTGATCCGGAGCACGGCGAAGACATTCGGAACGGTCGACGTCCTCGTCAACAATGCCGGCATCCAGCATGTGGCAAAGATCGAGGATTTTCCGCCGGAAAAATGGGACCAGCTGATCGCCATCCTCCTGTCATCCGCCTTCCACACGATGCGCCACGCGATCCCGCTGATGAAAACGCAAGGCAAGGGCCGCATCATCAACGTCGCCTCCGCCCACGGCCTCGTCGCCTCGCCGTTCAAATCCGCCTATGTGGCCGCCAAGCACGGCATCATGGGCCTCACCAAAAGCGTGGCGCTCGAAGTGGCGCAATCCGGCATCACCGTCAATGCCATCTGCCCCGGCTTCGTGCTGACGCCGCTGGTCGAAAAACAGATCCCCGCCCAGGCCCGCGAAAAGGGCATCAGCGAAGCGCAGGTGCGAGACGAAGTGCTGCTGCGGCTGCAGGCCACGAAGGAATTTGTCGCGGTCGAGGACGTGGCCGCCGCGGCGCTGTACCTCGCGAGCGATGCGGCAAGAAGTATCACGGGGACGCATCTCTCCATCGATGGCGGATGGACGGCGCAGTAGTTTGGGCGTGGGAGGCGATTGGGAGCGAGTGCAACTGAGGAAACGGCACGTCTCCGCTTCCCTCATTCCGTCTCCCTGCGCGTGCTCTCCGTGGCCGCGCGTTGTCCTCCCCACGACCCTCATCCCTGTGCTTGTCACAGGGATCCAGTCACGCGAAGTCTTTCGCGTGGAGAGGCTCTTCCGCGTCGCGGACACGACGCTGCTGGGTTCCTGTGACAAGCACAGGAATGAGGAGAGTTGGGCGTGTGTTGCGACGGAGACGCTAGGTGGTCGCTGCGGCGGAAAGATCCGGACAACGCTCTCGGCTGAAAGGTTGCCTTCCGCGTCCCAGCCAAAAATATCTCCATCGACGTCGACCGCACTGCGCAGTAGACTTGCACGAAGCAAGCGATGTGGTGACGGCGCCACCCCCGTTTCCCTCATTCCTGTGCTCGTCACAGGAATCCAGTCACGCGAAGTCTTTCGCGTGGAAAAGCCCTTCCGCGTCGCGGACGCGACGCTGCTGGATTCCTGTGACGAGCACAGGAATGAGGAGAGTTGGGTGGGTGTCGCGGCGGAGACGTCGGGGCGTCGCGTCGCGGCAGAGACTTTGAGCGGATGCCTCGGCATCCGCCGCAATGAAATTGACAGCAGAAGCCGGGAACGGCGGACGAAGGAGACAGATGAGTTCAGCGATCCGCTTCATTCTCAACACGGAAGAGTTGAGCCTTGGAGATTTCGGCCCCACGGAAACGCTTCTCGATTATCTGCGCCTGAAGCGGCGGCTGACGGGGACGAAGGAAGGGTGCGCCGAGGGCGATTGTGGTGCCTGCACGGTGCTGGTGGGGAGGTTGAGCGAACGCGGCCTGATCTATGAAAGCGTCAATGCCTGTATCCGTCTGCTCGGATCGCTGCACGGAACCCATATCGTCACGGTGGAACATCTGGCCGCAAAGGATGGCATTCTGCATCCGGTGCAGCAGGCGATGGTCGACTGTCATGGCTCGCAATGCGGCTTCTGCACGCCGGGCTTCGTGATGTCGCTTTATGGGCTCTGGCTTTCCAACGAACAGCCGTCGCGCCAGGACATCGAAAGCGCCTTGCAGGGCAATCTCTGTCGCTGCACCGGTTACGAGCCGATCGTCAAGGCGGCCGAACAGGTGGCGGAAAGCCGCCCGAGCGCGCTGTTTGATCCGCTGGAACGCGACCGCACCGAAATCATGGGCAAGCTTTTCTCCATGCAGTCGGCGACCGACACGATCGTCGTGGAGAAAGACGGCGCACGCTCCATCGTACCGGCCTCGGTCGAGGCCTTTGCCGAAGTCTTTTCCCAAAACCCTGATGCAACCGTCGTGGCCGGCGCCACTGACGTCGGGCTGTGGGTGACGAAGCAGCTGCGGCTGCTCGACCCTGTCATTTTCATCAACCACCTCAGCGAGTTGAAATCGATCACCATCGAGGATGGAGGCGTCTCGATCGGCGCCGGCGTCAGTTATGCGGATGCGCAAGGCGTGATGGATGCGGTGGTTCCCGCCTTCGGCCGGCTGATCGACCGGATCGGCGGCAGCCAGGTGCGCAACATGGGCACGATCGGCGGCAATATCGCCAACGGATCGCCGATCGGCGACACGCCGCCGCCCCTGATCGCGCTGGGTGCCGAACTGACGCTGCGTTCCCATTCCGGTCGCCGCACGATGCCGCTCGACAATTACTTCATCGCCTATGGCAAGCAGGACCGGCAGCCCGGCGAGTTCGTCGAAAAGATCGTCGTGCCGCGCCCGGCAGAAGACAGCCATTTCGCCGTCTACAAGATTTCCAAGCGTCGTGACGAGGATATTTCGGCGCTGTGCGGCGCGTTTTACCTGATGCTCGATGCGGAAGGGCTGGTCGAGGAGATCCGCATCGCCTTCGGCGGCATGGCGGCAATCCCGAAACGGGCGACCCATGTGGAAGATATGCTGATAGGACAGCCCTGGAGCTGGGGCGTGGTCTCGGCCGTGCGCGACGCGTTCGATGCGGATTTCCAGCCCCTGACCGACTGGCGGGCGACCGCTGAATACCGCAGCCTGACCGCCAAGAACCTGCTGACGCGGTTCTTCCTGGAGACCGCCGGAGCACCGAGCGAGCTGCACCGGTTCGAGCTGGAGGAAGCATGATGGACAACACAAGCTTTCCGATGAAGCCCGTGATCGACGGCCCGATGCATGTGTCGCTGAAGCATGATTCGGCACACAAGCATGTGACCGGACAGGCCGAGTATATCGACGACATTCCAGAACCCGCAGGCACGCTGCATGGCGGTCTTGGCCTTGCCGATCGCGCCCATGCGCAGATCGTCTCGATCGACCTCGACGCTGTCAAAGCAGCCCCCGGTGTCGTCTGGGTGATGACGGCGGACGATATTCCGGGTGCCAACGACGTCGGCTCCACCGGCCGCCATGACGAGCCGCTGCTGGCGACCGATCTCGTGCAGTTCCATGGCCAGCCGATCTTTGCGGTGTTTGCGGAAACGCGCGACCATGCGCGGCGGGCAGCACTTCTGGCGAAGATCGAGTACCGCGACCTTCCGCACTGGAGCGACATCGCAGGCGCCCGCGACAACGGCGCGCCGTTCGTGACCGAGCCGATGACGCTGAAACGCGGTGAGCCGGAGGCAGAGATCGGCAAGCCGCCGCTTCGGGTCCAGGCCTCGATGGAGATCGGCGGCCAGGAGCATTTCTACCTCGAAAGCCACATCGCCTTTGCCATTCCGGGCGAGGATGACGACGTGATCGTCTGGTCCTCCACCCAGCATCCGAGCGAGGTGCAGCATATGGTGGCGCATGTGCTGGGCGTGCCGAACCATGCGATTGAGGTCCGCACACGACGCATGGGCGGCGGTTTCGGGGGCAAGGAGACCCAGGGCAACCAGTTCGCAGCCCTTGCGGCCGTCGCGGCAAAGAAGCTCAACCGGGCGGTCAAATTCCGGCCGGACCGCGACGAGGACATGTCGATGACCGGAAAGCGTCATGATTTCCGCGTCGATTACGATATCGCCTTCGACGAGGACGGCCGCATCCATGCGGTCGACGCGACCTACGCGGCGCGTTGCGGCTTTTCCGCGGATCTCTCCGGTCCCGTCACCGACCGGGCGCTGTTTCATGCGGATTCGAGCTATTTCTATCCGCATGTGCACCTGACCTCGCAACCGCTAAAGACCCACACGGTTTCCAACACCGCCTTTCGCGGGTTCGGCGGGCCACAGGGCATGCTCGGCGCCGAACGGATGATCGAGGAAATCGCCTACGCGGTCGGCAAAGATCCGCTCGAGGTAAGGAAACTCAATTTCTACGGAAAGCCCGGCTCCGGCCGCACCACGACACCCTATCATCAGGAGGTCGAGGACTGCGTCATCGCCCGCATTGTCGAGGAACTGGAACAGTCGAGCGACTATCAGGCGCGGCGCCAGGCGATCCTTGAGTTCAACGAGCAAAGCCCCGTCATTCGCAAGGGCATCGCGCTGACGCCGGTCAAGTTCGGCATCTCGTTCACGCTCACCGCCTACAATCAGGCCGGCGCGCTGGTGCATGTCTATAACGATGGTTCGATCCACCTGAACCACGGCGGCACCGAGATGGGCCAGGGTCTCTATACCAAGGTGGCGCAGGTGGTGGCCGATGCTTTCCAGGTCGATATCGACCGGGTGAAGATTACCGCGACCACCACCGGCAAGGTGCCCAACACATCCGCAACGGCCGCCTCGTCCGGCTCCGATCTCAACGGCATGGCCGCTTACGATGCCTGCCGCCAGATCAAGGAGCGGCTGGTGGATTTCGCCTGCCGGCAGTGGAAGGTGGACCAGTCGGAAGTGGAATTCCTGCCCAACCGCATCCGCATCGGCGGCGACACCGTGCCCTTCGATACATTCGTGAAGGCCGCCTATTACGACCGTGTGCAGCTTTCCGCCGCAGGTTTCTACAAGACACCGAAGATCCATTGGGACAGAGCGGCCGGAAAAGGCCATCCGTTCTATTATTTCGCTTATGGCGCCTGCGTGTCGGAAGTCTCGATCGACACGCTGACCGGCGAATACATGATGGATCGCACCGACATTCTCCACGATGTCGGCAAATCGCTCAATCCAGCGATCGATATCGGCCAGATCGAAGGCGCCTTCGTGCAGGGCATGGGGTGGCTGACAACCGAAGAACTGTGGTGGGACGCCAAGGGTCGCCTCAGAACGCACGCGCCCTCCACCTACAAGATCCCGCTCGCCTCCGACCGGCCGAAGATCTTCAACGTGCAGCTGGCGGAATGGTCGGAAAATGCCGAACCGACCATCGGCCGCTCGAAAGCCGTCGGCGAACCGCCTTTCATGCTGGCGATCTCGGTTCTCGAAGCGATCTCGATGGCGGTGGCAAGCGTTGCCGACTACACCGCCTGCCCGAGGCTCGATGCGCCCGCGACGCCGGAAAGGGTGCTGATGGCGGTCGAGCGGATGAAGGCTTTGGGGTGAAGAGCGATGCTGCAGCCGCATGAGCCCCAACCATGACCCTGCCGCTTGCCGCGTTTCTCGCCGCCAACCCCGCATCGGTCCTCGTCGCGATCGCTGAGGCGAAGGGCTCGACTCCGCGTGAGCGAGGTGCGTTCATGCTGGTCAGCAGCACTGCGATCTGGGGCACGATCGGTGGCGGCCAGTTCGAATATATGGCGATCGACAATGCCCGCTCTATCCTTGCAGGCTCAGGGGCGGTGGTGATGGATATTCCGCTCGGGCCCGAGATCGGCCAGTGCTGCGGCGGGCGCACAAAACTCGTGTTTACTGTCGTGACGCCTGAAGTCGCCTCAGATCTGCAAACCCGCATCCGCCACGAAGAGGGCGCGCGTCCCGAAATCTACCTGTTCGGCTGCGGCCATGTGGGTCTGGCGCTGGCACGCGCCCTCGTGCCCCTGCCCTTTGCCGTGACCGTCATCGAGACCCGGGCCGAGGCGCTGGAGGGTTTGCCGCCAGAAGTTTCCACAAAGCTGACCGCCATGCCGGAAGCGCATGTGGCAGAGATTGGGCCGGGTGGCGCGGCTGTCATCCTCACCCACGACCATGCGCTGGATTTCCTCATCGCCGAACGGGCGCTTTTGCGGGCAGACCTCGCCTATGTCGGCATGATCGGCTCGGCCACCAAGCGCGCCACATTCTCGAACTGGCTGCAGCGGCAGACGGAGAACCGCGACATGAGTTCGGCGATGATGTCCAGGCTGACGCTGCCGGTGGGCAGTGTGTCGGCTGATGGCAGCGTCAAGGACAAGCGCCCGGCCGTGATCGCAGCGCTCGTGGCCGCCGAACTGTTGCACCGCGTCCCGGCCCGGCATCCGGTCGAAAGTGTCTCGGCGCGTTCTTCGGTCTGACACGCGCCTCACGGAAAGCGCTGGTAGCGATCCACCTCGGCCCACGCCTCCGAACGGAAGCGACGCTTGACGGTGCTGGGCGTGATCCTCTCGTCGAGCAGACCGAAGGCCCGCAGTTCGTCCTCGCTGACATTCTCCACGTCGCACCGCTGGCGGGAGCCCGAGATCATCGATGTCAAAAAACCCACGCTTGTTTTCAGGCGCAGAAATGCAGCGCGCAAACCACTGAACATGGCCGCTTCTCCCTTGTTGAGTCATCACTGATTTGATGTTTGTGCTTGGAAGATGCGCGCAAAAATGCTCCGTTTCCAATGGAACATCCGTCTGTATGGATGAAGAGGGCTTATCCATGAAAATGTCGACGAACTTTCCGCTGAACGCTCTTCGCGTCTTCGAAGCGGCAGCGCGGCACCTGAGTTTCACCAGGGCCGGCGAAGAGCTGGGCATGACGCAGACGGCGGTGAGCTATCAGATCAAGCTTCTTGAGGAGACTTTGGGCGACCAGCTGTTCCTCCGCCGGCCGCGACAGGTGACATTGACGGCGGCAGGCGAGCGGCTGGCACCAAAAATATCGGAAGCGTTCGGCATCATGGACGAGGCTGTGGCGGGAACGAAGGAACTGTCAGAGAGCACGCTGGTCATCCACACGACCGCGACATTCGCATACCGGTGGCTCGCCCCTCATCTCGGCACATTCCAGATGCAGAACCCCGACATCGCGGTGCGGCTCGAAACCTCCCAGACCGTGGTGGACTTCACCCGGACCGAAGCCGACGTGGCGATCCGCAGCGGCACCGGCCATTGGCCGGGACTGACCTCGCATTTCCTGATGAAGAGCGATTTTACGCCGATGCTGAGCCCGGTGCTGGCCGAAACGATCGGCGGCGTTCGCGAGCCGGCCGACATCCTGAAGCTGCGGATCATCGACGCGGGCGATGTCTGGTGGCGGCTGTGGCTTGCCGCGGCCGGCATTCCCGATGCGGATCTCGGGGGACGACCGAACAGCCGTTTCGGGGCACAGGCTTTCGAGGCGGCGGCCGCGATCGCCGGACAGGGCGTAGCGATTCTGAAGCCTGAATTCTACGCCGACGACGTTGCACTCGGACGACTGATCCAGCCGTTCGAACTGAGGGCCTCGGACGGCAACGACTATTGGTTCGCCTATCAGGAGACGCGGCGGCATTCGAAGAAGATCCGCGCCTTCCGTGATTTCATGCGCCTTATGATGCCGAGTTTCAGAGACTGATCATGCTGCTCGTTCAAAAGCCCATGTCGGGCGCGTAGAAACAGCGCAGCGTGTCTTCCGTCGGATAGAGACAGATGTGATATTCGGAATCGGTGCTGCGACGGGCCTCGCTCTGCGGCAGCTGGAAATCATGGGTGCGGGTGACCAGACGGTGGTCACCGGGCTTCAGGATGATTTCGTAACCGCCGCTTGTGATCCTGACATTCCTGGTCGGGATCCTCTGGCAGTCGCCGGTATGATTGTTGCCGTTGCAGCAGTAGGACTCGTATTCGAAGCCGCTCACGGCCTCGTGCGCCCGCCCCTGTGGGATGGGAATGCCGAACGTGGATACACCGGATACAAACGCAATCACCGCGCCCGTTGGAAGGCACCGCCTGCTCGGCGTCATGTCGCTACGCATAAGCCTGTTCTCCGTTGATGAATGTCATCTCCGGCGACGTGCTCAACGCAATACCCGGCACCGCCGGAGGACTTGCAAAGCTTACAATACGCGAGTCGGCTGGTGCCGCTAAACTAAATAGTGCGGCGCACAACTTGCGTATTAGATTTTTCTCAAGGAAACGACACTCAGGCCGGTATTCAGAGGTGCGAGACCATCCGGTGCAGCTGGGCGGCGATCTTGGCGGCATCGTAGGGCTTGCTGTAGAACACGCTGCGGGCCGGCATATCGTCCTTGCCGAGCTTCACATGGCCGGACACGATGATGATCTCGATCGGCGGCCAGCGGTCGCGCACCATGGCGGCCAGCCGCATTCCGTTCATGCTGCCCGGCATATCGATGTCGGTAAAGACGATGCGGATATCCTTACGTTCCTGGAGAATTTCGACTGCCTGATCGGCACTTCGAGCCTCGACGGCTTCGAAACCGGCTTCTTCTACGAGGTCCGTCGCCATCATCAAGAGCAGCGGTTCGTCCTCAACTACGAGTACGACGTGCCTGGAAGGCGGGGTATGTGATCCCATTCAGATATCTGCCTGCTGGAGCTGAGGGAGAGACGCGTGCATCTGGGCGACGAAGCCCGATGGTTCATAACGAACGTTAACGCCGCCTGTTCCGGCCAGTCCCATACGAATAAGTTTCGATCCAAACCCATTGGCCTGCGGTTCGGCAACCTGGGGCCCGCCGCTTTCCTGCCAGCTGAAGTTGAACGAAGAGAGATCGTCCTCGCCTTCCACGTGCCAGTTGATGGCAACGCGGCCTGTCGTGTTGGAGAGACTGCCATACTTGATCGCGTTGGTGGCAAGCTCGTGCAGCACGAGCGACAGCGACAGCGTACCCTTGGGTCCAAGCATGATAGGGTCGCCGACAATGTCGATCCGCTCGCGCACGGAGAGACGGTCGAGCGTCTTTTCAACGACGTTGGAAACCGGGGCACTGCTCCAGTTGCGCTCGAGAAGGATTTCGTGTGCGGTGCTCAGCGCATGCAGGCGACGCTCGAAAGCGTCCACGTGGTTGCGTTCCTTAACCGGACGCAGGGTCTGGGAGGCGATGGCCTGCACCATGGCAAGCGTGTTTTTCAGACGGTGCCCGAGCTCACGCTGCAGGACCATCTGTTCGGCCTCGGCATGCACGCGGGCAATCGCTGCCTGGATGCGATCGCCAAAGCTGCGCAGGAAGGCCAGTTCTTCGGTGCTCCACGCATAGGGATGCGTGTGATGGGCGAACACGACCAGATTGAAACGCCCCTGATCCATGATCGGCACATTGACGAGGACGCGGATATCGAGATCCAGCAGTGCCTGCGCATTGTCGCGGGTTCTCGGGTCCTGCGTGACATCGGGGATGACGACGGGGTTGCCAAGCCTCAGATCGTTGATGAACGAGCCGTAATCACGGAAGTGATGCCGGCCGGAAAGAGACACGACACCGGGCGCCGTCCATTCCGGCTGCATCAGCACCGTCTCGTCAGCAAGGTTGACGATGCCGAAACCGGCGCGGGTGGCATCCAGTGCCTTGGCCATCAGGTCGGCCGCCGCCATCGCCATGGACTCTGTGTCGGTCAGATGATTGAGACGGTCGCCGAGATCGAGCAGAGCCTGGACGCGGGCGGCCGCCCGCTTGATGACTGTGACGTCCTTCACCGCACCGATCATCTTGATCGGCCGTCCGCTCTCGTCGTGAACGAAACTGGCGGTGCGCGAAATCCAGCGGATTCCGACATCCGTGTTGATGCGATACTCGACGTCGAGCGAATCCGTGGCCTCCCGCCGGCCGAGGTCACTCGACTGCAAGCCCCGGTCGCTCTCCACGACCATTCCCTCAAACAGGGAGGACGGATAGATCGGTGCGACGGGCAGATGGAAGATGCGGCAAAAGGCCGGCGACGTCTTGGCCTGACCGGTCTCGATATCCACTTCGAACGTGCCGACGCCGCCAGCCTCCTGGGCAGCCAGCGTCTCGTTTGCAGCGGCCCGCATATGCGATGTCAGGCTCTTCTGCCGGCGAAACAGATCGTCCTTGCGCTGCGACAGCCGGCGCGCTTCAAACAGCGCAATCACCTGGCCTGCAAGCGCGCGCAGTCCTTCGCGTTGTTCGTTGTCGAGACCGTGCGGCCGCGGCACACTGTCGATGACGCAGAGGCTGCCGATGGTGATATTGTCGGGTGTGATCAGCGGTGCGCCCGCGTAAAAGCGGATGAATGGCTCGCCGGTCACCAGCGTGTTGTAGCACGTGCGCGGATCGTCCTTGAGATCGGGAATGATCAGAAGATCGGAACTGGCGAGCGCATGGCGGCAGACCGACTGGGAGAGCGGCGTTTCAGACGGGCTGAACCCGACACGCGCCTTGAACCACTGGCGTTCCGCATCGACAAGACTGATCAGCGCCACCGGCGCCTTGCAAAGCGCGGTGGCGATCTGGACGATCCCGTCGAACTCCGGTTCAGACGGAGAATCCATGATGTCGTAGGCTTCGAGGGCCTCGAGACGATCGAGAAGGGCGGCGTGTTCGTCGAGATCGGCGATGAGCAAGGGAAACTCTGAAAATTGCAATTGACGCTAAGATAGGGCGCAAAAATGATTTGTCACCACTGCACGGTCACTGCTGCTGCTCAACCGCGTATACCGCGGGTTGAAACAAATTGCCTAACTGATCATTCATAAGTAACAGCTAAGAAATACGCAGACAGAGACTCACATTCTGGGACATCATGGCCTTGAACGACGACGCGACGCTGCGGCAGATGGCCGGGCTGATGGAAGTTGCAGGCGTCCTGATCGCAGTGTTCGATCAGGACGACAGGCTACGTTTCGCCAATCGTGCGTTCCGGGACGCCTGGTGCCTCGACGAGACCGAAAATCCGCTCTGGTCGGAGATGATGCGCCGCAATTTCCTGTCAGCGCGCGGCACGGTCATCAAGGCGACGGATTTCGAGACATGGCTGCGCTCCACCCTTTCGCGGCGCGGCAAGACCGGCTTTCGCGCCTACGAAACCGACCTTCACGACGGCCGCTGGCTCTGGATGACGGAAACCATGCAGCCGAACGGCTGGATGCTGTGCGTTGCAAGTGACATCACCTCGATGCGCCCCGACGAAAGAACGCTCCGGCAGGACCGCGACGACGCGATCAGGGTCTCCCAGATCGACGAACTGACCGGCATTCCAAGCCGGCGGTTCGCGATGGCAAAGATCGACGATCTGTTGCGCTCGCAAGGTGGGGCGCCATCGCAGCCGGCCGGATGCCTGGCCGTGCTCGACATCGACAATTTCAAATATATCAACGACCGTTTCGGCCATTCGGTCGGCGATGCGGTGCTGAAGGACTTTGCCAAGACACTGCACAGCCATGTGCGAAAGACCGACGTACTCGGCCGTGTCGGCGGCGAGGAATTCGTGCTGATCCTGCCCAATGCATCACCGGAAAACGCGCTGACGATCGTCGGCAAGATGCTGGAGGCGGTGCGTCACTCGCGGCCCGTCGCGGAACAGCAGAGCTTCCGCTACACGTTTTCTGCAGGCATCGCGTCCGGCGACAGCGGCGATAGCGCCGCAGACCTCTACCGGCGCGCCGACTTGGCCCTTTATGCCGCCAAGATGCGGGGCCGCAACCAGGTCTGCCTCGATCCGGAAACACGCCTGGGACGGATTACTGCCGCTGTCTGACAGCCTCAGGATGTCGAGTATCTGAGGACACCTGCAATCCCCGAATTTGGATCGGCACCCGTATCGGCCGGATGACGGACGCCGTCCATGACCGTCACTTCGGGGAAATCGAACGGACTGACACCTTCGATGCAGGCGACATTGATGCCGAACTGCTCCGGATTTGAGCGTCGCTGGTGATGGGTATAGATGCCGCAGGTCTTGCAGAAATAGTGTTTCGCAGTCCCCGTATTGAACTGATAGAGCGTCAGGCTGTCCTCGCCCTCAAGGATGGTGAGATCGCTCAGCAGCGCAGAGGCAACGACGGCTCCCCGCATGCGGCAAAACGAGCAGTCACAGCGCCGGATCGTGTTGAACCCATCCGACAACTTGACCCGCAAGCGCACCGCGCCGCAGTGGCACGAGGCATGATGGGGTTCTGCGGTTTCGCTCATGGGTAGCTCCTCGATCCTGATACGCCCGAAAGCTAGTCCGGATGGACGGGCACGGCAACCTCGCCCGCTACCCTCATTGCCATATGATCTGTATCGGAATGACGGCGGCGTCCGCCCCTCTTCCCTCGCGATCCTTTTTTGCCCAAAGTGCGCTGCAGGGGAACTGAATCGGGAACACACGGAATGTACGAATACGCGATCGCCTGGGAATGGCTGAGCTTTGCAGCGCGCTGGTTTCACGTCATCACTGCGATCGCCTGGATCGGCTCGTCCTTCTACTTCATTGCGCTTGATCTCGGGCTGGTGAAGCGGGCGCATCTTCCCGTCGGTGCCTATGGCGAGGAATGGCAGGTGCATGGCGGCGGCTTCTATCACATCCAGAAATATCTGGTGGCGCCGGCGCAGATGCCGGAACACCTGACCTGGTTCAAGTGGGAAAGCTACGCCACCTGGCTCTCCGGCTTCCTGATGCTGTGTATCGTCTATTATGGCGGCGCAGACCTGTTCCTGATCGACCGCACGGTGATGGACCTGTCATCCCTGCAGGCGATCGGCCTTTCGCTGGCGTCACTCGGTATCGGCTGGGTCATCTATGACCAGCTGTGCAAATCGCCTGTCGGCAAGAATACCTGGGCGCTGATGGGCATTCTCTATGTGGTTCTGGTCGCGATGGCCTGGGGCTACACGCAGATCTTTTCCGGCCGGGCGGCCTTCCTGCATCTCGGCGCCTTCACCGCCACGATCATGTCTGCCAACGTCTTCATGATCATCATGCCCAACCAGCGCATCGTCGTCGCCGACCTGATCGCCGGGCGCACGCCCGATCCGAAATACGGCGCGATTGCCAAGCAGCGTTCGCTGCACAACAACTACCTGACCCTGCCCGTCATCTTCTTCATGCTGTCGAACCATTATCCGCTGGCGTTTGCCACCCATTTCAACTGGGTGATCGCGGCGCTGATCTTCCTGATGGGCGTGACGATCCGGCACTGGTTCAACACAACACATGCGCGCAAGGGCAAGCCGACCTGGACCTGGCTGGTGACGGTGCTCCTGTTCATCACCATCATGTGGCTTTCGACGGTGCCGAAAGTGCTGACCGGCGAGACCGAGATATCGAGCGCATCGGCCATGACGCCGATCCAGCAGACATTCGCATCCGACACGCATTTCGTCGCGGCGCGCAACGTCGTTCAGGGGCGCTGTTCGATGTGCCATGCAGCAGAGCCGGTCTGGGAGGGCATCACCTTCACGCCAAAATCGGTGAAGCTGGAAACCGATGCGGAGATTGCTGCCCACGCCCGCGAGATCTATATCCAGGCCGGCCGGAGCCACGCCATGCCGCCAGGCAACGTGTCCGCCATCACCCCCGAGGAGCGCCGTCTTCTCGTTGCGTGGTATGAAAGTGCAATAGCGTCGAAATAGAGTTTTAGATGACCAATTCCCTGATCCGCGGCCGCCTTCTTTCATTCAAGCGTGCGCCCCTCGCGATGACCGATACCGACAGCTATTCGCACGAGCACGACGGCGCCCTCCTCGTGTCCGGCGGCCGGATCACCGCAACCGGCGACTACGCGCAGGTCAAGGCGCAGGCGCCAGCCGATATCGAGGAGATCGATCACCGGCCGCACCTCATCCTGCCGGGGATGATCGACACCCATGTGCATTTTCCGCAGATGCAGGTGATTGCGTCCTATGCCGGCAACCTTCTGGAATGGCTCAACACCTACACATTCCCCGAGGAATGCCGCTTCGTCGAGAGCGATCACGCGACGCGCATCGCCACGCATTTCTACGACGAGTTCCTGCGCCACGGCACGACGACGGCGGTTGCCTATTGCTCCGTCCACAAGACTTCCGCCGACGCCTTTTTCGCCGAGGCGATGAAGCGCAACATGTGCATGGTCGGCGGCAAGGTGATGATGGATCGCAATGCGCCGCAGGGCCTGCTCGATACCGCCGAGATGGGCTATGACGAAACCAGAGCCGTGATTGCCGAATGGCATGGCAAGGGCCGCAACCACGTCGCCATCACGCCGCGCTTTGCGATCACCTCGACGCCGGGCCAGATGAAGGCGGCGGAGGCTTTGGCGCAGGAATTCCCCGACCTGTTCATCCAGACCCACCTTTCGGAAAACCACGACGAAATCAAATACACCGCCGAGCTCTATCCGGAAGCGACGGACTATACCGACATCTATGCCCGTTACGGCCTGCTGGGGAAAAAGACGCTGCTCGGCCACGCCATCCATCTCTCCGAGCGTGAGGCAGATGCGCTGTCGGAAGCCGGCAGCATTGCCGTGCATTGCCCGACCTCCAACCTGTTCCTCGGTTCCGGCCTGTTTCCGCTGAAAGCCTTGAGGAGGCGCGAAAAGCCCGTCCGTGTTTCCGTCGCGACCGATATCGGCGGCGGTTCCAGCTATTCGATGCTGAAGACCATGGACGAGGCCTACAAGATACAGCAACTGCTGGGCGAACGTCTCAATCCGCTCGAAAGCTACTACCTGATGACCCGCGGCAATGCCGAGGCGCTGGGCATGGAGGCCGACATCGGCACGCTCGACATCGGATCGATGGCCGACCTCGTCATCCTCGACGCCGGATCGACACCCGCAATGCGGCTTCGGATGGAGACGGTGAAGACCCTGCCCGAAGAGCTGTTCCTGCTGCAGACCATGGGCGACGACCGCGCGGTGGTGGAAACCTATGTTGCGGGCAAGGCGATGAAGACGGGGCTGGGCGGCGATGAAATGCAGACTGGTGCCGTGGAGGCCTGACGTCTCGAAGTAGCCGGGCTGTCGGGACAGGATACCCCATCCCTCCGGGCGCAACCGGCGAACGAAACACCAAGTCTAGAATCCAGTCGTGATGCATTTTCACTGTAATATCAGCGCTTAATTATATTTAAACTATAACTTATTACGCCTGTCTGCGACAGAATATCCCCTGGCAGCCATGAAGGCAGAGCGCAGCTGTCATGCCACACAAGTTTGCCTGACCAATCGATCAGTTTGCATGCGCTCCAGCGATCCCGGCTGGCGCCAGCAACGCTGATGGAATGGAGGCTTCTCCGCTACTCCACGAGGGGTTCTATGTCGTTTTTGAAAAATGCGAGTATTCGCACCAAAATACTGTCTGTCCTTATCCCGCTCTGCGTCGTTGGCCTGGGCGCTACAAGCTTCGTTGCAAGCCGCTACAAGACTGCCGATACCAGCTACTCCGATTTTATTTCGACAGACACCGTTGCGGCTGTGGAAATGGCCCGCGCCAACCGCAATCTTGCGGCGACGGGCTATGCCGCCTACCAGACCCTTGCCTATCCCAAGGGCAGCGAGGGGATGACGGCTGCCACTGCTTTCTACAAGGAAAGCAAAACCAACCTGATGGTGCGTCTCGAGCATATCCGTACACTCGTGCCAACCAGAGCGGCAGACCTCGACCCGCTCGTGACCCGCGTCAAGGCAGTCCTCACGCTGACTGACGAGGCTGTTGCCCTCGGTGAAAACGACCAGGACGAAATCGCCAAGGCAGCTCTTGTGAAGGTCGATCAGCAGGTTCTGCCGCTGGCGAAGGACCTCGCGGCATTCCTCGAGCGGTTGAGCGCAGATGTGAATACCAAGAGCAACGCGATCACCGACGAAACGAACTCGACGATCTTCAACGCACTGCTCGTTCTCGCAGTCGTGTTTTCGGCCGGTATCGTCGGAGCGCTCCTCGTCTCCGCCAAGGGCATCACCAAGCCGATTGCCAACCTGCGCGAACGCATGGCGTCATTGGCACGGGGTGAAACAGAGGCACCGATCGAAGGTCAGGATCGCCGCGACGAGCTTGGCGCCATGGCGGCAGCCGTTGCCGTGTTCCGCGACAACGCGCTGGAGCGCATCCGTCTCGAACGCGAAGCCGATGCCAACCGCAGCCTGTCCGATCGCGAACGCATCGAACGCGACGCGCAGAAGGCAAAGGACGCAGCTGACACACAGTTCGCGGTGGACCAGCTTGCCGGCGGACTGGCAAAGCTTGCGCAGGGTGATGTCGCCTACCGCCTCGACACGCCGTTCGTCGCGCATCTTGATGCACTGCGCAACAACTTCAACGATTCGGTTGCCAACCTTCAGGAAACCCTGCAGGCCGTCGGCAACAATGCCCGCGGCATCGACGGCGGCGCCAATGAGATCCGTGCGGCCGCCGACGATCTGTCCAAGCGCACCGAACAGCAGGCTGCTTCGGTCGAAGAAACCGCCGCAGCGCTGGAGCAGATCACCACAACGGTGAAGGATTCCAGCAAGCGCGCCGAAGAAGTCGGCAACCTCGTCACCAAGGCCCGTGCCGGCGCCGAGCGTTCCGGCGCAGTCGTGCGCGATGCGGTCACCGCCATGCAGGGGATCGAAAAGTCCTCGGGCGAGATCTCCAGCATCATCGGCGTCATCGACGAAATCGCCTTCCAGACCAACCTTTTGGCCCTGAACGCCGGTGTCGAAGCCGCGCGCGCCGGTGAAGCGGGCAAGGGTTTCGCCGTCGTCGCACAGGAAGTCCGCGAACTCGCACAGCGCTCTGCCAAGGCCGCCAAGGAGATCAAGGAACTGATCACCGCATCAAGCGAGCATGTCCGCTCCGGCGTCCACCTGGTCGGCGAGACCGGCAAGGCGCTGGAAGTCATCGTCGCCGAAGTTCAGGAGATCAACCGCCACGTCAACGCGATCGTCGACTCCGCGCGCGAACAGGCGGTCGGGCTGCAGGAGATCAACACGGCGGTCAACACGATGGACCAGGGCACCCAGCAGAACGCCGCCATGGTGGAAGAATCGACAGCGGCCAGCCACTCCCTTGCCAAGGAAGCAGCCTCGCTGAACGACCTCCTGTCGCGCTTCAACCTCGGCCAGGGCGAAAACCGCTCCGCATCGAACGGTCGTCGCGGCCATGCTCCGTCGGCTCCGATGGCCGTATCGCCGGCCTCGCGCCAGACACCATCGCCGGCACGAGCACTCGGCAACCGCATCGCTTCAGCCTTCGGCGGCGGTTCGTCATCGGCCGCGGCACAGGCCCAGTCCTGGGAAGAATTCTGAGGCTCAGCCACAAAACCCGGCCACAGATTGAGTAAACTACGACGGGCGGCCTTGGCCGCCCGTTTTCCGTTGCGGCGCGGCACCTGCGGTGCGGTTGAGAAAACTGCTCCCCCAAACCGACGTTTCCGCTGGCAAGGTCGCCCGGATATGGTAGTTGTCGGACAACCATCGAGGAGGAAGTTTTGCGCATGTCCAAGCCGCTGACCATTGCCGATCTGAAGACCATGGCTCGCCGTCGTGTGCCCAAGATGTTCTTCGATTATGCCGATAGTGGCGCCTGGACCGAAGGCACCTACCGTGCCAACGAGGATGACTTTTCCAAGATCAAGCTGCGCCAGCGGGTGCTGGTCGACATGACCAACCGATCGCTGGCAACGACGATGGTGGGACAGGCGGCGGCGATGCCCGTGGCGCTCGCGCCGACCGGAATGACCGGCATGCAGCATGCCGATGGCGAGATGCTGGCAGCCCAGGCGGCCGAAGAATTTGGCGTTCCCTTCACGCTGTCCACCATGAGCATCTGCTCGATCGAGGATGTGCGCTCGGTCACCACCAAGCCGTTCTGGTTCCAGCTCTACGTGCTCAAAGACCGTGGCTTTATCGAACGGCTGATCGGCCGCGCCAAGCAGGCCGGCTGCTCGGCGCTGGTCGTGACCGCCGATCTGCAGATCCTCGGCCAGCGCCACAAGGACATCCGCAACGGCCTGTCGGCACCGCCCAAATGGACGCTGAACAGTGCCCTGCAGCTGGCGACCAGGCCGCAATGGTGCCTGGAAATGCTGCGCACCAAGCGTCGCGGTTTTGGCAATATCGTGGGGCATGCGAGCAACGTTTCGGACCTGTCGTCGCTCGGTGCCTGGACCGCCGAACAGTTCGACCCGCGCCTGTCCTGGGACGATATCCGCTGGATCAAGGATCTGTGGGGCGGCAAGCTGATCATCAAGGGCATTCTCGACGAGGAAGACGCACGCGCCGCAGCCGATACCGGCGCCGATGCGATCATTGTCTCCAACCACGGCGGCCGCCAGCTGGATGGCGCCCCCTCTTCGATCAGCATGCTGCCGAAGATTGTCGATGCCGTCGGCGACCGTATCGAGGTGCATTTCGACGGCGGGATCCGCTCCGGTCAGGATGTGCTCAAAGCCGTGGCGCTCGGAGCCAAGGGCACCTATATCGGCCGGCCCTTCCTCTATGGCCTCGGCGCAATGGGCAAGCCGGGCGTGACTGCAGCGCTCGACATCATCCGCAAGGAAATGGACATCTCGATGGCCTTGTGCGGAAAGCGCGATATCGAAACCTGCGGCCGCGACATCATTGCCGACGTGAGGTTCTGATTTCTTCTTCTGAGCCTAGGCCCACAGTCTGCCGCAGGGCCAGGCCTGGGACGACCGGGTCGATGCCTGGGCAATCCGTGCCGCGAGCATGTCGAGCATTTTCGGCAGGTCATAGGGTTTGGGAATGAACGCGCAGCCGGGTTGAAGCTCGGCTTCGCACAGGACATGACCGCCTGACGTGACGATGACGGCGGTATCCCGGTAGCAGCTGCAGATCAGCTTCATCAGGTCGAAACCGTCGAGGGCGCCGGGCATGTCGATATCGGTAATGACCGCGTCAACGGTTCGGGACTGCCCAAGGACGGCCACCGCCTCGAGCACGTTCGATGCCTCGAGAACCGTATAGCCGGCATCCTCCAAAGTGTCTGCCAGATGCAGCCGGATTAGGGGCTCATCTTCTACGACAAGCACGGTACGCTGATACAAAGCCATGTTCGCCTCCGATGTAGTTCGCTCCCTCAACGCCTGCCATCTGATTTCGATGTGTCCCGTCCGTCAGTCTTTGCTAACAATATTAATAAAATGCGAACAATCGCATATTCGCCGCGTCTGCCGGTGGAACCGCGCCCCGTTCCTGCCCGTTCGAAGCCTTGGAGGATGGACCTAACAGCATCGCTTACAAGGAGAATTTCATGCAGCGCTTCAGCGAAAAAGTCGTCATCGTCACGGGCGCGGGATCGGGCATCGGCAAGGCGACCGCAGAACGGTTTCTGGATGAGGGCGCCTTCGTCGTGATCGCCGGCCGCACCCCCGAAAAGCTCGAGGCGGTTGCCGCGCCCTACCCCGAGGACCGCGTTCTCGTGCAGGCCTGCGACATGGCGGACGAGGACCAAGTGAACGATCTGGTCGAGGCCGCGGTCAAGACGTTCGGTCGCGTGGACACTCTCGTCAACAATGCAGGTGTAGCGGTGCAGGGCGATGTGTCATCGCTCTCGACCAGCGACTGGCGCAAGGTGATGGCGACCGATCTCGACGGCGTGTTCTTTGCCAGCCGGGCGGCAATCCCGCATTTGAAGACGACCAGAGGCTCGATCGTGAACGTCGCGTCTGTTTCCGGCACCGGTGGCGACTGGGGCATGGCGGCCTACAATGCCGCCAAGGGTGGTGTCGTCAATCTCACACGTGCGATGGCGCTGGATCACGGCAAGGACGGCATTCGCGTCAACGCGGTCTGCCCGAGCCTGACCCGCAGCGGCATGACGGACAGCATCATGGACAATCAGAAACGGCTGGCCCAGTTCAACGCGCGCTTTGCGCTGGAAGGCCCCTGCGAGCCGGCCGATGTCGCCGCCGTGATCGCGTTTCTGGCGAGCGACGATGCGCGCTTCGTGACGGGCGTC
Source organism: Neorhizobium sp. DAR64860/K0K1 (assembly GCF_050500205.1). Lineage (NCBI taxonomy): Bacteria > Pseudomonadati > Pseudomonadota > Alphaproteobacteria > Hyphomicrobiales > Rhizobiaceae > Neorhizobium > Neorhizobium sp. DAR64860/K0K1. The sequence goes on along the minus strand of NZ_CP191459.1, from coordinate 983,621 downwards.
AACCTGCCGGTCGATGGCGGGATCTCTGCGTCCAACGGCCAGCCTTCGAAGTAAGGTGGAGGCCCGGCGAAAAGCGGCTGAGGCTCAGGAGCACCAGCCGGACTTGCCGGCGCCCGGGCGCTTCGCCAGTCCCTCTTTGACGAGGATATCGGCAAGCGAGCGGCCGTTGCGGGTGACTTCGCGCAACTGGTGACCGTCCACCGCCGCATCATTGCCGCGCCAGCTCATCAGGTCGAACGGACCGGAATCGAGGAACGCGCGGACCCGGAGCTTGGCATCGCTCGCCTTGATCCGCTCGGCCTCGCAGCGGGGTTTGGCGATATTGGGGACTTCGACGCCGACCAGCCGGATCTTCTGACCATGGAGGACGAAGCGGTCGGCGGACACGACGCAGTCGTCCTGCTTGGCGGTGCCGCAGAGAAAGAATTTTGCCTCATAGGCGCCGGCGAGCTTTTCGCCCACTCTCGGCGCCCCCGGCTGAGCCGCCGACTGTGCGGCAACCGCGTCGAGCCCCGGCTTGCCGATCGGCGCCGGCGGAATGATCGCGGCCGTCTGGCTCTGGTCTATCGCAGCGGCCGGCCGCGGCGTGACCGGGCGCGGCAGGGGCGCAGCAGCAACGACCGGTTTCGGCGGCACCGGATTGTCATCGCGCTGCACCGGCTTCGAGGCCGTCTGAACGGGCTTTGAAGTGGTGAGACCGGTCACGAACCGGCGCGCGGCAGTCGAATGATCATAGAGCGCGATCGAGCCGCCGACCACGACAAGGGCTGCCCCCCAGAGCCAGAGCGAACCGCCCGAACGCGAGGAAGAGCGTTTGGTCCCGGCGCTGCGCTTGCGTTTCGCAGCCGGTTTTGCGCGTGATTGAGCCATCGAATCATCCCCTGTCTCGTCGCAGGGGAGTATCTGGAAGAAGCCTTGCGGAATGGTTTCCGTCGGAATTTTAGCCGTGGATAGAGAATTGAAGGGGCATGGGCGCGGCCCGTCCGCCCCTCACACCCTGCCGGTCGCGAGTGCACTTGCCCAGTCGGGACGGTCGTTTTTAGCGGCGAGCCGCGACATTGCCATGTGATCGTAGGCGACGGTGTGCAGTGTCGGCGCCCAGCCTTTGTTGGTCTTTTCGATCACCGCGTAGGAGGCGAGAGCATGGGCCGTTTCGACCTTGTGATAGACCGGCGCATCGTCGTCATAGGCGGGCTGGCCGACGCTGCCGGGATTGACGATCAGCCGGCCATCGGAGAGCTGGACGACGCGAGCGACATGGCTGTGACCGCAGAGGATCAGCGATTGCGCGATGCCTTCGGCCAGCGCTTCGATCTCGGCTTGCGGCCGTAGCGTAACGTGGCCGTCCGAGGACACCGTTTCGAGCCAGTAGAGATTGTCGTTCTCCGGCGTCGCATGGCACAGGTAAACGTCGTCGCGCCAGACCTTGGTGAAAGGCAGTTTGCGCAGCCATTCGAAATGCCGCGATGCCAGCTGCCCGTGCGCGTGCCGATCCGAGGCCGCCAAGGCGTCGGGTGGCGTTTCCAGGAGGTAGCGATCGTGGTTGCCGCGCACGGTTTGCGTTGCGGCTTCATCGAGAAGCAGCAGCAGGTCACCGGTCCGGTCCGCCTCCAGCGGGCCGCTGAAGCAGTCGCCGAGGTTGACGATGTCGCGGATGCCGAGCTCTGCGATATCGTCGAGCACCGCCTGGAGTGCGGCGCAGTTTCCGTGGATATCGGCGATCGCGGCAAACCGCATCAACTCCCCCTGTAGGTGGAGTAGCCATAGGGGGAGATCAGCAGCGGCACATGGTAATGGGCCGAGACATCGGACATGCCGAAGCGGATCGGGATGACGTCGAGAAATGCCGGCTCGGTCAGCGAGACACCGCGGGCACGCAGATAATCGCCGGCATGGAAGACAAGCTCGAATACGCCGATGACGAAGGTTTCGCCGGACAGGATCGGTCCGCCATCAATGCGTCCATCGGTATTGGTCGTGACCGTCAACAGTTTTTCGCGAACGTCGCCGTCGATGCGGTAGAGGTCGATGACGAGCCCCGAGGCAGGCGCACCGCTCGCGGTATCGAGCACATGGGTGGTGAGGCCGGTCATAGGCTGGGCTCCGTGATGCGATAGGGTGTTTCGAAGAAGAATTCTTCGAGATTGGCGGCCGTGTTGTCGCGATCGACGACGAGAAAATCGCTGATCTCACCCAGCGCCATCAGCGGATGATGCCAGGTGTTGGCGAAATAGTTCACGCCCTGATGCGGCTGCGCCAGAAAGATTTTTGGGCGCCCCGGCCGACCGTCCTCGTCATCGGAAACGCCCACCAGAAACGGCCGCCCCGAGAGCGGCATGAAACTCTGGCTGCCGAACGGATGCCGCTCCATCATCCCCACTTCGTGGGGAAAACTCCGCGGCTGGCCGCGAAAAATGTTGAAGATCAGCCGCTCGGCCGGCCCGACCACAACTGGTGAGGCAAGCCCGTGATAGCGCTCCGTCGTGCCGTTGTTGATCAGCCGCATCGTCGCCGGATCGGCCTCGATCACATCGCCATAGGCTGCGAAAGCGGCTTTGGTGAGCGGGAGGATGCGGAGGGTTTCATGGTCGGTCAAATCATTCGCCTTGGGCATGGAAGTTGCGCAGAGATTGGAGTTGGTCGAGAAGGTCGGGAAGATCGATCGTCACCGTGCGCCACACCGTATCGACGTCGATATCGAAATACTGATGCGCTACCCGATTGCGCATTGCCCTGATATCCTGCCACGGCACCTCCGGGTGAGCGGCGGCGAATTCGGGAAACCTGTCCATGATTTTCGTCACGCATTCGCCGATCGCCGCGATGTTGGCGATTACCGCATCCTGCGTCCGCTGGTCCGCTCCGAATGATACGCGGTCCGCACCGTCGACATAAGCAATAGCGCGTGATCCCGCGACAGACATCCGCTCTAGGTAGACCTCCAGCCGACCGCCCGTCATATGGCAAGCGCTTCAGAAACGATCCGCTCGCGTAAATTGGGCGGAAAGTCTCCGGGCACCTTGATATCGACGGGAACGCCGAGTGCTTCTTCGAGCTCCCATTGCAGCCCGCCAAGGGTGAAAAGCGATGTATCCGGCGACGGGTCGACCAGAATATCCAGATCGCTTCCGGCATGATCCTCGCCCCGCAGGACGGAACCGTAGACGCGCGCGTTGAAGACCTGCCGACGGGCGACAATCTCCCGGATCACTCCCCTGTTCTTCTCCAGCGCTTCCGACGGTCTCATGTGGCCACCACTCGTTATCCATCCAATATAGGCCACAAGCGACGGCGAAGAAAGCAACCCCCTCACGTCTCCGGCAAAAGGGCCAGCAACCGCAGATGCGCGATCCTTTCCACCTGGGCGCAGGCGGTCGCAAATTCCTGATCAGCGTCGTTGCCGACGCGGGTCTCGAAGGCGGCCAGAATGTCGTCCCTTGTCAGGCCTTTCACGGCGATGATGAAGGGGAAGCCGAATTTTGCGACATAGGCGGCGTTGAGTTCGGTGAAACGTGCGTGCTCATCTGGGCTCAGACGATCGAGCCCGGCGCCGGCCTGCTCGTTCTTGCTCTCTTCGGTCAGTCCGCCGGCGATGGCGAGCTTGCCGGCAAGGTCCGGATGGGCGTTGAGGATGCCGAGCTTCTCCTGCGGGTCCGCGGCGCGAAAAACCGCCACCATAGCCTCATGCACGCCCTTGGCGGTCAGCGGCACGAAGATCATGCCGCCGTCATAGGCGCGCTCGGCGATAAAGGGCGAATGTTCGAACACGCCACCGAAGGTCGCGACGAAATCGTTGCGGGCGGTCATCGGCCGGTCACCGTGCTTGATGCCGACACATCTGACGGCTTGTGATGGGCATGCCAGTGGCGGGCGATCTCGATGCGTTGCGGCAGCCAGACCTTGTCGTGCGAGAGCACGTATTCCATGAACCGCCGCAGCGCCGCCACGCGACCCGGACGCCCGACGAGGCGGCAATGGAGGCCGACCGACAGCATTTTCGCCGCCCCCTCCTCGCCTTCCCGGTAAAGCGTGTCGAACGCATCCTTGAGATAGGTGTAGAACTGGTCGCCGGTGTTGAAACCCTGCGGCGTGGCAAAGCGCATGTCGTTGGTTTCCAGCGTATAGGGGATGATCAGGAACGGCTTGCCATCCAGCCCTGGCACCCAATAGGGCAGATCGTCGGCATAGCTGTCGGACGAATAGAGGAAACCGCCCTCTTCCATGACGAGCTTCAGCGTGTTGTCGGAAGGCTTGCCCTGATACATGCCATAGGGACGCTCGCCGGTAAGCTCCGTATGCAGGCGCACCGCCTCAAGGATGTGTTCGCGTTCCCGCGCTTCGTCGAAGTCCTTGTATTCAAGCCAGCGGTAACCGTGGCTGGCGATCTCCCAGCCGGCTTCCTTCATGGCTGAGACAGCTTCGGGATTGCGGGCCATGGCAAGCGTCACGCCGTAGACGGTGGTCTGGACGTTGAGTTCGGTAAACAGCCGGTGCAGCCGCCAGAAGCCCGCGCGCGAACCGTATTCGTAGATCGATTCCATGTTGAGATTGCGCTGGCCCGGCCAGGCGGCGGCACCGACGATTTCGGACAGCAGGTTTTCCGACGCCGGATCATCGTCGAGGATCGAGCTTTCGCCGCCCTCTTCGTAGTTGATCACGAACTGCACGGCGATATTGGCGCCGCCGGGCCATTTCGGATCAGGCGTGTGGCGGCCGTAGCCGACGAGATCGCGGGGGTAGTCTTTTATGGTTATGGGCATGGTCCACCTCGATTATCTCTTGTGGAAGGTAGCCCAGCCTTTCCGCCGATGTCGAGACGGAACGTGATCGCTCAGGCGATCTTGCGGGCGGAAACGCGCCCCATCGGATGCAGAGAATGGACATGGAACGGCGCACCGGGCTCATTTTCGACGAACAGCGCGATGTTGGCGATTTCCAGGGGACGCAGCAGATACGGATTGAAATGGGCGCGCAAGGCCGTTTCGAAACGCGGCATTTCGGCCGGTGTCATCGGGCCCGTCAACGTCATGTGAAAGCGGTATTCCTCCATCACGTGAGGGTTGCCCCAGCGGTGGAGGTTGGAAAACTGCGGCGCTGAAAGATCGCCGGGATCGGCGCGTTCCAGCTCGCCTTCCGAAAGCGGCGCCCGGAACACGTCGAATTCCTGCATGACGGCGCAGGCGAGAAACCGCATCCGCTCGCAAGGCACAGCCGGAACGAGCCCGAAATAATTGCCGAGACGCGCCACTTCGAGAAGCGGCAGTTCGAAAGGATCATGCGATCCCGCAAAGTGCATCAGATGGCGCAGCAGCATCTGTTCGGTGATCTCAGGCGCCAGCCGGAACGGCGCCTTCAGCGTGGCGTGAAAACCGCAGCGACGCGGCAGCGCGGTATGATAGGCGATCTCATGCAAACCAAGGTTGCAGATCTCGGGCGGCTCCATCGCCTCGCCGGAATAGGCACTGCGGCCGAGCCATTGCGCCGCGGCAAGCGTCAGCGGATCATGCGCAGGTGGCGTAAAATAGAGTGCGTAGCGCATGCGTCACCTTTTCTGCCCCTGTTCGTTTATTCACGCATGCTCATCAATCCCACGAATTGGGTTACGCGATTTGCGTGACAGATTAACGACGAGAAAGGGCCGAAACGCGCGTTTAACGCGTAGCAACCGAAAGATGATCCCAAAGTATAAAACTCTCGGGAAGCGAGTGCTCTTGACCGATGACGAAACCGAGCGCGGCATTCGCAAGCCTGTGGGCAAGCCCGAAGCTGACCTTGAAGCCGCCGGTGAGAGCGATGACGCTTGGATGGTCGGGATGCGGCCCCACCATCGGCTCACGGCCGATCGCCTTGGGCCTCAAGCCGGCCCAGCGCTCCACCACTTCCGCACCGGAAAGTGCCGGCACGAGCGCGCGGGCGCGAACCAACAGATCGTCGAGCTTGGCATCGGTGGCAAACGGCGCGTCGAACTCCTCCTCGCTGGTGCTGCCGACCGCCACGTGGCCATCGTCATGGGCGATGACATAGAGGCCGTTGAGGAAGAGGATCGGCAGCGACGGATCGATATCGGCCTTCAACAGCGCCGCCTGCCCCTTCACCGGCTGTCCCAGCGGAACCGAGATGGATGGAGACAGGGGACCAAGCAGCGGAAACGACTGCGGGCCGGCCGCAATCATGCAATGGCCAAAACCGATCGAGCGTCCATCGGCAAATTCGACGCGGTTTGCCACCGGGTCGATCCGCTCCGCCGGCAGTCCTTCGATCAGGCTCACATGCCGGGCGTTGCCAAGGAAGGCGGCGAGCGCAGCCATCAGATGACGGGGGGAAACGCGGGCGGCAAACGTGTCGTGCACGATGCCGGCTTCGGTAAAGGCCGGGTCCGGCCATCCGTCGAAAGGCGACGCATCGAGCACATGCCAGTGGAACGGATCGCCGTCGTGCCGCCAGTTGACCTCCGCCTCCTGCTGATGGCGTAGGGCGATGGGTCTGAGATGCGGCTTCGGCAGCGGGATCAGCCGACCGGAGCGGCGATAACCGCAGGACAGCCCGGCCTCGGCTTCGAGCCTCGCCACTTCGTCTTCGAGGGCGACGAGTGCGTCGAATTGCGCCTGTTTCTTGTCGTTCCAGCGGTCGGGCACATGCGACATCAGCGCGCCCAGAATGCCGCCGCTGGCACCCTGCCCCAACCGTCCGGCTTCGACCAAAAGGGTTCGGATGCCGAGCCGTTCCGCCTTGACCGCGGCCCAGAGGCCCATGATGCCGCCGCCGATGATCAGGAGATCGACATGATCGCCGGGGAGATGCGGCATCGCTGGCGATTGACCCCGGGGACCTCGAGGATTATCCGCATCTTCCATGAGCAATCACGATCCCGAAATTGTAAAAGACGACGCCACGCCTGAAGCCCCGGCGCTCGACTGGCATGACGGCGATATGCCGTATTCGACGGAATTTGGCGACCACTTTTATTGCCGCACCGATGGCCGCCTGGAATGCGGCCATGTGTTTCTGGCCGGAAACGGCCTGCCGGAGCGCTGGAACGAGATGTCGCCGACCGAAGACACGTTCCGCATCGGTGAGCTCGGTTTCGGCACCGGCCTCAATGCCTGCGAGACCTGGCGCCAGTGGGCGCTTTTCCGCAAACCCGGCACACGGCTGCATTTCACATCGTTTGAACTCTATCCGATGCAGCGCGACGAGATCGAGCGGGCACTGGCGCGGTGGCCGGAAATCGATCCGCAGCGGCAGGCACTGACGCAAGCATGGCCGGATCAACCAGGCGGACGGATCACCATCGACCTCGACGACCAGACGACGCTGATGGTTGTCTGCGGTCCAGCGCTCGACGGCGTCACGGCTGAAGAGGCAGACTTCGACGCCTGGTTCCTCGATGGCTTCGCGCCGTCGCGCAATCCCGACATGTGGTCGCCGGAGCTGATGCAGGCGCTGTTCAAGAAGACCCGCACCGGCGGCACGTTCGGAACGTATGCGGCGGCAGGCTTCGTCCGCCGCAATCTGGCGGCCGCGGGTTTCACCGTGGAGCGCCAGCCCGGCTTTGCGGGCAAACGCGAGATGCTGCGCGGACGCAAGGACTGAGGCTCTAAGACCTCAGTTGCCATCCAGCGCCGAAACGACGACTGCCCCATCCAGCCAGTGGCGGATCTTGTTTTCCAGCGCTTCGGGACTGATCGGCTTGGATAGATAATCGTCCATGCCGACCTGGAAGCAGAGTTCGCGGTCGCTTTCGAGCGCATGGGCGGTGACGCCGATGATCGGGACATGCGTGCCGGTCGCGTTTTCGAGTTCGCGGATCTTGCGGGTCGCCTGGTGCCCGTTCATCACCGGCATCGACACGTCCATGATGATCACCGCCGGATCATACTTCTGCCAGGCCTCGACCGCTTCCGCGCCGTTCTTGACGATCTGGAACAGCCAGCCGGTCATCTGCAGGATCTGGGTAAAGACGATCTGGTTGACCTCGTTGTCCTCAGCGACGAGAACATCGAGCGTTGGTTTGATCACAGGAGCGACGGTATTTTCCTGCGCCACCGGTTCTGCAGGCTTTGAGCCAGCTGTGTCGACGGCTGGAGTAGACGACGCAATGAGCGGCACCGCCTGCCCGGATGCGCGGCGCCGGGTGCGGATGACGCGGACGACGTCGATGATCGTGCTGCGCAAAAGGGCTGCGCGGGCGGGCTTCATCAGATGCGCCTGAACATTGAGCTCGGCAAACATCGTCTCGTCGTTTGCCATGTCCATCGACGTCAGGAAGACGATGCCGGTGAAATCGAAGCGCCTGTCGCGCCGGATCGCCTTGGCGCAGTCGAACCCGTTCATCTCCGGCATGTGATAATCCAGCACGACCACATCGATGACGATGCCGAGCCTGGTTGCTTCGTGCAGGAAAGCAAGACCCTCCGCCCCGTTTTCAGCGGCAACGGTCTCGAAGCCCCACATGCTCAGCTGCTCGGTGAGGATGCGGCGGTTCACAGCGTTGTCGTCGATCACGAGCACCCGGGCACCGCTGGTGCTGACCGGCAGCGTCACTTCCATCTTGCGTTCGGCAACCACGGCAAACGGCAGGTTGACGGTAAAGACCGAACCGCGGCCAAGCTCGCTCTCGACCTCGACGGAACCGCCGAACAGCTCGACCAGACCGGACGTGATCGCAAGACCAAGCCCGGTGCCTTCATGACGGCGGGTGGACGACGTATCCACCTGGCTGAACTTTTCAAACACCGACCGAAGCTTTTCTTCGGGAATGCCAAGGCCGGTATCCTCGATGCGGATCGACAGCATCAGCTGGTCACCATCGATCGGCCGCGACTTCAAGTCGATGAAGACATGGCCCTTTTCGGTAAACTTGACGGCATTGCCGACCAGATTGGTGACGATCTGGCGGAAGCGGCCGGCATCGCCGAGGACCGTTTCGCGCACAGACACCTCGCCGCGGACGATCAGTTCGATATCCTTGTCGGCAGCGGCCGACGACAGAAGCGTCGCCACGTCCTCGATTGCCTCGACCGGATCGAACGGCGCCTTGCGCAGCTTCATCTGGCCGGCATCGATCTTGGAGAAATCGAGAATGTCGTTGATGATCGTCAAAAGCGCGTTGCCGGATTTGACGATGATGTCGACGAATGTCTTCTGGCGGGTATCGAGGCTGGACTTGGCGAGCAGTTCGGCCATGCCGAGCACGCCGTTCATCGGCGTGCGGATCTCGTGGCTCATGTTGGCAAGGAATTCCGACTTCGCCCGGTCGGCCGCTTCCGCCCGGTTGAGCAGGCGCGTCAGGTCCGCCTCGCGTTCCTTGCTCTCGGTGACATCCGTGAAGACGGCAAGCCAGTGGTCGTCCCCGGTCGGGCGGGCCTCGAGCTGGATCCAGCGGCGGTCCTCGACGCGGAACGAGGTAAATACCGGCTCTCCAGAGGCAACGCTTGCTTCCCATTCGCGCAGCGCCGCGGTCGAGGTGCGCGCATCGCCAAGATCGCCGCGTTTTGCGCAATAGCCAAAGACGTTGCGCCAGCTTTTCCCGATCGACAGCATGTCTGCCGGCATCTCCAGCATGGCGGCAAGCGCATCGTTCGAAAAGATAATTGCGCCGTCATGCAGGATAAGCAGCCCCTGAGACATTGCGCTGGTTGCGTCGCGCATCAGCGCGCCGTGTTTCTGCAGCGCTTCCTGCGCTTGCCGGATGTCCGCATCGCGCTGGCGCATAGCAGTGATATCGGTATGGCTGATGAGGATCTTGCCATCGGTCAGCTGCGTGCCGGAAATCAGCAGGTAATGGCCGCCATGGGTGCGGATCTCGATCGGCGGATGATCGTTGCTGGCTGTCAGTGCGGCGATGCGGGCATTGTAGATCGCATCGAAATCCAGGTCCGAGCCGGCATAGATACCGTTGTCGTAATTGACCTTCATGAAATCCCGGTAGGAACGGCCGGCCAGATCGAAGCGCTTGTCCGTATCCCAGGATGTATAGAAGGCGGGGTTGGCGTATTCGAACACCAGATCCGCATCGAGAATACCGATGCCGACCGGCTGGGCCGACAGGATCGTCTGCAGATCCTGGCTGACCTTTTCCGCCTTTTGCTGCGCTTCCTTGATCAGCGACACGTCCGTGCGCGAGCAAACCAGATAGCGGCTGCCGTCGTCGACCTCGATCGAGCGCAGGCGTGTAAGAACCGGAATGACCGAACCGTCGGGGAAGGTCATATCCTCCGACTTGTCGATCGCCTCACCGTCCAGCACGCGGGCGTTTTCATTCCAGAACCGCTCAGCCGCCCAGGGAAACATCTGGGCTTCCGTCTTGCCGAGATAGTTTTCCCGTTCGCTGCCCAGCATTTGCTCGTAGGCGTGGTTGGCATAGGTCAGCTCGTGCTTTTCGTTGCGAACGAACACGGGGGCCGGCAGGTCTTCCAGGATGGCGCGGAAAAGCCCGGTTTCCGCCACCTGGCTGCGCAGCAACATCTCCTGGTCCTTGAAGTCGGTGACGTCGTGGCGGATGGCGATCAGCAGGCCGTTTTCCAGCCGTTTGTTGAGACTGCGCATCCAGCGCCCATCCGGCAGCTTGTCGATCCGCTCGTGATAGGGAACGAGGAAGGCACGGAGACGCTGTTCCACCCAGTTCTCGCGCGGCGCAAGCGTTACGGACGCATTGCCGCTTGCCGCACGTTCCCGCTGATCATAGGCGCGGTGGATGATGTCCTCCAGCGCTATGCCCGGCTTGATGACGATGCCGCAGGCATCGAAATGGTCGACAAGCTGCGAATTGCAGTAAACGAGCACATTGTCGCGGTCGTAGATGCCGATGCCCATTTCGAGCATGTCGATCGCGTCGTCGAGAAGACCGTTCTCAAACAGCGAAAACGGCTTCGCTGCCGTCTCGAGCGGCGCGGGGACGCCATTACCCGTTGGGCGCGATGCAGCGCCGACCGGCAGGAAATGGCCGAAGACGTAGGAATGATCGTCTTCCGTCAGAAACCGTTCGATATGGATCTCATGGGAGAAAATCCCGTCGGCGTTGAACGCCAACGCCTTTTCTTCGGCACCGAACACCAGGGCGCGGCATTCCTTTTCCTTGCGCTCGTCCTTTTCGCCATCGCTGCCGAGGCTGCGGCTTGTCTGGCCGACGAGCTCCTCCGGGCGAGCGCCGACCATGGCCGCATAGGCGGGGTTGACGGCGACGTATGCGAGCCGGCAGTTCTTGATATAGGCGGGTTCGGGGAGATCCACGATGCGGGCGCAGGCCCGCTCCAGAAACTTGCTTTCCAGGCGTTCGCTCTTCGTGTGCACCCTGCCCCGCTCACTCCCGCGCATGCGGGATCCCACCATTTTTCGGAAACCGACCCGATAACACCATAGCGAGTATTAACAACACGTTGCCCGGAACACAGGGTTGTTTAATATTTGCGTTTTCGCAAGTTCGAATGGAGTGCGGCCGGGGGCGTCTCACGCATCGAGGATCAACGCAATGACACTAAATCGGCAGCATCAGGCAACCTTGAACGCCGACGCCGGTTAACCCTGACGTGAAGCGAACAAAGGAAATTCTTCGATGATGAAACTTGTGACGATTGCCACGCTGACGCTTGGCCTTGCAACATCGGCATTCGCTCAAGGTGCATCCGGTGGATCCGCAGGTTCCGGCGCGTCTGGCGCGTCTGGCGCGTCTGGCGCAGGCGCTGCATCCGGAACGAGCAGCGGCACAACCGGCCAGACGCCGTCCAACACACCGTCCAAAACGCCGTCCAATAGCGCCAACGATGGGACGACCACGGGCAGCACGGACTCCAAGAGCATGACGACCGGAAACGGCACGAGCAAAGGCGGCTGCGACACGACGGGTGTCGGTGGCGCACCTTCGGCAACCAGCGGTTCGACCGACGGTTCCGGCACCACGACGAACAACTGCTGATCAGCTCCAGCGCCGGGTTTAGACCCGGCGCTTTTTCTTGCCCGCCAAAACCGCCAGATAGATCAAGCCACAATTCCTCCCGAAAATTGCCGGGTTTTCGCCGCAATTCAATCTCCGGGCAGACCCTGGGTTGCCGACACCTTTCGAAAAGCAATTTTTCCACGGTGGAGTCTGAATAGGCGTTCAGACTACGGCGATAAAACTTCCATCAATCCGCCGTGATTGAGAGCGACGCTTTGATCGTACCTCGAAACACCACGGGGAAAGGAACCAGGCATGTCGATCATGAAGAAGACCATTACTGCTGGCATTGCGGCTCTCTCAGTCGCCGGCGCACTTGCTGCGACGGCAGCGGCAGCGCAGGCCCGCGATCACTACCGTCACCACGGCGACGATGTGCTGCTGGGTGCGGCAGCAGGGATTGCCGGCGGCCTGATCGGCGGCGCGATCGTGTCCGGATCACAGCGTCCGGTCTATGTGGAGCCGCAATACGAATATGCTCCGCCGCCACCGCCGCCGGTCGTCTATCGTCGCGCCTATTATGCCGCACCGCCACCACCACCGCGGTGCCACCACGAATGGGTGGAAAACGAGTATGGCGAAGCCTACCGCGCACGGGTCTGCTACTAGAGCGTCCAGGCGTCCATCAAGATTTGCGATATGGCGGTGCGATGCACCGCCGTTTTTCGTTTTGCGCCGCCACTCTGCGCGACCATTACCTTGGGGATCGCCGTCCGTGTGGCTGCCGCTCGGAGGGCTGACGACGCGAAAAAATCCCTGTGACGTGAGTGCCTACCGGGTCGCCGCTAGCGGACAGCCTGCGTCGTTTTGCAGAAGAACCTTGACTTTCGGCGGCAAATCAACCAAATGCATGCCAGCTTTCACCTTCCGGCAGCCGCGTGAGCTGCCCCGCGTCCATACTGACAGCGCGAAGAAGGAACAAGGCGCACAGATAGATCGCCCTCGGGATGAGGGTTCAAGCGCTGGAAAGTAATTTCCAACACACAAGTTCCCAAATCACGCGGGGTTCTTGACGCCACAAGCAGCCCGGATGGCATGGTGCCATTTCGGAGCGTCCGCTTTTGGCGCCCCGAAAGGTATTCGACTTGACGAATTTTGAATCTCTTGGCGTGTCCAAGCAGATCGTCGCCACGCTCACCGAGCTTGGTTTTGAAACGCCGACGCCGATCCAGGCCCAGGCAATTCCGCTTCTCCTCGAAGGCCGCGACCTGATCGGCCTTGCGCAGACCGGCACCGGCAAGACCGCAGCTTTCGGCCTGCCGCTGATCGAGCGCCTGATGGCCGACGCGACCCGCCCCGACAACCGTACCACCCGCGCGCTGATCCTTGCGCCGACCCGCGAACTGGTCAACCAGATCGCCGCCAACCTGAAGACCTTCATCAAGGGCCGCCCGCTCAAGATCAATCTCGTCGTCGGCGGTGTCTCGATCAACAAGCAGCAGCTGCAGCTGGAAAAGGGCACCGACATCCTCGTCGCCACCCCTGGCCGCCTGCTCGACCTGATCTCGCGCCGTGCGATCGGTCTGACGACGGTTCGCTTCCTCGTGCTCGACGAAGCCGACCAGATGCTCGACCTCGGCTTTGTGCATGACCTGCGCAAGATCTCCAAAATGGTGCCGAAGAAGCGCCAGACCATGCTGTTTTCGGCCACCATGCCGAAGGCGATCGCCGATCTGGCCGCCGACTTCCTGACCGATCCGGTCAAGGTGGAAGTGACGCCTGCGGGCAAGGCAGCCGACAAGGTGGACCAGTTCGTCCACTTCGTTGCCGGCAAGGGCGACAAGACCGACCTTCTTCGCAAGTCGCTGATGGACAACCCGGATGGCCGCTCGATCGTCTTCATGCGCACCAAGCACACCGCTGAAAAGCTGATGAAGCACTTTGAAAACATCGGTTTCTCGGTCGCCTCGATCCACGGCAACAAAAGCCAGGGCCAGCGCGAACGGGCACTCAAGGGTTTCCGTGATGGCGAGATCAAGACGCTGATCGCGACCGACGTCGCGGCCCGCGGCATCGATATCCCGGCCGTCAGCCACGTCTACAACTACGATCTGCCTGATGTCGCGGAAGCCTATATTCACCGCATCGGCCGCACGGCCCGTGCCGGCCGCGAAGGCATCGCGATCGCTTTTTGCGCACCGGACGAAACGATGCTGCTGCGCGACATCGAAAAGCTGATGAACATCGAGATCAAGACGCTGACCGGCGAGCGCCCTGAGACGATGAACCGTCCGGTACGCGCCAACGGCGGCAACAAGGGTGGCGGCGCCAATGCCCGCGGCGGCAACAAGGGTGGCCGTGGCGGCCAGCCTCGTGGCAATGGTGGCGGCGGCGAAGGCCGCGGTGCCGGTGCTGCCGGCGAAGCCCGTGGCCCGCGCCGCGAACGTCCGGCGCGCAAGCCGTTCTTCGCTGGTGACGGTGCAGAAGCGCCAAGAAGCCAGGCTCCCCGTTCGCAGGCTGCACGGCCGGCAGCGGCAAGCGTAGCGCCCGACAACGATCTGTCCTCGACTTCGGATTTCCGTCCGGTCAAGAAGCAGTTCGGCAACCAGGGCGCAAAGCCTGGCGGTCGTCCTGACAACCGTGGCTCAGCCAAGCCAGCCGGTTCCGGCAACCGCGATCATGCGAGCCACGGCGCGCATGAAGCCGGCAGCCAGCGCAAGGCCCATCAGGGCAATGCCAATGCGGCCGCCGCATCCGGCGAAGCCAAGCCAAACCGCCACACACCGGCCGCAGCCCCCAAGGGCGACGGTCGCGGCCCGGTCCGCTTCGGCAACGACAACCGCGGCCAGGCCCCCACCGACCACCGCGCCGCCGGCCATCAGGGCCGCAAGCGCACCACGCGCGCTTAACGCGAGAAGCGGTTGAGAGAGTTCAGACGGCCGGGAGAGATCCTGGCCGTTTTGTTTGTGGGGTATTGGTATTGGGGGTGGCGCGAGCCGTCTCTTCTCAGCGTCCTGCCACGAAGCGACAGATGCATTTCGGTGCCGATCGACTTCAATCCTCGTCCAGCGGATATGACGCAACGGCGTCTTTCAAATGGATTTCATGTACAATAGTATCCCGCAAATGACTGCCGCATAGACAATCGGGATGAAATCTTGCTTGGCCCGCTTTTGATTTTCGCACTGTTTTCAACGGACATGAGCTCGGACCGTTTTTCGATTTCGAGAGATTTGCTTCCGTTTGGCGTTCCTGCTGAGTTTGCCGACGGTCGGTCAGCGATTCTCGCCCCGGAAGAGCTGCGAGCCTGCATCATCAGATATGCTGCTGTCGAAAAGGAGCGGCTCCAGCTGAGCATCAAGCGCTTGGCGCTAGCTGTCGACGAATCACACGGTGTCGTCAACAAGCAGCGTCAAAAGAGTGCTCCGAAAGACAGTTTGGACATGCAACTGGACGAGATCGAGAAATCGGTTGCCGAACAGAACGATTTGACAAAAAACACACGCGAATTCTTGCGGCTACGAGCCAACTTCTTTGCGGAATATCTTGCCTTTGCCGATGACTGCGGCTCCAAAACGTACCGCTCTTCCGACGTGCGGACGTTGTTTCCAAACGGCGTCCCGGATTGATGTGGTCGGCTGGTGCGGTGACGGCCACAAGCAGTCATTGGGGTTGCTGAAATTTGTGCATTCCTTACTTTCTCCATAGAGTATGGAGAAGACCCACGCTGCAGGTAAGGCAAATGCCGCTACAAACAAGCACGATGGGTCGCAAACCGGAGACAAAGTTTCTGATCAGACCGCATCATCGCCGCGATCTACCACTGCTAATGGAACGAGAAACCATGCTTATACCTGGTGTTAAAGACACGATCACTTACACTATCGTTTTGGTAGAAGCGATAATGGTATTATCGTTTTTCAAGCAGTACACGAATATCATATACCTTAGTGGATTGGCGAGTATAGCAGCTGTTGTCACTCTTCGAATAAGGCACGCACGTTATACTTACACCCCGTTTTCAGATAAAAACGATCCTGACATCAGGCTTAAAGAAATAAGATGGGCAATTGTAATTTTCCCAATAATATTTATCGTAGGTCAAAGCTTTAAGGCGGTTGTCTCACCTGGTGGTTTCGCACACGGCAATGTTGGTATCATCATGTTTTTAGCAGCGGCGTTTGCTTGGGCATTGCTTGAGGGATTTCTTCGCATACGAATAAAGTAAGCAATAATTTTAGACATGAGTGAGCATCAGTATTTAGCATTTTCGATGGCTTACTCCTCGAACTATTGCATCGACAGAGTCGCCGATCGGAATTAAAATTGTTACGCACTCTCCTAGCTGCTGCAACGAAACGGTCTCATCACGGAGCAAAGCTGCCAAGCTCGCCTTCCGGCCCTAAGCTGACATCGACCTATCATGATTGTGAGCGCATTTGCACGTAAACGGTGCGGTGGGTTTCGCATCATCTACCTAATTCTCAATTGTTTGCGAAAAATACAATGCACCATACGCCTTTCTCCGAATACAGGCCGCGGAATGTACTTTGCTTCCTTGGATCCGTAGACGGGTTCCAGGATTTACTGCAGGCTGCAAAAGACGCCATCAAAGACTTTGCTACGGATTTCGAAATCGACATGGAATTCTCTCAGGACGCTCCGGACGTCCGTATGAGCAAGAGCTTCGCGGTTTTTTGGGACCAGGTACACGAAGACGCGTGGCATCAACATGACGTCGAGGCGGTTATCAGCCATGGATGCGTCGTTTATGTCGTCGGTCCGCACATGGAGGCTGCGGAAGCTCCTGCCGTTTCGCTGACAGCTCTTAGGCTGGTGGAGCGATTGCTTGCGGCTGGCGCGACCGCTGCGAAGGGGGAAAGCGCTGGCGTCGCGCATGGAGCCGCCCGGTGGCGGCAGCTGGCGCAGGAAGCGGAAGGCGCGGAACCTGGCGCGGCTACTAGAGCGTGCCGTCTAGCCTTTGCAAAGAGGCCGCTTACCGATGGATACTACTTGTCTAGCGTGGGCTTTCATCTTGTAGGTCTACCGGACGTGTTCGTACCGAGCAACTCATCCTTAGATGAGCTGGCACTCAGTGCGATGATCGACAGCGTTGCAGACGAGATGGCAGCGGACGGCGTAGAAGCAGTAGTCGTGCGCTACGGCGCGGAGTTGAAGGCCATCAACGAATATGAAGAAGACGACTTCAAATACAACCCATTCGGCGGCGTCTATTTCTTCACAGGGGTAAATTGAAACGCTGCCGTCGTTCTAGCGGCCAAGCTCGACGCCTCCAGTCCACTTCGAGCACATAGCTCCCTAACTCTCCTTCTGGCCCATAGCGGTCATCACTGCGGGTAGTAAGATCGCCCATGGCCACCCAATGCGTGTGATATTAGGAAAATAAGGATGTCGAAATTCAATAAGCTTAAAGCCGTAGGTCATAACATCGCGGACTCATTGGCGTCTGGGATGGGCCTTATGATCGGCGTTTATATGACGGATGTTTACGCCGAAGTTGCGTCCGCCCCTGAGGGTTATATTGACGTAGACTTCTTATCCGGAGGAACGTCTGGCGGATTGGTCAGTCAATCCTTTGCAAATGCCGTCAAGGAATACCAAAAAGAACTACCGCATCTTCGTGACCGGCATGGGATTACGGCGCAAGACTTCCGCAGACTCTCGGCTCGGTTTTCGGGGCAAGGCGATCTGCGCGGCTTCAGCGTTACGACGGAAGACAATCAAGGCCGAACTTCCATCGACCAATTCCGTGGAATTCCCGGCAAGCGGGTCAAAGAATTGGATCATATGGGAAGAGTTCGGTCCAAACGATCATGACCGTTTCTGGCGCAGTTGCGCCATTGAACGTATCGGCACTAACCTGTCAGTTCTGGGAAGGGCTTTTTAAACTGATGCCGCGGCTAAAGCATGCAATGCGGAGCCTTTCAGGACAAAGTGCACCTTATTCTCGCCGGCAGCACCGAGGCCATTATACAGAGCTTGAGCGGCCAAATTCTCCTGGCTTGTCGACCATTCTACGCGGATGATCCCCCGCTCTAGGGAGGTCTTGGCGATCTGTTGCATCAAGCGCCGGGCGACACCCAACCGGCGTCCGCTTTCAGAGACGTAGATTTGCTGAATGTAAGTGAGCGGGACGAGTCCCGCCACAGGATACATCGTGCCAAAAGTTGCGAAGCCTAAAAGCTTCGTTTCCTGCTCCGCAAGAACAATATCAACGAGTTTCGAGTTGGCGATGATGCTCCTCTCGATATCCAAACCCGCCGCGACCGAGGCCCCATAAAAGTCCGTCATCTCAGTCATCAAGACAGAGAGGTTCTTGGAATCAGCGTCTCGGAAGGGGCGGATAATCAATTGCTACTCCATTCGCTTGTCGCCAGAAGACTAAGGAATTGCCGAACCATTGCAATGACCGCCTCTGGCGCAAAGCTGCCCCCGGGCTCACTCCCCATACCCGCCAGCGATCGGGCTGCTTGCACAGAAGCCAGCTTCCTATTCCACTACTTCTTCTTCTCTTGATCCCGATGCCACTTGATGGCGAAGAACATGCCTGTGCCGAGCACGATGATCTTGAGCGGGAAGAAGACGATCGGGAACCAATCCCACATGTCGGTGATATCCAGGCTTTTGAGTGCATTAACGGGCGTGGCGGAGCAGTACATGAGAACGGCTGCGTACAACATCCGCCATGTTGACGCAGAGGAGGTCGGAGCGAGAGAGGTTCAGCCCCAAATGGCCCTCACCCCGCCTTCGCCTTGCGGTTCACCAGATACACGCCGAGAACCACGATCGCGGTGCCGGTGACCATGGGGAGGGTCAGGGGTTCGCCAAACAGGATTGCCGCTTCGATGGCAACAACGGGGGGCACGAGATAGATCAGCGAGGCTGCGCGTGAAACCTGTCCGCGGCGGATGAGGTAGAGGAGCAGGGCGACGGCGCCGAGCGAGATGCCGATGACGGACCAGGCCATGGCGGCGATCGCCTGGGTGGTCCAGTCGAAGCGCATGGGCTCGTTCAGATAGGCGACCGGCAGCGTCACGATGAACGCTCCGACATATTGCAGCGTGCCGATGGCAACGAGGTTGCCCTGCTGCAGGTAGCGCTTCTGGTAGATCGTGCCGTAGGTGACCGACCCCATTGCCATGAGATTGAGGAGAAGCGGCAGGCCGAGTCCGGGCATGCCGGCCGACAGGCTTGCAAACAGCTGAGGCGAGATGGCGATGAAGATACCGGCAAAGCCGAGCGCGAGGCCGAGCTTCTGCCGGCGGCTGAGCGTTTCGCTAAGCAGGAACGGCGCGACCGCCGCCGTCATCAGCGGCTGCAGCCCGGCAATGATGCCCGACAACCCCGAGGGCACGCCCTGCCCGATCGCATACCAGACGCCGGCGAGATAAAGCCCGTGCAGAAAAATGCCTGAAAGCACCGCATGGCCGATCTCGCGTCCGGTCTTTGGCCACGTGACCCGCAGGGCAAGCCCGAGACAAAGGAAGACGACGGCCGCCAGTGCATGCCGGGCGGCCAGAAAAGTGACGGGGTCCGCATGGGCGGACGCATATTTGGCGACGATCCACCCGGTCGACCACAGGAAAACAAAAACGGCCGGAGCCAGGCGGTCGAGCATTAGAAGGTTCCGGAGAGTGGCTTTGACAAGGCCGGTGGGCGGGAAATGATCCGGCGTCTGATTAGGCTGTGGCGGCGACGCGGTCAAAGTAGAAATACTCACCGTTCCCATCAGCGCATCTGACGGTGTGCGACTAAGATCCGGTCTCCGGTGTGATCAGCGATGAGGCAGTTGCTGCTTTGACGAGCGGTCTTTCTACGACCGAAGATGAGCCGTCGCTAATTCCATCGGCAGTTGCCCTTTTTGATCGTCGTTCAGGCCCTATCTCACCGCATCGGGACGGGTCGTATATTTGTCATACGCAACTGAGCATGGTTCTTGCATTGCCAATGCCGTTGTATTCTTATGACCAAAAATGGGGAACATACCTTTGGCATTTGATGAAATGTTAACCGCGGACGACCAGCCGCGTCTGCCCTATAAGACCTACCACGATTGGTATGCCAGCCAGGATACGGCGCATCTGATCCGCAAGACGCAGGATGCCGAAAACATCTTCCGCAAGACCGGCATCACCTTCGCGGTCTATGGTCATGCCGACAGTTCCGAAAAACTCATCCCCTTCGACATCATTCCCCGCATCATTGCCGCCCGCGAATGGCGCAAGCTCGCGCAAGGCATCGAGCAGCGCGTCGTGGCGCTCAATGCCTTTCTCGACGACATCTACCACAAGCAGGAAATCATCAAGGCCGGCCGCATTCCGCGCGAGCTGATCGAGAAGAACGTGGCCTTCCTGCCCGAAATGATCGGCTTCAAGCCGCCGGGCGGCGTCTATACGCACATTGTCGGCACCGATATCGTGCGCACCGGCGAGGACCAGTTCTACGTGCTGGAGGATAATGCCCGAACCCCGTCCGGCGTCTCCTACATGCTGGAGAACCGCGAAACGATGATGCAGATGTTCCCCGAGCTGTTCACCCTGAACAAGGTGCAGCGCGTGGAGGATTATCCGCGCCAGCTGCGCCAGTCGCTGGCCTCGCTCGCACCCCCCGGCTGCAAGGGACGGCCGCGTGTCGCGGTGCTGACCCCCGGCATCTACAATTCCGCCTATTACGAGCACTCGTTCCTGGCCGACCAGATGGGCGTCGAACTGGTCGAGGGATCGGACCTTCGTGTCATCGATGGCAAGGTGAAGATGCGCACGACGCGCGGCTATGAGGCGATCGACGTGCTCTACCGCCGCGTCGACGACGATTACCTCGATCCGCTGACATTCCGGCCGGATTCGGCGCTTGGCGTTCCTGGCATCATGGACGTCTACCGCTCCGGTAACATCACCATCGCCAATGCGCCGGGCACCGGCATCTGCGACGACAAGGCGATCTATTCCTACATGCCTGAGATCGTCGAGTTCTATACCGGCCGCAAGGCGCTTCTGGAAAACGTGCCGACCTGGCGCTGCTCGGAAGCCGACAGCCTCAAATACGTGCTCGAGCATCTCGAGGAACTGGTAGTCAAGGAAGTGCATGGATCGGGCGGCTACGGCATGCTGGTCGGCCCGACCGCGACGAAAGCCGAGCGCGCCGAGTTTGCCGCAAAGCTGAAGGCGCGACCAACCAACTACATCGCCCAGCCGACGCTGGCTCTGTCCACCGTGCCGATCTTCGTCAACAAGGGCGTTGCCCCCCGCCACGTCGATCTGCGCCCTTATGTCCTCGTGTCCGACAAGGTGAAGATCATTCCCGGCGGATTGACACGCGTGGCCCTGAAACAGGGTTCGCTTGTGGTCAATTCCAGCCAGGGCGGCGGCACCAAGGACACATGGGTACTGGAAGATTGAGGGCGTAAAACATGCTGGGAAGAACTGCAAACGGCCTCTACTGGATGTTCCGCTACATCGAGCGTGCCGAAAACATCGCCCGCCTCGTCGATGCCGGCCTGCGCGTCTCGCTGACGCGAGCCGGATCCTCCGACGAGGACTGGCACGGCGTTCTGGAAAGTGCGGGCGTGCGCGATGCCTATAAGCAGGTACATGCCAAGCTGACGGCAGCCGACGCTGTGGATTACCTCCTGCGCGACACGGCCAATTCGTCGAGCGTCCTGTCGTGCATCGAATCGGGCCGCAACAATGCCCGCATGGTCAGAACTGCCCTGACGCGCGAAACCTGGGAGGCCACCAACGAAGCCTGGCTCGATCTCAAGGCACGGCTTGCGCGCAACCTCAAGGCCACCGAACTGCCGGAACTGATTGACGTCATCAAGCACCGCTGCGCCCTCATCCGCGGTGCCTTTCACGGCTCCATGCTGCGCAACGATCTCTACAATTTTTCGCGCATCGGCACCTTTATCGAACGGGCCGACAACACGAGCCGCATTCTCGACGTGAAATATTACGTGCTTCTGCCCTCCGTCAGCCAGGTCGGCGGCGCGCTTGATAATTTCCAGTGGGAATCGATCCTTCGCTCGGTTTCCGCTCACCGCTCCTATGGCTGGGTCTACGACGGCGACTATCAGGCCGGCAATATCGCCGACTTCCTGATCCTGAAAGTTCAGATGCCGCGCTCGCTTGCCTATTGCTACGAAAAGATCGTCAGCAATCTCGGCTACCTGCAGCGGGAATACGCAGAGCGGCACACGGCCCACGACACGGCCGACGCGATCCGCGCGACGCTGACGCGGGGATCGATCACCGAGATCATGGATCACGGCCTGCATGAGTTTCTCGAGGAATTCGTATCGCGCAACAACCAGTTGAGCGCCGAGATTTCGCAAGGCTATCGCTTTTACCAGTAGGACGGGCCGAGTGGCGTCCCTTGAGGATTTGAAACAATGCGCCTGAAGATTTCCCATACGACGGAATATACCTATGACGAACCGCTGCCCTATTCGCTGCAGCGGCTTCGCCTGACGCCGACCGCAGGATCCACCCAGAAGATCATCAACTGGACGGTGAGCGTGGACGGCGCCACGGTTGAGGCAGGCTATGCCGACCAATACGGCAACCGCGTCGAACTGGTGTCGTCGGAAGGCGGCGAGAACACGATCCGCATCGTCGCATCCGGCGAGGTGGAAACCGTGGACAAGGCCGGCGTTTTCGGCACCCATCAGGGGTTCTGCCCGCTCTGGCTGTTTCTCCGCGAAACCCCGCGCACGGCAGCCGGCCCGCTGGTAAAGGCGCTGGCAGAAGGCCTGACCGGCGACAGCGAACTTGCCCGCATGCATGCGCTGATGGAAACGATCCACGAGACCGTAGCCTATACGCCGGGCACCACGACGACGGAGACCACCGCCGAAGAGGCGCTTGCCGCAAAGACCGGCGTCTGCCAGGACCACACCCACATCTTCCTGGCCGCCGCGCGGCTGCGCGATATCCCCGCCCGCTATGTTTCCGGCTATCTTCTGATGGAGGGCACGACCGAACAGGTGGCGACGCACGCCTGGGCGGAGGCGCATATTCCGGGCCTCGGCTGGGTGGGCTTCGATGCGGCCAACGACGTCTGCCCGGACGAGCGCTATGTGCGGCTCGCCACCGGCCTCGACTACCGCGACGCAGCCCCGATCTCCGGCATGCGCATCGGCCGGGTCTCCGAGACGTTCGGCGAAAACCTCAAGGTGTCGCTGACGGTGGAGGATGAGGGCCAGACTCAAGCTCAAGGCTCACAGACCCAGGGTTCGCAAAGCCAGAGCGGTGGACAGAGCCAAAGCCAAGGTGGACAGAGCCAGGTTCAGGGCGGGCAAAGCCAGACCACCCAAGGACAAAGCCAGTCGTGACATCGGGATCGGCTGCCTGAGACAGCCGTCGTTGTTTACGTAAATTTAACCGACTCTCCCGCAAGCCCGGCACCATCCAGGCATGATTGTCTGCGCCGATAGCAAGGGAGCGGAAATGCTGCTGGGACAATCGATCTTCCAGTCGGTGCTGACACGGCTGAAGCGCGAGCGCGACGACGAACAACCTGTCGAGGCGGCAGCGGATTTCCGCGTCCGCGGCCTTGGAACGGGTTTCGTCGTCTCGACGACCGACGAGGAACCCGAGACAGGTGCGACTGGCGACACCAACGCCTATTTCGCAGACCTCGCCGACATCTCGGAACTGGAACCAGGAGCCGGCACGCAGCAAGAGATGGAGGCGCAAGCTCCGCCTTCGCCAGGTGATTTCACATCCGAAACCCCGCAGCCGCAGCCGGTCGATCCGGTAGAACCGTCCATACCTGTACACCTGACCCGGTTGACGACGGATGAGATTGCCGGCGAACTTGCTATTGTCGACGTCGACACGGAAGCCACGCTTAACGACAAGCGAAGACGGTTTGCCAAGACCAACCATCCGGACGGCGTGGCCGAGCGGTTCCGTCCGGCGGCGACCACGCGGATGCAGATCGCCAACCTGCTGATCGACCAGGCGATCAGGGCGCGGGAAATCCACGCGCGGATGTTCGGCTGATTTTAAAGTTCAGGTCTTGTCGAACGTCCTGTCGGCAGGCTGTTCAGGCGCATTGCGCACCTGCGCATCGTCGGCCGGCGCATCCTGGTCCTGTACAGGGTCGGCCATCGTAACCGGTGCAGCCGGCCGCTTTTCGAGGAACAGCTTGTAGGCCGCATAAAGGCCCAGCCCCCCGGAAATGACCGCCCAGGTGACCGAACCGGCATAAAGCTCGAACACAGCCCAGCCGAAGCAGATCGCCGGAATGAGGATCCGCCGCCAGAGCGGCCCATAAAACGGGTGGTTCGGATCGATCATGCGTGCCTGCTCCCCTCGCGGCCGGATACGGCCCTTCCCCGACGATATCCCTGTCCCCAGCGAAAATTGCAAGGGATCACTCCCAATTTCCCTCTCCCCGACCCAGCCCCGCGGGACGCCACGGCCGCTATCTTGCCCACAGGCTGCGATTTCCCGATTTTGCCAATTGATGCCGCAAGCATCCTGGGTTAAGAACCGTCTCATCGGACGAAGCGAGTCATCGCTTGTCGGCATGCACCCGTAGCTCAGCTGGATAGAGTGTTGGATTCCGATTCCAAAGGTCACAGGTTCGAATCCTGTCGGGTGCGCCACCTTTCCTTTCTAACCCTATGTAAACGCTGCGTTTTAATGCCATACAGGGATTAGCATCCGCCACTCTTTCCCCCAATGCAGCTTGGAAGCTATCGGCGCTTGCTTGAACTCTTGAGAAATTCCTGCTCATAAATCGCCTCGGCCGAGGAAAGCAACCAGCGAGATAGCCCGAGCATGACGCGAGCGATTCGAAGCTTGACCACGCCAATCCTCATGCGAATGCTCTCGGCCACGTCGCCCGCTCATTTTCGCGCTCTTCGACCGCCTCAAGTTCATCGTCTTCCAGGTCTGGATCCCCGTCTATGGCGTTCAGCGTCTCGATGGCCTCCTCAATCCAGCGCTCTAGCTCTGCGCGGCGGAACCGGTAGATTGCTGGGCTGGCTATCGAGGGCATCTGCCATCCTCCAACTTGGAGAGCAGTACCCGGACCTCGCCGGCCGCGCGGATCGTATCGTCGGACGTGAGCCCGCCGTTACCGCCCTTGCCGTGGATCCCGTTGACGTCTTTCTCTACCGACTGGACAAGCTTCTGCGCCGCCACGATTAGTGCCTTATCGTTCATTGTGCGTCTCCATTTCACTAATTTTGCTATGAGCCTCGTCGGCCTCGAGCTCGTGCGCTGATGCGACTGACAACTTGTCCGCCGCCTCAAGCTTTTTTGCCGTCGTCATGACGCGCCGCAGCGTCTTCAGAAATTGGATTGTGATGACTGCGAAGATGCCGGCGCCAGCAAGGAAAACAATCCGATCAATGTCGCTGCTTGTGCCGACCATCACGACTGGTCTCCGTGCACCTCTGCCGACAGCGCATTGACCATCTTTTCGAGTTCGCGCGCTTGCCGTACCGCCAACCGCATGAGGTTCTGCATATGCGTTGTAGTTGCCTGCTCTGCCGAACTGAGGTGCTCGAATGAGATCTCGCTGGCTATGTCATCCGTGATGACAGTCAGTGACAGCATTTCCGAAACTTGCGCTTGGATGTCGTAGATGTGATTTCGCATGTTCATGCTGCAGCCCTCCCGAGTGGCGCCATCGCATCGAGCATGAGATCTGCCCATTCACGGTCATTGAGATATCCGCGCCCGCTGTCGAGCTCAGCAATGATCCAGCGCGCTTTCTTGGCAGCTTCGTCGAGTGTCGTAGGAACCAAGGCAAGGATTGCGCCCTCGATCGAGCGAACCGCTTCCGAGCAGGCTTTCGCCCGTTCCATTGCGGCGCTATATCCGCATGCATCCTCGATCCGGCGACATTCGCTTTGCAGCGCTTCAAACCGCGCAACTTTCTCGGTCATCCGCTTGTCAGTTTCTGCCCTTACGCGCGCTCGGCCCTCGTCGTTGCTGACGAACAACAACTGGGTATCGTTGTTTTTTTCATACCAATCGCGGATCTCCGCCACCGAGTAGGCATAGACAGGCTTGGTTATGTTCTTGCCATCTTCCGTCTTGCCATCCCAGGTGCTGCAAATCTGAACGCGAGGGTCACGCGCGCCCCTATCGTGAGCGACGTCTTCAAGATCGCAGACGATTTCCCAGCTCTCGTAGTCAAGCCGCGTTGCGGCCTCGTATTCCCGCAGCAGAGCGTCAAGCACATCGGCGTGCGGCGGCGCCCAGGCGGCAGCCGGCGTGGCGCTGGCGACGATCGCGCCCTTGAGGATGGTTCTCCTGTTCATCGCGCGCCCTCCCCGCATTGGGAGGCGCAAGCGTCGAGGTCTTTGTCAAACCGATGCGCCACGTCCCAGATGACGTGCATCATGTTTTGGGCGTTGCACAGCATGCCCCTTTGGGCTGGTGAAGGGTCGTTGACCGAAAGATGGTCAACCATCTCGAATGCTATGTCGATCAAGGTCAGGAGCTTGCTGTATTCAGCCAGGATATCGCTCACATCTGGCGGTGCAGACACGGCTTCGCCGCCGGCCGGAACTGGTTTGTTCGGCATGATAGGTCTCCAGATTGTAGGAAATGAAGGTCTGCGCCGGGGCGCGGGTTATGCGAGTTCGAGAGCTTCGAGGTTGCGGCGCCACTGCAGCGAGGCAGCAGCTCCGCCGACAAGTTTTGGCTCGCGTGGGCCTGGAACCGTAAGTGCGGCACCGTTGTCCCGTTCAGCACGCTCGAACGCGGCCTTGAGAGCGGGGTTAGTGAACAGGCTGGACAGGCGAATAGCGTTGGTCATTTGCGTTCTCCTACGATTAACGGTTTTCGTTAACTGTCCTCATATTGCGTTGATTATTCCCTTTGTCAACGGATTTCGTTTATGATAGACGATATTTGTTGAATGGAGATTGATGATGACGATTGATGCGGCTCAGTCCCGCGGTGCGCGCGGGCTTCTGGACTGGTCTCAGACCAAGCTGGCGCAGGCTTCCAACTTAAGTGAGAGTACGATTAGAGATTTCGAGAAGGGTCGGCGCGTTCCATCAGTGAACAACCTGGCAGCTATTCGGCGCGCGATGGAAGAAGCTGGCATCGCCTTTCTTGACGACGGCGAAGACAAGCTCGGCGGACCCGGCGTGAGGATGGGGAAATGAGGGAAGTTTCAAAGTCTCCGTTCTACCATGCATGGGAAGACAAGGACGAAGCTGAGCGCTTCAGGCTGCACTCTCGGGAGATCTATGACCACTATAAAGCCTACCAAGCCGCTAGCTGGTCCGGCCACGTCGAATACGGCAAGTGGCTTATCGCATCGCTACTAGCTGTCCACGGAGGCGCCATCTATGCGATTTCGACGCTAAAAGATTCGGTGAGACCCGCGCAGATCAACGGGTTAATCGACGCCGCCGCTTGGAACCTAGGTGGCGTCTTCATGACGCTCGTGGCTGGGTTCGCCGCATGGCTCAACTTCCAGGCTGCTGAAGCGACATACAATCGATGGTCTGACCCCGCAATGCTTTACAGGAGTGACAGTTTCCCGAGCGACGACGATCGGAAGACGGATCCAATTACAGCCACGCTATTTTTCGCTGCAGCAGCCGGCCTGATGAGCGCTTTCGCATTCTTAACCAGTGCAACGACAGTCATTCAGACCTTACGGCTTCCCTAACGAGAACACCCTTTATCGCTACCAGTCGTGGCGCCTGGATTTGATTTCACGCCATGATTAACAATCAAAACATCCAACCGAGGATCCGCGCATGTCCGCATTGACATTGGTGAGCCTGCAGCCTGGCTTAGACGGTGTTTCTGATCTCAGCGCTGATGCGCTCGACTATGGCCGTGCTGCCCTGTCGGAGAACACCATGCGGGCCTACCGGGGCGACTGGCACGAGTTCCAGGTATGGTGCGCCGATAGGCAGCGCCCTCACCTGCCGGCCCTTCCAGCCACCGTGGCGAACTATGCCTCGGCGCTGGCTTGTGCTGGAAAGAAAGTACCGACGATCTCGCGCAAGCTTGCCGCGATCAGGTTCTTCCACCGCGGCGCCGGTGTGGACAATCCGACCGACAACGCGGGCGTTGCTGCGATCCTGAAAGGCATTCGTCGCACAGTCGGCACCAAGGCGCTTCAGAAGGCGCCAGCGACCGTGGACGTCATCCATGCGCTCATGGCTCGGATTGATGTCGGCACACTTCAGGGGAAGCGAGATCGGGCGTTGCTGCTGCTCGGCTTTGCGGGCGCCTTCCGTCGGTCGGAGCTCGTCGCGATCACCGTCGAAGATCTGACGTTCTCGCAGGAGGGCGTCGACGTCTTCCTGCCGAAGTCCAAGACCGACCAGGAGGCCAAGGGGCAGTCCGTGGCCGTCTTCAATGGCAAGGCGCTGAAACCCGCTGACAGGCTCGCTGAGTGGCTTCAGGCTGCCAGCGTCACCTCAGGGCCAGTCTTCCGCCGGATCAACCGTGGCGATCACCTGACGGACGAACCGCTGTCTCCCCAGTCCGTAGCTCTGCTCGTGAAGAAGTATGCTGAGGCGGCCGGCCTCGACTTCGATAAGCTATCGGGCCACTCCCTGCGGGCGGGCTTTGTGACTTCGGCCGCGGAGAACCGCGCCTCGATCAGCCGCATCATGGAAGTGACAAGGCATCGAGATCCGCGAACGGTAGAAACCTACGTGCGCCGTGCCGACCGTTTCAAGGATCATGCTGGAGACGGTTTTCTATGAAAAGCCCGTTTGAATGGTCCGCTGAAGAGTGGACAGCGCTATTTACCGGTGCAACCGTCCTGGCGATGCTGGCTGGTTTCTACCAGAATAGAATGCTGATCAGAATGGGTTTGGCCCCTCTGATCCCGGAGATCAATGTTGCGCGATCCAGCGGTGGCTTGATACACTTCGGGGTACCGAAAGACAGCCGATACCGAATTGCGGAAATACGAATTACGCCACGGAACATGGTTTTACGGCGGTTCGAGCCTACCGGTGCGCTAAATGAATATGGCGAGCAAGACTCTGCCGGCTGCGGCCCATGGGCCAACACGATCACCTTCAAACAACCAACACATAGCGTTACCCTAATGACGCGAGAACCTCGCGCCGGTCGGTATCGCGTCAAAATAACAGCGGACATGCTACCCGGTAAGAGCATTAATCTCGATGTCGCTGAGTGGTAAACGAATCGACACGCTACCACTAGGCACCGTGAGAGAACGTCTAGTGGGCCCCGAAATGAGAAGGAACGTCAATGACAAATGAACAGCTTCCGTCGTTCCCTGAAGAAGATGCTCGGGGCGTAGCTTATCACGTCGCGCAGACTGCCATAGGAGCTGCCGATATTGCGATCCCCGGCGCCGGGTATGCGCTTCAACAAATCGTCGGTCACTATGTCGGCGAACCTCTGGCAAAGCGCCGCGAAGAGTGGTTTCGGCTCGTTGGTGAAGCTATTCTTGACCTGCAGGAAAACGTCGAGGGTTTTGATCCTTCCTCACTTTCCGACAATGAAGAGTTCATCAGCTGCGTATACGAAGCTACCCATCTCGCAATGAAGACGCATCGGGAGTTCAAGCGCCGAGCGTTGAAAAACGCCATAGTGAACACCGCCTTGGGTATGACCTTGGACGAAAGTCTGCGTGGCAGGTTTATGGCCAACGTAGATATCTTTTCTGCAGCTCACGTTCGGATGCTTTCAGTTCTCCACGATCCCCGATCGTTTGAAACTTGCGTCACGGTGAGCCAAGGACTTGCGATGGGTTCACAGTCTGACGTGATCAGAGGAGAAATCTCGAAGAGCGAAATGCCAGACAACGTTTTCAAGCTTGTTGTGAGCGATCTCGAGCGCGAGGGTTTCATCAATGGGTCGGTCACAGGCATGATGACTGGAGGAGAGAGCATGCTGTCTAAGCGCACTACAGAGATCGGTGACCTTTTTCTGCGGTTTGTCACACAGCCAGACCTACAGTGATAACCGGGATTATCGCTGACTATGTTTGCCCCGCGATCCCGCGGTTTTGGGCCTCAACGGCCGAATATACTCAATCGAAGGGTGATTGCCAAAACGTCGGGATTATTGAGGTCAACTTTAAAATGCGTCTCTAGGCCAGGCGTCAGTCTCTCCAGTAGAGTCTCTTGTTCACCTAGCAGTGGTGACACGCGGTAAGTTCCAGCAGATTCGACAAAAGCATGGATGAACTCCCGCTCTAGGTCCAAAGCGCCGAAAGACCGTAGCGTATCGAATGACGGTATTCCGCTGAGGCTCGGGGTTCTGCCGCCTTGATACCGAACGATGAAATATAGCAGAAGGCGCGCTTTTGGGTCGAGAAATACAAGGTTTTTCCTGACCTGATCACGATGGGCAACAGTCGCTTTCCACTGCCTAAGCTTAAGTGGAAGAGACGTGAGTTTAATCCCAATCCAAACAATCGCCAAGGCAAGCCCCACGACCCATATTATGGGCGCTGTGTCCGCTACCCTCCCGTTCCAGGCATTAGCAGGTATCAGCTCTCCTCGGAGTGCCACCTCAAGCGCCGCACCTATCACAAGGAACGGAAAAGCCATTTTGCCAAACAAAGCAGGGAGACGATCTAGGAAATCAGCTAATCCTGTCCACATCGGTAGTATCTCCACAGATCAACAAGCTGTGTCGCCGTCTGCCCATTTGCTGACCTGCCGCAGCGTGGATCCCTGCGCAAGGGTGTTTCCCGACACGATGCTGACCTTGCTCCCGCTTCCGGCCTTCTCGACCTTCGCCTTCCAATAGTAGTTCCGGGGGTAGAGGGCGCTCACCAGGGACATAGTGATCTCACCGAACCCCAACTCATTGTAGAGCTGCGCGTCGACATTGAACGCCGCGGTCCCGGCCGTCTGATGGCAGCGCTTCGCTGTGTCGGTTATGCGCCGATAGACGAGCTGATAATTCTCTGGATAGACCTTTTCAGATCGAGCGGCTGACTTGCTGCTTTCTAGATTGGCGGACGAGGTTGAGCATCCCGCCAACGCGAGTGCCAGTGCGAAAACCGCCAAATTCCTCATCTGCTTCCCCCAAGCCCCCATCTGACGCCAAGTTGCCACGAGTTTGTGCAAAGTCAATTGCACTAACAATTCTGTTAGTCGATCTCACTGCTCTGCGAGGCTATGGTTCACTGCGAAAGGGAGATCACGATGCACAGAATGAAGTCTGAAGACATTCCCGCATTCGTCGAGGAAGTGGCCGGCACGGGCTGCAACATCACAGGGATTGCAGGCGTGGGTTACCTGATCGGCGATGCGGACCTTCCTGATGACCAGTTTGAGGAGGTCATGCCGAAGCTGTCCGCGATCATGGATGCCTATGGCAGACGCGACCACCTCTTAGAGGAGATCACCGAGTATCTTGTTTCGATCGGTCGGAGCTATCCACCGCCGGAGGTGCATTGAGGGCGCCCGTTTATGGAGGGCAAACTACGGCAAGGGTCCGCTGCTCTATCGCTTCCAGAATGGGCGCGGCTCATGGTTCCTGTGGACATGAACGGTGCCGCCTTACTGCTCGGCGTATCAAGGCGCTTCCTGATCGACGCACTGAAACAGCATCCGCACTACGAACGACGCGGAGCGAAGTACGTGTTCTACCCAGAGCACATCGCAACCCTGAGAGCTGCACTTGCATCTCAAGGATCAGCCCCACCTAAAGAAGCTGCAACTGGTACGCCGTTGGCGCGCTCGGCGGAAACCGCGTACGAGAGAGCCTTAGCACTGGCGGACAGAAAACCGCCGAAGAAGCTTGTCGTCAAAAATGGCAAGCCTGGGGCGAAGAAGCTATAGTCTCTTACGCTCAGGGTGCCTTAGACGTCGCCTTTTTCGAGCTCAGCTTCTTGCTTCGCTGTGCAGCGAGTGTCGCCTCGAAATCGATCACCTTTATACCGGAAGTCGTAGCTGTACGTTTCTGCGCCGGGACGCTTGAAGATCGGCATGATATTGTTCTTCTCTCAGCTTTAAAGGCCTCGAGATCCGACATCTCGTACCTTCTTGCCGGCCGTTCGCCACGTCCAACGTTTATGAAAGCGATGTCGCCATCCAGGCTAAGGTCGCGCAGCTGCCGGCTTGAAATCGCCAATTCGGCAGCAGCTTGTTTTGGCGTCAGAAGCCCCATTTACATCCCTCGTGCGCTTAGATTGCGAGGGAGCCTTTCACACGAGGCCTGTCGAGTCCACCAGTCCGGTGCAGGACGCAAAATACCGGCCGTATCTATCAGGAGATGCGGCCGGTTTTCTTCGGCGCCAGTTCATCCGTGGTCGCCGTAAGATTGCTTCGTCTACAGTCGAGAATGACCGTTATCGCTAGTCATCGGCGAGCCTTCGTTCAAAGGGCGGTGGCATCAGACAACCCGAGCTGCTTTGTCATATTCCAGCGGGTCAATCACGGCCAGAAGCGCAGCCTTCGCCATCATGCCGAGCGGGAACTTGTCGATGCGGGACAGGAGCAGGCTCTTGTCCGATACGGTAAGTTCTTGCTGGCCGCCCTTCGCTGCCGTCGAGGCGAGAAGAAAGTATCTCACGGCCTGCTGCGCACTCATCTGGTCGTCTTCCATGGGGCGTGTAAGGACCAGGTAGCAGAGGGAGCCAACCGTCAGAGGCTCCTGCCCCTGCGGTTTGCCATCGTCGTCGAATTTGGTGTCCAGCATTGTTTTGCCGTTCGGACCCATCAGGACAGAACTGAAATCAACTGCAAATTTCTTATCAGACTCTTTCATGCCTTCTCCTTCTGGCGATCGCGCAATTCTGCGGCCATCGCAGTTACTTCTTCCATGTTGAAAATGAATGGGCCGACCTGAAGCAGTACAAGACCGTCAAGTTTAACGTCGTCGCTGACCTGGCATATCGGCGCTACCCCCAACCCCTCGGCAAAGCCTTTGAGAAGCGATGTTACGCCCTCGAAAGGCAGCGTCTCACATGAGACGACTATACAGCGGTCAATTCTCAAGGGTTTACTCCTTCCGACTTCGAAAGAATAATTGTCGCGGCTGTGGCGTTGTGTTCCTCGACTGCCTTGGACCAGCCACTGAAAAATTCAACGGATAGCTTTTTCTTGTCGGCCTCGATCATGGCAACGAGTGCCTTCAGGTCAGCTGAGGTGAAAGGTGCGCTCATGTCTATGCTCCGATCATTCCATGTGTGGTGATAGAGGCCTGCAGCGAAGCTACACGGGCCGCCAGCTGCGGCAAGGTGACAGATGCCACGTCGTACACTGTCGCCTTGTTGCCGGTGCCTGTCATGGCCGCATAGCCTGTCTCGCGGGCGCCAAGAACCTTGATCCCGCCGCGGTAGATATCGGCGATCACGTTCAGCGTGCCGACTCCCATGAAGGAGCCGCCTGCGCCAATGATGACGCCTGCACCCGCCTGCAATCGCGCGGTGCCGGCGACCGACACGTCGAACTGATCCGTAGCGTGATTGTAGCCAATAACACCGCGAGAGGCCTGGCCTGGTCTCGCAAAGCCAATCTGGCCTAGCGCGCCAGCTGCCGAACGGATCGTCATGCCCGTGCTTGTGCCGCCGCTTTCTAGGATGAGATCGTCTAGCGCTGTGCTGGCCGCCTCGACGGCACCAAAACTCGAGTTTTGGATATGCAGCGAGCCGTTTGCAGAGCCCTTGAGAAGCGCCGGAGTGAGATCCACGCCAAGACCCATCTGGCCGGTCGCGAAGTTGCCAACCATCATGTAGTTGCGGTTACGGTTCGAAAGCACAAACACGTCAGTCTGCGACGCGCCGGTGAGCGCGTTGCCGGCGCCATAACCTAGAAACAGGTTGTCGGTGCTGTCCGTTATGAGCGATGCAGCAAAAGGGCCAATATGGACGCTATAGCTCCCACGGACGACGCTTTGCGCGGCGTTGCGACCTAGTGCAAGGTTGCGCGTTCCCTCCTGCCAGTTGCCGCCGGCCGCCTGTCCAAGGCCAGTGCTTTCCGTGATGAAAACGCCATCCCAAAAGCAATCGTTACCAATAGCGGTGTTGTCACGTGTTGAGAAGCCAGCAAGCGCGCGATAGCCGACAGCAACGTCGCGGAGCGAGATCACATTGCCGCCAATCGCATCACGACCGATGGCTACAGAGCGGCCTGCATCTGTCTGTGCGGTAGCGTATGCGGTGAAAGCGGCAATCTTGGCACCAATGCCCGGATTGCGAGTCTCCATGCCGTTGAAGTCCCATCCAGCTTGACCCGGTGTTGGCGTCTGGCCGATCCACCAAGGGTGGGTTTCCTGCACCTTGGCGAGCGATGCGCCAAGCCACTGGCTTGTGGCTGTCCCTACCGAGGTCATGCGCTCCGCATAGCGGGTGTACTGCATATTGCCGTCGCCGATGGCGATCGAGCGGTCGATGGCAATCGCCTCTTGAAAGACTGCCGAACCGATGCCCACGAAACGGTTCATCGTTCCCTGGAGCTTCGCGCCCGAACCGATCAGAACGCCCTTGTTGTACCCGGACGATGGAAAGCCCACCTTGTCCGTATAGTCCGAAGGCGTGAGGAAAATCGTCGAGCGATAGGCGTCAACCTGCATCTGGTAGCCATCAAGGACAACGCTGCCCTTCTTCAGCTTGCCTGGACCATAAACCGGCTTAGTCGGGAACGCCGAACCAAGATTGAACAAGGCGTCGGAAGGCAAGAAGATATTGTCGTTGGCAGCCTCGGCACGTGCGTAGTTTGTCGCGTCGTTGGTAGTACCGTCGCCGGTCGCGCTGTATGTGAGCGGTGAATTGACCAGAGACGTCTGCTGCTCGAGCATAGTTCCCCATGCCCGGATGAGAGCCTTGTTGGGCTCATATGGCATTGACGATGGGCCATCTGCCCAAATTAGCGAGGCTCTTTCAGCCATGATATCCGCTCCTTTTAGCTGGGGCCGTCGCCAACTCGCGAGAAACCCGTTTATCGCTACCGGTCATGCAATCCCTCCAGGAGCAGAGGTCGAAGATGCGGCGCTGTTTCCAGCGTACCGATCGCCGACGATCTGCTCGGCTTCCTTGACAATTTGTTCCCACCGCTGCGCGACTGCGTCGACGAAGCCGCTGTTGCCCCAATCTCGGATTGCATCGGAGAAGCCGCCCATCAGGCACCCCTCCATGAGCCGTTCATGTCCGAAACCATCTGGGCATAGGCCGTTTCTGCCTTCGCGGCAGCGTCACTAATCTCGCGGGTGGTGACGTCCGCGCCGTCGACGATGGCGAAGTATCGCTCTGCCGGCATACCGCTAACGTTCGTGCCGCGGACGTTGTCGTAAAGCGGCAATGCTGCCGCCTGGTCGATTGGCATCCCGTGAACGCTGTCGCGCATGGAGAGCTGCTCTGCATCGGACAGGTGGCGCTCTTGCCGATCTGCGCTGTCGCCTAGTCGAAGCTCCTTGCCACCCCTCGCTGCTCCCACCACAGCGATATGATTGCTGCGGATGCCGCGTTGAATGGCGTCATATGCCTCGCCAGAGGGCGACGTGCCGGCCGTCCAATCCAGAGTGCAGTCGTACCCCATGGAAAGCTCACGCGTGCCGTTCTCGACGGCTGCGATCGTGTCGGCGTCCGCGAGTAGCATCGAGACCCGGACAAAGTCGCCATCACGGGCGACCTCACCATCGCTCCATCCCTTGGCAACGTCTTTCCAGTTGCCGGCGGAAACCGCCGTGGAAGGATGCCCCAGCGTGACGGGCCGATGGGCAAAGCTTTGCATCGTGTCGGCGCTGAACACCTCTTGCGAGGGCCGGAAGACGCGAACCGTCGCCATATCTGGTCGGCCCACCTCTGCGCCGCTGTAAAGCTGGACGTTATCGGCACGGGCAACGCGGGCGTTTACCGTAAGGTAGCCATCCCGCGTGCGGCGCTTCGTGTCGATCGTAAGCCGGTCATTGAGATACATCGTCAGTTCCTTTCGAATGGGTTAGCGAGGGGGCCATGACAACCCGGAGAAACCCCCTCGCTTGTCCCGAGCGCGTCACCAAACGCCCGGGTTCCATCGCGACGGCCCTGAAGACGGTAAACCCCGAACCTGCCGCGCTGAAATTGATGGATGAGACTCACGGGCATTGCCTCAGTGCTTCCGGTGAGCGTGGTTCATGTCGTGAACCATGTCTCGCCAAGCCTTCTCGGCGGCATCCTTGGCGCCAAGAGGCGAGGCTAAACCGTCCGACATGACGCGGGCGAATGGGTCGGCCGTTGCCTGGGCTGCCAACGATTCGAAACGCTCATCGATGTATGCCTCGGAACGGCCATTTACGGCCGCGTCACCGAACCGGCTTCGAACCACCTCGCGCCGAATGTCCGCATCTTTTGCGAGCTTGGAAGTGTCGAGCGATGGGGTGATCTTGGCAACCGTTGCAAGGAGATCGGCGCGAGCATTTCCGCGTCGGATGATCTCCGCATCCTGCGCTGCGATCTGTGCCTGTGCCTGCTCAATCTCGCGGTTGATTGCAGAGATCTGCGCGTCCTTTTGCGCAATGTCTGCCAGCTGCTGGCGCTTCATGTCGGAGATCTGTGTGCTGATTTCAGCTTCAACGCGAGCGGCCTCATCTTCCATCGCCCTGACGAAATACGCAGCGTCCGCGTCAGTAAGGAGCTTCAGGGCCGGCTCACTGCCATCCGCCACAAACTCCCGCTGTTCGCGCTTCAACGCGCCCCATTCCTTCACGAACGTGTCGATCGTGTCCTTGATTCCGTCCGTCATGCCCTGGCGATCCGGATGCTTGTTGCGGCTGAAAAACATGATGCCCTCGCTTATCGCGTTGCTGCCGGCCACATCGTGCCGTGAATGCTGTTGGTTTCGATCCGGAAGTTTGGCAGGCGAACGCCACCGATCAGATTGGGCAAGCGCTCGTCATGCTGGACGTTGAAATCGTGCTGCGCGCCGCGGGCAATCTGCTGGGCCGAATGCAGCCATGTCGCGGCGGTTTGGCCGACGTTGGCTTTCGAAAGGCGTGAATCGTTCCGGCTCAGCCGATCCAGAAGACTTGCGATCGCCCGAGCGTGCTTGTCGTACGCTTCGAGGTCTTTCACCAACTGATCGCGCTCTGCCTTGGCAGCTTCGTATTCAGCGGCCGCTTGATGCCGTGCTTCGCTGGCGACGGCTTTCCGGTGCATTTCCTTCAGCTGGTCGGCGGCGGCATCCATGCGGCTGCTGCGGAAGTTGGCGTCATCCATCTTGCGGCGAGCATCTGCGAACTCAGCCGGGCGAACCTTCGGATCGAGAGCTTTGTCGGCAGCTGCCTGGCTTTCGGCTTTGGCTTCCCGGCTGGCCTGCTCAACTTCCGTCTGCAGGGCCTCCAGAGCATCCGACGACATGTCGGCATCGAAGGCATCCGCGATGCGATCGTCGAGGCTACGAACCTCTTCACGGATTGAAACTATGTTGTTTCCTTGGGCCATGCTGATCTCCTTCGTTGAGGAGCATTTGAGCATCAGGGGCGCCGGCCCGGTATTCGAAGAATTTGGAACTATGTGGAAGTATGTGCCACTTTCGCCAGAAATCTTCCGGCAAAAGTGCTCAACGCCGCCCGCCTAGACGGACCTCCTCCAAGAGGTCAATTGCGCGATCCAGGTACGCTGCAACTGCCGGGTTCGACCGCCTTCCCGCTCGCAAAGCATCAAGTGCCGCATGATCTCCATCGGCCTTCATCAGCAAAGCCGGCAGGCTGATCTGCAACGGCGCATGCCGTTCTGCTTGCCGGCCGATGCCGTCCTTCGCTGCCCATGTCCTGATCGTCTTGTCGCTCACCTGAGCGAAAAACATCGCTGTCTCGATCCGGACGATTTCCGAAGGAAGCATTGGAACGGGCGTAACCTTCGCCGACTCGCTGCGCGTACTGCTAGCGATAATCGGCATTCCCGATACCGCCTTTTGATCAACTTTCATCGCCAGTGGTCCCTCGTCGAATGAACTTGCGGCAGTCTGCAATGAGCTTCCGAGCGGTGATGCTTTCGCAGGTGTATCGACCATGTTTGAATGCTCCATTCGCAGCGCCACTAGGAGCGCCCGCCCTGGCGCCATGGAAACGACATACCGTCTTGGACTTCTCCGCCGGCGACCCGCACCGCTTCCCCGTCCTCTTCGAAGTTGCCGTGCAGCGCGGCGCGGATAGGAAGGGATAAATCGTCGTCGTTTCGTTCTTCATGGGATTGCCTCGATGTTCCGGAAACTGCCCTACCCCCGTGGGAGACATTGCCGATAATTGCTTGACCGCCTTCGTTGACGTGCACGTGCTTGACGGTGACCTTCTGGCTGCCGCCGTTGCGGTGCTTGCGCAGCGCTTCCATTTGCGTCGTGAAGGTCCGCATCAGCTTATTGGTTGTGCGCTCCTGAATATCGAGCTGAGGAATGTTCTCTGTGTGATTCATCATCCGCACGTGCCGAACGCTGGCGATATGAACCGCCGCCATCTGGATTGCGAGCAGCACCTCTAGGTGATCCCTCGGCGCGATACCCCGCACGATCGAGATTGCGAAGTTCAGAGCTTTCGCGTCCGTGTCCCGTCCCTGCGTTGAAACCTGTATCAGCTGCAGGACCGCGCCGTTGGCGAGTTCTGGATCCATGATGCCCATTGCGCGTGCAACTTTGGCTGCCGCCACACGTGGGGCAGGATGATCTAGCTTCAGTGAATTGTTTTCGACGCTGTAGAGGGGCGTGCGATCTTCGGTGAACGGTCGCAACGCCTCGATGTCGTCTGCGGTCAACTGGTACACCTCAGCGGTGCCGTCCTGCGTTGTCGAGTTACTACCCCGATTGTTGACATTTGTTGACGTCTTGGACGCCGCCGGCGGCGATGCTGTCTTGCTCATGGTTTCCCCTTTGGCGTGCTTTGAAATGCTTTGGTTGCGCTTTGCTATGTTGCCCATGTCCGGTTCTAGTTCCCCCACGAGTTGTTGTGCTTGATCGCCGCCGCTATGGCTTCCGCCTTCGCCCGTCGTCGCTCTGCCAGCTGTTGCTCTAACGGCGATGGGTACTCTGCTGGCTCATGGTCGATCGTCTGCCCGCATAGGTGAGCCGGCACGTTGCATCCTGGCGCCCCCGGTGGCGGACCCCACTCGCTTTGCTCCCATTGCCCGCTCTTGGTCCACGCATCCACGCGCTGCTTCCACCGCGCCTCGGTCGTCGGTATGAGCCCCTTGCCGTCTGGCGACTTCATCATCTTGCCCGCCTCGTTCTGGACAACGAAAGCGTCGATTGCATTCCCCATCGTTCGCGGCCCGGTGCCGAATCCCCGCGCAAACGCTGCGAGCGATTTTTCTTGCCGCTCCCTGATCTCGTCAAATTTGGTTTTGGGCTTTGGAGCAGGTGGCGGTTGCTTCCTCACCCGTTCCCACTGTCTTTTGCTCAGGAACTTGCCAGCCTGAGGAAACACGGTGCGCTTGCTTGCCCGTACCCCTGCGATGAACTTAGGCGTTTGGTCGAGCGCGTCGGCCCGTTGTTCGTCTGTGAGCTTTACCCATTCCGAACGTGCCGCGTCCTCGTCGTCACTGAGGCATGTCGGCCATGCTGCAAACCACTCTTCAAATCGAGAAAAATCAAAACCCTTTTCGGGCTCGCCCTCTCTCTCAGAAGAATTATTTTCTACTAAATATTCTAAACCTTCTTCCTTTAGTGCGTTGCTTTTGCGTTGAATCTTGCGTTGATTTTCGTCATCATCTTGCGTTGGTTCTGAGCGCGCTTTCTGATAAAGCTCGTAGTTACAGATAGTTACGAGCGTTTTTCCTGCGTTGGAATCTGCGTTGATCATGCGTTGGTTCTTGAGTTTCGC
This sequence comes from Neorhizobium sp. DAR64860/K0K1, assembly GCF_050500205.1. Lineage (NCBI taxonomy): Bacteria > Pseudomonadati > Pseudomonadota > Alphaproteobacteria > Hyphomicrobiales > Rhizobiaceae > Neorhizobium > Neorhizobium sp. DAR64860/K0K1. Next base: position 944,009 of record NZ_CP191459.1, on the reverse strand, counting down.
TAGAAAGTCACGCACTCGATAATCAGACTTCCAATTCCACTCCCGCTGCATCTCGCGAAGGGTGACGAAGAGGCTTCCGGTCGGCACCGGTAGCACCTTGCCAGCAACGCAATGGGTCGTGTCTTTCCATGCGGCTTTGGAGATCAGCCATAGCCATGCATCCAGCTCCGAGAACTCCATGTCCTGGAAAAGCGCATGGTCGAACACCGCCAGATGCATCTTGATCCACCTGCTCACCCAAAAGCCCTCCGAACGATGCGGAATTCGCGGGCAAGCCGGATAGCCTCGCAAGCTTCCAGAGCGGACAGACCGTATTGCGCTTTCAAGATCGGGACCGCCATTGCTGGCGGCTCCTTCCGCTCGGCTAGCCACTGCGCGGCGGCAATCACCTGCGGGGAAGCATCAGGGCTGCGCATCGGCGCCTCCCTTGATCCGGCGGTGCTCCTCCTTGTGGTGCTTTGCACAGAGCCATTTGACCAGCATCGGGCGATCGTAGTCAGGATGATGTCCCTCGGCCTTCTCCGCACCACAGACCTCGCAGGGCTTCCTTTCGATCAGGCCTCGGCGCAGCGCCGACCGAAGCGCCGAATGCGCCCAAGTCTTTTGTGGGTGAGCATCGCTCCACTTCTTCTGCCTCGTGAGCTTCTTTTCGGGCTGTTCTTTCATGCGTGACGACCTCCCAGACCGGAGAGCTGGCAGATGGTTTTCGCGTGCCACATGGACACATGAAATCGTCGCATGATGTTCGCGATCGCCAGCAATTCCGATTGATTTTCAGGGGGTGTTTGGATAGGGTTTTGGTTATCGAGCTGCTTGGCGGTTGCTACGATCTCCAAAACCCGGTGAGCGCGCCCGCGCCCCGGGTTTTGTTTTATCTCACTCATGCTGGCACACGGTCGCGCTGCTGAATACGCGCCTTCTGCCAAGCAATGATTTCGCTTTCGAGCCAACCTACCGATTTCGCGCTCAGCTTAATCGGCTTAGGAAATTCGCCCTTTGCCATCTTCTCGTAGATGGTTGAGCGAGGAAGACCGGTTGCCTTCTCAACGTCGTTGCGGCGAAGAACATTCTGCATTTGCTATCTCCTTCAGTCCGACCGGATTTGGTCGGAACGAGGAGACCTTGACGCTAAAAAGCAGTTGTTTCCGCCGAGAATAGACGGGAATGGACGACAATCAATTATCGTCCAATGCTGCTCTCTCTAAGAATCTTCTAGCGTATGGCTTGGCTGTCGAATCAGGAAGATCTAGACCATCTTGCTGCGCTAACTCCTGGAGATATCTGACAACATCCGCCTGTGACTGCCAGCCTTTGACGTTCAGTTCGCTTGGAAAACCGCGAGTCCGCACCTCAGCCATGTAGGCCTCCTCGTAAGCAGGCCAATCAAATTTGGCCTTGGCGCCGGCATTGGATAAGCGAGCCCTGGAGTGCGGAGGGCTGAGTGCACGTTGTCTCTGCGCCAGCACCGCTCTTAAAGCCTCTGCCTTATAAAAAATTGGCGCAGTCGGGAGTCTGTCCCAGTGATGCCTGTTAGGCCCGAAAGGCCAGTACTCTCCATCTCTAAGAGCTTTGCCCGCGTCTACGCTCAACCAAAAGGCTTTAGGTATCTCGGTCAACCCGTTGAAAACCGGCTGATTGTAAAACCCAGCGATTGCGCCTTCGAACAAGAGGGAATGGAGCAAATCCAACGCTTCATCAAAGACCCGATGGGCCTCTTCCCCAAGTAGTTCGCTCAGTTGCTGTTCCGTGCAATCAGGGCGAAGGTGCCGAATGATCGACATGACAACATCACCTACACGCATATAGCCAGGCGGGGTGAACTCGCTCATCCTATCCTCACAATGTTATCCTTGCGTGGTTGAGCCACAAACCCTGACCAAGCCTCCATCATCTTTCTTCTCTTCTCAAAGACATCCGACCTTGCGTAGGCGCGTTCGACGGCATCGCCCGAGACGTGCGCCAGCGCCGCCTCGGCAATCTCGCGAGGGAAGTTCGTCCGCTCTTGAGCCCACGTTCGGAAGGATGTCCGGAAGCCGTGCACATCCACGGCGTAGCCAAGTTCTTTGACCAGCTTTGACAGCGTCATGTCCGAAAGAGTCTTGCCCTGCTTCGTGCCTGGGAAAACCAGGCCACTGCCGTCATCAATCGCTTTCGCCTCGTCGAGGATGGCCAAGGAGCGCGAACACAGAGGCACGCGATGAAGCTTCTTCATCTTCATCCGTTCGGCCGGTATAGTCCATACCTTGGCGGCCGCATCAAATTCTTCCCATCGAGCGCCGCGCACCTCCCCCGAGCGGCAAGCGCTGAGGATAAGCAGCTCCAGAGCTAGCTTGGTGGCGTTGCTGGCGCCGCTGGCCTTGATGGTCGCAACGCAACCATTGACGTCTTCATATCCGAGGGCCTTTCGCTGGCCGGCGCTCTTTTCCTGTCGTGGGAGCGCGAGAGCGCCCGCTAACGCGGGATTATCAACTCGCATGCCTTCGGCTATGGCCCATTTGAATACTGCGGAGATCCGGAACGTCAGCTTTCGCGCAACCTCGGGCGCCGTCTTTCTGGCGTTCAGGATTGCCTGGCGGATGTTCGATGTGGTGACTTCCGAAACGAGGACAGAACCGAACCTCCCGAAGACATGCTTTTCGAGCGTAGAAAGGAAAGCCGCACGGTCTTTCGGGTTCTTCCATGTCGGCGACAACTCGATATGCGCGCGCCTCGCCGCTTCCTCAAATGTTAGAATTGCCTTAGCCTGCCGTTTGTCAGCAATCGGATCGCCGCCGGCACGCGCCGACTTCCGGTTCTCGATCGCTGCGGACCTTGCATCCGCTAGAGTGATGAGCGAAGCCGGCCCCAGCCCTATCTCACGGCGCTTGCCGCGGATCACAATGCGCTGAACCCAATACCTCCCACCGCCGTCATCAACACGAAGAAAGAGCCCGTGGCCGTCGAAATACTTACCAGGAGTTGCAGCGTTTTTTACGAATTGCGCGGTTAGAGACTTCGCAGGACGACGATTGATAGTGTTCACTCTTCCCCCTTCCTTTCCCCCAATGAGAACTGGAACACTCAGAACGTTACCGGAACTCTTCGGACGATGGAAGATGCTCCTTCGCATATTTTCCCGCGCATTATCGGAATTTCCCGGATATCCCCGGATTGTCCGATGGCGCATGTCGGGTGCGCCACATTTCTCTTTGAGTTCCTCCACATGAGAAGCAATCGGTCACCACCAGCCTATGGTGAAAATCTCGTTTTGCTTTACAACCATTAACTTGACGTTAGTCAAGTTTGCGGCACATAGATACCTGAAGTGCTCGATCTAAGATTGTAATAACGACACTCGAGCAGCCCTAGCCTCTCCGGCATAGGGACGGTCTTGCCATGATGGCAGGCACCCTGAGGGGGTTAACCGTAAACGTGATCCGATCATTGCTAGTCTTTCATCGATCTGCGGCGCAGTTCGAAGCGCTAGCCCATGCTTGTGGGGCTCTACGTGACCAGTATTTTGACCAACATCGCTGCAACAAATGCGCTTCAGACCTTGCGCACACTGAATTCGAACATGGAGCGCACGCAACAGCAAGTCAGTTCGGGCCTAAGGGTTCAGACCGCCGCCGACAATGTCGCGTACTGGTCCATTTCGACGACGATGCGGTCCGACACCGACGCCATAGCAGCCGCCAGCGATGCGCTCGGGCTCGGCACCGCCAAGGTGGACACTGCCTATCAGGGCATGGAGGCCGTGATCGATGTTCTGGATGAGTTCAAGCCAAACTCGTCACCGCAAAAGAGACCAGCGTCGACAAGGGGCAGATCCAGCTCGAATTGGACAAGTTGAAAGAGCAGGTCGTCTCCATCGCCAACGGCGCGAGTTTCAGCGGAGAAAACTGGCTGAACACCGACATTGCCGACATCTATGACAACACGATCAACAAGTCGTCCGTGGTGTCAGGCTTCACCCGGACTGCATCCGGGGTATCAGTTCAGAAAATGGAATCTGATTTCTCATCGATTTCTCTGTTCAACACCACCGGTGGCGGCCTGCTTCAAGCCGATGCGCGCGATGCCTATACGGTCGGCGGAATCCGCTATCCGACCTCCTATTCCAGCTACTCCGACTCGACGGTATACTATACCGATGACGGGTCTATGGATTGGATGACCCCGGAACGATCCACCGGCAGTGCCGGCCTCTTCGCTCTGAACAATTTTCCCGATGAAGCGCCTCTCGATTTCAACGCGGCCGGTTCGAACATCAGCTTCACGCTCCTGCTTGACAAGGAAGTGGAGGACCCAAGCCAGCTTCCCGGGCCCTACTTTGGAGGAGTGAGCACTACGATCACGATCACCAAGGCTGACGTGGACGCCTATGATGCCAGTCTTGGTGGAGTCATATCGACCAACACGCAGTTCGCAGGCGTCCTCAACAGGCAGTTGAATCCACTCGGCGCCTTGGTTTCAGCCGACTCCTTCATGTACGATCCCCCGGATTCAAAAAATCGCGTCCACGATCCCAAGAAAATGAGCATCATGACGCTCCAGAAAAATGGTGACGGATCCTATGTCGGCATCTCGAACCTGAGTAGCACTGGCGTCAGCAACGGTGGTTTGAAAGAGAATTCTGCCTATGGCTTACGTGGGTCGAGCTTAAGCCTCGAGTTCCGAGACTTCACTCTATACAATGACGGCGAGAACGAAGACGGTATCGAGATCAACTTCAATTTCGCGGTCAATGGTGCGTCCCAGAAATCCTATTCCTTTGATCGCACCTATGTGAATACGCTGCTGAACAAGACCGACGGTACGGTCGCGACCGCAGAGGAGATGGAAACTCTGCTGCACTCGCTGCTCGACGCCGACTGGCCAATCCTGGTCATCGAGGCGACAGATGCCACCCACGTCACCATCAAGTCAGATCCCGCAGTCGATCGGAAATGGGGAAGCGGAACAAGCATAACGTTCAGCCAAATCCGCGTCAGCAACGAGCCTCGTCCGGCGCTCGACTTTCTCGACATCGACATCGAAGAGAACCCCGACAATATCGACAATTATCTGAGCTACATCGAAACCGCGAAATCGAGGGTCGTCGACGGCGCCGCGTTCCTTGGTTCGCTCCAGCAGCGTCTCGACATGCAGACAAGCTTCAACTCAACCCTCATGGACAATATCGAAAGCGGTGTAAGCCGCCTTGTCGACACGGACATGGAGGAAGCCTCCGCCAGGCTGTCCGCAATCCAGACGCAGCAGCAACTTGCCGTTCAGGCGTTGCAGATCGCCAATAGCAGCAGCGAGACGATTATGCAGCTCTTCAACTCCTGAACGCACCTGGAGCGCTGGCCGAAGTTCTTTCACGGATCCAGCCCTCCTTTCATTCTCTGGTCGACATCGTCATGACCAGGCGTTCGGTGGTTCAACGCGGTTCCGCTGTGGCGCGTATCGAGGACAACCTGCCCTACACCATTGCCACCATCTGGCCGCTCACGGCACCGGACGCCCTCTCGCCGTACAAGGCGATGCCTCAGGCTCCACATCCACCAGCATGTCGTCACACTCGAGACACGTCACACAGATCCCGCAGCAATCCTGATCGAACTCCTCCACGGATCTTGGTTGTCGACAGCAGTCGCAGATGGGCGAGCCCGGGCCGGCGACCCGGGTGGGAGACAGAATTTCCATGACGTTGCCATCGCGTGCGTGCGCAGAGGTATCTGCCATCGCAACCTCCCTATTTCAGTTGATGATCATAAGATGGGAGCGACTAGCTCAAGAATCCAGAGAGGGCGTACAGACAGGAAGCACCTGAACCATCACGCGTTTGTTGCGTTCCTTCGGTAGATCTGGAGATGACCGCATGAAACGAACACTCATCGCCTTCGCCCTCTCGCTCGCAACCTCGCAGGTGTTTGCCATGGACAGCCTTTCACACCTCGAATGGAAAAAGCGTGTCCTCATCCTTTTCGGTGACAAGGGCAATGCATCGATTGCCCGACAGGTCGGCATCCTGACATCGCAAAAGGCGGAATTGGCGGAGCGCGACATGGTTGTGCTGCAAGTTTCCGGAGATGTCGTGGAAACGATCTATGGTGACGCCGACCGGATCGACGCGGGCAGGCTGCGCGCGGAGGCAAATATTGCGGACGGTGCGTTTCATGTCGTCCTTGTCGGCAAGGATGGCGGCGTGAAGCTGAAAAGCGATACGGTCGTCAGCGACGTCGAGATGTTCGACCTGATCGATCGCATGCCGATGCGCCGCGGCGGAAAAGGCTGAATGACCTCGGACGAGGTTGGGGTATCCGTGGCACGCAACGGCGCCAATTCGTTCAACTTTTCGCGACCATTTCGGAAAACGCGGGCATATCCCCGATCGACATTTGCGTTGCGACGCGTTCACCCTACCTTAGGCGCCTAGGCCATGAATTGAAGGAGACGATGACAGATGAGCGCCGAATTCGGTCCGTACGTGCAGATGGGTAAGCTTGCTCAGGTGATGGCCCACCAGTACCAGAAGGACACCAACCTCGCTTTGGCGCCCCTGCTGTCGCATTACATGGACGAGGTCGAGGTCAACGTGGCCGCCGACAGTTTCAACCACTCCGGTTTCATGAACAATATCCGCGGGCCGCTCAAGGTCACGGCTGACGCAACGACGGACGAGCGGCGCAAGGCGTTCCTGCAGGCCGTCGTGGATGCGCTTCAGGAGCGCATGCAGCGCGTATAGGCCCTGCCGCAGCAGGATTCTTCCAAGACTGAACTGATGAGATCTGATGCAACTCGCCTTTTTGCGCACGTGCCGGCGTTGCGCTGTGCACGGCGCGGATGGTCGTGGAAGACGGAGGGGTTGCCGTCAGAATACGGTTTCGGCACGGCTGTTAGGCGGACGATCGGCCTTAACAACCGCCCTGATCACCGCGTCAGTTCACGAATCGACATACTTGGACACGCAAAATGAGTTCCCATTTCGCGTTTTTATGGTGCACTAGGTCTCAAAGATATTCGAGGGATCGATTCCGGTCCTTTTTGAGAGAGTTTGCGCCATGGAAAATCCGATCCCCCTGAAACGCATTTCCCAAAATGTCGTCTTTCGCAAAGGTGACGTGTTTGTTCTGTTCGGCGAGCTGTTCGGGCGCGGTTACGCGACCGGGCTGATCGAAGAGGCCAAGCGTGCGGGCATGAAGATCGTCGGTATCACCGTCGGGCGCCGCGACGAGAACAACGCGCTGCGTCCGCTGACCAATGACGAACTGCAGGCTGCGGAAACGCAGCTCGGCGGCAAGATCATCAACGTTCCGCTGATGGCGGGCTTTGATCTCGACTCACCGGCCGGCACGCCGACCCCGACCGATCTTCTTGCCGACATGACGCTCGAAAGCTGGCAGACCGACAAACTGGACTGGGATCACATCGAAGCATGCCGCACAGTCGGCGTGGAGCGCTTCCGGAATTCGCTGACGAAAGTCATGGCGATCCTCGAAGACATGATCCCGGCCGGCAAGAATGTCTTCTTTGCTCATACGATGGCGGGTGGCATTCCCAAGGCGAAGGCGTTTCTCGTCATCGCCAACCGGATCTACAAGGGCCGCGGCGCCCGCCACATGTCCTCCCAGACGCTGCTCGACAGCGACATGGGCAAGCTGATCCTTGCAAACTTCGACGAGGTTTCCGCCAACACCTATCACCACCTGATCGAGCTCAGCAGCGCCATCCGCACGCGGATCGAAGCAGCGGGCAACCAGGTGCGCTACACGGCCTATGGATATCACGGCACCGGCATCCTGATCGGCGACGAATATCGCTGGCAGACCTATACCAACTACACGCAGGGCTATGCCAAGATGCGGCTTGAGGATGCAGCGCGCAAGGCCTGGGCCGATGGCATCAAGGCGACCGTCTACAACTGCCCGGAAATCCGGACCAACTCGTCCGACGTGTTTGCCGGTATCGAACTGCCGCTCATCCCTCTCCTTCTCGCATTGAAGAAGGAAGGCGGTGGCGCCTGGGCTGAAGAACTGTGGCAGGCCTGCCAGGAGCGCCTGGCAGACGGCTACACGGTTGAAGACACGCTGCAGAAGATCATCGATCTTCAGGCAGACGAAGTCATGCAGCCCTTCTACGATTTCAAGCGTTGGCCGATGCCAAACAGCCAGGGCCAGTCCGATCTCACCATCGGCACCTCGGCCGAGATCACGCAGATGCACAAGGACAGCAAGGTTCTGATCAGCGATCTGCTGAGCACGCTGGTCGTTGAGGCAACCGGACAGCTGATCTTTGCGGAAACCTCGAACCCGACCGGTCCTGTCGTGTGGCTCAACCACGACATCGTCGCCCGCAAGCTCAATTCGACCCATGAGTCGAATGCGGATGCAGGCGTGACCGAAAAGGTCAGAATGCTCGCCTGAAAAAGGCCGCTGCACTCCATCGTGCCCGCCGACCCCGCGTCGGCGGCACCATCGATGCAAAGATACTCCCTGACAGTCGCCCGGCATCGCTCTGCGCCTCAGGCCCTATTCCGGGTCTTGCCCTGACGGTTGCTCCGGCCTACCAAGCCTTGAACGATCAACCACCCTTGATCCGTCTAAGACGCCGGATGGGTGAGCCATGGAAACCGTGATGGCAGACGAGGACAGGCAGACCACATCCGGCGAAACGATTACTCTTTACGAGGCGATCGGGGGTGATGCGACGGTTCGGGCCCTTGCGGCGCGCTTCTACGCCCTGATGGATACGCTGCCGGAAGCTGCCCGCTGCCGGGCCGTTCATCCGCAAAGTCTGACGGGAAGTGAAGCGAAGTTCTATGACTATCTGACCGGCTATCTCGGCGGCCCGCCCGTCTACGTGGAAAAACACGGGCACCCTCGCCTTCGCTCGCGCCATTTCGGCGCTGAGATCGGACCGGTGGAGCGCGACGAATGGTTGCTGTGCTTCCGCCGCGCCATGGACGAGACGATCGCAAGCCCGGCCCTGCGCGACATTATCTGGCCGCCGATCGAGCGGCTGGCTCATCACATGCAAAACAGGGAATAGAGCCTTGGCGAGACTCGATAAACTGCGGCCGTTCATTCTCTTTGCGAGCGGTCTGATGGGCGCCTGCGGCGTAGGCCTTGCGGCTGCCGCAAGTCATGGCGGCGATACGCTTTTGCTCGGGTCTGCCTCGATGATGTGCCTGGCGCACGCGCCGGTGCTGCTCGCTCTTTATCTCGGACATCAGCAGATCCGCACAGCGACGCTGGCCGGTCTCATTCTGGGCCTTGGGACGATCGTGTTTGCGGGTGATCTGGTGGCGCGTCATTATCTCGGAAGCCGACTGTTTCCGTTTGCCGCGCCACTCGGCGGCAATCTTATGATTCTCGGCTGGCTCGCAATCGCGATCGGAGCGTTTCTGCGCGCCGTGGCCCGGCGCTAGAACGTCCGGGTTCGGCTCGAAGGTATCGATCTCGGCACAGCCGTATCCTGCGAGCGGTCCATCGCGAGCCGGTAAAGCTCGGTCACCATGCCGTCGCCGCTCTGCTCGGCGAGCTTGTGCAGGACGGCCATCGCGTCGAGATCCCGCCCCTCGCGATCGAGAATAGGCTGATCAGGATAACCTGTTTTCATCATTGCGATCCTTGATGGTCTGCAGCGCCCGCTCAAGGCTTGACTTCGACCCGTTGCGCAAGGGGATGAAGGTGACGCCGAACTTCTTGCATCCGGTCTTTACCCGCAGACACGCATCGTGGCTGATACAGTCGATCGGGCAGAACACGCAGTCAACCGAGGGAAGCACCGTATCGATGCGGGAAACCGCCTCGCGCAACCCACCGTCGTGATGGATCAGTTCCGCGCCGTGGCGGGTGGCGATGGCGCGCAGATGGGCCACCTGGCAGTCCCGACCGCCGACATAGAGAAAGCTGCGGATGTCGACCACTTCCCCGCCGATCCCGGAGGCGCCATTGGCAGCGCTGCGGTTCGAGGATGCCGCGGCATCGGATGCGGCATTGCCGCCACTCGTGTTTTTCCGCTTCTGTTTCTTCGCCATGATGCTCTCCGTATTGGCCCGGAATAATTCGGGGCAAACCCCGTCGTTGGCGCACCATATGAAACTTGAATTTGAGAGTAAAGATTAAAGTCGACTCTTTCACTCATATTAATTGGGGGACGCAGCCCGCGTCGTTTTCGACCCACACGCGCGCCGAATGGCAGTTTTTCTGCTCACGTAGCGTATGGCAGCAGACCGTGGTTTTTCGGGGCATCGATAGGCAAGGCCGACGTGGGCTTACAGCTCGATCAACGAAGCCTCGGGATTCACAGCAGTTTTAGCGTACCCTATACTGAGCATTTGCTCAAAACCGAGAATAAATTCAGATCCTGGCGTGTACTGTCAGTTTTCGCCCAAGTCCGGACAAATATTCGCCCGCTATTTTAACCAGCGATTAGCGCAATTACGGCAATAGGTTAGGTGGGCGTCCTCGCGCATGCCGAGAATTGGCGGGTTGGGATGTATTGTTGGGCAAGTTGAAGTGGTGTGCACTATGGCAATTCGGGATATGGCTATTTCGAAGAAACTCGGCCTCGTTACCGTCGTAATGGGCCTTTCTTCTCTTATTATTGCAGGCGTTGCGGGAAGCGGGCTCTATGGCCTGCAAAAGGCAATCATTTCAGTCGGCGCGCGTGAAGAAGTCGCTCGTGAAGCGATGGATCTGCGGGTCGACATTATCGCAATTAGCCGCATGACCTATCAGTTGGCCGCGGCGCCGGACAAAGCCAAGGATTTCCGCATCGACGCCGAAAAGCGCGCCGGCGAAATGCTGGCCCGCCTGCCGAAGATCGAAGCAACCGCAGACGCTGCCGAACAGGATCAGCTGAAGACGGTGAGAGCCGCCCTCGACAGCTATTTCGTCTCGATCCGCAGCATGGTGGACACCGCCGAAAAGAATGCAGCCGACACCGCCGCCATCTCGGCTGCGCTGAAAAAGGCGCTGGATGGCCAGAAGGTCGTCACCGACTCCGTCAAGGTCTACAGCACCTATTCCGGCAAGGAACTGGCTGTGGCCCGCGAAGAAGCCGTTGCGTCCTCGACCACCGCCATGCTGGTTTCGGCGCTGTCGGCCCTCGCCTTCATCATCATCGGCGCCACGATCAGCACGATCGTCGCACGCCGTGGCATCGTTCGCCCCATCCGCGAGCTGACCGAAGCCATGACCCGCCTTGCCAAGGGCGATATGAACATCGATGGCGTCGACGCAAGCCGCGGCGACGAAATCGGCGCAATGGCCCGTGCCGTCGAGGTATTCCATACCAACGCTGTCGCCATGACCGACCTCAAGGCACAGGAAGCAGCCCTTCACGAGCGTTCCAGCGACCTGCAGACGTCGATTTCGAAAGTTGTCGCATCCGCTGTCGCCGGCGATTTTTCCGGCCGCATCCGCAAGGACTACCAGAACGAAGACCTCAACCGCTTCGCTTCGGGCGTCAACCAGCTGGTGGAAAGCGTCGACAATGCCGTCACGGAAGTTCGCCGCGTCATCGCAGCGCTTGCCGATGCCGACCTGACCCAGAGCATGAACGGCCAGTTCCAGGGTGCATTTGCCGAGCTTCAGACCAACGTCAACTCGACGATGGACCGTCTCAGCGCCACGATGAGCAACGTGCGCGGCGCAGCCGGCACGATCAATGACAACTCTGCCGAACTGTCTTCGGCGGCAAACGACCTCTCTAAGCGGACCGAGCAGCAGGCTGCAGCGCTTGAAGAAACGGCAGCCGCCCTCGACGAGATCACCACGACGGTGCGTGCCGCCTCTGCCCGCGCCACCGAAGCCCGCGACATGGTCTATGAGACCAAGCAGAGTGCGGCAAAGTCGGGCGAAATCGTTCGCAGCGCGGTCACCGCCATGAGCCGCATTGAAGACAGCTCGACGAAGATCAGCCAGATCATCGGCGTCATCGACGAGATCGCCTTCCAGACCAACCTGTTGGCGCTGAACGCAGGCGTCGAAGCCGCCCGCGCTGGCGAAGCCGGTCGCGGCTTTGCCGTCGTCGCCCAGGAAGTGCGTGAGCTCGCCCAGCGCTCCGCCAATGCGGCAAAGGAAATCAAGACGCTGATCAGCGCCTCGGCTTCCGAAGTCGCAGGCGGCGTTTCGCTGGTGCGCTCGACCGGTACAGCACTTGTCGAGATCGAAAGCCTGGTCAACAAGGTCAACGAACATGTGGAATCCATCGCGACGGCTGCCCGCGAGCAGTCGACGGCGCTGGCCGAGATCAACTCCTCGGTCAACCACATGGACCAGATGACCCAGAAGAACGCGGCGATGGTGGAAGAAACGACGGCGGCGAGCGAGACGCTTGCAGCCGAAAGCCGCCAGCTTCAGGCGCTCCTTTCCAACTTCAAGCTGGAAGGCGGCAGCGATCTCGGCGGCATGGCACGTCGGATGCGCGCGGCCTGATAAAAGCCTGGACAGTCAGACAGTGAAATCCCGGGGGCAGCGATGCTCTCGGGATTTTTCAATTCGGATCGGCCATCCGGCGATGGCCCGCAACGCTCAGCAGGGTTTCGGGCCCTGTTCCGGCTTGGTGTCGACCAACGCACTGCTCACTGCTTCTTCATGATACCAGCAGTGGTCCTGCACCGCGACCGGGTAGGTCCCGACCGGCACCGTTGCGCCGTTCTCGAGACGCATCCGTGGCGTCAATGGAAATTGCAGGATCTGCGCTGTCTCACGATGGATGCCAATAACCATCCTATCGCCTCCTCCTCAATGCGCACTCAAACGCATACCAACCAGAGATATGCACATTTTTTGTGCTTTATGCACTATTTTACATCATTTGCCTGTTTGGCGCTAGGCACGAATGAAAGCAAACGAGCTCAGGGCGATATAGTTTCGTCGGCGGAACTCAGACGCGAAGCAGAACTCCTTGTTTCAAGACCCCCGGTGGGTGCGCGAAAAATCGATTGATTTTCAAACGGGCTGGGATGATGGCGTTACAGTCGTCACCCGCAGACATGTAAGCCCGGCCAATCATACGACTTTTTTATCGGGATTTTCAGGCGACGACAAAAACTGGCACGGTATGTGCGTCCTATGTCTCATGCCCGGGATGCAGCGCTTTCGCGTCGCAGTCTCTGGATGGCTCAACCATGAACACCACGGCCTGAGAGATAAAATATGACCAAGTTTAAGCTCGAGTACATCTGGCTCGACGGTTACACCCCCGTCCCGAACCTGCGTGGCAAGACGCAGATCAAGGAATTCGACAACTTCCCGACGCTGGAACAGCTGCCGCTGTGGGGCTTCGACGGTTCGTCGACCAATCAGGCCGAAGGCCGTTCGTCCGACTGCGTGCTGAAGCCGGTCGCCATCTATCCGGATCCGGCCCGCACCAACGGTGCGCTGGTCATGTGCGAAGTGATGATGCCCGATGGCGTTACCCCGCACGCGTCCAACAGCCGCGCAACCATCCTCGACGACGAAGATGCATGGTTCGGTTTCGAACAGGAATACTTCTTCTACGAAGACGGCCGTCCGCTCGGCTTCCCGGAAAGCGGCTACCCCGCTCCGCAGGGTCCGTACTACACGGGCGTCGGCTACAAGAACGTCGGTTCGGTTGCCCGCGAAATCGTTGAAGAGCATCTCGACCAGTGCCTCGCAGCCGGCATCAACCACGAAGGCATCAATGCCGAAGTGGCCAAGGGCCAGTGGGAATTCCAGATTTTCGGCAAGGGCTCCAAGCGCGCCGCCGACCAGATCTGGATGGCCCGCTACCTGCTTCTGCGTCTGACGGAACAGTACGGCATCGACATCGAGTTCCATTGCAAGCCGCTCGGAGATACCGACTGGAACGGCTCCGGCATGCACTGCAACTTCTCGACCAAGTACATGCGCGAAGTGGGCGGCAAGGAGTATTTCGAGGCGCTGATGGCGCAGTTCGACAAGAACCTGCAGGACCATATCGACGTCTACGGCCCGGACAACCACCTGCGTCTGACCGGCAAGCACGAAACGGCTCCGTGGAACAAGTTCTCCTACGGCGTTGCCGACCGTGGCGCATCGATCCGCGTGCCGCACTCCTTCGTCAACAACGGCTACAAGGGCTACCTCGAAGACCGCCGTCCGAACAGCCAGGGCGACCCCTACGCGATCGCCTCGCAGGTTCTGAAGACGATTTCGGAAGTGCCGCTCGCAAAGTCGGCTGCCGCCTAAGATAAAGCGTCCTCCCAAGGACAACGAAGACGCCGGCCTCGCGCCGGCGTTTTTTTTGTTTCGGGGGTTCTGCACGTGAGGCTTTCCCGGCACGCTCCCCTGGATCGGCACCTCTCCGCCCTCAGGGCTCAGGGCTCACCCCTATCCGCCCTCATCCCCCTCTCCGCACCCTGAACCCTCTCCACACCCTAATCCCTGTGCTCGTCACAGGGATCCAGCAGCGTCGCGTCCGCGGCGCGGAAGGGTCTTCTCAGCCCAAGGACTTCGGCTGACTGGATTCCTGTGACGAGCACAGGAATGAGGGAGTGTGGGAGGGCCGCTCGCGAAGACGGCTGCCGCTTGTGATCCCAAGTCGGCTGTCGCTTAGGACGCTGGAGCCATTGCCGCTTGAGGCGCAAAAGCTCTCTCCACCCTCATCCCTGTGCTCGTCACAGGGATCCAGCAGCGTCGCGTCTGCGGCGCGGGAAGGCTCTCCTTAGCCCAAGGACTTGGGCAGCCTGGATTCCTGTGACAGGCACAGGAATGAGGGAGTGTGTGAGGGACGCCTCGCCAAGACGGCTGCCGCCGGAGATGCAACATCGGCCGCCGCCTGTGACGCAAAGTCCTCCGGGAAGCCCTAGGGCTTCAGCCCCTCGAGAAACAGCCCCTCCAGAAACCGTGCCGCATCCTCGAAACGGTCCTCGCCGTCCTGGTCCTGGCCGAGGACGGCGCGGACCTGGACGTCGAAATCGGCGTAATGTTGCGTGGTGGACCAGATCGAGAAGATCAGGTGATAGGGATCGCAGGTGCGGATCTTGCCGGCTTTCGACCAGGCGCGGATGACGTCGGCCTTTTCATCGACCAGGTCTTTCAGCGGTCCTTTCAGCTCGTCCTCGATATGCGGCGCGCCCTGCAGGATCTCGTTGGCGAAAAGACGGCTTTCGCGGGGGAAATCGCGCGCCATTTCGAGCTTGCGGCGGATATAGGAGCGGATTTCCGATGCAGGATTGCCCGTGGCGTCGAAAGCCCGGAGCGGCTCCAGCCAGGTGGAGAGCACCCGGTCGATCAGCTGGCGGTGTATCGCTTCCTTGGTGCGGAAATAATAGAGCAGGTTCGGCTTCGACATGCCGGCCGCCTCGGCGATCTGGTCGATCGTCGTGCCGCGGAAACCGCTGACCGAAAACACCTCGAGAGCGGCCTCGAGAATGACCTCTTCCTTCTCCTCCTGGATGCGGGTGCGCCGCTGCGTTTTCGCCGCTCGTGGAATGGCCATCCGTATCCTGTCTTGCAGTCCCAAACGCTGATCCAGATTCGTATCACGAGGCCCATTTTCAGGGCATGTGGCGCGAAAATAGGCGAGTATTTTTCGTCATTTACGGCTTGAGTGGCGGTCGGGACATTGTATGTTTTACCAGTCGGTCAAATTATCGATCACAGACAAAACAAACGCAATGCCGATGTTTCAGATCGTGCAAACGTCGGTCTGGAACGCGGCTCAAGCAGGCATAACGGGTGAGGACAGGATGATGGCGGCAGCACCGGGCGAGAACATGCGTGTGAACGGCGACCGGCTGTGGGACATGCTGGAGGAGATGGCGAAGATCGGCCCCGGTATTGCCGGCGGCAACAACCGCCAGACCCTGACCGACGAGGACGGCGAAGGGCGCCACCTGTTCAAGCGCTGGTGCGAAGACGCCGGCATGAGCGTCGGCACCGACACGATGGGCACGATGTTTGCGACCCGCGCCGGAACCGATCCGGATGCGCTGCCGGTCTATATCGGCTCCCACCTCGATACCCAGCCGACCGGCGGCAAATATGACGGTGTGCTCGGCGTGCTGGCGGGGCTCGAAGTCGTGCGCTCGATGAACGATCTCGGGGTGAAGACGAAGCATCCTGTCGTCGTCACCAACTGGGCGAACGAGGAAGGTGCGCGGTTTGCGCCGGCCATGCTCGCCTCCGGTGTGTTTGCCGGTGTTCATTCGCTCGACTACGCCTATAGCCGCAAGGATCCGGACGGCAAGACCTATGGCGAAGAGCTGAAGCGGATCGGCTGGCTGGGCGACGAAGAGGTCGGCGCCCGCAAGATGCATGCTTATTTCGAATATCATATCGAGCAGGGCCCGATCCTCGAAGCCGAGCAAAAGCAGATCGGCGTCGTTACCCACTGCCAGGGCCTGTGGTGGCTGGAATTCACGCTGACCGGCAAGGAAGCGCATACCGGCTCGACGCCGATGGACCGCCGCTGCAATGCGGGGCTCGCGTTCGGCCGCATTCTGGAACTGGTGCAGGACGTGGCGATGGCGGAGCAGCCGGGCGCTGTCGCTGGCGTCGGCCAGGCATTCTTCTCGCCCAATTCCCGAAACGTGCTGCCCGGCAAGGTGGCCTTCACCGTCGACATGCGCACGCCGACGCAGGAAAAGCTCGACCGCATGCGGGCGAAGATCGAGGCTGGCGCAATCGAGATCTGTGAAGCGCTCGGCGTCGGCTGCGCGGTGGAAGCCGTCGGCCATTTCGATCCGGTGACCTTCGATCCGGTTCTGGTCGGGCGCGTGCGCGATGCCGCGGTCAAGCTCGGCTACAGCCACCTGGACATCATCTCCGGCGCCGGCCACGATGCCTGCTGGGCGGCAAGACTGGCACCCTCGACGATGATCTTCTGCCCCTGCGTCGACGGCGTCTCGCACAACGAGGCCGAAGAGATTTCCAAGGACTGGGCGACAGCCGGCTGCGACGTGCTGCTGCATGCGGTGCTGGAAACGGCGGAGATTGTGGCATGAGCCGATCCGAGCTACACTCGAAGCCGGCAGCAAAAGCGGAGCCAGCCGCATGTCAACAGCACCGGAAAACCCTGATTTCGAGCCTCTGCGCACCGTCAGCGCGACGCGGAAGCGCCCGTCCGATGACACGCCGGCCGTCAGCTGCCGCCCGATCCGGAAAACTCGTCCATAGCGCGGCATCGCGCCATCAGTGACAGGAGGCAATGACATGGGCAGGCCACGGGAAGTCTCTGAGGAAGAACGCGCCGAGTTGATCCGCAAGGGCTACCGGCCGATCGAGGTTTGGGTGCCGGATCTCGACAACGAGAGCGTTCGAAGCCAGCTACAGGAAGAGGCCCGGAAGATCGCCAAAGCAGACGAGGCCGAAGGGGTCATGGACTGGCTCGATGCTGTTGGCCCCGCGAATTGGGACAAGCCGTGAAGCTCAAGCGTGGAGATATCGTGATCGCGGTTTTCCCCGGTGAGCTTGGAAAGCCAAGACCTGCCGTCATCCTCCAGCACGACGACCTCAATGAAATCCTCACGACGATCCTGGCATGCCCGATGACGACCCATGTCATCGAGACCCCCTGGCTTCGCCCGATCATCGTGCCCACCATCGACAATGGCTTGCAGGAACTGTCCCAGATCATGTCGGAGAAGATCTCGCCTTTGCGCAGGGAGGTCATCCGGCAGCGGATCGGCCGATTGGACGAACACGATCTGAACCGGCTGGAAGTCGCGTTGCTGCACATTATCGGTCTGACGCACAAGATGCAGTTGCAGGCCAAGTCATCAGAATAAGGGAGCGAGCCATGACCACCATCATCAAGAACGGCACTGTCGTGACAGCCGACCTCACCTACAAGGCGGATGTGAAGATCGAGGGTGGTCGTATCGTCGAGATCGGGCCGGATCTCCGGGGCGAAGAGGTTCTGGATGCGTCAGGCGCCTACGTGATACCGGGCGGGATCGATCCGCATGTGCATCTGGAAATGCCGTTCATGGGCACCTATTCGGCCGATGATTTCGATAGCGGCACGCGGGCGGCGCTTTCGGGCGGCACCACGATGGTGGTCGATTTCTGCCTGCCGGAGCCGGGTCAGTCGCTGCTCGATGCCCTCAAACGCTGGGACAACAAGGCGACCCGCGCCCATTGCGACTATTCCTTCCACATGGCGATCACCTGGTGGGGCGAGCAGGTGTTCGACGAGATGAAGGCGGTGGTGCGCAACCATGGCATCAACACGTTCAAGCACTTCATGGCCTACAAGGGCGCGCTGATGGTCAACGACGACGAGATGTTCGCCTCGTTCTCGCGCTGCGCCGAGCTCGGCGCCCTGCCGCTCGTGCATGCGGAAAACGGCGATATCGTCGCGGCCATGCAGCAGAAACTGATGGACGCGGGCAATGACGGACCCGAGGCGCATGCCTATTCGCGCCCCGCTTCCGTCGAGGGCGAGGCGACCAACCGCGCCATCATCATCGCCGATACCGCGGGCGTTCCGCTCTATGTGGTGCACACGTCCTGCGAACAGGCGCATGAGGCGATCAGGCGCGCGCGCCAGTCGGGCATGCGGGTCTATGGCGAGCCGCTGATCCAGCATCTGACGCTCGACGAGAGCGAATACGCCCATCCGGACTGGGATCATTCCGCCCGCCGCGTGATGTCGCCGCCGTTCCGCGACAAGCGCCACCAGGATTCGCTATGGGCGGGCCTGGCGTCCGGTTCGCTGCAGGTGGTGGCGACCGACCACTGCGCCTTTACGACGGACCAGAAACGCACCGGGCGCGGCGACTTTCGCAAGATCCCGAACGGCACCGGCGGCCTTGAAGACCGCCTGCCGATGCTGTGGACCCACGGCGTCGAGACCGGCCGCATCACCATGAACGAGTTCGTGGCGGTCACCTCCACCAACATCGCCAAGATCTTGAACATCTACCCGAAGAAGGGCGCGATCCTGGTTGGAGCCGACGCGGATATCGTGGTGCTCGACCCGAAGGCCTCAAAGACGATCTCGGCCGCGACCCAGCAATCGGCGATCGATTACAACGTGTTCGAGGGAAAGCAGGTGACCGGCCTACCGCGATTCACGCTGTCGCGCGGCAATGTCGCCTATGCCAATGGCGAGATCCGTACGAAGCCGGGCGACGGCAAATTCGTATCCCGCCCGCCGTTCCCGGCCGTCAGCAAGGCGCTGTCAGCCTGGAAGGAGATCACCGCCCCGCGCAAGGTGGAACGCTCCGGCATCCCGGCATCAGGCGTATGAGCGGCTTGATGACAGCGATACCCCATGGAGCGCAGGCCGGTGGCTCAGTCAACCAGCGCGTCCAGTTCCGGCAGCAGGACCACGCTTTCCTGCTCGTTGGGATCCGTGCGCGCGATGATCGCGGTGCAGGGCGTGCCCGACCGGTTGGCCGGCAGATGCGGAACGCCGGCCGGGATGTACATCAGCTCGCCCGCATGCAGCACGACGTGGTTCTCCAGCCGGTCGCCATACCAGGTGTCGGCGGAGCCGGAGAGCATGTAGATCGCGGTCTCGTGGGTCTCGTGCAGATGCGCCTTGGCTTTTGCCCCCGGCGGAATGGTCAGAAGATGCATGCAGATGCCCTTGGAGCCGACCGTTTCGGCCGAAATGCCCTGCACATAGGTGAGGCCCTGCTTGCCGTCATAGGCAGCGTCGGGCCTGACGATACGGCAGGTCGGTCTTGATGACGTGTCCATTGAAATTCCCCCTCTCCAGCGGAGCCGCGGCCGCCTTCATGGCGCCGACGGCCGGATGTGCAGCTCCATGATACCAGAAAACCCGGCCCTTCAAACGATCAGCCACGCTTACGACGGAGCGCGCCCATGACCTACTCCGTCGTCTCCGCGCGAAAGCTTGGCCTCACCTTCGAGACCGGCGACGGGCCGGTTCATGCGCTGTCTGATGTCGATCTCGACGTGAAGAAGGGCGATTTCGTTTCCTTCATCGGTCCCTCCGGCTGCGGCAAGACGACGTTTTTGCGGGTGATCGCGGATCTGGAACGGGCAACCTCGGGCGAAATCCTCGTCAACGGCATGACGCCGGAGGAAGCGCGCAAGAGCCGCTCCTACGGTTACGTGTTTCAGGCGCCTGCCCTCTATCCCTGGCGGACGATCGAAAACAACATTGCCCTTCCGCTCGAAATCATGGGGTATTCGGCGGCAGAACGCGCAAGCCGCATCGAGCGGACGCTCGATCTGGTCAATCTCTCGGGCTTCGGCAAGAAATATCCGTGGCAACTTTCCGGCGGCATGCAGCAGCGCGCCTCGATCGCCCGCGCGCTCGCCTTCGATGCCGATCTCCTTCTGATGGACGAGCCCTTCGGCGCACTGGACGAGATCGTCCGCGACCATCTGAACGAGCAACTCCTGAAACTCTGGGAGCGGACGCAAAAGACCATCTGCTTCGTCACCCACTCGATCCCCGAGGCGGTCTATCTCTCCACCAAGATCGTGGTGATGTCGCCGAGACCCGGGCGGGTGACCGACGTGATCACCTCGACCCTGCCGAAGGAACGCCCGCTGGATATCCGCGAGACGCCGGAATTCCTGGCGATCGCTCACCGGGTCCGCGAAGGTCTACGCGCGGGGCACAGCTATGAGGAATAGGGATTTGCACTCTTCTCTCACGCTGAAGGCTCGTTCTCTTCAGTCGGCAAAAGGCGTTCATTGGGAGATCTCACCATGAACGCTGCCTTCCTGCTCTGGCTGTGCGGCGCCATGTCGACATTTCTTGCGGCGGCAACCGCCTCGCGCGCCTATATCGCCTCCAGCAACATCCTCCTTCTCCTGCTGTCGCTGGTGCTCTACTGCGTCGGCAACCTGATGATGGTGAAGCTGATGCGCGAGGGCGGGCTGGGGCTCGCCATCTCCGTTTCGGCGATCGCGCAGCTGCTTCTCATCAATGTCATAGCCTTTGCGGTCTTCGGCGAGAAACTGACGCCGCAGCAGCTGGCCGGCGTCGGGCTCGGGGTCGCTGCCATGGTTCTGATGCTGGTTCCGATGGGGGCAAAGGGCTGATGCACAAGGAAACCCTCTTCCGTCACCGCATTCTCCCCGTCGCAACAGTCGTTCTGGTCATCGTCGCGATCTGGTATGTCGGCGCGTATTTTATGAACGCGCCATTCCAGCGCGATCTCGACCGGCGCGCCAATGTGACGTCCACGCCGATGGAATTCCTCGGCAAGACGATGTCGCAGCCGAAACCGATCCTGCCGGCGCCTCATCAGGTGGCGTCGAACGTTTTCGAGAACACCTTACTGCGCAAGGTAAACTCCAACCGCAGCCTCGTCTACCACGCCTGGGTTACGCTCTCCTCGACGCTTGCGGGCTTCGGCTTCGGAACGCTTCTCGGCATCCTCATCGCGGTCGGCATCGTGCATGTCAGAGCGCTTGACCGCAGCCTGATGCCGTGGATCATTGCCTCGCAGACCGTGCCGATCCTCGCCGTCGCCCCGATGGTGATCGTCACGCTCGGCGCGATCGGCATTTCCGGTCTGGTGCCGAAGGCAGTGATCTCCACCTACCTCTCGTTCTTCCCCGTCGCAGTCGGTATGGTGAAGGGCCTGCGCTCGCCGGAACTGATCCAGCTCGATCTGATGCGCACCTATCATGCCAGCGCCGCACAGACTTTCTGGAAGCTGCGTGTCCCCGCCTCGGCGCCGTTCCTGTTTACCTCGATGAAGGTGGCGATTGCCGCAAGCTTGGTCGGTGCCATCGTTGGCGAGCTGCCGACCGGTGCTGTCGCCGGCATCGGCTCGAAGCTTCTCGCCGGCGCCTATTACAGCCAGACGATCGATATCTGGGCGGCGCTGGTGGCGGGCTCCGTGCTCGCATCGCTTCTGGTCGCAGTCGTCGGGATCGCCGGAAAGATCGTCAACCGCAACATGGGAGGAAAGCCGACATGAGCGCATCTCTGCGAACCTCCCTCCTCCAGTCATGGCAGGGCTGGCTATCGCTGGTGCTGTCGCTCGCAGCGCTTGCGGCCCTGCCGCTCCTCGATCCCGATGCGGTGACACGTTTTGCACCGATGACGCTGTGTGCGATTTTCGCCCTGTCCATTGCAGGCGCGGTCGTTTCGTTTCTGCCGCTGCCGCCCCTGTTTCTCGCGGCCGCGATTTTCGTCTTCTGCCACCTCTCGACCGGCATCCTGGTTTCAGGCCTCGCCGGAAACGAGGGCAAGGCGGCGACGGCGTTCTTCCTGATGATCGCGGCCAACTGGCTGCTGGCATGGCGCTGCGTCAGCCTGTTGTCGGAGATCCGGACCCGTTCCAGGTTCGCGGACGGACTGCTGGGGCTTGCGATCCCGGCGATCTTCGGCGCGTGGCTGCTGATCCTGTGGGAAGCGCTCACCCGCGGCTTCGGCGTGCCGTTCATCCTCCTGCCGCCGCCCTCCTCGATCGGGCTGCGGATTGCAGCGTCGCTGTCGATCCTCTGGGCGGACATCCAGCAGACCATCTTCAAGGCGGTGCTGGCGGGGTACATCCTCGGCTGCAGCGCGGGCTTCGTGGTGGCGATCCTGGCCGACCGCTTCGCCTTCCTGCGCGCAGGACTGATGCCGATCGGCAATCTGATGTCGGCGCTGCCGATCATCGGCGTCGCACCGGTCATGGTCATGTGGTTCGGTTTCGACTGGCAGTCGAAGGCCGCCGTCGTCACGATCATGACCTTCTTCCCGATGCTGGTGAACACGGTGGCCGGGCTTTCCGCCTCCGGAACGATGGAGCGTGACCTGATGCGCTCCTATGCGTCGGATTACCGGCAGACGCTGATGAAGCTCAGGCTTCCGGCCGCCATGCCCTTCATCTTCAACGCGCTGAAGATCAATTCCACCCTGGCGCTGATCGGCGCCATCGTCGCGGAATTCTTCGGCACGCCGATCGTCGGCATGGGCTTTCGCATCTCCACCGAGATCGGGCGCATGAATGTCGACATGGTCTGGGCCGAAATCGCGGTTGCGGCGCTCGCCGGATCGCTCTTTTATGGCGTCGTCGCCCTTGCCGAGAGAGCAACGACATTCTGGCATCCGTCTAACCGTGGGGGTTAGTCGCTGACGATCCGCATCCCGAAAACGGGGGCGGCAACAAAAGAGGGAAACGACGATGAAAAAGATGATCATGGCGCTGATGGCGGGAGCGTTCTCGCTCGCTGCATCCAATGCATTCGCCGCCGACAAGCTGACGCTGCAGCTGAAATGGGTCGCCCAGGGCCAGTTCGGCGGTTATTTCGTGGCCAAGGACAAGGGCTTCTACGAGGAGGAAGGCCTTGACGTGACGATCAAGCCGGGTGGTCCCGATATCGCTCCGGAACAGGTGATCGCCGGCGGCGGCGCCGACGTGATCGTCGACTGGATGGGCGGCGCGCTGGTTGCCCGCGAAAAGGGCGTACCGCTGACCAACATCGCCCAGCCTTTCGCCAAGTCCGGTCTCGAGCTGATTTGCCCGAAGGACGGCCCGGTCAAGACGGAAGCCGATTTCAAGGGCAAGACGCTCGGCGTCTGGTTCTTCGGCAACGAGTATCCATTCTTTGCCTGGATGAACAAGATCGGCTTGAAGACCGAGGGCGGTACGGATGGCGTGACGGTTCTGAAGCAGAGCTTCGACGTCCAGCCGCTGATCCAGAAGCAGGCGGACTGCATCTCCGTCATGACCTATAACGAATACTGGCAGGCGATCGACGCCGGCTTCAAGGCCGAAGATCTGGTCGTCTTCAACTATACCAAGCTCGGCAACGACCTTCTGGAAGACGGGCTCTACGCTCTCGACACAAAGCTGGCCGATCCAAAGTTCAAGGAGAACATGGTCAAGTTCGTGCGCGCTTCGATGAAGGGCTGGAAATACGCGATCGAGAACCCGGAAGAAGCAGCAGAGATCGTCATGGACAATGGCGGCCAGGACGAGAACCACCAGAAGCGCATGATGGGCGAAGTGGCAAAGTTGATCGGCGACGGCAAGCTGGACATGGCGACCTATGAGCGCACGGTAAAGGCGCTGCTCGACCAGAAGATCATCACCAAGCAGCCGGATGGTGGCTACACGACCGATGTAACGACCGCCGCTCTTAAATAAGCAGGGCCTGATCGAGCCGATCTAACCTGCCGAAAACAGTATATGCCCGGCGCGCTGCCGGGCATATTTTATGGAGCGGTAACCATCACTGATCTTGGTCTTGGCATTTCCGCGAGCAGATTGATTTGCGGCGACGGAAGCCGTAAAAACACGGGACATGAATTTGTCGGGTGACGGACTTGTGGCGGCTTTGGGTCGTCACCACCTCATCAGGAACTGCGCAGGGAGGGGCGCGGATCCCGGACAGCGAAATAAAGACCCTCTGGTGCATCGGAAGTCGTCGCATGTTTCGCATTTCGTCAAAGCTCGCGTTGTTGGCGGCGTCCCTCGCCCCTGCCCTGATCACGCTCCTCGCCTTTCCGGCATTGGCGCAGCAAGCACAGCCGACCGCACCGCAGAAGAACCTTCCGTCGATCATCGTGACCGAGGCCAAAACCCGCCCCATGACCGATCGGGTCATCGCGACCGGTACGATCCGCCCGATCGAGGAAATCTACATCCAGCCTCTGGTCGACGGTCTCTCTATCCGCAGCGTCGATGCCGATGTCGGCGACGAGGTGAAGCAGGACGCGGTTCTCGCAACCCTCAACGACGACTCGCTCATTCTGCAAAAAAGCCAGCTTGAGGCAAACAGGGCCAAAGCCGAGGCCGGCGTCGCGCAATACAAGGCGCAGGTGATCGAGGCCGAAGCCAATCTGGCCGACGCCATCCGCCAGCGCGACCGCACCAGAAAACTCGGACAAAACGGCACGAGCAGCCAGAGCCAGGTCGAACAGACGCAGGCTCAGGTTGAAGTCGCCGAAGCACGGCTGAACGCGGCGAAACAGGCCGTTTCCGTCGGTGAGGCCGACGTCAAGGTCGTCGATGCGCAGATCAAGGACGTCGACCTCAACCTTGCCCGCACCGGCGTCAAAAGCCCGGTTGATGGCGTCGTCACGGCCAAGAATGCGCGGATCGGCGCGATTGCCGCCGGCGCCGGCGAACCGCTCTTCACCATCATCAAGGACGGCGCGATCGAACTCGTGGCCGATCTTTCGGAAACAGACATCCAGAAGGTGAAGCTCGGCCAGAAGGCGATCATCACCATTGCCGGCGGCACACGCAAGATCGAAGGCAAGGTGCGGATCGTTTCGCCCTCCGTCGATGCGACCACCCGCCTCGGCGCCGTGCATATCGTCGTCGATGACGAGAGTGGTGCCCGATCGGGCATGTATGGCAGTGCGGAGATCGTCATCACCGAAACGACGGCGCTGGCCCTGCCGCTCTCGGCCGTGACCACCGCGCCGTCGGGCTCGGTCACCCGCAAGGTGGACGGCGATACCGTCAAGCAGGTCAAGATAGAAACCGGCATTCAGGACGGCGGCTTCATCCAGATCGTCAGTGGCATTGCCGAGGGCGACCGGGTCGTCGCCAAGGCCGGCGCATTCGTGCGCGACGGCGACAAGATCAACCCGGTCCTGCCGGGCTCAAAGGCTGGCGCCGACAAGGCCGAAGCTGACCGGGCCCCGCCCGCCGCCGTTTCGAATTGAGGACGCGAAGATGAACTTCTCCGCCTGGTCCATCCGCAACCCGATCGCACCGCTCCTCGGCTTTGCCCTGTTGCTGTACGTCGGCATCCAGTCCTTCTATGCGCTGCCGATCACCCGCTTCCCGAATATCGACGTGCCCGTTGTTTCCGTCACCGTCGTCCAGTCCGGCGCATCGCCTGCCGAACTGGAAGTACAGGTGACCAAGGAGATCGAGGATGCCGTCGCCTCGATCAGCGGCATCGACGAAGTCCAGTCCACCATCACCGATGGCCAGTCGCAGACGGTCGTCGTCTTCCGCATCGAAAAGCCCACGCCGGAAGCGGTGCAGGATACCAAGGACGCGATCGACAAGATCCGCGGCGACCTGCCGGCCGGCATCGAGGAACCGATCGTCACCAAGGTCGATGTCGAAGGACAGGCGATCCAGACATTCGCCGTCTCATCGCCCAACATGACGCTCGAGGAACTCTCGTGGTTCGTCGACGACACGGTGACGCGGGCGCTGGAAGGCCAGGCCGGGATCGGCCGGATCGACCGTTACGGCGGCTCCGATCGCGAAGTGCGCGTCTCGCTCAATCCCGCCAAGCTCGATGCCTATGGCATCACGGCGGCCGACGTGAACCAGCAGATCCGCGGCACCAATGTCAATCTCGGCTCCGGCCGCGGCCAGGTTGCCGGCAACGAACAGACGATCCGAACGCTCGGCGATGCCCGCGATGTGGCGCAACTGGCCGAGACGTCGATCAGCCTTTCCAACAATCGTTTCGTGCGGCTGTCGGAACTCGGCACCGTCACCGATACCTATGAGGAGCAGAAATCCTTCTCGCGCTTCAACGGCACGCCGGCCGTCACCTTCGCCGTCTTCCGCGCGAAGGGTGCAAGCGAAGTCTCCGTCGCCGAAACCGTGGCGGAAAGCCTCGACGGCGTGCGCAAGGCGCATCCAGACGTTGCGATCGCCATGGTCGACGACTCCGTCTATTTCACCTACGGCAATTACGAAGCAGCCCTTCACACGCTGGTGGAAGGCTCGATCCTTGCCATCATCGTCGTCATGCTGTTCCTGCGCAACTGGCGCGCAACGCTGATCGCAGCCGTCGCCCTGCCGCTGTCGGCGATCCCCACCTTCTGGGTCATGGACTTGATGGGCTTCTCGCTCAACCTTGTCTCGTTCCTGGCGCTGACGCTTGCGACCGGTATTCTGGTGGATGACGCGATCGTCGAGATCGAAAACATCGCCCGCCATATCAAGATGGGCAAGACGCCATACAAGGCCGCACTCGAGGCGGCCGACGAAATCGGGCTCGCCGTCATCGCGACCAGCTTCACCATCATCGCCGTGTTCGTGCCCGTTTCCTTCATGCCGGGCGTTCCCGGACAGTATTTCATCCAGTTCGGCCTGACCGTCGCCTTCTCGGTCTTCTTCTCGCTGGCGGTCGCGCGCCTGATCACGCCGCTGATGGCGGCCTATCTGATGCGCGCCGAAGACGGGATGGAAGACCATCACGACAATGACGGCTGGATCATGCGCGCCTATACGCGCCTCGTCACCGGCACGACCCGCAAATGGTACTGGCGCTATGCGACGCTTCTTGGCGCCATCGCCTTCCTCGCCGGCTCGCTCATGCTGCTGAGCAAGGTGCCCGGCAGCTTCCTGCCGCCCGACGATTCCTCGCGCGTCGTTCTCTCCGTCGAGCTGCCGCCCAATGCGACACTGGAAGAGACCGCCGAGACGTCTGAAAAGATCGACCGCGCGGTTCGCGATATCGACGGCGTCGAAAGCGTCTTCGTGCTCGGTGGCGCATCGCCCAAGGGCGATCTCGAACTGCGTCGTTCGACCGTTCGTGTCATCCTCGAAAACATCGACCATTCGCTGATCAAGACGCTGGTCAACAAGGGGCTGGGCAGCCTGCCGCTGATCGGCTCTTCTTTGCCGAAAATGGAAGAACATGGCCGTACCCGTCCGCAATGGGACGTGGAAAAGGACATTTTTGCCGCAATCCGCGATATCCCGGACGTGCGTATCTCGAAGGTCAACGACCGTGCCGAGCGCGAACTAGCGTTCAACTTCCTCTCCGACAACGAGGCGGACCTGAACGATGCGATCGGGCTCCTGGAATCGCGCCTGCGCGCTTCGCCGATCCTTGCCAATGTTTCCTCCGACGGCGCCCTGCCCCGGCCGGAACTGCAGATCCGTCCGCGCATGGCGGAAGCCGCGCGCCTCGGCATTACGCCGCAGCAGATCTCCGAAACGGTGCGCGTCGCGACCATCGGCGATATCGACGCCAATCTCGCCAAGATCAACCTGGATGACCGGCAGATCCCGATCCGTGTCCAGACCTCACTCGATGTGCGGCGTGATCTAGCAGCGATCAAGGCGTTGAAGCTGAGGACCGCAAGCGGTGCCACGGTGCCACTCACCAGTGTTGCCGACGTGGATTATTCGGAAGGCCCGAGCTCGATCACGCGCAACGACCGCAACCGCGTCGTGGCGATCGGCTCGGATGTGCCCTTCGGCACGGCACTCGACACGTCGTCGGCCGAGTTCAAACGCATCGTCGACGAAACCAACCTTCCGCCATCCGTTCGGCTGGCCGAAAGCGGCGACGCCAAGGTGCAGGCGGAAATGACCCAGAGCTTCGGCAATGCCATGCTGATGGGCCTGCTTCTGGTTCTGGTCGTGCTGATCCTGCTGTTCAAGGACGTCATCCAGCCGCTGACCATCCTATTCTCGCTGCCGCTTGCGATCGGCGGCGTGGCGGTGGCGCTGATCGTCACCCAGAACGCGCTGTCGATGCCGGTTCTGATCGGTATCCTGATGCTGATGGGGATTGTCACGAAGAACGCCATCCTGCTCGTGGATTTCGCCATCGAGATGAAACGCCACGGACTGGAGCGTGTTCACGCGATGGTCGAAGCCGGCCGCAAGCGCGCCCGCCCGATCATCATGACGTCTATCGCCATGTCGGCCGGCATGTTGCCCTCGGCGATGGGTATCGGCGAAGGCGGATCGTTCCGCGCCCCGATGGCAATCGCCGTGATCGGCGGCATCATCGTTTCCACCGTCCTGTCGCTCCTCGTTGTCCCCGCCTTCTTCCTCATTATGGACGATCTTTCCGGCCTGCTCGGGCGGATCTTCGGTCGCTTGGTCGGCAAGAAAGAAGAGGAGGATTTCGGCCTTTCCAACGAGGAACTGACCCAGGAGAACCGTGACCTCGGAGAGCGGCTTCGCCGGCTGGAACGCGAAAACGGCATCGACCACGATATGCTCAGCGCCTCTGGCGGCGCCAAGGTCCTGCGGCTTCCGCCTATGGCTGCGGAGTAAAATCACCGGTCCGAGCAAGCGATTCCGGGTGGGGCAGAAGACGTCGAAGGGTGCGGAAATGCAAAAGCGCATCCCGACCGCAAAGAATCTTGGACGATTTGATCGACGTCAAAACGCGCTTCGGAGCACGTGTTAATTTAGAATAATTACATTCTAGGAAGCTCCCCGCCAGAAAAGAAGAACGGACATGGGCAACGGCGACATCAAACTCAACAATCGCGACCGCGCGGTTCTCATGAAAACGCCTTTCATGCACGGCCTGACCGGTAACTCGCTGGTCAAGATGCTGTCGGCGATGAGTGTCGAGACAGTGTCCGCCCGTGACCTCATCGTGCGAGAGGGCCAACGTGCCGAAGCGTTTTACTGTGTGCTGAATGGCTATGTCCGCCTCTACCGGCTGAGCCGAGACGGGCGCGATGCGGATATCCGCATTTCCGCACCGGGAGATACGTTCGGCGAGTGCATGCTTTATGCGGACCGGAAGTATCCCTTTTTCGCCCAGGCCGCAGAGACCTGCACGCTGGTGCGTTTCGACCTGCAGACGGTGAAGGATCTGGCCGAAGAGGATCCCGGTATTTCCCGCGCCGTGATGACGACCCTGTCGCGTCATCTGATCAGCACGATGGACTGTGTTGCCAACGACCGGCTGTTCACGGCGCCGCAACGGGTGGCAAACTACATTCTCAGCCGCTGCCCGGTTGACGGTGGACCAGCAGCGATCCGCCTGCCGTTCCAGAAAAGCCTGCTCGCCGGCATGCTGGGACTGGCTCCCGAAGCCCTGTCGCGCGCCTTTTCGTCCCTGCGCAAGACAGGCGTCACGGTTCGCGGCCGCATCATCCAGGTGGTGGACGTACAGGCGCTGCGGGAAATCTGAACCGTCGAAGCAAGTAACCCGGGAGGCCGGTCTGAGCAGGCCGGCCACTCGCGTCAGCATGGCTTGCCTCAAAGGGTGAGGAAACCGCAGACCTCGTCATTGCGATCTCACAGCCCGCCGTGGGTCTCCAGAAACCGCACCACATGCTCGACGCCCTCGCCGCGCTTGAGGTCGGTAAAGACATGCGGCTTCATCTCGCGCATCCGCGAAGCATCCCTGTCCATCACGTCGATATCGACATCGACATAGGGTGCCAGATCCTTCTTGTTGATGATCAGGAGATCGGAGCGGGTGATACCAGGCCCGCCCTTGCGCGGAATTTCCTCGCCCTGGCAGGTGGAGATCACGTAGATTGTGATATCGGCGAGATCAGGAGAAAACGTGGCCGCCAGATTGTCGCCGCCGGATTCGATGAACACGATGTCGAGATCGGGAATGCGCTCGTTGAGACCGGCGATCGCCTGAAGATTGATCGTCGCATCCTCGCGGATCGCCGTATGCGGACATCCGCCCGTCTCGACGCCGACGATCCGGTCCGACGACAGCGCCTGCATCCGCACCAGCGCTTCGGCATCCTCTTTCGTGTAGATATCGTTGGTGACGACGGCGACCGAATATTTGTCGCGCATCGCCTTGCAGAGCTTTTCGGTCAGCGCCGTCTTACCGGAGCCGACCGGCCCGCCGATCCCGACGCGAAGCGGTCCGTTTGCCGATTTCATGAGGACATTCCTTTCGATTGCTGGAGTAGCTTATCCCGGTCGCTACGAGCGGAACAGCCGCGAGTGCTGTGTTTCGTGGCGAAGCGAAGCGATCTCCGCCTGCACGGCGGCACCGCCGAGATCATCGAGCGTCGCGCCTTGCGCCTTCTCCGCGACATCGCCGACCACAGCTTCAAGACCAGCGAGTATCCCGACGCCATGAGCCTGCCCACAAACCCCGAGCCGGATGCCGGCCGAGACCGACTGCGACACCGCCGCATGCAGATAGGCAGCAATGGCGCTCGTCTTCGGCACGCCGTGGGCCGCAGCGATGGCGCCGACCGCAACCGGAAACGGCACCTGCTTCGGCAAAAGCTGCAGCACAGGATGCGGCCACGCGATCGCTGCCGTGACAAAGGCCTGACCGAGCGACAGAGTTTCCGCATGACGCTCGGCGGAACCTGCCAGCGCCAGACCGAGTTCGGACAGGTCCTGCAACGCGTCCCGCTGATCGACAGCCTCGAACGCGCTCGAAAACAGAACCGCATCGTTCCACAGCGAACCGTGCTTGAGAATGGTTTCGAGCCAGGATGTGAGATCGGGCACCGATGTCACCAGCCGATCCGCCACCGCGCGTTCCAGCCCGCCCGACCAGGCAAAGCCGCCGATCGGGAACGCTGGGGACAGCCACGCCATCAGCCGGAGCAGAGCCTTCGTATCGAGCCCCTGCCCAAGCTGTCCCTGCACACCCACGCCTTCCGTCATGCCGGTTCAGTCATGGGCATGATGACCGTGACTGCCGTGATCGTGGCCGCCATGCGCGTGATAGGCACCACGGGCCGGCTGGAAGGGTTCTTCGATATCGGTGACGGTCGCGCCGAGGCCCTGCAGCATGGAACGGATGACGTGATCGCGCAGGATGAGGATACGACCCTCCTCGATCTGTGCCGACAGATGCCGGTTGCCGAGATGCCAGGCAAGCTCGATCAGGTGCAGCGGATCGCGCGCCTTGACCTCGAACAGCTTTTCCGGCGCCGCCTGAACTTCCACCGTATCCCCGTTTTCGAGCACCAGCCGGTCGCCATGGTGAAACAGCACGGCTTCCTTGAGATCGAGCATCACCATGTCACCATTCGACAAATGCAGCAGCTTGCGGCGCAGGTGCCGCAGATCGTGCGGCAAGGTGACGACATCCACCGGCGGATCGCTGATTTCACCGGCGGGACGATAGGAATGGATATGCTGCATGAAAAGTCTCCTTGAAGGCGGCATAATCACCAAGCGTGACGCTCGGCACAAGGCCTAGTTACGCTCCCGGCTGCAAAATCAGAGGCCGAAAACATATGTCGTCAGTTGTAAAGTCGGAGCGACAGCGCCAGCAGTTGCGGCAGCGGATTCCACAGCCCCGTGCGTAGCCCCGCCGCCCTCAGCGCCCTTGCTGTCCAGGTGTTGCAGCCGACAAGCGCGTTGAACGATCCATGCGCTTCGAAGAAGCGGTCATAGACGCCGTAGCCTGCCCCGGGGATGGGTACGACCTTGTTATCCACCTCTACGAAACTGGCACGAATGAAGTCGGACATCGCCTGGAATTGGTCGGCATCGAGCTCGAACGCCTGCACGGCCGGATGCGTTTCGTCGATGCCGCCGGCGACATCAACATGCATGACCGAGGAATCGATGGTGAGCGCGCGGAATGCGGGCATCGGCTTGAGATCGGCCCAGGTCGGCGTTTCCAGATAGAAGGACCGCCCTCCCCAGCCGATCACCAGCCATTCTGCCGCGGGATCGGCGACGGGAATTCCTGATGCTTCCAGAAACGCATAAGACGCCCGCGTTTCCGCATCGAGCGGAATGACGAGATCCGTATGGATCGGATTGGAAAGCACCAGGATCCGGCGCGTGTTTTCACCAGCGACCGGGCGATCCGGCGCAAACAAAGGCCGCGGCACGAATGTGCCGACGGCGACCGCCAGCATGATCAGGATAGCGATGAGCGGGATTGCCAGCAGGAACCGTCTTGCAAGCTTCCTCATGCGACGGTTCCGTCAAGGTATTCCATCAAAACAGGAAATACCGCTGTGCCATCGGCAGGACCGTTGCCGGTTTACAGATGAGGAGCTCTCCATCGGCGCGCACTTCGTAGGTTTCCGGATCGACCTCCACATGCGGCGTCAGTGAATTGTGGATCATCGACGCTTTCGAGATGCCGCCACGGGTGTTGCGCACAGCCAATAGCTTTTTTGCGACCCCCAGCCTGCCGACGATGCCGCCATCGAGCGATGCCTGGGAGACGAAGGTGACGGAGGAATTGGTGCGCAGCTTGCCATAGGCTGCAAACATCGGGCGATAATGCATTGGCTGCGGCGTCGGGATCGATGCGTTTGGATCACCCATCGGTGCTGCCGCAATCGAGCCGCCGAGCAGCACCATTTCCGGCTTTACGCCGAAAAAGGCAGGGCTCCAGAGCACCAGATCGGCGCGCTTGCCGACTTCGACCGAGCCGATTTCATGGCTGATGCCGTGCGCGATCGCGGGGTTGATCGTGTATTTGGCGATATAGCGTTTGACGCGGAAATTGTCGTTGTCGCCGGTTTCGTCGGCCAGATGGCCGCGCTGGCGCTTCATCTTGTCGGCCGTCTGCCAGGTGCGGATGGCAACTTCGCCGACGCGGCCCATCGCCTGGCTGTCCGACGAGATGATCGAGAAGGCGCCGATATCGTGCAGGATGTCTTCGGCAGCGATCGTCTCCTTGCGGATGCGGCTTTCGGCAAAGGCGATGTCTTCCGGTATCGACGGCGACAGGTGGTGGCAGACCATCAGCATATCGAGATGTTCGGCCAGCGTGTTGATCGTGTAGGGCCGCGTCGGATTGGTCGAGGACGGAATGACGTTGGGATTGCCGCAGATCTTGATGATGTCAGGCGCGTGACCGCCGCCGGCCCCTTCCGTGTGGAAGGCATGGATGGTGCGGCCCTTGATGGCGCCGATCGTGTCTTCCACGAAGCCGCTTTCGTTGAGCGTATCGGTGTGGATCATCACCTGCACGTCGAAGGCATCGGCAACCGTCAGGCAGTTGTCGATAGCGGCCGGCGTCGTGCCCCAGTCCTCGTGAAGCTTCAGCGAGGACGCGCCGGCAAGGATCATCTCCTCGAGAGGCGCCGGCAGCGAGGCATTGCCCTTGCCGGCCAGCGCGAGGTTCATCGGAAACGCGTCGAAGCTCTCGATCATGCGCTCGATATGCCAGGCGCCGGTGCAGGTCGTTGCAAGCGTACCGTGCGCCGGTCCCGACCCGCCACCAAGCATCGTCGTGATGCCCGACATCAGCGCTTCCTCGATCTGCTGCGGGCAGATGAAATGGATATGCGCATCCATGCCGCCGGCGGTCAGGATCTTGCCTTCGCCGGCAATCGCCTCGGTGGATGGTCCGACGATGATCGTCACGCCCGGTTGCGTATCCGGATTGCCCGCCTTGCCGATCGCATGGATCCGGCCGTCCTTCAGACCGACATCGGCCTTGTAGATGCCGGAGTGATCGACGATCAGCGCATTGGTGATGACAGTATCGACAGCGCCCTCGGCCCGCGTTGCCTGGCTCTGTCCCATGCCGTCACGAATGACCTTGCCGCCGCCGAACTTGACCTCCTCGCCATAGACGGTGAAATCCTTCTCGACTTCGATGATGAGTTCGGTATCGGCAAGCCGCACCTTGTCACCGGTGGTCGGGCCGAACATGGAAGCATAGGACGCGCGGGACATTTTGTAGGGCATGGATCAGACTTCCTGAGAAAGCAGAATGAAAGGCATGTTCTTGGCGGCGGCGTGGTCGAGTGTCACGGTTGGTGACGCGCCGGCAGCCGTGTTGAGTTCGGCAATAAAGTAATCCGCAAAACCGGCAGTTCCCGTCCTGAACGACGCAAGCGCTCTGACCACCGCATCAGCGTCGCCGATGACAAGACGATCGGACGAGATAAGTCCTTCGATAAGGCTGGCCAGTCGTTCGCGATCGTAACCGGTTTTGCGACGAAGTACCCAGACGAGTTCAACCAGCGTGATGGGATTGATGAACCCCGGCCGGCTCGTGGAAAGTCTTTCGTGAAAAAATTGCGCCACCCGTGGCGACCAAAGAGGGTCATCGTCCAGAAAATATCGAGCAAGAATATTGGTATCGAGACCGATCAAGGATCATCCTCCGAGCGACTGGGAGACGTTCGGCGGGCGACCGTCTCTGTGATCGCCTCCTCGATATCCATTGGCGGGCCGTCGTGCTTGCCGAAGATGCCGCGCAAATGCGCGAGATCGCTCTTCTTCGCCTCGACGGTGACCTTGCCCTCGTCATCAACGATGAACTGCAGCGAGCCCCCAGGCTTCAGGCCGAGCGCCTGACGCACCTCGACCGGGATCGTTGCTTCTCCATCCGTCGATGTTTTGGCTTCGAACCTGCCCATTATCGTGCTCCGGCGCTATCGAAAGCGCCTAGTTTACCGCAAAAATTCCTGCCTAACCAATGTCGCTTCTGGCGCAAAAAAGGCTCAGTTCCCCTCTTCCGTCAGCTCCTTCAGCTCGTCCGTCCGCTTCGCAGTCAGCCCCGCCTGGCAGCCATAGATCAGCATCGGTTCCATCGAGCCGCCGCGGGCCTGGAAGCCGTAGGAGGCGCATTGGGCGTCGCGGTAGGCGACCCAGGCGCGTTGCGCTGCGACGAGGGCTTTCTCCGCACCTGCCGTGGAGGGATCGGCATCCGCATCACGGGCCCGCATCAGGTCGCGGGTCTTCTTGTATTGAGTGTTGAGAAGCTTGTCCGCGGCGATGAATTCCTGCTCGGCGCAGTAGGTCAGTTCCATCTGGACCTGGGCGTTGTCGCAGTCCACGTCCGGCCTGTCCTCGCCGGATGCCGGAGCATCGATCAGGAGCACGCAGCCACAGGCGGCCAGAAGCGCCAGCGATTTCATAGGGCACCCATGATCTTCTGCTGGAACCCGTAGACCTTGCGGGCGCCGGACAGCGGGATCAGCGTGATCGACCGGGTCTGACCCGGTTCGAAGCGAACGGCGGTGCCGGCGGGGATATCGAGCCGCATGCCGCGCGCCTTGTCGCGAACGAACGCAAGTCCGTTATTGATCTCGAAGAAATGGTAGTGGCTGCCCACCTGCACCGGCCGGTCGCCGGTATTGGAAACCTCGATCGAGATCGTCGGGGCGTCGACATTGAGTTCGATCTCGCCTGCAACGGTAAAGACTTCACCGGGTATCATGGTCCACCTCCTCAGGCGCTCAATGCTAATTTTGGCTGGCAGCCTTCGGCCTTCAGAACACGCACCGTCGAGGCCGGATTGTTGACGAGTGCAGCAGCCGGGCGCACCGGACGACGCACCAGTTCACCATTGCAATTCGGGCAGATACCGGCAAGCACGCTCGTAGCGCAATCGATGCAATAGGTGCATTCGAACGTGCAGATCATCGCCTCGCGGCTGTCGGGCGCGAGATCCTTGTCGCAGCATTCGCAGTTGGGGCGCAGTTCGAGAGCCATGGCGAACTCCTCAGCGGATCGGTTCGTGCACGGTGACGAGCTTGGTTCCGTCCGGGAACGTCGCTTCCACCTGCACGTCGTGGATCATTTCGGGGATGCCATCCATCACCTGGTCGCGGGTGATGACATGCGCGCCCTCTTCCATCAAAGCGGCCACGGAGCGCCCATCGCGGGCACCTTCCACCACGTAGTCGGTGATCAGCGCGATCGCTTCCGGATAGTTAAGCTTGACGCCCCGCTCCAGGCGACGACGGGCAACGACCGCGGCCATGGAAATCAGAAGCTTGTCTTTTTCGCGTGGGGTGAGGTTCATGGGCTTCCCGCAATCGGCGTCATCAATGACAAATCAGATGTTCCAGACTTTCGGCACTGGCGCGCCGTTACGCAATACGGAAATTGCCGGTACCAGGATTTTTCTGAGCTCGAACCCGGTCGGTGCGGTGAGACGCGCAACGATCTTGTCGTTGAAGAAGCTGGCCCCGCCGGATGTGGGTCCGAGACAGTCCCGCAGCTTCGGAAACAGAGCTTCTGCCAACGGTCCGGAATAGAACAGCGTTGCGAAAGCGACCTGGCCGGAAAGGACGGCGGCTGCTTCCGCCAGTCTCGCGATCTCGCCGTCGAAACGCATTTCTTCTGCATGAATGAGCGAGCCTGCGCGCCGGACACGCCAGCGATCGCGGAAGAAGCCGAGATTGACCGCCTCGCCCATCATCTTGCGACCGAGG
This sequence comes from Neorhizobium sp. DAR64860/K0K1, assembly GCF_050500205.1. NCBI lineage: Bacteria > Pseudomonadati > Pseudomonadota > Alphaproteobacteria > Hyphomicrobiales > Rhizobiaceae > Neorhizobium > Neorhizobium sp. DAR64860/K0K1. The sequence goes on along the minus strand of NZ_CP191459.1, from coordinate 907,340 downwards.
ATGACGGCTTCGACCGCGAGAAATTCGGAGGTTTCGGCGAGATCCACATCGAGCCTTCGCGTCAGCGAGGCGCGGTCGAACAGGATGGTTTCCTGCGGCAGCCAGTGGACGGAAGCGTTTTCGCCGACGGTGATGTGGGTGGAGACGGAGGCAGTGTCTGCGGCTGCCTTGTATATCTTCTCGTTGGCCTGCGTGGTGACCGAGAGGCGGGTGGAATCGGATGCGGCGACGGACCAATCGATCACGTCGCCGCCCGTCAGTCCCCCTGACGTGTTGATGAGGATCGCCTCCATTTCAGGCGAAAAGGTTTCCGGAAGGCGTATTTTTGCGCAGCCTTCCTGGAAGAACTGGTCAAGCCGTGTGCGCCCGGCAAACGCCTTGGTTACAAGGCGTCCCGAACCCCTTGCCCGCTGCGGCGGGGTGTCGTCGGCTGAATGCTGCTGCACGTCGTGTCCTGCATGTTGATCTGTGTCGAGCAGTCAGACGCAACAGTCGTGCCAGACTTCGAACCACCGGAGGATTTCGCAGGCGCGGCCGTGGCGACCATATCCGTCGTGTCGGCCTTCGAGAAGAAATCCCACATGCGGAAAGCCGGATCGACATTGGCGTCGAAGGCAGGCTTGGCCGGCACGACGCTCGAAACCTTGGTGACACCGGCAACGCCATCCTTGGCGGCAGCCATCACCGCTTCCCGGGCTTCGGAAGGCCTCGGCCAGTCATGCGTGCCCTTTTCGAACACGTAGGTGGCGATGCGGGCGCCGTTGGTGCAGGTGCCGTACATGGTGTAGGTGACGCCTTCGACAGTCTTTGCGTTGCCGTTGCCCTTGCAGCCGTCGAGATCGGTCCAGCGCTTGATCGCCGTCTTGAAACCATACTGCCAATAGGCGCTGCCGCCGCCGGCATAGGGGTTCTGCGAATCCTTTTCGCCGGCAAAGGCCACGATCGAGATCGGCTTGGCCGGATTGCAGTTGGCGGCATCGGGCCCCCACTTGCCATCGGTCTCGACGGGACGACCGGCGCGCAGCGAATTCACAAAACCTGCCGCGACGAAATCGTCCTGACCGGAGCAGACATAGGCCGACAGCATGCGGCCGCCACCGGAATAACCCGAGGCAAAGATCCGGTTCGGATCGACGCAGAGGTCATCCTTCACCTCTTCGACGGCATCCTCGATAAAGGCGATCTCGTCCTGGCCGCCCTGGGCGCCATTGGGAAGAATAGCCTGGCTGACCTGCACATGCGGAACGTTCCAGCCATAGGTGCCCGGCGCCTTGCCGGACAGGCTGCCTTGCAGCGCCACGGCGATAAACCCGTTCTTTTCGGCAACCTTGTCCCAGGAAGAGCGCTTCAACTGGCCGACCGGATTGGAGTTGCTGCCGTGAAAATCGAACACGACGGGCAGTTTGTCCTTGCCTGTATAGGAGGACGGCACGAAGTAGACGGCCTGGCGTTCGATACCGTCGGTCTCGATGGTGACCGGGTGGAGACCCGGCGTCATAGGCTGGCCACAGCCGGCAAAAGCGGCACCTGCGGCCAAGAAAAACGCTCCGGTCGCGGTAGCGCGAAGGGCGGAGCGGGAACGAGAACCAACAATGCGTTCAAAGACCATCAGCGCCTCATCATGGGGTGCGGGGGTTATCTACGATGTTCGGAAGATGCGTTCATCTGCTGTTCATCTAGCACACAGGCCCAGGCTTTGAAACCGCGTTAACGAATAGAAGCCATGCAAACATTGACCCCTAAACAGTTAGGTGTCGCCTTGCTTCTGCCGTATCCAGTGTCTCAGCGGCGCCTTCGTGCACGATCTCGCCACGATCCATAATATAGACATGATCTGCCAGCTCCCGGCAGAAGTCGAGATACTGTTCGACCAGCAGGATGGCCATGCCGGTGCTGTCGCGCAGGTAGCGGATGGCGCGGCCGATATCCTTGATGATCGACGGCTGGATGCCTTCGGTCGGCTCGTCCAGCACCAGGATTTTCGGCCGCGTGACCATGGCCCGCCCGATCGCCAGCTGCTGCTGCTGGCCGCCGGACAGATCGCCGCCGCGGCGCCCGAGCATGGATTTGAGCACCGGGAACAGCGCGAAGATGTCGTCCGGGATGAACTTGTCCTTGCGCTCCAGCGGTGCGTAACCGCTTTGCAGGTTTTCCTGAACGGTGAGCAGCGGGAAGATTTCGCGCCCCTGCGGCACATAGCCGATGCCGTGCCTGGCGCGGTGATAGGGTGCAAGCCCGTTCAACGTCTCGCCCTGAAAGCTGATCGTCCCCGCTGACACCGGATGCTGCCCGGTGACGGCGCGCAACAGCGTCGACTTGCCGACGCCGTTGCGACCGAGAACGCAGGTGATCTTGCCCATATCCGCCTTGATCGACACGCCGCGCAGGGCCTGTGCCGCACCGTAATGGAGATTGACGTTTTCGACTGTCAGCATGGGGGCCTCCGTGAATTCAGGACAGGATAAAACCCCCTCTGGCCTGCCGGCCATCTCCCCCACAAGGGGGAGAAGACTCGCGGCACCGCCTTGCCGTACGGGAGAACGGTCGAGCTGGGTTAAGCCCTCCCCCTTGTGGGGAGGGTGGGGAGGGGATTTTTTGGGATGCGAAGCTTTGCATAAAACCTCACCGTCCCAGATAATTCTCAATCACCTTCGGATCGTTCGACACGAAATCGATCGACCCTTCGGCCAGCACCGATCCTTCCGCGAGACACGTCACCTTGACGCCGAGGTCGCGGATGAAGCCCATGTCGTGTTCCACCACCACGACCGAGCGGGTCTTGGCGATTTCTTTCAGCAGCAAGGCGGTCTCGGATGTCTCGGCATCCGTCATGCCGGCGACCGGTTCATCGACCAGAAGCAGCTTCGGTTCCTGCGCGAGCAACATGCCGATCTCAAGCCACTGTTTCTGGCCGTGCGAAAGATTGGCGGCATATTCGTTTTTGCGGTGGGACATGCGGATCGTCTCGAGGATTTCCTCGATGCGCGCCTTGTCGTCGGCAGACAGCGTATAGAACAACGTGCCGAACACGGTGCGCGACCGGTTGAGCGCCAGTTCGAGATTGTCCCACACGGTGTGGCTTTCGAACACGGTCGGCTTCTGGAATTTGCGGCCGATGCCGAGCTGGGCGATATCGGCCTCGTCCTTCTTGGTGAGGTCGATCGTGTCCTCGAAGATCACCCGGCCGGTATCGGGCCGCGTCTTGCCGGTGATGATGTCCATCATCGTCGTCTTGCCGGCACCGTTCGGGCCGATGATGGCGCGAAGTTCTCCGGGCTCGACCACCAGCGACAGCGAATTGATCGCCTTGAACCCATCGAAGGAGACGGAGACGTCTTCGAGATAGAGCAGACTTTTGGTGCGTGTTTCGGCAATCGTGTTCATCGTCTCACTCCGCTGCCTGAACCTGTCGGGCGACCGGGACTGCCCCGGCATCCCTGCCCTTTTCCGCCTCCACCGCTGCTTTCAGCGCCCTGCGCCCGGCAAAGCCGTGCTGAATGGTGCCGACGATGCCGCGCGGCAAGAACAGCGTGACGGCAATGAACAGGCCGCCCAGCGCAAACAGCCAGATCTCCGGGAAGGCGCCGGTGAAATAGCTCTTGCCGGCATTGACGAGGATGGCGCCGATGATCGGGCCGATCAGCGTGCCGCGGCCGCCGACCGCCGTCCAGACGACGACTTCGATCGAGTTGGCAGGCGCAAATTCGCCCGGATTGATGATGCCGACCTGCGGCACGAACAGCGCACCGGCAATGCCGGCAAACATGGCCGATAAGACAAAGGTGAAGAGCTTGATGTTTTCCACCCGGAACCCGAGGAAGCGGACCCGGCTTTCCGCATCGCGCACGCCGACCAGCACCTTGCCGAATTTCGACCGGGTGATGGCCGAGGCGACCAGCAGGCAGAGAGCGAGCATGATGGCCGACATCGCAAACAGGGCTGCACGGGTGCCGCCGGCCTGCACGTTGAAGCCGAGGATTTCCTTGAAATCGGTCAGGCCGTTATTGCCGCCGAACCCCATGTCGTTGCGGAAGAAGGCAAGCAGAAGCGCGTAGGTCATCGCCTGGGTGATGATCGAGAGATAGACGCCGTTGACGCGGCTGCGGAAGGCGAACCAGCCGAAGACGAAGGCAAGCAGGCCGGGCACGACCAGAACCATCAGCATCGCAAAGGCGAAGTGATCGAACCCGTACCAGAACCACGGCAGTTCCTTCCAGTTGAGGAAGACCATGAAATCGGGCAGCAGCGGATTGCCGTAGGTGCCGCGCGAGCCGATCTGGCGCATCAGATACATGCCCATCGCATAGCCGCCGAGCGCAAAGAACGCGCCGTGGCCGAGCGAGAGGATGCCGCAATAGCCCCAGACCAGATCCAGCGCCAGCGCCAGAAGCGCGTAGCAGAGATACTTGCCCATCAGCGCCATCGCATAGGTCGGGATGTGGAGCGCGCTGTCGGGCGACGTCAGGAGATTGAGCGCCGGCACCAGAATGGCGACGCCGAGCAGGATGGCGATCGCGACGACGATCTTGCCTTCGAGTGCACGCAGAATGAAGCCGGTAATCATGCTTCGATCGCCCTTCCCTTGAGCGCGAACAGACCGCGCGGACGTTTCTGGATGAAGAGGATGATCAGAACCAGAACCAGGATCTTGCCGAGAACGGCGCCGACCGAGGGTTCGAGGAACTTGTTGAGCACCCCGAGCGAGAGAGCGCCGACCAGCGTGCCCCAGAGATTGCCGACGCCACCGAACACCACGACCATGAAACTGTCGATGATGTAGCTCTGGCCGAGATTGGGCGAGACGTTGTCGATTTGGCTGAGCGCGACGCCCGCGATACCGGCAATGCCGGAGCCGAGCGCGAAGGTCAGCGCATCGACCCATGGCGTGCGGATGCCCATCGACGACGCCATGCGGCGGTTCTGGGTGACGGCGCGCATGTTGAGGCCGAAGGCGGATTTCTTCATTACCACCAGCAGCGCGAAGAAGATCGACAGCGAGAAGATCACGATCCACATGCGGTTCCAGGTGATCGTCATGCCGCCGAGCGGAAACGAACCGGACATCCAGGACGGATTGCCGACTTCCTTGTTGGTGGGGCCGAAGATGGAGCGGATCGTCTGCTGCAGGATCAGCGACACGCCCCAGGTGGCGAGCAGGGTTTCCAGCGGCCGGCCATAGAGAAAGCGGATGATGCCGCGCTCCACGACGAAGCCAACGGCACCGGTCACGAGAAAGGCGACCGGCAGCGCAATCGTCAGCGACCAGTCGAACAGGCCGGGCGCGTGACTGCGGATCACCTCCTGCACCACATAGGTGGAATAGGCGCCGAGCATGACCATTTCGCCATGCGCCATGTTGATGATGCCCATCACGCCGAAGGTGATGGCAAGCCCGATGGCGGCCAAGAGCAGCACGGAACCGAGCGACACGCCGTACCAGACGTTCTGGGCCAGATCCCACAGCTGCTGCTCGTTCTGGATGGCTTTGATCGCCGCATCGAGATCGCCCTTCAGGCTCGGATCGATCGTTGACGAGACCGAACTGAGGATGCCGAGCGCGCTTCGCCCGCCAAGATTGCCCATGGTCTGGATCGCGGCACGCTTTTCGTCGAGCGAGCGGTCGGAGGAGAGCACCGAGACGGCGCGCGCCTCTTCCATGCGGAATTTGACGTCGCGGTCGGTTTCCTTGGCAATGGCAGCCTCGACCAGATCGAGCGCCTCCGCACTCGGCGACAAAAGGATCGCATCGGCTGCGGCAAGACGGACACCGCGATCCGGGCTCATCAGCGTCAGGCCGCCAAGCGCTGCACGAATGGCGCGCCGCAGCGTATTGTTGACGCGGATCTTGGTGACGGCACCCTTCGCGACCTGGCCAGCGCTTTCCGCCGTCACCGGATCAATCAGATCCAGCTGCGAACCGGCGGGTTTGGCCACGAACACGGCCTTGTCGGCCTTGCGGAAATAGAGATCACCCTCGGCAAAAGCCTCGAGCGCCGGCACAACGCGGATATCGCCGCTGGTGGCGATCTGTGCGACGATCGATTCAGCCTGGCCGAAATCGGCATCGGCGAGCTGGTTAAACAGCGGCTTCGGATCAGCCCCTTGCGAAAGGGCGGGCGCTGCAAACGAAAAGATCAGAAAAATCAGCGTGAAAAAACGGATAGGCATATCTTTGTCCCCCGGATGGCCGCGTGGGGCGGAGGGCTCGATCGCCCCTCATCCGCCTGCCGGCACCTTCTCCCCGCCAGCGGGGAAAAGGATGATCGTCACGCCCTCACCGCCCCCCGGTCACGCTCTCGCGTGCCCAAGTCCCCTCGCCCCGCTTGCGGGGAGAGGGTTAGGGTGAGGGGCAACCTTAACTATGGCCGAGACTGGATCAGCTGCCGCCCTTGCCGCCGCACTTGCCGGTTGCAACGTTGAAGTTGCCGCAGGACATCGGCTTGCGCCAATCGGAGATCAGGTTCTTGGAGTCCGGCAGGTAATCCGACCATTCGTCACCGACGACGGCAGGGGTTTCCTGGACGATTTCGAACTGGCCATCGGCCTGGATTTCACCGATCAGCACTGGCTTGGTGATGTGGTGGTTCGGCATGACGGTGGAATAGCCACCCGACAGGTTCGGCACCGAAACGCCGATGATCGAGTCCAGAACCGCGTTCGTATCGGTCGTGCCGGCGGATTCGACGGCCTTAACCCAGGCCTGGAAACCGATATAGGCGGCTTCCATCGGATCGTTGGTCACGCGCTTGTCGTTCTTGGTAAAGGCGTGCCATTCCTTGATGAAGGACGCATTGACCTCGGCATCGACGGACTGGAAATAGTTCCAGGCGGCGAGATGGCCGACCAGCGGCTTGGTGTCGAGACCGGCGAGTTCTTCTTCGCCGACCGAGAAGGCCACGACCGGAATGTCTTCGGCCTTGATGCCCTGGTTGCCGAGTTCCTTGTAGAACGGCACGTTGGCATCACCGTTGATGGTGGAAACGACGGCGGTCTTCTTGCCGGCAGAGCCGAACTTCTTGATGTCGGAGACGATGGTCTGCCAGTCGGAATGACCGAACGGCGTGTAGTTGACCATGATGTCGGCCTCGGCGACGCCCTTCGACATCAGATAGGCCTTGAGGATCTTGTTGGTCGTCTGCGGATAGACATAGTCGGTGCCGGCGAGAACCCAGCGCTGGACGCCTTCTTCCTTGGCAAGATAATCGACCGCAGGAATGGCCTGCTGGTTCGGAGCGGCACCGGTGTAGAAGATGTTGCGCGAGGATTCTTCACCCTCGTACTGGACCGGGTAGAACAGGATCGAGTTCAGTTCTTCGAAGACCGGAAGAACCGACTTGCGCGACGACGAGGTCCAGCAACCGAAGACGGCTGCAACCTTGTCCTGCGAAATCAGCTGGCGGGCCTTTTCGGCAAACAGCGGCCAGTCGGAGGCCGGATCGACGACGACGGCTTCGAGCTTCTTGCCCAAAACGCCGCCCTTCTTGTTCTGCTCTTCCACCATCATCAGCATGGCGTCTTTCAGCGTCGTCTCGGAAATCGCCATCGTACCGGACAGCGAATGCAGAACGCCGATCTTGATCGTATCGTCGGCAGCGAATGCGCCCGAAAGCGCCGTGGCGGACATGGCAGCGGCAAGCAGCGCGCCGGTAAGTTTCACCCTGAATGTCATTGGTCGAACCCCTCTTCTTGTTCGTTCAAGCAACCGGAGATTTAACCGTTGCTTAACCGGACTATCGGCTGCTGCACCGCAAAAACGTATACGTCGAATGACGTATCGGGAGGGGTGAACCGGCCCGTTGGAGGCAAAGGCACGCCAGTCTGACAGTTTGCTGACAGCGGCACTCAGTGGCCTGTCAGGGCCCCCATGGCATTCTGCACTCGTCAACCAAATACGAGAGGAAACATGCCATGAAAACGAAACTTGCTCTGACGACCTTCGCCGCCGCACTCGCCCTCACCGCTTCGGTGCCACTGGTCCAGGCAGCCGTTCCCTTTGCCGGCACATCCGCAGCGTTTGCCCGCCAGGGTGCGGACGATGGTCCGAACCATGATGCCAATGACGACAAGGGCGGCAAGCGTGGCGGAAAGAGCCGCGACGACGCGGCAACCCATGACAAGAACGACGACAAGGGTGGCAAGCGTGGCGGCAAGAGCAGCGATGACGCCGCGACCCACGACAAGAACGACGACAAGGGCGGAAAGCGCGGCGGCAAGAGCAGCGATGACTCTGCAAACCACAACAAGAACGACCACAAGGGCGGCACGCGCGGCGGCCACAAATAGGCTTTGTCCGACCACAGTCCGCACCCCCGCCGGATGCCGGCGGGGGTGCGGCCGTTTGCAGCAACATCGCCATCATGGCAGAGTAGTGTTTCGCGGCTCAAAAGCGCTGCCACACAGTCCTATCCGGAGTATCAATGGGCGTGACCCGTCGTATCTATCTTGCTGCGCTGCTCGCGGCCACACTCGGGTCGGCGATCGTCACGCCCGTTGCGCCCGCATTCGCCAAGGATGGCGACGGCGGCAGCGATGGTGGCGGATCGTCCGGTTCGGGCAATGACGGCGGTGGCGATGATGGCGATAACCACGGCGGCGACGACGATGGCGGTGATGACCACGGCAAGGACGGTGCGGGAAGCCATGACACATCGGGTGCCGGCTATGGCGCAAACGATTCCGATCGGGCCCGCGACGCGGTTCGCAGCGGTCAGATCATGCCGCTAAAGACGATGCTGAGAAAGATCGACGCCACCAGGTATGGTCGCATCATTGACATCCGTCTCAGCCGCTCGCAGTCGCGCGACGTCTATCAACTGAAACTGCGCGACAACAACGGTGCCATCCGCACCCTGCGGGTCGATGCGAGAAGCGGCTCGCTTCTGGGAGGCGGTTGATATCATGAAGATCCTGCTTGCCGAAGACGATCCCCAGATCGCAGCGCTCGTTGTCGAGAAGCTCAGTCGCGAGGGCTATTTCGTCGAAACTCTGTCGAACGGACCAGACATTTGGGAACGGGGAGAGACAGGCGACCATGCAGCCATCATCCTCGATCTCGGCCTGCCGGGGATGGACGGGCTTTCAATTCTCAAGCGCTGGCGGGCAAGCGGCGTCGATACGCCCGTCCTCGTACTGACGGCGCGCGGGTCCTGGATGGAACGCGTCGATGGCTTCGACGCGGGCGCCGACGACTACCTGCCGAAACCGTTTCGCAGCGAGGAGCTGCTCGCCCGGCTGAAGGCGCTGCTTCGCCGAACCGGCAAGGTTCAGGCCCGCGTCAAATCGGCCGACCGCTTCACGCTGGACGAGCAGGCCCGCCGCGTGACGTTCGACGGACGCGAACTGGATCTGAGCCCTCTGGAATACCGCATGATCTCGCTGTTCATCGACCGTCCCGGTGCCGTCCTGACGCCAGCGGAGCTTGCAAGCCAGGTTCAGGGCCGCGACGACGACGCCGCCAAGAACGCCGTCGAGGCGATGGTGGCCCGCTTGCGCAAGAAAACCGACAGCGATGCGATAGAGACCCGCCGCGGCTTTGGATACGTTCTGCCGGAGAAACGCCCGTGATCCGCTCCCTGCGTTTTCGTCTGGCAATCGGTGCCCTCATATCGATCGGCGTGGCCCTGTGGCTGGCCTGGTTCGTGCTCGGCCACCTGTTCGAGGATTATGTCGCCGACCAGTATTCCGCGGAGATGACGGCCGTCTCGGACGCGCTCGGCGCCCGGCTGACCATTCAGCAGAACGGTCTCTCCCTGGCCAGCGAGCCGTCCGATGCACGCTTCCAGATCCCGGCCGGTGGCCTCTACTGGCAGATATCGCCAGCCAACGGGAAACCTCCGCTGCGCTCGCGCTCGCTTTGGGACCAGGAACTTTCGCGGCAGTTGTTTTCTCCCGATCTCTATTGCGGCTTCTACCAGACCGAGGGACCCGATGGTGGCCCGATCCTGATCACGGTCAGGGAGATGTCGATCGGCGAAGGCGATGCCCTGCAGCGCTTCACCCTCTACACCGCCTTCTCCAAGAACGACATGGAAGAAGCGCTCGCCACCTATCACCGGCCCCTGGTCATGATGCTGATCGCCATCGGTGCCCTGCTTTTCCTTGCCGCACTCCTCCAGAGCCTCGTCGGTCTGAGGCCGCTTTCCCGCCTGCGCCAAGATGTAGCCGATATCCGGGCGGGTCGCCTGCCGAGCATCGGTGCGCAGGGGCCAAGCGAAGTCACGCCGCTCGTCAACGAGATCAACCTTCTTCTGTCGGAGCGGGAAAATGCCGTCGAGAGGGCGCGCGCCCGGGCAAGCGATCTTGCACATGGCCTGAAGACGCCTCTGACCGTTCTGTCCCATCTCGTCGAAGATTTGCCGGGCGCCCGTCGCGAAACGGCCCTGCAGCAGATCGAGCTGGTGCGCCAGCGCGCCGACCGGCAGTTGCAGGCCGCACGAATGGGCGTCGAACAGATGGCGACGACATCGCTTCTCGGCATTTCGGGAAAGCTTGTGAGCGTGCTGTCGCCCGTCACAGAAAACCGCGGGATCGACTGGGAGCTCGATATCGATCCGGCGCTCACGGTCCAGGCGGACCCGGCCGACGCAGCCGAAGCGATCGGCAACATTCTCGACAACGCTGTCCGTTTTGCAAGACGGCGCATCGAGCTGACGGCATCGAGAGGCGATGGCGGGATGGTGTTGCTGCGTATCGCGGACGATGGCCCGGGCGTCACGCCGGAGCGTTACGCCTCCATGCTGAAGCGCGGTGTCCGCGGCCAGCAGGAGGAAGACAGCGATGGCGCCGGAACAGGCCTTGGCCTGGCGATTTCCGGCGACATTGCAAATGCTTACGGCGGGAAGCTGAGCCTCTCCCGGTCGCATATGGGAGGTCTTGAAGCCGTCCTGTGTCTGCCGGCGACCAAGGAGATCGCGGCATGACGACGGAGCGGATTACTTCTTTTTGGTGTTGCTTTCGGCCGACTTGACCTGCGAACCCAAAGTCGGCGCAGCCGCTGGAGCGGCCTTGTCCTTCTTGGGTTTGCGCGTTTCCTTGTTGCCGCGTACCTGACCCTTGGCCATGACCTATCTCCTCATGTTGATGATGAAGCATAGCCTCTGATCCGGGTAAAATAGCAAGCGTTATTACACGGGGCCGACGGGGCATTTTGCGAGCCTTGATCGCAAACTCACAATCGGGCGGGAACAATTTTGCGGCTGACGCGATTGCCTCGGATCGAACGAAGCCGTGGAGCATCCCGTGATCAACGACCTCTGGTACAAAAATGCCGTCTTCTATTGCCTCAATGTCGAAACCTTCATGGATTCCAACGGTGACGGGGTCGGCGATTTTCAAGGGGTGCAGCGGCGCCTGGATTACCTCGCCGGCCTTGGGGTGACCGCGATCTGGCTGATGCCGTTCCAGGCGTCTCCCGGTCGCGACGACGGATATGATGTCTCCGACTATTACAATGTCGATCCGCGCTACGGCACGCTCGGCGATTTCGTCGAGTTCACCCACAGTGCCAAGCAACGCGGCATCCGTGTCCTGATCGATCTCGTCGTCAACCACACATCGGACGAACATCCCTGGTTCAAGGAAGCCCGTGCCGACAAGAATTCGCGCTACCGCGACTGGTATGTCTGGTCGAAGACGAAACCGGCCAATGCCGATGAGGGCATGGTGTTTCCGGGCATCCAGAAGACGACCTGGACGCGCGACAAGGCCTCCGGCGAGTACTATTTCCACCGCTTCTACGAATTCCAGCCGGATCTCAACACCGCCAACCCGCATGTGCAGGCCGAGATCCTGAAGATCATGGGCTTCTGGCTGCAGCTTGGTGTCTCAGGCTTCCGCATGGATGCCGTGCCCTTCGTGATTGCCGAAAAGGGCGCCGACATCAAAAAGCCGAAGGAGCAGTTCGACATGCTGCGGTCCTTCCGCGAGTTCCTGCAATGGCGCCAGGGTGACAGCATCATTCTCGCCGAAGCGAATGTCGTTCCCAAGGAGAACTTGCAATATTTCGGCGACGACGGCGACCGGATGCAGATGATGTTCAACTTCCACGTCAACCAGTCGCTGTTTTACGCGATGGCCAGCGCCGACGTGCGGCCACTGGCAAAGGCGATGAACGACACCAAGGAACGCCCGGCGACCGGCCAGTGGGGCATTTTCCTGCGCAACCACGACGAACTCGACCTCGGCCGCCTGACCGACAAGCAGCGCCAGACGGTGTTCGACAAGATGGGTCCGGACAAGGACATGCAGCTCTACGACCGCGGTATTCGCCGCCGTCTGGCGCCGATGCTGGGTGGCGATCCGCGCCGGCTGAAACTCGCCTACAGCCTGATGTATTCCCTACCCGGCACGCCGGTTCTGCGCTACGGCGACGAAATCGGCATGGGCGACGACCTGTCGCTGCCGGAGCGCAACTGCGCCCGCACGCCGATGCAGTGGTCGAACGAGCCTCAGGGCGGCTTCACCAAGAGCGACAAACCGATCCTGCCTGTCATCCACGAGGGCCCTTACGGCTTCGACCACGTCAACGTCGCCATCCAGCGTCGCGATCCCGATTCCATGCTCAACTGGACGGAGCGGATGATCCGCATGCGCAAGGAAGCGCCTGAGATCGGCTGGGGCACGTTCGAATGCCTCGATACCGGCGATGACGGTGTGCTCGCCATGCGATACGACTGGCGCGACAATGCGCTGGTGATCCTCCACAATTTCCACGACCGGCCGGTGGAGATCACCTTCGACGTGGGCCTCGAGGATGCGGGGCGCAACCTGATCGATATCGCCGACGACTCGGACAGCACAGCGGACGACAAAGGCAAGCATCACATCGTGATCGAGCCCTATGGCTATCGCTGGTATCGCGCCGGTGGGCTGGATTACCTGCTGAAGCGCAGCGAGGTGTGAGCGGCGGTAAAACCGCCCTTGCAAAACGCTGCACCAAAGTCGAAACTGCCTAAATATCAGTCTCCCCGATAAAGGCGATCGTTTTTAGGCATGGCAGCACGCCAACGCATCATACCGGTTCGCCGTGAGTACAATCGCTGGGTCGCAAACCAGACGCTGGAAGACTATGCGCTGCGGTTTACCGCAAAGAGCGCTAGGCGGTTTTCGTCGAGCCGGATTTCGCAGACGGCGATCGGCGCGATCTCGTTTCTGGCACTGGAGGCGATCGGCGGGGCGATTACGCTCTCCTACGGCACGACCAACGCGTTTTTCGCCATTCTGGTGGCCGCTCTCGTCATGCTGGTCGTGGGATTGCCGATCAGCCGCTATGCGATCCGCCACGGGGTCGATATCGATCTCCTCACCCGCGGCGCCTCGTTTGGCTATATCGGCTCCACCATCACCTCGCTGATCTATGCGAGCTTCACCTTCATGCTGTTTGCGATCGAGGCGTCGATCATGACCGGCGCGCTAGATCTCGCCTTCGGCATTCCGCCTTGGATCGGCTATATCATCTCGGCCGCGGTGGTGATCCCGCTGGTCATCTACGGCGTGCAGTTGATCTCGCGCTTCCAGCTTCTGACCCAACCGTTCTGGATCATCCTCAACATTCTGCCCTTTGTCTTCATTGCCTTCATGGACTGGCAGAAATTCGACCTCTGGCGCGCCTTTGCCGGCAGTGGCCATTCGAACGGCGAAATCGGCGGTTCGGCGCCGTTCGATCTGGTGGAATTCGGGGCAGCGTCGGCCGTCATCCTGGCGCTGATGCCGCAGATCGGCGAGCAGGTCGATTTCCTGCGCTTCCTGCCGCCGGAAGGGCAGCGCAAATGGCGCCACCGGTTCGCGGTGTTTCTGGCTGGACCCGGCTGGGTTCTGGTCGGCGTGCCAAAACTTCTCGCGGGCTCCTTCCTCGCAGTGCTGACGCTCTCGAGCGCTGTGCCGGTCGAGGACGCGGCCGATCCCGCCCATATGTATCTCGCCGCCTTCGGCTACATGATCCCCAACGAGACCGCGGCGCTGATGCTGATGGCGGCTTTCGTGGTCGTGTCGCAGCTGAAGATCAACGTGATGAACGCCTATGCGGGGTCGCTTGCCTGGTCGAACTTTTTCTCGCGCCTGACCCACAGCCATCCCGGCCGCGTCGTCTGGCTGGTGTTCAACGTCATCATCGCGCTGCTTCTGATGGAGCTTGGCATCTACCGGCTGCTCGAGGAAACGCTCGGCATTTTCTCGATCGTCGCGATGAGCTGGCTCTGCACGATTTCGGCGGATCTCTTCATCAACAAGCCGCTCGGTCTGTCGCCGCCCGGCATCGAGTTCAAGCGCGCCCATCTCTATGACGTCAATCCGGTCGGTCTCGGCGCCATGTTCGGTGCGACAGGCATTGCGCTGACCGCCCATTTCGGCCTGTTCGGCCCGCTGATGGCGTCGCTCGCCACCTATCTGACGCTCAGCGCCTTCGTGGTGTCGCCGGTGATCGCGTTTGCCACAAAGGGCAAATACTATCTCGCCCGAAAACCGCGCCAGAGCTGGAAGACGCTGGGTTCGATCACCTGCTCGATCTGCGAACACCCGTTCGAGCACGAGGACATGGCCTGGTGCCCGGCCTATGCGGCACCGATATGCTCGCTCTGCTGTTCGCTGGACAGCCGCTGCCACGACATGTGCAAGCCGCATGCGCGGCTGAACACGCAGATCGGCACGGTGGCACGCACCTTCCTCACCGAACGCGTCATTGCAAAGCTGACGACCCGGCTCGGCCGCTACGGGATGACGGCGGTGATCTCGATCTCGGCAATCGGGGCCATCTTGTCGCTTATCGCCTATCAGGTAGGCCAGGCAGCGCCTGCCAATGCGGATGTCATCTACGGCACGATCCTCATCGTCTTCTTCGTGTTTGCCATCATCACCGGCATCTTCTCCTGGTTCTACGTGCTGGCGCATGACAGCCGAATGGTGGCCGAGGAGGAATCCTCGCGGCAGAACACGCTTCTGCTCAAGGAAATCTCGGCGCACAAGAAGACCGACGCGGCGCTGCAGGACGCCAAGGAAACCGCCGAAGCCGCCAATCGTGCCAAGAGCCGGTATGTCGTTGGCCTCAGCCACGAGCTGCGCACGCCGCTCAACGCCGTTTTGGGCTATGCCCAGATCCTGGAACGCGACGACACCATCCCTGCCCCGCGGCAATCGGCGATCAAGGTGATCAAGCGGTCCGCGGACCATCTTTCCGGCCTGATCGACGGGCTACTCGACATTTCCAAGATCGAAGCCGGGCGGCTGCAGGTCTATTCGAACGAGATCAACATCCAGGATTTCCTCGACCAGATCGTCGAGATGTTCAGCCTCCAGGCGCAGGCCAAGGGTCTCGCCTTCGAACACGTGCGCGCCCGCACGCTTCCGCAATATGTGCGCACCGACGAAAAGCGGCTTCGCCAGATTCTCGTCAACATCCTCTCCAACGCGGTCAAATTTACCGACGAAGGTACGGTTCGTTTCGAGATCGCCTATCGCAGCCAGGTCGCCACCTTCACCGTGACCGATACGGGCCGCGGCATTGCGGAGAAGGATCTCGGCCGTATCTATGAGCCGTTCCAGCGCGGCGAAGCGGAAAGCATACGGCCGATGCCGGGACTTGGGCTGGGCCTCACCATTACCCAGCTTCTGACCAACACGCTCGGCGGTGAAATCTCGGTTGCCAGCACGAAGGGTGAAGGCTCCATCTTCAAGGTGCGGCTCATGCTGTCGGCCATCGAACGGCCGAACACGACACCGGAGGCCGAGCGCAAGATCGTCTCCTACAGCGGTCCGCGCCGCACCATCGTCGTGGTGGACGACAACCAGGATCACCGCGACCTGATGCGCGAGGTGCTGGCGCCTATGGACTTCGTCATCCTGACTGCCGTCGACGGGCCGGAATGCCTGACGCTGATCGAGGGTGTTCGGCCGGACCTGTTTCTGGTCGACATCTCCATGCCCGGCATGAGCGGCTGGCAGCTCGTGTCGCGGTTGCGCGAGGAAGGCCAGACGGCGCCCATGATCATGCTCTCGGCCAATATCGGCGATGGCACCACCGCAGATGCCGGCGGCGAAGGGCATGACGATACGCTGTCCAAGCCCGTCAACCTGCGCCGCCTTGCCGACAAGCTTGCCTCGCATCTCTCCCTCAAATGGGTCTACGAGGACGAAGCACCGGCACTGGCGCTTTCGGCGCTGGTCAAGCAGCCGGTCATCAGCCCCGGGACGGGCCATCTTCAGGATCTCCTGCGGCTCGGCGAAATCGGTTACGTGCGCGGCATCGAAGCCAAGCTCGCGGATCTGGCGACCGATCAATCCCACCGCCCGTTCGCGGAAGAGCTCGGAACCTATGTAAAGGCCTTCGACATGGCCGGTTACATGAAATACCTGGAACGCATGGAGACACAGGAACTGGAAGAACGGGAAAACAACGATGGCTGACGCGACGACACCGCGCGATATCGTCCTCCTGGTGGACGACAGTCCCGACACGCTCGGTTTTCTGACTGAAGCGCTGGAGCAATCCGGCTTTTCGGTGCTGATCGCCACGTCGGGACAGGCAGCCCTCTCAATCGTCGAGCGCATCACGCCCGATCTGATCCTGCTCGACGCCGTGATGCCCGGCATGGACGGGTTCGAGACCTGCCGCAAACTGAAGGCGCATGCTGCAGCTCAGGTGCCCGTGATCTTCATGACGGGCCTGACCGAGACCGAGCATGTCGTCAACGCGCTCGACAGCGGCGGCGTCGACTATCTGAGCAAGCCGATCAATATCGACGAGCTGCGGGCAAGAATACGGGTGCATCTTTCCAACGCCCGCTCCGCCCAGAGCGCCCGCGTCGCGCTCGATGCCGCCGGCCGGCATCTGCTTGCGGTCAGAAACGACGGTTCGATCCGCTGGTCGACGCCGCAAGCAACGCGGCTGATGAATGCAGCAACGGAAAGCGACGATGGAATTGCGATCGTCGCGGGCCGCATCGGCGCCTGGATGGCAGAGCGCGATACGGCAGGCTTTGCCCGAAACGCCGCCTTCTCGCTGTCGGAAAACCTGCAGACCAGCCTGCAGTTTGCGTTTCTTGGTGCGATCGGCGCCGACGAGTTCCTGTTCCGACTGTCGGCCGCCGTCATCAAGCGGCCGGACGACGAAATCCTGCGCCAGCACTTTCCGCTGACGCAACGGGAGTCGGAAGTGCTCTTATGGATCGCCAAGGGCAAGGCGAACAAGGATATCGGCGATATCCTCGGTCTGTCGGCCCGCACCGTGAACAAGCATCTCGAGCAGATCTACATCAAGCTCGGCGTCGAAAACCGCGCCTCGGCAGCGGTTATGGCGGCGAACGTCCTGCACACAGGCGACCGGCCGGACTAGACGCAAACGGACCGACCGGGGCCAGACACTTGCAGTCGGCGATGCCAAGGGATAGATCCGCGCGCACCCTCAACTGCTTAGACAAGCTGCATCCGGAACTCCGCAGTCATGACTACTCAATCGCCTTTGACGGCACAGACGCCCCACGACGCAGATAACTCCCCGACGGCGGAACGGGTGAGGAAACGCGTCGTCCTGCATTTCCCGGGCTTCGAGCCGCTCGATGCCGGCATGCACCATGCCCGCTATGTGCGCGCGGCGGCCCAGAGCGCTAAGACATGGAACCTGGATCTCCAGGCGGGCGATCTGCAGCGGACCGCAAAGACTGCGTATTTCGACATCGCCTGTAGCGCCCCGGATCCAGCCGACGGCGGCACGCAAAGCCGGTTCTACATCTTCGACCATTGCGCGCTGGTGGACAGCCTGAACGGCAAGCCGCTGCTGCGCCGTATTCTCAACGGTTATGGAAGCGCCTTGCGCATCGTCACCCAGGGCGGCATGGCCGGCTATCTCAGGCATGCATGGCGGTTCGGCCTGTTTTTCCTGTTTCCATTCCTGCTGGTGGCGGTAGCGCTTGGGCTCACCGCCGTGATCGCTGCCCTGCCCGCACTGCTCGGGCTCAATATGTTGCATCTGTTGTGGAGCATACCGCTTGGTCTTGCGCTGTTCCGCTACGCCCTCCTGCCCTTCATGGCGCGGTTTCACACGCTGCACCTGTTTGCCGACTGGGAAATGGCCGACGCGATGGGCAATCTCGACAGGCCCGATGTCAACGCCTGGCTGGCGAGCTGCATTGAGGGTGTCCGCGAAGCCTTAGAGGAGGACGCGGACGAATATCTCATCACCTCGCACAGCATGGGATCGGCTGTCGCGACCCACGTGACCGGCATGCTGCTTGCGGAAAGTCCTGATGCGTTCAGGCGAGGCCCCGCTCGGAGCGAACGCAAGGTGAGCTTCGTGACGCTCGGTGGCGCGATCCTGCAATGCTCGCTGCTGCGGCCCGCTACGACATTGCGCGAATGTGTCGGCCGCATTGCGCGGACGCCCGGGATCTTCTGGCTGGAGGTTCAGTGCCTCACCGACAGCATTCATTTCTACAAGAGCCGCGTCGTGGCGCTTGCAGGACATGAAGATGCACCCCAGGCGACGCTTGCCTTCATCAGGGTCAAGCGGATGATGGCGCCCGAGCGCTACAACAGGATCAAGCGCGATTTCCTGCGCGTGCACCGTCAATACGTTCTGGGATCGGAAGCAAAGTCGAATTTCGATTTCACACTGATGACCGCCGGCCCTCTTCCCGCTGCGCGGTTTGCCAGTTTCACCCCCGAAAGTTTCTGATGGGATTTTCAGGGTTTGAGCTCGGGAAACTTAGAGCTCGATATCTGAACCCTGCAGGCATCAATGCAAAAAGCCCGGCCAATGGCCGGGCTTCCTGTCGAATGATGGTTCAAGCCTTGAAGGCTCAGCCCTGCGGGAAGTAGCTGTACTTGCCGTCCGGACCCTTCTTCCACTCGTACATGACGTAGCCTGGGAGCTTCGGGTCGCCCTTGGCGTCGAAAGCCATGTCGCCGAGAACGGTCTTGAACGGACCCTTTTCCTTGAGAGCCTTGGCAACGACTTCTGCGTCGTCAGGGCTGCCAGCAAGCTTGATGCCTTCGGCGATGACCTGAACGGCTGCGTAGGAATAGAGCGTGTAGGCTTCAGGGTTGAAGCCGGCAGCCTTGAACTTGGCAACCAGTTCCTTGTTCTCCGGACGCAGTGTCGGATCGGGACCGAACGTGTTCAGCGTGCCTTCGACTGCATCGCCAGCGATCGAGGCCAGTTCGTTGGAGACGATACCGTCACCCGATACGAGCGTTGCCTTGAGGCCAGCATCCTTCGCCTGACGGATGATCAGGCCGGCTTCCGTGTGGAGACCACCCCAGTAGATGATCGAAACGCCGGCTTCCTTCATCTTGGAAATCAGCGCCGAGAAATCCTTGTCGCCGACGTTGACGCCTTCGCGGATGACCTGCTTCTTGCCGGCCGCGTTGTAGGCTTTCATGGTTTCTTCAGCGAGACCCTGGCCGTAAGGTGTCTTGTCGTCGATGATCGCGATTTTTGCATCGGCGAACTTCTCGGCGAGATACTTGCCGGCGACGCCGCCCTGCTGGTCGTCACGGCCGCAGGTGCGGAACGTGTTCCACAGACCGCGCTCGGTGAAGACAGGGTTGGTTGCTGCAGGGGTGACTTCGAGCATGCCGTTTTCGGCATAGACTTCCTGCGAAGCCGGGATCGAAACGCCCGAGTTGAAGTGACCGACCACATACTTCACGCCATCGGACGCGAACTTGTTGGCAACGGAAATGCCCTGCTTCGGATCGGAAACGTCGTCGCCGAGCGCGATGACCAGCTTTTCGCCGTTGATGCCGCCGGCGGCATTGATATCGGCGATAGCCTGTTCAGCACCCTTCTGCAGCTGCGCGCCGAATGCAGCATTCGGGCCGGTCAGCGGGCCGCCAACGCCGATGATGATATCGGCCCAGGCGTTGCCGCTGAATGCGACCATCGCCGTCAGCGCGACGGCGGAAAGAAGAGACTTCTTCATTGATTTACTCCCAGTTTTTAGGTGAGCGGTTTTTTGGGACCCGGACGCAATACCCACCATCATTGCGCCGGAGAAATGTTCCACCCTCTGGTGTATTCTTATTTGACCCAACCCAATCTGAAGTCAGAAATGAGCGACTGTCAATCTTTCTTCTTCCATGAGAAAGCGGAGACAGGCTGATAGAGCCAGTAGTAGTTCTGAACCATCTGACGGGTGCGGCGAATGCGGAATCCGGAGATGGAAAACGCCATCAGCAGCACCACATCAATGATGTAATGGAACGGGCTGATGAACGGTCCCTGGAACAGCGCGTAATGCATGAACTGCATCGCGACGGCCAGCAGCAGCGTGTAGGCGATGACATGGCCATAGCCGTTCCAGCCTTCTGCGACCGCCTTGCCGGCGCGCCACGCCGTCCAGAAGCCGAGGACCATGACGAGTGCGCGCAGGAAATAACGCACGCCAGTATCGGTTTCGAAAAACAGGCCCTGCATCTCAGTGTCCCCCGGTCGCCGGAATGATGATCATGGTGCTCAATGCCGGCCCCCCTCGAGATAGGCGGCGCGGACTTCGGGATTTGCGAGCAGTTCCTTGCCGGAGCCGGACATCGTCACCTTGCCATTGACCATCACATAGGCGCGATCGGACAGTTTGAGTGCCGCAAACGCGTTCTGCTCGACGAGGAACACGGTGAGCCCCTCTTCCTTGTTCAGCTTCTTGATCGCCTCGAAAATGCCCTTGACGATCAGTGGTGCGAGGCCGAGCGACGGCTCGTCCAGAAGAAGGAGTTTCGGACGCGCCATCAGTGCACGGCCGATCGACAGCATCTGCTGCTCGCCGCCCGACAGCGTGCCGCCGCGTTGGGCCTGGCGTTCCTTGAGGCGCGGAAACAGGGTGAAGATCTTTTCGACGTCCTCTTTGAAATACTTGAGGTTGTCGAGACCGGCGCCCATCTGCAGGTTTTCGTGCACGGTCATGCGCGGAAAGATGCGGCGGCCTTCCGGCGACTGGGCAATACGGCGGCGCGCAATCAGATGCGTCGGCACCTGCGTGATGTCTTCGCCGTCGAAGATGACCTGACCCTTGCGGGCCTGCGGGCTGCCGCAGATCGTCATCATCAGCGTCGACTTGCCGGCACCGTTGGCGCCGATCAGACTGACAATCTCGCCCTTGTTGACTTCGACATTGACGCCGTCGAGGGCCCGGATGTTGCCGTAGTAGGTTTCGACGCCCTGGACTTTCAGAAGGGGTTCACCGGCCATCAGACGGACCCCTCTTCAATAATGCCCTTGTCGAGCTTTTCCTCGATTTCTTCAACTTCATCATCCTCGACGCCGAGATAGGCTGCGATCACCCTCGGGTCGTTCTTCACGTGATCAGGCGTTCCGTCGGAAATCTTCTGGCCGTATTCCAGAACCACGACGTGATCCGAAATCTCCATGACGACGGACATGTCGTGCTCGATCAGGAGCAGCGACGTGCCTTCGTCGCGGATGCCGCGCAACAGCGCGTTGAGCGTCAGCGATTCCTTCGGGTTGAGGCCGGCGGCGGGCTCGTCCAGGCACAGAAGTTCCGGCCCTGTGCACATGGCGCGGGCAATTTCCAGCCGGCGCTGGGCACCATAGGAAAGATCGCCGGCCGGGTCGTCGGCGCGGTCTGTCAGATCCGCCTTGTCCAGCCAGTATTCGGCCTTTTCGATCGCGGCCTTGGCAGCGTTCTTATAGGTCGGCAGACCCAAGAGGCCGAGGATCGTGTAACCCGAAGCCTTCATCAACACGTTGTGCTGCGCGACCAGCAGGTTTTCGAGAACCGTCAGGCCGGAAAACAGCCGGATGTTCTGGAAGGTACGGGCAACGCCCGCGACCTTGTTGATCTCGAAATCGCGAAGGCGTTCCAGAAGGAACTCCCGGCCGTTGCTGCGATGCAGGGTCAGCATGCCCATCGTCGGCTTGTAAAAGCCGGTGATGCAGTTGAACACCGTCGTCTTTCCGGCGCCGTTCGGGCCGATCAGCGCGGTGATTTCGCCGCGCTTGGCTTCGAACGAGAAGTCGTCGATCGCCATCAGGCCACCAAACCGCATCGACAGATGCTCGACCCTCAGGATCGTGTCTTTCGTCATAGTCGTCATATCCGTCGCCATCAGCCGTGGCCTTCCTTGGTGAAGCTGCCGGAGATGGCCTTGCGCTCCTTCAGGAAGGCTGTCGGCTCACGCGAGCCCACGAAGCCACGCGGCTTGAACAGCATGACGATGATCATCGCCAGCCCGAACAGCAGCATGCGGTAGAGTTCCGGGGTGAAGTCGGGGCCGAAGATGATCTTCAGGAACGACATCTCGCGCAGGATTTCGGTGCCGCCGACCATGATGACAGCGGCGATCGCGATACCGGTCAGCGAACCCATGCCGCCGAGAACCACGATGGCCAGGATGACCGCCGATTCCAGGAAGACGAAGCTTTCCGGAGAGACGAAGCCCTGGCGGGTCGCAAAGAACGAGCCTGCAAAACCGCCGAACATCGCGCCCGTGGCAAACGCCGTGAGCTTGGTGGTGACGGTGTTGATGCCGAGCGAACGGCAGGCGATTTCATCTTCGCGCAACGCTTCCCATGCACGACCGATCGGCATGCGACGCAGGCGAATGGTGACGTAGGCCGTCAGCATGCAGAGCGCGAGGATGATGTAGAACAGGAAGATCTTGTAATAGACCGACGAAGCCGACAGTCCCCAGGCCTTGACGAAATTGTTCGGGGAGCCCGTATCGAACGACCAGATGCCGAAGAACGACGCCTTGGCGATGCCCGAGATACCGAACGTGCCCTTGGTGACATCAGTCCAGTTGATCAGAACAAGCCGGATGATTTCCCCGAAGGCGAGCGTCACGATGGCAAGGTAGTCACCCCGCAATCTCAACACCGGGAAGCCGAGGATGACGCCCCAGAGCGCGGCGAGAATGCCGGACATCGGCAGCAGCAGCCAGAACGAGAAGCCGAAATACGATGACAGAAGCGCGTAGGAATAGGCGCCGACCGCATAGAAGGCGACATAGCCAAGATCGAGCAGACCGGCGAGACCGACGACGATATTGAGGCCCCAGGCGAGCATCACGTAGATAAGGATCTGGATGCCGAAGTTGTCGACATATTTCAGCGAGCCCTGCTTGCCGACGATCAGCAGCGACAGGAATGGATAGATGAGCAGGAAGACCAGCGCGAACTTGAGGAAGTGGCGATGGAAGAAGCTCTTCTCTTCCGAAATCTCGAGAATGCCGGCTTTGGCCTTGGCAAGTTTGCGACGGTCGAGATGGGGCTTGATAAAGGCGACGGTCAGGAAGCGACCGACGGCAGCGACTGCCACGAACACTGCAAGCAGGCCCCAGCGGGTGCGCCAGACGAGCTGGTTGTTGATGTCCTGATAGGTCTCGATGCCGACGAACAGGAGGAACATCAGGAAGGCGATGACGCCTGCAAAGATGCCTTCCTTGATCGCCTTGGCCATGACGTTGTTGGGAACGGTTTCCGATACGGTCGCCATGTTACACCTTCTCCACTTCAGGACGACCGAGGATGCCGGTCGGCTTGAAGATCAGCACGAAGGCGAGGATCGCAAAGGTCGCGACATCCTTGTAGGCGATCGAGAAATATGCCGACCACAGGCTCTCGATGAGGCCGATCAGCAACCCGCCGAGAACAGCGCCCGGCAGCGAGCCGATGCCGCCGAGAACGGCTGCGGTAAATGCCTTCACACCCGGAATGAAACCGTCGTTGAACGAGGCGACACCGTAATACATCAGGTACATGGCACCGGCGACGGCGGCGAGAGCCGCGCCCATGATGAAGGTGATCGAGATCGTCTTGTCGACATCGACGCCGAGCAGAGCCGCCATCTTGCGATCCTGTTCGGTGGCGCGCTGGGCACGGCCGAGCGGCGTCTTGTTGACAATGTACCAGAACGCGAACAGCAGGATCGAGGTGATCACGACGATCAGGATCTGCTTCAGCGACACCGTGATCGCACCGAAATGATAGGTGTCGGTGACCAGCGGCGGGATCGGCTTGTTGCGCGGACCCTGCGTCACCTGGATGAAGTTCGACAGGAAGATCGACATGCCGATCGCGGTGATCAGCGGCGCCAGGCGGAACGAGCCGCGCAGCGGCCGGTAGGCGATCCGCTCGATCGTCCAGTTCCAAAGGCCTGTCATAAGCATGCCGACGAGCAACATCAGCAAAAGCAGCAGCGCCACCGGAATGCCGGCGAAGAAGGATGTGGCAAGCAGGAACACGATCAGGGCGGCAAAGCCGCCGAGCATGAAGATGTCACCATGGGCAAAGTTGATCATGCCGATGATGCCGTAAACCATCGTATAGCCGATTGCCACGAGCCCATAGATGGATCCGAGAGTCAGCCCGTTTATGAGCTGCTGGATAAAATATTCCATATATTTTCCCCTGCGGATGCGATCCTTGGCGGCCGCATCTTTCGCTTGAATGTCCCTGATAGGATCTTCAATTTTTTTGATTCCTACCGGTTTCAATCGAAATGTGAAGTGCAAAAGAAAGAGGCAGACATAATTTCAGTGGCTTTTGCAGCACGTGACGCAAATCCGCTTGGCATTGTTGAAAAAACGGCACGATTTCCACACGAATGGCAAAAACTATAGAGAAATAACCTCTGGTCTGCTTCGGTCTTGGCTTATCCGCTTTTTCAGCTTTCGACGGTCAGGACCGCATGCGCGACCCGTTGGCATCGAAGATGGGATGCAGCTGCAGCTTCGCGTCCAGCATTTGACCGAGCACCTCGATCTGCCACCCCTCCTCCGTTTGGGAGACCTCCTTCGGCACATAGCCCATGGCAACCGACATGCCGGCGGCGTGGGCGTAACCACCCGATGTCACCCAGCCGCAGACCTGGCCGTCAAGCGAGATCGGCTCGTCGCCGAGCACGTCCGCATCTTTTGCATCGACGACGAAGGTGACGAGACGCAGCGCGCCGCCCTCCGCCTTTTCCTCGATCGCCGCGGCCTTGCCGATGAAATCGGCCTCCTTGCCATAGGCGATGAAGCGACCGAGCCCCGCTTCCACGGGACCGTAAAGCGGCCGGTATTCGCGAGACCAGCTGCCGAAGGATTTTTCGACGCGTAGCGCATTCAAGGCGCGGAGGCCGAACAGGGTGATCCCGAACTCCGCACCGGCCTCCATGATGAGATCGAACAGATAGCGCTGATATTCCGGCTTCATCCAAAGCTCGAAGCCGAGATCGCCGGTATAGCTGACACGGCCGAGGATGACCGGCGCCATGCCGAGATCGATCTCGACGATGCCCATGAACGGCAGAGCCTGATCCGAAAGGTCGAGATGGGTAAGCTTCTGCAGCACATCGCGTGACCGGGGGCCAGCAATCGACAGGCCGACGAGACCGAGATTGAGGCAATCGAACGAAACCGAATCATCGTCCGGCAGATGCGTCTCGAACCATCGCATATGATAGTCTTCGGCAATCCCGGAGCCGATCAGCAGGAACGCATCGTCGCCGAGATTGGCGAGCGTGAAATCGCCGATCAGTTTGCCGGCCTCGTTCAGCATCGGCGAAAGCGCCATGCGGCCGACGGCTGGAACCTTGCCCGCGAGAATATGATCGAGCCAGGCATGCGCGCCCTCGCCCCCGATCGAATATTTGGCGAACCCGGATGTCTCCATCAGCCCGACACTGTCGCGCACCGCCTTTGCCTCGCGGCCGACATGCTCGAAATCGGTGGAACGACGCCAGGAAAACGCATCCTTGACGCCCTCTGGCGCAAACCACAGCGGCGTTTCCAACCCGTAGGACGCGCCGAACACCGCACCCCTCGCCTTCAGCGCGTCGTAGACCGGCGTCGTCAGCAGCGGCCTGGCAGCCGGCAGTTCCTCGTTGGGATAGCGGATCGAGAAGCGGCGGGAATAGTTTTCGCGCACTTTCGCATTGGTATAGGCAAGCGACGCATAGTCGCCGTAACGGGTTACATCCATGGCGAACACGTCGAAGCCGGGATCGCCCTCGACGATCCAGTTGGCAAGCGCGAGCCCGACGCCGCCGCCCTGGCTGAACCCGGCCATGACAGCGCAGGCCGACCAGAAATTCGTCATGCCGCGCACGGGCCCGACAAGCGGGTTGCCGTCTGGCGAAAAGGTGAAGGGCCCGTTGATGATCGTCTTGATGCCGGCATTGTTGAAGGCCGGGAAATGCCGGAAGCCAACCTCCAGCTCGTTCGTGATGCGCTCAAGGTCCTCGGCCAAGAGTTCATGGCCGAACGTCCAGGGCGTCTCGATTGGCGACCACGGCCGGCAGTCCTTTTCATAGGTGCCCATCAGCATGCCGTTGCGTTCCTGGCGAATGTAGATCTCGCCGTCGAAATCGACGCAGTGCATCAGTTCGCGGCCGGACGTCTTGTTGAAGTCGATGACCTCAGGCATGTCCTCGGTGATCAGATACATGTGCTCCATGGCCAGCACTGGCAGCTCCAGCCCGACCATGCGCCCCACTTCGCGGGCCCAGAGACCGGCCGCATTCACCACATGTTCGCAGCGGATCTCGCCCTTGTCCGTGATCACCCGCCAGGTTCCGTCGGGAAGCTGCACCAGATCCTCGACCTTGGTATGCAGATAGATCTCGGCACCGTTCTTCTTGGCCGATTTCGCATAGGCATGGGTTGTGCCGTAGGGGTCGAGATGGCCCTCATGCGGATCGAACACGGCGCCCACGAACTGCGTCGGGTCGAGCAACGGCATCATCGCATGCGCCTCCTCGACCGAGACGAGCCGTGCCTCACCATTCGCGTATTTGCTCTTGGCGAGCAGCGACTTGAACCAGTCGAACCGCTCCGACGTCGCCGCCAGCATCAGTCCGGAGGTCATGTGCAGGCCGATATCCTGGCCGGAATAGGCCTCGATCTCCTTGTAGAGTTCGACCGTGTATTTCTGCAGCTTGGCGACGTTCGGATCGCCGTTGATCGTATGCATGCCCCCCGCCGCGTGCCAGGTGGAGCCGGAGGTAAGTTCCGAACGCTCGAGCAACACGACATCGCTCCAGCCGAGCTTGGTCAGATGGTAGAGGACCGAACATCCGACGACACCGCCACCGATGACGACAACTCGAGCATGGCTTTTCATGGATCCCGTTCCCATAACTTGATGCCTGTTTGGGGTGAGCCTAGAACCTCCTGAGAATTGCCAATAGGCTGTTCTGCGAACCCGGATTTGTCGTTTCCGACATAGTCGCTGTTCGTTTCGCGCCATGTTCGAGCAAGAGCGTGAAACTTATTTTTCAATCCTTGCGTATGCCCTTTCATGAACGCCAACCGACAGGGAATAGCGCAATGACAAACGTGCTGAGCTTCGACGAACTGGTAGGCAGCGTATTGACCACGATGCGCGATGCGACACCGCGCAAGACAATCGAGTTCGGCGTGATCCAGGGCTTCTGCCGCGATTTCGCCGAGGACCTCGCCCCCGAATTCGTCGACCTCCTGAACCGCGTCGAAGGCCTTTCCAGTCTCGTCCCGGCGCTCGAAAAGCGGCCGGACCTCGTCATGGCAGCATCCGAAGAAAAGGGTCTCTGGAGCTTCGTTCGCGAGAAGCACTGAGGCGCTTCGATGCTCAGACCGCTGACAACCTTGAAGAAGCTCATTTGACGAGAGCGACACCCTATCCTCCCTCATCCTCGCCCTTGTGGCGGGGATCCAGTCAGCTCAAGTCCTTGAGCTGAAGGAGTCTTTGACCCGACAGACGTCGTGTCGCTGGATCCCCGCCACAAGGGCGAGGATGAGGGGAGTTTGGGCAACCGCCCACCACCGTCACCCGCCCGAAAACGATGCCGTCAGGGCGAATTCGCGGCCCATTTCCATCAGGTCCTCGTAGACCGAGCCGGCGAACGACCGGGGCGTGATGATTTCGAAGGCGTCGGGGCCGGTGCGCGCCAGGTTCACTGCGACGTGGCCGAACAGCATGTTTGCGGAATGCCCCTGCGCAAACGCCTGCGGATGCAGATCGACGCCGACGCATTTTGCAAGGATCTGCCGCACGCTGGGTCCCGAAATCGCCATCAGCACCTTGCCGTCGCTCTGATCAACGACGGAGGCGCCGGAGATTTCGGATAAGTGACCGGCAACGGTCTCTGAGCCTGCGGTGAGCGACACCGCCAGCCATTCCGCCGGGCCGCAGAAGCGCGGCGCGATATCCGGGGCAGCCTCGAGTGCTAGGCCCACGGCCTGCTCCTGGCCCGCATGGGCAAGCACCGAAAAGAAAACCGGCCGCCGCGCGACGGACAGGTGGTTGGGGTTGGCGCTCGTCTCGAAGCCCAGGATGTGATCTTCGAGCGCATGGCGGTGGAGAAGTGTCAAAGCCATCGTCATGCCCTCAAAGATGTTGTTTTGTGTTTTGTGGATCGACAAAGACCGGCAGGCAGACTTCCGCCGCGACTTCGGTGCCGCGAAGTCCATCCCAGACAGTGATCTTCTCGCCGATCCGCTCGCGGCCGGATTTGAGAAGGCCGAGACCGATCGTGTGTCCGAGCGTCGGCGAATAGCAGGCTGATGATACGAACCCCTGGTCGCCCGCAAGCGTCGCGGCCGCGCCATCTTTCAACAGATGGGCGCCCGCCATGAACTCCTTGTCGGTTTCCACAGGCTTCAGGCCGACGAGTTGAAGGCGATCGGCGGCGGTGAGGCCGAAACGGGTCGAGAGGCGCTTGCCGATGAAATCCGGCTTGGTCATCGCCATCATCTTCCCGTAACCGAGATCGTCGGGTGTCGTGCGGCCTTCCAGTTCGGCATGGGTGACAAAGCCTTTTTCGATGCGCAGGACGTTGAGCGCCTCGACGCCGTAGGCGCAGATCCCGTCCTCGCGGCCCGCTTGCATGATCGCATCGGCCACGGCTTCGCCATAGCCTGCGGGTACCGCCAGTTCGTAGGCGAGTTCGCCCGAAAACGAGATGCGGAACAGGCGCGCCTTCAGCCCGCCCTTGAGCGTGACGACCTTCGCACCGAGAAACGGTATTGCCGCATCGGAAATGTCGTCTTCCACGATCCGGGCAAGGATGATCCGTGCCTTCGGTCCGGCCAGCGACATCTGCGCCCACTGGTCGGAGGAGGACACGAAGCGCACGTCGAGATGAGGCCAGAAGGTCTGGCTTACAAATTCCAGATGCGCCATCACCTCTGTCGCGTAAGCCGTCGTGGTGGTCATCACATAGTGGTTTTCCGACAGGCGGCTGGTCGTGCCGTCGTCGAACACCATCCCATCCTCGCGCAGCATCAGGCCGTAACGCACCTTGCCGACCGGCAGCTTCAGGAAGGCGTTGGAATAGACCCGGTTCAGGAATTCAGCAGCACCTGTGCCAAAAATCTCGATCTTGCCGAGCGTCGAGACATCGCAGAGACCGGCGTTTTCGCGCACATTGCGCACTTCGCGGTCAACGCTGTCGCGCCAGGTTTTTTCTCCGTCGCGCGCAAACCAGGAGGAGCGGTACCAGAGGCCGCTCTCGACGAAGGTCGCGCCATTCTTCTTGGCCCAGCCATGCAAAGGCGAGGTCCTGACCGGCGCCGCGTGCTCGGCCCGCGATGTGCCGGCGAGCGCGCCCATCGAGACCGGCGTGTAGAACGGCCGGAAGGTCGTGGTGCCGATTTCGGCCGGCGACACGCCGCGCATGGCAGCGACGATGCCGATCGTCGCGACATTGCCGAGCTTGCCCTGGTCGGTCGCCATGCCTGACGTGGTGTAGCGCTTGGTGTGCTCGATGTGCCTGAACCCCTCGCGCTGGGCGAGGCCGAGATCGCCCACATGCACGTCGTTCTGGAAGTCGACAAAGGCCTTGTCCTTGGCCCCCGGCACATACCAGAGCGGCGCGAAATCAGGATCGTATTCGCCTTCCACCTCGGGAATGTTTGCTTCATAGGCGGCAAAGCCGAGTTCGGTCGAAAACGCAGCTGCCTTCGATGCCCCGTCGCGAAGGCAGGCGGCGATGCTGTCGGCACCGGCAGCCGAGCCGGCAGCGACGAAGCTTGCGCCCACATCCGGCGCCAGAAAGGCCTGCGCCGCGTCCGACCACACGGGCTTGGCACCGCGCTGGCACATCAGATGCACGATCGGCGACCAGCCGCCGGCCATGGCCAGCGCATCGCAGGCGATCTCTTCCTCGAAACCGGCCCGCTCTGCGACCAGCGCGTCGATGCGGTTGCGGCCCTTGGTGGCGACGACGGCGCCGCCATGGATGACGCGAACGCCGTAGGGCGCCGGATCGGTTGAGGCGGCGCGCGCATCGATGATCGCGGCTACCTCGACGCCCCGGGCGGAAAGATCGGCCGCCGTGCGATAACCGGACCCACCATTGGTAAACACGGCCACCTTGGAGCCGACAGCGACGCCATAGCGGTTGAGATAGGTGCGCGCCGCATTCGCAGTCATCACGCCCGGGCGGTCGTTGCCGCCGAATACGAGAGGCCGTTCTTCGGCACCGGAGGCAAGGATCGCCCGTTTGGCGACGATGCGCCAGACACACTCGACCGGCAGATCCGGCGACGGCGTCTGCACGTGCTTCTGCACCCGCTCGACGGCGCCGAACACCATGTCGTCATACCAGCCGAACGCGGTGGTGCGCGGCATCATCGTCACGTTCGGAAAGGACGCGAGCTCCTCGACCAGACCGGCGGCGTAGTCGCTCGCCGCCTGCCCGCCGATCACGACGTTTTCGGATAGCAGCGAGCCCCCAAAGCGGGCACTTTCATCGGCAATCAGCACACGCGCACCGGCGCGGGCGGCAGAAAGTGCCGCCATCAGGCCGGCAGGCCCTGCGCCGACGACCAGCAGATCGCAATGCGCCCAAGCTTTCTCGTAGCGATCCGGATCCGCCTCCATGGTCAGCTTGCCGAGCCCGGCGGCACGACGGATGACAGGCTCGTAAAGCTTTTCCCAGAAGATCGCCGGCCACATGAATGTCTTGTAGTAGAAGCCGGCGCCGAGAAAGGGCGACAGCAGGCCGTTGACCGCTCCCATATCGAAGGCGAGCGACGGCCAGCGGTTCTGACTGACGGCGGTGAGGCCATTGTAGAGCTCGGCGACCGTTGCGCGCACGTTCGGCTCGGACCGGGCACCGCTGCCGATCGTCACCAATGCGTTGGGCTCGGCGGAACCGGCCGTCACCGGGCCACGCGGGCGGTGATACTTGAAGCTGCGGCCCATCAGCATCTGGTCGTTGGCAATCAGCGCCGAGGCGAGCGTATCGCCGTCGAACCCGGTATAGCTCTTGCCGTCGAATGTGAATGTCAGGGGATTGGCCCGGTTGACGAGACCACCGGCATCGAGGCGATAGGCGCTCATCGGCTCCCCTCCCTCGACGCTTGCGCATCCGTCACCCCGAAAACCTCATGCGTGAGATTGTCGCGATCGACCACCAGCCAGCGGCGGCAGCCGGCCGCGTGATGCCAGTACTCCTGATATCTGCCTTTGGGATTGTCGCGGACATAGACATAGCGGTGCCAGGCCTCGTCCTTTTCGGACGCCGACGGGCGGGCAATCACGGCACCGCGCACCGAAAACTCTTCCTTCGGCCGCGTTCCGCAATGGGGGCAGGTAATCAGGCTTGCCATGTCTTGATCTCGGTCTTTGTTCTCGGTCTTCGTCTCGGTGCGGATACGGCTCAGTGCATGTTCGGTTGCGGGCCTTTGCCGCCCTCGTCGAGCACATAGCCCCGCTCGAACCGGTCGAGCCGCATGAAGCGCGAGACGTGATGGGTTTCGTTCTTGGCAATCAGATGCGCGAAGCAGAAGCCAGAAGCCGGCGTGGCCTTGAAGCCGCCATAGCACCAGCCGGCATTGAGATAGAGATTGTCGATCGGCGTGCGGTCAATGATCGGTGATCCGTCCATCGACATGTCCATGACGCCACCCCAGGCCCGCAGCGCCTTGGCGCGCGACAGTCCGGGGATCAGCGACACGCCTTCCTGCATCGTCTCCTCGACGGTCGCAAGATTGCCGCGCTGCGCATAGGAGGAATAGTAGTCGATATTGGCACCGAACACGAGACCGCCCTTGTCCGACTGCGAGATGTAGAAATGTCCCGCGCCATAGGTGATGACGTTGTCGATGACTGGCTTCAGTCCCTCCGACACGAAGGCCTGCAGCACATGCGTCTCGATCGGCAGCGCCAGATCCGCCATCCGCCCGACCGTCGTCGTGTTGCCGGCAGCGGCCAGCGCCAGCCGGTTGCAGCCAATAAAGCCTTTCGTCGTCTCGACACCCTCGACTTCGCCGCCCGGTCCGCGACGAATGCCGGTCACCTCGCAATGCTGGATGATGTCGACGCCTCTCGCATCTGCACCGCGCGCATAGCCCCAGGCGACCGCATCGTGACGCACCGTGCCGCCGCGCTTTTGCAGCAGACCGCCCATGACGGGAAAGCGGCCGTGGTCGAAATTGAGATAGGGTGCGAGCCTGCGCACCTGTTCGCGGTCCAGCAGATCCGCATCGACGCCGTGAAGCCGCATGGCATTGCCGCGACGGGCATACTCGTCGCGCTGGCCGTCGGAATGGAACAGGTTCAGCACGCCGCGCTGCGACACCATGGCATTGTAGTTGAAGTCCCGCTCCAGCCCTTCCCACAGCTTCAAGGACATCTCGTAGAACGGATTGTTGCCTTCCAGCAGATAGTTGGACCGGATGATCGTGGTGTTGCGGCCGACATTGCCCGACCCGATATAGCCCTTCTCGATCACAGCGACATTGGTGATGCCGAATTCCTTGGCAAGGTAGTAGGCCGTCGCCAGACCATGCCCGCCACCGCCGACGATGATCACATCGTAATGCGGTTTCGGCTCCGGCTCGCGCCATGCCGGCGTCCAGCGACGATTGCCCGAAAGCGCCTGCTTGATGATCGATAAGGCGGAATATCGCATGCCGTGTTCCCGTGCTCGTTGCGCCCACATTCGCACATGCGGACGAAGAAACAAGGGCAATCGGGACATCGGAACGCCTGTTTCCAGCCATGGCGAGACAAGCCCCCACACCGTTGCCGTCCCGCCACGCCGGACGTTGCGGGCGCCGATTTTGGCGCAGGCACGTATTATATTTCAGTCACTTAACACGGGTTACATCCTTACGCGCAGGCACGGCCGTAAAATCCACGCGACCAACACAAGCCAACCTTTGGGAGCGCGACATGCCCGATACGACCACCCAACTCGACATGCCCTTCATCCTGCCGTCGCAGGCGCAAAAACACATCACTCACAACGAGGCGCTGCTTGTTCTGGACACGCTGGTGCATCTGACAATCCTCTCCGAACTGTCGGCTCCGCCGACGACGCCGGCCGAGGGCAATCGCCATCTGGTCGGCGCTGGCGCAACCGGTGAATGGACGGGCAAGACCGGGTGCGTCGCCGCCTGGCAGGACGGCGCCTGGACCTTCCTGACCGTGAAGACGGGATGGCGGGCATGGTTTGCGGAAACTTCTCGCCTGCGGGTCTTCGACGGCGCTACCTGGCGGGATGTTCCGCTGCCGGATCAGGGCACCCTGAGCCTGCTCGGCATAAACGCTGTCGCCGATGCCACCAACCGATTGTCGCTGTCGTCTCCTGCAAGCCTCTTCAACCACGCCGGCAACGGCCACCAGATCAAGGTCAACAAGGCGGCCGCAACCGACACCGCATCGCTGCTGTTCCAGTCCAACTGGACCGGGTTCGCAGAAATGGGGCTTGCCGGAAACACCGAATTCTCCATCAAGATCAGCGACGGCACCACCTGGCGCACGGGTCTCGCCATCAGCCCGACAGGTCGTGTCAGCCGACCCAACCAGCCGGCAGCGCGCGCCTATCGCACAGGCACCACGTTCACACCGACATCGGGTCAGCAGAGCGGCTTCACCACCTACGCCCTCAACCAGGGCAGTTTCGTGCTTGGGGCTGCGGCCGCGGGTGGCGGCAACGCGATCACGATTCCTGCCGCGGGCATCTACCTCGTCACCCTCAATCTCGTCGCCACCACATCGTCTGGGCATGGGGCGGTGCTGCTGCGCAACGGTACGGAGACACTGATGACACTCAACGGCATAACGGGTGGCGCGCAGTCGCAAGGCGCAAGCGGCGTGTTTTCGCTGAGCGCAGGCGATAGCCTGACGCTTCAGCACTCCGGCACCGCACAGGTGACACTGGGTGCCGGCAAGACGGAGCTCTCGCTGACCCTGCTCTGACCAAAATCGACGTGGCCGATTATCGCAATTCCAGTTGCAAAGATCGGCCATTTTACCCGCGCGGTGGCCACAATGTGTCCTCTTCCGGAGCAGCCATGAAATAAAACAAGAAATTCATCACTTAAGACAACTCTAACAATGCCTTGTTTTAAAAGGTTTTTGTCGGCTCGAATCAAGTGAATTGCGACCAATGCGGGTTTGGCCACAAATGGCGCGTCTCGTTTAGTCAAATGTTAAAACTGCCCCGGTAGGCTCTCGTTTGTGGTCTTGCGTTGTGTAGAGAGTCCAATGACCGAAATGATACGTCCCCGAGTTAAATATGTCATCGGTCCCGATGGCAGCCCGCTTACGATTGCGGATCTTCCGCCGGCCAATACGCGCCGCTGGGTTATCCGTCGTAAGGCAGAGGTTGTCGCCGCGGTTCGCGGCGGCCTGTTGAGCTTGGAAGAAGCCTGCGAGCGTTATACGCTCACCGTCGAAGAATTCCTGTCCTGGCAAGCGTCTATCAACGACCACGGCCTGGCCGGTCTTCGGACCACCCGCATTCAGCAGTACCGCCATTAGGCGAAGTCAGCAGACCACTGTTCATCGGTAAAATCGAAGTGCCGTTGCCTCACCGCAGCGGCACTTTTTATTTGCCCTGGTTTGAAACTTACCGGGACAAGGACGGTTCTCGCCGCGCCAGTTGCGGCAATATGCCGGCGATGATCGCCGAAGCCGCATAGAACCACAGGCCGGGTTGCGCTACTGCCTGCGCGAGGCCGGATGTCTTGGCCGCAAACACCACGAGTGCCACCAGCATCACATCCATCATCGACCATTTTGCAAGATGCGGCATCACGCGCGCAAAAAATCCCGGCTGACGATTGCCGCGAAAGGCTTGCGCGCCGAGCGCCATAAGCTTTGCAACCGGGAAGACGATCGAGAACAGTCCGACGATGAGCGCAAGCGCGACATCGCCCTGCCCCCATAGAGCAGAAACGAGTTCGACCAGCGACGGCGTCTCGCGAAAGAAATACAGCCGCTCGAAGCGAATGATCGGCAGGGAAAGTCCCAGGACCAGAAAAACGCAAGCGGCCGCATAAAGCGAAAACCAGATAAGCCTTCTCATCCGGCACCCATAGCAAAGCTTGGGCCACACGTCTGCCCTGCCGCTCCGTGGAAAAAGTCGAAAAAGCAAAAACGGGGGCACCGGTCCGCGGTCCCCTCGTCAAAGTCCTCTCGCTATCGTGTGATGCGCTCGGCTGGCAACCAGCCGTAAGGCATCAGGCGCGGGCGCGCATACCGGTGTCGCGCTCTTCGAGCGCCGACGCCTTTGCAAATTCGGCTTCCGCCTCTTCCAGCGCAAGCTCGGCGGCATCCTGCTGGATCCGAAGTTCCCGGATCGAGACTTGCAGATTGTCGGCCCGCTGGCGGGCAGCCTTGGCAAAAGTTGGATAGGCGAAGTGATTCGGGTCGGAAATTCCCGATTTCTTCTCCTCGACGGTGATCTGGTGCTCCAGTTCCTTCGCCATTCTTTCGAATTCGGCCATCATCGTCTGCAACTGCTGCAGTTGACGACGCTTTTCGTTAACCTGAAAGTTCTTCAGGCGAACAAGATTGTCACGCGATTTCATACGCAATACTCCGTGGATAGCGAGACCCAGGCCGGTAAACCCCTGTTCAATACAGTGCGAGGCTCAAAAAATTTCCGAGGCGTTAACAAATTTGGCGCCGCGTTAACCTTTCATTTACAGGCATCATTAACAATAAGCCTGATCATTTAAGGGTCGGTAAATGCCAAGGCCGGTTTTCGGTCACGACAATGTCGGAGTCGTTTGAATCACTTAGCGGGGTTTCCTCCTCCGCTGAATCAAGCTGGCGATGGCCAATCCTTAAAGTAAAACAGGCTGCTACTAATTTTGCTTAACAAAATGATGCACCTTGCCAGGACCGCTCATAATTTGTTAACCAGTTTCTGGCAGCTTCCAAATCAGGCTCAGTCTGGATCCGTATCGAGTAAGGGGGCATCGGTAACCTTACGCGGCGGTAAAGGGGAAAATTATGCGGGTTCTACTCATCGAAGATGACAGCGCGACGGCCCAGTCGATCGAGCTGATGCTGAAATCGGAAAGCTTCAACTGCTATACGACCGACCTTGGCGAAGAAGGCGTCGACCTTGGTAAGTTGTATGACTACGATATCATTCTTCTTGACCTCAATCTCCCCGACATGTCGGGTTATGAAGTGCTTCGCACTCTGAGATTGTCAAAGGTCAAGACGCCAATCCTGATTCTGTCGGGCATGGCGGGCATCGAAGACAAGGTACGAGGCCTTGGTTTCGGCGCAGACGACTACATGACCAAGCCGTTCCACAAGGACGAACTGGTTGCACGTATCCACGCCATCGTTCGCCGTTCGAAGGGCCATGCCCAGTCGATCATCATCACCGGCGAACTGATCGTGAACCTCGACGCCAAGACCGTCGAAGTCGGCGGCCAGCGTGTGCACCTGACGGGCAAGGAATACCAGATGCTGGAGCTTCTTTCGCTCCGCAAGGGGACCACGCTCACCAAGGAAATGTTCCTCAACCACCTTTATGGCGGTATGGACGAGCCGGAACTGAAGATCATCGACGTCTTCATCTGCAAGCTGCGCAAGAAGCTCGCAAATGCGGCCGGTGGCGCGAACTACATCGAGACTGTCTGGGGCCGTGGCTACGTGCTGCGCGAACCTGACAATGTCGAGCTCGCAGAAACCGCCTGAGCCTGAAAACTTTTCCCTATCCCGGATTGAAGAGCACCCGCGCAAGCGGGTGTTTTTGCGTTTGAGATTGCCGAAAGCGCTGAGGATTGACGAATTCAGCGCGGTGTCCGGATCAAGTTTCCATAAACACGGTTCGAGCTTGTTGCCACTCAACCCAGCAGTTCTCAGGATCGATGTCGAGGTAGCCGCGCTGCTCGTCCATTTTCTGAGCAACATCACGAGAAACTGCGATGACCTCACACGTGTCGGTGATTTCGAGGACCTCGTCTTCCGTCAGAGGGCTCCCCTTCGCTCTCTCGCTTTGAAGTAGCGTCGCGATGAGACTGGGTACAGGCTAGAGAACGAGAAGTTCTTCTTCGCTCACAGGACACCTCCGAGACGCGGCTTCACTCAGCGCACGCCGCAAACGCTGAAACTATCAAGCCGCAACAGCAAAGCCGCCGAACACCGATGTCAGGATCTTGCGGTCGAAAGGTTTGAGGAGAAAATCGCTGGCGCCGGCGCGTTTGCCGGCCATCATCTTCTTCAGGTCCGTCTCGATGACGCAGTAGAAGATCTTGACGTCCTTGCCGCGGTCCATTGCCCGGACGGAAGCGATCAGACCGAGCGCGTCGTCGAGGCCTGCATCGACGATCAGGAAGTTCGGCAAGGTTGCACGGCAGCCGGTCAGTGCTTCCTGCGCAGTGCCCGCTTCGGAAACCAGGAAGCCGATCTCCGAGAGAATGCGCTTGCCCACTTTGCGCACGATGTCCGAACTGTCTGCAATCATCATTCGCTGCATCGTGTTTCCCCTGATGCTGTGCCCGTCCCTAGGCAACATCCACCATGACCCGAATGAAGCTAAGAAAGAGTTACGCGTCAGGCGCAGCGCGAAAAGCGCGGGCCGCCTCAGGGCAACCCGCGCTTTTCACATGTCAGAGCGCTTGATCGGGTCTCAGACCTCTTCGGAAACGGCCGGCACTTCGGTAGGGACGGTTTCCGCGATGAATGTGATCTTGTCTTCAGACACCACGTATTTCAAATCCATGCCGCATTCGTCGGCCAGCAGAACCGTGTAATAGGGCTGGATCGTGTGGGCATCGACCGCCTCTTCCATGGCACCCGACAGCACTTCGACGAATTTCGCCGGCACGCGCATCATCCGGCCTTTGATGGTGATGATGAACTTCGCGTCGAATTCCGGGTTTTCGAGTGTCACATCGAGAGAGCCGCCGCGCGGAATGCCGCCGTAAGCGACAGTGAAGAGGTTGAGGAGCAGCTTGACCCGGTTCTTCGGGATGATGGCGCGCGGGCCGTTCCAGGAGACTTCCGTCTTCTTTTCGGCGACCGCGAACTCCTTGGCAGCCTTTTCGGCCTCGCCCGTATCGATCGAGGCACCAACAGAGCCGGAGGCGCCGAAAGCAAGCCGCGCGAATTTCAGACGCACCGAGGCGTTCATGGCCGATGTACGGATCAGGTCGAGCGCATCCGCGTCGGCGGCTCCCTCATCGAGAAGCTCCAGGCCATTGTTGATGGCTCCGACCGGCGAGATGATATCGTGGCAGACCCGGCTGCAGAGGAGAGCTGCCAGATCCGGACCGCCGAGGGTTAGATTGGGATTTTTAGGCATGCGTGTCTCCGGCTGGATGAAAATATTCCCTCGCGCATGTGCCACAGCAACATTGCGCGGGGATTGTCGACGGTCAATGTGTATAGGTGCCGCCATAATGACACCATTTGTGGTAAACCGATTGTTAACGTCATGCCGCCAAGATAGAGGCGGCTTAAGCATGACGCTTGATAACGGAAGATTTAACAAACGGACTTCAATATGCGCCGCCAGAACCTTTCCGCCTTCGCTCGCTTTGCCACCGCTTTCGTGGTCATGGCAACCGCTTTCTGTGTCACAATCGAAAGGGCATCCGCCCAGCAGAATGCTTCGCAGTATTCGATGCAGGAAATTGTCGATGCCGGCCACGGCTTTTTCGGCTCCACCAGCGGCGGTCTCGCCAAGGTGGTGGAAAACGCTTTCTCGAAATACGGCCTGCCCAACGGTTACATTCTCGGCCAGGAAGGCTCCGGCGCCTTCATCGCCGGCCTGACCTATGGCGAAGGCCAGCTATACACGAAAAACGCCGGACAGCATCCGACCTACTGGCAGGGCCCATCGCTCGGCATCGATTACGGCGGCCAGGGCACCCGCGCCATGATGCTGGTCTATGACCTGCCGACGGTCGATTCGCTCTATGCCCGCTTCGGCGGCGTTTCCGGCTCGGCCTTCGTTGTCGCCGGCGTCGGGATGACTGTCCTGCGCAACAACAACGTGATCCTGGTGCCGATCCGCACCGGCCTTGGCGCCCGTCTCGGCATCAATGTCGGCTATCTGAAGATGACCCGCGAAGCCACCTGGAACCCCTTCTGAGCGGCAGGCTGACACCTCCACCGGGCGTGCCCACTTGCCGGGTGCAGGCGCCCGTGCTTAAAAAGAGCCTGTCCGCTCCAGACACAAAGAACGGCTTTCCGTGATCCAATACGCACTCCTGTTTGGCCTGGGTTTCCTCAGCGCGGCGCTGCTTGCCATCCTGATTTCGCCGGCGATCCACAGGCGGATCGTGCGCTACACGGAAAACCGCATCCGCGCGACACTGCCGATCAGCCCTGAGGAAGTGCGTGCCCAGCGTGATATGGCACGTGCCGTCTATGCAGCGGAAAACGCCCGGACCTCTCAGGAACTGAGCCAGGCGCGCGAGAAAAACACCCGCCTGATGCTCGATATCGAGGCCCTGAACGCGACTATCCGCACGCTTGAAGACGACCGGCAGGATTTGAAGATGCAGGCCGACACGCTGGATGTCGAGGCCGCCGCCACCCGCTCGCGTCTTCGCCAGGAAGACAGCTATATCCAGGAGCTGAAGGTGGCGCTGGAACAGTCCCACGACGACCTCAGGATGCGCGATGTCGAGATCGGCGAACGCCAGCAGCACGTTGCACGGCTGATTGCCGATACGGACAATTTCCGCATCGACCTCTCGTCTCATGCCGCCGAGATGGAAGGCCTCAAGGCCCGGATCGGCAATCTTCGCGACGAACGCGAGACGCTGCGCACGGAAATCCGCGACATGACCACCCGCGCCAAGGAAGCCGAGGGCAAGGTCAAGTTGGAAGAGCAACGCCGGATAGCGCTGCAGGAAAGGCTGGACCGGGAGATCGCCGAGGGTGCCGACAGGGCAGAGGCGCTGGACCGCCGTCAGCAGGAAATCGAAAGACTACGCGAAAAACTGAAAACGGCCAATGCGGAAGCCCGCGACGCGAGCCGCGCCCTGCGCAAAACCGGGGCGCCAGCCGGATCAAAAGCGAAGTCGAATTCAGGCAAGATCAACACGCCCGGTCCCGAAGACATCCAAGCGGCGCATCTCCTCGAGGAGGGTGTGTTAGCCGTCGCCCGCCCGACGGGCATGGACCCAGAGCCCACCATGATGACAGCTGCGATGATGACGCCGGCCATGATCGATCTCGCAGACGATGCCCGCAACCGGGCGACCGCGGTGTCGGAACGGCTTTTAAAGAGCCGCGATGGCGCTAACGATGCAGCGCTTCGGCAGGAGCTTGCAACCATCGCTGCAAGTCTTGTGGCGCTCACGGCCGCGCGCGAAGGCAAAGCCTCGCCGATCAACACGATCCTATCTGGAAAATCCGGCAACAGCGATCGCGAAAGCCTGGCTGCCAAGGCCAAGAAGGCCATGGCGAAACTGAACGAGCAGTCGTCGTCCTGAACGACACCTGAAATCCCTAGAGCCGGCCCTGCCGCATGGCGATCTCGTAGAGCGCGATGCCGGTCGCGGTTGCGGCGTTGAGACTGTCCAGTCCCGGCATCTGGGCAATGCGCGCGGTCTTGACTGCGGAGAGGATATGCGCCGGCAGTCCGTCGCCCTCGGTTCCGGTGATCAGTGCCATCTTCGGATGCGCCGGTACGTCGCGGATTTCGGCGTGTCCGGCAGGCGACAAGCCCCAGATCGCGAAGTCGCGCGACATCAGGGCGTCCAGAAGCTCCGTCATCGTCCCGGTGCGGGCATAGGGCACCGAGAGCACGGAGCCGACAGAAACCCGCAGCGACTTTCGATAGAGCGGATCGCAGCAGGCGGCGTCCAGCAGCACCGCATCGGCGCCGAAGGCGGCCGCATTGCGGAAGATCGAGCCGATATTGTCGTGGTTGGAAATGCCGAAGGCCGCAACGACCAATGTCTTTTCCGGCAGGTTCTGCAGGAGGTCCGCAAGCGACGGCTCATCAGCCCTGCGACCGATCGCCAGCACGCCGCGGTGGAGGTGGAAGCCAACGATCCGGTCGAGAACGGCAGAGGATGCGACATAGACCGGGACATCGTCAGGGAAACGGCCAAGGATGTCTTCCAGCCCGGACACCCGATTTTCCAGAAGCAGCAGCTTCTCCGCGACGAAGCCGGACTTGGCCCTGTGGGCCTGCGCCAGCATGCGCAGCACGACCGTGCCCTCGGCGATAAACCGTCCGCCCCTCCCCGTCAGGTCGCGATCGCGGACCGCCTGAAATTCGGCGATCCGCGGGTCGTCCGCATCCTCGATGCGGATTGTCTCCATCACGGACCGGTGGCGATCGTCACGTCGGCGACGATCCGGCCGAGCACGATGTCGAACACGAACACCTTGCGGGCACCGTTCAACTGGCCGAGGAAGACGAGCTGGCTGCCCGACATCGACACATTGTCGATTTGGAAACCGGTCGGCAGTGCGGCGGTGGCCTTCAGCGGCTGGTCGGACGGGACGGTGAAACTTCCCGACGTGGCGACCGTTTCCGGGCCGTCTGCGGGACGCTGGGAGATCTTGTAGACAATCGCGGCGAGGACCGCCATAAAGCAGACAAACAGGATCCCGCCCGAAACGAGCTGCAGAAGCACCATCTTCCGGCGGATTCTCTCCATCGCCGGATCAAGCGGCTCTTCCTTTTCCTCGACTTCTGGTTGGGGCATGAATTGTCCTTATGCGTGCAAGATTGCGAATTGACGGAAACCGGAATGAACGACCCCTTTAAACAAGCCGAAGCCCCGAGGAAAGTCCTGACTGCCGATGAGGCAGCAGAAGGACGGCTGGATGCGTGGCTGACACAGGTTCTGGACGGCGAATTCTCCAGAAACCGCATCAAGGCGCTGATCGAACAGGGTGTCGTACTGCTGAACGGCAAGGCCTGCACCGAGCCGAAGAAGAAAGTGTCCCCCGGCGATCAAATCGAGATCACATTGCCGGAACCGGAGGATCCCGAACCCAAGGGCGAGGATATTCCGCTCGATGTTCTCTATGAGGACGAGGACCTGATCGTCATCGCCAAACCGCCGGGTCTCGTCGTGCATCCGGGCGCCGGCAACTGGACCGGGACCCTCGTCAACGCGCTGATCCACCATTGCGGCGACACCCTGTCGGGCATCGGCGGCGTCAAGCGGCCGGGCATCGTCCACCGCCTCGACAAGGATACGTCGGGCGTCATGGTCGCCGCCAAGAACGATCTGGCGCATCGCCACCTCGCCGACCAGTTCGCCGACCATGGCCGTTCGGGTCCGCTGGAACGTGCCTATATGGCCGTCGTCTGGGGCCGCCCGAAAGGTTTGAAGGGCACGATCGACGCACCGCTCGGCCGCGCCGGTGGCGACCGCACCAAGCGCGCCGTCACCCGCGAGAATGCCGTGGACGCGCGCGAGGCGGTGACCCATTATGAGGTGATCGAGCGTTTTCACGAGACGCCCGAGGCAACCTCG
This sequence comes from Neorhizobium sp. DAR64860/K0K1, assembly GCF_050500205.1. NCBI lineage: Bacteria > Pseudomonadati > Pseudomonadota > Alphaproteobacteria > Hyphomicrobiales > Rhizobiaceae > Neorhizobium > Neorhizobium sp. DAR64860/K0K1. The sequence goes on along the minus strand of NZ_CP191459.1, from coordinate 864,719 downwards.
CTGGCGGCCCTGATCGAATGCCGTCTGGAAACCGGCCGCACGCACCAGATCCGAGTCCACATGGCTCATATCGGCCATCCGCTGATCGGCGACCTCGATTATGCCGGCGGCTTCAAGACCAAGGTCAACAAGATCCCCGAGCCCGCCCGCACCGTCGTCAGCGCCTTCCCGCGCCAGGCGCTGCACGCCTATCTGCTTGTGTTCGAACATCCCCGCACCGGCGAGGTGATGGAATTCGAGGCTCCGATCCCCGACGACCTGGAACAGTTGATCGAAGCCCTGCGGCAATGACGGCCTGACCGTCGCCGGAAGTCCGGCCGATCATTACGCAATTGTAATGTCATAACGTTGGTGTGAACGCTTGAATCGCTGTTCCGCCACACTTATCTGACACTTGCATTGGTGCGGGGTCGGGAACGATCCGCGCCATAATCGGTTCGCCGTAAGGGCAGATGAAATCTGCCGGGAACCGACAACGATCGGAAAGGGGTGCTTCATGGCCCGTAACAATCTGCCTTCGATTACCGCCGGCGAAGCCGGTCTAAATCGCTATCTCGATGAAATCCGCAAATTCCCGATGCTGGAGCCGCAGCAGGAATACATGCTCGCGAAGCGTTACGCTGAGCATGGCGACCGCGCTGCCGCACACAAGATGGTGACGAGCCACCTGCGTCTCGTCGCAAAGATCGCCATGGGCTATCGCGGCTACGGCCTGCCGATCGGCGAAGTCGTGTCGGAAGGCAATGTCGGTCTGATGCAGGCCGTCAAGAAATTCGACCCGGAACGCGGCTTCCGTCTGGCGACCTATGCAATGTGGTGGATCAAGGCCTCGATCCAGGAGTACATCCTGCGCTCCTGGTCGCTGGTCAAGATGGGCACGACCGCCAACCAGAAGCGGCTGTTCTTCAACCTGCGCCGCCTCAAGGGCAAGATCCAGGCGATCGAGGAAGGCGATCTGAAGCCGCACCAGGTGACCGAGATCGCCACCAAGCTGAACGTATCCGAGGAAGAAGTGATCTCGATGAACCGCCGCCTCTCCGGCGACGCTTCGCTCAACGCCCCGATCCGGGCGGCTGAAGGCGAAGCCGGCCAGTGGCAGGATTGGCTGGTCGACGATCATGAGAGCCAGGAAGCGGTCCTGATCCAGCAGGACGAGCTCGACACGCGCCGCCGCATGCTCGGCAAGGCACTTGCCGTGCTGAACGAACGCGAGCGCCGCATCTTCGAAGCCCGCCGTCTGTCGGAAGACCCGGTGACGCTCGAAGAACTGTCCACCGAGTTCGACATCAGCCGCGAACGCGTTCGCCAGATCGAGGTCCGCGCCTTCGAAAAGGTGCAGGATGCGGTGCGCAAGGAAGCGCTCGCACAGGCTCAGGCCCTGCGCGTCGTCGACGCGTAACGAGAGACACCAGTATCCGCAGATCGAAGGCCGCATTTTGCGGCCTTTTTCTTTGGCCGGAGCCATGGGAGTTCGCAACGGGAGGCTGGAAATGGAAAAGGGCCGCTTTCGCGACCCTTCTCCTATGATCTATGTCCTGCGACCGGTCGCTTACTGGCCCGTCTGGCCGCCGGCCTGGCCCCATTCGCGGATGGCCTCGTTGAACGCTTTTTCGCCTTCAGGCCCCTTCTGGAGCGTGAACAGCGCGCGGCGTCCGTTGCGATAGGCGACCGGGATGTCGATCCAGTTGCGGGTGCGCAGCAGCTCCATATTGGTGTTGCGGGCATCCGGGAAATCGTTGAGCGCGATCATGTGGAAGTCGTCGGTGATCTTGGCCGGAACCGCGATCAGGGCGTTGCCGCGATCCTGCTCGGATGTCTTCATCGCAATGCGCTGGACGCTGTCGATGGCACCGCCCTCGAAGTCCGGCGGGACGGCAAAGACGATCTCGATCAGATGGCTCGCGGGCAGCGACGGATCCGAGTTGCGCTTGAACGTCACAAGCGCGGTCAGACCACGACCGGGTATGGTGATGCGGGCCTGGACTTCAGCCTGAGGCGGACCGCCGTTGGAACCCGGTTCGCGCTGCAGAGACCAGGAAACGCTTCCGTCGATCGCGGTCGGCGCGGTCTGGCCAAGACGCTCTTCATAGAGGAACATCTTTTCGCCGGAGACCGCAGGGGTCGCTGCCGGGTTGGCGTCGGGGGCAGGCGCTGCAGGTGCGCCGGGCGCGGTTGCAGCCGTCGCGGCAGCACCAGGCGCCGCAGGCGGCGTGGTCGGCGGGGCGTTGAGCTGCGCCACCGACTGCCCTTCGGCGTTCTGGGCAAGGCTTCCGGCCGAACCCGGACCTTCATCCACCTCTGTGCCATCCGGCATCAGACGCTGGGTGAATTTCGGGCTGGCGGTCGAACCGTCCGCGGCTGGCGGCGGGCTCGTCTGACCGGCGGGCTGGCCATTTGCCTGCTGCGTCGAAGGCGTCGGGTTGGCCGGCGCTGTTGCCGGAGCCGTAGTTGCGTTCCCGGAGGCCGGTTGCGAGGTCGCGGGCGTTTCAGCGGTCGAGACCGCCGTGTCCGTCGAGGAAGACGGCATGAAGCCTTCGACCATCTCGCTCAGCGCGTCGCGGTTCATCCAGGCGGCATAACCAGCGCCACCCAGCAGCAGAAGGCCGACCAGTCCGAGTGCGAGGCCACCGTAATTGCGCTTGCGCGTCGTCGTCACCCGGTATGGCTTAGCCGGGGTCGGCATCAGGTCTTCGAGATTGTCATCCGACTGGGCCTGTCTCGGGTTCGAGGCGGCAGCGCCGGCGCCGGTGCCGGTGCCGGCAATTGCCGCGCCCTTGCTGTACCCGATCAGGTCATCCAGATCACTCCAGGGATCCTTCTCGTGATCCTTGCCGGCAGGCTTTTGTGCCTGCTCGTCCGCTTTTGCGTCAAGCTGGTAGCCTGCGAAGAAATCGTCGCTGTCGTCTTTGCGCCCGGTCTCCGTCCCGGTCTGGCCGAAACTTGGGAGCTCAGCGACCGATGGCATGCGAACTGCATCGGCAGAAACATGGGTTTCCTGGTCGAAATGCGCGTCGACGCGATCACCACTGTGTAGATCGGCCTGCGGCTGGTGCTGATGGACCGGTTCGACGGGACCGGCCGGCACCAGTTCCGGAACGTCGTCCCAGGCGGCTGCGGCGGTGTTTTCGGAATGCGCCGGCTCATGCCAGGTGGGCTCTTCGAAGAGCGGCGCATGTTCCGTGCGCGCTGGCTCCGCACTGGTCTGCGGTGGCCACTGGACGTGGGCGACGTCATCGTCCTGACGGGCAGCCGAGTAGGGAAGATCATCATCCCGCTCGTTTGCAACAGGCTCGTCGACAGTCCCGGGATACTGCTCGATCGGCGCTTCGACGGAATGTGCCCGGCCGTCATCGGCCACAGGTTCGTTGTGGACCTGCTCATCGCGTTCACCGACGGCAGCGACATCGCCGACCGGCCATCCACCTTGATGAACAGTGTCCTGCTCCTCGGACGGCGCAGGCTCTTCGTAAAGCGGACGCTCTTCGTAGGCCGTGCGTGCCTCATACGTCTCCGGCTCTACAGCCGGTTCGTAATGGGCAACGTCAGGTTCGCGTTCTTCGGCTGCAACAGGAGCAACAGGCTCGTGCCGTTCCTCATAGCGCGGCGGCTCGTCATACGAATAGCCAGCCGGCTCAGTAGCGGCGAGCGGTGCTGCCTGTTCGGGCTCTTCGCCCGGAGCGGGTGCCGGTTCCTGCTTGGGCTCCGCTGGAGCCGGCAACACCGTCTCTTCAGCGGGCGCAGGCTGGCCGGCAGCAAATTCGTCGTCGGCGAAACCAGCCTCGTTCTCGAACGGCGCCAGCGCCTCCGCGTGCTCGCTCTCGACTTCGACGATCGCCGTTTCGAGCTTGTCCATCTGCCGCCGAAGCATTTCTTCCGGCGGCCGCGGCTTCATGTTCTCGAGCTGCCGTTGAACGGCACCACGCGCTTTTTCATACACTTTCGCGCGGGCTTCAGGCGAGTTTGTCGCCAGACCATCAACAGCGCGGCGGATCACCGCTACAAAATCTGCCATCAGCACTTCTCATTGTCGCCGGGCTCAAGCCGGCTGAATGGATAATCAATAGTTGACATTAATCTTCAAACGGGTCCGTCACAAGTATGGTGTCGTCGCGTTCCGGACTTGTGGAAAGTAGCGCAACTGGCGCGCCAATCAATTCCTCAACCTGACGAACGTATTTGATCGCCTGTGCCGGCAGGTCCGCCCAGGACCTTGCACCAACGGTGGATTCCTTCCAGCCTTCCAGCGTCACGTAGATCGGCTCGACCCGAGCCTGCGCCGCCTGGCTTGCGGGAAGATGGTCGATCCGCTGGCCGTCGAGCATGTAGCCGACGCAGATCTTCAGTTCTTCCAGACCGTCGAGAACGTCGAGTTTAGTCAGCGCGATCCCGGTGATGCCGTTGGTCGCGACCGACTGGCGAACCAGAGCCGCGTCGAACCAGCCACAGCGACGCTTGCGACCCGTGACGGTGCCGAACTCATGGCCCTTTTCACCGAGGAACTGACCAATTTCGTCATGGAGTTCGGTCGGGAACGGGCCTTCGCCGACGCGCGTCGTGTAGGCCTTGGTGATGCCGAGGATGTAGCCCAGCGAGCCCGGGCCCATGCCGGAACCGGCAGCAGCCTGACCGGCGACCGTGTTGGACGAGGTCACGAAAGGATAGGTGCCGTGGTCGATGTCGAGCAGCGAGCCTTGAGCGCCTTCGAACAGGATGCGCGAACCCTTGCGGCGCTCCTTGTCCAGCAGTTCCCAGACGGTTTCGCGGAACGGCAGAACCTGTTCGGCGACGGACGTCAGTTCCTGCATGATCGTCTCATGGCTGACTTCCGGCTCGCCCAGACCGCGGCGCAGCGCGTTGTGATGGGTGAGGATGCGATCGACCTTGGCCGACAGCGTATCGAGGTCGGCAAGATCCATGACGCGGATCGCACGACGGCCGACCTTGTCTTCATAGGCCGGGCCGATGCCGCGGCGGGTGGTGCCGATCTTGGTGCCGGTGTTGGATGCCGCATCTTCGCGCAGGCCGTCAAGCTCGCGGTGCAGCGACAGGATCAGCGTCGCGTTGTCGGCGATGCGCAGCACGTCCGGGGTGACCTTGACGCCCTGCCCGTCGAGCTTTGCGATTTCAGCGACCAGCGCGTGCGGATCGACGACGACGCCGTTGCCGATAACCGAAAGCTTGCCGCGGACGATACCGGAGGGCAGCAGCGACAGCTTGTAGCTGACACCGTCGATGACGAGCGTATGGCCGGCATTGTGGCCGCCCTGGAACCGAACGACGATATCCGCCCGTTCAGAGAGCCAGTCGACGATCTTGCCCTTGCCCTCGTCACCCCACTGCGAACCAACCACGACTACATTCGTCATCTTTGCTTTCCTGCGTTTCGGGCCTGCCCTTCAAGCACGCCACGGCGCCGCGACAGCACCGCTGCTCTGAGACAGCGGCGTTGCGAGCGCCAGATAGAGTTCTCTCCCACAAGGGCGCTCGTCCGAAACCGCGCCGGACCCGCCCCTGCAAACGCGCGCATCTATAATGCCTTGGCCCGAGGAAAGCGACCTGTTTGTGAATGCTGGACGGTTTTTGCGTGACAATTTGCAAATTCCCACGCTATGGCCCACGCCAAGCGTTCCGGCCAAGGCCGGCGCCGACGAAAGACGATAGGGCAAGGACGGGCCGTCGATACGGCACGCGGAGGAGATTATCGTGTACCGCAGAGCCTATATCTTCCTGATCGTCGCGACGCTGTGCTGGGGCGGCAATGCGGTCGCGGGCAAGCTTGCCATCGGTCATATCAGCCCGATGCTCCTGACCTTCTGGCGATGGGCGTTTGCGACCGTCATCATTTTCGCGATCTCCATACCCGATCTTCGCCGCGATTGGCCGGTGATCCGGTCGAACCTGCCGCTTCTCGCCTTTCTCGGCCTCGTCGGCTACGTCGTCTTCAATGCGGCGCTCTACACCGCGGTCAATTACACCACGGCGATCAACGTCACCGTCGAGCAGACGCTTATTCCGGTGCTGATCTTCCTGTTCAATTTCGTGCTGTTCCGGATGAAAGTATCTTGGCTGCAGATCGTCGGCTTCGCGCTGACCCTGATGGGCGGGCTTTTGACGGCAGCCCATGGCGACCTGTCGACCATCGTCACGCTCAGCGTTAATTTCGGCGATGCGGTCATGATGATCGCGATCGTCGCCTATGCGGTCTATACGGTGGCGCTGCGCTTTCGCCCGGCCATCAGCTGGCGCAGCCTGATGGCAATCCCGGCGCTGTTCGCCCTGCTCGGCAGCATTCCCGCCGCCGCGTGGGAATATTCGGCTGACCGAATGATCTGGCCGGACGCCAACGGCTGGATCATCGCAGTCTACACCGCCGTCTTCGCATCGCTGATCGCGCAGGTGCTCTATATCCGCGGCGTCGAGGAGATCGGTGCCAACCGGGCCGGCCTGTTCATCAATCTGGTGCCGGTTTTTGGCACCCTGCTTTCGGTGATCGTGCTTAACGAAAACCTGCAGGCATTCCACATCGTGGCGCTGGTTCTGGCGCTTGGCGGCATAGCCATCGCAGAATGGGGAAAGCCCGCACAGCGATAGACGCGGGCGGGCGACAACTTGGAAAAAAAGGGCCGGCAGCGTCAGGGCACGTCGACGCCACCGGCCAGCAGGGTCAGTGAGCTTTAGATATCGTAATGGTCGGCAGTTACAGCTGGCGCAGGCAGAGCATCGCTAGCCTTCGTGGTCTCGGTCATCGTCTGGGCAGTCCTGTCGACCGTCAGGCCGCCATGCGACAGCACGATGTCGCCGCGCGGCGTTGCAACAACCAGGACCCGTTCGATCCGGCCCTCGTCGTTGAGAGCGTAGCCGATCGTCAGGTTGCGGCTATCCCAGCCGATGGAAACGAGACGGTCGCGCTTGAGATCGGCGCAATCGAGGCAGAGATCCTGATCGACCGCGAGGTCGCCGGTGAACGTGTCGAGATAGCCGTCGACGGCTGCAAGCGTGCCGTCGACCGCGTCGTTGACGCGCTTCAGTTCGTGGGCCTGGTCGATGGTAAATTCGGAAATCGTGTTGGAGCCTTCAGCGCCATGGGTACGGTTCTGGGCGACCTGCATGTGGAGAGCGGAAACGCCTGAGAGCGAGCGGGCAAACGAGCCCGGACCTGCAGCATTGGCTTCCTTGCCTGCAACCAGCGCGGTCAGTACGATCGCGGAAATGATGAGCTTCTTGATCATGGCCCGTACCCTGTTTGGCGGATGGCTCTGTTGCCATCTCGTTTCGTTATGGGACGACCATACGCAGGCAGGTTTGCGGCGCGCTTAAACGAATAGATGCAATTTTATTGAAATCCATTTTTTCCCGCGCTGGCACACAAAAGGAATTGGCGCGCAATAGGAACCAACTGCACCTGGGGCGGTTTGGTAACTGTGAGGACAACAAGAAGGAAACATTCCCATGAGCATTAAACTAATCACCGTCGCAGCCCTTTCGCTCGGTCTCGCAACCTCGGCTTTTGCACAGACCAGCGGCTCCGGTTCGGGCGGCAATGACGGATCCGGAAGCACCGGCAAGTCGATGCCGATGTCCGGTGTCGAACAGACCGCGCCGACAACGTCGCTGCCGGGCGTGGATTCGTCCTCGACCAACAGCACATCCGGCACAACGCCATCGACCAACTGCCAGGCAGGCACGATGAAGGATCCGGGCGTGGCTTCCGGCAACAACTCCAATCCGGGCGCCAGCACCAACACTGGTACCGCCGGTGGAGCCATGATGACCATGGAAACCAATCCAACTTGCTGATCGCCCTCTGGCATATCGCAGACATGATCAAGGCCGCTCCATTGAGCGGCCTTTTTCTGTCGTTATCGGGGCTTCCGCGAACGCCCCTGTTACTGCGCTATAAAACTTCTCTGCGCAGTTCGTGTATGTGAAAACATACTCATGAATTGGAGAGATCTTCGTGCTATGTGTGCAGGCCGAGGCAACCGATCGGGCAACCTGGATGAAGCCGATGATCAACCGCATTTTATGGGCGCTGGCAGCCCTCGCCTACGGTGTCGCCACCGTGGTCGCGTTTATAGTGCTTTTGCCCGCAGCGCTGATCCAGTCAGCCTTCTCGAAAAAAGCGACGGTCGAGGACCGCGAAAGATACCTCGACGATTAGTCCTCGTCTCCGCAACCCCTTCAATGTCGACGATCGCAAACCATCGCGCCGAGGCGAGCACGTGGAGCCTTTTGGCTGCTTTCCGGGCCGTTAAACTTTTCGTTAAGTTTTAGTGGCATTGTTCCAATCTGAAACCTCAGAGATAGAGCCTTAAGTCCAAGCCTGAAAGAACGCGCGATGCGTAATGCGTTTTACATCGCCCTTCTGATGATGTCCCTCACGGCTTGCGCCTCCGCGCCGAGCCGGATCGGAGATGCCTGCGCGATTTTCGAGCAGAGAGACGGGCTTTTCAACAACTGGGCCCGCCAGGCGCGCGCGGCAAGCCGCGAATACGGCGTGCCGGTCCCGATCCTCATGGCGACGATCTACGTCGAGTCGAGTTTCCGCGCCCGCGCCCGCCCGCCGCGCAAATATGTGCTCGGCATCATCCCGTGGGGCCGTATCTCTTCGGCCTATGGCTACGCACAGGCGCTGGACGGAACCTGGGACGGTTACCGCAAATCGACGGGTCGCTGGGCCGCCAGCCGCAGTGACTTCGGCGATGCCATCCGCTTTGTCGGCTGGTATCACCACCAGAGCCATATCCGGAACAACATCCCCCTCAGCGATACCTACAACCTCTACCTCGCCTACTATACCGGCCACGGCGGGTATGAGCGCGGCCAGTTCGGCGGCGGGGTTCGCCAGACCGCAAAGAAATCTGCCGCCATGGCAGCCAGATACGAGGCGCAACTGCGCCGTTGCGGATACTGAACCTTGGTTCCCGTGCAGGCTAAGCTGCACACGGCCTAATAGCCGACAACGATGCGGGTGTTAGCGGTTCCATACCGGCTCGTCAGCGCGAAAAAGGTTGCGGCATTTTCCGGATGCAGCCTGATACAGCCATGGGAGGCTGGTCGACCGAGGCGCTTGGTATCGAACGTCGCATGCACGGCATAGCCGCCATTGTAGAACACGGCGAACGGCATTGGCGCGTTGTCGTACTTGCGCGACCTGTGGCTCCTCGAGAGCCATTTTGCGCTCCAGCTGCCGAGCGGCGTGCTGTAGCCTTTCCGAGCGGTCGATACCGGCCACCGGTAGACATCAACACCGTCTTCGCTCACCGTCATCGTCTGGGACGACAGGCTGACGCTGGCGACCAGGCCGGCGGACAGTGCGGACGACGCAAAGACAAGCGCACACGAAAACAGTGCAGCTCCAACCATGTAGTGGCGCATGAAATGCCCCCCGGAAAGCCCCTTACCATGAAAAGACATCATCACTTTGCGAGAAACGTTTCAATATAGGCTAGCGTGGCCGTCGTTGATTATTTCGAATTTTGTTTAATCGGCACAGTAAATTTCGAAAATAAGGCATCAACTGACAAGACTATTACCATTTGATCCTGATAGTATCGTGGCAAAGCGAGATCCGCCCTAAAATACCTTCGCAGCCGTCACCTCGACCTCGACCAGAAATTCCGCGCGGGTGAATCCGCCGACGATGATCAGCGTCGAGACTGGCTTTGGGTCGAGCGTGAAACGATCGCGCACCGCCATGTAGGCCTGGAAGTCCTCGCGCCTCGTCACGAAGCCGGAAATGCGGATGACGTCGGCATAGGTCATCTTGGCCTCGTCAAGGATCGCGCCAATCGCCTTAAAGCAGAGTTCTGCCTGGGCGGTAACATCGGCCGGGATTGCATCGTCGAGGCCAATGCCGAGCTGGCCTGAGGTGACCAGCAGACTGGCTCCTGGCGGCAAGAGCAGACCGTGATTGTAGGCGCCGAACGGCTGACGGACGGATGGCGGATTGAATGTCGTCTTCATCGAGGAATGCTACTCTCTTCAAAGCATGGCAATGGCGCACTAGACCTCTCAACGGCCGACGCTGCAAGCCAACCCTCCCCTGAAAACGAGCCTGGGACGGGGCAAAGAGCAGGCGACCTGATCCCTTGCGGCCTCAATGCCTGATGGTATGATCGCAGCGACGAAGATACGGGGTTGGGTATGGCGCAGCAGACAATTCAATGGTGGCGCTATCCGCGGCTGGCGCTTGGCATTCTTGGCAGCGACAAGTCGTTTCGCAAAAACCCGCTGATCGGCCATCCGCACCTGAACGAGCTTGGCCTGCATCGGGAGCGGGTGCGGATAGCCGCTTGGATGGCAGACTACCGTCGCCGCATCCTGGGGTCACAGGTCAGACCGGAGGAACGCAGCGCGTTTGATCGCGACGGGTTCGTGATCCGGCAAAACGCATTGCCGCAGGACGTCTTCCTGCGCATCCGCGATTTCCTCAAGAGCGAGCCTCTGCCGGCACGCGAGATGCGGCAGGGACAGGCGGTGACGCGGATGATTCCGATCGGCCCGACAGCGCTGAAGCGCCTGCCGGATCTGGCTCGCTTCAGCCACAACCAGTCGATCGCCGGCCTCCTGCGCTATGTCGGCGGTGCCGGCGGCGATCCGATCCACTTTATCCAGACTGTCATTGCCGAACCGGCGCTGGCCAAGGCCGATCCGCAGACCGCGCTGCACGCGGACACGTTTCACTCGACCTCCAAGGCCTGGCTGTTCCTGGATGATGTAGAGGCAGACGATGGCCCCTTCGTATTCGTGCCGGGCAGCCACAAGCTGACCGAAAAGCGGATCGAATGGGAGTACCGGCAAAGCCTGATCGCCAGCCGGGACAGCCGTGCCCACCACGCGGAGGGATCATTTCGGATTACGCCGGAAGAACTGACAACGCTTGGCGATTTCGAGCCGAAGAAGGTGACGGTGCCGGCCAATACGCTTGTTGTGGCCGATACCTATGCGTTCCATTCGCGCGCGGTCAGCTTCAAGCACACGATGCGGGTGGAACTGCATGCCTATCACCGCACCAATCCGTTCTCGCCGCTGCCCTTCTCACCGCTGAGCGTGGTTCCCGGCCTGCACGACCGGCGCCTCGATCTCTATCTTGGCCATTCCGACCGCAAGGCAAAGCGCGCCGGCAGAAAGCCGACATGGCAGGATGTCGGCGAGTGCACGGCCTATTCCGAGCCGCATATCTGACGGTTTTGCCAAGCCCGCAGATCTGCGGGCTTGGCGATCTCGATTATTCGCCGCGGGCGCCGTATGGCGCGAGGAACGTCTTGATCGCCTCGATCTCGTTCGGGCGGATCTCGTGGCCGCTGGCATGCCATTCCAGCGTGACGTCATCACCGGCCGCGCGGAGATAGTCGGCAAGTGCCTGCGTCTGCGGCACCGGGCAGATCGGGTCCCGCTCACCGGCGGTGATCAGCACATGCGCCTTCTCGCCCGTGGTTCGCGCAGGCGGCGTGAACGGGATGAGCGGATGCATCAGCACGCCCGCCTCGAACAGGCCGGGCCTTTCGATCATCACATTGGCGAGAATGTTGGCGCCGTTCGAAAACCCGAGGCCAAGCACGGTCGAGGAGTCGTAGCGGTCGCGATTGGCCTCCACGAATTCCGTCATCCGCCTGGTCGCGCGGGCGAGATCGTCGAGATCGTAGACCCCTTCTGCCTTGCGTCGGAAAAAGCGCGCCGCCCCATGCTCGGCGACGTCGCCGCGCGGAGAGATGATCGTCGCGCCCGGAACGAGCCGGCTCGCAAAATCGAAGAACTGGTTCTCGTCGCCGCCCGTGCCGTGAAAGGTGAACAGGATCGGCGCTCCGGGAGCACCGGGCCGCGCCCGGTGCTCATAACTGTCGAAACTCATCGTATCTCTCCTTAAGCCAGCGGCTCCAGATGCCCTTCGAGCGCCGAGCGCATATGCTCGTGCTGGGTCGGCAGCTTCAGGGCCTCGCCCAGATGCGCGGTATCCTCGTCGCGATCGAATCCGGGTTCATTGGTCGCGATCTCGAACAGCACGCCGCCGGGGGTGCGGAAGTAGATGGCCCAGAAGTAATCGCGGTCGATCACCGGCGTGACCTGGTAACCCGTATCCATCAGCGCCTTGCGGACTTCGAGCTGCTTTTCACGGTTCTCGACCGCAAACGCCAGGTGATGCACGGAGCCAGCCCCGAGACGGGCGCCTGCAATGTTCGGCATCGTCTCGACGTCGATGAAGTCGGCGCCGTTGCCGCCAGGCATGCCGAAGCGGGTGACACCGTCTCTCGCATCAACCTGTTCATAGCCCATGAACTTCAAAAGCTCAGCATTGGCACCGTCGTCGCGCAGTCTGAGCGAAGCGGAGTGAAAGCCGCGGATCGCCTCGTCAGCACCGACGCCATTGCCGGTCCACTGAGCGCGGTCGTCATCCTTGACTTCGACGAGTGCAAAACCGTCGCCGTCTGGACCTGCAAACTGCAGGCGCTTTTCGCCGAAGGCTTCATCGGCCTTCAGCCCATCGGCACCGGCTTTCGTCAGACGATCCGTCCAGTAACCGAGCGAGCCCTGCGGTACGGAGAACACGGTCGTGCCCACCTCGCCAGAGCCGGGACGGCCCCTGGCGATATGCGGGAACGGGAAATAGGTCATGACCGAGCCGGGCGTGCCGATTTCGTCGCCGTAATAGAGATGATAGACGTCAGGTGCGTCGAAGTTGACGGTCTTCTTGACCCGGCGCAGGCCGAGCGTATCGGTGAAGAACTTGTTGTTTGTGGACGCGCTGGCCGCCATCGACGTGACGTGGTGGAGGCCCTTGATCTGGTTAATCATGACAAACCCCTTTTCAATTTGTCGGCTCGGGAGCGAGCCGTTGTCTGGGGTGATAATTGGTGATCGGATGCGAATTGGATAGGGGATCACATCCGAACGGATTGTTCATTTTTCGTTGACGAGGTGACCGAAGCGTTCACCGCTCAGGAGGTTTCCGGCAGCTCCCAGTCGACGGGATCCTTGCCGATCGACTGCAAATATTCGTTTGCCTTGGAAAACGGCTTCGAGCCGAGAAACCCGTTATGGGCCGACAGCGGCGACGGGTGAGCGGACTTGATGACGAGATGCCGCTCCTCGTCGACGAAGGCTGCCTTCTTCTGGGCGTAGGCCCCCCAGAGAATGAAAACGACGCCGTCGCATTCCTCGTTGACGGTGCGGATGACCGCATCGGTAAAGCGCTCCCAGCCCTTGCCCTGATGCGCCGCGGCCTTGCCCTCTTCCACGGTCAGCACGCTGTTTAACAGCAGCACGCCCTGCTCGGCCCAGTGTTCGAGAAAACCGTGCTTTGCCGGGGCGATGCCGAGATCCGCTTCCATTTCCTTGTAGATGTTCACAAGCGACGGCGGGATACGAACACCGGGCCGGACGGAGAAACACAGGCCATGCGCCTGGCCTTCGCCGTGATACGGGTCCTGTCCGAGGATCACCACCTTCACCTCGTCGAGCGGCGTCAGGTCAAGTGCACGGAAATACTCCGAACCCTTTGGGAAGATGAGCTTTCCCGCCTTCTTCTCGGACACCAGGAAGCTCTTGAGATCAGCCATATACGGATCTTCGAACTCGGTTTCGAGCGCGAATTTCCAGGTTTCCTCGAGCTTGATATCGCCGTCCGCCATGCAGGTGTCCTTTAGGTGAAACGTCCGCCGCGCTGGATGACTTCGGTCTTGTAGCCATCCGGATCGGTGACGAAGAAGAATTTCGCAAACGGCCGGCCATCATGCGGCATCTCCGCAAGCTTGCCCACGGTCAGGCCGAGATCGGAGAAGCGCTTGTGCTCCGCCTCTACATCCTCGACCGTCACGGCCAGATGGCCGTAACCGTCGCCGAGATTGTAGGGTTCAGAACGGTCGGCATTGACCGTCAGTTCCAGCTCGAAACCGGTTTCCGCATTGGAGAGGTAGATCAGCGTGAAACCTGCGAACACCCGGCGATCGGCAACCTTCAGGCCGAACGCTCTGTCGTAGAACTCGACGGACCGCGCTTCGTCGAGCACGCGGATCATCGAATGCACCATCTTTGCCATCAGGGGCGCTCCCTATTGCAGGATGTGGTTGGACTTGGAATGCCAGTCCCAGGCGGAGCGGATGATGTCTTCCAGGGAATATTGCGGCTCCCAACCGAGCACGGCCTTGGCCTTGTCGTTGTTGGCGACGAGCGAGGTGGAATCGCCTTCGCGGCGCCCGACATATTCGACCGGGAACGGCTTGCCCGACACGTCGGAAATGGCGTCCAGCAGTTCCTTGACCGTGGTGCCGGTGCCGGTGCCGAGATTGAGCTCGACCGTATCGCCGCCGGCGAGCAGGTAGTCGACGGCGCGGACATGCGCGTCGGCCAGATCGAGAACGTGGATATAATCGCGCACGCAGGTGCCGTCACGCGTGTCGTAATCGTCGCCGAACACCTTGAAGCCCTGGCGACGGCCAAGCGCTGCCTCGATGGCAAGCGGGATCGCATGGGTTTCGGGCGTATGCCATTCGCCGATCCGGCCTTCAAAATCGGCGCCGGCGGCGTTGAAATAGCGCAGCATGACCGATTTCAGGTCCTTGTAGGTGCCGTAGTCCTTCAGCGCCTGCTCGATGATGAATTTGGTGCGGCCGTAAGGATTGATCGGCGCCTGCTTGTGCGTCTCGTCCATCGGCACCCGGTCTGGAAGACCGTAGGTTGCGCAGGTCGAGGAGAATACGAAGGCCTTCACGCCGGCATCGATGGCGGCCGACAGAAGCGTCAGCGCACCGATGACGTTGTTGTCGTAGAAGCCGACCGGGTTCTTGACGGATTCACCCACTTCGATCAGCGCGGCGAAATGCAGGATGGCGTCCGGTTTGTGCTTGGCCAGCACTTCGTCGAGCCTTGCACGGTCGCGGATATCGCCCTGTTCCAGCTCGCCCCAACGCACGAATTCCGCATGACCGTTGGAGAGATTGTCGAACACGACGGGCTCGTAACCTCTATCGGCCAGCACGAGGCACGTATGGGACCCGATATACCCTGCCCCACCAACGACAAGCACCTTTTTCTTCGACATCATCGCTCCTGCTCTCTTCGAAATCGGCGGCACTATACCCACAGGGTTTCAAATGGGAAGGGTAGAGGCCATATCAGGGGTCCCGCTCCCCATGGCAGAACACCAGACAGCATCCCCGTGCAGTTGATTCTTTACATGAAGACGGGCGCCGCGAACTTGTCTATCCTTGTCAGCAGATTCCCGTAGGTCCTTTGATGCGTTACATCTTTCTCAGTCTCGGCTGGCTGTTCGTGGGTCTCGGCGTGATCGGCGCCTTCCTGCCGATCCTGCCGACGACGCCGTTCCTGCTGCTGGCCGTCGCCTGCTTTGCGCGGTCCTCGCCGAAGCTCGAGGCGTGGCTGATGAACCACAAGACACTGGGCCCGCCGCTCCGAAACTGGCGCAAGCGCGGCGCCATTTCGCGAAGGGCAAAGATCACCGCGATCTCGCTGATGGCCGTCAGCTATACCGGCTTCTGGTTCGGCTCGCACCCGGCAGCCTGGCTCGCCATTCTGGTCGCAGCGCTGATGATCGGCCCGGCGATCTTCATGCTGACGCGGCCGGACGCCTGACCTAGCGGTGCCGCGACTGCGGCAGAACGTAAGGCACATGCGCTGCAGGCACGCGACCGACGGCGCCGGCAATGCCATAGACGGAAGCGATCATCTCGTCGCTCACAGTGTCATGGCAGGGCCCTTCCGCCACCACGCAGCCGTGGTTCAGAACCACCAAATGGTCGGCAAATTCCGCAGCAAGGTTGAGGTCGTGCAGGATGGCGATAACCATGCCACCGGCAGCCGCAAAATCGCGGGCGGTTTCCAGCACCGAGATCTGGTGGCCCAGATCGAGACTGGCGGTCGGCTCGTCGAGAAACAGCGCGCACGGCACGCCGTCGACCACCGCCCTTGGCACCTGCGCCAGCGCGCGGGCAAACTGGACGCGCTGCTGCTCGCCGCCGGACATCGACGGATAGGGCCGGCTTTCGAAACCGCGCAGGCCCACCCGTGCCAGAGCCTTGCGCGCTTCCTCTCCCGGATTGAGCGAACCGTTGGCAACCGCACCCATGCGGGCGATCTCCAGCGCCGAGAAGGGAAAGGCCAGCTGCGTCGCCTGCGGTAGCACCGCTCGGCGCCTCGCCAGATCGACCGGCTTGCAGGCCGCCACATCGGCACCGTAGTAGGAAACATGACCGCTATCCGGGACCATCTCGCCGGACAGGACCTTCATCAGCGTCGATTTTCCGGCACCGTTCGGGCCGATCACCACGCTGAAACGGCCGGGCTCCAGCGTCAGGCTGACTTGATCGATCAGCTTGCGACCGGCGCGGTTGACGGTGACGTTTTCTGCCCTGATCATGCCCGTCCTCCTCGTATGCCCCTCATGGCAAATCTCTCATCCCGATGCCGTTGCGTCCGATCAGCAGGAACAGGAAGACCGGCGCACCGAACAGCGCGGTGATCACCCCGATCGGCAGTTCCGCGGGGGCGGCAACGGTGCGGGCCACGGCATCGGCGATCAGCAGAAGTGCGCCGCCGCCGAGTGCCGAGCCCGGCAACAGAAACCGGTGCGACGGCCCCATCGCAAGGCGCAACAGATGCGGCACCACGATCCCGACGAAACCGATCGATCCGGCAACGGCGACCGTCGAGCCGCAGGCCGCGGCAACCGCGACGATGACGATCCGCTTCAGCCGCTGCACCGGCACGCCCATGTGGAAGGCCGCCGCATCGCCGAGCACAAGCGCATCGAGACCGCGCGCGACGAAGGGGATGATCGCCATCACAAAGACGATGAACGGAAGGATCGACAGCACCCGCCCGTAGGTGGCACCGCCGAGCGAACCGAGGCTCCAGAACGTGATGTCGCGCAACTGCCGGTCATCGGCCATGACGATCAGAAGGCCCATGAAAGCGCCCGACAGGGCACCGATCGCGATGCCGCAGAGGATCAGCGCCGTGGTCGAGGTTCGCCCGTCGCGGGTGGCGATGACATAGAGCATCCAGGTGTTGATCAGGCCGCCGAAAAACGCCATCAGCGGCAGGAATTGGTTTCCGAGCAGCATCGAGACCGGGGCAAGCACCGTGCCGCCGAGCACGATCGCCAGCACCGCCGCAAGGCCTGCACCTGATGTGACGCCGACGATGCCGGGATCGGCAAGCGGATTGCGAAACAGGCCCTGCATCATTGCACCTGAGACAGCGAGCCCCGCGCCGACCAGAAGGCCGAGCGCCGTGCGCGGCAGGCGGACGGCTTCGAGGATGACCCGTTCCTGGGTGGTGAGGCTGTCACCGTTGCCCGTCAGGTAGGCGAAGAGATCGCGAAGGCCGACGCCGGTCGGGCCGACGCCGAGCGAAAGAAGGCAGGCGGCGATCAGGAGCACCACGAGAAGGACGATGACCAGCACGCCCTGCGACGTGCGATCGCCCTCGCCCGTGTTGCGAAACGGCATGGCCAGCGCCTTCATCATCAGTGCATCGCATCCGGGTAGAGTTTTTCGGCAAGCGCACGACCGGCCTCAGGCGTGCGCGGACCAAAGCCCAGCAGCAGCAGGCCATCCATCGAGATTAGCGACTTGGACGCGGCGGCCGGCGTCGTCTGCATCGACGGCAGCGCGAACGTCTCATCCGGCGTGGTCGAATGGTCGCCGCGTGACATGGAGAGGATCACGTCAGGAGCCGCGGCAATCACCGCCTCGTCGGACAGCGGCTTATAGCCCTTGATCGAGGGGGCAGCATTGACGCCACCCGCCATTTCGATGATCGCGCCGGCTTCCGTATCGGCACCACCCGCCATCAGCCGCCCGTTGGCGACCGACAGAACGAACAGCACCTTCTTCTTTTCGCCTGAGATTTTCGCCACATCGGCAGCAAGTGCCTTCAGGCCGTCCTCGGTGTTTGCGGCGAGCACACCCGCCTTGTCGCCAAGGCCGACGGCGGCACCCACGTCGCGAATTTTCTGGCCGATCTTGGCCGCATCCGGCGGTGTCGGGATCACCACGACAGGGATCTCGCTGGCCTTGAGGATCTCCAGCACCGGCGGCGGGCCGGACCCCTCTTCCATCAGAATGAGATCCGGTTTCTGGCCCAGAATGCCTTCGGCAGAGAGTGCCCTGATATAGCCGACGTCAGGCTTGGAATTTGCGGCGGCAGGATAGGAACTGGTGGAATCTCGCGCTACAATACGGTCCTCGGCGCCCAGATCGTAGAGGATTTCGGTGATCGTGCCGCCGATCGAAACGATGCGCCGGGCGTCCGGATTGCCCCTGTCCGATGCCGCCGCGCCACCGAATGCGACCGCGGAAGAGACGACGGCAAGCGCAAGCAGATGTGCAAACCTTGGTGAGGAAACCCGGAGAGAGAAAACCATGAGACCCGCCCTTGTGATACCAGAGGGCAAACTCTGTTGCGATGCGATCCGCCCCAGCCGCCCTATAACTTGAGTTGACTAGACAAGTTTTTTCCGGTTTTCAAGACAGGCATCAAGAGATAACTTGAGTGCGAAGTGAAACTTATGTGAGGATTGATTCCATGTACATCGCCATGAACCGTTTCCGCGTCGTGCCGGGCTTCGAGCAAGCATTTGAAGACATGTGGAAAAGCCGCCAGGGCCGGCTTGCCGAAGTGCCAGGCTACGTCGAGTTTCACATGCTGAAGGGACCGAAGGCCGACGATCACACGCTCTATGCCTCCCACACGATCTGGGAAACCGTTGAGCATTTTCAGGCCTGGACAAAGTCCGAACAGTTCCGTGCAGCCCATGCCAATGCCGGCCAGAACCGCGGCAAGGTGGAATACCTCTCCGGCCCGCAGTTCGAAGGTTTCGAAGTCATCATCAGTGAAGACAAGAACGGCGTCCGCGCCGCCGACGCAGCCTGAGGTCCGCAATGGACACCCACTCGGAGATCGCGCCCGACCGCCGCGAACGCGCGCTCAAAGCCCTCTCAGAAAAGCCCGACGGCGTCGTTGAATCGATTGCAGCAGGCGCCGGTGTGACGGCGGCAGAAATCCTGGCAGTCCTGCCGGAGGGGTCGGCCGTCATTGCCGGCAAGGAACGCTTCGACGAAATCTGGTCGGAGCTGACCACCTGGGGCGTCGTGCTGTTTCTCGTTCACACGGAGGACGTGGTGGCCGAGATCGACGGCATCCTTCCGGCCGGATCGGAAAGCCACGGCTGGTTCAACATCCACGGCGACAGCCCGATCGGTGGCCACATCCGCAAGGACAACTGCGCCTCTATCACCTTCGTCGACCGTGCGTTCCATGGTCGCCGTTCCTGCTCGGTCTGGTTCATGAACCAGAAGGGCGCCGCCATGTTCAAGGTGTTCGTCAAGCGCGACGCTGGCCGTGAACTGATGGCGGATCAGCTGGTGAAATTCGAGGCTTTGCGCGATCGTTACGCGAGCCTGTAAGTGATGTAGGTTCGGATTGGATAATTTCCGAACCTACACGATTTGCGCAGCAGCGCGGATCAGCGGACAACAGGCTCCTTAAAGAGCCGGCACCCATTTCCAGAACACGCCTTCCAATCTTTCCGGGTAATATTTGAACTCGCACTCGAGTTTTCGGCCGTAGGTTTCGGCCTGCGACAACGCCTCGGCACTGACAGGGCTCATGCCCGTCCCTGGCGCAAACCAGTCTTCCAGAAGATCTTCCGGCACATAGATGCCGGTCCTCAGAGGCAACGCCGTTAAGGCAGCATCGAGTTCTGCGGGTATCGTCCGTGGCGCCATTGTTTCATCCCTTCGATCGTTGATTGGAATCGAGCTCGATCTGTGAGCTTTCAGGAGGTTGTCCGTTTACAAGAATGCCCCACTGACACCGTTGCGTCGAGAAGAAATGGCGCCCGCGGTTCCCTCTCGCCCGCTGCCGACGGCATGAGCGCACAGGCAGAATGGTTCAATCTAGCCAAAAGCGCTCTGGACCCTAAGTTGGATAGAGGTGGGTGCAGCGTGTGCTAACCAATGAGGATAATGTCATGAAAATCGTCGCCTTCTCTGCCGGCCTTCTGGGACTTGCCCTGGCGCTCAGCAGTTGCACGACCGCCGGCGCCAGTGGCGGCGGATCTGACATTGCCCCAATCAAGGGGAGCATCACCTATGGCGGCCAGCCGCGTTCGAAGCTGACCAAATCCCCCATCGGCAGCACGTTTCCGCATGAGTTCATCGACCAGTTCGGGGACCGGGTGAGCGAGACCTATGTGATCGAGCCGGACCGCAGCCTGCGCATCATCGATCGGCACGTGATTTCAGAGTCCTTCTCCGACTAGATGGCGCCCTGCGATCGACTTTCGTCGGGCGAGGCAGATTGACGCGCCTCACGCGCCCCTCTTGTGGGTTGCAGCCGTTGCACTTATTCCGTGTCGGGTAGATCGACATGGCATGATTGGGAGGCAACATGGCAGACGACGGGAACTGGGCGCCGCTTTCGCCTTACGCAACGGGCGTGCGAGGGCGCTGCCCGCGCTGCGGCCAGGGCCATCTCTTCAAGGGCTTTCTGACGATCAGGCCGCGATGCGAAGCGTGCGGGCTTGATTACGCCTTTGCGGATCCCGCAGACGGTCCGGCCTTCTTCGTCATCTGCTTTGCCTGCGTGCCCTCGGTGGCACTCGCAGTGTGGATCGAGACGGTGTTTTCGCCGCCGTTCTGGGTGCATCTTCTCATCTCTCTCCCCTTCCTGCTTCTGACCTGCATCCTGCCGCTGCGACCGCTGAAAGGCTGGCTCGTCGCCAGCCAATATATCTACCGGGCGCGGGAGGGCAGATTGCAAGGAAGCCCAAACGACGTCTGATTCTGGTGCGACCGGGTGGTCTCCGACCGCCGCTCGTCGCGCGAGTACCGGAACAATTTCCCGCGCCAACCATTCGACATGACAAGCAAGGAGCCTGTCATGCCGGAAATGCAAGAGACTGAGACGGAAGCACAGCGGCGGTCGCTGGCGCTTGAGGGCGCAATGCTGCTGATGATCGACGGCCTTGCCGCAAGAGGCACCATTTCGGTGGATGAGGCAGAAGACATGCTTCGCATCCTGTCCACAAGCTCCGACGGATCGGCCCTCCGAGCCAACAATTCCCTGCGCGTCGTCAACCAGCTGAAGCGGTTGCGACGGGGCGATGGCAGTGCAGCACCCGGCGCCTGAGGCGGACTCACATCTGTCGACGCAGAGATCACGTTTTCAGGAACCTTTTTTACGCCTCACCGTTCACCTCCCAACAGCAAAAGGAGACACTATCATGAATAGCATCGTATGGTTGGTAGGCGCAGTCGTCATCGTAATCGCGGTTCTGAACCTCGTTGGATTCGCTTGATTTGATTGCCCTTTTCCACTGAACTTCGAGTTCAGGTGGAGAAACAAAAAGGCGCCGGTTCTGATCGAACCGGCGCCTTTTTCGTGTTTGTGACGTCCCGCCTGGGTGGGTCACTGCCCGCCGTCACTTCGGCGAGCAGTGCGATTAGATGAGGGCTCGCCTATTCGGCAGTCAGCAGTGCAAACGGATGATCGGCAAAGGCGAGGTTGACGGCGATGCTGTCCTTGGCCTCGACGTCCTTGCCGGTGGAGAGATCGCGGTAGCGACGGTTGGCGAGCTGTGTAGGCAGCTCCACTTCCGTCTCCGCCCAGCGCTCGCCCCGTGACGGATAGACGTCGCCGTTGAGCGCGCCGAAGACCAGCCGCGGTACGATCACGATCACGGCTTGATCGCCATCGGTGCGGGCGAAGGCCAGGATGTTTTCAGCCCGGTTTCCGGTCGCCTTGAGCGGCACGTAGTCGCCCTTGCGGAACAGGTCCGGCGCGTCGCCACGCTGGTGCAGCAAACGCTGGATCAGGTGCTGTTTCAGCCGTCCGCTCAACCATCCGTCCTCTGTCGAGGAGTCCGGATTGTCGTTCTCCGCAGGGAGGTCCTGCAGCATGGCGAAATCCGGTTCGCGACGGTTGTCGGGGTCGACAAGGCTGAAATCGAGGGCTTCACTGCCCTGATAGATGTCAGGCACGCCCGGTGCCGTCAGCTTGACGATCGTCTGGGTCAGGCTGTTGACCAGACCGGCCCGGATGAAGGGCTGGAGCGCCGAGGAGAAGTCCGCCAGGAATTCCTGGTTTTCCGGCGACAGCATGTAACGGGCGTAGTCGAGCACAGCTTTCTCGTACGCCTCGTTGCTGTCACCCCAGTTGGTGCACAGCTTGGCTTCCTTGATCGACTTCTCGACATAGGCAAGGAAACGCTCCTCGAGTGCCTCGAGGCCGCTCTCGTCCTTCGGCTGCAGCATCGTCGGCCAGACGCCTGCGAGCGCCTGATAGAGCATCCATTCGACTGCAGGCTCCGGTGCCGGGCCATCATCCAGCGAGACGACCTTCGTCGCGTTCATCTTGCGCCAGCGGGCAACGCACTCCGCCCAGAGTTCCGGCGCCTCGGTCAGCACGTAGAGACGGGCACGGGCATCTTCGCCGCGCTTGGTGTCGTGCGTGGATGTCCCAGACAGCGCATCCGGCTGACGCTGCAGCCTTGTTTCCATGTCGTGGTGGAAACGCTCGATCGAGAAATCGCGCGGCAGCGGTTCGGCGCCGACTTCGTTGAGTGCAAGCGCCATATGCTGACGGAAGAACAGCGTGTCCTCGACGGACTTTGCCATCAGCGGGCCGGTCAGCTGCTGGAAGCGGGTGCGGAAATTCGCCGCATCATGAGAGGCCTTCTCGGAGACGTCGTTGCCGAGGATGCGGGTGATCAGATCGAGGCCTGCCTGATCCGGCGCATTCGGTCCCTGTTTGACCTTGTCGACGACGCTCTTCAGCATCTCGTGGCCTTCCGGCGGCAGACCTGTTTCCGTCCCGTAGGTCCGGTAGACCGGGAATGCGACCAGCAGTTCGCGCAGTGCAGACCTCGTGGTTTTCTCGTCCACGCTGATGCCATCCGTGTTGGCGATCGCGACGGCAAGTTTCAGCAGCGTCGTGAACTCGCCCTCGAAGTTCTTGTCGGCCATCAGAAGCTTGGCAGCGCGCAGTTCGGCCGCCATGTCGACCGGCTTGCCGACAACGTCGTCATAGGCTTTGCGCAGACCGGCGATCTTTGCACCGTCCACAAGAGCGTCGGACAGCGAGGCGATGAACTCGTAACCCGTCGTGCCTGAGATCGGCCAGTCTGCAGGGATGTGCTCACCTTCGCCGAGGATCTTCTCAACGGTGATGTAGCAATCGGGACCGGCTTCCTGGCGCAGGAGCTCGATATAGGCCTTTGGATCGGCGAGACCGTCCACGTGGTCCACGCGCAGACCGTCGACGGCGCCGGAGTGAACCAGTTCGAGGATCAGGCGGTGGGTGTCGTCGAATACCTGTTTGTCTTCGACGCGGACGCCGGCAAGGCCGGTGATCTCGAAGAAGCGGCGGTAGGAGAGATCGCGCGGCGCTTCCCGCCACGACATCAGCCGGTACGGCTGGCGCTCGTGCAGTTCGACAAGTGATGCCTTGTCGGTGAGCTTGGTCACCTCGGTCTCGCGGCCCTGATAAGTTTCCGGCGCGAGCGGATAGTAGCTGTCGTAATAGGCAAAAGCCGGCTTGCCGGTCTTCGGGTCGGGCTTCACCGAGATATCGCCATTGGAAAGTGCGGTCTCGAACGAGTCGCCGAGGAAAGGCAGCGTCAGCGGGCGCGACCAGTTGATGTCGAAATGCTTTGCGAACCGACTGTTCTGGCCATTTTCAATAACATCGCGCCACCACGTGTTTTCAAGCGATGCGGCCATGTGGTTGGGCACGATATCGAGGATCAGGCCAAGACCTGCGTCCTTCAACGTTTTCACCATGCGATCGAAGCCTTCGCGACCACCGATCGAGGGTTCGATCTCGTTAGCGTCGGTCACGTCATAGCCATGGGTTGACTCCGACGTGGCCGTGAAGATCGGCGACGCGTAGAGGTGGCTGATGCCGAGGCGCTTCATGTAAGGCACGAGCTCGCTCGCGCGATCGAAGGTCATGCCGTTGCGAAACTGGATACGGTAGGTCGATGTGGGGATTTTCACTTGTTGTCTCCGGCGGGCGCGAGGCGGACGATGATAGAGTTCTGGGGCAGATCCGGCGTTTCGGACGGCCAGGCAAAGAGCGTCTCACCCGGCAGATCGGGAAGCGGCTGCGCCTTTTCGCCGATGTTGAGCGCGATCGACAACGTTCCTTTCGGGAAAGTCCAGCTAACGGCCAGGAAGCCCTCGCCGGTCTTCAGAACCTTGCCCGAGTTGCCGGTGGCCGTTGCAAGCATCGGCACGATGTGCTGCTGGCGAAGGGAAAGCAGTTGCTTCGTCAGCGCAAGCCACTCCTTGCCATCGCGGCTATCGTGCTTCTTCCAGTCGAGCTTGGAGGCGTCGAAGGTCGTCTTGGCATTCGGATCGGGGACGACATCGCCCTCGTGGCCGGCATGGCCCTGGAATTCCTTCGCGCGGCCCTCGCGCACGGCCTTGGCAAGGTCGCCGTGGAAATCGGTGAAGAACAGGAACGGATTCGTCTCACCATATTCCTCGCCCATGAATAGAAGCGGAATATGCGGCGAGAACAGAAGCGAGGCGTAAAGGACCTTGGTGCGATCGGCACCGGCAAGCTCGATCAGACGTTCGCCCTCGGCGCGGTTGCCGACCTGGTCGTGGTTCTGAATGAAATCCACAAAAGCGACGGGCGGCTGGCTTGCGCTTTTCACGCCGCGCTTTTCGCCGGCATGCGGCGAGACTTCGCCCTGATAGGCAAACCCTTCGGCCAGAACCCGGGCGACGAGCTTTTCCGGCTGCTTGGCGAAATCTTCGTAATAGGCGTGCGTTTCGCCGGTCGCGAAAACATGGACGGCATTGTGAAAGTCGTCGTTCCACTCCGCGGTAAACAGAGGTGCGTTGCCGTCTTCGTCGCGCGGATGCAGGTCTATGATGTTGCGGGCGTCCTCGGTCGTCAGGTGGATCGGCCGGTCGGTAATCTCGGCGCGGATGCGCTCGGCGATCTCGTTCAGCACGTGGCTGTCGGAAATATCCTCGATCTGGTCGATCGCATCGAAGCGAAGACCGTCGAAATTGTATTCATGCAGCCAGTAGAGCGCGGCCTCAACGATGTAGCGGCGGGTCGCATCGACGTCATAGGCGATGGCCGCACCCCACGGTGTCTGACGCTCCTTGTGGAAGAAGTCGGGCGCCAGAAGCGGCAGATAATTGCCCTCGGGGCCGAAATGATTGAGCACGAGGTCAAGCACGATGGAGATGCCATGCGCGTGAGCGGCATCTACGAAGGCTTTGACATCATCTGGTGAGCCATAAGCGGCATGCGGCGCATAAAGAAGAACGCCGTCGTAACCCCAGCCACGGTTGCCGCCGAACTGCGCAATCGGCAGGATCTCGACCATGGTGATGCCGAGTTCGGCGAGATAGGGCAGCTTCTCAATCGCGGCGCGGAACGTGCCGTCAGGGGTGAAGGTGCCGACATGCATCTCGTAAACGACGGTTTCTTCCCAGGGGCGACCGGTCCACTCCGGTGTCTGCCAGTCGTAACTGGTCGGATCGATGACAAGCGAAGCGCCGTTGACCTCGGACTTCTGGGCACGGGATGCGGGATCGGCGACAACGGTACCATTGGCCAGCACGTAGTTGTATTCCGCGCCTGGTTCGACGCCGGTTGCCAGGACCTCGAACCATCCGTCGTCGCTGCGGCTCATCTCGGCATCCTTGCCGTTGAGACGGAGCACGACCGTTTCCTGGCCCGGAGCCCAGAGACGGAACCTTACCTCGCCAGCAGCGACATATTCCGCTCCCCAGGTTTTCGGAAAGCTTCGGAGTTCGGCGACGGCATTGACGTCCGACATGGGGTCCCTTTCATCAGGTTGAGAGCGACCGGCAAACGAGTGAAAGGCGTGACAGTTCCATCATGGAACAGGCAAACCTTTCACGATCAGTGATTTTCGCAGGCTGATGTTTTTCAGCCTGGAAAGCGCTCAGAGATCGAGCAGCGCATAAGGCCGACCTGTCGGCTTTTCGATATGCGAAGCAACGTTATAGACCGGCGCGCCGCCCGGCGTCCTGCCTTCGTAGCGGCCGCGGTGGGCATGGCCGTGGACAACAGCCTTGACCGGGAAGCGGTCGATCGTTTCGGCCAGACGCGACGAGCCGAGGAAGGGGAAGATTTCCTCCGGTTCGCCTTCCACCGTCTCGCGGATCGGAGCGTAGTGGAGCACGACCATGGCGCGTTCGGAGCGAACCTGACGCAGCGCGTTTTCGAGCCGCATCGTTTCCTCGACGCTTTCGGCCACCATCGCCTTGATCGCCGGCTCGCCGAACGAACCCAGCATGTGACGCCCGAAGCCGCCGGCAAAACCCTTGGCTCCGGCGAAACCGACGCCGTTGATTTCGACTGCCTGACCTTCGAGAAGGTGAACGCCAGCGTCCTTCAGGATGTGGGTGACTTCCTCGACGCAGCCACATTCATAATCATGGTTGCCAAGTACGGCGACCATCGGGATCGAGCATGAGCGCAGATCGGCGGCAAGCAGTTCGGCTTCCTTGACCTTGCCGAGGTCTGTCAGGTCCCCGGTCAGGACCAGAATGTCCGCCTCCTGCGAGATCTCGGCAAACAGGTCTTTGTAGGATTCCGAGCCGTGTTCCTTGACATGAAGATCGCCCATGGCGGCAATGCGCTGCAGGCCCTCAGGCTTCTTGCGATCGCTTTTCTGTTTTTCGGCAGCCTTGTCAGACTTGCTCATACCGGGCCTCCTTCCAAAGTTTTTTCATCGACGCCCGCGCGCAGTTCTCCTTCGCCACCGACGTCGGCGAAACCCCATTCCTTGACATCGATCTCGAAATCGATGCGGCTGAACATGCGGCCACGGCAGACCTTCATCTGCGGCAGGGGCAGTTCGCGCTGCGCCTTCAGGCGGTCGAGAAGCTCGTCGAGCAGCCAATCAGGAACCTTGTCGCGCTCGGTCGGGTAGATCCAGCGGAAGTTGAGAAGGTGGATCAGCAGCACTTCCCAATGCACTTCCATATGGTTGAGCAGCCGCTCCCAGTCGATCTGGTCATGGGCGCGCAGGATCGTGTGGACGATGTCGCCGCCGTCGTAGCGGTGACGAAGCTGGACAAAGCATTTCGACCAGATCAGCTCCGTCGGGGCGATAATACGGACCTTGTGGCCGTTCATCTCGATCTGTCTGGCATTCTCGAACCAGCTGTCGCTGATCGGCATCGTGCCGTTGGAGGCTGCAAAAATCACGTCGAAGAAGTGCTTGCCCTTCTTCACCTTGCCCAGCCAGCGGTCGTCTTCGACCTCGATCTCATATCCCTTCTGCTTGAAATGCGAGAGGATCCGGGCGTAGTCACCGGCCTTGCAGAAGATATCTAGATCCTTGGTCTGACGGGTAATGCCGGTATAGGCGCTGAGCGCGAACGTGCCTGCCAGAAGGAACGGGATGTGGCAATCGACCAGATCCTCCAGCGCCACGGCAACGAAGGCCTCCGCATCGGCATCGGCCAGAAACGGCGCCGCCTTGACCTCGAGATCGGGCATTGCCTGGAGCGGATGGGGCGGCGTTTCTCGCGCCGCCGTCGGTGCGGGGGCGAGCCCATGGCGCTTTTCTACATCGGCATTCATCGGTTTTCTCCGAATGTCAGTGGGTAGCGGGAACAGCGCGTTTTCCCGCTGTTTCCCGCCTGAGCGTCAGGCTCAGCCTCACGGCTTTTCCTGGTTGTCCGCATTGGCCATCGGGCTTGGGCGTCCGTCCGGCTGGTCGCCGTCTTCGCGCTGGTCGATGTCTTCAAGATCGGTCTTGACCATGAAACGGTCGATTTCGCCGCGACGCGCGGCTTCGCGCACGGCTGCCGGGTTGGTCGTTTCCATCTGCTCGCTCAATTCGTCACGAACCGGTTCGCGCGCCTTGTCGTCTTCGTGCTTTTCGTTTTCCATCATGGTCTCCTTTGACGTCGTCAGGCCAGCAATGTGGCGAGCCGGTGGGGAAACCGCCGAGACGCTGCAGAGGTTCCGTGCTGTCGGGAACCGGGACACGGTTTGCCAAGTTTTGAACGGAAACGAAGGAGGACGACATGCCGGCAAAATCAAGTGCGCAGCAAAAGGCAGCAGGCGCCGCGCTTTCCGCAAAGCGCGGCGAGACCAAGAAATCGGAACTGAAGGGTGCTTCCAAAAGCATGGAGAAGTCGATGAGCGAAAAGCAGCTCGACGACCTGGCCTCCACGAAACGCAAGGGAAAGCCGGAACACGCTTCCTGAAGCTGGAGCGGCAATGTCTTCTCCTTTTGCACGAATCCGTTACACCTCTGATCCCAGGTGAACGGATAAAGGATGAGCACTGTGACCAAGTCTTTCGGATCAATGTCGATTGCCGAGCTTTCGACGCTTTTGCAGCTTGGCAAGGTCGATGCGGTTGAAGTGACCGAATCGGTCCTGTCGGCGATTGAATCCTATTCCGACAAGGCCGTGTTCGTGACGCTTCTGCGGGACCGTGCGCTTTCCGAAGCACAGGCTGCGTCAAAGCGCCTGCGCGAAAACCGCTCGCTCGGCATTCTTGATGGTATCCCGATCGCCTGGAAGGACTTATTCGACATCGAAGGCCTTTCGACCACGGCAGGCTCGAGCGTGATGGCCAAAGATCCGGCGGCGACCAAGGATGCAGCGGTCGTCGATCTCCTGAAACAGGCCGGCATGGTCGCGATGGGCCGCACCAACATGAGCGAATTCGCATTTTCGGGCATCGGCATCAATCCGACCTACGGAACGCCGGAAAACCCGCGCTCGACAGACATGCCCCGCGTGCCGGGCGGATCCTCGTCAGGTGCTGGCGTGGCCGTGGCCGCTGGCCTCGTGCCGGTTGCCATGGGGACCGACACGGGCGGCTCGGTCCGCATCCCGGCTGCCTTCAACGGCGTCGTCGGCTACAAGGCAACCCGTGGCCGATATGCCATGGACGGCGTCTTCCCGCTGGCGAGAAGCCTCGATTCGCTGGGACCGCTTTGCAATACCGTACAGGACGCCGTGTGGATCGACGCGGCAATGCGGGGTCTTGGCACACCGCTGACACCACGAAAGCCCACGCAGCCGCTCGATATCGTCATCCCCACCAATGGCGTGTTCGACGGCGCCGAGCCGGGTGTGGTCGAGGCGTTCGAGGCAGCGATCGAGAGGCTGGCAGCAGGCGGTGCCCGCATCACCCGCCTCGCCTTCCCGTCCTTCGACGAACTGCCGCAACTGATGGCGAAATACGGACCGATGGTGACGGCGGAAGCCTTTGCGCTCCATCGAGAACGACTGGCGGGTGCGGATGCTGGCGGAATGGACCCGCGCGTCGTTGCCCGCACCAGACTTGGCGAAAAGACCACGACCGCCGACTATCTCGCAATCATCGATGCTCGCGCCCGGATGACGGCAGAGACCGAGGCACTGATCGCCGATCGCCTCGTCGCCTTCCCCTCCGTCGCCCATGTAGCACCAGCCATTGCGCCATTGAAGGCCGACGACGAGGCGTTTTTCGCGGCCAACGGCAGGACGCTCCGCAATACCGGCTACGGCAATTTCCTCGACTGGTGCGGCGTGTCGATCCCCTGCGGAACCGGCGAAGCCGGCATGCCGGTCGGATTCCTCCTGTCGGCGGTTGCTCACGACGACGAGATGCTCCTCGCCGCCGCGATGGGAGCGGAAGAGGTGATCCGGGGCTGACCCCGGATCATTGTTTCGCAGGCCTCAGAACCCTTCGAGCACGATCTTGCCGCGGGCCTTGCCGCTTTCCAGCGTGGCATGCGCCTTCTTCAGGTTTTCCGCATTGATCGGGCTCATCACATCGGTGACGGTGGTGCGGATCCGGCCGGCATCGATCAGTGCGGCGACTTGGTTCAGAAGCTCTCCCTGCTCGTCCATGTCGGCCGTTTCATAGATCGACCGGGTGAACATCAGCTCCCAATGCACGGAAAGAGCCTTGCGCTTGAAACCGGTGATGTCGAAGGTTTCCGGATCATCGATCAGCCCGAACCGACCCTGCGGCGCGATCAGTTCGATGATCTCTTTCGTATGACGTGGCGTTTCGGTCGTCGAGAAAACGAAACCGGGCGCGCCGATCCCGAGCGCCTTCACCTGTTCGGCGATCGGCTTGGAATGATCGATGACGTGATGGGCGCCCAGTTCCTTGACCCAGGCCTGGGTCTCCGGCCGTGACGCCGTCGCAATCACGGTGAGGTCGGTCAGAGCCCGGACAAGCTGGATGGCGATCGATCCGACACCGCCAGCACCACCGATGATGACGATCGCATTGGCTGCACCTGGAACCGGCTTTTCGATATCGAGCCGGTCGAACAGCATTTCCCAGGCGGTAATCGCCGTCAGCGGCAAGGCGGCCGCCTGAGCATTCGAGATCGACTTCGGCTTGTGGCCGACGATCCGCTCATCGACCAGATGGAACTCGCTGTTGGCACCTTGCCGGATCAGCGAACCCGAATAGAACACTTCGTCGCCCGGCTTGAAGGCGGACACGTCATCGCCGACTTCGACCACCTCGCCCGCCACATCCCAGCCCAGCACCTTCCACTGGCCGTCTTCAGCCGAGACGTTCTTGCGGATCTTGTAATCGACCGGATTGACCGAAATCGCTTTCACCGCAACGAGAATATCCCGCCCCGTCGCCTTTGGCCGGTCCAGTTCGACATTTTCAAGCGCGTCGTCCCGATCGAGCGATCCGGCGGTCCTGTAGGCTATGGCTTTCATGGCGTTCTCCTTTGCGGGCAGAATTGATATAAGCCTCATATGGCGCTATGATCATCCAAAGCCAATACGCACAAAAACAGCCTATAGTGTCAAAAAGGATACCGTGATGGCCAAGGCCCACCATACCAGGTTCGACTGCAGCCCCGGCTGCTCGGTGGAAGCGGCGATCGGCCTGATCGACGGCAAGTGGAAGTCCGTCATCCTGTTTCATCTGCTGGACGGCACGCTGCGCTTCAACGAAATCCGCCGCCAGATTCCCGCCGTGACCCAGCGCATGCTGACCAACCAGCTACGCGAGCTGGAGGCGGACGGGTTGATCACTCGCAAGGTCTATGCGCAGGTGCCGCCCAAGGTGGAATACAGCCTCTCGCCGCTCGGCCTCACCATCAAACCGATCCTGACCGCGTTAAAGGCCTGGGGCGACGAGAATATCGGGCTCTACGGCAAGCCGAAACAGACCGCGACCGATGTGCAGGCGGCGTCGATTCCGGCCTGAAAGAGGGCCTGACCTGCTCCGCACCAGCTACGGGGACTATCGCAGAGAGACAGGATCGGCGGGGGCAAGACGTTGATCAGCGACTTCGATAATCGTTTCCATAGGGGGCAACGTTGAGACTTTCCGTACTGATCCGGGGCAACAATTACATCGAGAAGGACCGTTTCGGCCTGCCGATGGATGCGCGCAAGAACATCGACTCGATCATCGAGAACATTGTCGCGCCGGTGCGTGAAAGCAATCCCGATGCGAAAATCTACCTCGCCACCTATGACAGCCCGGCCCTGGCCGAGCTTCAGGATAAGCTTGGACCGTGCGAGCTGATCAAGCTGGATGCGCAGGGCAGCTCGCAGATCGAGACCTACAAGGAAGGCCTCAAGCACGTCTTCGCCCAAGACGAATACGATGCGCTCGCCGTGATCCGCTTCGACCTGCAGTTCAGGAAGAAGATCACGGACTGGAATGTCGATATCAGCCGCGACAGCATCTACTTCCCTTTCAAGGAATACAAATCCTACTGGCGTGACCACTGGCGCGTCGGCGACGCCGTGCATGTGATCGGCAAGAGCGCGATTTCACATTTCTACAATGCCATGATCATGAACCAGCTTTCGGGCCGCGCTCACCTGCATCTGATGTATTATTTCCTGCGCACCATGCACGCAAACCTGCGCTTTATCGAAGACGGCTACTTCGATTCCAACACGCTGTTTGCCAATCCGGAATGCGACAACCCGCTCTACAAGATCTTCAACCGGCCGCGACTGACCACGCCGTCCCCGTCGATGGGCATGCAGCTCGGCGAAATCCAGGCCGAATAGGCGTTTCGACCTTGCCCGCGGTCGGCGCGCGGACGCTGGAAATTGACCCGTTTGACAGCTTGGCACCAGCTTCAAGCCTTAAGGTTTCAGGCACTGGATCAACTGCAAACTTTTATTTTGGATACCGCCGCAGATGCTCAATATCGTCGTGCCGATGGCAGGTCATGGAAGCCGCTTTGCAAAAGCCGGCTACACGCTTCCAAAACCACTTCTGCCCGTGCATGACGTCGCGATGATCCGCCTCGTGATCGAGAACCTAAAGCCTGATGTCGAGCATCACTTCATCTTCATCTGCCAGGCATCGCATGTGAGGGACTACGGTCTCGACGCGCATCTGCGCCAGTGGGCGCCGGGTTGCGATATCTATCTGGTCGAAACCGTCACCGAGGGCGCCGCCTGCACCGTGCTTCTGGCGCGCGACGCGATCGACAACGGCAACCCGATGATGATCGCCAACTGCGATCAGTATGTCGATGTGGACATCAACGCCTACCTTGCCGCCGCAGACGGTCTCGATGGCCTGATCATGACCATGTCGGCGGACGATCCGAAGTGGAGCTTTGTCTCCTTCGGCGACAACGGCTTTATCGACAACGTCGTCGAAAAACAGGTGATCTCCAACCACGCCACCGTCGGGATCTACAATTTCGGCAAGGGATCGGATTTCGTCGCCCATGCCGACCGGATGATCGAGCGCGACTTCCGCGTCAACGGTGAGTTCTACGTGGCTCCCGTCTACAATTTCATGATCGAGGACGGCATGAAGATCGGCGCCTACTCGATCGGCTCCGTCGACAAGGGCATGCACGGCCTCGGCGTTCCCGAAGATCTTGAGAGCTTCCGCAATCTGCCGCTGTCTCTGAGCGTGACTCAGTCGATCAAGGAACCGGCATGATCCAGATCCTCAGCCATCGGGGATACTGGAAATCCCCCGAGGAAAAGAACACGGTCGAGGCCTTCGTCCGGTCGTTCTCGCTCGGCTACGGCACCGAGACCGATGTGCGCGACTGCCTCGTTGGCGGCAAGCCGCGGCTGGTCATCTCGCACGACATTCCAAACGGCACCGAAATCTCCTTCGCTTATCTTCTGAGCCTCGCCAGACAGCACGGGTCTCCGACGCTGGCACTCAATATCAAGGCCGACGGGCTGCATGATATGCTGGCCGAGGTGCTCACCGCCGAAGGCTACGACAACTATTTCCTGTTCGACAGCTCGGTTCCGGACCTGATCCAGGGCGTGAAGCGCGGCATGACCTCGTTTACCCGACTGAGCGAATACGAGCGCGTCCCTTCGCTTTACAGCGAACCCGGCATCACCGGCGTCTGGCTGGACAACTTTCTGCCCGGCCGCTGGTACGAAGCGCCGCTGGTCGAAAAACTGCTGGATGACGGCAAGCTGGTCGCGCTGGTCGCGCCCGACCTGCATCGCCGGCAAGACGAATACGAACCTTTCCTGCACTGGCTGGTCTCGTCCGGCCTGCGCGATCGCGAAGGGCTGATGATCTGCACCGATTTTCCCGAGAAAGCCAAGGAACTGCTGCGCGTATAGCGCAAAGTCTGGCGCACGAGGTTTGATGACGATGATTAAGGCTGTAATTTTCGACATGGATGGCGTGCTGATCGATGCCCGCGAATGGCATTACGAAGCGCTCAACCGCGCGCTGGAACTGTTCGGCTTCACCATTCCGCTGCACGAGCACCTGACCACGTTCGACGGCCTGCCGACCCGCACCAAGCTGCAGATGCTGACCGCCACCCGCGGTCTTCCGGAATCCCTGCACGGCTTCGTCAACGAGATGAAGCAGCGCTATACGACCGAGCTGATCCACACCAAGTGCAAGCCGGTGTTTCGCCAGCAGTACGCGCTCGCGCGCCTGCGCGGCGAAGGCTATCGGCTTGGCGTCGCCTCGAACTCCATCCGCAGCACCGTCAACCTGATGATGGCAAAGGCCGGCCTCGAGGATTATCTCGAATTCCAGCTCAGCAACGAAGACGTGAGCGTCGGCAAGCCCAGCCCTGAAATCTACCTGAAGGCCATCGGCATCCTCGGCCTTTCGCCTGAAGAGTGCCTGATCGTCGAGGACAACGACCACGGGATCCGGGCAGCGCGTGCCTCCGGTGCCCATGTCATGGTCGTCAACGACGTCTCCGAGGTGAACTACCAGTCGATCTGCAAGTCGATCGACAAGCTGCAGGCATCGTTCGAGCTTCCGGCACGGCAGGTGGTCGCATGAACATCCTGATCCTGATGGCGGGCGAGCCCCGCATCCTTTCCGCAGACAGCTTCCCGACCCCGCTGGTCGAGGTGGACGGCATGCCGCTGGTGCAGCGTCTTCTCGAGCAATGCGCGCGGATCACCGGCCACCGGGTGATCATCGCGATGCAGGAAAAGGAACTGCGCCGCTATCATCTCGACGACGTCGTCCGGCTGATCGATCCGACGGCCGAGATCGTTGCCGTCAAGGACAAGACCCAGGGTGCTGCCTGCACAGCCCTTCTTGCCGCCGGCAGCATCGACAACG
The DNA here is from genome assembly GCF_050500205.1 of Neorhizobium sp. DAR64860/K0K1. Lineage (NCBI taxonomy): Bacteria > Pseudomonadati > Pseudomonadota > Alphaproteobacteria > Hyphomicrobiales > Rhizobiaceae > Neorhizobium > Neorhizobium sp. DAR64860/K0K1. The sequence goes on along the minus strand of NZ_CP191459.1, from coordinate 830,162 downwards.
ACACCCCGCTTCTGATCCTCAACGGCGACGAATTCCTGACCGTGCCGATGGAAACCATCATCGCCGATTTCAACCGGCGCGAGCTCGATGGCGGCACCGTCACCTTCCGGTCGGTCCACCCGCGCTATTCGTTCGTCCGGCTCGACGAGCGCCAGATGGTCGTTGAGGCGGCCGAAAAGCACCCGATCAGCGACAATGCGACGGCGGGCTTTTACTACTTCCGCAAAGGGTCCGATTTCGTCAAGGCAGCCAAGGCCGCGATCCGCAAGGACGCCCGGCACAACGACATGTTCTATGTCTGCCCGGTCTATAACGAGCTCGTCCTCGAGGACAAGAAGATCGGCGTCTACCCGATCGACGCGAAGGACTATCATCCGATCAAATCCGACCGCCAGCTGAGCGAACTGTCGATCTGAGGGCATAAGATGAGCGAAGCTTCCTATAATCTCGACGACATGATCGGCGGCTGGTTCGTCGGCGATTTCGATCCGAGCGTCGTCAAGACCGAAGCGTTCGAAGTGGGCGTCAAGAGCTACAAGGCGGGCGATCGCGATGCCCGCCACTACCACAAGATCGCCCGGGAAATCACGCTCGTCGTCTCCGGCCGTGTCCGCATGCTGGACAGGGAATGGGGCGAAGGCAGCCTGATCGTCATCGAGCCCGGCACGGTCAACGCGTTCGAAGCGCTGACCGATGCGACGCTGACGGTGGTGAAGATACCGAGCGCGAAGAACGACAAGTATCTCGTCGACTGACGCAGAATCCCTACCTCTCAGCAAACGAAATCAGTGGGTTAAGTCGACCTATTGAACGGATCCATGCGCGCCGGGCCGGGATATTGCCCGCAAAGCCTTGACGGACGGCTCTGCGTTCGCGACGATCTCCATCGAGCTGAACCACAGCGAAACGCTGGCGAGAGCCCAAAAAAGCTCAGCCGCAAATCATTCGATCGGAGACATTCATGGCCGAACTCTCAACCCAGGCGTTTAATCCAGAAACGCTGGCCGAGAGCCTGATCACGCTGCGCAAGGAAGGCCGCAAGGCGCCGTCCGCAAGCTTTGCCCTGCCCCAGGATCTGAGCGCCGGCATGGCGGCACAGAACGCCGTGGCACAGAGGATCGGCGCCAGCGCGAAGATGATCAAGGTCGCGATGTCGACGGACAAGCAGCCGGTGATCGCGCCGCTGTTCCCTTACGTGGAAACGACCAGCGAAGCGAAGCTTCCCTATTCCCCCGGCACACGGTTCGAAGTCGAGATCGCCGTCAAGCTCGGCGCGGATCTACCGGTGAGATCCGAAGCCTATACGAGGGCGGAAGTGCTGGACGCGGTGGCGGATGCCTATCTCGGCTCGGAACTGCTTGTCACCGCAGTCGAGGAAGGTGGCAGCGTTTCCTTCCCGCTCTACCTCGCCGATCGCATCGGCAATGGCGGCTATGCGCTCGGCCCGAAGGTTCCGAAGACGCTGATCGACACGGTTGGTGGGCTTGTCCTCAAGGTCACCCACGACAGCAGCCCGGTCTATGACGGACCAGTGGCCCATCCAGTCGGAGACGTGCTCGCCTGGCTGGTTGCCTATGCCAATGACGCCGCACGCCCGGCCACATCACTCACGTCAGGCATGGCGGTGACGACAGGTGCGCTCTCGGGCGCAATGCCGCTGCCCGGCGCCGGACGCGTCGTGGTAGAACTCGAAGGCGGTTATCAAATGAGCGTCCTGCTCACGGCTTAACCGGAAATCTGCAGCACGCGACCCCAAGGCTCGCGTGCTGCCTTCACGACATGAGGATCAGGGGCAGGTGTTGACCGGTGCCGCCTTGACGATCGGGAAGCAACCCTTCCACTGTTCGGTGCGCGCCGGCCATGGCGTTAGCGTCTTCGGGCTTTCCTCCAGCTGAAGCACGCCGAGCGCCTGCAGATCCTTCACCCGACCGTCCAAATATTCCTTGATCACCGAAATCTTGCCGTCCTTGACATGGGCGATCCAGACATCGTTGACGACCTGCCGGTTGCCGCGCTGGAACGTGCGGAACTGCAGCTCGACCGCGATGCGGCCGGTCGTCGTATCGATAAAGAACGCGTCCTCCGGAAGGTAGATGCTCGTATCCTTGGCCGCCTTGCAGAACGTGTCGAGGTCGGCGAGCATCTTGTCACGGCCGGTGATGCTGCTGGTCGGATAGGAGAAAGCGACGTCCTCGGTGACGGCATTCTTCAGCAGGTCCGCGTTGCAGGACGCCCAGGCGGATGCGAGGTCGAAGACCAGGTTCTCCATGGCGGCACGCGCGGGATCGGTGGACGGCGTGCCCGCAAAAGTGACGCCGGGACGGATGTCCGCGGCTTGAGCCGAGCCGACGGAGGCGACAAGGAGAGCAGCGGAAAGCGTTTTGAGCACAAAGCTGCGCAGACGGAAGATCATTGTGAGTTCCCCAATTTCGTTCGTTTATCGAACTTGTGTTCGGATATGAGTAGAAAAGCGCAAATTCTGGTGCAGCGCAATATACTCATGACAACATCAGCCTGATTTCCGTCATGTCACTCAGAGCGTCGCATCCGCGACATTGCGCATCAGGCAGGCCGTTGTGACCGGTCCGATGCCATCGGGCACATGTGTCACCGTGACGTTGCGATCGGCGATCGCGTCGAGATCGACATCGCCGACAAGTCCGGCCGGACCGCGATTGATCGAGACATCGAGAACGATCGCGGCATCCTTCAGATGCTCCGCCCCAATTAGCCCGGCAACGCCTGCCGCGGTGACAACGATATCGGCGCGGCGCGTATGAGCCGCCAGATCCCGTGTCGCCGCATGCGCAATCGTGACGGTCGCCTCAGCGTCAAGCAGCAGGTTGGCGAGCGGTCGCCCGACGATGCGCGACGCCCCGACCAGCACGATCTCGCGTCCCCTGAGCGAACCGGCCAGCGCCTGCGCCATCAGGAAACAAGCCTTCGCCGTCGCCGGCGGACGGGTCACGGCGCCGAGCGCCAGGTCACCGGCATTAAGGGGGTGCAGTCCGTCCACGTCCTTGTCCGGCCCGATCAGAAGCGCGGCTGTGCGGGCATCCATGCCGGCTGGCAACGGGTAGAGGGTCGCGACCGCATCGATGTCATCCAGCGCTGCCAACTCTTCCAATCGCGCAAACAGCCTCTCGACATCCGACGGATAGGCTTCGAGCTGCAGATCTATCCCGACCTCCTGCGCGCTGACCTGCTGCCGACGCGCATAGGCGGCCATTCCGGCATTGCTGTCATCGAGCAGCACGACGCAGCGAACCGTCCGGCCAATTGCCGATATACGCCGGCGTGTTTCGGAATTGATCCCGGCTGCAATTTCGAACCCTGTGACGATCTCAAGCATGGAACTTTCCTAGAGTGTGGAGGCTATCTGCCCGGCGCAGACCTTCAGCCGTGCCGCCATTTCGGAAAGCGCCGCATCGTCATACTGCCCATGCTCGAAGATAATCGACACGGCACCGACAACCTCGCCGATGCCGGGGTGAAACACGGGGGCCGCGAGTGATGCGACACCGCTGACATATTCGCTGTCGGTCAGCGCATAGCCGCGCTCGCGGATCTGTTTCAGGGCGTCCTCCAGACGATCCCGGTGGGTCTCGGTCTGGTCGGTATGGGCAGAGTAGGCGGCACTGTCGAGGATCGCATCCAGCCGGACGGTATCGAGGAATGCGAGGATCGCCCGTCCCGAAGCTGTCGGCAGCAACGGCACCCGCGTGCCGGTCGTGACCCGGTTGAGCGTGAATTTCGACGGTAGGAACGCGTGGGCGACATAAACGGCATCCGTCTCGTCCAGCATCGCATAAGACACGGACTCGCCGACTTCCTGCGCCGCATTGCGCAGCACCGGCTGGATGATCTGCGGAATGCCCCGGCCCTCGATAAAACCCTGGCTCAGCCGCAGCACATGGGGGGTCAGCTCATAGCGGCCGCGATCGCAGGCGAGATAGCCAAGCTGCTCCAGCGTCCGCACCAGCCGCCGTGCAACGGCGCGGTTGAGCTGGACCTTGTCGGCAATCTCGCTGATCGTGATGGCGCGATCCTTTGCGTCGAAGGCAAGCAGGACGGCCAGCCCCTTGGCGAAGGTCAGCGAGACTTCCTTGTCGTTTTCATCCAGCACCGGCGCTCCTTCCAGATCAGAGCGCCAGCCCCGATCTGCCTATCTTTTCCGCACCGCAACATTTTTCACCTTGACGAACTGGCGACTTCCGTTACGATTTAGCGAACAATTGCTCGATAAGCGAACAGACCATGTCGTTTCAGTTTTGGCAAGACCTCAGGACCACCGATTTCGCAGCCATCGACAAAGGTCGCGCTGTCGCGGTCCTGCCTGTCGGCGCAACGGAGCAGCACGGCCCGCACCTGCCGCTTGCGACCGACAGCATCCTTGCCGAACGCATGGCGATCGAGGCGGCACAGCGTGTCGAGAATGCAGCCGTCTACATCCTTCCGACCATAGCCTACGCGAAATCCGACGAGCACCTGTCCTTTCCCGGAACGCTGACGCTCGATGCCGCAACGCTTCTGGCAACCCTCACCCAGATCGGCCACAGCGTTGCCCGCGCCGGCTTCCGCAAGCTGGTGTTTCTGAATGCCCATGGCGGCAACGTTCCGGTTCTCCAGATCGCCGCGAGAAGCCTGCGGCTGGAAACGGAGCTGTTCGTGGTGTCGGCAGGATGGATCTCGATGGGCTTTCCGCCGGGCCTCGTCTCGGCGCTCGAACAGCGCGACGGCATCCATGGCGGACTGGTCGAAACCGCGGCCATGCTGCATTTCCGGCCGGATCTGGTCGACATGAACGAAGCCCGCAGTTTCGTGCCGGCCTCGGCAGCCGTCGCCGAGAACAACGACGTCCTTCGCCTGCTCGGCCCGATCAGCGTCGGCTGGGTCGCGGAGGATCTGCACCCGGCAGGAGTCGCCGGCGATGCCGCGTCCGCAACGCCTGAGATCGGCGCCGCCATCGTTGCCCATGCGGCAACCCGTTACGCCAAGCTTCTGGACGAGGTCGCGGCGTATCCGGTCATAGCAGCCACCGGGACACAGCCGATATGAGCGCCGTGATACCGCCCTTCGGCGACGCTCCGCTCACCATCCGCAATCTTCGCGCACCTGCAGCGCTCATCGATGGCCTTCCTCACCACGCAGCAGACAGCCGCAGCGGCCTCGTCACCTTCGACGTGACGATCCGCGACGGTCTTTTTCATGCGCCCACCTCAAGCGAGCGCGAGTGGGATGCGCAGGGACGCCTCGCTTTGCCCGGCTTCATCGACATGCACGTCCATCTCGACAAGGCTTTCACTTCAGAGCGAACCGGGTTTTCCGACAACGGCCTTGCCGGAGCTGTCGAACTGGCGATGGCCGATGCGCCCAACCGGACCGTCGAGGATATCGTGCAGCGTATGGACCGCGCACTCACTAGGGCCGAACAGCATGGCACGGTCGCGCTGCGCACCCATCTCGATACGTTTGAGGAACCGGATGCCAGCCCCGCCTGGATCGCCTTTGGCAAAATCCAGTCCGCCTGGAAGCACCGTCTGACCCTGCAGGCGGTCGCCCTGATGGCATTGTTTCGGGTGGAGCAGGACGGTTTCGATCGACGCTGCGCGCAAATCGCGAAGCGCGACGGCGTGCTCGGCGCCTTTATCGGACCGGGCAGCGCCACGCCGGAGCGGATCGACAGGCTGTTTCTGGCAGCAGCAAGACACGGGCTCGACCTCGATCTTCACGTGGACGAAACGACGGACGCATCCGCTGACGGCCTTTCGCTCGTCGTCGAAACGGCCCTGCGGCACAAGTTTGCCGGGCGCATCGTCGCCGGACATTGTTGCGCGCTTGCCCAAAAGCACGAACCCGAAGCGCAGGCCCTGATCGCCGGCATTGCCGAAGCCGGCATCCATGTCGTCGCGCTGCCGCTCACCAACGGCTTCCTGCAGGACCGCAAACCCGGCCGCACGCCGCGTCTGCGCGGCCTTGCCCCGGTCACCGAACTGCGCGCCGCCGGCGTCAACGTCGCCTTCGCGTCGGACAATGTGCAGGACGCATTCTACCCCTACGGCGATTTCGACATGCTGGATGTGATGCGCCAGGCGCAGTTCCTCGGCCAGCTCGAAGGCGATCCCGCCGGCTGGGCCACCGCCTGCCATTCTGGACCGGCGGCCGCCGTGGGTCTCGAGAACGCCGGCATGATCCGCGCCGGCGGACCGGCGGATGCCATCATTTTCGAAGCGACCGGCTGGACCGACCTCTTCTCCCGCACGAACACCGCCCGCACTGTTTTGCGCAACGGCAAACCCTTGGGCATCGAGACTGCCGAAGCGGCAGGTATCGAACGGAGGCGCGCGTGAGTGCAGAGCTGGAAGCCTGCCGGGCAGCCCTCGCCCGGTTCGACATCGACGACAATCCGCGCACGGTGCAGCAGAAAAGCCGGGATTTCTACTGGTACAGCCCGGTCCTGAAGGATCTTTTGCAAGACGTCTGCGGCGATCTGGTGGTTGCTCCCCGCAGCGAAGCCGAGGTGATCGAGATCCTTTCGATCTGCCACCGCTGCAACGTGCCGGTTACCGTGAGAGGCGCCGGCACCGGCAACTACGGCCAGTCCATGCCGCTACAGGGCGGCGTCGTCCTCCATATGAAACACATGAACGGGGTCGTTCGCATCGGCAACGATCATCTCGTTGCCCAAGCCGGCGCCGTCATGGCGGATCTTGAACAGGCGGCGCGTGAAAAGGGCCTGGAAATCCGCCTGTTTCCGTCCACCACGGCAACTGCGACGCTCGGCGGTTTCATCGCCGGCGGATCGAGCGGTGTCGGCGCCATCCGCTGGGGCGGCCTGCGCAATCCCGCCAATATCCGCCGCCTGCGTCTCGTGACGATGGAGGCAGAGCCCCGCGTCATCGACCTTGTCGGCGACGACATTGCCAAGGCGGCACACGCCTACGGCGTCAACGGCGTCACTACCGAAATCGAGATCCCGGTCGATCCGGCCGGAGACTGGGTCGACGTGCTGATCGGCACACCCGACTTTGCATCCGCGACCCGGCTCGCCTTTCGTCTGGGTGAAGATGACGCGATCACGCTCCGCATGCTCTCGACCTTCGAAAGCGCCATTCCCGATCGGTATTTCACCCGGCACGCACCGTTCCTGAAATCCGGCGAAGCCCTTATCGCGGTCATGGTCGCAAGGCAGGATCTTGAGACGCTGGTGACCGCAGTCGAGGAAGACGCCGGCGCCGCCATCCGCTTCCGCGCCGACCGCGATGGTGACGGCATGCGCCTGCCGCCGGCCTATGAGCTCGCCTGGAACCACACGACGCTTCGCGCAATCAAGATCGATCCGTCGATCACCTACCTGCAGATGATGCTGCCGCAGGACGATCTCTACGGCGCGATCGACCGCATCGCCGAGACATTCGGCGACGAGCTGATCCTGCATTTCGAATTCACCCGGTTTTCCGGCAAGGTCGCCGCGGTCGCCATGCCGCTGCTGCGCTACGAAAGCGCTGAGCGGCTCGAAGAGGTGATCGAGATCCTCGAGGTGAGGCTGGGCGTCACCGTGTTCAACCCGCATCGGGTAACGCTCGAGGAAGGCGGCATGAAACGTACCGATCCGGCCCAGCTCGAATTCAAGCGCCAGACGGATCCGAAGGGCCTTCTCAACCCCGGCAAGATGATCGCCTGGACGCATCCTGACTGGGTCCCCGCTCCCGGCCGCATCTTCCTTTTCAACCGATAACGAGAATTTTGGACCGATGAAGGTACATGTCATTTACGCCCACCCGCTGAAGGAAAGCCTCGCCTCGCGCCTGCACGATACGGTCGTCGCGAGCCTGCTCGAGGCCGGGCATACGGTGGACGACCTGGATCTTTATGCCGAAGGGTTCGATCCGGTTCTGTCGGCGGAAGATCGGCGAGACTATCACGACCTTTCTATCAATCGCAGCCGCGTCGCGCCCTATGTCGACCGGCTGATGTCCTGCGATGCGCTGGTTCTCTGCCATCCCGTGTGGAATTTCGGCTGGCCGGCGATCCTCAAGGGCTATTTCGACCGGGTGTTTCTGCCCGACGTGTCGTTCAAGCTGCAGGACGGGCAGCTTTCGCCGGGCCTCACCAATATCCGCAAGCTCGCGACCGTCACCACCTACGGCTCGAAACGCTGGCGTGCGATGGTTCTCGGCGATCCACCACGCCGCAACGCCACCCGCTTCCTGCGCGTCGTCTGCAATCCGCGGGTCAAGGTGAAATATCACGCGCTCTACGATATCAACAACGTCACCAATGAGCGCACGGAGGCCTTCATCGAGCAGGTCCGCACGTCCATGCTGCGGTTTTGAGATGAGAAAAGGGGATTTGTCATGACGGGATCGCCGACAGTCAACGCCGCCGATATTGGTGCACGTCCCCACCCGCCCCTGCCCGGCGGCAATGCCGTGGTGTTCGAAAAGGTCTCGATGACGTTCCCGGATGGAACGGAAGCGCTCTCCGATGTCGACCTTGCCATCGGACATGGCGAGTTCGTGTCGATCGTCGGCCCGTCCGGCTGCGGAAAATCGACGCTGCTGCGGATCGCGAGCGGCCTGTCGAGCCACAGTTCCGGCGATGTCTGGGTCGATCGGCAGCAGCTCGGCTATACGTTCCAGGATGCGACCCTGCTGCCATGGCGGCGAGTGCAGGGGAATGTCGAACTGCTGATGGAGCTGCGCGGTTACCCGGCCGCGAAGCGCCGCGAAATCGCCAAGGAAAAGATCGAGCTCGTCGGCCTTTCCGGCTTCGAGGCCCATTTTCCGCGAAGGCTTTCCGGCGGCATGCGGATGCGCGCCTCGCTGGCGCGGTCCTTGGCGCTCAATCCCAATGTCTTCATGTTCGACGAACCGTTCGGCGCGCTCGACGAGATCACCCGCGAACGGCTGAACGACGAGGTGATCGACCTTCATTGCCGCGAAGGTTTCACCGGCATCTTCGTCACCCACTCCATTCCCGAGGCCGTCTACATGTCGAGCAAGGTCGTGGTGATGTCGCGCCGGCCCGGCCGCATCATCGATACGCTCGACATCGGCTTTCCCTTCCCGCGCCAGCCGGACCTGCGTTACGAGCCGGAATTCTCGAAACTGTGCGGAGCGGTATCGCGTGCCCTTCGCCATGCCATAGAGGCCTGAGCGCCATGTCGGATCCTATTGTCGCCGCTTACAAATCGACGCCGCTGAAGGCGCAGGTCGAGCGCTACAGCCCCGTCCCGCTTGCACCGGCACCAAGCGTCGGCCGCCGCCTCGTCTTAAGCTTCGCACCGCCTCTCATCCTCGGCATCCTGATCGTCGCAGCCTACGCCCTGATCCGGGCCGACCTTCCAGCGCATCGCCAGTTCCTGATGCCGAGTGCGGAGGGCCTGTGGAGCCAGGCATTCGGCATTGCAGCCTTCCGCTCTGAGCTGCTGATGCGGGCGCTGACCACGATCTCCATCGCCATCACGGGACTTGCGGTGTCGATTCCCGTCGGCATCATGCTCGGCATCGTCATGTTCCGCGTCTATGCGCTGGAAAAAGCCGTCTTCCCCTATCTCGTGGCGCTGCAGTCGATCCCGATCATGGCGATCATTCCGCTGATCCAGAGCGCCCTCGGCTTCGGCTTTCTGCCCAAGGTGCTGATCGTCGCGCTCTTCACCTTCTTCGCCATTCCAACGACGCTGCTGCTCGGCCTCAAAAGCGTCGACCGCAACATTCTCGAACTTTTCAAGCTGCAGAATGCCTCCTGGTGGGTGATGCTGCGCAAGGCCGCGCTGCCGTCTGCAGCGCCGACGCTGTTTGCAGGCCTGCGGATTTCCGGCAGTCTCGCCGTCATCGCCGCGATCGTCTCGGAACTGTTTTTCCTGTCCGGCAAGGGAGGCCTCGGCCAGCTGCTGATGAATGCCAAGATCGATTTCAAATACGAGCAGATGTATGCCGCACTGATCGTCGCCTCTGCCCTGTCGATCACCGTCTACTTGTCCTTCAACTGGCTCGGGAACCGGCTGTTTGCGCATTGGCACGAATTGAGCGACAGGCAACGCTGACACCGCCGCTGAACTGACCTAGAAAAAAGCAATCAGGGGAACGAACATGACAAAAAAACTGACTGCCAAGCTGACCACCGCCATGGCGATCGCCATGTTCGCAACGGCTTTGTCTACAGCAAACGGTGCGACTGCCGGCGAGTTCGCCAAGAGCCGCTATACGACGCCGCTCGCCGATGTCTGCCCCAGCCCGTTCATCATCCAGAAGGACTGGCTGGCGCAGGCCGAGCAAGGTCCTCTCTATCAGCTGATCGGCTCGGGTGGGGAGATGACGTCAGGCCAATATACCGGCCCGTTGGGGTCGAGCGGCATTGACCTCACCATCCTCGAAGGTGGCGGCGGGCTTGGCATGGGCGATGGCGAGACCGCCTATTCGGCGCTCTACATGGGCAATTCCAAGGCCGGCGTCACACCGCATCTCGGCTATCAGGAACTGGACAACGCCTTTATCTTCTCCAAGCGCTTCCCCGTGGTCGGCGTCATGGCACCGCTCGATATCGCCCCGACGGTTCTCCTGTGGGACAAGGCTACCTATCCTGACGGCTTCAAGTCGATCGCCGATCTCAAGACCTTCTCGGAAAGCGGCAAGGGCAAGATCTACGTCTCGACCACTAAGCGCACCTTCGGTCTCTATCTCGTCGAGCAGGGCATTCCCGCAGACGTGTTCGTCGAGGGCTATCGCGGTGACGGCGAGAATTTCGTCACCAACAACGGCACATGGCTGAACCAGGGCTTTGTCACCAGCGAAGTCTACAAGTTCGAGCACGGCAACAACTGGGGCAAGCCGATCGGCTACCTCAACATCAACGACCTCGGCTATCGCAACTACACCGGCATGCTGTCCGTCGCGACAGCGAGGATGGAAGAGCTGGCGCCGTGCCTGGCAAAGCTCGTTCCGCTTCTGCAGCAGGCGACCGCCGACTATGCCAAGGATCCGGCCGAGGCGAACAAGGTGATCGTCGACTTCAACACTGCCGGGCACGCGGCAAGCTGGTGGAAGACCGCGCCGGAACTGATGGCCTATGCCGCAAAGACGATGGTCGACACCGGCATTATCGGCAACGGCCCCAACGCGACGATCGGCGATTTCGACATGGACCGTGTCGCCGAGATGCTGAAACTGGTGAAGCCCCGTTTCGACGAGCGCGCCGATCCGGATGTGAAGCCGGATCAGGTCGTCACCAACCGCTTCATCGATCCCTCGATCGGTCTGAAATGAGCGTGACCCTGCCGAGAATGACCGCAACACTGCTGGATGGCGAAGCCCTTGCCGCCCGGCTTCGGCGCGAGATGACAGCCGAGGTTGCCGGTCTTCGCGCGCGCGGCATTGCGCCGAAGATGGTGACGGTGCTGGTGGGAGACGATCCGGCCAGCGCCACCTATATCGGTCGCAAGCACGCAGACTGCGCCGAAGTCGGTATCGAAGCGATCGACCTGCGCCTTCCCTCGGATACGACCACCGAAGCCCTGCTCGAACGGATTGCCGCCGTCAATGCCGACCCCGCCATTTACGGGCAGATGGTGCAACTGCCGCTGCCGCCTGACATCGACGAGACGAAGGTGATGACCGCCGTGTCGCCGGCCAAGGATATCGACGGCCTGCATCCGCAAAACCTCGGCCTCCTTCTGGCGGGAAAGCCGGGCCTCCTGCCCTGCACGCCAGCCGCCATCCTCGCGCTTTTGCAGGGCAATGCCGTTCCGCTTGCCGGCCGCCGGGTGGCCATCATCGGCCGCGGCCAGCTCGTCGGGCGCCCGCTTGCCATGCTGCTTTCAGCTCGGGGAACCGATGCGACGGTGACCCTGCTGCATAGCGGATCGCGGGATATCGCCGAGGACGTCAGGCGCGCCGATATCGTCATCGCCGCGCTTGGCCAGCCCGGTTTCGTCACCGCAGACATGGTCAAGCCCGGTGCCGCCGTCGTCGGCGTCGGCATCAGCTACGGCACTGACGGCTCGATGATCTCGGATGTGGCCGCCGATGTCGCTGATGTCGCAGGCTGGGTAACGCCGCCGCAGGGTTCGGTCGGAGCGCTCACCCGTGCGATGCTGTTGCGCAACCTGCTGCAGATCGCCGCCGCCTAGACTGGTTCACATCAGGAACTGGATATGCAGCCGGCCGTGATGCGGCGATGTCGAGACATGGGCGGCAACGCCGAACACGTCCGCGATCATCTGCTCGGTCAGAATATCGGTGGGCGAACCACAGGCGACAAGGCGTCCTTCGGAAAGCACGGCGATCACATCGCAGAACCGGGCGGCGAGGTTGAGATCATGGATCGCGACGACCGTCGTCAGCGGCAGCTCCGAGACAAGCCGCAGGATGTCGATCTGGTGCTGGATATCGAGATGGTTGGTGGGTTCGTCGAGGATCAGCACCGACGGCGACTGCGCCAGCGCCCGGGCCAGCTGCACGCGCTGACGCTCTCCCCCCGACAGCGTATGCCAGAACTGCTCGCGGCGATCATCCAGTCCGACGCGGACCAGCGCCTCGGTCACGATCCGGTCGTCCTCTTGCGTCCACGGCGACAGAGCCGACCGGTATGGCGTGCGTCCAAGCCGGACGACATCGATGACCGTGACATTCGCCTCGGTTGCGGAATGCTGTTCGACCACCGAAACCCGGCGGGCGAGCTCGCGCCGCGCGAAACCGCTCATCGGCTTGCCATCCAGCGTGACCTTGCCGGCGGCGGGCGCCCTCAGACCCGCCAGCAGTCGGATCAGTGACGACTTGCCGGAACCATTAGGCCCGATCAGCCCGAGCGTCCGGCCCTCATCGACCGAAACCGTGACGCCATCGAGGATGACCTTGCGTCCGGCAAGCCAGCTCACGGCAGTTGCGGCCAGGACCGGGGCGGATACGGGATCGGATGTCATGCGACCCTCCGTGCCCGATAGAGAATGACGCAAAAGAAGGGAACACCGACCAGCGCCGTCACCACCCCGATCGGCAGGATCTGCGGTGCGATGACGATGCGCGAGACGATATCGGCGAGCACCATGAACAACGCACCGATCAGCGCACAGGCAGGCAGAAGCCGGATATGGCCGGGGCCGACGATGAACCGTGCCGCATGCGGAATGACCAGCCCGACAAAGCCGATCGCGCCCACCATGCTGACGATCGTCGCCGTCATCAGCGCCGTGACAAGCAGCAGAACCACGCGGACCCGCCGCACCGCGATGCCGAGCGAACGCGCCGCATCCTCACCGAATGTAAACGCATCGAGCGCCCGCGCATGCCAGATGCAGACGATGAGCCCGACCGTCACGACCGATGCGGCGAGCGTCACCTCCGGCCAGCGGACGCCGGCAAGGCTGCCGAGTAGCCAGAACATCACGCTGCGCGCCTGTTCGGCATTGGCAGACGTCGAGACGATGTAGGAGGTGAGCGCGTTGAACAATTGCGAGGCGGCAACGCCCGCAAGAATCGTCCGGTCCGCCGTCTGCCGTCCGCTCGACAACATCACCACGAAGACAAAGGCTATCAGCGCGCCGGCAAAGGCACCGGCCGAAAGCGAGATCGCGCCCGCCCCGAACCCGAGCAGCATGACGCTGACCGCACCGGTCGAGGCTCCAGCCGAAATGCCGAGAACATAGGGTTCGGCCAGCGAGTTCCGCAGCAGAGACTGCAGAATCGCCCCCGATAGCGCCAGTCCGGCGCCGCAGAATGCCGCGACCAGCGACCGCGACAGGCGATAATCCCAGATCACCGCTTCCTGGATGCGCGGCAAGGCCACGGCCGTAAAGCCGAGCCGGTTCGTCACCGCCGCAATCGTCGTCTCCATGGGAATGGTCATCTCACCGATCGCCACCCCGGCAACGATGGCGACGAGGAGCGCTAAGAGCACCAGGAACACGCCTGCGGCACCTAGCGCCCAACGTCCGATACGGGATCGCGTCACTTGGGGCGCCTGGGCAGGTCGGGCAAATTCGCCTCATCGACGATGGCGGAAACAGGGAAAGATATCATCTCCCGCCGCACCCTAATTCGCAAGGCCGAAGGACTGGATGCCCCGGGCGAGCGTCTCGATGCCCTCGATCGTGCGGATCGTCGGGTTCATCGACTGGGCGTCCATCATCACGAAACGCTTCTTTCTCACCGCATCCAGCTGGCTGACGACGGGATCAGTCTCGAGGAACTTGATCTTCACGGCAGGATCATCCGCGGCATAGCGGCGACGGTCCATGGTGGCTACGACGATGACGGAGGGGTTGGCCTCAGCAATCGTTTCCCAGCCGACCAGCGGCCATTCTTCTTCCGTCGTCACCACATTGCGGGCGCCGATCGTCTCAAGGATATAAGCCGGTGCGCTGTTCTTGCCCGCGATAAAGGCGTCGCCCTTGGTCTCTTTGCTGGAATACCAGAAGACGATCGGCAGGTTCTTTAGCTCAACGCCCTTGATCGATGCGACGGCTGCTGCTTCGCGCTGTTTCAGGTCTGCGATCAGGGCCGTGCCCTTGTCCTCGACGTCGAAGATCTTCGAGAGCTCGGTAATCTCGCGGTAGATCAGGTCCATCTTGAACAGTTCGTTGCGAACGCCGTCCCCGCCATCGACATTGGTCTTGGCGACGCAATCGGCGGGCGAGACATAGGTGTTGATGCCGAGATCGGAAAACTGCTCGCGCTTGCCGACGGACCCCATCGGCCCGACATGCCACTCGAACTCGGCAGCAACCAGATCCGGTTCGAGACCGACGACCGATTCAAAGCTCGGGTCGTTGTCGGCAAGCCGTTTGATCTTCGCATCCACCTCTGCATAGGGCGAAAGCACCGGCCCGACCCAGACGGCAGTGCCCGCCACCTTGTCGGCCAACCCGAGCGAATAAAGCACTTCGGTCATGCCCTGACCGATCGAAACGATCTTCTGGGGCGCGTTCTCGAACGTGACGGAGCGACCGCAATTCTCGATCGTCAGCGGGTAGCTGGTCGGTGCGGCAAAGGCGAATGTGGGAAGTGCCGCAACTAAGGCGGCGATAAGCCCTGATTTCATGTCCTGTCCTTTAATGATCGGAAAAAAGGGCAGGACGACCTGAAGCCGCATCGCGGCTCGACGTCAAAATGGCGCACGAGCGCATTGCTTGCGTCATAATCATCTCCCTGCCGGAACCCCTCGTCCGGTGTTGGTTGTCCATGCCACGGCAGGTCTCCTGACTTGCGGCTCGAACGCCTTCCATCGCCTTCCCGATCGGATGATCAGTGGTATCGATGGCTGGCTCGCCGCTTACAGTTGCGAGGGCAGTCGCGGACTTGGCCCGAAAGCCTCACCGCATTCCCTTTTCATCTGCGATTGCAGAACCGTAGCGCCCCAACTGATAGGGAACACGCCGGTGCTTGTCCAGAGCGATCCCGGTGCGATCTCTGCCGTTGCCGAGTGTAATAGTATAACATACCAATTTACGCAACGGTCTATTTTGGATTGGTCGCGACCTTCGTGAGGCGCTCAATTCAGGGATGCTGTACATTAAATTGCGATGACATCGCCCTCACCCTACTCCTGCCTCTTTGGCCTGACAGCGCTCTGGTCTATGACCTTGCGGACAGATAGCCTGCGGGGCGATTCGCCGTCCTTCTGGTATGGGACGACCGGAAGGAGCTGAAGGAGACGAAGATGACGGATATTAAGAGCGGCTTGACCGAATTGAAACCGCAGATAACCGTGATCGGTGTCGGAGGCGGTGGCGGTAACGCGATCAACAACATGATCACGGAAAATCTCCACGGCGTGGAATTCATCGCCGCCAATACGGATGCCCAGGTTCTGGCAACATCCAAGGCGTCGCGCCGAATCCAGCTGGGTGCGCAGGTGACCGAAGGTCTCGGTGCTGGCTCGCTGCCGGATATCGGCCGCGCGGCGGCCGAAGAATCGATCGACGAGATCATGGATCATCTCGCCGGCTCGCACATGTGTTTCGTCACCGCCGGCATGGGCGGCGGCACCGGAACGGGTGCGGCCCCCGCGATTGCACGCGCAGCACGCTCTGCCGGCATCCTGACGGTTGCGGTCGTCACAAAACCCTTCTCGTTTGAAGGGCACCGCCGCATGAAGACGGCCAACGAGGGTATCGAAGCCCTGCGTGAAGCCGCCGATACGGTCATCGTCATTCCGAACCAGAACCTGTTTCGCATTGCCGACGCCAAGACCAGCTTCGCCGACGCCTTCATGATCGCGGACCGCGTGCTGTTTTCGGGCGTCAGCTGCATCACCGACCTGATCGTCAAGGAAGGCCTGATCAACCTCGACTTCGCCGACGTGAAATCGGTGATGAAGGGCATGGGTCGTGCGATGATGGGAACCGGCGAAGCTTCCGGCGATGGCCGCGCGCTGATCGCCGCCGAAGCCGCCATCGCCAATCCGCTGCTCGACGACATCTCGATGAAGGGCGCCAAGGGCGTGCTCATCTCGATCTCAGGCGGTACCGACATGACACTGTTCGAAGTCGATGAAGCTGCGAGCCGCATCCGTGACGAAGTCGAAGCCGAGGCCGACATCGTCGTCGGCGCGATCTTCGACAAGAACCTCGACGGCAAGTTCCGCGTGTCGGTCGTCGCAACCGGCCTCAACGGCAACCAGCAGGGCTCTTCGTCCCCGACTGCGCAGTACTAAGATCAGTCTCAGCCAATAAAAAAACGCTCCGTGGACATCCGCGGAGCGTTTTTTGTTTGTCAGACCCGAAGCCGATCAGCTTCTCGGCTTGAGATTTTCAGGGTCGTAGAGCGGCTTGTAACCGACCGCTGCGACTTCCACCGGGAAGGCCTCGTTGAAATAATCCACCGTCAGTTTCCGGCCGACCTGGCAATGCGACCAGGGCAGATAGGCGAGCGCGATATTCTTGCCGATCGTCGGGCCGTAGGCGATCGACGTCGTATAGGAACGCCGTCCGAGTTCATCGATCAGAACCTCGCCCGTGTCCGGATCCATGACCGGCAGCGAGCCGACCGGATAGCGGGCGACACCGGACGCATCGACATTGTCGGTCATCACGAGCGTGCAGAGCATCGCCGGCTGATGGTCGCGGGCCTTGTATTCGAGATGCTTCGCCTTGCCGCAAAAATCGGCTTCCTTGACCTTTGGACGGGCAAGATCCGCTTCGATCAGGTTGTACTGGGTCAGGAGATCGCCGTTCTGCAGGCGCAGGCTCTTTTCCATGCGGCGTGAGTTGGCATAGGTCTCGACGCCGAAGGCCATCACGCCGGTGGCACGCAGCGCATCCCAGACGGCAACGCCGTCCTCGTATTTCATGTGCAGTTCCCAGCCCTGCTCGCCCACATAGGAGATGCGGAACGCCGTGACATGCTTGCCGGCGATCTCGATCGGCTTGATCGCGGCGAAGGCGAAGTTCTCGACATCGAGACCTTCAGGGTCGGCCACGACCTTCTTGAGGTTTTCGCGAGCGTTCGGGCCCCAGATGCCGATGGTGATGAACTGTTCCGAGACATCGGTAATGGTGACGTTGAGGCCACGATCCTGCGCGACACGCTTCATGTAGAGCAGGTCCCGCGGCCCGGCATCGGCGCCGTTGACGAGACGGCCGCGATCAGCCAGGCGGAAGACGGTGAAATCGGCCCGCACCATGCCCTCGTCGTCGAGGAAGTGGGTGTAGATGCCCTTACCGATATTGCCGTCGCCGCCGATCTTGGCCGCACACAGCCATTCGAGCAGCTCGACATGATCGGGCCCCTCTATATCAACCATGTGGAAATGCGAGAGGTTGACGATGCCGCAATCCTCGCTCATCGCCAGATGCTCGGCGTTCGACACGCGCCAGAAGTGGCGGCTGTCCCACTCGTTTTCGCGCTTCGGCACCCGGTCGCCGTATTTCTCCAGAAGATGCTCGTTGGCGGCGTAACCGTGGGCACGCTCCCACCCCCCCAGCTCCATGAAGTAGCCGCCGAGTTCCTTTTCGCGGTCGTGGAACGGCGAGCGCTTGGCGCCGCGACCGGTCGCATAGGGTTCGCGCGGGTGGACGGCCGGGAAATAGATCTTCTGGGCAGCCTCGAAGGTGCGGCCCTCGATGAACTCTTCCGTCAGCTGATGCGGATAGAAGCGCGCGTAATCGATCGAGTTGTGGTCGATCTCGGTGCGACCGTCGGTCATCCAGTCGGCGATCAGCTTGCCATAGGCCGGGCCGTCCTTGACCCAGATGGCAACGCAGTACCAGAGCCCGCGCACCTTCTGGCTTTCGCCGCAGGAGGCACCGCCGCCGGCCGACACCTGCAAGAGGCCGTTGAACGAATGCCCTTCGTTATAGCCGAGTTCGCCGAGGATCGGCGTCAGCTCGATCGCCTTTTCCAGCGGCTCGATGATCTGTTCCATGTCGAGATCGCGCTGCGACGGCGACAGGCGCGCTTCGTGCTTTTCAAGAATGTCGCGGGGATGACAGAGGCGCGGATGGGTGGTCTCGTAGTAACCCCACTCGATCTGCCCGCCCTCGGTCGTTTTCGGATCGCCGGTGTCGCGCATATAGGCCGAATTGCCCTGGTCGCGCAAAAGCGGATAGCCGATTTCCTTGCCGGTGCCTTCGAACTCGTTATAGGGCCCGAAGAAGGTCAGCGGATGATCGACCGGCATGACCGGCAGATCCTCGCCCGCCATCTCGGCAATCAGCCGGCCCCAGATGCCGGCGCAGACGACGACATGGTCGGCCATGATCGTGCCGCGGTGGGTGACGACGCCCTTGATGCGGCCGCCCTCGATAATCAGAGACTGCGCCGCCGTATTGCCGAATACCTTGAGCTTTCCGGCTTTTTCGGCGGCGTCCACCAGCTTGCCGGCGACAGTCTGCGAGCGCGGAATGACAAGGCCTGCATCCGGATCGAACAGACCGCCCTGCACCTGATCCTCTTCGATCAGCGGGAACATCGCCTTGATCTCGGACGGCGAGACGTAATGCGCCCGGGTGCCGAAGGCCTTGGCAGAGGTCAGCTTGCGCTTGATCTCTTCCATCCAGGCATCGTCGCCGGTGCGCGCGACTTCGAGACCGCCGATGCGGGCGTAGTGCCCCATCTTCTCGTAGAAATCCACCGAATACTGGGTGGTCCAGACCGACAGGTAGTCATGGCTGGTCGTGTAGCAGAAGTCCGAGGCATGCGCGGTCGACCCGATATCGGTCGGGACCCCAGACTTGTCGATGCCGACGATATCGTCCCAGCCGCGCTCGACGAGGTGGTGGGCGATGGACGCACCGACGATGCCACCGAGCCCGATGATGACGACCTTAGCCTTTTGCGGAAATTCTGCCATTGCATGCCCCAACCGAGTGAAGCCGCGATACTAGAGGGACAGACGCGACAGGTCACCTCAGATTACGACATCAAAAACTGTTGCAGCGCCACGCACGCCCGAAGAGGTATATGAGGAACTTCTTGGCCCCTTCTCCTGTTTAGCACTCGATAAAATGGTAACAGGGGCAATCACATGAAATTCAGAGCATTGAAGGCGGTGACCGCTGTCGGTCTTGCCTGCCTGATGCTGGCGGGCTGCGTCAGTGAAGGCGGCACCTACACCGAGTACCGCAGTTCCGATCGATACGACCGGTTCAACCGTTACGACGGTCCGAACTACCGTTACCGGCATAACCGCGACCGCGATCGCCACCACGGCCGTCACGACGGACGCCGGCCCGACCGCGACAACGATCGCCCGCACCGTGACTGGAACCGCGGCGACCGCCCGGAGCGCCCCGGCTACATCCGCAACGACCGCGACGGCCGCAATGATCGGGGTGGTCGCGATGGCCGTGACCGTTCCAGCGGTCGTGGCGGACCGGACCGTTCAGACCGCGGCTCACGCGGCGATCGCGTCGTTGTCCCGCAGAACTAAAGTGATCCGTCATCGACGTGATCTCGTACCATGTATGGCATAAACCAACGGAGGAACTATCCATGAGCATATTCAGCAAGATCAAGGACGCCATCTTCGGCCATCCTGCCGCGGCTGCACCGGCTTCGCCAACAGGCGCCGAGCCGACACCGACGTCCATGGCAACGCCAGAACCTGCTGCGACCACAGCCCCGCCGGTCGGCGGAACAGCCCAGGCTGCGCCGAAGACTGCAGGCGCACCGCCAGTCGCAACTCCAGGCTCGACCTCTGCCACGATGCAGACCGTCGATATCGCACCGGTCCTCGACGCAGCCGTCAAGAAGAGCGGCCAGAAGCTCGACTGGAAGCATTCGATCGTCGACCTGATGAAGGCGCTCGGCATGGACGCGAGCCTTTCGGAGCGCAAGGAACTGGCCGAAGAACTCGGCTACACCGGCGACCAGAGCGATTCCGCCACGATGAACATGTGGCTGCACAAGGCGCTGCTGAAGAAGCTGTCCGAAAACGGCGGCAAGGTGCCTGCCGAACTTCTCGATTAATGGTTTCGGGCGCTCCACTGCGGGCGCCCGAACTTCTATCTGATGAAAACTGCTTGCGATTCCCGTCATCCGGACGGTTGAGACATGACGAAGGCCCGGCTGAGACCGGCTTCCGCGTCATGTCTCAGTATGCGAGAGACGTACTCCAGAGAAAAATGTCCTGCTGGTCGGTATCCGTCAGTCGATCGGCATCAGTCTCCTCGACCTTCTGCGTCTCGAGCCGTGGCAATGCCGCGGCTTCTTCTTTTCGGTCACCGGCCAACTGCCTTGTCGATCCGAACAGATCGATCCCAAATATCGAAAAGCCGCCACCATTCATCACGCTCTCCATTCCTTCCCGATCTTTCATGTGTAATGTCGCGTCAGAGGGAGTCGTGAACAATATTGCCTGCGAGAACCCTGGACTAAATTTTGCCGCGCGAAGGGATAAACGTGCTCCGTTTCCGATGCATTGGAAAAAGCCCGTTTTTGCAAGCGCAGCGCCTATCGATTTTTGATTCAACGACGTGCCGTGCGAATTTAAGAGAGCGACCGCGTCTAACCGAAGTGACTGACAGTGACAGCATCGAAGACGTCTGAACGGCCTGAACAAACACGATCTTCAATCGCCATTATCGGCGGCGGCGTGACCGGGGCAGCGGTCGCTTTCCATCTCGCGACGGGCCACTCGGACGCCGTCGACATCACCATTTTCGAGCCGCGTGCCGAAATCGGCAGGGGCCTCGCGTACGATACGCGGGACCCGGTGCACCGGATCAACGTCCCGGCAACGCGAATGAGCATACTTCCTGGCGATCCCGAGCATTTTTCGAGATGGATGGAAACGACCGGCTCCGTTGCGGACGATGAGGCGGCATTTCGCGCCGATGGCAACGTGTTTCCGCGCCGGGGCATCTTCGGAAACTATGTCCTGTCCAACCTTCAACCTCTTTTGGCATCAGGAGCCGTCCGCCATATCTGCGCCGCGGTGAACGGCGTCGAAAAGCGGCACGACCAATGGCATGTCACCGATACCACCGGGCAGACGCTGGTTGCCGATATCCTGGTGATCGCTGCCACCCACCCTGCTCCCGTTGCCCCACGCTCCTTGAGACGACTGGCCGAGCATCCGCGCTATGTCGCGGACCCGACAGCGCCGAACGCATTGGCGCCGATCCGGGCCGACGATCGGGTCCTCGTCGTCGGCAACGGGCTGACCTCCGCAGATGTCATCGCTTCGTTGAAGCGTTGCGGGCATAGCGGCAGCATTACCGCCCTCTCGCGCCGTGGCCTCCGCTCGCGCGGACACGCCACCTTCGCGCAGGAACCGTTCGGCGACTTTCTCGACCATCCCGCCACTAGCGCATCCGAGATCCTACACCGCGTGCGGGCCGCGATCAGGGATGCACAGGCAGATGGTCAGACCTGGCATGCGGTTCTCGACCAGTTGCGCTCGCAAGGCGGCGGCATCTGGAAGCATCTGCCGCTCGAGGCACGCCGCCGGATCGTGCGACACCTGCGTCCCTATTGGGACGTCCACCGCTTCCGGATTGCGCCGCAGGTGGAAGACGTGCTCGACGCGGAAGCGGCAGCCGGCAGGCTCGACATCCTCGCCGCAGGCATCGTCGACGTCAGCACCGACGGAGACATCATCGATGTCACCATCAAGCGGCGCGGGAAGAATGGTGTCGAAGTCCACCAGTTCGATGCCGTCGCGGTCACGACCGGCCCCGCCCACGGCAACGTGCTGCAGAGCCAGCAATGGCTGCGGCAACTCCGCGATCAAGGCTTTCTGCACCTCGATCCGACGGGGCTTGGTCTTTCCTGCAACGAGCAGTCCAACGCGATAGACGCGGATGGCAAGTCCGAACCAAAGCTTTTCATCGCCGGACCGCTGGCACGCGGACATTTTGGCGAGTTGATGGGCTTTCCGCAGGTTGCGGAACATGCGCTGCTCGTCGCCGATTCGATTGCAGCAAACCTCTGAGCTCACCGCCATATGGAGCCGGCTGAGAGCCGGCCCCTCGGTTCACTAAATCAGCGGCCGGTCACGCGTATCGCGCCTGCTTCGCCAAAACTCTTCTGCACCGCCGCCATCTTGCTCTCGGTGATATCGGCGGAAACCTCGATCTCGCCCTCCAGCGGGCCATCGGTGCGCTCTCCGCCATCATGCGACGCATCGCCACCCGACGGAGCGGATCCGACCGTGTTGTCGGCACCGACGGACTGGATGAAGATATCCGGACGCGAGATACCGTGCTGCTGCACCAGATGTTCGACCGCAAGGTCTGCGGCCGCACGGGTGTCGAAAGTCGCTCGAATGGTTGTCGTGCTGTCGTCAGCCATGAAACTGTCTCCTGTTGATGATCACCAGAAGCAAACGCCTTCAAAGCCCGCTTGTTTCCCTCATGCACAGGAAGCTGGGCAGAGAGCTTGGATATTTGTCGCAAGACTGCTATGTTCTCTTTTTGTTTCTATCTCATCCAGCAAACTCGCATGAATGTCACGGCCTCCATATCCACCCGCAAGATCATCCATGTCGACATGGATGCGTTCTATGCCTCCGTCGAGCAGCGCGACAATCCTGACCTGCGCGGCAAGCCTTTGGCTGTCGGCGGATCCGCGGCGCGCGGCGTTGTGGCGGCCGCAAGCTACGAAGCACGCGCCTTCGGCGTTCACTCCGCCATGCCCTCCGTCACTGCCAAGCGCAAATGCCCGGATCTGATCTTCGTGCCGCCGCGCTTCGAGGTCTACAAGTCGGTGTCCCGGCAAATCCGCGAGATCTTTGCGGAATACACGCCGCTGATCGAACCCCTGTCGCTCGACGAAGCCTATCTCGACGTTACCGAGAACCTCAAGGGCATGGAGATCGCCACCGAGATCGCGCTGGAGATTCGTGCCAAGATCAAGCAGGTGACGGGCCTCAACGCATCGGCCGGCATCTCCTACAACAAGTTCCTCGCCAAGATGGCAAGCGACCTCAACAAGCCGAACGGCCAGGCCGTGATCACGCCAAAGAACGGCCCGGGCTTCGTGGAATCGCTTCCGGTCAAGAAATTCCACGGCGTTGGGCCGGCGACTGCCGAGCGGATGAAGAAATACGGCATCGAGACCGGCGCTGACCTCAAGTCGAAGTCGCTGCAGTTTCTCGCCGAGAGCTTCGGCAAATCCGGACCCTATTTCTACGGCATCGCCCGCGGCATCGACGAGCGCCAGGTGCGTCCCGACCGGATCCGCAAATCCGTCGGCGCCGAGGATACATTTGTTGAGGATATCGACGCCCTCGACCTTGCGACCGCCGAACTGAAGCCACTTGCCGAAAAGGTCTGGCGCCACTGCGAAGCGCATCGCATTTCGGGCAAGACCGTCACCGTGAAGATCAAATATTCCGACTTCACCCAGGCGACACGCAGCCGCACGGCGTCCCTCCCCTATGCAAGCGTCGCGGAAGTGCTGGCGGCGGCATCCGGGCTCCTGGCTACCGTCTACCCTTTCCGGCGTTCGGTAAGGCTGCTGGGCGTATCCCTCTCTTCGTTGGTCGGCGCCGGGCCGGATGACGTGGAACAACCGCAGCTCGGTCTCGATTTATAATCGACAAGCACACAAAGAGCGCCGGGTAAGGACTTCGACATGAGCAATCCCACCATCCGCGTCATCGACCTCGAGACCGGCGGCAACGGACCGAACGACGTCTGCGAGATCGGCTGGCAGGATGTCACCCAAGGGGCAGACGGAAGATGGCAGATTAACGAGGACCGCGGTGCGCTTCTGGTCAATCCCGGCCGGCCGATGTCGCCCGACACGATCGCGATCCATCATATCCTCGACAGCCATGTCGCAGACGCGCCGTTCTGGAAAGACATCGCACCGACTGTCCTGCGTCCCCCGCACCGGATCGAAGCGCTTGCGGCACACCGCGCAGCTTTCGAACAGCGATACTGTACACCGCGGCTAACGGGCGGCCTGCCCTGGATCTGCACCTGGAAATGCAGCCTGCGGGTCTGGCCCGAACTGCCGCGGTTCTCCAACCAGATGCTGCGCTACCTGCGCATGCCCGAAGGTCTGGTCCACGAGATCGGCCTGCCGGCGCATCGCGCCATGCCTGATGCCTATGTCACGGCGCACCACCTGCGCGACCTCCTCAACGAGGCATCACTCGAAGAACTCCTGGCCTGGAGCAGCGAGCCGGGTCTGCTGCCGCGCGTGCCGTCAGGCGCGGATCGCGGCAAGACCTGGGACCGAATCAGCGAAGATGCGCTTCGGGACCTCGCGGAAGACCGGGATATCGATATCCGCTTCAGCGCCCGCACCGAACTGACGCGCCGCGGTGAACAACCACAGCCCGCCGCCGTTGACCCGCCACAGGGGACGCTCCTGTAATCGGTATGGCGAAAACCGGGGTTGGACGATGAGCGAGACGTATCCTGACACACCCGACGGCAAATACTTCGTCGTCCGCGGCAGGCTCTGGCGTCGAAGCAACCCGGCGCTGGACGCGGAGACGCGTCAACGCCTGGTCTCGGACCTGATGTCGGCACGCCGGGCCGTCCGCGATGCGAAAGGCAAACCCGACGCGATGGCCGAAGCGCGCCGGCGGGTCGACGATGCCAAGGTTCAGCTTGGCGAACGCGGCCCTGTCTGGTGGGATGACGGCGAGCCCGATCTCAACCGGCATATGGCCAAGAACACGCCCTATGCGGACTGGTTCGCGAAACTGAAGGATTGATATCGCGGGCCCGGATCCCAGATCTCGGCTTCAAAGACCCGTTCGAAACCTGGCCCGGAAGGTTCAATCCCAGTGAAGACGCTTCAGCCGCTGATCCTGACAGCCCGTATTGCGGAAGGCGACAGAGCGCCTTTCGATCTGTTGCGGAAAACCCATTTCCCGCCGGACCGGAATTTCCTCGATGCGCATCTGACGATGTTTCATCGGCTACCCGGCGAATATACGGAGCGGATCGTCGAGCACCTCAAACGGGTCGCCGAGGCTGGGTCATCGATCAAAGCCGAGGTCAGCGGCGTCCGCCATCTCGGTGCGGGCGTCGCCTTCACGATCGACAGTGCCGCGCTTCAGGATGTGCGAGCCCAGTTGAAGGAGGCCTTCCTACCATGGCTCGGTCCGCAGGATATGCAGAAATGGCAGCCGCATATCACGATCCAGAACAAGGTATCGAAGGACCGGGCCGACCGGCTGTATCAGCAGCTCCGCGCGACGTTTCAGCCTCACACCATCGAGATTACAGGTGTTGATCTGTGGAAATACCTCAATGGACCCTGGCAGCATGAATCCTCCGCGATATTTGCGGAAGATCGAGACGCCGTTGTTTTCGGTCGCGATCAGAGCGAGTGTGCCGGCGTCCAAAGCCATATCAAGGAATGAAAACTGATGCCCGGAGCGTTCAAATCTATCTTCGTCCTCGCCTTCGATCTCGATGAGAGAGGGCAGACCGTTCCGGCGTTCGCGGTAAGGGAAGCACAAGACGAGACGGCTGCGATCGATGAGGCCCGCGAACTCGGCGATCGACATGCCGGAGCGGTTGTCTGGAAGCGCGAGGCATCGCCAGCTGTCGGGGAGGAACGCGAACCGGTGATTATCTTTCAAACCGGAACGATCGGCGATTTCAACTGAGACGCCAGCCCGTCTATTCGGGCCGCAGAAGAATGGCGGACGGTTGCCCGTCCGCCATGAAGGTTACATCTGAACCTTGGCATTGTCGCCCATGTCGGGCTTCGAACTGGAAACGGCGGCTGCCGCCATCTTGATGTAGCTGATGACTGTGCCAGGGCTATCCCAGTATTCCGCTGCTGACGGCGTGATCTTCAGGACGCGGATCGAAGGATCCTCGGGGCTGTCCCACCAGGCCTTTGCCGGTGTCGCCCAGAGGTCGCGGATCTTCTCGCGATCGTTCTGCACTTCTGCCGTCGCCGAAATGGACACGTATTTCTGGCCCTTGGAATCGGCAAACGCCAGGCAAACGTTCGGGTAGCGCGCGATTTCCTCGTCCTTGTGGCTTGCCACATCCGTCAGAAAGTAGAACGCATTCTCAAGACGCTCGGCATAGGCCGCCATCGGCCGAGCCCGCAGATCCGTACCCGACTGGGTCGTGAGCATGCAAAATCCGATCTTCTCCGCAAGGTCCCAGACCTTCTCGTGTTCGTCTTCGATGTGAGCCATGCGATTTCTCCTTTTGATGACGCGGGTCAACTGGCGAGCTTGGCTTCTGTTCCAGACCCGCGGATATCTTGCACCGGAAACGTGCAGCGGCAGGAACAGGATGACCGGGGCGCCGTTAATCTAACTCAAGGTCCGATCTCGTGAGCGCCTGCAACGGCGCTTGAACGAGGTTGAGGCGACTTGGCAGACACTGACGAAACGGGAAGGAACCGGTTCATGACCGATCAGGAAACCTCGACCAAGAAACTCGCGATGAAGTATCTCGAACTCGGCGGCACACGCCGCGCGAAGCTCGATGACAACATCGCCGACGTCCGCAAGTGGGATGACGAACCGGCCGAGGCAGACGAGTTCTGGAAGACGCAGATCGAACCGCTCGAAGCCGCGCGCCTTCGAGAAGTTGAAACCCATCTGCCGACCATCAACTCCGACTGACGACGCCTACCCAATACCGTGGAGTTCGGGCATAGTGCGATGAAGAAGCGACCAACACGCGCGTATCTCGGATATGTCTGACATGGCCGGCACTGAAACCAGTCTTCTCGCATCGCTGCCGAACGGGTTCCGGGCGGCAGTGATCGGGGCAAGCGGCGGTATCGGTTCCGCGATCTGCGAGTGTCTGCAGAACGAGCCCCATCTCGGCGAACTGATCGCCTTTTCCCGCAGCCGCGACGGTCTGGACTTCGCCGACGAGACGAGCGTGGCGGACGCCGCAGGCTCGATCTCGGCAAAGCCGATCCACCTCCTCATTTGCGCCACCGGCATCCTGACGACCGATGGCCGCGGCCCGGAAAAGTCTCTGCGGCAGCTCGATCCCGAAACGATGATGGCCCAGTTCCGCACCAACGCCGTCGGCCCCGCCCTTGTCGCGAAACACTTTCTCCCACTGTTTGATCGCGAAACCCGCTCGATCGCCGCATTCCTGTCGGCCCGTGTCGGATCGATCGGCGACAACCGCCTCGGAGGCTGGGTGTCCTACAGATCCGCCAAGGCGGCGCTCAACCAGATTGTCCGCACCGTTTCAATCGAATATGGCCGCACCCATCCGGCAGCGGTCGTCACCGCCATTCATCCGGGGACGGTTCGCACGGGTCTATCAGACCCCTATTCACGCGGTCACAACACGGTCAGCCCGGAACAGGCGGCAGCGTCGATCCTCTCAACGCTGAACAGCCTCGCCCCGGAGCATTCCGGCTCCTTCGTCGCCTATGATGGAAGCAGCATTCCCTGGTGAGATAGAGCGGTCAGGGTTTAGCTGACGCCGCGCGCTCCGCGACGCGCCGCCGGATTCTTGCGGCCATAGCCGGATCGACCGGATTGTAGACCATCATGCCGAGATCCGGCCGACCGTCGACGGAGAATGCGGAATATTCCAGCTCGACCGTGCCGAGATCCGGATGTTCGATCCGCTTCAGGCCGTCGC
Organism: Neorhizobium sp. DAR64860/K0K1; assembly: GCF_050500205.1. Classification (NCBI taxonomy): domain Bacteria; kingdom Pseudomonadati; phylum Pseudomonadota; class Alphaproteobacteria; order Hyphomicrobiales; family Rhizobiaceae; genus Neorhizobium; species Neorhizobium sp. DAR64860/K0K1. The sequence continues at coordinate 802,177 of NZ_CP191459.1, read as the reverse complement.
TCTGGAGCCTTACGTCGTTTTCACCCCAGAATGCCGCAAATTCCGGACTGGACTTCGAGAGCTCGTCGACGAGATCCGAAACCTCCGACATCGCACCGGCCCGTGCGGCATCGGCGCGAAAGGCGCCGACGACAAACCGGGCGAGCCCTTCCCAGTCATGTTGCTTGGCGCGGAGCGACGGGCTCGAGAAAATCTGTCGCAGGAGGTTTCGCTGGCCTTCGGGCAGTTTCCCGTAGTCGGTCAGAACCACGGCCGCCGCCGCATTCCACGCCACCACGTCCCATGTCGCGGTCTTGACGAAAGCGGGGCTCGCATCGAGCGTATCCAGCAAACGCTGGAGCCTGGGCGTAATTCCCTCCGTGGACTTGTAGCGAACCTCCGGCGGCCGTCCGAGACCGAGCATGAAAAGGTGTTCGCGTTCCGGCTCCGTCAGCATCAACCCGGAAGCGATCCGGTTCAGCACGTCCGCCGAGGGCGCGCCGCCGCGGCCCTGCTCGAGCCAAGTGTACCAGGTAGGACTGATATTAGCGCGTTGAGCAACCTCTTCGCGGCGAAGCCCCGGCGTCCGCCGTCTTCCCGAAAACCCGAAGGCACCAGGGTCGAGCCTCGTGCGGCGATCTTTCAGAAACGCTGCCAATGAATTCGGCGTGATGTCCGGCATCGATACCCTGTTAGCAATTATACCCTGATACGGTCACTACTTTAACGGAATAACAAGAGCGCAGATAGTCCCGGTGTCAAAGCAACTGGAGAATGACAATGCGTGTATTTCTCACCGGAGCCACGGGCTTCATCGGCTCCGCGCTGGTTCCTGAACTTCTCGACGCGGGCCACGAAGTCATCGGCATGACCCGCTCGCAGGACGGCGCACAGAAACTGATCGCATCAGGGGTCGAACCGCATCTGGCGACGCTCGAAGACGTCGAAAGCATAGAACGCGGCGCCCGGAATGCGGATGCCGTCATCCATACGGCGTTCGACCACAACTTCGAACGCTTCGCCGAGAACTGCGAAAAGGACCGGCGGGTCATCGAAGCGCTGGGGGCAGCCCTTTCCAGCTCCAACCGTCCGCTGCTGATCACCTCGAGCATCGCGATGGGTGCGCGCGGCAAAGGCGAGCTCGCTGTCGAAGACGTCTTCGATACGGATCATCCCAATCCGCGCATTGCCTCCGAACAGGCTGGGAACCGGCTTCTGGCCGCCGGGATCAATGTTTCCGTGCTCCGTCTGCCGCAGGTCCACAATACGTTCAAGCAGGGCCTCATCTCGCCACTCCTCGACATTGCAAGAGCAAAAGGTGTTTCAGCTCACGTGGGGGACGGAACGAACCGCTGGTCGGCCGGTCACCTTGGCGATGTTGCGCGCCTCTACCGCCTTGCCATCGAGAAAGCGGAACCCGGTGCGCGCTATCACGCGGTCGGCGAAGAAGGCGTGGAGATGCGCCTTATCGCGGAAGCGCTGGGTCGCGGCTTGAATGTCCCTGTTGTTTCCATCTCAGCCGACGAGGCTTCGGAGCATTTTGGCGCGATGGCACGGTTCGTCGGTCTGGACATGAGGGCGTCGAGCGCAAAGACACAAGCAAAGCTCGACTGGCACCCGACCGGCCCAACGCTGATCTCCGACCTCGATGCGATGGTCTATTGATGGACTAGCCCGCAAAGCGCGCCAGCGCCTCATTGGATGAGAAGGACTGCAAGCGACAGGGCGAGCGCCGGAAGCATGACGACGGCGCCCAGCTTGAGAAAGCTCAGGGCGCCGATGTGCAACCCTTCGCGCTTCAGCGCCGTCAGCCACAGAATGGTCGCGAGCGACCCGGTGACCGAGAGGTTGGGGCCGAGATCGACGCCGATCAGCACCGCGCCGGCGATCTTGTCGGACACATGCGCCAGTTCCACGGCGCTTCCGGCAACAAGGCCGGCCGGCAGATTGTTGACGAGATTGGAGCCGAGCGCCACGATCGTGCCGGCGATCGCCGCCGTCTGGGCGGGATAAAGCGAGGCATTCTGGGTCAGCTGATGCGCCAAGGCATCGATCAAGCCCGTCCGGTTCAGGGCTTCGACCACGACGAACAGGCCGGCGACGAGCGGCAGCACGCTCCAGGACACGCCCTTCAGCGTTTCGACAGGGCTCTGTCGGGTGATCGCGAGAACAGCCGCCGTCGCGATGCAGCCGGCCACAAAGGTGGGCAACCCGAGATCGAAATGCAGTGCCGATGCGCCGAGCAGCAGGACCGCCGTCGCGCACAAGGCAATCCCCGTCAGCCTTGCGCTATGCGACAGCGGCACGCTTTCAACCACGGGGGACACACTGTCGGCCGCGATGGTCGAGCGCTGCGTCCAATAGAGCGCGATAAACGTCACGACGATTGAGACGATCGAGGGAAGACCGAACGTGGCGAGCCAGCGCGACAGAGGCGGCATCGTTCCGCCGCCGAAGATCACCAGATTGGCCGGGTTGGAGATGGGCAGCACGAAGCTTGCGGCATTGGCGATGAAGGCGCAGATGAGAAGATAGGGCATCGGATCCTTCACCTTTGCCGTGCGGCACGCCGCATAAACGGCAGGCGTCAGCACGACCGCGGTCGCATCGTTCGAAAGGAACGCGGTGACGACGATGCCGACCCCATAGATCAGGACGAACAATCGCTTCGGCGAGCCTTTTGCATAGGCGGTCGCAATCGATGCCAGCCAGTCGAACAGCCCTTCCCGTCTGGCAAGTTCCGATAAGAGCATCATGCCGATCAGGAACAAGTAGACGTCGAGACCCTTGGCAACACCGGCCCAGGCATCCCAGGGGGCGATCAGGCCGAACGCCAGAAGCAGCGATGCGCCAAGCACGGCCCATATCGCTTCCGGCCAGGCAAACGGCCGGGTAATGACGCCGAGCGCTGTCAGGCCGGCGATGCTCCAGGTCATGGTCAATGCGTTCATGGATGGTCCAACCGAAACGATTATGGTGCGACAGGGATCTCGCGATCGTCTCCTGCCTTGTTCGCACCTTTTTGGGAAGGGGCAATGCTCTTGCGCCCGGCGAGAAAGGCGGCAACGGCAAGCGCTGCAACGCCGCCATGCACCCAGTAGGCGAGCGCATAGCCGCCGACATCCGTCAGCCAGCCGGCGACGACGTTGCTCAGCGATGCGCCGATGCCCTGAACGGTCATGACCGCAGCCAGTCCGACATTGAAACGACCGGTCCCCGCAAGGATCCGTTCCGCAGCAATCGGGGTGGCGATACCGATCAGGCCTGCGCCAACTCCATCGAGGATCTGCACCGGATAGATTACAGCGAAATTGCTGAAGGAGCCCGCAATCGCACCGCGGATCGGCAATGCAAGCAGCGCGATGAGGAAGACCGTCGCCAGCCCGAACCGCCGGATCAGGAAAGGCGCCGCTAAAGCCATGACGATCATCGACAGCTGCGACACGCCGGTCGTCACCGCCGTCGTTTGGAACGGCGTCCCGAGATGGATCGAGAAGTCCTGGGCAATGAGGCGGCTGATCGGCGCGTTGCCGAAGTGGAAGATCATCAGCGTCACGGCAAGCAGGATCAGCCCCTTGCTGCCCACTAGGACGGAATAGCCGGAGGGACCGGGCGCTCCATCGTCATGCGCCAGACCGCGCGCCGCGTTGTGATTGATCCGCTCCGGGTCGATCGCAAGCGCTGCCAGAATGGCGGCGACCGCCGTAACGATCATCAATCCGATGACACCGCTGACGCCGAAGTAGACCGTCGCTAAATAGATGCCGGCGAGCGAGACGACGTTGCCAAGATGGTTCCAGAACTCGTTTCGCGACACCTGACGGGAAAACGCCTTTTCGCCGACAAGGCCAAGCGTCAGCCCCATCAGCGCCGGACCGACGACGGCGCCAACGATGGCGGTTGCCGACTGACCGCCGAACACCGATGCGTTTCCGGGGCTGGCAAGCGTCCACAAGGCTGCCGCCGTCACCAGGATCACCGGGATGATGATGAGCGTGCGTTTACGCTTGGAGGCGTCCACCCATGCGCCGAACAGCGGTGTCGCGATCATTCCGAGTACACCGCCAAGCGTGGCGATGAAGCCGAGCGTCATCGGCGACCACCCGTGGGTGGCCAGAAACCCGTCGAGAAACGGTCCAAGCCCGTCGCGGGCGTCGGCGAGAAAGAAGTTGAGGACGGCAAGTGCCACCAGGGATCGATCAGTCAGGCCTGTCTGTAGGTTGGATCGCATGCCAGCCTCGCTTCATCATGCTACATGCTTGAAAATTGTGGCGTCCAACGCCGGTGGCGGACTCGGGGTTCCAGCGTGCCCGAAAGAAGATCGGGCAACGCTTTCCTGTTACAACCCTGCCGTCAGGGCTCCGCCACCAGGTTTCGCAACCAGAACTTTACCCTTTTGGCGCAGGGGGTGTCGGCATATCACCGCGCGGACCGTCATACGGAGGAACGCCGGCCGGGCCATGAGGCGGAGGGCCACCAGCTGGTCCGTGACGCGGAGGGCCGCCGGCCGGGCCGAGCGCTTCCATGCTGCCGTCCTGGCGAACGATATAGGTCGCGTGCAGGAAGCCGTTGTCGAAGCGACCCTGGACGCTGACGGCTTCGTTGAGATCGACAAGCTTGCCGTCGTCACCCGATGGCCCGGTTTCAACCAGTGCCCGTCCGCTGTCGTCCTGAACGACGAACTTGTTGCCGAATACCTCGGCTACCGTCCCCTTAACCGTCACCAGGCTGTCCTCCTTGACGGCGGAGATGGCGACCGGGTTCATGGGCGCAAGCTCGACGCTGGGCCCGGTCAGCTTCATTGCGCCGGCTCCGGCTGCGGCCCCGATGGCAAGGATCGCCAAGGCCGTGACGCCGAAGGTTGCCATGCGCCCGTTGCCGGTCTTGTGCGGGGGCTTGGGTGCATGCGGCTTGTCGGCCGAACCATCCTTCTGATCGACGGTCGTGTTGTTGTCCGAAATTGACATGGTCTTCTCCTGTTTTGGTATGCCAGGAGAGATTTATCAGCCGACGACCGATAACAGCCTGAACCTTGTGGTTCAGTTTGAGTTAAGCCTTGCCGCCATAGGACAGCGTCTCTCCACCACGGCAAACGGGTTGCACATGCGCGTACTTCTGGTCGAAGACGACACCGATCTTTCCAAACGCATCGCAGCCAGCCTGCGGGCCGAAAGTTTTGTCGTGGACATTGCAAAGAACGGCGAGGATGCCGAGCACGCAGGACTGACCGAACTCTACGACGTGGCCATTCTCGATCTGGGCCTGCCGAAGATCGATGGCGTGTCGGTTCTGAAATCGTGGCGGGCTGCAGGGCGCACCCTCCCCGTCCTGATCCTCACCGCGCGCGACGGATGGCCGGACAAGGTCGAGAGCTTCAAGGCGGGCGCCGACGATTTCCTCACGAAGCCGTTCAAGATCGAGGAACTGGTGCTGCGCATGCGCGCCCTCGTCCGCCGCGCCACGGGCCATGCGTCCTCCAAGATTCTTTGCGGTCCGTTGGAGTTCGACGCCCAGCTCGGCACGTTCGAGTTCAACGGCCTGTCGCTGAAACTGACCGCGCTGGAATGGCGCGTGCTCTCCTGCCTCATCCTGCGCAAGGACGTCATCGTCGATCGGCGCGAGCTGATCGAGCGCGTCTATGAAGGCGATGCCGAGGTCGATTCCAATTCGATAGAGGTGATCGTCGCGCGACTGCGCCGCAAGATCGGCGCGGAACTGATCGAAACGGTTCGCGGCCGCGGCTACATGCTAACGGCCGCGACATGAGCGGGCTGAACCTATCCGGCCAGGCATCGATCGCCCGGCGGCTGGCGGGCTTTTCCATCATCTTCGTGACGGCGACGGTGATCGTCGCATCCGTCATCCTCTACCTGATCGTGGCGGGCGTCGTGCGAGAGCAGATCGATCAGCGGCTCGACACCCAGATCGAGGGATTGCGAAATGCGCTGACCACCGACAGTGCCGGAGACGTCGTCCTCTCTGCAGACCTCGACGGCCCGCCATTCGATCGTCCGCGCTCCGGATGGTACTGGCAGGTGTCCGACGATCGGACCCGCATAACCTCCCGCTCGCTGGCCGAGGAAACCCTGGAAAGCCCGCCCCGCCCCTTCGACTGGCGCCACGCGGCGGAGCCCAAGCCACATCCGGCCGATCGTGTCGCCTTCCGCGACGAGACACTGTATCTGCGCACGCTGGAAACCATGGTCGGAGATCGGACAGTCGAGATCATCGCATCGGCGCCGCAATCCGCCCTGAGCGCACCCGCCCGGCGGGCATTGCTGTGGCTGGTTCCTGCGATGCTTCTTTTGGGTGGCGTTCTCGTCGGCGGCATCCTGCTGCAGGTCCGCTACGGGCTTCGACCGCTGAGACAACTGACGTCAGACATCGCATCCATTTCCGAAGGCGCGCTGCCGCGTTTGCCGGATCAGGACGTCGAGGAGTTGCAGCCCGCATCCCGCGAGATCAACCGCCTCGTGGACAAGAATGCCGAGAGGCTCGCCGAAACACGCCTGCATTTCGCAAACCTCGCGCACGGCCTGAAGACCCCCGTTGCAAGCCTGCAATTAGCCTTGAACGGCGCCAACGATCCCACCAGCGAGATGCGCGATCTGGTCGACAGGATCGACCAGCGCATCCGCCATCATCTCGCCCGTGCCCGCAAGACTGCCTCCAGCGGCACCGTTTCGGCAACACAAGTGAACCCCCGCATAGACGATCTCGTGCTTGTCATGTCGCGCATCCACGCTGACCGGGGCATCTCGGTGCAATGCACGATCGAGCCGCAAATTTCGGTTGCCTGTGCGGCCGAGGATTTCGACGAGATCGTCGGCAATCTCCTCGACAACGCGTTCAAATGGGCTGGCAGCCTTGTCGCGATCGATGCCCGCACGGACGGACGCTCGATCGTCATCACGCTCGAAGACGATGGCCCCGGCATCTCCGACGATACGATCGAGAAGGCATTTCTGCCGGGTGTGCGGATGGATGAGACGGTCGCTGGAGATGGGTTCGGCCTGACGATCGCCAATGAACTCGCACAGCTCTATGGCGGAAAGATTGCGCTTCGCAATCAAGACGATAAGGGACTGCGCCAAACCATCACATTGCCGAAAACGGCCGCAGGATCGTCACCCGTTCCAGCTTGAACCGTCCTCTCCACAACCCCTGGAACAACAATGGCCGCCCCGTTTCCGGAGCGGCCATTGTTTTAAACGTCTCGACATTCACCCGGCCTGCTGGGACGCAGGCTCCAGATGCTGCCCGCCTCAGTGAGCCGCGACGAGCTTCGTCACGTGCATCTTGTGCATTTCAAGTTTCGGCAGAGTCTTGGCCGCGAACTCCTTGACCGCCGCATCGTCACCGCCCTTGGCATAGGTCGCAAACAAGCTGACCGCTTCCATATGCGCTGTTGCCTGCATGTCGATATAGAGCGGCTCGAAGTCCTGGTCAGATGCACCCTTCAGCATTTCAAGCATGGCCGCGTGCTTTGGCGACATAACCGGTGCCTCGTCTCCGAGCTTGGCCGCCTTTTTGAGTTCTTCGCCCGCCATCGTATGATCCTTGATCATCTCTGACGCGAACTTCTTCACGTCGGCATCCTTGGCCTTTTGTTCGGCAAGCTTGCTGGACTCGATCTCGAAGGCGTTGGAGCTGGTGACGGCTTTGACAAAGGAAGCCTTGTCGACGTTGAACGCGGCAGCGGCCTTGTCGGCGCTGGCGGGCTGTGCCGCAAAGCTTGCCGAGGACATCAGAAGCGAGAGCGATACGAGCGAGGCTGAAATCATCTTGTTCATAGGGGCTCTCCTTACTTGGCTTTGTCGAAGGCTGCGGTGAGATCGGCGACAGCGAGATCCAGTGCCTGCTTGGCTTCCGGAACCACCTTGCCCATGCCGAAGAACTCGTGTGTCACGCCGTTATAGGTCTTGGTATTTACCGCAACGCCGGCGTCCTTGAGCTTGGACGCATAGGTCTCACCGTCGGACCGCAGCGGATCGATCTGGGCGAGGATCACGGTTGCCGGAGCAACGCCTGCAAGGTCGGAGCGACCGTTGAGGTTGATGCGCGGGTCCTTGGTCTCATCCATGGACGTGACCGTGTTCTTGACGAACCATTCCATATCGGCCTTGCCGAGCGGCTTGGCATTGGCGTTTTCCTTGTAGGACGCCGTTTCCATGTCGTTGCCGGCGACCGGGTAGACGAGAAGCTGGTGAACCGGCTGCTTCGCCTTCATCTCCTTGGCCATCAGGGCGACGTTGGCCGCCAGGTTGCCGCCGGCGCTTTCGCCCGCAACCGCGATCTTGTCGGAGTTGCCGTTCATGTCGTGAATGTTCTCGACAACCCACTTATACGCCGTCCAGGCATCGTTATGAGCAGCCGGGAACTTGTGCTCCGGCGCATGACGGTACTCGACGGAGACGACGATGGCTTTGGCGCCGAGCGAAAGGGCACGCGGTGCGCCGTCATAGACGTTGAGGTCGGCAACCACCCAGCCACCGCCGTGATAGTAGACGACGACGGGGAACGGACCCTTGCCGGCCGGCATGTAGACGCGCGCGGCGATACCGCCTTCAGCCGTCGGAATGGTGATGTCCTTGGTGGTCACCTGCGCTTCGGGATTGGACGACAGGCGCTTTTCCCACTGGACAGCCTTCGCAGCATCGGCAGGGCTTGCCTGTGTGCGGGCTTCCGGAACGCTCAAGCTCGAAAACGGCTTGGCGTCTAGCGCACCAAGCTTGTCGAGCACGGCCTGCATATCTGTGGTGGGTTTTGCCATCTCCTGCGCAAACGACGGGACGGCAAGCGGGGCGGCCATTACCAGTGCGAGAGGAAGTGCTTTCGCAAACATTGAGGACTTCATGTTGGGTCTCCGGTTTAGATGGCTAGCTAACCGGGACGATGGCCTTATGTTCCAGATAATGCTGTTTTTTCAGATGCTAATCTAAAGATGCTGATTTTCGGCGGACACCGCTTGCGGGGTGCGGCGACGGCGAGTAGCGGCCAAAACCGACAGGCGACCGTTGCCGGCCGCCTGCGATAGTTGTCAGACAGAATTACTATTGGGCGGCGTTATTCCAGAGCCGTCCATCACATTTTCCCAATCGAACGACTTCCGTTTTCGATCAGGTGCGGATCGTAAAATCGACGTCGACGCTTGCCTTGATCGCGTTGGAATACGGGCAGATGTCGTGGGTTACCTCGACGAGCTTCTGTGCGTCGGCTTCCGACATACCCGGCAGATAAACATCCAGGGCAGCGGTGATGCCAAAGCCGCCTTCCGAGCGCGGGCCAATGCCGACGGTTGCATCAACGGTCGAACCATCCGGAACCTTGGTCTTCAGCTGCGTAGCGCCGACGCGCAGGGCGCCGAGGAAGCAGGCCGAATATCCAAGCGCAAACAGCTTCTCCGGATTGGCGCCATCACCACCGGGGCCACCGAGTTCCTTCGGCACGACCAGCTGCAGTTCCAGCGTCCCGTCGGAAAGCGCCGTCTTGCCGTCACGGCCACCGCCGGATGCAGTTGCGCTGGTCTTGTACTTCGCGTCGACAGACATAGTCTTCTCCTGGGTTGGGGCGGATGAATTTTCTTAATTCGCAACTCAATTGCACGCCATTGATATCGCGCTCTGCAGCGCCTGTCAATTGCTTGCAATTACCTTGCGCACAATATAGATTGCGCGAATGACAGATATCCCTGAAAAACCGGCATCGGTTGAACTCGACCAAATGCTGTGCTTCGCCGTCTATAGAGCCGAACAGGCCTTCAACCGGGTCTACCGGACTGCGCTGGCGCCGACGGGGCTGACCTATCCGCAGTTTCTCACGATGAAGCTTCTGTGGAGCGAGGGCAGCCTTTCCGTGGGCGAGATCTCGCAAAGGCTCGGCGTCGATTCCGGCACGACCACGCCATTGATCAAGCGGCTTTCGCTGATGGGTCTCGTGACAAAGATGCGCAGGGACGACGACGAGCGCCGCGTCGATATCTACCTGACGGAAAAAGGCCGCGCCCTACAGGAGAAGTCGGACGCCGTGACGCAGTGCATCGTTGATGCCGTCGGCATGGATCAGCCTCAAGTCAACGCGACCTTGGCGACCATAAACGCTCTCAGCGCGAAACTGAGTGGAACCACGTCGGACCTCTAAGGACGCAGTCCCACGACACCCTCCTCAAAACAGGCTCACGGGATCGTGCCCTTCCCGGATTCGTCGTCTGTCTCATTTACGTCCTCGCCGGACACGATCGACAGGAGGATGTCATGTCGGACACCAATTCACTGCCGCCACCGCCCGACCTTTGCGAGACGGTCTTTTCTGCCTGCGAGGACAAAGCCGGCCTTCCCCTCAGTAAGATGATCATTCTCGGCATGCTTGCCGGCATTTACATCGGCTTCGGTGGACTGTTTGCGACGGTGGCACTGGCTGGCGCCGACAGCCTTCCCTTCGGCGTCGCGCAGATCCTCGCCGGCACGGTGTTTTCGCTCGGTCTCGCACTGGTGATGGTCGCCGGCGCAGAATTGTTCACCGGCAACACACTGATGATCGGTCCGGTGGTTGCCGGACGGATCCCCGCTGGCCGGGCGGCGGGGGCGTTGACGACTGTCTATCTGGCCAACTTCGCCGGTTCGATTGCGCTTGCTGTCGTCGCGGTTTTCGCCGGCTTGCATGAGGCCGGCGACGGAGCGGTCGGTCGCGCGGCATTCGAGCTTGCTGAAACGAAGACTGCCAAGGGGTTCGCAACAACGCTTGCAAGCGGCATCCTTGCCAACACGCTTGTCTGTCTCGGTGTCTGGCTGGCCTATGCGGGCCATACGGTCACGCAGAAGATTTTCGGTCTGCTTCTGCCGGTCGCAGCGTTCGTCGCGGCAGGCTTCGAACACTCCATCGCCAACATGTATCTGCTGACCTATGCCACTCTCGTCCAGGGCATGCTTGAACCCTCGACGGCGCTGTTGGGCATCAGCGACATCTTCGGCAACTTGCTGCCGGCAACGATCGGGAATGTGATCGGCGGAGCCTTCGTGGCCCTCGCCTATTCTGCGGCTTACGGAAAGCCGGCTAAGAAGTGACCTCGGCTCAGAGGGTCTTGAGCAGTCTCAAAAGAGCAAGCATTTCCAGAGGGCTGCGACGCTTGAAGGCGATGTAGGTCGGCTCTTCGGCGCCATGGAACCGGCGCTTGAATGCCGCCTGTCCCTGCAGGTTGAAGATCCTCTTGTTGATGGCCGGCGACTTGTAGGCATATTCGAACCTGCCGCGCCAGAACGCGCTTTCCGCAAACCCGCTTGTCGTGATCGCCGCAAGGGGCGAAAGCCCAAGCGTCACCAGCGACCTGCCCTCTTCCCTGAAGCGGTCCGTCGCGAACTTCGTCAGACCGATCTCGGCATGCGGGGTCGTCCCCGTCTTCTTCCGCTTGAAAGTGGACGTGTATCCCGTCACCTGCCCCGCATCGAAAATCGGATCGAAATCGAGCACGGCAATGGTTTCGCCTTGCGGATCGAGGATCAGGAACCGGCGCATATGCGCCGACAGCTCGGCTTTGAACGGCCTGTTCAGGAAACACATTTCCCGCCGACGGACGATACGGCCAGCGCGCCATTCTTCGGAAACGGCCTTGATCTGGTCGGGCCTGGCGAGACTGCCGTCACACTCGACAATCCGGTAACCGTTCTTCAGCAGCCACCGCTCCGAATAGCGGACCGTCTCGTTCTTCTTTCCGGCAAACGAATGCTCGTTGAGCACGAGACGGGTATCGACGCCCATCTGATTGATCCGGTAGCCGAGCCGAGACAGTGTCTCTGCCGTCTGCCGGCCGATCTGCACGAAACAGGGACGTTCGGCCGCTGCGACGAAATCGGACACGTACCGGGCACGATCGGCCTTGTCGGCGACAGGATCGCCCAAGGCAAACATGTGCCCCATCTTCGTCGCGTAGGCGATATATCCCTTGTCGTCGCCGAAGTGGCTGAGGTTCTTCTGAACCGCCGTCGAATACGCTAGCGAGAAGTCGCCGTGTTGCCGGCAAAGCTCCATCCTGCGTTCATCTGACAACTGAGCGGACGCGAGATGCGGAAGGCCACGGTCAAGAACCGAGTCGATGTACCCGCGGAGGCCTGCCATACGATTTTCCTCAAAGTCGATGTCCGCACTTTTGGCACGCGCGTCTTACGGTACATAGAGATATTCTAAACTGGGAGGGCATCTCCCCGCTGTTTCAGGATTGGGTGTTGCAGCAGCGCATGTTTTTCAGCATTGTCTGGCCATGAATCTGCCCGCTGAGCCTTTCCAAATCGAAGATGTCGTGGTCATTGGTGCCGGGCTTTCTGGAATGATCGCCGCCTATGAGCTGGGAAGGCGCAGCATCCGCGCCCGAATCATTGCCCGTGAAGAGCAGGTCGGATCGACCTGGCGCAAGCGCCATCCGCAGCTCTCTCTCAACACGCATCGCGACATTTCCCACATGCCGGGGCTGCAATACCCGAGCGGAACCTCGGCTTTTCCAAAACGCGACGTGGTGGCCGAGCATCTGGCGCAGTTTGCCCGTGACAACGCCCTTGATATTGAACACGGCGTTTCGGTTGAGGCGTTGAGCAGACGCGACGGCGTCTTCCACCTTGCAACATCCGCCGGTCCGGTTTTGTGCCGCAACGTCGTGGTCGCCACAGGACGCGATGGCGATCCGTGGCAACCTCTGTTCAAGGGTGCGGAAAACTTCGGCGGACAAAGCATACACGCTTGCGACTTCGGGGATGCGAAGCAGTACCGGGGAAAGCGGGTGCTGATCGTCGGCGCCGGCAATTCGGGGTTCGACATTGCCAATCACCTGGCGAAGGTCGGTCTGGCCGACTGCTGGTTTTCCGTTCGCACCGGTTCATCGGTTCTTCCCAAGCGTTTGTTCGGCGTGGCCGTCCATAAATTCTCGCCATGGCTGGCACGTCTTCCCACGCCTGTGGTCGATATCGCGATCTCGCTAACGGAACGCTTGGCCTTCGGGGATCTGACCAAGCTCGGGTTTCCCAGATCATCGCACAAGGCCGCAACGCGGCTTGCCCGCGATCATGTGGCGATCCCGGTGGATGACGGCGCTATCAAGGCCGTACGTGAAGGCCGCATCAAGGTTGTCGGCGAAGTTGTCGAATTCACGCAAGCCGGCACCGTTCTGCACAAGAACGGCGTGGTGACAGCCCCGGATGTGATCATCTACGCGACCGGTTACGGCGCGCACCATCAATCGCTTCTTGGCGAGCTGGCCATCGAGAACGGTCACGTCCCATCCCCGAGCGGCCCTGATATTCCAGGCCTCTGGTTCATCGGTATGACGCCGGGCCTTATCAGCTATTTTCACAATGCCAGAGAAGAAGCAGTCGAGATGGCCGCCGCGATGCGATCGCGCTTGGACACGGACGCGCGCTCAGGCCGTTGACACAGAGTTTTGCCAACCGGTGATGCGGCGGACAACGGCCCCCATGGAACATTTTGCCGTGCCCACCCATTCCTGACTGAGCCTCTACAGTCTTGTAGCAGCCGAATGGGAGACATCATGGACGATAACAAGAACGCTCAGGAAGCCGTCGAAGAAACTGGCAAGAAAGCGCCGGCGACATCGGATAGCCCTGCCGCCGGTCCGCACGCCAAGCCTGAATTGATGGATGAGAGCAAGACGCCTGGTACGGGCTCGTTGCCGGATACGGATGACGAGAGCGTTTCGCCGGGCGGCGGCTGAGGACCCGCGAACATAATGACAAAAAGCCCAGCGCAGGCATTGCAGGATGAAAGCGCCGAGTGGTTCGCGTCCCTTGAGCCGGTCAGGCCTCAGGACATGGTCGGCTTGTGGAGAGGCCGCGGCCACCCGTCCGGCCATCCGCTCGATGGCGTCCTTGAAAACCTGCGCTGGTTCGGAAAGCGCTTCCATCCGGACGGGCGGGCTGATGCGCTGCTGTTTGAGGGCGCACCGGGCAGGCTGGTTGCAGTCGACCCGAAAGTGTTTCCCATCCGGTGGGCGATCCGGCTTGCAAGGTTCGGCCGCACCTCGAGCGCGGTGAACCTCTTTTCCCACATACGCCCGCGCGTGCGCGCAAAATCCACCACCGCATCCCTGGAAAACAGGATGGATCGCGACGTGTTGACTGCTGCGATGGTCTACGACCAGCAACCGATTACCGACATGTTCCGGCGGATCTCCGATACAGAGATCGCGGGCAAGATGATCGTCGAAGGCGACCCACGCCGGTATTATTTCCGTCTCGAGAAAGTCGTCGATTGACCGCTGCGCAAACGGTCCTCGCCGCCTGCGATCACAACCACATTGGTCGGGCGGAACAAGGTGAACAACACAGGGTTATCTCTGCACTTCAACCCTGATGTGGAACGCCTCATGAAATCTCTCGCCATTGCCTATGTGGCCACTCTTGTTTCCTTTCTCGCAATCGACGCTGTGTGGCTCGGCCTTGTTGCCGGCAAGATGTACCGGGAAAAACTCGGCGACCTCATGCTTCCCTCTCCCAATCTCGGGATCGCTGCGATCTTCTACCTCTTCTTCGCGGTTGCGATCGTCATCCTGGCGGTAAAGCCGGGTCTCGATGGAGGGTCCTTGTGGGTTGCGATCGGATGTGGCGCATTGCTCGGTCTGGCCGCCTACGGCACCTATGACATCACCAATCTCTCGACACTGAAAAACTGGCCGGCTTCGCTTGTCATCATCGACATGATCTGGGGAACAGTCCTGACGGGCATCGCCAGCGCCTGCGGTTACATCGCCGCCCGCTCCATGAGCTGAGTTCGATCCGCTCTGTCCGCCCCCGTACGAAGCAGCTCCGTCGTCGCTCCCTGCTTCCCAGCCATTGGAAGCAGGGGAAAGTTATGATTTATGGGCGGCGGTAGAACACTCTTCTAGCACCTGGAACAAACGACCGGTAACCGCGTTCCTGTGCGCGCGCTGATGAAGGACGGTAAGGAATTGACGCTGGAAACCAATCCAGAGTGTCGAAATCTATTCGACGTATATGACTGGGAATCCTCAGATATCGGCCCGAAGGATCGCTGGGCCGTGGAGTTGCGGACTCTGGTGAACGTCATGCTCGGGTCGCTGCAACCGATGCTGATCGTGTGGGGCCCTTCACAGACGACGCTCTACAACGACGGCTACGCCGAAATGTGCGGCAAGCGGCACCCGGCCGCATTCGGAAAACCCTTCGGCGAACTGTGGCACGACATCTGGGATCAGGTGGAGCCGATCATTTCTGCAGCCTATGCCGGACAAGGTACGTCGATGGACGATATCGAGTTCGTCATGCATCGCAACGGCGTTCCCGAAGAAACGCATTTCGCCTTTTCCTACACGCCGGTCCGAGACCCCTGGGGAACGGTGCTGGGAATGTTCTGCGCCTGCACCGAGCAGACATCGACCGTGGCGGCACGAAACGCCGAACGGACCCTGCGGGAGCGCTTCGAGCAAGTCTTCGAACTCAGCCCCGGCGGTATCGCCATGCTGACCGGACCCAATCACGTCTTTGAATACGCCAACGAAGTCTACTACTCGATGATCGGCAGCGGCCGCGACATCATCGGCAAGACGGTCGCCGAGGCCGTGTCGGAAGTGGTCCGCCAGGGTTACATCGACATCCTCGACAGAGTTTACCAGACGGGCGAACCCTTCGTTGCGAAAAACCTTCGGATCGAATTGAACAGAGGAACCGCCGGCGAAAAGCAGGACCGGGTCATCGATCTCGCCTATCAGCCCATGGTGGAGGATGACGGCAAGGTCATCGGCATTCTCGTTCAGGCAATCGATGTCACGGAGCTTCGAGCGGAGGAGGAAAAACAGGCACAGCTGTCGCATGAACTGGGGCACCGCCTGAAAAACCAGCTTGCAATGGTGCAGGCGATCGCATCGCAGACGCTTAGAAATTCGACAGACCTCGCCAGCGCCAGGGTCCGCCTATCGGACCGGATCGCCGTCCTTAGCGCCGCCCACGATACCATTCTGCTAGGCGGTATGGGCGCCTCGACTGTCACGCAGCTCGTCGACAAGATGACGTCCCTTCATGACGACCCTGCAAATCCCCGCATCACCGTTACAGGCACGAATATCAAGGTCGGCTCGCGCCCTTCCCTCTCTCTCTCGTTGATCCTGCACGAACTGGCGACGAATGCAGTCAAATACGGAGCCCTTTCGCTTCCGGACGGGCGGGTCAATATCCAGTGGAAGATCGCCGGCCCGAAATCGGATCGCTTCGAACTTATCTGGACCGAGACAGGCGGGCCGCCGGTGCAACAACCCGAAGGCCCCGGTTCCGGTTTGCGTCTGATCAATGCCGGGCTTAACGGGACCGCAGACAGTACCGTCGCCTTCACATTCCAGCCTTCAGGTCTCACCTTCCGGATTGACGCAGACCTCCAGGGTTTCCAGCAGGAACATTGATGAAACATCATCCCATCCTCGTGGTCGAAGACGACGGTCTGATCCGCATGGATCTGGCGGACGTCCTCAGCGACAGCGGCTTCGATGTGGTCGAAGCCGCCAATGCCGATCAGGCGCTTGCGCTTCTGGAGGCCGGCATTCCGGTCAAGGCGATGCTGACGGATATCGACATGCCGGGATCGATGAACGGCATCAAACTCGCAAACCTGACGGCTTCGCGGTGGCCGGAATGCAGAATCATCGTCATCTCTGGACGTTTCTCGCCCGATCAGGGTAGTTTGCCGCAGGGAGCACGCTTCCTGTCGAAACCGATCTCGGAACGCCAGCTCAGCGTCGCGCTCTTCGAATTGGGATTATCTTCAACGATCTGAATGAGGTACATCGAGATCGCCCACCGCGAAAGAACCACGAGATGACAAGACCTCTGTCCAATATTGGCAACGGCCGGATGGCGAGGCTGACGGCTGAATACGACTGGTCGCCAACATCGCTGGGACCGATTTCGTCATGGTCCGAAGCGCTGACCTCTGTCATCGAAATGATGCTGGGCCAAAAGCATGCGATCTGCGTGTTCTGGGGGGAGCAACTCAACATCCTCTATAACGATGCCTACGCACCGCTTCTGGGCGCAAAGGAAGCCGGCGCCCTCGGTCAGCCTGCCAAACAGGTCTGGTCGGAAATCTGGCCGGATATCGAGCCTTTCGTCAACCAGGCGCTGTCGGGCGACGGAACCTGGGCCGAGGAACTTCCTCTGACGATGCGGCGCAACGGATACGACGAAGAGACCTTCTGGACCTTTTCCTACAGCCCGCTATACGAGAAGGGCGAGATCAAGGGCATGATCAACATCGCCCTCGACGCAACGCCGGGAGTGCTCGCCCGCAGGAACCAGCGCGCATTGCAGCGCGAGCTGGTACACCGCGTCAAGAATACGCTTGCAGTAACAGCTGCGGTCGTTTCGTCGACGCTGCGTCAGGCAAGCAGCCTCGACCAAGCAAGGGCCACCGTCTCGGACCGGATCGCCGCGCTTGGGAGCGCGCAGGAACTTCTGCACGATTCTGCCGACAACACCCCCGTCCGGGGGATCGTCGAGGCAGCCCTCGCAGCGCATCTCGATCGGCCCGATCGTGCGGTGATCTCCGGGCCGGACCTCTACGTGGCATCGCAGCAGGCGATCGGACTCTCGCTCGCGGTGTACGAACTTGCGACAAACGCCGTGAAATACGGCGCCTTATCCACAGAGACCGGGCGGATCGGAATTTCGTGGGAAGTCACTGCGGATGGGACGTTCCATTTGGTCTGGCAGGAAACCGGGGGCCCACCCGTAATGGCTCCGGCCAGGACGGGATTTGGATCACGGCTGACCAACAAGATCGTGCCCGCGTATTTTGAAGGCGAAGGCAAGACCCTCTACAACTTCGACGGCGTGCGGTTCGAGCTTCATGGCAAGATCCAGACCGGGCGCCTGAACAGCGCCCGGGAGAACGCTGCCGCCCTGGTCTGACGGGGCTTCGGCAGACGGGATTTGGCAGCGATGACGATCTCGACATAAAGTCAGGCGGGCTCAACGTCGCTCGGCGTTGCATCCACCGCACGGGTATCGACTTTGGCGACAAGCTCGCGAGGATCGAAATAGGCCCGGAACGACTTGATCTCTTCGCCATCGCTTTCGAGAACGCTGACGCCTGAATAGGCCACGGACTGCCCCTCGACAACCGCGTCACTGCGCCATTCGAGTATGGCGACGCCATCGGTTTCGACGACGTTGATGAATTCGGACTCGATCGTCGAAAACGCGGCGCGATAGGCCGTCCAGAACGTCTGTGCGGCTCCCGACTCGGCTGAATCATGGATCGACAACGGGTTGGACAGGACAGCATCGTCGCGGAACAGGCGGGCGATAGTATCGACGTCGCTGGACTTTTCCAGACGATGAAGGGCAGCGATGAAATTGTCGGTCAGTTGGGTCATATCGGTTCCTTCTTAAATCTTGCAATTGGAACCAGCACCGGAAGATGATGTTCCGGACAAAGACGAAGCGCATTCCGGAGGAGGTCGTCATGACGGTCGTGCGAATGGGTGGTTGCCTCTGCGGCAAGGTGACATTCAGTGTGGCGGGCGAACCCACGCGGGTTGGGCTCTGTCACTGTACCGACTGCCGTCAGGAGAGCGGATCGGCTTTCACCTATTTCGGCATCTGGCCTGCTCATGCTTTCTTGAGTGAAGGAACGACGGCCGAACATGGGGGACGGCGCTTCTGTCCGTCGTGCGGTTCACGGCTTTTCGTCTGCGATGAGCACGAGGCCGAGGTCAAGCTCGGAAGCCTGCGCGACGCGCCTTCGGGTATAGTGCCGACCTACGAACTCTGGATCAAACGACGGGAGCCATGGCTTGCCGCGCTGCCGGACGCGGAGCAGTTTGACGAGGACCGACCTTAGCACCCGAACGGTGCCCCGTGCTTGTTGCTAGCGATCAAACCGGTCGCGCAGAAAAAGCACGGCTTGCCTCGCCTCTTCGGACGAGATCGTGTGTCCGACCTGGGGATAGAGTTTCAAAGTAACGTCGTAACCCGCGCCCCGCAGCTGGCCGGCGGCGGCAACGGATGCCACGGACGGGATCGTCTGATCCGCCTCGCCATGCATCAGAAGAACCGGTATCTTCGAGGCCGAGGCCTTGGGCGGCAGCGGCAACAGGCCGGCGATACTGACGACTGCGCCGACCTTCCAGCGCCCGGAGGACACGGCGTCCAGCGCCATGATTGCACCCTGAGACACGCCGACAAAGGCGACACTTTCCAGATCACCTTTGAAACCTTCGCGTTCGACGATGCCGGCCATCAGCTTGTCGAAAGCCTTTCTCGCGCCCTCAATACGGTCCGGCCGCAGCACCTGATCGTCGACCGCAAACCACTGACGACCGCCGGACCGATGCGCAAACGGCGCATCCGGCGCGACGAACCGCGTGTCCGTCAGGCTTGACTGCCAGGAACTGCCGATGGCCGCCATGACCGAACCGGAGCCTCTGATGCCGTGCAGGAAAATCACCAGACGACGCGGTTTCGTTTGAGAGGTTTTGATGGCAACGGCTCCTTTCGCCTGATCGACAAGAGGGATGCCCGCCTCGATCGGCCCTGCAACCGGTTTTGGCGCGCGCAGGTCAGCGCGCGTTCCCGAGGCATCCACGGCATGAGCCGGGCTGCACAGAAGCGTCATCAAGAAGATGGAAGCAGATGTGAACGGGACGGCGAAGTTCAGGCGCGGCATGGGTATTCCTGATTGATCCCACCCGAAACCACAGCCATTCCAAATCGTTCCGGAAACCCGCGGCAACGATTGCCCCTCGGCGATTACACTTTCGTGTAGTGACCCGATCGACTTTGGGACAGTTGGCACCATCGGCGGCGCCGAAACAACGCCATGCGATCAGACCGCGGCAACGGTTCCGGCGCGGACATGGCAGGCGGCCTCCCTGCCCGGCCCGGTCGAGACCAGCGGCGGGTGCGTCACATGGCAGATATCGACGGCCAGAGGACAGCGGGTCACGAACTTGCAGCCTTTGGGCGGGTTGGCAGGGCTCGGAAGATCCCCCTTCAGCACGATCCTCTGCCGCTTTCGCTGCGCTACAGGATCTGGAAGCGGCACCGCCGACAAAAGGGCTTCCGTATAGGGATGCACCGGGCGCGCAAACACATCGTCCGTCCGGCCCGTTTCGATCAGATGCCCGAGATACATCACCGCAACCCTGTCGGCAAAATGCCGGACGACGGAGAGGTCGTGGCTTATGAACAGGTAGGACAGACCGAACCGCCTCTGAAGATCGAGAAGCAGGTTGAGGATCTGCGAGCGGATCGACACATCGAGGGCGGACACAGGCTCGTCGAGGATGAGCAGTTTGGGGTTGAGCGCCAAGGCCCTCGCGATCACGATCCGCTGTCGCTGCCCGCCCGAAAACGCGTTCGGCTTGCGCTCCGCATGCTGCGGATGCAGTCCAACGAGAGCGAGAAGCTCGGCAACGCGCTCGGCCCTCTCTGCAGCATTGCCGACACCGTGGATCGCCAGCGGCTCGCCGATGCTCTCGCCGATCGACATTTTCGGATTGAGAGCGGAAACCGGATCCTGGAAAACGATCTGCACCTCGCGGGACAGGGCGCGCCTCGAGGCGGTCTCGCCATGAACGATAGGCTTGCCCTCGAACAGGATGCTGCCTGCCGACGGTTTGGTCATGCCCAGAATGGCCGCGCCAAGCGTGGACTTCCCGCAGCCGGACTCGCCCACCAGAGCGACGCTTTCGCCATGGGCGATGTCGAGATCGATGCCGTCGACGGCCTTGACGAACCCGGTCGGACGTCCGAGCAGGCCGCCGCGGATGGGAAAATGCACCTTGAGGCCGGACAGCGACAGAAGCGGTTCAGTCATAGCATTTCTCCCACCCGTTCCGAATGCCAGCAGGCGGCACTGCCCTCGTCACGGCGAGGCGCAAGCGGCGGGATTTCGTCGAGACAGTGCTGGTCGGCCAGCGGACAGCGCGGGCTGAAGCGGCAGCCGACCGGCCACTGGCCGATGTCGGGCACAAGCCCCTCGATCGTCGGCAGCATCGCCTTCGGCTTTCCGTCCAGCCGCGGAATGGTCGATAGCAGCAGCCGCGTATAGGGGTGTTCCTGACGCGCGAAAATCGTATCAACCGGCGCCTCCTCGATGACCCGCCCGGCATACATCACCGCAACCCGGTCCGCCATATCGGCAACCACGCCCATATCGTGGGTGATCAAAAGGATGGCGGTTCCGGTCTCGTCGCGCAGCCTTTTCATCAGGTCGAGGATCTGCGCCTGGATGGTGACATCAAGCGCCGTGGTCGGCTCGTCGGCGATCAGCAGTTTGGGTTTGCAGATCAGCGCCATGGCGATCATCGCGCGCTGGCACATGCCGCCCGAAAGCTCGAACGGATATTGGCCGGAGCGGATCTCCGGCTCGGGAATACCCACCTCTTCCAGCATGGCGATCGCCGCACGATGAGCCGCCTTGGCGTCGAGCCCGCGATGCACGACGAGGCTTTCCTCGATCTGCCGGCCGATCTTCATCAGCGGGTTGAGCGACGCGACCGGTTCCTGGAAGATCATCGCAAGATCATTGCCGCGCAGCTGCCGGCGCTTGGCTTCCGGCACCGTCAGCAGGTTTTCCCCACCGAACAGGACGCGGCCGCCATCGACGCGGGCTACCTTTGGCAGCAGGCCCATCACGGAAAACGCCGTCATCGACTTTCCGCAACCGGACTCGCCGACGACGGACAGAATCTCGCCCTGGTCGACGTGGAAACTGACGCCATCGACCACCGGCTGCGCGCCGATCGAAACCCTGAGGTCATCAACCACAAGAACGGGTCCCGTCATGTGCGCTCCGCCCCGACGGCCGCAAGCGGATGGTTCGGATGCGCCATCCCGATATTCTCTGCGCCGTCGCGAAGAACCGCTGACGGAATGGAGAAATTCACCGGGTAGAGCGTATCGGCGATGATCTCGACCGGAAACTCCTCGCCGAGCCGTGATGCGACATCGGGTTTCGCCTTTTCGTTGACCCGCAGCGTGACGCCGCTCGCATCGATCCGCGGCGCGTGCATCGCCTCTTCCAGCGACATGCCGAAGGCTGCGACATAGGAGAGGATCTGCGCCACGGCCGGCATGATCTGGCGTCCGCCGGCAGCCCCGAGAGCAAGCTTCGGCCGCCCGCCCTTCGTTGCGATAATCGGGCACATATTGGCCAGCGGCCTTGCATTGGCCGCGATCGAATTGGGCTGGCCCGAGCGTGGATCGAACCACATCATGCCGTTGTTCATCAGGAGGTCGCTTGAGGGCAGAACCACTTTCGAGCCGAAGCGCGACAGAAGCGTATTGGTAAGCGAGACCATCGTGCCGTCGCGATCGACAACGCTGATATGCGTGGTGCAGCTTTCTCCGCTGCTCCCGTGGCCGAGCGTGCGCAAGCGATGCTCCGAGGCGCGACGAATGGCGCGGCCAAACGCAAGCGCCGTCCCGCCGGACAGCGGGCCGTCCTGCGGCAGGGTCAAGTCAAGCTCGGATAGAGCCTCGACAAGCGTCGGACCGCCGGAAAGACCCGGCATCGCATTGATCGTCATGCCGCGGTAATCGACCTTTAGCGGGTCGGACCAACGCGGCTGGTAGTCGCGCATTTCGGCAAGGTCGATCGGCGATCCGCCGGCGTTGAGATCGCTGACGATCGATGCTGCGATTTCGCCCTCGTAGAAATCGCGGGCACCGGCCTTTGCCAGTCGTTCCAGCATGGCGGCCTTGCGCGGCATCGGGATCGTGCTGCCCGGTCCGATTTCCTGCACGCGCGGCGCACGGCCATCCTTCAGAAACAGCTGCGACGATGCCGGGAAGCGCGCAAGGCCTTCCGTATCTATGGCAAGACAGAGCACCGTAAACCAGTCGAGCGCCAGACCGCGGCGGGCATGGTCGATCGCCGGCTGCAGTGCCTCGGCAAAGCTGATCGTGCCGAACCGTTCCAGTGCCGCCGAAAGGCCTGCAATGGCACCCGGAAGGCAGATGGAGCTGTAGCCGATCAGGTTGCGATCATCGCGCACCTGCGGCCAGTCGAACCAGTCTCCGTCCCGTCCCGCCACGACAGGATAATCGGCAGGATCGATGTTGCGCGACGAGCGGACATTGAAATCGAGCGTATCGACCCGGCCGTCCTGTCCGTCGGCCCGCAGCAGGAACCCGCCTCCTCCGACGCCCGAAAGCCACGGCTCGACGACGCTGAGCGTCAGTGCAGTCGTGACGGCCGCATCCATGGCATTGCCGCCGCGCGACAGCACATCGGCGCCGCTTTCCGCTGCCATCCAGTTCTGGCAAGCGACGAGCCCGCCAGCGCTGCGCCGCTCGCCCTTCTGGACGTTCCAGTGTTCACCCATGGCTATGTCCAATATCCTGTCCGAACCTGCGGGTTCCGATCGCCTCGGGAGCCTTGCCATCAACGGCAAAGCGGCCAGCATTGCCGGATGTGGCGTGGTGGTGAGCGATCTCGGCGGCCGTCGCGATCCAGGTGCCCTTGTCGGCGGTGATCGTATCCAGCAGCTCCTCGAGAAGCGCGATGCGCTGGGCACGGCCGGAAATCCAGTCATGCACCGTCAGCGTGAACAACCCGCCGAAGCGATGCAGCGCCTGCCATTCCGCGATCCAGTCCTGCAGCACGGCGCGGCCGGATTGATAGGGCCACTTGTCTCGGCCTCCCCCTTCGAACTTGAAGAAGATCGCATCGTCGAGCGCCCATTGCACCGGGATCTCGACCACACCGTCGATCTCGTAGGGATGATCAAAGCCCGAGAGCGAGGAATCGTAGGCGAGGCCCACCCGACGCAGTTCGCGCAGCATATGCGGCGTCATTTCCCAGGCCGGCGAGCGGAAGCCGACGGGCTTTACCCCGGTTTCCCGCGTCAGCAGTTCCATGCTGGCTTCGAGCGCGCCGGTAAACTCGTCGTCGGAGACTTCCGAGACGATCTCGTGGAAATAGCCGTGCAGGCCGATCTCGTGGCCGCCTTCGAGAATGGCGGCAAGCATCTCGGGATTGGTCTCGGCCGTCAGCGCGGGCACGTAGAAACTTGCCTTCGCCTCATAGCGCGCGAACAGGTCGAGCAGCCGGTAGATCCCCGTGCGCGGACCGAAACGGCGGATTTCGAGCGTGCCCATCCGGTCCGGCACATGGTCCTTGTTCGCCCACATGAACGGCACATGCGCATCCACGTCGACCGACAGCAGCACTGCCGACTGTTTGCTCTGCGGCCACTCATAGGCGGGCCAGGGGGACTTTATCTGCAGGGGATTTGACATCCGACCTCGCTTGGAACGCGCATGTTACAGCGCCTTTTTCTTTGCCTGGAAAACGACCTGGGAGCCGATCGAATTGCCGCCGTCGACGGTCAAGGTCGCGCCGGTCATGTAGGCCCCGCCCGCTGACGTGACGTAGAGAACCGCTGACGCGACATCCTGCGCGGACGACGTTCTGCCAAGCGGTATGGAGGCCGTCACCGTGTCGATATGATCCTGCGCCAGCGCGCTGACATCGCTGCCGGAAATGAACCCCGGCTCCACCGCATTGACCCGGATCCCGTATTCGGCGAGTTCCAGCGCAAAACCCTTGGTCAGGCGGTCGAGCGCCGTCTTGGATGTGCAGTAGGGAACCACCGTCGTGCGCATCTTCCGCGCGGCACCGGACGAGATGTTGACGATCGAGCCCGGCTTGCCGGCGCTGATCATCTGCTTGGCAAACAGCTGCGACAGCAGGAACGGTGCGCGCAGATTGACGCCCATGATGTCGTCCCAGTCATCGATCGAAATATCGAGAAGAAATCCCGACGGATAGATGCCGGCATTGTTGACGAGGATATCCGGCGCGCCCCAGCGTCCCGAAACTTCTTCCGCAAATGCGGTCATCGAGCCGGTATCGGTGAGGTCGGCGGCGATCGCCACATGGCCGGTTCCCGGCAGCGTCGCCAGTTTCGCCTCGAGCTTTTCGGCATCGCGGTCGGTCAGGCAGACCTCGGCCCCTTCGCGCGCAAACGCATCGACGATCCATCCGCCGATAATGCCGCAGGCACCTGTGACGATGACCTTCTTGGCCTTGAACTCATTTTCGAAATTCATGAAATACTCCTATCGCCCACGCGGATCGAGGCGGTCGCGGGCATGATCGCCAATCAGATTGATCGAGAGAACCAGCAGAAATAGCGCCAGTCCCGGAAATGTCGCGATCCACCAGGCGGACCCGACATAGTTGCGGCCGGTGGAAAGCATTGCGCCCCAGCTCGCCGTTGGCGGCTGCACGCCGAGGCCGAGGAACGAAAGTCCGGCCTCGAACAGCACCATCAGGCCGAACTCGAGCGTCGCGACGACGATCAGGCCGCCGGCGATATTGGGAAGGATGTGGCGCCACAGCAGCCGGAACCACCCGGCGCCCATGAACCGCGAGAGCCTGACATAGGGCATGTTCGCGACCGACAGCGTCTGGCCGTAGGCGACGCGCGCATAGCGAGGCCACCGCGTCAGGGCCAGCACGATGACTACGTTGGAAAGGCTTGGGCCGAGTACCGCAACCGTGATGATCGCCAGAAGAATGGCAGGCACCGACAACACGATATCGACCAGCCGCATGATGATGGTTTCGACCCAGCCGCGATAGAAGGCGGCGATCATGCCGAGCGCGCTTCCGAAAATGCCCGACAGGATGACCGATGCGAAGGCAACCAGCAGCGACACCCGTGCGCCATAGATCGTCCGGCTGAGAACATCGCGGCCGAGTTCATCCGAGCCGAGATAATAGACGAGGCCGCGGCTTTGAAAGCCCGGTGCCTTCAAGCGCGCCAGAAGGTTCTGGGCGTTGGGATCGAGCGGCGCCACGAGAGGCGCAAAGATCGCCATCAGAACCAGCGCGACCAGAATGGCGGCAAAGGGCACCACGGTCCACGGCATGCGCCGTGACCGGGACATCGCGCGCGGTGCGGGAGTGGTCACTGCCATCAGGCGCTCCCTTCGATGCGGATACGCGGATCGATGATGCTGTAGAGCAGATCGGCGACAAGGTTGAGAACGATGGCCGTAATGGCGCCAAGCAGCACGACGCCCTGAACCAGCATGAAATCGCGCGCGTTGATGGCCTGAACGGTCAACTGGCCGAGCCCCGGCCAGGCAAACACCGTCTCGACGATCACGGCACCCGCCAGAAGATTGGCGATTTCGAGAGCTGCAACGGTTACCACCGGGATCGCAGCGTTCCGCAGCAGATGGCGCATGACGATGCGGATCATCGGCAAGCCCTTGGCATGGCCGGTGCGGACGTAATCCTTTTCCAGTTCGTCCAGAACCGCGGTGCGCGAAACACGGGCGAAGGTCGCCATGGAGAGAAGACCGAGTGCGATCGACGGCATGATGATGCTTGGCCAGTCGCGGGCGCCGGATGGCGGCAACCAGCCGAGCCACACCGCAAACACCATGATCATCAGGATGGCGCTCCAGAACGTTGGCATCGACTGTCCCGCCAGAACAACGCCCATCATCGCCTTGGCATCCGCCGAGCCGCGGCGCACGGCCATCGCCACCCCAAGCGGGATGCCGACACCGAAGGCGACGACGAGCGCGCCGCCGGCCAGCATCAGCGTATAGGGAAGACGGCTGGCGATCAGCGTCCAGACCGGCACGTTCTGGACATAGGAGCGGCCGAAATCAAAGGTCAGGAGCGCGCCCATATATTCGAGATACTGGACCGACAGAGGCCGATCGAAGCCGAGCGACGCCCTGAGCGCATCGATATCCGCCTTGGTGGCATTTTCAGGCACGAGCAGTAGGACGGGATCTCCCGCAAGCCGCTGCAGAAAGAAGATCAGGGTCATCACGCCAATGATGGCGATCAGGGCCTGGAAAGCGCGCTTGAGGAAGAAAGCCGGCAATACTGCAGTCCACTTCGTGATTTGCGGGCGAAACGGCCCCGCAACCGGGGCCGGCGCATAACCAAAATCAGTCGGTCCACTTCATCCGATTGAGAAACAGGCTTTCGTTTGCCGTCGGCTGCCATTCGAGGTTTTTCGCTGCGCCGTAGATGATCGCCGCCTGATAGATCGGCACCATCGGCACCTCCTCAACGACGTAGGTGCTCACCGTCTTGTAGGCTTCGAGGCGTTTCTTCTCATCCAGCGTGTTGCGGGCGTCTTCCAAGAGCTTGTCGATCTTCGGGTCGGCGATCGAAGCCCACGCGCTGGACGAATGCAGCAGCGAGAACAGCACGCCATCGACATCCTGGCAGGCGCAGGACCAGCGCCCGAAGGAAATTGGCGGCTGGCTGGCCGGCACACTCTGGGCCTTTTTTAGATAGGTCGCCATATCCGTCATCTCGATGTTGACGGTCAGGCCGGTATCGCTGATCATTTGTGCCACCGCCTGGACGATGCGCTGGTCGAATGTCGGAGATGTCGCAAAGGCGACCGACTTGCCGGCCGCACCCGCTTCCTTGATCAGGCGCTTGGCCTCATCAAGATCATAAGGGTAGCCTTTCAGGCCTTCCACGTAACCAAAATGCGCCGATGTCGCCATCTGGTCGAGCGGCTTGTCGACGCCACCCAGAAGACCGTCGACGATCCCCTGCTTGTCGATGGAGCGAGCGACCGCTTCACGCACGCGCTTGTCGTTGAATGGCGGAAGGTTCGGGTTGAGCTTCACATAGCCGATCCGCTCGGTCAGAACCGATAGCGGCTTGGCGGCGCCGGAGCTCTTGAGCTGCTCGGAAAGATCCGCATCGAGACCGACGACGAGGTCGCTGGCGCCCGCTTCGAGGTTGGCAATGCGCGTGGCGGCATCCGGCACGGCGCGGAATTCGGCGGTCGGGAACACGCCCTTTTCGCCCCAGTAGTCGTCGTTGCGGGCAAGCGAAACCGAAACGCCACGCTGCCATGCGGCGAACTTGTAGGGGCCGGAACCAACAGGCGCGGCATTGAAGCCGTCACTGCCCTTTTCCTCGACGACGTGCTGCGGCACGATCGACAGCTTGACGAGCTGGGCAAGCAGCACCGGATAGGCGCCATCCGTCTTCAACGTCACTTGGTGTTCGCCGGTCGCTTCCGCCGACAGGATCTTGTTGAACTGGCCGAGCTGCGGGCTGGCGAATTTCTTGTCGATGATGCGGTTGACGCTGAACGCCACGTCCTTGGCGGTCAGCGGCGTGCCGTCGTGGAACTTGACGTCGCTGCGGATCGTGAAGACGATTTCGCTGTCGGAAGAATATTTCCATTCGGTGGCGATCTGCGGCGCAATGGCCCCTGCATCGTCACGGGTAACCAGGTTGTCGAAGATATTGCGGTAGACGTAGTAGCTGTCCGGGTTCCACTGCTTGTGCGGATCGAGGGAGGAAGGCTCGTTGACGAGATCAACGACCAGCTGATCCTTGGCCATTGCCTGGGACAGGACCATTGGCGAACAGGCCAGAAGCAGGCCTGCCAGAGAGGCGCGCATCGAACGACTGACTATCATCATCTACAATGTCCTTGTTTTTCCAGTGGGCGGTTGAGGTCGCTGATTGCGACCCGGTTTATCTTTGTTCGCGGCGCGACGGCCGGACTTGCGGCCAACCATCGCGTCGGTTTCGAGAAAGCGATCGAGCAGATAGGCTTCCAGCGCCGCGTCGGCGGACGCGAGATGTGCGATTGCATCGGCGGTGCGGCCCTCGACGAGAGCCTCCGCGAAAGACGAAAACCTCGTCGGCAAAAATTTTGCGCGCCCGCTCCGCTCGAAGAAGTTCACGAGCCTGTTGGAGCGATCCCAGAGGTCCGCAAGAAAACCCGCGACGATAGGCATGCCGAGGGCGCTGGCCAGGAGATCCAGCATGTCCCGCTCGCAGCGACGAATAGTGGGAAGCACATCGCCACCCACATCCGGCCGCTGCAGCAGCGCCATATGCATCTGGGACAGCGTGGTCAGCCGCCGTTTGGCGGCGTCGTCGAGAGCAGCCGAGCATAGTATCGGATCAAGGTGGCGGCGTGCGGCTATCAGTTCGCGGATCTCTGCCGCGGAAATCGGAGCGACCTCCCAACCGCTGCGGGCAGTCGAGGATACAAGCCCACTCGCCTTCAGCCGCGCCAGTGCGGCGCGTACGGCACCGCGACCGAGCGCGAATTCGGTGGTCAGCGAAGTCTCCGACAGACGCTCTCCCGGCATCAGAACGCAACCGACGATCGCGCTCCTCAACGCCCGTTCCGCCACTCCCGCCTTGCCTTCCGGCGGCGCCGGAGATGCATATGCATCTGTATCCAACATTGCGATCTGCCCTCTCAGATGCAAAGTCTGACATCCCAGTTTGCGTTGGGAAAGCGATAATTTTCCAATTTGGTACGCAAACCGAAGTAATTGTGCCAAAATGCTGAAACCAGCGCTTAAAAGCGCGGTCGCCGAATACCCAAGCCCTAAAACGACAAAACCCGCCGTGGTGAACGACGGGTCTGATCAATGGTCTGGTAGCTCGTTTACTTCTTGGCAGAGCCGCCGCGGGGCGACGCCTTGCGGCCTTGGCTGTGCGCGCCGGTCGTCTTGGCATCATAGCCTTGGCCGTGATTTGTGCCACCGAGATGACCACCGCCGCTGGTATTTGCAATCTGTCGCTCAGCCTTCTTGAGAAGCAGCGCCGCATCGGTCTTTTTCATGATTGTCTTTCGGTATGTTTAGAATGAAAAAAGGCCGGGCAAAATTGCACCGACCTTCCTCATCGTCGCTTCATTCACCGGTGCCAGTACATCCGTGGTCAAAGGTAGGAAGCGAAAGCGGCAGTTGCGAACATCGAATAGCCCGACGCTCATCAGCAATGCCGATGCGCAAACCATGTCATGAGAATGTGTTCCTAACAAGTTGAAGGCACAGTCTTTGCCGACACAGCCAAATGAGAGCGTTTCGTCTGTGTTTCGTACAACGCACAGCATCGGCCAAGTCTCAGCCAACAACGGCATTGACGCTAGAGACCCGGCGGACCATTTATCCCTGATGCCAAAACAAAAGACGAATGAGGCGCCGGAACTGTTCAAACAGTGGCCCCTGCCTCCCAAGGCAACGCTCGGCTCGGCGGTCCGCGCCAAGGGCATCCTGCTGGAGATCCGCGCGCGCCTGCCTATGGCGTCGCGCAAGTTGCTGGATCTCGATGGAGGCAGCCTTGTGCTTGCGATGCCCGAGACGTCGAAGACCGAATTCCGTTTTGTGTCGGGCGTTGTAAGTCAAGCGCTCGTCGGCATCGAAGGCCTCGCCGTGATACCGCGCGAAATCCAGGATATCCTGACGATTTCCGCGACCGAAAGACTTCGCTGGCTCACCGATGGCCGCTTGCCCAGCGCCGGAACTCGCACCGTGCGGCTGGCGGGACGCGCAAAGAAGATCACCTTCCATGTCTTCGATCCACGCCTCGTCGAAGAACTCCTCGACGGTGGCACCGTCGACGAGTGGCGGGAGGACGACAAGGCGATGGCGGCGGAAAACAGACGGCGGGCCGCGCTCAAGACGAAGCTGACCCGCTCGCTGAAGACCGCCGCCAAACGCCAATCGACGGCTGGAAAAACGGCTGATGACAACGAGGGCGCGGGCCTGTCGGGCTGGGAAGAATTCGGGCGCGACGGGTTGCTCGGATAGTCCCACAGCCTTCGATCTCGCCGCGCACGGACGGCCGCTACGAGGTCCTCACAAATTCGTGTCCTGGAAAGACGGGTACACGGCTCCATTTACGCACGCTTGCACCACATCCGTCATGCATTGGGCCGGTATTGATCATCGCATTTCTGAAATTCGTTCACATCACCACGATTGCCATCTGGGCAGCCGGGTTGATCAGCTTGCCGGGCCTCTACGTGCAACGTGCCCATGTGAAGGATAAGGATGCGCTTTACCGTCTTCAGATGATCGTACGCTACGCCTATGTGGCTATCATTTCGCCCGCGGCTTTCGTGGCGGTGGCGAGCGGCACGGCTCTGATTTTTGGACAGCAGACGTTTGCCGGGTGGTTTTCGATCAAGCTGCTGTTCGTTGGCCTGCTCGCCATCTTGCATGTCCTGACCGGCCTGATCATCATCCGGCTTTTCAAGGAGGGAGAGACGTATCCCGTCTGGCGCTTTGTTGCGGCAACCATCGTCACCACCGCGGTCGTTGGAGCAATCGTTTTCGTCGCACTCGCCAAACCGTTTATCGGACTGGAATTGCCCGGCGAATTCATGCGCCCGGGCGGCCTGCGCACGCTGGCCGAACGCATCAGTCCTTGGCCGATACCATGAGGCCGACACCATGATCGAAAATCAGCTTGCCGCCATGCCATCCAGCCATGCCCGTCATGATGCAGGTGAGCAGAGACACAAGAATTCCATGCGGCAACACGTCGCCGGCGTCAGTGACCCGCAGACCCCAGTTGAGACCGGCGCAGGCGATGAGCGTCACCGCGGCGATCGCATGTGCCCAGCTGGCGACGCGGCCGCGAATGCCCGGCACCGACAAAAGCTCGATCGTGCCGACAGCACCGGCTGCGAGACCGAAGAAAAAGACGCCACCGGAACTCCAGAGACCGGCCCGCAGCCAGAACGGATCGGCGGACCACCAGAACAGCGCATCGACCGCAAGCGTTATGAAGGCAAGGGCGATCGGGAAGTGCACGCTCATCGCATGCAGCGGGTGCCCGGCGACGGCAATTGCCGAGCTGGCATCCTTGTCCCTGACATCGGCCACGACCGGGTTCGTCGTTTCGGTATCGTCTTTCATTACGTCCCTCCGTTCGCAGGGCAAATCCATCAGGTCCGCACTTGGTTCCGCGTCCTCGCGCTGGCCTCTGTTTCTGCAGCGCTCAGCGGTTGCACCGGCGACCTCTCCGCGCTCGACCCCGCCGGACCATCCGCGGGTTCGATTGCCCAGCTGTGGTGGGTGATGCTGTGGGGGTCTGTCGTCCTCTTTACCCTCGTCGTCGGGCTCTTTGCCGCCACCCTGTTTCGCCCGCGCTTTGGACGCAGCCTCTCCCAGAGCGGCTGGATTATATGGGGCGGCCTCGTTCTTCCGCTGCCCGTCCTCACCGCACTGACCTTCTATGCGTTTTCTCAAGGCGAATTTCTGCTGAACGGCGGCAGCGCGAAGACAGAGGACGTGCTGGAGGTCAGGGCTGTCGGCAGCATGTGGCAATGGCAGTTCTCCTACCCGTCCCTGCCGGGCAGCCGGACCGCATCAGGCCTCCTGCATATCCCAGCGGGCCGAACCATCGAAATCATCGCCGAAAGCGAGGACGTCATTCACAGTTTCTGGGTTCCCCGCCTTGGCGGCAAGATTGATGCCGTTCCCGGCCATGCCAACCGGCTGCGCATCCGCGCCGACCAACCCGGACGATATGGCGGCGTCTGCTCGGAATATTGCGGCACCGGACACGCCGGCATGCGCTTCGAGGTACAGGCGCACACGGCTGACGACTTCGAAAAGGCAATCATCGGGGAAGTCGCCCGATGACCGAACCCACGTCACCCGGGCACGACCCGATTGCGCTGCATCGCGCGCTGGACCGCTTATGGGCTGGAAAGCCCGGCTGGGGTCGTCTCGCTGCCGTCAACCACAATGTGGTTGGCGTCCGTTTCATGCTGACCGCTCTCGTGTTCTTTGCGATCGGCGGCATCCTGGCAATGTTGATCCGCACCCAGCTTGCCTCCGCCAACAGCGTGTTCATGGACGCCGAGACCTACGGTCAGGTGTTCACGATGCATGGCACCATCATGATGTTCCTGTTCGCGATCCCCTTCTTCGAGGGCATGGCGATCTACCTCTTGCCGAAACTGCTCGGCACCCGCGACCTCGCCTTTCCCCGTCTCGGGGCCTACGGCTACTGGTGCTACCTGTTCGGCGGCATGATCCTGATCGGCGCGCTGATCGGCGGCGTTGCGCCCTCCGGCGGCTGGTTCATGTACACGCCGCTGTCGTCTTCGGTCTATTCTCCCGGCATCAACTCCGACGTCTGGCTGCTCGGCATCACTTTCGTGGAGATCTCTGCCCTCTCCGCTGCGGTCGAGATCATCGTGACGATCGTGAAGATCCGTGCGGCCGGCATGTCGCTTGACCGGATGCCGATCTTCGCCTGGTACATGCTCGTGGTCGCAACCATGATGCTGGTCGGGTTTCCGCCGCTCATCCTCGGCTCGATCCTGCTCGAGGTGGAGCGCGCCTTCGACCTGCCGTTCTTCGACCCCACGCGCGGCGGCGATCCGCTTTTGTGGCAGCACCTTTTCTGGCTGTTCGGTCACCCGGAGGTCTACATCATATTTCTGCCAGCAGCAGGCGCGATCTCGACCATTCTGCCCGTACTCTCAGGCACGCCGCTTGCGGGTTACCGGGTGATTGTCGCGGCCATCGTCTCGATGGCCTTTCTGTCCTTCGGCCTCTGGGTGCATCACATGTATACGGTCGGCATACCGCATGTGGCGCTCTCCTTCTTCTCGGCGGCGAGTGCGCTGGTCGCCGTGCCGACGGCGGTCCAGATCTTCGCCTGGCTCGCCACCATGGCGCATGGACGCCCGCGCTTTTCCATTCCGATGCTGCATATTTTCGGGTTCTTCTTCGTCTTTGTCATCGGGGGCCTGACGGGGGTTATGCTGGCCATGGTGCCGTTCGACTGGCAGGCCCACGATACCCATTTCGTCGTTGCCCACCTGCATTACGTTCTCGTCGGCGGCTTTATCTTCCCGATGCTGGCCATGGCCTATTACTGGCTTCCGCATCTGACCGGAAAACAACCCGTTCAACACCTGTCGAATGCGGCGTTCTGGATGATCTTCATCGGGTTCAACGTCACCTTCTTCTTCATGCACCTGACCGGTCTTCTCGGCATGCCGCGGCGTGTCTTTGAATATCCAACCGAGTTCGGATGGGAGACCCTGAATTTCATCTCGTCGATGGGAAGCTTCATCATGGCGATGGGGTTTGCGCTGGTGGCGCTCGACTTCATCCTTCTGTTCAAGTTCGGTCGGCCGTTCAGACGAAACCCGTGGAAGGCCGGCACGCTGGAATGGGCGATGCCGACACCCCCTCCGTCCTACAACTTCGCGTCCATTCCAAGAATCGACAAACGCGCAGACCTGCTCGATCCCGATACGCTCGGCCCCTACCTGGCCGCTGGACGCGGTTATCTCGGCATGCCGCGCAATGATCGCATGGAAGTGCTGGGCGTGGATCCGGTAACGGGAGAGCCGGACCAGGTGGTGATGCTTCCGCGCCAGACATACCTGCCGCTCTGGACCGCGATCGCGACTGGCGCATTCTTCCTGATGATGCTGTTCAAGCTCTATTGGGCGATACCGTTCGCGCTGATCGCTGTCATCGTATGTTTCTGGCTCTGGACACGCCGCGATCCTCTCCCAGTGGAAAATGATCTCGTTCCGATCGGCCACGGCCTGAGCGTGCCGGTTCACCTCCATGCGAGCACGCCGCCATCCTATCTGGCGATGGTTCTCACGCTTGTCGCCGATGCGACGCTCTACATATCCCTGTTGTTCGGCTGCCTTTTCCTGTGGGTTTCCGCCCCCAACTGGCCGCCGGCCGGCTTTGTCGTCGACGTGAAGCTGTTGGCGCTCGCCGTCGGCGGAATGATCATGAGCTGTGTTGGAGGTCGTCTCGCCGCACGTCGCAACGGGGCAGTGACGGTGGGCAGCGCGCTGGCGCTGCTCGGACACCTGATCTCGACCGGGCTGTTCCTCGCCATCGCGTTGCTGGTCCTCCCCGCGCCGTCAGGCCATGCCGCGATCGCCTCCGTGTTCGTGATCTTCATCTATGCAGCCCTGCACGGGACCATCGGCGCGGTGTTTGCGGCCCACGCTCTCTGGACGAGCATCGGAAACAGGAAGGCTATTCTCTCCCTTGATCTCCGGATTGGCAGGCTCTGGCATGACTATACGGCAGCAGCAGGCATCAGTGCCGCGGCATTCTATCTGGCGCTGCAAAGCCTGATCGGCGAGGGAGGCCTCTAGATGCGCCACCCGCTTCTGCTTGCTATCTCGGCGTTCGTGGTCTGGAGTGGTGCATTCCTGACGATCTACGCGGTTCAGGCGACCGGCTGCAGCCTGGACTGGCAGAGTGGCAACCTTGGAGCCTGGACATCGCCGCTCCGGCTGCTGTTGATAACGATGATGGTCGCCAGCGTTGCGGCGGTTGTCGTCATCCTGCTGCGCCAGTTGCGACCGCGCCTGAAGGCACCGGTTTCCGAGACCTCCAGCTTCATCAACGGCGTTGCGATCTACGTATCGATCGCCGCCCTGTTCTCGACCGCCTTCTGCTTCACCGGCGTCGTCTGGCTGACACTGTGTTCAGCCTGACGCGATCCGGTCATCTGGCATTCAGATCGATGCCACGGTGGAAACAGTCTCGCCCATCTGGGCGGCGAGGAAATGCCTTGCGCGGCTGATCCGGCTCTTCACCGTACCGACGGCGACATTGCATTTATCGGCTGCAACGTCATAGGACTGGCCGTCCTCAATCACCAGCTTGTAGGCATCCCGGTACGTCTCCGGCATCGCCATCAATGCCCGGTCGAACTCGCTCTTGCGGATGGCCCACTCCTGGGGCGAAGACGCTGCAGGCATGAGGTGCTCGAGATTTTCGGTTCCGATGCTCATGCGCTTTGCCCGCTGAAAGGCGGTATGATGGGTGTTGCGCATGATCGTGAACAACCATGATTTGAGGTTGGTCCCGGTGGCGAACGAAGGCAGCGCCGCAAGGCCCCGGAGCAAGGTTTCCTGGACAAGGTCGTCAGCATCGGTCGCGTTTCGATGGAAGCGCATCGCAAAGCGCCTCAGCGCTGGAATAAGTGCTACGACTTCGTGGTGCAATCTGAGATCGGCATCCATTCTCGTCTCCTCCTACTAGAGGTAACTCAAGTCGCAGTTGCGCTCATCGTTCCGTTCGATGACGCCCAATCCGGGAAGGGTACGTTAACGTACGTAGGTAGGTGACCGGATGCCGGTCTATGGCGCCCGAGACTGGCGCACCGGAACCAACGAGAGAACCGCCAGTTCCTACTCCATTCGAGCAACACCTGGAGCAACCATGTCCGAACTTACGCTGCACGACCTGTCGAAGAAGATGGCAAAGCTGGACTTTGCCATGCTGACCACCACGACATCATCAGGCAATCTCACTTCGCGGCCGATGAGCAACAACGGCGACGTCGAGTACGACGGCGACAGCTATTTCTTCGCCTACGAGCAGTCGAGAAAGATTGCGGAAATCCGCGCCGACAGCGCAGTCGGCCTTACCTATACGGGCGCAGTCGGCATGCTGGGTGGTTCGCCGCTCTTTGTCGGCGTTGAAGGCTCGGCAACGCTCATCACCGACAAAGCGACATTCAAGGATCACTGGACCAAGGACCTCAACCGGTATTTCCCGGAAGGGATCGACACTCCCGGTGTCGTGATGATCCGCGTGACGGCTAAGACGATCCGCTATTGGGACGGCAGCGACGAAGGCAAGATCTCGCTGTAAGCTGATCTGTCCTTACGTGGGATGGCATTACGACTTGGGCCCGGTGTTTCCACCGGGCCCAAGTGCGTTTCGGGATAATGTTATCGGGCGACCCGTTACGCTGCACGCTTCGGCAGCCGCCAGTTGGGCCGCGGGAAGTGGCAGGTATAGCCATTGGGGATTCGCACCAGATAATCCTGATGCTCAGGCTCTGCCTCCCAGAATTCTGCCTCAGGCACGACTTCCGTCACGACCTTGCCCGGCCAGATACCGGACGCATCCACATCGGCGATCGTGTCAGCGGCAACATTCTTCTGTTCGTCACTGGTGAAGAAGATCGCGGAGCGATAGCTCGAGCCGACGTCGTTACCCTGCCGATTGCGGGTGCTTGGATCGTGGATCTGGAAGAAGAACTCCAGCAGGTCGCGGTAGGTCGTCTTGGTCGGATCGAAATTGATCTCGATCGCCTCCGCGTGGCCCTCGTGATTGCGATAGGTCGCGTTTGCAACACTTCCGCCCGTATAGCCCACGCGTGTGGATTGGACACCGGGAAGCTTGCGGATCAGATCCTGCATTCCCCAAAAGCAGCCGCCTGCTAAAACTGCGCGTTCGGTTGTCATGATGTATCTCCTGTTCGTCCGTCTCGCCAATATATGGTGTCGCCTTCCGCATTTAACCAGACGGCTCGAACGACCGATCGCAACACTTGTCGGTAAACGAGCAGAGCAGTGGAACTGTGCAACCCGCCGTCAGTTCGGGAACCTTGCAGGAGAAAACGCAATGTCTGATATCGACGACATCCACGGTGACAAATTCTCGGATACCTCGATTAGCGAGACAAGGGTTGGGCAATCGGTCGAAAGCCAGGCCCAGATCAGAGACGCTTCGGTGACGACCACGCCCGGCGAAACGCTCAACATCTACAGGCTCGAACCGACCGCCCGTAGCGACGATCCGCGGTGGCAGAATGCTCCCATGCAGGGCGCAGTCACGGTTGCGGCAAGGACTGCCGGCGATGCAAGGATTGTCGCGACCAGCCAGGAAGTTGACTTCCAGGAAGTTGACGCAGCGCCTGCCGAAGGCGTCAGCACCGACTTCGCCAGCGCGTTCCGGGACGAAATGCTCTACACCGTCATTGAAATTGCGCGTGGCCGAACCGATCTCTCTCGCGGCGTCATCGACGCCGGTGGTGTGATCGAGACGATCAAGCCGCTTCAGGACTAAAGACCAAAAACCTTTGCCGGGAGATTGCAATCATGGGCCTTTTTGACGGATTTCTGGGCCATGGATCGACAGTCGACCCGGCGGACCTGAACAAGCGCCTCGATGGCGTGCTGATCGATGGAGAACAGCCGCAACTTGCCTTCAAGCTCATCCGCGATTTCTTCGTCTTCACCCAGTATCGCATCATTATGGTCGACATCCAGGGTATGACGGGAAGTAAGGTCGACTACATGTCTATTCCCTACCGGTCGATCACCCGGTTTTCGGTCGAGACTGCGGGAACGTTCGATCTGGATTCGGAGCTGAAAATCTGGGTATCGGGTAGCGACAGCCCGATTGCGAAAACGCTGAAAAAGGGCACCGATGTGCGCGGCATACAGCGCGCGCTCGCGACCGGCATCTTCCGTTAAAATCAAGGTATCAAAACGACAATGCGGTTGAATGCACGGTACGTGCCCGGTGCTTCGCCGCATCCTCTTCATGCTTACAAGACAATGGCCTGCGGCAGATGCCGCAGGCCATTCGATTTGATTAGCCGTTCGGGCGTATCACGACCTTGACGCAGCCGTCCTGCTTGTCGCGGAACGTCTTGTAGGCCTCCGGACCTTCCTCAAGTCCGATGCGGTGCGTGATCAGGAATGACGGATCGATCTTGCCATCCTGGATCAGCTTCATCAGCGGCTCGAGATAACGCTGAACGTGGGTCTGACCGGTCTTGAGGGTCAGGCCCTTGCCCATGAAGGCGCCCAGCGACGTCGGAACGGCCGGACCGACAAACACGCCGGGAAGAGAGACCGTACCACCGGGCCGGCAGGCGAGGATTGCCTGGTTGAGCGCGTAAGGACGCTCGGTTGCCGACAGCTTGGTCTGAAGCGTTTCCATCACGCCACCGGCGCCATGGCTCTCAAGACCCACCGCCTCGATGACCGCATCCGGCCCAAGACCGTTCGTCATGTCGAGAATGCGCTGCTGCAGATCCTCATCCGCATAGTCAAGCGTCTCGGCACCGGACTGTTGCGCAAGCGCTAAGCGCTCCGGCACGGTGTCGATCGCAATCACGCGCTCTGCACCGAGCAAGAACGCCGACTTGATCGCAAACAGGCCGACCGGACCACATCCGAACACGGCAACCGTCTGGCCCTGCTTGATGTCGCAGTTTTCGGCCGCCATGTAGCCTGTCGGGAAGATGTCGGAGAGGAACAGGACCTGTTCATCGGTCAATCCATCCGGCACCACGATCGGCCCGACATCCGCGTAGGGAATGCGCAGGTACTGGGCCTGGCCGCCCGGGATCTGGCCGTACATTTCCGAGAAGCCGAACAGGCCGGCCGTCGGATAGCCGATCTGCTTGGCCTGCATCGCGCCGTTGGGGTTGGATCGTTCGCAAAGCGAGAACTGACCCCATTTGCACTGACGGCACTCGCCGCAGGAAATCGTGAACGGCACGACCACGCGGTCGCCGACCTTGAGCTTCGAGTTTCCGCGGCCGACTTCGACCACCTCACCCATCGTTTCATGGCCCATCACGTCGCCTGCGTGCATGCCGGGAACGAAACCACCATAAAGGTGAAGATCCGAGCCGCAGATGGCGCAGCTCGTGACCTTGATGATCGCATCGCGGTCATGCTGAATGATTGGATCGTCTACTTCTTCGCAGCGGATATCACCGCTGCCGTGCCATGTAAGAGCTTTCACGTTCTAACCTCCGGTCGTGTTGCATTCGCGTTGGTGTTCATGCGCATGTTCATGTTCAAGGTTGCCCGCTGCCACCGGCAGCACCGTAGATCTGTCCCGTCGAGAAGCTTGCGCCGTTGTCGGCAAGCTGGACGTAGATCGACGCAAGCTCGGCAGGCTGACCTGGTCGGCCGAGCGGCGTATCGCCACCGAACTCGACCAGCTTTTCCATCGTCGCACCGCCCGACACCTGCAGCGGCGTCCAGACCGGGCCCGGCGCAACGCCGTTGACGCGGATGCCTTTCGGGCCGAGCTGCTTGGCCATCGACTTCGTGAAGCTCATGCCGGCCGCCTTGGTGATGGCATAGTCGACCAGGTTCTCGGACGGATCGTAGGCCTGTTCGGACGTCGTCTGGATGATCGACGATCCCGGCTGCAGATGCTTGAGCGCCGCCTTGGTCAGCCAGAACATCGCGTAGATGTTCGTCTTCATCGTCGCGTCGAAGGCTTCGGTGGTGATATCCGACAGCGACTGGGCCTGCTGCTGACGGCCCGCATTGTTGACCAAAATGTCGAGACCACCCAGAGCCTTTGCGGCATCTTCGACGAGCTTCACGCAGAATGCCTCGTCGCGCAGATCGCCGGGAAGCGCGATGCCCTTGCGACCTTCCTTTTCGATCAGGGCGATGACTTCTTTGGCATCCGGCTCTTCATCGGGCAGATAGTTGATCGCGACATCGGCACCCTCGCGGGCATAGGCAATGGCAGCCGCACGGCCCATCCCGGAATCGCCGCCGGTGATCAGAGCTTTGCGTCCAGCCAGCCTGCCCGAGCCCTTATAAGAGGTCTCGCCGTGATCCGGCTTCGGCGTCATCTTGCCGGCCAAGCCTGGGAATGGCTGGGTCTGCTCCTGAAACGGAGGCTGCGGGTACTTGGTCGTCGGGTCTTCCATACTGGATGCCTTTACAGTCGTATCTTGAGAAAATGCCGGCAACGCCGAAGCGGCGAGCGCCGCTGTGGTGGACGCAAGCATGTGTCGGCGGGAAAGAATGAACGATGGGAATGTCGGCACGATAATGTTCCTGGATTATAACCCAAGAACTAAGGTGGACGGGGAGTGTTCCCACATTCGCCTGTCTATCTTCACGGGAGGCTTCGTTCAGCCACCAGACCAGGCGTAATCCATGCAAAGAATGCACCGGCCGCAGCTCTGCCGCCGGTGCAATATGTCAGTGGTTCAACTTATACGGCTGAGAAGCTGTCCGGCGATCAGCGGAACGGCAGCCGTCCCCACTGGTCCAAGCCGCAACCGTTGTGCAAGCCGACCAAGAACGAAGGTTGCCGTGGCGGTTCCGATCAACTTCACCCACGAATTTTCTGGGGTCTGGGAGGACGGCGATGCACGCCGGGTCTGGCCCTCGCCTTCAATCTCGGCAATCCGGTTGCGCAGATAGACGACTTCCCGACGCAGCCGTTCCATTTCGGCCTCGCTGCCGGACATGGCCCCGGCCGATGCGCCGCGATCGCCATAGGCGACGTCGTCCAACTCGTCGAGATGTTCATTAAGAAGAGCGGTGCTTTCGAACCCGCGTGCTTTGATATTGGTCATGGTTGTCCCTCAGATCGCGCTTGGAGCATAGATACGGTTGTCGACGTCGAACCGGTTCTGCTGAAGCCAGCCGTCGATATAGGCGGCGACCTCTTCCCAGCCGGGTTCGCCGCAGATGTAATGGCCACGGTTGGGGAACTCGCGGAAGTCGGTCACGCTGCCGGTATTCTCGTAGGCCTTGAAATTCTTCTCGTTGAGATCGGCGGGAATGATCTCATCCTTCTCGCCGGCAACCAGAAGCAAAGGTTCATGCGGACGGCTGAGGTCGATCTTGCCGGACGAACCCATGCAGTCGCGCAGAACGTTGCGGCTGTCGTGGGTCGCCGTCTTCTCGAACTCGACAGCCGCCTGCTCTTCCGACAGCGTGTTGGCGAAGGAGCCATGAAACGTCTTTGCATCCATGTAGACCGGCTCATCACCCTTCAGCGGATTGGTGATGATGGCGCTGTTCTTGATGAAGCCCCAGTCGAAATCGAGCATGGCATTCGGCGCAACCGACGAGATCGCCACTGCACCCGAGACGTGGCCATCCGCGAGCAGCTTCTGCGCGATCAGGCCGCCGACAGAGTGACCGATGACGACAGGCTTATCGAGGCCTGCGACCGCCGATTTGATGGATGCATAGATGGCATCGAGGCTCAGCTCACCGAGCCCGGCTGGCGGGTTGTCGCGCAATGCCTTCGGATCGCCATCGTGAAGAGGCCATGCCGGGGCGCTGCAGTCGTAGCCTTTGTCGCTGAAGTAGCGAACCCAGTTGTCCCAGCTTTTGGGATTTTGAAACATGCCATGCACGAAAACGATCTGCGTCATCGATAATCCTCTCTTTTCTGAGAGAGAGGAACCGAAAACCCGCGCCGTTGTTCCCACGCGCTGAAAGACTTGGGCAAGCAGATCGCAGATTGCTGAGTCCAGAGCTGTAAGGCCAGTCGTGCGACTGGCCTTATGCGATGTCGCCACGGATGGGGTATGCCGGGATTACGCTCCGAACGCCCCGTCGATCGTGTGCATTGCCCCGGTCACGAACCCCGCCTCCGGGCCGGCCAGCCAGGCGACCATTCCGGCAACCTCTTCCGGACGACCGTGGCGCTTGATCGCCATGAAGCTGTGCATCAGGTCTTTCATCGGTCCGTTTTCCGGATTGGCATCCGTATCGATCGGCCCCGGCTGGACGACGTTGATGGTGATGCCGCGCGGCCCGAAATCGCGTGCCAGCCCGCGGGCCAGTCCCTGCAGGGCAGATTTGCTCACCGCATAGGAGGCCATGCCCGGAATAGGCATCCGGTCACCGTTGACGGAACCGATGACGATGATCCGCCCGCCGTCCGGCATCTGCCGCGCCGCTTCGACCGAGGCGTGATAGGGCGCATGGATATTGATCTGGAAAAGCCGGTCGATCGCGTCCGGATCCTGTTCAAGCGCATCGCCGAAGACAGCGATCCCGGCATTGACCACCAGCACGTCCAGCGGGCCGCTTTCCCGCACCCGGGCAATCACCGCGTCGCGGCTGGAGCTGTCGGTCTGAACAGCCGTAGTCTTGGTCTCTGCCGCCAGCTCATCCGCCGCCGCGCGAGAGCCGGCATAGGTGAAGGTCACGTTGGCACCGTCGTTTGCAAACCGCCGCACGATGGCGGCGCCGATACCCCGGCTACCGCCGAGAACCAGAACGGATTTTCCCTGAAAAGTCGTCATCTGAGATCCTTGAGAAATACAGTAATGACTGCTACATAAATCATCAGGGTTCATCGTCAAGGTATTTTGTAATAATGACTACAGATATTCCGCGTACCCGCGGTCGCCCACGTCGTTTTGATGCCGACCAAGGTGTGGAGATTGCGCAAAAGCTGTTCCATGCGCGCGGCTATGATGCCGTGGGGGTTGCCGATGTCACGCAGGCACTCGGTATCAATCCGCCGAGCTTCTATGCCGCCTTCGGCAACAAGGCCGGGCTCTACGCGCGCGTTCTTGAACGCTACTCGCTAACGGCGGCGATTCCGCTTGCTGATATCCTGAGGCCCGACCGCCCGGTTGCCGAATGCCTTGCGGCCGTGCTGGAAGACGCCTGCCGGCGCTATGCGGCCGACCCGGCTACCGCTGGCTGTCTCGTTCTGGAGGGAACCCATTGCGATGATCCGGAGGCACGTGTGGCGACCCGCGCATTGCAGGCAGCAGCGGAGGATGTGATCCGCGGCTTTATCGCAGCGCGGCATCCGGAAAAGGCGGAAAGCGTGACCGATTTCGTCTCGACCACAATGACCGGCCTCTCCGCCAAGGCCCGCAACGGATTGGAACTGGACCGTCTCCTGGCCATTGCTCGCCTGGCCGGACGGGTCCTGGCGCAAGAGCTTGCGGATTGATCATCGCCGCTGCAGCCGGGCCTGCAGCGACGGAACGCGATTGCTGCGCACCCATCGGGTGGCACGCAGCAATCAACTCAAATGATCTATGTCGCGCTATCAGGCGCCGGTGACGCGCCAGATGACGTCGCCCACATCGTCCGCCATCAGCACGGCACCGTCGGCGGCGAGCGCCACCCCGACCGGGCGGCCGAAGGAGTGCTTTTCGTCCTTGGACAGGAAGTCGGTGAGGATTTCGCGCGGCATTCCCACGGGCTTGCCGTTCTCAAAAGCGACGAAGGCGAGCTTGTAGCCGGAAAGCTTGGACCGGTTCCACGACCCGTGCTGGCCGATGGCCATCCCCGCCGGAAAGCCGGGCAGCGTGCCCGCCGGCAACCAGCAGAGCCCGAGCGACGCCGTATGGCCGCCCAGCGCATAGTCGGGCTGCTGCGCGGATGCCACCTTGGCGGCGTCCTGCGGAACCCGGTCGTCCACGACCCGGTTCCAGTAGCAGTAGGGCCAGCCGTAGAACCCGCCGTCGCGAACCGATGTCAGATAATCCGGCGGCGTCTCGTCACCCAGGCCGTCGCGTTCGTTGACAACCGTCCACAGCATGCCGCCTTCAGGCTCGAACGCCATGCCGACAGGGTTACGAAGACCACCGGCAAAGATGCGCGACTGGCCCGTCTGAAGGTCGTATTCGTGAATGCAGGCGCGGTTTTCTTCCACGCCCATGCCTTCGTCGGCAATATTGCTGAGCGATCCCACAGCGACATAAAGCTTGGAGCCGTCCTTGCTGACGATCAGGTTGCGCGTCCAGTGGCCGCCGGGCACCAGATCCATCAGCTTCTTCGGCTGCGCGGTAATCTTCGTCGCGCCGGCCACGTAAGGATAGGCCAGAAGCGCGTCACTTGCGCCCACATAGAGCGTGTCGCCGACAAGCGCGATGCCGTAGGGCTGGCGCACGTTTTCGATATAGGCGAAACTTTGCTCGGCCACCCCGTCGCCATCGGCGTCGCGCAGCAGCGTCACCCGGTTAGGGCTGTCGCCGGAAGCCCGCGCCCGCTGCATCGTCGCCGACATGGCATGGTCGAACAAACTGCGCGGATTGCCACGCTCGCCCATCGATTCCGCCACAAGCACATCGCCGTTGGGCAGAACATGCATGTTGCGCGGATGCACGAGCCCGCGCGCAAAGGCATTGACCTTGAGGCCCGCCGCCGCCGTCGGCTTGTGATCGCCTTCCCAGCCCTTGGCTGTCGGCATCTTCAAGGTCGGGATCTTGCCCTGCGGCTTTGCGGCCGGAATGGCAGGCGTCGTGCCGAACACCGGCTGCCGCGGGCCATCCCCCGAATGACGAATAAGAACAGCGCCCTGGCCGATAAAGGCGACGACGCGGGCAAACAGAGAAGGCTCAGTCATGGGGAACTCTGACATTGAG
This sequence comes from Neorhizobium sp. DAR64860/K0K1, assembly GCF_050500205.1. Classification (NCBI taxonomy): domain Bacteria; kingdom Pseudomonadati; phylum Pseudomonadota; class Alphaproteobacteria; order Hyphomicrobiales; family Rhizobiaceae; genus Neorhizobium; species Neorhizobium sp. DAR64860/K0K1. The sequence goes on along the minus strand of NZ_CP191459.1, from coordinate 757,507 downwards.
GAATCCGAAAAGCAGAACGCTAAAGCCTTTATGCAACAGACACTAGAGGGCAAAGGCACAATTTATCAGAGCATCCACCACCACTCGGGTTGCCGCCCGGGTGACCCTTCGGCCACCGGATGCGGCCGCCTTCAGCCTATGGCTGAAGACCCGCGCAGCGTGCCGTGTTGCGGATATGCGTTTCCATTTCGCTCCTCGCCAACGCCGCGTCGTTCAATCTCAGGGCCGCAATGATGCGCCGGTGCTCGGCGATCGATTGTCGCATCCGTTCGGGATCGGTCATCGGGATCGGCTGCCGCTGGGTCTCGGTGACCTGGTCGCGCACCGTCTGGTAGAGTGCCTTCAGCATCGTGTTTGCGCAGGCCGAAACGATGGTGCCGTGGAAATCGAGATCCGCCTCGACGTTTGCGAGCAGGTCCTGGCGCGCCCAGCAATCCTCCATCGTCTGCGTTGCCATTTCCATCTTCTCGAGCTGCGCCTGCGACAGGCGGCCCGCGGACAGACGCGCGATCTCCCCTTCTAAGAGGATGCGGGTCTGGAACACGTCGAACACCGAATAGCTGTCCGAGTAACGCCACGGCGCCATGTGGCCGGACTGGCTGATGGCGCCGTCCGAGACCGAGCTCGAACCCGCCGTCACGAACGTGCCGCGACCGGCTTCGGTCTTCAAAAGGCCCAGCGTTTCCAGGGTCAGCAGCGCCTCGCGCAACGACGCCCGGCTGATCCCGAATTTCTGCGAGAACTCCCGTTGCGACGGGATCTTTTCCCCCGCCTTCAGCTGGCCGGCCTGGATCATCGTCTGGATTTCGCGGGCGACCGACTGCGGAACGAGCGTTTTGTTGAGCATGCGAACCTATTCCAGCTGGGCCCCTGCGGCCTGTCAGATATATTTTTCCCCGAGCTATCTTGCAAAGCCCAAAGTGCCGTGCTTGTTTGGTCGGACTGGTCTGACCAGTTAGACCAACATAGATTGCGTCTCATCATAAAAACAAGGGGTTCTCTCAATGCTACACGCGTCACGCATCAAAACCACAGTTCTCGCCGGCCTGTTTACAGCGCTCGGCGCAATCGGCGTTCACGCTGCCGATCTTACCGTCGGCGCCAATATCGGCAACGTGCCCTGGGAATTCGAAGACGCCAGCGGCAAGGTGACCGGTTTCGAGATCGATCTCGTCAACGAAATCGCCAAGCGCCTCGGCAAGACCGTCGAATTCGTCAACACGCCGTTCAACGGCCTGTTCCCGGCGGTACAGTCGGGCCGCATCAACATGGCGGTGTCGTCGATCACCATCACCGAGAAGCGCCTGCAGTCGGTGTCCTTCGCTCAGCCCTATTACGATAGCGACCAGTCGCTGACAGTCACCGCCGCTTCCGGCATCACCGGCCTCAAGGGCATGAGCGGCAAGGTCGTCGGCGTCGATACGGGCTCGACCGGCGACATGTGGGCAGACAGCCACAAGGGCGAATACAAGCTCGGCGAAATCCGCCGCTTCGAAGGCCTGCAGCCGGCCATGCTCGATCTCGTTGCCGGCCGCGTCGATGGCTACATCTCCGACATCCCGGCCCTGCTCTACTACGCCAAGGACAAGCCGGAACTGAAGGTCGTCGAGCGCATCCCGACCGGCGAGAAATACTCGATCATGTTCAACAAGGGCGATCCGCTGGCAACCGAAGTCAATGCCGTCATCACCACACTGAAGGGCGAAGGCTTTATCGCCAAGCTCCACCAGACATGGTTCGGTGCAAAGGCCGAAGACACGACCTCGACCGTCGCCGTCCTCGACATGCCGAAGGCCAAGTAAGGCTCACCAGAGCAAGCTTGAATTGCATCCGGCGGAGCGCCAAACGCTCCGTCGGCTTGCCAAGGGAGCCGATCCGGCATGAACCTTCTCAATACATTCTTCAACATACCGGTCTTCCTGAACAGTCTGCCGCAGCTGCTCTGGGGCTTGGTCGTGACGCTGCAGATCGGCATTACCAGCATTCTGGTCGGCCTTGCAGGCGGACTGTTTCTGGCGGTGGCAAGGCTCTATGCGCCGTCATTCTTTCAGGTCCTGATCCGCATCTATATCGACATCTTCCGCTCGATACCGCTGCTGGTGCTGCTGATTGTCGTCTACTACGCCCTCCCCTTCGTCGGCATCCGCCTGTCGCCGTTCCTGTCGGCCGTAACCGCGCTGTCGCTCGTCTCCGCCGCCTATACCGCCGAGATCTTTCGCGCCGGCATCGAGGCCATTCCGAGCGGACAGTTCGAGGCATCATCAGCCCTTGGCCTGTCGGGCCGCAGCACGATGATGGATATCATCCTGCCGCAGGCGATCCGCATCGTCATTCCGCCGCTCACCAACAATTGCATCAACGTCATGAAGGACACGGCGCTTGCCTCCGTCGTCGCCATGCCGGATCTTCTCAAGCAGGCGACCCAGGCACAGGCGCTCAACGCCAACCCGACGCCGCTGATCGGGGCCGCGCTCATCTATATCGCGCTGCTCTGGCCGATGGTGGCCGTCGTCGGACGTCTTGAAAAGCATTACAGCCGGGGGAAACGCTGATGGCGAAGACAACCGGCCCCCTGATCTCGATCCGCCGCCTGAACAAGGCCTATGGCACATTCACCGTTCTGCACGATATCGATCTCGATGTGGCCGAAGGCGAAGTCGTCTGCATCATCGGCCCCTCCGGCTCGGGCAAATCGACGCTGATCCGCTGCATCAACCACCTCGAAGCGTTTTCGCCCAACAGCACGATCACCGTCGACGGCATCCGTGTCGCGCCGGGACCGGCGCTTGCGAAAGTCCGCGCCGAGGTGGGCATGGTGTTCCAGTCGTTCAATCTCTTCCCGCATATGACGGTGCTGAGAAACGTCATGCTGGCACCGATGCGCGTCAGGAAGGCATCGCCAGAAGACGCCGAGCGCAAAGCCCGCGAACTACTGGCGCGGGTCGGCATTTCCGAACAGGCGGAAAAGTTCCCCGGCCAGCTCTCCGGCGGCCAGCAGCAGCGCGTAGCAATAGCCCGGGCGCTCGCCATGGAACCCGGCGTACTGCTGTTCGACGAGCCGACATCCTCGCTCGATCCCGAAATGGTCGGCGAAGTGCTGGACGTGATGCGCAAGCTCGCCGGCACGGGCGTCACCATGATCATCGTCACCCATGAGATGGGCTTTGCCCGCCAGGTCGCCGACCGGGTGATCTTCATGGATGCGGGACGGCTTGTCGAGGCGGGCACGCCGGCCGAAATCTTCGACAATCCTAGGGAAGAACGGACACGCAGCTTCTTGCGCGCCGTACTCAATCATTGAAGAACAACAAACGCAGGACCACAGGGATGAACACCACTTCACCACTCGATCTCGACTACGTGCGCAGCCAGTTTCCCGGCCTCGCGCGCGGCTGGACGCTGTTCGACAACGCCGGAGGGTCGCAGATCCTCAAAGGTGCGGTTGAGCGCATCAACACATTCCTGATCGAGAAGAACGTCCAGATCGGCGGTTCCTACGCGGTCTCGCAGGCAGCGGCCGCCGCACTCTACGAGTCGCGGACTGCTGCCATGCATCTGGTCAACGCATCGCGTCCGGAAGAAATCGTCTTCGGCGCTTCCACCACTCAGCTGCTGCAAAACCTTGCCCGTGCCATGCAGAGCCAGCTCTCGCCCGGCGACGAGATCATCGTCACGGTCAGCGATCACGAATCCAATATCGGCCCCTGGGACCGGCTGCAGGAGCGCGGCATCACGCTCAAGTTCTGGCCGCTCAACAAGGACACGCTGACGCTCGATCTGGCCGACCTTGCACCGCTGATGAGCGATCGCACCAAGCTGGTCTGCGTGACGCACGTGTCGAACATCCTCGGATCGATCAACCCGATCAGAGAGATCGCCGATTTTGTGCATGCCCGCGGCGCAAAGATCTGCGTCGATGCCGTGGCCTATGCCCCGCACCGCGCCGTCGACGTGCAGGCGCTGGATGTCGATTACTACGTCTTCAGCCTCTACAAGACCTATGGGCCGCACTACGCGCTAATGTATGGCAAATACGATCTGCTGGCCGAGCTCGACACGCTCTATCATTACTTTTACGGCAAGGACAAAGTGCCGGGCAAGCTGGAGCCGGGCAACCCGAACTACGAGCTTGCCTATTCCACCTGCGGCATCGTCGATTACCTGACGGCGCTTGGAGAACAGGCCGGCGAGACAGGCACGGCGCGCCAGAAGATCGAAGCGGCTTTCGCGGCAATCACGGCCCAGGAAAACCTCTTGGCGGAACGCCTTCTCGCTTACCTCCGCTCGCGCAACGACTGCCGCATCGTCGGCCAGACGACGAACAGCGGTAGCACGAGGGTCCCGACGATCGCGTTCCGCTTCGATGGCCGCGACGCCGGCGAAGTCTGCAAGGCAATGGACAGCGAGAAGATCGCCATCCGCTTCGGCGATTTCCACTCGCGCCGGCTTGCCGAATATCTCGACCTGACAGACCACGGCGGCATGGTTCGCGTGTCGATGGTCCATTACAACACGCTGGACGAGATCGATCGCTTTACCGCAGCACTCGAGCGGATCCTCGCAACCGACGCCGGTCGCGCGGCCGCCGCCGCTTGAAGAAGGAACGGATCATGCGCTTCGATACGGTCATCAGACACGGCACGGTGGTCACAGCGAGCGACACGTTCGTGAGCGATGTGGGCATCAAGGACGGCCGCATCGCTGCCCTTGCGGCAGAGCTTACCGAAGCCGATGAGGTGATCGACGCGACAGGACTGTTGGTCCTGCCGGGTGGTATCGACAGCCATGTCCATCTCGACCAGCCGTCCGGCGACGGCATCGTCATGGCAGACGACTTCGATTCAGGCACCCGGTCGGCGGCGATCGGCGGCAACAGCACGGTTCTGGCCTTCTGCATGCAGGAGAAGGGCCAGACGTTGCGCGAGGCGCTGAAGATCTATCACGCCAAGGCCGAAGGCAAATGCCATGTCGACGTCGCCTTCCATCTTGTCATCACCGATCCGACCCCTGAAGTCCTCGGCCAGGAACTGCCGGCACTCGTCGAGGACGGCTACACCTCGCTCAAGGTGTTCATGACCTATGAGGGTCTGCGGCTGCGCGACGACGAGATCCTGGCGACGCTCGATACCGCACGGCGCACCGGCGCGCTGGTCATGGTCCATTGCGAGAACGAGGATGCGATCCGCTACCTGGTCGGACGGCATGAGGAGGAAGGCAAGTTCGCGCCGAAATTCCATGCCACAACCCGACCGATCGCCGCCGAACGGGAAGCCACCCACCGGGCGCTGTCGCTGGCCGAAATCGTCGATGTGCCTGTTGTCATCGTGCATGTCTCCAACCGCGAGGCGATGGAAGAGATCCGCCGCGCCCGTCAGCGGGGCCAGAAGATCGCCGGCGAGACCTGCCCGCAATATCTGATGCTGACCGCCGATGATCTCGACCAGACGGAGATGGAGGGCGCCAAATTCGTCTGCTCCCCGCCGCCGCGCGACAAGGCCAGCCAGGATGCGTGCTGGGAAGGACTGGAACAGGGTGTCTTCGACCTGTTCTCCTCCGACCACTGCCCTTTCCGCTTCGACGATCCCGAAGGCAAGCTCAACGAGAAGGGCAAGCGAAACTTCCGCTGGATCCCGAACGGCATACCGGGCGTCGCCACCCGCCTGCCGATCCTGTTTTCCGAAGGCGTCATGAAGGGCCGCATCGACATCAACACATTCGTCGCGGTGACCTCGACCAATCACGCCAAACTCTACGGTCTCTATCCCCGCAAGGGTACGATCGCGATCGGCGCCGATGCAGACATCGCCCTGTGGGATCCGGACAAGCGCGTCACTTTGACGAACGATCTCCTGAAACACGGCGCTGATTATACGCCCTATGAAGGGCTCGATATCCGCGGCTGGCCGGTGCAGATGCTGCTGGGCGGCAGGACCATCGTCAAGGACGGAGAGCTGACCGGGCCCGGAAGCCGCGGCCGCTATCTCCCGCGAAACCGCTCGTCCCTGACATCGAGCCGGGGTTCAACCTGAGGCGTTGCACAAGCTGCAACGCCTTTCGCTGGCCACCACGTCTGCCTGACGATGCGAGCGTGACTTGGCCGCCGCTATGAGGCGGCGGAGCCCACAAGCAAGCGGTGATTACTTCGTCACCGTGAGGGTCGCATGCATGCCGGCTTCGTAATGGCCCTTGATGTTGCAAAAGAGCATATACGTTCCGGGGACGAGCTTGGCCTTCAACTGGCCGTCGGCACCGGGCTTCAGATCGGCAACTTCGCCAAGGCTTTTCAGCGTCTTCTCATCGACGCGATGTTTGGCCTTGACTACGGTGAGTGTCTGATCTGGCGACTTCAACTTGACGAGCACCATTTCGTGCTCCTCGGTCGTCGCGTCGTTGTGGACCATAAACGTTGTGTCGCCTGCCGGAACGGTCGTCTGATCCATTGTCAACGTCATCGGCTCACCCGCTTCGCCGGACTCGACAACCTTGACCATAGAGCCGGCCAGTGCAGGCGTTGCAGCAACGAAAAGGGCAAGTGCAATAGCGGTGTTTCGGATTGTGAGCATGGGTTTACCTCCGGTTGTCATCACCGGATGGGTATGACGGCAAGCTGACAGCGGCCTGAACGAATTGGAGCGTGTTCTCACCGCCTACCGGAGCAGGCCGTTACATCGTGGCCACCTTATGGGCGTCGAGAATGACCGCGATGTCTTTGCTGTGCACGACACAATTGCGCCCGGACGCCTTGGCAACGAACAGCGCCTTGTCGGAGGCCTGGTAGAGAGCCTCGAACGTAGGGTAGTCCTCCTGGTCCGCAACGCCACCGGACACCGTGATATCGACCTGCCTTTTGCCCGCTTGTATGGGCCGCGCAGCAATCAGGGCCCTGCAGCGGTGCGCGAGCGAGAGACGCTCCGTCGGCGAAAGCGCTGACACGAGGACTGCGAACTCCTCACCACCGATCCGGGCAACGGCACGACTTTGCGAAAAGATCTCGGCGAGCTGATGCGCAACTGCAATGATGGCCTGGTCCCCGATATCGTGGCCAAAGCGGTCGTTGATCGCCTTGAACTTATCGATATCGAACAGGATGAGAGAAGATGCGGCGGGAGCGCGCGTCACCTCATCCAGGAACGCTCGCCGATTCATCAGCCCCGACAACATGTCCGTTCGGCTCAAATGCTCGAAAGCCGCCCGGGAGATCGTGAGGTGATGAATTGCTAGACCAACGATATAGACGATCGAAAATGTCAGCGCCGATGCAACGACAGTCGAGATGATAACCCCAACCGTTGCGGCGGGCACGACGTCATACGGCAGCCATCCCAATCCATGAAGCGTGTAGTGGGCCGCAACGTTGAGAATGTCGGCAACAACGGTGACGCAAACGGTCATGAGCAAAGCGAATGCGAGGACTTTGCGTCGCGTCTCGAACCGGTCCGACGCACAGGCCTGCTTGATGTAGCGGTCGATCAAAGCAAGCATGCGATAATTCCAATACTGTTCGAAGCGACCACGCGGACGCGCCTGGCGGCTTTCAGCTCGCCACACTGAACTACAAACGCATTGAGACTTCGTGAATCCGAACACAAGTTAATTTGCGATTAAGTGTCGCAAATAATTCTCGCATTTCCTCATCAAACTGATGCAGCCATGGAACATTGGCGTGGTCGTGGGAGCCCCTGCCCGTAATCAAACGTCAGAAGGGCGGGGATCAGTCTGAGGCCATCTCTGCAGTGCTTCACGGCCAGCGTCGGTGAGGCCGTAGACGCCTCTGTCGAGCCGCTCGAACCATCCATACACGTTGGAAAGCAGGATCTTGCCGGCATCCGGGGCAACCGCCCTGATATCGCGCACGCGGGACGGCCCGTCGGAGACCATGGCGGCGCAGCTAAGCGCCTGCTGGCGATAGGCAGTCATGACGGGAACCCGCGTACTGCCGCCAAGCACGGGATCGCCGCGTCTCTTCTGGTGTTCGCGCATCAGCCTCGAACGCCGTTTCGGATTGGTCCGCGGCATGGGCGACACGGAGCCGACGATGACGCTCACATCTCCTGCGGCCGAAACGCCGAGAATACCGATGCCAAGCCGGCGGCAGAGGTCGCGGTAGCGCTTGTCCGTTTCGCGGCCCTTGCCCTTGAGCGAAAGCTTTGCCGCAATCCAGACCTCGTCCGCGATAGCCGCCCTGTCGACCGCCTGGAGAATAAGCTCCAGATTGAAGCTCAGCTTGAGCTCGCAGATGACGACGACGGTGGGATCGCCCTCGCTCAGGCCGACGAGATCACAGCCGCCGACTTCGCCTTTCACCACATAGCCTGCAGTTTCGAGGAAGGCTTTGACGGGTAGATAGAGGGAGGTTTCCATGGATGCGCATCACAGTCGGGAATCAGGCTGCAGACATACACCGATCAACCCGCCAGATCACCCCGCCGCCGGATTTCAGCTTTCCGCCAGCCGATAGCCGACGCCCGTTTCGGTGAGGATATACCTCGGCTGGTCGGGCATTTCCTCGATCTTCTGGCGGATCTGGCGCACGTATATGCGCAGATACTGGATGTCGGTGACCTCCCCCCAGACCTGATCGATCAGGTACCGGTGGGTCAGCACGCGCCCCGCATGCTGCACGAGAATACGCAGGATGTCGTATTCCTTGCGCGAGAATTTTACCTCCTCGCCCCTCACCTTGACCACGCGCCGGACGAGATCGACACTGAGGTCACCCGTCTGGAAGATCGGCTTTTCGCCCTGGGTCTGCAGCCGGTGGCGCAACGCAACCCGGATCCGCGCAATCAGTTCGTTCATGTTGAACGGCTTGGTAAGGTAATCGTCTGCCCCCATTTCCAGCGCCTTGACGATCCCTTCCTCATCCGTCCGGCTCGACAGGATCACGATCGGCAGCGTTAGCCCCTCGGCGCGCCATTTCGCCAGAAGATCGTGCCCGGCCATATCAGGCAAGCCGAGGTCAAGGAGAACGAGGTCGGGCTGGTCGGCGGCCACGAGTTCCATTGCGGTCCTCGCGTTCGGTGCTTCGATGATGACGAAATCCTGCGTCGAAAGGCCGACCCGCAACAACTTGCGGATCGGCGGCTCGTCGTCGACAACCAGAATTCTCGTGGCGGCCTGGTTCATCGCATGTCTCCGTCAATCTGCAGCTGGGCCGGAATTGGCATACGGATCGTAAAGATCGCTCCTTCACCCGCTGGTCTGTTTCCCGCCGTCAGACGCCCACCCATCGCTTCGATGAAACCGCGGCTGATGGACAGTCCAAGGCCCGTGCCGGCCTTGACATGATCGATCTTGCGCACCCGGTAAAACGTGTCGAACACCCGCTCCAGGTCGGCATCGGGGATCCCCGGCCCCTCGTCCAGAACGGCAAGGGTGACGTATTTCGCATCTGACCAGCCCAGAACCTCGATCGTTGTACCCTCTGGCGCATATTTGGCCGCGTTGTCGATGAGATTGAAGAGTGCCTGCTCCAGGAGGACCGGATCGCTTCTGATCATCGGCATTTCGGATGGAATAGCTACCTTCAGCTTGTGATCCGCAGTGATTTTCTGTGCCCGCTTCAAGGCTGTCCCGACGATATCGCCGACATAATGAAGCGCAAAGTTTGGCTCCATGGCGCCTGATCCGATGCGCGTCATGTCGAGCAGGTTGACGATGAACCGGTTGAGACGCTCCGACTCCTCGATCACGGTGGTCAGAAGTTCGTCTCGCGAGTGATCGGTCAGGTTCGCCCCGAAATCCTTCAGCGTGCTAGCCGATCCGAGCACGGCTGAAAGCGGCGTCTTCAGATCATGCGAAAGCGAGGTCAGCAGTGCGGTGCGCAATTTGTCCGTCTCGGCGGCAAGCTTTGCCTTGTCGACGTCAGCGACGAGTTGAATGCGCTCGATCGCGAGTGCGGCCTGATCGGCCAGCGCATCGAACAGACGCTGCTGGTCCGGGGTGAGCAATGGTCCCTGCCGGTCGTTGTCGAGCCCGACAACGCCGATCGCCCCGCGTCCGGTGCGCAACGGCAGGTACAACCGCTTGGCGCCGGGTAACGTATCGGCCGCGCGGCCGGCCGGACGATTGTGTTCCCATGTCCACTTCGCCGCCGCGATGTCGGCATCGACAAGCGTGTCATCAGGCGGATAGCCGGCCCGGACGGCAAGGGTGTCGTTCTCGGGCAACAGAATGACGACCCGAACCTTCAGCATGGAGGCGATCTGGAACGCGGTGGCCCAGAGCACGTCGTCAAGCGTTCCCGTGCCGGCGAGCTTTTTCGAGAACAGGTAGAGATCCTCGGTCGTGCGGGCTCTCTGCCGGGCGGCTATCGCCTGCCTTTGAACCGACGCGGCCAGATTGCTCGCCACAACGGCGGTTCCGAGAAACGAGAGAAGGGCAACGACGCTTTCCGGATCTCGGATCGTGAACGTGAAGCGCGGCTCGAGAAAGAAGAAATTGAAGGCGAGAGCGCCGATGAAGGACGCATAGAGACCCGGCCCGAGCCCTCCCCGGATTGCCGAGGCGAGCACGCCCATCAGAAAGACAAGCGCCAGGTTCTGCACGTCGAGCGCCTGGTCGAGCAGCGTGCCGATCGCAACGGCCGCCGTCATGAACAGCGATGCGCGGATATAATGTTTCGGATTGAGCTTCTTCGCCGGCAGCGCTGTCCGCACACCTGGAGAGACGGCCTCCTCGCTGCCGCCGGACATCACATGAACGCTGATCGCACCGGAATAGCGGATGAGATCATGCGTGATCGACCCATCCCACAGCTCCCGCCAGCGCGGCTTGGTGGACTTGCCGATGATCAGGTGATTGAAGTTGTTGGCATTGGCGTAGGCGATGATCTCCCGCGACACCCGCGAGGCGGGCAGTGTCACGGTTTCGGCGCCGAGCTGTTCGGCGAGCCGCATCGCAGCCGATAGCCGGTCCTTGTCGGCCTCGCCCAGATTGGCGGATCCGGGCGTCTCCAGATGCAGCGCCGTCAAGGGTGCCCGCAGCCTGTCTGCCTGCCGTCTTGCGTAGCGCACCAGTGCCGCACCGTTTCGGCCATGATCGAGGCAAACGAGAATGCGTTCGCCCGCAGCCCAGGGACCCGCGATGGCATGCGCCTGCATGTGATTGAGGAGCTGATCATCGACCCGCTGCGCCGTGCGACGCAGCGCCAGTTCGCGCAGCGCCGTCAGGTTGCCCGGAGAGAAATAATTCTCGACCGCACGGCGCGCGGTCGTCGGCAGATAGACCTTGCCGTCATGCAGACGCTTGATCAGATCCTGCGGCGTAATATCGATGATTTCGATATCGTCGGCGCGGTCGATCACCGAGTCCGGCACCGTTTCCCGGACGCGGATACGCGTGATCTGCGCGACGATGTCGTTCAGGCTCTCCACATGCTGGATATTCAGCGTCGAAAAGACGTCGATGCCGCTGGCGAGAATTTCGAGGACGTCGAGATAGCGCTTCGGATGGCGGCTGCCGGGGGCGTTGGTGTGAGCCAGTTCATCGACCAGAACCAGACGGGGCTTCCTGGCAAGGATCGCATCGAGATCCATTTCGTCGAGCTGCTGGCCGCGATAGTCGAACACGCGGCGCGGGATCATTTCGAAGCCCTCGACCAGAGCTTCGGTTTCCTTGCGCCCATGGGTTTCGACCACGCCGATCGCCACATCGATGCCGTCGGCCTTTCGGCTGCGGCCGGACATCAACATTTCATAGGTCTTGCCGACGCCGGGTGCGGCCCCGAGAAAAATCTTCAGCCGGCCACGCCCCTCCTGCCGGGCGTACTCGAGAAGAGCGTCCGGAGATGGTCTGCTAGCGCCTTCGTGTTTTGCTTCCGGCATGGAGGTCTTTCGTTCCGCAAACGAGCGGCGGCCAAACTGACCGCCGCTCGTTCAACTACGACTTCTCGGCGTCAAGCGCCATATTGAGCGCCAACACATTCACCACGGGCTCACCCAGAAAGCCGAGTTCTCGCTGTTCGATATGACGCTCGACCAGGGCGCGAACCGCGGCTTCATCCATGCTGCGTGCCCTTGCAACACGCTGCACCTGAAACAGCGCCGCTTCCGGCGAGATATGCGGATCGAGACCGCTGCCCGATGCGGTGACGAGGTCGATCGGCACATCCGCGCCCGGGTTGGTCGCTTTCGCAGCCTCCGTGTCGGCCTTCACGCGGTCGATCAGCTTCTGGCTGGTCGGGCCGAGGTTGGAACCGGACGACGAGGCCGCGTTATAGCCATCGCCTGCAGCCGAAGGGCGACCATGGAAATACTGCTCGCCGGTGAACGCCTGGCCGATCAGCGCGGAGCCGACGACCTTGCCATCCTGTTCGATCAGGCTGCCATTCGCCTGGACGGGGAAGATCGCCTGGGCGATGCCGGTCATGGCAAACGGATAGATGAGGCCGGTGAAGACGGTGACGGCAACGATCATGACGATTGCCGGACGGATCTGTTTCAACATGATGAATGCTCCTTAGGCAAGACCGATGGTCGTGATGACCATGTCGATCGCCTTGATGGCAAAGAAGGGAAGGATGATACCGCCGAGGCCGTAGATCAGAAGGTTGCGCGACAGCAGCGCACCGGCACCGACGGAGCGGTATTTGACGCCGCGCAGCGACAGCGGGATCAGGGCAACGATGATCAGCGCGTTGAAGATGATCGCCGACAGGATCGCGCTTTGCGGTGTCGCCAGTCCCATCACGTTGAGAACGCCGAGCTGCGGATAGAAGGCCAGGAACATGGCCGGGATGATCGCGAAGTACTTGGCGATGTCGTTTGCGATCGAAAACGTCGTCAGCGCGCCCCGGGTCATCAGCAACTGTTTGCCGATCTCGACGATCTCGATGAGCTTGGTCGGATCGCTGTCGAGATCGACCATGTTGCCGGCTTCGCGCGCCGCAACCGTGCCGGTGTTCATGGCGACGCCGACATCGGCCTGGGCGAGCGCCGGCGCATCGTTGGTGCCGTCGCCGCACATGGCGACCAGCTTGCCCTTGGCCTGCTCCTCGCGGATCAGCGACAGTTTGTTTTCCGGCGTTGCCTGGGCGAGGAAGTCGTCGACCCCTGCCTCGGCCGCAATCGCTGCCGCAGTCATCGGATTGTCGCCGGTGATCATCACGGTGCGGATGCCCATGCGGCGCAATTCGGCAAACCGCTCGCGGATGCCGCCCTTGACGATATCCTTGAGCTGGATGACGCCGAGCAGCCTCCCGCCGCGGGCAACGGCCAGCGGCGTGCCGCCGGCCTTGGCGATCTCGTCGGCGATCGCCTGGCATTCCACCAGAACGGCGTCCTGCGTGACGGGCCCACCGGCCACGGCATTCTGGCGGATATAGGAAAGGATGGAATCGACCGCACCCTTGCGGATCTGCTCTCCGTCCAGATCGACACCGCTCATGCGGGTCTGTGCGGTGAACGGGACGAAGGTTGCCTTCAGGCTCGCCATGTCGCGACTGCGGATCGCGTATTTTTCCTTGGCAAGCACCACGACGGAACGTCCTTCCGGCGTTTCGTCGGCCAGCGAGGCCAGCTGGGCTGCATCGGCAAGATCCTGTTCCGATACGCCTTTGACCGGACGGAAGGACGTGGCCTGGCGATTGCCGAGCGTGATCGTGCCGGTCTTGTCGAGGAGGAGCGTATCCACATCGCCGGCAGCCTCAACTGCGCGGCCGGACATGGCGAGCACGTTGAAGCGCACCAGGCGGTCCATGCCGGCAATGCCGATCGCAGACAGCAGGGCGCCGATCGTCGTCGGGATCAGTGTCACGAACAGCGCGACCAGCACGATGACGGGGATGGAGCCGCCCGCATAGGAGGCAAACGCCGGAATGGTCGCAGTTGCCAGAACGAAGATCAGCGTCATGCCGGCGAGAAGGATGTTGAGCGCGATCTCGTTCGGGGTCTTCTGGCGTTCGGCGCCTTCGACGAGCGAAATCATCCGGTCGATAAAGGTCGAGCCGGCGGCGGCCGTGATGCGCACGCGGATCCAGTCGGAGAGGACCTGCGTGCCGCCGGTCACCGCCGAACGGTCGCCACCGGATTCGCGGATGACAGGAGCGGATTCACCCGTGATCGCGGCTTCGTTGACGGAGGCGACGCCTTCGATCACTTCCCCATCCGAGGGGATGATGTCGCCGGCTTCAACCAGAACGATGTCGTTCAGCTTGAGGGTGGTGCCGGCAACCATCTGGTAGTCGGTCCGCTCTTTTCCGGTGATGAGTTTCGCCTGCACTTCCGTGCGGGCTTTGCGCAGCGATTCCGCCTGCGCCTTGCCACGTCCTTCGGCAACGGCTTCCGCGAAATTGGCAAACAGGACGGTGAACCAGAGCCAGATGTTGAGCTGCAGGGAGAAGCCCAGGTCGTCACTGCCGGCGGCGAGATCGCGCAGGAACAGAACGGTGGTCAGCACCGACACGGTGGCCACGACGAACATGACCGGGTTTTTAACGAGGGTTTTCGGGTTCAGCTTGGTGAAAGCACCGCCGAGTGCCGGAACGAGGATGCGCTTGTCCAGGATACTTGCGGATCTTGGTGCGCTATCGGATTTTGCCTGGCTCATATGAGGCTCCAGCCTTGGAAAGGGAGGCGACCGGGAAAAGGTCAGCCACGAAGGATTTCTAGTGTTGCGACGATGGCGAGAAGGGCCGTCATCATCACGAGAATGGCGTTCGATCCGCACCACCAGCGGGGGACCGTCCCGCCACGCTCTGGCGTGACGGGAGGAGACTTTTTGGGGTGCATCTGACGGTGACCCATGGCGTGACCTCAGAACGTCTGGCCTGCGATCATCATCAGGTGCTCGACGACAGGACCGAGCGCCAGTGACGGCAGGAAGGTCAGGCCACCGACGATCATGATCGTGCCAACAAGCAGACCGACAAACAGCGGGCCGTCGGTGGGGAACGTGCCGGCCGATGCCGGAACCGTCTTCTTGGCGACCAGCGAGCCTGCAATGGCCAGCGCCGGAATGATGACCAGGAAGCGGCCCATCAGCATGCCGATGCCGAGCGTGATGTTGAACCATGGCGTGTTGGCCGACAGTCCCCCGAACGCGGAGCCGTTATTGGCGGCGGCCGAGGTATAGGCATAGAGGATCTCGGAGAAGCCGTGCGGACCAGCCGTCCCGATAGAGGCGACCGCCGAAGGCAGCACGCTGGCGATAGCCGTAAAGATCAGCATGGCGAGCGGCAGGCAGAGAATGGCCAGAAGCGCCATCTTCATGTCCTTGCCCTCGATCTTCTTGCCCAGATATTCCGGCGTACGACCAACCATCAGGCCTGCCACGAACACGGCGACGATGATGAACAGCACGATGCCGTAGAAGCCCGCGCCGACACCGCCGACGATGACTTCGCCGAGCTGCATGTTGATGAGCGGGATAAGGCCGCCGAGTGCCGTGAACGAGCCGTGCATGGCATTGACCGCGCCGCAGGAGGCCGCCGTGGTGATGACCGCAAACAGCGACGACATGACAACGCCGAAGCGGACTTCCTTGCCCTCCATGTTGCCGCCCGAAAGGCCGAGCGTATGCATGATCGGGTTTCCGGACGCTTCTGCCCAGTAGACAACGGTGACGCCTGCCAGAAACAGGATGCCCATCGAGGCGAGGATCGCCCAGCCCTGGCGCTGATTGCCGACCATCCGGCCGAACACGTTGGTAAAGGCGGCACCGATCGCAAAGATCGACAGCATCTGGATCATGTTGGAAATGCTGTCGGGGTTTTCGAAAGGATGCGCCGAGTTGGCGTTGAAGAAACCGCCGCCATTCGTGCCGAGCATCTTGATGGCAAGCTGCGACGCGACAGGGCCGACGGCGATCGTCTGCTGGACGCCTTCAAGCGTCGTGGCATTGACGTATGCCGAAAACGTCTGGGGAACGCCGAGCGAGACATAGATGAGCGTCAGCAAGACGCAGAGCGGCAGGAGGATGTAGAGCGTGGCACGGGTCGTATCGACCCAGAAATTGCCGATCGCCTTGCCCGATGCCCGCGAAAACGCGCGAATGAGGCCGATGGCGATTGCCATGCCTGTCGCAGCCGAGGCAAAGTTCTGCACCGCGAGCCCAGTCATCTGGCTGAAATAGGACATGGTGCTTTCGCCGCCGTAACTCTGCCAGTTGGTGTTGGCGACAAAGCTGACAGCGGTGTTGAACGACAATTCCGGTCCGGGCGATGCGAGACCTGCCGGGTTCATCGGCAGAACGTCCTGGAGGCGCAGGATGCCGTAGAGCAGCAGGAAACCGGCGAGATTGAACATCAGCACGGAAAACGCATAGGCGGTCCAATGCTGCTCTTCACGCTCGCTGGTGCCGGCCAGCGCGTAAAGCCCGCGTTCGATCGGACCGAACACGGGGGAGAGAAAGGTGCGCCCGCCGGAAAACACAAGGGTCATATAGGCCCCGAGCGGTTTGACGAGCAGAAGGAGGATCCCGCAATAGACGAGGATCTGTAGCCATCCGTTGAAGGTCATGGGAAGAGACTTTCGGGCAAGCTGAAGCTTTGGTCAGAAGCGTTCGGGGCGAATGAGAGCATAGGTGAGGTAGAGGGCGAGGAAGACGGTCACACCGCCGCCGAGGATATAATCGAGGGTCATGGCATCCCTCTCAAAGCCTGTCGCAGGCACGGGTATAGACCGAGCAGAGACCGAAGAAGCCAACAGTCGCCGCGACGAGAATAAGGTCCATCATTGTTCTGGAATCCTGGTTGTTCGTGGATGAAGCCAGGAAAGGCGCCAGTCTGTTGACGCCTCATTCTCTCTGGCTGGAGACGATCACGATCCGTCTCCAACCCTATATGCGGCCGATCCCCATAGGGATTCGAGATGGCTCGGAAGCCTAAGAAATATAAATCGCATAGGAATTTATGGGCGGGACCCTGTGCCGGGAGCGTGCAGGCCGCCGCTTGGAGCCGGCCCGTTGCGGCGTTCACGTTGCGGTTTCACCTCCAAATCCTTACATCTATGGGGGATTGAGTTTCTCTTGCGGAAAAGACAGGTGCGCGATGATTTGGGTAATAGGCGCAGCAGCCGTCGTGGTTCTCTACCTGTACTCGCGACGGGCGGGGCTAGCGGCGGTGGCCGTTCTGGCTGTGCTTTATATCGGCCTCTGGCTGATGTCGGGACAGATCAACTCGAAAGTGCCGACCAATCAATCCGTCGCCGTGGTCGCAAGCTCCGGCGGCGAGACATGCAAGGCACCCGGCGCGCCCGTATCCGTTACCTTTACCAACAACGCGGACAGACAGCTGCTCGCGACATCTTTCACGCTGAGTGCGCGCCAGGCGGGCCATAGCTCCCTGATCTACAGGGCAACGCTTCGAAGCGACAAGATCATCGAACCGGGCGGCAGCTGGACCGAGTGCTACGGCCTCAATCCGCTGTCGTTTTCCGAACGGGACGTCCACTACAACCCCAGCGACCTCGAATGGTCGGCCGAGGTCTCGCTCTCGCGATTTGCGTCCAGCTAATCGTTTCTGGGACAAACCGTGCCGCAACGACTTGCGGTTTTGCTCGGCTTGAATGCTTCCACTTTCCCCGTCAGCGTTACCCGCAAGCGGCTGTCGCGAATTATTTTTGCGTCACCGCTCGATAAGTTTTGTTCCAAGCGCATTTACACTGTCATGCCTGGCTTCTGGCAGCAGCGCATTCAATCGGGGACGGCTATGAGCGACATGAGTAAAGAGGCTATCGCAGCGGCGGGGATCGCGAACAAGCCTGTCGGGCTGAGCGCGCCGACCCTTTCGGGCCGAACGATCCTTATTCTCATCGGCGTGGCGGTGATCCTCTATGTCGGCCAGGAAGTGTTTGTGCCGCTTGCGCTCGCACTCCTCCTCACCTTCACGCTCGCACCCATCGTCAGTTTCCTGCGCAAGCGCTACGTCCCGAGGATCGCCGCCGTCCTCCTCGCCGTCGCCACGGCGTTTTTTGTCATTGCAGCCTTCGGTTTCATCGTTGCCGGACAGGTCGCCAATCTGGCGGACAATATTCCGACCTATCAGCGCAACATCGTCGCTAAGGTGCACTCTCTCAGCCAGGCGGGCTCCGGCAACGGCGTGTTCGAACATCTTAGCAAGGTCGTCGAGCGCATCGGCTCGGAACTGCAGGACAACGCGGAAGAGAGCAAGGAAGACGCGCCGCCACAGATCAAGCGTCGCGATCCGATGCCTGTCGAGATCGTAACCCGCGCCAACCCGATCGAAACGCTCGGCAATTTCATTCTGCCACTCATCAGTCCCTTTGCAACCGCGGGTCTGGTTATCGTCCTCGTGATTTTCATGCTGCTTGAGCGGGAGGAACTCCGCGACCGGTTCATACGCCTTGTCGGCCTCGGCGATCTCCACAGGACAACGGCGGCTCTTCAGGACGCGGGAAAACGCGTCGGCAAATATCTGCTGATGCAGTTGGTCGTCAACGCGCTGTATGCCTTGCCGATCTCGATCGGCCTCTGGCTGCTCGGCATTCCGAACGCCATCCTGTGGGGACTGTTGACGCTCGTCCTGCGCTTTGTCCCCTACATCGGTCCGGTCATCGGCATGATCCTGCCGCTGTTTCTGGCACTGGCGATTGCCCCCGGATGGTCGCTGGTTGCCTGGGTCGCCGCACTGTTTATCGTCACCGAACTCGTCAGCAACAACGTCGTCGAACCCTGGCTCTATGGAAGCCATACGGGCCTTTCGCCGCTCGCCATCATCGTCTCGGCAATCTTCTGGTCGTGGCTCTGGGGGCCTGTCGGACTGATGCTGTCGACGCCCCTCACCGTCTGTCTCGTCGTTCTCGGTCGCTACGTTCCGCAGTTCAGCTTTCTCGACGTGCTGCTCGGCAACGAGCCGGTTCTGCAACCGCAGGAAAAACTCTACCAGAGACTGCTTGCCGGCGATCCCAACGAGGCGACCGACAACGCGGAGGATTTTCTCGAGGAGGAGTATCTCGTCGACTATTATGAAAAAGTCGGATTGCCTGCACTCAGGCTGGGTGAACTGGACCGGCAGCGCGGCGTGATGAGCGAGGCCCAGATCGCCCTGTTTGCCTCAACCACCCAGACGCTGATCGGCAATCTGGCGGAGATCGCGATCGAGGAAGAAGCGGAAGACGATCCGGCCGAAGGGGAAGCCGCTGTCACAGAGCAGATCACCGGTGAAATCGACCTGCCCAGCGGCGAAGGGAAATCCGTTCTCTGCCTCGGCGGCAGAGGCGCGATCGACGATGCCGCGGCCGCCATGTTGTCGCAGGTTCTCGCCATTCAGGGCGCCACCGTGTCTCAGGCCGACCACACGGCCGTGAGCGGCAAGACGGTAAGCCTGATGAACCTGACCGACGTCGACACGGTCCTCATCGCTTTCCTCAATGGCGGCTCCAAAGCCCACGCCCGCCAGGCCGTGCGCCGGTTCAAGCGACAGAAGCCGTCGGTTCGGGTGGGGATCATGATCACCGGCGTCGACGGTCAGCGGGAAAGCCCCCTTGCGACAGAGGACATCGATGCAGACTTTGTCGTCACCACCATTTCCGATGCGGTTCGTGGCGCGCTGACCACCGCCCAAGCGGTCGAGATCAAGGCGCCGAAGCGGATCGGCCGGCCTCGCGAGCGCAAGACCACGCCGCTCGTCGCGTGATCGGAGCACCCCGCAGGCAGGCCTGACCTGTGGGGTCCTCGATGCCGACGCCCCTGAGTGCATCGAGATCTGGATAGACAAGGATCAACTCGTCAAGACCTGAAGAGCCCGGGAGGCATGGACATGACCGAGACATTTACCGCCATGGTGATCGATACCGTCGACGGCAAGCCGAAAGGCGCCTTCCGGGAAATCTCCCTCGCCGATCTGCCTGACAACGACGTGCTCATCGAAATTGCCTATTCGACGGTCAACTACAAGGACGGTCTGGCCATCACCGGCAAGGGCCGGATCGCCCGCCGGATGCCGATGGTCGGCGGCATCGATCTTGCCGGAACCGTGGTCGAATCACGCTCCCCGGATTGGGAGCCGGGCGACAAGGTGGTCGTGAACGGCTGGGGCCTGTCAGAAACGGAATGGGGCGCCTATGCCCGCTACCAGCGGGTCAAACCGGAATGGCTGATCCCGCTGCCCGACGCCTTCACGATGGAACAGGCGATGGCAATCGGCACGGCGGGCTATACCGCGGCACTCTGCGTTGACGCGCTTGAAAAATGGGGCTCGATCAAACCCGGCGCAGGCGAAGTCCTCGTGACCGGCGCCGCCGGTGGCGTTGGCTCGGTGGCGATCGCGCTTCTGGCGGCGCGCGGCTACGTCGTCACAGCCTCGACCGGTCGCCCCGAAACCCACGACTATCTGGCCTCGCTCGGTGCCACAAGCTTCATCGATCGCGCGACGCTTGCCGAAAAGGGCGGCCCGCTGCAAACGGAGCGCTGGACCGGCGGCATCGACAGCGTCGGCTCGACGACGCTTGCCAACGCCCTGTCGCAGACCATGCGGGGCTGCGCAATCGCAGCCTGCGGCCTTGCCGGCGGACCCGACCTTCCAGCGACGGTCCTTCCCCATATCCTGCGCGCCGTCACCCTGATCGGGGTCGATTCGGTCATGGCCTCGCGCCAACAGCGCCTCACCGCCTGGTCGCGCCTTGCCCGCGATCTCGACAGCCGAAAGCTTGCCGCCATGACCAGAACGGAACCGATGTCCAACCTGCCGCAACTGGCAGAAGAGATCATCGCCGGCAAGGTGCGCGGCCGGATCGTGATCGACGTCACGAGGTAACCCCGCGCGCCGTCCGCATTGGCCGGCCTCCCTCTTCAGCCGCGTTCGCGCTAGAACGGATAGTGCTGGTGCGGATCCTCGATGGTGATCCAGCGCAGATCCGTGAACTCGTTGATTGCCGCCCTGCCGCCGAAGCGACCATAGCCGGAGCCCTTGACGCCGCCGAACGGCATCTGCGCCTCATCCGCGACGGAGGGGCCGTTGATGTGGCAGATCCCCGATTGGACCCTTCCGGCGACGGCGAGCGCGCGCTGGATATCGCGGCTGTAGACCGAACCTGAGAGACCGTATTGCGTATCGTTGGCGATCCGGATCGCCTCCTCCTCGTCCTTGACCCGGATGATCGGCTTGACCGGACCGAAGCACTCCTCGTCATAGATGCGCATGCCGGGCTCGACGTGATCGAGCACCGTAGCCTCCACGACGCTGCCGGTGCGCTTGCCGCCCGCGGTGAGACTGGCCCCCTTGGCGATCGCGTCGGCAATGATCTCTTCCATCTTTTCCGCGGCACCGATCGTCACCAGCGAACCGAGCACGACGTGACCGCGGGGATCGCCCGCCGGAAGCTTGGCTGCGCGCTCGGACAGTTTAGCCACGAATTCGTCGGCGATCTTGTCGTGGACGATCAGCTTTTCGGTCGCCATGCAGACCTGGCCCATATTGATGAACGAGCCGAAGATCGCGCCGTTGACGGCCGCATCGATATCGGCGTCCTCGAGCACGAGCATCGGTGCCTTGCCGCCCAGTTCGAGAAGCGCCGGCTTCAGATGGCGGCCGCAGAGTTCGCCGATGATGCGGCCGACCTTGGTGGAACCGGTAAAGTTGACGCGGCGGACTTCGGGTGCCGAAACCAGCGCCTCGACAACGACGGCGGCATCCTCGGGTGCATTGGTGATGACGTTGACGACTCCATCCGGGAAACCGGCCTCGATAAACACCTTGCCGATCGCGACATGCAGTCCGGGGCATGCTTCGGAGGCCTTGAGGATGACCGTGTTACCGCAGGCAAGCGCCATGGCGATGGCCCGCACGCCGAGAATGATCGGTGCATTCCACGGCGCGATGCCAAGGCAGACGCCGACCGGTTGGCGCATCGCCATCGACAGGTTTCCGGGCTTGTCCGACGGGATGATCTCACCCTGGATCTGGGTCGTCATGGCCGCCGCCTCGCGCAGCATGTTTGCCGCAAGATGCGCGTTGAAGCCGGCCCATCCGCCGGTCGCGCCGGTCTCGGCGGTCATCAGCTCGGTGAGCTCGCCACCCTTGGACGCAAGCACATCGGCCGCCTTGTTGAGAAGCGCGCGACGTGCACCGGGACCGGTTGTAGACCATGCCGAAAAGGCGGCCTGGGCTGCCGCGACCGCGGCCTTGGCGTCCTCGACGCCGGACGCCGGTGATTGGCTCGCGACATTGCCCGTATAGGGATTGATCCGTTCGAACGTCTTGCCCGAAATGGCGTCGGCCAACTGGCCGCCGATGATCTGTTTGATGTCCAAGGTCGCATCCTTTCTTCGAGAAACCAGATAGCCAGCTTCGAGGGATGCGCCACAGCCGTAAACAACGGCATCACACGTCCGCTTTCTCGACCGATCGCGCGAACAAACAGTCAGCCTGCGCATGACTTCGCACAGTCTGACCGTCAGTCTCCGCGGTTTCCATCGAGAAGCGAAGCCCCTCCTCCAACAGGCATGTTAACGAACTCCAGCCGCGACTCAAGGGAGGATCAAACAGCCGCAGCCACGAACATGGCACTTGCCTCAAGCCATCAAACGGAAAGATACGGGACTGATCTGCGCTACTTCGAGCAGACACGGCCCGCTCGGCTCTTTCGCACCCTATCGACGAGGGATAGGTAGGATTGCGGAACCGGCGCCGCGGTCGACATGCGCAACTGAAAGTACCCAATGTTTCATCTCATCTTTGGACTGCCCTGGCTGATTGTCGTCCTCCGCTTCATTCAGCCGCTGCCCTGGCACTGGTCGGCGAAGGTGGCAGTGGCGGTGCTTTTGCTGATCGCCTCGCAATACCATTTCTTCAGCCGGCTCTCGTCCGGCTCGGTCTTTTCGCCGGAGTTTCCGCGACCGCTGATCATTGCGTTCAACCTCCTGTTTGGCGCGATCGTTTTCGTGGCCGTCTTCCAGATCGCGCTCGATGTCGCCTCGCTCCTGATCATGCCCTTCAACGGACACTTCCCCGCCGTACCCGCCGGGCTCCGTTATGCCATGGGTGGCGTCGCGCTCTGCCTTTCCGCCTATGGTGTCAGCCAGGCAATCCGTGTGCCGCCACTCAACGACATCGAGATTCAAATCGCAAACCTGCCGCCGGAATTCGAGGGCTATCGCCTCGTCCAGCTGACCGATCTCCACATCAGCCGGCTGTTCCCAGCGAAATGGGCCGAGGCGGTCGTATCGAAAACCAACGCGCTCGATGCGGACCTCATCGTCATCACGGGAGACTTTATCGACGGCAGCGTCGCACACCGCCGCAGCGACGTCGCTTCGCTGGCAAACCTGCGGGCGGGCGATGGGGTCTATGCCATCCCTGGCAACCACGAATACTTCTTCGATTACCGGGACTGGATGCGCCACCTCGCAACCTTGAACATGACGATGCTTCAGAATGCCCACGTTGTGCTGACGCGAGGGAACGGCAGGCTCGTGCTGGCCGGTGTCACGGACCTTTCGGCACGCGGACACGGAGCGCCGGCCCCGGACCTCGATACGGCTATTGCGGGCGCCCCCGCCGACGCGCCGATCATTCTTCTCGACCATCAGCCCAGGTTGGCACAGAAAGCCGCCGCATCGGGGATCGCCCTCCAACTGTCGGGACATACCCATGGCGGCATGGTTGTCGGCCTTGATCGCGTGGTCGCACGCGCCAACAACGGCTTTGTTTCGGGCCGCTATCAGATCGGCGGGATGACCCTCTACGTCAACAACGGCACGGGCATTTGGCCCGGTTTCGCGCTGCGGATCGGTGTTCCCTCCGAACTGACCCGGATCACGCTTCGGGCCGGTCAGCCGCTTTGAAGACTGAAGTGACACCGCTTCATCTGCTTTCTCTATCCACAACCATCGGCCCGCCGCGAACGACAGGTGTTGACGCGGGCGCTCTCGCCAACACATAGTCGCCGCCAATGCGCCGTCATCGACACGGTGCGTCGATCGGGATTGGAGGATCTCGACCGGTATTCATGCCAAGGGAGGAATTTTCATGAAAGTCATTACAGGCTCGGCAATTCTGGCGACCGCATCGTTTCTGATGGGATCAACCGCCATGGCCGCGACGGAAATCTCGTGGTGGCACGCCATGACCGGCGCCAACAATGAGGTTGTCGACCAGCTCGCCAAGGAATTCAACGAAAGCCAGTCGGACTTCAAGGTCATGCCTGTCTTCAAGGGCACCTACCCGGAAACGCTGAACGCCGGCATCGCCGCCTTCCGCGCCAAGCAGCCGCCGGCCATCATGCAGGTCTTCGATGCCGGCAGCGGCGTCATGATGGGCGCCCAGGGTGCCATCGTGCCGGTTGCGGACGTTCTGGAAAAGGGCGGCTTCAAATTCGACAAGAGCCAGTACCTGCCGGGGATCGTTGCCTACTATTCGAAGCCTGACGGCACGATGCTGTCCTTCCCCTACAATTCGTCCTCGCCAATCCTCTATTATAACAAGGATATCTTCGAGAAGGCCGGGCTCAACCCCGACACCCCGCCGAAGACCTGGGGCGAGGTGTTTGACGCCGCCAAGAAGATCAAGACCAGCGGTGCTGCTCCCTGCGGCTTTACCTCGACATGGCTCACATGGATCCAGACGGAAAACTTTGCGGCCTGGAACAACCTTTCCTATGGCAGCAATGAAAACGGCCTTGGCGGCACCGACGTCAAGCTTGCCTTCAACGCCGAACCCTTCGTCAAGCATTTCCAGGCGATCGCTGATCTCGCCAAGGACGGCACGTTCCGTTACGGCGGCCGCACGTCTGAAGCCAAGCAGTTGTTCACATCAGGCGAATGCGCCATCCTGACCGAATCCTCCGGCGGTCTGGGCGACATCGTCAAGTCCGGCCTGAAATACGGCATCGGCCAGCTGCCCTATGCAGAAGGTCCGGGACGCCCGCAGAACACCATCCCCGGCGGCGCCAGCCTCTGGGTCTTCGGCGGCAAGAGCGATGCCGAATACAAGGGGGTCGCGACCTTCTTCAACTTCCTGTCGCAGACCAAGATCCAGTCGCGGCTGCACCAGGTCTCCGGCTACATGCCGGTCACGATGGCAGCCTATGAGGATACCAAGAAATCCGGCTTCTACGAGAAGAACCCGGCGCGCGAAACGCCCTTGCTGCAGATGATGGGCAAGGCTCCGACCGAGAACTCCAAGGGCGTTCGCCTCGTCAACCTGCCGCAGGTCCGCGACATCATGAACGAAGAGTTCGAATCGATGCTCGCCGGTAAGCAGGATGCCAAGGCCGCTCTCGACAAGGCTGTCCAGCGGGGCAATGCCGCCATCCAGCAAGCCATCGGCAAGTAAGCGGTAAGCGTTAGGGCCGCCCCGGCGACTGTCGCGGGCGGCCTGCAGCATTTCAACGGAGCCTGCCCGTGCAAAGCGTCGTATTTCCCAACAAGGTGCTGCCCTATTTTCTGGTGGCGCCGCAGATTGTCCTGACCGTCGTGTTCTTCTTCTGGCCGGCCAGCCAGGCGCTCTACCAGTCGGCCATGCGCGAAGATCCGTTCGGGCTGCAGAGCAGCTTTGTCGGCTTCGCCAACTTTTCCGCCATCCTGGCCGACGAGAGCTATCTTCACGCGCTCCGCGTCACCGTCGTCTTCAGCGTGGCAACCGCGCTGCTTTCCATGGGTGTCGCGCTTCTGCTGGCGACAGCTGCCGATACCGTCGTGCGCGGCAAGGGTTTCTACCGCACGATGATGATCATCCCTTACGCGGTGGCGCCGGCGGTTGCCGGCATGCTGTGGCTGTTCATGTTCAACCCGGCCATGGGCACGTTTGCCTATATCCTGCGGCGCAACGGCATTGCATGGGACCCGCTGCTGAACGGCGATCAAGCCATGTCCCTCGTCGTGGTGGCAGCCGCCTGGAAACAGATCAGCTACAATTTCCTGTTCTTCGTCGCCGGCCTGCAGGCAATCCCGAAATCCCTGCTCGAAGCCGCCGCGATCGATGGCGCGCGAGGCAGCCGCAGGTTCTGGACGATCGTCTTCCCGCTGCTTGCCCCGACCACCTTCTTCCTTCTGGTCGTCAACACCGTCTACGCCTTCTTCGACACGTTCGGCATCATCCATTCGGTGACCGGCGGCGGACCGGCAAAGGCTACCGAAACGCTGGTCTACAAGGTCTATAACGACGGCTTCGTGAACCTCAACCTCGGTTCGTCTGCGGCCCAGTCGGTGATCCTGATGGTCATCGTCATCGCGCTGACCGCCTTCCAGTTCCGCTTCGTCGAGCGACGCGTCCATTACGGGTAAATTATCAGATGATCGAGAACCGTCCTGTCGCACGCCTGATGGCGCATCTGATGCTGATCCTTGGGATCATCATCGTCGCCTTCCCCATCTACTACACTTTCATTGCCTCGACGGCGACGTCGAGCGCGATCATCCGACCACCGCTGTCGCTCCTGCCGGGCGGCCATATGGTCGAGAACTACAGCGAGTCCATTTCCGGCGGTGTCGAGCGCGTCGTCGGCGTCAGTCTGGAGCGGCTGTTGTTCAACAGCTTCGTGGTGGCGGTCGCAATTGCCGTCGGCAAGATCATCATCTCCTTCCTGTCGGCATTCGCGATCGTCTTCTTTCGCTTTCCGTTCCGAATGGGCTTCTTCTGGATGATCTTCATCACCCTGATGCTGCCGGTCGAAGTGCGCATCCTGCCGACCTACAAGGTGATCGTCGATCTCGGCCTGCTCAACACCTATGCCGGCCTAACCCTGCCGCTGATGGCATCGGCGACGGCGACCTTCCTGTTTCGCCAGTTCTTCCTCACCATTCCCGGCGAAATGGTCGAGGCGGCGCGGATCGACAATGCAGGACCGTTCCGCTTCATGCGCGATATCCTGCTGCCGCTGTCGACGACCAATATCGCGGCCCTGTTCGTCATCCTGTTTATCTACGGCTGGACCCAGTATCTCTGGCCGCTGCTCGTCACCGACCGTGCGGAGATGAACACGATCATCATCGGCCTGCGCCGCATGGTCGATTTCACTGATGCATCAACTCCTTGGAACTACGTCATGGTCACGGCGATCCTGGCAATCATCCCTCCCGTCATCGTCGTGGTGCTCATGCAGCGCTGGTTCGTCAAAGGTTTGGTGGAGACCGAAAAGTAATGGCAACAATTGAACTGAAAGACGTCCGCAAGGTCTATGGCGGCAATATCGACGCCATCAAGGGCGTGTCACTGGACATCGCAGACGGCGAGATGATCGTTCTGGTCGGCCCATCCGGCTGCGGCAAGTCCACGCTGCTGCGCATGGTCGCCGGGCTCGAAAGCATCACCGGTGGCGACGTCATCATCAACGGCAAGCGCGTCAATGACATGGAACCGGCCGAGCGCGATATCGCGATGGTGTTCCAGAACTACGCGCTCTATCCGCACATGACGGTCAAGCAGAACCTTGCCTACGGTCTGAAGAACCGCGGAACCTCGAAGGACGAGATCGAACGGCGCATCACCGAGGCCGCGCGCGCACTCGAAATCGAGCCGTTCCTCGCCCGCAAGCCACGGCAGCTTTCCGGCGGCCAGCGGCAGCGCGTCGCCATGGGCCGCGCGATCGTGCGCAAGCCCGCAGCCTTCCTGTTCGACGAGCCGCTGTCGAACCTCGACGCGAAACTGCGCGTGCAGATGCGGGTCGAGATCCGCCGGCTGCAGCGATCGCTCGCGACGACGTCGATCTACGTGACACACGACCAGATGGAAGCGATGACGCTCGCCGACCGCCTCGTCGTCCTCAACGCCGGCCGGATCGAGCAGGTCGGAACGCCGATCGAGCTCTACGAGAAACCCGCGACCACCTTCGTCGCAACCTTCATCGGATCGCCCTCGATGAACCTGATGACACTTGGCAAGCCCGGCGGCTGGAGCGTGGCCGAAGGCCTTCCCTCCACTGTCGCCACCGTCGGCATTCGTCCGGAAGACATCGTGATTGCCGAGGGAGAGGTTTCCTCGCCTTTCAGAGCCGAGGTCGAGGTCATCGCCGTCGAACTCGTCGGAGCAGAAAGCTACGTCCATGGTGCGACGTCGGACGGAAGCCCTCTTGTCTTCCGGGTCCCCGGCCGCTCCCGCATCGCGATCGGCGAGAAACTGCCCGTGACGACAGCGCCCCACCACCTTCATCTTTTCGACAGCGCCGGAAAGCGCATCGAACGTACCGGTTGATCCGGGACGCGCAAAGATGCGCAGGAGTGCGCTCTCGACGGACGCCTGCGCACTCCTGCAACTTCGCGACATTGACCCTATCGGAAAGTGAGCTATTACTCATGCGAGCAAAAAGGTTCGCATCGCAATAATGGTCACCATTCTCGTAACACTGCTGGGTTTCCTGATCCTTCTGATTGCAGCCGTGTTCTTCGCAGTTCGCGCGCGCGCGCTTGCGTACGACAAGCACTTCCGCGATCAGGTCCGCCTGCAGCGAAGACTGGAGAACCGGGAGGCCAAGCTCAAGATCAGAGCTCGCAAGCACCGCCGCAACCTCGCAAAGAAACGCCTCGCCAGGATGAAGCGGGCGAAGGCGTTAGCCGCGCGCGCGAAGTGATCGAGCAGAACAGCCGCTACCTGTGAAAACTGGCCAGCTGCAGGATTTACCACGAGACCGTGCTGAAGAACTCAGCCGCGCGAACGCTCGCATATCTCGAGCTTGAAGCAGCAGAATATCAATCGGACAATCTGGGAAATTTGGTAGCGGAGGGCAGAATTGAACTGCCGACCTCAGGGTTATGAATCCTGCGCTCTCACCAACTGAGCTACCCCGCCACAGGGTGGATCGAGTGTCTCGATCCGTTTGGATGTGCGGCTTATAGAACCCGCGTCACTCAAGTGTCAAGCGCAGGATGGGAGAAAAACGGCGAGATTTGAACCGCTATTTTCCCGATCCCTCGTTCATTCTCCAGGCCGAATAAAACCGGTCTTTCAAGCGGCTACAGGGGTCGCCAGAAGCGCCCGCAACGATGCCTCGGCATCGGCCGCCCGTTCGGACCGTTCGACGAAGCCGCCGCCGTGGACGCGCGCATCGGCACCTTCCGCGGAATAGAGAACGCAGGCCTGACCGGGTGCCACGCCCTGCTCGCCGATCGCCAGATCGACATAGACGCCGCGCTCATCCGTATGCAGCGTGGCAGGTGACGGCGGGCGCGTCGAGCGTACCTTGGCAAAGCACGCAAAGCCGTTGCCCGCATCATCCTGCAGCGTCCCGTCACCGATCCAGTTGACGTCGCGCAGATAGACCCGGTGCGTATCGAGCGCTTCCTTCGGCCCGACGATGACGCGGCGCGAGCGGGCGTCCAGATAAACCACGTAAAGCGGCTCGCCTGTCGCAACGCCCAGACCCTTGCGCTGACCGATCGTGTAATGGACGATCCCCTCGTGGCGGCCCAGCACGCGGCCGTCCATGTGGACGATATCGCCCACCAAAGCCGAGTTCGGCTTCACCTTGGCGATGATATCGGCATATTTTCCGGCGGGAACGAAACAGATGTCCTGGCTGTCAGCCTTCTTGGCAACCACCAGCCCCATGTCTTCGGCCAGCTCGCGCACCTGCGCCTTGCCCATGCCACCCAACGGAAAGCGCAGATAGTCGATCTGCTCCTGCGTTGTCGCAAACAGGAACCAGCTCTGGTCGCGGTCCGCATCGATCGGCCTGAACAGCGCACGCCGGCCCGGATTGTCGGCCGTGGGGTTCGGCGCCGAACGGATGTAATGGCCGGTTGCCAGTGCATCGGCTCCAAGCTCGCGCGCGGTCGCCAAAAGATCGGCAAATTTGACCGTCTGGTTGCAGGCAACGCAAGGCACCGGCGTTTCGCCCATCGCATAGGCTTCGGCAAACGGATTGATCACCGTCTCGCGGAAACGCTTCTCGTAGTCGAGAACGTAATGCGGAATGCCAAGCGTTTCGCAGACCCGGCGGGCGTCATCGATGTCCTGGCCGGCGCAGCAGGATCCTGCGCGGTGCACGGCCGCGCCGTGATCATAGAGCTGAAGCGTGATCCCGATCACGTCATAGCCTTCGCGCTTCAAAAGGCCTGCCACGACTGACGAATCCACGCCGCCCGACATGGCGACCACGACGCGCGTATCTTCCGGCTTCTTGTCAAAATCCAGCGTATTCACGGGGTACTCTCTTAAAGTCTCTCAGGCCGCGGCAGCAAGCACGCCGGCAGAGTGGCACCAGATGTGCGGGATCGTCCGCGCAAAGGCTTTCAGAAAGAGGATATAGAAAGGAATGAGCTGGCGCGCAAGAGAAGCGCACTCAACCCATCTGCGCCCTCAGTGTCAGAGAGCAGCAACATCAGGACTGGAAGTTCGCGTGACGCAGGGCCGTATCCGCGACGGCGCCGTTTGCGTGCCCGTTGCTGTTGCTCGCACCTTCGGCCCTTAGACGAGGCAGCGCTGCCGGATATTCCCGCTGAACGAAGTCGATGATCTTCTCGCGCATCTCGCAACGCATGTCGAACGTCTTCGGCGCGTTGTTGGCGGAGACCAGGATACGGATCTCCATCACGCTTTCCTTGAAATCCGTCACCTGAACATTGACCACGCGCCTGTCCCAGATCTTCGACTCGTTGGCGATTTCCTCGACCCTGCGCCTGATGGCGCTGACGGGAACGGAATAGTCGAGATAGATCATCACGGTGCCAATCAGGGCCGAGCCTTCGCGGGTCCAGTTCTGGAACGGATTCTCGATGAAATAGGAGAGCGGCAGGATCATGCGCCGCCAGTCCCACAGCTTCACCACCACATAAGTCGAGGTGATCTCCTCGACATTGCCCCACTCCCCTTCGACGATCAGCGCATCGTCGATGCGGATCGGCTGCGTGATGGCAAGCTGGATGCCGGCAAAGATGTTTTTAAGCATGGGCTGCAGGGCAAGACCCAGCACGATACCGGCGACACCGGCGGAGGCGAGCACGCTGACGCCGTATTGCTGGACGGCCGGGAAGGTCATCAGCATCGCGGCAACCGTGACGATGACGATCATCGCGCCGGCAATGCGCTCGGCAATCCGCGACTGGGTCACGTGGGTGCGGGCAAGAAGGTTGTCTTCCGCATCCAGCTTGAAGCGGCGCAGATAGACCGTCATCCAAATATGCAAAGCCGTCTTTGCGACCCAGCCGAGCACGAGGATGAAACCCAGCAACAGCACATGCCGGATGATTTCGGCCGGTCGAGCCGCAAGCGGTGCGATAGATGATGCAAACGATACAGTGAATGTCAGAACCGTCAAACGCATCGGCCGGCGCCCGCGCGACACCAGCGATCGCCAGAACAGGTCCTTGTCTTCCACCAGCCGCTTGAAGATACCGAACGCGAAACGGTGGATCGCCAGACCAATCAGGACCGCGCCCACGAGAAGGCCGACGCTCACCATCCAGTTCGGCAGCCAGTCGGTATATTGGCGAAACTCTGTAATCAAAAAATCCATCCAACCGATTTAGGGTGCAGTGCAGCATGAAACACCCCTGCCGCAAAAATTTCACAGTTGCGGTGTCTTCATGGCGGCCGTTGGGAGATGATGCGAGGAGCGCGGCATGACTGTCGATAACGGAAAATCCGATCTGACCCGATTCGTGGATGCACAAGATCCGGTCTACGCGCAGGTCATGAGCGAACTGCGAAACGGCCGCAAAGAGTCGCACTGGATGTGGTACATTTTCCCGCAGATCGCCGGTCTTGGTCCCTCAATCATGTCACAACGCTTCGCACTTACCTCTCTGGAAGAAGCCCAGACCTATCTCGACCATCCGGTGCTTGGACCACGTCTCCTCGAATGCACGCACGCCATGCTTCCGCATGAAGGACTTTCGGCGCGCACCATCCTCGGGTTCCCCGACGACATGAAGTTTCGCAGTTCGATGACGCTGTTCGATAAAGCCGCAACAGAAAAGGGCTCGCCTTTCGAGCGAGCCCTTGAGAAGTTCTTCGGCGGCCAGCGCGACGACAAGACGATCGCGCTGCTGGGGATTGGCTGATCAGGCAGCCGACTGGATGGCCGAGACCTTCCAGTCATTGGCCGGCTTGCGCACGAAGGTCCAGATCTCGACCGTTTCCGTGACGGCATTCGGATCCCCTTCGGCGACAGCGCCGGTGTTGCGATCGCTCAGGAAGTCGACGCTCGAGTAGCGCATCGCAACCGTTGCGTATTCCTGGCCGTTTTCGCGCCAGGCTTCCGAAAGGTCGCCCTGCAACAGGGTCACGTCGCGGACTTCGTTCTTCACGCCGTTGGTGGCGTTTTCACCAAGCTCTTCAGCCAGATAGGACATGGCTTCCGGCGTGGTGAGATTGCGAAGCTTCGCGTAGTCTTCCGCGCCATAGGCAGCCTGGACATCCGTCAGCATCTTTTCAAACAGGCCGAGATCGCGACCGGTGATACCGACTTCATCCGTGTCGGGACCCGCCTGACGCGGAGCAGACGCAGCCTGCGTGGCACCGAAGCCACCCATCGCACCGCCGCCAGAACCGATCTTAGGGATCTGGAAGCCGCCACCGTTGTTCTGCGGTGCCTGGTAGGCATGGTTATTGTTGTCACGGCTGTTACCGCCGAAACCGTTATCGCGCGCGTTGCCCGCAGGACCCGCCGGGTGCTGCTGCTGGCGACGACGGGCGAAGAAGCGGAAGGCCAGCATGGCAAGACCCGCGATCAGCGCGATCTGCAACAGCATGCCGAACATGCCGGCCATACCGCCAAAACCGTTGCCCATCATCATGCCGAACAGGCCACCGAGAGCCAGACCGCCGAGAAGACCACCAGCCATGCCGCCGAACAGGCCACGACGCGGCTGAGCCGCCTGGGCGCCTGCGCCGTTAGCAGGAGACGCTGCGTTCTGCTGCGTGTTGGGCGTCATCGAACGATTGATGCCGGTTGCCGTGCCTGGTGCCGTGTTCGTGGTCGGCGGCGGTGCGAATGTGCGTGTACCGCGGCTGCCGAAGCTGGAACCGCCGCCGGCGCGGCGCGCCTCCGCCATATCGACGGCTGTTAGCGAAACTGCCATTCCGACCGCGAAGATCGCGAAGAGTTTCTGGAAACGCCGAAGCTTGGATAACATTGGTTTCTCCTCTGGCCGCCCGATGCGGTCGTGATCCTAGATATAGAGAGTGGCAGGCGCGAATTTTAGAGCCACCACCATCTTTTCCCGCCGAAGTAGATATCGGACGATGAAACGGGAGCCAAGCGATGCAAATACAACCAGCGGGAGATTTAGCGTATGGACCGATCACATCGGCTTGATCACAACGAAAAAGCCCGGCGCGCTGGCACCGGGCTTTGTCTTGGTCATCCGGGAGGATGGTTTATTCGACGTTGAAGACCAGCTGGCGGGCCTGACGGATCGCCGGGTTGGCGGTCAGGCGGGCGAGCACGTCGTTCGAAACAGGACCATCGACATAAAGCAGCGCGATCGCATCGCCGCCATCCTTCTCGCGGCCGAGATGGAAGTTGGCGATGTTGACGCCGGCATCACCGAGCGTGGTGCCCATGAAGCCGATCATGCCGGGTACGTCGGTATTGGAGATGTAGACCATGTTGGCGCCGACATCGGCGTCCATGTTGATGCCCTTGATCTGGATGAACCGCGGCTTGCCGTCGGAAAACACGGTGCCGGCGACGGAACGGCTCTGCTTGTCGGTGGTGACCGTCAGCTTGATGTAGCCGTCATAGACACCGGTCTTGTCGCGCTTGACCTCGGACAGGACGATGCCTTTTTCCTTGATCATGATCGGCGCGGAAACCATGTTCGCGTCTGCCACCTGGTTACGGATCAAACCAGCCAGAAGCGCGGAGGTGAGCGCCTTGGTGTTCATTCCGGCCGTTGCGCCATCAAACAGGATCTCGATTTCCTTGATCGGATCTTCCGTGACCTGACCAACGAAGGCACCGAGAACATCGGCAAGACGGATGAACGGCTTCAGGATCGGTGCTTCTTCAGCGGTGATCGAGGGCATGTTGATGGCGTTGGAAACGGCACCCTTGACCAGATAGTCCGACATCTGTTCAGCCACCTGCAGCGCAACGTTCTCCTGGGCTTCCGTGGTGGAGGCGCCCAGATGCGGCGTGCACACGACGTTGTCGAGGCCAAACAGCGGGCTTTGCGTCGCAGGCTCGACTTCGAACACGTCGAAACCGGCACCGGCGACATGGCCGGACTTGATGGCTTCAGCAAGCGCTGCTTCATCGACCAGACCGCCGCGGGCGCAGTTGATGATCCGCACGCCCTTCTTGGTCTTGGCGAGGTTTTCCTTGCCGAGAATGCCGCGGGTTTTGTCGGTCATCGGAACATGCAGGGTGATGAAGTCGGCGCGCGCCAGCAGATCATCCAGCTCGACCTTCTCGACGCCCATGTCCAGCGCACGCTCAGCCGAGAGGAAGGGGTCATAGGCGATGACGTGCATACCGATGCCGATTGCCTTCTTGCAGACGATGCCGCCGATATTGCCGGCGCCGATGACGCCAAGCGTCTTGCCGGTGATTTCGACACCCATGAACTTCGACTTTTCCCACTTGCCGGCCTGCGTCGAGGCATCGGCCTGCGGCAACTGCCGGGCAACGGCAAACATCAGCGCGATCGCGTGTTCAGCCGTCGTGATCGAGTTGCCGAACGGCGTGTTCATGACGATGATGCCGCGCTTGGAGGCAGCCGGAATGTCGACATTGTCGACGCCGATACCGGCGCGGCCGATGACCTTGAGATTGGTCGCAGCAGCGATCAGCTTCTCGGTCGCCTTTGTGGCGGAACGGATGGCGAGGCCATCGTAGTTGCCGATGATTTCGGCAAGCTTGTCCTTGTCCTTGCCGAGCTTCGGCTGAAAATCGACTTCCACGCCGCGATCGCGAAAGATCTGGACGGCGGTTTCGGAGAGTTCGTCGGATACGAGAACGCGAGGTGCCATGGGTTGGGCTCCTGATAAGGGGTGTAATCTCTAAATGCGGATGAAACGGTGCCGCGTCCCTAGACGGGTGAGCGGCGGCACCGGAATTCGATCAGGCAGCGGCCTTGGACAGCGCGGCCTTCTGCGTTTCGAACGCATAGGTGAGCCACGGCATCAGCGCCTTCATGTCCGCCTCTTCGACGGTAGCGCCAGCCCAGATGCGCAAGCCCGACGGTGCGTCGCGGTAAGCGCCGACGTCGAGTGCGACGCCTTCCTTTTCGAGGATTGAGGTCACGCCCTTGGCAAAGGCTGCCTGTGCGTCAGCGTCGAGAGCGGCGACATCGGCATCGGCGATCTTCAGGCAGACCGAGGTGTTGGAGCGGGTCTCATCGACCTGCGCCAGATTGGCGATCCAGTCGTTGGCCGCCACGAAATCGAAGATCACCTTCGCATTCGCGTCGGCACGGGCAATCAGCGCCTTCAAGCCACCGAGCGACTTCGCCCATTGCAGCGCATCGATATAATCCTCGACGCAGAGCATGGACGGCGTGTTGATCGTCTCACCCTTGAAGATGCCCTCGGAAATCTTGCCGCCCGAGGTCATGCGGAAGATTTTTGGAAGCGGCCACGCCGGGACGTAGCTTTCAAGACGGGCGACAGCGCGCGGCGACAGGATGATCATGCCGTGGCCACCCTCGCCGCCCAACACCTTCTGCCAGGAGAAGGTGGTGACATCGAGCTTGGAGAAATCGAGGTCCTGCGCAAATGCGGCCGACGTTGCGTCGCAGATGGTGAGGCCCTTGCGGTCATCAGGGATGAAGTCGGCATTGGGAACGCGAACGCCAGACGTCGTGCCGTTCCAGGTAAAGACCACGTCACGGTCGAAATCGATAGTGGAAAGGTCGGGAAGCACGCCGTAATCGGCCTCGATCTTGCGCACATCCTTCAGCTTCAGCTGCTTGACCACGTCGGTGACCCAGCCGGCGCCAAAGCTTTCCCAGGCGACCATGTCGACGCCACGTTCGCCAAGCAGCGACCACATCGCCATTTCGACGGCGCCGGTGTCGGATGCGGGAACGATGCCGATACGGTAATCGGCCGGAACGTTCAGAACTTCACGGGTGAGATCGATGGCCTGCTTGAGCTTGTCCTTGCCAACCTTGGCGCGGTGCGAACGACCGAGCGGGGCATCGGAGAGAGCGTCGAGCGACCAACCGGGGCGCTTCGAGCAAGGGCCAGAAGAAAAATGGGCGTTATTCGGACGCAGGTCCGGCTTTGCGGCAGTGGCCATATGTATACCCTTCCAGGTAATTGGCTCCTCGTTGGGGAGGAGTGTCCCGCCGCCGTGGATAGTGGAAAGATGAGAAAAGCGCAAGTGGAAATGGGTTTCTGGAGAGTGCGGCTAGCAAGATCGCGCTGATGGAGCCGGAGTAGCACAAGACCGGGATCGGTCCGCTAGCATATGTATGATATGCCGATTCCCCGACTGATCACCCTTGCAAAGTCCAAAAGACTATCGCGCCGATAGTGTCGATATGGCTTGCAGCCCTGCAACGTCAGTGCGTCTCCAGCAATATGAGTCTGAAGCCCGCAGCCTATCGGGAAACTTTTCTCCGCCCAGGCTGTTTGACAGCTTACCTACAAATCCAGGAGCAGACCATGAAACGCTTTTTTGTACTGGCTGCAGCAGGCCTCCTCACGGCCTGCTCTACATCACAAGTCGACCTTT
Source organism: Neorhizobium sp. DAR64860/K0K1 (assembly GCF_050500205.1). NCBI lineage: Bacteria > Pseudomonadati > Pseudomonadota > Alphaproteobacteria > Hyphomicrobiales > Rhizobiaceae > Neorhizobium > Neorhizobium sp. DAR64860/K0K1. The sequence continues at coordinate 720,992 of NZ_CP191459.1, read as the reverse complement.
CCCCCATCCCCGGGAGCATCACATACAAAGGGCAGCCTCACACGCGGCTGAAAAACGCACCGGTGGGAAGCAGGATACCCCATGAATTTCGCAACCAGTTCGGTGAACGGATCAGCGAAACTTACGTCATCGAACCTGATCGTAGCCTGCGCATAATCGACAGACACAGGATCGACGGTCCGTTCGATGACTGACCGTCGATCAGACTTCCCTGAAAGCCCTGGATTGGTCGCCTAGACAGTTGACGCCGCGATCTGGCTCTAGCGCGCCTCCTCGTGACGCTCTTAGTGTACCAGTGAGATGAAAGGGCAGAGGCAACCGGTCATCGTCCGAGACAGGCAAACGACAAAAGGCCGCCCGGAAGGCGACCCTTTTTTCTCGAGGTCGAGATAAAGCTTACTTATAGACCAGCGGAGCCGGTTCCGGCTCGTAGGCGACGGGTGTCGCGCAGCCGCCGAAGACGTAGCGAGCGCCAAGGCGTGCTTCGTGGCTGTAGAAGCCCTTGTCGCGGCCCGGACCACCATTCGAGGCGTAACCGAACATGTCGCCGCCGTCGACATAGCGGAAGCGGTAGCCGACATCGGCCTTGACGTTGCAGGTCACGTCGATGGTCGCGCCAGCCATCAGGGCACCGGTCGCGCGCCACGAGCCCTTGCCGCCGTGTTCAACCGAATCATCGCACAGCGCCGGGTTTCCGGTGGCGCAGGACGTGTTGCGCAGCTTGTCCCATTTCACGTAGGTCGCACCGATACCGGCGCCGACATAGGGCGTGAAATAGGCGTATGTGCCGAGATCGACATAAACGTTGGCGAGAAGGCTATAGGCCCTCATCGATGCACGATCCTTGGAGATGCAGTCCGCCGCCACGCCGCAGCTGCCGCTCGTCGACCCTTCAAAATCGCTCTTCGTCAGGTAGTCGAAAGTCACGTCCGAGCGAAGGTAGTTGTTGATCTGGTAACCGACACCACCGCCGAACGTGAAGCTGTCGTCGATATCCGTCGACCGGAAATCCGTTTCGCTTGCCGAGCTGCCGCCCTGAAAGAACTTGGCGCCGCGCAGCTTGTTGAAGGAATAACCGACGTCGCCGCGCAGGTACCACCCGGTCGACTCCTGAACGGTCACTTCCGGTGCATCCTGAAAGGCTTCCGGCTGCGGCTGATAGACATCCGCGGAATAGGCAACGGTGGTCGTCAGCAAGAACGCCATCGTGGCTGCTAGGCACTTCTTCATGGCTCATCTCCAAGCTTGTCGCGTCAATGGCAGGCACGACGCCCGGCCACCTCTTTGACAATGAAGAATGAAGAAAAAAGGTTAAATGCTGATTAACTATAACCCCAGCAAGGTTATATTCGTGAAGATTTGCGGTTAACAGCACACTGCTCTTAACGACATGTTCACATTATATAAGTGAATTCTAAAAAATTATCGGCGAATTTTTCGTGAATGACGCCCTCGCCCGCCGCCCACTCGCGTCGGTCAGCCTTCCCGGTCCGCTTTGGCTTTGCGTTTCAGCTCGGCCACGGATCGAAGATGGTCGGCGAGCGCAGTCCTCAGTTTTTCCTGCTCATGCCTTGCGACAAGTTTGACCGCTGCCCTGCGGACAGCTTCGATTTTCACGTGCTGCATCTCTTCCATCCCGTCCTTGCGGGAAAGAGAACGCACCATCTCGAAGTTCGATCCCTAAAAAATCAGGGGTAACTTCTTGGCGAGCCAAGACGTTATCGGCGAACCGATCTGCTGCTTCGGAGTTGTCCGTTCTGCATAGGAAAGGGTCAGGTTTTGACACAACTGAATACCGATACTGGGAAATCATTGGCGGTCCACGCCGACGTGCCGCGACCGATCGCCGAACATGGTGCGGTCGGCAATCTGAGAACCCTGGCGCTGGTTGCGCGCGATGGTGCGATCGATTTTCTCTGCTGGCCGGATCTGGACAGTCCCAGCATCTTCGCCGCACTCCTCGATCCGGAAAAGGGCGGCGCGTTCGAGCTTTCGCCTGACATCGACGATGCCCGTCGTCTGCAGATGTATATCCCCGAGACCAACGTCCTCCTCACCCGCTGGCTCGGACAGCACCAGAGCGCCGAAGTGGTCGATCTGATGCCGGTGCCAAAAACCGAGGACGGGGTGGAGAACCTGATCCGCCGGGTTGAAGTCACCCGCGGCGAGATGACGTTTTCGCTGCGTTGCTGGCCGCGCTTCGACTATGCGCGCAAGGTGCCCGAGGTCACGGTCGACGGCGGCGTGTCAACGTTCCGCTGCGGTGATTTCACCCTTCGCCTCTCGGGCCCGGTGACCTTCGAAAAGGAAGACGGCGGTGTCAGCGCCACGTTTTCATTGAAAGCCGGAGAGACGGCCGACTTTGTTCTGGACGGAAACGACAGCGACGTCTGGGACAAGGACGCTGTCAGCGCTGCAATCGCGGACGCCATAGAATACTGGCAGGGCTGGGCAAAACGCTCGACCTATACCGGTCGCTGGCGCTCCTCCGTCACCCGCTCGGCACTGGCGCTCAAGCTTTTGACCTCGCAAAAGAACGGTTCCATCGCCGCAGCGGGCACATTCGGTTTGCCCGAAGCTCCGGGCGGCCCGCGAAACTGGGATTACCGTGCGACCTGGATCCGGGATGCCTCCTTCACGATCTACGCGCTGATGCGCCTTGGCTATCAGGACGAAGCGAACGCATTTTCCCATTGGCTCGTCGACAGGACGGACCGGTCGCCAGGTGGGCAAATACAGATCATGTACAATCTCGATGGCAGTCGCGTCGACACCGAACAGGAACTCGACCACCTCTCGGGCTATGGTGGCGCCAAACCCATCCGCGTCGGCAACAATGCCGCCGAACAAATCCAGCTCGACATCTACGGCGAGCTTCTCGATTCGGTCTATATCAGCAACAAATACGGCGAGGCGATCTCCCACGACAACTGGAATGCTGTCCGGCGTATCGTCGACCACGTATGCGACATCTGGCAGGACGCCGATGCCGGCATCTGGGAAATCCGCAGCGAGCCGCAGGAACATCTGCATTCCCGGCTTATGTGCTGGGTCGCGGTGGATCGTGCCATCCGGCTCGCGCAGAAGCGGTCGCTAACAGCTCCGTTCGGACGCTGGGTCGAGGCACGCAATGCCATCAGCGACGATATCTGGGCAAACTTCTGGAATGCCGATCTCGGGCACTTCGTTCATGCCAAGGGCGGCAGTGATCTCGACGCGTCCATGCTGATGATGCCGCTCGTGCGCTTCATCAGTGCCACCGACCCGGCCTGGCTGGCGACGCTCGATGCAATCGGCAACGAACTTGCCGATGATGCGCTCGTCATGCGCTACAAGCGCAAGGACGGCCTGGACGGCGATGAAGGCTTCTTCGCCGCCTGTTCATTCTGGTATGTGGAGTGCCTCGCCCGCGCCGGTCGCCTGGCGGAAGCCGAGATCAACATGGAAAAGCTGCTCCTGTTCGGCAATCACCTGCAGCTCTATGCGGAAGAATTCGATCCGCGCGGTGAGTTCCTCGGCAACTTCCCGCAGGCCTTCACCCACCTCGCCCTGATCAGCGCCGCCTTCTACCTCGACGGCGCACTGGACGGCAAGTTCAGGCAGTGGCGGCCGTAACCAGCGAACGGCCACAAGGTCGTGGCCCATCCCTCTCCCGTCATAGCCGGGAGAGGCTAGATCCGAACGATCCGTCAGGCCGCTTCCGGTCTGGCGTTGGCAATCACCGTAACGAGATCGCCGACGATGCGCTCGACCTGGGCCCGGTCGTCGCCTTCAGCCATGACACGGATCAGCGGCTCGGTGCCCGATGGGCGGATGACGAGTTGGCCCTTGGTGGCAAGCTCGGCTTCCGCATCCGCGATCGCCTGCCGCACAACGGCGTTTTCCAGCGGCTTGCCACCGGCGAAGCGTACGTTTTTCAACAGCTGCGGCACCGGCTCAAACCGGCGGCAGACTTCGCTCACCGGTCGATCGAGCCGCTTTACGCGGGCAAGGATCTGCAAGGCTGCGACAAGACCGTCACCGGTGGTGCCGAAATCCGACAGCACGATATGACCGGACTGTTCGCCACCCACGTTGAAATCGTGATTGCGCATGTGCTCGACCACATACCGGTCGCCGACCTTGGTGCGCGCAAGCGTCAGGCCCTTGGTCTCCATGAAGCGCTCGAGCCCGAGATTGGACATGACGGTCGCGACAATGCCGCCACCGGTCAGCTTGTCGTCTTCCGCCCAGCTTTCGCCGATAACCGCCATCAGCTGGTCGCCGTCGATGATATCGCCATTCTCGTCGACGATGATGACACGGTCCGCGTCGCCGTCGAGCGCAATGCCGATATCGGAGCGCGTCTCGTGGACCTTGCGCTGCAGCGCCGCCGGGCTGGTTGAGCCGCAATCGAGATTGATGTTGGTGCCGTTCGGCTCGTTGCCGATCGTGACCACTTCGGCGCCGAGCTCCCACAGAGCCAGCGGCGCGACCTTGTAGGCGGCACCATTGGCGCAATCGATCGCGACCCGAAGACCGTGCAGCGTCACGTCACGCGGGAGCGTGCGCTTGGCCTGTTCGATATAACGGTAGATATCGCCCTCGACGCGCTTGGCGCGACCGATATCGGCCGATTTTGCCAGCTGCGAATGGAGGTCGCTGTCGAGCAGATCCTCGATCCGCATTTCCAGCTCATCGGAAAGCTTGTAGCCGTCGGGGCCGAACAGCTTGATGCCGTTATCCTCGAACGGGTTGTGTGAAGCGGAAATCATCACGCCGACATCCGCACGCAGCGAGCGCGTCAGCATGGCGACGGCGGGCGTCGGGATCGGGCCAAGCAAAAACACGTCGAGGCCGGCTGCGGTAAAGCCCGCGACCATGGCATTTTCCAGCATGTAGCCGGAAAGACGGGTATCCTTGCCGATTACCACGCGGTGGCGGTGCGTTCCGTTGCGAAAAATCGTTCCGACGGCAATACCGACGCGCATCGCAAGATCTGGCGTCATCGGATAGACGTTGGAATGCCCGCGGATGCCATCAGTCCCAAAATAGCGGCGTGTCATGTAAGCTCCCTGGTACACGCGCTCTCAAAAGCGCGGTCTTCGCCCGGTTATGGCTATATGTGCAACATGCCCGAGCGGATCGGCGGCATTGCCGTCCAAGATCGGCTCATGCCACAGTTCATCTGCGTTGGCACCTAAATTACCGTCAAAATCGCTTATATCCCGTTACCGAACCAGTCCCGCTAAGGTCGATAAGCAAAAGCCGCCGCGGAAGTTTCCGCAGCGGCTTTAATAGGTTTGATGCAGTAGAGATCAGTGCGGCTGAGGTTCAAGACCGCCTTCGGGCGCATCGCCCTTCGGCTCGTCCTTCTTTACACCGGCGCTCGGCACAGCCGAACCACGGCTTGGCGTCGAATCGTCGCCAAGGTCACGCGACGGCTTCTGGCCGAGAATCAGCGCTCTGATTTCGTCACCCGAAAGGGTTTCGTACTCGAGAAGGCCCTCAGCGATGGCCACGAACTGATCGTGGTATTCAGTCAGGATGTGGCGCGCTTCCGTATAGGCTTCGTCGATCAGACGGCGCACTTCGCTATCGATCTTCTGGGCCGTCGATTCGGACACGTTCTTCGACTGCGAAACCGAATGTCCGAGGAAGACTTCCTGCTGGTTTTCACCATAGGCAACCTGACCGAGAATGTCGGAAAAGCCCCACTGGGTGACCATGGCACGCGCAAGCTTGGTCGCCTGCTCGATGTCAGAGGAAGCACCGGACGTGATGTTTTCCTTGCCGAACGTCAGTTCTTCAGCAACGCGGCCACCCATCATGATGGTCAGGCGCGATACCATCCACTTGTAGCTCATCGAATAGCGGTCGCCTTCCGGCAACTGCATGACCATGCCGAGCGCACGGCCGCGCGGAATAATGGTCGCCTTGTGCAGCGGATCGGCAACGGCCACCTTGAGGGCGGTGATCGCATGACCGGCTTCGTGATAGGCGGTAAGCTTCTTTTCGGCTTCGGTCATGGCGGACGAGCGACGCTCGGCACCCATCATGATCTTGTCCTTGGCGTCTTCGAATTCCTGCATGGTGACGAGACGCTTGTTGCGGCGCGCTGCCATCAGGGCAAATTCGTTGACAAGGTTCATGAGGTCGGCACCGGAGAAACCGGGCGTACCACGGGCAAGAACCTTGAGATCCACGTTGGGAGCAAGCGGCACGTTGCGCGCGTGAACCTTGAGGATGCGTTCGCGACCGACGATGTCAGGGTTCGGCACGACGACCTGACGGTCGAAACGGCCTGGACGCAGAAGTGCGGGATCGAGAACATCAGGACGGTTGGTTGCGGCGATGAGGATGATACCCTCGTTCGCCTCAAAGCCGTCCATCTCGACCAGAAGCTGGTTCAGCGTCTGCTCGCGTTCGTCGTTACCACCGCCGAGGCCTGCGCCACGGTGACGGCCGACGGCGTCGATTTCGTCGATGAAGATGATGCAGGGCGCATTTTTCTTGGCCTGCTCGAACATGTCGCGCACACGGGATGCACCGACGCCGACGAACATTTCCACGAAGTCCGAACCGGAGATCGTGAAGAACGGCACGTTGGCTTCACCTGCCACCGAACGGGCGAGCAGCGTCTTACCGGTGCCCGGAGGGCCGACAAGCAGCACGCCGCGAGGGATACGACCGCCGAGACGCTGGAACTTCTGCGGATCGCGCAGGAATTCGACGATTTCCTCGAGGTCAGCCTTGGCTTCGTCGACGCCGGCAACGTCCTCAAACGTGACGCGGCCATGCGCTTCGGTCAAAAGCTTCGCCTTCGACTTGCCGAAGCCCATCGCACCGCGTGAGCCACCCTGCATCTGGCGCATGAAGAACAGCCAGACACCGAGGATCAGCAGCATCGGCAACAGCGTGCCGATATAGCTCAGGAAGCCAGACGATCCGTCTGTCTCGGGGCGAGCCATGATCGAGACGTTCTTCGACTGAAGACGCTCCATCAGGCTGTCATCGATGACCGGGGAGTATGTCTGGAAATTGGTGCCGTTCTCGGTATAGGTGCCGAGGACACGATTGCCGGTCACGACGACGTCGCGAACGCGGCCGGAATCCACGTCACGCAGGAACTGCGAATACGGAATTTCGCGCGAGGACGTCTGCGACGGCGCCGTCTGGAACATGCTGAACAAAGCGATCAGCAGCAGGGCTATAATGGCCCAGAGGGCAAAATTGCGAAAATTTGGGTTCATCGAACTCCCCAGTATGCCAACGGTCACATCATGGCGACCGCCCTTCTTGGAACCTAACATAGGGTTGAGCTTTGGCATTGCCAAGGCGAACCGGCACGGACGCCTAGCTTTTCCGCTGCGAAAGCTTAACCGGAAGCGGGGGTATATCGTCGCATCCGACCAAATCGGCGAACTGGGCTGCAATCTCGAGCTCGAACTGCGACAGGAAGCGTTCGAACGTCCCCAGGACCGGGTGCATGTCAATCGCGTGCAGCAGGCCAGTTTCGAGTGTTTGCACCTGTGGCATTGCCGCCATGGCCCGCATCGCGACCGACCCGGGCGCATTCGGGAAAAGCCAGCCCGCCAGCGTGCGATCGGGAATGGTCGGCCCGATCACGATTTCGCTATTGGTTGGGTTGTGGACGCGGTATCGGCCATCGCAGACCTTCACCGCCCCCGCCGCGATGCGAACAGGGTTCAGATTGCGGCTTTCCCGGTAAAGATACAGCCCATCCCGACGCAGATCGAGGATGACCCGCCCTCCAGACATTCGGCCGAGGTGCCGGCCATCCAGAAATGCCGCGACCCGTGTCATCGTCTCGGTCGAAGGAACGTGTTCCCGTCCGCCCAGGAGCGCGATGAGATGTCCGAGCAGATGGTCCCGAGCCAGTGGATCGCCGCCCAATGCTTCGACCGGAAGATAAGCCAGAACCCCATGGCTGATGGTCAGCTGCTCGCGGGCCAGTTCCGCCGCATGGCGGGACAGACGCGTTCGCGAAGCGCCGGCCGCAGCGATCTCGTCCATCGTCACCGTTTCGATGCCCGTCAGAGCATTTCGAGTTCTGACCCTCTCGTAATGGCTGTCGAGGTTGCTCGGGTCGTCGATCCAGCCCTCGCCTCCCGCTGCAAGAAAATCCCGGATCGCTGAGCGACGCACAGACAGAAACGGTCGCAGCAGCCAGCGCCGTCTGTCGAGCAGGACTGCACCTGCCATGCCCGCCAGACCCAGCTTGCCCTTCGTGCCGTTGCGCACTGCGCGCATCGCCACCGTTTCGATCTGGTCATCCAGCGTATGGCCCGTGAGGATGGCGGTGGCTGCGATCTCGTCAGCGATCTCCATCAGCAGCCGGTAGCGAGCTTCTCGTGCAGCAGCCGGAATGCCGGTCGTTGGTTTGTCGCCGTCCCAGCGGCGGATCGTGTGGGGAATGCCCTTGCGTGCGCAAAGAGATGCCACCGCGCCGGCCTCCGCGCCTGATTCGGCTCGCAGCGCATGATCGATCGTGGCAGCGGCAAGTTCGATCCCGCCTTCCGGGTCAGTAGCCAGCGCCTCCTGAAGCGCGAGCAGAAGCCCGGTCGAATCACTGCCGCCGGAGATCCCCACAAGCAGTTTCGCCGGCCTTGAAAGACCGGCGAGAAATTCACGAACCGCTGACTGCGGGGATGGATCCGGTTTTGTCACCGCCGCAGGATCAGCAGGACAGCCGCTTCTGCTCGGTCGTCACCTTGCCGAGCACGGCGCGCTGCGCATTCGGATAGCGCTTGGGAACCTCGCGAAGCGTCGCGCAGGCCGTATCCTTGTTGTCGAGAGCGGCAAGCGACATGCCAAGCTTCAGCAGCATTTCAGGGGCCTTTGCGGACTTGCCGTAGGTCTGATGCGCATTGAGAAAGGTCTTTGCCGCATCGGCATATTTCGCCTGCGAGAACTGCGCTTCGCCGAGCCAGAAATTGGCGTCTGCGGCACGCGCGCTCTTCGGGTAGCTCGTGAGGTAGGCCGAGAATTCCTTTTCGGCGAGCGGATAGTCGCCGGAAAGCACGTGGTCGTAGGCGATCTTGTAGCTGTCGCTCTCACTGCCGAGCGAAGCCGTCTGCTGCGGATCCTGGGACGTGCCGCTGCGTGACGAGCCGGAGGAGACACCGGGCAGACCGGCCGAATTGCGGGCATTGTCGTTGCGGGACGCACCGACAGTATTTCCGCTCGTGTCGAGATTCATCGATCCAAGCGTTGTTGGCGCAGGTGCGGCGCGGTTGCCTGTGGTCGCGGATGGGCTGGATGGCTCACCGATGATGCGAGCCACGTCGTCGGCGCTTTGCGCGGCGGGCGGGGAGGTTTCGCCGGAGGAAGCCGAAGACGAAGGGCGGTTGGACGCCACGGCCGGTTGCCCGCCCGTGTCGCCCAAGTCGCTTCTCTTCTTCTTTTCCAGGTCCTGGAAACGGAATTCGTTATCTTCCTGCGTTTTGCGCAGTTGTTCCTGCATCTGCAGGAGCTGATAACTCATTTCCTCGATACGGCCGTTAAGCTGCCGTACCTCTTCCTGAAGCTGCTGCGTCCGGACGGCATCGCCGCCCTGCGCGAGGATCACAGGCCGTTGTTCGGCCTGCGGCTGTTGCGGAACGCTTTGCTCGCCCTGGAAGAGTTTCGGAAATGAGAAGGCCCCAGCAGGGCCCGCCATCGCCGCCAGCCCCAGCATCGCTGCCAAGACAATTTTCTTCATGTCGTCCGTCCTGCTTCCCGCGCTTCGGCCCTCAAGCCGGAATGGCTTTCGGAAAGAACGAAGCGCAACCTATGTTCTACAACGCGCTGTGCGCATCGGAAACCCGGTGCGCGGCGCTGTAGCTTGCGCCGGATTGGCGCAATACGGATTTTTCTGAACTGCCGTCAAAAAGCAACCAAGTCGACGTTCAAAATCAAGGGAAACGGGGCCAAACTAAGGAAAAACAAAAAAGGTGGCGCGAAGGCCACCTTTTCTCACCAAAATGTCATGTGTGGAACGGGGACTGGCCCCGCCCCTCACCGGCATTACATGCCAGCGCCACCGAGAACGGTAACCGCGCGGCGGTTCTGCGACCAGCAGGAGATGTCGTCGCAAACTGCGACCGGACGTTCCTTGCCGAAGGAAATGGTCTTGATGCGGTTGGCAGGAATGCCGCGCGAAGCAAGATATTCCTTGGTGGACGAAGCGCGACGGGCGCCGAGTGCCAGGTTGTATTCGCGTGTACCGCGTTCGTCGGCATGGCCTTCGACGGTGATCGCGTAGTTCGGGTAACGCTGCAGCCACTGAGCCTGACGATCGAGCGTCTGCTGGGCATCTGCACGGATCGAGGTCGAGTCCGTATCGAAGAAGATCCGGTCGCCGACATTGACCGTGAAGTCCTGGCTCGAGCCAGGTGTTGCCGAGCCGCCGGCACCACCGCCGTTGAGGCCAAGGTCACCCGCGTTGTTCGGAAGGTTCTTCTTGTTGGCGCAGCCTGCGAGAGCGAGGGCCAGCGTCAGAGCGATGACGGCCGGGTTGCGAGCGAGGGTCTGCATACGGCTCATCGCCGGGGTATGAATGCGGCTCATGGCCGTTCTCTCCTTGATAATTAATTTCAGAGTTGCCGAACTCTAACGGATTTAGGTTAACCATGATCAAACGCTTATGGTTAACGAATTCCTTCCGGTGCCCTATTTTTCAGTCGTTCGCTGCCGGTTGGAACGCAAGCGCGGCAGATCTGCCGCGCCTCAAACGTGCCTCCTATTCAAGAAGCGGCGACCAGGCCGGGTCGGACCCGAATGCCGGTGTCTTGACCATCTGCTCGTTATAGCCGCTGAGATCGATCGAATACAACTGCGGACCACCGGCGCCGGCGTTCTGGCGGAAGAACATCAGAACACGCCCGTTCGGTGCCCAGGTCGGACCCTCGTTATGGAAGCCCGATGTCAGAATGCGCTCGCCAGAACCGTCCGGACGCATCACGCCGATCGAGAACTTTCCGCCCGACTGCTTGGTGAACGCGATCAGATCGCCACGCGGCGACCAGACCGGCGTCGAATAGGAACCATCGCCGAACGAGACGCGGCTCTGGCCCGAACCGTCGGCCCCCATCACGTAGATCTGCTGGCGGCCGCCGCGGTCGCTTTCGAACGTGATGCGCGCACCATCGGGCGAATAGGATGGCGCGGTATCGATCGCAGCCGTCGACGTCAGGCGCGTCGTCGTGCGCGAACGCAGGTCCATCGTGTAAATATTCGCGTTGCCTTCCTGCTGAAGGCTCATGATCACCTTCTGACCGTCAGGCGAGAAGCGAGGCGAGAACGTCATGCCGGGGAAATTGCCCACCACTTCGCGCTGTCCGGTTTCCAGCTGCAGCAGGTAGACCCGCGGCTGGTTGCCCTCGAACGACATGTAGGTGACTTCCTGACGGCTTGGCGAAAAGCGCGGCGTCAGCACGAGATCCTTGGTGCCGGTCAGCATGCGGACGTTGAAACCGTCCTGGTCCATGATTGCCAACTGACGCTGACGGGCAGTCTTCGGACCGCTTTCGGATACGAACACGACGCGGGTGTCAAAGTAGCCCTGCTCGCCGGTGATCTGCTTATAGATCGCGTCGGCGATGATGTGCGCCAGACGACGCCAGTTTTCCGGCTGAGTAAAGAACTGCTGGCCGGTCATCTGCTGGCCGGCAAACGTATCCCAGAGACGGAATTCGGCGCGCAGACGACCGTCGCCTTCACGGCTGACGCGACCGACGACCAGCGCCTGGGCGTTGATCGCCTTCCAGTCTTCGAAACGCGGCGCGCGGCCCGGATCGGTGATTTTTTCGATGAACGCCTGCTTGTTGACAGGCGCGAACAATCCCGAACGCTGAAGATCGGCGGCGATAACCTGCGAAATCTGCGGTCCAAGCTCGTTGTTGGACAGGAAATCGGTAATCGCGATCGGCAGCGGCTCAACATTGCCCTTGTTGATGTTGATCTCGACCACCGCGTTTGCGGGGTTGGAGATCGCGGCGGCACCGGCGGACGCCATCATGAGCCCGAGGAAGGAACGTCTGATCATGGTTTGGCCTTTCAAAGCATATCAAGATCGCTGGGGCTGAAGTTCACGATGACTTCGCTCCACGCATCGTATTTGTCTGCCGGCAGGTTCTTGAACGGCGACGAACGCAAGACAGCGCGGCGCGCGCTGGATTCGAGCGTCCGGCGGGCCGTATCTGAACCGCCGCTTGAGGAAACTTCGGGTTCGCCGACGATCATGCCCGACTGGTCGAGCCGCATATGGACGCGGATGACCACGCCTTCTGCACCTTCGATGCCTGCGATATAGGACCAGTTCTTGCCGATCTGCCCGCGCAACGCGTCCATTTCGCTGACGCTGAGCTTTGAACCGGTCGATGGCTTCGTGCTGCCCGTGGAGGCAGGCGACGTCGAACGCTTGGCACCGCCGCCCGACGCGTCCTGCTTGTTGAGAAGCGCTGCAATCTGGTCGGCATTGAAGTCGCTGGCCTTGGAAGACGAGGACTTGGCAGTCTCCTGCTTCTTGCCTTCCTTCTTGTCGTTCGGCTTGGAAGCTTCGGTGGCCTTGGTGTCAGCCTTGGCGGTCTCGGTTGGCTTCGGCGGGTCAGGCTTTTTCTCGACCGGCTTTTCGACGGGCTTTGCCTGTTCCTTCGGCGGTTCCTGCTTCGGCTTGGCGGCCGGCAGCGGAACGCTGTCGGGAAGCGGCGCTTCCTCGGTCTTGGCTTCGGTCGGAGTTGGGGTCGGTGGCGGTGTCTCGGCCTTGGGCGGCGTCGGTTCGGGCTTCGGCGGGGTCGGCTCCGGCTTCGGCTGCGGCAATGCTGCCACGTCCTGAGGCTTCGGTGCCGTCTCTTCCTTGACGATATCCTTGACCTGGTTGTCCTCGTCCGTCGGGGTCGGCGTCGGGCGCTCCACCGGCTTTGGCGCGGCGGCGGCTTCGGTCTTCAGGGGCTTCTTGGCCGGTGTCGGCGGGGACTTCAGGTCGATGTCGCTCTCGCCGGCATTCTCGGCGTTTTCGACGACCTTCTGGTTCTTGGTTTCCTTCACCGAAGGCTTTTCGGTGAGAGGCGCCTTCTTGTCACCCTGCTGCATCTGGGTGATCGATTCCACCGGGACGATGTCAACCGGAAGCGCCTCGACGTCGGCGACGTTGAGCTGCATCGGTGAACTCAGCGAGACAAGCGCCCAGCCGAGAAGCACCGAATGGAGAACCAGCGATGTGCCGATACTACCCTTCATGGCGTGGGATCACTGCTCCTGTTCCTGAAGGGTAACGAGGCCGAGGTTCTTGTAACCGGCAGACGAAATGCGGGCCATGACCTTCATCACCACGCCATAGGCAGCGGCAGTGTCGCCACGCACATAGATGCGCTCGTTATAGCCGGTCGTGGCGATTGCCTGCAGCTTCGGCAGGATTTCGTCGATCGTGATCGGGGTTTCCTGCAGGAAGATCTGCCCTTCCGGATTGACCGAAACGGTGATCGGCTGCGTATCGGAATTCATCGCCTTGGCCTGGGTTTCAGGCAGGTCGATCGGCACGCCGACAGTCATCATCGGTGCGGCGACCATGAAGATGATGAGAAGCACGAGCATGACGTCGACAAGCGGCGTGACGTTGATTTCGCTGATCGCGCCGCTACGGCTTCGCCCACCGCGACGTCCGCGACGACCGCCTCCCGACTTTGCTCCTCCGGCCGACATGCCCATGGTGCTTACTCCTGGCGTTGTGCCTGATTACTGAGCGGCCTGGCGTGGCTGCAGCTTCTCGTCGATCTGGCGCGAAAGGATGGCCGAGAATTCGTCGGCAAAACCTTCCATCCGCGATGAAAGCTTGCCAGCCTCGCCCATGAAACGGTTGTAGGCGATAACTGCCGGGATAGCGGCAACAAGGCCGATGGCGGTTGCCAAGAGCGCTTCGGCGATACCCGGTGCAACGACCGCAAGGTTGGTGGACTTCGATCCGGCGATCGCCTGGAAGGAGGTCATGATACCGATGACGGTACCGAACAGACCGATGAACGGACCGGCCGAACCGATGGTTGCGAGCGACCCAAGACGTGCCTCGTAGGCCTCGCCTTCACGCGACATCGTCACGTCCATGGCGCGGTCGATACGCATCTGGAGACCGATCGGCGAACGGGCGCCGCGTTCAAAGCTCTTTTTCCACTCGCGCATGGCAGCGACGAAGATGGCGGCAAGGCCTGTATTCTGGCGCTCGCCAAGGGTGCGGTAGAGTTCTTCGAGCGACTGACCCGACCAGAACACCTGTTCGAACTGATCGAACTGACGCCGCGCCTTTGAAAAGGCCATATATTTGTCGATGACGATCGCCCAGGTCCAGACCGAGGCACCCATCAGCCCGATCATCACCATCTTGACGATCAGTCCGGCCTGCATGAACAGCGCCCAAAGGCTCACGTCATGCGTCGCAGCTTCCAGAGCTACCTGTTCCATCTGTCTTCAATCCCCGAATCCAAACGCCCGGCATTTCACAACCGGGCGGGTTCCAAAGCGCGCTCTCGCGAGAATGTTTCTGTCCGCCGAGATCGCCGCCTAACGCCCAAGATGTCCTGAGTTTTCAGCTTGGCTTCTCGCCTTCAAATTTGGTCAAAGGAAGGCGTGCGTTGCACAAATTCCTCACGGGTTAGTAAGACTACATTATCGTTAATAATGTGTTACGGCCGCAAGCTTGATCAGCGCTTTGGCTCTATTGTCTAAAGCTCAGATCGGCGCTGTTAGAAACTTCTCCGCGATCGCCTCCGGCAGTCGTCGTGGACGACCGTATCTGTTGATGACGGCGATAACCACCTTCGCCGCAATCAGCAGCGTTTCGCCGCGGCGGATTTCCTGGGTGAGAACCATCTTGGCGCCACCCGCCTTTTCGGTGATCGTCTGGATCGTCAGTATATCGTCCATCCGGGCCGGTTGCTTGAAATCGATCTCCATGCGGTGCACGACGAAGACCAGCCCCTCCTCATCCGCCGACAGAAGCGCACCCTGCTCGCAGCCGAGGCAACGCAGATAATCGGTTCGGCCGCGCTCGAGAAAGTGCAGGTAGCGGGCGTGATAGACGAGGCCGGAGAAGTCCGTGTCCTCGTAATAGACCCGCTGGACGAGGCTGTGACCGCCCTCGATCAGTTCTCCGGATAACAAAAAATTCTGCTCTGTCATAAGCTTGCCTTGAAATTCCATCTTCATCCCCTGGATAAAGGCGGAATACCGATCCACTTTCGGTGTCCTGTCATACTTCCCGCCCGCATAAAATAGGGCACCCGCGAACGGAGAGAACATTCATGAAGATTGCAGTCCTTGGCGGCGATGGTTTCGTCGGCTGGCCGACATCGCTTCACCTGTCCGATGCCGGCCACGAGGTGCATATTCTCGATAACCTGTCGCGCCGCTGGATCGATACGGAACTCGGTGTTCAGTCGCTGACGCCGATGGACAGCATTCAGGAACGGACCCGCATCTGGCACGCCGAGACCGGCCGCCGCATCCACTTTCACCTGATCGACCTTGCCAAGGATTACGAGCTTCTGAAGGGTTGGCTGGCGGCGAACCGTCCAGACGCCATCATCCACTTCGCCGAACAGCGGGCAGCCCCCTATTCGATGAAGAGCGACCGCCACAAGAACTACACTGTCAACAACAACGTCAACGCCACGCACAATCTGTTGAACGCCATGGTCGAGCTCGACCTCGACGCGCATCTCATCCACCTGGGCACAATGGGTGTCTATGGCTACTCGACCGTCGGTGCGGCGATCCCGGAAGGCTACCTTCCTGTTGGCATCGAGACGATGGATGGGCGCACGGTTAGCCAGGAGATCCTCTATCCAAGCAATCCCGGCTCGATCTACCACATGACGAAATGCCTCGATCAGCAGCTGTTTGCGTTCTACGCGAAGAACGACGGCCTGCGGATCACCGATCTCCACCAGGGCATCGTCTGGGGAACCCACACGGAGCAGACCCGCCGCCACGAGCAGCTGATCAACCGGTTCGACTACGACGGCGATTACGGCACGGTTCTCAACCGCTTCCTGATCCAGTCGGCGATCGGCTATCCGCTGACGGTACACGGAACCGGCGGCCAGACGCGCGCCTTCATCCATATTCAGGATTCGGTGCGCTGCATCGAGATCGCGCTCAACACACCGCCTGCCCGCAACAACCGGGTCGAGATCTTTAACCAGATGACGGAAACCCACCGGGTGCGCGATCTGGCCGAAATGATCTCCAAGATGAGTGGCGCGCAGATTGCCTGGCTGCCCAACCCGCGCAAGGAAGCCCCCGAAAACGATCTCGTCGTGAAGAACGACAAGTTCCTGAGCCTTGGCCTGCAGCCAACCACGCTCGGCGAAGGCCTGCTCGCCGAGATCGTTGATGTCGCGAAGAAATACGCCTACCGCGTCGATCGCAGCCGTGTCCCCGCCGTTTCCGCCTGGACGCGCGATATCGCCGCCAAAGTGGAGCACGATCCGGAAGGCATGCGGCTGAAATCCGTCTCGTGATGGCGCAATGAAAAACGCCTTCGTCACCCTCGTCACCAATGCCGATTACGCGATGGGCGCGACGGCATTGGCCCGGTCGATCAGGTTGACCGGGACCACGGCCGAGATCGTCGTGCTGCATACGGCGGCGGTCTCAGCATCCGACCTTGGCCCCCTCGAAGCCCTGGGCTGCCGTATGGTGGAAGTCACACACCTTCCGCTGTCCGACGCGTTCAACGACCGTCACGCCCGAAAGAACCTGCATGGCGCGGCGCCTTTTACCAAAGGCAACAAGCCGGAGTTCCACACGCCGCTCGACAATTTCTGCAAGCTGCGCCTGTGGCAGCTGACCGACTACGACAAGGTCGTTTTCGTCGATGCGGACGCGCTGGTGCTGAAGAACATCGACAAGCTGTTCGCCTATCCGGAGTTTTCCGCGGCACCGAACGTCTACGAGAGCATGGCCGACTTCCAACGGATGAACTCCGGCGTCTTCGTAGCCAAACCCTCGCTGCAGACCTTCGACGCCATGATGGCAGCGCTGGATGTGCCCGACGTCTTCTGGCGCCGCACCGACCAGACGTTTCTGGAACACTTCTTTCCGGACTGGCACGGCCTGCCGGTGACCATGAACATGCTGCAATATGTGTGGTTCGCCATGCCCGATCTCTGGAACTGGAAGAGCATCGGCATCCTCCACTACCAGTATGAAAAGCCATGGGAGAAGGATCACCCGAAGGCGCAGCAGTTGAAGCCGCTGATCGATCTCTGGCGGGACTTCTACGAAGGCCGCTCACCTGACATATCCGCACTGCCCAATCCGGCGCGCCTCCCATGAAGGTTCTCGTCTCGGGCGGGACCGGGCTTGTGGGCCGCTATGTCGTAGAGGCGCTGCTGGGCGCCGGCTATCAGGTTATTGTCGGCGGCCGGACACAACCGAAACCCGACCTGTTCTCAAAACCCGTCGAATTCGTCCCCCTCTCGCTCGATCCCGATCTCGACCAGATTGATGCCTTCACCGGTGCCGATTTCTTCGTCCACGCCGCCTTTGACCATGTCCCCGGCAAATATCGCGGCGGCGAAGGCGACGATCCCAAGCGGTTTGCCCGCATGAACCTCAATGGCACGATGAAACTGTTCGAGACTGCCAAACGAGCCGGTCTCCGCCGCGCCGTCCTCATCTCCAGCCGCGCTGTCTATGACGGCCTGCCTGACGGGTTGCCGCTGATCGAAGACACGGATCTGTCACCGACAAGTCTCTACGGCGAAATCAAGCATAAAGGCGAATTGGCAGTCGCCGGGCTTTGCGACGCGCACTTTTCGACCGCAAGCCTGCGGTTGACCGGTGTCTACGGACATCTGAGACCCAACAAATGGGATCAGATGTTTGAAACCTACCGTTCCGGCGGCGTCATTGAACCGCGTGCGGGAACGGAAGTAAACGGCAGCGATGTCGGCTCCGCCGTTCGTCTGATGCTGGAAGCCGAAGCCTCCAGGATCGCCGGCGAAAGTTTCAACGTGTCAGACATACTCACCGATCGAAGCGAAATCCTCAGTCACGTCGACAATGGCCGCCGCTTGCCCGAGAAGGCTGATCTGTCGCGAGTGCGCGTCATGCCGACGGCAAAGATCGAGGCGCTTGGCTGGAGGGGCGGTGGCAAACCGTTGCTTGCACAAACAATCCGCCGCCTCGCCTCCTCCTGATCTTATCCCCGCTACGATCCTAGTGGGACGAGGTGCGTTGCGTCTTGGCCTCTTGCTTCGTCTTGTCGATCTGCTTCATGTGCTCTTCGGCCCATTTCTGGCCGGCGTCGCCGCCCCACAAAAGCCAGGCAATGTAACCAGCAGATGGGTTGCCGTCGTCGCCGAAATTGTCGGAGCGCTTGTCGACATTGTGACGCTTGAAGTAGCTTACCATCCGCTTCACCGTCTGTTCCGACAGATGCTTGCGATGCTGAAGATCGCGAGCGCGTGCTATCCCGACCGTCGTGCCGCCACGGCGATATTCGGCGCGCAGCTTCAAGCCCTTCTCGGCCGCAGCCGCAACGTCGGCTGGCGGCTTGTGGTCAAGCTGCGATGGTTTGGACGGGCTGCGCGCGCGAGTCTTAGACTGCTCGTGCTGATGGTCGTGCGAAGATCTTTCAGCCATCGGTCTTCTTCAGCTCCGATTGGCTTTTCAAAACCTTGTCGCCGTCTTCCTGCTTGACGAGGAAGGCGGGCTTGTCGGCATCTGCCTTGCGCTTGATCGTCTTGCCCTTGATCTTGCGCTCGACATCCTTGGTGAACTTCTCGGCGACCTTACCTTCGGCCTTCGACTTTCCCCATTTCCATTCGACTTCGTTTCCGACGCTGATCTTCTGCATGGATCATCTCCTTCTACTCCTGAAAAAACTCAAGCGAGCAAAGGATGTTCCAACATCAGTCTTTCAGATCGAGATCGCCATCGCGCCAGACCACGTGTTTCGGGCTCGTGGGCAGATCTTCGATTTCGTCGGCGATGAAATACGGTGGGATATCCAGCGCCTTCAGCGAATCTCTCGTCGCCTTCACCCACTTGAACTCGAGTTCGTGCGTGTCGACGATCCGGTGGACGATATCGGTCGGATGAAACGGAAAGCTCTCCGGCAGCTCCATCAGGTAGTAGAAGCCGAGTTCGTGCCAGTCGCGGTCTTCGTAGCGGAAGAAGTTCTCGACCGCCCACAGCAGCCGTCCGACCTTCACCTCGACCCCGAGTTCCTCGACCATCTCGCGTTTCAGGGTTTCCTCGGAGGTTTCGCCCACTTCCGCGCGTCCGCCGGGAAAGGTCCAGAACGTCTCATGCACGGCGCGGTGCACCAGCACATGGCCATCGCGGAAACCAAGCCCCGCGATGCGCATCTGAAAAATGCGCTTCGGCTTGAACTTCATCCGGATGCGCAAATCCTGGGGTTCGTCGCTTTTACTCATCGTCGAAACTGATCCTGAACTGGGCCGCGTCCATATCCTTGGGCGGCTGCAGGCCGAGATGCTTCCAGGCGACTGCCGTCAGCACCCTGCCCCGCGGCGTGCGCTGGATAAAGCCCTGCTGGATCATGTAGGGCTCGATAATGTCCTCGATCGCGTCGCGCGGCTCCGAAAGTCCCGCCGCGATCGTCTCGATACCCACGGGCCCGCCGCCGAAGTTGACGGCGATCATGTTGAGATAGCGCTTGTCGAGCTGGTCGAAACCGGCGTGGTCGACATTGAGGCGGATCAGCGCCTCGTCGGCGATCTCCTTGGTCACGGCTTCCGCACGCGCCACTTCGGCAAAATCGCGGACACGGCGCAACAGCCGTCCGGCGATACGCGGCGTGCCACGGGCGCGCCGTGCGATCTCGCGCGCGCCGCCATCGGTCATCGGCAGGTTCATCAGGCGCGCACCACGCCGGACGATACCTTCCAGTTCCTCGACCGTGTAGAACGACAAGCGCACGGGAATGCCGAACCGGTCGCGCAGCGGCGTCGTCAACAGCCCGATACGGGTGGTGGCAGCAACCAGCGTGAATTTCGACAGGTCGATCTTCACCGACCGTGCCGATGGCCCTTCGCCGATGATCAGATCGAGCTGAAAATCTTCCATCGCTGGATAGAGGATTTCCTCGACCGCCGGGTTGAGACGGTGGATTTCATCGATGAACAGCACGTCTCGGTCTTCGAGATTGGTCAGAAGCGCCGCCAGATCGCCGGCCTTTGCAATCACAGGACCGGAGGTCGAGCGGAAATTGACGCCCAGTTCCTTGGCCATGATCTGCGCAAGCGTGGTCTTGCCGAGACCCGGCGGGCCGACGAACAGCACGTGATCCAGGGCCTCGCCCCGGTTCTTGGCGGCCTCGATGAAGATCTTGAGGTTGGCGCGAGCCTCTGCCTGCCCGGTAAACTCGTCGAGCGACTGCGGGCGCAGCGCCGTATCGAAATCTTCGCCCCGTTTTTCCGGCGAGATGAGGCGGTTTTCGTCGGTCATGCAAGAATTTCCATCTCGGGCGCGCAGGATGCGGCCTTTGTGTCTGATGTCATGGAGCAGTGGCACCGGCCATGTGGAGCAGCAACTCTCGCCACGTCGCGATCCTTGATCGCTATCGTGATCTGACCTTCAAGAGCCATGGTCGTGAACGCACCCAATCTGTTACTTCCCGTAATCGTCTGGCCCGATCGATATCCCAGTGCTTACCCCGGATATCACGACCTCGCCAGTTCCTTCAGACCCAGCCGGATCAGCTTGGCGCTGTCGGCATCCTCACCGGCTGCCTTCAAAGCTGCGGCGACGGCATTGGCCGCCTGGTCTCGGGAATAGCCAAGATTGGTGAGCGCCGAGACCGCATCGCTGACGGGCGCAGACGCCACGCCCTCGCCCAGTTCCTGCTTGAAGCCGATATTTGCGGATGCCTCGCCGGCAAAGGCGGGCGCCTTGTTCTTGAGTTCGGTGACAATGCGGACGGCGACCTTGGGGCCGACGCCGGGTGCCCGCGAAACTGCGGTCTTGTCCTGCAGCGCAATCGCATTGGCCAGTTCGCCCGGTGTCAGCGTTGAAAGCAAGGCCAGCGCCACCTTGGCGCCGACGCCCTGCACGCTCTGCAGGAGGTTGAACCACTCGCGCTCCAGTGCCGACAGGAAGCCGAACAGTTTCAACTGGTCCTCGCGCACATAGGTCTCGATAAACAGCACTGCCGCTTCGCCCACATTGAGGCGGGCCAGCGTGCGGGCCGAACAGAAGGCTTCGTAGCAGACGCCGTGCACGTCAACGAGCGCGTAGTCCTCGCCGATCTCGTCGATAGTGCCTTTGAGCTTGCCGATCATGTTTTAGGTCCGCCGCTGAGGATGAAGGAGAATGGGTTCCGGAAATCATGATGCCGAGCATCGGGAAACAGGCACGATAGCGCGCTGCATCGCGCGTCAGAAGCCGATGCGAGCGTACGGCCTCTGCCGAAATACCTACTGAGGGCGGCAGAACAAGTCAAGAACAGAGGAGGCTGATGCTTCAGCCGGCCAAAGCTTGGCGCATGCGGTTTGCAACGCGGTTATGGGCGTGGCAGATGGCGATCGCCAGCGCGTCGGCGGCATCGTTACCCTTGAACTCCGCCTTCGGCATCAGGATCTTCACCATCATGTGGATCTGCTGCTTCTCGCCATGGCCAACGCCGATGACCGCTTTCTTGACCGCGTTTGGCGCATATTCGGAAACAGGCAACCCGGCACGCGCCGGCACCAGCATCACGACGCCACGCGCCTGACCAAGCTTCAACGTCGCCACCGCATCCTTGTTGACGAACGTCTGCTCGACCGCCGCCTCGTCTGGCGTGTAGGTATGCACAACTTCGGCCAGACCATCGTGCAGCTGGCAGAGGCGCGAGGCAAGGTCGATGTCACCGTCGGACACGACCGTCCCCGATGCCACAAAGCGCAACGAGTTTCCCAGTGTCTCGATAACACCCCACCCTGTGCGGCGAAGCCCCGGATCGATGCCGATGATGCGAATCGGTTTTGTCATGGCAACTGTTGTGTCACGCCGGGAATCCTGCGCCAAGGCCGAAACGCGGAGTGACTCTGCAGGCCAACATGCGGACCGAAGCCGTCGGAAGCGTTCATATTTTGTTAACCATAACCGCATCGTTTTGGGCAGAAGTGGTGATCCAACCGCAACAACCTTTTCCTAATGGCGTTGGTTCGTCACAAAGGGTTTCTTAAGAATCACGAGGAGGCGCCCGAATGATACGGGACTATGATCGGAATGAGACCGAGCTGCGCGATCTTCGCAGAACCGCCGACATCCTGGACGGCGGTCTGCGCCGCTTTGCAAGCGGTGATATCCGCACCACACTTGATGAACCCATGCCCCTGCGTTTCGAGGGCATGCGCCGCGATTTCAATCGTGGACTCGCAACAATCGACCGGACCATCGGCACCGTCGTTTCGAGTGTCGAGACGATGCGGGCCGACACCGAAGCCATGGCCGCCATCCTGCGCAGCCAGGCTCAGGCCCGCCAGGATCAGGCAGACAGGATTACCCGCGCGAAGTCAAAGACCAGCGCGCATGAGAGAAGCGCCAAGCAGCGTCAGGCAATCACCCGTCATGTCGGCACGATCGCCCACAACACCAAGCTCGACATGCGCCGACCGCGCGAAGCGGTTGCTGCCGCGTTGAAGCTGATCGAGACGATGGAACTGTCGGCCGGCACGTCCAGTGCTACAGGCATGAGCGCAATCCGCGCCAAGACCGAAGAGATCGAGCGCGAACTGCGTGCGATCGGCCTTTACGTCGATGCATTGGCCCAAAATGTCGAGGAACTGACCGAATCCGCCGATAATCAGGCGGCCGAGGCCGAGGCTATCCGTGGCGAACTCGACGAAATGGCCAAGGCAAAGGATGCCCAGGCCCCCGAAATCCTGACCACGCCGCTTGTTCTCGACAGCCTGAACCGCAGCATCGGCGAGATCGATCGCGCTGCCGCACGCTACTCCGACGTGACCATTTTGCCGGCGCCGCCAGTCTTTCCGCCTGAAGGATCGCCCCCGTCGTCGGGAGGTCGCAAGCCCTTCCTGCGCCTGATCAAGACCTGAGGCAGCGACCTCACTGTCGGACCTCCACCGACCCCGCCTAGCGACTTTCATCGCCGGCGGGGTCGTATTTGCAAGACCGGCTGCCTAGATAGGGAGAACACGTTTTCCTATCCATTTCAGGATATGCCGATGATCCCGTTTTCCATTCTCGACCTTTCGCTGATCGGCGAAGGGTATTCCGTCAGCCAGGCTCTCGACCAGTCCCGCAGGCTTGCGATCAAGGCCGAACAGCATGGCTATAACCGCCTCTGGCTTGCCGAACACCATGGCATGCCGGGCATTGCCAGCGCGGCCACCGCGCTCGTCATCGCCCATGTCGGCGCCGCGACCAAAACCATCCGGGTTGGCTCCGGCGGCATCATGCTGCCAAACCACTCTCCTCTTGTGATTGCCGAACAGTTCGGCACGCTAGAAGCGCTGCTCCCCGGCCGTGTCGATCTCGGCCTCGGCCGAGCGCCCGGAACCGACATGCGCACGGCAAATGCGCTGAGACGCAATCTCGATGCGGGCGCAGAAAACTTCCCGCAGGATATCGTCGAGCTCAAGCATCTGCTTGGAACGCCCGTCCCGAACCAGGCAATCCTTGCCGTGCCGGGAACCGAGGCGAATGTGCCGATCTGGCTGCTCGGCTCCTCGACCTACAGCGCCCACGTGGCGGCCGCTTTGGGTCTCCCCTACGCGTTTGCCTCGCATTTTGCGCCAGATATGCTGCTCGACGCGATCGCCATCTACCGCGATCGCTTCCAGCCCTCGGCGGATCTCGACAAACCGTATGTGATGGCCGGTGTCATGGGTGTGGCAGCAGATACGGATGAGGAAGCAAACAGGCTCTTCACCTCGTCGCAGCAGCAGTTTGTCAACCTGCGCAAGAACGTCCGCGGCCTTTTCCCGAAACCGCTCGATACGATGGACGGTTTCTGGACGCCGATGGAGAAGATGAATGTGGAGCACACGTTGCGCTACGCAGCGGTCGGCTCGCCACGAACCATCGAACGCAAGCTCGGTGAGTTCCTGGCCGAAACCCAGGCCGACGAGCTCATCATCTCGATGCCGATCCACGATATCGACAAGCGTCTCCGCTCGGTGGAATTGTTTTCGCAGCTGTCGCTGATGGATAGCCAGCTGCAGCGAGCTGCGTAAACGAATTCGGGCCGGTCTCAACGACCGGCCCGCTTCATTTCAGGACTAGAGGCGATCAGGCCGACAGCTTGGCCATGACCTCATCCGAGACTTCGAAGTTCGAATAGACGTTCTGCACGTCGTCGTCGTCTTCGAGATTGCCGATCAGCTTCATCAGCGACAGCGCACGTTCCTCGTCGACTTCGATCGTGTTCTGCGGCTTCCAGATCGACTTGACGGTCTCGGCACCACCGAGCGTGGCGTCGAGCGCCTTTGAGACTTCACCGAGCGCCTCAAACCCGCAGATGATCGTGTGGCCTTCCTCGTCGGAAATCACATCGTCGGCACCCGCTTCGATCGCAGCCTCCATGACCGTATCCGCATCTCCGACCGACGCCTTGTAGGTGATCTCGCCGACATGGTCGAAGGAGAAGGACACCGAACCGGTTTCGCCAAGAGCGCCGCCGGCCTTGGTAAAGATCGAGCGAACGTTGGAGGCGGTACGATTGCGGTTATCGGTCAGCGCTTCGACGATCACGGCTGTGCCGCCGGGACCGTAGCCCTCGTAACGCACCGCGTCGTAGTTCTCGGCGTCGGCGCCCGAAGCCTTCTTGATGGCCCGGTCGATATTGTCCTTCGGCATCGACTGAGCCTTGGCGTTTTGAACGGCAAGGCGCAGCGCCGCGTTCATATCCGGGTCGGGTAGACCGGATTTTGCCGCAACGGTGATTTCGCGTGCAAGCTTGGAGAACATCTTGGAACGGATACCGTCCTGCTTGCCCTTGCGGTGCATGATGTTCTTGAACTGTGAATGGCCAGCCATGGCACCCCTGTCTGCATCATTATCTGGAATTGTGCCGCCTTATAGTTTCGAAGCGGAGGCCGTTCAAGAGCCTTTCGGATGAGGAACAAACCCCGCCCCGCCTCCGTTCTTCAACCGCACGACAAAGAAGGAGAATTATAGATGGCGAGCCTTACCGAAGCACGCGAAGCCCCCGAACGTCAGATGTGGGACGAAATCAACGGAATCCATGCGGGCATGCTCGGCATCGAAGGTGCGCACATGCATTTTCAGCCGATGGCGCCGAATGTCGATTCCGAGGCCAACACGATCTGGTTTTATACCAGGACCGATACGGATCTGGTGAAGGCGCTCGGCACAGCCTCCCGCGCCCACTTCAACGTGGTCGGCAAGGATCACGATTACCACGCCTGCCTGTCGGGCATCCTGGAAGTCCGCAAGGACGAGGCCAAGATCGATGAATACTGGAGCGCCGTGACGGCTGCCTGGTACGAACACGGTAAGTCCGATCCCCATCTCACCATGCTGGCCTTCCGTGTCGATGATGCGGAAATCTGGGCGTCGACCGACAGCACGCTCAAGTTCGGCTGGGAAATCGCCAAGGCGAACCTGAATGACGAGAAGATGCCGGAAGTCGGCGTCAACAAGCGCCTGACCTTCACGCGTCACGCCTGATCAAAAGACCGACAGGGGCTTGAACAGCCCCTGTCACAGCCCTTGCGGCACCATGATCGTCGGCTCCTTCGGAAGGCTGCGCATCGACACGGTGATCGTCTCGCTCGGCGCGTAGGCGATCTCGAACTTGCCGTCGAACATCGACAGGAACCGCTCGAGCGGCGGCCCGAAACGGTGCATCGGCAGGATCAGTGACGACCGCAGCCGCTGAACGACGCGGCTCATACTGTCCGCCCCCATCGTCAAACCGCCATCAACAGGCACCATCAGAATATCGAGCCGGCCGATCTGCGTGTACTGCTGCTCGTTGAGTTCGAAATGCAGATGGCCGAGATGCCCGATGCAGAGCCCGGCGACCTCGAAGATGAAGATCGAATTGCCGTCCGGCTCGATCCCACCGCCCCAGTTGCGGATATCCGAGACGACATTGCGGATATAGACATCCCCGACCATTTCCCGATGCTCGGCCTTTTCACCCGGCACATCGCTCCATCCGCGCATCACGTGGGCGATCGAAGGATCCGGCATCATCGTATAGTGGGTGGAATGCGCCTTGTTCATCGTCACTACGTCAGGCATCCGTGACGGCTGGTGAACGCCGCTGTAATCGGTGGCGATGCCGATACCGTCGGGGCTCTGGATGAAATAGGTCGAGTGGCCGACGAAGGTAATCTTCACCTCTTCCCGCGCCGACAGGTTTACCGGTTTGACGACTGGCGCAAACGCGGGACCCGAAGGGTTGAAGCTGGCATAGCGGACATGGGGGAATTTCTCGCCCGGCAGGTTCTGCGCAATCGCCTGGCACTGGCTGACCGGCAACCCGCCCTCCTGCGCCAGCGCCGATATGGCGGATAGAATGAGAGCCGAAAAACCGAATGCCAGCGTTCGCAGCTTCATGCCACACCCCGAACCGCGTTGCGAAAAATCGAGCCGATGCGTTCATGCCATTCCGGGGCTCAGGATGCGGCAAGCATGGCGAAGCGTCCAGCGACGAAGCGCCGTGGTCGTCTCACAATCATGTCATTAAGTGGTTACCGCCTCAACGCGTCCGGCAGACGAAGGGCAGGAACGAGCTCGCTGTCCCGAAGTTCATCGCGGCCATGGTGAGGCGATTGGCAAGATCGATATCACCCTTGGATGACGGGCACACATCCGCACCGTTGGAGCAGCCGGCTGCAATGAAGCCCTCGTTCCCCGCAATGAAAGCACGAGTAACGTCGCCGCCAGCGGACATCGAAAGCAGGTCGTGCCAGGCCTTGGCGTAGAAACTGCACTTCTTCTGAGCCCACGTTCCGGCTGAAGGCTGGACGCTTTGCTGTGCCGATGCCCCGAAAACCGGAAGCATCATAACCGCAAACAGAAGCAGCGCCCGAACCATTCTACCGCCAGAAGCTCGGAATGGTCTCCGCGAGCCGCGGCCCGATCCGGAGCGGCTCGATCTTCTCGGCCAGTCCCGTCGTGTCGGAAATCTCGATGCCGAGACCGCAGATTGTCGCGGGACCGTTTGCCGCCTCGAAACGGCCCTTCGGCATTTTCGAGATGAAGCGGTTGAGCGGCTCTTCCTTGTCCATGCCGAGCGACGAATCGTAGTCGCCGCACATGCCGGCATCCGACATGTAGCCGGTGCCGCCGTTCAGGATCTGGCAGTCGGCGGTCGGCACATGCGTGTGCGTGCCGACGACGAGCGACGCACGACCATCGACGAAATGCCCGAAACACTGCTTTTCGCTGGTGGCTTCCGCATGGAAGTCGAAGATGATGGCATCCGCCTGTTCCTTCAGCGGGGCCGCGGCAAGGATCGCCTCGGCGGACTTGAAGGGATCGTCGAGTTCCGGATGCATGAAGACCCGGCCCATGATGTTGGCGACGAGGATGCGCGCGCCGTTGCGGCCGTAGAAGATGCCAGATCCCTTGCCGGGCGTGCCGGCCGGATAGTTGGCCGGGCGCAGGAACTGGTCGTGGCGACCGGCAAAGCCGACGGCTTCCTTCTGGTCCCAGACATGGTTGCCGGTGGTGACAACGTCGGCACCGGCATTGATCGTCTCGAGAAAGATCTCCTCGGTAATGCCGAAGCCACCAGCGGCATTCTCGCCGTTGACGATCACGAAGTCGAGTTTCAGGTCGGACACCAGCCCCGGCAACTTGTCCCAAACCGCCGTACGGCCGGTTTTGCCGACCATGTCACCCAGAAACAAAAGACGCATGCTTGTCCAATCTACGCGGGCATACCCGCGAACGGCCGATAGCCGCTTTCGGTCAAGACGGCATCGAGCTTCATATCATGAGGTTCTTCAGGCACTGATGCCACTTCCTGGCAGTCGAATGCAATGCCGATCAACCGCGGGTTCAAGCCTTTTTCGCGCAAACGGTGAATGGCCCGGTCATAATATCCGCCGCCATAGCCGATCCGGTGGCCGCGCGCATCGAATGCGGCCAGTGGCACGAGCATGATCTCGGGCTCGAGTTCTTCCGCCTCGGGCCCGGGACCCGATGTCCCGAACGTACCGGGTACAAGCACCGTCTCAGGCGTCAGTTCGCGAAACACGATCGTTTCCTTGTCGAGGACGACGGGCAGGCAGATGCGCCCGCCGCGATCCCGCAGCAATGCCATCAGAGGATGGAGATCCACCTCGGATCGGATCGGCAGAAAGCCCGACACGATCGCTCCGGCATGCAACTCGATTGCCCCGGCGCCATGAACGGCAAGCGCCTGGCTCTTTTCGACCCTATCCGAAACAGACAGAGCGTCTCTCGCGGCGAGGCTCTGGCGCCGCAGTTCCGTCTTGCGCATGCGATTGTCGGAAAAAGCCTCGCTCATCGGTCCCGTGCCGTCAGTCTGGTGCGCGGCTGAGCAGCAGCTTGTCGATACGACGTCCGTCGAGATCGATCACCTCGAAGGTCCAGCCTCGTGTTGTGAACTTCTCGCCCAGTTCCGGCAGATGCTTCAGCTCGTCGAGAACGAAGCCTGCAACGGTCTCGTAACCCGGGTCATCCTCGATCGGCACGCCCATCTGCGCGGAGAACTCGTCAACCGCCATCCAGCCGGCAACGAGGTAGGATCCGTCGTCGCGCGCAACGATGGCGGGTTCTTCAACCTCGTCCTCCTGGAACACGCCGGTGATGGCTTCGAGCACGTCGCCCGAGGTGATGATACCTTCAAAATGGCCGTATTCGTCATAGACGAGAACCATATGTGCCGGTGACTTGCGCAAAGCCTGAATGACGTCGAGCGCGCCGGTCAGGTCGGAAACGACAGGCGCTTCACGCATCAGCGAGGCGGGATCGCCGCCCCTGCCGCCGGCCATGAATTCATAGGCGTCCTTGACGAAGAGCACGCCCTGGATCTCGTCGGACGAGCCCTTGCGTACAGGCAGACGCGAGCGTGTCGTCGCCCGCAGCTGCGCACGAAGCTCTTCCGGCTCATCTTCGGTATCGAGCACCTCCACATCGCGGCGTGGCGTCATGAGGCCGCGCGCGGTACGGTCGGCCAGTCGCATGACGCCGGAGATCATCGCCGATTCCTCGGTCTCGATCACGCCCGCGCTATGCGCTTCGGCAAGCACGGTGCGGATTTCCTCGTCGGTGACTTTCTCGTTCGATTCCCCGCTCTGGCCGAGAAGGGCCAGAAGAAACCGGCCCGAGATATCGAGAAACCACACGACCGGGGCACCGATTGTCGCAACCATCTTCATCGCCGGCGCCACTTTGGCGGCCACGAGCTCAGGCGCCCGCAATGCGATCTGCTTCGGCACGAGTTCGCCGACAATCAGCGACATATAGGTGATGACCACGACGACACCGCCGACGCCGAGCCAGTCGGCGAAGTTTTGCGGCATACCCTGCTCGGACAGCCAGTTGGTCAGACGGGTGCCGAGCGTTGCACCGGAAAACGCACCGGAGAGAACGCCGACAAGAGTGATGCCGATCTGAACGGAGGAAAGGAAGCGGCCTGGATCTTCAGCCAGCTTGATGGCGGCAGCTGCGCCACGATTTCCCTGCTCTGCCATGACCCGGAGGCGCACGGGACGCGATGACACGACGGCAAGTTCCGACATTGCGAGGACACCATTGAGAATGGTGAGTGCAACGACGATGAATATTTCGGTTAACAAAAGGGGCTCTTAATCTGGAACAATATCCTGCCTGCAAAACTGACGCCACGGCCCACTTCAACGAGAACCGTTATCGAACGCACCCTATGGGCGCGTCGGCGCTGCTTCGCGCACAGTTCGGAAAACCGCCCGCAATCCTTGGGGGTTCTCGGAGCTATGCACCTTCGCTCGCGGTGGAAATCATAGGGTCAGCATGCGTCCAATGCAATGGCCGTCACTGTGGAACTTGCGAGCGTCCGGTCGGAAAGGGAGAAATCACGCCGTCAGGTCGATCAGCAGTTCGGCGCGGGTGCCGCTTTCGCGCGGCACATATTGGATGGAAGCACCAAGCGTTGCCGCCATCGACTTGACGATTCGACTGCCAAGACCCGTGCCCTTCGGCATGTCGCCTTCCTTCCAGCCGACGCCGTCGTCCTCAACCGCAAGCAGCGCCTTGTCATCATCCTGCCGCTTGAGAAGCACACGCACCTCGCCCTCAGCGCCCGGCGGATAGGCATATTTCAGCGCATTGGTGAGAAGTTCGGTCACGATCATCCCGACGGAGACGGCCCGGTCGGACTTCAGCGAGAGTTCGTCGGCCTGCAAAAGGATCGTCGCGCTCTGGTGATCGTTGACCGTACCCTGCACTTCCTTGACCAGAGTGCCGAGATACTTGTCCATCTCCACCTGGCGCACGTCGTCGGACGTGTAGAGGCTGCGGTGCATGCCGGCGATCGCGGAGATGCGCGCCTGCGTCTCCGACAGGGCCGCCTTGACGTCGTCGTTCTTGCTGCTCGACACCTGGAGACGGATCAGCGCGGCGACCAGCGCCAGGCTGTTGGCGACGCGGTGGTTGACTTCCGTCAACAGCACCTCGGCGCGTTCCTTGCCAAGCCGGATCTCCTGATCGGCGCGCTCCTTGGCGCGGCGAAGCTCGGCGGTCGCAATCCCCTGGCCGATCGCGCTCTGCATCAGCGGCCAGAACTCGTCGCCCACCGTCTTGATGACATAGTCGGACGCACCGTTCTTCAATGCGTCGATCGCGATCGTCGCATCGCTCGAACCGGTGACGTAGATGACCGGGAGCCCCGCCCCCATCTCGTTCAGCCTGTGAAGGATTTCGAGGCCGGTACCGGTGCTGAGATAGTGGTCGAGAACCACTGCGTGCACGCCACCCTTCTCAACGGTCTCCATTGCCGCGGACAGATCCACGGCATGGACGACCTGATAGCCGAAGCGACCCAGATTGCGCACGGCAAGCCGCGCAAGGGCAAGGTCGTCATCGACGTAGAGAATGGTGTGCTGCATCACGTCTCGTCATTGTCCGGGAATTTGCATCACGGCAAAGAACAGACCGAGCTGTCTGATGGCGTGCGCGAAACTCTCATAATCCACTGGCTTCGTTATATAAACGTTGGCACCGAGATCGTAGCACCGCTGGATCTCTCGCTCGTCGTCGGTCGTGGTCAGGATGACCACGGGCAGTCGCTTCGAGTGAGGGTTGGACTTCACCTTCTCAAGTATGTCAATACCCGACATATCGGGGAGGTTGAGGTCGAGAAGGATCAGCAAATACCGATCCGCATTGGCCGCTCCCAGGCGGTCAGCGCCGAGAATATAATCGAGCGCCGCGTTTCCGTTTGTGAACGGGACGATCTCGTTGTGGACGCCTGCTCGACGGACATTCTTTTCGATGAGGCGCGCATGCCCCTCGTCGTCCTCGACCATAACGATGGTAACTTCTTTGCCGGCAGCATTCATGACCCATGACTCCTGACATATTGGGACAGATCGGTGGGCAGACGGATGATGAATGTCGCACCGCCGCCCAAGGTTGACGTGATCGTAATCTCGCCACCTAAATTTCTGACTAATGATCGCACATGCGCAAGGCCGATGCCCTCGCCGGGCTGGTTCTGCACGCCGGAACGGCGGAACAGCTCGAACACCCGTTCGTGGTCTTCCGGCGCAATGCCGCGCCCGTTATCGGCAACCTCGATCCGGACGAAGCTTCGCCCGAGCGGCGTTGACGTGATCGACAGCGCCAGCGGCCGGTCGGGATGTTGGTATTTGACCGCATTGTCGAACAGGTTACCGAAAACCTGCTCCAGCGAGAACCGGTCGGTGACGAGGGTCTTTGCGGCCGACGTGGAAATCGCCACTTCGCCGCCGCCCTCGTTGACCTGATGGTAGACACTCGCGGCAGTTGCCTCCAGGAGTTCGCTCAGGTCGATCCGCTCCGGCTTCAGCTCACGCCGACCGTCGCGGGAGATCTTCAGGATGGCGTTGATCAGGCCATCCATCTTCTTGGTCGACGAACGGATAAAACCGATTGCCTCTGGAAGATCTTCCTCGACTGCAAGCCGGGCGTCCCTCACCTGAAGTTCGCTCGGCTTGACGTCATCGGCCAGCACGTAGGCGGAGATCGATTTGAGCGAACTATCCAGCTCGCTGGTAAAGCCCATGATGTTGACAAGCGGCGCTCTCAGATCGTGCGAGACGATATAGGCGTATCGCTGGATCTCGCGGTTTGCCTGGATGAGGTCTTCGGTACGCTCGTTGACCCGCTCCTCCAACCCGGCATTCAAGGTTTCCACCTCGGCACGGGCCTTCTGAAGCTGGCGGACATGCTGGAAGACGATGGCAATCGCGCCGCCGAGAACGAGAATGATCAGGATACCGCCGCCGACGGTAAACCACTGCAGCTTTTCGGAACTTCCGCGAATCTCGCCAATGCCGGAAATCAGGTGTCCATCCAGTTCGCCGATCACGCCGCCAAGCAGGGCGCGCAATTTCTGCATGGCCTCGAGGCCCGACTGGTTGCGAACGATGGCGACTGCCTGCTCGACCTGACCCGAACTTGCGAGCGACAGCGTCGCCTGCATCTCATTGGTCTTTAGCGCGATCAGGCTGCGGATCTCGTCCAGCGGAACGCTGACGATGTCCTGATTGGCCGCCGTCCGCTCCACCTTCTGCAGCTGGAGCGGCAGCGCACCGATGGATGTCCGGTAGGGCTCGAGGAACAGCGGATCCTGCACCAGCAGGTAGCCGCGCTGTCCGGTCTCGGCGGTTTGCACAAGCAAAAGCAGATCGGCAGTGGTCGCCCGCAATGCTCTCAGCTTCGTGACGTCATCGAAATAGGTCCTGGTCATCTGCGCCAGGAAGAAAGAAGACATCACGATGCCGAGCAAGATGGCCGCGCCGATGACGAGCATCAGGAGCGACGAGCGGGCGAACGTGGCTTTTGCGTTGGGCATGAAGAAGTCCGCCGATTGAAAACACGGAGACTTACTCGGAAACGGCGCGGCCATTGTCAAGCGTCAGACAGGGGCGCCTGATGCCACATCAGGGGAAAACCGGACTGGCAATCTGACGAACTCGTGTACTGGAAAAAGAAATTAGAAAAAGCGCGGACACATTCGGAACATAAACGTAAGACAACAGTTCATTCATCAGACGTTCATGTTGGGAGTTTCGACAATGTTCTTGAGCAGCCTTCAGCCTACCGCTTCATTCGCCTTTGCCCATGACCACGGCATGATGATGGAAAAGACCGCTATCGAAACGGAACTGAGTTACCTCCCCAACTTCGACAGCAGCAACCTCACTGTCGACGTGACCGGCGACTTCATTGTTCTTGAAGGCGTTGTCAGCTCCAGTGGCGACCATGCCCGCGTTATGCGGATCGCTCGCGAAATCGTTGGCTATGAGCGCGTTCTCTCCCGTGTTCTGGTCTGCTCGATCGAAAAGCGCTCGTAAGCATCCCATCGACTAGACGTGCAAAACCCCGCCTTGAGCGGGGTTTTTCGTTTTTGGGCCCGACCATTATGAATGATCGAGCCCGAATTCTGTAAGGTGCGATCCGCGGCGACCGATGGATTTTTACGATCCTGGGTGCCTACAAACGTAGGTGGGCGCCATATGTCCAAGCCCACGGGCCTGGCCAGGGACAGCTCCCTTTGGATCGAGTATGGCCCCAGGGATTGTGGTTCCTGTCGAGAAGCGCAGAACGCATTTTCAATATAAGGCTGAAGTCGATGGCGCGCCAGTGGCATCGCGAGGCATTTTTTTCTGCAGGCTTTCAGCGACGCTGAACCCCGGCGTGAGACGGTCTTAGTTCGCCGGCACACGGCCGTTGAGCTTCGCGGTCAGGCCTTCCAGTCTGGATGAAAGCTCGCTCAGGGCGGAGACGACAAGCTCGTCGCTGCGGCTCTGGTTTTCAGCGGCACCGGCGCGGTTGGATTTCAGCGACTGCACCTCGCCTTCGAGCGCACCGACCTTGCGGGTCAGCTCGGAAAGCTCATCCATGATCATGATCCCGGCCATGACCGTGATGCGAAGATCACCAATCTCGCCGAACTGGCCCTTCAGATGTCCGACATAGCGGTCGAATTGGTCGGCGAGGTCCGTCAGGTGCTGTTCCTGACCTTCTTCGCAAGCCATCCGATAGGCTTTGCCGTCGATCGTTACCGTTACCTGGGCCATCTCTTTTTCCTTACCGGTCCAGAACCGCGCGGATCGTCTCCATCGCCGTCACCAGACGGCGGGAAACCTCGCGGTTGACCTCTTCGAGACGATTGGCCCGAAACTGCGACTGATCCAGCTCCTGCGCCAGGCGCGATCGATCGGCATGCACGCGCTTGACCTCGCCTTCCATCTCGCCCTGGTCTCTTTGCTGCTCGATGCGCACATCGACGGCATTCTCCAGCCCGCTTATCGCAGCCCGAAGTTCCGAAAGCGCCAGATCCACCGTCTTTTCTGCCGGCATGCGTATATCCCGTGAGGTCGCGATCGGCGCCGAATCGTACGGCAGCGCCTCGCCAACAAGCGCCGTAGACTATTCACCGCTTGAAAGCCGGTCAATAAAACACGCAGACGATACCGCATCGAACTGTGGATCGTCGCTGATCAAGGGCACTCGGCGGCCCTGCCGAAATAGCAGGCAGACTGTGCTAAACCCGATCATTATGTGCCACCGGTGGCCCGCCTTTTGTTGACTTGCGCGCCCCACCTGATATGGATCGGACGCTTCCTGACGAGGCCCGATCATAGGGCCTGACCGACACTCGGACGATAGTGGATTAGCCATGATTTCTCGCGAACAACACGACCGGATGGCCAATGCGATCCGTTTCCTTGCCATGGATGCCGTCGAAAAGGCGAATTCCGGACACCCGGGCATGCCCATGGGCATGGCTGACGTCGCAACGGTCCTGTTTACCAAATACCTGAAATTCGACCCGACCAAGCCGCATTGGCCCGACCGCGACCGCTTCGTGCTGTCGGCCGGCCACGGCTCGATGCTGCTGTACTCGGTCCTGTATCTGACCGGCTATCCTGACATGTCGGTGGACGACCTGAAAGGGTTCCGCCAGCTCGGCTCCAAGACTGCCGGACATCCGGAATACGGCCATGCGACCGGCATCGAGACCACCACTGGTCCTCTCGGCCAGGGCATCGGCAACGCCGTCGGCATGGCAATCGCCGAACGCAAGCTGCGCGAAGAATTCGGCGCCGACCTGCAGGATCACTACACCTATGTGATCAACGGCGACGGCTGCCTGATGGAAGGCATCAGCCATGAATCCATCGCGCTTGCCGGCCACCTGAAGCTGAACAAGCTGATCCTGTTCTGGGACAACAACTCGATCACCATCGACGGCGCCGTGTCGCTGTCGGACTCGACAGACCAGATCGCCCGCTTCAAGGCCGTGCACTGGAACACGATCGAGATCGACGGTCACGATCAGGCCGCTATCGCAGACGCGATCGAGCAGGCCCACAAGTCCGACCGCCCGACCTTTATCGCCTGCAAGACCACGATCGGCTTCGGTTCGCCGAACAAGGCCGGCAGCCACAAGGTTCACGGTTCGCCGCTCGGCGCCGAGGAAATTGCAGCCACCCGCAAGGCACTGAACTGGGAATACGAACCCTTCGTCATTCCGAACGACGTGCTGTCCGACTGGCGCGCAGCCGGCATCCGCTCCGTCGAAGCCGTCAAGGCCTGGGAAGGCCGCCTTGCAGCGTCTGCCCACAAGGCCGAATTCGACCGCCGCTTTGCCGGTGACCTGCCTGCAGGCTTCGATGCCGCCATCAACGACTTCAAGAAGAAGCTTGCTGAAACCAAGCCGACCGTTGCGACCCGCAAGGCGTCGGAAGACGTTCTGGAAGTCATCAACGGTTTCGTGCCGGAAACGCTCGGCGGCTCCGCCGACCTGACGCCGTCGAACAACACCAAGACCAGCCAGATGGTCTCGATCACGCCGGCGGACTTCTCCGGCCGCTACATGCACTGGGGCATCCGCGAACACGGCATGGCATCGGCCATGAACGGCGTCACCCTGCATGGCGGTCTGATCCCCTACGGCGGCGGCTTCATGATCTTCTCGGACTATTGCCGTCCGCCGATCCGCCTCGCGTCCCTGATGGGCATTCGCGTCATCCACGTTCTGACGCATGACTCGATCGGCGTTGGCGAAGATGGCCCGACCCACCAGCCGGTCGAACAGGTGGCAAGCCTTCGCGCCATCCCGAACCTGATGGTGTTCCGCCCGGCCGATGCGACCGAAACGGCCGAATGCTGGCAGATCGCGCTCGAAACGAAGGACCGTCCGTCGGCTCTCGCGCTCACACGTCAGAACCTTGCACCGGCTCGTACCGAATATTCGGAAAAGAACCTCTGCACGCTCGGCGCCTACACGCTTTCGGGCAATGCTGATGCCAAGGTCACCATCTTTGCTTCCGGTTCGGAAGTCGAGCTGGCGATTGCGGCGGCAAAGACACTCGAGGAAAAGGGCATCAGCACACGCGTCGTTTCCGTGCCCTGCACCGAACTGTTCTTCGAACAGCCGGACGACTATCGCCGCGAAATCCTCGGCAACTCGCCGGTCAAGATTGCGGTTGAAGCAGCTGTCCGCGAAGGCTGGGATGCCTTTATCGGTCCTGAAGGCTCGTTCGTCGGCATGAATGGCTTTGGCGCTTCGGGTCCTGCCAAGGATGTCTTCAAGCACTTCGGCATCACGGCTGACGCCATCGTCGCCGCAGCCGATGCAAAGCTCGCCTGATCATTCAAACGACGGGGCGACGGTAAAACCGCCCGCCCCGTCCTACTGCCAAACTAATTTCTCGGGAGAACTCTATGACTGTAAAGGTTGCCATCAACGGCTTTGGCCGTATCGGCCGCAACGTCCTGCGCGCGATCGTCGAATCCGGCCGCACCGACATCGAAGTCGTCGCGATCAACGATCTCGGCCCGGTCGAGACCAATGCCCACCTTCTGCGCTACGACTCGATCCACGGCAAGTTCCCGGCGGACGTCAAGGTCGAAGGCGACACGATCATCGTCGCCGGCGGCAAGCCGATCAAGGTAACCGCGGTGCGTGACCCGGCCCAGCTGCCGCACGCCGAAATGGGCGTCGATATCGCGCTCGAATGCACCGGCATCTTCACCGCCCGTGACAAGGCCGCTGCCCACCTGACGGCCGGCGCCAAGCGCGTCATCATCTCGGCTCCCGGCGACAATGCTGACCTCACGGTCGTGTTCGGCGTCAACGACGACCAGCTGACCAAGGACCACCTGGTCATCTCCAACGCATCCTGCACCACGAACTGCCTGGTTCCGGTCGTGAAGGTGCTGAACGACGCCGTCGGCATCGACCACGGCTTCATGACGACGATCCATTCCTACACCGGCGACCAGCCGACCCTCGACACGATGCACAAGGACCTCTACCGCGCCCGTGCAGCGGCTCTGTCGATGATCCCGACTTCGACCGGTGCAGCCAAGGCCGTTGGCCTCGTTCTGCCGGAACTGAAGGGCAAGCTCGACGGCACGTCGATCCGCGTTCCGACCCCGAACGTCTCGGTCGTCGACTTCAACTTCGTCGCCAAGCGCGCCACAACGGTTGCCGAAATCAACGACGCCATCAAGTCTGCCGCAGACGGCAAGCTGAAGGGCATCCTCGGCTACACAGACGAGCCGCTGGTTTCCCGCGACTTCAACCACGATAGCCACTCCTCGATCTTCGCTCTCGACCAGACAAAGGTTCTCGAAGGCACGTTCGTGCGCATCCTGACCTGGTACGACAACGAGTGGGGCTTCTCCAACCGCATGTCGGATACCGCTGTTGCCATGGGCAAGCTGATCTAAAGAAAGCGCGTATGCCGCTTCTCAAGGACCGGTCTTGATGCTCGGGCTTTTAACCCCCTCCCCTTAAAGGAGGGGGTTTTGCGTTATAGGATGTGGACGGGAGAGGTCGCCCGCGCAACAATTCTTCAGGACGCCGTAAACTTCACCGTCACGCCGCGCTGGCGAAAATAGGCCTGCATCAGCTTGCGGCCCTGACGATTGTTCTGCACGATCCGCGCCGGGTCGAACTCGGCTTCCTTCTGGCCAGCCTGGGTCAGCGCTGCCTTGAGGGTTGCGATATGCGTGTCGAGATCGGCATTGTTGGCCTGAAGCGATTGATAAATGCGGTTTGTCGCTTCGGCTACGGTCGGTTCGCTCATGGTATGCTCCAGTCATTGTTTCGCCGGCGCTTAGCACACTTTCTGGCACGACCCAATTGCGATCATGACTGCCGGCGTCAGCAGATACCCCATCCGAGGGATGTTATTTTTCGTGAGGGTGGAAACCACGCAGTATCATTGCACGTATTGGCTTTGGACAGACAAACGCCAGCACCACCTGGAGATACGCCATGTTTCTGCGACGCCAGTTGCTGATCGCCTCCGCTCTTGCCCTGACCAGCAATGCAAGGGCGCAATCCGATCCTTGGGCAGAGCTTCGCACTGGCGCGGCTCTGGTGCTGCTTCGTCACGCGATTGCACCCGGAACCGGCGATCCAGCGAATTTTGCGATCGGGGACTGCAGCACGCAGCGCAATCTCTCCGCGCAGGGCATCGCTCAGGCGGGCCGTATCGGCACGCTCTTCCGGGAGAACGGCGTGGCGCAGGCGCGGGTCTTTTCCAGCCAGTGGTGCCGCTGCCTCGATACCGCTAAAGGTCTTGGTCTTGGACCGGTCGAGCCGCAGCCGCTGCTCAACTCGTTTTTCGGCAGTCCCGAAGATGGCAGGCCGCAGACGCAGGCCCTGCGCGCCTGGATGACGGGCTTGCCGCCCGGCCGGCCGGTTGTGCTGGTCACCCACCAGGTCAACATAACCGGGCTTACCAACATCGTTCCTGCCAGCGGCGAACTCCTGTTCGTCACGGCACGTGCGGCCGATCCACTGACGGTGATCGGCAGGGTCGCCGCTGAGTAATAGCAGCGAAGGGAAATGCTTTTCGCTCCTTAGACCTGCGCTGCGAGCAGCTCTTCGGCGTGTCCGCGACCAAACCAACCTTCACGACGTGCTGACCGACAATGACGCCATCGTGGCCGAGGTCGCTGCCGGACCGGCCTGCGCCAACCATTCACTTCGCACCGGCGTGATTTTTCTTAGCCCCGGCCCTTCTCTTGCCGGATTTGTTCCCGTCTATTTGAATATGCACATCGAATCGCCCGGCCACTGACCGGGATCTGCTCCATGGCTATCTTGCCGCATCGCGGCAGCGGCACAGGATTCGGCAATCGCCGGGCCTGATGGATGGATTTCCGTAAACGGCGGCGAGAGGAAGGACGGGGACTTTGGAGGCTTTCTACATCATCCTGCTGGTCGGCACGGTTCTGGTGTTGGCTGCGGCCTTTTCCAGCCTGCTTGCCTTCCGGTTCGGCGCTCCCCTGCTTCTCGTCTTCCTATCGATCGGCCTGCTCGCCGGTGTCGATGGTCTTGGCATCCGCTTCGAGAACTACTCCTTCACCTTCATGCTGGGGTCGTTGGCGCTCGCCATCATCCTGTTCGACAGCGGCTTCGGCACCTCGCTCCACTCCTTCCGAATAGCCGCGGTTCCGGCGCTGACGCTCGCGTCCGTCGGCGTGCTGTTGACCGCCGGCGTCTTCGGCGTCGCGGCGAAGTATTTCCTAGGCTTCAGTTGGCTCGAAGGCTTTCTGCTCGGGTCGATCGTCGCTTCGACTGATGCCGCCGCGGTGTTCTTCCTGCTGCGCATCGGCGGCATCAACATACGTGACAAGGTGCGCTCGACGCTCGAAGTCGAATCCGGCACCAACGACCCGATGGCGATCTTCCTGACGATCGC
The DNA here is from genome assembly GCF_050500205.1 of Neorhizobium sp. DAR64860/K0K1. Classification (NCBI taxonomy): domain Bacteria; kingdom Pseudomonadati; phylum Pseudomonadota; class Alphaproteobacteria; order Hyphomicrobiales; family Rhizobiaceae; genus Neorhizobium; species Neorhizobium sp. DAR64860/K0K1. Next base: position 681,123 of record NZ_CP191459.1, on the reverse strand, counting down.
GCTGTCCGAGCTTTTGGCCACCGGCCAGGGCTTCGGCGGCCTCGACCTGCATTTCGCCGTCATGTTCCTCGAGGAAATGGGGCTCGGCGTAATCTTCGGCCTGCTCGGCGGCTTGATGATCGTCTGGGTCCTGAACCGCTTCACCTCCGATCGGGGTCTGGCGCCAATCCTCGTCCTGACGCTTGCCCTGCTCGTGTTCGCCTTTACCGGCGCGATGGGCGGCAGCGGCTTCCTTGCGGTCTATGTGGCCGGCATCTACTCGGGCAATCGCAAGATGTTTGCCAAGCACCAGATCACGCGCTTCAACGAGGGGCTGACGTGGCTGGCGCAGATCATCATGTTCCTGGTGCTCGGCCTGCTCGCGACACCATCCCAGTTCCCGATCCTGCTCGTGCCGGCGATCGGTCTGGCGCTGTTCCTGATTTTCGTCGCCCGCCCGATTGCCGTGTGGATCAGCCTGATGGCCTATGACTTCACGCAGCAGGAAATCGGTTTTCTCTCCTGGGTCGGCCTGCGCGGTGCGGTTTCCATCCTGCTCGCCATCACGCCGATCCTGTCCGGCGCCGAAAACGGGTCCGTCTTTTTCAACGTCACCTTCATCATCGTGCTCGTCTCGCTTCTTCTCCAGGGTTGGACGATCAAGCCGGTGGCGCGGTATCTCGGGTTGATCATCCCGCCGCGGATCGGCGCCGTCGACAAGCTGGAACTCGACCTTCCCGGCAAGGCGACCCATGAACTGATCTCTTACCGCGTCCTGAAAGACAGCCCGATCCTGTCCGGCGAACGCATTCCCCGCTGGGCCATGCCGTCGCTGGTCATCCGCGACGGCCGCAGCCTGCGCTACCAGTATGCCGGACGCCTGCGGGAGAACGATCAGGTCTATCTGTTCGTGACGCCGAACTACACGAAACTGCTCGATCGGCTGTTTGCGAGCCGCGTGCCTGTCGATGATGACGATGCCGAGTTCTTCGGCGCCTTCGCCATCTCGCCGACACGGCCCGCAACCGAACTGGACCTCGCCTATGGTCCGGGCCTGCTCTCGGCAACCGAGCAGGCAATGACGATCGGCGAACTGATGCTTTCCCGGCTGGGCGGCAAGACGGAATATGCCGACCGCATGCGTTTCGGCTCGATCGTGCTGATCGTCCGGGAAACCGACGAGCTTGATCATGTCACCAAGATCGGCGTCTCGCTGGAACCGGTGGAGCCTGCCACCAAGCTGCCGATTTTCATCAACATGCGCGAAATTGCCCACCGCATCCGCGACCAGATCCGCAAGTATCGCGGCAAGCCGGTGCCCGGCCGCCCCTCCGCCTGAACATCGGAAGACCGGCACGCAGGTCATTTCGTTCGTCTCACAGCCTTGCGCCGTCGGACAAGAATAGTATGGTCCCGCCACCCTTTATCAAGCAACGGGATCAGTAACATGCCGGCCTTCAAGACCCTCGACGACCTCACCGATATCGCAGGTAAGCGCATTCTCGTCCGCGTCGACCTCAACGTTCCCGTGAGCGACGGCAAGGTGACGGATGCAACCCGTATCGAGCGCGTTGCCCCAACGATCACGGAACTGTCGAAGAAGGGCGCCAAGGTCATCCTGCTTGCCCATTTCGGCCGCCCCAAGGGTGAACCGGTCGCCGACATGTCGCTGTCGCAGATCGTCATGGCCGTCAATGAAGTGTTGGGTCAGAAGATCCTCTTCGCATCCGACTGCATAGGCCCTGAAGCGGAAGATGCGGTCGCTTCGATGAAGAACGGCGATGTTCTGCTTCTCGAAAACACCCGCTTCCACACGGGCGAGGAAAAGAACGACAGCGGCTTTACCGAAGAACTGGCGAAAAACGGCGACATCTACGTCAACGACGCCTTTTCGGCCGCGCACCGCGCCCATGCCTCCACGGAAGGTCTTGCCCACCGCCTGCCCGCCTATGCCGGCCGCACCATGCAGGCGGAGCTCGAAGCGCTGGAAAAGGGCCTCGGCGAGCCTGCCCGCCCGGTCGTTGCCATCGTCGGCGGCGCCAAGGTTTCCAGCAAGATCGATCTGCTGCAGAACCTCGTGAAAAAGGTGGATGCGCTGGTGATCGGCGGCGGCATGGCGAATACGTTCATTGCTGCGCAAGGCATCGATGTCGGCAAGTCCCTCTGCGAACATGATCTCGCAGACACCGCCCGCGCCATCATGGCGGAAGCCGAAGCGTCCGGCTGCACCATCGTGCTGCCGAGCGACGGCGTCGTTGCCCGCGAGTTCAAGGCGAATGCCGCAAACGAAACCGTCGCGATCGATGCCATCCCGTCTGACGCGATGATGCTCGACGTCGGCCCGAAATCCGTCGAAGCCGTCAACGAATGGATCGGCAAGGCCTCGACGCTGGTCTGGAACGGCCCGCTCGGCGCCTTCGAGATCGCGCCATTCGACACCGCGACGGTCTCCGCTGCCAAATTCGCAGCTGCCGAGACCAAGGCCGGCAGGCTGATTTCGGTCGCCGGTGGCGGGGATACGGTGGCAGCACTCAACCATGCGGGCGTGGCCGACGATTTCTCCTACGTTTCGACCGCTGGCGGCGCCTTCCTTGAATGGATGGAAGGCAAGGAACTGCCCGGCGTTTCGGTTCTGACAAAGGCCTGATCGGCCAGCGTTCGGAGAATGCCTCTTGGTGAGTCAGAGGCGCGGGAGATAGGCTTCCGCGCCCGATCGGCAAGGCGGATTTAAAGAAATTCAATATTTTAAACGATTGAAACGATTTCAATCGTTTCAATGGCTTAGAGCATCATTTCCCTTTAAAAGAACTTCTGTTATCGGCGGGAGAGAACTTCGGATATGCTCTCCAATATCGGGCTCTCCGAAGATTGAATGGGCACACGCGCGCAACGCGCCATTGTGAGGGATAGGAGCGATTATGGTAGACGCGAAGATGTTGGACAAAGTCAGGTCGGCGCCCGGTTTCATTGCGGCGCTTGATCAGAGCGGTGGTTCGACACCCAAAGCGCTGCTGCTCTACGGCATTGCCGAAACCGAATACCAGGGCGACGAAGAGATGTTTCGCCTGATGCACGCCATGCGCGCCCGCATCATGAAGGCACCGGCCTTTACAGGCGACAAGGTTGTCGGCGCCATCCTGTTCGAGCGCACCATGGATGGCGATGTCGATGGCGAACCTGTTCCCTCCTACCTCTGGGAAAAGCGCGGCGTCGTCCCTTTCCTGAAGATCGACAAGGGCCTTGCTGCCGAAGAAAACGGCGTGCAGCTGATGAAACCGATGCCCGATCTCGACGCTCTCCTGATCCGCGGCCGCGAAAAGGGAATTTTCGGTACAAAGATGCGCTCGGTGATTGCCTCTGCCGACAAGGCCGGCATCGCTGACGTCGTGCAGCAGCAGTTCGAAGTCGCGCGCCAGATCATCGCACAGGGCCTCGTTCCGATCATCGAACCGGAGATCCTTATCAACAGCACGACCAAGGCTGAAGCCGAGACCATCCTGCGCGACGAGATCGCCCAGCAGCTCGATACGCTCGGTCCGGGCGAAGACGTGATGCTGAAGGTAACGATCCCAACGGTTGCCGATTTCTATGCGGATCTTGCCGCTCACAAGTCGGTCGTTCGCCTCGTTGCCCTGTCCGGCGGCTACAGCCGCGTCGATGCCTGCGAAAAGCTGAGCCACAACCGCGACATGATCGCGAGCTTCTCGCGCGCGCTCACCGAAAACCTGCGCGTCTCGATGAGCGATGCAGATTTCGACGCGAGCCTGGCTGAAACCATCGACGGGATCTATTCCGCGAGCGTCAACAAGGCATGATGCTCTAACCCTGATGCTGCGGCATCGGGAACACGAACCTGGAAAAGGCCGCCTCAGCTTTAATAGCTCTGGCCCTTTTCATGGGAGGAAGAGGCCGCACCGGGGGGTGCGGCCTTTCTAGTTTCCAGACCCTGCCCAGACAATCAGGATTGATGTCTTCCATCAAAACCATTGTCTGGTGATGGGAGATCGCAGGCTCTAGAAGTTGGTTTTCAACTGGGGAGCCTGTCCATGCCTGTTGCCGATTTCGTCACCGTCGATGTCTTTACCGACCAGCGCTTCTTCGGCAATCCGCTTGCGGTCATCACAGACGCCCGCGGCCTTTCGGGCGATGAGATGCAGGCGATCGCAACGGAGTTCGGCTATTCCGAAACCACGTTCGTGCTTCCACCGGACAATCCAGCCAACACGGCGCGCGTGCGCATCTTCACACCGACGACAGAGGTTCCCTTTGCCGGCCATCCGAATGTCGGTACTGCCTTCGTCCTTGGAAACCTGCCCGACCTGTTCGGCAACGCTTTAGGCAACACGCTCCGCTTCGAGGAAATCGCCGGACTGGTCGAGATCGACCTGATCCGGGAGGGCGATGTGGTTGTCGGCGCAACCATCCGGGCACCGCGGCCACTTGAACTGGGCGCCGAGATCGAGCCCGAACGTATCGCCGACTGCGCATCCATCGGCGTCGAGCATGTCGTCATGCACAATCACGCACCCGTCTTCGCATCGGTCGGCTTGCCATTCGCAGTTGCTGAGTTGGACGGCCTGCAGGCGCTCGCCGCGGCCAGGCCGGATCTCACGTCATTCCATCGCGCGGCCGAGATCGGCCCGGGCGATCAGATGGAGTTTTCGCTGTTTCTCTATGTCCGTGATGCCAAGGATCCCCTGCATATCCGTGCCCGCATGTTCGCACCGCTCGACAATGTGCCGGAAGACCCGGCAACGGGTAGCGCGTCTGCAGCGCTCGGCGCGTTCCTCGCGACGCTTGACCCTGAAACTGACGCCGATATCCGCATGACCGTCGAACAGGGTGTGGAGATGGGCCGCCGCAGCGTGATCGAGCTCGCCATGGTCAAAAGACAGGGTCACGTCACCGATGTGCGGATCAGCGGAAGCTGCGTGAAGGTGATGAGCGGCCGGATCGAGCTGTAATCAGCCGACGAACTCGCGCAGCAGCAGTGCCACGGACCAGAGCGCGAAGGCGACCAGCGCCAGCTTCCAGAAATCCATTCGGCGCCTGAGGCCCGGGAGGTTCAATGGCTTGATGATCTGCACGACCATGGCCAGCATCAACAGGACGGAGATTGTTTTTGTCATCTGTCTTTCGTCACTGTTTCAAAGGCTCGCCACAGGCTGGACATTTTTGCTCTCCACCACAGTTAGACCGGGAGGAGAATCGGGGTCTGTTGCGTCATGATCTCTGATCTGCCTTACCTTCGTTAACGTCCTGTGCCGGTCTGCGCAACATCGCTCCGGCACGGCAGGGCGGATCACCGACCACGAAGAGAGCTGACAGTATAGACGATGAGCCGTAATCTCCTTCCCGTTCTCGCCCTCCTCACTGGTACGCTCTTTCTGTTCCTCGGCAACGGCCTGCAGGGTCTTTTGTTGCCGGTGCGCGGTTCGATCGAAGGTTACTCGAACGAGGTTCTCGGCCTCCTCGGCACAACCTGGGCCTCAGGTTTCGTCATCGGTTGCTTCGTGGCACCGAATGTCGTGCGCCGCATCGGGCACGTTCGCGCTTTTTCCGGCTTTCTGGCCCTGATCTGCCTCAACGTGCTTATGACCGGCCTGCTGGTCGATGACGTCGCGTGGCTCATCCTGCGGGCAATCACCGGCTTTTGCACTGCCGGTACGTCGATGATCATCGAAAGCTGGCTCAACGAACGTGCCACACCGGAAAACCGGGGCACGATCTTTTCCTTCTATATCTCCATCACCCTGTTCGGCGTTGTCGGTGGCCAGTTGATGGTGCCGTTTGCCGATGTGACGCTGCCGACGCTGTTCATGGTCTGCGGCATCCTCTACTCGATCGCCGCCCTGCCGACGACGCTGTCCAAGGCTGCGTCACCACAACCGCTGAAACGCGCGCGGCTGGATCTCAAGGGACTGTTTCGAAACTCGCCGATCTCCTGCGTAGGCATTCTCTTGGTCGGCATCGCCAACGGCGCCTATGGCACGCTCGGCGCCGTGTTCGCCACCAAGGTCGGCCTCGACAAGGGATCGGTCGCCGCAATGGTCTCGATCACCATCTTTGCCGGCGCGATCATGCAGTTTCCGGCGGGCCGGTTGTCGGACAGGCTGGACCGCCGTCATGTCCTTGCAGTCCTCTCCGGCGTCAGTGCTCTGGCAGGCCTTGCCGTTGTGCTGGTTGCGCCGACCAACGTCTACACGATCGTTATCCTCGTCGCGACCTACGGCGCCGCCGCAAATGCGCTCTACCCGATCGCCGTTGCCCATGCCAACGACTTCGCCCAGCCCGAGGACTTCGTAAAGGTCTCCGGCGGCCTGTTGCTTCTTTACGGCATCGGGACGATCATCGGCCCGACGCTCGGAGGTCCTGTCATGACCTGGGCCGGCCCGCACGCCCTGTTCGGCGTCACGGCTGTCGCCCATCTGATGATCACCGTCTATGCGATCGTCCGAAGCCGGCAGCGCGCACCCGTCCCTGCTGGCGAACGCGATGCCTACACGACGGTGACAGGAACCAACGGACCACTCGCGACACCCGAGGGCCTCTCGCTCGATCCGCGCGCAAGACCCAAGGATGCAGCCGCGTCTGAACAGCAGACGACGCCATAACGGCCAAGGAGCCTTGAAATGTCATTTCTCGACGACGACCGCCCGAAGAAACCCGCAGCTCACGAGATCGGCGCCGATCTATCGCTGCTCTCTGCGGACGAACTGCAGACGCGCATCACCATCCTGCAGGAAGAGATCGCGAGACTGGAAGCAGAGAAGGCGAGGAAGGCTGAGGGTCGCAAGGCCGCTGACAGCTTTTTCCGGACCTGATGTGCCGGACTAAGAATAAACCGCAAAACCACGACCAATCTTAAGCAAACATTAATCATTAACAGAGAATATAGCGATGTTCGGTTCTGCCGGACTCAGACAGTTTCACCGCTCGGCGAATGGTCTGATTTCTCCCTGTTTTACCTTGAGAGCCGCTTTTGCGGCTCTTTTTTTTGGCTGTCAGTCCGTACAAGCTCACGCAGCCATCAAAAACCCGTGCCAAAGGCCATTTTCAGGGGACTTGCGCTTTCGCAAGATCTGTTTCATTTCAAGAAGATCGAGGGCGTTTACCGGTTCCTGTGGGTATTAACCTTTCATTAAGAAACGCCTTGCGGATTTCCAGTATAAGGATCATGTTCACTTCATTCAGCGGGCCAGATGGAACTTTTTGAGCCACTTCGCCATTGCCTGAGTAAGAAAGCATTAGCAGGAATGAATTCGATGTCCGAGCAGGGATTGAACACAGTGAGTTTTGCGGGCCGCGCCGCAAGCTCTGCCCAGTTCAAGTCACTATACTCCGAAGGCATGGCTCTTGTTGAAGAGACAGCAAGCTATCTGGACGGTCAGGGTCGTGCTGCATCCAAGGTTCTGCCGCGCATGGCCTCAGTTTTGTATGCAGCTGAATCCATGCGTCTGACAACTCGCCTGATGCAGATGGCATCGTGGCTTCTGCTCCAGCGTGCCGTCAACAACGGCGAGATGAGCCGCGATCAGGTTCTTTCGGAAAAGAGCAAGGTGCGTCTCGACGGCTTCAATGTCGATCGCAATGCTCCGGGCTGGCTCGATCTGCCGGAAAGTTTCCGTGATCTTGTCGAACGCTCGCTTCGTTTGCAGAACCGCGTCGCTCTTCTGGACCGCGAAATCTATCGCGCCCCGGAAGCCGTTGTCATCTCCGACAACGAAAACAGTGTCCGCGCCCAGCAGAACCTGCTTCACACCGCATTTGGTGGCTGAGATCTGAACGTCGACAGTCCAAAGGCAGGCATTGGGCCTGCCTTTTTGCGTTTGGGACTATGCAGATAGCGACGCCAGATAGGCGTTGACACTGTCACGACAGTCCAGCCGGTGTTTCGGGCCCTCGAAGGCGCTGAACATCCGGTCATGCGCCTCGAATGAATTCCAGTTGTTGTGTCGGAAGCGATAGCCCGCCACCCAATGGAGTAGCTCTTCGAAGGACGCAACGCTTCCCCCACCCTGAAGACCGCGATGGCGAATGTTTTCGAGGCAGACGTCGTCGGCGATGTCGAGGAAAATCAGCGTCGTTGCCCGGGCGATGGCGAGACTGGCAAGCCGGCCATAGACGCCCTCGATCAGCCAGACATCCTGTGCTGCAATCCGGCGAACGTCGTCGTCAACGACCTGCCTATCACGGGCGATGCCGTAACGCCCCGGCTCCCAGTGGACGTCGTCCAGATGAATCGGGTGATGGCCGAGCGCCGCCCCCATCCTTGTCGCAAGCCACGTCTTACCCGATCCGCCATTGCCGAAGATGAGCACGCGGCAGAGCGGAAGCGGTAGCTTGGACAGACAGTTGGCCTTCTCCTCCATGCCTCCTAGAAAAACAAAAAAGCCCGGCTTTCGCCAGGCTTCTTTTGTCAAAATGCAAAAAGCGATTAGAGGCCGAGACCGCCGAAACGCTTGTTGAACTTGGAAACGCGGCCACCGCGGTCCAGCATCTGCTGGTTGCCGCCGGTCCAGGCCGGGTGCGACGTCGGGTCGATTTCGAGGTTCATGGTGGCGCCTTCGGTGCCCCAGGTCGAGAACGTCTCGTATTCGGTACCGTCGGTCATGACGACCTTGATCTTGTGGTAGTCGGGATGGATGCCAGCCTTCATGTCGATATTCCTGCTCTGCGAGGTCCATTCGTCGCATTGCGCGAGCAAGAACCGTCTTTAATGAATGAAGCCGCAAACCGGCGCGGTCACGGCTTCCCAATTGGATGCGGAGCCTATACAGGAAGGGCGCCGCAAGTACAAGTCCCCGAAAGGCTGAGATTCCGCTGCCCGGGGGCCATGGAGACGACATGGCCGAAAGCCGAGAAAATCAGAAGAAAAACCGCAGTCTCAAGCCGCTTTCCCGACTGCTCCCCTATCTTTCCCGCTACCGAGGCATGGTTGCCGGCGCGACTTTTTTCCTCGTCCTTGCCGCCTGCACCACACTAGCGCTGCCGCTGGCTGTCCGCCGCATGGTGGATCATGGATTCGCATCCTCCGACGGACATTTCATCAACAACTATTTTGTCATGCTGTTCGTTCTGGCGGTCCTTCTCGCGATCGCAAGCGGCATGCGCTACTATTATGTCATCACCATCGGCGAGCGCGTGGTGGCGGATCTTCGCCGCGAGGTCTTTTCGCATGTGACGCGGCTGTCCGCTTCCTTCTTCGACGTCAACCAGTCCGGCGAGATCGTCTCGCGACTGACCGCCGATACGACCCAGATCAAGTCCGCCTTTGGTTCTGCCGCATCGCAGGCCCTGCGCAACACCATCCTCTGTCTCGGAGCGATGGGCATGATGGTCTATACGAGCCCCAAACTCTCGGCTCTGGCACTCGGCGCCATCCCGCTGATCGTCTTTCCGCTCGTCGGCTTCGGCCGCTCGGTGCGCCGCCGGTCGCGCGCCGCACAGGACATGCTGGCCGCGACCTCGGCATATGCAGCCGAAACGATCGGCGCCACACGCACCGTTCAAGCCTTCACCGGCGAGGCTGTCGCCACCTCGCGCTACAGCGACACGGTCGAGAATGCCTTTGAGGCCGCCCGCAAGTCGATCCGCGCCCGCGCGCTTCTGACCGGCTTCGGCATCGTGCTGATCTTCGGCTCGATCGTCGGCGTCCTCTGGTACGGCGCCCAGAGCGTGCTTGCCGGCACGATGACACCGGGCACGCTCGGCCAGTTCGTGCTCTATTCGGTGATTGCGGCAAGCTCGCTCGGCACACTGTCGGAAGTCTGGGGCGAACTGTCGTCTGCAGGCGGCGCCGCCGAACGGCTGTCCGAACTGCTGGATGAAGTGTCCGCCGTGCGTGACCCGGAACACCCGAAAGCGCTCCCCTCACCCCCGCGCGGCGATGTCGCGTTCGACAGCGTCTCGTTCGCCTATCCGGCACGCGTCAGCGCCATCACGCTCAATGCGCTTTCCCTGCATGTGGCACCGGGAGAAACTGTCGCCATCGTCGGTCCTTCCGGTGCCGGCAAGAGCACGATCTTTTCGCTGCTGCTGCGCTTCTACGATCCCACAGCCGGATCGATCCGCCTCGACGGCGTCGACCTCCGCCATGCGACCCTTGAAGACATCCGCTCACGGCTTGCGATCGTACCGCAGGACGTGACGATCTTTGCAGCCTCCATCCACGACAACATCGCCTTCGGCGTCCCGAACGCGACCCGCGAGGCCGTGCGTGCAGCAGCGATCGCTGCCCAGGCAGACGAATTCATCGCGAAGCTCGACAACGGCTATGACACGCTCGCCGGCGAACGCGGCATCACCCTGTCCGGCGGCCAGCGCCAGCGGATCGCCATCGCCCGCGCCATCCTGAAGGATGCTCCGGTCCTGCTGCTCGACGAAGCCACCTCGGCGCTCGATGCGGAAAGCGAAACACTGGTGCAGAAGGCGCTCGACGGTCTCATGCGCAACCGCACCACGCTCGTCATCGCCCATCGCCTTGCGACGGTGTTGAAAGCTGACCGGATCCTGGTCCTGGAAAACGGTCGCGTCGTCGAGGAAGGCACGCACCAGAGCCTGGTGGCGGCTGGCGGTCTCTATGCCAAGCTCGCGCGGCTGCAATTCCATGATCTCGAGCAAACTTCCGTCAGCGCGATCTGATGGACGCGACCCTCATCATATCCGCAGATCTGGATAGTCTGCTCGATGACGTTCAGCAGCGCACCTTCCGGTATTTCTGGGATGGTGCTCATGCGCAGAGCGGTCTCCCCTACGACAAATGCCTTCTCGACGGCACACCCGGCATCGATGCGATCTCGATCAGCGGCACGGGCTTTGGTCTGATGGCAATTCTGGTCGCCTGCGAGCGCGGCTGGATCACCAGCGACGAGGCGCTGGTTCGCATTACCACGATTGTCGAGAGCCTCGAACTGGCACCGCGCTACCACGGCGCGTTCTCTCACTTCATCAATCCCGCTACCAGCGCAATGATTCCGTTTTCTGCGCTGGATGATGGGGGCGACATCGTCGAAACGACGCTTCTCCTTCAGGGCCTGATCTGCGCCCGGGAATATTTCGCGGCAGAGACCATTTCCGAAAAATCGCTGCGCACCGCGATCACCCGGCTGTTCGACGAGGTCGAGTGGACCTGGTACACCCGCGGCAAGACCGACGGCCCGATCTACTGGCACTGGAGCCCAATCAACGAATGGGCGATGAACCTGCCGATCACCGGCTGGAACGAGGCGCTTTCAACCTATGTCTTTGCCGCCGGCTCGGACACGTTTCCGATCGATCCGCAGAACTATCACTGCGGCTGGGCACGCAACGGCGCCATGAAGAACGGCGAGGAATATTTCGGCATACAGCTGCCGCTGGGCGAACCCATGGGCGGGCCGCTGTTCCTGTCGCAATATTCCTTCTGTGCGCTCAATCCACGCGGCCTGTCCGATCGCTACGCCGATTACTGGCGCCAGGCGGTCGCGCATTCACGGATCAACCGCGCCTATTGCCTGACCGTGCCGGAATATGCCGCAGCCGGCGTCTGGGGTCTGACGGCATCGGAAGCCCAGGCCGGCTACGCCGCCAATTCGCCGCTGGTCGATTTCGGCGCGATTGCACCGTCTGCAGCACTGTCGAGCTTTCCCTTCGTGCCCGGCCATGCGGAAGAAGCCTTGCGCGCCCTCCTTGCCTATGAGAACGGACGGCTGGTCAATCGCTTCGGCTTCGCCGACGCGTTTGCGCCAAAGACCGGCTGGGTCGCATCGACCTACATCGCTATCGACCAGGGTCCGATCGTCGCGATGATCGAGAACCACCGCTCGGGTCTGCTGTGGAAACTGTTCATGGCCGCTCCGGAAGTGCGCCGCGGCCTCGACCGGCTGGGATTCCGCTATCCGGCCACTCCGCCTAAGCACAAAAACGCCGGCACCTGATCACTTTGCGCGTTTGAACGTCCATTTGACGACATGATCGCCGTTGCGCTTGATCTTGGTCTTCATCTTCAGCTGCACCGATTGCTCGCCGAACGCAGCCTGCGCCTCCTCGAAGGCCCGACGCGCCTGCGCCATCGCCTCGTGGTAGGCGGTATTGTCGCGGCGAGGCGTATCTGCCACCGCCTTGGCGATCGCGTCGATATCGGGCTTGCTGTAGGTCATGTCAGCGTTCGGTAAGCTTCAGTTCGATGCGGCGGTTCTGGTTTCTGGCATCCGGCGTATCGCCAGCCGCGATCGGCTGGAACTCGCCAAAGCCCGCGGCCACCAGGCGGTTGGCCGGCACGCCCTTCGAGATCAGATACTTGACCACGGACGTCGCGCGCGCAGACGAAAGCTCCCAGTTGTCGCGGTAGCGTCCGGTGCCGGAAAGCGGCGCGTTGTCCGTATGTCCGTCGACCCGCAGCACCCAGTTGATCTCAGCCGGAATTTCCTTGGCGAGATCGAGAAGTGCGGCGGCAAGCTTGTCCATCTCCACGAGACCGGCCGCATCGAGTTCGTTGCCGCCGATCGGGAAGAGAACTTCCGACTGGAACACGAACCGATCGCCGACGATGCGGATATTTTCGCGATCGGAGAGAATCTCACGCAGACGCCCGAAGAAGTCGGAGCGGTAGCGATTGAGCTCCTGTACGCGGGCCGCAAGCGCCACGTTGAGGCGACGACCAAGATCCGAAATCTGCGCCTGCGAGTTGGCGTCCTTCGTTTCCGACGCCTGCAGTGCCTGTTCGACGGCGGCGATCTGGGCCCGCAGCGCCGCGATCTGCTGGTTGAGAAGCTCGATCTGGCTCATCGCCCGGGCGCTGACCTGCCGCTCGTTGGAGAGTTCACCCGTCAGAGTGGTCACGCGGGAATTGGCCGCGTCGCTTGCACCACTGCCCTGGTTGAGAAGCTGCTGCAGCCGCGACCGGTCGCTTTCAGCAACCGCCAGCGACGATTGCAGGTTGGCGAGCTGGTCTTCGATATCCTGATTGTTGCCCTTTTCCAGCGCCAGAAGCTCTGTCAGTTCCGCGATCTGGCTGTTCAGCCGGTTCAGAACCTCGTCGCGACCGGAAATCTCGCGGGTGAGCAGAAACTGCGCCAGCACGAACACCGTCAGCAGGAACATGATCGCCATCAAAAGCGTGGTCAGCGCGTCGACGAAGCCCGGCCAGTAGTCCACGCCGTGCTGGCGGCGACGGTTCTTGCCCAGCGCCATGGTCTACTTGCTCCCGATCTTGTCGGACTGACCGATCTTGTCGGAGAGCCGGTCCAGTGTACGCCGCAGGGCCTTGGACTCCTCCTGCTGCGCCTCAATCCAGTCGCGCAGCATCTGCTGCTCGTTGCGCATGTTCTTGACCAGCCCCTGAATGCCTTCGGCAAGGTTTGCCATGGCAGCAAGCGACTTCTCGTTCTGCTGGACATCACCGCTGCCGGTTCTGCCCTGAGCCGCCGCAATCTTGCGCAGCTCGTCGGCAAGCGTCTTGAATTCGCCGGAGGAACCAGCTGAAAGCCCTGCCGCCGCAACCGGCGCGTCCGATCCCGTATCGGTCACCGATGACAGCCAGTTTTCGAGTTCCGTATAGAAGCGGTTCTGCGCACGTCCTGCCTGGAGATCGAGGAAGCCGAGGATCAGCGAGCCCGAGAGGCCGAGCAGCGACGAGGAGAACGCCGTGCCCATACCGGCAAGCGGCTGCGCAAGACCGGTCTTGATCGCCGACAGAATGTCATTGGAGCCGCCGGCGCCCGGATCGAGCGCACCGATGACGTCGCTGATCGAGCCGATCGTGCCGATCAGGCCCCAGAACGTGCCAAGCAGGCCGAGAAACACCAGGAGCCCGATCAGGTAACGGGACGTATCCCGAGATTCGTCGAGGCGGGTGCCGATCGAATCGAGAATGGAGCGCAAGGTTGCGGTCGAAAGCGCCGTCTTGCGGCGACCACCGATCAGCGAGCGCATCGGCGCCAGAAGTTTCGGCTCGCGGCCCACCTTGTCGACGGTGCCGGCAGCGCGGAACGAGTTAAACCAGCGCACTTCCGGAATAAGGCCGATGACCTGCAGGAAAACCAGAACGATACCGATCAACAGGACGCCGAGGATTAGACCGTTCAGACCCGGATTGGTCTGGAACGCTTGTGCGGCCTGGCGGTACAGGATCGAGCAGACAAAACCGACGATGATCAGGAAGATCAGCATCGTCCAGAGGAAGGAAGCCGGGTTGGAAAGCTTTTCGGTAAAACGGCGGCGGTTAGCTTCAGTTTCGTCCAGATCGTCCACTGTCGCATTCGCCATAATAAGCCTCGCCTCTGGGTCGCGTCGCGCGGAGGCTAGAGCAAAATTGCGACGAATTGAAGTGTCGCCACGGTGCAAAGACCGGGACAAGCCGAAGTTTTTTCCTCGCCATTTCAAATGACAAGCAGCACTCCGGCCGTCACCGCATCAGCAATCAGCGCGACGGAACCGGACGATTGGAAACTTCCAGCAGCGCCTTCTGGATCAGCTCGTTGCCGGCAACAATGCTCTTGGTGCCGAACATATCGGTCGAACCCTTGATGTCGCTGACAAAGCCGCCCGCTTCGCGGATGAGAACGAGGCCGGCAGCGATGTCCCACGGCGAAAGACCGATTTCCCAGTGACCGTCGAAGCGACCGGCAGCGACATAGGCGAGATCAAGCGACGCAGCGCCAAGGCGACGAACGCCCGCCACTTCGCCCATCACGTGGCGCAGTTCGACCAGGAACTTGCCGTGATCGCCGCGGCCGAGATGCGGCACGCCGCAACCAACCACGCAATCGGACAGGACCCGGCGTGCGGCAACGCGAATGCGACGGTCGTTCAAGAACGCGCCGCCGCCCTTTTCTGCCGTATAGAGTTCGTCGGTGCCCGGGTTGAAGATCACGCCGGCGACGATTTCGCCATTGCGCTCCAGCGCGATCGACACCGCGAACTGCGGAATGCCGTGCAGGAAGTTGGTCGTGCCGTCGAGCGGATCGACGATCCAGCGGTGAGCGCCGTCCGTGCCCTTCTCCTCCTGGCTTTCCTCACCGAGGAAGCCGTAGGTCGGGCGCGCCTTCATCAGCTCGTCATGGACGATCTTTTCCGCCTTGAGATCCGCCTGGGTCACGAAATCGCCCGGTCCCTTGACCGAAACCTGCAGGTTCTGAACTTCGCCGAAATCCCTGGAGAGCGACTTGCCTGCCTTGAGGGCGGCCTGAACCATGACGTTGAGAAGGGCTGAGCGGGCCATGCGGGAAATCCTGATCGTATGGTCCCGAACATGCATCAGCCGGGACGTGTCTGTGGCGAATTGTCTTGATTGGCCGGTTCAAGACCACAAAACCAAGGGAAATTCAAGTCGAAGCCGACAAACCCCGCGTGAACGGACAAAATGCGACATTGCCCGCCTGCCTGCGATCTGCCAGAACGCCGGCTATCGAGATTTTAGGAGTATCGCCGTGAAGATCGCATTGCCATTCGGCATCAGCCTCGGACTTGTGGGCGTGATGACCATGCTGTCGCTGGGTCTGATCTCGGCGCTGCCGGCCGATACCCAGTTGCCGATCCACTTCACCCTGACCGGCACACCGACGAGCACGGCACCGGCCATGATCGCGCTGCTGCTTCTGCCGGCCTGCGCGCTCTTCGTGACAGCCATGTTCGCACTTGGCCCCCGCATGGGCGGCCGTATCAAGGCCTCGCCGGGCATCTACCTGATCGTCTGGCTGGTAACACTGCTGATCCTGGCGCTTGCCCACGGCTTTATCATCCGCCACGCCCTGTTCACGCTGGCGGCGATGAAGGCCACCGCCTGACCACTCGAACTACTGGCGGTTGACTACTGGCGGCGGAAGCGGTTCGCCGCGTCGATCGCCTGGCGCTGCTGCTCGTCGTTGATGCCGAGGTAGAAATCCTCAAGCGCCGCATCCTGCAACCCGGCACGCCTTGAAAGCACATACCACTTGGCGGCCTCGACCGGGTTTGGTCGCGTGCCCAGCGCCTCGATATAGAGATGCGACAGCTTGTTCTGGGCAACCACATTGCCGCGATGGGCCGCAATCCGCAGCCATTCGAAGCCCTTGTCGTAGTTGCGCTCGCCGCCGACTCCGTTGACGAACCAGATGCCCATGTCGAGCTGCGCCGTGTCGAACCCGGCCTTCGCCGCGCGCTCCAGCCAACGGCGAGCCTCGGCCTTCTTCTCCTCGGGCACGCCCTTCATGTTCACGTAGAGCTGGGCCACCGCATATTGCGCATCGGCCACGCCCTGCTTTGCCGCCCGCTCGTAGAATGGCAGCGCCAGCTTGAAACCTTTGTCGCCGGGATTGTCCGACACCAGGATCTGGCCCCAGTTGAACTGCGCCGATGAATTGCCGGCTTCCGCCGCCTTGCGCATATAGTCGTCGGCCTTCTTTTTGTCGGCGGGTACGTAACGGCCGCTCATCAAAAGAAGCGAATACTGGAACATGGCGGCAGGATCGCCGCGCTCGGCAGCCTGCCCGTACCAGAAGGCCGCGGTCTTTGCGTCGCGGTTGATGCCGAGCCCCTTGCTCATCATTTCGGCGACAAGCGTCTGCGACGCCGCGTCGCCGGCCGACGCACGCTTCAGTGCGACATCGAGCGCCTTGACGTACAAGCCGCGCTGGAACGCACCATAGGCCTCGTCGATCGGGCCCGTATAGGGCTTCTCCGGCGGCAGTGGCGGCAAGGTCACGCCCATGCGCTGATAGAGTTCGACACCGGCGGACGGCACGATGCCATCGGGCTGTGCACCGCGTTCGACGCCCATTGCATCCGGCGCGACCGGTCTCGTCACCACTTGACGCGACTGCGCCGCCGTCGGCCCCTCCTGCTCCACCGCACCGGGTTGCTGCACCTGCGCAATTGCCGGATGCGGCAAGACGGCCGACGCCGAAAGGCTGGCGGCAAGCATCAGGACGGTGGATGAGGCGCGACGAATCGATGGCATGGAGACCATCAAGCCTCAAACCGTGGCGCTTTTTCGTCCAGATCGGCGTTGACCAGTCGAACTGCTTCCTGCGGTCCTTCGGGATGATCGAAGACAGCCAGTCTCAAAGCCACAAATTCCGCTCCGTTTTCGGCAACCTCGAGCGCCGAGGAAATGTCCGTGCCGCCCATGGCGATGCAGGGAATTTCCACCATCGAAGCCCACCATTCCGCAAGCGCGACGTTCTTCGGATGCGCCTCCGGCTTGATGTCGCCATCGAGCTTGCCGAAGAAAATATAGTCGGGGCGGCGCTCGCCCACTTCGAGCGCCGTGTGACGCTCGGATGCACCACCGGCGCCGACGATCATCTTCGGGCTGAATTTCTCGATCGTTTCTTCCAGCTCTTCCATCGAACCGGCCATATGCAGGCCATCTGCCTTGACGCGACCTGCGACGCGGCTGTCTCCGGCGATCAGCGCTGCGGCACCCGCAGCCTGGATCATCGGCACCATGAGTTCGGCGCGGTCCTGGAACGCGGTATCGTCTTCATCGTATTGCGGCAGGATCACCGAGGCGACATCGCCGCCCGCAAGCGCCTTCTCCAGTCGGTCCGCCTGCGCTTTCGCATCCGCATCCTGCGGCACGATCAGCACCAGACGGCAACGCTCTTCCTGTTTCTTCATGTTTCTTCCCATGCAGCGAACCGCAACCCGGCGATCCGCACTCGTTTTCTCTTGAATGATTCGATAGACCGGAAGGATTGCGCAATCAACCGCTCATCCCATCTGCCCGCCTCAACGGTGCAAGCCTGAAGTGCCCATGCCAGACATATTTTCCTCCGATACGCTCAGCCTCGCCTTCTTTGCAGCAGCGGTGCCCGCCGTGATGCTGGTCGGGCTTTCCAAGGGCGGCATTGGCGGCGCGATCGGCCTGATGGGCATGCCGCTGATGTCGCTTGCCGTCGACCCGGTCAAAGCGGCGGCGATCTTCCTGCCGATCCTGATCCTGATGGATATCGTGGCACTCTGGTCCTGGCGCCATTTCAACGACAGAAAAACCCTGCTGATGATCCTGCCGGGCGGCGTCATCGGCATCGCGCTCGGCTGGGCAACATCGGCCTATGTCTCCGACGACGCATTGCGGATCGTCATTGCGGCAGCAACCATCTTCTTCGCCCTCCGCTACTTCTGGCAGGTCTACGGCCCGGCTAAGAACCGTCCGGCCGCCGCACTGCCGCATCGTCCGGCGGCCGCCACGTTCTGGGGCGCGCTGTCGGGCTATGCCAGTTTCGTGGCGCATGCCGGCGGCCCGCCCTTCCAGATCTACGTTCTGCCGATGAAGCTGGATCCTAAGAAATACACCGGGGCCAGCATCCGCTTCTTCGCCATCGTCAACGCCGTCAAGATCATCCCCTATTTCCTTCTCGGCGCATTGGGGGCCGAAAACCTGACGATCTCGGCGACATTGCTGCCGGCAGCCCTGGTCTCGACCATGCTCGGTGCCGCGATCGTCAAGCATCTGAAGTCGGAAGTGTTCTATCCGATGACCTACGCGCTCGCGCTCGTTGCCGGCGTAAAGCTTCTGTGGGACGGCCTGCCGATCTGACCGGTCCATCCGAACATCATAAAAAACCCAATTACAATAAGGCCTTCCGCCGGTCGCGAGACACGAAAACGGTTGCTGCTTCGTCAAGTTATGCTTAGCTTCAAACTATGACACTCGATCCGTTTTCAGCCATTGCCGACCCGAACCGGCGCCATCTCCTCGAAGAGCTGAGACGCGCGCCGAAAACCGTGAATGAACTTGCACAAGGACTGCCGATCAGCAGGCCGGCCGTCTCGCAGCATCTGAAAGCACTGCTGGACAGCGATCTCGTGACTGTCACACCAGAGGGAACGCGGCGCATCTATGCCGTGAACGGCAGCGGCTTCACCCGGCTCAACCTGTGGCTCGACCAGTTCTGGACGTGAATTCTGGCCGCGACTGTGACGTTACGACCAGAACTGTTGCTTTTAGTCTTGGAATTTATCGTGCCGCTGTGGGCACCCTCTCACGAATGTACGTGAGGCGCGTGGCGCTTTTGATCGCCTAATGACGGGTGTCGGTCTTTAACCGCTCCACCTCGTCTTTGATGCGCAGCTTGCGGCGCTTGAGCTCTGCGATCTCACGATCGTCGGCGGATGGAGATGCGAGAACGGACTGGAGTTCCTCTTCGAGGTCGCCGTGCTTCTTTTCAAGCGATGCGATATGCGCCTGGACGGTCATGTGGCATGTTCCTTCCTTAGGTACCTGCCTTGGCACTCCTCTGAGCCAAGGCTTCAGGTTTGCAACAGAAGTGTGACACGGTTGGTCCGCTTTGTCGAAGGAGAAATCATGGTCTCTCAGCGGCAAATTCGTGGCGTCGGCTAACTTCCAGTTAACGCGGTTTGATGGTAGGAGCTTGCGGATGAAGCCGGGGTTTGCAAAAAGCCGGCGTAAAGAATGGGGACTGAGCATGCGTGATCAGGAACAGGCGGATAACCGGCTGGTACTCGCGAAACTTCGCCAGGAACACGAAGATTACGACGCCGCGATCAATGCCATGATCAAGGTCGGCTGTGAGGCTCTTCGCATCCAGCGCATGAAGAAGAAGAAGCTGGCCATCAAGGACCGGATGACCCAGATCGAAGACCAGATCATTCCCGACATCATCGCTTGAGTTCACCTTAAAGGGCCTGGAATGTCAGAAAGACCCGCAGTCGCCATCATCATGGGCAGCCAGTCCGACTGGGAGACCATGAAGAACGCCGCCGACACGCTTGATACGCTCGACATCGGTTACGAAGCACGGATCGTCTCGGCACACCGCACGCCGGACCGGATGTACGAATTCGCCAAGAGCGCCCGCGACGAGGGCTTCAAGGTCATCATCGCCGGTGCCGGCGGCGCTGCCCACCTGCCGGGCATGACAGCGGCCCTGACGCCGCTTCCGGTGTTCGGCGTGCCCGTCCAGTCGAAAACGATGAGCGGCACCGACAGCCTCTACTCGATCGTCCAGATGCCGGCCGGAATTCCCGTCGGCACGCTGGCCATCGGCCGAGCCGGCGCGATCAATGCCGCCCTTCTTGCTGCAGCGGTGCTTGCCCTTTCCGACGATGACCTTGCCGACCGGCTCGACGCCTATCGCGCGCACCACACCGCATCGGTCGCCGAATATCCCATCGACGAAGCACCCTGAGAAACATCATGACGATCCGCACCATCGGCATAATCGGCGGCGGCCAGCTCGGCCGCATGCTGGCGATCGCTGCCGCACGCCTGAACTACCGCATCATCATCCTTGAGCCGCAGGCCGACTGCCCGGCCGCCCAGGTCGCGAACGAACAGATCACGGCGGCCTACGACGACAGGACGGCGCTGGCCGATCTCGCCAGCCGCTGCGACGTCGTGACCTACGAATTCGAAAACGTACCGGTCGAGGCAGCCGAGTTCCTGCAGCAGTCGGTTCCAGTCTACCCGCCGGCCAAGGCCCTGGAAGTGGCGCAGGACAGGATTGTTGAAAAGCAGTTCCTCAACGGCTGCGGCATCGAGACCGCAAGGTTTCATTCCGTCGACAGCCAGTCCGATCTCGAAGCAGCGCTTGCAGACTTCGGCGGCAAGGGTGTCTTGAAGACCCGCCGCATGGGCTACGACGGCAAGGGCCAGCGCGTGTTCCGCTCCAGCGACGACAAGGCCGACGGCGCTTATGCGGACCTCGGCTCGGTGCCGATGGTTCTCGAAAGCTTCGTGCCCTTCGAGCGCGAAATCTCGATTATCGCCGCGCGCGCCAAGGATGGCACGGTCTCCTGCTACGATCCGGCCGAGAACATCCACCGCAACGGGATCCTTCATACCTCCACCCTGCCCGCGACCATTCCAGACACGACCGCGCAGACCGCGCGCAGTGCCGCCGAAAAGCTCCTCGCTGCCCTCGACTATGTCGGCGTGATCGGCATGGAATTCTTTGTGATGGCCGATGGCACCCTGATTGCCAACGAGATCGCACCGCGCGTGCACAATTCCGGCCATTGGACAGAGGCTGCCTGCGTGGTCTCGCAGTTCGAGCAGCATATCCGCGCGGTGGCCGGCGCAAGCCTCGGCGATCCGCGCCGTCATTCCGATTGCGTGATGACCAACCTGATCGGTGACGACATCCTCGACGTGCCCGGCTGGCTCGCCAGGACCGACGTGCTGGTCCACCTCTACGGCAAGACGGAATCCCGTCCGGGCCGAAAAATGGGCCATGTCACGGAGCTGAAGGGGCGGAAAACCCGGTCATAAAGTGCGTCACAAGGTTGACACGCATCCAGCCACGGGTTATCTGCACGCCAACCTGAGCGCGCCCCTCGTCGACAGATAGGCGGCACGCTTTCGATTGATAGAGACAAGCGGCTCTTTGAGCCCACAGACTTCTGGACCAGTACAATGAAGATCAAGAACTCGCTCAAGGCGCTGAAGGCTCGTCATCGCGATAACCGTCTGGTTCGCCGCAAGGGCCGCGTTTACATCATCAACAAGCAGAACCCGCGCTTCAAGGCCCGCCAGGGCTGATTTGCGCTGATATCGACGGGTTGTCCGGGCACGCCTGAGACGATCAAATTGTCGGTAGCGTGAAATTTCGGGTTTGACCTTCGGCGCATGCGGATTACTTTATCCGCATGCGCTATTTTCGTTCAAGCTTCGTGATCCTTGCTGTGTGTGTTGCGGTGCCTGCCTTTGCGCAGACCCTGCCCCAGCCCATGCCGCCAACCCAACCGATGCCTCCCGCTCCGCCGCTGGAAAGTCCGCAGCAGGCAGCACCAAATGCCGGCCAGCCTCTCAACGCCAGGGTCGACCCGCTATTTGCGGCGCTGAAACGTGAGCGCAATCCGGAAAAGGCGCGCGGAATCGCCACGCAGATCGCCATGAACATGGGTGAGTCGGGCAGTCCCACAGTCAATCTTCTGATGGGCTGGGCGGCCACGGCCGCCAAGGAAAAGCGCAACGCCGCCGCCCTCGACTTCCTCGACCGCGTCACTCTCATCGATCCCGCCTATGTCGAAGGCTGGAACCGCCGCGCCACAATGCATTACGCGATGGGCGACCAGCGCAAGGCGATGGCCGATATTGCCGAAGTGCTGAAACGCGAGCCTCGCCATTTCGGCGCTCTGGCCGGTCTTGCCGGTATCCTCACCGAAGCCGGACGGGACAGCCAGGCGCTGAATGCGTGGGAGCGTTATCTCGACATCTACCCCGCCGATCGCGAGGCGCAGGAGGCTGTGACCAAGCTATCCGAAAAGATCGCCGGCAACCGAACCTGATGGGCCGCCATGGGGATTGTACCTCTTATCTTGTCTCTCATCGCATTCGGCTTCGGCTTCACGGCCTGGAAGGCGAAAGCGATCGAGGCCAACCTTCCGAACGACGGTGAACTCACCGATCTCGGCGATATCCGTATCAACGCCCTTCATGTCGCAGCACCAGCCGAGGGCGACCTTCCCCCGATCGTCTTCATCCACGGCGCCAGCGGCAATCTGAAGGACCAGGAAGCAGCGTTCCGCAGACCGCTAGAAGGGCGCGCCGAAATGCTGTTCGTCGACCGTCCCGGTCACGGCTATTCCGAGCGTGGCGGCGAAGAGAACGGCTTTCCGGATGGCCAGGCCGAAACGATCGCTCGCCTCATGGATCGCTACGGCATCGAGAAGGCGATCATCGTCGGCCATTCCTTCGGGGGTGCGATCGCCACATCCTTCGCGCTCTACCATCCGGAAAAGACGGCAGGCCTGCTTCTTCTCGCGCCCGCCACCCATCCCTGGCCGGGCGGCGTCGACTGGTACTACAATCTCGCAGCCCGCCCTTATCTCGGACGCCTGTTTACTCGCTTCCTGGCGCTGCCTGCCGGGCTGGTGCTGATGGAGAAGGCAACCCATGCCGTCTTCCATCCCAACCCCCGTCCGGACCGCTATCTGGACGGCGGCGCCACCGCACTGGTGTTGCGGCCCGAGAACTTCCGCAACAACGCGATCGACGTCGCCAATCTCAACGACTACGTCACCAGGGTCGCACCGCGCTACAGCGAGATCACCGCACCGACGCTGATAATCAACGGCGACAGCGACAAGATCGTCTCGATGGATATCCATGCGAAGGCGCTGACGGCCGCCGTCGCCGGTGCCGAACTGGTCGTCATCCGCGGCCTCGGCCACAAGCCGGATTACCTCGCGACCGATCTCGCCATAGCCGGGATCGAAAAGCTCGCAGGCCACCACCGCGACCTGCAGTCCGTTGCCCGCAGGGTCGAGGCGCGACTGGCGCAGGTGGTCGACGAGCCCATGCCGGACATGGATTTCTCGATCGAGAAGACCTGAAACGACAAAGGCCGCCGGATCACTCCGACGGCCTTTCATATTTCGCACTGTTGAAAGCGGGTTTACACCCCACTCTGTCCATCTGCGCCGATATAGGCGATGCGCAGCATGTTGGTGGCGCCCGGTGTGCCCAGTGGCACGCCGGCCGAGATAATGATCCGGTCGCCTGGCTTGCCGAAGCCTTCGGAGGCGACGATGCGGCAGGCGTTGTTGACCATGTCGTCGAGGTCAGTCGCGTCGTGGGTGACGACGCAGTGCATGCCCCAGCCGATCGACAGTCGACGCGCGGTCTTGACGCTCGGCGACAGTGCCAGGATCGGAACGTTCGGACGCTCGCGCGAAGCGCGAAGGCCTGTTGTGCCCGACGATGTGTAGGTAACGATCACGGCAAGCCGCAGCGTCTCTGCAATCTGGCGGGCAGCAAGCGAGATTGCGTCGGCACCGGTTGCTTCCGGCGTCGCGCGCTGCGCATAGATGATGCTCGGATAAAGCGGATCGTCTTCCACCTTGCGGGCAATCGACGCCATCATCGAAACGGCTTCGACCGGATACTGACCGGACGCCGATTCGGCCGACAGCATGATCGCATCGGCACCTTCGAACACGGCAATCGAGACGTCGGAAACTTCGGCGCGGGTCGGAACCGGCGCGCTGATCATCGATTCCAGCATCTGGGTCGCGACCACGACCGGCTTGCCGGCGCGGCGACATGCGCGTGTCAGCTGCTTCTGGATGCCGGGGACCGCCTCGATCGGCATTTCGACGCCAAGATCGCCACGGGCCACCATGACGGCGTCGGAGAGATCGATGATCTCGTCGATCCGCTCGAGTGCCTGCGGCTTTTCGATCTTCGACATGATGCCGACGCGGCCGCGGGCAATCTTGCGAACTTCGGCTAGATCTTCCGGGCGCTGAACGAAGGACAAAGCGACCCAGTCGACATCGTCGGTCTCAAGCACGGCATCGAGATCGGCTCGGTCCTTGTCGGTGAGCACGCCAACGGCGAGCAGCGTATCGGGAAGGCTCACACCCTTGCGGTCGGAAATGCCGGTGCCGGCCACGACGGTGCAGGTGATCGACGTTCCGTCAACCTTTTCGGCCCGCAGCGCCAGCTTGCCGTCATCGATCAGCAGGCGATCGCCGACCTTCACCGATTCGAGAATTTCGGGATGCGGCAGGAAGACTCGGTTCTCGTCGCCGGGAGCCTCGTTATTGTCGAGTGTAAACGTCTGGCCTGGGACCAGCGTCACCTTGGTATCGGCAAACTTGCCGACGCGCAGTTTCGGACCCTGGAGGTCGGCGAGGATGCCGATCGGGCGACCGGACTTCTTTTCGACGGAGCGAATACGCTCGATCAGCGTCCGCATCATCTCATGGCTCGAATGGCTCATGTTGATGCGGAAAAGATCCGCGCCTGCCTCGTGCAGCTTGGCAATCATCTCCTCGTCGGAGGATGCCGGGCCGAGTGTGGCAAGGATCTTAACTTTGCGGTATCGCCTCATCAATTCTGGCCTTCCTGGGATCCGGACGTGTCTGAAAGCTGGACCATCCAGCTGCCCTGACGGCCCGTGTCATATTCCTTGAAACCCATGCGCTGGAAGCCACGGGTGAAGCAGTCGTCGACGCCGACGACCTTGAACTCGTTCTCGGCGACGCACATGTTGACGCCGCCGGTCCAGCGGCCGCCGCGGGCCGCGTCCTCGGCATAGAGATAATAATAGCGGGACTGAAGCTCGCCTTCGATCAGCGTCGCGCAGGTTGATGCGGGTACCTGCCACCAGCCTTCGGTGTTCCAGCCATCCTTGGCACGGTAGCCGATCGCCACGCCGACGAGGTTCTGGGTTCCGTTGCAGACGCGGAAATCCGCAAGTGCCGGAGACGCCATCAACAGCGGCGCACTGACGCAGAGCGCGGATGCCACGGCAGGCACAGAAAACAGGGCGGAAAGATATGTTCTAAGGGATTTTTTCGACACGGTTTCCGTCAGGACTCCATGGTTATTCGTGATGCACTTTCTCGCGCGGCAGGGTTTGAAAGTCAACGCAATCTAATCGATTATATTCTGAACGCCCGCCGGGGGCCGCTTGCCTTGTCCGCGGCGACCATGGCAGGAAACGGCCGAGATATCACCGGGACAGGCTGCGCGAAACAATGGTACAAGCCCCGATGGACAGTGACGACTTCAAACCCTTCGAGATCATAGACGGCGATTATGACGGTGGAATGGTTCTTCTCGCCGATCATGCGATGAACCGGCTGCCCGCCCGATACGGCGATCTTGGCCTGCCAGAAGACGCATTCCGGCGCCACATCGCCTTCGATATCGGCATCGAGGGACTGACCCGCAGGTTGGCAGCCATATTGAACGCGCCCGCCGTGCTTGGCTGCTTTTCCCGCCTGCTGATCGATCCGAACCGCGGCGAAGACGACCCGACGCTGATCATGAAGATCTCTGACGGAGCCATCGTTTCCGGCAATCACCCGATCACCCAGGAAGAATGGGATTTCAGGCTTGCCACCTACCACCGGCCCTATCACCGCGCCATCGAACAGACGATCGCGAGAGCCAGCGCATCCGGCCGGGCGCCGCTGGTTCTGTCGCTGCATTCCTTCACGCCGTTCTGGCGCGAAACGCCGCGGCCCTGGCATGCGGGCGTGCTGTGGGATACCGACGATCGGGTCGTGGTGCCGCTGATCGAGCAACTTCGAGTTCCCGGCGATATCATCGTCGGCGACAACGAACCCTATGACGGCGCGCTCAAGGGCGACACGATGTACCGGCACTGCATGATCCCCGGCATTCCACACACCCTGCTCGAAGTGCGCCAAGACCTGATCGGCGACGAGCAAGGCATCGAGGATTGGGCGCAAAGACTGGCGCCGATCTTCAAGACGCTCAACACCGACCCCACATTGCATGAGTACAAAGTCTTTCCGTCGCGCACCGGCCCCTACCCCGCGTGAGCGTTCAGACAAAGGAGGTCACGATGACCGAACTTTCCAAGGAACAGCAGACCGAGCTCGAAGCTGCAGCCTTCCGTCGCCTCGTGTCACATCTGCGCGAGCGAACCGACGTTCAGAACATCGACCTGATGAACCTTGCCGGTTTCTGCCGCAACTGCCTCTCCAACTGGTACAAGGACGCCGCCGACGAGGCAGGCCTTGCGCTGACGAAGGATGCCTCCCGCGAGATCGTCTACGGCATGCCCTACGAGGACTGGAAAAATCTGCACCAGTCGGAATCGACAGGCGCTCAAAAAGCCGCATTCGAGGGCAACAAGCCGACCCATGGCTGACGCCCACGGACAAGGCCCGCGTATTTGGGCCTTGACCTTGCCGCCGCTTTTCGGCAGGTGACAGCCAATCAACACAGATCAAGATCAGGAGGCCCCGATGTCTGATGCTCATGGCGTCGCCCGCGACCAGCTCCGCGCATTTATCGAGCGTATCGAGCGACTGGAAGAAGAGAAGAAGACCATCGCCGACGACATCAAGGATGTCTATGGCGAGGCAAAGGGCATGGGCTACGATACCAAGATCATGAAAAAGGTCATCGCCCTTCGCAAGAAGGACGATCAGGAGCGGATGGAAGAGGACCTCATCCTCGATACCTATTTGGCCGCCCTCGGCATGATCGAAAGCCCGGCCGAACAGGACGCAGCTTAAACAATTTCGAAGACGACAAGGAACCCGCCGGCAACGGCGGGTTTTTTCATGAGCGCAAGCATCGCATCTTCCTCAGAGACGCTCGGAATCGGTCATGGATTATGATGTCATCGTCGTCGGCGCCGGCTTTACGGGTCTGACTGCTGCAACGCAGCTGATGAAAGCGGGCGTGAACGTTGTTCTGCTCGAAGCGCAGGAGCGCGTCGGCGGCCGCGTCGAGGCGCAGGTTTTTGAGGATGGCACGGCCGTCGATGCAGGCGGCCAGTTCTTTTGCAGCGACATGCCGGAAGTGGTCTCATTGGCAAGAGAGTTCGGCAGGACCTTTGTGAAGACCTATGCCGAGGGCGACACCACATACCTTCCCGAAGTCCCCCGCGGGCGGGCAGAAGCGATCTGGAACGGCGTCGATGCACTGCGCGAGACGATGATCGCAAGCGATCTTTCCGATCCGGCGCTGAGAAAGCTGACGGCTTACGACTGGGCGCAGAGACAGCCGGTCGAGGACGATATACGGCAGGGGTTTCTGCGCATGGTGACCGGCCTCTGGTGCCGCGCGCCGCAGGAGATTGCCTTCACCTATCTCGCGGCAAACGACAGACGCATCACCAACACCACGTCCGAACTCGAGTTGTTTCTCGCCGGCACGATGCATGCGCTGGCCGACGATCTGGCGGAAACACTCGGCGATCGGCTAAGGCTTGGCATGCCTGTCACTGAGCTTGCCATTTCCGGTGGTGGCGTCACGGTGATGACCGGCACGGGAAAAATGACGGCAGCGCAGGTCGTGCTCGCCGTGCCGCCCATCATGGCGCGCCGCCTGTCCTACGCCCCAGCACTCCCGCCGCATCTGACAAGAGCACTGGATGCGTGGAGCCCTGGCATGGTCATCAAGCTCAACATCCGCTTTGAGCGACCCTTCTGGCGAGACCGGGATCTTAGCGGCATGACCATGTGGAATGATCCGCAAGGCCTGTTTGCCTGCGACGCCAGTCGCGACGGTTACGCCGGACTGATCGTCTTCGTTAGCGGACCTTTGGCGGCGGCGTGGCACGACAAGCCCGCCCGTGAGCTTGAAACGTTCGTAATTGAGAAACTGGCGGAGGCGCTGGGCGACGAGGCCAGACACAGTCTGGACATTCGCATGCGGGACTGGGTCGACGACCGCTGGAGCGACGGCGCCTATAGTGACGTGATCACCAGTCTCGACGCCAACGACGCGGAAGCGACCCTGACAACCGGGATGCCGCCGGTACATTTCGCATCGTCGGAACTGTCGCCGTCTTTCCCGGGCTATGTCGAGGGGGCAATCGTCGCCGGCAAACAGGTGGCGGCCAAAGTCCTGAAACTCAGTCCTGGCCGCTGAACCGGTTGGGATCGATGGCGACGGCAGCACTCACAGGCTTGAAGCCGCTGCTGGTGTAACCGGCCGAATAATCACGATCGAGCGTCCGGCTGACCACGCGAGGCGCCTTCATCGAAACCGGGTTCTGACCTTCGGCGCGATTGTTGTTCACCGCCCATTTCGCCACCATGTCACCGGTCAAGCCGTTCTTGCCAGCTTTGGCCTGCCCCTGTGCAGTCGCAGGCTTGCCAGCGCGGCCGCTCTTGGCGGTGCCGTAGCTCGGCATGGTACCCAGCGACGCCGTTGCAGGACGCGGCGCGTCAAACCCGTCGCCGAACTGCATCTGCTTGGTGGACGGCTGAATCACCTTGGGCGAAAGAGCCGCCATCTGGCGCTGCGCAGGCGCGGCCATCGGCACCGGTGCCGACACGGCGACCGCCTGGGCTGGCGCTCTTGCTGGCGCCGCCTGCGGTGCCGGAACAACCGGCGCTTCGACGCTTCGCGACAGCGCTGCCACCAGTTCCGGCGTGAGGCTCTGCTGATCGCTCTGCGGGCGCGATGCAACGAGCGGCGCTGCTGGAGCACCCGGGCGGTGGATCGGAACTGGCACGGAGCCAAGGTTTTCGAATGGCGCCGGCTCTATCGAGGCAGTCAAGACGCTGGTTTCCGCATCACCCTTCAGCCCGCGAGGGCCAAGGAGGGTCGGAACCGGAATGGCGTAACCGGACAGATCGGCGAAATTTTCAGCCCGCTGCACATCGGCTGCAGCAGCCGTCTGCATGGCAAGCGCGTCCTGCGCCGCATTGCGGGTCGGCTGATAGAGCGCCGTGGCAAGCCCACCCGGACCCGCGGTGCTGGAATCGGAACGGAAGGCCGGCCGTGACAGCGGCACAGGCGCTGCAATCGCCGGCTCGACCGGCTCAGCAGCAGCAACGAGTGTCGGTGCAGTCGGCGTCGGTGCAGTCGGCGTCGGCGCAACCCGTGCAGTCGCGACCGGTGCCTCTTCGCCATCGTCGGCAGCCGGCGCGGAGCGCGGTGCTCCACGGCTGGCGACCATTGGTGCCTTCATGTCTTCGTTGTCTTCGACCTCGTCGGCACCACCGCCGCCAAACAGTGCGGCAAGGAACCCGCGACGCTTGGGTGCTTCGCCGCGGATCGAGCCGCCGGCTGTGCTGGCAATCGCAATCGAATCAGAACCAACGCGCTTCTTGTAATCGGCGAGAGCGACCTCGTAGCCCGGCAACGGATTGCCGTCAGCCGGAAGATGCAGCGTGTTGCCCTTCGGGAAGATCTGAACCAGTTCCTTGCGGGTCATGCGCGGCCAGGCACGAACGCCGCCAACATCGAGATGCACGAAAGGGGAACCGGAAGTCGGGTAGAAGCCGACGCCGCCCACCTGCATCTGCATGGCGAGCGCCCGCAGGGTCGAGAGCTTCACGCCCGGAATGTAAAAGTCCATCGCCTTGCCGAGCATGTGCTGGCTGTTCTTCGCGACGCCGGTCTTGCGCGAGCGACCGCGCAGCATGCCGTTTGTGGTCGGCGAACGGAAAGCGGAGACGATGTGGATGGAATCGGTGGCGCCGGAGCGCTGGTAGACTTCCCAAACCAGGTCGAACAGGCGCGGATCCATCTTCGTCGGCTGGTTCTGGCGCCAGTCGCGGAGGAACTGGTTGAGCTGTGCCAGACCGCGCGGATCGAATCGTCCATTGCGCTTGTAGGTGATGGTGGCCTTCTCGCCGGTGTGGACGAAATAGAGCTTCAGGCTGCGGGTATCGCCAGCCGCCTCTGCCTCGTGCACCGAAGCTGGAAGAATCGTAAATGCGATTGCAGCAAGGGTCGACGCCACGACGAAACGCTTGGCGATCCGCTTGAAGATCGACGATCTGATCCCTGCAAGACGACCAGATCCGGCGCCAACGCGCGCCGCACGGTCATCGTCAGAGCGCACACCCGAAGGCGTTTTCTGAACTTTGAAATACGGCAAAGCGTTCCCCGTCCTGTCGACAACTACCCTCGTCGTCTCATCTGACTGCTAAATGCGGTGACAGCATGGCAAATGTGTCACACAAGCACAAGCACCTCTCGTATAGTCAATGAATTGCTAATGAGAGATTGACAAGGTTAGGGGAAGAGGCTTGCGCGAAGATTATCGTCATAAAAATCCCGATTTCGCGCCGATTCAGGCCGCTTCCTTCAGCGGATCGTCGGGATCGATGCCATAATCCTTGAGTTTTCTGTAGAGAGTCGAGCGCCCGATGCCGAGTTTGCGTGCCACCTGGCTCATCTGTCCGCGATAAAATTTCAGTGCAAAACGGATCAGCTCTTCTTCCACGTCGGCCAGTTTACGCACCTCGCCGGTGTCGTCCGTGCTGACGATGACGTTGTCGGAAGCCGGATAGGCGGCCGCCAGCAGCGCGCGCGGATCGGGCCGCATCGGCTGGGTATGCATGGCGGACCGTACCGGGATCGGGAAGCCACCATCGACAACGGCCTCGTGCCGCAGACGCGGACGCGGATCCGTCTCGAGCGATGAAGGCTGCACAGCAGCGCCGGTCGCGGCCAATTCTTCGCTGCGGAATTCCGGCAGCTGAGCGGCAATCTGCGGGAAATCTTCGTCCGTCAGCTTGTCGCCCTGGGTCAGAACCACGGCGCGGAAGATCGCGTTTTCCAGCTGGCGGATATTGCCCGGCCAGTCGTAGGCGGTCAGAAGTGCCATCGCGCTGGCGCTGATCCCGACATTGCGTTCGAGCTTCTGCTCAACCGAAAACCGCTCGGCGAAAACCCGGACCAGATGCGGAATGTCTTCCTTGCGGCGGCGCAGCGCCGGAATGGTGATGGGGAAGACGTTGAGGCGGTAATAGAGATCCTCGCGGAACCGCCCTGCCCGGACTTCCTCGATCAGGTCCTTGTTGGTCGCCGAAATCAGCCGCACGTTGACCTTCTGGACCTTGCCGGCCCCAACCGTCTCGATTTCGCCCTGCTGCACGGCGCGCAGAAGCTTCACCTGAACTTCAAGTGGAAGATCACCGATCTCGTCCAGGAACAGCGTGCCGCCATCAGCCTCGACGAACTTGCCGGTATGACGCTCGGAGGCGCCGGTAAACGCGCCCTTCTCGTGACCGAACAGGATGCTCTCGACAAGATTGTGCGGGATGGCACCGCAATTGACGGTGATGAACGGCTTTCCTGCGCGGTCGCTGGCGGATTGGATGGCGCGGGCCACCATTTCCTTGCCAACGCCCGATTCGCCTTCGAGCACCACCGGAATGTTGGAATGCGCGGCGCGCTGGGCCAGATCGATGACGCGCAGCATGTCCGGGCTTGCCGAAACGATATCGTTGAAGCCGACGATGCCGGCGCGGCGGCGACCGGTGCGCGACTTGGTTTCCTTCTGGCCAACCTTCAAGGCATTGCCGATCGACGCACCGATCCGCTCCGGTGACACCGGTTTGACGACGAAATCGAAGGCACCGGCGCGCATGGCTTCCACCACCGTTTCGATGCCGCCCTGGCCGGTCTGCACGATGACGGGCGTATCTATGCCCATGCTGCGGATGGTTGAAAGAAAGCTCAGCCCGTCCATTTCCGGCATCATCAGGTCAAGCACGATGACATTGACCGGTCCGCTGAGGTTCTGGAGAAAGTCGAGAGCAACGAGGCCGTTCTCGGCGAGATGGGCGACATGTCCGAACCGTTCGACGGCATTCTTCAAGAGGCGGCGCTGGATCGGATCGTCATCTACGACTAGGACATGGGCAATCATGCTCGGCTCCTGCAACGTTCATCGTGCACCCTTGATGGGCTCTTATGCTGCAAGTTGTGTCAGAGAGGCTTGAACATCCCCTTTTGAGAAAAGCTTGCATTTTAACGGCCGAGGGGGAAAACAGTCGGTTCTGGCACAGGATCGCCGTCGACAGGAGAAAACCGTGAGAAATTTCCGTAACTGGCACACCATGACCGCCTCTCCTGCTTTTTCCGGCGCGTCCCCCGCTGCTTCGCCCGCCGACCCCGCGCTCGGTGTCCTGCCAGTCTGGAAATTGTCCGATCTCTACGCTGCCAAGGATGCCCCGGAATTTGTGGCCGATCTGGAAAAAGCGCGCACGCTGTCGCTGGCTTTCGAGGAAAAGTGGAAGGGCAAGCTTGCAGACGCTGCCGCAAAGACCGGTGCCGGCGGACTTGGCGAGGCCTTGTCGGAATATGACGCGCTCGACGACCTCCTCGGCAAGATCGGCTCGTTCGCCGGCCTCACCTATTTTTCAGACACGTCCAACCCGGCAAACGGCAAGTTCTACGGCGACATCCAGACAAAGCTGACGGATCTCTCCTCGCATCTCCTGTTTTTCGCGCTCGAACTGAACCGGATCGACGATGCGGTCATCAATGCGGCGATGGACCGCGATCCCGCAACCGGCCATTTCCGCCCCTGGCTGGTGGACTTGAGAATGGACAAGCCCTTCCAGCTGGACGACAAGCTGGAGCAGCTCTTTCTCGAGAAGTCGATGACGTCGGCCGCCGCCTTCAACCGCCTGTTCGACGAAACCATGTCGGAACTTCGCTTCGAGGTAGACGGCGAAAAACAACCGCTCGAAATCACGCTCAACATGCTGGTAGAGCCCGAGCCGGAAACCCGCGCCAAGGCGGCCGTAGCACTGTCGAAAACGTTTGGCGAAAACCTGCGCGTGTTCACGCTGATCACCAACACGCTCGCCAAGGACAAGGAAATCTCCGACCGCTGGCGCGGGTTTGAGGATATCGCCGACAGCCGTCACCTGGCGAACCGCGTCGAACGCGAAGTCGTCGACGCGCTCTCGGAAGCGGTGACGCAAGCCTATCCCCGCCTGTCGCACCGCTATTACGCGATGAAGGCGAAATGGCTCGGCGTCGACCAGCTGAACTACTGGGACCGCAATGCGCCACTGCCGGAAACGCCGAAAGGCCTGATTTCATGGCCGGAAGCAAAGGACACCGTCCTGTCCGCCTATGGCGCCTTCTCGCCGGAAATGGCCGCCATCGCCGGCCGCTTCTTCGACGAGGAATGGATCGACGCGCCGGCACGGCCCGGCAAGGCACCGGGCGCGTTCGCGCATCCGGTCGTGCCGTCTGCGCACCCTTACGTTCTCGTCAACTATATGGGTAAGCCGCGCGACGTGATGACGCTTGCCCATGAGCTTGGCCACGGCGTGCATCAGGTTCTCGCCGGCGGCCAGGGAGCGCTGATGTGCCAGACACCGCTGACGCTTGCCGAAACTGCCTCCGTGTTCGGCGAGATGCTGACGTTCCGCGCCCTCCTGGAGAAGACCAAGGACAAGCGCGAACGCAAGGCGATGCTCGCCCAGAAGGTGGAGGATATGATCAACACGGTCGTCCGCCAGATCGCCTTCTACCAGTTCGAGCGCAAGATCCATACTGCCCGCAAGCAGGGCGAACTGACGTCGGAGCAGATCGGCGAACTGTGGCTGTCAGTCCAGAACGAGAGCCTCGGCCCGGCAATCCGGATCTCGGAAGGCTACGAGACGTGGTGGACCTATATCCCCCACTTCATCCATTCGCCTTTCTACGTCTATGCCTATGCCTTCGGCGACTGCCTGGTGAACTCGCTCTACGCGGTCTACCAGAACGCCGCACCCGGCTTCCAGGACAAGTATTTCGACCTCCTGAAGGCAGGCGGCACCAAGCATCATTCGGAATTGCTCAAGCCATTCGGCCTAGATGCCACCGATCCGTCCTTCTGGTCGAAGGGCCTGTCGATGATCGAAGGTCTGATCGACGAGTTGGAAGCTTTGGACAAGGCTGTCTGATCAACGGACGGTCAAACGCAGGTCGGAGGGGTTGCGATGTCTGTGAAGGCCAAGGGTCGCGGTGCAAAACCGGTGGATCTTTCGCTGATCGAAACCATGCGCTGGGAGCCGGGTTCCGGTTTTACCCGGATCGACCAGCATTTGCGTCGGCTGAACCGTTCGGCCGATGCCCTGGGCTTTCGCCCGGCCCCGCCAGACCTGATGAAACAGCTCCAGGCCTCGGTCGAAGGAGAGACGCCGCTTCGCGTGCGGCTGGAAATGACGTTCCGCGGCAAGGTCGAGATCGTCGCCACGCCGTTCGCGCCCGTTGCCAAGGATGCGATCTGGCGGATCGGGATCGCGCAGACGCGCCTGCCCTCGGATGATCCGATGTATCGCCACAAGACATCGCGCCGCGAAGTCTATGACGCCGCCCGCGCCGAATTCCCTGAAGACGTGGACGAGGTGATCCTGCTCAACGAACGCGCAGAGGTCTGCGAAGGCACGCGCACCAATCTCTTCGTGGAGCAGGCCGACGGCACGCTGACGACACCGCCGATCTCATCCGGTCTGCTTGCGGGGATCCTGCGCGGCGATCTGATCCGCGAGGGCCGCGCCAAGTCTGGCCTTGTGAAACAGACCGACCTTGCCGGGAAACGCCTCTTCGTCGGCAATTCCCTGCGCGGCCTGATCCGGGCCGAACTGGTCTGACGCGAAGCCCCTACTGTTCCCGGTAGAGCACCATCCCCGCATGATGCAGCACGCCGTCGATGAAGTCGCCATCGGCGGTGAACCCGGTATCGTCCCAATAATCGATGTGATCGCCGGTGACGAGATACCGGCCCTGATACGCGCTTTTGCGAGAGCCGCGTGCTTCATCATAGCGGTTATCTTGCTGCAGCTCGTGGCGGATATGTCCGTCTGCCGTTACCCACATTCCGACGTAGGGATGACTCGCGGGTTGGATCTTGTTGTCCATGATGTCCTCTGCATGGGAAGGAAGCGCCGCGCCGAAAGACGCGGCGGCAACGAGGAGGAGATGGCGGCGGTTCATGGCAGCCGTACCCTTCACTGCGCCCGCGTCGGGCGAACGACAATCTCGTTCACATCGACATCGTCGGGCTGCTCGATCGCGAAGCGCACGGCGCGACCGATCGCATCCGGCTTCAGGGCAATGGCGCGGTAGGTCTTCATGGCCTCGGCAGCCACGGCATCGGTGATGGTATCGGCAAGCTCGCTTTCCACCACACCCGGATGGATGCAGGTGACGCGCAGGTTGTCATGCTCCTGCCGCAAGCCGTCGGAAATCGCCCGCACCGCATATTTGGTGGCGCAATAGACCGCAGCCGTGGGTGAAACACTGAGAGCGCCGACCGATGCGATATTGATGATCTGGCCTGAGCCCTGCGCCGTCATCTGCGGCAGTACGGCGGCGATGCCGTAGAGCACGCCCTTGATATTCACGTCGATCATCCGGTCCCACTCGTCGACCTTGAGCGACGACATCAGCGATAGCGGCATGACGCCCGCATTGTTGACGATCACGTCGACCCGGCCGAATTCCGCCACCGCCGCCTGCGCAAATGCCGCGACATCGGCGTGATCGGTGACGTCAAGCCTGCGGATCGCGACCTTGGCGCCCAAGTCCCGGAGCTCCCGGGCGAGCTCCTCCAGCCGGTCGGTGCGGCGGGCGCCCAGCATCAGTGCCGCCCCGGCTTTTGCCAGTTCGCGGGCGATACCTGCACCGATCCCGCTCGATGCGCCGGTGATGAGAACAACCTTGTCCATGTGATTAGCTCCTTTGCTCTCCGCTTGCCTGCGGATTGCAAGGACCCTATTCCTCCTCCATTGTCGCGATAAGCCGCCCAGTTGTTTCCACAGTGGCAAGGAATTCTAACCAATGCTGACTGATTACAATGCGCTCGCGGTCTTCACGCTGGTTGCAGAAGAAAAAAGCTTTCGTGCCGCCGCCGACCGCCTCGGCGTCACCCGCTCGGCCGTCAGCCAGACGATCCGCCGGCTGGAAGAGACGCTCGGCATCGCGCTCGTTGCACGCACCACCCGCAGCGTTGCCCTGACGGAGGCGGGTGAGCGGCTCTATTCCGAGGTCGCGCCAGCGCTGTCGGAGATGCGCAGCGCCACCGAGGCGGCAGCAAACCTGCACGGACGTCCGCGCGGCCGCCTGAACCTTGCGGTCTCCTCGATTGCCGAGAGCTTTCTATCCGGCCCCGTGCTCGCGTCCTTCGCCGAGGAACATCCGGAGGTGACATTGCATATCACTGTGACCGACGAAGAATTCGATATCGTTGCGGAGGGCTATGATGCGGGCGTGAGGCTCGGCGAAGTCATCGCGCAGGACATGATCGCCGTGCCGGTTTCCGGAAACCAGCGCCAGATCGCCGTCGCCTCGCCGGGCTACCTCAAAGGCTACGGCACCCCGGCTCACCCACGCGAACTTGGCGTTCACCGTTGCATCGGCTGGCGGGCCTCCGTCCATCAGGCGCCCTATCGCTGGGAGTTTTCGCAAGACGGCAAGGAATTCTCGGTCGCCGTTTCTGACACCATCACCACGACCGACATGGCGCTGATGGTTCGCCTGGCCATTGCCGGCGCGGGCATCAGCTTCGGCATGGAAGAGAGCTTCCGCCCGGCGATCGCCACGGGCGAGCTGGTGCCGGTGCTCGAAGAATTCAGCCCGTGGTTTCCGGGCTTCTATCTCTACTATCCGAGCAGGCGGAACATGGCACCAAAACTGCGCGCTCTGGTGGATCACCTGCAAAGGACCAGATGAGTGATGTCAGGCAGGCGACCGGGCGACAGCCACCGCCATGGTGCACCCAAGCGCCAGCACCAGCCAGAACACGACCCACAATCCCCACGCCGGAAAAGCACGTGCCATCGACGCATTGCCGCGCCGGATCCTGCTAAGCTTCGACGGCACCACGATCGCCCCGATGCCCCCGCGCCCTGACCTATTCGGCGACAAACGCAAACCGAATTTCAACATGACATTCCCCTGGTCGTTCCCAGCAGATTTTAGGGTGCGCGAAAACGGTTCCAAGGGACAGGTGCTAGATTTAGCATTATCCACGCAAAACGGACCAACCGAGCGGAAACCACATTTTGGGCGGCCGGCGCGCCGGTCGGGCGAAAACAACCTCGGGACCGTTATTCCACCGTACGCCTCAAACGCGACCCCTTTATTGTGACGAAATTTTGTGATCTAGGCCGGGCATCAGATGCATGTCACACGGGTCCGTTACGCCTGCAAAACGCAGGCTGCGGCGGTGGAAGAGCAGTCGACCCATAGGGAGAATACGATGAAAGACGAGACCTATCCGGTATATGGCGAAATCACCGGTCCGATCGTGATGATCGGTTTCGGATCGATCGGCCGCGGCACGCTGCCGTTGATCGAACGCCATTTCAAGTTCGACAAGAGCCGGATGGTGGTTATCGACCCGCGCGAAGAGCCCTCCGACATGGAGATCCTCAAGAAGCACGGCATCCGTCACATCAAAGACCATGTCACCAAGGAAAACTACAAGGAGCTGCTGAAGCCGCTTCTGACCGAAGGCGAAGGCCAGGGCTTCTGCGTCAACCTGTCGGTCGACACGGGCTCGCTCGACCTGATGAAGATGTGCCGCAAGCTCGACGTTCTCTATATCGACACCGTCGTCGAACCCTGGCTCGGCTTCTATTTCGACAAGAGCATGAAGAACTCCGAGCGCACCAACTATGCGCTGCGCGAGACCGTGCGCCATGAGAAGAAGAAGAACCCGGGCGGCACCACGGCCGTTTCCACCTGCGGCGCAAACCCGGGCATGGTTTCCTGGTTCGTCAAGCAGGCGCTGGTCAACCTTGCCAACGACACCGGCCTCAAATTCGACGAGCCGGACCAGCACGACCGCGAAGGCTGGGCGAAGCTGATGAAGAAGCTCGGCGTCAAGGGCGTTCACATTGCCGAGCGCGACACCCAGCGCACCAAGAACCCCAAGCCGCTCAACGTGTTCTGGAACACGTGGTCTGTCGAAGGCTTCATCTCGGAAGGTCTGCAGCCGGCCGAACTTGGCTGGGGCACCCACGAAAACTGGATGCCGAAGAACGCCAAGAAGCACAAGAAGGGCTGCCAGGCCGCAATCTACCTGGAACAGCCGGGCGCCAACACCCGCGTTCGCACCTGGTGCCCGACGCCGGGTCCGCAATACGGCTTCCTCGTCACCCACAACGAGTTCGATCTCGATCGCCGACTATTTCACCGTCGAAAAGGACGGCGAAGTCGTCTACCGTCCGACCTGCCACTATGCCTATCACCCGGCCAATGACGCGGTTCTGTCGCTGCACGAAATGTTCGGCAATGGCGGCACTCAGCAGCCCGTCCTGCACGTGCTCGACGAGCATGAACTGGAAGACGGTGTCGATGAACTCGGCGTGCTGCTCTACGGTCACGAGAAGAACGCCTACTGGTTCGGCTCGCGCCTGTCGCTCGAAGAAACCCGCCGCATCGCGCCTTACCAGAACGCAACCGGTCTGCAGGTAACTTCGGCGGTTCTCGCCGGCATGGTCTGGGCACTCGAAAACCCGAAGGCCGGCATCGTCGAAGCCGACGAGGTGGACTACAAGCGCTGCCTCGAAGTGCAGTTGCCGTATCTCGGCCCGGTCGAAGGCCACTACACCGACTGGACCCCGCTCGAAGGTCGCCCGGGTCTGTTCCCGGAAGACATCGACGAAAAGGACGCCTGGCAGTTCAAGAACATTCTGGTTCGCTAGGAATCAATGAGGGGGCTCGCGTCAGCCGCGGGCCCCACCGCCTCTCCCGCTTGCGCGGCGCGGAACCCCGCCTCGATCGCGCCTTGCGGCGGCAACTTGCGGCCTCTTCCAGGCCATGACGGGAAGAACCGGCTGGAGCGTATAAAAGCCACACCCGCGCCCGTTCTTCACAAAGCGAAAACTCCTGCCTTTCCCCAGTCTTCCCAATCCGCAGTCTTGCTTTACATAGGCTCCAGAAGGCATGGTTGCAGACCACAAGCCGGACCGAATCGCGGGAGACAGATCATGAACTTCAAAACGGGCCTCGTGCTCATTGCGGCAGCCAGCCTAACGGCCTGCGTCTCTTCTCCGCCGCCGCGCATGGTATCAGCACCAGTGCAGCCGCAGGGCGTCGAGGGCGCATGGGTCGATCCGAACGGTATCGTCTCCACCTTCCAGGCGGGCACGTTCAACACCCGTGCAAGCGACAGCAACGCGCTTCTCGCCTCCGGCACCTATAACAAGCTCTCGCCGACGCTGGTCGAGATCAACATGACCTCGCTCGTGCGCAAGACGCAGTCGCGCGTCAACTGCTCGTTGGTCACCCAAAGCCAGCTGAACTGCACGCAGGATAGCGGCGCGCAGTTTTCGCTCGCCCGCCGCAGCTGATCGCCCAGCTTCACAGTCATTCCAGAGTTAGGGAGGGCCTCGCTTGATGCGGGGCCTTTCGCGTTGTGCGCGAGGGCGAATAGCTCTGGCCTTGTCACATTTACCTTGAAACCAGTTTTGCTTGGTGAAAACATGCGCTGCACAACGATCGTCACCATGGCGTGATACAAAAATCGGGAACATGCACGCCCACACGCGCGCAATCATAAAAGGAGAGAGATGATGATGAGAACTATCGGATTGGGGATCGTGACCGCATCGGTCATTGCCCTTTCGAGCGGCGTCGCAATGGCCGACTTCGAACTCAACATTCTCCACATCAACGACCTGCATTCCCGTATCGAGCCGATCAACAAATACGATTCCACCTGCACGCCGGCCGAGACCGAAAAGAACGAATGCTTTGGTGGCATCGCGCGCGTGAAGTCGGCCATCGACGCCCGCCGCAGCGAATTGCAGGGCAAGAACGTTCTCGTTCTCGATGCCGGCGACCAGTTTCAGGGTTCGCTGTTTTACAGCACCTACAAGAGCGCACCCGTTGCCGAATTCATGAACGACATCGGCTTCGATGCGATGGCGATCGGCAACCACGAGTTCGACGACGGCCCGCAGGAACTGCTGAAGTTCATTACCGCGCTGAAGTTTCCGATCATTTCCGGCAATACCATCGCCAAGGCTGGAACACCGCTGGCCGACAAGTACAAGGGTTACGTGATCAAGGATTTCGGCGGCCAGCGTGTTGCCATCGTCTCCGTTCTCGCGAAAGATACAAGCGAAACCTCTTCGCCTGGTCCCGACATCACCTTCGAGGACGAGATCACCTATGTGAAGAATGCCGTGGCTGATCTCCAGTCGCAGGGCATCAACAAGATCGTGCTCCTGTCCCATGTCGGCTACGTCAAGGACAAGGAAATCGCGGCAGCCGTTGCCGGCATCGACGTGATCGTCGGCGGCCACAGCCACACCTACCTGTCCAGCACCGATCCCAAGGCATCCGGCCCCTACCCGACCATCGTCAAAAGCCCTGCTGGCGTCGATATTCCGATCGTGACGTCCTACGCCTATTCCAAATATCTCGGTGATCTCTCGGTCGTTTTCGATGACAACGGCGTCGTGAGGTCTTCCGCGGGGGCACCGAAGCTGCTCGATTCCAGCGTTCCGCAGGACGCGGCGTTTGTCGCCAAGGTCAAGGAACTCGGCGGCCCGCTCGAAGAGATCAAGAAAAAGGTCGTCGGCTCGACCGAAGGCGTCATCGATGGCGATCGCCTCAACTGCCGCGCCAAGGAATGCACGATGGGCAACCTGCTTGCCGATGCACAGCTTGACCGCGTCAAGGATCAGGGCATCACGCTCTCCATCCAGAACGGCGGCGGCCTGCGTGCCTCGATCGATTCCGGCGAAGTGACGATGGGCGAAATCCTGACCGTCCTGCCGTTCCAGAACACGATCGCAACCTTCCAGCTGAAAGGCTCGGATGTCGTCACCGCCCTCGAAAACGGCGTCAGCCAGATCGACGACGGCGCCGGTCGCTTCCCGCAGGTGGCAGGCATGAAGTTCTCCTTCGACCGGTCGAAGTCGAGCGGCAGCCGCATCAGCGACGTTCAGGTCAAGGAAGGCGAGGCCTTCGTTCCGATCGACCCGAACAAGACATACGGCGTCGTTACCAACAACTACGTCCGCACCGGCGGCGACGGCTACAAGATCTTCAACACCGCGGCCGTCAACGCCTACGACTTCGGACCCAACCTCGAAAACGCCGTTGCCGACTACATCTCGGCCAACAGCCCCTACAAGCCGTATACCGACGGCCGCATCACCGACCTGACACCGGCAGACTACAAGCCGTTACCGAAGGCCGCGGCTGCCCCGGCATCGGCACCGGCTGCAACGCCTGCGCCTGCTGCAACGCCCGCGCCCGCTGCTCCAGCTCCTGCAACGACCGCCCAGGCTCCTGCCCCAGCGGCTACGCCTGCGCCTGCTGCGCCAGCGGCTACGCCTGCGCCTGCTGCGCCAGCACCGGTAGCACCGGCTCCTGCCCCTACCCCAGCGGCGCCTGCGCCGGCTACACCCGCACCAGCGGCACCGGCACCAGTAACGCCCGCACCGGCAACACCGGCTCCGACAGCTGCTGCACCGGCCACTCCTGCACCGGCCACGCCGGCGCCGACAACGACGGCTTCCCCGGCTCCTGCCGGCCCGAGCAAATATACCGTGGTTAGAGGTGACTCGCTGTGGAAGATCGCCGAAAGCACCTATGGCGACGGCGAGAAGTGGATGGACATCTCCAAGGCCAATAGCCTTCGCAACCCGGATGTCATCCAGATCGGCAAGGAGCTGGAACTGCCGGCCAGATAAAAACGAAAGCGGGACAATTTGTCCTGATGCAACCGACGGCTCGGGGCTTCCCCGGGCCGTTGATTGTTTCTAAATAGAGCCAGACAATCCTCCGGCCGCATCGTGCGGTCGAA
The DNA here is from genome assembly GCF_050500205.1 of Neorhizobium sp. DAR64860/K0K1. Lineage (NCBI taxonomy): Bacteria > Pseudomonadati > Pseudomonadota > Alphaproteobacteria > Hyphomicrobiales > Rhizobiaceae > Neorhizobium > Neorhizobium sp. DAR64860/K0K1. Next base: position 639,211 of record NZ_CP191459.1, on the reverse strand, counting down.
CCCGATCGGAAGTGACCGCATGAATATCGTGCCCTCAAAACTGCCTACCGGTCATCCGAAGGTTACCTTCGGCAAAGTTGGCGTCCTGCTCGTCAACCTCGGCACGCCCGACGGCACGGACTACTGGTCGATGCGGCGTTATCTCGCCGAATTCCTGTCCGACAAGCGCGTCATCGAATGGTCGCGGCTGTTCTGGTATCCGATCCTCTACGGTATCGTCCTCAACAAGCGCCCGCAGAAGGTCGGCAAGGCCTATGAGGAGATCTGGAACAAGGATCTCGACGAGAGCTATCTGCGCACCTACACCCGCAGCCAGGGCGAGAAAATGGCCGAGCGGCTGGCCGATCTGCCAAACGTCGTGGTCGACTGGGGCATGCGCTACGGCAAGCCCTCGATCGCCGAGCGCATGGATGCGCTGAAGGCGCAGGGCTGCGATCGTATCCTGCTGTTTCCGCTTTACCCGCAATACGCGGCTGCAACGACGGCGACCGTCAACGACAAGGCGTTCGAGTACCTGATGAAGCAGCGCTGGCAGCCGGCCCTGCGCACGGTGCCAACCTATCACGATGACCCCGCCTATATCGTGGCGCTGGCCAATTCCGTTCGCCAGACGCTGTCGACGCTCGAGTGGGAACCGCAGCTGCTGATCACCTCGTTCCACGGCATTCCGCAGTCCTATTTCAAGGCCGGCGACCCCTATCACTGTTTCTGCTACAAGACCGCACGGTTGCTGCGCGAAGAGCTCGGCTATACCGAGAAGCAGTTGCGCCTGACCTTCCAGTCGCGCTTCGGGCCTGAGGAATGGCTGCAGCCCTATACCGACAAGACGATGGAAACGCTTGCCGCCGAAGGCATCAAGCGCGTCGCCATCATGAACCCCGGCTTCGTCTCCGACTGCCTGGAAACGCTTGAGGAAATTGCCGGCGAGGCTGGCGAGATCTTCATGCATCACGGCGGCGAGAAATTCGTGCATATCCCCTGCCTCAACGACAGCGTCGACGGCATCAACGTGCTTGAGACGGTGGTTCGCCGCGAGTTGCAGGGCTGGGTCTGAGCTTTAGGGAGATCGCGATGAAGCGAGCCATCGTTACCGGCGGTGCCGGCCTGATCGGAAGCGGGATCTGCACTGATCTGGCCGACCACGGTTTCGAGGTCGCCTCGTTCGACTTCAGCGAAACGGCTGATGTTCCGAAGGGCGTTCAGCCCGTTCTCTGCGATGTCTCCGACGAAACCTCGGTCGAGGAAGCCTTTGCGCTACTCGGCTGGGACAGTCTCGACCTGCTCGTCAACAATGCCGGCATCGCCAGCCCGAACCATGGCCCGATTGCGCAGCTGTCGCTGGCCGACTGGCGCCGCGTGACCGACAGCCACCTGACCGGCGCCTTCCTGATGACCCGCGCTGCGGTGCCGCTGATGTCAACAGGTGGGTCCATCGTCAACATGGTATCGACGCGGGCGTTCATGTCGGAACCGGATACCGAAGCCTATGCCGCCTCCAAGGGCGCACTGGTCGCCTTCACCCACGCACTTGCGATCAGCCTTGGCCCGAAAATCCGGGTCAATGCCATCGCGCCGGGCTGGATCACCAATGAGACGACGCTGAGCGAGGAAGACCACGCACAGCATCCGGTCGGCCGCGTCGGTCGCCCGAAGGACATTGCCGACGCCGTCCTCTATCTGACGGGTGCCGGCTTCATGACCGGCCAGGTCCTGACCCTCGACGGCGGCATGACGAAAAAGATGATCTACGCCGAATAGCGCTTACCGCACTTCGTCGGCGCGAAACCCGTCCGTTGCAGCCTTCCAGAAATTGGCATCCTCATACTCGGTCGGATCCGCGACGCCAGCGAGATGAAACGCTTCGCGACGCTCGACGCAGGTGCCGCACCGGCCGCAATGGTTTTCGCCACCCTTGTAGCAGGACCAGGTGTCGCCGAACGGTGTGCCATGCTTCGCGCCGTCGGTGACGATATCGGCCTTCGACCCATTCACATAAGGCGCCAGCAGCCGCACCGAGGCGTATCCGTCGAGCGCGTGATCCTGCATCGTCTGGAACGCGTCGATAAAGCCCGGCCGGCAATCGGGATAGATGAAATGGTCGCCGCCATGGACGGCAATCGCCACCGCATCCGCGCTCTGGGCCGCCGCCACGCCGAACGCGACCGTCAGCATGATCGCGTTGCGGTTCGGCACGACGGTGACCCGCATCGTTTCCTCAGCGTAATGACCATCCGGCACGTCCAGATCGTCCGTCAGCGCCGATCCCGTCAGCTGGGCACCGATCGAGCGCATATCGATGATCTGGTGGGGTACGCCCAGCCGCAGCGCACAGGCCGCGGCATAGTCGAGTTCCTTCCTGTGTCGCTGGCCGTAATCGAACGAGACGAGCCCGATCAAATCCTGCTCGGCATCAATCTTGTGGGCAAGCGAAACGGAATCCAGTCCGCCGGAACAGACGACGATGGTCTTCATGGTTTTGGTCCTTGTTTTGTCGGGGTAGGCTGCGACCCGTGTGTCCGGCGGTTTCTAGTGCAAGAACATGCGCTTGTGAACACCTCCGCACATCTCTAGGGTTGTCGGGTATGAAACGAACGCAATTTATTGGGCAGGAGGCCTCTTCATGAGCCTGGACGGTTTCGACTATTTCGTCATCGGTATCGTAATCCTCGCGATACTGCTGCTCTTTGCCCTCGTGAAGACCGTGCCGCAGGGCTATAACTACACTGTCGAGCGGTTCGGCCGCTACACGCGCACGCTGGAGCCGGGCCTCAATATCCTGACACCGTTCATCGAGCGCATCGGCGCGCGGATGAACGTCATGGAACAGGTGCTCGACATTCCCACCCAGGAAGTCATCACCCGGGACAATGCCAGCGTTTCGGCCGATGCCGTCGCCTTCTATCAGGTGCTCAACGCCGCGCAGGCCGCCTACCAGATCACCAATCTCCAGCTCGCCATCCAGAACCTCACGATGACCAATATTCGCTCGGTCATGGGTTCGATGGACCTCGACGAGCTGTTGTCCAACCGCGAAGTCATCAACGAACGGCTGCTGCGCGTCGTCGACCAGGCGGTTCATCCCTGGGGCATCAAGGTCACCCGCGTCGAGATCAAGGACATCCAGCCGCCGGCAGACCTCGTGCAATCGATGGGCCGCCAGATGAAGGCGGAGCGCGAGAAGCGCGCCCAGATCCTCGAGGCCGAAGGCTCGCGCAACGCGCAGATCCTGCGGGCCGAGGGCGCGAAACAGGCAGCTGTGCTGCAGGCCGAAGGCGAACGCGAAGCCGCGTTCCGCGATGCCGAGGCGCGCGAGCGTCTGGCAGAAGCCGAAGCGCGCGCGACGCAGGTCGTCTCCGAAGCAATCGCCTCCGGCAACGTGCAGGCGATCAACTACTTCGTGGCGCAGAAATATACGGAAGCTCTAGTCGAGATCGGCAAGGCGAACAATTCCAAGATCGTGCTGATGCCGCTTGAAGCCTCGTCGCTGATCGGTTCGCTCGGCGGCATCGGCGCCATCGCCAAGGAAGTCTTCGGAAATGGCGACGGCCCTGCCCCGGCAGCGCCCCGCACGCAACCCGGCCAGCCTTCGCGCACCACCCGCAGCACGCCGAGCGTGACCGCTGTCATCCCGCCCTATACGCCCTCCTCCGACAAATGAGGCTGCAATGATCATCGATCTGGTACGCAGCCTCGGCTCGTGGAGCTGGTGGCTCCTCGGCCTTGTCCTGCTCGCAGCAGAACTGGCCGTTCCCGGTGCCTTCCTGATCTGGATCGGGCTTGCCGCCATCATCGTCGGCGCGCTGTCTCTGGCACTCTGGGATACCGGCATCTGGACCTGGCAGGTGCAGCTTCTGCTGTTTGCCGTGCTAGCGGTCGCACTGGCGGTGGTTGGGCGTCGCTTCTATTCCGGCCGTGGCGGCGAGAGCGATCAGCCGAACCTCAACCGGCGCGGCGAAAGCCTCGTCGGGCGCACCGCAACGCTGCACGAGCCGATCGCGGAAGGTCGCGGACGGATCAGGCTTGATGATACGTGGTGGTCGATCATCGGGCCGGACCTGCCAGCCGGCACTCAGGTGGTGATCATCGAATCAAATGGCCGCGATCTTCGCGTCGAAGCAACCGCGACCGTCTTGCGTCCCACCTGAAACTCAGATGGGTTTCAGGCGACGCCGACGCGGAGCAGATCGTGGAAATGGACGATGCCGATCGGGCGCTGATCTTCGCCGACGACGAGAAGCGCGCCGATACTGTACTGGTTGAGCAGCGCGAGAGCCGCCGTCGCCAGCGTATCCTTGCCCACCGTCTTCGGGCGCACGGTCATGACCTCGTCCACGGGCATCTTCGTCAGGTCGACGTCGAGATGGCGCGCAATGTCGCCATCGGTGACGACGCCGACGAGCCGGCCTTCGTCATCGGTAACACCGACGCAACCGAACCGCTTGCGCGACAATTCCTGCACCGCTTCCGGCATCAGCACGCCCTGGCGCACCAACGGAATGCTGTCGCCGACATGCATGAGGTCGCTGACATGCGACAGCATGGCGCCGAGCTTGCCGCCAGGATGATAGACGCGGAAATCGGTTGCCGAAAAACCGCGCGCTTCCAGTAGCGCAACAGCAAGTGCATCGCCCATCGCAAGCTGCATCAGCGTGGAGGTGGTTGGAGCCAGCCCGTGCGGACAGGCTTCCTGTTCCTTCGGCAGAAGTAGAACGACATCGGCCGCTCTGCCGAGCGCTGAGACCTCACCAGACGTGAGTGCGATCAAAGGAATAGAAAAGCGACGGGTGAACGATACGATCCCCTGCAACTCGGCGGTCTCGCCGCTCCAGGACAGCGCCAGCACGACATCGCCGGGCGCAATCATGCCCAGATCGCCGTGGTTTGCTTCGACCGGATGCACGAAGAAGGCCGGCGTTCCTGTCGAGGCAAAGCTTGCAGCAATCTTCTTGCCGATATGGCCGCTCTTGCCGATGCCGGTCACGATGACACGACCGCTGATGCCGCCGATCAGCTCGGCCGCTGCGCGGAACGGGCCGCCCAGGCCATTCTGAAGGGCATGATCAAGGGCTACAAGGCCCTGTTTTCCAAAGGCAATCGTCCGCAGGGCGGAATCAATGACATCGACCTCTGCGGCCTGCAACGCTCTCTTTATCATGTCGCAGGCTTAGCGCTTTTTCCTGGTCAAGTCCATCGCATTAGCCGCTGAGCAAGTATTGCGGACTTCAAGAAAACAATGCGTCGATCTTCGAAACTGGTCGCTGGCTAGAGTGTCGCTGAGCAAGGAACGGACCATGCAACGGAAAATCTCACGGCTGTTGGCGTACATCACTGACGCGCACAGCGTTCCAAGATATTCGCGGAATAAATACGTCCAACGGCTTCCAGCACACTGCAACCTGATGACGAACGGAGCCCCCTCGAATGTCGAGACGGCTCCTTCTATGGCATTTCGCAGGCTGCAATCAGCAAGTGGTGGCACTTCCGTCGCAGGTGAGCTTTCCTGCTATGTTGCTGAACTGGTTATTCAAAGCGCCGCCGAGCGTTGTTGCGCCGGCAATCAAAGCAACGGAAATAAGTGCGGCAATGAGGCCATATTCGATGGCAGTCGCGCCCGACTCATCCTTCATCATGCGTGCAAGAATTGACATATAACTCTTCCCTGACTCGCCCCTCGGAACGGAATTGCTCCGATATCAAGTTTCTATACTTGAACTGTAGATACATTTTCTTAATGCGCTTAAACAAATCCAATGTGTGTAAATGTCACGTTTGACTTGGTTAAATCACCGTAAACGCGCGAATTCACTTGACTGGGCAACCGGCGTTTGTGCCCTGCGACCATCCATGCGCGCTGGGGATGTTCATGCAAATGTAGTGGCATCTCCTGGCGAGTGGACGGATAGCGTGAAGGGCAGTCGCGCAGCCCCACGCGGCCGGCTTCACCAACTGTTAACCATAAACTAACCCTTTCGAGGCATACTTCGCGATAAATCCGACAAGGTGACATTCGTGTTTCGAAGCATACACTTAGCCAGGACGGACCTGTGGATGCGGAGCGACGCTGGACTTTTCCTTTGGATCAGCATTTCCGATTTCCGGGCAGTCCGATGATTATCAGCAGGACAAAAGCCACGACGCTTTCGTTGCGCGGCCGTGCGTATGGACTGCTGCTGGCCGGCTCGGCACTGATCCTCCCGTCGGCTGCCGTTTCGCAGAGCCTTTTTCCAGACAGTGGCAGCGCGCTTCCAGCCATTCCCAGCAGCCAGGTCGGAACAGCCGGAACATCGACGATTACCCGCAATACCCCGACTGCACCGGTCGGCGGGACGATTCCCGGCGTAGTCGCCGTCGCCGGAGACGAACGGGCCGCCGATACGACGGCGCAACAGAGCGCGGCCGCGCGTGTTCAGGAGCCGGAAGTCGATCTCAACCAGCCGATCGGTCCGTCCGATCTCGAGCCGCTCGATGATGGTCCCGAGGCAATCGATCCGCAGGAGGCTCCGCGTCAAGAGGTGGATCCGACCGGCATCCGGCTCGGCACGTTCATGCTCCGCCCGTCGATCAATCAGAGCATCAACACAGAAATCACCCGCGAGAACGGATCGAAGGAAACGCGCAATTACGCGGCAACCGGGATTCGCGGAACGCTGACCTCCGACTGGTCACGGCATGCGCTGACAGTTACCGGCGAAACCACGATCGAGCACAATTTCACCAAGAGCAAGGAAGGCGAGGATCCGGAGGGCAAGATAAGCGCGGATCTGCGTCTCGATCTTGCAGACGATACCGTTGCGCATCTGACCAGCGGCTACAGCTTTACCCGTGAGGACAATGACGACCCGAACGCCGTCGGTGGCGCCGACGTCCAGTCCGGCGTGCACCTGTTCCAGACCGGGGCATCGATCGGCCGCGACATCGGCAAGATCAGAGCACTCGCCGCCGTCAACGGCTCTCGATATGTCTATACCGAGGCAAAGCTTGCGGACGGCGGCACGCTCAACATGAAAGACCGCAATCGCAGCGGCATCGATGGTCGACTGCGCCTCGGCTATGAACTTTCGCCTGCCCTCATCCCGTTCGGGGAAATCGCATCGGGCCACACATTCTACGATCGCAAGCGCGATGCTTCTGGCTATCAGCGCTCATCGCAGACCTATGCCGCGCGCACCGGCGTCGAGTTCGATTTCGGCGAGAAACTGCGCGGCGAGTTGGGAACGGGCTATGAGGTTGTCGACTACGAGGATAACCGCCTCAAGAATGTCGGTGGCATCAGCTTTGATGGCGATGCGACCTGGTCACCACAGCGCGGCACCGACGTCAATCTCGGTCTGCGCACGACAGTCCAGGATTCCACAACGCCCGGCGAAGGCGGATGGGTGGAGTATGAGCTCACCGCAGCGCTTGCGCACGAGATGCGCGACAGCGTCGTGGCACGCCTGAGCGGCAGCACCGTGTTCCGCAACTTTGATTCCGGCAGCGAAGACGAGGTCACCTGGCTTGCCGGCGCGGGGATAACATGGGCGATCAACCGCTATCTCGATCTCACGAGCGACGTTGAATACGAGAAAACCACGGGCGGCACCGAACAGAACATCGTCCGCGCGGGCATGGGCCTGACTCTGAAGCGATAGCGTCCATCAGACAATCACGTTTCCGTGATACCTTCCCCATTCGTGCCGACCCTCAGTGCTAGTCGTCTAAGAGGTGTGCCTGGACAATAGGCATAACTCACGGTATCGGCCGAAACGGCCCGGGATCGGAATGGGTTCTGTCTCCAACTTACCTTCCCGCGAACAATTATTTCCGCACTGCAGCAATCGCTGCTCCAGCTACTCCTCCAGCGCATGGCTTCTCCAGCCGATCACGCCGTCCATGCACGTTGTACAAAGCTTGCGCCCGGGCTTCCGCCCACTTCCCCTCAGGACTGCGCGCAACATATAAGCGCTCACGACGAATTGTCGCAGTGCAGCATTAATGCACTCCATCGATACATCCTGATAGATTAGAGGCTCAACGTGGCTGGAATTCCAACAGACAGCGCGACCACACCGCGCACAGCAACAAGTTCGACGGCAGGTAACAATTACCGCTTCGCTCTCGTTGCCCTGACTTCCCTGTTTTTCATGTGGGGCTTTATCACCTGCCTGAACGACATTCTGATCCCGCACCTGAAGAACGTCTTCCAGCTCAACTACACCCAGTCGATGATGATCCAGCTGTGCTTCTTCGGCGCCTATTTCATCGTGTCGCTGCCGGCCGGCGCGCTTGTGAAGCGCATCAGCTACAAATGGGGCATCGTCGTCGGCCTGCTGATTGCAGCGATCGGCTGTGCGCTGTTCATCCCGGCTGCCAGCTACCGCGTCTATGCGCTGTTTCTCGGTGCGCTGTTCGTGCTGGCAAGCGGTGTCACCATTCTGCAGGTTGCCGCCAATCCCTATGTGACGGAGCTGGGCGCCCCTGAAACCGCCTCGAGCCGGCTGACGCTGACCCAGGCCTTCAACTCGCTCGGAACCACGATCGCACCGCTCTTCGGCGCCTTCCTCATCCTGTCGGCCGCGACCGGCGACATCCAGAACGCGAGCGGCGAACAACTCGAAGCCTTGCGCCTCGCAGAGGCTGATGCCGTCCGCTTCCCTTACATGCTTCTGGCAATCGCCTTCCTCGTGCTGGCCGCCGTCTTTGCAGCCCTGAAGCTGCCGCATGTCGAAACGGAAGACACGACGGTCGCTGAAGGCGGCGAACGTAGCTCCGCGTGGGCCTACCGTCACCTCGTTCTCGGCGCGATCGGCCTGTTCGTCTATGTCGGCGCCGAAGTGTCGATCGGCTCGTTCCTGGTCAATTACCTGGCAGAACCAAGCATCGCCGGCATGCCGGAATCGGAAGCCGCCCATTACGTCGCCTATTTCTGGGGCGGCGCCATGATCGGTCGTTTCGTCGGCGCCTATGTCATGCGGTTCGTCGACGACGGCAAGGCGCTGGCGTTCAATGCCGGTGTTGCGATCCTTCTGATCCTGCTCACGGTGTTTGCCGGCGGCTCGCTGGCAATGTGGTCGGTGCTCGCCATTGGCCTGTTCAACTCGATCATGTTCCCGACCATCTTCAGCCTGGCACTCAAGGGTCTTGGTCGCCACACCAGCCAGGGATCGGGCATCCTGTGCCTGGCGATCGTCGGCGGTGCCATCCTGCCGGTCGTGCAGGGCATGCTGGCCGATACGGTCGGCATCCACCTCGCCTTCCTGATGCCGGCGATCTGCTACCTCTACATCGCCTACTACGGCCTCAAGGGTCACAGGGCCGCCTGATTGCAGGCATCGATCCCTGAAACGAAAAACGCCCCCGCGATCATCTCGCGGGGGCGTTTTCTTTTGCAGTAAAGGATAGGCTTACATCAGCTTCGAGACGAGCGCCTTCAGGGGCTCCTCGATCGCCGGGCGAATGTCCGGGCGCTGCAGGGCAAAGGCGATATTGGCCATGATGAAGCCGTCCTTGGCGCCGCAGTCGTAGGTCTCGCCCTTGAAGTGGTAGCCGGCAAATTCCTGGCTCTTGGCCAGCGCCAGCATGCCGTCGGTCAACTGGATCTCGTTGCCGGCGCCACGTTCCTGGGTTTCCAGGATCTTGAAGATCTCCGGCTGCAGGATGTAGCGGCCGTTGATGAAGAAGTTCGAAGGGGCCGTACCCTTGGCAGGCTTCTCGACCATCTCGGTGATCTTGAAACCGTCGCCGACGGTCTCACCCTTGCCGACGATACCATACTTGTGAGCCTGGTCCGGATCGCATTCCTCGACCGCAAGAACGTTGCCGCCGGTCTGGTCGTAGAGTTCGACCATGCCCTTGAGGCAGCTCTTTTCCGACGACATGATCATGTCCGGCAACAGGACCGCGAAGGGTTCGTTGCCGACGATGTCGCGCGCACACCAGACGGCGTGACCGAGACCGAGCGGAACCTGCTGGCGGGTGAAGCTCGCCGTACCGGCCTTCGGCAGGATATGCGAGAGCAGCGTCAGTTCGGCATTCTTGTTGCGCTCGCGCAGCATCTGCTCGAGTTCGAACTGAATATCGAAATAGTCTTCGATCACACCTTTGCCACGGCCGGTCACGAATACGAAATGTTCGATGCCGGCTTCCGCCGCTTCATCGACGACATACTGGATGACCGGCTTGTCGACGACCGTCAGCATTTCTTTTGGCACAGCCTTTGTGGCCGGCAGGAAGCGGGTGCCGAGGCCCGCAACAGGGAAGACTGCTTTACGAATTTTCCGTTCTTGTGACACTCATGCCTCCTGATGCATTTCGCTGTGCGGTTTCGGGTCTTTTGTCGGCTGTAATAAACATTTGCTACCTTTTAGCAAAGATCTGCCCCGGCCGCGCGTTTCATGGTAAAGAATTTGTTGACCCTATCCTGTTATCACATCGTTGAGCCGCATCCCGATCTCGCCATGATGGCCAGAATAAAAATGGACCGACTGCCGATGAAAAAAATCAGCCCCAATCGCTTCCGCGCAACGATCTTCTCGCTTGTCGCCGGCCTTGCCATATCGACCTGCGCGATAGATGCCCGCGCCGATGCCGGTTTCAAGACGTGGGTTGCAAATTTCTATTCGACTGCTGCCAAAAGCGGAATCAGTCGCTCGACCTATGATCGCGCCTTTGCAGGCATCAGCGGTCCCGATCAGGAAGTCCTGCGCAAGGCCGAGTACCAGCCGGAATTCAAGTCGAAAATCTGGGATTATCTCGACAGCCGCGTCAATCCCTACACGGTCAAGATCGGCCGCGAAATGGCTGCCCGCCATGGCGCGACGCTGAACGCCGTGGAGCGGCATTTCGGTGTCGACAGAAACATTCTCCTCGCCATTTGGTCGATGGAATCCAACTATGGCGCAGCTCTGGAAAATCCCGAACGTCTGCACCACGTGCCGCAGGCACTGGCGACGCTCGGGTGGGGCGATCCGAAGCGCGGCAAGTTCGCGCGCAACCAGCTGATCGCCGCCTTGAAGATCCTGCAGGCAGGCGACGTATCCCCCAAGCAGCTGACCGGTTCCTGGGCAGGCGCGATGGGCCATACCCAGTTCATCCCGACGAGCTACCTGCTCTATGCGGTCGACGCTGATGGCAACGGCAAGCGCGACATCTGGCATTCGGTTCCCGATGCGCTAGCGACCTCCGCCAACCTTCTGGCCAAGAACGGCTGGACTGCCGGCAAGACCTGGGGCTACGAATCCGTGCTTCCCGCCGGCGCCGCAAAATACGAAGGCCAGAGCAAGACCCTGGCACAGTGGGCAGCGCTGGGCTTCCAGCGTCCGAACGGCAAGGGTTTTCCGCGCGGAGCAGACCGCGCGACATTGAAGCTGATGGCCGGCGCGAACGGTCCAGCCTACCTGATGCTCTCCAACTTCTTCACCATCAAGCGCTACAACGCAGCCGACAGCTACGCGCTCGCGGTCGGTCTTCTCGCCGACGAGATCGCAGGTTTCGGCGGTGTACAGCAGTCCTGGCCGCGCCCCAACGGCACGCTCGACATCAAGGAGAAGTTCGAGCTGCAGAGCCGCATGAAGGAACTCGGCTATTACGAAGGCGAAGTGGACGGCAATTTCGGCTCCGGCTCGAAGGCCGCGATCTCCGCCATTCAGAAGCGCCTTGGCATGCAGCCGGATGGCGAGCCGTCGCATTCTCTTCTCAAGGCGATCCGTTGAGGCTAGCATGCGATGCGCCGCATCGTGAACGGTGCGGCCAAAAGGCATGAAAACGATGAAGCTCTTGCGCCACAACAGGCCAAACCGACGCCTGGTCCGGACGGTATTCATAGTAGCGACCAGCCTCGTGCTGTCGCTGCCATCAACCGTTTCGTTTGCCCAGGACGGCGGCGATCGGCGCAACCTGTTCAACATGCTGTTCGGTGCGCCCCGCACAGAGCGATATGAACGCTACGAACGTCCGACCCGGCGATATGACCGGCAGGATGGATCGATCATCGAGATGGCGCCACGCCGGCAGAGAAGCCGTGCCACTCCGCAGGCTGCGGCTCCCCGCACGAGGACGGCGCCGATACCCTCTCAGCCCCAGGCCGAACCCGTCGCCAAACTGGAAACCGCCAAGAAAATACTCGTTATCGGCGATTTTCTCGCCGGCAATATCGGGGGTGAGCTGGAAACGACGTTTGCGACCTCCCCGGGGGTTTCGATCATCAGCCGCAGCGACGGATCCTCCGGCCTGGTGCGCGACGACCATTACGACTGGCTTGGCCAACTGCCGGCTATTCTCGACGAGGCCAAACCCGCGATCGTGGTCGTCATGCTGGGTGCCAACGACCGCCAGCAAATGGACACAGCCAGCGGCCGCGAGAAATTCCGCACGGATGCGTGGTTCAAACAATATGAAACCCGTGTCGCGGAGCTTGCAGGCATGATCGCGCAGCGCAAGCTGACGCTGCTTTGGGTCGGCCTGCCGGCGTTCCAGTCGCCATCGATGATGGCGGACGCGGTCACGCTCAACACGCTTTATCGGGGACAGGTGGAGAAGGTCGGCGGCGAATTCGTCGACATCTGGGACGGCTTCGTCGACGAGGACGGAAGGTTCGTCCTGACTGGCTCGGACGTCAACGGACAGCAGGTACGCCTGCGCAATTCCGACGGCATCACGCTCACCAAGCCCGGCAAGGAAAAGCTCGCCTTCTATGTCGACAAGGTCCTGCGCCGGCATCTGGGTGACATGGCAAGCCCCGATCTCGCAAAATTCGACAGCAGCACTCTCCCGCCGCTCCAGACACTCGAATCTCCTGCCAACCCCGAAGTGCCCGTACGGCCGATCAGCCTGGTTGACCCGGAGCTGGACGGCGGCCAGGAGCTTCTGGGCGGCAATGCGCCACCGGCCCGTCTAACGGAAACGCCGCGCGACAAACTGGTCAAACGCGGCGAACTCGAGCCCGCCCCGGCCGGTCGGATCGACGACTACCGGCTCACGACCCAGTAGGTCTTTGACACGAGCGCGAGCTCTCGCCTGTAGCTTCGTGAAAAAACGTGCTACATAGTCATAAATTCCCAGTTCAGACGTGCATGGCCTAGCTGATCTCTTTTATCGGAGTGCCCGCATGAACCTGCTTTTTCGCGTTATCGTATCCACGATTCTGCTTGCGACGCCGGTCCTTGCAGAGGTTCCGCCGTTTCCATCCACCTTCAGGACCCAAACTGTCCATGTCGGCAACGTAGACATCCATCTTCGGATTGGTGGCAAGGGACCTGCCGTCGTTCTGCTACATGGCTACGGCGAAACCGGCGACATGTGGGCGCCGCTGGCTGCAAAGCTCGAGATGGATCATCTGGTCATCGTTCCCGATCTTCGCGGCATGGGTCTGTCATCACACCCCGAAGGCGGCTTCGACAAGGCAAGCCAGGCCCGCGACCTGGCCACCATTCTGAACGGACTGCACATTGATCGTTTCTCGCTGGTCACGCACGATATCGGCAACATGGTGGGCTTTGCCCTCGCGACGCAGCAACCCGCCCGCGTGACCCGCTTCGCGCTGCTCGATGCGCCCGTTCCCGGTATCGGCCCATGGGACGAGATCCTGAAAAACCCGCTTCTCTGGCATTTCCGCTTCGGGGGGCCGGACATGGAGCGTCTCGTCGCCGGGCGCGAGCGGATCTATCTGGACCGGTTCTGGAACGAATTTTCCGCCGATCCAAAGCGGTTCGACGAAGCATCCCGCAAACACTATGCCGCCCTCTATGCCTTGCCCGGCGCCATGCACTCAGGCTTCGCCCAGTTCGCGGCCTTCGACCAGGATGCGATCGACAACCGCGCCTGGGCAGCCACGGGCGCAAAATTGGAAATGCCCATTCTGGCCGTTGGCGGTGAAAAGTCCTTCGGGCCGGGCATGGCGGCAGTCATGCGCACCGCAGCCACGCAGGTCAGCGAAGGCGTAATCGCCGATGCCGGCCACTGGCTGATGGAAGAACAGCCGGATGCCACCGTCAAGATGATCGACGCGTTTCTCTCCAGCAGCGAGTGATGCGATCGTTAGACCAGACGCTTATCGTGGAACGCAAGTGTCCGCGTAGCAGTCGTTATGGTCGATCGTTCTGATGAACGTCTGCGCCCTTGGGATTGGATCGTGAAGATACTGATCCGGCCCCAGCATTTTGCGGAGGTTCAGTTCCAGCGTATCGAGCAGATCGAAATTGACCGCTACCATTTCGCAAGTCCAGCCAGCGCGATGACGGGACCATCCCTTTTTGTGATGGGCGAGCAGGCGTGCTCGCAAGCTGTAGCCATGGTAGTCGAAAGCGACAGTGCCATCCGTCACATAGACATGCGCGCCAGGAAATCCATCCGCCGGAACAATCCGTTCCGCATAAAAACCCGCGACGGGCGGGTGAAGCAGATAGGTACCGGCCAGAATATGGCATGCTCCATGCCCGAAGAAAATTCGGTCGGGCAGCATCCAACGACGCACGGGGTCTTTCTTGATGCCGCTTTTCAGGATGTACATTCGGCAAGCATGACCTGATTCTGCCGAAACAAAAACGGCCCCTCCCCGCGAAACGGAGAGAGGCCGTTCATTTTGACATATCAGTTAGCGCGGCAGGACGCTCGATCCCATCAGCGCTTCGTCGATGGCTCTTGCTGCCTGACGGCCTTCGCGGATCGCCCACACCACCAACGACTGGCCGCGGCGAACGTCGCCGGCGGTCCACAGCTTGTCGACCGAGGTCTTGTAGTCGCGCTCGTTGGCGATGACGTTGGTCGAGCCGCGACGATCGACATTGAGCGCCAGCTTGCCGTCGAGTTCGGACAGAACGCTGTCGGTTGCCGGACCGGAGAAGCCGATGGCGATGAAGGCGAGATCGGCCTTGATGATGAAGTCGGTGCCCGCGATCGGTTGGCGGCGATCATCCACTTCGCAGCAGCGAACGCCGGTCAGCTGGCCGTCTTCTCCGACGAATTCGAGCGTTGCTACCTGAAACTCGCGGATCGCGCCTTCGGCCTGGCTGGACGAGGTGCGCATCTTGGTGGCCCAGAATGGCCAGACGGCAAGCTTGTCTTCCTTTTCCGGCGGCTGCGGGCGGATGTCGAGCTGGGTCACCTTGACGGCGCCCTGGCGGAACGCGGTACCGACGCAGTCGGACGCCGTATCGCCACCGCCGACGACGACGATATGCTTGCCACCGGCAAGGATCGGCTCGGCGGCCCAGGCGACGCTATCGATATTCTCGCGGCCGATACGGCGGTTCTGCTGCACGAGATACGGCATCGCATCATAGACGCCGTGCAGTTCCGTGCCGGGAATGCCGGCCGGACGCGGGGTTTCGGAACCGCCGCAATAGAGCACGGCATCGAATTCCGCGGTCAGTTCCTCGACCTTCTTGTCGACGCCGATATTGACGCCGTAGTGGAAGGTCACGCCTTCGCCGGTCATCTGCTCGACGCGGCGGTCGATGAAATTCTTCTCCATCTTGAAGTCAGGAATGCCGTAACGCAGCAGGCCGCCGGCCTTGGACTCACGCTCGAACAGATGCACATCGTGACCGGCACGCGAAAGCTGCTGGGCCGCCGCCATGCCGGCAGGACCCGAACCGATCACGGCAACCTTGCGGCCACTCTTCACGGTCGCCGGCTGCGGCACGATATACCCGAGCTCATAGGCCTTGTCGGCAATCGCCTGCTCGACGGTCTTGATCGCGACCGGCGCATCTTCGAGATTGAGCGTGCAGGCTTCCTCGCACGGCGCGGGACAAACGCGACCGGTGAATTCCGGGAAGTTGTTGGTGGAATGAAGGTTGCGGATCGCCTCCTCCCACTTGTTGTTGTAGACGAGGTCGTTCCAATCGGGAATCTGGTTATGAACCGGGCAGCCGGTCGGACCGTGGCAATAGGGAATGCCACAGTCCATGCAGCGCGCCGCCTGTTTCGTCACTTCCGCATCCGACATCGGAATGGTGAATTCGCGGAAATGGCGGATACGATCGGACGCCGGCTGGTACTTGCCAACCTGCCGGTCGATTTCCATGAATCCAGTGACCTTGCCCATGTCTACTTCCCTCAATCTCGTTGTTCTTGTCGAAATGCCCCTCATCCGCCTGCCGGCACCTTCTCCCCGTAAACGGGGCGAAGGGTGGCGCCGCACCGTCTCGATGTCCCCTCGCCCCGTTTACGGGGAGAGGGTGCGCCGAGCGAAGCGGAGGCGGGGTGAGGGGCAGCTGCGGTTTACTCCGCAGCCACGCCCATCCGCATCCGTTCCATTTCCACCAGCGCGCGGCGATATTCGACCGGCATGACCTTGCGGAACTTTGGACGGAACTCGCTCCAGCGGTCGAGAATGTCCTTGGCGCGGGTGGAGCCCGTGTAGTGCATGTGGTTGGAGATCAGCTGGTAGAGCCGTTCCTCGTCGTGACGCGTCATGTCTTCGGAAACGTCCACACGTCCCTTGTGCATGATGTCGCCGCCGTGATGGTGGAGCTTTTCCAGCATGTCGTCTTCTTCCGGAACCGGCTCCAGTTCCACCATCGCCATGTTGCAGCGCTTGGCGAAATCGCCCGTCTCGTCCAGCACGTAAGCCACGCCACCCGACATGCCGGCTGCGAAGTTGCGGCCGGTTTCGCCAAGCACGACGACGATGCCGCCGGTCATGTATTCGCAGCCATGGTCGCCCACGCCCTCGACCACCGCGATGGCGCCCGAGTTGCGCACCGAGAAACGCTCGCCGGCAACGCCGCGGAAATAGCACTCGCCGGTGGTTGCGCCGTAAAGCACGGTGTTTCCGACGATGATCGAGTTCTCGGCGACGATGTTGGAGTTTTCCGGCGGCCGCACGATGATACGTCCGCCCGACAAGCCCTTGCCGACATAGTCGTTGCCGTCACCGATCAGGTCGAACGTGATGCCGCGTGCGAGGAACGCCGCGAACGACTGTCCGGCCGTGCCGCGCAGCGACACATGGATCGTGTCGTCCTTCAGGCCCTTCTGGCCCCAGCGCTTGACCAGCGCGCCAGAGAGCATCGCTCCGACGGACCGGTCGACGTTCTTGATCGGCACTTCGAAGACGACGGGCTCCTTGCTATCAAGGGCTGCCTGCGACTTCTCGATCAGCTTGCGGTCGAGGATGTCGTCGATCGGATGCTTCTGCCGCTCGGTCCAGTAGGTCGCAGACTTTGGAGCCGGCACCTTGTGGAACAGCTTGGTGAAATCGAGGCCCTGCGACTTCCAATGCGCCAGCATGTCGTCCTTCTCGAGCAGCTCGGAAAGGCCGATGATCTCGTCGAACTTGGTAAAGCCAAGCGATGCGAGGATCTCGCGCACTTCTTCGGCCACGAAGAAGAAGTAGTTGATCACGTGTTCCGGCGTGCCCTTGAAGCGCTTGCGCAGAACCGGATCCTGCGTGGCGACACCGACGGGGCAGGTGTTGAGATGGCACTTGCGCATCATGATGCAGCCGGCGGCAATGACAGGTGCCGTCGCAAAGCCGAACTCGTCGGCTCCAAGCAGCGCGCCGATGATGACGTCGCGGCCGGTCTTCAGGCCACCATCGACCTGCAGCGCGATGCGCGACCGCAAACCGTTCAGCACCAGCGTCTGCTGGGTCTCGGCAAGGCCGATTTCCCAAGGCGAACCCGCATGCTTCAGCGATGTCAGTGGCGAAGCACCCGTGCCGCCGTCAAAGCCTGCGACCGTGATATGGTCGGCGCGTGCCTTGGCAACGCCTGCCGCAACCGTGCCGACGCCCACTTCAGAGACCAGCTTGACGGAGATGTCGGAGGTCGGGTTGACGTTCTTCAGGTCGTAGATCAGCTGCGCCAGATCTTCGATCGAATAGATGTCGTGATGCGGCGGCGGCGAGATGAGGCCGACACCCGGCGTCGAGTGACGGGTCTTGGCAACGGTCGCATCCACCTTGTGGCCGGGCAGCTGACCGCCCTCGCCGGGCTTTGCGCCCTGCGCCACCTTGATCTGCAGCATATCGGCATTGACCAGATACTCGGTCGTTACGCCGAAACGGCCGGATGCGATCTGCTTGATCGCCGAGCGTTCGGGGTTCATGGAACCGTCGGCCAGCGGCAGATAGCGATCGCTTTCCTCGCCGCCTTCGCCGGTGTTCGACTTGCCGCCGATGCGGTTCATGGCGATTGCCAGCGTCGTATGCGCCTCACGCGAAATCGAGCCGAACGACATGGCGCCGGTCGAGAACCGCTTGACGATATCGACTGCCGGTTCGACTTCGTCGAGCGACACCGGCTTGCGGCCGGACCTTTCCGCCGACTTGATCTTGAACAGGCCGCGAATGGTGTTCATCCGCACCGCGCTCTCGTTCACCATTTCGGCAAACTCGCGGTAGCGATCCTGGCTGTTGCCGCGCACGGCGTGCTGCAGGGTGGCGACCACATCCGGCGTCCAGGCATGGCTTTCGCCACGCATGCGGTAGGCATATTCGCCGCCGATATCGAGCGAGGAGGCCAGAACCGGATCCTTGCCGAAGGCTGCGCGGTGGCGGGTGACGGTTTCCTCGGCGATATGATCGAGACCGATACCTTCGATCGACGTCGCTGTGCCGAAGAAATACTGGTTGACCAGCTCCGTGTTCAGACCGACGGCATCGAAGATCTGGCCGCCGCAATAGGACTGGTAGGTCGAGATGCCCATCTTGGACATGACCTTGAGAATGCCCTTGCCGACCGCCTTGATATAGCGCGAGACGATTTCGGAACTGTCCACTTCCTTCGGAAACTCACCGCGCATGTGCATGTCGGTCAGCGTATCGAAGGCGAGATAGGGGTTGATGGCTTCTGCACCATAACCGGCGAGAAGGCAGAAATGGTGGATCTCGCGCGGCTCGCCCGATTCGACGACGAGACCGACCGAGGTGCGAAGACCCTTGCGGATCAGGTGGTGATGCACGGCAGCAGTCGCCAGAAGCGCCGGGATGGCAATCCGGTCCGGTCCGATCTGGCGGTCGGAGAGGACGATGATGTTATAGCCGCCCTTGACCGCCGCTTCCGCACGCTCGCAGAGGCGATCGAGCATTTCCGGCATGCCTTCGGCGCCACGCTCGATATCGTAGGTGAAATCGAGCGTCTTGGTGTCGAAGCGGTCTTCCGTGTGACCGATCGAGCGGATCTTTTCCAGATCGCCATTGGTAAGGATCGGCTGGCGAACTTCGAGCCGCTTGGCGTTTGCAGCACCTTCATGGTCGAGAATGTTCGGGCGCGGCCCGATGAACGAGACGAGGCTCATGACGAGCTCTTCGCGGATCGGATCGATCGGCGGGTTCGTCACCTGCGCAAAGTTCTGCTTGAAATAGGTGTAGAGCAGCTTCGACTTTTGCGACATCGCCGAGATCGGCGTGTCGGTGCCCATCGAGCCCACGGCTTCCTGACCGGTCGTCGCCATCGGCGACATCAGGATCTTGGTGTCTTCGGATGTGTAGCCGAACGCCTGCTGGCGATCGAGCAGCGACACGTCGCGGCGCAGCGCGCGCGGTTCGACCGGCTTCAGGTCCTCGAGGATCAGCTGCGTGCGATCCAGCCACTTTTCGTAAGGGTGGCGGGTTGCAAGCGTGGTCTTCAACTCCTCGTCGGAGATGATCTGACCCTTTTCCATGTCGATCAGCAGCATCTTGCCAGGCTGCAGACGCCACTTCTTGATGATGCTTTCTTCCGGCACCGGCAGCGTGCCGGCTTCGGATGCCAGAATGATGCGGTCGTCGTCGGTGACGAGATAACGGGCCGGGCGCAGACCGTTGCGGTCGAGCGTCGCGCCGATCTGGCGGCCATCGGTAAAGCACACGGCAGCCGGACCATCCCATGGCTCCATCAGAGCCGCATGGTATTCGTAGAAAGCCTTGCGCTCCTTCGACATCGACTGGTTGCCGGCCCAGGCTTCGGGGATCAGCATCATCATCGCATGCGCCAGCGAATAGCCGCCGCGCAGCAGGAATTCGAGCGCGTTGTCGAAGCAGGCCGTATCCGACTGGCCCTCGTAGGAGATCGGCCAGAGCTTGGAAATGTCGTCGCCGAACAGCGGCGATGACACCGACGCCTGACGCGCCGCCATCCAGTTGACATTGGAGCGCAGCGTGTTGATTTCGCCGTTATGGGCAACCATGCGGTATGGATGCGCGAGCTTCCAGGACGGAAACGTGTTGGTCGAGAACCGCTGGTGCACGAGGGCGACAGCACTTTCAAACCGCGGGTCGGCCAGATCCTTGTAATAGGCGCCGACCTGATAGGCGAGGAACATGCCCTTGTAGACGATCGTCGTCGATGACAGCGATACCGGATAGAAGCCGGTTTCCTGACCGCCGAACTGATCGTAGATACGGTTGGAGATGACCTTGCGAATGAGGAAGAGCTTGCGCTCGAAATCCTGATTGGTCGCGGCATCGCGGCCGGCGCCAATGAACACCTGGAGGTGATAGGGCTCGGTACCGGCAATATCCGGCGCCTTGGACAGCGAGGAGTTGTCGACGGGCACTTCGCGGAAGCCGATGAACTGCTGGCCCTCTTCGGCCGTCACATCGACGATGACCTTCTTGAAGTGCTCGATCTGATCCGGGTCGCGCGGCAGGAAGAAGTGACCCACCGCATACTCGCCAGCCTTGGGCAGGGTGATGCCCTGCTTTGCCATTTCCTCGCGGAAGAACTTGTCGGGGATCTGCAGCAGAATGCCGGCACCATCGCCCATCAGCGGATCAGCGCCGACGGCGCCGCGATGGGTGAGGTTTTCCAGAATGAACAGGCCATCCTTGATGATCTGGTGCGACTTCTGGCCCTTCATATGGGCGATGAAGCCGACGCCGCAGGCATCGTGCTCGTTGCGCGGGTTGTAAAGACCTTGTGCTGCCGGAATACCGGAGGCAATGAATGGCAGACGCTGTTCGACGCCCGAGCCAGCTTCCGCCGCGGTCGCGGTGGCGGGCAGACAGTGCACTTCAGGAACATTCTTCGTCATTGCTATTCCTCCTGTTGGCCACTCACGATCGAGCTTGCAAACGGCGTATTCTTCATTTCACCCGAAGAAATGCCTCGTCCTTTCAGGTGGCAGACTGCTGGAGCAGCAAGCCCTTGAGAGCACGAAGCATACCCTTGAACACGTCGACGGTCACCGCTCAGACACGAAAAACCGCCTTCAGTTCAAAAATTAGGACAACATTTCTGTCCTAATTCGCAAATTCTATGACATATGTGCCGCCTATCTTCAATCCCCGGGCCACGAAAAAGTTAAAGCTAAACGACACTTGATTGCTGCTTGCGATGCAAGGTTGAAATAATCTTGCGTCGCGAATGGAAAAACTCGGCTTTGATTACGCTGCACGAGCAGACACCGCCCTTCGGCACGTTTCCGGATTGATCAACGGTCCAAAAGGCTTATGGTCCGCCTCGCTCAAAGCCCCGCATCTTATCCCACATCGCTTGCAAGGTACCGTCATGTTCTTCGCCTCGGACAACTGGGCTGGCGCCCATCCCGCAATCAATGAACGCTTGTCGAAGGAATCCACCCGCTTTGCCGCGGCCTACGGCAATAGCGAGCTCGACCGCTCGATCGAGGCGCGCTTCAACGAGATGTTCGAGCGCGAAGTCGCCGTCTTCTTCGTCGCGACCGGCACGGCAGCCAATTCGCTAGCGCTTGCGAGCGTCGCCCGCGCCGGCGGCCTCACCTTCTGCCATTCAGAAGCCCATGTGATCGAGGACGAATGCGGAGCACCCGACTTCTTCTCGGGCATGCGCATGGTCGCGGTCGAGGGCCCGGCCGGCAAAATGCTGCCGGAAAACCTCGTGGAGCGTATTTCACGCTACCCGCAGGACGCCATTCACCACGGCCGCGCCGCCGCCATCACCATGACGCAGGCAACAGAAGTCGGCACGATCTATACGCTCGATGAAATCGACGCGATCGCAAAGATCGCCAAGGACAACGGTCTGCCGCTGCATATGGACGGCGCCCGCTTCGCCAACGCACTCGTGGCGCTCGATTGCTCGCCCGCCGAGATGACATGGAAGCGCGGCGTCGACGTGCTGTCCTTCGGCGGCACCAAGAACGGCTGCTGGTGCGCGGAAGCGATCGTGTTCTTCAATCCTGATCTCGCCAAGGATTTCGCATTCCTGCGCAAGCGCAGCGCACAGCTGTTTTCGAAATCGCGCTTTATCGCAGCCCAGTTCGACGCCTATCTGAAGGACGACCTGTGGATGGGTCTCGCCGGCCATGCCAACACCATGGCCGATCGCCTGCGCACTGGCTTCGGCGCGCTCAACAGCGCAAGGCTTGCCTGGCCGACGACATCGAACGAAGTGTTCGCGGTCCTGCCGAAAGCCTCAGCCAAGGCCGCCGAAGAACAGGGCGCACGCTTCTACAACTGGCCGGCACCCCGCGACATTCCGGAAAAGGTCAAGGCAGACGAAGTGCTCATCCGCATGGTCACATCGTTTGCGACCACGGAAGAGGACGTCGACCAGTTCCTGTCGATCTGCGCTTCCGCCTGATCGTCAGCCCTGCTTTTGCGGCGCAATCTGCGCCGTAATCAGGCTGGACAGGGCCTCGACCAGCGCGGCATCTGCGCCGCGCCTGGAAATCAGCACGAACTCGACATCCTGCAGCGTTGGCAAACGGTCCCCGGTGATCTCCTTGAGGCCTTCGGGCGCCATGCTGCGCGGCTGCACGAGCACGCCCATTCCCGCCCGCGCCGCAGCCGTCAGACCGCTGAGACTGCCGCAGGTGCAGACGATCCGCCAGGACATACCGGCTCCATCCAGCGCCTCCTGCGCCACCCGCCGCGTGATCGAGGGCGACGGGAAGGCGATCAGCGGCAGAGCATCGGTCCGGTCGATCATGCGCTCCGGATCCCGCGCCAGCCACACAAGCGGCTCGCGGTAGAGCAGACGCCCATGGGTTTCCCCCACATGCCGTTTGGCGAGAACCAGATCGAGATCGCCCGCGTCCTGCATCTGGTTGAGCACGGCCGACAGCGCCACGGTCAGCTCCAGATCGACCAGTGGATGCAGACGAATAAAATCTTCGAGAATGCCCGTCAGCCGGCTCGCAACCACATCCTCGGAAACGCCGAGCCGCAATCTGCCACGCAGCCGGCTTTCGCCGAACAGCGACGACACCTTGCTGTTCAGATCCAGCATTCCGCGCGCATAGCCCAGCAGCGCCTCCCCTTCCGTCGTCAGCCGCACGTGGTGCGTATCCCGCGAAACGAGCTGACGCCCGAGCGACTTTTCCAACCGCTGGATATGCTGGGTAACGGTCGATTGTCCGAGCCCCAGCCGCGCTGCCGTATCGGTAAAACTTCCCGTCTGCTCCAGCACGAGAAAACTGTTCAGGTGATGCAGGTTGAGCATGGTTATCCGACTTCACGATAGCTGTTAGTGTTTGCATTCAAATTCATGATAAGCGAAGACAGCCTCGACAAACAATGAAATCGTCGAAGGATTTTCCATGCGCCGCTACCTGCCGGATCGCTTCACCGTCATGCTCGTCTGCACCGTCATCCTCGCCTCCTTCCTGCCGATCCAGGGTGTATGGGCGGAATGGTTCGGGGTGGCGACCGACATCGCCATCGGCCTGCTTTTCTTTCTGCATGGCGCTCGCCTGTCGCGGGATGTGGTGGTCGCAGGCGTCCTGCACTGGCGCCTGCATCTGACGATTCTTTTGACGACGTTCGCGATCTTCCCGATCCTTGGGCTCATGATCGGGTTCGTTCCAGAAGACATCCTGCCGGCACCGCTTTACATGGGCATCCTCTTCCTCTGCGTGCTGCCGTCCACCGTGCAGTCGTCGATCGCCTTTACCTCGATGGCGGGCGGCAACGTGCCGGCGGCAATCGTTGCGGCATCCGGTTCCAACATTCTCGGCATGTTCCTGACCCCGCTTCTGGTCGGCCTGCTTCTGTCGACGACCGGCGACGCCGGCGTTTCGACCGATGCCATCCAGAAGATCGGTCTTCAGCTTCTGGCACCGTTCATCGCCGGCCAGATCCTGCAGCCGTGGATCGGCAACTGGATCCGCTCCAAGAAGAAGATCCTCTCGCCCGTCGACCGCGGCTCGATCCTGATGGTCGTCTACCTCGCCTTCTCGGAAGCGGTCATCGAAGGAATCTGGAGCCGATTTTCGGTGAGCGACATCGCGGCAGTCGTCGTCATCGACATGCTGCTTCTGACCGTCGTCATCTGCATCACTATGTTCGGCAGCAGACTGCTCGGCTTCAAGAAAGAAGACGAGATCACCATCACCTTCTGCGGCTCGAAAAAATCGCTGGCAAGCGGCGTACCGATGGCCAACGCCATCTTCTCCGGCCAGTCGGCCTCGATCGGCGCCATCGTACTGCCGATCATGCTGTTCCATCAGATCCAGCTGATGGCCTGCGCCGCGATCGCCCAGAAATACGCCGATCGCGCCAGGGCCAAGGAAGAAGCCCTCGCCAAGGTCGCCGCAGCCTGAAACCGGCGTGCAGACCTTAAGGTGTGCCAATCAGGGCCGAAGCTTTGGCCCTGATCAATCCCACGCAAAAACGCCCCTTCCCCGGCAAGGGAAGAGGCGTCTGTATGCTACCCGTGACTGGAGGTCATTGGGCTGTCATTACTCTCTGTGGCGGGTCAGTTGACCTGCTGCGGAGCGATCTGTGCTTCGATCGTCTTGACGCTGTCGGACGCATCGGCCGCAATCGAGATACGGCGTGGCTTCAGCGCTTCCGGAATGTTGCGCACCAGATCGATGTGCAAGAGACCGTTCTTCAGCGAAGCGGTTTCGACTTCCACGTGATCGGCGAGCTGGAAGCGGCGCTCGAAGGCGCGCTTGGCGATGCCGCGGTAGAGATATTCGGTCTCGGCACCGGCTTCGTCATCGCTCTTCTCGCCCTTCACGGTCAGCGAATGGGCCTGGAATTCGATCGAGAGTTCCTTCTCGTCAAATCCCGCGACAGCCATCGTGATGCGATAGGTGTTGTCGCCGGTCCGCTCGATATTGTAGGGCGGATAGCTCTGCGCCTGATCGCCAAGGTTGCGATTGTCGAGCAGATTGAAGAGACGGTCGAAACCGACGGTGGAGCGGTACAGGGGGGAAAAATCGACGTGACGCATAAAGTCCTCCATTGAAGCGACGTTGCGGTTTAGCTTTGGTGTCTCACCCCGTTCTGGCGATGAAGACCCCGTTCTGCAGGCCCTTTCGGCGCCTGCAGAGGAAAGATGGGAATTGATTTTCCGTCATTCAAGAGGTTTTTTCATTGGGGAAATTCATCCCGTGACGGGCTCGGCTTCCTGGTTATAGGCCGACAGGTCAGAGTTCTCCGCTCCGGCCTCGCCTCTATCCGCATCCACCATTTCAGATGATTTCACTTGACGTGGCGGCCCGGATCGCTTGAGCCTGTCGGCATGACTGACACGCCCCACGCCTCACAGACCCTGTTGCGATCGACCCCGGAAAATCCGGCGCCGGCCGATTACACCGCTGGCCATTTCACCGGTCACCGCGGCACGAAGCTGCGTTACGCGCTTTTCCGCTCACCGGTCTCACCGGTCTCACCGGCCCGCGGCACGATCGTGCTGCTGCAGGGGCGCAATGAGTTCATCGAGAAATATTTCGAGACTATCCGCGAGCTCAACGCGATGGGCCTGTGGGTCGCGACCTACGATCTGCGCGGCCAGGGCGGTTCCGACCGCGAGACACGGCATCTGAAAAAAGGCCATGTCAGACATTTCTCTGACTACCAGAAAGACCTCGACATCTTTCTCGAGCAGATCGTGCTTCCGGATGCGCGCCTGCCGTTTTTTCTGATCGCCCATTCCACCGGCGCGCTGATCGCCCTGTCGTCGGCGCCGAAACTCGCCAACCGGATCAGCCGCATGGCGCTGCTGTCGCCCTATATCGGCTTTCAGGGCCAGGCCCTGCCGGAACGCATCGTCTGGCCGCTTTCGACGGTCATGCGCTGGACCGGGTTCGGCAAGATCCAGCTTGGCGGAGACAAGCGCTTCATACCCTTCGAACGAAACGGCCTGACCGGCGATCGCACCCGCTTCGAGCGAAATCTCGGCCTCTACGCTGCCTATCCGGAACTGACAGTCGGCGCACCGACGGCCGGCTGGGTTCACGAGACCCTTCGCGCAGGCCGGCGCGTCTCGTCGCAGGCGCATCTGACACGGATCACCATTCCGACGCTGATCATCGCGCCTGTCCTCGATGGCGTCGTGCCCTATTCGGCCCAGGAGGAACTCTCGCGCAATTTCCGGGCGGCACAGCTCATCACCATCACCGGCGGCCGCCATGAGCTGCTGCAGGAAAAGAATATCTACCGGGCCCAGGTGATGGCGGCGCTCGAGGCCTTCATGCCTGGGCTCGATGGCGGCATAGACCTCAGCGAAACCGCGGCCTGACCCGTCTTATCGGCGCGCCAGCAGCGCAAGCGCTTCGGCGTGCACGCTACGCGAACCGGCGGCGATGATATTGCCGCCGTTCTCCGGCCGGCCACCATCCCAATCGGTGATGATGCCGCCCGCCTGCTCGATGATCGGGATCAGCGCACCGACATCATAGGGCTGCAGATTATTCTCGACCACGAGATCGATATGCCCGCCCGCCAGAAGGCAATAGGCGTAGCAATCGCAGCCATAACGGAACAGCCGCACCTTCTCTTCGATCGACCGGTAAAGGGCCAGATCCTCGCCCTCGAAAATATGCGGTGACGTGGTGAAGAGAACGGCGTCGGACAGCTGTCCGCAGTCACGCACCGAAAGCACGGCCTCACCACCCGGGCCGCGATAGGTTGCGACCTTGCCATCGGCAAAATAGCGTTCGCCGGTAAACGGCTGGTCCATCATGCCCATCGTGGCCCGACCATTCGACTGCAAGCCGATCAGCGTGCCCCACAGCGGCACGCCTGAGATAAAGGCCCGCGTCCCGTCGATCGGATCGATGACCCAGACATGCTCGCGGTCGAGCCCGACATTTCCATGCTCTTCGCCCAAGATGCCGTGTTCGGGAAACCGCGCCTCGATCAGGGCCCGGATGGCGGTTTCCGCCGCCCTGTCGCCCTCGGTCACCGGATCGAAACCGCCGGCCAGCTTGTTGACGACGGAGACACCGGTGCGGAAGCGCGGAAGCGTCTGCTCGCGGGCGGCATCGGCGAGCGTATCGAAAAAGGCGCGATCAGGCAGCATCAAAAACTCCGTCCCAGAAAAGCTGCCCCTGTTCTAAAGCAGGTCTTGGCGCTTAGAAAGGCCTGAACCGCTCTTGGACTGACCAAAACGCGGTCACTTCGCCAAATAATGATGCAATTTTCATCACGCAAATTAATTGATTGACAAATGTGCATAACGGACGTAGCGTCTTCCTACAGTCTTTGACTGTAAATACCCTCCTTGGGTGTTTCCTCCCTAGACTTAGCCGCGCTGTAAGCGCGGTTTTTTTTGTCCGAAATACAGGGGTGGAAGGGTATCGCGATGAGCACGCAGATGTCTGCATGCTGCGGCATCGAATGCGCTCTGTCAGGGAAGTCGGCTACCTCGGCGATCGAAGTCAGCCTGATGCGGGGATACTATTCCGCTGCGAGCGCAGTGTCGCTGGCCGAAAAATCAGCGACGAAGTCGGCCATCTGGCGCATGAACAGCGAGAGTGCGGCGGCGATCGCATCAAATTCCGGCCGCTTCGAAAGCGTCCCCTCATCCACGTAAAGCCCGCGGTTGATCTCGATCTGCAGCGCGTGCAGGCCGCGCACGGGCCGGCCGTAATGTTCGGTGATGAAGCCGCCAGCATAGGGTTTGTTGCGCACGGCGGCAAAACCCATCTCGCTCAGGAAGCTGAGCGCCGCGCGCGAAATTTCGGCAGACGCGCTTGTGCCGTAACGATCGCCGATGATGAAGTCGGGCTTCACGTTCGAACCCGAAAGCCGGATATTGCCAGGCATCGAGTGACAATCAATCAGCACGCAGATGCCGAACCGGGCATGCGTGGCCGCGATCAGCCGGCGCAGGCAGGCATGGTATGGCTTGTAGATTGCCTCGATCCGGGACAGGCCCTCCGCCACCGAAAGCTTGCGCCGGTAGATATCCATGTTCTCGGCGACGATGCGCGGAATGGTGCCGAGCCCACCGGCAACGCGCATCGATCCGATATTGGCGTAAGGCGGCAACGGACCATCGAACATACGCGGATCGAGTTCGAACGGCTCGCGATTGACGTCGAGATAAGCCCGCGGAAAATGCGCGGCAAGCAGAGGCGCGCCAAGTTCCGGCGCATCGGCAAAGAGATCGTCGACATAATGATCTGCCGAACGGCGAATCGCCATCGAGTCGAGATTGCTGTCGGCAAGAAAGCTTTCCGGGTAGCACCGGCCGCTATGGGGAGAGTTGTACACGAAGGGAATGGTTTGCCTGGCGGGTTCCCTTACTTCGAAATGCTCAGGATCGCCGGCGTTGAAATCCATTCCGTTTTTACCATGTCATGAACAAGTCGGATGAGGTATGTTGCCAGTTGCCCGGCGGGAAGTCCATACTATGTAATCCCACCAAGGCTGCTTCGGCTCTTATTAAACGGATGTTTACCGTCAATTGAGAGTGTAGACGGCCATACAGCCACGACTCATAGACAGATAGCGGTCCCCGAGATGCTTCCAAAAATCCTTCTCGCCGAAGATGACAACGACATGCGCCGGTTCCTGGTGAAAGCGTTGGAAAAGGCGGGCTACAAGGTCATTTCCTTCGACAACGGCGCCAGCGCCTACGACCGGCTCCGCGAAGAGCCTTTCTCGCTGCTCCTGACCGACATCGTCATGCCGGAGATGGACGGCATCGAGCTCGCCCGCCGCGCGACCGAACTCGACCCCGATCTCAAGGTCATGTTCATCACAGGGTTTGCCGCCGTCGCTCTGAATTCTGATTCGAAGGCCCCGAAGGATGCAAAGGTTCTCTCCAAGCCCTTCCACCTGCGCGATCTTGTGGACGAAGTGAACAAGCTTCTGGCCGCGTAAGCCCGGTTTTCCGGCGGCTCTCAAAAAGACTTCACAAAACCGGAAAAAGCCTATTGACGGCACATCGGTTTCTGTGGTCTTAAGCCGCCCATCGGATGGGCGTATAGCTCAGCGGGAGAGCACTACGTTGACATCGTAGGGGTCACAGGTTCAATCCCTGTTACGCCCACCATCCTGATTAGCCGCAAGGCACGAAAGGCTTCTGGGAAACCGGAAGCCTTTTTCGTTTCAAGCCGTTAACCGACCGCATAACGTCCCGTCACCATTCTTCCATCCGTAACAATACCAATAGCGCGAGGCTTGCGGATGCGGGAGCTTGTGGGTCTGAGTTTGTGGCTGGCCTCTCGGCCAGTGGCACTCAGGCGGCCGGGGTCGTGTGGGGCTCCGGCCGCTTCAATAGCGCTTCACTTCCCGAATTTACCGCAAACAAAAGCCGCCCGTGGAAGCTCCAGGGCGGCTTTGCTGTGTTGATCCTTGGGGTCTTTCTTAGAAGACCACGGCGCCTGCCGTCAGTGCCAGAACCAGGAAGATCAGGAAGATCACGATAGCGATAAAGAACAGGATTTTCGCGATGCCCGCGGTGGCAGAGGAGACGCCGGAGAAGCCGAGGAAGCCTGAAATCACGGAGATGACGAGAAAGATGAGAGCCCATTTCAACATGGTATTATTCCTTCATATTTGATGCGGGAACAACGTGACAAAAGGTTCCAGGTTCCAGCGCCGTGATGGCCGCGAAGAAATATTCCGGCAAAAATGTGAACTACGCGTCGGCAAGCAGATGCACTCGTCCCGAGATGCCGATCGACACCCGGTCGCCTGACGCAAGCAGCTCGCGGCCGGGGATATCCAGGCGGAAGGAAATCTCGCCCTCGGCGATACCGTCTCCGGCGAGTGTTATCCTCGCATCAAGCGATGGCCCGCAGAAAACCACGTCGCTGACCACAGCCGAGACCCCGTTGTCCGGCGCGTATTCGATCCGGCTGACGGTAAACTGCTCAGGCCGGATCATGATCTGCGCCCGGCCGCGATAGGTGACGTCCGCAACCTCTAGCCGGCCGATCGGGCTGTCGGCTATCCCGTCGCTCACCATGGCCGGCAGCACGACCGCTTCTCCGAGAAAGGTGGCCGTCGCCCGGTCGACGGGTTTCAGATAGACCTCGCGCGGCGTGCCGACCTGGGCGAATTTTCCCGCCCGCATCACGACCAGCTCATCGGCGAAGGCAAGCGCTTCCGCCTGGTCATGGGTCACGAGAATGGTGGTGACGCCGGCAGCCGACAGTACGTCGGCCACAGCCTTTCGGGTGGCGGTCCTCAGGCCCATGTCGAGCGCCGAGAAGGGTTCGTCCAGCAGCATCAGCCGTGGCCTGCGGGCAAGCGCCCTTGCCAGCGCCACACGCTGCTGCTGGCCGCCGGAGAGCTGATCCGGCTTGCGGGCAAGCATCGCCCCGTCAAGTCCGACCATTTCCATCAGTTCCGCAGCCCTTGCCAGTTTGGCCGTGCGATCCGCATCCATGCCGAAACCGATATTGTCGAGCACCGAGAGATGCGGAAACAGGCAGCCGTCCTGCGCCACGATGCCGATATTACGTCGGTAGGCAGCGACATGCGCGTCCGCATTGGACATGATCTCGCCGCCAAGCGTGATCGAGCCGGCGTCAGGAACCTCGAACCCGGCGATCAGCCGTAGCAGAGTGGTCTTGCCGCAGCCGGAAGGGCCGACGATGGCCGTGCGGCTTCCGCTTTGGGCTGCAAGGTCGACACCGGCAACGGCTGCGACGGAACCGTAGCTCTTGGCAACGGAGGAAAGGGTAAGCAGCGTCATCGCCCGGCGATCTTTTTTGACTGGTGGTGAAGGAGAAGGGTGAGCGGAAGCGAAAACAGGATCATCAGCAGCGCATAGGGTGCGGCTCCCGCATAGTCGATCTCGCTGGTCAGCGCCCAGAATGCCATGGCAAGCGTGCGCGTGCCGTTGGGCGCAAGCATCTGGGTCGCGGTCAGCTCGTTCATGATGCCGAGCGAGGAAAGCGCCATGGCAGATGCAGCGCCGGGCGCCGCCAGCCGCACTGTGGTGGACCAGAGCGCCCGCGCGGGCGAACGTCCGAGACTTTCGGCCGCCTGTTCCAGCTCTGCCGGCACCTGCGCGATGCTGGCGCGCAGGCTGACCAGCGCCCGCGGCAGAAACATGATGACGTAAGCGATGACGATCGTCGCCACCGTCTGGTAAAGCGGCAGCATCACCCGGATCGAGATCGTCACCAGAGCGAGCGCGACAACCACGCCCGGCATCGAGCTTGCGAGATAATAGCAGCCTTCGAGAAACCGACTGGAACGCGTCGGGCGGCGCACCGAAAGCCAGGCGATCGGCACGGCGGCAGCAGCCGTCGCCACACCGCCGATCACGCAGATCGTCAGCGTCTGGGAAAGGGCCAACCCGATCTCGCTGAATTGCCAGATATCAGCACCACCGGCGATCAGCCAGCGCCCGAGCGTCAGCACCGGCACGCCAAGCGAAACCGCAGTAGTCACGACCGGCAGCAGCAGGCAGGGATATCGCCAGACGCCAAGCGAGGCGCGCACCGGATGGCGGGCAACGCCCGAGCCCAGCCGGGCATAGCGACGGCGGCCCCGCACAGCGGCATCGACGCCGATCAGCACGAAGCAGCAGGCCACCAGCACCAGCGCCAGCATATGCGCTGCAACGCCGTTGTAGGTGGACTGGAACTGGTCAAGAATTGCCGTCGTGAATGTGTCGAACCGGATCATCGCATAGAGCCCGTATTCCGACAGGAGATGCAGGCTGATCAGCAGCGCCCCGCCACACAGTGACAGTCTGAGTTGCGGCAACACAACACGCCGCATGACAGCAGCGGGCGAAAGACCGAGAGAGGCCGCCTGATCCTCCAGTGCCGGATCGATCAGCCGAAGGGCCGCCGACACGGGAAGGTAGACGAAGGGAAAGTAGGTCACGACCGAGATCGCGACGCCCGCTCCAAGCCCGTTCAGCCGCGGCCACATACCGATCCAGGCATAGGACTGCACGAAAGCGGGAATGGCGAGCGGCACGATGGCAAGCCAGGCCCATAGCTTTGCACCCGGCAGGTCGGTGCGCTCCGTCAGCCAGGCAAGCGCCGTTGCAAGAACCAGCGCGATCGGCACCGTGAAGACGATCAGCGCAACGGTATTGAACAGGAGGTCGCCGACACGGGAACGGAAGATCAGCTGCGATGCCGTTTCCCAGCCGGTCGCAACCGTTGCCCAGAACACGAACCCGAGCGGCGTCAGCGTCAGGGCGGCAATCGCAACGGCGATTGCCAGCGTCCAAGACGATCCGGCAAGGGGTTTCCCCGCAGGCTTCCGGCGCGGCCGGCTGGCAACCATGCTCTCGGTGGTAAACGTCATCGCGTGCTCAAGAAAGAAGAGACATCGCAGGTACGCCCTGCGATGTCCGTGCGCAACAGGATTCGATGGTGTTTAGAGAATGCCGGCGGCTGTCATCATGTCGGTGACCTTGGCATTGTTGAGGCTCGAAGGCTCGACCTTCGGCGCCTGAAGGTCGGCAATCGGAACGAGCGCCTTGTTGGAAGCCTCGTCCTTGCCGACGGCGTATTCGAACGAGGTGCCGTCACGCAGAATCTTCTGGCCGCCCTTGCCGGCAAGCCATTTCAGAAATGCCTGCGCCTGCTCCTTGTGCTTGGAAGAGGCCAGAATGCCACCGCCGGAGATCGACACGAAGGCGCCCGGATCCTGGTTCTTGAAGTAATGCAGCGCAACGTTCTTGCTGTTTTCGCCGGTCTTCGCCTGATCGCCGAAATAGTAGTAGTGATAGATCAGCGCGCCTTCGAACTGGCCCGCATTGACGGCCTTCATGGCGGTGGAATTGCCACGCACGGCAGTGAAGTTCTCTTTCATGCCCTTCAGCCAGGCAGCGGTTTCCGGCTCACCCTTCAGCTGCAGAAACGCGCCGACGATCGCCTGGAAATCGGCACCCGACGGAGATGCGGCCCAACGGCCCTTCCATTCGGGCTTGGCGAGATCGAGCATCGATTTCGGCAGCTTGTCCTCGGTGAGCTTGGTCTTGTCATAGGCAAACACGGTGGAGCGCGCGGCAATTCCGGTCCAGTGACCGTTGGCCGGGCGGAACTGCTCGGGAACGAGATCAAGCGTTGCCTTGTCGACAGGCTCAAACAGCCCCTTGCCATCGACAAGCGCCATGGCCGGCGAATTTTCCGTCAGAAACAGGTCGGCCGGCGAGTTGGCGCCTTCCTGCACAATCTGGTTTGCCATTTCGAGGTCGGATCCGTTGCGCACCGTAATGACGATGCCGGTCTCTTCCTTGAAGCCCTCGACCCATTCCTTGGTCAGGCCCTCGTGCTGGGCGTTGTAGATCGTCAGGCTGTCGGCGACCTGCGCGTTGGCCGGCATGGACAGAGCGAGTAGCGAAACGGCGAGCGAAGCTCCGGCCGAAAGAGCAGACAGAATTTTCAAGTTTGCCTCCAATTTATAAGCGTCATCGCATCGATAGCCAAAGCCGACCTGCGTAGTCAAGTTTAAGAATCGAACGGGGATGGAGACCGATTGCGGCAAATGCCGGCGAATCAGGTAGAGCTGAAACGAACACATCAAGAACATGCCTCGGAAGCTGAATGTCGGTTGCTTATCTGGAAAAATTGAACGAGGCCCAGCGCCGCGCGGTCGAACATGGTTCGGACGTGCCGGATGGCGGCGCGGCGGGACCGCTTCTGGTGATTGCAGGCGCAGGCTCCGGCAAGACCAACACGCTTGCCCATCGCGTCGCCCACCTGATCGTGTCGGGCGCCGATCCGCGCCGCCTGCTGCTGATGACGTTTTCCCGCCGTGCGGCCTCCGAAATGGGCCGCCGCGTCCAGCGCATCTGCCGTGAAGTGATGGGTGCAAAGTCCGGCGTCATGACCGATGCGCTCGCCTGGGCCGGCACGTTTCACGGCATCGGCGCAAGGCTGTTGCGGATCTATGCCGAACAGATCGGCCTCGACCAGGAATTCACCATCCACGACCGTGAGGATTCCGCCGACCTGATGAACCTCGTTCGCCACGAGCTCGGCTTCTCCAAGATGGAAAGCCGGTTTCCGACCAAGGGCACCTGCCTTGCCATCTATTCGCGCGCCGTCAATTCCGAGACGCCGCTGGACGAGGTGCTGAAGACCTCCTTCCCCTGGTGCCTTGCCTGGGAACCACAGCTGCGCGACCTGTTTGCGTCCTATGTGGACGCCAAGCAGGCGCAGAACGTGCTCGATTACGATGATCTTCTGCTCTACTGGGCGCAGATGATGAGCGAGCCGCTGATCGCACAGGATGTCGGCGAGCGATTCGATCACGTCATGGTCGACGAGTACCAGGACACCAACCGGCTGCAATCCTCGATCCTGATGGCAATGAAGCCCGGCGGCCGGGGCCTGACGGTGGTGGGCGACGACGCCCAGTCGATC
The DNA here is from genome assembly GCF_050500205.1 of Neorhizobium sp. DAR64860/K0K1. Lineage (NCBI taxonomy): Bacteria > Pseudomonadati > Pseudomonadota > Alphaproteobacteria > Hyphomicrobiales > Rhizobiaceae > Neorhizobium > Neorhizobium sp. DAR64860/K0K1. The sequence continues at coordinate 604,801 of NZ_CP191459.1, read as the reverse complement.
TACTCGTTCCGCGCCGCCACGATCCGCAACATCCTCGATTTCCCCGCGACCTTCGATCCGCCCGCCAACATCGTCACGCTCGACCGCAACTACCGCTCGACCACCACCATTCTGGCAGCGGCCAACGGCGTCATCGAACTTGCTCGCGAGCGGTTTACGAAAAACCTCTGGACTGACCGCCAGTCGGAGGAGCGGCCGCGTCTGGTCACCGTCAAGGACGAGACCGAACAGGCGAGCTATATCGTGGAAAAGATCCTCGAGAACCGCGAAACCGGCATGCTGCTGAAACAGCAGGCCGTGCTGTTTCGTGCCTCGCACCATTCCGGCCCGCTGGAAGTGGAACTGACCCGCCGCAACATTCCCTTCGTCAAGTTCGGCGGCCTGAAATTCCTCGATAGCGCCCATGTCAAGGACATGCTGGCGGCTTTGCGCTTTGCCCAGAACCCGCGCGACCGGGTTGCGGGTTTTCGGCTTCTGCAGCTCATTCCAGGCATCGGCCCGCAAACGGCGGCGAAGATCCTCGATGCGATCGCGGCCGATCCGGAACCGCTGGCCGCACTGCAGGAAATTCCCTCGCCTCCAAGGTCCGGCGAAGACTGGCCGGCCTTTGTCGAGATGCTCGGCGCCGTCAGGAAAAGCGAAGGCTGGCCTTCCGAAATCGGGCTCGCCCGCCAATGGTACGAACCGCATCTTAGCCGCATCCACGAAGATGCCGACACCCGCAAGGCCGACCTTCTGCAACTGGAGCAGATCGCTTCCGGCTACGCGTCGCGCGAACGCTTCCTCACCGAACTGACGCTCGATCCGCCGGATGCCACCAGCGACCAGGCCGGCGTGCCGCTGCTGGACGAGGATTACCTGATCCTTTCGACAATCCACTCCGCCAAGGGCCAGGAATGGCGCTCGGTTTTCCTGCTCAACTGTGTCGACGGCTGCATTCCCTCCGATCTCGGCACCGGCACGACAGCCGAAATCGAGGAGGAACGGCGGCTGCTCTACGTGGCGATGACGCGCGCGAAGGATCACCTTCACCTGATCACGCCGCAGCGTTTCTTTACCCACGGCCAGCATTCCCAAGGCGACAGGCACGTCTACGCCTCACGCTCCCGCTTTATCCCGGCAACGCTGCTGCAGTTCTTCGAAAGCACCGCCTGGCCGGTGGTGGCGCAAATGACCGAAGCCGAACGCCAAGCCCGCCACCAGATCCGCATCGACGTAACCGCAAGAATGCGCGGCATGTGGCGCTGACCGTCACAAGTTGCGCGAACGTATAGGCAAGCTGCCTGACAATGGAGATTGCGTGTTGGAAATATCGTCGCTTGAAACCGCATTCTCGATGAAGGAGCCGGTCATCGGCCTCCGATTTGCATCCGAAGACCTGTCCGATTTCATCACGTCCGAATCGAAATTTTCGGATTGCCGGTTCAACGATTGCATCTTCGATGGCGCGAAGATCAGGGAATGCGAATTCATCAGCTGCAGCTTTTCCAACTGCTCCTTCAAGGAAGCCGAGTTTTTCAACTGCATCTTCGTCGATCGCGAAACGCAGGCAGGATCTGCGTGGAATTACTGCGACCTCAACGAGGCGAAGTTTAAGGCCTGCAACCTTTCCAACAACCGCATCGTCAAAAGCGAAGCCTTCCTGCTCGAGATCACCGACTCGTCGGCTGTCGGTCTGCAGTTCGATGCCGAGGTTCATCGCAAGATCAGCAAGCGCATGATGTTTGGCGGCGTCGTCTTACAGCGTTGCAAGCTGCAATACGCGGTGTTTGCGGCCTCAAGCTACGAAGAGAGCCGGTTCGAGAGCTGCGATCTCAGAGACTGCTCGTTTGTCGACAGCAATCTCAGCCGCGTCAGCCTGATGGGATCGAGCCTCAACAATATCGATTTCACCGGCGCGACCCTGGATTTCGCCAACCTCTCGCAGGCGACCTTCGATGAGATGGATCTTGCAGCCATGGCGTCGTTCAAGGGCATGACTGTCAGCCGCGACCAGCACGAAAACCTGCTCCGCTCGATGGGAATTCTGACGTCGGGATAAGCAGCAGACACAACCGGTGGGCGGAAAGGCTTTCCTTTCAAACCGAAAAAGCATTAGAGCGACCGTTCTGCGTCGAAGGAGACTGAAGTGGACAGCAATCAATCGGCAAGGGCCTCGCGGGCGACGTCGTCAGCCCAGCCGGCCCCGTCGACGAAGAAGGCTGCAGCGTGGATGCTGACGTCGATCAGCCTGCTGCTGCTGATGGCGATTTCCGGCCGGATCATCACCCGCGAGATCGACGTCTTCCAGGTGATGGAAATGCGCTCGATCATCGCCTTCTTCATGCTTTTGCCGCTGGTGTTTCGTGAGGGTGGCTTCAAAGCCATGCGCACGACCATCCTGCCGGCCCATATCGGCCGCAACGTCGCCCACTATATCGGCCAGTTCGCCTGGCTGATGGGCCTGACGCTGATCCCGCTCGCGCAGGTGATCGCCATCGAATTCACCGCCCCGATCTGGGCGGCGCTGATGGCAGCGGCTTTCCTCGGGGAGAAGCTGACATGGCGCAAGGGTGCGGCGATCGGCTTCGGGCTCGCCGGCGTGCTTCTGATCCTGCGGCCAGGCGCCGCCCCGCTCAACCCCGGCCACCTGATCGTGCTGGGCGCTGCCTTCTTCTTCGCCATCTCCTTCATCACCACCAAGCTCCTGACGCGCACCGACAGCGCCACCAAGATCATCTTCTGGATGCTGATCATCCAGTCGATCATCGGGCTGATCCCGGCAATCAGGGTATGGACCTGGCCGTCCGCGGGGATCTGGCCGTGGATCTTCCTGATCGCGTTCACCGGGACATTCGCGCATTACTGCATGGCAAAGGCGCTGTCTTATGCCGATGCGACGGTGGCGATGCCGATGGATTATCTCCGCGTGCCGGCCTCGGCCCTCATCGGCTACCTTCTCTACGCCGAAGCCATCGACGGCCTGACCGCCGCCGGCGCAATCCTCATCCTCGCCGGCAACCTCTTCAACCTGCGACGCCCGAACGCCGGAAGAATCCAACAGACGCCGCCGTGAGATCGGTTTAGTCTTGTTCCTTGAATGCTGCGGGGATATCGCGCGCGCCGTGCAGGATGCGCTCAATTCTCACACCATCCTGGGACACGGTGTAGAACATCACGTACCGTTTGAAGTGGATGCAACGAAGCCCGGTCGCGCATCAGGAGCGGCGTCCGCCATATCTGGCTTCAAGCCGATCGAAGACGTCATCCGCCGGAATGCCCGGCCCACTCTCGATCCCGGTGCGTATATCCGCCTTCAGTGCGTCGAAGCCGGCCTTGCCATGCTCCTCCATCTCTTCGAGCAGGCGAAGGCTATCGCGCATGACGTCGCTTTCGCTTGCATAGCGTCCGCTTTCCACCGGCCTGCGCACGAAGCTTTCGTAATGGGGGCCGAGTTCATAACTGGAAGGCACAAGATCCACCCTTGTTTCCCCGAAATTATCAATCTTCGAGATCCACGTAGAGCGTGTCCCCTCTCACCCCTCACCCCGACTAATCATCGTTTCTCCAGCAACTCGATCTGGATCTGCTGGAGTTCCGCGAGCCGTTCCCACTGCTTGGCCATCTGGTGATCGATCTTTTCATGCAGCTGGCGGATTTCGAGTTCGGCTCGAAGGTTGACCATGTAGTCGTTTTCGCTGCGCAGCCGGTCCTTGTCCTCCTGCCGCCTCTGGCTCATCATGATGACGGGTGCCTGGAGCGCGGCAAGCGAGGACAGGACGAGATTGAGCAGGATGAACGGATAGGGGTCGAACGGATCGGCGGACAAACCAACCACGTTAAGCGCCATCCACAGAACCAGCACGGCTAAAAAGGACAGGATGAAGGTCCAGGAGCCTCCGAAGGCGGCGACCCTGTCGGCGACCCTTTCCCCGAACGTTTCCGCCTGGTCGATTGCGGCGGGCGCGCCCGCCTGAACCGTCAGCGTTCCCTTTTCGAAACTGTCGAGCACGCGGGCGTCAAGCTCGGTGATCTCGCCCCGCTCCTCTTCCAGCAGTGCCTCCACGTAGCGCCGCCTGAAGCGCGCCAGATCCTCGTCGCAGATCAGACTGTCGGCGCTACAGGTCTTTACCTCCTCCGCGATCATCTCGAAGAGATGCGGCCTGAGAGTGCCCGCCTTGTGAAGCTTCGATACCGCAAACGTGCGACCGCAGATGAGGCATTGCCCGGTTCTCCCGGTCGTTTGAGAAGCATGCTTACCCATTGTCTGAAGCCTCGTTCTTCGTATCGACAGCCAGGAGCGGCGCCAGATGAAATACCTTTGGTGAAAATCTGTCCGAAAACACGTCGGAGCGGCCGATATAGAGGAGTGTCGAGCCGGTAAGCCCGGCCAGCACGTCCAGCAACAGCGCCTGCGTCTCCGGTTCGAGCCCTTCCAGCACGTCGTCCATGATCAGCCAGTCCGGCTTTCGAAGCACGGCATTGGCGATCTGCAGCGCCACTTCCTCGTCCTTGTCGAGCAGCCGGTCCCATCGCTCCACCTCGTCGAGTTTATCGACGAGCCGATGCAGACCGACTTTCTCCAACGCTTGCGCCAGCGCCGCGTCGGTCATGTCGGGAATGCCATCGCGCATGCCAGCAGGCCCAGTCGCCGGATAGGTCATGACCTCGCGCAGCGATGCGGTCGGCAAATAACCTTCCTGAGGCATCATGATCATCCGATCTGCGGCCGGCAGACTGATCTCGCCCTTGCCCCAGGGCCAGATACCGGACAGTGCCTGGAACAGAAGGTGCCGGTCTGTCCCCGGATTGCCGTTGATCAGCACCCGCTCGCCGGGCCGGATCGTGAAGGCGCCTTCCGCGACCCTGATGCCATGGCCGTCCCCACCCTTGTCGGGTTCGCCGAAGACCGCAAGGTCGGTGACGGACAGCACGTCCTCCCCATCGCTTTTCCGGTAGGTGAGGACGGAGCCTTCCATCGCCGGCGTATCCATCGAAACCAGTGCGTTGCGGAACGAGGAGACACGGCCGAGCGTCGCCCGCCAGTCGGCGATGACGCTGAAATTTGCAACATACCAGCGCAGCGCCTGGTTGACCTGGTTGAAGGCGCCGACCGCCATCATCAGACCGCCGAACGAAAGATTGCCGGAAAAATACATCGGCGAGGCAATGATGATCGGCGCCACCAACGCCAGCCAACCGAAACCGGCCGACACCCAGGTCAGGTTAGTGAGCGCCCAGGCAAGCTTGCGCAGCATGCCGAGCACGCCATCGATTGCGGTGTGAACGCGGAAAAGCTCGCTTTCCTCGCCGCGCGCAAGCGTGATCGGCTTCATGTTCTCGTTCGCCCGGACAAGGGTCGCGCGCAGATCAGCCTCGCGGGCATAGCGCTGCGCATTCAGTCGCGCCAGCCGGCTGCCGACGACGTTGCTCATGACGGATCCGAAAAGGGCGTAGAGGATCGTCGCCCACAGCATATAGCCGGGAATGACGATGGTACGACCGCCGATCTGCAGGCCAAAATCAGTCGAGATCGCCCATAGCACGCCGATGAAACTTGCAAGAAGAATGGTCGAATTGACGAGGCCGATCGACAGTGACGTCGTGTTCTCGGCCAGGATGCGGGTGTCCTCGTGCAGTCTCTGGTCCGGATTGTCGGCGATCGCACCGGCACCGGCAAGCTTCAGGGCCCGCCCCGGCGTCAGCCAGACATCGGCGAGATCGCGGGCCAGCCCTTCTCGCATCCGCATCGCGGCGATCTGGTTCAGCCATTGCTGGATGACGTTGAGCAGTGTCAGGAGCGAGGCGAGAACTCCGAACACCACAAGCTGGTGGAGGAATTCGGGCATGTCGCGCCGCGCCAAGGCATCGTAGAACGGTCCGTTCCACTCATTCAGCCGGTAGGTGGCGTAGGTGGTCGCAAAGATGACGCAGAGCAGCGCGGCCGTGAGCGCGAGAACGGGATTGCGCACCGGGGACGCCCAGAACGCCCCTGTCATCATTTTGAGCTGGCCAGACAGAGGAAGTTCATAGGGCTCCGCCTTATCTTGCGAATTCACCATCTGCCGCCGGCTCCTGCCTGTCTGTGTCGAGTCCTAACTACCACAAGGGAATTGCGAAGGTGCGAGAAAGGCGTGCCGTTCACGGCTGACCGGAAACAGCGTCGAGCGTCCCACGATCGAATGCGGACGTCCGCTCGTCACATCGCCTTGAACAGCACACTCGGATCGGTGAGGTATTTCGCAAAAATCGGCAGGCTGGCGCCGCCGATGGCGCGGGCGTGGCTGCCGACCTTGCCCTCGATGATATCGGGGATGATGACACCTTGCAGGTCCAGCCGCTTGACGGCCTCGATCGTCTCGGTGACGATCCGCTTGCGCACCCAGGACGGAAAGCCGCCATCGATCACGGCAGCCCCGAAATCGATGATCGAGGCGCTGGCAATGATCGCCTGCGCAAGCGCTGCCGCCGTCTCGCCGATCCACAGATCGAGCGGCGCGCCGAAATCGATCCATTCGTCGGCCGAATACCACAGCGGCTCCGGATCGATCCCCTTTTCCTTCAGCATGTTTTCAAGAACGAAAATTGAAGCGACGTCGAGCAACTGCCGGGTTGAACCGTCCCTGCCGCGCACCGGAAGCGGCGCGACGGCGCCGGCAGTCCCGGTTCGGCCGGAAAACACCGCGGAGTTCAGAACGATGCCGCCGCCGATAAATGACCCGATGAAGAAATAGACAAAGTCCGGATAGGACGGACCGATCCCGAACACCAGCTCCGCACCGCAGGCGCTGGTCGCGTCGTTCTGCAGGTAGACGGCATGCTTGGTCGAGGCGGAGACCTCCTGCTGCAGGTCGAAATCGCGCCAGAGGTCCATCGCACCCGCAGGCGCGCCGACCTCGTCTGCCCAGTTCCACAGTTCGAACGGCGCCGAGATCCCGATGCCGGCGATCCGCTCACGCTCGACCATGCTGAGCTGGCCCTCGAGCCTGCCGATCCCCTTGCCGATGATCTCGATGATCTTCTGCGGCACTGGGTAGGCGTAGGTTTCGTGATGATGCATCCGGATCTGCCCGACGAAATCCATCAGCACCAGATCGGCGCTGCGCCGGCCGATTTTCACCCCGAAGGAAAACACGGCATCGGGATTGAGCCGCATCGGGACCGACGGCTGCCCCACCCGGCCGCGGATCGGTTCGCCGCGCAGCAGAAGCCCGTCCTTTTCGAGCGATCGCATGATCACCGACACAGTCTGCGCCGACAGTCCGCTGGCGCGGGTAATGTCCGCCTTCGACATTTCGCCGTGCATGCGAACAAGCGAAAGGACCAGCCTCTCGTTATAGGCACGCACGCGAACCTGGTTCGATCCGCCCGAAAAACTGCCGAGCGGCATCGACCCTGTCGCGGTACTTCCCGCGATCGACATTGGAACTCCTCCCGAAACTCGCCGTGGATCGTCGCTCCACGCACGCCGAATATGCCACCGTGGATAAATAATTCAATCGGAATTAATTATTGACAGCTCATGGAAAACTGGTCTTAATCCGGGCTGCAGAGGACATGGGAGGCTTGGAGACGGCGCTCGTCGAATTCGATGGCACCCGGTGTTTCTGAACATTTGCATCAATCGCCCCAGGCTTGGGGAAAAGATCTCTCGGGAGGAGATATCATGAAAAAGACTGTGCTTTCTGGCGCCTTTGCGGCGCTTGTCCTCGGCGTTGCGTTTTCCGCTCCGGCGCACGCAGCCGGCGTCTCCGCCTGCCTCATCACCAAGACAGATACCAATCCGTTCTTCGTGAAGATGAAGGACGGTGCGACTGCGAAAGCCAAGGAACTCGGCGTCACGCTGAAATCCTATGCCGGCAAGATCGATGGCGATTCCGAAAGCCAGGTTGCCGCGATCGAAACCTGCATCGCCGATGGCGCCAAAGGTATTCTGATCACCGCGTCCGACACCAAGGGCATCGTGCCGAACCTCAAGAAGGCCCGCGACGCCGGCATGCTGATCATCGCGCTCGACACGCCGCTGGAGCCGATCAATGCGGCCGATATGACGTTTGCGACCGACAACCTTCTGGCCGGCAAGCTGATTGGCCAGTGGGCCAAGGAAACGCTCGGCGACAAGGCCAAGGAAGCCAAGGTGGCCTTCCTCGACCTTACCCCGTCGCAGCCTTCCGTCGACATCCTGCGCGACCAGGGCTTCATGATCGGTTTCGGCATCGATCCGAAGGATCCGAACAAGATCGGCGACGAAGACGATCCGCGCATCGTCGGCCATGACGTGACCAACGGCAATGAAGAAGGCGGTCGCACCGCGATGGAAAACCTTCTCCAGAAGGATCCGACCATCAACGTCGTTCACACGATCAACGAACCGGCAGCAGCCGGCGCCTATGAAGCGCTGAAGGCCGTCGGTCGCGAGAAGGACGTGCTTCTGGTCTCCGTCGACGGCGGCTGCCCAGGCGTCAAGAACGTTGCCGGCGGTGTCATCGGTGCAACCTCGCAGCAGTATCCGCTGCAGATGGCGTCGCTCGGCATCGAGGCGATCAAGAAGTTCGCCGATACCGGTGAAAAGCCGAAGCCGACTGCCGGCAAGGATTTCTTCGACACAGGCGTGACGCTCGTGACCGACAAGCCGGTTCCCGCGATCAAGTCGATCGACACCAAGGAAGGTCTGAACAAGTGCTGGGGCTGATCCCCACCTGCATTTGAAAGATCAAACCACTACCCTCCCCGCAACGGGGAGGGCTTGATCCGGCGGCAACCGCTCAGACAATCCCTGCGTCCGCCGCAAGTCTTCTCCCACCGGGGTGGGAGAGATGGCCGGTAGGCCGGAGAGGGTCTCTCACTGTCGAGCGACAACGGAATTTCTCGGAGGAACATCCATGACCGAGCCAACGGCGGCATCGCCGCATCATGACTACGAAAAGGTTCTGAAGGACAGTTCGACCGACGTCGCGTCCTTCGACGGCGACAAGAAAACGCCAGTCCAGAAATTCCAGCACTTCCTGCACACCAGTCCGTCGGCGGTTTCGCTGATCGTCCTCGTCGCAGCCCTGCTGGTGTTCGGCATCCTTCTCGGCGGAAAATTCTTCAACGCCTTCTCCCTGACGCTGATCCTGCAGCAGGTGGCAATCACCGGCATTATCGGCGCGGCACAGACGCTTGTCATCATGACCGCCGGCATCGATCTTTCGGTCGGCGCCATCATGGTCCTTTCCTCTGTCGTCATGGGCCAGATGGTCTTCCGCTACGGGGTTCCTGTCGAGATCGCCATTCCCTGCGGCTTCGCGGTCGGCGCGATTTGCGGCTTCATCAACGGCTTCCTGATCGCCCGTGTGAAACTGCCGCCCTTCATCGTCACGCTCGGCATGTGGCAGATCGTGCTTGCCACCAACTTCCTCTATTCCTCCAACGAGACGATCCGCTCGCAGGAAATCGAGGCGACGGCTCCGCTTCTGCAGTTCCTCGGCACGACGTTCAAGGTCGGCGGCGCCGTCTTCACCTTCGGCGTTGTCGCGATGGTGCTGCTGGTCGCCGTCCTCTGGTACGTGCTCAACCAGACCGCCTGGGGCAGACATCTTTACGCAGTCGGTGACGATCCCGAAGCGGCAGAGCTTTCCGGTGTCAACGTCAAGCGCATGCTGATTTCGGTCTACGTTCTCGCCGGCACCATCTGCGCGCTTGCCGGCTGGGTCTCGATCGGCCGCAATGGCTCGGTTTCCCCGACAGTGGGCCAGTTCGCCAACATCGAATCCATCACCGCAGTTGTGATCGGCGGCATATCGCTGTTCGGCGGCCGCGGCTCGATCCTCGGCATGGTGTTCGGCGCCCTCATCGTCGGCGTGTTCTCGTTCGGCCTTCGAATGCTCGGCACCGACGTCCAGTGGACCTACCTCCTGATCGGCGTGCTGATCATCGCCGCCGTCGCAATCGATCAATGGATCAGAAAGGCAGCCGGCTGATGGCACGCGATCCGAACACTCAACCCATCCTGGCCGCCCGCGGCCTGGTCAAGCGCTACGGCCGCGTGACCGCCCTCGACAACGCCGATTTCGACCTCTATCCGGGCGAAATCCTCGCCGTCATCGGCGATAACGGCGCCGGCAAGTCGTCGCTGATCAAGGCGATCTCCGGCGCGATCCGTCCAGACGAGGGCGAGATCACGCTCGAAGGCAAGCCGGTCCAGTTCCGCTCGCCGATCGAGGCCCGCGATGCGGGCATCGAGACCGTCTACCAGAACCTCGCACTCTCGCCGGCGCTCTCCATCGCAGACAACATGTTCCTCGGCCGTGAAATCCGCAGCAAGGGCTTCATGGGCAAATACCTGCGCAAGCTCGATCATGGCGCCATGGAGAAGTTTGCCCGCGGCAAGCTCTCCGAACTCGGCCTGATGACCATCCAGAACATCAACCAGGCGGTCGAGACACTCTCGGGCGGTCAGCGCCAGGGTGTGGCGGTGGCGCGCGCTGCGGCCTTCGGTTCCAAGGTGATCATCCTCGACGAACCGACGGCGGCGCTTGGCGTTAAGGAAAGCCGCAAGGTGCTGGAACTGATCCTCGACGTGCGCTCGCGCGGCATTCCGATCGTGCTGATCAGCCACAACATGCCGCATGTCTTTGAAGTGGCCGATCGTATCCACATCCACCGGCTCGGAAAACGACTGACCGTCATCAACCCGAAAGACTACACGATGTCCGACGCCGTCGCCTTCATGACCGGCGCCAAGGTCCCGACGGAAGCCGTCGCGGCCTAACGGAAATACCTGGGAATGCCCACTCCCCGCTCGCGGGGAGTGGGCACGTACCCTGATCTGACTCTGAGCGCGCAGCCTGCGTCCTTCTCCCCGCCCGCGGGGAGAAGGTGCCGGTAGGCGGATAAGGGGCAATCTCAGCCGGATGACCCTTACCCGGCACAACGATCGAAAACCGAACGAAGCTCACCTTTCGACGTGAGCGGGAAAACAGCCTGCCCCGCCTTGCATTCTTTTCATGCATTGCACAAACTCGCGGCAACGATGACGTAACGGCCTGTTCAAAAAGGCCGGCAAGGGGCATAATGTCGATCAAGGCGAGCATCTACCACCTCACCCATTACAGCTATGACAGGCCCGTCCGCATGGGGCCGCAGATCATCCGGCTGAAGCCCGCCGCCCATTCCCGCACAAAAGTGCTGTCGCATTCGCTGAAGGTCACGCCGGAGAATCACTTCGTCAACCTGCAGCAGGACCCTTACGGCAACTACCTGGCCCGCTTCGTGTTTCCCGAACCGGTGACCGAATTCAAGATCGAGGTCGACCTCGTCGCCGACATGACGGTCTACAATCCCTTCGACTTCTTCGTCGAGGAAGAGGCGCAGGCCTGGCCGTTCACCTACCCGGCCGATCTCATCGAAGACCTGTCGATCTACCGCACGCCCGAGCCGCCGGAACCTGCCCTCGTCGAATACCTGAAGACGCTGGACATGTCGCCCGGCCAGCCGACCGTCGACATGGTCGTCGGCATCAATGCCCGCCTGCAGCAGGCGATCGGCTATGTCATCCGCATGGAACCCGGCGTCCAGACGCCCGAGCAGACGCTGACCTCGGCAATGGGCTCCTGCCGCGATTCGAGCTGGCTGCTGGTGCAGATCCTGCGCCATCTGGGCTTCGCCGCCCGTTTCGTCTCCGGCTACCTCATCCAGCTGACGCCGGACCTGAAGGCGCTCGACGGCCCCTCCGGCACCGAGGTCGATTTCACCGATCTTCATGCCTGGTGCGAAGTCTATCTGCCGGGCGCCGGCTGGATCGGCCTTGATCCGACATCGGGCCTTTTGACCGGCGAAAGCCACATTCCACTCGCCGCCACGCCGCATTACCGCAATGCCGCGCCGATATCGGGCGGTTACTTCGGTGAGGCGAACACGTCGTTCGATTTCGCCATGAACATCACCCGTGTTGCCGAGCATCCGCGCATCACCAAGCCATTCTCGGATGACAGCTGGGACGCGCTGAACGATCTCGGCGAACAGGTGGACCGCGTGCTGGAAGCCCAGGACGTGCGCCTCACGATGGGCGGCGAACCGACCTTCGTGTCGATCGACGACTTCGAATCCGACGAATGGAACACCGGCGCCGTCGGCCCCACCAAACGCGAAAAGGCCGACGTCCTCATCCGCAAGCTGCGCGAAAAGTTCGCGCCTGGCGGCTTCCTGCATTACGGCCAGGGCAAATGGTATCCGGGCGAAAGCCTGCCACGCTGGACCTTCTCGCTCTACTGGCGCAAGGACGGCAAGCCGATCTGGAGCAACCCGGATCTGGTGGCAGAAGAAGGCCGCGACTATGGCAGCGGCGAACAGGACTCGCAGGAGTTCCTGACCGCACTCGCGGCGGAACTCGATATCGGCGCAGAGATGGTCGTGCCAGCCTATGAGGATCCGGCCGAATGGATCATCAAGGAAGGCTCGCTGCCTGATAATGTCGATCCGTCCAATTCGAAACTCAAGGACCCCGAAGAGCGCAACCGCATTGCCCGCGTGTTCGAACGCGGCCTCACCAACCCGTCCGGCTATATCCTGCCTGTGCAGGCTTGGCAGTCGCACGCAAGAGGCGGCGGCATGGGCGCAAAGCGCTGGATCAGCGAAAAATGGAGCACCCGTCGCGGCAAGATCTTCCTCGTCCCCGGCGACAGCCCTGTCGGCTACCGCCTGCCGCTCGGTACGCTTCCCTATATCCCGCCATCGCAATTCCCGTATATCCACGAGGCCGATCCCTCGATCCCCCGCACCGCCCTGCCCGACGTAATCGTCCCGCCCGGTGACGAGGCGACGGAAGGCCGCGCGATGCCGGAGCAGTCGTTCACGGCCGGCGACCCGGTCAATCCCGGCCGCGTCGAGCAGACGCTCGGTGAAATCGGCGGCGCGGTGCGCACGGCGATTTCCGTCGAGCCGCGCGATGGCCGTCTCTGCGTCTTCATGCCGCCGGTCGAAAAGATCGAGGACTATCTCGAACTGATCGCAGCCGCCGAAAACGCTGCGACGAAGCTCGGTCTCGCGGTCCATATCGAAGGCTACGCGCCGCCGCATGACGAGCGCATCAACGTCATCCGCGTCGCGCCCGATCCTGGCGTCATCGAGGTCAACATCCATCCGGCCGCAAGCTGGAAGGAGACGGTCGAGACCACAACGGCGATCTATGAAGAGGCCCGCCAGAGCCGTCTCGGCGCCGACAAGTTCATGATCGACGGCCGCCACACCGGCACCGGCGGCGGCAACCACGTCGTGGTCGGCGGCGCCAACCCGAACGACAGCCCGTTCCTGCGTCGCCCGGACCTGCTCAAAAGCCTCGTGCTGCACTGGCAGCGCCATCCGTCGCTGTCCTACCTGTTCTCCGGCCTGTTCATCGGCCCGACCAGCCAGGCACCGCGCCTCGACGAAGCCCGCCACGATTCGATGTACGAGCTTGAAATCGCGATGGCACAGGTGCCGATGCCGGGCCAGGGTGCAGCACCGCTGCCATGGCTCGTGGACCGGCTGTTCCGCAACCTCTTGACCGACGTCACCGGCAATACCCACCGTTCGGAAATCTGCATCGACAAACTGTTTTCCCCCGATGGACCCACCGGTCGCCTCGGCCTTGTCGAATTCCGCGGCTTCGAAATGCCGCCGAATGCGCGCATGTCGCTGGCGCAGCAGCTGCTTGTGCGGGCACTGATCGCCCGCTTCTGGAAAAACCCGGTTCAGGGCAGGTTTACCCGCTGGGGCACGGCGCTGGCGGACCGGTTCATGCTGTCCCATTACATCTGGGCCGATTTCATGGACGTGCTGGCGGACCTTCGCGAAAACGGCTTCGACCTTAGGCCCGAATGGTTCGAGGCACAGCTCGAGTTCCGCTTCCCGTTCTTCGGCGAAGTCGAGTACGAGGGCGCCAAGCTGGAACTGCGCCAGGCGCTGGAGCCCTGGCATGTGATGGGCGAACAGGGCGCGATCGGCGGCACGGTGCGCTATGTCGACAGTTCCGTGGAGCGCCTGCAGGTGCGGCTCGAAACCAGCAATCCGCAGCGCTATACCGTCGCCTGCAACGGCCGCGCCGTGCCGTTGACGCCGACGGGCATATCCGGGGTCTCGGTTGCCGGCGTGCGCTTCAAGGCCTGGCAGCCGTCATCGGGCCTGCATCCGGTATTGCCGGTCAATACGCCGCTGACATTCGATATCTATGATACATGGTCCAGCCGCTCGATCGGTGGCTGCATTTATCATGTTGCCCATCCGGGCGGTCGCAACTATGAGACCTTTCCGGTCAATGGCAACGAAGCGGAAGCGCGAAGGCTCGCACGGTTCGAACCGTGGGGACACACGGCGGGCAGTTATGCTTTGATGCAGGAAATGCCATCGCCCGAATTTCCGCTGACACTCGATCTGCGCCGGCCACCCGGGATTTAACTGAACCACCTGGGTTTTAACTGGAGTTGACAGCAAGCCATGTCCAACGGACCGGCAACAGAGGGCGCCAAGGCGGAAGCGGGCGTTGGCGAGACAGGCGTTGGCGAGATCGGCATTGACCCGATCCTCGGCTACGCGGCCTTGGCCGGCGTCACCGACGAGATGCTGGACGCCGAAGGTCGTATCAAGCCGGTCTGGGAGAACCTGATCGCGCATCTGAGCCGTCTCTCGGAAGCCGAGCTGCATGAACGCTTTGCCCGCGCCGACCGCTACCTGCGCGATGCCGGCGTGTTCTACCGAACCTATGCCGCACCCGGCTCCACGGCCGGAAGCGGCAGCGGCGAACGTGCCTGGCCGATCAGCCATATTCCGGTCCTGATCGCGGAAAAGGAATGGGAAGAAATTTCCCGTGGCCTCAAGCAACGCGCCGACCTTCTGGAAGCGATGCTTGCCGATATCTATGGCGACAACAAGCTGGTCGAGGAAGGCTTCCTGCCGCCGCAGCTTGTTGCCGGCAACCCGGAGTTTCTGCGTCCGCTGGTGGGCATAAAGCCGGTCAGCGGCCACTACCTGCATTTCTGTTCGTTCGAAATCGGCCGCGGCCCGGATGGCGACTGGTGGGTTCTGGCAGACCGCACGCAGGCCCCGTCAGGCGCAGGCTTTGCTCTCGAAAACCGCGTCGCCACCACACGCGCGCTGTCGGATATCTATGCCGAAAGCCATGTCCACCGCCTCGCCTCCTTCTTCGGCGCGTTCCGCGATGCGCTGCAGAGCCACAAGCAATATCCCGACGACCGGATCGCGGTTCTTTCCCCCGGCCCCGCCAACGAAACCTATTTCGAACACGCCTATATCGCCCGCTATCTCGGTTTCATGCTGCTGGAAGGCGAGGACCTGACCGTTCTCAACAACCGCGTCATGGTCCGCACTGCTGCGGGTCTGAAACCCATCGGCGTTCTCTGGCGCCGCCTCGACGCATCCTACGCCGATCCGATGGAATTGAACCAGAGCTCCCATATCGGCACGCCCGGCATGGTGCAGGCGCTGCGGTCCGGGTCGCTGACACTCGTCAATGCGCTCGGCTCCGGCATTCTCGAAACCCGGGCGCTGCTCGCCTTCATGCCCGCCATCTGCCGCCGCCTTCTCGGCGAAGCGCCGATCATGCCGTCGATCGCGACCTGGTGGTGCGGCCAGAAGGCCGAGCGGGACCATGTGGCCAAGAATATCGGTCGGATGGTGATCGGTCCGGCCTATTCCGGCCTGCCCTTCTTCGACGACAACGGCCAGTCGGTTCTCGGCTCTGCTCTGAGAGAGACTGCAAAAGAATCGATCGGCGAGTGGCTGTCGAGCGAAGGCGCCAAGCTCGTCGGCCAGGAAGTCGTGACACTGTCGACAACACCCGCTTATGTCGACGGCAAGCTGGTACCGCGTCCGATGTCGCTACGTGTTTTTGCCGCCCGCACCGAAGATGGCTGGCAGCTCATGCCCGGCGGTTTTGCCCGTATCGGCTCGGGCGACGACGTGGCCGCGATCGCCATGCAGGCCGGCGGCACCGCGGCCGATGTCTGGATCGTTTCCGACAAGCCCGTCGACAAGCCGACGCTGCTGCCGCCGGAGGAAAGCTTTACCCGCAACATGCCGGGTTCGCTGCCGTCGCGCGCCGCCGACAATCTGTTCTGGCTTGGCCGCTATATCGAGCGCTCCGAAGGCGCGTTGCGCATCCTGCGCTCCTGGCACCTGCGATACGCCGAATCCGCCGATCCCGACGCGCCGCTTCTGGTCGACGTCGCCGGTTATCTGAAATCGATCGATATGGACATGGCGAAGGCCGTGCCGGCGCCGCTTCTGTCCCACCTCAACAGCGCCATCTATTCGGCTAGCAACATCCGCGACCGCTTTTCGCCGGATGGCTGGCTGGCCCTCACGGATCTTGCCAAGACCACCAAGCGCTTTCATGAAACCGCACAACCGGGCGACGATGCCGCCCATGCCAGCACCATCCTTCTGCGCAAGCTGGCGGGTTTTGCCGGTCTCGTGCACGAGAACATGTATCGTTTCACCGGCTGGCGTTTTCTTTCCATCGGCCGCTACCTTGAACGCGGCCTGCATATGACGCGGCTGCTCGCCCATATGTCCGGCCCGGACGCACCGGATGGTTCGCTCGACATGCTGCTTGAAATCGGCGACAGCGTCATGACCCACCGGCGCCGCTACAACGTCAACACCGCGCGGCTGACGGTCGCCGACCTCCTGGCGCTCGATCCGCTCAACCCGCGCTCCATCCTGTTCCAGCTGGCCGAGATCCGCACCGAAGTCGAGCAACTGCCGAATGCCGTTCTCAACGGCCAGATGTCGCCCTTCTACCGGGAAGCGATGCGGCTGCATTCGGGCCTTGCGGTCATGACCCCCGAGGGCATGGATGTGGAGGTTTATCGCAAGCTCGAGCAAGAGCTTGAACGGCTTTCCGATATTCTCGCCCGAACCTATTTCAACTGAGCGGGAGAGAGGACACGCCATGCTTTACGACCTCTCCATGCACATGGGCTATGTCTATGACCAGCCGGCCTCGGTCGCACGGCATGTGATCCGGGTCCTGCCCCTGTCGCTGCCCGGCCGCCAACGGCTGATTGCAGGCACGATCACCGTCACGCCGAACGCAGAGGAGAAAGCCACCTTCATCGATTTCTTCGGCCAGCAGGCGACCTCAATCCTGCTGCGCGCGCCGCATGAACGGTTCGACATCCGTATGCAGGCGCGCGTCATGGTCGAGACCCCGACGATCTCCGCGGATCTGTCGCCACGGCTTGAAGGCTTGAGGCGGGAGCTTGCAGCGTATCTTAGCGTCGACGGCAGCTCGCCGCACAACCTGACGGGCGCAAGCCCTCGCCTGCCCGAAGATCCGCAGATTGCCGCCTATGCCCGCGACGTCGTGAAGCCGGACCAGACGGTGCTGGAGATCGCAAAGGAGCTCTGCACCCGCATCTACGACGATTTCAAGTATGACTCCAAGGCGACCAAGGTCGACACAACCCCGCGCGAGGCCTTCAAGCTGAAGCGCGGCGTCTGCCAGGACTTCGCCCATATCATGATCACCGCGCTGCGCAGCCTCGGCATCCCCGCAGGCTATGTTTCGGGCTTCCTGCGCACGCTCCCGCCCCCGGGCAAGGAGCGGTTGGAGGGTGCCGACGCGATGCATGCCTGGGTCAAGGTCTGGTGCGGCGAGGCGGTCGGCTATGTCGAACTGGACCCCACCAACGACATCATGGCCGGCACCGACCATATCGTCGTCGCCTACGGCCGTGACTATTCCGATATCGCACCTGTCATCGGCGTGCTCAAAGGTTACGGAAATCGAAAGATCATCCAGGCGGTTGATGTGATACCGGTCAGATAGACCCGTTTTGGCGCTGAATCGTCGTGTTGGTTCAATTTTTAAGGGTTGATTTAGCGGTTCCTCCACCCGCTCCGCGCTATCAAGACCACGTGTTAGTGCAAATGAGTTGCGCGGTTACGGCACGGGGGTAAGTGCGATGACAGCATCAATTTGGACGCGGTTTGCCAAGAACCGCGACGGAAATTTCGGCCTTATGACAGCGGTGCTCCTGCCCATCCTCCTGGGTTCGGCGGGCGTCGCGCTTGATTTTACCAATGCCATGCAGATCAAGAGCAAGATGCAGGGTCTGGCGGATTCCGCGGCACTGGCAGCTGCCTCATCGATGGCCCAGAAAGGCATGAACGAGAAGGACGCCCAGGAACTGGCGACCGACTACCTTGCCGGCCAGATCCTTGCCAATGGCATAGACGCGAACGCCACACCTGAAGAAAAGGCAGCGCAGCAGGAGGCGATCCGCAAGGCCACCGCCGTCAGCGCCAAGACCACCAACAACAGCGCTTCCAGCAAGGGCTATACGGTGGCGCTCAACACCAAGTACACGATGAAGCTGAACCCGATCACCAGCATGATCGGCGGCCAGTCCATCACGCTGAATATTGCGGCCACGGCATCCAGCAGTTCGGAAACGACCAACGGCATCTCGATGTACCTGGCGCTTGACCGGTCCGGCTCGATGTCCTTTGTCACCAGCGACAGGAATACACTGCGGTCCTACTGTGACAACTACACCAACGCTGACTGGCCGTCGGTCGCCTTCTACTGGCCCTGCTACATCCGCAAGATCGAGGCCCTGCAGACGGCGGCAACGGGGCTGTTCACGTCGCTGAAGACGTCCGACCCGAAAAACACGCTGATCCGTGTCGGTGCGGTTTCCTACACCGATGAGACGCAGTCTCCGACACCGATGACATGGGGCACGACCGAGGTTGCCAAGTACGTGGCGGCGCTTCCAAGCGTTCCGACCGGCGGCACCGATGCCAGCGGCGCGATGACCCTCGCACTGAATGCGCTGAAATCGAGCAACACGACCGAGGCAACGGCGCATACGGCCAAGGGCAATGCCACCTTCAACCGCTACATCGTGCTGATGACGGATGGCGAGATGACCGGCAAAAGCGCCAACTGGAATCCGGCGCTGGACAGAACAGTGCGCAGCCAGTGCGAAACCGCCAAGGCTGATGGCATCAAGATCTTCACCGTTGCCTTCATGGCGCCGGACAAGGGCAAGTCGCTGCTGAGCACCTGCGCAAGCGCCAGCGACTACTATTACGAGCCCGAAGACATGACCGATCTCGTCAACGCGTTCGGCGATATCGCCAACAAGGCGGCAAAATCCGCGGTTCGCCTCACCAACTAGGCGGCAGTCTAAGTCTCTCGGAACGTTTGATTATTTGCAGAACCCCGTCCAACCGGCGGGGTTTTGCTTTTTTGCGATTTTACATGCCCATGACATATTTCAAGACCAATATCATTGCCCGTTGCAAGCGTTTCGTAACGGTGCATAACTGGTTTCCCAGATCTTCAACGAGGGTCCGAATCGGACGCAATTCTCACGCTTAACCAGAAAGTTAGCGCGACATGGACAAGACCTCTTCTAACGTCGAACTCCCCTTTCCGGCACCACGCAGCTCCCGGCCTGAAATCATGGCGGAGGAGATCATCGAGCGCCTGACCTATCGGATCGGCAAGGATGCGCAGGTCGCCAAGCCGCATGACTGGCTGACAGCAACGATCCTGGTGGTGCGCGACCGCATTATCGACCGGTGGATGGATTCGACCCGCAAGGTCTACAAGACAGGCGAGAAGCGCGTTTACTATCTATCGCTGGAATTCCTGATCGGCCGCCTGATGCGCGATGCCGTCAGCAATCTCGGCCTGATGTCGGAAATTCGCGATGCGCTGACATCGCTCGGCGTCGATGTGGCTGTCATTGCCGGCCTCGAACCCGATGCAGCCCTCGGCAACGGCGGCCTCGGCCGTCTCGCCGCCTGTTTCATGGAGAGCATGGCAACCGTCGAGATCCCGGCCTATGGCTACGGCATCCGCTACGTCCACGGCCTGTTCCGTCAGCAGATGGCCGATGGCTGGCAGGTGGAACTGCCGGAAACCTGGCTCGCCCACGGCAACCCCTGGGAATTCGAGCGCCGCGAAAGCTCCTACGAAATCGGCTTCGGCGGCACGGTCGATACCGTCGGCGGTTACGACGATGCGCCGCGCTATGTCTGGAAGCCGGCCGAACGCGTCATCGCCATGGCCTACGACACCCCGATCGTCGGCTGGCGCGGCAAGCGCGTCAACACGCTGCGCCTCTGGTCGGCCCAGCCGATCGATCCGATCCTGCTCGATGCCTTCAATGCCGGTGACCACATCGGCGCGCTGCGCGAGAGCAACAAGGCCGAAAGCCTGACCCGCGTCCTCTACCCGGCCGATGCCAACCCGGCCGGCCAGGAACTGCGCCTGCGCCAGGAATTCTTCTTCTCGTCCGCCTCGCTTCAGGACATCCTGCGCCGCCACCTGCAGCAATATCCGGATTTCACCAATCTTCCCGACAAGGTCGCGATCCAGCTCAACGACACCCACCCGGCGATCTCGATCGGCGAACTGATGCGCCTTCTGGTCGACATCCACGGCGTGGATTTCGACGAGAGCTGGGAAATCGTCCGCAAGACCTTCTCCTACACCAACCACACGCTTCTGCCCGAGGCGCTGGAAAGCTGGCCGGTACCGTTGTTCGAGCGCCTGCTGCCGCGCCACATGCAGCTCGTCTATGCGATCAACACCAAGATCTTGCTCGAAGCGCGCAAGCTGAAGAATTTCTCCGAAACCCAGATCCGTTCGATCTCGCTGATCGACGAGGGCGGCGAGCGCCGCGTGCGCATGGGCAACCTTGCCTTTGTCGGCTCGCATTCGATCAACGGCGTCTCGGCCCTGCATACGGACCTGATGAAGGTCACTGTGTTCCAGGACCTGCACACGCTCTATCCCACCCGCATCAACAACAAGACCAACGGCATCACCCCTCGCCGCTGGCTGATGCAGTGCAATCCGGGCCTCACTTCGCTGATCCAGGACGCCATCGGCGACAAATTCCTTGATGACACCGAGGCGCTGACAGATCTTGAGAAATTCTCAAGCGACAGCTCGTTCCAGGACAAGTTTGCGGCGATCAAGCGCACCAACAAGATCGCACTTGCCAATCTGGTCGGCAGCCGCATGGGCATCAGGCTCGATCCGTCGGCCATGTTCGACATCCAGATCAAGCGCATCCACGAATACAAGCGCCAGCTCCTCAACATCATCGAGGCGGTAGCGCTCTACGACCAGATCCGCTCGCATCCGGAACTTGACTGGGTGCCGCGTGTCAAACTGTTCGCCGGCAAGGCGGCGCCGAGCTATCACAACGCCAAGCTGATCATCAAGCTCGCCAACGATGTGGCTCGCGTCATCAACAACGACCCGTCGGTGCGCGGCCTCCTGAAGATCGTCTTCGTGCCGAACTACAACGTGTCTCTCGCCGAGATCATGGTCCCCGCGGCCGATCTTTCCGAGCAGATCTCGACGGCCGGCATGGAAGCGTCGGGAACCGGCAACATGAAGTTTGCCCTGAACGGGGCACTGACGATCGGCACGCTCGACGGCGCCAATGTCGAAATGCGCGACCATGTCGGGGAAGACAACATCGTCATCTTCGGCCTGAAAGCCGACGAGGTGCAGAAGGTCCGCGACGAGGGCCACGATCCCCGCGCCGTTATCGACCAGTCTCCGGAACTTGCACAGGCCCTGAATGCCATCGCGACAGGCGTGTTTTCGCCGGATGACCGGTCGCGTTTCACGGTCCTGATGGACGGGATCTACAATCACGACTGGTTCATGGTTGCCGCCGACTTCGATGCCTATGCAGCAGCGCAGCGCAGCGTTGACCAAATCTGGTCGGACCCTAAATCATGGTATTCGAAGACTATTCTCAACACCGCCCGCATGGGTTGGTTCTCCTCCGATAGAACCATTCGCCAATACGCGTCGGAAATCTGGAGAGCCTGATGACAAAAGCGCCGCGTACGCTCGATGACGGGAGAGCTCCTGGAGAAATCCCGTTATCCGAGATCGAGGCGATTTTGGAAGGCAGGCATACAAACCTCTTTGCCGTTCTCGGCCTGCACAAGGTCGGGGACGTCTACAGGGTCCGCTGTTTCATCCCCGGCGCCGAGGCCGTCACGGCCACGGCGCTGAACGGCACGGAACTGGGGGAACTCACCTGCCGCCACGAAGCCGGTTATTTCGAAGGCATCGTCTCCGCCTCGCAACGCCAGCCCGTCCGTTACCGCGCCCGCCGCGGTGATGACGAGTGGGCGGTGACGGACCCCTACTCGTTCGGCCCGGTTCTGGGACCGATGGACGATTATTTCGTCCGCGAGGGATCGCATCTGCGCCTGTTCGACAAGATGGGCGCCCATCCGATGAAGCACGAGGGCGTAGAGGGATATCACTTCGCCGTCTGGGCACCGAATGCCAAGCGCGTCTCTGTCGTTGGCGATTTCAACACCTGGGATGGCCGCCGCCACATCATGCGGCTGCGTCAAGACACCGGCATCTGGGAAATCTTCGCGCCCGATATCCTGGCTGGCACCCCCTACAAGTTCGAGATCGTCGGCAGCGACGGCGAGGTCCTGCCCCTCAAGGCCGACCCTTACGCCCGGCGAGCCGAAATGCGCCCGAAGACGGCGTCCGTCACCACGCCGGAACTGGTGCAGAAGTGGGATGACGAAGCCCACCGCGAATTCTGGGAAAAGGCCGATCATCGCCGTCAGGCGATCTCGATCTACGAAGTGCACGCCGGGTCATGGCGCCGCAAGCAGGATGGTTCGTTCCTCTCCTGGGACGAACTTGCCGCCGAACTCATTCCCTACTGCACCGACATGGGTTTTACCCATATCGAATTCCTTCCGATCACCGAACATCCCTATGATCCGTCCTGGGGCTACCAGACCACCGGTCTCTACGCGCCATCGGCGCGTTTCGGGGAGCCGGAAGGCTTTGCCCGCTTCGTCAACGGCTGCCACAAGGTCGGCATCGGCGTCATCCTCGACTGGGTGCCCGCCCACTTCCCGGTCGACGCGCACGGGCTTCGCCATTTCGACGGCACCGCACTCTACGAGCATGAAGATCCGCGCCAGGGTTTCCACCCCGACTGGAACACGGCGATCTACAATTTCGGCCGACTGGAAGTCCTGTCCTACCTCGTCAACAACGCGCTCTACTGGTCGGAAAAATTCCACCTCGATGGCCTGCGTGTCGATGCGGTTGCCTCGATGCTCTATCTCGACTATTCCCGCCGCGAGGGCGAATGGGTGCCGAACGAATATGGCGGCCGCGAGAACCTGGAATCTGTCCGCTTCCTGCAGAAGATGAATTCGCTTTCCTACGGCAATCATCCCGGTGTGATGACCATTGCCGAAGAATCCACATCCTGGCCCAAAGTCTCGGCGCCGGTCCACGAAGGCGGTCTCGGCTTCGGGTTCAAGTGGAACATGGGTTTTATGCACGACACGCTGAGCTATCTCGCGCGCGAGCCTGTTCACCGCAAGCATCACCACAGCGCCATCACCTTCGGCATGGTCTACGCCTATTCCGAAAACTTCGTCCTGCCGCTCAGCCATGACGAAGTCGTGCACGGCAAGGGGTCGCTGATCGCCAAGATGGCCGGCGACGACTGGCAGAAATTCGCCAATCTGCGCGCCTATTACGGGTTCATGTGGGGTTATCCCGGCAAGAAGCTGCTGTTCATGGGCCAGGAATTTGCCCAGTGGAGCGAATGGAGCGAGGAGCGGTCGCTGGACTGGAACCTGCTGCAATACAGCCCGCACGAAGGCATGCGCCGTCTCGTCCGCGATCTGAACTTCTGCTACCGCTCCAAGCCCGCCCTGCATGCCCGCGATTGCGAGAGCGAAGGGTTCCGCTGGCTGATTGCCGATGATGCCGAAAACTCCGTGTTTGCCTGGCTGCGTATGGCGCCGGGGGAAAAGCCGGTGGCGGTGATCACGAATTTCACCCCGGTCTACCGGGAAAATTACCGTATTCCCTTGCCAAGCGAGGGCAGATGGCGGGAAATCCTCAACACCGATGCCGAGATCTATGGCGGCACCGGCAAGGGGAATGGCGGACGCGTGCAGGCGGTGAATGCGGGAGGAACGATCACCGCCGACATCACGTTGCCGCCTCTGGCGACGATCATGCTGGAATTGCAATAACGACCGGGAGGGAGAACCATGAACGACAAACGCATACAGCCACTCTCACGCGACGCGATGGCCTATGTACTGGCCGGCGGCCGCGGCAGTCGCCTGAAAGAACTGACGGATCGGCGTGCAAAGCCAGCGGTCTACTTCGGCGGCAAGGCGCGCATCATCGATTTCGCGCTGTCGAACGCGCTGAATTCCGGCATCCGCCGCATCGGCGTTGCGACCCAGTACAAGGCGCATTCGCTGATCCGCCACATGCAGCGCGGCTGGAACTTCCTGCGTTCAGAGCGCAATGAAAGCTTCGACATCCTGCCCGCCTCCCAGCGCGTTTCGGAAACGCAATGGTATGAAGGCACGGCCGACGCAGTGTTCCAGAACATCGACATCATCGAAGGCTACGCGCCGGAATACATGGTCATCCTTGCCGGCGACCACGTCTACAAGATGGACTACGAGTACATGCTGCAGCAGCACGTGAACTCCGGCGCCGACGTCACCGTCGGTTGCCTCGAGGTTCCGCGCATGGAAGCCACGGGCTTCGGCGTCATGCATGTCAACGAGAAGGACGAGATCATCGATTTCGTCGAAAAGCCGGCCGACCCGCCGGGAATTCCCGGCAATCCCGATTTCGCGCTGGCCTCGATGGGCATCTACGTCTTCCACACCAAATTTCTGATCGAAGCGCTGAAGCGCGACGCGGAAGCCGAAGGCTCCAGCCGGGACTTCGGCAAGGATATCATTCCCTATATCGTCGAGCACGGGAAGGCCGTCGCGCACCGCTTTGCCGATAGCTGCGTCCGGTCCGATTTCGAGCGCGAGCCCTACTGGCGCGATGCAGGGACGGTGGACGCATACTGGCAGGCCAATATCGACCTGACAGAAATCGTCCCCGGTCTCGATCTCTACGACAAGTCCTGGCCGATCTGGACCTTCGGCGAAATCACGCCGCCCGCAAAGTTCGTGCATGACGACGAAAACCGCCGCGGGTCCGCAACATCCTCGGTCATTTCCGGCGACTGCATAATTTCCGGTTCGTCGCTCAACCGAAGCCTTCTCTTCACCGGCGTGCGTGCCAATTCCTATTCCAAGCTCGAAGGCGCGGTTGTGCTGCCGAACGTGCGGATCGGACGACGCGCCCAGCTTCGCGACGTCATCATCGACCACGGCGTGACCATTCCGGAAGGCCTGATCGTCGGAGAGGATCCCGAACTCGATGCCAAGCGCTTCCGCCGCACCGAGAGCGGTATCTGCCTGATCACCCAGGCGATGATCGACAAGCTCGAGCTGTGAACGGGATCCTCCGATGAATGTTCTGTCGGTCGCGTCCGAAGTCTTTTCGCTGGTAAAAACCGGCGGCCTCGCCGATGTGGCCGGCGCACTGCCGCTGGCACTCAAGAGCCAGGGCGTCTCGATGAAGACCCTGATGCCGGGCTATCCGGCTGTCATGCGGGTGCTGAAGGATGCAAAACTCGTCATGAGTTTCGACGACCTTCTCGGTGCCAGTGCCGATATCCTCGAAGTCACGCACCAGGGGCTAGACCTCCTGGTGCTCGACTGCCCCATGTTCTTCGACAGGCCGGGCGGCCCCTATCTCGATCAGACGGGCAAGGACCATCCCGACAACTGGAGACGCTTCGCGGCGCTGTCCAAGGCGGGTGCGATCATTGCGCAGGACGGCATCGCGGGCTGGAAGCCCGACATCGCACATGTGCACGACTGGCAGGCAGCCATGCTTCCGGCCTTTATGCGCTACTCGGAAACGCCTGAAATCCCGACGCTGATCACCATTCACAACATCGCGTTCCAGGGCATGTTCGGCGCCGATATCTTCCCCTTTCTCGGCCTGCCTGACCATGCCTTCGCCATGGACGGGATCGAATATTTCGGCGGCATCAGCTATCTGAAAGCCGGGCTGGAGACGAGCTGGGCAATCTCCACCGTTTCTCCCTCCTATGCCGAGGAAATTCTGAGCGGCGAATACGGCATGGGGCTCGAGGGTCTACTCTCCCGCCGCTCCGTGGATCTGACGGGTATCGTCAACGGCATCGACGCTGAAATCTGGGACCCGGAAACCGACATCAACCTGCACACCCGCTACGGTGCCGGCAGCCTCAAGAGCCGCGCCGCCAACAAGCGGGCGATCGAGGAGCGGTTCGGCCTCGTCGAAAGCGACGGTCTGCTGTTTTGCGTCATCTCCCGCCTCACCTCGCAGAAGGGCATGGATCTGCTGGCGCAGGAGATCGACAACCTTGTCGAAGCCGGCGGCAGGCTGGCGGTGCTCGGCTCCGGCGATCAGGCACTCGAAACCGCATTCCACGCCGCTGCAGGCCGCCATCCGGGCAGCGTTTCGGTTCTGACTACCTATGACGAGCCGCTGTCTCACCTGCTTCAGGGCGGCTCCGATGCCATCATTATCCCCTCCCGGTTCGAGCCGTGTGGCCTCACCCAGCTCTACGGTCTGCGTTACGGCTGCATCCCGGTCGTTGCCCGCACCGGTGGCCTCAACGACACGGTAATCGACGCTAGCCCCGCCGCACTCGCTGCGAAGGCCGCAACCGGTGTCTCCTTCGGCCCGGCAACAGCCGACAATCTTGGCCGCGCCCTGCGCCGCGCCATCCGTCTCTACAAGGACCCTGATGTCTGGACGGAAATGCAGAAGCAGGGCATGAAATCCGACGTTTCCTGGAACAGGAGTGCTGGCCTCTACGCCGCGCTCTATTCCGACCTACTTGCAAGAAAAGGCATTTGAGATGATCAAAACCGTATCGACCACGCCCTATCAGGATCAGAAGCCTGGGACCTCCGGCCTGCGCAAGAAGGTGCCCGTCTTCGCTCAGGAAAATTACGCCGAGAACTTCATCCAGGCGATCTTCGACAGCCTCGAGGGGTTTGAAGGCAAGACGCTGGTGATCGGCGGCGACGGCCGCTATTACAACCGCGAAGTCATCCAGAAGGCGATCAAGATGGCCGCGGCTTCCGGCTTCGGCAAGGTCATGGTCGGCCAGGGCGGTATCCTGTCGACGCCGGCCGCCTCCAACATCATTCGCAAATACCACGCCTTCGGCGGCCTGATCCTGTCGGCCAGCCACAACCCCGGCGGCCCGAACGAAGATTTCGGCATCAAGTACAACACCGGCAATGGCGGCCCGGCGCCTGAAAAGATCACCGACGCGATCTTTGCCCGCACCAAGGTGATCGACACCTACAAGATCGTCGACTCCGCCGATATCGACCTCGACGAAGTCGGAACGTTCAAGATCTCCGGAATGGAAGTCCAGGTCATCGATCCGGTCGCTGACTATGCCGAACTGATGGAGCAGCTATTCGATTTCGTGGCAATCCGCGCCCTGCTTGCGAGCGGCGTCCGCATTGCTATCGATTCGATGGGCGCCGTCACAGGCCCCTATGCCGTGGAAATCTTCGAGAACCGGCTTGGCGCGCCCGAGGGCTCGGTACGCAACGCGATCCCGCTTCCCGACTTCGGCGGTCATCATCCGGACCCGAACCTTGTCCATGCCAAGGAACTCTATGACGACGTGATGAGTAAGAGCGGCCCGCATTTCGGTGCCGCCTCCGATGGCGACGGCGACCGCAACATGGTCGTCGGCAAGGGCATGTTCGTGACACCGTCGGACAGCCTGGCGATCATCGCAGCAAACGCGACGCTCGCACCGGGCTACGCCAAGGGTATTGCAGGCATTGCCCGTTCGATGCCGACAAGTGCGGCAGCCGACCGCGTGGCCGAAAAGCTGAAGATCGGCATGTACGAAACGCCGACCGGCTGGAAGTTCTTCGGCAATCTGCTCGATGCCGGCAAGGCCACCGTCTGCGGCGAGGAAAGCTTCGGCACCGGTTCCGACCACGTGCGCGAAAAGGACGGCCTCTGGGCGGTTCTGTTCTGGCTGAATATCATGGCAGCCAGAAACGAGAGCGTCGCTGAAATCGTCAAGTCGCATTGGGCCGAATACGGCCGCAACTACTATTCCCGCCACGACTACGAGGAAGTGGATTCGGATGCAGCGAACGCTCTCGTGGCGGCCCTGCGCGAAAAGCTCCCGACGCTCCCCGGCCAGACCTTCGGCGCACTCAAGGTCGAATTTGCTGACGATTTCGCCTATCTCGACCCGATCGACGGCTCCGTTTCGAAGAACCAGGGCATCCGCATCCTGTTCGAAGGTGGCTCCCGCGTCGTGTTCCGCCTGTCGGGCACCGGCACGTCGGGTGCGACGATCCGCGTCTATGTCGAGCGCTACGAACCCGATGCCAGCCGCCACGACATCGAGACCCAGACGGCGCTCGCCGACCTGATCGCAGTGGCAGACGAGATTTCGGATCTCAAGAAGCGGTCCGGCCGGGATGCCCCGACGGTGATCACCTGATCGAGGCTGCCGGGTGACATTGCCCCTCATCCGGCGACAGCAACCTTCTCCCCGCATTCGGGGAGAAGGATTTGCCGCAGCGACACGGGACCCTACTTCCATAGGACACGTCTCTTCTTCCCACCAAGCGGAGAGAAGGCAGGCTGATTGTCAGCCGCGAACGCAGGGTCGCTGGCGAAATGGATGAGCGATAAGGAACCCGATATGTCTCACGCACACGCTCAAAGACGCGGCGCTGTTCTCCTGGATAAGATGGCGGAATTCTCGGTCTGGTCGCAGCATGCGGAAAAGATCGAACTCTGCCTGTTCGATGCCGATGGCGAGACCGAAACCGCCCGCCACCCGATGACGCGCGGCGACGACAACCTTTACCGCATCGACCTTCCCTCGATCAGACCCGGCCAGCGCTATGGTTTTCGTGCGCATGGCATCTACGATCCGGATAAAGGCCTCTGGTTCGACCCGTCGAAACTGCTTGTCGACCCCTACGCCAAAGAACTCGACCGCCCCTTCGTCTACGATCCGAACCTCTCGAAGTTCAACTTCGACACGGCCGGCCTGGTGCCCAAGGCGATCGTCACGGAGCACGTCGCAGCCAAGATCGAGGCGCCGCGGTTTAACGCCGGCGGACTGATCTACGAAGTCGCCGTAAAACCCTTCACCATTCTCCACCCCGACGTGCCGGAAGATATCCGCGGCACGGTCGCGGCGCTCGCGCATCCAGCGATCATCGCCCATCTCAAAAGGATCGGCGTCGACGCGATCGAGCTGATGCCAATCACCGCCTGGATCGACGAACGGCACCTCCCGTCGCTGGGTCTCACCAACGGCTGGGGCTACAATCCCATCGCCTTCATGGCGCTCGACCCGCGCCTTTGCCCGGGCGGGGTTGAGGAACTGCGCGACACCGTCGCCACCCTGCACGAGGCCGGCATCGGCGTCATCCTCGATCTCGTGTTCAACCATTCGGGCGAAAGCGATCGCTACGGCGCAACCCTGTCGATGCGCGGGATCGACAACCTCTCCTATTATCGTCATGCGCAGGACGAGCCTGGCCTTCTCATCAACGACACCGGCACCGGCAACACGCTCGCCTGCGACCATCCCGAAGTCCGGCGCCTGATCGTCGATACGCTGCGCCATTTCGTCATTCATGCAGGCGTCGACGGCTTCCGCTTCGATCTGGCGCCGATCCTCGGTCGCACCTCGAACGGTTTCGACGCCGATAGCGAAACGCTGACCGCGATGCTCGAAGACGAGGTCCTGAAAGACCGCGTCATGATCGCCGAACCCTGGGATATCGGCCCCGGCGGCTATCAGCTCGGCAATTTTCCGGAAAAATTCCTTGAGTGGAACGACCGCGCCCGCGACGACATCCGCCGTTACTGGCGCGGCGACGAGTGGACGATAGGCGCGCTCGCCACCCGGCTTGCCGGCTCGTCTGACCTTTTCTCCGGACACACGCGCACGGTCAATTTCCTCGCCGCCCATGACGGCTTCACGCTGATGGATCTCGTGTCCAACGAGCACAAACACAATGAGGCGAACGGCGAAGACAACCGCGACGGTCACGGCGACAACATGTCCTGGAACAACGGCACCGAAGGCGTGACCCGCGACCGCGATATCCTCGCCGGCCGTCGAAGGGACGCCGAAGCCCTGCTCTCGACGCTGTTTGCCAGCCGAGGCACGATCATGCTGACGATGGGCGACGAGGCCGGTCGCTCCCAGCTCGGCAACAACAACGCCTACGCGCAGGATAACGAGATCACCTGGATGGACTGGGCAACGCTCGACGAGGCGCTGGTCGAGCACACGGCAATGCTTTCAGCCCTCCGCAAACGGTTCTCCGTATTCTCCGAAACCAGCCTGCTCACGGGCGATGGCGATATCGAATGGATCTCGCCAAGCGGCCAGCCGATGCAGGTGTCCGACTGGGAAAACCCCGCTAATCAGGTCCTCGGTTTCATGCTCAAAACCGACGATGCAACGACCGGAAAAGCCACGCGGCTCGCCATCATCATCAACCGCGGCCACACCCCGCAAACCTTCGGCCTTCCCGGCCCGAACTGGCGTTGTTATCCTGATAACCAGCCGTGGGATACGGCACTTGCCCCCCGGTCGGTCCGCTTTTGCATCGAAAATTGATGCACTGCAAAAACCTGTCGCCAAGTCCTTCAAAGCCTGTAAGAGTCCGCATCACAACCAACGGAAAGAGCAGCGCATGCGTGAAATTTCCCTCGCCGATGTTGCAGGACTGGTCGGTCAGGAACTGGGTGTTTCCGACTGGATTACCGTCAACCAGACAATGATCGACCAGTTCGCCGATGCGACGCTCGATCACCAGTTTATCCACGTGGATCCAGAGCGCGCCAAGGCCGAAAGCCCATTCGGCGGCACCATCGCCCACGGCTTTCTGTCGCTGTCGCTGCTGTCGGCCATGAACTACGAGACCATGCCGAAAATCCGCGAACAGACGATGGGGATCAACTACGGGTTCGACAAGGTCCGCTTCATGTCGCCCGTCAAGAGCGGCGCGCGGGTCCGCGGCCACTTCACGCTGGCCGACAGCCGATTCCGCGGCGCCGGCATGCTGATGACCACCTACGAGGTTTCGATCGAGATCGAGAACGAGAAAAAGCCGGCACTGACCGCCACCTGGATCACCATCGTCCAGTTCGACCCGAAGGATCGGCCGGAAGACGCCTGAGTTACCTCCCGTTCATCTCCTGTCGCGTCATCCCAATTCCAGCATCAGCAACCCGATGAGCGGCGGCAAGGCGGCACCGATGAGAAGGGGCGCCGTCCGGGATGCCGTCAGCCCCAGCGCAGAACCGGAAACCCCGGCCGCGATCAACCCGGCGATCGGCATCGACAGACTGCGGTCGATCCCCGGCACGAGCGAAGCCAGTAGCGCCGCAATGACCGCTACTCCGCCGACCAGAATGCCCTTCCACAGCTCGACCCCCGAAAGCTTTGCAGCCACCGCGCCCCCGGCGATGGCGGCAGCGATCCCGAGCAAGACCCACTGAATATCCGGCCAACCAGCGTCCACCATAAAAAACCCTCCCATTCTGCAATGGGAGGGTGCGGTATTGTCGAACCCAGTTCAAGTGAGGCGATGGTCGAAGAGCTAGAGCGCAGCGTCTTTCGCGCCCTCCGAGAGAAGGCCGAAGGCGTAGTCGGAAAACGACCGCCAGACTTCCATTCGGAACGCCTCCTCGCCCGTGCGCAGAAGCACCACTTCCACCTTGCCAAACAGCGTGCGCGAGCAGGCACCGACCGGAAAGACTGAAAGCGACAGATCCTGCGGGCAACCCGTGTTGATCGCGGCCTCCGCACCCGGACCCGAAATCAGGATCGCGGTGTTGCGGTGCGACACGTCGGTCGCCGAATGCAGCACGCCGGAATTTGCGGCAGCGGTCATCAGGCCGCTTTCGCTTTCGTCGATCACCAGCCACTCGTCCGGTCCGAGCCATAGCGCGGTGCGGCCATTGGCGGATGCGGACGTCTTCGGCCTTGTCGGCAGATCGACGCCGAGCGAGCCTGAAAGTGCTGAGACATCCTCCGCCTTCGCCCGCAGCGAAATGCGGCCGGCCGGAGCTGCCGGTTCGAGCCGGACGACGGAAGATCCGCCGTGAAAACCGGTCATCGGGACTACGCGCTGAGCCATTGCAAAATCAGCCATTGATGCGGCCTCCTTCCTTGTCGAAGAACACCATGTCGGTCACTTCCACCGAAATCGTCCTGTCGGCCATCGGCACGTAGAGCGTGCTGCCCATCTTTGCGCGTCCGCCGGCAACCAGCGCGATCGCGATCGATCGGCCGAGAGTTTCCGACCAGTAGGACGAGGTCACATGGCCGAGCATGGTCATCGGCTTCGGCTGGTTCGGATCGGCAACGATCTGCGCGCCCTCTTCCAGCACATCCTTCGGATCCTTGGTGAACAGGCCGACCAGCTGCTTGCGTCCCTCGCGCACAAGGTCCGGACGCTTCAGCCCTCTGATGCCGACGAAATCGGTCTTCTTCTTCGAGACAGCCCAGCCATAACCGGAATCGTCAGGGGTGACCGTGCCGTCCGTATCCTGGCCGACGATGATATAGCCCTTTTCGGCGCGGAGAACGTGCATGGTTTCCGTGCCGTAGAGGCAGGCCCCCATCGATTGCGCGCGTTCCCAGATCGCCTTCCAAACCGCCGCCCCGAAATCGGCGGGCACATTGACTTCAAACCCGAGCTCGCCGGTAAACGACATGCGGAACAACCGCCCGGGCACGCCCATGATCGTGCATTCGGCAACGCTCATATGCGGGAAGGCTTCGTTGGAAATATCGAGCCCTTCGATGAAGGGCGCAATGATTTCTCGCGCTTTCGGACCCTGAACCGCAATCACTGCCCATTGTTCGGTGGTCGATGTCAGCCATACGTTGAGATGCGGGAATTCCGTCTGCAGATAGTCTTCCATATGCTGCAGCACCCGCGGCGCGCCGCCGGTCGTGGTCGTCACATGGAAACGGTCTTCCGCCAGGCGCCCGACGACGCCGTCGTCATAGATGAACCCGTCTTCCCGTGTCATGATGCCGTAACGGCTCTTGCCGGGTTTCAGCGTATCCCAGGCGTTGGTGTAGAGCAGGTTGAGGAATTTTGCCGCATCCGGGCCGACCACCTCGATCTTGCCGAGCGTCGAGGCATCAAACACGCCGCCGACCTCACGCACGGTTCTGCACTCGCGGTTGACGGCTGCGTGCATGTCTTCACCGCGCTTTGGAAAATACCAGGCGCGCTTCCAGTTGCCGACATCCTCGAACTCGGCGCCTTCGGAAGCTTCAAGCGCATGCATCGGCGTCTTGCGGGCCGGATCGAACAGGTCGCCGCGCGAATGGGCGATCAGCGTGCCGTAAGTCACAGGCGTATACGGCGCCCGGAACGTGGTGAGGCCCACCTGCGGGATCGGCCGGTCGAGCATTTCCGACGCGATGGCGAGGCCATGCATGTTGGAAAGCTTACCCTGATCGGACGCCATGCCATTGGTGGTGAAGCGCTTGATATGCTCGATCGAATGCATGCCTTCGCGCACCGCAAGACGGATGTCCTTGGCGGTCACGTCATGCTGGAAATCGACGAAGGCCTTGACCGCATCATCAGGTCCAGCCCCTTCCGCCGCGCCGATCATGCCGCCGGTCCATTCGAACCGGTTTTCGCCAGAAACCACAGCTGTACCGCCGCCTGCGGCAATCGCCTCGTCGATCATATCTGCCAGATCGTCCGTTCCGTTGCAGGCCCCGACCGAGATACAGTTCTGGGCATAGATATCCGGCAGGAACCGCTGGTTTGCCTCGTCGAACCGCAATTTTCCGCGCGACTGCGAGAACAGATGCACGGACGGAGTCCAGCCCGCCGAGATGAGCAGCGCGTCGACCTTGATCTTGCGGACATTGGCGCCGCCATTGCGGGTGACGGTGATGGAGTTGATCCGCAGCCGGCCGGACGTGTCGGTCACGGCATGGCCTGTCAGCACGTCGATCCCGAGCGCACGTGCCTCGGCCAGCACACCATCGCCCGGATGGCTGCGGCTGTCGATGATCGCCGCGATCGAGACACCCGCCCGCTTCAAGTCGAATGCCGCCTCATAGGCGCTGTCATGCGCGGTATAGACGCCGACATTACGCCCGACAGCAACGCCGTGATGGTTGAGAAAACTGCGCGCGGCAGACGCCAGCATGATGCCCGGCCGGTCGTTGTTGGCAAACACCATATGCCGTTCGATCGAGCCGGTCGCCAGCACGACCTTTTTGGCACGCACCTGCCAGAGACGCTCACGCGGCAGATCCCTGCCCGGCAGCGCCACATGGTCGGTCACCCGTTCCACGAGGCCGAGGAAACCGTGGTTGTAATAGCCAAACACAGTGGTGCGGGTGAGCACCGTGACATTGGGCATCGCCTTCAGCTTTGCAGCCATGGCCTGTGCCCAGTCGAAACCGTTCTGGCCGTCGATCACCGTGGAACTGTCGAAATGCAGCGCACCGCCGACTTCCGGCTGTTCGTCGACGAGAATGACCTTTTTGCCCGTCGCCGCCGCCGAAAGTGCCGCCGTCAGGCCGGCGACACCGGCGCCTGCAATCAACACGTCGCAATGCACGTAGCGGCTGGCATAGTGATCGGGATCCGCTTCCTTCGGCGCTTCGCCCAGACCCGCAGCGCGACGGATGATCGGCTCATAGAGTTTGTGCCAGGCTTCCCGCGGCCACATGAAGGTCTTGTAGTAGAAACCTGCGGCAAAGAACGGCGACAGCATGTCGTTGAACGCGCCGATATCGTATTTAAGCGACGGCCAGCGGTTCTGCGAGGCGATCTTTGCGCCATCGAACACTTCCTGCACCGTGGCGCGCACGTTCGGCTGACGGCGAGCAGCATCGCGCGACACGTCGAGCAGCGCATTCGGCTCTTCCGGACCTGATGTCAGGATGCCGCGCGGGCGGTGGTATTTGAACGAGCGGCCGAGCAGATGCACGCCATGCGCCAGAAGCGCTGACGCGACCGTATCGCCCTCCAGCGCCGTGTAACTTTTGCCGTCGAAGGTGAAGCGCGCGGTGCGGGCCGGCGTATGACGGCCGGCGCCCTTGATGCGGAATTCGCCCGAGTTGGAGGAAGAACTCATCTTGCGTCTCCTTCCGTAGCTTCCCAGGTTTCGACGGTCTTTTCCTCGGCAATCGCCGCCGCCTTGCTTGCGACCGGGATCGGCTGTTTCGGCAGACCTGCCTTGTAGGTCATCAGGAACCTGTCGCTCACCGTATCGCGGGCCGCGTTGAAGAAGCGGCCGCAGCCGTGAATATGCCGCCACCGTTCATAGGTGAGACCCTTCTCGTTGTTGCGCAGGAAGAAGAACTCCGCGAACTCCTCGTCGGAAATTGCCGCGATATTCTCCGGCCGGGCGATATGCGCCTCGCCGGCCCAGCGGAACTCCAGTTCCGAGCGATCTTCTTCGCAATAGGGGCAGTGGATCAAAAGCATCTGGTCTATCCCCTCACTATCAGTGCGCGACGGCAGCAGCTGCCGCCTCGTCGATCAGCCGGCCCGTGCGGAACCGGTCGAGATTGAGACCCGACGCCAGTTTATGCGGTTCGCCCTTGGCGATCAGATGCGCAAACAGGTTGGCCGAGCCGGGCGTCGCCTTAAAGCCGCCGGTACCCCAGCCGCAGTTGACGAAAAGTCCAGGAACCGGCGTGACACCCTGGATCGGCGACCTGTCCGGCGTGTTGTCGGTAATGCCGCCCCACTGCCGCATCATCTTGACCCTGCGGAAGATCGGAAACAGTTCGCAGATCGCATCGAGCGTATGGGTGATGATCTGCAGGCCGCCGGTCTGCGAGTATGAATTATACTGGTCGGTACCGGCGCCGATCACCAGCTCGCCCTTGTCGGACTGCGAGATATAGGCATGCACCGTGTTCGACATGACGACGCAAGGGAAGATGGGTTTCAGCGGTTCCGACACCAGCGCCTGCAGCGGGTTGGAATGCAGGGGCACGCGAACGCCCGCCATTTCCATCACGACCGACGAATGGCCGGCAGCCGATACGCCGACCTTGTTGGCACCGATAAAGCCCTTGGAAGTCTCGACGCCCTGAACTTCGCCACCCGGTCCGCGGCGGATGCCGGTGACTTCGCAGTTCTGAATGATATGGACGCCGCGATCGGCCGCCGCGCGCGCATAGCCCCAGGCAACGGCATCGTGGCGGGCTGTGCCGCCGCGGCGCTGCAGGGCGGCGCCATTGATGGCGTAGCGTGCCGTCTTCGAAATATCGAGAACCGGCACGAAGGCCTTCGCCTGTTCCGGCGTCAGCCACTCGTTGTCGATGGCATAAAGCCTGTTGGCATTGATATGGCGTTTGAACGACTGCTGGTCATGGATGTTGTGCGACAGCATCATCACGCCGCGCGGCGAATACATGACGTTGTAGTTGAGCTCCTGGCTCAGGCCTTCCCACAGTTTGAGGGAATGCTCGTAGATGTCCATGCTCTCTTCGTAGAGATAGTTCGAGCGGATGATGGTCGTGTTGCGGCCGGTATTGCCGCCGCCGAGCCAGCCCTTCTCGATCACCGCGACATTGGTGATGCCGTGTTCCTTGGCGAGATAATAGGCGGCACCGAGACCATGACCGCCGGCACCGACGATGATGACGTCGTAAGAGCTGCGCGGCTCGGGAGAGGTCCACTGCGCCTCCCATCCCTTGTGGGCGCGCAGTGCCTCGCGGGCTATGGCGAAAACCGAATATTTGCGCATGAGGCCGCTTCTCCTTGATCCGCCGGTAAGGCTCTTGGGTAGAACCATACCCATCGCAAATCAATATGCGCCGCAATGGCCGTTTTGCGACGCCTCAGAGGATTGTTTCGACACACACGGAAAACAGGCCCGGGAACCTCGGACGAAAGGCCCGGCCGACGTTCATGTGACGACGGCGGAGGGAAGATGGGGTCGTGACGTTAGAGCGACCGGCCGTTAACGCGGCCACAGGCTTCCTGTGAAATTTGGAAAGACAGAAACCGGGGAAAGTTTCCCCGGTTTGTCATCGAGAGGCAAAATCAGGCCCGGAGCAGCACCTTGCCGGTGCGGCCGTGCTCGCCGGCTGCCTTGGCCGCCTTGGCGATGTCATCGAGACCAAAGACCTCGGAGACGGTGAGGGTCACGGTGCCGTTGGCGACCGCCTCGACAATCTCGCTGATATGGCTCTTCATCTTTTCCGCAGGAAGCTTGGGCGCGATCTTGGCGAGCCAGAAACCCTTGACCACAGCCTGCTTGAAAATCATGTCGCTGGCTGAAAGCTGCATCGGCGTTCCCGACATGAGTCCGAACGAGATCAGCAGGCCGTTTTCGCCAAGCACCGACAGCAGGTCTCCGGAGGCCGGGCCGCCGACGCCATCAACCCCCGCCTTGATCGCGGCTCCGCCCGAGAGCGCATTGACCGTCTCGCGCCATCCGGTCTGCGACGTCGAGACGACATTCTGGATGCCGAGATCCGCCAGTTCGCGCACCGCCTCGTCACGTCGGACGAGGTTGATGACATTGATCTGACGCGGCTTGGCAAACATCGCGAGCGTCTTGCCGACCGCACCATTGGCCGCGTTCTGGATGATCCAGTCACCTTTTTCGACACCCGCAAAATCGAGCAGTGTCAGGGCGCTGAGCGGCATCGAGATCAGCTGCGCGCCGGCCTCATCGGAAATCGAATCGGGAAGCGGCACGGCCGCCATGGCCGACGCGATATAATACTCCGCCCAGGTGCCCTGCCCTGA
This sequence comes from Neorhizobium sp. DAR64860/K0K1, assembly GCF_050500205.1. Lineage (NCBI taxonomy): Bacteria > Pseudomonadati > Pseudomonadota > Alphaproteobacteria > Hyphomicrobiales > Rhizobiaceae > Neorhizobium > Neorhizobium sp. DAR64860/K0K1. The sequence goes on along the minus strand of NZ_CP191459.1, from coordinate 567,103 downwards.
GGCCGCCACACGCTGCCCGACCTTCAGGTGCGAGACACCCTCGCCCAGCGCATCAACGATACCGGTTCCTTCGGTGCCGGCGACGGCGGGCAGGTCGGGCTTGTAGCCGTAATCGCCGGAAACCGTCAGAAGATCGTGGTTGTGGATCGCCGCCATCGACATGCGGATCCGGATCTGGCCGGGGCCGGGCTGCGGAATTGGGCGATCCTCGATCGACAGGACGGAAGACGGATCGCCGAAACTGGAATGAATGGCACTACGCATGAGATTTCTCCGTTCGGTCCCGCGTGGCTCGGCAGGACAAGGCTTGGGCCGGTTGGGAACAGGTTCCCGCATGGGCGCAAATCGACTATGGCTTGGTGGCGGATATAGGACATCGCTGGGCTGATATAACCCCGCGCGGAGCAGCGGCTGTAAAATTCTTGAGAAGCCCGCAGCCGCGGGTAGACTTTTGACATCTCCTCTGTTAAGTGCCTTCACCAATCGCTTCGGCTATCCGCCGGGCTCCGACATTCTTTCGCCTCGAATCCTGCAGATTCCCTGGCGATAACAAACCAAAGGAACGGGATTTCACGTGCAGGTACTTGTCCGCGACAACAACGTTGATCAGGCTCTCCGCGCTCTCAAGAAGAAGATGCAGCGCGAAGGCATTTTCCGTGAAATGAAGATGCGTGATTACTACGAAAAGCCTTCGGAAAAGCGCGCCCGCGAAAAGGCTGAAGCCGTTCGCCGCGTCCGCAAGCTGGCCCGCAAGCGCATGCAGCGCGAAGGTCTTCTTCCGGCAACGCCGCGCCCGGCAACCGCCCGTCCGGCTGCTCGTTGATCGGTCGTTTTTTCGACGTTTTCATGTGATTATGAGCGGTGGCGACATGGGCGCCGCCGCTTTTTTGATTCGGAACGGACGACATTCCGACACCGTTCTGCCGATCCCGACAGCCCGATACGAGGACATGCGCCTGATGGCCGCCAAGACTGCCGTTTTTTCCGATGGAACCCGAAACTCCGGCCATTCCTTGACCGTCGCCCCAATTCGCAAGGCCCTCGCTCCGATCGGTATCGTGGCAGTGCTCGCGCTGGCCGGCTGCTCGACGACCACGTCGACGGACATGATCAGCGTCGATCGCGCCCAGGGGTCGGAACAGAACATCTCGTCCCTGTCCTCCGTCATCAGCTCCAACCCGTCTGATCCGGAAGGCTACAACATCCGCGGGTCGGCCTATGGTCGCGCCGGCGAATTCAAGCGGGCGCTGGACGATTTCAATCGCGCGCTCCAGATCAATCCGCAGTTCTACCAGGCCTATGCGAACCGGGCGCTCGTCTATCGCAACATGGGCAAGCCTGTCGAAGCCGCGAACGATTACAACCGCGCGCTCCAGATCAATGCCAATTACGACGTAGCCCTGATCGGCCGCGGCAATATCTATCGCCAGGCCGGCCGCCTCAACGAAGCCTTCAGCGACTTCAACAAGGCAATCGATCTCGATACGACCGATGGTCGCGCTTATCACAACCGCGGCCTGATCTATCAGGCCCGCAATCAGCATGCGCAGGCGATCGACGACTTCTCCAAGGCGATCTCGCTCTCCTCCAGCTCGGCCGAGCCTTATAACGGTCGCGGCATCTCCTATCTCGCCATGAACGACGACGAGAATGCGTTTGCCGACTTCAACCGTGCCATCGAGCTGAACGACAAGCTTGCCGAATCCTGGGCCAACCAGGCACTGGTGTATGAGCATCGCGGCGACCGTGCCCGCGCCAACCGTTCGTTCTCGCATGCCGTCCGTCTGGACCCGAACTACAAGCCGGCCCAGGACGGCGCGGCACGTACGCGCGGCGGCAATAGCTAAGCGGAGCCATGACGATGCAGCAGTCCGGTCGCCATGATATCATCGTCATCGGCGGCGGGATTGTCGGCGCCTCGATTGCCTGGCACCTCACAGTGTCAGGCGCCAAAGTCCATCTTCTCTTTGAAAAACCAGGCGGCATAGCGACGCCGAATTCCTTCGCCTGGATCAACGCCAGCTGGGGCAATCCGCGCGCCTATTTCGACCTGCGCATGCGCTCCATCGCCGAATGGAAACGCCTTGCGAAGGACGTCCCCACCCTGCCCCTATCTTTCGCGGGCGGCCTATGCTGGGACATGTCGCAGGCTGACTTGACGACCTACGCCAGCCAGCATTCCGGCTGGGGCTACGATATCGCTGAGGTCGATGCCGTTAGGATTGCCGCCATCGAACCGGCCTTGAACGACGTGCCTAACACCGCGCTTTACGCCGCGATGGAGGGTGTAGCCGAGCCGCAGGCGAGCGCCGAGATCCTCATCGCAGACGCCCAAAGACGCGGCATGCTTCTCACCGAAGGCATCCGGGTCACTGCCCTCAGGCGCAATGGCGAAGGCCATGTTGCAACTGTGGTCACCGACAGCGGCGAGTACACAGCCCGTGAGATCGTGCTCGCCGCCGGCGCCGGGACAGCGACCCTTGCCGCTTCTGTCGGAATAGAGGTCCCGGTCGAAACACCACCGGGTCTCCTCGTCCACTCGACGCCGGTCGCACCGATGCTCAACGGCCTCGTCATTGCGCCGGAACTGCATGTCCGGCAAACCGCCGACGGTCGGCTCGTCGCCGGAACCGATTTCGGCGGCATGGATCCCGGAACCGATCCGGATGGCGCGGCGGAGGAACTGTTCGGCAAACTGAAGCGGTTCGCCAAAGGCGGCGACAGCCTGGTCATGGACTTCTACACCGTCGGTTATCGCCCCATGCCAAAGGACGGCTTTCCGATCATCGGACGTGCCGAAGATCAGACCGGCCAAACCCTCCCCGGCCTCTACATTGCCGTCACCCATTCGGGCATCACACTCGCTCCGGCGATCGGCTTGTTTGCCGCCACCGAAATCCTGGAAGGGGCGCAAGAACCTCTTCTCGCCCCCTACCGTCTGTCGCGCTTTAGCTGACAGCCCTCAGCGCCAGCCGAGCGCCGGCGCCACATGCTTCAGGATCGACTCGATGACATGGGCGTTGTAGTCAACGCCGAGCTGGTTCGGCACGGTCAGAAGCAGCGTATCGGCCTCGGCAATGCCCTCATCCTGGCGCAGCTCCTCGATCAGGGCTTCCGGTTCTGCCGCATAGGAACGACCAAAGATCGCCCGCGTGCTGTCGTCGATATATCCGACCGAGTCCTGCTCCTTGCCGCCGCGGCCGAAATAGGCCCGGTCGCGATCGTCCGTCAGCGCAAAGATCGAGCGGCTGACCGATACCCGCGGTTCGCGCTGATGGCCGGCCGCCTTCCAGGCGTCGCGATAGGCGCGGATCTGCTTTGCCTGCTGGATGTGGAAAGGCTCGCCCGTCTCGTCGTTCTTCAGGGTCGAGCTCTGCAGGTGCATGCCCTTCCCGGCCGCCCAGACTGCCGTTGCATCGGAGCTTGCGCCCCACCAGATGCGGTCTCGCAACCCATCCGAATGCGGCTCCAGACGCAGCATGCCCGGCGGGTTAGGAAACATCGGGCGCGGGTTGGGTTTGGCAAAACCCTCGCCCTTCAGCACGTCGAGAAAGACTTCGGCGTGGCGGCGGCCCATATCGGCATCCGTCATTCCTTCGCCCGGCTCGTAGCCAAAATAGCGCCAGCCCTCGATCACCTGTTCCGGCGAACCGCGGCTGATGCCAAGCTGCAGGCGCCCTTGCGAAATCAGATCCGCCGATCCCGCATCTTCCGCCATGTAGAGCGGGTTTTCATAGCGCATGTCGATGACGCCGGTGCCGATCTCGATCTTCGACGTGCGCGCACCGACAGCCGCCAGAAGCGGGAACGGCGAGGCCAGCTGGCGGGCGAAATGGTGAACGCGGAAATAGGCGCCGTCGGCACCGAGTTCCTCGGCAGCGACGGCAAGATCGATCGACTGCAACAGCACGTCGCCCGCAGAGCGCGTCTGCGATTGTGGCGACGGCGTCCAGTGGCCGAATGATAGGAAACCGATTTTCTTCATAAGAGGGCTCCGGCAATATGCGCATGAGAAGAGGTGTTGCCCCCTACATGGCATGCCGCAGCAGCATCCGTTAGGGCCCTGCCGCGAATTGGGCGCAGACGGATTGTTCGCAGATTGCGAACGAAGTCTGTGAAGATGGAATGAAATAGCGCCTGGAGTACCTGCCGGCAGGGTCGCGCGGGTGCAACGTCACACCCGCGCTCCGACAGAAACAGATCCAGCTTAGCGCAGCAGGAAGACGCCAGCGATATTCAGGATGATGAAAACGATGAGGCCGCCGAGAAGTCCGGCGCCGCCGAAGAAGCCGGCCGCCATGGCGATCATCAGAACGACGGTAGACATCGTGCCCCATTTTGCAGCGGCCAGAAAACCCTCGTAGGTTTTCTCGTGCTCGCGATAATCCATGGGAGCACCGGTCTCCATAGGTCCGCTCTGGTGATTGTCCATCATCGATCTCCTTCAACGCCGCGCCCACGAGCCGATCACGGCGGGGTGGCGCGGTAGCCTCCTCCTCGCTCTTCGAATCCTTGGCAGATCACCGAAAAGCGCCTCTCGATCCAGATTACACACACCGCTTCAAAGCGCAATCGCGCCACGCCGCGGCTGGTGCTTTAACCCCTACTCGGCGAACGCCATTTCCTGAGAGGTCGGCCTTCCCGCGATCCTCGCGGTCGGCAGAACGGTGAGTGGCGGACTGTCGAACTGCGCTTCGTTGCCGAACATCATCCGCCGTTCATAGGCCTCCGACCGGAACAACGGGAACCGCCGCATCAACTGCGGCCTTACCTCCTTGACGCGTGACGCAAGAAGCGTGAGCTCGAAGCCGTAGATGCCGGCCATCGTTGGCGGCACGACGATATCCGCCAGGAAGATGCGCTTGTAGAACGAGGCATGCGGCGGGCGGATATGCTGCAACACCCGGTCGGCATCGAAATGGATCGCAGCCATGATGCTGGGCCGCAGCGTGATATAAGGGATCGTCGGCAATTCGGCGACGACAGCCGGATCGACCGCAAACCGGGCCGGGTCGATCAGCGTCATCCCGGCATCGAGGAAAGCGTGGACCGCATCGGGAAACACGCCTGTCGACTGGCACACACGATGGTCAGGCGTCACGTAATGGACGCGGATCGTCGCGATCAGTTCTTCGTAATGATGAATGCCGAAGACATAGGCGTTGCGGTCGAAATCGATCTCATCGAGCATGTCCACCGCACCAACGGGGAGAACATCCTGCGCCTTGTAGGCTTTGTATCTTAATCTGGCGATATCTTCGAAATCTTCGGCGCTCTGAATGCGGCGGTATTCGATGTGGTCGAGGGATGCGAGGAGCTTTTCGGAAAAGGGTGCTTCAGGAACAGATTGCTTTATCGGCATGTGAATTATCCATGGGACGTTAACCCAGGATTAACCGTGAACTGAGCCTTGATCGCAATCGCCGAAATTATGTTTAACAAATTTTAAACAGAAATAGTTAACCGCCAGCGGTAACCTTATGCCGCGGGTGCAAAAAATAGCCCGTGAAGATATGGGGAAACGCGTCTACCCAGCCGCGCTCAGTGACCGCGGCGCGTCGTTCTTGCGGCCCGATACGGCACGACTACCTGCCTTGCTGAGAGCAACGCCGTTGACGCGCAGACTCTCCAGCGCATCGACCGGCACCGGCGGCGAGAAGATGTAGCCCTGAACCAGGTCCGCAAAATTGTGCTTGCGCACGAGATCCAGCTGTTCCTGGGTTTCGACGCCTTCGAGAACGATGCGGAGATCGAGCTCGCGTGAAAGATGCACGATGCCGCTCAAAAGCTTCATGCGGCGCGGATCGGTACCGATGTCGCGCACGAAGGCGCGGTCGATCTTGACGATATCGATCGGCAGGGAATCCAGATAGCTGAGGCTCGAGAACCCGGTGCCGAAATCGTCGATTGCGATCGTCACGCCGTTGGCACGCAACCGGCTGAGTGTCGCACTCACGGCGACAGGCTCCTCCATGAAGCAGCTTTCGGTCACCTCCAGATGCAGCCGTGCGGCAGGCAGACTGTAGCGCGCCAAAGTCTCGGCCACCATTGCCGTGATCGCACCGCCACGAAGATCCTTGACCGAGAGATTGACGGAGACCGCCATGCCGCCCGACCATTCGGCGCAGTCGGCGCATGCCTTGTCCAGCACGAACCGGGTGACGTCCGAAATCAGGCCCATGCTTTCGGCAAGCGGGATGAAGATGTTGGGGCCGATCCAGCCGCGCTCGGGATGCGACCATCTCACCAGTGCCTCGCAGCATTCCATCTCGGACCCGTCCGGCCGGTACATCGGCTGGTAGACGACGGACAGATGGCCGTTTTCGATGGCATGGCGCAGATCGGTCCGCAGACGCTGCTCGGCCACATACCGACCATCCATTTCCGGCCTGAAGGTTCGAACCGTGCCGTTGCCGGTCGACTTTGCCTCGTTGAGGGCAAGGTCGGCCTTGATCTGCCAGGATTCCATGTCGAAATCTTCAGCGGGCAGAATGACGCAACCGCTGTTGAGCGATACCGAAAGACTAAGCCCGTCGACCCGGTAATCCCCCTCGAATGTCCGATGAATCTCGCGGATACGCGCCTCGATCGCGCAAGAACCGTCTTTGCCGGTCACCAGCAGAACGAACTCGTCGCCGACCAGCCGGCCGATCAGAACCTCGTCGCTCGCAAACGCCGCTGCCCGTTCGGCAATTGCTGCAAGAAGCTTGTCGCCCACCACGTGGCCGCGCATGTCGTTGACATGCTTGAACCCGTCGACATCAAGAATAGCAAGCCCGGCCCACATCTCCGGACCTGCATTTGCCAGCCGCCGTTTGACCTGTTCGGTGAAATGTCCCCGCGTCGGCAGGCCGGTCAGCGTGTCGAAACGAACAAGGTGAAGGATTTTCTCTTCGGCAGCGACCCTTGCGCTGACATCCTCGAAGATCATCACGAGACCGCCCTCGGAACGGCGGCTGAGCGAGAATTCCAGATAGGTGTCGTCATTGAGACGCAGCAGCGTCTTGCCCGCCTGCCCTTCCAGTAGGCCGCCGATCTGCGTCAGGATCTCGTCCGGAAACGCGTTTTCGCGGTCGCGCAGGGCGGCAATGAAACTCGCGCCCATCAGGTCTTCGGCATCGCCCAGTCCCAGCAATTCGTGCGCGCGCCGGTTGACGACCTGCACCCGGCCATCGGCGTCCAGCATGATCAGCGCATGCGTCATGGTGCTGAGCGCACTGTCGAGCTGGTCGGCAACCGTCTTCATCTCGCGCGAAACGATGACGTTCTTGTAGAGAAATTCCCGCACCCCCGTCGCCATCGACTGGGTGGTCAACCCGAACGGCACGAGAAAGAGCGCCATCAGCGCAAGATTGATTTCGCCGGTCAGCACGCAGGCAATGATCAGCGGCAAGCAGCAGCCGGTCGTCTGCAGCGCAACCGCGCGAGCAGACCCGTAGTTGCGGCCGACGATCGACACCATCGACGCCATGGTGACCGCGATGCACATGAAGGCGGCCATCATGTCCCGCAGGACAAGAACCGCATAGGCGCTGCTGATACCAAGAAGGAAAGCAGTCGCCGCGGCGCCGTAGACGTAGCGTGTTTCCCAGCTTTCGATCTCGTCGCGGGAAAGAACCGCACGGTCGAGACTGTCGAAGCGGCGGAACGAGATGACCCGGAACGTGAAGACGGCCAAGAACACCGCAATCAGCATGATATAGAAGGTAGAGCCCGTCGTCGCAAAAATCACTGCGCACGACAGGATATGGACCACCATTCCAGTCCACAGCGTTCCACGATTTCTAAACAGCGATTCGACGAACGACAGATACACTTCTGTCGGCAGCGTTTGCGCTTCCGCATTCTTCATAGGGGCACATTCCCTTGCCATCAGACCGACAATGGAGAAAACGTTTTAAAAATTGATTGTTGTCGGAGTGCGACCCCTTGGATTGTGGGGGTTCGTCGAAAAGCGATCAATGAACGGTAACAGGGATTGCTAAAACTCTCCAAACTCAATTATGCGCTCTCGCGACCACCTTCGCAATAATATTTCGCGCAATGCCTGGAAACGGCATTTATGCGACCTATGGGGGTCTTTTCTTTTAATAAGCGTTCGTTTACATCGCCTCATTCGGGCAGAGGTAAAGACCTGCTGGGGAGCGAGTGAGTATGGCGGGCCTGTTGAAATTCAGCGCGTTAATTGACCGTGTCAGCGAAATCGTCGGAAAATTTGCGGGTTATCTCGTTCTGGCCTGCTGCCTGATCAGTGCCGGTAATGCCTGCATCCGCTATGCGTTCAACTACAGCTCGAATGGCTGGCTGGAAATCCAGTGGTATCTGTTCGCGTTTATCGTTCTCTTGGGCGCATCCCATACGCTTCGTCTCAACGAACACGTCCGCGTCGATCTGATCTACGGCGCCGTCTCGGATCGCAAGCGGTTGTGGATCGATGCGATCGGCCTGGTGATCTTTCTGATCCCGGCATGCCTCTTTCTGGCATGGCTGTCCTGGCCGTTCTTCTCCCTGTCTTTCATGCAAGGTGAAGTGTCTTCGAATGCCGGCGGCCTGATCCGCTGGCCCGTCAAATTCATCATCGTCTCGGGGTTCGTGCTCCTTGCCTTTCAGGGCCTGTCCGAGCTGATCAAGCGCATCGCCGGCCTCACAGGCACCCTCCAGGTCGACACGACCTACGAAAAGCCACTGCAATAAGACCGCGCCATTCCGGGGGGAAACCAAGCTCATGTTTGAATACGGCGTAATGCCACCGGCCATGTTTCTGGGCATGATCATTTTCATGCTCTACGGCTTTCCGGTCGCCTTTTCCCTTTCGGCGGTCGGGCTGTTTTTCGGCTTCCTGGGTATCTACACCGGTCATTTCGAATATGCGTTCATGCAGGCCCTGCCGCTGCGCATTTTCGGCATCGTCTCCAACGACCTGCTTCTCGCCATTCCCTTCTTCACCTTCATGGGTGCCATTCTTGAACGCTGCGGGCTTGCCGAGGACCTGCTCGAAGGCACCGGAAAACTGTTCGGCGCCATTCCCGGCGGCCTTGCCTATGCGGTGATCATCGTCGGCGCGATTCTCGGCGCCATCACCGGCACGGTTGCCGCATCCGTCATCACGATGGGTGTGATTTCCCTGCCGATCATGCTGAAATACGGCTACAATCCGCGTCTCGCGACCGGCGTAATCGCAGCCTCCGGTACGATCACCCAAGTCATTCCGCCGTCGCTCGTCCTCATCGTTCTGGCCGATCAGCTCGGCCGTTCGGTCGGCGACATGTATCTCGGCGCCATCGGTCCTTCGATCCTGCAAGTCGTGATCTTCCTGCTGTTCATTCTCTTCACCTCGATCGTCCGCCCCCAGGATGTTCCGGCGCTGCCGCCGGAGGCCCGCGGCGAGCTCAATGCCGCGCTGGTGTTGAGAGTGCTGTGGGGCATGGTCCCTTCGGTCGTGCTGATCTTCCTTGTCCTCGGCACCCTGTTCATGGGACTTGCCACACCGACGGAAGCCGGCGCGCTCGGCGTCGTCGGCGCCATGGCGCTTGCTGCCATGCACCGCCGCCTGACCTGGGACCTCGTCAAGCAGGCCATGCATTCGACAATGACGATCACCTCGATGGTCGTCTTCATCCTGGTCGGCGCCACCTGCTTCAGCCTGGTCTTCCAGGGCATGAACGGCGGGCTCTGGATCGAATTCCTGCTGTCTCATATTCCGGGCGGCGCCCTCGGCTTCCTGATCTTCGTCAACATCTTCATTTTCTTCCTGGCGTTCTTCCTGGATTTCTTCGAGATCGCCTTTATCGTCCTGCCGATGCTGGCACCGGTCGCAACGGCGCTTGGCATCGACCTGATCTGGTTCGGCGTGCTGCTCTGCGTCAACATGCAGACCTCGTTCATGCACCCGCCATTCGGCTTCGCACTCTTCTACCTGCGCTCGATCGCGCCGAAGACTGTGAAGACGAAGGACATCTATCTCGGCGCCATCCCTTGGCTCGGGATGCAGTTGATCCTCGTCGCCATCATCATCTTCTGGCCGGAATCCGTCACCTACTGGCTGGACAAGGCGCCGGACGTCGATCTCAACACGATCAAGATCGAAATCCCCGGCTTCGGCAATGATAGCGGCAACAACCAGATGCCCAATTTTGGCCTGCCGCCGATGGATGGTGCGCCCGGTCAGGGCGGCGGCGCGCAACCTGCCCCCGGACTACCCGGCATGCCCAACTTCGGCGAGCCACCCAAGATCAACCCTTAACGGCTTCGTCTTGCCAGAAAACCGGCGCAGTAGTACATTGGAGTGGAGAGCAAAGCGCGAACTCTGCTCTCCCTTTGTTATCTGATGTAGAAAATGAACCGGACGGACACTGACCAGCCCGTCCGGTATTTCCTAACCAGCAACGTAATGCTCAGTGGAAACCACATCGCATCACCTCCTGTTCGACGGCAAGGCTTTTGCCTTAAGTCGGTGAAGCCCGTCTTCACCGATACTCCGGCTGGCCACGGAGTGCTCTGCTTTTGCCTTCGAACGCCACCATCATAGATACCAGCGTGTGATTTTCGAGCCGACACAACCGGGCATACGTGCAGCGCGTCTATTGCGTGAATCCAGTCTGGCGCCATCCCTCGGCTGCAAAAGAAAACCCCGGACCTTGCGATCCGGGGTACGTGTCTGAGCAACGCTGTAGACGTTCAGATCTTGCCGTTGCGCTGCTGGATCATCATGAACGTGTCGAACGTGTACTCCGAAAGCTGCATCCAGAGGTAACCTTCCTTCTTGAATGCGACCTGGTCGTCGTAGACCTTCTTGAAATCCGCGTTGGTTGCGGAAATACCTTTGTAGACGTCCATTGCAGCCGTGTAGCAGGCCTCGAGGATATCCTGGCTGAATGGCCGCAACGTCGTCCCCTGCGATACGATCTGCTTGATCGCCATCGGGTTCTTCAGATCGTATTTCGCCATCATGTTGGTATTGGCGAAAGCGCAGGCATCGGTCAGCGCCGACTGATAATGCTTTGGCAGGCTGTTCCACTTGTCGAGGTTGATGAAGGCATGGATTGTCGGGCCGCCTTCCCAGAAAGCCGGATAGTAGTAATACTTGGCCACCTTGTAGAAGCCGAGCTTGTGGTCGTCATAGGGACCGACCCACTCCGCCGCATCGATCGTGCCCTTTTCCAGCGCCGGATAGATATCGCCGCCGGCAATCTGCTGCGGTACGGCACCGAGCTTTTCAAGCACCTTCCCGGCAATGCCGGCAATGCGCATCTTCACGCCCTTGAAGTCGTCGACGGTGTTGATTTCCTTGCGGAACCAGCCGCCCATCTGGGCCCCGGTATTGCCGGCGGGCATGCCGTAGATCTGATGCTTGGCATAGAACTCGTTCATCAGCGTATTGCCGTTGCCCTGGTAGAACCACGAGTTCGTCAGGCGCGCATTCATGCCGAAGGGGATCGCCGTGCCGATCGCAAAGGTCGGGTCCTTGCCGACAAAATAGTAGGAGCAGGTATGGCACATCTCGACCGTGCCAGCGGAGACCGCATCGGCCGCCTGCAGACCCGGGACGATCTCACCACCTGCAAACGGCTGGATCGTGAAATTGCCGTCGGTGGCGGCTGCGACATGCTTCGCGATATCGTCGGCGCCGCCATAAATCGTGTCCAGCGATTTCGGAAATGACGATGTCAGGCGCCAGTTGATCTTCGGGTTCTGCTGGGCAATGGCAGGTGTCGAAAGCGGAACAGCAAGCACTGTGGCTGCAGCGGCTCCCGCGCCGCCGACTGCCGTCTTTTTCAGGAATGAACGACGATCCATCAAAAATCCTCCCGGGTTGAACAGACCGCGAAGATGTCTCCTCCCATACCTCGCCAGTCCTAGATGAGGTAATCATGTTGCTTGAATGCTTGCAAGCAGACCATGTAACAATGACGGCGGGCCAAGGTTAAACCGCATTATACTTTCGTCTTCCGCGATCGTCGTGGTTCACGCTGCACGGCGTCGCTACGGCTTGACTTCACCCCGCCTCCGGCAGCAATACGGGATGAGAACCACTGCCCCGCCTGGAGATTGTTCATGCCCGTCTCGTGCCGCAAGCCCATCGTCGCCGTTCCCGCCGATCTCAGGCAATTCGAAGGCGCCCTCTGGCACGCCACACCCAACCAGTATGTCAATGCGGCGCTGAAAGTGGCGGACGTCATGAGCTTCATCGTTCCCGCCTTCGAGGAGGGCAACGATGTCGACACGATCCTCGGCCGGGTCGACGGCGTGCTGGTTTCCGGCGCCGTCAGCAACGTCCACCCGTCGCTCTACGGCCGCGAAGCGACCGAGGGAGACGGCCCCTTCGATCACGGCCGCGACGCCACCTCGCTGCCGATGATCCGCCGCGCGATCGAACGCGGTATTCCGCTTCTTGCCATCTGCCGCGGCATCCAGGAACTGAACGTTGCGCTGGGCGGCACGCTGGCAAGCGAGATCCAGGATCAGCCGGGCAAGTGGGACCACCGCAAGCCCGACGTGCCAGACCGCGACGCGATGTACGCGATCCGCCAGCCGGTCTTCGTCAAGGAAGGCTCCTGCATCGCGGATTTCCTCGGATTTGCCGGCGAAGTCCAGGTGAATTCGCTCCACCGCCAGGCGATTGCAAAGACCGCTCCCCGCCTGAAGGTGGAGGCGACGGCTGCAGACGGCACGATCGAGGCGGTGTCGGTGATCGACGCGAAGAATTTCGCCGTTGGCGTCCAGTGGCATCCGGAATACTGGGCCGAAACCGACGCACCGTCGGGCGCCCTGTTCAAGGCGTTCGGCGATGCGGTCCGCGCCTACGCGGCATCGGCGAGCGGTGCGACCAGCCCAACGGTTGCCCGCACCGCGTGAAGCAAACGCCCTCGCCGTGTTTGCCAGTTATCCTTTGACGGGGGTTTCCGGAACCGGGGTCAGCACGCGGCCATCCTTGAACCAGCCGATCAGGTTGTCGACGACAAGATCGGCCATCGCATTGCGGGTCTGAACCGACGCGGATGCGACATGCGGCAGAAGGCAGGTATTATCGAGAGCGATCAGCTCCGCCGGTACGTTCGGCTCGTCGAAGAACACGTCAAGCCCGGCCGCGGCAATCGTCTTGTCGCTGAGGGCGGCAATCATTGCTTCCTCGTCAACGCTCGATCCACGGCCGACATTGATGAACACGCCACCCGGGCCAAGCGCTTCGAAGATCTCCGCATTGATGATCTTGAACGTATCCGGCGTCCCGGGCGCGATGCAGATGAGCGTATCGACGGCCTCAGCCATCTCCTTCAGGGACGGATAGTAGATATAGCCGACATCCGAGCGCTGGCTGCGGCTGTAATAGCCGATCGTCACCTTGAACGGCTCAAGCCGCTTTGCGATCTCGAGACCGATGCGGCCAAGGCCGAGAATGCCAATGCTGCGGCCCTTTAGTGAAAACGGCGACAGCGGAAACGGGCCTTCGCTCGCCCAGCGTCCCTCGCGCAGATAGGTTTCCGCCTTCGGAAACTGGCGCAGCGTGTTGAGGAGCAGCGCAATGGCAGTATCAGCCACTTCGTCGTTCAGAACGTCAGGCGTGTTGGTAACGATGATGCCGCGCTCGGCAGCTTTCTTCGTATCGGTCCCGTCGTAACCGACGCCGAAGCTGGAGATGACTTCGAGATTGGGAAACGCGTCGATGACGGCAGCATCGCATTTGCCGGAAACCGCGATGCCACGCACGCGCGCCCTCGTCTCGGCGTCGACGGATGCCAGTTCGGCATGCGGAGCCGAGATGACCTCGAAACTGTCGTTCAGACGCTCCAGAACGCGCGGATGGATACGGCCCGGCACGAAGATGGTGGCAGGATTCTCAGACATGCAGCAACCTCTTTATGAAGAATAATCAGCGTGGACGAAAGACGCCGGTCGACTGGCGCAGACGCATTTCCGGCTTGATCAGATGGAGACCGTCAGGCTCATGGCTCCCGGCAAGACGATCGAGCAGTGCCCGCGCCGCTAAGCGCCCGACATCGGCCTGTCCGTTGGAAACGGTGGTCAGAGACGGCGTCGAGATCGAAGCTTGTTCCAGATCGTCATAGCCGGTGACGGAAATATCGACGCCCGGTGTCAACCCGGCCCGCGCGATGCCGTTCATCAGGCCGATCGCCACCAGATCGTTCCAGCAGACCGCAGCCGTCGGCTTTTGCGGCAGGGACAGGAAATGCACCGCCGCCTCGAACCCGCCCTGCATCGAACGGGGTCCCGGAATGCGCAGGTTCGGATCGACCTCGATATTGGCTTTCAGCAGCGCGTTGACGTAGCCCTGGTAACGGTCGCGACCGGTCGATGTCTGGTCGGTGCCGCCGATCATGGCGATCGCCCGGTGGCCCAGTCCGATAAGATGGTTGGTGGCAAGCGAAATGCCGTAAGCATCGTCGCCGCGATAGGTCGGCAGGTCGAGGCCTTCCATCGAGCGGGCGACAAGAATGGCCGGCATGCCGTTTTCTTCGGCAAGCTTCATGTCCTCGATCGGCGTCCCGATCGCCGGCGACATGATCACGCCGTCGCCACCCAGCTGCAGCAGCGTCTCGATGAACGTGCGCTGCTTTTCGACCGAATCGTAATGGTTGGAGAGAATGAACGTATGCCGGCTGCGGTCGAGCTCGCTCTCGATCGCTTTCAGAATTTCACCGTAGAACGGGTTCATCACGTCATGCACGACGACACCGATGATCCCGGAGCGCGAGGTGCGCAGGCTGGCGGCACGGCGATTGTAGATGTAGCCAAGCGCCCGCGCCTGTTCCTTGATCTTCTCGCGGGTATCGGAAGCCACGAGCGGACTGTCCCTGAGTGCAAGCGAAATCGTGGCTGTAGAAAGACCGAGACTTTCGGCAATCGTCGACAGTTTGATTTTCTGCGCCATCTACCCCCGCGTTCCCATGCAGCCTGCATTCCCACACAGAGCACCCGAATTAAAGTTTAAATAAACAATTTAATTCCATGCGACAATCCTGTGACGGGATTTTTCGGACGAGCAGGTTGGCAAACGCAACCCTCAGTCGCGATCGCCCTCATCCGACTGAAGATTATGCTCGACGGCTTTGAGAAGTTTGAGAAGGGTGCGAACTTCCTTGTCCGAAAGACCTTTGACCGCCAGTTCGCCGCACTCGGCCACCGCGCGGCCGATCTGCTCGACGCTCTTCAGACCAGTCTCCGTCAGATGCACCTTGGTCAGGCGACCATCCGTTCCATCCGACCGGCGCTCCAGAAAACCCTGCGCTTCCATGCGTCCGATCGTGCGGGTCATGGTGGGAGCCTTGACGCCCATGCGGTTGGCAAGATGACCCGGCGTCATGCCGTCTTCCTCGGAAAGCGCCAGGATCACCCCGTCCTGCCCGGCATAAAGGCCGCTTTCGACCAGACTGCGGGACAAGGCGGTGCGCATCGACCGGGCGGTCTGTGTAATGACAGGCGCAAGGTCGGTTGCGGAAAGACCAGCGCCGTCCTTCTTCTTGCCCGACTTGGATTTCTTGTCGCCTTTTTTCTTGCTCATAGGCTCCGCCCGTTTTGCGTCATGGAAGTCGGCGCTATAACTATACCACGCCACCCTTATCGAAACCCGGAATTGACCGCCAGATGCCGCATCCCTTGCCGCGCTATCATGACAACGATGTTACGCCCCCGTCCACAGAAAGCGCTAAAAGAGGCGACTGGATCGCCGTTCTGCCGCTCGGCGCCCACGAACAGCACGGTCCGCACCTGCCTTTCGAGACCGATACGCTGATCGCACAGGGCCTTGTCGACCGCATTATCCCTGCCCTTCCGGCTGATCTTCCGGTGACGTTCCTGCCGGTAGAGCCAGTCGGCTACTCGATCGAGCACATGGATGTGGCAGGAACGAAGACGCTGGCCGCCGCCGAGGCCATCGACCGCTGGCTCGGCATCGCCGATGAACTTCACCAGCAAGGCATCCGCAAACTGGTGATGCTGAATGCCCATGGCGGCAACGCGCCGCTGCTGACGATCGTCACGACAGAGGCCCGCGTCCGTTTCAACATGCTGGCGGTGGCGACGAGCTGGACGCGCTTCGGCCAGCCCGAAGGCTGGATCGCTCCGGAAAACAAGGCAATCGATATCCACGGCGGCGATATCGAGACCTCCGTCATGCTGGCACTGTGGCCGGACCGGGTGAACATGGAGAGGGCCGAAAACTTCCCATCGCGCCAGACAGATTTCGCGAAAGACTTTCGTCACCTGCGCGCCTACGGCCCACATGCGTTCGGGTGGAAGATGTCTGACCTCAGCGCCAAGGGCGCCGCCGGCAACGCAACCGCCGCCACCGCAGAACGGGGCGAGCAGCTGGTGAAGCACGCGGTGAACGGCATCATAGAGTTGCTACGGGATGTGGCACGGTTTGATGTTGACGCGTTGAAGTAGCGCTGAGCCGCATAATGTGCGAGACTTGCGCACACGAAGGTGGTGTCTCATGACCCTCAACATTAGCAGTGAAGAAGCTCAGGCACTTGCGAAAGAGCTCGCGCAGATAGATGGAACGACAATCACGCAAGCGGTGGTCACCGCACTGCGGGAAACCATCGACAAGCGCGCGCAGCAGGAGACGCCAGGCGAGACAGCCAGCCGCATCCTTGCAAAGCACGGGCTTTCCTTCAAACAGACTCGACCCGTGCCCCCAGCTTCCGCCTATCACGATCTCGACCACGACCTGGATTGATCGCACATGTTTGTCGATGCTTGTGCGATCGTATCGTTGATGGCTGGCGAAGATACCGCGGAAGCCTATGAAAGGGCGTTGGCAAAATCGACACTGCCATTCACGTCTCCTCTCGCTGCCTGGGAAGCAATTATCGTGCTTTCTCGGCCCGACCAATTAGACTGCGCCTACGGCCAGGCAGAAAGCGCTGTCGTGGAATGGCTCGACGCGCGCGGCATTGATATCCGTGAGGCGGGCTCGCCGCGTGCGCTCTTAAGCTTTGCTGTCGCGGTGGCTCAGAAACATGGCGCCGGTAAGCGGCACTTGAGCAACTTCGACTGTTTCCATTGCGCGCATGCGAAAGTGGCCGGCGAGCCGCTTCTCACGCTCGACCAGCTTCTTCGGCAAACCGACGCGTCGACATTGCCTTGATGTGATCATATAACATTCAAAACCCCTTTGAACTCGCGCGGCCTTGCCCTTATATGAGGCCAACACGCTTCCGCGCTCCCCCGAGCGCTCCAGAACCCTTAGAGGTTTCCCATGACTGAAAACACCGCTCCCGTCGCTGCAAAGCCAATTCCTGTGACCGTGCTGACCGGCTATCTCGGCGCCGGCAAGACGACCTTGCTCAACCGCATCCTGTCGGAGAGCCACGGCAAGAAATACGCCGTGATCGTCAACGAATTCGGCGAAATCGGCATCGACAACGATCTGATCGTCGAGTCCGACGAAGAGATCTACGAGATGAACAACGGCTGCGTCTGCTGCACGGTTCGTGGCGACCTGATCCGTGTCGTCGAGGGCCTGATGCGCCGCCCGGGCCGCTTTGACGGCATTATCGTCGAGACGACGGGCCTGGCCGATCCGGTTCCTGTTGCCCAGACCTTCTTCATGGACGACGATGTTCGCGCAAAGACCGAACTCGACGCCGTCATCGCTCTGGTCGATGCCAAGCATCTGCCGCTGCGCCTCAAGGATTCGCGCGAGGCCGAAGACCAGATCGCGTTCGCCGACGTCGTTCTGATCAACAAGACCGATCTCGTGACGCCGGAAGAGCTGGCGATCGTCGAAGACGTGGTTCGCGCCATCAACCCGACTGCCCGTATCTACAACACCAGCCGTTCGGGGATCGATCTCGCCCGCGTGCTCGATCAGGGCGCCTTCAATCTGGAACGGGCGCTGGAAAACGATCCGCATTTCCTCGACCACGACCACGAAGACCATGTCTGCGGCCCCGATTGCGGTCACGACCATAGCCACGATCACCACGACCACGGGCATGACCATCACGCGCACGACCACGATCATCATGATCACAAGCATCATGACCACGGCCATCATGACCACGGCCATCATGACCACGGCCATCATGCGCATCACGATGCGATGTCGCCGATCCACGATATCACGGTGAAGTCTGTCTCCCTGCGCGGCGGCGAGATGAACCCGGATCGTTTCTTCCCGTGGATCCAGAAGATCACCCAGGCGGAAGGTCCGAACATCCTGCGCCTCAAGGGCATCATCGCCTTCAAGGGCGACGAGGAACGCTATGTCATCCAGGGCGTCCACATGATCGTCGAAGGCGATCACCAGCGTCCGTGGAAGGATGGCGAAAAGCGTGAAAGCCGCCTTGTCTTCATCGGCCGCGAGCTCGATTTCGACAAGATCCAGAAGAGCTTCATGGCTTGCCAGGCTGAGGTTGTTGTCGCCTGATGCCAACCGTTGCACCTCTTGATATCGACGGTCATGTCGTCGCGGCTCACTTTCTCGGCGATATCCCGATCTTTGCTACCGCAGCCGGCACCATTCACCGCCTCGACGGCGGTGAAAAGGTAACGGACGCGCATCATGGCCTGTTGACCTGTATCCGCGACCCCTTCAGCGCCACGCTTTTGAGTGGCGGCGAAGACGGCAGGGTGCAGCGCATCTCCCATGATGGCACCGTCACCACGATTTCGGAAACGCCGCGCAAGTGGATTTCCGTCGTTGCCGGCGGGCCGCAGGGCGCTGTTGCCTGGGCGCAAGGGAAATCGAGCTTCGTCAAGCTGTCTGACGGCACCGTCAAGGAAGTGAAGGAAGAGCGCAGTGTCGAAGCGATCGCTTTCGCGCCGAAGGGGCTGCGGATAGCGGCAGCGCGCTATAACGGCGTATCCTTGCACTGGGTCGGCACCAACAGTCCGATGCAGGATCTCGACTGGAAGGGCGCCCATACCGGCGTCACCTTCTCGCCTGATGGCCGTTTCCTCGTCACCATGATGCAGGAAAACGCCCTGCACGGCTGGAAGCTCGACAGCAAGTCGGGCGAAAGCCGCCATATGCGGATGACCGGCTATCCGGCCAAGGTGAAATCGCTGTCCTGGTCGGTCAAGGGAAAGTGGCTCGCCTCCTCCGGTGCGCCAGCCGCGATCGTCTGGCCGTTTTCGGCCAAGGACGGCCCGATGGGCAAGGCACCGATGGAACTTGGCACGCGCGCCAACATCATGGTGACGCAGGTGGCGTTTCATCCGCTGGAAGAAGTGCTCGCCATCGGCTTCATCGATGGCATGGTCCTCGGTGTGCGTATCGCTGACGGCAAGGAAGCGCTGCTGCGCCGGCCCGGTAAGGGCGCCATCACCGGCATGAGGTGGAGCGCCAGCGGCAAGCTGCTGGCATTTTCCTCGGAAGCCGGCGACTGCGGCGTCATCGACATTTCCGGCTAAGCCGGCAGTCCAATTTGCAATGAAACATGCGGGGCTCACACGGCCCCGCATGCTCGTAGCGCATGTCAGGACGACCTCTGCTATGCGAACGCTTGGCGCTTACGCTGACGCGACAGCGCCGATAATCTCGGCGAGAAGGTCGTGCAACTGGTCACGGTAGCCGTTCCGGGCAGACGGACCGCTCTCCTTCGACGTCATCACCACGGTAATGTCGAGCGCCGGAACCACGTAGACCATCTGCCCGCCATAACCCCAGCCGAACTTCACATCCTGTCCGCCGATCTGGCGCAGAAACCAGCCATAGCCATAGCCATCGCCGGAAAAGCGCGAGTTCGTGCGTGGCATCCAGGATTGGTCGATCCAGCTCTGCGAGACCACCTGCCGGCCGCCCTTGGTTTTCCCGCCGTTGCGGTAGAGATCGCCGAATGCCAGGAGGGATGCCGCCGTCATCGCCATCTGGTTGCCGCCGAGATAGATGCCCTGCGGATCGCGCTCCCAGGCCCCGATTCGAAACCCGTCGACCGGCTCCAGCCAGTCCCGCGCCAGCGCAAGCGTCGGCCGCTTGCCGACCCGGGTGAGGATAGCCGACAAAAGATGCGTCGAGGCCGTCGAATAGAGCATCTGACCGCCCGGCTCGCCATCGAACGGTTCCGACAGTGCAAACCGCACCCAGTTGGAACTCGCCACCCAGCGCCCGTAATTCGGACCCGACATCCGAGACAGACCGGCCTGCATGGAGAGAAGATTGCCGATGGTGACCTCGGAGAGACGCGGATCCGCATCGCGCGGCAGATCGGCCTTCAGGATCGAGGCAATCTTCTGGTCCGGCCCTTCAAGCAGCTTGCGATCGATCGCGATGCCGACAAGGCAGGAGATGATCGATTTCGACGCCGACTTGATGTTGGTCGAGGCGTTGAGGCCGCTGCCGTTGAACGCTTCCCTCGCGATCGTCTCGCCCTTGCGCGACACCATCACGACCTTCAACGGCTCGAGGTCAGCCGCCCGGCCGAGCACGGCCTTCAGCGTCTGCGGCGCCTGCGCCACGCCAGTCCCGCCGGTTTGCTGCGCGAAGGCCCGCATGGATGTGAGGACGAAGGGAGTGGCAAGAAGAGCTGTGCGGCGTGTGATCATGGATGCCAATCTAGGTCGAGACCCGCACGCGACTATGGCCGAGCCCCGAGATTCACGCGAAGGTGACGGAGCGTGAGACCATTGCGCCACCCGTCGCCGGCCGGAAAACGAAAAACCCCGCCTCCTCTATAAGAAGACGGGGTCTATGGTTATTTCGATCAGCAGCGGCTCAGGCGAGCTTGCGCCCACTCGCAACGATCATGCCGGCTGCACCTTCGAGCCAACCGGCTTTCAGCTCCAGCGCCAGGAAGCGCGCACGGTCGCAGGGGCCGGGCATCACCAGATGCTGGGTCTTGCCACCGAAGAAGCCGAAGCGCTCGTAATAGGCGGCGTCACCGACCAGAAGCACGGCGCCATGGCCACGATCATGCGCCTGGCCGATCGCCGCACGCATCAGAGCCGCACCGATGCCCTTGCCCTCATGCGACGAGCAGACGGCAAGCGGTCCGAGCAGAAGCGCGTCGATGGCGTTGCCTTCTGGCGAAATGCCGGCCTCGATGTTCCACAAGCGCACCGTGCCGATGACGTGGCCGTCCTCGTCGCGCGCAACCAGCGCCAGGCCTTCGGCAGGCACGCGGTTCTGGCGGATCTTTTCGGACGACTTCAAGCGTCGGTCGGCGCCCATGGCGCGATCGAGCAGAGTTTCACGAGCCACCACGTCGGCCGGAGTTTCGGCAGTGATGGTGAATGTGGACGCGGGCGCAAACAGCGCACGGACAGAATCAAGAACAGTGGCCATCTTGGCCTCCCGCACTTAAAACCGTTTCAAACGGTATCGGACGATCATTGTGAATTTGCGGCTCCCGTCTGGAGGTCGGGAACCGCGAAAGTAGTGACGCTTGTAACGCCTTAGATGACGTAGGCCTTGAGCGGATCGAAGCCGTTGAACGCAACCGCCGAATAGGTGGTCGTGTAGGCGCCGGTGCCCTCGATCAGAACCTCGTCGCCGATCGAAAGCGAGATCGGCAGCGGGTACATGTTCTTCTCGTACATCACGTCGGCCGAATCGCAGGTCGGACCGGCCAGAACGCAAGGCTCCATCGCGTCGCCGTCGCGCTCGGTGCGGATCGGGTAACGGATAGCCTCGTCCATGGTTTCGGCGAGACCGCCGAACTTGCCGATGTCGAGGAAGACCCAACGGTGGTTGTCGTTGTCGGACTTCTTCGAGACGAGAACGACTTCAGCCTTGATGACGCCTGCATTGCCGACCATGCCGCGACCCGGCTCGATGATCGTCTTCGGCAGGTTATTGCCGAAATGCTTACGCAGCGAAGCAAAGATAGCCTGGCCGTATTCTTCAGCCTTCGGCACGTCGCGCAGGTACTTGGTCGGGAAACCGCCGCCCATGTTGACCATCTGCAGAACGATACCTTGCTTTGCGAGCTGGCTGAACACGCGCTTGGCATCGGCCAGAGCCGCATCCCAGGCATCGACCTTCGTCATCTGCGAACCGACATGGAACGAGACGCCGTAGCTTTCGAGACCAAGCTGGTGTGCGTAGACGAGAACGTCGACGGCCATCTGCGGCACGCAGCCGAACTTGCGCGACAGCGGCCATTCGGCGCCTTCGCCATCGGTCAGCACGCGGCAGAACACCTTTGCACCGGGAGCAGCACGGGAAATCTTTTCGACTTCCTCATGGCTGTCGACGGCATAGAGGCCAACGCCGAGCGCGAAAGCACGCGCAATGTCGCGTTCCTTCTTGATCGTGTTGCCGAACGAGATGCGCGATGCGTTTGCACCGGCATCGAGTGCCATCTGGATTTCGGCGACGGAGGCGCAGTCGAAGTTGGAACCCATCGAAGCAAGAAGCTTGAGGATTGCCGGCTCGGGATTGGCCTTCACGGCGTAGTAGATCGCGCTGTCCGGCAGGGCATGACGGAAGGCGTTGAAATTGTCGCGCACGACATCGAGATCGACCACGAGGTAGGGACCATCGGGACGCTGGGTCTTGATGAAGTCGAGGATGCGGGCAGTGGTCATGGTCAATCCCTTCCAAATCTCAAAGGCTCCGGCTTGCGAACCGGAGGACAAAGGACGGATGAACATGCGCCAGGATCCAGTCGGTGGAGACACCGGTTCCCTGACACGCTCAAACGCGCGGTAAGTGGATCAACGTTCTGCCAAGAACGAAAATCCGGCTTTGTCTGCCATGGATTGGAGGGAGGTCCCTACCGCACTTCCGGCAATGATGGTGTGCCTCTTCAGTAACCCCGGCTGTTGGAAAGCCGGGAGAGAACAAAAAGGCCCGCACCGTCGTTGCTTTAGATGTCCTCGCATTTCCCGGATGGCCGGAATAGCGACTGGAGGGGTTAGTTCCAGGTACCTTACCGATGACCTCACCAAATAGAGGGTCGGCGGACACCCACGGGCACGTGCGACTTTGGGCTGCACGGGAGATAAGAATATTCGCGGTCATAATCAAGCGGTATTTTGGGCCGGGGGGAAAATAATCAAAAGGCAGCCCCCGGTAGAATTTCCGCGAGGGCACGCGCACGATTCGACTGGTGAAACAGGCCAGCGTTGAAGATACTGGATGCCGACGGTTAGGAAGCAGACCACACATAGATCACCGTCCTCAACGGTGATCTCGCCTGAAATTCGGGAGCAGCTTCTGGAGCTGAAAAGCCCCGAGGCCCAGGCTCGGCTGGCAGCCGCGATCGCAAGCCTTGGTCCGGAAGAGGAACGTGAGATCCTCGAATGGATGGAGAGGGTTGCGGATTGGAATGAGGACGAGCCAGGCGGGACGCGGCAAGAATGAAACGAGGCGACATCGTCACCCTTTCCATCTCCGGCGACTACGGGAAGCCGCGCCCGGCCATCGTGATCTAGACGAACGCTTTGTCGGATACCTATCCTTCGGTCGTCGTCTGGCCCATGACATCGACACGTCTTGATCTCGACTTCCGCATCCTTGTCGAACCCGATCGGGAAAATGGCCTGCGGCATCCGTCACAGGTCATGACGGACAAGTTCATTGGCGTCTCTTGCTTGAAAATTGGCAGCAAGATAGGGGCCTTCAGCCAGAAAGACATGCGTCGGCTCAGCACAGCGCTTGTATTTCTGCTTGCCCTGGCGGAGACAGAAGACTTCTGAGATCGGGAGCACCCTTCGCCCATGGACACACTCACCCGCATGCGCGCCTTCATCGACGTGGTCGAGGCCGAGGGCTTTTCGGCCGCCGCCCGTCGCACAGGCCGTTCCAAGGCGCTGCTGTCGAAATATGTCCGCGAACTGGAAGACGATCTCGGCGCGCTTCTTCTCAACCGGACCACCCGCCAGTTCTCGATGACGGAGGCGGGCCACACCTATTATCGCACAGCTGCCGATATCCTGAAGGAGATCGACAATCTCGCGGACCTCGTGCGCGAGAACAATGCCGATCTCAAGGGCCGCCTGCGGATCTCCGTGCCGCGCACCTTCATCGATGCGGATGTCGGCCAGTCGTTCATCGACTTCGCCAAGGCGCATCCGGACGTCCAGTTGGAAATCGTCGCCGATGACCGGTTTGTCGACCTGATCGAGGAAAATTTCGATCTGGCGATCCGAATCACCCGGCTGGAGGATTCCGGCCTGATCGCCAAGAAGCTCGCCGATTTCCGGGTCCATGCGGTGGCAACGCCCGATGTCGTGGCGCAATACGGGCCCCTTACGCATCCGCAGCAGCTGAACAAGGTGCCGTTCATTATCGACACCAATTCGCGCTGGCACAACAATATCCGCTTCGTCGATCCTGATGGCTCGATGATTTCGGTCGCGGTCTCCGGCCCGATCGAGGTCAACAGTCCGCAGGCAACCTTGCGCGCGGCCCGCGCCGGTCTCGGCGTCGCGATCATCCCCGACTTCGTCGCCATGGCCTCGATCCAGTCGGGCGAACTCGTCAATCTGTTCGACAAATACATCACCCGTGAACGCGGCATCTATGCGGTCTATCCGCATCGCCGTTACCTCCCGGCCAAGGTGAGAAGCTTCGTGGATTTCCTCGCCAACTGGTTCCGCCAACCGCGCTGACCTGTAATGCTGTAACGCCACAGTCGAAATTCCGTCCCATTTCGGGGCCAGACCACAGCTTGCGGACGGACGAACGACACCCCTTTTGATTTGGCGCAGGTCCGGACGCAATGCCGCTGCGCAACTATGCTGGACCTGCTCGGATATGCGAAACAGACTTGCGACAATTCTGACGGCAGCGACCCTGGCTGCACCCCTGGCCGTTCCCGCACCGGCTCTTGCCCATCCGCATATCTTCGCCGAGGCGCGGCTGGAAATTGTCGCAGGCGCCGATGGCACCGTGCAGGAACTGCGCAATGTCTGGCGCTTCGATGAAGTGTTCTCCTCGAGCGTCATCCTCGATTTCGACAAGAACGGCGATCTCAAGCTCGATCCGCATGAGCTCGCCGAACTCGGCGAAACCATCCGCACCTCGCTTGCCGACTACCACTACTTCTCCACCGTGACGCTGGATGGCGCCCAGATCGGCATAAAGAAGCCGGACGTCTTTCACACCACGATGCAGGACAAGCAGTTGATGCTGATCTTTGCGGTGAAGCCTGAAAAGCCGGTCCCTCTCAAGGGAAAGCTCACCTTCGGCATCTACGACCCCACCATGTACACGGCGATCGACTTCCCCACCGACAAGGATCTGGTGCTGAAGGGTGCGGGCTTCGAGAAGTGCGAGCACAAGGTCGTACGGCCCGATCCCGACGACGTGATTTCGCAAAACAGCGCGTCTCTGACAGATGCTTTCTTCAACGATCCGACGGGGACCGACATGACCAAGCTCTTTGCCACCCGCATGGAAGTGACATGCTGAGGAAAGCGTCGACCGGCCTGCTGTTTGCCGCTCTCGCGGCGGCGCTGGTCGCCACCGCCGCGCACGCCCAGTCGCCGCTCGGCGTCGGTGCAGCGGAACCCTCTTTCTCGGTGGGCGGGCCGCTTGCCCCCTTCTTCCAGTGGATCAACGCCTACCAGCAGGGCTTCTACCGCTCTCTGACCGGCGCGCTGCGGGCGATGCGCGAGGATCCGTCTGCACTTGTCGGCCTGATCGGCCTGTCTTTTGCCTATGGCGTCTTCCACGCCGCCGGCCCCGGCCACGGCAAGGCGGTGATTTCCTCCTACATGATCGCCAACGAAGTCGAACTGCGCCGCGGCGTCACGATCTCCTTCATCTCCGCGCTTTTGCAGGGCCTGGTCGCGATCCTCGTGGTCGGCGCTGCCTTCGTCCTGCTCCGCGGCACCGGCATCACCATGACCCAGGCCACCTGGACCATGGAGGTTGCAAGCTTTGCCATGGTCTCCCTGTTCGGCGCCTGGCTTTTGGTCAAGAAGATCCGGGCACTCCGCATGCGGGTCGTGCGCGCTCCAGACCGCGGCCGCACGGCGGCAGCGGCGACTTCAGCCGGCGGATCGACCGCCATGCTGTTCGACGGCTCTTCCAACGGACGACGCGCGACCGGTCTCAATTTCCAGGCGGTCGAGATCAACGACCACGCATTTCAGGGAGACAGCGACACCTGCGAGGCCTGCGGCATCAGCCACATGCCTGACCCGTCGACGCTCGGCGCCCGCAACTTCAACCTCAAGGAAGCTTGGTCGGCGATCATTGCTGTCGGACTTCGCCCCTGCTCCGGCGCCATCCTCGTCATGAGCTTCTCGCTTCTGAATGGCCTCTATCTCGGCGGCGTGCTGTCTGTCCTCGCCATGTCGATCGGCACGGCGATCACGGTGACGATCCTCGCAACGCTAGCCGTCGGCGCCAAGGATATCGCGCTCAAGTTCGCAGGCCCCGGCTCGCGCAGCGGACGACGCATCGGCCATGCGATCGAGATCGGCGGCGCCCTGTTCATCCTGCTGATCGGCCTTTCCCTGCTCGGCGCCTCGCTGCAGGGCTGAACGCTCAACCCGGCTGCGGCATCGCCTTGATAAAATCGATGAAGGTGCGCAGCGGAGCCGGTACCAGTCGTCGCCCGGGATAATAGAGAAACGGCCCTGAGAATGAGGGCCACCACGGCTCGAGCACCGGTTCCAGCGCACCACTGTCAAAATGCGGCTTCAGCCAGTCCTCGAACAGCGCGACGATACCGGTGCCGGCAATCGCCGCGTCCACACCGAGATCGGACCCGCCACCCGCCTGCACGATCAGCTGCGCCGATGGATCCACCACCACCTCCTCGCCATCGCGTTCGAACTCCCAGGGCGTGACCGGACGGTCCCTGAACCGACTCCGGATGCAGGAATGCGCCAACAGATCGCGCGGATGGTCCGGATAGCCCCGCGCGGCAAGATAGGCGGGCGATGCCGCAAGCGCGAAACGCTGAACGCGTGGACCGATCGGCACGGCGATCATGTCCTGCTCCAGCCGCTCGTCATAGCGAATGCCGGCGTCGCAGCCGGCAGCGATGATATCGACGAAGCTCTCGTCGGTCATGATGTCGAGACGGATGTCCGGATAGGCAGCCAGAAACGCCGGCACGATCTGCGGCAGGACGATCCGCGCCGCACTGGCCGGCACATTCAGCGTCAACAGTCCCGCCGGCCGCCCCCGAAACCCGGCAGCCATGTCGAGCGCCGCTTCCATTTCCGATAGCGCCGGTCCCAGCCGGTCGAGCAGTGCCCTCCCCGCCTCCGTCGGCGTCACGCTGCGGGTCGTGCGGTTGAGAAGCCGGACGCCGATCTTTTCTTCCAGACGCCGGACTGCATCGCTCAGCCCGGAAGCGCTTCCGCCAGTCAGCCGGGCCGCATCGCGAAACCCTTTCGTCCTCGCCACCGCGACGAATGCTCCGAGATCACCAGCGTCGTATTTCATTGTCCGCCCTGCCGTACAGCCCGTCCGAATTGTAACCGATTATCGCGCGGGCTGGATAGCCCTATCTCTGCCTCACCGATAGGGAGTAAAACCATGACCAATCTTGAAAAAGCCGGCACCTATAAACTCGGCGACCGCCCCGTAAAACGTCTCGGCTACGGCGCCATGCAGCTTGCCGGCAAGGGCGTGTTCGGCCCGCCGAAGGACCGCGCGGAAGCCGTTGCGGTGCTGCGCGAGGCCATCGAAGCCGGCGTCGACCATATCGACACCAGCGACTTCTACGGTCCGCATATTACCAACGAGATCATCCGCGAAGCGCTGCATCCCTATAGCGACGATCTCGTTATCGTCACCAAGGTCGGCGCCATCAGAGGCGACGACGCATCGTGGAACCCGGCCTTTTCGAAAAAAGCACTCACGAAGGCCGTCCACGATAACCTCAGGAACCTCGGTCTCGATGCGATGGAGGTGGTCAATCTGCGTTCCATGCTGGATGTCCATGGCCCCGCCGAAGGCTCGCTGGAAGAACCGCTGACGGTCCTCGCCGAACTCCAGCGCGAGGGCCTCATCAAGCATATCGGCCTCTCGAACGTGACGCGAAAGCAGGTCGAGGATGGCCGCAAGATCACCGAGATCGTCTGCGTCCAGAACCAGTACAATCTCGCGCACCGCGATGACGATGACCTCATCGATCATCTGGCGGCAGAAGGCACGGCTTACGTCCCCTTCTTCCCGCTCAGCGGCTTCTCGCCCCTGCAATCCTCGACGCTGTCGGATGTAGCAGCAAAGCTCGACGCAACGCCGATGCAGGTGGCACTGGCCTGGCTGCTGAAGCGCTCGCCGAACATCCTGCTGATCCCGGGCACCTCGTCGCGCGGGCACCTGCGCGAAAACCTCGCCGTCGCCGACATCGAACTGTCGGCGGATGTGATGGCGGAGCTGGAAGCGATCGGCGCCAAAGCGGCTTAAGGGCGAGCGGCTAGCTTTCCACACTCATCCCTGTGACAGGCACAGGGATGAGAACGTCTTCACGCTTGCGCCCGACCATACCCTGCAATTACTTCCGCCGCTGATACCTTGCTCGCAGCCAGAAGATCAGGAAGAAGCCGAGAACCAGCAGCGCGCCGACGAAAAACGCCAGCAGCGGCGAGTAATTGCCGATCCACAACACGATGGTCGGCATGAGATAGATGACCACCGCCGCGCCGAAGAGAATGGCGGCAGCCGCGATCGCCTGTGATTTCGCTTCTGGCGTCATGTGGTTTTCCCGCCGGCAAATTCGGCCCTGAGATCTTCCAGCCGCTTTTTCTGCCGGCCGTCTTCATCGAAATTATCGGGCGAGAGCCAGGCCTCGAACCCGGCCTTGATCACCGGCCACTCACTGTCGATCATCGAGAACCAGGCCGTATCGCGGTTTGCGCCGCGCGAAATGATGTGCTGGCGGAACACGCCTTCGAATGTGAAGCCGTAACGCAGCGCCGTCACCTTGGAAGGCTCGTTCTCGTTGTGGCATTTCCATTCGTAGCGACGATAATCAAGCGTCTCGAACACGTGGCGAGCCATCAGGTAATGCAGCTCTGTCGACATCGGCGACCGCTTCATCGCAACGCCGTGCGCCACGGACCCCACCTCGATCACACCGTTTTTCGGGTCCGGCCGCATATAGCTCGCCATGCCGACAACCGCGCCAGAGGCGTTTTCACGCGCAACCAGCGTCACGAAGCCAAGGTTCGCATTCACATTGTCCAGCCACGCGCCGAACTCTTCGGCGGTCGAATATTGATCGTTCGGAAAATAGCGGATCAGCTCGTTGATCCCCTCGGCACCGCCCAGCGCCTCCCAGAGATCAGCCAGATGCTTTTCACGGTCATAGGGCTCGAGCGTCAAGAACCGTCCGGTCAGGGTGACGGGGCTGGGGGCGGCAACTTTGTAATTGGAAAGATCGCGCATTCGGGCAGGTCCAGCAAGATGCGCAGCGGCTGCGTCGCAATCGCTGCAGATGAGGCGTCAAGGCTTAGGCCAGCACCTGTCGAAAGGCAACCGGCTGAGACGATCGATGGAGCTCACAGCTGCGCTTCGATGGCGACCTTGTCGACTATCGACCAGACCTGCACGATCTTGCCGTCGCGAAACCGATAAATGACGTTTTCACTAAACGACACCCGGCGCCCATTGACCGGAAGCCCCAGAAACTCGGCCCGAGGCGAACACTCGAACAGCAACCGGCTGACCACATGCGGCGGATCGACGACCAGCAGATCAATGCTGAAGCGGAGGTCGGGAATATCGCTGAAATTCCCGACGAGCATATCGCGGTAGCCGGACAGCCCGAGCGGCCGGTCATTATGGATGACATCGTCATCCACAAAGTCCCCGAGCCGCCCCCAGTCCTGCCGGTTCAGGCAATGGATGTAATCGCGGTAGACGTCACCGAGATCGTTACCCATGTTCTCGCCCTTTAAGCGGGCACTTTTGCTGCGGTGACCGTCGCATCGATGTGCTCGAGCAAGGCATCGGGCAGGCCGAGGCGTCCGGCGAGAAGATCGAGGTAACCGCGCTCGGCCCGCGTATCCGGATCGATCGTCATGCGGGTCGCGGTGTAAAGCTCCACCTTCTGCTCCTCGGTGCGGGCAGCGGCGACTAGATCGTCGATATCGACAGGGTTGGCAAGCTCGTCGCGGATAAAGGCTTCCGCCTCGTCGCCGAGATCGACCTCATGCACCTTGTTCATGATGTTGGCCCGCTCGGCCGCATCGATATGGCCGTCCGCCTTGGCGGCAGCGATCATGGCGCGCACCAGGGTCAGGGCGAAATCGTTGGTAAGCTCAGGTGACTGAAGCGAAAACGGGCTGTCCGGCGGCGGCAGCGCAATCGGCTCGGCAGCAGACGGCGTCGGCTGAATCGCTGCCTGCGGCGACTGCCCGGACTTGTAGTTCTTGTAGGCGAGATACCCGAGACCCGCGACGGCTGCGATGCCACCCACGGTCACCACATTGCCGGCAATCTTGCGGCCGGTCTTGGTGCCGAGAAGTGCTGCGGCAATGCCGGCAGACTTCAACGGATTGTTCTTCGCCATATCGCCGAACTGCCCAGCCCGGCCCTTCACGCTTCCCGAAAGACCGGGGACCTGCGAACCCAGGAACTGGTCAAGAAGCTTCTTCGCGTCGAACATCCGTATCTCCTACTGTTGAATTCGAACCCGGAGATAGGAACGGCAGCCCAGGAAAACAATTTTCCCGCGCCGCCGATAACGAAAATGTCAGAACGGATTTAAGCCCTGAGCGCGAATGCCTCGGAGGCGAGCTTGGTGATGGCGGCCCAGTCGCCGGCTGCGACGAGTTCCTTCGGGGCTACCCAGGAACCGCCGACGCAGATGACGTTGGGGAGCGACAGGTAATCGTTGGCATTCTTCAGCGAAATGCCGCCAGTCGGGCAAAACAGCGTGCCTGCGAGTGGCGACGAAAGGGCCTTCAGATAGGCGGCGCCACCGGCCTGTTCGGCAGGAAAGAACTTCATCACGTTGTAACCGGCTTCCCGGAGCGTCATCACTTCGCTGGCAGTCGCTGCACCCGGAAGAAGCGGAACCGGCGAATCCTTGGCGGCCGCGAGAACACCCGGAGAAACGCCCGGAGACACGATAAAGGTCGAACCGGCCTTGACGGCGGCTTCCCAGTCTTTCGCGTTGAGGATCGTGCCGGCTCCGACATTGGCGCCTTCGACTTCGGCTGCAACAGCCTTCACGGCGTCGAGCGCTGCCGGCGTGCGCATGGTGATCTCGATCGCCCGCAGTCCGCCGGCGACCAGCGCCCGCGCAAGCCCGACAGCCGACTTCGCATCATCAACGATCAGCACCGGAACGACGGGCTGCAATTTCAGGATGGTCAGCAGCTTTTCAGTCTTGCTTGGGTTCTGGCCCGGATTCTGGTCAGCCATGAAGAACACTCCCTAAAACGATTGAAATCCCTTGCCCGGAAATAACGGTCGATCACGTCATTGTCGAGAACAAATCCCCCGATCCACGCAACCTCGGGCCCCTTGCCGACTTCTCTTAAGCACCCGGCCGAAGCACCGCTTTACCATGCTCTTGCCGATACTCTTGCCCTTGTGCATCTTTGCGCTACGGTACATCTCCACAACCAAGACGAGGCCCATGGGACAGGAAATCGAGCGCAAGTATCTGGTCAAGAACGATGCCTGGCGGAACGAGGTCGCATCCTCCTCGCGGTTCCTGCAGGCCTATATCGCCGTTGCCGCTGATCGCTCGGTTCGCGTTCGCATCATGGATGACGAGAAGGCCAAGCTGACGATCAAGATCGGCTCGGAATTGTTCTCGCGCTCGGAGTTCGAGTACGAGATTCCGCTCGCCGATGCCAAGGACATGGCAGCTGGTGCCACCGGCATCGTCCTCGACAAGACCCGCTTCAATGTCGAGCATCAGGGCTACACCTGGGAAGTGGATGTGTATGAAGGCGTCTATAACGGCCTGGTTGTCGCCGAGGTCGAACTTCAAAGCGAAACCGAACGTCCGCCGATACCGGACTGGATCGGCGACGACGTCACAGGCGATCGCCGCTATTCCAACGCCGTCATGGCCAACCAGGATCTGAGCCGGGAGCTTCTCGATGGCCTACCACCTGCGACCCGATAAGCCGTTTACCGTCGAGTTTGTCGCGGTTGCCGAGCAGCAGCTGTCGAAGGCGGTCCGCTATCTCGCCGACAAGCCCGATGGGGCTCACACGGCGATCCACGATGCGCGCAAGCGTTTCAAGCGCGTGCGGGCGCTGTACCGCCTGATCCAGCCGGACGCCAAGGAATTCAGAAGCCGGGAAAACACCCGGATCGGCGACATGGCCCGCAGCCTCTCTGCCGTGCGCGATGCAACGGCGCTCGTCGAAACGGTCGATTATCTTGCCGGCCAGTCCACGTTGCCGGAAGAACAGGCAGCACTTGCCTTTGCCCGCGACGCCCTTTCCAAACGCCGCGACGAGATTGCCAAGCACCAGGAAGACTTGCCCGCCCGCATGGCGACGGCGGTGATCATCTGCCACGAAGCCATCGACGCGTTGCACGGCCTCTCCCTCGACGACCGGCCGGAAAAGACCGCCAACCGGCTTGCCAAGGTCTGGAAGAAACAACGCCTGCAGGCGCTTGCCGCGATCAGGGAATGCGAGGGCAATGCCCATGCCGAGGCATTCCACGAATTGCGCAAGAGCGGCCAGACCTACTGGATGCATCTTGCCCTCCTGCGCGACATCTGGCCGTCGGCGATGCGCGCCAAACAGGCCGAGGCGAAATCACTGGTCGATCTTTTAGGTCACGAGCACGATCTTTCCGTTCTCTCGGGCCTCGTCAACGAAAGCCCCGACCTTTTCGGCGACAGCGACACGCTGGCGCGGCTACTCGCCGCCATCATCGCCCGCCAGCAGGCGCTCCGGAAGGAAGCACTGCCGATCGCCCAATCGGTGTTTTCCGATAGTGCCGCCACCGAAAGCAGGATGATCGCGCTCCTCTGGAAACACGCGGCGTCGTGAAGACGACAGCGCCCAATCCATTGCGCAACAGCGCATCTGGTTGTATGGGACCGGCATGACCGAAAGCCACCTTCTCCCCCGCCCCGAAGCCACGGGCGCATTTCTCGTTGCCGCGCTCTATCACTTTGCGCGGTTCGAACGATTTGCGGATTTCCAGACGCCGCTGCAGGCCTTTTGCGACGCGCGCGGCATCAAGGGCACGCTGCTGATCGCGCGCGAAGGCATCAACGGTACGGTGGCGGGTTCCGATACTGATATCGCCGAGCTTCTGACATTCCTGCGCGCCCAGCCCGAATTCACCAGTCTGGAGCACAAGGAAAGCCGCGCATCGAAAATGCCCTTCGTGCGCATGAAGGTAAAGCTCAAGAAGGAAATCGTCACGATGGGGGTCGAGGATATCGATCCCAACAGAATCGTCGGCACCTATGTCGAGGCGAAGGACTGGAACGCGCTGATCTCAGATCCCGAGACCATCGTCATCGATACCCGCAACGATTACGAGACCGCGATCGGCATCTTCAAGGGCGCTGTCGATCCCAACACCAAGACGTTTCGCGAATTTCCCGACTGGGTGAAGAACAATACCGGCCTGCACAACAAGCCGAAGATTGCCATGTACTGCACTGGCGGCATCCGCTGCGAAAAGGCGACAGCCTTCATGAAGCAGCAGGGTTTCGAGGACGTCTACCACCTGAAGGGCGGCATTCTGAAATATCTGGAACAGGTGCCGGAAGAAGAAAGCCTCTGGGAAGGCGCCTGTTTCGTGTTCGACGAGCGCGTCTCCGTCGAGCATGGCCTGAAGGAAGGCAACCACAAGCTCTGCCACGCCTGCCGCAATCCGATCACCGCCGAAGAGATCACCTCGCCCAAATATGAGGAAGGCGTCTCCTGCTCCCATTGCTACGACAGCCGCACCGAGGAAGACCGGTTGCGCTACCGTCAGCGGCAGCTCCAGATCGCCCTCGCCAAACAGCGCGGCGTCAAGCATATCGGTAGCTGAGCGTCCGCGAGAAGGATGGACTAGACTGAAAAACATCCTTTTTGTCTGCAGCCAGAACAAGCTGCGCAGCCCGACGGCCGAACAGGTTTTTGCAGAATGGCCCGGCATCGAGGTGTCGTCCGCCGGCACCAACAATGATGCCGAAAACCCTCTCTCAGCCGAATTGATCGAATGGGCCGACACCCTCTTCGTCATGGAACGGACCCACCGGGCAAAGATCCAGCAGAGATACCGATCGCAGCTCAAGGGCAAGCGGCTGATCTGTCTCGATATACCCGACGATTACGACTTCATGGATGCGGGCCTGATTGCAATCCTGAAGACAAAGGTGTTGCGGCATCTCTAGCCTGAGACGTTTTCAGGCAATCCGCTTTCCGTCCCGTCCCCGGTCGGTGCGGTAAATGACGTCGATCTCATGGGCTTCCATCGGCCGACCGAAGAAATAGCCCTGCAATTCATCACAGCCCGTCATCCGCAACTTCAACGCCTGGTCCTCGCTCTCGACGCCTTCCGCCGTCACCGGCATGCCGAGCGAACGGGCAAGCGCCACGGTCGCCTGCAACGTCTGAACCGCGTGGTCACCCTCGGACATCGCATGCACCAGCGAGCGATCGATCTTCATCCGGTCGAAACCGAACTGCCGCAGATATCCGACGCTCGAAAAACCAGCGCCGAAATCGTCAAGAGCAATTTCGACACCGAGCTTTTTCAGCCTGGCAATCGCTGCGCGAGCGCGGTCTGGGTTCTGGATGAAATACCCCTCGGTCATTTCCAGCGTGATGCGCGACGGATCGGTTCCGGTCTTGCGGAACATCGAGGCCACATGCTGCGAAAATTCGGGATCACGGAACTGGCCGGGCGAGATATTGACGGCAAGCTTGATGCCGGGCCAGTCGGCGATGCGCTCGCAGGCCCGGTGCATGACGAACAGACCCAGCTGGTCGATCAGTCCGCTTGATTCCGCAATCGGAATGAACACATCCGGCGGCACCGGTCCGTAACCCTTGCGGGTCCAGCGGGCCAGCGCCTCGACGCCGATCAGCCGCCAGTTCGTCGCATCCACCACGGGCTGGTAGACGATGTTGATTTCGCGCCGCTCGATGGCGATCCGCAGGTCCACTTCCAGCCGGTTGCGCTCCTCGCGCTCGGCATCCATTTCCGGCCGGTAATTCTCATAGCGGCCGCGGCCGGTTTCCTTGGCACGGTACATCGCCATGTCGGCCCGACGGACAAGCTCTTCTCCCGGCACGTTGCCGCGCGGCGAGATGGCGACACCGATACTGGTTCCGATCACAGCCACCCGTTCGCCGATGACGAAGGG
Organism: Neorhizobium sp. DAR64860/K0K1; assembly: GCF_050500205.1. Classification (NCBI taxonomy): domain Bacteria; kingdom Pseudomonadati; phylum Pseudomonadota; class Alphaproteobacteria; order Hyphomicrobiales; family Rhizobiaceae; genus Neorhizobium; species Neorhizobium sp. DAR64860/K0K1. The sequence continues at coordinate 531,935 of NZ_CP191459.1, read as the reverse complement.
CTCGCCGAAGAAGCCGAGAATGCGGTCGCAGAGAATAGGTGCCACCGGAGATGCCCCCATCACCGGAAGAGCGATAGCGAATTCGTCGCCGCCGACGCGCGCCAGGATCGCCTCGCTGCCAACAAGCGTCTTCAACCCGGCCGCCACGCCGCGGATCAGCTTGTCGCCGGTCCCGTGACCATAGGCATCGTTGACTTCCTTGAAGCCATCGAGATCCAGATAGAGAAGCAAAACATGCGCGCCCTGCGCCCGGCTTTCGAGAACAAGGGCGTCGAGAGCGGTAAAGAAACCTGAACGGTTCAAAAGCCCGCTCAACCGGTCGCACATCGCGAGCCGTCTCGCATCGGCTTCGTCGCGCTTGAGCTGGTTTAGGGTGATGCTGCCACTGACCACGAGCAGCAGGAAAAACAGCCCGACCATGGCAAGCGCGCCGTAGACCAGAGGCTGCACCTGGGAGAAGCCGAGGTCGCCCGGACGCCGCGGCTGCCACGAAAGCTTGACCAAAAGCTTGCCGTGCAGGTTGCGAAGTTCGACGCTGTTGCTGGTCTGATCTGTCTTGTCGATGAACCGCAAACCCTCGACAACATAGGTCCTTGCAAGTTCCGCCACCTTTTTTTCGTCCAGCTGGCGGGCAAAGACGAGAAACCGTCTCTCCGAGAGCGGCTTGTCGAGCGCGCCGGATTTTTCGCGCACCAGGGCGACGCCGACAGCCGCAACGCCGTCGCGTGTCTGAACAAAGCCCGTGGCTTCCGGCAGACCGTCGCGACCCGTGGACAGGACCCGATCGAACAAGGTCCAGAGCGACGTATCGAAATACTCGCGCGGGTTCCATTCTGCCGGACGTCCCTCCTGATAGGACATCAGCACGTTGCGCTCGGTGTCCATCACGATCGCGATATCGAACAGGCCGCTGTTGGACGTCATATCGCCGTAATTGCTGACAACCCAATCCTGTCCGTCCTGGGCATAGACGAACTGGGCAGCATCATCCCATGCCGAATAATCGTTGAGGGTGGCCTGAAGCTGGGTTCGGAAGGTCTGCAGCGCGCCTTCGGTGGTCTGCATCGAGCGGCTGTCGTCATACCGGTTGGCATAATCTGCAATGCGGCCGACGGCCGTCAGAATGAAGACGGTCACGAGCGTGACGACGACTGCGAACAGGACAAGTTGCATCGCCACGACAGACCGACGGCCGGCCGGAACGGAACGCCGGAAATGTGACGGCATGAACAACAATAGCCCGCCCCTTCATTAAGGGGGCCACATTGGACGGCGATCTCTTCAGATATCGTTAACTTCAATAAGAAAAGCCGGTCTCCGCGGAGACCGGCCTCGATTAGATCACTTCAATCTGAGATCCTACCGTCTTTCGACGTGTTACCAGGACGGAATGACGACGCCCTTGAACGTGTCGAGCACGAACTGCTTCACCTCAGGGCTGTGATAGCTGTCGACCAGCGTCTTCACCCAGGCGGCATCCTTGTCCTTCGCGTTGATCGCGATGATGTTGATGTAAGGTGCCTTTTCGCCTTCCTTGGCGATCGTGTCCTTGGCCGGGTTGAGACCACCCTCGACCGCGAAGTTGGTGTTGATCACGGCCGCATCGACGTCATCGAGCGAACGCGGAAGCTGAGCTGCGTCGAGCTCGGCAAATTCGATCTTCTTCGGGTTTTCGGTGACGTCGGCCGGCGTTACCTTAAGGCCCTTTTCGGCATTGAGCTTGATGAGACCCTTGTCGGCCAGGATCAGCAGCGCGCGACCGCCATTGGTCGGGTCGTTGGGGATCGAAACCGTAGCACCTTCCTTCAGTTCGTCGAGGCTCTTCACCTTCTTGGAATAGACACCCATCGGGAAGTTGACGGTTGTGCCGACGGCGATCAGGTCGAACTTGCGGTCGGTCACCTGATTGTCGAGATACGGCTTGTGCTGGAAGGAATTGGCCTGAAGCTCGCCATCAGCCAGCGCCTGGTTCGGGACGACATAGTCGGAGAATTCGAGGATATCGATGTTGAGGCCCTTGGGGGCTGCGATTTCCTTGACCTTTTCCATGATCTGCGCGTGCGGACCGGGCGTCACGCCGATCTTGATGTCTTCGGCAAAAGCCGATGCGGCAGTGATGGCGCTGAAGGCGGCCGCGAGAATGATGTTCTTCATGTCTGTCTCCTTGGATTTTAAAGAATGAATGGCTTGTTCTTGATCAGGTCTTGCGGTTGCGCCTGTCGAACCGTCGGGCGAGACTGTCGCCGGCGCTCTGGACCAGCTGAACGAGAACGATCAGCACCACGACGACAGCGAGCATGACTTCCGGCATGAAGCGCTGGTAACCGTAGCGGATCCCGAGATCGCCGAGACCACCGCCGCCGACCGCACCGACCATCGCCGAATAGCCGATCAGGCTGACCATGGTCATGGTGAGCGCGAGGATCAGGCCGGGCCGGGCTTCCGCGAGCAGCACCTTGAAGACGATCTGCATCGGCGAAGCCCCCATGGCGCGGGCCGCCTCGATGAGACCGCTGTCGATCTCGCGGATCGCCGCCTCCACGAGCCGCGCAAAGAACGGAATGGTGGCGATCGTCAAAGGCACGATAGCCGCATTGGTGCCGATCGAGGTTCCCGTGATCAACCGGGTAAACGGTATGATCGCAACGACCAGAATAATGAACGGCGTCGAGCGCGCGGCGTTGACGATGAGGCCGATGACGCGGTTGGCCGCCGGTGCCGGAAACAGCTCGCCACGGCCGCTGGTGGCAAGAAAAATGCCGATCGGCAGCCCAATGGCCGAGCCGATCAAGCCGGCGATCGCCACCATCTGCAGCGTCTGGGTCAGCGCCTTGGTGAGAAGGTTGATGAGCATCTCAAGCGACATAGCCGAGCACCTCCGTCTTCAGGCCGGTCTCGGCATAGAATTGTTGCGCCCGCGCCATCACGGCCGGGTCCGCGGAATAGGAAACGACCAGCGATCCGAACGGCTCGCCGGCGATCTCCTCGATCGCGCCCGCCAGAATGTTGACGTCGGCGCCGAGTTCGGCAACCAGACGTCCCGTCAAAGGCTTGAAGGCCGTATCGCCGAAGAACACCAGCCGCACCAGCGCCCGGTCCCCCGCCGATGGTTGCCGTTTGATGCCGTTGCGCAGCCATTCCGGCAGGTTGAGTGACGAGGCAAGCAGCGTGCGCGTCGTCTCGTGCCTGGGATCGGCATAGACTTCGAACGTGCGCCCGGCCTCGACGATGCGACCGGCATCGATCACCGCCACATGGCTGGCGACCGTTTTCACCACTTCCATTTCGTGCGTGATCAGGAGCACCGTCAGCCCAAGTTCGGCGTTGATGCGCTTCAGAAGATCAAGGATCGAATGCGTGGTCTCCGGATCGAGCGCCGAGGTGGCTTCGTCTGAGAGCAGCAGTTTCGGATCGGTCGCCAGCGCGCGGGCAATGCCGACGCGCTGCTTTTGCCCACCCGACAGCTCGGACGGGTAACGCCCGGCCTTGTCGCCGAGACCGACGAGATCGAGCAGAGGCCCGACCTTGGCCTTGATCGCCGCCTTGTCCACACCGGCAATCTCGAGCGGCAGCGCCACATTGTCGAACGCGGTTCGCGAGGACAGCAGATTGAAATGCTGGAAGATCATGCCGACCTGGCGGCGCAGCGAACGCAAACCATCTTCGCCGAGCCCGCCCACTTCGACGCCATCGACCACGACCGTGCCGGACGTCGCCTTTTCAAGCCCGTTGACCAGCCGGATCAGAGTCGACTTTCCGGCCCCGGATCGGCCGATGATACCGGCGATGGAGCCGCGGGCGACCGAAAAATCGATACCGTCGAGCGCGGTGAATTCGGGCTGCCCGGACGCACCGCCGAACCGCTTCACCACCTTTTCGAACGACACCATGGGCGCAGCATTCGCCACGTCAGGCGAAGCGGCATCGGCCACGGCAGTAACAAGTGTCATGATAAGCTCACACGTTCAGTCAGGTCATCCCGGCGACAAGGGTCGCCGTCTCAATTCATGCAGCCAGGCGGCACATTCGATGACAGGTGACTTTGCGGAGCATTCGATCGGCTTTCAATGGAAGCCGGGAGGCCTCGTTATTGATGGCGCATCAATGCCCCGCCTGCGCCACATTTTACAGGGATGAGATTTCAAATTCGGCGAAAACGAGAAAAAATCTTCTACACTCTCGAGAAATCATGCCGGGGCGTGGTTACCCTTGGGAAACTGGGCCGCGAGTTCGCGATACCATTTGCCGCTCTGCTTGATCGTACGAACCTGCGTCTGATAGTCGACATGCACAAGGCCGAACCGCATCTGGTAGCCCTTTGCCCATTCGAAATTGTCCATCAGGCTCCAGGCGAAATAGCCCTTCATCGGATAACCGTCGCGGGCGAGATCAGCAACGACGCCGAGATGCTCGACATAGTAGTCAAGCCGCATCGTGTCATCGATCGTGCCGTCGGCGCCAAGGTCGGTATTGTCGCAGGCGCCGTTTTCGGTGACGTAGCATTCCGGCAGGTCGTAGCGGCGGTAGAGATCCTCGACCAGCAATTTCATGGCGGGCGCATAGATTTCCCAGCCGATATCGGTGACCGCTGTTTCGACGAAAGGCGCAGGCTTTGTCGCCGGGAATTCCGCACCATCAGCGGTATCTGCAAGAACGCGCATCGGCGTATAGTAGTTGAGGCCCCACCAGTCGAGCTTCTGACTGATGACGGCAAGATCGCCGTCTTCCACTTTCGGCATGCGATCGCCAAGCGCCGACATCAGCGACGCCGGATATTCGCCCTTGAACACCGGGCCGAAAAAGGCGCCGTTGTGGAAGTCGAAGGCACGCTCGGCAGCAGCGCTATCATCGGCGCTATCGGAACCGGCAATGACGGAATGCGCGTTGAGGACGATACCAACAGGCACATTCGGCGTCACATGCCGGATCGCCTCGACCGCCAGTCCATGCGCAAGGTTGGTGTGATGCATGGCGGCAAGGGCCGCCTCCATGTTGCGCTCGCCCGGCGCATGCTCGCCATAGAGGTGGCTGAGCCACACAGAGCACCACGGTTCGTTGAATGTCGCAACCGAGTCCAGCCGGTCGCCGAGACGCGCCATCACCACCTTGGCGTAGCGCTGGAAGGCGTAAGCCGTCGATCGCGCGGCCCATCCGCCGTCGCCCATCAGCGAAAGCGGCAGGTCCCAGTGATAGAGCGTCGCAAATGCCTTGATGCCACGCGCCTTCAATCCGTCGATCAGCTTGTCGTAGAAATCGAGCCCCTGCTCGTTGATCCGGCCGGTGCCCTCAGGAATGATCCGCGGCCAGGCCAGCGAGAACCGGTAGGCGGAAACACCCATCTCGGCGATCAGGTCGAGATCCGCTTCCCAGCGATTGTAGTGATCGCAGGCGATATCGCCATTGTCGCGGTTATGGACCCGCCCCGGCATGTTGGAAAACGCATCCCAGATGGAAGGCTTCCTGCCATCCGCCTTGGTCGATCCCTCGATCTGGTAGGCGGCGGTCGCAACGCCAAAGGTGAAATCGCCTGGGAAACGGGCTGCGAGGGTCTGTGGATCAGTCATCAGGATGCCGCCATATGGAGGTGCGACCGAGACAATGACCCCGGCCGTCATAGCAGCGACGTGTAACCAAATGCCCGCCCGTTGTACAGGTTTTGCAGCGCGAAAACCGGTTCAGCGCGAAGATGTCGTTCGGGATTGTCGCCTTAAGTGCGCTCTATACTATCTCTCATAGTGAAAACGGCACTGGATGATTTCGAGTTGCTGGGTGCTTGCTTTGCCCGACACACAATACACCAGTCGGTGTTCCCCATGAATGCGCCTCGACCAAAACCCGGAGAGACTGCCCTTCAGCGGTTCCGGTTTTCCAAGCCCCTTGAAGGGCGATCTCTTCGTATCCCTGATCAGCTCGTTGATTTTCTCGACCATCGATTGATCGACGCTTTGCCAGTATTGGTACTCTTCCCAGGCGTATCCCGTCCAGAGAAGGTTCATCCTACAAGGTCGGGTCTGTTGCGATCACCTCTTCTCCGCGAAGCTGCGCAATGCTCTCGCGCAACCGATCAGAATTCGCTGGGGTGGAAAGAAGATGCAGAGTTTCCAGCATGCTCTCGTACTCGCCCTCAGCAATCAGAACCAACGCCTCTGATCCTTGACGGGTGACCAGCAAAGGAGCGCGAGAGGCGATCACGTTGTCGAAGTGGGTCGCAATGTTCTGCCTAAACTCGGTCAAACGAACGTGGGCCAAAATGCTATCCTCCGACAATGTACATGTATCTGTACAGATTGAATGGAAATGTCAACATTGGTCTCCTGACACTGGAGGTAGATCCGGCCGCGGCGAGGGTTCCAACGCCTATCCGGGTGCCGCCACCTCTTCCCCAGGCCCCTCATCCGGCTGCGTCCTGCGGACCCTTCTCTCCGCAGTTGGGGAGAAGGTCCTTTGCCGCACGCGCCTTGCCCCGATCGAGCCACGTCCCCTCTCCCCGTCTACGGGGAGAGGGTTAGGGTGAGGGGCAGACGCCGCCCACCAAGTCTTTACACCTTCACCCAAGCACCATTGTTCCGAGACGACTCCACGCAGGCCTCGACAAAGGCGACGCCCTTCACGCCGTCGTCGACGGTTGGATAGATAACCGCCTCGTCCAGTTTCGCGCCCGTCCGGTGGGCGTGGATTGCCAGTGCCGCTTCCGTGTAGATCGTTGCAAAGGCTTCGAGATAACCTTCCGGATGACCCGATGGAATGCGGGAGACACGCGCAGCAGCGGCGCCGGAACCGGCGCCATTGCGGGTGATCAGCCGCTTCTCCTCGCCAAACGGCGTGAACCACAGGTAGTTCGGATCGGCCTGCACCCATTCGATGCCGCCCTTGGTGCCGTAGACGCGGATTTTCAGGCCGTTCTCGTGGCCCGGCGCCACCTGGCTGCACCAGAGCATGCCCTTGGCCGGCTTCTCGTCGTGTCTCGCCGCAAACCGCAGCATCACATGCGCATTGTCGTCGAGCCGGCGGCCCTCAACGAAACTGTCGAGATCCGCGGCAAGGCTATCCAGCGTCAGTCCGGTGATGAAGCAAGCGAGGTTATAGGCATGCGTGCCGATATCGCCGGTCGAGCCGCCGGCACCCGATTGGGCCGGATCGGTACGCCACACCGCCTGCTTGGCGCCGGTCTGTTCGACCGCCTCGGTCAGCCAGTCCTGCGGATATTCCGCCTGGACGATACGGATATCGCCGAGCACGCCACTCTCGACCATCTCGCGGGCCTGGCGCACCATCGGATAGCCGGTGTAGTTGTGGGTGAGGATGAACAGTGCGCCGCTCTCGTCGGCTACCTGCTTCAGCGCCTTCGCGTCGGCAAGGTTGGAGGTCAGCGGCTTGTCGCAGATGACGTGGATACCGCGCTTGAGAAACGCCTTGGCGGCATCAAAATGAACATGGTTCGGCGTGACGATCGACACCGCCTCGATGCCGTCTTCGCGCTCCGCCTCGCGGCTTGCCATCTCCTCGAAGGAACCGTAGGTCCGCTCCGTATCAAGCCCGAGTTCCCGCCCCGATGCCGCCGATTTTTCCGCCGTCGAGGAGAGAGCGCCCGCGACGAGTTCGAACCGGTCATCCAGCCGCGCCGCCATCCGGTGCACCGCGCCGATAAAGGCGCCGGATCCGCCGCCGACCATGCCGAGCCGGATACGGGGTGCGCGTGTCTGTTCGTCCTTGGCTTCGATGGTCATGATGATGTCTCCTTGGAAATTCATTGCGGGGAAAGTCCCCTCTGGCCTGCAGGCCATCTCCCCCACAAGGGGGAGAGACCCCTCCGCACCGTCTCGGGTCATGACCGAAGGGTGCGGCAGGTTAAGCCCTCCCCTTGTGGGGAGGGGTTTCTATGAAAGCCCCAGCATCCGCCTGTTGGCCGCCTCGTCCGTGCCGCCGGCGGCGAAATCGTCGAATGCATGTTCCGTCACCCGGATGATGTGATGCTTGACGAATTCCGCGCCTTCGCGGGCACCGTCTTCGGGGTGTTTCAGTGCGCATTCCCATTCGACCACGGCCCAGCCGTCGAAATCGTTGGCCGCCATCTTCGAAAAGATCGCCCCGAAATCCACCTGGCCATCGCCCGGCGAACGGAACCGTCCGGCCCGGTTCACCCAGCTCTGGAAGCCGCCATAGACGCCCTGCCGCCCGGTCGGATTGAACTCCGCGTCCTTGACGTGGAACATCTTGATCCGGTCTTTGTAGATGTCGATGTTGTCGAGATAATCCAGGCATTGCAGCACGTAATGCGAGGGGTCGTAGAGCATGTTGGCGCGCGGATGGTTCTTTACCCGCTCCAGGAACATCTCGAACGTGACGCCGTCATGCAGGTCCTCGCCGGGGTGGATTTCGTAGCAGACGTCGACGCCGTTTTCGTCCGCATGGTCGAGGATCGGCGTCCAGCGGCGGGCAAGCTCGTCGAAGGCGGTCTCGACCAGACCGGCCGGGCGCTGCGGCCAGGGATAGATGTAGGGCCAGGCGAGCGCGCCGGAAAAGGTGGCATGCGCCGTGATGCCGAGATGCTTCGAGGCTGTGATCGCCATCTTCACCTGCTCGACCGCCCATTCCTGACGTGCCTTCGGATTGCCGCGCACTTCCGGCGCCGCGAAGCCGTCGAAGGCGTCATCGTAGGCCGGATGCACGGCGACCAGCTGGCCCTGCAGATGGGTGGACAATTCGGTCACTTCGACACCGTTCTGGCGGGCGACACCGGCGAACTCGTCGCAGTAATCCTTCGACGAGGCAGCTTGTCTGAGGTCGATCAGCTGGCCAGCCCAGGTCGGCACCTGCACACCGAGATAACCCTTGTCGGCCGCCCATTTGGTGATGCCGTCCCAGCTGTCAAACGGCGCCTTGTCTCCGGCAAACTGACCGAGAAAAATGCCCGGACCCTTGATCGTCTTCATGGTGTTTCCTTTCCGATATGCCGCCCTCGATGTCGGGCTCGGTGCGTTCCGCAAACTCTCCGGCATTCCTGTGCTTGTCACAGGAATCCAGTGACCCGATTTCCGTCGGGTCAGAGCAATTTTCTTCAGCCCAGCGACTTGGGCTGGCTTGAATCCCTGTCACGAGCACAGGGATGACGCGAGGAAAGAGGGCGTCTTGCGACAAACGCCCCCTCTCGCCTTGGTGATCTCAGAACGGCGAGTCGGCGAAGTAGAAGTTCTGCGCATTCTCCTTCGTCACCAGCGTGGCGTCGAGGATATAGTTGCCGCTGACCGGGACCTGATCGTAGAAGTTGGCCGCCGTCAGCTGCATGGCGGTTGCCACCATCGCCGGCGGATAGAGCACGTCGACCGGCATCATCTTGTCGCCGTCCATGACGCGCTTGATCATGTCCTTGGAGCCGGCACCACCAACGACATACTGAATGTCGGTGCGCTTGGCCTGCTCGATCGCTTCCAGCACACCGACGGCCATGTCGTCGTCCTGGCACCAGACTACATCGATCTTCTGATGCTTGGTCAGAAAATCCTGCATCACCTTGAAGGCGTCGTCGCGGCTCCAGTTACCGTATTGACGCTCCAGCACCTTCACCTTGGAACCGGCGATCCCCTTGTCGAAACCGTCCTGGCGCTGCTGGTCGATCGGGATCGGCAGGCCGCGGATCACGACGACCTGCGCTTCCGGCGTCTTCTCGGCGATGTACTTTCCAGCCACTTCGCCAAGCGCCGGGTTATTGCCGGCCACGTAGAGATTGCGGATCGTGTTGTCGTTGACCGATGGTGCACGGTCGACCAGCGCCACGAACTTGCCGTCGTCCTTCACCTGCTGGATCGCGGTGACCAGCTGATCCGGATCGCTCGGCAGGATGACGAGCGCATCGATGCCCTGCACCGCCAGATCCTGCACCGCGTTTGCCTGGCTCGCCGGATCCGCCGAGGTCTTCACGATGACATTGAGGCCCTTGTGCTCGGCCATCAGAAGTTTCGCGACGCGTTCGGCATGGAACACCACGCCAGCCGTCCAGCCATGGTCGGCCGCCGGAATGGACACGCCGATCGTGACCTTCTTCGCCTCCTGTGCAAGCCCGAGGCTTGGTGCGGCGGCAACCGACGCTGCAAGACCTGCAACGCCGAGACCGAATGTTCTTCTATGCATGTTCTCTCTCCCAGAGTTTAAGGGGTCATCCTCCCGAAACCGGACCCGCCCCAGAGGCCCGGCCAAACCATTGGTCTCAGCGACCCGAAACCCCTCCCCGCCCTGCCCACAAGGGGGCGGGCTTAACCCGGCAGCTAACGCCAACACTCGATCGAGGCAGGCGATTGCGGCAAGTCTTCTCCCCCCTTGTGGAGGAGATGGCCGGCAGGCCGGAGGGGGTCCCGTAACAACCTCTTACTTTCGCATCAGCGACCTCTGCACCAGCATGGCAATGATGATGATCGCGCCCTGGATCGCCCCGATCAGATATTCCGACACGAAGTTCGACAGGATCATGATGTTGCCGACGATTTCCAGAATGAAGGCGCCGCAGATCGTGCCCCAGATGCGACCCACCCCGCCCCGAAGTGCCGTCCCGCCGACGACCACGGCCGTGATCGCCTGCAACTCCCACAGGATGCCTGTCGTCGCAGACGTCGATCCCAGCCGCGGCACGTAGATCATGACAGCAACAGCCACGCAGAGCCCCTGCACCACATAGGCGATGGTGCGCACCTTGTTGACCGAAATGCCCGAATAGCGCGCCACTTCCTCGTTCGATCCGACGGCGATCACATGACGGCCATACCGGGTGCGGTAGAGCACGAAGGCCGCGAGCGCCGCCGTCACGAAGATCACGATGATCGGGATCGGCACGCCGAACACATCGCCGAAATAGACCGGCCGGTAAAGCTGCTGCAACTGCCGGTCCTTGAGCGTGATCGCGCCGCCCTGGGAAAGCCAGGTCGTCAGGCCGCGATAGATCCCCATCGTGCCGAGCGTCGCGATAAACGGCTCGATCCGCCCGAGCGTCGTGATCAGTCCGTTCGCCAGCCCGCAGGCCGCCCCCAGAACCAGCGCCACCGCCATGCCGGCCATCAGCATCAGCATCGGATCGGCAACTACGCCTGAGTTCATGAACAGGATCATCAGGCTGGCGACAAACGCCACCATCGCCCCGACCGACAGATCCAGTCCCCCCGCCGAGATCACATAGGTCGCCCCAAGCGCGATCACGGCGATAAAGGCGCTGCGGGTGATGACGTTGGTGAGGTTGGCCAGCGACACGAAATTCGGGTTGGCAAAATAGCCGAGCACCAGAAGCAGCGCCAGCGCAACAAACGGCGCGACGGCCGCCATGTCCCAGTCGCGCGAAGTCTTCGGCGCCTTCGTCTCGGTTACGACCGCACTCATGCCGCCTCCCCCGCGCCGACATTGACACCGGTTGCAAGCTGGACGATCTCGTTTTCCGTCATGTGGTCTCCGTGAACTTCGCCGACGATCCGGCCGCCGCGCATCACCAGAATGCGGTCGCAGATGCCGATCAGCTCCGGCATTTCGGAAGAGACGACGATGATCGAGCGCCCTTCCGCAGCCAGAGCGGCGATGAATTTGTAGATCTGTTCCTTGTTGCCGATATCGATGCCGCGCGTCGGCTCGTCGATGATGACGACCTGCGGATCGAGCAGCATCATCTTGGCAAGCAGCAGCTTCTGCTGGTTGCCGCCAGAAAGCTGGCCCGCAAGGATCGTCTTCGTGCCGGTCCGGATGTCGAAATCCTCGATCGCCTTGTCGAGCGCCTGTGCTTCCCGCTTGCGATCGATCTGCAGGCCGCGGATGAACTTGCCAAGCGAGGCGAGCGTCAGATTGACGGTGAGGTCCTTGGTGAGAAGCAGGCCCTTGCCCTTGCGGTCTTCGGAAAGATAGGCGACGCCCGCCTTGAGGCTCGAATGCACGTCGGTAAACTGAACCGGCCGCCCCCGCAGCGTCACCTTGCCCTTGGCCGGTCGAAGTCCGACCAGCCCTTCCATGAGCTCCGTGCGACCGGCGCCGATCAGCCCGGCAAAACCGAGGATCTCACCCTTGTGCAGGGTAAACCCGGCATCGCGCGCATAGCCCGGCACGTCGAAACCTTGAACCTCGAGCACCGTTTCGGGCGCGATGGCCGCCTGCCGGTCCGGATAGAGCTTTGCCACGTCGCGACCCACCATCAGCCGCGCCATGTCGGCCGGTTCCAGCTCGCTTGTCGGGTGCGAAGCGACCAGCCGCCCGTCGCGCAGCACCGTCACGCGGTCGGCGATCTCCTTTACCTCCGGCAGCCGGTGCGAGATGTAGAGCACGCCGACGCCCTTGGCGCGGATATCGGTGATGACCTTCAACAGCGCTTCGGTTTCGTGCGGCGTCAGCGACGCCGTCGGTTCGTCGAAGATGACGATGCGATGCGGCACCAGCAGGACCCGCGCGATCTGCACCAGCTGGCGCTGCGCGATCGAAAGCCGCGAGACGATGGTCTCGGGATCGATATCGGCGCCCAGATCGCGGATCGCCTCTGCGGCGCCCGTGTTCATCGCACGGTCGTCCAGCGCGATGCCCTTTCGAACCTCGCGTCCGAGATAGATGTTCTGCGCCACCGTCAGATCCGGTGCGAGAAGGATTTCCTGGTGCACCAGCACGATGCCATGCTTTTCCGCATCAACCGGCCCCGAAAAGCTGACGACCTGTCCGTCGATCGCGAGTTCGCCGTGGGTCGGCTGATGGTTGCCGGCAAGAATCTTCATCAAGGTGGATTTGCCGGCGCCGTTCTCGCCGATGATCGCGTGGACCTCTCCGGCGTGAACGGTGAGCGCGATATCCTTGAGGACTTCGACAATGCCGAACGTCTTTGAAAGGCCGCGCGCATCGAGCAGAGGCGCAGCCGTATGCCCGGACGCATCAACCATGCACCGGCCTCAAAATCAGAAGCGTCGTGAAGCAGCCGCAACGCGGCACGCCCACAACACCTGCCTCCTCGCAAGTGGTGTGATGCACTGAAATTCCTCCCTGAATTTCAGGCTATCGAAGAATTTGAGGTACGTAAAGCAGTTTCAGCTCATGAGCTTCGTTCACATTCGCGACACCACCGGAAGTGGCGTTAGCGGCCGCGATAGACGAATTCAGGCGGCTCGGCGCGGCTGTCGATCTCTGCCTGCTCGACCAGAAGATGGCGCATCGGCGACAGGATGCAGACCGGGTCGGTGGTCGCGGCGTCGCCGGCCAACGCCATCGCCTGGCAACGGCAACCGCCAAAATCCACGCCCTTGCGATCGCAGGACCGGCAAAGATCCGGCATCCAGCTGTCGCCCCTATAGGCGTTGAACGCCTGGCTGTCATACCAGATGTCGGTCAGCGACATGTCGCGCACGGTCTCGAAGTTGAGCGACGGAATGCTTTCGGCCGCATGGCAGGGCAGGACCTTGCCCGATGGCGTAACATTCAGGCCCGTGCGTCCCCAGCCGCCCATGCAGGCCTTCGGAAAGGTCGAATGGTGGTCGGCCGGCACGTAATCGATCACGATAATGCCTTCCAGCCGCTTGCGCGCTTCCTCAACGAAAGCGTTGGCGTGCAGCACCTGTTCCTTGGTCGGCATCAGCGCTTTGCGGTTCTTCTCGGCCCAGCCGTGAAACTGCACGGTGGCGATCTCGATGCGGCGGGCACCGAGTTCGACGGCAAGATCCAGCATGGCGCCCAGCTCGTCCATGTTCTGCTTGTGGCAAACGGCGTTGACGGTCAGCGGAATGCCGGCCGCATGCGTCCACTCGGCCACCGCGATCTTGCGATCGTAACCGCCTTTGTAACCACCCACCTTGTCGGCCAGAACAGGCGTCGCGCCCTGGATCGAGAGCTGCAGATGGTCGAGCCCGGCTGCGGACAGCTCGGCGATGCGCTTCTCATTGAGGCCGATGCCGGACGTGATCAGGTTGGTATAGAGCCCGGCCTTGGCGGCAGCCGCCGTCAGCTCCACCAGATCGCGCCGCGATGCCGGTTCGCCGCCCGAGAGATGGAGATGCAGAACGCCAAGCGCTGCTGCTTCCTGAAACACCCGGATCCATTCCTGCGTGGAAAGCTCGGTGCTGATGCCTTCGAGCTCCAGCGGATTGGAGCAATAGGGGCAGGCCAGCGGACAGCGATGCGTCAGCTCCGCAAGCATAGCGATCGGTGCCGGGATGCGGATACGACCCGTCACGCCGTCCCGGTCGGTCCATTCGCTCGTTCTGTCGGTGGTCTTGGCACTTGTCCGCGCAATGCTGACATGCTCGTTCACGATTTCAACTCCAGCATGCGCCGCTTGGAAAACTCGTCGACGAAGGCAATCACGTCGACCAGGATCTGCTCCTTGGGCGCTTCGAATTTCACGGAGAACTCCTGCGCGATCGCATCGAGATCACGCTCGCCGTCGAGCGCGTTGACGATCATCACAGCGATCTCGTCGAGCGCCAGCGCCCGTTCCGGCGCAAGCAGCACCGTCTGGCCGCGCACCGGGTCCTCCCGAAGCCGCACGCCGCGGGCAAGTTTGGCGACCGTCTGCGCGGTCACGGTGACTGCGGAAGGTTCGCTCATTCCGCCGCTCCCCGCGCAGGTTCTCTCAGAGCCGGCTGATCGAGAGCGCCAATCACGCCCTCCTTGCCGTCCCATCCACCCGGCGGCAGAAGTGCCGGCGATACATAAGCGCTCTGCAACGCATCAAGCTGCGCCCACAAAACGTCCGTCTTGAAGGTCAGCGCAGCCGCGGCCGCATCCTGCTTTTCCAACGTGTCCGCATGGTCGAGAACGTAGTTGAGCCCGAAGGCGACATCGACCGGCGCCTCATCGAGCCGCTTGCGGAAATAAGAGAGCGCGTCTTCATTGGCGAAAGCGTAGTGCTCGAGCAGTCCTGCAATGCGGTTCTTGTGAATGGTGGGCGCGAAAAGCTCGGTCAGCGACGCGGCAACCGCATCGAGCATCGGCATGTCACGCACGAAACGCACATAGGCATCGCAGGCAAACCGCGTGCCCGGCAGAACGCCCCGGGTTGATTCGACGTAATCCGGATCAAGCCCGACCGCCTCGGCAAGCTTCAGCCAGCGCCGGATACCGCCGCCCTCTTCCCGCCCGCCGTCATGGTCCTCGATACGCTTGCGCCACGCGCGCCGGATCGAGATATCCTCGCAGCGCGACATAAAGGCGGCATCCTTCAGCGGAATACGGCTCTGATAATAGAACCGGTTGATCACCCAGGCGCGCACCTGCGTCATCGAGCATCCGCCACCATGCAGCATGCCGTGAAACGGATGCTTGTCGTGATAGCGCGCAGCACCGATGGCGCGCAGCCGGGCTTCAAAATCGGTTCTGTTCAGGGCAACATTCTGTGCTTCAGGCAAGTTCGATCTCCATGCCGTCATGGCCGACTTCGAAGCCGGCTTCGGTAACAGCGTCCCGCTCCGGGCCTTGGCGCCAGATCGGGTTCGTATTGTTGATATGGACATAGACCATGCGACCTATGCCAAGTTTCGACAGCGCTTCCAGGCTACCGCCGCCCCCGGCGTCGTCGCCAGTAATCGGCATATGCCCCATGCGCTGCCCGGTTTTGATGCCGGTGCCGACGCGGATCATCTCGTCGTCGGTAAACACGGTGCCGTCGAAGAACACGAGGTCGGCGCCGCTTATGCGCTCGCAAAGCCAGTCCGGAAGCGTCGCACAGCCCGGAATATAGTAGGCCCGTTTGCCGTTCGCCACGAATTCGACGCCGATTGTCTGCTCGCCTTCGAGACCAAGCTCCGGCTCGCCATCCTCAAGAAACAGGGCGACCTTGCCGGGCACCGCGAAAATGCGCGCCTCAAGCCCATCGAGCGGTGAAAAATCCTCGTCGAGACGGATCGTCTTGCGCGCCACGAAATCAGGATCCAGGACTCGGAAGACCGGGCTCGCATCGAGAACGGAGCCGATCGCGGCCGTCGAAAACAGTGAAAACGCCTGCTTCTCGCGGATCGTCAGGAGACCGCCGATATGATCCACATCGGCATTGGTGATGACGACGCTTTGGATCGGGCTGTGGCGGAGGGCTTTCGGATGAAGATGCGGCGTCTGCTGGATTTGCTGGCGAATATCCGGCGAGGCGTTGAAGATCGCCCAGGTCTCTCCGTCAATACTGACGGCGAGCGACGACTGCGTCTGCGGCTGAAGTCCCGAAGACGGATCGCGGGCGGCGGCGCAGTTGGAACAATTGCAGTTCCACTGCGGTAATCCGCCGCCGGCTGCAGAGCCGAGCACCAGAAACCGGAGACCGGTCATGGGTCCCGTGCTCTTCATAATTAAAACAGAACCGGCTCGCTGCCGTCTGCAGGTGCGTAACGGTTGATTTCCATGCCGCAGCTTACTTCAACAAACTTAGGTGCAGTCCACTTCATGTCATTCTCCTTCGTGTCGTTGGAGGCCTTTGCCGGCCGCTTTCGCGACCAAGGCCCCGGCAGAACTCACGTTTGAAAGGGTCGCAGGATAATCCCGTTCGCCAAGCCGTAACATAAGCACAGCATCAAACGTTTCCAGCCCCGAAATGTTGCGCGATTTCTCGCCATTCCGGGGCCGTTCACGCCTTTGTCACAGGGGGACGAGGCTGCTTGTCTCAGACGTAGCGGTTTATCACGTTTTCGAGATATTCCTGGCGTCCGGACTTCGGCTCGGGATTGATCCCTTCCTTCTCCACGCGAGCAGCGATTTCGTCGAGCTTGTACTCGCCGCGCAACATCTTCTGCGCCTCCGGGCTGTCCCACTTTTCGTAGCGCGCATCGAGCGGCGTCTTCAGTGCGCCGTCATCGATCATCTTCGCCGCAGCCTTCAGGCCACGGGCGCAGCAATCCATACCGCCGATATGACCGATCAGCAGATCTGCCGGATCGAGCGACTGGCGGCGCAGCTTGGAGTCGAAGTTGGTGCCGCCGTTCTTGAACCCGCCGCCGGCGAGCACGTGATAGTAGGCCAGCGCCATTTCCGGCACGTTGTTCGGGAACTGGTCCGTATCCCAGCCCGACTGGTAGTCGTTGCGGTTCATGTCGATCGAGCCGAAAATGCCGAACGTGTTCGCCATGGCGATTTCGTGCTCGAAGGAATGGCCGGCAAGAACCGCGTGGCCCTGCTCGATATTGACCTTCACTTCCTTGTCTAGCCCGTGTTTCTGCAGGAAGGCATAGACGGTGGAAACGTCGTAGTCGTACTGGTGCTTGGTCGGCTCCTGCGGCTTCGGCTCGATCAGGATCGTGCCTTCAAAGCCGATCTTGTACTTGTATTCGACGACGAGGTTGAGGAAGCGGCCCATCTGGTCGAGTTCGCGGGTGAAATCGGTGTTGAGGATCGTCTCGTAACCTTCGCGGCCGCCCCACAGGACATAGTTCGCACCACCGAGACGCTTGGTGGCGTCGAGGCAGGTTTTGACGGTCGCCGCCGAAAAGGCAAACACATCAGGATCGGGATTGGTGGCAGCGCCGGACATATAGCGGCGATGCGAAAACAGGTTCGCCGTGCCCCACAGAAGCTTGACGCCGGTGTCGGCCTGCTTCTTTTCGAAGTAGTCGACGATCTCGTTGAGGTTCTTCGTGTTTTCCGCAAAGTTTGCGCCTTCAGGACGCACATCCGCATCGTGGAAGCAGTAGTAAGGCGACCCGAGCAGATCGAAGAATTCGAACGCGACATCCGCCTTCAGCTTGGCTGCCTGCATGCTGTCGTCGAACCACGGACGCTCGAATGTCTGACCACCGAAGGGATCGCCGCCCGGCCAGGTGAACGTGTGCCAATAGGCAACGGCAAAGCGCAGATGGTCTTCCATCCGCTTCCCGCCGACCATTTCATCCGGGTTGTAGTGCCGGAATGCCAGCGGATTGGTGCTGTCAGGACCTTCGTACTTGATCTTGGTGATATCGCCGAAAAAGCCTGTGCTCATGGTGGTTTCCTCCTTGGTAGAAACTTGGTTCTGGTAAGTGCGTCAAGGTGAGGTACGTACCTCACTGTAGCCGGTAAAGCGTGGTTCGAGTTGCCCGACTTGGGGGAGGAGATGTCTCCTCCCCTTTGCCGGTTAGTTCAGCAAGCCGCGAATTGCTGGATAGGCAGCCCGGTAGCGCTGGTATGCAGCCTCATAGGCATCGTGAAGCCCAGCCTCCGGCTCGATCACCGCTTCCGTTTTGGGAGCGGAGCAAACGGCAACCGGATCGGCACCGGTTGCCGCGATCAGTCCGAGCCGGGCCGCGCCAAACGCCGCACCGAAATCGCCGTCGGCCGGAATATCCACGGGAACGCCAAGCGAGGTCGCAATCGACGACAGCCAGTAGCGCGAGCGCGAACCGCCGCCGATCGCGGTCACGCGGGAAATCGAGGTTCCCGCCGATTTCAGCGCTTCGAGATTGTCGCGGATCGCAAAGGTCACGCCTTCGAGCACCGCCTGGGTCAGCACCGCACGGCTGCTCTCATGTTCGAGCCCGAGAAAGGCGCCGCGGATGACGGCATCGTTATGCGGCGTGCGCTCGCCGGAAAGGTAGGGCAAGAAGGTGACGCCGGTCGGGGCCTTGAGGCCATCGCCAAGCTCGGCCACCAGATCGGCAGCGGCTTTGCCGGACACTTTCGAATGCCAGTTCAGGGCATCCGTGGCTGACAGGATGACGCCCATCTGGTGCCAGGTCTTCGGCAGCGCGTGGCAGAACGCATGTACGGCACTTTCCGGCTTCGGCAGATAGGAGGCGTTGGCGGCAAACAGCACGCCGGATGTTCCCAGCGAGACGAACGCATTTCCCTCGGCGACCGTCCCCATGCCGCAGGCCGATGCCGCATTGTCGCCGGCACCGCCGGCCACGACCACATCGCCGGCAATCCCCCATTTCGACTTCAGCTCGCCCCGCAGGCGACCGGCTTCCTCGGTGCCCTCGACCAGCGACGGCATCTGATCCTCGGTAAGATCGGTCGCTGCCAAGAGTTCGGAGGACCACTTTCGGGCCCCCGTATCGAGCCAGGACGTGCCGGCCGAATCGGACATTTCCGAAATGTGCTCACCGGTCAGCCATAGCCGCAGGTAATCCTTCGGCAACAGAACCTTGGCGACCTTGGCAAAGATCTCGGGCTCGTTGTTCTTCACCCAGGCAAGCTTCGGCGCCGTAAAGCCCGGAAATACGATATTGCCGGTGATGGCCCTGAAACGCGGATCCGCATCGAGCGCTGCCGCCTCCTTAAACGAGCGTGTGTCGTTCCACAAAATGCAGGGCCGCAGCACCTTGTCGTCGGCATCGAGCAAGGTCGCACCATGCATCTGGCCGGAAAGGCCGATGCCCTTTACTGCGGCAAGCTCCTTGGGAAACTTCGCCTTCAGCCCGTCGATCGCCTCTTCGCAGGCGCGGATCCAGTGAGCCGGCTCCTGTTCCGACCAACCGGAATGCGGGCGCGATACGTCGAGCGTCCCGTTCCCCGAGCCGATGATCGTCTGATCGCCGTCGATCAGCATCGCCTTGACGCCGGAAGTGCCCAGATCGAGACCGAGATACATGCTTGCCTTCTCCTGTTGCTGCCGCGTTTCGGCAGATCTTTGTTTCGCCACGCGTCGTGTCCGAGCCGCTTAACACGTTCCGGAGCGCGATTTGCCCGTCAGGGCAGGTTATCCTTCAAGAATATGTCGATACGAATGCGCTCCTGCGCGGCGATCACGGGAAGCCCGTCCGCCTTCGCCTTTAGCACCCTTATGGCGCTGCGCACTTCATGGCCCGCATCCTGGTTCAGCACCGCATCGACGACACCGTCGGCAAGCGCTGCCCGCGTCGATCGCGTCAGCTCATGCGCGATGATCACAGGTCTGCGTGCTTCCGGCAGGCTGCGCACAGCCTTCAGGATGCCGCGATTGCCGGCGCCGAGGCTGTAGAGTCCGATCACATCCGGATAGCGACGGAACAGGCCCGTCACCAATTCCTCGGCAATAGCAGGATCGTCGCGGGCCTCGATCACGGGAAGGATCGCAAGCCGCGGAAAATCCTCCGATAGCACGGACAGAAACCCTTCCAGCCGCTCGCGGTGATCGCGCACCAGCATCGATCCGGCAACCATCGCCACCCGCCCGTCGCGACCGCTGAGAAACCGCCCGAGGAGATTGGCAGCGGTGCGCCCGGCCGCGTGGTTGTCGATCCCGGCGAAATGGTGCCGCTGCGAGCCCGGCAGGTCCGACACCAGCGTCACGACGGCGATGCCCGCCTCCCGCAGCCTTGCGACCGCGGCCTGCACGTCGCTGCTTTCCACCGCCACGAACGCAACGCCGTCAGGCCTGTCGGCAAGCACGCCGTCCAGCATGTTAGACAAGGCCTGCCCGTCGAAAGGCGGCACGTCGACGACGCGGATACGGGTTCGCTCGGCACCGGAGCGACCGACCGCCTGCTCCACCTCTTCGCGCAAGCCGATCATGAACGAGTTGTCGTTCTCAGGCAGCACGAAGGTGAAGGCGTAAGTCCGTCCCTTGGCAAGGTTCGCAGCCGCCACGTCGCGCACGTAGCCGAGGACGGCGATCGCCTCCTCGACCTTCTCCTGGGTGATGCGCCGCACGCCAGGCCGACCGTTGAGCACACGGTCGACGGTCGCCAGGCTGACGCCGGCGCTACGCGCGATATCGTGTACGGTTGGCTTCATGCGGTCCTCCGCCGATCTTCGTAACGGAGTTTTTGAGGTACGTAAATCAGATTTATTTCATCACACTCCGCCTTACGAATCGCAAAGGGGCCGCCGCGGTTTGCGACGACCCCTCTGCAGGCGGTGGTTCTTTGAAATCTTATGCGCGAAATTCGCGCTCAGTGGCCGCTGCCACCGCCACCGCCCTGGGGTGCAGGCTTTTCGATGGCGGCAACGCCGAGGATCATCATCGCAAACAGCACGGTCAGGATCAGGAAAACGTCCGAGAACGACATCACCACGGCCTGCTTGGTCACCAGCTGCACCATCTGCCGGATCGCGCCGGTCGCGCCATCAAGACCGTAGGTGTTCAGATTGGACGCCATCGAGTCGAGCTGGTCGGAAGCGATCCGGTTGCCCCAGTCGAGATGCTCGCGCAGCCGCTCGTAATGCACGTCCTGGCGGTTGGACAAAAGCGTGCTGATGATCGCAAGCCCCACCGCGCCGCCAAGGTTGCGGGTCAGGTTGAACAGGCCGGACGCCCCCCGGATGCGGGCCGGAGACAAAGTGCCAAGCGCGATATTATTGATCGGCACCATGCACATCATCAGGCCAAAACCGCGCAGGATCTGCGGGATCAGAAGCTCGTAGAAGTCCCAATCGGCGGTGATGCCGGTCATGATATAGGTGCCGGAGGCAAAGCTGATGAAACCGATCACCATCATCGCTCTCAGGTCCATCTTGGTCGACAGCTTGCCTGCGATCGGCGCCGTGACGAACATGGCAAGGCCCGAGACGAACATGGTCTCGCCGATCATCTGGCTGTCGTAACCGCGGATGCGGCTGAGATAGACCGGGTAGATATAGGTGAGTCCGTAGAGCCCGATACCCATCACGAAGGAGAAGATCGAGCCGAACGCGAAGTTCCGGTTCGTAAACGCCGTCAGGTCCACGACGGGAAATTCCGAGGTAAAGGCGCGATAGAAGAAGACCAGGCAGCCAAGCCCCGATGCGATGGCACCGATGACGATCATGTGGTCGTTGAACCAGTCGTTGGAATTGCCCTCTTCCAGCACATACTCGAGACCGCCGAGGAACACGCCCATCGCTACAAGACCCCACCAGTCGAACTTCTTGAACAGCGACAGTTCCGGCTTGTCGAAGTCGATGAACCGCCAGGTCAGGATCGTCACGAAGATGCCGGGAATGATGTTGACCAGAAACAGCCAGTGCCACGAAAACGCGTTCGAGAGATAACCGCCGACCGTTGGTCCGATCGTGGGCGCAAGCGTCGCGATGAGCCCGATGATCGGCGAGACGAACGCCCGCTTCGATGGCGGGAAAATGGTGAAGGCTGCCGCAAACACAGACGGAATCATACCGCCGCCGATAAAGCCCTGGATCGCGCGGTAGACGATCATCTGGTCGATATTGGATGCGGTCGCCGCAAGCGCGCTCGCAGCCGTAAAGCCGGCAGCCGAGAACGCAAACAGATAGCGCGTCGAGACGATACGCGCCAAGGTGCCAGAAAGCGGGATCATGATGACTTCGGCGATCAGATACGACGTCTGCACCCAGCCGATCTCGTCCGAACCGGCCGAAAGGCCCGCCTGAATTTCAGACAGCGACGCAGACACGATCTGGATGTCGAGGATCGACATGAACATGCCGACCACCATCGCAAAAAACGCGATCAGCCGGCCGGTCGGCATTTTCTCGTCCACTTTTGGCGCAGCCGATGCCGGCGCGGCAGACGATATCGATCCTGCATTTGTCGTTGCGCTCCCAGCCATGGGACCACCTCCGCCCCGATGGGGCTGTTAGGCCAAAGCCCAGTTACTTCTTGGGTGCGGTGCGGATGTCCACGTCGACGACAACGCTCAGACCCGCCCTGAGACGACCGCTGTCGAGCGCATCCTGCGGCAGGGCGATCCTGACCGGAACGCGCTGTATGATCTTGGTAAAGTTGCCCGTCGCGTTTTCCGGCGGCAGCAGCGAGAATACCGAGCCGGAAGCCGGCGCAAGCGATTCTACCGTCCCGATGATCGGCTCCTCGCTATAGGCATCCACATGCACTTCCACCTTGGAGCCGATCTCCAGATGCTGGATCTGCGTTTCCTTGAAATTGGCGTCGATATAGAGCTGACGCGTCGGCACCAGCGCCATCAGCCGCTGTCCCGGCGAAACGAGATCTCCTTCCTGCACCGAGCGATTGCCGACAATCCCGTCATAGGGCGCCTTCAGAACGGTAAAGGACAAGTCGCGGGCCGCTTTGTCGCGCTGCAGTTCGAGCGTCCGGACCTGGCCTTCTGCTTCCTTGCGCTGCGCTTCAAGAATGGTGATGTTGGCTTCTGCCGACTTGATCGACGCATCGCCGCCGACAAGGTTGGCCTTGGCCTGATCGAGCGCAATCGTGGCGCTGTCGAGATCGGCGGTCGTGCCGACCGACTTGGCCGCAAGCTCGGTCTGGCGCTTGAGCGTGATCTCGGCACCGCGGACCGCTGCCTGCAGTGCAACCTTGGAGGCCTGCGCCTGGGCAAGGGTTGCCTGCGCACCTTCGACCTGTGCATCGATGCGGGTCAGCGACAGCTTGCCGGTTTCGATGGCGGCATTGGCCTGATCAAGCGCGTTCTGGTAATCGCCATTGTCGAGCGTCGCCAGCACATCGCCGGCCTTGACCTGCTGGTTGGCGGCGACATTCACTTTCGAAACGAAAGCCGTGACCTTTGGGGAAATCGTGGCAATATCGCCTTCGATATAGGCATCGTCCGTCGACACCATGAACCGGCCCGTCGTCCACCACTGATATCCATACCAGCCGCCACCGGCGAGCAGCGCCAGCACGATGATCGGCAGGATAAGGCCGCGCTTGCCCTTCTTTGCGGGTGCGTCGGCCTTGGCTTCGGGCGATGGCGTTGCAACAGGTGCCGCAGGTTTCTCGGCAGCCGGCGACGCGTCGTCGCGCGCCGTGTCATCGGCATTCACATCTTCGTTTTTTACGGTGCGCAGCGCGCCGGCATTCTTGGAGGCCGTCATTGTCGTAACCATCTTTGAAAAGCGAAAACCGATCGAACCGATCAGTTCGGAGCGTTGACATAAAGCCTTCGATCACACATATCAAGACCACATCGAACCAATCGGTTCGAAAAAAATCGGAATGCTGAATTATAATGCCGAAACCGTTAAAGAGATCCGCGCCGCGAGACACGTCCCCCCGCACTGCAGGGCGTTTTGCCGCGGGCGAGGATCCAGCCAAGCGCAGCCAGATCATGGAAGGCGCGACGCGGGTTTTCATGAAGCTTGGTTTCGAAGCCGCAAGCATGAACGACATCACGCGCGAGGCCGGCGTTTCGAAGGGAACGATCTACGTCTACTTCCAGAACAAGGAAGATTTGTTCGTCGCCATGGTGGAACAGGAGCGCGCCGCCTTCCTCGCCACTGTTCGGTCCGTTCTGTCGACCAACGGCAACGTGGAAAAGAGCCTCTACGATTTTGGCGTCTCGTTCCTCAGCCACATGACGGAAGAGAAAATCATCACCGCGATGCGGACCGTGCTTGGCGTCCGCGAGCGTATGCCGGACCTGTGTCGGCGCTTTTTCCGCGGACCCGAAAATCTGCGCACCGTGATGCGCGACTTTCTCGCCCTCCACGTCGAGGCCGGCAGGCTGAATATCGACGATATCGAACTTGCCGCAGGCCAGTATATCGACCTCGTCAGCGGCGGCTATTTCAAGGTTCGTCTGTTCGGGTCGATGGAAGACGCCCCGTCAGACGAGGAAATCCACCGGACCATCCAAGGTGCAGTCCGCGTTTTCATGGCGGCCTATGGTTGTCATAACAAACCCGTGATCGATAATGGGGCTGATTCCGCCTGATTCTGGTCGGTCCATATTCAACCTACTCTTGTTTTTAATGGGTCGATCCCCAAATGCGGCGGGAAATTGCGCCCTTTGATTGAAAACAGGAGAGATGGATGGACATTGCAGCGCTGGTAGCAGACCCGACGGCCTGGGTAGCGCTCGTTACACTTGTGGTCATGGAAGTGGTGCTTGGCATCGACAACCTGATCTTCATCTCCATCCTCACCAACAAGCTGCCACCTGAGCATCGGGAAAAGGCACGCAAGATCGGTATCGGCCTGGCGCTGGTCATGCGTCTTGGTCTGCTCGGCACCGTTGCCTGGATTGTACAGCTTACCAATCCGGTCTTTGAAGCCTTCGGTCACCCCTTCTCCTGGAAGGACATGATCCTGATCGCCGGTGGTCTGTTCCTCGTTTACAAGGCGACCAAGGAAATCCACCATTCCGTGGATGTGGTCGACAACAAGGAAGACATGGTCGGCGCCGGCAAGGAAGTCGTGCAGATGAGCTTCAGCGCCGCCATCGTGCAGATCCTGATCCTCGACCTGGTTTTCTCGATCGACAGCATCATCACCGCAGTCGGCATGACGCCGCATCTGCCGATCATGATCGTGGCCGTCGTCGCCGCTGTCACCGTGATGCTTCTGGCAGCAACCCCGCTTGCCAACTTCATCGAGAGAAACCCGACCATCGTCATGCTGGCTCTCGCCTTCCTGCTGATGATCGGCGGCACCTTGATCGTCGAAGGCTTCGGCGTGCACGTTCCGAAGGGCTATATCTACGCCGCCATGGCCTTCTCGGCCGGCGTCGAGGCCCTCAACATGTTCGCGAAGGGCGCCCGCGCCAAGAAAAAGGCCTCCGGCACGCTGCATTGACGTTGCTACAAACATCGACACGCAAAGGGCGCCCGCGAGGCGCCCTTTTTGTGTTCAGTCCAAACGCCTGGTCCCGGCGGATCACCGCTCGGACAGTTCCCGGTCCAGCGCTTCGAGCAGCCGGTTATCGTCTGCGGTCACGTCAGGCGCGAAGCGTGCCTTGATCCGGCCATCGCGTCCGATCAGAAACTTTTCGAAATTCCAGACGATCTCGCCATCTTTGATGTCCATGCCGCGGCCGCGCAGGCGCGCCTTCATCGGACCGTCGCCGGTGGTGGGCACCGGATCTGCGGTCAGCGCCTTGTAGAGCGGATGCTTGGCATCGCCCTTGACGGAAATCTTTGAGAAGATCGGAAACTTCACGTCGTAGGTCAGCTGGCAGAATTCGACGATCTCCGTATCCGAACCGGGCTCCTGCCCCATGAAGTCGTTGGCAGGAAAGGCTGCGATGACAAAGCCTCTGTCCCGCTTTTGCTCGTAGAGTTTTTCCAACCCTTCGTACTGCGTGGTCAGGCCGCATTTGGACGCGACGTTGACCACCAGCATGACTTTTCCACGGTATTCGGCAAGCGTCGTGTTCCGGCCGTCGGCAAGCTTGACGGGGATGGCAAGGATATCGGTCATGACGGCTCCGGGGGGCTTTGGCGCAGGGGAATTGGCGCAAACAACTGCAGTTGATATTGTCTACTTATGCGTTCACCACGGTTTGTCCAGCAGACACGCCCTGAGCGGCGATAGACGCCTTTTGCGAAACGTCATCAGACTTTGCAACATTTGTGGCACTGGGGCATTCTAGGGCACGATCTTATCACCACGCCGATCATCGCCTCTCGCTGCATCCCATTCCCAGCGCCCCCGGAGCCACATGACAACCCAGCAGATCCTTGCCTTTTCCGTCATCGCCGTGATGATGGCCGTCTTCATCTGGGATCGCTTCCGCTACGATGTGGTCGCCTGCTGTGCGCTCGTCGTGGCGGTGACGGTGGGGATCGTTCCGGTCGACCAGGCGTTTTCCGGCTTCTCGGATGATATCGTCATCATCGTCGGCAGCGCGCTGGTCGTTTCGGCAGGCGTTGCCCGCTCCGGCATCGTCGACATGGCGATCAAGAAGTTCTTCCCCAACCTCAACACGCTGCACACCCAGCTGGCACTGCTGATGATCGTCGTCGCCGTGCTGTCGGCCTTCATCAAGAATATCGGTGCGCTTGCCATCATGATGCCGGTGGCGTTCCAGTTCGCCCGCAAATCCGGCGCCTCGCCGTCTAAATACCTGATGCCGATGGCTTTCGCCGCTCTGCTCGGTGGCCTGATGACGCAGATCGGCACCTCGCCCAATATCGTCGTGTCGCGGATCCGCCAGGAACTGACCGGCGAATCCTTCACGATGTTCGACTTCACCCCGATGGGTGCGATCCTGGCGTTTGTCGGTATTACCTTCCTGTTGTTCTTCCACTGGCTGGTGCCCAGCCGCACAAAGCAGAATGATTCCCTCGAGGAAGCAGTCGAGATCACCAACTATACGTCCGAGGTGATGATTACCCCGCTGTCGACTGTTCTTGAAAAAACGGTCGCCGAGCTGTTGAAGATCGGCGATGGCGAGGTGATTGCCAATGCCGTCCTGCGCGGTCCATCGCGCATGGCGCCGTTCCCGGACCTCATCCTGCGTGAAAACGATGTCGTGCTGCTCGAAGGCCCGTCAAAGGCGCTCGACCGGATGGTCTCCGGCGGCAGGCTGCAGCTCTCCGGCAAGCCGCTGATGGAAAACGGACAGGCCCAGGCCGATGTCATCTCCATCGAGGCGATCATCACCCAGGATTCGCCGCTCAAGGGGCTTTCCGCCAAGGAACTGGCACTGTCCTACACTCGGGGCGTCAATCTTCTGGCAATCAGCCGGCATGGCGAACGCCTCAAGCAGCGTCTTGGCACCATCACCCTGATGGCGGGCGACGTGATCGTGTTGCAGGGCAGCCGCAAGAACATGCCGACGGTGATGCAGGACTTCTCGCTTTTGCCGCTCGCTCAGCGCGAAGTGCTGCTCGGCACGCGGAGGCAGGCCTTCATTCCACTGATCATCCTGGCACTGGCGATGGGCACGACGGCCGTCGGGCTTGCCCCTGTGCCGGTCGCTTTCTTCGCGGCCGCTCTCGGTATGGTGGTTTTCCGCGCCATTCCGTTGACCGATTTCTACAAATCCGTCGATGGCCCGATCCTCGTCATGCTGGCGGCGCTCATCCCGGTTTCGGATTCTTTGCGAACCTCCGGTGGCAGTGAACTGATCGCCGGCTGGCTTGGCCAAGCCGCGGCGACCTTGCCTGCCTGGGGCGCGATCGGTCTGATCCTCATCACCGCCATGGCTGTCACGCCGTTCCTCAACAACGCCGCAACCGTGCTCGTCATGGGGCCGATCGCCGCAAGCTTTGCCACCAATCTCGGCTTTCGCCCCGAGCCCTTCCTGATGGCGGTGGCGATCGGCGCAGGCTGCGATTTCCTCACCCCCGTCGGCCACCAGTGCAACACACTGGTGTTCGGCCCCGGCGGCTACAAGTTCTCCGATTATCCGCGGCTAGGCCTGCCCTTGTCGTTCCTGATCATCGTCGTCAGCGTCCCGGCCCTCCTCTATATCTGGCCGGTAAACTAGTCCTCCCCGAGCTCGACCCACCCAGGCTGACCCCGTCCCTTCAACGAGTGGATCGGGGCAGCCGTTTTCGCCAAAAACCTTGACGCTCCCGCCTGAATATGGCCTAAGCCTGCGCCAATCCCTATTCAAAGGCACAGGCTTTGCGCAGCCATGCGCGCCGTGGAAAGAGCAGCATCCATGATCAATCCGACCCCTCGCGTCCGCATCGCTCCATCGCCCACCGGCGAGCCCCATGTCGGCACCGCTTACATCGCCCTCTTCAACTACCTCTTCGCGAAAAAGCACGGCGGCGAATTCATCCTGCGCATCGAAGATACCGACGCGACCCGCTCGACGCTCGAATACGAGCAGAAGGTGCTGGACGCGCTGAAATGGACCGGGCTTACCTGGGCGGAAGGACCTGATATCGGCGGCCCCTACGGCCCCTATCGCCAGTCCGACCGCAAGGACATGTACTGGCCGCACGCGCAGGATCTGCTCGACAAGGGCCACGCCTTCCGCTGCTTCTGCACGCCGGAGCGTCTGGAGCAGATGCGCGAAGGCCAGCGCGCCGCCGGCAAGCCGCCGAAGTATGACGGTCTCTGCCTGAAATACTCGGCCGAGGAAGTCACCGAAAAGATGGCGGCCGGCGAACAGTCGGTCGTGCGCATGAAGATCCCGACCGAAGGCTCGTGCGATTTTACCGACGGCGTCTATGGCGATGTCTCGATCCCGTGGGATTCGGTCGACATGCAGGTCCTGATCAAGGGCGACGGCATGCCGACCTATCACATGGCCAACGTCATCGACGACCATCTGATGAAGATCACCCACGTCGCTCGCGGCGAAGAGTGGCTGGCATCGGTGCCCAAGCACATTCTTCTCTATCGCTATTTCGGCTGGGAAGCGCCGGTCTTCATGCATCTCTCCCTCATGAGAAATGCCGACAAGTCGAAACTGTCGAAGCGCAAGAACCCGACCTCGATCAGCTATTACTCGGCGCTCGGCTACCTGCCGGAAGCCCTGATGAACTTCCTCGGTCTGTTCTTCGTGCAGATCGCAGAAGGCGAAGAGCTTCTGACCATGGATGAGATGATCAGCAGCTTCGATCCGGAAGCTCTGTCCAAGGCCGGCGCCATCTTTGACCTGCAGAAGCTGGACTGGGTGAACGGCCGTTGGCTGCGCGAAAAGCTGTCGCCGGATGAGTTCGTGTCGCGCACGCTGGAATGGGCGATGGAAAATCAGCGCCTGATCGAGGGCCTGAAGCACTCGCAGAGCCGCGTTTCCAAGCTCGGCGACCTGCCCAACCTCGCCGGTTTCCTGCTCGCCGCCGACGTCAACCTGACACCGGCCTCGTTCGCGGGTCTGAAGACCTCGCCGGAAGACACGCTCGCGATCATCACCATGGTCCAGGCCGACATCGAGAAGATGATCGAATGGAACGTCGAGGCGATCGATGCCGAACTGCGCGCCGTTGCCGACAAGCTCGAAAAGAAGCTGCGCGTCGTCACCCCGCCGTTGTTCATCGCCATGTCCGGCTCGCAGCGCTCGCTGCCGCTGTTCGACAGCATGGCAATCCTCGGCCGCTCGGTCGTGCGCCAGCGCCTGAAGATCGCCGCCGCCGTGGTGTCATCCATGGTGGGTGCGCAGAAGTAACAACTGCGGAGGCGAGGTCTCACCTTCGCCTCGCTCATTCCTGTGCTTGTCACAGAAATCCAGCCACGGCGCGTCTGCGCCGTGAAAGAATGAAAAGAGTATTCCGCGCCCAAATACTTGGCCGCACTGGATTCCTGTGACAAGCACAGGAATGAGGGATACGGAAGCGAAGCTCGCCGCGGCAGCGCCGTTACAGGAATAAAACCATGACCGAGAACACCAAGACCGAAACCGCCCTCTCCTCCGACGCCACAGAAGTGCGCGCCCAGAAACTGGCAAAGCTGCGCGAAACCGTCGGCGACGTCTATCCGGCGCATTTCCACCGCACCATGACCAATGCGGAACTGGCGGAAAAGTACAAGGATCTCGAGGCCGACGTCGAAACCACCGATGTCGTCACGGTTGCCGGCCGCGTCTTTTCCTCGCGCAATTCCGGAATGTTCATGGATATCCATGACGCCGGCGGCAAGATCCAGATCTTCTCCCACAAGGACGTGACGCCCGAGGAAGCAAGGGCGATGCTGGCGTTGATCGACATTGGCGACATCATCGGCGTCACCGGCATCGTGCGGCGCACCAAGCGCGGCGAACTGTCGATCAGCGCCCGCGAAATCACCATGCTGACCAAGTCGCTTTTGCCGATGCCGGAAAAGTGGAACGGCATTGCCGATGTCGAGATCCGCTACCGCAAGCGCCACCTCGACATCCTCAGCAACGAGGAAAGCAAGCTCCGCTTCCAGCAGCGCTCCAAGATCGTCTCCGGCATCCGCCGCTTCATGGAAGACGACGGCTTCATGGAAGTCGAAACGCCGATGCTGCACTCAGTCTATGGCGGTGCCACGGCCGAACCCTTCAAGACCCACCACAACACGCTGAAGCTCGACATGTACCTGCGCATCGCGCCGGAACTGTTCTTGAAGCGCACGTTGGTGTCGGGTCTCACCGACAAGGTGTTCGAGATCAACCGCAACTTCCGCAACGAAGGCGTCTCCACCCGGCACAATCCTGAATTCACCATGATGGAATGCTACTGGGCCTATGCCGACTACGAGGACATCATGGACCTCGTCGAACGCCTGTTCGCCGACCTTGCCATGAAGATCCACGGCTCGACCGAGTTCGCCTATGGCGACAAGCAACTGTCGTTCAAGGGCCCGTTCAAGCGCGTGCCGATGCCAGACGCCGTCAAGGAAGTCACCGGCATCGACTTCCTCGCCATGAAGACCGACGAGGAAGCCCGCACTGCAGCCAAGGCCGCCGGCTTCGAAGTCGAGAAGGACTGGACCTGGGGCGAATGCCTCGCCTTCATCTTCGAGGAAAAGGTCGAGGCCACGCTGATCCAGCCGAGCCACGTCACCCATTTCCCGAAGGACATCTCGCCCTTTGCCAAGGAAGTCCCGGGCGAACCGCGCCTCGTTGAACGTTTCGAGACCTATTGCAACGCCTGGGAACTGGGCAATGCCTTCTCGGAACTGAACGACCCTGAAGAGCAGCGCAAGCGCATGGTCGAGCAGCTCGAGCAGGCCCATGCCCGCGGCGAGAAGGACAAGCAGCTCGACGACGAATTCCTCGACGCCATCGACCAGGGCATGCCCCCCGCCGGCGGCCTCGGCATCGGCGTCGACCGCCTGATCATGCTGCTCACCAACGCCCCGTCCATCCGCGACGTCATCCTCTTCCCGGCCCGCCGCGCCAAGGCGGACTGATCAGACAGACCTGCTCCTCTCCCCTGAAACAGGGAGAGGGTCAGACTGCCGACAAACGCTGAATAAGCTTGTTTGGCGAGAGGGACACCACACTCTCCCTCATCCCCGCCCTTGTGGCGGGGAGCCAGCGACACGACGTCCGTCGGGTCAAAGACTCTCTCAGCTCAAGGACTTGAGCTGACGGGATCCCCGCCAAAAGGGCGAGGATGAGGGGAGGTTGCGAACCGCATCGGTTCCAAAGTGACATCAAGAGTTGTTTGATAAAACCTTTGTCAGCAGCCTGACTCCTCTCCCTGAAACGGGCAGAGGATTAGTGGATCTTCTCGCAAGTTCCGATCATACGCAGCAACAGCCAACATGCTGTCCCCGCCCCGCCGCGCCAACGGGGCTCGATGGCAAGGGCCTCTCTGGACGATGGAGCAACCGATAGGTTGTTTTTTGACTAGGGCTTGCTGGCCGAACCAGCCTGTTGCGCCCGCAGCTTCTCAAGCCACGCGGCACCGGCCGCATCCGCGGCATTGGACCCGCCTGCTGCCGCGCCCGGCTGATCCGACTCGACCGTAGCGGCTGGTTCAGCGGCCTTGTCGTCATGCACGGCGTCGGCAGCCGAAGGCCCGCCGGAACGGATCTCGTCGTTGCCATCCTGCTTCGACCAGCGCTTGCCGCCCTCGGCAGAGGTGCGGGCCTCTGGCGCGGGCTCGGTCTTTGGCGAAGCCGGCTCAGCCGAGGCTTCGTCATGTGTGGCATCCGGCGCCGCGTCCGGAGCCTTGTCACTGGAACCGAAGAGCATCTCCTTCATGGAAGAGACAAAACTCTTCTCTTCGGTCGGTGCAGGTGTTTCTGCCGGCGCAGAGATAGGCTCACCCTTTGCGGCATGCTCTTTCGAACCCTCGGCTGTGTCATCCCCCGCTGCGGCTGGAGCTGGTGCATGACCATCCTGCTTCGAGTCGATTGGATGCTCGCCGCCTTGCGGTGCAGCGTGCCCCTCGCCGTCCGGCGCATGCGCGGCGGCGGCAGGCGCTGCTTCCTCTTTCGAACCGAAGATCAGGCCGGTCACCGAACTCAGGAGACCGCCGCTTTCCTTGGCGGCAGGTTCCCCGCCCTCGCCATGGCCCGAGGCCGCTGCCTCGCCATGTCCTTCCGCAGGCGCGCTGCCGTGCTCGGCTGCCGGCGCCGCTCCGTCAGCGGCTGGCGCGTCATACCCACCGGAGGCTTCGCCATGTCCGGTAGGTTCATGCCCCTTGGCAGGCTTCTTGTCATGCCCCTTGGCCGCGCCGTGTCCTTCTGCGGCAGCAGCCTCGGCCGCGGCAATCGCCACGGGGTCGATACAATCGGTCTTGTCGGTGAGACTTGCTTCGAGATGCTCGATATCGGCGAGCGGCATGTCGATGCGCTGGCCGTAATACTCGCCCTTGGATGTCGCAGCACCCTCGACATAAAATGCGGAATAGGGTTCCCGCGCTGCGCCATCAGGTGCCTTGGAAACATCTGGAATGTAGACGACCTGCGCGCCGATCATGCGGCCGCGCATTTCGGCGCGGTCCTTCGGACCCGCCTTGTCGACCATCGCCACCTGCACGATGTCGGCCTTTTCCTTCTCCTGGATGGATTTTGCCACGCGCAATGCGGTGCGGATGCGGGCCATGCCGTCACCAACGCCATCCGCCGAGGCAACCTCGTCGGCATTCACATAGCGGCGCACCCAGGTGCGTCCGTCGCGCTTGGTCGTGAACGTCTGCAACACCGAACAGGTCAGGCCGTTGAGATCGGCGTAGGACGGGCCGAAAAACTTTTCCTTGCCCACGAACACGGCCGCCGCGCCGCTGCCGGCACAGAGCACGGAAACACCGCCGACGACCGCGAGCAGCTTCTTCGATAGCCGTATCTTCACGCGCCGAACTCCGGCATCTTCACCCCATCACGCACAACAAGACATGGAATACTCAAGCCGCAGTCTGCGCTACTCTGATTGAAGAAGCTTTAAGCCTGGGCTTTTCCTTCGCCCAACGCCTGTCCCGGAATGAGGCTCACGAGGCGCATCCACGCTCCGGCCGGCCCATCGCCCATCATGCTTGACCTTCAGACGACAAAAGGCCCGCATGACGCGGGCCTCTCCACCGGTCCGCTCGCTGTTGCGTCAGGCGGCCCTGCGGCCGCCGCCGGCACGCGGTGAACCCGTTTCGCGCATTTCGCCGCGCCTGTTGAGCTTGAAATGTCCGACCAGTTCCGACAACAGAGCCGCGCCGCTTGCAAGCTGGCGGCTGATGCCGGTCGTGTGCTCCACCATCGCCGCGTTCTGCTGCGTCATCCGGTCCAGCTGCGAAACCGTCTGGTTGATGTCGGACAGGCCACCCGACTGTTCCTGCGCCGCAGTGGCCAGCGACTGGACATTCTGGTCGATCGAGGCGACAAAACGTTCGATTTCGTGCAGCGCGGCGCCCGTCGCGTCGACAAGGCGCACGCCCTCCGTGACCTGCCGGCCGGAATTCTCGATCAGTCCCTTGATTTCCTTGGCGGCTTTGGCGGAACGCTGCGCCAGTTCACGCACCTCCTGTGCCACAACCGCAAAGCCCTTGCCCGCCTCGCCCGCACGGGCCGCCTCGACGCCGGCATTGAGCGCCAGAAGATTGGTCTGGAACGCGATCTCGTCGATCACGCTGATGATCTTGGTAATCTCGGACGATGCGCCTTCGATCCGCTTCATCGCCGTGATGGTTTCCTGCACCACGCAGGAGGACGTGGTCGCAGATTGCAGCGCGCCCTTGACCAGCTTGCGGGTTTCCTCCGCATTGGTGTTGGAGGACCTTACCGTCTCCGTCACCTGCTCCAGCGCCGCCGTCGTTTCTCGAAGCGACGCTGCCTGCTCCTTAGTGCGGGCGGACAGCTGGTCGGCCGCCACCTGCATGTCCTGGCTGCTGTCGTTGAGGCTGGAAGTCTGCTGCAGGACCCCCATCAGCGTCTTCTGGAACGCCCCGATCGAGGCGTTGAAGTCCCGGCGCAGCGGCTCGAATTCCACGATGAAGGGCGTATCCAGCGTCTGCTGGATATTGCAATCGGCGAGACGTGCAAGTCCGGTGCCGAGATCGTTGACCACCCTTACCCGTTCGCTCACATCCGTTGCGAACTTGACGACCTTGAACACCCGTCCGCTGTCGTCGATGATCGGGTTGTAGGATGCCTGGATATAGATCTTCTCGCCGGTCTTGGTGATGCGGGTGAACTGATCGGCCGAAAATGTGCCGCGTCCGAGCTTCTTCCAGAACTCCTGATAGTCCGACGAGCGCGCATAGTCGGGTTCGCAGAAGATAGAATGGTGCTTGCCGACGATCTCATCGAGACGGTAGCCGACGGCGGCACAGAAATTGTCGTTGGCGTTGAGGATCTCGCCTGTCGGCGAAAATTCGATGATCGCCTGCGCCCGCGACAGTGCCTCAAGCTTGCCCCGGTCCTCGAGCGCCCGCTTGCGCGCTTCCGTGATGTCGGTCGCAAACTTCACGACCTTGTAAGGCTTGCCGCCTTTCAGAATCGGATTGTAGGTGGCTTCGATCCAGATCTCGCGGTTGCCTTTGCCCACGCGTTTGTATTTGCCCTGATCGAACGCGCCTGTGGAAAGCCGTGCCCAGAACGCCGCGTAATCCGAGGAAGCTGCATCGGCCGGATCGACGAACATGCTGTGATGCCTGCCGACGATCTCGTCCAGGCGGTAGCCGAGCGCATTGCAGAAGTTTTCGTTGGCATCGAGTATAATGCCCTTCAGGTCGAATTCGATGATCGCCTGCGACCGGTTGAGGGCCTTGATCACGGCGGCGTTGGACAAGATACGGCCAAAAGAAATCCCAGCCATCGATGCGCTCCAGCTTCAAAGTGATTTGTAGGCTGAAAGATCTAGGAGTTCCGGCTAAACGTTCGGTTAACCCTGTGCCTCGGCCGTGCACATTAGGAAAACGAAAAAGACCCGCACGAGGCGGGCCTTGTCATTGGAAAACGTTGAGGAAATCAGGCCGCGGCGCGGACCAGTTCCTTCTTCACGAGCTCGCGGAGCGCGCCGAGATCCTTGTTGAACGCCCGGATACCGTCCGAAAGCTTTTCGGTCGCCATCTGGTCTTCGTTGAGCATCCAGCGGAAGGTCTTTTCGTCCATCTTGATCGGCGCGGCCGGCTCGAACTTTTCAGGCGAAAGCTTGCGCTCGAGCGTGCCTTCAGCCTTGTCGAGCTCGTCGAGCAGGTTCGGCGAAATCGTCAGGCGGTCGCAACCGGCAAGAGCTTCGATCTCGCCGACATTGCGGAACGAGGCGCCCATGACGATCGTCGAGATGCCGTTCGCCTTGTAGTAATTGTAGATCGAACGCACCGAGACGACGCCCGGATCGGTCTCGGACGTGTAGTCTTCACCGGTCGACTTCTTGTACCAATCGAGAATGCGCCCAACGAAAGGTGAGATCAGGAACGCCTTGGCGTCCGCGCAGGCAACGGCCTGGGCATGGCTGAACAGAAGCGTCAGATTGCAGTCGATGCCTTCGGCCTGCAGGACTTCGGCAGCCTTGATGCCTTCCCAGGTGGAGGCAAGCTTGATCAGGATGCGTTCGCGCTCGATGCCGCGATCCTTGTAGGCTGCAATGATCTTGTGCGCCTTGGTGATCGAACCTTCGGTATCGAAGGAAAGGTCGGCATCCACTTCGGTCGAAACGCGGCCGGGGACAATTCCAGCAAGCGCCGCGCCCACGTCGATGGCGAGCTTGTCAGCTATGGCAACCGTGATCGCGTCGTCGCTGCCGCCCTGTTTGCGGCCCCAGGCAACCGTTTCCTGGAACGTGTCGGCAAATGCCGGCGAACCAATCGCCTTCAGAACGATCGACGGGTTGGTGGTGCAATCGACCGGCTTGAGGCGGGTCACCGCCTCGATGTCGCCCGTGTCGGCGACGACCGTTGTCATGGAACGAAGCTGCTCTAGTTTCGACGTCATCCGAATAAATCCTTGTTAAGCGAATACAAACGCTCGGGGCGTCGTATGGTTTCTGGATCGCTGTTGACCGGATAACAACCCTTCAGGGTAAAGAAGTCAAGACATTTGTCCTTCACAATTGACATATGTTTCACGTCAGCCCTATGGTCCTGAATGAAAAAGGACATCAGAATTTGGCCAAGCTGAGACGCGATACCCACACCGCATATTCGGAAGCGTCCTCGCTGCGGCTTCGCGCTGCCTGGCTCTACTACAACCAGGGCCTGACGCAGAAGGAGGTAGCCGAGCGGCTCGGCATCAGTCGCTCGACCGTCATCCGCCTGCTCGACGAGGCAATGAAACGCTCCGAAGTACAGATCTGGATCTCGGAAGGCATCGAAACCTGTGTCGAGCTGGCGACCAAGCTGGAACGCGCCTACGGACTGGACGAGGCGGTCGTGGTGCCTGCCCCGCGTGACAACAGCGCCGATGCGCTGGCCGGCGCCGTCGGTCTGGCGCTTGGCCAGTTCCTGTCGGAAGCGATCCAGAACGACATGACGATCGGCGTCGGCTGGGGCCGCACGATGACCGCGGCGCTTTCGAGCTTCCGCCCGCCCCGTCGCGAACGCTGCAAGGTCGTCTCGCTGCTCGGCGGCATCGTCGCCGTCCACCAGACCAACCCGATCGATTTCACCTGGCGCTTTGCAGGCCAGCTGGGCGCCGAATGCTTCATGTTCCTCGCCCCGCTTCTAGTCGACAGCGTCGCCACCAAGCGGGCGCTGATCGACAAATGCGGCCTCGATGCCGTCTATGACCTCGCCGAGAACCTCGATCTCGCCGTCGTCAGCTGCGGTGATATCGGCCCGCATTCGACCTCGCTGTCGGAAGGCTTCATTTCAGCCACCGAACTCGAGCGGCTGATCGCCGCCGGCTGCGTCTGCGATACGATGTTCAATTTTCTCGACGAGGAAGGCCGGTCGGTCGATCAGAAGCTCAACGAGCGGGTGATGTCTGTCGACCTCGATACGCTCGCCAAGGCAAAACACATCGTCCTCTCCTCCGGCGGCACACACCGCGCCATCGCCATCCGCGCCACCATCCGCCGCATCGGCTGCAACACCCTCATCACCGACGAAACCGCCGCAGTGGAACTGCTGCGGCTGGCGGAGGTGGATTAGGACCGCCCGCTTTCATCGTCGAATGCTGACGGGAGGTGCCTTTCGAGATCGACAGCGTCATGAAACACGCGACCGATCCCGATAAGCGACGATTCAAGATACCGATAGAGAATGAAGTGGCGAGGCTGCACGACCAGTCCGCTTGCGTGCTTCGCCCTCGTCCGGCTACGCCTGAGATGGAAGCTGCGTATGCCTAACCCAAGCTCCGCCCTATCGATTGAACCCGGTCGGGTCTTGCGACAAATCGCGAAAGGCCGTCACGAGAAGCTGTACGTCACGGCGCCTTGCGCCGCGTCCGAAGTTCTCATC
This sequence comes from Neorhizobium sp. DAR64860/K0K1, assembly GCF_050500205.1. Taxonomy (NCBI): domain Bacteria; kingdom Pseudomonadati; phylum Pseudomonadota; class Alphaproteobacteria; order Hyphomicrobiales; family Rhizobiaceae; genus Neorhizobium; species Neorhizobium sp. DAR64860/K0K1. The sequence continues at coordinate 494,207 of NZ_CP191459.1, read as the reverse complement.
CGTATAGGCAATGATCTTGATGATGTCGGCCTGGGCAGATAAGCCGCAGTGCATCGCCCACGATTTCGCTGGCGTTCTGATAGCGTCCCGTTTCCAGAAGCCGCGCGATCACCTGCTGGTGGTGCTCTGTCAGAACGACGTTGCATGTTGGCATGTTGGCTCCTTGGAACTGGCCGAGATCCCAGCGCATTGGGCACGACCCGCCAACTGCCGGCAGAGTTTCCCAGCCTCGGCCGCAACGACGTCAGAGATCGATATCCGTTGTCAGCAATGCAATCCTGTCGCGCCAGGAATGGTGCTCGAGCCGCTCCCATGTCCTATCCATGGCATAGGCCGACGAGATGACCGGAATACCGATATGGCCGAAGTAGAGGGAAAGCTGGCGCTCGGCGATCTCTTCGGACATGCCGGCAATCTCGCTGCTGTAAAGTCCGGCGGCAAGGCCGGTGCGGTCGGAACCCGAGCGGCAATGGATCAGGATCGGCTTCGGTGCGTCCCGCATCATCGTGACAAGCTGGTCCGCCTCCGCTTCGCTCAACTGCCTGGAAGCCGACATCCGGAAATCCAGATGCGTCAGGCCAAGCCTTTTTGCGGCGGAGACCTCCTCGGCATACCATCCGGCCTTGTCGTCCTCACCGCGCAAGTTGACGATGGTGCGGATGCCGTAGGTCTTTGCATAGGTCTCGATATCGGCGGCACCCGGCTGGGCAGACCGGTAGAGCTCGCCGTCGATCACCGTATGGAAATTGCCGCTGAGCTGCAGATACCCGAGATAGGCCCCCAACCCCAGAGCGGCAGCGAAAATCGCCGAGGCTCCCATGCGAAACCAGCTTCTGACGCGTGACTGTTCCATGCTGCCGTCCGTTGAAGTGCAGGATGGCAATCATTTCGGCCTGTTTGCTGACACGCACCTGAAGGACGGCAGGTTGTCGGGCGGACTGTGCGGCTCAGGCGTTGCCTGTCTCCCAGCCCAGGATCGCCCGCTTGCGGGTCAGACCCCAGTGATACCCGGTCAAAGCCCCGTTCTTCGCCACAGCCCGGTGGCAGGGCACGACGAAGGAGATCGGGTTGGCGCCGATTGCGGCACCCACTGCCCGGCTTGCCGTCGGCTGGCCGATGTCCGAGGCGACGGCGGAATAGGTGACCGCCTTGCCGAACGGGATCTTCAACAGGCTTTGCCACACTTTCAGCTGAAAATCAGTGCCGATCAGAACGACATTGAGCGGCCGGTCGGCCGTCCATTGGCCCCGGTCGAAGATGGGGCCGATATAAGGCGCCGTCGCTTCTCTGTCCTCGACATAGGCGGCATTCGGCCAGCGCCTCACCATGTCCTCGAAGGCCGGCTTTTCGCCGCCGAGATCGGAAAACGCCAGTCCCGAAAGCCCACGCTCCGTCGCCATGACCAGCGCCATGCCGAATGGCGACGGATGGAACCCGTAGCGGATCGTCAGACCCGCGCCCCTTCCCTTCCATTCGCCCGGCGACATCGCCTCATGGGTCACGAACAGATCGTGCAGGCGGCCGGGTCCCGACAGTCCGAGTTCATAGGACGTCTCCAGAAGCGGCAGACCTTCCTGGCCGAGCAGCCGCTTGGCATGATCGAGCGTCACCGCCTGCAGGAATGCCTTGGGCGATAGGCCTGCCCAACGGGTGAACACCTTCTGCAACTGCGTCGGCGACTGGCCAAGTTCGGCCGCGATCGTTTCGAGCGAAGGCTGCGCGCGATAATCGAGCGTCAGCATCTCGATGACACGCCGCACGGTTTCATAGTCGGAGCCATCAGGCGTCACGTCGATGCCGGGTGCGGACATGTCGGGCCTGGAAAGCGAAGCAAGAGCGTTCATGGCAATCTCCCTGTGCCCTATAGATGCACGCTCGATCCCATCAGAGCCACCCGTTTCTTGTCGGGGTCACAATCGTCTCGTGACGGTCGCCAGCGCTCCGCGAAATGCCCTCGCAAAGCTCTCACGATCGTCCGGGTTGAGAAACGAACCGATTTCGGTCTGCCGTCCCTCACCCGAGACCTGCATCGCCGTAATCCCGAATTCCTCGTGCCTGCTGACGTTGAATCGCGCCCAAAACGGGTTGTAGCGATGCTCCACCATCCGCCCCGTTGGTGAAAATTTCCGGATCGAAAGATTGGTCCTCGACACCGTGACTTCCTCGCGCTGCCGGCCGGAACGGTAGCTGAGTTTCAGCGCGCCATAGAGAAGCAGGAAATCAAAACCGAGGAACAGCCCGATCGGCCAGGCGCCGGTCGCCAGGAAGAAAAGGCCGTAGAACATGCAGACGGCACCCGATATCGACAGCACGACAAAAAACCCGCGTCGGCCGAGCGACCGATAGGGCGTCAGTTCGGCCGCAAAGACCGGTTTCTCATCCATCGGCTGCGCGTTGATTTCCGTCATGGGGCGAGACTATACAGTGTCATGGCCCTTGCGAAAATCAAATCCACGAAAACCCCGGCGACAAAAAGCAGCATCTCCAAAGGCCGGAAGCCCAAGCGCTTCAAGCCGGCCTATACGCCTGACGAAATGGTGGAGATATTCCGCCGCTTCTCGGTGCAGCGGCCGGAGCCGAAGGGCGAGCTCGAGCACGTGAACCCGTTTACGCTCGTCGTTGCCGTGGCGCTGTCGGCGCAGGCAACCGATATCGGCGTCAACAGGGCGACCCGCGAACTGTTCAAGATTGCCGACACGCCGGAAAAGATGCTGGCGCTCGGCGAGGACGGCGTCATCGCCCATATCAGGACGATCGGCCTCTATCGCAACAAGGCCAAGAACGTCATCGCGCTCTGTCGCATGCTGATCGACGAGTTCGGATCCGAGGTGCCAAGCACGCGCGAGGACCTGGTGCGCCTGCCGGGCGTCGGTCGCAAGACGGCCAATGTGGTGATGTCCATGGCCTTCGGCATCCCGACGCTTGCGGTCGACACGCATGTGTTCCGCATCGGCAACCGCTGCCTGATGGCGCCGGGCAGAACGCCGGATGAGGTCGAGGAGCAGTTCCTGAAAGTCATCCCCGACCAGTACCTGTTCCACGCCCATCACTGGCTGATCCTGCACGGCCGCTATACCTGCAAGGCACGCAAGCCCGAATGCGAGCACTGCGTCATCGCGGACCTCTGTCGATCGCCCGAAAAGACCTGTCCCATACCAGCACCGCTGGTCGAGCTACCGCCTCAGGTGATCGGCGTCTGAAGCCGGAAGGACGGATCGCGCTTCGATACCTTCTTGTGCAGATGCACCATCAGCCCGGCCGCAAACAGCGGCGTCAGCAGGTTGATGAAGGGGATCGCCAGGAAGCCGGCGATCAAAAGGCCCGCCATGAACACGGTCGAGGAATGCTTCGAGCGGAAAGCCCGCGCCTCTGCCGGCGGCCGGAACCGCATCGCGGCGAACTCGAAGAACTCGCGCCCCAGCAGATACCCGTTCACCAGGAAGAAGGCGATCAGGTTGACGCCGGGAATGAACAGCAGCAGCAACGCGATGACATTGCCGATGATGACGATGCCGAGAAACTGGATCGACCCGAGGATCGCCTGACCGAGCGGCATTTCCCGGCCCGGCACATCACCGGGATAGTCGCGCTTCTCGATCACCGCCGCCACGTCGTCGAGAAACAGGCCGGCAATCAGCGCAGTGATCGGCGCGATCAGCAGAGCCAGCACCAGCGCCAGTCCGATGCCGGCCGCGATCGCCGCAAACAGCGTCAGCCATCCCGTCCAATCAGGCACATCCGGAAAAAAGGCGGCAAACCACGGCCAGAGGTAGAGAGCGAAGAGCTCGCGCAAGCCGAACCACAACCCGATCAGGATCAGGAATGTCAGCCCCAGCGTCTTCCAGAAGGCCGATCTCGTCTCGGGCGCAAACAGGTTCATCAGCGATAGGCGTGCGGCGTCGAGGATCATCGGCGTCTCCAGGTTAGGCTCGCAGCATGTAGGTCAACCATCGCCCTGGAACAAGCGCCGGTGGATATAGGAATCTCGCCGCGAGAATCATATACTCACCGGCAGACACCCGCACCGGGCGTGGTAGTGACGGAGATCCGCATGACAAGCCTGCTGCTCCTTGGCGCGACCGGATTGGTCGGCGGCCACGTCCTCGAACTGGCGCTCAAGGACGACCGGGTCACCCGCGTCGTCGCGCCCACCCGCCGGCCGCTGCCTCCGACCGCCTTGCCGGCCCATCCGAAGCTCGAAAATCCCATCACCGATCTTAGCAGCGGTCTTCCCGACGCGGACTGGTGGACCGTCGACGCGGTCATTTCGGCGCTCGGCACCACGCGGGCAAAGGCGGGATCGGACGAGGCCTTCCGTCTGGTGGATTACGCCACGCCGCTCGGTGCGGCCCGGCGCGCGCATGAACGAGGTGCGACCCGTTTCTCGCTCGTCTCGTCCACCGGCGCCAATTCGAAGTCCAGCCTGCTTTACCTGCGCACCAAGGGCGAGCTTGAAGATGCCATCCGCGCCACCGGCTTTTCCATGCTCACCATCGTCAGGCCCGGCCTTTTGGGTGGCGACCGCAGCGAATTCCGGCTCGGCGAACGGCTTGCCAGCATGGCGCTGAAGATCGCCCATCCCATCCTGCCGCGACGGCTGCGCATCAGCCCGGCCCATGTGGTGGCAAAAGTTCTGCTGGATGCGGCAATCGGCGGTGAAAAGGGAGAGCGCATCGTCGAGGCGGATCAGCTTTCGGGCTGAGTTGCAGCTTAGTCCAGCGACCGCAGCTCTTCGCGGTGACGGATCATCGCAAGGAACCGCCGGTAGTCGCGCTCATAAAGGTCTCGTCCCGTGCTGGGTAGCCGCTCGCTGCCGCCGCTGTTCATCGCATGTCCGGCATCAAGCAACGAGCCGTGCAGACCGCCCGCGACCGCGGCAGCCATGGCCGTTCCAAGCAGAACCGCGTCGCGGTTGTTCGGGATGACTACCCTGCAGCCCGTAACATCCGCATAGAGTTCCACCAGCAGCGGATTGTTCACATGCCCGCCGGTCACGTGCAGCGTCTCGAACCGGTACCCAAAGTCAGCCATCGCATCGAGAATATGACGGATGCCGAGCGCGATCGACACGCAGGTCCGCCAATAGCGGCGGCAAAGCCCGTCGAAGGACGTATCGAGCGTCAGCCCGCTGATGACGCCGGTCGCATGCGGGTCCGCAAGCGGCGACCGGTTGCCGTGAAAGTCGGGCAGAATGTGCAGATCCGGCGCAATCTCGTCATCGCCTGCTGCCGCACGCATCTCGCCGACTCGGGCAATGATTCTCTCATGCAGATCGGTGGTCGGCTCGCCGCCGGCTGCGTGCATCATGACGATATGATCGAGCAGAGCGCCCGCCGCCGACTGTCCGCCTTCGACCAGCCAATGGTCGGGCAGTACCGCCTCGTAATACGGGCCCCAAAGGCTGCGACCGGGTTTCGGCTCCCTGGTGAAGGCGACGATGCAGCTCGATGTACCTCCGATAAGCGCAACGCTCGTTTCCAGCGACGAGCCTGGCAGGCTTTTCGCCCCAACACCGCCAAGCACGCCATAGGCACCCGCGTAAGCGTCGATCATTCCCGGCGCGACCTGAACGCTGGTATCGAGGCCAAGTTCGGCCGCCGCCGTTTCGCTGAGCGGTCCGATCGAGCCGCCGACACCGATCGTATCGTCCGGCAGACCGCCCTTCTCAATAAGGTCGTCGAGCCCGGCAAGCGCCAGGTAATCGGCGCTCCAGCCCGGCGTCTCATGCGCTAGGTAGTTCCATTTGGCCGTCAGCGTGCAGCGCGAACGCGACGCGGAACCTGTGGCTTTCCAGGTCAGGAAATCGGCAAGATCGAAGAAATAACCGGCCCGGCTCCAGCTGTCTGGAAGGTTCTGCTTCAGCCACATCAGCTTGGGCATTTCCATTTCCGGCGAGATCGATCCGCCAGCGAAATCGAGCACCGCATGGCCGCTTCTTGACAGCGTCTCCGCCTGACTGATCGCCCGGTGGTCGTGCCAGACAATCGTATCCTGATGCGCGTTCCCGCTGACCGAAACGCTCAGCGGTTCCCCATCGCGGTCCCGCGCCACAAGCGAGCAAGTCGCGTCAAAGCCGATGGCCCCCACCTGGGATGCAGAAATCCCAGCCTCGGCCAACGCCGCTCTCACGGAGATGCAGGTTGCGGACCAGATGTCTTCGGAGGAATGTTCGGCGTGCTTGTCCCGCGGGCGGAACATCAGGATCGGATGTTTGGATTTCGCAATCAGCGTTCCGTCGCGGCCGAACACGCCGGCACGGGCGCTTGCCGTGCCGATATCGACCGCAACGAGAAAATCACGCATCCCGATTTGTTTCCTGTCCCTGTAAGTCGCGCAGACTGTCCCCGTCGCGTCCCGCCAGCCTGAAAGCCGAGCTTCAGGTGTTCGCGGAAACCGAACCGTTGCGATCCTCGATATATTTTTGGACAAGGTGGAGCAAATCCGGCATCGCGTCAAACACGACGTCGGGCGATAGCGCCTCGATCCGGTCACGGTATCCGGAAGTGTGGGTGTGCGATCCGCCGGTAAAGGCGAATGACGCCATGCCCGCCCGCTGGGCCGCCTCGATGCCCGCGGGGCTGTCTTCAATGACGATGCAATCCTCCGGCGCGAACCCCATTTCGCTTGCTGCCAGCAGGAAGAGGTCCGGCGCGGGCTTGCCGTTCTTCACCATTGTGGCGCTAAAGATATGGGGATCGAGCTTGTCGATCAGGCCGGTGATCGTCAGCGACAGCCGGATGCGGTCGGGATTGCTGGAGGATGCGACGCAGGCTTGAAGCCCGAGCGCCTCGAGCGTTTCGGCGATGCCGGGGATCGGCTTCAGCTCGGCCTTGAACAGGCTGTAGAGATCGGTGCGCATACCCTCGAGAAATTCCGGCCCGGTGTGGAAACCGTATTCCTCGTCCATGACCTGGCGCATGGTCGCCAGGCTGCGGCCGAGGAAGCGCTCATAGGCTTCCTCCTCGGCCATTTCGATACCGTGGCGGTTGAGCGCAGCCACCAGAACCCGCACCGACAACGGCTCGCTGTCGACAAGGACGCCGTCGCAATCGAAGATCACGAGATGGCGTGGTTTGATTGCGCTAATTCCCGTCACGGTGTTCACCTCAATCCTTGACGAGCTGGTCGTCGAGATAGAGCTGCAGCGTCTTGGCCGTGCCCTCCGTCCAGAGCGTCTTCAGCGCATGCGCAAACCGCTTGCGGAACAGCTCAGACGTCGAGACTTCGCCGAAGATCTCGTCGAACACCAGGAACGCATCCGGGTCGTCCTTGGCCTTGATCGCGGCCGCCTGCAGCTTCTCGGCACTCGTATCGTTGAACACGATCTGGCGACCGCTGTCCGACGTGCCCGCAAAATAACGGCACCACAGCGCCGATACAAGCGACAGGCCAACGATATCGAGACCCTGGTCCAGCCGGTCGCGGGTCGATGGCAGGATGAACTTCGGCTGGCGGTTGGAACCGTCCTGCGCCAGGCGCGGAATAGTGTCGCCGATCTTCGGGTTGAGGAAGCGGTGCTCGATCAGGGCGAAATAGTCGTCGAGGCTCGTATCTGGAACCGGCGGCACGATCGGGATGATCTCTTCCTTCTCGAGCTTGGCAAGGAAAGCCCGGATCAGCGGGTGCTCCATCGCTTCGTGCACGAAATGGATATCCAGCAACTCGCCGGGATAGGCGATCGTCGCATGGCCGCCGTTGAGAATGCGCAGCTTCATCAGCTCGTAGGGCGCGACGTCGGCCACGAACTGCACGCCGACCTCTTCCAGCGGCGGACGGCCGAGCGGGAAATGATCTTCCATCACCCACTGCTTGAACTCTTCGCAGAACACGGGCCAGTTATCGTCGATATTGTAGTCGTTCTTGAGGATATCGCCTTCGCGCTGACCGGTGGCCGGCGTGATGCGGTCGACCATCGAATTCGGGAAGGCGACATTGTCGTGGATCCAGGTCGCAAAATCCGGGTCCGAAAGCTTGGCGAGACCGACGACGGTGTTTTCCGTCACGTGGCCGTTGCCGGGAATGTTGTCGCAAGACATGATCGTGAATGGCGCAAGGCCGCGCGAACGGCGAAGCTTGAGGCCGGCAAGGATCAGGCCGAACACCGTCTTCGGAGCATCCGGGTTGCTGCCGTCTTCCACCATAGCCGGATGGGCCGGGTTGAAATGGCCGGACGCGTCGATGAAATAGCCGCCCTCGGTGATCGTCATGGAAACGATGCGGATGGTCGGATCGGCCAGCTTCTCGATCAGCGCCTGCTTGTCGTCAGGCGCGATGATGTCGATCATCGGGGCGGTCACGCGGGCGCCGGTCTTGTTGTTGTCCTGCTCCACGACGGTGGTGAGGAAATCCTGCGCCTTCAGCTTGTCGCGCATGGTCGCATCGGACGGCATCACGCCGGCACCGATGATGGCCCAGTCGTGGCCCTTGCCGATGTTGAACAGGTCGTCCAGGTAGATCGCCTGGTGGGCGCGGTGAAAATTGCCGACGCCGAAATGCACGATGCCGGGGGAGAGCGTCTTCGGATCGTAGGCGGGCACGCCAGCGGTCGCTGCGGCATCCTTGAGAGTTGCCAACGAAAGCTTCACAGTCATTTTCTCATACTCCGATTGGCCTGCTGTTCAGGCCTTTGGGATCATTCAGGCCCGGATCGCAAGACCCTTGTCGTCGAAGCGATGCAGTTTGGTTTCATCCGGCGTCAGGTAGACCGTGTCGCCGTAGCTCGCGCCGAACTCGCCGCCGGCACGCGCCGTGATCGGGCCGATACCATCGACGTCGAGATGCAGGAACGTGTCGGCGCCCAGATGTTCGGCAACCGAAACCCGGCCTTTCCACAGACCGCTGTCCTTGGAAAGCCCGATATGTTCGGGACGAACGCCCACGGTCTTGCCGTTTTTCGCCTTGGCGTAGTCACCTTCGAGCAGGTTCATCTTCGGCGAACCGATAAAGCCTGCGACAAACAGATTGCGCGGCGACTTGTAGAGCTCGAGCGGCGAGCCGACCTGCTCGATATTGCCGCGGTTGAGCACCACGATCTTGTCGGCCATGGTCATGGCTTCGATCTGGTCGTGGGTAACGTAGACCATCGTGGTCTTCAGCTGGTTGTGCAGGTCGCTGATCTCCAGACGCATCGTGCCGCGCAGTGCCGCATCGAGGTTGGAGAGCGGCTCGTCGAACAGGAAGGCCGAAGGTTCGCGCACGATCGCACGGCCGATGGCCACGCGCTGGCGCTGGCCGCCCGACAGCTGACCGGGGCGACGCTCGAGATAATCGGTGAGGTTGAGGATGTGCGCCGCATCGGCGACCTTCTTGTCGATCGCCGACTGTTCCATCTTCGCCATCTTGAGCGGGAAAGCGATGTTCTTGCGCACGCTCATATGCGGATACAGCGCATAGGACTGGAACACCATCGCAAGGCCGCGTTCGGCCGGAGCGGCGTCCGTCACGTCGCGACCGTCGATCTTGATCTGGCCGCCGGTCACGTCTTCAAGCCCCGCAATGAGACGCAGAAGCGTGGACTTGCCGCAACCCGACGGTCCGACAAACACGACGAACTCGCCGTCGTTGATTTCGAGATCGATCGACGGGATGACCTTGGCTTCGCCGAACGTCTTCGACACTTTGGAAAGAGTAATGCTGCCCATGAAAGTGATCCTTACTTAACCGCGCCAAACGTGAGGCCGCGAACGAGTTGCTTCTGGCTGAACCAGCCGAGGATGAGGATCGGCGCGATGGCCATGGTCGAGGCCGCCGAAAGCTTTGCCCAGAACAGACCCTGCGGCGAGGAGAAGGACGCGATAAAGGCCGTGAGCGGAGCCGCGTTTGTCGTGGTCAGCTGGATCGTCCAGAACGCTTCGTTCCAGGCAAGGATGATGTTGAGGAGCAGCGTCGAGGCGATGCCGGGAACCGCCATCGGCGTTAGCACGTAGACGATTTCCTTCCACAGGTTGGCGCCGTCCATCCGTGCCGCTTCCAGGATTTCGCCCGGAATTTCGCGGAAGTATGTGTAGAGCATCCACACCACGATCGGCAGGTTGATCAGCGTCAGCATGATGGTGAGGCCGATGCGGCTGTCGAGCAGGCCAAAATTGCGAAACAGGATGAAGATCGGCAGCAGCACCGCGACGGCCGGCATCATCTTGGTCGACAGCATCCACATCAGGATGTCCTTGGTGCGCTTGCCCGGCGCAAACGCCATCGCCCAGGCACCGGGGATCGCGATGATCAGCGCCAGAATGGTGGAGCCGACCGACAGGATCACCGAGTTCATGAACGGCTTGAAATAATCGCGCTGCGTCTGCACCGTGATGTAGTTCTCAAGCGTGCCCGATGGGATGAGGCTGAAGCCGGCAATCGCCTCCTGCTCTGTCTTCAAGCTGGTGATCAGCGCGTAGAGGATCGGGAAGAAGATCAGGAGTGCGACGACCCAGGCCAGGATTGTCCAGCCGATCTTCGCTCCGGTTGTTACTTTGCGAGCCATGATCGTTCCTCCTACTTGTCCAGGTTCTTGCCGACGGCGCGCATCAGGAAGAACGCGACGATGTTGGCAAGCACGACGGCGATGATACCACCCGCTGCACCCCCGCCGACGTCATAGCCGAGACGTGCGGTGCGGTAGATGAGGAAGGTGAGGTTGGTGGACGCATAGCCCGGACCGCCATTGGTGGTGACCAGGATTTCAGCGTAAATGCCGAGCAGGAAGATCGTCTGGATCAGGATGACGACAGTGATCGCGCGCGAAAGATGCGGCAGCGTCAGGTAGATGAAGCGGTTGAAGAAGTTGGCGCCATCCATTTCGGCTGCTTCGCGCTGCTCGCTGTCGAGCGACTGAAGCGCCGTCAGAAGGATAAGCGTCGCAAACGGCAACCATTGCCAGGCAACGATGATGATCACCGCAAACAGCGGATACTGGGCAAACCAGTCGATCGGCTGAACCCCGAAGAACCGCGCGAGATCCGCCAGCACGCCGTAGCCCGGATGCATGATCATGTTCTTCCAGATCAGCGCGGCCACCGGCGGCATCACGAAGAACGGCGAGATCACCAGAATGCGGACAATGCCCTGGCCGAAGATCGGCTGGTCGAGCAGAAGCGCGATCGCGACACCGCCGATGACGGTAATGCCGAGCACGCCGAGCACCAGCAGCATCGTGTTCCAGATCGACTGGAAGAAGGCCGGGTCCGTGTAGAAATACTGGTAATTGAAGAAGCCTGCGAAGCTCACGTTCTGCGGCGTCAGCAGGTTGTAGTTCTGGAACGAGTAGTACAGCGTCATTGCGAGCGGTACGGCCATCCAAACCAAAAGAACGATGACGGAGGGCGCCATCATCAGGCGTGCCAACGTCTTGGTATTTTGCGTTGCCATCTTTGAGGCCCCTCCCCGGAGGTAAGCGCGCCGCACGCGGCCAGAGGAGGACGCGAAGGCATGATCTTGTTTTTATAGGGTAGCGTGCTGGAACAGCGAGATGCGGTTCAGCATCCAATCGTCATCCTGTGATCTGCTGCCCGGCACGGATGCCGGACAGCAGTGTCTTGACCAAGCTTACTTGATGTAACCGGCGCGGGTCATGTCGCGGGTTGCCGTTGCCTGAGCGGCGGCAAGCGCGTCGTCGACCGTGGACTGACCAGCGACGACAGCCGAGAACAACTGACCGACCGTGGTGCCGAGAGCCTGGAATTCAGGGATCGCGACGAACTGGCCACCCGTATAAGGCACCGGCTTGACGGTCGGCTTGGTGATGTCGGCAGCGTCCATGGCAGCAAGCGTCGGAGCTGCGAAGGCAGCGGCCTTCTGGTAGTCCGCGTTCTTGTAGAGCGAGGTGCGCGTGCCCGGAGGAACGTTGGCCCAGCCTTCCTTGGCAGCAACAAGCGTCGTGTATTCCTTGCTGGTTGCCCAGGAGATGAACTTCTGAGCCGATTCAGCCTTCTTGGACGATGCCGGAACGGCAAGGTTCCAGGACCACAGCCAGTTGCCGTGGTTGGCGACGCCTTCCTTGCTTGGGAAGAGCGCGTAACCGACCTTGTCGGCAACCTTGGAGTCCTTCGGGTTCGATACGAACGATGCAGCGACGGTCGCGTCGATCCACATGCCGCACTTGCCCTGCTGGAACAGCGTCAGGTTTTCGTTGAAGCCGTTGGACGAAGCGCCTGACGGGCCGGAATTCTTCATCATGTCGGCGTAGAAGGTAAGTGCTGCCTTCCATTCCGGCTGATCGAACTGCGGCTTCCAGTTTTCGTCGAACCAGCGTCCGCCGAACGAGTTGGTCAGCGCCGAAACGAAGGCCATGTTCTCGCCCCAGCCGGCCTTGCCACGAAGGCACATGCCGCTGATGTCGGCCTTGCGGTCGGTCATCTTCTTGGCAGCGTCAGCGATGAATTCCCAGGTCGGGGTTTCCGGCATTTTCAGGCCGGCTTTTTCGAACAGGTCCTTGCGGTACATGATCATGGCGGATTCGCCGTAGAACGGTGCCGCATAGAGCTTGTTTTCAACCGAAAGACCACCGCGGATCGCCGGCAGCAGGTCGTCCATGTCGTACTTGTCGCCGAGACCTTCGAGCGGCAGAAGCCACTTCTGCTTGGCCCAGATCGGAACTTCGTAGTTGCCGATCGTGACGATATCGTACTGGCCGCCACCGGCCGCGATATCCGTCGTCACGCGTTCGCGCAGGACGTTTTCTTCGAGCGTGACCCACTCGACCTGGATGTCCGGGTTCGCCTTGGTGAACTCGGACGTCAGGCCCTGCATGCGGACCATGTCGCCGTTGTTGACTGTCGCAATGGTGAGGGTTTCGGCAGATGCAGTCGTGCCCACAAAGGCCAGAGCTGAGCAGGCGCCCAGCAGAATAGTTTTCATAGTCATATCTTCCTCCCGAGAAGATGGAATGCGAGCATTCGCTTTGCTCATGGGCAATTACCCACATAAAGCTAGCGCAAGTCAATGGGAATTCATCGCTGCGATGCAACCGAAAGCGACAATTCACTGAAATTTCAGGCAGAATTCTATCTGCCGCGCTTAAGCAGTAAGCAGATACCGCGCTGCGGCCTCGTCGGTGATGATGCCGTTGAGCAGTCCGCCTTTCAGGGCTGCGCGCATGGCGACCCACTTCTTCTTGCCTTGGGCAATGCCAATGACACAGCAGGTCTCGCGCGACGGGATCGGCACGGAGGCCACCCGGCCGTTGACGGCACTGTCGAGCAACTCACCCTGCTGATCGTAAATCCAGCCGCAAATTTCACCCGCGGCACCGCGATCCACCAGCGACACCATTTCGTCGCGATCCAGAAATCCGTCGACGCAAAGCGGCGCATCGACGCCGAGTTCGCCGATCCCGACAAAGGTGACGTCGGCTTGTGCCCCGAGCGCAAGTGTCGAGCGCACGAGCGCCTGGTCATGCAGCGTGTCGCGCTCCTCGATGGAGGCACAAAGGACCGGCAGCGGCATGGGAAAATGCCGCGCCTTGATGGCATCGGCCATCGAGAAGATGACGTTGTAATAGGCGGCCGACCCGTCCGGCCCGATATTGCCGGTCAGCGACACGATACGGTGCTGCGGGCATTCCATCGGCGGCAGCTGATCGACAGCGGCTTTCAGCGTCCGACCTGTCCCGACGGCGATGATGATCGGATCCGGCCGTTTCAGCCAGCGCTCGATCTCGCCCGCCCCGGCTTCGGCGATACCGACGGTGGACGAGCTGCCGCCCGGATCGCTCGGCACGATTTCCGCATGCTTGAGATCGTATTTCTTGCGCAGCCCTTCAGCGAGTTCGAGACAGGCGGAGATCGGATGGTCGAGCCGGACCTTGATCAACCGCTCGGCAACCGCAAGCGACACGAGCCGCTGGGCCGACTGGCGGGAAATGCCCATGGCATTGGCGATCTCGTCCTGGGTCCTCCCCGCGACGTAATAGAGCCAGCCCGCGCGCGCAGCATCGTCGAGCCGGCCTTGGGTGTCACTCCGCTTAGCCATGGCAGTAAATCTCCTCTGGTCGATTTGCTGACATGTTTTTCGAGGGGCTGTCAAATGGCGATGGGGAAACCATGCCCTTAGGGAGAGCTTTTGCCCAAAGCCTCGGAGAGGACGGTCTCCATCATTTGATAATTGCTAATCTGCGCCTGTTTCGAAGCCTCGATCCAACCTGCGGGATCGATTTTCGTCAGATCGAGCCAATGTCCGGCCTGTCCGCAAAGCTGTTTCAGATAATGTGCCTGCGTGCGCCCATTGCCCTCGCGGAACGGATGGACATAGTTCACATCACCAATGATCGGCGCGACTTTTGCGGCAAATTCCGATCTCTGGAGACCACGCAGATACCTGCCCGCCTTGATGCGTCGATGCACATCGGCCATGCCGGTCTCGATATACTGCAGGAACTGGAACTGGCTCGACCCTTTGGAAATCTCCACCGTCCGGATCTCGCCCGCCCAGTCGTATATATCCTGAAAGAGATGACGGTGGATGGCCCGTAGATGCTTCAGGTCGAAATCACCCACGGGAATGTTTTGGCGGCTGCGGATGGTGGAAAATCGACGTTCTGCAAAGTCCAGCTCGGATGCATCACGAATATCGAACTTGTTTCGTAGCAGCCTGGTCCCCGGATAGACGTAAGGATCGTCGCTCATCGGGGGTGCGGATCATCGGCTGGACGCCGCTGGCGCCTGTTCTTGAGCGTCCAAGTCTGCTCGCCGCCTCAAGTCTCGGCGCACATAATCGAGCTGCTGTTCGACGGAAAACCCCTCCCGATCGAACATCTCGAACATGGCTATATCGTCAGCATCAAGGGGGTTGCCCTCGATCGTCTGCAAATGCGCTGCTTCCAGTGTCCGCTGGCGGATATCATCCCTGTCGCTCATGCAGCCATCATACTGCAGATCGCGAAATCCGACAAATGATAGATCCGAGGCGGCGCCCCAGTTGGCGCCGCCTTCGCGTTCGTTCCGGGCCGTCCGCCGTCAGGCCACCTGCACGACGTGGCCTGCGCCGACTTCGCGATATTCCCGCACCGGCGGCACGAAATCGACCGATCTGATCGGGCTCTTGATTTCCTCGGTGGAAAGGTTGCGCTTGATCCGGCGTCGCGAGGGATCCGGCACCGGCACTGCCGACATCAGCTTCTTCGTGTAGGGATGCTGCGGGTTTTCAAACACCGCCGCCCGCGGGCCGATCTCGACGATTTCGCCCAGATACATCACCGCCACCCGGTGGCTCACGCGCTCCACCACGGCCATGTCGTGGGAGATGAACAGGAAGGCGAGGTTCAGAGACTGCTGCAGGTCGAGCAGCAGGTTGCAGACCTGCGCCTTGATCGACACGTCCAGCGCCGACACCGCTTCGTCGGCAACGATCACCTTCGGATCGAGCATCAAAGCCCTGGCGATCGCGATGCGCTGCCGCTGGCCGCCGGAAAACTCGTGCGGGAAGCGCCGCATCATGTCGGCCGAAAGTCCGACCTTTTCGAGAAGGTTCGCCGCCTTTTCACGCGCCTGCGCCTTGGTGCCGAGCTTGTGCTCGATAAACGGTTCGGCGACAGCCGACCCCACGCTCATGCGCGGGTTGAGCGAGGCGAACGGATCCTGGAACACCATCTGGATCGACCGGCGCATGGTTCGAAGCGCATGCTGGTCGAGGCTCATCACGTCGTAGCCGTCCACCTGAACGGTACCGCTGGTCGGCGTGATCAGCCGCGTCACGGATCGTCCGGTGGTCGACTTGCCGCAACCGGATTCACCCACCAGCGCAAGCGTTTCGCCGGCATAGAGATCGAACGAGACCTTTTCCACCGCATGCACTGCCCCGGACTTGCGTCCGAGAAGGCCGGAATGGATGTCGAACCGCGTCGTCAGGTCCTTCACGTCGAGGATCGGCGTCTTGCCCTTGGCGACCGTGTCGAACACTTCGCCGAGAACCTGCTGTTCGCCCGTATTGACGTCGATCAGCGGAAACCGCATCGGCAGCTTGCTCTGCCCCATAGACCCGAGCCTCGGCACGGCGGACAGAAGCGCTCGCGTATAGGCATGCTGGCCGCGATGGAAGATATCGCCGGTCTGCCCGGTTTCCACCGCATCGCCTCGGAACATCACGATCGTCCGGTCGGCCACCTCCGCCACCACACCCATGTCATGGGTGATAAACAGGACCGACATGCCCTCTTCTTCCTGCAGCATCTTGATGAGGTCGAGGATCTGCCCCTGGATCGTCACGTCCAGTGCCGTCGTCGGCTCGTCGGCAATCAGAAGCTTCGGCTTGGCCGCAAGCGCCATGGCGATCATCACGCGCTGGCGCATGCCACCGGAAAACTGGTGCGGATATTCGTCGAACCGGCTCTTGGCGTTGGGGATGCGGACTTTTTCGAGAAGCCGTATTACCTCCGCCTTCGCCTCGGCCTTGGAAATGTTGGTGTGAACCGTCAGCGCCTCGGCGATCTGCTTTCCGATCGGGAAGATCGGATTGAGCGAGGTCATTGGCTCCTGGAAGATCATCGAGATGTCGTTGCCGCGCACGCGCCGCATCTCCTCCTCCGGCAGACCGAGAAGCTCCTTGCCCTGCAGGAAGACCTGCCCCTCGATCCGGCTCGAATTCTTCTGCAACAGCCGCATGATCGACAGCGACGTTACCGATTTGCCGGAGCCGCTTTCGCCCACGATCGCAACCGTCTCGCGCGGTGCCACATCAAACGAGATGTTGCGCACAACCGTCTTCCATTCGTCGTTCACCTTGAACGACGTCGTCAGGTTCTTCACAGACAGGACCGGAGTGACCGATCCGCCAGACTGTTCCATCGCAGGTCCGGAAAGCAGCATGCATGTTTCCTTGATTTGGGCGGCCCCGTCACGACGGGTGACAGTATCGCGAGGGGCCGCTCGGAAGAGGTGACGATCAGGCGGCGAGTGCCGTTTCGGCAAGCGAAACCCAGTAGCTCACGCCGTAGGGAATGGCCTCGTCGTTGAAGTCGTAGGCCGCGTTGTGAAGATTGGCGGTATCGCCATTGCCGAGGAAGATGAAGGCACCCGGCCGCTGCTCCAGCATGTAGGAAAAGTCTTCAGCCCCCATATGCGGTGCCGCATTGGCGTCGACCTTGCCCTGACCCGCCACTTTCGAGGCGATGCCTACAGCAAAATCGGTTTCGTTGTCGTGGTTGAAGGTGACCGGATAGCCGCGATTATAGACGACCTCGGCCGTTGCGCCGTGTGCAATCGCGGTCGCCTCGGCCACTTCCTTCAGGCGTTTTTGGGCAAAGTCGCGCGTTTCCGGCAGCAGCGTGCGCACGGTGCCGGCCAGCGTCACGAAGGCCGGGATAACGTTGCTCGCCTGGCCGCCATGGATGGAAGCGACGGTGACGACGAGGGATTTGAGCGGATCCGTCTCGCGCGAAACGACCGACTGTAGCGCGATCACCACGTGCGACGCGGTCAGTACCGGGTCGATCGAAAGATGCGGCTGGGCGGCATGGCTGCCACGGCCGGAAATGGTGATCTCGAAAGTATCGGCCGCCGCCATGATGCCGCCCTTGCGGATCGAGAAACTGCCGACCGGGAGCGCCGGTGCATTGTGCATGCCGTAGACTTCCTTGATGGAAAACTTGTCCATCATGCCGTCCTCGATCATCGCAAGTGCGCCCGCACCGCCCTCTTCGGCCGGCTGGAAAATCACAGCGACGGAACCCTTGAAATTGCGGGTCTCGGCGAGATACTGGGCCGCACCCAGAAGCATTGCGGTATGTCCGTCATGGCCGCAGGAATGCGCCTTGCCCGGCGTTTTCGAAGCCCACGGCACGCCCGATGTCTCAAGGATCGGCAGCGCATCCATGTCGGCGCGGAAGCCGATAACCGGGCCATCGCCCTGGCTGCCCTTGATGATGCCGACGACGCCCGTCTTGCCGATGCCGCTCTCAACCACGTCGCAACCAAAGGCTTTCAGCTTCTCGGCAACGAAGGCGGATGTGTAGTGAACGTCGTAGAGAAGCTCCGGATTCTCGTGCAGATGGCGTCTCCATTCTGCAACCTGATCCTGCATTTCGGCGACGCGATTGATGACAGGCATTTGGGCAATCCTCTAGATTTATTGGTATTTCCAGTCTCGAAGGCTGCGATATTGCGACGGCTTCGTTGGAATTTGCAAGCGTCAATTTTCGCCCTTGAACACAAAATAGGCCTATGCTTAGATGGCTCAAATTTTGATCACCTCAGCATATTGCGGGTATCAAATGTAATATACGACCTACTTTTCAGGAGGATGCGGGAATTCTAATCTGCGACGCGCCAGGGAAGACAGGGCGCCATGCAGCTCGACGGCATCGACACCGGCAAACGGGCGATCCGG
Source organism: Neorhizobium sp. DAR64860/K0K1 (assembly GCF_050500205.1). Classification (NCBI taxonomy): domain Bacteria; kingdom Pseudomonadati; phylum Pseudomonadota; class Alphaproteobacteria; order Hyphomicrobiales; family Rhizobiaceae; genus Neorhizobium; species Neorhizobium sp. DAR64860/K0K1. The sequence goes on along the minus strand of NZ_CP191459.1, from coordinate 475,895 downwards.
GCACTAAAATCGAGACAAATCAACATCAAGGGGAATAGCAGCATGAAGAAGTTGAAGCACCTATTGGTCGGCACGGTGGCCGTGCTCGCCCTGGGTGGCACCGCAGCCCACGCCGAGCGCGGCACTGACGGAGACCTGAAGGCCCTGTTCTGGCAGGCGGTTTCCACACTGAATCCGTATCTTTCCGCCGGCACGAAGGAAGTCTATGCGTCCTCGATCGTGATTGAGCCCCTTGCCCGCTACGACGAGAAGGGTGAACTGGTTCCGTGGCTCGTGACCGAGATCCCGACCGTCGAAAACGGCGGCGTGGCAAAAGACCTTCTCAGCATGACCTGGAAGATCAAGCCGGGCGTCAAATGGTCCGACGGAACGGCGTTTACCGCTGAAGACGTGATCTTCACCTGGAAATACTGCACGGCGCCGGATGGCGGCTGCGCCCAGGCGGCTCAGTACGAAGGCGTCAAGAACGTCGAGGCGATCGACCCGAACACCGTCAAGATCACCTTTACCGAGCCCAAGCCCTACCCCTACTCGGCTTTTGTGGGCGCCCAGTCGCCGGTCATTCAGGCCAAGCAGTTCAAGGATTGCGTCGGCGCCAAGGCTCCCGGCTGCACGGCCGCCAACTTCGGACCGATCGGCACCGGCGCCTTCATGGTGGCCGATTTCAAGCCGAACGACGTCATCACCTTCAAGGCCAACCCGAACTATCGCGATCCGGCAAAGCCAGCCTTCGCCTCGATCACGCTGAAGGGCGGTGGCGACGCTGCCTCTGCTGCCCGCGCCGTGCTTGAAACCGGCGAATACGATTACGCCTGGAATGCCCAGGTCGAGCCTGAAGTGCTGCAGACCATGCTCGCTGCCGGCAAGGGCCGTCTTGAAATCTCGTTCGGCACCCAAGTCGAGCGTATCAACCTCAACCACTTCAATGCAGATCCTTCGCTGGGCGCCAAGCGCTCCACCAAGGAAGCCGGCCCGCATCCGTCGCTCAAGGATCCGGCCGTTCGCCGTGCACTGTCGCTTGCCATCGACCGCGACATCATCGTCGAGGCCGGCTACGGCCAGTCCGGCAGGGCCACCTGCAACATCCTGCCCGCTCCGGAAGTCGTCGCCTCCACCAAGAACGACAGCTGGTGCCTGAAGCAGGATATCGAGGGCGCCAACAAGCTGCTCGAAGATGCCGGCTGGAAGAAGGGTGCTGACGGCATCCGCGCCAAGGATGGCGTACGCCTTTCCTACCTCTACTCCACCTCGACCAACTCGGTTCGCCAGGCGACCCAGGAACTGGTAAAGGCGATGTGGGCGGAAATCGGCGTTGATGCGGAACTCCGCAACGCGTCTGCCTCCGTCTTCTTCGGTGGCGACCCGGCAAGCCCGGACACGTTCCAGAAGTTCTATGCCGACGTTGAAATGTACACCAACAACTTCGATGGCACCGATCCTGAAAAGTACATGGCGGAATGGCTGTGCGACAAGATCCCCGGCCCGGCAAACGGCTGGCAGGGGCAGAACATCCCGCGCTACTGCAACCCTGACTACGACAAGCTGGTCAGCGAACTGTCCAGAACCGCCGATCTCGACAAGCGCGCAGCAATCGCCAAGCAGCTCAACGACATGCTGACCGAGGAAGGCGCACATATCGCGCTCGTCCACCGCGGTGACCAGTCGTCCTTCGCGCTCACGCTCGACGGCATCAAGATGAACTCCTGGGACAGCCAGGTCTGGAACATCGCAGACTGGTCGCGCAAGAAGTAAGGAGACAGCCGGCAGCCCTCAGCGGTTGCCGGCGCTCTGTCTCACTCTTCGTATGGCATGATCTTCCCGGGGCTCATCGGCCCGGGAAAATCTGATGCGGCACATCAGGACTTCGCGCCCTATCACCGCATTCTGCGGCATGATCCGGCGTCGTCTGGAGAAATTCGTACATGTTCACATACACGTTGCGACGATTGTTCTTCGCAATACCGACCCTGCTGATCATCAGCTTCGTCATCTTCGCGCTGCTCGATCTGGCACCAAACGATCCGACTGGCGACCTGCCCCTGACGATCCCGCCGGAAGTCCGCGCACAGATCCGTGCCTCGCTCGGCATGGATCAGCCCTTCCTCCTGCGCTATCTCTACTGGCTGCAGCAGTTCTTCATCAACGAGCCGCTGAATATTCTCGAACGTCTGACAGGCTGGCAGTTCGGCGATGGTCAGCGCATGCGTGTCCTGTCCTGGGCAACCCGGAGCCCTGTCGTCGACCTCATTGTGCAGCGCCTGCCGCAGACGCTCTGGGTCGTTGGCCTCGCCTATCTGTTCGGCATTCTGATCGCCGTTCCGATCGGCGTCATCTCCGCCTACAAGCAGTATTCGATCTTCGACCAGGTCGGCACGTTCGTGTCGATGGTTGGCTATTCGGTACCCACCTTCTTCACCGGCGTGCTTCTGATCGTCATCTTCTCGTCCTACCTCCAGTGGTTCCCATCGGTCTACGACACCAATCTGCAGGTCACGAGCTTTGCCACCTTCGTCGCGCAGGCAAAGCAGATGGCAATGCCGGTGGCGGTTCTGGCGCTCTACAATGCGTCGCAGATCACCCGGTTCGTGCGCGCATCCATGCTCGACAACCTGCATCAGGATTATGTCCGCACCGCCCGCGCCAAGGGCGTCAAGGAAAACGTCGTGCTGCTCGTCCACGTTCTGCGCAACAGCCTGATCCCGGTCGTGACGGTGATTGCGCTCGGCGTACCCACCATCTTCTCCGGCGCCATCATCACCGAACAGATCTTCCGCGTGAACGGGCTGGGGCAGTTGCTGATCGTCGCCGTCCAGGGCGCCGATATTCCTCTCGTTCAGACACTGACCTTCATCTTCGCGGTGCTGATCGTACTCTTCAACCTGATCGCCGACGTTCTCTACGGCATTCTTGACCCGAGGATCCGGTATGACTGACGCGACAATCGCAAACCCCGCACCCGCCAGGGCGTCATCCCCAACACGCTCCGCAATGGCCGACATGTGGCGGCAGTTCCGGGCGCACAAGGGCGGCGTCGCCGGCCTCATCGTCTTCACCTTCATCGTTCTGGCTGTCTATGTCGGCCCCTATATCCACAGGGTCGCGCCCAACCAGCTGAACATCCGCGAGAAGAACCAGTGGCCGTCGCTGGCGCATCCGTTCGGCACCGATAACCTCGGCAAGGACATGCTTGCCCAGGTTCTGGCCGGCGGCCGCATCTCGCTTGCGGTCGGCATCACCGCCATGCTTCTCGCGCTCTTCCTCGGCACGCTGGTGGGGGTCCTCTCGGGCTACTTCCGCAGGCTGGATGGGCCGTTGATGCGGTTGACGGACCTGTTCCTGGCCCTGCCGCTTCTGCCGCTTCTGCTCGTGATCCTGCTTCTGTTCCGCGATACGCTGCGCGCAGCCTTCGGACCGGAGACCGGCATCTTCATCCTGATCGTGGTCGTCATCGGCGTCACGAGCTGGATGCACACGGCACGTATCGTGCGTGGCGATGTGCTTGCGGTCAAAAGCCAGGAATTCATCCTGGCGGCGAAATCGAGCGGCATGCGGGAATACCGGATCGTGCTTCGGCATATCCTGCCGAACGTCCTGTCCTCGATCATGGTGTCTGCGACGCTAGGCATTGCCTCGGCCATCATCACGGAATCGTCGCTGTCCTTCCTCGGCCTCGGCTTCCCGTCGGATTTTCCGACATGGGGACGATTGCTGTTTGACGGCGCCAACTTCCTGCAGCTGACGCCATCACGCGTGCTATGGCCAGGCCTTGCGATTTCTGCAACGGTTCTGAGCGTCAACTACATGGGCGATGCAATCCGCGATGCGCTCGATCCGAGAACCCTGAAGCGCTGATTTCAGCGCTCCAGATACGACCCGGAACGGCGGCGAAAGCCGCCGTTTTCCGTTGCGTCGTCCGCTCTCATTTTTTCTTCGATTTTTTGAAAATATGCCGGAACCTAATTCCCAGACGCCCGTTCTACTGATGTCTGAAGGCGACCCCCCGTCCCCCGCCCTACAAAGAGCCTTCGGACATACTCTTCAATCCCCCTCGAAGAGAAGAACTGGCTCGGCTCCCTAGTGGAACCGAGCCAGCTCCGTTTTGGGCAGCCGCTATCGCCGGCACGACTTGTTCCCTTGTGACGTGAAAACATGGCGCCAAGCAACGAGCCTCGCATGGGGCTATCCCCGTGGCTCGACATTCGCGAACAGCCCGATGCTTCGATCATCGGGCCTTCGCATCATGTGGGGAATTGGTTGGCCCGACCTTCAGTCGCTGGCGCCTTCGAGCGGAAAGCTCAGGCGGTACTGAATGCGATCGTTGGAGATCACATATCGTGCCTTCCCGTTGACGGACGCAGGTACCACCCGTTCGAGAACGGTGCTGCCGAAATGCGATCGCATCCCGTCCTCGCTGACGTCGACGCTGTCGTTTTCAATCAACGCCTCGTCCCAAACGATCTCAAGAACGTCATGCCCATCCACGTGCACCCGGTTGGCCGCCACTTCGATCGGCAGGCGGCTGCGCATGACGGAGCCGTGACTGACGGCGTTGACCACCAGTTCGTGCAGTGCCAGCCCCACATGCAGCGATGCATTGGGCGTCAGCAGCACGTTGTCACCGCCCATGCGGACGAGATGCTTGTTATCAGGAAGATACTTTTCGGTCTGTTGCTGAACCAGATCGAAAAGATAGGCGCCGCGCCAACTCGAATCGGTGATAAGGTCCTGACTCTGCGACAGCGAATAGAGCCGCCCACGGAACTTGTGCAGGAAAAGATCGAGCGACCCTGAATAGCGCGCCGTCTGCAGCGCGATGCTCTGGATGATCGCAAGCAGGTTCTTGGAGCGGTGACTGACTTCGCGTAGCAAGGCCCGGAGCAACCGCTCACGATGCCGCTCTTCCGACCGGTCATTGATCGTGGTGACCAGATGCAGGTTCCCGCCTTCGACGCCGACGGCCTGGACGCGGAATTCGAAGACCTGGTCCGAACCCGCCGTGACCTCGATATGGCCTTTGCGGCCAAGCTCGGTCATTTCCGATTTCAGCGTGTGGAGTTTCGCGGCCACGTCGTCGCCGAACAGGCTCGCATCGCTTGGCGCATCCACGCCTTGAAGCGACCAGACCTGAGGCAGGTTGGCAACGAGAAGGTAATTCTGCTGGGTGTCCTGGATAATGATGCATGCGCCGAGATCAATCAGCGCTGGCATGAAAAACTCACGCAACTTGTCATCACTCTGACCAGCTTGCTGCCATGTCAGCGGATGCGTCACTTGGTAAACTCCGTTGCGACTTCCAGGCGAACGGAAGTCTGAATATAGACTTCCGCAACTCATTCAAGTTCAAAATCTTATAAAGTGTCGGTCTTGTTGAAACAACCCAACCCTTTGGTAATCCTTAGCTCTAACGAGACGTACCAACCAGGCCAAATCTCTTTTTCAATATCCGCAGGTAAGTATCCCACGGACGCTTTAAATCAAGGGAAGACATCGCTCGGCATCATAACGGGAAAGCAAGCGGGGCGTTCCGATATCCCAGAACGCCTCTCTTTGGGGTTTGTTCCTGCCTAAAATCGATCGATGGCAGATAGATCAGGCAGCAGCCTTAACCGCGTCATTGAAGAACAAGGCCTGGCTGATCAGAGCCTTCACCATATCCGGATTGAAAGGCTTGGTGACGAGGAAAGCAGGCTCAGGCCGCTCGCCGGTCAGCAGACGCTCCGGGAATGCCGTGATGAAGATCACAGGGACATTGGAGGACTTCAGGATCTCGTTGACCGCGTCGATGCCGGAGCTTCCGTCCGCCAGCTGGATATCGGCGAGAACCATCTTCGGCTGCGATGTCTGGAACAGCGATACCGCTTCCTTGTGGGTACGGGCGATACCCGTGACGCGGTGACCAAGGTCCTGTACCATCTGCTCGATGTCGAGCGCGATCAGCGGCTCGTCTTCGATGATCATGATATCGGTCGCGACCTGGCGGGAGATTTCGCGCGAGGCTTCGTCGAGAAGCTTGTTCACTTCACCAACGCTGATATCGAGAACCTCAGCCGCTTCCTCAATCGTGAAGCCTTCGACCGAAATCAGAAGGAAGGCATGACGGGACTGCGACGGAAGGTTCGAAAGGTTAGCCGCTGCGCGCTGTTCCCAAGCAAACGGCGAGTCGATCGGCCGGATCTCGATTGAAGTGGAACCAAAAATTGCGACGAACAGTTTGTAAAGCGATACACGATCCTTAGACGACTCCGGAAAGATGGAGACGTCCGCGATCAGGGCCTCGAGGACCGCCGCGACATAGGCGTCTCCCGATGTCTGCGATCCGGTAACGGCCCGCGCATAGCGGCGCAGATATGGAAGATGAGACGCAACGCGTGAGGTCAGTGACATAAAAAAATACTCCCCGGGACCCAATGAGGGCAATTGACGGACTAATAACGTGGGTACTTAAAAAAAGTTCCGCAAGGGTGGAACTTTTTTTCGATCCGCGAATTGTGAGGTGACGATATCGAACAGGCCATTTGAGTGATGAGTGACGACAACACAAAAAAAGATGACATGACAACAAGCCAATCTCAAGAAGCAAGGCCTGGGTCAGTGTCTCCCAACGCCTCGATCTCTCGCAAACTGCGTGAATTTTATGACGCAGTCCAGGAGGAGGGTATCCCCGATCGCTTCCTCGATCTGCTCGAACGGCTCGACCATGCCGAGCGCAACGCCAAGTCGGTGGATGCGAAATGAGCAAGGAAGAAGACAACGACGATCGCATCTTTAAGCGCGACCTTTTGGCGTCGCTGCCGAACCTACGCGCTTTTGCCGTCTCGCTGACCGGTCGTCACGACAAGGCCGATGACCTTGTCCAGGACACGATCATGAAGGCGTGGGCGAACCAGAAGAGCTTTACGGCCGGCACCAACATGCGGGCCTGGCTGTTCACGATCCTGCGCAACGAATTCTACAGCCAGATGCGCAAGCGTGGCCGCGAAGTGCAAGACAGCGACGGCCTGTTTTCCGAACGCTTTTCCGTGCACCCCGAACAGTATGGTCGCCTCGATCTGCAGGACTTTCGTGCAGCGCTCGACAAGCTTCCGGACGATCAGCGTGAAGCGATTGTTCTCGTCGGCGCCGCAGGGTTTGCCTATGAGGAAGCCGCAGAGATCTGCGGCTGCGCTGTCGGCACGATCAAAAGCCGTGTCTCGCGCGCCCGTACACGCCTACAGGAACTGCTTGGCGTATCCGGCGAGGTCGATTATGGCCCGGATGCCGGTGACGCAGCCATCACGTCCCGCGCCTTCGGCGGCTGAACGTTCAGCGAAGTACATGTAAACTCATAGACGCCGCCTTCACGGGCGGCGTTTTTGTTTGGTTCGCGTAGCGCCAGACAACTGCCCTTCCCCGTGTTTGCAGAATTCTGAATAGCACGCATCCCTTCGCTCCGCGCGAGCGTCGACCAGAGCCTCATGACAATCCGACAAGACACAAAAAAAGCTGCCGGAATTTGTCCGGCAGCTCGATGATCGAAAGACGAGTAACGGCTGGTGTTACTCTCCAGGATTTGTAAAGCGGCGACGCGTCCTGCCACCGCTCAGGGCGAGGAAGCCGAGGCCCCCCGCGATCGATGCAAACATCAGGGGCTTCGACTTCAGAAGAAGCGGAACCGCTGTGAGTGCTGCCGTCAAAGCCAGCGTCTTGCCGCTATTGGCGGCCACTGCCTGCTTCTTGCGCTTGACTTCCGCTCTCGCGGTGAGCGTCACCGAAAGGTAGAAAATCACGGCCAGCAGCAATGCGCCGCCTGCAACCACCAGAAGCGCTATGGGAAGGCCCCAGAACTGCGACAGATGAACGGCAAGTGCCGCAACGCCCAGCACATAGGCCGTCAGCACGAAAAGTGCAGCGAGCCCATACAGCATGATGTTGCGCTTCAGCCGCTCCGTAAATGCCGCGATATCCATCGCGGCAAACGAAGCGATAAGGGGACCAAGGCCCATCATCTTTAGCGACGCGACAGAAGAGCGAAGACGAAGCCAACGCCGGCTGCGATCGCGATCGACTGGATCGGTGCCTTGCGGATCTTCGCTTCCAGGTCGCGCTCGAACGAGATCGCCTGCTCGCGGGCAGCTTCAACCATCTGCATGGACGCATCGGTCGCATCGGATGCGGCGCGACGGGCCTTGCCCTTCACTTCACTCGCCGTGCTGCTGCCGACGGCGCCGACGGTCTTGGCAAGCGACGAGATATCTTCGCGGAGCTGCTGCAGCTGCGCTTCGATGTCAGACGTCGTAGCAGCACCGGCGGCGGTGCAAGCGCGGGCAATTTCGGCATTCGTGGAAGTAGCTGCGGCCATGGAGATCTCCTGTTTCTACGGATCTTGGCGCCGCGCGGAAGGCGCGGGCTTTGCGGAAAGGTTCAAACGACATGCAAACTGTGAGGCTTGGCGAAGATCGGGATATCAGGCCCGGTCATGTTCGAAAGGTTGCCTCTCGCACATCATACTCCACCAGACGCAAAGTGCACGCATTCGTCTGCCAAAATGAAACGCGGCGAAACCGTGAAGGTTCCATCGCCGATTTTTGCGCTCGGACCGTCACTCGATGCGCAGATCAGGGCGTAAGTCTCGGGTCTGGCCAGTTGGTCACGCCGCCGGTCCACTGCTCAAATGCATGCGACAGCTTCAGAACGAGCAAGTCTGCGAACCGGGGCCCGACGATCTGCAGCCCGATTGGCATTCCGCTGCGGGAGAAACCGCAGTTGATCGAGGCGGCCGGCTGCTCCGACATGTTCCACGGCACCGTGTAGCCGATATGCTCGAACGGTTTCAAGGGATCGTTGGTCGGCGATGCCCAGTCGGCCGGATAGGAGACGATTGGGTTGGTCGGCGACAAAACCGCATCGACGCCGGAGAAGAGTCTCGCACAGGCCTTGCGCATCTCGATCGTCTGGTTGAAACCGCGCACCGCCTCGACGCCGGAAACCGAAGCCCCGCCCTTTGCCCATTCGAAGATGTAGGGCAGGATCTGCGCCTTGCGCTCGTCCGGCATCGCCTCGATATCGCCCCAGAACCGCGCCCGCCAGAAACTGTCGAGCCCGTCCAGCATCGTCCGCGTCATGACGGGCGCAACCTCCACGATCTCGGCCCCCGCCGCCTCGAACCGCTTTGCCGCAGCCGTCACCGCCGCGCGGACCTCGTCGTCGAGAGAGATCCCGATGCCCGCATCCAGCATAAGCCCGATCTTCATCCCCTTGACGTCGATGTCGAGATCCACCCAGTCGAAGGCGTTGGGCGGCAGCGATGTCGCGTCGCGCCAGTCGGGGCGCGACAGGGTCGCCATGGCGATCGCACTGTCTTCCACCGTCCGCGTCATCGGCCCGGCACAGCGCCCGACAAAGAACGGATCGACCGGAATGCGGCCCTGGCTGGGCTTGAAGCCGAAAAGCCCCGTCCAGCCGGCCGGCAGCCGGATCGAACCGCCGATATCGGTGCCGATATGCAGGGGTCCGAAGCTCGAAGCCGCAGCAGACGCGGCGCCGGCGCTGGATCCGCCGGGGTTCTGCGTCAGGTCCCAGGGATTGCGGCTCAAAGGGTGAAAGCTGGAAAGACCTGACGACAGCATGCCGTAATCGGGACAAGTGGTCTTTGCGAAGATCACCGCGCCGTCCTCGCGCAGCCGTGCAGCGGCGGGCGCATCGCTGGCCGCCGCCGTCAGCTCCGTCGCGGCGGACCCGAGCGGCACCGGATGCCCTTTCGTGGCGATCAGTTCCTTGATCGTCACCGGAATGCCGTCGAGCATCCCAAGCGTCTCGCCCTTCGCCCAGCGCTCGGTGGACGCTTTCGCCTGTTGCCGTGCGCTTTCCGGATCGTAGAGGTAGAGCGCCTGAACTTGGTGTTCGAACGCCGCAACCCGTGCCTCGACCACCTCCCAGTATTCCAGCGGCGAAAGCTTCTTCTGCGCATAAAGAGAAAGAATGTCCCGGATCGTCAGTTTCAAAAGGGCGTTCATGAAAAGTCTTTCACTCAGGTCGTCGTTTAAAATCAGGGTGTCGAGCGCGGATCGAGAAGGTCGCGCAGACCATCGCCGAGCATGTTGAGGCCCAGCACCGCGATCGCGATCGCCAGACCCGGCATCAAGGCGAGCCAAGGCGCCTGTCCAAGGAACGTCTGCGAATCCGCAAGCATCCGCCCCCAGGTCGGGTTCGGCGGCGGCATGCCGAGCCCGAGATAGGAAAGCCCCGCCTCGGTCAGGATCGCGAGACCGAGCTGGATCGTCACCTGCACGATGATCTGGTTCGAAATATTGGGAAGAATGTGAACGAACGTGATCTTCAGCTTCGAACGCCCCATGCCGACAGCCGCTGCTACATAGTCGCGCGTCCAGATCTGGCGCGCCGCGGCAAGCGTCAGCCGCGCAAACACCGGCACCATGAACGTGGCAATGGCAATGACCACTGTAAACCGGCCGGATCCGATAAAGGCGCCGAGCATCATCGCCGACAGGATCGGCGGAACCGCGAAGATGATGTCGCAGCCGCGCATCACGATCTGTTCGACCCAACCGCGCCGCATTGCCACCACGGTGCCGACCGCCGTGCCGATCGTGGCGCCGATCGCCACCGCAAGCAGCGCCGTCGACAGCGAATTCCAGGCGCCGACCATCAGCGCGGAAGCCACATCGCGTCCGAACTGGTCGGTCCCGAGCAGGCCGAACTCGAACGGCGGCTTCAGCTTGTTGACGATGTTCATCTTCGACGGCGGATAGGGCGTCCAGACCAGCGACAGAAGCGCCACCAGAATCAGGAGCAACGTAACGACAAGTCCGGCAAGAAGAACGGGACGGCGCAGCAGATGCCTCATTTCACCCCCACCCTCAGCCGAGGATCGATCACCAGGTAAAGGAGGTCGACGAGGAAGTTGACGACGATGACAAGGGCCGAGAAAAACAGGACGACGTCCTGCATCACAACGATATCGCGCTGCGCCAGCGACTGGTAGGCGAGCCGACCGAGACCCGGCAGGTTGAAGACATTCTCGACCAGAACTGCACCGGCGATCAGAAAGGTGAACTGCATGCCGATCATCGTCACCACGGGCACAAGCGCATTCGGCACCGCATGGCGCCAGAGGGCTGCCCCCTCGCCCAGTCCCTTGGCGCGGGCGGTGCGCACGTACTCCTCGTTCATCACGTCAAGCACCGCGGCCCGCGCAACCCGCGTCAACACGCCCGCCTGCGGCAGTGCCAGCGCGATCGCCGGCAGCAGCAGCGCCTGCAGCCCGGCCAGCAGTCCCGCGTCCCAGCCCGGAAATCCACCCGCCGGCATCCAGCCGAGCAGCGTCGAAAACAGGATGATCGACAGCAACCCCACCCAGAAGGCCGGCACGGCGATACTGACATAGGACACCGCGCCGACAATGGCGTCGAACATGCCGTTATGCTTTTTCGCCGCCTGCACGCCGAGCGGAACCGCGATCCCGACGGAGAGCAGAACCGCCATCAACGCCAGCGGCAGCGTCACCGTCAACCGCTCCGCAATCAGCCCCGCGACCGGTACGCCATAGGTATAGGACTGCCCGAGATCGCCCTGAAGAACACCCCAGAGCCAGGCGAGATAACGCACTGGCAGCGGCTGATCGAGCCCCATCTGGGTTCGAAGCGCCGCCAGCGTTTCCGGGCTTGCCGACGTCCCGAGCACAATCGCCGCCGGATCCCCCGGCAAGAGACCCATGACGACGAAGATCAGCAACGACACGACGAGAAGCGTGACGACGAGCGACAGGATGCGCCGGATAAGGATGGAGATCATGGGGCACACCCTCCAAGATCCACCATGCCTACGCCAGTCGCCCCTCCCCACCCTCCCCACAAGGGGGAGGGCTTAACCCAGCCGAACCGCCGGGCCACGATCGAGGCAATCGGGTGCCGCATACCTTCTCCCCCCTTGTGGGGGGGGGGAGATGGCCGGCAGGCCAGAGGGGGATTTCAGTCATCCGCGCTTAAGCCCCATCTTTCCCAAGGCCACCTCATCGCAAAGCTTAACGCCTCTCGCGTTGTCGGGAACGTCACCGGCGCAGATCACGGCGAGACGCATCGTCATTCTTCCCAGAACACCTCGGTCAGCACGTTCGATGGGATCGGCTCGTTCTCCCACAGCCCCTTCAGCTTCGCGTCCCATATGCCGAGCTTCGGCATTACGAACAGGAACAGTGCCGGCACGTCCTCTGCGAGGATCGTCTGCGCCTCGCCGTAGAGCTTGTCCTGTTCCGCAGGATCGGCGGTCGCCTCGACCTTGGCGAGGATCTCGTTGAAGGCGGGGTTCTTGTAGTGGAAGTAATAGGGGTCGCGGGCGTAGATATCGATGTCCATCGGCTCCGCATGGGCAACGATGGTCATGTCGTAGTCGCCGGCTTTCAGCACGTCCGATACCCATTTTGCGGGAAACTCGGTCGTTTCGATATTCATCGTGACGCCGATTTCGGCAAACATCGCCTGCAGGATCTGCGACGAGCGCTGCGCATAAGCCATCTGCGGCGCCTTCATGGTGAAGGAGAAGCCGTTCGGATATCCGGCCTCGCTCAAAAGCGCCTTCGCCTTTTCGGCGTCGTAGGGGTAGACGCCGGTTAAGTCCTTGAAGCCGCGGTCGTTCGGCGTGTAGTGGCTGCCGATCGGCGTGCCGTAACCCGACCATGCACCTTCGACAACGGTCGCACGATCCACCGCCATCATCAGCGCTTGGCGAACCTTCTTGTCGTCGAATGGCTTGCGCGAATTGTTCATGCCAGCCACGACCTTGAGCTCGGTATTGCCGATCACGGTCGTGAGCTTCGTGTCGCCCTCGAAGGAGGAGACCAGTTCCGGCGCGCCGAACTCCGGAAACGCGTCGACATCGCCGGCCTTCAGGGCCGCTGCCTGCGCCTGCGGATCGGCGATGAACCGGAAAACCGCTGTCTCGAGCTTCACCGAAACGGACTTGTTCCAGTAGTCAGTGTTCTTCGCCAGATCGACCTTCGAGCCCTTCTGCCAGGACACGAACTTGAACGGACCGGTGCCGACCGGCGTGGTCTTGTTGTCGGCAGCGGATTTCGGCTCGACCATGACAGATGCCGGCCAGCCGAGCCAGTAGAGCAGGCTGCCCGCCGGCTGCTTCAGCTTCAGCACCAGCGTTGCGGCATCGGGCGTCTCCACTGTCTCGATCGAGGCGAAATAGCGCTTCTGCGGATTGACGCTGTCGGCGCCGCGAGCCCGGTCGATCGTGAATTTCGCAACGGACGAGTCGAAGGCGACGCCATTGTGGAAGGTCACGCCTTGGCGCAGCTTGAACGTATAGGTCTTTCCGTCCGGGGAGATCTCCCAGCTTTCCGCAAGCTGCGGCTGCACCTTGCCGGCGCTGTCGACCGTCGTCAGGCCCTCAAAGATATTCTGCCAGCTCACCTGGCCGATCGCCACAGGGGCGGCAATCGTCGGATCGAGACCGATGGGTTCGATCGTCATGCCGATCGTGACCGACGTCTTTGCCGCGGCAAACGCCCCGCTTCCCATCGAGGCGGCAAGGCCAAGCGCAACAGACGCCGCAATCACGCTCCGGCGCGAAAACACACCCCAACCAGCAACCGTCTTCATGGCATTGTTCCCCTGCTTATTGATCTCTTAACCGCGATCTTACGGGCATTTCGCAGGTGCACAATAGCATTCTGCCGCCCGCCACAAGGATTAGCCGCGGCTGAAGCCTTCGCTCGCCACCAGCAGCTGTCGGGTGTAATCCGCCGAGAACTCGCGGTTTTCCAGCGCCTGCGCCGGCACGGTTTCCACCACCTTGCCGCTCTTCATCACCGCAAGACGGCCGCACATATGGCTGATGACTCCGAGATCATGGCTGACCATCACAAAGGTCAATCCGCGGTCGCGCTTTGCCTGCTCCAGCAAATTGAGGATTTCCGCCTGGATCGACGCATCGAGCGCCGAGGTCGGCTCATCCAGCAGCAGGATCTTCGGTTCGAGGATGAGTGCCCGGGCAATCGCAATCCGCTGCCGCTGTCCGCCAGAAAGCTGGTGCGAATAGCGGAACCGGAAACCAGCCCCCAGCCCGACCTCATCCAGCGCGCGGGCAATCCGCACATCAACATCGGTAAAGCCATGGATCGCCAGAGGCTCCAACAGCAGCCGGTCCACCGTCTGTCGGGGATGCAGCGATCCGTAAGGATCCTGGAACACCATCTGGACGGTGCGGTAGAATTCCTTGGTCCGGCTTTGCCCCGAATAGGATTTTCCCGCGACCATCAGCGTGCCGGCGTCAAATGCTGCCAGCCCGGAAACGGCGCGCAACAGCGTCGATTTCCCCGAGCCCGATTCACCGACGATCCCGAAACTTTCGCCCTCTTCCACATCCATGCTGACATGATCGAGTGCGGCAAAGTCGTCATAGGTGACGAGCATGTCTCGGATGGAGATGATGGCACTCATAGCGACCACTCCGGCTTGCGGTCGAGCACCGGCAGCGGATGCCGGTTCGAGCCTATCGTCGGCAGGCAATTCAAAAGACCCAGTGTGTAGGGATGGCTCGCCTTGGAAAGATCGGCCGACGCCAGTTCCTCCACCACCCGTCCGGCATACATCACCAGCACCCGGTCGCAGAAGGAGGAGACCAGACGCAGATCGTGAGACACGAAGATCAGCCCCATGCCGCGCTCGGACACCAGCTTGTCGAGAATGTCGAGAACGTCGAGCTGCACGGTCACGTCGAGCGCGGACGTCGGTTCGTCAGCGATCAGAAGCTCCGGCCCGCAGATCAGCATCATCGCGATCATCACCCGCTGCCCCATGCCGCCGGAAACCTCGTGCGGATAGAGATCGTAGACACGGCCCGGATCGCGGATCTGCACCGATTCCAGCATCGTGATCACCCGCTCCTTCGCCTGCGCTCCCGAGACCTTCTCATGGGTCTTCAGCGTCTCGACGATCTGCCGGCCGATGGTCATGACCGGATTGAGCGAATATTTTGGGTCCTGCAGGATCATCGCGATCTGCTTGCCGCGAATATGCCGACGCTCGGACTTCGGCATCGACAGAAGATCGCGACCTCGAAATTCCAGCTTGTTCGCGGTGATCTTCGCATGCCCCGCCGTCAGCCCCATGATGGCGCGACCGGTCTGCGACTTGCCGGAACCGGATTCGCCGACGATGCCGAGACGTTCCTTGCCGAGCGTGAACGAAACGCCTCGCACAGCGGTTACCTCGCCGGTGCGGGTCGGAAACGTCACGCGCAGGTCGTCGACCGCAAGCAGCGGCGCTTCGGTGGTAGCAGTCATGTTGACGGAAGGATTGCCCATCATCATTGGCCTTTCTCCGTCATTGTCCGGCCTCCTTCGGATCCAGCGCATCGCGCAATCCGTCGCCGAGAAGGTTGAAGCCGAGGCTGACGATCAGGATGGCGATACCGGGCATGGCGGCTACCCACCACTGGTCGAGAATGAAACGGCGACCGGATGCGATCATCGCGCCCCATTCCGGCAGCGGCGGCTGTGCACCGAGACCCAGAAAGCCGAGGCCGGCGGCGGTCAGGATGATGCCCGCCATATCGAGCGTGACACGCACGATCAGCGACGACATGCAGAGCGGCATGACGTGGCGCAGCACAATGCGAAACGGCGAGGCACCCATCAGCTTCACCGCCGAAATAAATTCCGAATTGCGGAATGTCATCGTTTCGGCGCGGGCGATACGCGCATAGGGCGGCCAGGACGTAACCGCGATGGCAAGCACCGCGTTCTCAATGCCGGGCCCGAGTGCTGCGACCAGCGCCAGAGCCAGCACGAGCTTCGGAAAGGCGAGAAAGATGTCGGTGATCCGCATCAGGACCGCATCCACCCAGCCGCCGGCGTAACCGGAGACGGTGCCGACGATCAGCCCGACCGGCGCGGCGATGACCGCGACCAGCACCACCACGAACAGCGTCAGCCGCGATCCGTAGAGCAGCCGCGAAAGGATATCGCGGCCCTGGTCGTCGGTGCCGAGCAGGAAGCCGGCCGAACCCGGCGGCAGCAGCCGCGAATTGCGCAGGTCGCCCTGCACCGGGTTATGCGGCGCAAGAACGTTGGCGAAGATGGCGATGAAAATCAGGCCTAGAATGATGAACAGGCCAAGCAGTGCCAGCCGGTTTTCGGAAAACTGCCGCCAGACCACATAGGCGCGGCCGACGCGGGCCTGATGGCGGGAGGTCGGCCGGTCGGACAGAAGCCACGCCCGGCTATAGGGTTTCAACGGTTCAACGACACTCATCGGCGCGTCCTCGGGTCGAGCGTCCGATAGAGAAGATCGGAAAACAGGTTGATGGCGACAAACACCATGCCGATCACAAGTGTGCCCCCGAGCACCGCGTTCATGTCGGCATTTTGCAGCGAGTTGGTGATGTAGAGGCCAAGCCCCGGCCAGGAGAAGATGGTTTCGGTCAGAACCGAGCCTTCCAGCAGTCCCGCATAGGAGAGCGCGATGACGGTGATCAACGGCACGGCCGCGTTACGCAGCGCGTGGAACCAGATGATCCGCGTTTCCGAAAGGCCCTTGGCCCGCGCCGCGACCACATATTCCTGCGAAAGCTCAGTCAGCATGAACGAGCGCGTCATGCGGCTGATATAGGCGAGCGAGAAATAGCCGAGCAGGCATCCGGGCAGGATGATGTGACGGAACAGGTCCCAGACCACCTCCCACTCCCGCTGCCAGATGGCATCGACCAGAAAGAAGCCGGTCACGGACGTGAACGTGTATTCGTAGGCGATGTCGATGCGGCCGGGATAGGCGACCCACCGGAGCTTCGCATAGAACACCACGAGCGACAGCAGTCCCAGCCAGAAGATTGGCACCGAATAGCCGATCAGGCCGATGATACGCACGATCTGGTCGGCGATCGAGCCCCGCTTGACGGCCGCCAGCACGCCGAGCGGCACGCCGATGACGGCACCGATCAGCGTGCCGATCGTGGCAAGCTCGATCGTTGCCGGAAACACCCGGGCGATATCGGTCATCACAGGGTTCGTTGTCAGCACCGAGGTGCCGAAATCACCGGTCAGCGCCTGTTTTATGTAGATCCAGAACTGATGGTAGAGCGGCAGGTTGAGGCCCAGCTGCTCGCGCACTCGTTCCACCACATGCGCCGGCGCACGGTCACCAACGATCGCCAGTGCCGGATCGATCGGCACCACGCGGCCGATGAAGAACGTGACGGCCAACAGGCCAAGGAAAGTGGTCGCCGCGGTGATCAGAAACCGCAGCGTACCTTTGACAATGGAGGGAGCACGGCGCCTGTTGCGCCGTGTCACAGTCGTTACATCGGGAAGCGTCAAGGAAATCGTCCCCTATCGGCTATTCCTTCGAGACCGGAGCAACGAAGTTGGTGTCGAAGCTCGGGCCGAGCTTGTAATTCTTCACCTTGGATGAATAGCCGGCCACTTCCGTCTGCTGAAAGACGATCACGAACGGGCTGGTGGCCAGAACCTTCTTCTGCAGGTCCTCGTAGGTGGCCGCACGCTTGGCGGCATCCTTTTCGAGAAGCGCACCCTTGCTGGCGTCAGACAGTTCCTTCGGCACGTCCCAGGCATTGCGCCATGCGAGCGTCTTCGTCGTGCCCGTATCGGCATTGTCAGGGTTGACGGTAAACGTCTCGGCATTCGAGTTCGGATCGAAATAGTCCGAACCCCACTGGCCGATATAGATGTCATGCGTGCGGGCGCGGTACTTGGTCAGGGTCTGCTTGCCGTCGCCCGGAATGATTTCCAGCTTGATATTGGCCTGGGCCAGCGTCTGCTGCACGCTTTCGGCAATGCCGGTCACCGGCTGCGTGTTGCGCACGTCCATGGTCACCGTAAAGCCGTCGGCGAGACCGGCCTTTGCCAGCAGTTCCTTCGCCTTTGCCACATCCAGCTTGTAGGGGTTTTCCGAGAGAGCGCCGAGCTGGCCCTTTGGCAGGAAGGTCTGGTGGATTTCGCCGATACCCTTGATCAGCGTTGCGCCGATCGCATCGTAGTCGACGAGATACTTCATCGCCTCGACCACTTCCGGCTTGGCGAGGTTCTTGTTCTTCTGGTTAAGGCTGAAATAGTAGACGGTGCCCTTCGGCGCTGAGGTGAGCGAGATGCCCTCCTTCTTCGACACGGCATCCATGTCGTTCGGCTCGAGATTGCGCGCAACGTCGATATCGCCGTTCTCAAGCGCCAGGCGCTGGCCTGAGCTTTCCTTCATGTGGCGGTAGATGACCCGCTTCAGCTTCGGCTTCTCGCCGTAATAATTGGGGTTGGCTTCCATCACGACGGCTTCGTTGGCGCGCCATGCGACCACCTTGAACGGGCCGGACCCCGCATAGCCGGTCTTCATCCACTCATTGCCGAAATCGGTGTCGAATTTGTATTCGGCCGTCGGGGTGACGGATTTCGCATGCTCCATCACCACCTTCTTGTCGACCACCGCGGTCACTGTTGCGGTCAGCACGTTGAGCACGAAGCTCGGCGCATAGGCCTTGTCGACCACGAAGGTAAACGTGTCGGCGCCGGATGCCTTCGCCTTTTCGGTGACGTTGTCAGCCTTCAGGCCGAACTGGGTCAAAAGGAACGCCGGCGACTTGTCGAGCTTCACGGCGCGCTCGAACGAGAAGGCGACGTCTTCTGCGGTGATCGGGTTGCCGGACGCAAATTTCAGGTTGGGCTTCAGCTTGAACGTATAGGTCATGCCATCATCGGACACCGTCCAGCTGTCGGCGAGATCGCCGATCACCTTCGACGTGTCGGACGGATCGAGCGTCACGAGCTTGCTATAGCTGTTGGCGGTCACTTCAGCCGCCGAAAGCTCGAAGGCTTCGCCCGGATCGATGCTGATAATGTCGTCGATCGCAAAGCCCTCGACCAGCGTATCGGCCGGCGTCGCGGCCATCGCCTCTCCGGAAAGACCATAGGGTGCGGCAAACGAAAGCAGCGACAGCGCGGCGGTCGCCGACAGCATTCGAAGAGTGTGGGAGCGAAGATGAAGCATGTGATTTCCCCTGTTCCGTACGTTGCGGAAGCCTGTTTCTAACCCGTTCGAAGCCCGTCTTACGAGCCTATTCCTGCCAAGCCTTGCCCAGAACCCTCAACCAGTTTTCACGGCAAAGCTTTGCGAGATCCTCGTCAGCGTATCCCTCAGTTTTGAGGGCCGCAACCAGATTTTGATTGCCTGCAGCATCGCTGATCTGCTGCGGTATCGTGGCGCCGTCGAAGTCCGATCCGAGCGCCACGCAGTCGATCCCCATTCGCTCCACCATGTAGTTGATGTGGCGCACCATGTCGGAAAGCGGGGTCTCCGCATCGTCGCGCCCGTCGGGCCGCAGCATGGTCACCGCATAGTTCAGCCCGGCCAGACCGCCGCTGTCCTTGATCGCGTCCATCTGCCTGTCCGTCAGGTTGCGGGCAACCGGCGTCAGCGCATGCGCGTTGGAATGGCTGGCGATCAGCGGCTGGTCGCTGGTCTTCGCCACATCCCAGAACCCCTTTTCGGTGATATGCGAAAGGTCGATCGCGATCCCGAGCCGGTTGCATTCGCGAACCAGCCGGAAGCCGGCATCGGTCAGTCCCGGTCCCGTATCGGTCGTCATAGGAAACGCGAACGGCACGCCATGGCCAAAAATGTTGTGGCGGCTCCAGACGGGACCGAGCGACCGCAGGCCCGCCGCATGGAACACGTCGAGATTGACGAGATCCGCATCGATCGCCTCACAGCCCTCCATATGCATCACGGCGGCAAACACACCGTCCTCGACCGCCTTGCGGATTTCGCTGACGGACCGGCACAACCGCCAAGCCCCGGCCCGGTCGAGCCGCAGTGCGATGGACGCCATTTCCAGTGCGATATCGAGCGACGGCGCATAGTCGAGCGGCGCTGCCAGCGGCGTCGCATAATGTCCGTCCGCATCCGGATCCGACAGAACCAGATCGCCCGAGGGAATGTAGATGGCGCAGAGCCCACCTGCGAGACCGCCCTTTTTCGCGCGCGGCGCATCAATATGCCCCCCCGCCGTCCCCCCGGCAAACTCCGCCACCGGATCCCCACCAGCCTTCATGTTCCGCCAGAGCCGCAAAAGCACATCGTTATGGCCGTCGAACACCAATTGCATGATTTCATTCCCGATATCGTGATTGTCAGAAGCGGTGGGTAATCGCGATCCTATCCCGCCGGCCGTGTTTCGCAAGGTGGAAATGCGCTCTGATGCACCTGTCGAAATCATAGCCAATCAAGAGCTCCCCGCATTGCGGACGCGATGGCACTGGATTCCTGTGACAAGCTCCCTCATCACTTTGCTCGTCACAGGAACCCAGCCGCGCGAAGTCCTTCGCGTGAGAGAACACTTTTTGGACTGACGTCACAAACCCCACAACCCCTCACCCGCCGTCACCAGCATCGGCGTCCCAAACACCCCTACAACCCTCTCCCGCCACTCGGCCCCGAACCCGTCGAGCCTGTCATGCCAGCGCACCGATTGCAGCATTGCCGCCCCGATTGCGACGGGCTCGATGCCCTGCGACGCCAGCAGCGTCAGACCGGCGACGATCGAGGTGCCGGAGGAGATCACGTCGTCTACCAGCACCACGCGCTTTCCCGTGATCAGCGGCAGCATGCGCGGATCGACATAGAGGCGCTTCACCTGGTCGGGTGTGGTGATCGACGACAGCGGCACGGACATCGCCTCATCGTACCAGAACTTGCGCGAGGTCCCGAGCGGAACGTAGCGCGGCAAGCCCAGCGCGCGGGCGACGGCTGAGGCGAGCGTCAGGCCAAGCGTCGGCAGGCCGATAATTACCTCAGGGCGGTAGGGTTCGAGTTTCTTTGCGAGATCCGCGGCCAGCGCGTCCTGCACCTCGAAACTCGCCTGGTTGATGATCAGCGAGGCGAGTGCGTGTTTGCCGTCGGAAAGCGGGCGGATCGGCAGGCGCAGCTGTCGCCCGTCATCGAGACTGACGGGAAAGAAGCCGGAAAACGGTGGCTCGCTTGAAAACGTGCCCGCCGGGTGGAGCTCCTGCCAGAAGTCGTGCGGCTGCATCAGCGCCCCTTATCCGAGAATTTCGAGAACGGGGCACTCCAGCACCTTGCCAGTCGTGACATCGGCAATGCCCCTGTCGGTCTGGTGCGGCCCGGGATTGCAGGCAAGCGTTGCGCCGAAGCAGGCCTTGAACACGAGATAGGGCGGCGTCCAGTCGACGATGCCGTCCATCGCGGCGCGGATGGCCCGAAAGCCGTCGGCCACCTCTTCCATCGGCGCTTCCGAGACGAGGCCGGAAAGCGGCAGCGGCAGCAGCACCTCCACCTTGCCGTTGATCGCCACCGCCATGCCGCCGCCGGCAGAAATGACGGCATTGGCGGCAGCGGCCATATCGATCGGATCGGCACCGAATACGGTCAGGTTATGGCTGTCATGCGCAAGAGTGGTGGCAAAGGCGCCGCGCCATGTGCCCCAGCCGGTGAGGAAACCGACCCGGGTGCGGCAGTCCGCCCGACCGTGGCGGTGGGTCACGGCAATCAGCGTCGCACCCTCAGGCGGCACCACGAAACCATCGACGACATCGGCATCCGCGCTTCCCCAGCGGGTAAACCGTGGCCGGTCGATCGTGGCAAGGCGCACCTTCGTGCCCTCCGACCGAACCCGGAAATCGTCTGCCTGCAAAGGCTTGAGCTTGACCGAAGCCGTCAGCGGGGCCGGATCGGTCGGTTTGATCTCGACCGAAATCGCTCCGCGGCAGCCAACTTCCGTACCGCTGGCGAACACATGCCGGGCGCGGAAATCCGTAAGATCCTCGAAGATAGCGATATCGGCACGGCGCCCGGCGGCAATCAGGCCGAGATCGGCGCGTCCGATGCGCTGGGCCGCATTCAGCGTTGCCGCCTGAAGCGCCCATTCCGGCTTCATGCCGTAGCGCACCAGCCTGCGCACCACATCGTCCAGCCCGCCGCCATCGACGAGATCGTCGGGAAACACGTCGTCGGTGCAGAGCGTCAGCGTCTGCGGCAGACGGCCGAGTTCGCCAAGCGCTGCGACGAACTCCGGCAGAAGATGGTCATGGCTGCCGCGCAGCTCCACCGTCAGTCCGGCGCGCAGCTTGGCGATCAGGTCTGCGCCCGAAACAAGCTCGTGGTCGGAGGTGATGCCGGATGCCATGAAGGCATTGAGATCCGCATCGGCAAGGCCGCGGGCATGGCCGCAGACCAGCTTTTCCGCAGCCAGCGCCACTTGGACGATCTCGCTCATGCGCGGGTCGCGATCGATCACGCCGCGCATGTTCATCACTTCGGCCAGACCGGCGATCTTCGGCCAGTAAAGCATTTCCTCGATCGCATCAGCTTCGAAACTGGCGCCCGCCATTTCGAGCCCCGGTGCAGACGGTACGCAGGACGGCGCGAGAACCAGGCACCGCAGCGGCAGGCACTTCACTGCCTCGACCGCCCAGCGCACGCCATCGACACCGTTGACGTTGCCGAATTCGTGCGGATCCCACACGACGGTTGTGACGCCGCGCGGCAGCACGGTTTGTGCGTAGGTGGCCGGCGTCACCATCGAGCTTTCGATATGCATATGGGTATCGATCAGCCCCGGCGACACAAAGGCACCGCCGGCATCGATCACCCGGTCGGCATCGCTGCGGCTAGCAGGCGCGTGGACGCTGGCGATCAGCGGCCCGACAATGCCGATATCGGCCGCGCGGAGTTCGCCCGTCACCATGTCGACGAGGGTGCCGCCGGTGATCAGGATATCGAAAGGCGCATCGCCGCGGGCAGCGATCACGGCCCGGTCGCGCAAGCCCGCATCGGTAAACCCGTAGATGTCAGTCACGATGGTCTTCATCTCGCCGCTCATCACCACGTTGCCTCCGCCTTGAGGGTTTCAAGGATCGTATCGCGCGCCTTTTCGACGTCTATCTCGGCCGCATAGGATCCGTTGAAACCGCTAACCTTGGCCGCCCGGGTCTCCACCACGGTCCGCCCACGCGTCACGGTACCGGCGGTTTCCATGTCGATGCGCGCCTCGCGCCAGGTGACGTGATCCGGATAGGCGAAGGCGAAAGCGGCAACCGCATCGTAAAGCGCCATCGCCGGCCGGCCGCGGCTGGTGGCGATCTCGACGAAGCCGGCCAGGAGATCGGCCACCAGCGTCGCATTGCGTCCGCCGGCAGCCCGGATCGGCGCCACATCGTCTGGAAAGCACAAAACCTTGCGGCAGATATCGAGATCGACCATCCTGAGCGGGATCTGATGCGCAAGCACGATGGCCACAGCTTCCGGATCCGCCCAGGCGTTGAATTCGGCAGATGCGGTGTGATTGCCGGCCGTCAGGCTTCCGCCCATCCAGGTGAGATCGGTGATCTTGGCGGCAAGATCCGGCCGTGCCAGCGCAACGGCTGCGATATTGGTGAGCGGCCCCAGCGCCAGGATCCGGCGCGCGTCGCCGTCGCTCGTTTCCAGCCACCGGCACAGCGCCTCGAAAGCATCGTCGTGAAATGTGTCGGGCATGTCCGGCAGGTGCAGACCGGCGCTCGGCATGCCTTCATCGCCCAGCACGTCCTGCGCCGTCTCAAGCCTGCCCATCACTGGAAAGGCGCGGCCCGCGTGAACCGGGAACGGCCAGACGAAGGCCGCACAGGCACCGGCCGCATTGCCGCGCACCCGTTCAATCGGTGCATTGCCGAACACAAGCGAAACCCCGTCCACGCCGAGGCCGGCATGCGCTGCGACCATGATCGCTGCGATGTCGTCGAAGCCCATATCGGTGTCGATCCAGATGCCCATGGCTATATCTCCTCAGGCAATGCGCGAAAGTTGCGCGGCCTTGTGTACCGGCAGGTCGAAGGACAGGTCCGAGCCGGACACATGCACCGGTTCGGAAGCATCCACCTCAGCCTTGATCGGACCGAGCGCGCTGTCCAGCAAATATTCGCGGGAATGGCCGGCAAACGATGTGCCGCGCACGGTTCCGCGAAACGGACCGGTTCCAAGCGTCACCATGCGCGGACGCCAGGCGAGACCCGCAGCCTTAGGCGCCTCCAGGCCGGGTGCGACCGAGAGCGGAACGCTGCCGTTGTCCGTCTTCAGCCCGCCGCCTTCCAGCGCAAAGATGTTCTCGAACCCGACGAAATCCGCCACGAACGAGGACGTCGGCCGGTTGTAGATATCTTCAGGCGTGCCGATCTGCTCGATCGCGCCGTTCTTCATGACGACGATCCGGTCGGCAAGCGACAGGGCTTCCGCCTGGTCGTGGGTGACGAAGATCATCGTCACGCCGGTTTCGCGCTGGACGCGCTGCAGTTCGGTGCGCATTTCCAGCCGAAGCCGGGCATCGAGGTTGGACAGCGGCTCGTCGAGCAGCAGAACCTTCGGCTCCATCACCATCGAGCGGGCAAGCGCCACGCGCTGCTGCTGGCCGCCGGAAAGCTCGGCCGGCTTGCGGTCGGCAAATTTTGCCAGACCGACGGAGGTGATGCCGGACTGCACCTTGGCATCCAGTTCGGCGCCTTTCATGCCCTTCAGCCGCAACCCGAAGGCAACGTTTTCGTAGACGGAGAGATGCGGGAACAGTGCATAGGACTGGAACACCAGCCCCACGGCACGCTTGTTCGGCGCCGTGCGCGTCATGTCCTCGCCGTCGAGGATGACCTTGCCGGATTTCACAGGCAACAGCCCGGCGATTGCCCGCATGGTCGTCGTCTTGCCGCAGCCGGAGGGGCCGAGCAGCGCGATGAGTTCGCCACGCCGGACCGACAGGTCGAGATCGGCAACGGCCACGCTGTCGCCATAGGCAAGCGTCAGCTTTTCAAGCGAGAGATAGGATTGATCAGACATAGCGGGAAAATCCGAGAAAGCGTTCAGCAGCAAAGACGATGCCGATGGACAGGAAGGCGAGCAGCGACGAGAGCGCCGCAACCGACGGATCGAAGACGATTTCCATATAGGCCATCATGTCGATCGGCAGCGTGCGCACGCCGGGACCGGACAGGAACAGCGATACGGGCACCTGATTGAACGAGGTGACGAAGCCGAGGATGAATGCCGAAAGAATGCCGCCCTTGATGTTGGGCATGACCACCCGGAAGAAGGCACCGAGCCGGGACGACCCCAGCAGAACCGCCGCCTCCTCGATATCCGAGCGCAGATTGTCGAGGCTCGCCGAAACGACGCGCACCGCATAGGGTAGGATCAGCGCTGTATGGGCCAGAAACAGCGCAAGCGTAATGCCGACGCCGAACGGCACGACCACATAGCGCAGCAGCGAAAGGCCGACGATGATGCCGGGCACGATGATCGGCGCGGAAACGATGGTGCGGATGATTTCCGCCCCCGGCAGCCGGTAGCGCGACAGCGCGTAGGATGCGGGAATGCCGAGCACCAGCGCTGCCGCCGTGCCGCCGATGGCCAGAAACATCGACATCGCGAACGAGGCACGAAAGCTTTCGACCGTGAAGACCTTGAGGATCCACTGCAGCGAAAAGCCCTGCGGCGGAAACGCCAATGTCTCGCCAGCCGAAAACGACGCCGCGACGATGATCAGAAATGGCCCGATCAGAAAGGTCGCCAGCAGAAACAGCGTGGCGGGGACGAACAGGCTGCGAGCGGTCATCGGGCGGCCTTTCTCTGCGTGTTGCGCGCCGTTGCCACCCGCTTCAGGAGAAGGTTGGCGGCAAAGCTCATGACAATCAGGATGCAGGCGATGACGCTTGCGGCGACGAAATTGTTGCTGACGGCAACCTGCTGGTACATCAGCGTTTCCAGCATCAGCACCTTGGAGCCGCCAAGGATGGCCGGCGTGATATAGGCGGTGAGGCAACCGGTGAAGACCAGCGTACCGCCGATGACCAACCCCTCCTTGGTGAGCGGCAGGATGACCTTCCAGAACACCTGGAACCAGTTGGCGCCGAGCACTCTTGCTGCCGGAACCGCATCCTTGGGCATATTCTCGAGCGCCGAGATCAGCGAGATGATCATCAGCGGCAGAAACAGCTGCAGCAGGCCGATAAAGATTGCCGTTTCGGAAAACAGGATGCGCAGCGGCGCCTCGCTCAGCCCCAGCGCCTGGAAAGCCTGGTTGACGATGCCGGTCCGGCCGAGAATGACGATCCACGCATAGGTGCGCGCCACCGGCGAAATCATCAGCGGCAGCACGACCAGCCCGGTCATCCGGCCCTTTGCAGCGGGCGACAGGCTGACGATGGAAAACGCCGCCGCATAGCCGATCACCGCCGAAACCACCGTCACCAGCGCGCCTAGCTTCAGCGTGCGCAGGAACACCGCCTGATTGAGCGGCGAGGAGAAGAACTCGCCGTAAGCCGCAAACGTCCAGCCGCCATCAAGGCTCCTGAACCCATCGGACAGAAGGATCAGCACGGGCACAATAAACACCGCCGCCGCAAAAATTGCGGCAGGCAGCGCAAGTGCAAACGCCTCGGCCCGGTTTTGAAACATGCGTGGTCTCCGGTAGTATCGTCGAACTGTGTCACGTCATCATTCCCGCGCGCTTCGCAGGCCGCGCCCTTTCAGCCCGGAACCCGGGCCGAAAGGTTTGCGGCGCCGCAAGGCGCGCGGTTTGCTGAAGCTTACTGCCCGACCTTGTCGTTCCAGGTCTTGATCCAGCCGGCGCGGTTATCGAGAGCGATGGCCGAGGGGATGAACTTGAGGCTTTCGGCGGTTGCCTTGCCGAAGGTAAGGTTGCCAGCGATCTCGTCGGATACCTTCACCTCGCTATTGGCAGGGCTGTCCACCAGCTTTTCCGCAAGCTTGGTCTGGATCTCGGTCGACAGCCAGAAATCCATGAACTGCAGCGCCAGGTCGCGGTTCTTGGAACCCTTGGTGACGACCATGACATTCATGCCGCCGGCCTGGCCTTCCTTAGGCGTCGCCCATGCCATCGGCAGGCCGAGCTTGGTAAACGGCGCCCAGGCGAAACGACCGGCGGGCGCTGCCCAGATCTCTTCCTGCTTCATCAGCTGCACCAGCTGCGAGGACTTCTCGTAGAAGGTGACGATCTCGTCCTTGTTCTCGCCGATCGTCGCGATCGGGGCGGCAAGGTCAGGCGTATCCTTGCCCAGCGCCTGGCCGAGCATGTAGAGCGTTGGTGCCGCGCCATTGGTAGTGATGTTCGGAAACGCGATATGGCCGACATATTCCGGCTTGAACAGATCCGCCCAGCTTTCGATCTTCATCTTGTCGGACCGGTAGACGATCGAGTTGGCGTAGAACGTGTAGCCGACGCTCTTGCCGTCCTGGTTCGGATCCTTGGCGATGTCGTACAGCGCGTTGAAGCTCTTGAGCTTGGCTGTGTCGATCGTGTCGGTCAGATCCTTGCGGGACGCAGACAGCGCATCGGCCATCGAGACCACGGCCATGTCGATGACCGGATTGGCCTTGTTGGCCTCCATCTTGGCCACCCGCTCGACGCTGTTGCCGGTCTCGACCACCAGCTTGCAGCCGCAGATCGCCTGGAAGGGATCATAGACGATCTGCTTGTACTCGTCCTGCGCCAACGCATAGACGGAAATGGTCAGCGTCTTTTCCTGGGCCTGGGCAAGGCCCGTCGTGGCAAGCAACAGGGTGGCGGATGCGGTAATCAGGGTCTTCATGGGTCATTCCCTTCCAAGGGTGGGGATGCGGGTGAAAATTGGGGGCTGGAAACCGATGCGGTGGTCTGGCGGGCAACGAGTGTCATCGGCACGCGATCGGTCTTTGCAACGGCTGTGACGCCGACCGTGATGGTCGCAGCATCAGGCTCGGCCGCATCCTCGCCGATCACGCCGACCAGCGCGCCGACGGCAATCTCGGCAATCGCCGCCATATCCTGGCGCACGGTGGTAAGGCCCGGCGAAACCACCGACGACCAGACGAGATCGTCGAAGCCGGTAACGCTTGCCTGCTGCGGAATGCGGATGCCGGATTGTTGCAGTTCGGTCAGCGCTCGCAGCGCATGCAGATCGCTCGTGGCGGCAAAAGCGGTAAAGCCGAGCTCGACCTTCTGCTTCAACCCAAGCGAACAGCCGGCTCCCGCCAGCGTCTCAAGCTTTTCGATCCAGATCGTCTCAAAGCGGGCATCCTTCGGCAGGCGTGATTTCATGCCGCCGATACGGTCGTTCTGAACGTTCGAAAGCGGATTGGCGCCGATCAGCACGAAATTACTGTGCCCGAGCGAGACCAGATGATCGGCCACCACCTGGCCACCCTGCCAGTGATCGGAAGAAACCGTATTGCCTGGAGTCGACGGGCTGTCGATGACCGCGACCGGGCAACCGAGATCGGCAATGCGGGTGCCGAGCCGCGGCACGATGACGATACCATCGACCTGGCGCTCGACCAGACGCTGGATCGCCAGCGTCTGCATCGAACTGTCGCCACGGCTGTCGGCGATCAAAACGCCGTAACCGGCATTGGCTGCAGCATTCTCGATCGCCTGGGCGATTTGCGGGAAAAGCGGATTGGCGATATCGGGAAGCACCAGCCCGATGACGCGGCTGCGCCCAGTGCGAAGCGCCCGCGCCGTCACGCTCGGCACATACCCAAGCTCCTCGGCCTTCGCCCGTATCTTCGCCCCAAGCTCCGGCGAAACCCGCCCCTTGCCCGACAACGCATTCGACACGGTGGCCGCCGACACGCCAAGGGCGCTCGCTATCGCACTCATGTTCGAACCGGGGCGGATGGGAGCCATCGAGGCGCTCTGATTAATCGTTTAATCAGAAAAGCAGAAAACGGATAAGGAGTTGAGTCCCGCCGGACGGTTGCAAACTCACGCCCTGGGCGGCCAGAGCGAAAATCCAGCACCACAGCATGCGCTTGGGGGCGCACCCGGCGTGAAGCGGAGGGCTTGATCTACAGAGGGACTAGTCCGCGGCCGAAGACATGGTTGGGATGTCGCCTGCGGTCATGGCGTGCATCGTTGACCGTCGTCCTGTTCGCTCGATCCTCGAAACCCGTTGGCGATATCGGCAAGCGTTACCCCGGCAAACCTCTTGCGCAACAGCTCCTCGGCTTCGTTGAAGACGTCCGTCAAAGTCCCGTTGACCGCCTGTTCGATCGGACATCCCGGCATGTCGTAAGCGGGTCCAACCGCAAAGATCGACGGTTCTCCGACCGCCCGGTAGATATCGAGAAGCGTCAGCTCCTCGAGAGGACGCGCCAGCGTCCAGCCGCCACCATGCCCTTTTACGGAGCTGACATACCCTTCGTCGCGCAATCCCGCCATGGTGCGCCGGATGACGACAGGGTTGGCGTCGAGCATCTGTGCGATCATCTCGGATGTCATCGCCCCGTCATGTCGCCCCATATGGATCAACACATGCAGCATGCGCGATAGCCGACTATCCTGCCTCATGTTCTACTCCCTCGCGTTCTTTCCCCACCGACACTAGCACAATCGTCATTCACGATACAATCGAAGTGTCATGAGGCTTGACCCGTCTTTTCACGACACTTATGTTGTTGCGAGACAGAGGAGAAAATCATGAGCGACACGATCTATGACGTCATCATCATCGGAGGCAGCTACGCCGGGCTGTCGGCAGCGCTTCAACTCGGCCGCGCGCGTCGGAAGGTTCTGATGATCGACGAAGGCCTCAGGCGCAATCGGTTCGCATCCCACTCGCATGGCTTCCTCACCCAGGACCATGTCGATCCCGCTGAAATTGCAGCCGAGGCCCGGTCACAGGTCATGGAGTACCCAACGGTGGATTGGGTCTCGGGTCGTGCAGAGACCGTTCAGCGCAACGGTGAGAAAGGCTCTGGAGCGGCTCATGTCACCGTTTTGGTGAGGGACACCCGTTACCGTTCACGCCGGCTTATCCTGGCGCTGGGCGTACGCGACATTCTTCCTGACATCGAGGGGTTGAAGGAGCGTTGGGGCAAAAGCGTGTTCCATTGCCCCTACTGCCACGGCTACGAACTCAACCAAGGCAAGATCGGCGTCATCGCCGGCTCGGCGCTCTCGATGCACCATGCGCTGATGCTTCCTGACTGGGGACCGACAACCCTGCTTCTCAACCAGGCATTCGAGCCGGATAGAGATCAGCTTCAATCGCTCGCAGCGCGCGGCGTCGTCATCGAGCGCTCCCCCGTGAAGGCCCTCACCGATCACGCCGATGTGCAGCTTGTAGATGGAAGGACCCTGTCTTTCTCCGGCCTGTTCGCACTTGCTCCCTTCGAGGTCTCCACCTCGATCGCGCAGCAGCTCGGCCTCGATATGGAGCAAGGCCCCCTTGGCGCCACCATCAAGACTGATGCGATGAAGGAAACCAGCCTGCCCGGCGTCTTCGCCTGCGGCGACGCCGCGCGTCCCATGGCCTCAGTTGCACTCGCGGTCGCCGATGGAAGCCTGGCGGGCGTGGCTGCTCACCGGTCGTTGCTGTTAGCGACCATCAACGATGAATAGGTTCAAGGAGCGACGGATGGATTATGGTGAAGGGGCGAGACGCACCGTTCCGTCACTCTTCACCACCCCACCACCTCCTGCCCATACCGCGCCACCTCTTCCAGCAGCCACTCCCGAAACGCCACCACCGGCCTGAAATCGCGTTTGCTGATGGGTGCCACCGCGTAATAGGCGCTGGGGCTTGTGACTTCATGCGGGAAGGCTTCGACCAGCTGGCCGCTCGCCAGTTCGCTGTCGATCAGGAACAGCGGCATCAGCGCGACGCCGAGCCCTGCGATCGCTGCCTGGGCGACGCTTGAGAACTGTTCGAAGCGCATCGCCTGAGAGGGGGCCGTGTCGATGCCAAGGCTTGCGAACCAGTGGCTCCAGGCACCGGGCCGCGAGGCCATGTGCAGAAGCGGCAGCCGCAGCAGGTCTTCGCCTGCGCGGATCGGATGGCTGGCCAGAAACTCCGGCGAGCAGACCGGCGCCACCATTTCGCTCATCAAATAGGTGCACTCGGCCCCCGGCCAGTCGGGAGTGCCCACATGGATCGCCATGTCGATGCCTTCGCGGTCGAAATCGAACACGCCGATGCGGGTCGCGAAATTCAGCGTCACTTGCGGATGCCGGGCCACGAAGTGCGGAATGCGCGGCATCAGCCAGCGGGTGCCGAATGTCGGCAAGATCGCAAGGTTCAGCTGGTCGCCATGCCGTTTGCTCATGGCGGCAAGCGAGGCGGAGCGGATCTGGGAAAGCGCCACGCTGATCGACTTGGCATAGTCCGCCCCGGTCTCGGTCAGCACCACGCCGCGGCTGGTGCGCTCGAACAGTGGCATGCCCAGCTGCTCTTCAAGCCCGGAAACCTGCCGGCTGATGGCGCCTTGCGTCAAGGACAGCTCTTCGGCAGCCGCCGAAAAACTGCCGAGCCTGGCAACGGAATCGAAGGCGGCAAGCGCCGAGGTGGACGGCAGAAGCTTTCGCGACAGGGTGAGCATGCCCTATGACTATAGATCATGACGGTTTGAGTAAACGGGTCTTGCCCTTGCGCGCCCCACGGCGATAATCGCCATCAACAGAATTGCTGAAATCCGGAGGCCCGAGAAGCATGGCGTTTAACTGGAACGATCCCTTTCTCATCGAAGACCAACTGAGCGACGAAGAGCGGATGATCCGCGATGCGGCCGCAAGCTTTGCCAAGGCCGAACTCGCGCCCCGCATCAACGATGCCTATCTCGACGAGACCACCGACAAGGACCTGTTCAAGCTGATGGGCCAGACCGGCCTTCTCGGCGTGACGCTGCCCGAGGAATATGGCGCCGCCAACGCTTCTTATGTCGCCTACGGCCTCGTCGCCCGCGAGATCGAGCGCATCGACTCTGGCTATCGCTCGATGATGAGCGTCCAGTCCTCGCTGGTGATCTATCCGATCTTCACCTACGGCTCCGATGAGCAGAAACAGAAGTATCTGCCCGGCCTCGTCTCCGGTGATCTGATCGGCTGTTTCGGCCTGACCGAACCGGACGCCGGCTCCGACCCCGGCGGCATGAAGACCCGCGCCGAAAAAATCGAGGGTGGTTATCGCCTGCGCGGCGCAAAAACCTGGATCTCCAACGCACCGATCGCCGACGTCTTCGTCGTCTGGGCGAAATCGGAAGCCCATAACAACGAGATCCGCGGCTTTGTGCTCGAAAAGGGCATGAAGGGTCTTTCGGCCCCGAAGATCGGCGGCAAGCTTTCGCTGCGCGCCTCGATCACAGGCGAAATCGTCATGGACGGCGTCGAGGTGACCGAAGATGCCATCCTGCCCAACGTGTCGGGCCTGAAAGGCCCGTTCGGCTGCCTCAACCGCGCCCGCTACGGCATTTCCTGGGGTGTGATGGGCGCTGCCGAAGACTGCTGGTTCCGCGCTCGCCAGTATGGGCTGGATCGCAAACAGTTCGGCAAGCCGCTCGCCGGCACCCAGCTCTACCAGAAGAAGCTCGCCGACATGCAGACCGAAATCACGCTCGGCCTGCAGGCATCGCTTCGCGTCGGCCAGCTGATGGACCAGCACAAGATGGCCCCGGAAATGATCTCCATCGTCAAGCGCAACAATTGCGGCAAGGCACTCGATATCGCCCGCCAGGCCCGCGACATGCACGGCGGCAACGGCATCCAGATCGAATACCACGTCATGCGCCACGCCCAGAACCTGGAAACGGTCAACACGTATGAGGGCACGCATGACGTTCATGCCCTGATCCTCGGCCGTGCACAGACGGGGATTCAGGCGTTTTTCTGAGACGGGATTTTGGTGGAACCGTGCCCGGCGCGCGGATGCGTGCCGGGCTTTTTTTGTGCGAGATGGGGATGGGGGGGCTGGTTCTCACAAGAGGTGGCCATGGCTGCGACCTAGAGAAAAGACCGAGTTGGCGTCGTAAGCGGACTGACCGAAGTCTGGGTGCCGAAGGGCGACATCGGACTTCGAATCATGTGATGGTGCTTCGGTCCAACTTTGACCCAAAGGCAACCTCTTGTCGGAGATCGTGATCCGACTATTTGCCGATCTGGTTCAATTGCCGGTCGAAGTCCGCCGGATCGAAATAGTCACGCCAGACGGTGATCATGCCGTTCTCGACTGTCACTGTGCCCATGACGGGCAGCGTGATCCGTCCGCCGTTTTCGTGAAGGAAGATGTCGATCCGCTCGTTCAGCACGACGTTTCCCGCCGCCGCGATGTGCACCACCTTCCAGTCGACAGTAAACTTGTTGCCGATGCCGAAATCGCGGTGAAATTTTCGAACGTTCTCGCGGCCGGTGACATCGGGAAAGGGCACGTTGTCGTAGAGGACGTCTTCGGCGAGCATGGCGATGGCCTCGTCGATCCGATTGGCGCTCCAGTGGTCGAAAAACGTCTGTGCTATTTCGATGGCTGTGGTGGACATAGCGGGCTCCTGAATTGTTGAAGAGACGGCGCGGAAGATTTTTAAACCTTAGCCGAATTTGACGAGGTTGTGCGCCGGCAACGGGCCGCCCGGAAACTGGACGAGGCGGCTCCCAACGGCGAGGTCACCGAGATCGATGCCGAAGAAGTCAAGACGGTCGATCAGCGCGCCGATCTCCGCTTTGGCCGATGCATCATCGCCGGAATAAAACAGCACGCGTCTGCCGCCTTCGCTGGTCGGGTCACCGGCGAGCACAGCGGCTGACAGATGGTTGAACGCCTTTACGACCCGAGCACCAGGAACCATCTCGACGAACACATCCGACGACGTCCGGCCGCCGAGGTCTGCGGGCTGGAACAGTGGCGCTTCGATCGGGTTGTTGGTATCGACGACGATCCGACCGTTCCAGTTGGGCAGACCGGCCATCGCCGCAGGAAGCTTCGACCAATTGACGGCGATGAAGACGATGTCTTTCGATGCGGCTTCCTCGCGCGATCCGGCGGTAATCGATGGGCCGAGCGAGGCGACGAGTTCGGCAAGCGTTTCAGGGCCGCGGCTGTTGGAAAGCGTGGCTGCGATGCCCTTCCTTGCGAGAGTTGTCGCAATGGCGCGACCAATGTTTCCAGCGCCGATAATTCCGATGGATGTCATGGATTTGTCTCCTTGTTGAAAATGGTCGATCAGGCTGTCTGTCCGCCGTCGACGTTGAGTGTTGCTCCGGTAATGTAGCTGGCGTCCGGGCCGGCGAGGAAGGCGACCGCCGCGGCAATGTCTTCGGGCTTGCCGTAACGCCCAAGCGCCGCAAGCCCTTTTAAAGTGTCTGCAAAGGGGCCGTTTGCCGGGTTCATGTCGGTATCGATTGCACCGGGCTGAACCAGGTTGACGGTAATGTTACGCGGGCCGAGATCACGGGACCAGCCGCGCGTATAGGCGCCCACTGCAGCCTTTGTTGCGATGTAGTCGGCTGCACCTGGAAAGGGAATGTGAACTGCGCCCGTTGTCCCGATCGAGACGATCCGTCCGCCGTCCTCCATCAGAGGAACTGCGGCGCGGACCGCGGCCGCGACACCCTTGACGTTGATGTCGATCTGTCGATCGAACGCCGCGATATCTGCGTCCGGGTCGCCGACCCCGCCGGTGACGAAGACACCGGCCGAATTGACCAGGATGTCCAGCCGGCCGAACGCTTCGTGCGCCTGTCGCACAAGGTCTGCGACCTCGGACGCATTGGCCTGATCCGCCTTGATTGCCAGAGACCGACGCCCAAGGGCTTCGACCGCGCGCACGATCTCCTCTGCCCTGTCGCCAGAAGTTGAATAGCTGAACACCACATCCGCCCCGTCATCGGCCAGGCGCTTGACGATGGCTGCGCCGATGCCCCGCGACCCGCCGGTCACGAGAGCAACCTTGCCGAGAAGAGGCTGCGAATTCCGTGTCATCTGCTCGCTCCTTGCGATGTTTGATGACGCAGATATGGACGATCCAATTCCCTTTGATTAGCTGGAACTCGCTTGTTATATCTTCAACGATCATTTGAAGGGTGCGGCGATGGAGACACTGGCGAATCTTGAATCCTTCGTGCGGAGCGCCGAGCATGGCAGTTTTTCAGAAGCGGCCAGACGCATGTCGCTCACTCCGGCCGCCGTCAGCCGCAACGTCGCCATGCTGGAGCGCAACCTCGGTATCCGGCTGTTCCATCGCTCGACGCGCAAGCTGGTTCTCACCGAGGCGGGCGAAAGCTTCAGGCTGTCGGTCGCCGATAGCCTGGACACACTCCAGGCTGCGATCGGAGGTGCGGCTGTGCAGGGTGAGCCGAAGGGCGTGCTCAAGGTCAGCCTGCCGCCCACCCTCGGCGTGCTGCATATCCTTCCCCATCTGCCTGAGTTTCTGAAGCTCTATCCGGGTGTGAAGCCGGAATGTCATTTCGATGCCAGACCCGTCGACCTTGTGGCCGATGGCTATGATGCAGCGATCGGCGGAGGCTTCGATCTGAACCCGGGCATTGTCGCCCGAACGCTCGCTCCGGTGCACATCATTGCGGTGGCATCACCGGGCTATATGGCAGGTCGCGTGCCGCCGTTCGACCCGGCGGGGTTGAAGGCGCTGGATAGCATCGTGATGCGTTTGAGGCAGAGCGGACGCATCCGCCAATGGACGATGCGCGATGCGGCTGGCCGTCAGGCGGCTGCGGAGTTATCCGAAACTCTGGTCGTCAACGATCCCGCCGCAATGCTCAGTGCTACCGTTCTAGGGGTGGGCGTCGCGCTGGTTCCGAAAGCAGACGCCCAGCCTCATCTCGAGGCCGGGCGTGTGGTCCGGCTGTTGCCGCAGTGGTATTCCGACGCAGGCGCGATTTCGGTGTACTTCGCAAGCCGATCACAGCTCCCTGCAAAGACCCGTGTCTTCATCGATTTTGTGGCAGCTCTGGCAGAGCGCAATCGCTGGCCAGAGCAGTTTGCCGGCAGTCTCGGGTAACCGCATTTGGCGCACTGGGGACATGACGCCGCCGCCGAGACGATGTCTGCTTTTGTGCAGGTACGGCGACGACCTCTATGGCAGACAAAATCGCGCATAGCGGCAACACAACAGCAACCATACATGGCCTCCACCCTCACCACCCACGCCGCTTTTCGTCATTGGCCATCTCCCACCCTTCGGTGTATCACAAGTCCCTGCCGCCACTCGGGCGTGGCGATGCATGAACAATGCACGGAACGGAAAACCCGATTACCCGCACAGCGAACCCGAAACGGCGTTCGATGTCGGCGATCGGCTCCGGCTGGTGCGCCAGGCCCACGGGCTCTCGCAGCGGGCCTTGCGGTGAAGGCCGGCATCACCCCCTCGGTCGCCGCGCTGAAGAAGATCCTGGAATCGTTCGGGTGTTTCACGAATTCTACGAGCCGGGCGGCCGGTTTGGGGTGGAAGCGCCATACGGTCCTCACCCGTACAGCGTTTCGGCCACCTATCCCTGTGCGGTCGGTCGCAGCACGATCTCTCCCACATCGACATTCGAGGGCTGAGCGATCGCAAACGCAATGGCATCAGCTATGGCGGATGCCGGGATCGCCGTGGCCTTCATGCTGGCTTCCCCTTGTGCCCGCGTCGCGGGGTCGGTCATCGAGGATGGGAGCTCTGTGTCGACGTACCCAGGTGAAATGCCCGTCACGCGCAGCAATGGACCAGCCTCCTGACGAAGCGCTTCGGTGATTGTCCTCACGGCGTTCTTCGACCCAGCATAGACAGCCATCGTCGGTACGATCTTGATTCCCGCTGTTGAAAGTGTGTTGATGAAGTGGCCGAAGCCCTGACGACGAAAGAGCGGCAAGGCGGCTGCGATCCCGTAAAGGACGCCCTTGACGTTGACGTCTATCATCGCCTCCCAGTCCTCGACCCTCAGGGCGTCCAGCGGCGAGATCGGCGCTATCCCGGCATTGCTCACGAGAACATCGAGTTTGCCAAATTTTTCGACCGCAAGGGCCACAAGCCCGTCAACGTCCTGACGACGCGTGACGTCGGTGACGATAAAGCATGCCGTCCCACCCCGTGACACGATAGAACTGCACAGGGCTTCCAACCGGTCGGCACGCCGCGCACCAAGGACAAGGATCGCTCCCCGTTCCGCCAGATGCAGCGCCGTGGCCTCGCCAATGCCGCTGCTTGCCCCGGTGATCGCGACGACTTTTCCCTCGATACCCATCATGCTCAATCATCCTTTTCTTGAAGGCTGATCTTTGCATGACGAATCGAGGCGATCTATGTTGCAACGACCCTAAAATCGTCGCGATCGGCTCAATCTGATGGACCCGCTGTCCGAAGTCTTTTCCCTCATCAACATACGAGGCGCACGCTGCACACGGTTTGAGGCGAGCGGGCGATGGTCTTATCGCTTTCCTGCCAAGCCTGCAGTCAAGTTCGGCGCGGTCCTGGCCGGTGACTGCTGGATCGACTTCGGCGAAGGGCAACGTCACCAGCTTGGCGCAGGGGACTGTTTCCTGCTGGCCAACGCGCCAAGCTACGTCCTGGCGAACGATGATCACGTCCTTTCCGACGATGGAATGTCGGCATTCGATTGGGCGCAATCTGACGTCGCTCGCCACGAAGGCAATGACACCGTGTTGATCGCTGGCACCTTCAGCTTTGAAGAATCCGATGCTGACCTGCTGCTGGATTCGCTGCCAACCTTTCTGCTGATTCCGTCGAGCAATGCTTCGGCAACCGTCGTTCGCTCCACGCTCGCTATTCTCGATATCGAAATCAAGGGGACGCAGATCGGCGCCGCCGTCCTCACCGACAGGCTTGTCGATATTCTCCTCGTCCAGGTCTTGCGGGCGGCATTGATCCAGGACGATGGCGACAGTTTGGGCTGGATCAGCGCACTGGCCGATCCCCGGATCGGCAGGGCAATCGGGTTGATGCATGGAGATGCTGCCTATCCTTGGAGCCTGGAAACTTTGGCAGCATCGGTAGCGATGTCACGATCGGCCTTTTCCAAACGATTCAAATCTTTGGTGGGTCTGGCGCCACTTGATTACCTTCTCCGCTGGCGGATGCGGCTGGCGCGAAATGCGTTGCGCCGTGGATCAACCGTCGCGACCGTTGCCTCAGAGGTCGGGTATTCTTCAGAAAGCGCTTTCGGGCACGCGTTCAAACGAATTTACGGAATAGCCCCCCGACGATACTGGCGAAGCGTCGTGCCTTAAGCGTCAAACCCTTCATTGCGACCCTCATCCGCCTCCCCCTCACCACCCACGCCGCTTTTCGTCATTGGCCATCTCCCACCCTTCGGTGTATCACAAGTCCCTGCCGCCGCTTGAGGCGCTGGCGATGCATGAAGGCGCGCACGAAGAATGCACGGAACGGAAAAACCGGAAACCGATAACCCGCACAGCGAACCCGAAGCGGCGTTCGATGTCGGCGATCGGCTCCGGCTGGTGCGCCAGGCCCGCGACATGCACGGCGGCAACGGCATCCAGATCGAATACCACGTCATGCGCCACGCCCAGAACCTGGAAACGGTCAATACGTATGAAGGCACGCATGATGTGCATGCGTTGATCCTCGGCCGCGCCCAGACGGGAATTCAAGCGTTCTTCTGAGGCGGATTTTGTTGCGAACCATGCCCGGTCCGCCACTGCGTGCCGGGCTTTTTTCGCGATATGCGGATGGGGTGGCAGCTTTGCACCAACAGCTGATGTCCTCGGCCATCGGTGACACCAACGACGCGGATCTCCCTGCCGACTTTTTGAACGTTCCTACACGTCGGGGAGACAGGTGAAATGCCCTTGGAAGGCTGGTAATACGACAGGCAGCAATACCGGAGGCAAGAGCAATGACCAGAGAAGAAATTCTTAGCTATTCCCAAGCGGTTTGTGATGGTCTTCGTGAGGACGACGATGGGGTGAGACGCGAGGTTCTCACCCATGCGGGAAGCCGGTGGTCGCTCGGCGTCATACACACGCTCGGCGTCTATGGCAGGCTTCGGCACGCAGACATCGGAAAACGAATGCACGGCGTAACGCAGCGGATGCTCACGCGCACGCTACGCCAACTCGAAAGAGATGGTCTCGTCACGCGTCACGATCTCGTTGAGGTGCCGCCTCGGGTGGAATACGAACTGACCGAACTGGGAATGGGTCTTCTCATTCGCATGATCCCGTTGTGGACGTGGGTCGTGGAGAATTCCGAGCAGTTTCGAACGTCACGCGAGGATTTTGATGCCCGTCCGCCAGAAAAGCCCTCCTGGCAGACGTTTTAGCAATCGAGACATGCGCCCGCTCCGCTGGTGTCGGCGGCACGGTGTTCGACCTCGTAATGATATTGTTTCGGATCAACTCTCATTGGGAGCGCGGCTATACCGCGCTCCCGGTCTGTTATCTTCCATTGATCTGCATCTCAGAGGCTATGTCACTTGCCGCTCAGGTTCGCGTTGATCCAATCGGACACATCCGTCACCTTGATGCCTTCGCGCGCGTTGAATGTGCCTGCCTTGTCCCATGCCATTCCTCGCCCAATACCAAAGGCTGCCCGGTACTTGCGCATCATGTTTTGGGGGTCATTTGCCAGTTCTTCCATAAGGACGGGCACAGTCCATACGGACCGGCTGAAGGGCCGGTTCAAACCCGCCTCCAGCTTGTCGGCAAGCTCGCCATAGGTGACGGTGTCGCCCGCCAGGAAGACGATCTCGTTGCTGATGGTCGGCTCGTAGAAGACGATTTCAGCGGTGAGCACGCCGATGTCGTCGGGCGTCGTCAGCGTGACAGCGGTATCGGAGCTGCCAAGAGCGTTGACTGCGTTCTTTTCCAGATCAACGACGCCGAATTCCGGTTCGAAAAGATAACTCATGAACATGCCGGTGGAGATGATGACCCAGTCCGTCTTGCTCTGGGAGCGAAGGAGTTCGCGCACATCGAGTTGAGCGTCGAAGATATCCTGCGGACCGCCTCGACCAATTGCCTCGAAATCGACACCAAACTGCCAGGGGAAATAGCGCGGAATACCGGACTGTAACGCCGCCTTGGCCAACTTCATCGGTGTATCAATACCAGCCGCGTAGCCAGCGCAGCCAATCACGGTGTCGTACTGTGCAAACAGAGATGCGAGTTCATCGATTGAGCTATTGACCAGATCACCTGTGACGATCTCGATATCCAAGTCGCGGATTTCGGTGACGTCGCGCTGTTTGGCTATCGTGTCTGATTTGATGGTACTGGCGCGAAGCAAAACGCTTATCTTTGCGTCTTCAATGCCCTTGGCGCGACGGGCCAGATTGCGAAGGACGGGCATGCCGAGTTCCCCGGCCCCGAGCACGAGAATGTTTCGTGACTTCACATTGGAAACTGTCTGGTTCATCGATTTCAATCCTTCAAAACGCTACGTCACCGCTACTTGGCAAGGCGGAACGACGAAGAAAAGAAGGTACACGGATGATACTGCAGCGAAATAGAAGGACAACACTCCCGCTGCATTCCTCTTGCGCACATAACCGTCTGCCCGCCCCCTCCTCGCAAGCACTCACCCCCTCCCCCTCACCACCCACGCCGCTTTTCGTCATTGGCCATCTCCCACCCTTCGGTGTATCACAAATCGCTGCCGCCGCTCGGGCGTGGCGATGCATGAAGGCGCGCAGGAAGAATGCACGGAACGGAAAAACCGGAAGCCGATAACCCGCTGAGCGAACCCGAAGCGGCGTTCGATGTCGGCGATCGGCTCCGGCTGGTGCGCCAGGCGCACGGGCTGTCGCAGCGGGCCCTGGCGGTGAAGGCCGGCGTTACCCATTCGCTGGTGTCGCTGATTGAAAAGAACAAGGTCAGCCCCTCGGTCGCCTCGCTGAAGAAGATCCTGGAAGCGATCAACTACCCGATGACCGATTTCTTCGCCCTGACGCTGCCGCCCGTCGACCAGATTTTTTACCGTGCCGACGAACTGACGCCGCTCTCGACCGGCGCGCTGACGCTGTTGCAGGTGGGCGATGCCAAATCCCACAGCGTGCAGGTTTTTCACGAATTCTATGAGCCCGGAGCCGATACCGGCGAAACCATGCTTTCCCACGAGGCGGAAGAAGGCGGCGTCGTGGTTGCCGGCGAACTGGAAGTCACCGTCGGCACGCAG
Source organism: Neorhizobium sp. DAR64860/K0K1 (assembly GCF_050500205.1). Classification (NCBI taxonomy): domain Bacteria; kingdom Pseudomonadati; phylum Pseudomonadota; class Alphaproteobacteria; order Hyphomicrobiales; family Rhizobiaceae; genus Neorhizobium; species Neorhizobium sp. DAR64860/K0K1. Next base: position 434,991 of record NZ_CP191459.1, on the reverse strand, counting down.
ACCCGTATTCTGAAGCGCGGCGATGCCTATCTGTTCGACAGCCGCCTGCCGCATCGCTACCGAAATGTCGGACCTGTGCGCTGCGAGGTGGTCAGCGCCGTCACGCCTCCCTATCTATAGAACACGCGGGGGCACGGCAGCTGAAAACGCTGCCCGGTTTAATCGATATAAGTATGACTTATTCGATGCCCGCCGTTGATTGTCTCCCGTCTTTGTCTTAACTCAGGCACCGGAACATTTGACACCTCTGCCGGCGGCCGGATGCACCTCCTTACCGCTTGCCCTTGCGCGAATTTCACGAACGAAAGTGGACCCTATGCAGACCTATCCCGACGTAAAGCTCTTCATCAACGGCGAATGGCGCGATGCGATCGCCGGCGAGACGATCGAAGTCACCGATCCCGCGACCGACGAAGTGATCGGCAAAATTGCCCATGCCCGTAAGGCGGATCTCGATCTCGCGCTCGAAGCGGCCGACAAGGGTTTCAAGATCTGGCGCGACACCGCGCCCTTCGATCGTTCCAAGATGATGCGCAAGGCAGCCGACCTGCTGCGTGAGCGCGCCGATAGCATTGCCTTCATGATGACCCGCGAACAGGGCAAGCCGCTTGCCCAGTCGAAGATGGAAATCATGGGCGCCGCCGATACGATCGACTGGTTTGCCGAAGAAGCCCGCCGCACCTACGGCCAGATCATTCCGGCCCGTTTCTCCGGCGTCAACCAGATGACGATCAAGCTGCCGGTCGGCCCGGTCGCGGCGTTTACACCGTGGAACTTCCCGATCAACCAGATCGTCCGCAAGCTGTCTGCAGCGGTTGCCACCGGCTGCTCGATCATCGTCAAGGCACCTGAGGAAACTCCGGCATCGCCTGCCGAACTGATCCGCGCCTTTGCAGATGCCGGCGTGCCTGCAGGCGTCATCGGCCTGGTCTACGGCATCCCGTCGGAAGTTTCGGAATATCTCATTCCGCATCCGGTCATCCGCAAGATCTCGTTCACCGGCTCGACGCCGATCGGCAAGCATCTCGCGAGCCTCGCCGGCAAGCACATGAAGCGCGCCACGATGGAACTCGGCGGCCACGCACCGGTCCTGATCTTCAATGACGCCGATCTCGACAAGGCGATCGAAGTGACCGCCATGTCGAAATTCCGCAACGCCGGCCAGGTCTGCGTCGCGCCCACCCGCTTCCTGATCCAGGACGGCGTCGCCGACAAGTTCATGGAAGGCTTCGTCAAGGCTGCCGAAGCTCTCAAGGTCGGCAACGGCATGGACGCCGGCACCACGATGGGCCCGCTTGCCAACGAACGCCGCATCCCGGCCATGGAAGCGCTGATCCAGGACGCCGTCTCGTCCGGCGCCGAACTGAAGACCGGCGGCAAGCGCATCGGCAACAAGGGCAACTTCTTCGAACCGACGGTTCTTGCCAACGTGCCGACCTCTGCCAAGATCATGAACGACGAGCCCTTCGGCCCGATCGCCATCGTCAACCGCTTCTCGACCTATGAAGAAGCCATCACCGAGGCAAACCGCCTGCCCTTCGGCCTCGCATCCTATGCCTTCACCGGCTCGGTCAAGACCGCCCACGCACTCGGCCGTGAAGTCGAAGCCGGCATGCTGACCATCAACCACAACGGCCTCGCGCTGCCCGAAGTCCCCTTCGGCGGCGTCAAGGATTCCGGCTACGGCACCGAAGGCGGCTCCGAAGCCGTCGCGGCCTATCTGGAAACGAAGTATGTCAGCCAGATGAACTGATCGGCTGATTGGTGAAATGCGAAACGGCCGGAGTGAAAGCTCCGGCCGTTTTTTTTGTTTTGGGCGATGGTGTGGGTTGAGGCAGGCATGTTCGGCTGAGGGGTTTTAACCCCGGGCGTCGTCGCCGGATGTTTCGTCCTGATACTGCTGCATAGTCTCCATGGCCTTCTCGAGCATCGTGAGCGCGTCCTCGTCGTTGCGCGACATCGCACCCTCGATGCCGGCGCGAACCTTTTCCGTAAAATCAACGCGTTCGCTATCATCGGAAGCCTGCAACTCGCCGGCAGTACCCCCACCCACCGGAATTTTCATCGTCATCGCCATAAAAGGAAGGCCTTCATCAAGCGACATATTCCCGCTGCGGATCTGCTCATTGCTCCACTCCTGCATTTCCTGGCGGGTCATGCTGGTAAAGTCAGTCTGTTCGGCGTCCTCTGCATCCGACTGGGACGTACCCGCTGTGGCCGAGTTCAGCGCGGCCGAAAACGATGCCGAGGTGTCGTCGGAAGCAGTAGATAGCTGCGCGCTTTGGCTCGCGTAGAGGCGACTTGTTGATGTGTCGATTTTCATTGTAGCAATACCTTAAGTATATAAATGGTACTGCACTATCGAATGCAAAGCTTGCGCCAAGCATTTTGACGTCTCGGCCTCGGAGAGAGACCTAAATCAATAATATTTTCGAATATTTCATAATAATGGTATGAAAATTAGAAGAGTTGCTCTTAACTTAGCTCAACGTGTTCATATTGCTTGCGCTTCCTTCTGGCGGAAAACACAAAATGGCAGGTGTCGGGATTTTAGGGCGCTGTTTTAGAGCGAAGTGCTTTCATCGAACGCACTTCGCTCTAGTCTTATAACGCTAAAGCATTTGATCCGCCTCAGGCTGCCGTCACCCTGAAGGCCAAATGCTCTCATCACAGCGTTGAGACGTTATGCGCCGTTATCGTATATCCAAATGGATCAATGAATGCGAAGTAGCGCCCGAACGGCCCGTCTTTGGGCGGGAATACTATCTGCACATCCCTCTCGGAAAGATGCGCGTGCAATTCGTCAGCGTCGTCACAACCAAACCAGATTGCAACGCCCGTTCCGAGCTTTACCGTCTCATCAAAGTCCTCGATCGGCGTGCGAACGCCGAATGGAATACGGTGGGTTTCGAAAACAATCGCGCCGGGAGGTGCCTTTGCCGAGGGCGTAAGCCCGACGACATCCCGATAGAAGGTGAGTGCGGCGTCCAGATCCTTCGTCTGGATGCCGATGAAATCCGGTCCAATTAATCGAGCCATAGCCTGCCTATCCTTTTCAATGAGACCCGCTATTATCAGGGTACTGACATCCAATAGTAAGGGCCCTGATATGTCCACTCTCATGGATCCACCGGTCGATGATACATACCGCTCGCTCGGATATGCGCTGAAGCGAGCGCAGCAAGCGCTGCGGGGCCATCTCGACAACAAGCTTAGAGATATCGGACTGACGACCCCACAATATTCGGTACTGGCGGGATTGGAGTTCAGCGCGGGCTTATCAAGTGCGGACTTGGCCCGGCGCGCCTTCGTGACACCGCAGACGATGCAGTCCATCATAGCCACACTCGAACGGGACGGCCTGATCAAGCGCATGGCTCATCCGGTACGCGGCCGGGTTCTCACAACCGAACTGACACCGAAGGGCCGGACCGCATTGTGTGCGGCCCATAAAATCGCCGCTGACGCCGAAACCATTGCCCGAAATGCCGTAGCACAAGACAACCCGGAGATCATATACGCGGCCCTGCTCCGTATAGCAGAGGCAATGCGTTAAACTCCTTGGTCGAACCTAAAGCCCGGCCATAGCTCCCCGCCGCTCACAACCGCAGCCACAAAGCCACCTACCCCAACAGTGGTTCACCATACCCCGGCGGCCCCACCGGCGAGGTCGCCCGCAAATTCCTGATGTCACGGGCCGGCGGCGATCCGAACATTCTTGCGTATTCCCGGGTGAACTGGGACAGGCTTTCATAGCCGACGGCGAGTGCGACGGCTGCCACATCGCCCGGCCGTGCAAACAGCATGCCGCGCGCCTCGTAGAGCCTGATCTGCTTTTGATACTGGATCGGCGACAGGCCGGTGCTCGTCTTGAAGCGCCGCTGAAAGGCGGATGGGCTCATGTTTGAAGCGGAGGCAAGCTCGTCCACGTGGAAGGTGGTGGCATAGTCCTTGCGCAGCCGGACCAGCGCGTTCCTGATCTGCGCGAACCGATCGTCGATGCTGGCGACTTGCCGCAGCACGGCGCCTTGCGGGCCGCGCAGCAGTCGGAACAGAATTTCCCGTTCCAGCAAGGGTGCCATCACCGCAATCTCATCCGGCTCCTCCATCAGGCGCAGCATCCTCAGCCAGGCGTCGATAAGTCTGTCGCTTGCGTGACTGACGCAAAAGCTGGGCGTGTCAGACGACACAGCCGGGCCGGGATCGTCCAGCAGCAAATCGGCGATCATCGCGCGATCGAAGGTGAGCCTGACCGCGAGATAGGGGCCCTTCACACTCGCATGAACGATCTCGCCGATGACAGGCAGCGCCACGGAGGCGATGAATGTCTGCCCGGCCGTGTAATTCATCACCTCGCTCCCGATCAGCAGGCGCTTTTCTCCCTGCAGGATCAGGCTAACCAGAGGCTGATAGATTTCGGGAAACAGCTCGGTCGGTTCGGTCACCTTGAGGATGTCGACGCGGGGAATGCCCGTGGTCGTGAGCACGCCTGCAGCGCGTTCTTCCACAAACTCCTTCAACATCCTGATGGCATCGCTCATGAGCAGAGATGTGGCACGGCTTTCCGTCCAGAGCAACGCATAAGCAGGAATGTGCAAATTTCAGACCGGATCGGACGCGCGACGGGATCGCCTCCGGTCTACGGATACTCACCCGCGCAGCCTTGTCGCGATGCTGCGCGGCACACCATTTCATGAAGGAAAATGCAGATGGAAATCAGAGACGCAGTTGTGATTGTCACCGGCGCTTCCTCGGGTATCGGCGAAGCAACGGCGCGCGCTGCGGCCTTGTCCGGCGCGCGGGTCGTTTTGCTGGCCCGCAGGAAAGATCGCATCGAAGCGCTGGCACGGGAGATTGGCAATGAGGCGCTCGCGGTGGTGTGTGATGTCACGCACCCTGAGCAGGTTGAACACGCCGTCCAGGCCGCCGCTCAGAAATACGGTCGCATCGATGTTCTGGTCAACAACGCCGGACAGGGCCTGCATGCCACGATCGAAGACATCGGCATTGATGATTTCAAAGATGTGCTCGATCTCAACTGCGTCGCGCCGCTGGTCATGATGCAGGCGGTCATTCCCCATATGCGCAGGCAAGGTGCCGGCAGCATCGTCAATGTCAGCTCGGGCGCAACGCTTGCCACCTATCCGGGCTCGGCTGCCTATACCAGTTCCAAGGCAGCGCTGAACATGCTTTCAAGTGTGGCGCGCCTGGAGCTTGCCGATGCCGGTATTGCCGTCTCGATCACGCATCCGTTCATCACCGCGACCGAGTTTTACGGCGCGGTCAGATCTGGGCTGGAATCCGCCAAGGAGCAGGAAACCCAGACATCATCTTTCGCACACCCGCCGGAACGTGTGGCAGACATGATCCTTGAGCTTGTGCGTAGTGGCAACGCGCAAGCCGACCTCGTCCCGAAGGACTATGGCGGCAGCTTTGAGGGCTAGGGGATGTAACCTGCCCGCCAGGTATCCCAATAAGCAAACGGGGGACGAAACCTCGCCCCCCGCTATCAACTACTTGCGCTTGTCGAACCCACCCTTGGGGGCCGGCTTCTTGAATGGCTTGTCGCTGCCAGCCTTGTTGAACGGCTTGTCGCCCGGCTTCTTTGCGAAGCTGGACTTCGGCTTTTCGCCCCAGACTTCGTCATCGACGCGGCGATCGGCATTGGCGCCGGCGGGCTTGGCTTTCCAGTCCTTGCGCGGCGCATCGCCGTAAGGCTTGGCACCGGCCGGCTTGTCCTTGTTGAAAGGCTTGTCGCCGTAGGGCTTGTCTTTGTTGAACGGCTTGTCGCTGCGCGGGCCATCCTTGCTGAACGGCTTGTTGTCCTTGTAGGGCTTGTCGAGACGCGGGCCTTCGCGCTTGACGAAGCCTTCGTCATCGCCGCGCGAGAACTTGCTGAAATCCGGAACGCCGTCGAGACGCGTCACGCGCACGCCGCGTTCCATCATCCCGTCCTTGCCGAGCTTGGCCATGAACTTGTCGGCATGGGCGGCGGCAATTTCCACGAAAGTCTCGTCGGCCTGCATCTTGATCGCGCCGATCTCGTGCTTGGTGAGATCACCGGCGCGGCAGATGGTGGGGATCAGCCAGCGCGGTTCGGCGCGCTGCTTGCGACCGACCGACAGCGAGAACCATACGGCTGCGCCGAAATCGCCACGCGGCGTCAGCGGCCGCGGTGCGGAATCGTTGCCGCCTTCGCGGGGCTTGCGGGTCTCCAGCGACACTTCGGTAATATCTTCCGGCGCCGAATTCTTGCCGCGATAGAGGCTGACGAAGGCGGACGCCAGCTTCGTCGCGTCAAAACGCGCCACCAGCTTGTCGATCAGGCCCTGTTCTTCCTCGTCCTTGGCGATCTCTTCAAAGATCGGATCGGCAAACAGACGTTCCTCGTCGCGCGCGGTCACCTCTTCGGCCGATGGCGGGCGGGCCCAGGTGGGCTCGACCTGCGCACCGGCGAGAAGCCGCTCGGCCTTGCGGCGCTGGCTGACCGGAACGATCAGGGCGCTGACGCCCTTGCGGCCGGCACGACCGGTGCGGCCCGAACGGTGCAGCAGCGTTTCCGAATTGGTCGGCAGGTCCGCATGGATGACGAGTTCGAGACCCGGCAGATCGATGCCGCGGGCAGCGACGTCGGTTGCAATGCAGACGCGGGCGCGGCCATCACGCATGGCCTGCAGCGCATGGGTGCGCTCGGTCTGCGTCAGCTCGCCCGACAGCGCCACCACGGAGAAATTGCGATTGGCAAGACGGGCATGCAGATGGTTGACGGCAGCACGCGTCGAGCAGAACACGATCGCGTTTGGCGCCTCATAAAAACGCAACGCATTGACGATCGCATGCTCGCGGTCCGACGGGGTCACGACCAGCGCGCGATATTCGATATCCACATGCTGCTTCTGTTCCGACGCGGTGGCAATGCGCACGGCATTGCGCTGGTAGCTCTTGGCAAGCTTGGCAATGGCCGACGGAACGGTAGCCGAGAACATCAGCGTACGGCGTTCGGCAGGGGCTGCCTCGAGAATGTATTCGAGATCTTCGCGGAAACCGAGATCGAGCATCTCGTCGGCTTCGTCGAGCACGGCCACGCGGATTTCCGTCATGTCGAGCGCGTTGCGGCGGATATGGTCGCAGATACGGCCAGGCGTGCCGACGACGATATGCGCGCCGCGTTCCAGCGAACGACGCTCGGCGCGGATATCCATGCCGCCGACGCAGGAGGTGATCACGGCGTCCGCTTCGGCATAGAGCCAGTCAAGTTCGCGCTTCACCTGCATGGCAAGCTCGCGGGTCGGCGCGATGACAAGTGCGAGAGGTGCAGCAGCCCGGCCGAATTTCTCACCATCGTCGAGCAGCGTGCGCGCCATGGCCATGCCGAAGGCAACCGTCTTGCCGGAGCCTGTCTGGGCGGAAACGAGCGCATCGGCGGTTTCGAGCGCAGGATCGAGCATGGCCAGCTGGACGGGGGTTAGCGTCTCATAGCCGCGCTTTTGCAAAGCCTTCGCGATCGCCGGGGCGGCGCCGTTGATATCGGTCATCAAATCTGTCTTTCGGATATGTCGGGCTCAAAGGCCCCATGGCTGCAACGATCGCAGCCGAACGTTTGCGCCGTCCCTATAGGCTTCGGCGCGAAAAGTCAAAGGATGGGTGGCCGCGGGGTTACGGTTGGTCGCGAGTAAATCTGTCCCTCACCCCGACCGATGTCAGGACGCGGAGCTGAGTTCGGCCCGAATGAGAGAGGAATGCCCTATCTGTTTATATCCCACCCGGACCACTCCAGCGCCGCGCAGCCGCTCTGCTGCTGGCCGAAGGAAAAGTGATCGTCGTGCGCTCTCGTTCCGCATTCTCTCGGGAATAACACGCTCTTGGCACAACGCAGAAATTCTCTGTCAGTCCTTTTTTGTTGGCAGTTCATGCGCTCTAGCAATAATCTCTCGACGAAATATGCGGCAAAGCAAATCCGCCGGTTGTCGTAGGAGCCACTATTGCAAAGCCTTAAGAATGGACAGTGGATCAATCAGCCCGCAAATTCAGAAGCTTCGGATCTCGCACTCTCTGTCACGACTGACGCCAGCACGGATTTCTGGCGAGAGACACATTATGGCTTTGTCCGCGACAACGGCCACTTCTACGCATTCCAGACCGACGGCGATTTCACCGCCCAGGTTCGAGTCCAGGCCCATTTTGAGCATCTTTACGACCAGGCTGGCCTCATGGTCAGGCTTGACGAAAGACGGTGGGTCAAGACCGGGATTGAGTTCTCGGACGGCTATGGCTTGCTCGGCAGTGTGCTGACGGATGACGCCTCCGACTGGGCCACGGGACGATACGACGGCGACCCATCAGATTTTTGGATAAGGGTGACCGTCCAGAGCGGCGTTCTCAGAATACAAGCGTCAGCCGATGGCAAGACTTGGCCACTCGTCCGCCTTTGCCCATTCCCAAAAGCGGATCATTATTTCGTTGGCCCGATGTGCTGTACTCCCGAAAGAGCAGGCCTAGAGGTAAGATTCAGTGAGTGGCAGATTGGTCAGGCGTTGGGCAAAGACCTCCACGACCTGTCATAGCCGCCAGAGCGCTTAAATTTCCGTGCCGAGAGCAACATACTTATCGAGATGCCTGAGCCATTTGCGCTCGATGGCGGCCTCGATGTCGATTTCGTTCGCGCGAAGATACAAAACGAACTGCCCGAACAGGTCGGCCGCTTCGTTTTCCAGGGCTTCGCGAGTGCCGCCTGAACCATTAGCATTTGGCTTCGCCCGACCGGCGATCAGGAGATGCTCAGCGGTCAGTTCGCCAAGTTCCTCGGTGAGCTTCAGAAGATACCAATCGGCGCTCCGTTCAATGGCATGCACTCTGGCATAGAGGTCGCCGACTTGACCAATCCGGTCACTCAGCTCCTTGAAGGTCGCACTCATTCTGTCCTCGGCAATCGTAGAAAGACGCAGTTTGGCGACGCTACCACCGATTTGCGACAGGAGCGCTGCGATGACGGCAAATGGCGGATTAGAGAAGTCGCCAATCTCAACGTTTGAAAACTGACGCTTCACGTTCACTGACGACGGTCATGCGTCCGGCAGATGATGATGCCTCGCGATCATCCGCAATGCCCGCGTCTTGCGATGCCGACGTCTGACCTCCCTCATTCCTGTGCTCCTCACAGGAACCTAGCAGGGTCGCGTCTGCGGCGCGAAAGGGTCTTTCCACTCGCGTGTCTGGATTCCTGTGACGAGCACAGGAATGAGGGGTGTAGGTGGGGCGTCCCCCTAAACCGCAAACACCTTCCCCCGCCGCAGCGTCACAAACCCGCCCTCGCCGGCTGAAACCTGGCGTTCCGGTTCCACGTCGAATTCCAGCTGTTCGCCGGTTCCCGTTACCGCCAGCACGCGTCGGCTGTCGGGGCGGTCGAGGACGCGGGAGATCGTTGCGGCAATGCCGGGTGCCTGCGCCGACCAGTCGAGATCTGCGGGGCGGGCGTAGAGTTCGGCCTTGCCGTCTGGTATCCCCGATGCATCGACCGAAAGGCCGCCGGCATGGGCGCGGCCGTCGCGGACCTGGGCTGAGAGCACGTTGGCATCGCCCAGGAACTTCATCACGAAGGCCGATTGCGGATCGCGGCAGACTTGCTGCGGCGTGCCCTGCTGCACGATCTGGCCATCATTCAGGATCACCACCCGGTCGGCGAGATCGAGTGCTTCCTCCTGGTCATGGGTGACGAAGATCGTGGTGATGCCGAGTTCGGAATGGATCTCGCGCAGCCAGCGGCGCAGGTCGTGCCGGACATTGGCATCGAGCGCGCCGAACGGTTCGTCGAGCAGCAGCACCTTCGGATCGACCGACAGCGCCCGTGCAAGCGCCACGCGCTGCCGCTGGCCGCCGGAAATCTGCGCCGGGAAACGGTCGCCTAAACCATCCAGCCGCACCAGCCGCAACAGATCCGTGACGCGGGCATCGATCGCCGCCTTGTCGCGCTTCACCTTGGAAACCTTCATGCCGAAGGCGATGTTTTGCGCCACCGTCATATGCGGAAACAGCGCGTAATGCTGGAACACGAAGCCGACGCCGCGGTCGCGCACCGGAATGTCGGTCGCATCCTGATCGCCAAAATAGATGGCGCCGCCATCGGCATATTCGAGACCCGCCACCATGCGCAGAATGGTCGTCTTGCCGGAGCCGGAGGGGCCGAGCAGCGCCACCAGTTCGCCGCTTTCAATATCGAGCGACACGCCCTTCACGGCACGGAAGGTGTCGAAGGTTTTGACGACGTTTTCGAGACGGATCTTCATGCTGTTTTCTCTGCCGGACTGGCGGTTTTGCGGACGCGGCCCGCACCCTGGCGCTCGAGCGCGACCTTGGCGATGATGGTAAGGACGGCGATCAACGCCAGAATGGAAGCCGACGCAAAGGCGCCTGCCGCCTGGTAGTCGTGATAGAGCAGCTCGATATGCAAAGGCAGCGTATTGGTCTGGCCGCGGATATTGCCCGACACGACCGAAACGGCGCCGAATTCGCCCATCACGCGCGCATTGCAGAGAATGACGCCGTAGAGCAGCGCCCATTTGACGTTCGGCAGCGTCACCGAAAAGAAGGTGCGGAAGCCGGATGCGCCAAGCGAGGTCGAGGCCTCCTCAAGATCGCGTCCCTGCGCCTGCATCAGCGGAATGAGTTCGCGCGCAACGAAGGGTGCGGTCACGAACATCGAGGCGATGATGATGCCGGGCACCGCAAACAGGATCTTGATCCCGTAGGCATCGAGCACCGGCCCGAACAGGCCTTGCAGGCCATAAACGAACAGATAGGCGACGCCGGCGACAATGGGCGAGACCGAAAACGGGATCTCGATCAACACCAGCAGAAACCTACGCCCCCAGAAATCGAACTTGGTGATCGCCCAGGCGGCGGCGATGCCGAAGGCGGTGTTGACTGGAACGGCGATCAGCGCCGCCAGAACCGTGAGCATGATCGCGTGGAGGGTATCCGGATGAAGGATCGTGTCGTGATAGACAGCCCAGCCCTTCGAAAAGGCCTCGACGCCGATGATGATCAGCGGCGCGACGATGACGAAGCCGACGAGCACCACCACGATGCCGATCAGCGTGCGGCGAAACACTGTGTTGTCGCCAACGCGGGGCGGTTTGCGATGGGAGGAAACGGCACTCATGGTCTTATCCCTTCACCGTGTAACGCAGCGCCCGCGACTGCAGCCAGTTGGTAACGGCCAGCATCGTAAAGGCGGCGAGCAGCAGCACCGAGGCAATGGCGGCGGCCGCCTGGTAATCGTATTCCTCAAGCCGGATAAAGATCAGTAGAGCAGTGATTTCCGTCGACATCGGCTGGTTGCCGGCGATGAAGATGATCGCCCCGAATTCGCCAAGGCTGCGGGCAAACGACAGGGAAAGGCCGGCCAGCAGTGCCGGTGTCAGTAGCGGCAGGATGACCTTGGTAAAAATCGTCCAGTCGGAACCGCCGAGCGATTGCGCCGCTTCTTCGAGCGCCGGATCAAGATCCTCCAGCACCGGCTGCACCGTGCGCACGATAAACGGCAGCGAAGTGAAACACATGGCGATCATGATGCCGAGCGGCGTATAGGCGACCTTGATGCCGTAACCTTCCAGCACCGAACCGAACCAGCCATTGTTGGCAAACAGCGCCGTTAGCGCAATGCCGGCAACCGCCGTTGGCAGCGCAAACGGCAGATCGACCATCGCATCGATGATGCGGCGGCCGGGAAACCGGTAGCGGGTAATCACCCAGGCAAGGGACAGCCCGAAAAACAGGTTGAACACGGTGGCACCAAGCGCCGACAGCACGGTCACCCGGTAACTGGCAAGCGCCCGCGACGAGGAGACGATCCGCCAATATTCTTCAGGCCCCAGGCTCGCGGCCTTGATGACAAGCGCCGCCAGCGGCAGCACGACGATCAGGCCGACATAAAACAGGGTCACGCCCAGCGATAACGGCAAGCCAGGCAGGACATTGCGTCGTCTCAAATGATCAATTCCTCGTTTTCAACTGCAACAAAGTCTTCAACAGCAAGAACCGGCGGACAAATATCCACCGGTCTGGTTTCGCAGTTCTTTAACGTCCCTCATTCCTGTGGCGGTCACACAGAACCCGACGCGTGCCGGGGTGAAGGGTTTTTCAGCCTAAGGACTTAGGCTGGCTGGATTCCTGTGACAAGCACAGGAATGAGGGAGCGAAGGTGGCAGTCATTGCGAGACAACTCACCTCAGCCAAGCAACAACAGCCACTCAACGGCTGCCGTAGAGCTTGTCGAGCGTGCCGCCGGAGGCGAAGTGTTCGGATTGGATCTTGGACCAGCCGCCGAATACGTCGTCGACCTTGACGAGGCGGATTTCGGGGAACTGGCTCTTGAACTCGGCCGCGACCTTTTCGTTATGGACGCGGTGGCCGAATTCGGCGGCGATCTTCTGGCCTTCCTCCGTGTAGAGGAATTCCAGATAGGTCTTTGCCAGCGCTTCCGTGCCATGCTTCTTTGCGACCTTGTCGACGACTGCGACCGGGAATTCCGCAAGCAGCGAGACCGACGGAATGACGTTTTCGACCTTGTCCTTGCCGAACTGCTTTTCGATGCCGCGGGTTTCGGCCTCAAAGGTGATCAGCACGTCGCCCTGGCCGCGTTCGACGAAGGTCGTCGTGGCGGCGCGGCCACCGGTATCAAACACCGGAACATTGTCGAAGATCTTGGTGATATAGGCTTCGATCTTCTCCTGGTCGTCCTTGAACTCTTCCTTCGCCCAGGCTGTTGCCGCGAGATAGGTGTAGCGGGCGTTGCCGGATGTTTTCGGATTCGGGAAGATCGCGTGGACGTCGTCACGGGCGAGATCACCCCAGTCCTTGATATTTTTTGGATTGCCGGCGCGCACCAGGAAGGCCGGGAAGGAATAGAAGGGCGAGGCGTTGTTCGGGAACGCCTTGTTCCAGTCTGCTGCAACAAAACCCTGCTTTGCCAGGAAATCGACGTCGGTCGACTGGTTGAAGGTGACGACGTCAGCCTCGAGCCCCTCGACGATCGAGCGTGCCTGCTTGGACGTACCCGCATGCGACTGATCGATCGTGACGCCCGGATGCGCCTTCACGAAGGCCTCGTTCTCGGCCACGAACAGCTCGCGGGCGACGTCATAGGAAGCGTTGAGCAGTTTCTGCTCCTGCGCAAACGCCGGCTGCACGAGGAGGGCGGCAAGTGCCGTGCCGAGGATAAGAAGGCGGTTCATCAGTGTCTCCGGAATGGGAAGTTGAGGCGACACTACCGGGAGTATCGGTAGACCGCGAGGAACCGCCCTCTCCTGCAGGTGATACACGGAGAAATTTCATCCATTTATCGCAGCATTCGGCGATGGTTTTGCCGGAAGGCGCCAAAGCGCAGTGGATCGCCCCGATCCGGGGGCAAAGAGGATACGGCTGTTTTGGGCCGTGAGGACGAAACGGGCAGCATGTTTTTGTTAAGCCCCTGAAAGACAAGCGAAGAAAAATTCGTCGTAGCCTTTTTCATCCTCACGCCTGAAAGCCACGCGATAATGGCGTCGTCATCGGATGGGAAACCGTTTTCGCGAACCGGTCCCCGACGGTTCAGCGCTTCTGAGGACGAAGCTCGGTTTCCGGTGATGGTCGAACGACATGCGGTCTCTCGGGAACTGACATCTCCCGAAAATATCGCAGGAAACTCGATCGGGGCAGGCAGATCATCATCTCCCTCATACCTACGATACCGCTGCCTGCCCCACTCCCGTTTCAACCATGCCGGTTTCGCCGGTGTGGACGGTTTTGCTGCTACAACCGATGATCGGCAAACAGGACCGGGTGATCGGCTGCAAGATAAGGAGCAAGATCGGCTTCCGTCACCTCGGCAAGGCTTGCCGGTTGCCAGCGCGGATTGCGGTCCTTGTCGATCACGGCGGCCCGTACGCCCTCGTAGAAATCATGGTGTTTCAGCAGTTCGCAAGCGGCGGTAAATTCCCGCTCCAGGCATTCGACGAGGCTTGAACTGTCACGGCCGAGCCGCAGCAGTTTCAGCGTCAGCTTGAGGCTGGTCGGCGAGCGTTTCGACAGAGTCTCGAGGGTTCGGGCGGCGAATTCTCCCGTCTCGCGGCTGAGCGCCGCGAGGATCTCCTCGACCGTATCATGCGCAAAGGTTCGGTCGATTACGTCACGGTTCTGCGCAAGCCTGCTACCTTCGCCAGACACGGCAAAAGCATCGATCACGGCCTGCACTGCCTCAGCCTCTGAGTCTCCAGCAAGCTGCCCGAGTGCGTCGACGAGATCACCCAGCCTCTCTGACGGGACAAGAAAATCTGCCAACCCGGCATGAATCGCATCGGCACCGTCAACCACGTCACCGGTCAGGCCCATCCAGGTTCCCGCCTCGCCGGGCGCCCGGGGCAAAAGCCACGTCGCGCCCACATCCGGCACATAGCCGATCCCGGTTTCAGGCATGGCGAGTTTCGTGCGCTCGGTAACGATGCGGTGGCTCCCATGCGCCGAAATGCCGACACCGCCGCCCATCACAATCCCGTCCATCAGCGCCACATAGGGCTTCTCATAGCGCGAGATGCGATAATTAAACGGCATCTCCTCCCGCCAGAACCGCGTCACCTCGGGGTCGGACGCCCGCCCTGCCTGATGAATGGCCCGGATATCACCCCCCGCACACAGACCACGCTCTCCCTCGCCCTTGATGATCACGCAGGAAATATCGGTATCGGCAGCACAGCGATCGAGTATGTCGTCCAGCGCCCGCACCATGGAAAGGTTGAGACTGTTCAGCGCCCTCGGCCGGTTGAGCGAGATCACCGCGGCAGACCCGCGGCGACTGAACAGCACCTCGGCTTCAGTTCCAGGTTGCACTGGATTGGCCATTGTGTCCTCCATCCTCTACCCCACCGACCCTCATTCCTGTGCTTGTCACAGGAATCCAGCCGACACGCGTCTGCGTGGCGAAAGAGGGTTTGCAGCCCCAAGGACTTGGGGCAGCTGGATCCCTGTGACAAGCACAGGGATGAGGGAGATTATGGCGCTGTCCCACCGGGAAAGCCCCTCACTCCGCCGCCATCGGCATATCATGCTTGTCCTCGAACAGCTCGCCCTGGTTGGCGGGCGTCTCGGACTTGTCGTCTTTCTTCGCCTTCGGCTCGCGGCCGAAGAAGAGGGAGTAGCCGGCAGGCAGCACGATGATGGTGAGGACGGTAGCGACGAGGATGCCGCCCATCATGGCATAGGCGAGCGGTCCCCAGAACAGGCCGCGCGAGATCGGGATCAGTGCCAGCACCGCCGTGAGCGCGGTCAGCATGATCGGCCGGAAACGCCTGACGGCGGCGCCTACGATCGCTTCCTGGCGATGCATACCCGCCGCGATATCCTGGTCGATCTGGTCGATCAGGATGATCGAGTTACGGATGATGATGCCGAGCAGCGCGATGACACCGAGGATGGCGACGAAGCCGAACGGTGCACCGGTGATCAGAAGCGCCATCGCAGCACCGATGATGCCGAGCGGACCGGTCGACAGAACCAGCATCGCCTTGCCGAAATGCTTGAGCTGCATCATCAGGAGCAGCATGATGACAAGCAGCATGATCGGGGCCTTTGCCGCGATCGAGGCCTGGCTTTCGGCCGCATCTTCGGCGCCGCCCTGGATGTCCACGGAATAGCCGGCCGGCAGGGCCGCGCGCAGGTCGGCCATCGAGTTATAGAGGTTTACCGAGGCCTGCGTCGGCTCGACGCCGTCAGGCAGGGTTGCCTTGACGGTAATCGTCGGCAGACGGTCGCGACGCCACTCGATACCCTGTTCGAGGACAGGCTCGACACGGGCCACCTGCGAAGCTGGCACAAAAGTGCCGAGA
Source organism: Neorhizobium sp. DAR64860/K0K1 (assembly GCF_050500205.1). Classification (NCBI taxonomy): domain Bacteria; kingdom Pseudomonadati; phylum Pseudomonadota; class Alphaproteobacteria; order Hyphomicrobiales; family Rhizobiaceae; genus Neorhizobium; species Neorhizobium sp. DAR64860/K0K1. Next base: position 419,134 of record NZ_CP191459.1, on the reverse strand, counting down.
TCGGTCGGAATATAGACCGACTGGACGGCGGCCAGCAGGTTGCGGGTGGCATCCGGCTCGCGCACCACGATCGAAACGGTCTCCTCGCCATCGCGGAAATCGCTGATCGGAGCGCCCGACGTTGCCGCCTGCAGCATCTGCCGAACCCGCTGCGACGAGACGCCGAGCGCACGGGCGCGGTCCTGGTCGATGACGAGCTTCATACCCGCGACCGGCTCCATCCAGTCGTCGTGAATGGCGCCGAAATCTGGTTGGCTTTCGTACCGCGCCTTGACCTGGTCGGCGATGCGGCGGACTTCCGCCTTGTCCGGGCCAACGACGCGCATCTGCACGGCCCAGCCCGTGGGCGGGCCGAGGAAGAGACGGTCGACCTTGCCGCGGACCGTCGGGAATTCTTCGGCAAGGATCTTTCGCAGCTTGACGATCATCCGCTCGCGTTCTTCGAGACCGTTCGACATGATCAGGAGCTGGGCGTAGTTCGGGTTGCGCAACTGCTGGTCGAGCGGCAGGAAGAACCGGGGCGCACCCTCGCCGATATAGGTGGCGACAAAGCTCTTGTCGGGGTCGTCGAGGATCCGGTCTTCGAGCGCCTTGGCCTGACGTTCCACTTCCTTGATCGCGGTGCCCTCCGGCAGCCACATGTCGACCAGAATTTCTGGTCGCGACGACTGCGGGAAGAAGCTCTGCGGAATGAACTGAAACGACCAGAGGCTGGCTGCAAACGCGCCGAGCGTGGCGATGAGCACGATCGCCTTGTGGCGCACGGACCAGCCAACCGCATGGCGCACGCCGCGATACATGCGGGTATCATAGGCATCGTGATGATCGCCGCTGCCCGCATGGCTCCGCTGCTTGAGGATCATGTAGCCGAGCCACGGGGTGAAATAGACGGCCACGAACCAGGATACGACGAGCGCGATGCCGACGACGTAGAACAGCGACCGTACGTATTCGCCGGCGGTCGAATCCGCGAAGCCGACGGGGATAAAGCCGGCGGTGGTGATCAGCGTCCCGGTCAGCATCGGGAAGGCGGTGGAGGAATAGGCAAAGCTTGCCGCATCGAGCCGCTCGAACCCCTCCTCCAGCTTTCTTTCCATCAACTCGACGACGATCATCGCATCGTCGACGAGCAGTCCAAGCGCGATGATCAGCGCGCCGAGCGAGATACGCTGCAGCTCGATGCCGAGATAGAACATGATGGCAAGCGTTGCCGACAGAACCAGCGGAATGGCGATCGCAATCACGATGCCCGAGCGCCAGCCGATCGAGATCAGCGACACGACCAGCACGATGACCAGCGCTTCGAGAAGCGCCTGCGTGAACTCGCCGACGGCTTCAGTGACGACCTCAGGCTGGTTGGAGATCTGCTCTACCTGGACGCCGACCGGCAGCGTCTCCTCGAAGCGCTTGTAGGTTTCCTCCACCGCATGACCGACGTCGGTCACTTTGTAGCCGTTCGCCATCACCACGCCGAGCTGCACGCTGTCATGGCCGTTGAAGCGGAACTTGCGCTGATACGGGTCCTCGAGACCTTCCTTCACCGTGGCGATATCGCCGAGACGGAAGACCTGGTCGCCGGCGCGCAGCCGCAGCGCCTTGATATCATCTGGCGTGGTCACGCCACCCTCGACCGAGATCCGCACGGAGCGATCGGCGGTTTCCACCGAGCCGGACGCATCGACATCGTTCTGGCCGGCCAGCGCGGTGCTGATGTCATTGACGGTGAGGCCGCGCTCGGCAAGCGCCTGCGACGACACGTCGATGAAGATCTTCTGCGGCTGGTCGCCGAGGATCGTTGCCTTTTCGACGCCCGGCGTGGCCAGCAGCATGTCGCGGGCCTGGATGGCGTATTGCTTCAGCTCCGGATAGCTGTAGCCCTGGCCGATAATGGCGTTGAGGGTGATATAGGTATCGCCGAACTCGTCGTTGAAATAGGGCCCGTAGATACCGGACGGGAGATCCTGGCGAATGTCGCCGATCTTCTTGCGCACCTGGTAGAAGGCATCTGCAACGTCCTGCGCATTCGTGTCGCCCTTCACCTGGATCGTGGTGATCGAGATGCCGGCGCGGGTGTAGGATTTGACCCAGTCGAGATGCGGGGTTTCCTGCAGCTTGCGCTCGATCTTGTTGACCACCTGGTTCTGCATGTCCTCGATCGAGGCACCCGGCCACTGGGCCTGCACGACCATGACGCGGAAGGTAAAGTCCGGATCTTCCTTCTGGCCCATGTTCATGATGCCAAGCGCACCCATGACGATGATGAGACCGAACAGAAAACGCGCGATGCTGGGATGGCCGATGGCCCATCGGGACAGGTTGAAACTGCCCTTTTCCTTCTGCTTTTCCAGCGGATTGGCCTGATGATCGGAACTCATGATCTTGATCCTCTAACCGGAAATATCAGGGCTGGACGGAAGCGGTGGACTGGCTCGACACCGAGCCGAAGCGTGTCGCGACCGTTTCCGGCAGCTTCACCTTCATATCGTCCTTCATGAACTGGGTGCCGGCCGAGACGATGAGATCGCCTTCGGCAAGGCCTTCCGAGATGCGCACGCCGTCATCGGAAAAATCCGCCACCTTGACCGGACGCGACGCGACAATTCCCTTGCCGCGATCGACCACCCAGACGATCGGCTGGTCACCCTTCTTGGAAAGCGCTGCAAGCGGAATGGCAAAGGCCTTGACCGCGTTGCCGGCGACAGCCTCGATCGATGCGGTCATGCCGAGCAGGATCTTCGGGTCGGCGGGAAGGCTCACCCGCACCGCGAACGTGCGCGACTGGGCATCGGCGCTCTGCGCGACTTCACGCACCTTGCCGTCGATCACGAGATCGGCAGACGACCAGATCCGCGCCTTGACCCCGTCGCCCGGCTTGAAATGCGAGACATCCATTTCCGGAACCGCGATCTGGACTTCCTTCTCGCCATCCACAGCGACCGTGACGACGGAAGTGCCGGTGCTCACCACCTGGCCACGATCGGCGCTGACGGCCGTGACGATACCGTCGCGGTCGGATTTGAGTTCGGAATAGGCAACCTGATTGCGGGCCTTTTCGAGCGCAGACTGCGCTGAATCCCGCTGTGCCAGGGCCTGCTCGCTGCTGAGCTGTGCCTGTTCCAGCTGCGATTTCGACGTGACGTCCTTGGCCGCAAGCGTTTCCGCGCGGCGCAGCGCCAGACCGGAGATCTCGACCTGCTTGGTGGCCGATGCGAGATCGGCTTCGGCGCTGCCGAGATCAAGCTTGTAATCGGTGGAATCGATCCGGGCGAGCACTTCGCCCGGCGTGACACGGTCGCCTACATCCACAAGCCGCTCGGTGATCTTGCCCGCGACCCTGAAGCCGAGATTCATTTCGGTGCGGGCACGCACGGAACCGGAATAGACGAGCTTGCGGCCCTCATCCGGCGCACCGATCTGCGTCACCTTGACCGGCCGCACGATCTCCGGCGCCTCGGCCTTTTTCTCTTCGGAACATGCCGCGAGCGAAAGAAGCGCCGCAGCGACTGCAACGCCTTTCAAGGCGGAAGAAAAATGACGGGCTGCGACGAAAGACTTTCCTCGGAAAGACATGATCCCACTCCATAAGGCGGGTTACGGTGAGCGCGACAAGCGCAGGTTCTTATTTCAGCGCCCTGAGGGCGAAGTCGACGACATCGGCCGGCGCGGCGCGCCGGGTTTCAAACAGACATTCGGCAATGATCTGCGGGTGACACAGCGTAACCGTGCAATCACAGAGGCATTCTGCGGCAAGCTCAGCGTCCTGTGCGCGGAACTCTCCCATTGCAATCCCCTCCTCGACGAGGCCTGCGACGATCGCTCGAAGCTGCATGATATGGTCTTCGATCACCGACCACTGTTCCTCGATCGCTACGACAACCATCTCGTGGACCTTGTTTTCGTGCAGCAGCGTCTCGACCGTGATGCGGTGCTGCTGCAGAAAATGGTCACGCAGTCGCTCGGTGGCACTGACAGCGCGCTTTGCATTCTCCCAGGCAACGGCTCGGCTCGCCTCGAGCATCCGGTTGGCAAGCGCCTTGTGGATCTCGGATTTCGACCCGAAGAACCGGTAGATATTGGCCGGCGACATGCCGAGATCCTTGGCGATGTCGGCCACTGTCGTCTTGGCGTAACCGTAATGCTTGAACAGTCGCTCGGCCGCTTCGAGGATGCGGACCACGTTTTCCTGGCGTGTATCCTCGGGAGTGCTGACGGGAACGTCCATAACGGAATGGCTTTCAATTAACGACTGACGAATTTCATTTTTCGTCACTATTCATCTTTAACCTCATTGTGTCAAGGCACTCGTATTTTTCTGCAATGCAAGGCATGGTGGACCCACTGGCGCCTCGAGACGTAAGCTCGGGGTACATCGCATATTGAGTTTGGGCGGTGGGAAAGTTGAAGACCGTGCAGGAAGGCCATCAGGTATCCCCGTTTAACGAGGAGCGGTATCGGCTTCTGATTGATTCCATCACGGATTACGCGATCTACATGCTGGATCCGAAAGGCCACATCGCCAGCTGGAATCCGGGCGCCCGGCGCTTCAAGGGGTTCGAGGAATCCGAAATCCTCGGCCAGCATTTCTCCAGATTCTATACGGAAGAAGATCGGCTTGACCATCTGCCGGAACGCGCACTGAGGATTGCCGCGGCGGAAGGCCGGTTCGAGAACGAAGGCTGGAGGGTTCGCAAGGACGGCAGCCGTTTCTGGGCGCATGTCATCATCGATCCTATCCGCGACGGCGATGGCCAGCTCCTCGGCTTTGCCAAGGTCACCCGCGATCTCACCGAGCGCAGGAATGCCGAAGCAGACCTGAAACGCAGCGAGCGGCAGTTCGAGGTCCTGGTGCAAGGGGTCAGCGACTACGCGCTCTACATGCTCGATGGCAAAGGCAATGTCAGCAACTGGAACCACGGTGCCGAACGCATCAAGGGCTACCGCGCCGAGGAGATCGTCGGCGAGCATTTTTCGACCTTCTACACGGTGGACGACCGCGCCGCCGGCGAACCGACAAAAAATCTTGCAACGGCCCTGCGGGACGGCCGCTTCGAGGGCGAGGGTTGGCGCCACCGCAAGGACGGCACCCGTTTCTGGGCGCATGTGATCATTGACGCGATCCGCGACGAGACTGGAGAGCTTAAAGGGTTCGCCAAGATCACCCGCGACATCACGGAAAAGGTCGAGGCGCAGAAGGCGCTGACCGTCGCCCGTGAGGATCTGTTCCAGGCGCAGAAACTGGAAGCGATCGGCCAACTGACTGGCGGCATCGCCCATGACTTCAACAACCTGCTGATGGCGGTGCTGGGAAGCCTCGAAATCCTCAAGAAGAGATTGCCGGACGACCCGTCGCTAATGCCGCTTCTGCAAAACGCCATTCAGGGCGCCGAGCGCGGTGCAGCGCTGACGCAGCGCATGCTGGCCTTTTCGAGGCGGCAGGAACTCCACATGGCCCCGATCGGTGTCGCCGGTCTGATCGATGGCATGATGAATTTCTTCGAGCGTTCGCTGAGATCGGACCTCACAATCAGAACCGACATTCCCGACAGCCTGCCCCCGGTTCTAAGTGACGCGGTGCAGCTCGAGAGCGCGCTTCTGAACCTCGTCGTCAATGCCCGTGACGCGATGACAACAGGCGGAACCGTGACGATCACCGCCATTGATGTGCACTTCGCGCAAGGCGACGACAAGCTCCAGCCGGGTCACTACGTCAAGATCAGCGTTTCCGATACGGGCGAAGGCATGGATCCGGAAACGCTTGCCCGCGCTACCACACCGTTCTTCACCACCAAGGGCGTCGGCAAGGGAACGGGTCTCGGCCTGCCCATGGTGCAGGGCCTGACCGAGCAGTCGGGCGGCCGGCTTTCGATCGACAGCGAAGAGGGCAAGGGAACCACGGTTTCCCTGTTTCTGCCCGTTGCCCGTCTTGAAGACTGCCCGGAGGAGAAGAAGCCCGCCTCGGATCTCTCTGCGGCGCGACCGAAGGAGAGGCTGACGGTGCTGGCCGTCGACGACGACGCGCTGGTGCTGATGAACACATCCCTGATGCTGGAGGATCTCGGCCACACGGTGATCGAAGCTTATAACGGCCGCGAAGCGCTGGCTGCGCTAGCCCGCACGGATACGATCGATCTCGTCGTCACGGACCATTCCATGCCGGGAATGACCGGCAGCGAACTCGCGTCGGAGATCAACCGCCAGTGGCCGGGCCTGCCGGTGGTGCTGGCCACCGGCTATGCCGAACTGCCGCCCGGCGAGGACGACCGCCTGCAACTGCCGCGATTGCCGAAGCCGTTCTCCCAGAACCAGCTGGCGGACGTGATCGCCACCATGCTCGGAAGCGCGAGCTGAACCAACGGCTGTGCGCTGCGTTGTATCTCCTGATGATCCGCAGGTGCCGCGCGAGGGTCGTTTCGCCCTCATCTCCTGCTGGACGCGACGACATCAGGGAGAACGTCACATGGTATTCAAACATCCGCAATTTAACGAAACCGCGCCGGAGATCGAAGTCGAGTTCCCGGCTTACGCCCAGCTGGAAGGCAAGGTCGCCGACGCGCTTGCCTCGGCGGGCGGCATTGATGCAAGCGAAGTGACCGTCACCGTCACCGGAAGCTCCATTGCTCTCGCAGGCCGGGTCGCCGACGCCCGCGAGATCGCCCGCGCCGAGGAAGTGGTCCGCAGCGTTGAAGGCGTGACCGAGGTGCGCAACAGCATCACCGCCGAAGCCGGCAGCCATCTCACCTGAGGGTTCGAAAGCCTTCAATGCAAAAAGCCCGGAAGCAGACGCTTCCGGGCTTTTTTGTTGGCTAAGAGCAGGCCGCCTGATCGACTGCCGCTTAACGCGGCAGCGCGTAGGCGATGACGTAGTCGCCGGGTGTGGTGCCGACCGAGCCGTGGCCGCCTGCGACCATGACGACAAACTGGCGTCCGTCCTCGACCGCGTAGGTCATCGGCGTCGCCTGACCGCCCGCCGGAAGCCGGGCTTCCCACAGCGTCTTGCCATTCTTCAGGTCATAGGCACGCAGATAGTTGTCGACAGCGGCACCGAGGAAGGCAACGCCGCCCTTGGTGATCATCGGGCCGCCGATGCCGGGAACGCCGACCTTGAATGGCAGCGGCAGCGGGGTCATGTCGTGGACAGTACCGTTGCGATGCTTGTAGGCGGTCTTGCCGGTGCGAAGATCAACGCCGGCGACATAACCCCATGGCGGTGCCTGGCAGGGAATGTTCAACGGACCGAGGAACGGACCCATCAACACGCCGTAAGGTGCGCCATCATTGCGGTTGAGGCCCTGTTCCGAACCCTTCTCGTCCTGACCCTTGGCCGGAATATCCGCACGCGGAACCAGCTTGGAGGTAAAGGCGAGATAGGTCGGCATGCCGAACATCACCTGGCGTTCGGGATCGACTGCGACGGAGCCCCAGTTGAACGTGCCGAAATTGCCGGGATAGATGATCGAACCGTTGAGCGACGGCGGGGTATAGCGACCCTCGTAGTTATACTGGTGGTACCAGATGCGGCACACCATCTGGTCGAGCATCGAAACGCCCCACATGTCGCTTTCCTTCAGCGGCTCCGGCTTGAAGGAGACGGCCGAGGTGGGCTGGGTCGGTGCGGAAAAGTCCTCCGGAATGGCACCCTTCGGAGCAGGCTCTTCGGTGATCGGGAAGATCGGCTCGCCGGTGCGACGGTCGAGAACGTAGATGTCGCCCTGCTTGGTGGGGCCGACCAGCGCCGGCACCACGGAATTATCCGGGCGCGACAGGTCGATCAGCACCGGCTGGGCCGGCACGTCCATGTCCCAGAGATCGTGATGCACCGTCTGGCGAACCCAACGGTCGGCACCGGTATTGATGTCGAGCGCAACGATCGAGGACGAGTATTTCTCGACGCTTTCCGAACGGTTCATGCCGAGCTGGTCGGGCACCTGGTTGCCGAGCGGAATGTAGACGAGGCCGAGTTCCTCATCGACCGAGAACACCGACCAGCTGTTGGGCGAATTGGTCGTGTAGGTCTGGCCCTCGGCAATCGGCTGGGTCTGGCTCGGATTGCCCGAATCCCAGTTCCAGATCAGTGCGCCGGTGTTGACGTCGAAGGCGCGGATGACGCCGGACTGTTCCTGCGTCGAGTAGTTGTCGTTGACGGCGCCGCCGATGATGATCTTGTTGCCGACGATCGCAGGCGGCGATGTGGAATAGTAGTAGCCGGCCGGATTGTGCTGCATGCCGGTTTCCAGACGCAGCGTGCCGTTCTGCGCAAAGGCCGGGCAGACCTGACCGTTGGCCGCATCAAGCGCGATCAGACGGGCATCGGATGTCGGGAGATAGACGCGCTCGGCGCATGCCGAACCCGCGGCTGCCGCCTGGTCCTTGTAATAGCTGACGCCGCGGCAGGTCTGGTGCTGGCGATCCGGGTTCATGCCGGAATTCGGGTCGTAGCGCCATTTCTCCTTGCCGGTCGTCGCATCGAGCGCGATGGCGAGATTGTGCGGCGTGCAGAGATAAAGCGAGCTGCCGACCTTGAGCGGCGTGACCTGATAGGTCGTCTCGCCCACGTCGTCCGGTCGCTTCACGTCACCGGTCTGGTAGCGCCAGACTTCCGTGAGGTTGGCAACGTTGTCCACATTGACCTGGTCGAGCGGCGAATAGCGCTGGCCATAGGGGGTGCGGCCATACTGGTGCCATTCGCCATCCGGCACATCACCGCCGAGCTTCGGGGCGGCTGCGACCGACTGGTCCGGCAGCTCGCCGCTCTGGTCGTAGGGATCGAAGAACATCGAGGCGACGGCGACGACCACGGCAATGACCGAGGCGATGGCCAGCGGTACGGCACTGGCGCTGTATTGCATGCCGGATGGGCTGAGAAAGCCGAGCGGCTTGCGGATCCACGGGGTCAGCAGCCAGAAGCCGAGGACGATGATGAGACCGCCGCGCGGGCCGAGCTGCCACCAGTCGAAACCGACTTCCCAAAGCGCCCAGACGAGCGAAACGATGACAATACCGGCATAGACATGCAGTGCCGCGCGTTTCTTAAGGAAAAGCAGAATGGCGGTCAGCACGAAGGCAAGGCCGCAGATGAGATAATAAACGCTACCCCCCAGCATGACGAGCTGTCCGCCGCCGATGGCGAGAGCGAGCCCGAGCAGGGTGAAGATGATGGCGGTGATCTTGAGAGCCATGGTGGTTTCCGTTCCGAACTGAAGACGGGCATTATAGGTGGCAAGCCGGACATTCAGCCGGTGTCGCGTGGTAATCTAGCGCTCTCCGGAGATGTTCAAGATACGATACGGAATGCCAGCCGTGCAGAAGTGCGAGAACAAACGGGCGCTATGCTCGTTCGGAAAGAGAACGCCGCAGCGATCGACGGTGACCCACTCAAACAGGGATTGCAAGCACAGCCATGGCATATGAACTCTACTACTGGGACGGCCTGCAGGGTCGCGGCGAATTCGTCAGACTGGCGCTGGAAGACGCCGGTGCGGACTATCTCGACGTGGCGAGAACCACGGACGGGTCCGAAAAGATGATGAATTACCTGAAGGGCAACCAAGCCTATCCCGACCTGCCTTTCGCTCCGCCGTTTCTGAAAGATGGCGAGATCGTCGTCTCGCATGTCGCCAACATCCTGCACTATCTCGGCCCGAAGCTCGGGCTTGCTCCCGATGACGAACGGTTGCGTGTGTTTGCGCAGGGTCTGCAGCTGACGATCACCGACTTCGTGGCCGAGGTTCACGACACCCACCATCCGATCAGCACCGGGGAATATTACGAGGATCAGAAGCCGGAAGCCAAGGCGCGCACAAAGGGGTTTTTTGCGCAGCGGGTGCCAAAGTTTCTCGGTTATTTCGACGGCGTGATCGGATCAAACCCGACCGGCGAAGGCTGGGCTGTCGGCGGCGCGATCACCTATGTGGACCTGTCGCTCTTCCAGATCGCCGAAGGGTTGACCTACGCTTTCCCGCGGGCAATGGCATCGCTGGACAGCCGGTATCCGAATGTGGCCAGACTTCGCGACGCCGTCGGGAAAAGGCCGAGGATCGCCGCCTATCTCAAATCGGAGCGACGCATCGCTTTCAACGAGAGCGGTATCTTTCGCCACTATCCCGAACTCGACGAGGATCCGGCATAGGCGCTTTGGCGCCTTGACGTTTATGGCTAGATAAATGCGAAGACAGGAGCGACCGTGGCTATCATGATCGCGGTCGCGATCAGTACGAACTTCATGTCCTTGCGCTCCTGGGCATTGATGGCAACCTCTTCGGGCAGCCGAGTTTGAATTACGAGCGGGGTTATCTTGCTTCCTCCCCCAGTTCCTGAAGGATCTGGTGCCGTGCGCGATTGAGACGACTCTTGACCGTTCCAACAGCGCAGCCGCAGATTTCGGCCGTTGCCTCGTAGCTCTCGCCGAGGATTGCAACCAGCGTCAGTACCTCGCGGTAATGGGGAGGCAGCTTTACGAGAGCGTCGCGAACTTCCTTCGCCCTGATTGCCATTTCCTGCGAAGCAGCTATCGGCGTATCGCCCGACACGTTTTCTTCGAGCCCTGGAGCCTCGCGGCCTAAAATCTTGGATCGGGTATAGAACGTGTTGCGCATGATGGTGAAGAGCCAGGACTTCAGCCGCGTGCCGCGCTCGAACTTGTCGAGGTTGGCCAGCGCCTTCATCAGCGTTTCCTGCACGAGATCGTCGGCATCCGTCGTATTGCGGCAGAACGTACGCGCGAAGGCACGAAGCGCCGGTATAAGCTTCACGATATCTGCCCGCGCAGGATCGCCATTCAACTGTGATTCAGACACCGTTGCCTACCTCTCCCAAGTCTCGACGGCCGGATTGACTTCTGCAAACGCGTGCCCCTTCATTTTGGTTCCGCCCTCTCAACCCCACCCGGAGATTGCCGGCAGATCACCTTGAAAATATGGGGCTCTTGCCGGCCTGCCGGAACAAACTGAAGCAGCAAGCCGTTTTTTCCGCATCATCGGCAACACCAAGGAGGGAATGTCATGAGCTTTACCGACAAAACCAACGACAACGACCAGAACAGCGCACAGAGCGACGAGTGGAAGGCCAAGAAGGCTGAGCAGTCGGCGCGCGAAAAGGGCAGCGACGCTGACCTCGAACAGCAGCTCGACGAGGGCCTGGAAGATACGTTTCCGGCGAGCGATCCGGTCGCCGCAACAATAACGTCCATTCCGGCCGGCACCCCGGAGCCGCCGAAGAACTGATACCGACCCGGACCATTGGAACAAAGTGGGCGGCCTCCGAATAGGAGGTCGCCCTTTTTCATTCTTCGCTGTGACTTTTTCGGGATATCCGAAATTAATCTTATTGGTATAAGAGGTTTCTAAAGGGCTCGGGAATGCGGGCGAAAGCGTCCGGCAGAGGGTGTTTTCGGTGGCGGTGACGTCAGAGGTCGGAATGAAGAAGCAGAGCAAGCCGGTGGAAGAAAAAGACGCGAGTTTCGGACGCAGCGTCAACCGCAAGGTTTCCGTTCTGTTGGCGGAGATCGAGAAGGAAGACGTGCCCGATCGCCTGCTCGGTCTTGCCCTGCAGCTTCAGAAGGAATTGTCCGAAAAGCTCGACGGTAAAGGCAGCTGACCGCCTGACCTCGAGATGAGCGCCCGCCTTTGCATGCGCGAACATCTGATCTGCGGACCAACCGCAAGCTGTCGCCCCATCTCGACCTTTTTCACAAATATGTGAGGAACTTTCAGCTTCTGCTTTGGTTCATTGGGTGCGAATTCGACTCTCAAGGAGATCCACCATGGCTAAAGACAAAACCCTCGAAGACCTGTTCTACGAAACGCTGAAGGACATCTACTACGCCGAGCGCCAGATCGTGAAAGCGCTGCCGAAAATGGCCCGCGGTGCCCAGGATCCGAAGCTGAAGGCCGCTTTCGAGACCCATAAGGAAGAGACCGAAGGCCAGATCGAACGCCTGAAGCAGGTTTTCGAACTGATCGGCAAGCGCGCTCAGGGCAAGACCTGCGACGCGATCGAAGGCATCCTGTCCGAAGGCGAGGAAATCCTCGAAGAATTCAAGGGCACATCGGCTCTCGACGCCGGCCTTCTGGCCGCTGCACAGGCAGTCGAACACTATGAGATCAGCCGTTACGGCACGCTGCGCACATGGGCGACCGAACTCGGCCTGAAGGACGTGGCAAAGCTTCTCGACGAGACGCTTGCCGAAGAAAGCAAGACCGACGAAGCGCTGTCTGCACTGGCACAGTCCACCGTCAACGCCGCTGCCAAGAAGGCAGCCTGATCGCCACAGCGACAAACGCCCGGTCACCAGATCGGGCGTTTATTCGCGAACGTGACGCCAGAAAAACGAAAACGTCCGGCACATGCCGGACTTTTTTGGATTGAGTTGCGATCAGCGACATCGGCGCCCGGACTATCGCCAAAACAAAAACGCTCCGCAGTCCCACAGGATTGCGAAGACGTATGGATGACGTGGCAGCTAAAAAATGGTGTCAATCAGCTATGGTAAGCGGCTTTCGGAATGCCGGATTTCGGCAGCATTTCGATCGGAGCCATCTTTCCATCCACACCAAGCCTGCGGAAAACTCCGGCATGGAATCGTCCACGCCGCAGCAGTTGGACCTTCGCCGCCTCCACGGCAAGTTCCACTGTATGGAAGTACGAAGTTGAATGTACCCCATCAATTACATAGACCCAGCCCGTTGCGTCTGGAACAATATCGCAGTAGTTTTGCATTGCAGCGTCTCCTCCCGGCGGTCTCGAACGCGTAACTCCTCGAATAGTTCCGTCCGGTCGGTTGTTTGTGCCAACACGATTTGAATCAATCGAATTTCTGTCGTGAAATCCATGGAACTTATTCCCAACAAGGTCGTTTCGGCTTTTGGGTGAATGGAGACAAAGATGGCTGATTCCGAACAAGACTGGATCAAGCACCGCGCGTATGCGCTCTGGGAGGAAGAGGGGTATCCTTCAGGCAAAGATACGGAGCACTGGGAGCGCGCAAAACTGGAGTTTGCGACGTTGAAGCCGACTGCGTCGGCACCGGCCGCCCACGAACAGCCTGCAGCATCCGCGCCGAAACTGCCCACCGCAAATGCCAAGGATTCCACCGCCAAAGCAGCTAAGCCTGCCAAGTCAGCGGCGGCGGGGTCCGAAAAATCGAAAAAAGCGCTCGCCTCCGAGGCCTCAAGCGAAAAGAAGTCCGTGCCGGTTTCTCCGGCCCCGGTTCCCGCGGGCAAACAGCCTGCCAAGAAGCGGTCCCGATAGGCCGGGCTGGCCTTTGACGCCAGCCGGGTCACGCAGACAAGAGCGGACATGACGGGCCGCGGCAGTCTCTGCCGCGGGGTAATCATTACATCTGAAAGACGGCAATGGCTTTTGCGTATTCGTGTATTTCTCTGACTGGTTTTCCCATTTCGGCGGTCGCTGACACAGGTCTCCCCTCCGGCACTGATGTGAAATGGCATGGACAAGGGTGGGAGTTGGCATGATGGACGCGTACGGCCCCTTGGATGGCCCCATCGAAATAGCATCAGTTGATGACCCGGTTGCCAGTCAGAGTACTGACCGTTCGCACTCGTCGGACGCCGTTCCCGGGCGTAGCACGCAGCGGAGCCTTGGGGGACGCAGTGGGGAAAATTTCGCGATGAAAGTATTGTCGGTCACCTCGGAAATCTTCCCGCTGGTCAAGACCGGCGGATTGGCCGATGTGACAGGATCGCTGCCGAAGGCGCTTGCTGCCCTCGGGATCGATACCATAACGCTCATTCCGGGTTATCCGAAAGTGATGGCCCAGGTAAGCTCCGGCGTGACGCCGCTTGCTCTGTTCGACGACCTGCTCGGTACCCGCGCGTCGCTGCTGCATGTGAAAATCGAAGGCCTGAACCTGTTCGTGCTCGACGCGCCGGAACTCTATGACCGGCTTGGCGGACCTTATGTCGACGAGCATGGCAACGACCACCATGACAACTGGCGGCGCTTCGCAGCTCTGTCGAAGGCTGCGGCGGAAATCGCCGGTGGGCTTCTGCCGGGTTTCGTACCCGATGTCGTTCATACCCATGACTGGCAATCGGCGATGACGTCGGTCTACATGCGCGAAATGGGCTGCGCGATTCCGAGCGTTATCACCATCCACAACATCGCGTTCCAAGGCCAGTATTCCGCAGACATCCTTCCCGCGATCGGCCTTCCCAGCTCGCTGTTTTCAATCAACGGGATCGAATATTTCGGTGGCATCAGCTACCTGAAGGGCGGATTGCTGACGGCCGATGCCATCACCACGGTCAGCCCCACCTATGCCCGGGAGATCCTCACGCCGCGTTTCGGCATGGGCCTTGACGGTGTCCTGAACGAGCGCGTGACCGTGTTGCGCGGCATCGTCAACGGCACAGACCTCGACATCTGGGACCCGGCAACGGATCCGCATATTCCGCGCAATTACGATGTCTCCTCGCTAAAGCGCAAGCGCGACAACAAGACCGTATTGATGGAAAAGTTCGGGCTCGACCCTGAAGGCAACGGACCGATCTTTTCCGCCGTCAGCCGCCTCACCTGGCAGAAGGGTTTCGACATGTTCGCCGATACGGCGGACGAGGTCATCCACAATGGCGGTCGTATCATCGTGTTCGGCCAGGGCGACAAGGATATCGAACAGGCGCTGCTGGATACGGCTGCGCGCTATCCCGGCAAGATGGCCGTCCACATCGGCTACGACGAACCGACCGCGCATCTCATCCATGCCGGTTCGGACGCGATCGTGCAGCCATCGCGGTTCGAGCCGTGCGGCCTGACGCAACTCTACGCGCTTCGCTACGGCACCGTGCCCGTCGTCTCGCGCACCGGCGGGCTGTCGGAAACCATCATCGATGCGAATGATGCGGCGATGTCGGCACGGGTTGCGACCGGCTTCCAGTTCCACCCTGTGACGACCGACGGACTGCGTCTCGCGCTGCGCCGGGCCATGCACGCCTACCAGGAACCAAAAATGTGGGCCCGGCTGCAGAACCAGGCGATGAAGGCGAAATTCTCATGGGAGCGCAGCGCCCAGCAATACGCCACCGTCTACACCAACCTGGTGCGCAAGGCCGGCAACTCCTCCGCGGATCGACGAGCGAGCTACTGATCCGGCAGGTGCCGTGATCGGCACCTGCGTCGTTTGATTCCTTGACGAACACGGCGCACACAGCGTTCGGCTAACGAGAACCGCAGGTCTCAGACCGACCGCGTCAAACCACCGTCCACTTTCAGGTTCTGCCCGGTGATGTACCCGGCACCTTCGGATGCCAGGAATGCCACGGTTGCGGCGATTTCCTCGCTTGTGCCGTAGCGCTTCATCGGCACGCTGTCGCGCCGGTCATCGGTTGCCGGCAGGCTGTCGATCCATCCGGGCAAAACGTTGTTGATGCGCACATTGTCGGCCGCATAGGTATCTGCAAAGATTTTCGTATAAGCGGCGAGCCCGGCGCGAAACACGGCCGATGTCGGGAACATTGCAGAGGGCTCGAAGGCCCAAGCGGTCGAGATATTGACGATCGAGCCCGACTTCTGGGCCTGCATGATCGGCGCCACCAGCCGCACCGGACGGATGACGTTGAGCAGATAAACATCGAGGCCGGTATGCCACTGGTCGTCGGTGATTTCGACGATCTGCGCACGTGGTCCATGGCCGGCGCTGTTGACCAGCACGTCGATCCGTCCCCATGTCTCCATGACCGTATCGACCAGCCGCTTGAGATCATCGTTGGACTGGTTGGAGCCGGTGATGCCGAGCCCCCCGAGTTCCTGCGCCAAGGCCTCGCCCTTACCGGATGAGGACAGGATCGCCACCTTGAACCCATCGGCCGCGAGCTTCTTCGCAGACGCCGCTCCCATACCGCTTCCCCCCGCTGTGACGATCGCTACCTTTTCTGCCGACATACTGTGCTTCCCTTCCCTGCATCGTGGTGTGTACAGAGACATAGCATGAGGAAAAGCTGTCATCGAATGAGTTCGGCTGAAGGCTGGTGAGTTCTGCCTTTGGGGCATACCACCCAAACGAAAAACCCCACCGGATACCGGCGGGGCTTGGAGATCAGAGTATTCAGGCTGCCATCACGGACGGCGGAACAGTGCCAGGCTGCGGCCTTCCAGCTCGAAGTCCCGTTCCTTGGTGATCACGAGACCCTTCTTGGAATAATCCGACGTGGTCATCTCCAGCACCCAGCCACCTTCGCCGAACTGCGGGATCTGGAACGGCACGTTGCCTTCGAACGGGTTGAACAGCAGCAGCACGTCGTGCCAGATGCCTTCTTCTTCCTTCAGGTCGCCACGGCCAATGTAGAGACCGATCGTCGAGCCTTCGTCCCACTGTTCGGAGGTCTGGAAACCACCGCCGGCGTTGAACCACTTGATGTCCATGCCATCGCGCCAGTTCTCGCGGCGCAGCAACGGCTGCTCGTGCCGGAGCTTGATGATCTGGCGGGTAAACTCGCGCAGCTGCTCATTGCTTTCCGGCAGGTTTTCCCAGGCGACCCAGGAGATCTCGCTGTCCTGGCAGTAGCCGTTGTTGTTGCCGAGCTGGCTGCGACCGAACTCGTCACCGGCCAGCAGCATCGGCGTGCCGTGCGAGAACATCAGCGTGGCGAGGAAGTTGCGCTTCTGGCGCTCACGCACCGCGTTGATGCCCTCGTCTTCCGTCGGGCCTTCCTCACCGTAATTGTAGCTACGGTTGTCGTTATGGCCGTCGTTATTGTCCTCGCCGTTCTCGTCGTTGTGCTTCTCGTTGTACGAAACCATGTCGTTCAAGGTGAAGCCGTCATGGGCGGTGATGAAGTTGACCGATGCCCAGGGACGACGACCGCGCTGATCGTAAAGATCGCCGGAACCGAGAAGGCGCGCCGCAAAGTCCGTCGAGACGTTGTCGCCCTTCCAGTATTCGCGCACCGTATCGCGGTACTTGTCGTTCCATTCGGCCCAGCCAGGCGGAAAGCCGCCGACCTGGTAGCCACCCGGACCGATATCCCAAGGCTCGCCGATCAGCTTGACCTTGGAAAGGACCGGATCCTGAGTGATCGCATCGAAGAAGCCACCGCGCTCGTTGAAGCCTTCCGGCTCGCGACCGAGAATGGTGCCAAGATCGAAGCGGAAGCCGTCGATATGCATCGCTTCGGCCCAGTAGCGCAGGGAGTCGGTGACCATCTGCAGTACGCGCGGATGCGAAGTGTTGACGGTGTTACCGGTGCCGGTGTCGTTGATGTAGTAACGATGCTGGTCCGGCATGGTGCGGTAGTAGGAAAAGTTGTCGATGCCCTTGAACGACAGGGTCGGTCCAAGCTCGTTGCCTTCGGCGGTGTGGTTGTAGACCACGTCGAGAATGACTTCGACGCCGGCATCGTGGAAGTTCCGCACCATCTCGCGGAAACCCTGGATGCCCTTCGGCCCGAAGTAGCGCGAGGCCGGCGAGAAGAAGTTAAGGGTGTTGTAGCCCCAGAAATTCTTCAGGCCACGATCGAGCAGGTGCTGGTCATCCGGGAAGGAGTGGACCGGCAGCAATTCAACCGAAGTGATGCCGAGGTTCTTGATGTAGTCGACCGTCGCCTTGTGGCCCATGCCTTCATACGTGCCGCGCAAGTCGATCGGAACGCCGGGGTTGAGCTGGGTGAAGCCCTTCACATGCGTTTCATAGAGGACTGTCTGCGGCCAGCTGATCTTCGGACGGTTGTTATCGTGCCAGTCGAAATTGGGGTCGATGACGACGCCCTTCGGTGTATAGGGACCGCTGTCGCGTTCGTCGAAGGTCAGGTCCTTGTCTTCGGCAAGGAGGTCATAGGCAAAGTGTGCCTCGTTCCACTCAACGTCGCCGAACAGTTCGCGTGCATAGGGGTCGATCAGCAGCTTGTTGGGGTTGAAGCGATGGCCGTTTTCCGGGTCATAGGGGCCATGGACGCGGTAGCCGTAGAGGGCGCCGGGCTTCAGGCCGGGGATATAGCCGTGCCAGATCTCGTGGGTGTATTCCGGCAGCTCAAGGCGGGCGATTTCCACCTTGCCGCTCGGGTCGTACAGGCAAAGTTCGACGCGCTCGGCATGCGCCGAGAAAATCGCGAAGTTGACGCCATCGCCGTCGTAATTTGCACCCAGCTGAAGCCAGGAACCCGGGTGAACGACAAAGTGGCTCGATTTCGTATCCATATTTCCCCGCTGGTCATACCAATTGAAACTTTCGCCTATAGAAGGTGCGAGGCTGCAATTCGTTCCAGAGGCCCTGCAATTTAGGAGGTTTCGCAAGTTGCCCGCGAAATTTTGAGGGCGGCACGCGTTTCCGGATGGGCCGCCTCCCCTATCTCTCTGTTGGTACCCATAACAACAGGGAGAAGACCATGACGACCATGCCCCCGGAAGAGCTCGAAGGCCGGCTGAACGCGCATCGCGAACTGATGATCGATCTGATCGCTGCAATGATTGGCGGCGAGCTGACGACCACCCGTTTCGTGCAGCGGCTGCGTGACGACGCTACATTCAAGGACAACGAGGAAGATCCCGGTTTCTCCCCCGATGGTGCCTTCGCGATCGAAAACGCCATGGCCCGCGAAGTGCGCTCGGTGTTGGAAGCGGCACGTGCAAGGGCGGAAGCCGACAAGAGTTAATCAAATTTTATGAATAAGGCCGTTTCGCCGCATTTGTGGCTATTTCGTGGAACCATGATTCCGTATCGCAGTTGATAGGCTTTAGGAGTGTGGCGGGAGGCAATCATGGTCAAGGAATGGATCGAGGCTGCAGGTTTTGTGATGGTCATCGCGGCCTGTTACATGATGGTCGTTCCGATCTAGCGATCGACCGGTCATCCCATTGACTGACACCAGCGACGCATAACTGTGGCTGGCCTCTTCGCTGACGCCAACCTTTTATCGGCGAGACTTCCTGTGAGCTTGGCGCGTTCGAGTCGTTCAGTAACGTACTATTACATCGTGTAAGATCTGGAACGAAATGACACCGGTCGGGTTGGACATCCAGTGACCGGGCGAAAAACCTTGTGTTCACGACGGGAGATCCATCATGCATCACGTTCTGACAATGCTGAAGAACCGGTTCCTTTCGCATCGCAGCTTCGGCCATCCAAAGCATCTTGCGGCCAAAAGCCCGCAAGAGCTTAGGGTCCTTGTGCCCGATGCCGTCGTACTGCCGCTTCCCAGAACAGCGCGAGAGGAGATCAGTGTCCCCGCGTCTATCAACGGCAGGGATCTCTCGACTGGCCGCCTTTAACCGGGCCGGCCACGACAACAGTCCATGACAATAAAAAGGAGTGAAACATGGCTGACATGAAGTCCGCTTCCATCCTGATTCTAGCAACCGACGGCTACGAGCGCTCGGAGCTCCGGTTTCCGCTCGATGAACTGCGCAAACGTGGTGCCGACGTGAAGATCGCTTCGATCAAGTCTGGAGAGATCAGAAGCTGGGACGAGACCGACTGGGGTGACTCTGTCGCGGTCGACCTTGAAGCGAAGGACGTCAAGGCAAGCGATTTTGATGCGCTGGTTCTGCCCGGCGGACAGATCAATCCCGATGTGCTGCGCAAGGATGAAACGGCGATCAGCGTCGTGCGAGATTTTGTGGCGAGCGGCAAGCCTGTTGCTGCCATCTGCCATGGTCCATGGCTGCTGATAGAGGCGGATGCCCTGCGTGGCCGCAAGGCGACATCCTACCCGTCGATCCGGACCGACGTTCGCAATGCAGGCGCGTCCTGGCAGGACGAAGCCGTGGTCTGCGATAACGGCATCATCACATCGCGGTCACCCGACGACCTGCAGCAGTTCGTCGACAAGATCGTCGAGGAAGTCAACGAAGGCCGTCACAACAGACAGGCCGCTTGATTGCAGGATGACTGGTAACGAAAGCCCGCTCCTACATGGTCGGTGCGGGCTTTCTCTTGTCTGGGTGCAACGAGATCATACGCTGGCTGACGGAGCGAGAACCGGTCCGGTCAGGTCTGTTCCTGCTTCAGGAATGCCAGAAGCCGGCGCTCGTTCATGCGCAGACCACGGCGGCCGTCCGTCGGCAGGGTTTTCGCGTTCATGATCTTTTCGAGCGGCGAGACATCCTCGGCAAGGCCCAGGATCTGCGGATGGATATAGCTGGTGCGGCAGACGGCAGGCGTGTTGTGCAGCGCTTCGGAAGCCGCGTTGCACAGTGCCTTGATCTTGGGGCGGTGTCCGTCCTCAGCCATTGTATTCCAGGCTGACATGAAGGCTGCGAGGCTTCCGCCCCAGGTGCGGAACGTCTTTGCCGTGACCGGAAAGCCGGCGGCCTTGGCGAGATAGGCGTTAAGCCGGCCAGAATCGATCGGTCGCGGCGTACCGTGTTCATCGGGAAACGAAAACAGCTGGCGTCCCGGAAGGTCGGCGACGTCTTCCAGGATACGTTGCAGACGCGGATGTTTCAGCGTGTGCTGCACCCGCTTGCCACCCTTGGCGGTGAATTTCAAAAGGATACCGTCGCCGGACAAAACCATGTGCCGCTTCAGAAGCGTCGTTGCGCCGTAGGTGCGGTTTTCCTTGGCATAGGCGCGGTTGCCGACCCTCAGATGCGTCATGTCCATCAGCGCCACAAGTGCGGCGATCACCGCCTCGGACTTGTCGAGACCATGCGACAGATCGCGGGCAGCTCTGGACCGGATGCGCGGCAAGGCCTCGCCAAACTGGGCAAGCTGGTCGAACTTGCGCTCGCTGCGGAAATTCTGCCAGTCCGTGTGATAGCGATACTGCTTGCGGCCGCGGCTGTCATAGCCGGTTGCCTGGAGATGGCCGCTGGCATCAAGGCAGATCCAGACGTTTTCGTAGGCTGGGGGCAGGCCGAGTCCGGAGATGCGGGTATGGTGGTCATCCTCGACCAGCAAGCCACCATCCGGCAACCGATAACTGAACCCCTTGCCGCGTCGTTCCCGCCGAATGCCGGGTTCGGTATCGTTGACATAGGTGAGGCCGATCGTCTTGAGAGACTCGACGTCAATTTCAATGGTGCTGACTAACGTATCCATAACCGCTAAACTGAGATGGATATCGCTTCGTTCCCACGCATTGAAACACCCAGAGAACTTAAAGAGGGACGTCGCGCAAGCCTTCCGAAGCGTCCGGGCGCTCCAGGTTGGCACGCGGTACCGTCATCCGCCAGACAAGGCCGCCGGGCCGGAAATCAATATCGACAGTGCCGCTGAATGCTGCGGTGGCGTGGCGCTTGATGATGGTCGTGCCGAACCCGGTGCGGGTGGGCGGCTTTACCGTCGGGCCGCCGCTTTCTTCCCAGACCAGAAGCAGGTTCACACCACGGCTCTCGCCGTCTCCACCCGAGACGGTCTCCTCGGCGATATCGCTCCATGAGATCCGTACCGTACCATGGGGTACAGACAATGCGCCGTATTTGACGGAATTGGTGGCGAGTTCATGCAGCACCAAGCCGAGATTCTGAACTGCACCCGCCTTCAGCACGAAATCCTCGCCCTGGATCTGGACGCGGTCCGCCGCTTCCGCAAACGTGCTCATGTGGATCTCGACGACCCGATGCATCGGAACACCGCCCCATTGCTCTTCGGCAAGAGCCTCGATCGATTTCCCCAGCCCCTGGAGGCGGGTGCTGATTGCCCTCTGGAACTCGTCCATCGGCGTATCCTTGCGTGCCAGCTGGCGCATCATAGCCTGGACAAGCGTGAGGATGTTCTTTGTCCGGTGAACCAGCTCGTGCAGGATGAGATGAATACGGTCTTCCGCCTGGCTCCGGTCGAACGAGGCGTTCGAAAGCGCGACGGCGATCTGGTTCGCCTCGGTGATCTTGGTCTCCACCGGCGAGACGATTTCGCCCTTGCCGATCCGTTCGGCCATGTCGGCGATCTGCCTAATCGGGATCCGCAGCTGCCAGGCGACGAGGTAGGCGACGACCATGGCTATGGCGAGAAAGACGATGCCGCCCGCAACGAGCTGCCGCCAGGTGGAGATAATGTTTTCCTGCGCGGACGCGATCGGCCCCCAGACGACGGTCTTCCAGGCCCAGCCGGTAATCTGCGCATAGCCGTACATCTGCTTGCCCGCACCATCGACATCTTCGATCGTGCCGCGAAAACCGGTCATCAGCCGCAGAGTTTCGCTGGGAAACCTGGCGCCCTCCGCCATCTTTGCGGCACCGACCGAGGTGACAACCTGACCGCTGCCATCGAGGACCGCGGCAGACCAGCCATCCGGCAGGCCATCGACGGACAGTAGCTTTTGCAGATCCTCGGCATTCTGCGTGATGATCATCGCAGCGCCCGAGGCGTTTATCTTCTCAGACAGCGGCATCGCGACGTTGAAGACCCACTTTCCGCTGGTCGTGCCGCGAAACATGCTGGAGGCTTCCGTCAAGCCGCTGCGCAGCATGGATTCGAGCGCTGGCATGTTGGCGGTCTTGCCGAGCGGCGTATCGAAGGGGACGCGGGTATTCAGCCGAAGCTGTCCGTCCCGGTCTGCGACGATCACGAAAAGCTTGGTGGAACGCAGGCTCGACCGGGTCCGCTCGTGGAAGGCGCGAAGGTCACCGGACTCCAGCTCGGGAGAACTGACCAGCAGGCGCAGCGTCGTTGCCATGTCCTGCAGCTCGCGGTCGACCGCACGAGCGATCATCTGGGCGTCTTCTGCCGTATTCGAGGAGAGCATGTCCCGTTCGTGCTCTTCCAGCTGCAGCATGAGAAAGGCGCCGAAGACAAGCAGCGGTAAAGCCACGCCCACGACGAGCGCGATCAGATAAGCCCCGATCGGTGCCGTCGGGAAGAGCCGCGCAAACCTAGCCATCCCGCACGACCGTTGCGCGGGAAGGTTGGCAGGCAGCAGAGCCGCCGCGCTGGTGATCCATTCTTAGCCCCGTCCCTTGGCTTTGAAAGCAACGCCATGAGTTCTAGCGGCTTTTGGAACACTGGCCAAGGACTTGGTGATGCGGCCGTCACCTTTCCGATGAATATTCGAATATTCAGTGCCGCGAGATCGCCGCAAGCAGCGACGTTGCCGGCATGACCAGCGGCCCAGTTCCATCGGCAAGGACGGTTTCCGGCACCCGGTGGATCACAAACCCGGAAATGCCGGGTGCTTCGACCTCAGACGCGCTCAGATTGGCGCGCAGTTGCACGAGACGATCCGACAGCTGCCAGTCGATTGCGATCGTCTCCGGCGCGGAGGCAAGAACGCGACCGACGCTGTGAGGCATGCCGGAAAGGCCCGGAACCAGGTGCTCGCGCCGCTTTCCGATCAGATCCCGGATCTTCCCGTAGGCGGCAGAGCCCTCCGCCGTGTCGCGACGCTCCCAGCGCAGTTTAGATTTCTCGAACGCTTCCGGCGCATTCGGATTGTCCAACTGCCAAGGTTCTGTGACGCCTTCCGGCAGGCCGCCGAATTTTTCCGCCTCGATCAACCGGTTGGCCCAGGTGGTCATGGCGATGTCGCCCTCGTAATCGGCAAAGAACGCGAACGGCTGCACTTCCCCATATTCCTCGCCCATGAACATCATCGGCACCTGCGGCGACAGAAGCAGCATTGAAGTCATGACGTCGAGAAGCCCCGGCTCCGACAGGGAGATCAATCGTTCGCCATGGGCGCGATTGCCCACATGATCATGGTTCTGCAGGAAGTGGATATACGAGGTAAGCGGCGAAGATCCGCCCGCGTCCGCGTCTGACCTCGCGTCTTGCTCGTCATCGTCCTGCGACGGCATGCCGCCATGCGCGAGGCAAGCGGCGAGCTTGGCGACCGGCTGCGCGGCAAAAGGTCCGGCATGGCCCACGGCCTCGCCTGTCGCGATCACATGTGCGGCGTGGTAGGCGTCGTTGTTCCATCCGGCCACAAACGCATCCGGCGTACCGCCACGCTCCGGGTTGCGCAGGATGGCGCGATGGTCCTCCATCACGAGATGGCGCCGCCGACCCGTCGTTTCGGAATGAACGCGCTCTGCAAGTTCGACGAGAATGTGCTTCTCTGACGTTTCATCCAGGATTTCGTCCACCGCATCGATGCGAAGGCCATCGAGATTGAACTCTTCCAGCCAGTAGAGCGCGTTTTCGATGAAGAAAGCACGCACGGCTGGTTGGGCAAAGTTGATCGACGGACCCCACGGCGTGATAAACTGCGGATCGAAGAAAGACGGGATGTTCGAGACGATCAGGTTTCCAGCCGGGCCGAAGTGGTTGTAGACGACATCCAGCATGACCGACAGGCCGACCCGGTGGGCGGCATCGACGAAAGCCTTCATGTCATCAGGCGAACCGTAGGCGTGGTGCGGGGCATAGGGGAGCGCGCTGTCATAGCCCCAGCCGCGATCGCCCGGAAATTCGCTGACCGGCATCAGCTGAATGACAGTGAAGCCGAGATCGGCAAGGTCGGCGAGACGCGACGCTGCGGCGCGAAACGTGCCCTCGGACGTGAAGGTGCCGATATGCATCTCGTAAATCACAGCCTCTTCCCAGGCATGCCCCTTCCAGGCCGGCATGTTCCAGCGGTAGAAGGCCGGATCGACGATCATCGAGTGGCCATCGACGCCACCGTCCTGCGCTCGCGATGCGGGATCCGCGAAGGCCTTACCGTCGGGCATGACGAACTGGTAGGGCGTGCCGGGCTCGACGCCCTCGACGGTCAGCGTGAACCAGCCCTGCCCGGCCGGCAGCATTTCGCGGTTGCGGCCGGCGATGCGGAGGCGCAGGCGCTCGATGTCCGGCGCCCAGAGGCGGAACAGAACGCTGTTTTCGCCGACATGTTCGGCACCCCAGGATTTGGGGAAGGATCGGCGCACGGGCGCGCCGGACGAGACGTGGCCGGAAGCGGTCCGGCGCGAATCGTAGGGCGTGAAATCGCGGGTCAGCGACATGGCATCTCTCCCTTGTTTCAGTCACAAGGGAAACACGGGGCGGACAGGAATAGTTCCCTATTGCCCCGTAACGACCGGATTCGGGATAGGAAAATTGTCTTTTGTCAAGTCAATTTTCTGGCCCGATCATGGACTTAGCCGATGCGGTTGCCGCTTTCCGGATCAAACACGACGGCCTTGTCGAGATTGAAGGCGAAGCGGAATGTCTGGCCAAGCGTGACCGGTACTTCGGCGCGAGCGCGTCCCGTGAAATTCACCCCGTCCATCCGACCGGTCACGAACGTGTCGGAGCCCGTCGGCTCGACCATAGTTACCTGCGCATCAACGAATGCAATCGCATGCGCCGTCGGATCGGCAAGGCCGGAATCGGTGATCGCTTCGGGGCGCAGGCCGAGAATGACATCCTTGCCCGCGGGCAAAGCAGACGTCACTGTTGGCGGCACGGCAACCGTCGTCGAACCGCCGAACAGGGCGACGCCGCCGGAGACGACCTTGCCCTTCAGCATGTTCATTGCCGGCGAGCCCATGAAATCGGCGACAAACAGATTGGCCGGCAGATTGTAGATTTCGGCAGGCGTTCCGACCTGCTGTACGATGCCTTCCTTGAGGACGACGATCTTGGTCGCAAGCGTCATCGCCTCGATCTGGTCGTGGGTGACGTAGACGATCGTGGCGTTGGTGTTCTGGTGCAGCGCCTTGATTTCCGCCCGCACCTCGACGCGCAGCTTCGCATCAAGGTTGGAAAGCGGTTCGTCGAACAGGAACACGCGCGGCTTGCGAACCAGCGCCCGGCCCATGGCGACGCGCTGCCGCTGGCCGCCGGAAAGCTGGCTCGGGCGGCGCTTCAGAAGATGCTCGATCTGCAGGGTCTTTGCCACGCTTGCGACGGCCGTTTCCCGCTCCGCCTTGTCGATGCCGCGCATCTCCAGCGCAAACGCGATGTTCTCCTCCACCGTCATGTTCGGATAGAGCGCGTAGGACTGGAACACCATGGCGATGTCGCGCTTGGACGGATGCAGGTCCGTCACCACCTCGCCATCGATGACGATGTCACCGGATGTCGGTGGCAGCAGGCCGGCAATGGCGTTGAGCAGCGTGGACTTGCCGCAGCCGGACGGGCCGACCAGCACCAGAAAGCCACCCTTTTCCAGATCGATGTCGATGCCCTTGAGGATCTCGACATTGCCGATCTTCTTGCGGATATTCTTGATCTCGAGAAAGCTCATGTTGGATCAACCCTTGACTGCGCCGGCCATCAGGCCACGCACGAAATAACGTCCGGCGACGACATAGACGAACAGCGTCGGCAATGCCGCAAACACGGCGGCGGCCATGTCGACATTGTATTCCTTGACGCCGGTGGAAGACGAAACGAGGTTGTTGAGCGCCACCGTCATCGGCGATGCTTCGCCCGACGAGAAGGAGACGCCGAACAGGAAGTCGTTCCAGATATTGGTGAACTGGTAGATGACCGTGACGACGATGATCGGGCCGGAGCTTGGCAGAAGAATGCGCCAGAAGATCTTGAAGAAGCCGGCGCCGTCCATCATCGCAGCCTTGACCAGCTCGTCCGGAAACGCCTCGTAATAGTTGCGGAAAAACAGCGTGGTGAAGCCGAGGCCGTAGACCACATGGACGAAGACGAGACCGGCGGTGGAATTGGACATGCCCATGGCACCCAGCAGACGCGCCATCGGGATCAGCACCGCCTGGAACGGAATGAAGCAGGCAAACAGCATCATGCCGAACACCAGCTTGTGGCCGGGAAAGCGCCACTTGGTGAGAACATAGCCGTTGAGCGCGCCGAGCAGCGTCGAGATGGCCACAGCCGGAACCACCATCTTCAGCGAGTTCCAGAAATAGCCCTTGATGCCGACGCAGGAGACGCCGATGCAGGCCTCGCCCCATGCCTTGACCCATGCGGCGATCGACGGATCTGACGGCAGCGCCAGCATGTCGCCGCCGCGGATTTCATCAAGAGACTTCAGCGACGTGGTGAGCATCACATAGAGCGGCAGCAGATAGACGGCGGCAAGGATGATCAGTGCGCCATAGATGAAATAGCGGACGGTGCGGACGGAACCCGCGCTGACATTTTCAGGGATCGCGCTCAATGGTTCTTCTCCCGAAGCTCGGAATAGAGATAGGGGACGATGATCGCGGTAATGCCCATCAGCATCATTACGGCGCTGGCCGAGCCCACATTCATCTGGTTGCGGGTAAACGTGTAGGAATACATGAAGGTGGACGGAAGTTCGGTGGCATTGCCCGGCCCGCCGCCCGTGAGCGCGATGACAAGGTCATAGGACTTGATCGCCATATGCGCGAGCACGATGAAGGCCGACAGGAAGACCGGGCGCAGCATCGGAATGATGATGCGGCGATAGATCGAGACCGTTGAGGCGCCATCGATCTGGGCCGCCTTGACGATCTCGCCGTCGATGCCGCGCAGGCCGGCCAGAAACATCGCCATGATAAAGCCCGAGGCCTGCCAGACGCCGGCAATGACGACGGTGTAGATCGCCATTTTCGGGTTGACCAGCCAGTCGAACTTGAAGCTTTCCCAGCCGAGATTGTGCATCGTGTTCTCAAGCCCGAGGCCCGGATTGAGGAACCACTTCCAGGCCGTACCTGTCACGACGAAGGACAGCGCCATCGGATAGAGAAAGATCGGCCGCAGAACGCCCTCGGCGCGGATGCGCTGATCCATCAGGATCGCGATGAAAAGCCCGATCGCCGTGCAGAGCACGATGTAGAGAACGCCGAAAATGGCGAGGTTCTGCATCGCCACATACCAGTTGGGCTGCGACCAGAGCCGGTAATAGGCATCGAACCCGCCCCACTTGTAGATCGGCATCATCTTCGACGTGGTGAACGACAGATAGACGGTCCACAGGATGAAGCCGTAGACGAACACCAGAATGATGGCGAAGGACGGCGCCAGAACAAGCTTCGGCAAGCCGTTGCGCAAACCATCGGCCATGGACCGCCGCGGCCTGGTCGGCGTCACCATCGGAGCCGGTTCGATTGTCGTCATGGGGGATCTCCGGATGCGAATAGAGACGTTTGAAGGTGCGCCAACAAAAACACCCCCTCTGGCCTGCCGGCCATCTCCCCCACAAGGGGGGAGAAAACCTGTGGGCACCCACCGACCAAATCGGGCCCAGACAGTGCGGCTGGGTTAAGCCCCTCCCCCTTGTGGGGAGGGGTTTGGGGCGGGGTCTTTTTGCTTTTTGACTACTTCGCGGCAGCAACCGCTTCCGGCAGGCGCTTCAGCGCGGCATCCGTGGTCAGCTGGCCATTCAGATGCTGGGTGATGACGTCGAGCATGGCTTCCTTGACGGCCGCCGGCTGGGCGTAACCATGGGCGAGCGAGCCCATCAGCGTGCCCTTGGACGAGGCTTCCGCCAGATCCTTCATGCCCTTCTTGGCGCAATCGTCGAACTTTTCGTCCGAGACGTCGGTCCGTGCAGGCACGGAACCCTTGACCGTGTTGAAGGCGATCTGGAACGCGGGATCTTCGACGGCGGATGCCATCTTCATCTGTGCGTCCTTCTGCTCTTCACCCACGTCGAACATCATGAACTGGTCAGCGTTGAACAGGACGGAGCCCTGTGTGCCGGGGAAGCGCATGCAGACAAAATCGGTGCCGGGGGTCTTCTTGGCGCGCAGCCATTCGCCCTTCGACCAGTCGCCCATTTCCTGAGCGCCGGCCTTGCCTTCGATGACGAGCGCGGTGGAGAGGTTCCATTCGCGGCCGGAGAAGTTCGGGTCGAAATAGGTGCGAAGCTTCGACATATCGTCGAACACCTTCTTCATCGTATCACCCGACAGCGCTGTCGGATCGGCGTCGAGCACGGCCTTCTTGTAGAAATCAGGACCGCCAACGGACAGAACCACGGCTTCCCAGAGGGTGCCGTCCTGCCACGGAACGCCGCCATGGGCGAGCGCGGTGATGCCCTGCGCCTTGAAGGCGTCGAGCATGGTGAACAGCTCGTCCATATTCGTCGGCTGCTTGCCGCCGGCCTTGTCGAAGGCAGCCTTGTTCAGCCACAGCCAGTTGGTGGAGTGAATGTTGACGGGGGCAGCAACCCAGTGGCCATCATACTTGGAAAACGCCTGCAGCGCTTCCGGAATGACCTTGTCCCAGCCTTCCTTGGCGGCGAGATCGTCAAGATTGGCGGCAACGCCCATCTCGGACCAGTCGCGCAGGTCGAAGCCGAGCAGCTGGACGGCGGTCGGCGGATCGCCGGCGGTCACACGGGCGCGCAGCGCCGTCATCGCGGCAGAACCGGCACCACCGGCAACCGGCATGTCTTTCCAGCCGATACCCTGCTTGGCCAGGTTTTCCTTGAGCACGTTGAGCGCCGCGGCTTCGCCGCCGGACGTCCACCAGTGCAGAACTTCAACCTGTTCGGCTGCCTTTGCGGCGCCAGCGGTCAGCGCAATCATAGCCGCACCGGCGGCCAGTTTGCCGATCAAACGAATAGTCATTGAAATATCTCCCTCAAAGCCGGGCTCCTCTCCGGACATCGATTTATAACGATATAACTGATGTAAGTGTCAACCCCGTAGCGGACAGAATTTCAGTGATGTCAAAGATCCGGTATCACCCTGTTATAAAACGATAAAAGGGATATTTCCAGTTTGCGACGGTGAAGAGTTTATTTGCACTTGCCGAATTTGCGGCGTTTTGCAACGATACAAACAGGGCGCCTGGAGGGGAGCTGGAGGAGACAGGAATGCCGCTTGACGACCGGGATGACCGGGGTGAGGACATCGACCCGGATACGCTGCAGCAGGGACGCCCGGCGCGGCCGCACGCGAACCGCTTGCCCCGCGATACAGCCCAGAAGAAACCGACGCTGAAGACCGTCGCCGAACTGACCGAGCTTGCGGTCACGACCGTGTCGAGGGCGCTCTCCGACGATCCCCAGATTGCGCTCGAAACCCGCATCCGCGTGCGCCAAGCGGCCGAAGATGTCGGCTATCTGCCGGATCGCGCGGCGCAGCGGTTGCGCACCGGACGCACCAACGTGATCAGCCTCGTCCTTGATCCGCACGAGGAAATCCTCGGCTACGGCACATCGATGATCCGCGGCATGAGTGCGGCCCTGCGCGGCACCAGGTACCACTTGGTGATCACGCCGCATTTTTCAGACACGCCGCAGATCGATCCGGTCAAGCATATCGTCCGCAACCGGATGGCCGACGGCATCCTGTTCAGCCGCACCGAAGCCGCCGACGAGCGCGTGAAATTCCTGATGGAACAGGGTTTTCCCTTCGTGTGCCACGGCCGCACCGAGCTTGCGACGCCGCATCCTTACGTGGATTACGACAATTACGCCTTTAGCTATCGTGCCGCGAAAAGCCTGATCGCTGCTGGCTGTCGGCGGCTGTTCATCATCCTGCCGCCCGCCCAGTTCACCTTCGCCCATCACATGCGCCACGGCTTCATGACGGCGGTGCGCGAGGAAGGCGTTGCCTTCGAGATTTCCGACCGTGTCTCGCTCGACAGCAAGTCCGATGCGATCCGCGATCACGTGGCGGAACGACTGGCGGCCGACGACGCGCCCGACGGCTTCATCTGCGGCGGCGAGGTCTCCGCCATGGCCGTGATGTCGGCAGCCTACGACACCGGCCGCATCATCGGCCAAGATGTGCGCCTGGTCGCCAAACAGACGTCCGGCCTGTTCGACCAGGTCCGCCCGCGTATCGAAACGATCTACGAGGACCTCGCGGAGGCGGGTCGTCTTATGGCCGCGCTGCTTCTGAAGCAGATGGGTGGAGAGGTGCCGGTCGAGGAACTGCAGGCGCTGCAGACGGTGTAATGAAGGGGACTTCGGCAGCCCCAACCTCCCCTCATTTTTGTGCTCGCCACAGGAACCCAGCCGACGCGTCCGCAACCCCCGCCCCCTCATTCCTGTGCTTGTCACAGCAATCCAGTAGCGCCGCGTCTGCGGCGCTGAAGGGTCTTTTCACGCGAATGACTTCGCGTGGCTGGATCCCTGTGACAGGCACAGGGATGAGGAGGAGAGGAAACGCTTCCCCTCCTCCCCCAAGATCTACCGGCAACTCATACTCGTCCGCGACGGCCTGTAAGAGCCGCCACCCCTCAATCCTCTTCGACAAACACCTCTTCGCGCTTCTTGCGGACGCTTGGCAGGAAGACGACGATGAGCACGATGGCGGCAAGCGCGAGCAGGCCGGCGCTGATGGGGCGGGTGATGAAGGTGGTGGCGTCGCCGCGCGAGAGGATCATTGCGCGACGCAGGTTTTCTTCCAGGAGCGGGCCAAGAACGAAACCGAGCAGAAGCGGTGCCGGCTCGCAGCGCAGCTTCAAAAGCACGTACCCGAGCAGACCGAAGAAGGCGACGGCATAGAGATCGAAGACGTTGGAATTGACGCTGTAGACCCCGATGGCGCAGAACGCCATGATGATCGGGAAGAGCACGTAATAGGGGATCGTCAGAAGCTTTACCCACAACCCGATCAGCGGCAGGTTGAGGATCACAAGCATCAGGTTGCCGATCCACATGGACGCGATGATGCCCCAGAACAGCGCCGGCTGTTCGACGGCAACGTTCGGACCTGGAACGATGCCCTGGATGATCATCGCGCCGACCATCAGCGCCATGACCGGGTTGGCCGGAATGCCGAGCGTCAGGAGCGGGATGAACGAGGTCTGTGCACCCGCATTGTTGGCCGATTCCGGCCCGGCAACGCCGGCGACCGCGCCGTGGCCGAATTCTTCCGGATGTTTCGATACCTTCTTCTCGACCGTATAGGACGCAAATGCCGCAAGGATCGCGCCGCCGCCCGGCAGGATGCCGAGGATGGAGCCGATCGCCGTGCCGCGCAGAACGGGGCCGACCATCGCCTTGAAGTCCTCGCGCGACGGCATCAGGTTGGATACCTTCGCCATCAGCACGGTGCGGGTCTTTTCGCTTTCGAGATTGCGCAGGATTTCAGCGATACCGAAGACGCCGACCGCGACCGCGACGAAGTTCAGACCGTCGGCATATTCCCGTATTCCGAGCGTGAAGCGCGGCGTGCCGGTGTAGATATCGGTGCCGACGAGGCCAAGCAGCAGGCCAAGGCAGACCATGGCAAGCGCCTTGATGATCGACCCGTGAGCAAGCGCGATCGACGAGACGAGACCGACGACCATCAGCGAGAAATATTCCGCCGCACCGAACTGCAGGGCGATCGAGGTCAGCGGCGGCGCGAAGATCGCCACAAGAAAGGTGGAAACCGTGCCGGCGAAGAACGATCCGATGGCAGCGATGGCCAGCGCCGGTCCCGCCTTGCCCTTGCGCGCCATCTGGTAACCGTCGATGGCGGTGACCGCCGACGAAGATTCGCCGGGCATATTGATGAGGATGGCCGTGGTGGAGCCGCCATACTGCGCGCCGTAATAGATACCCGCGAGCATGATCAGCGACGACACGGGTTCGAGCTGGAAGGTGATCGGCAACAGCATGGCGATCGTCGCCGTTGCGCCGATGCCGGGCAGGACGCCGATCAGCGTGCCAAGCAGCACCCCGATGAGGCAGAAGAACAGGTTCTCGATCGACGTGGCGGTGGAGAAACCGAGGGCGAGATTGTTGAATAATTCCATGAACCGAGCCCCTTACATGCCCAGCCACGGCCCGAACCGCCGGAACGGCAGACCAAGACCATAGCTGAAGACGAGAACCGAAAAGACCGTGAGCAGAGCCGCCAGGATGACGGCCATCAACGGCTTCATCTTGTGCGAGGCGAATGCCGCAATCAGCGCCGTAAAGAAGATCGCCGGCACGAAGCCTAAACCGCGCACGGTGAGACCAAAGAAGATCGGTGCCGGCAGGATGAAGGCCATTCCGCGCCAGGCAAGCGCACCCACCGGTTCGCCGTGAACGCGAATGGCCTGGAAGACGATCACGCCGCCCAAGAGCACGAGAACGCAGGCGAGGATGAACGGAAAATAGCCCGGCCCCATGCGAAGCGCCGTGCCGAGTTCCAGTTCGATCGATTGATAGGCAAAGAACAGGCCGGTCAGCATGAGCGCCAGCCCGCAGACCAGATTGGTCCTGTCGATATTGAGTGAATTCATGGTGGCTCCGAAATATTGGAAGAGCTCTGTGGATCTGCGCCGCGGGTCGGCATGGTCGCTAGCAGGAGTGTCGCTTGCCGGTGGGGTCCTTGCAGACGTTCGCGCCGATCAGCGGTCGATCTGAGCGATCAGCTTGCCGGCAATTTCTCCCCCGCGGGGGAGAAGGACGAAAGGTTGCGGGCTCCAAGGCCGATCGAGCAGAACTCCTCACCCTGCCCAGAGAGGGGCCAGGGTGAGGGGCAGTGCCGTGACGAGAGATCAGTCGGCGTACTGGCCGGCTGCCTCGATGACCGGCTTCCAGCGGGCGATTTCGCTTTCCAGCTTGGTCTTCAGCGCCTCAGGCGTGGCGTCGGCTTCCGGTGAAGGCTTGGTGCCGAGTTCACCGAAACGGGCAACGACGTTCGGGTCTTTCAGTGCGACTTTAAGCGCCGCAGACAGCTTGTCGTTGGCTTCCTTCGGCGTGCCCTTCGGCGTGTAGATGCCGTGCCAGATGCCCACTTCCATCTGCGGATAACCGGCTTCCTTGACGGTCGGCAGGTCCTTGAGGATGTCGAGGCGGTCAGCGGAGGTGACGGCGTAGGCCTTTACCGTGCCGCCCTGGATCTGCTTTGTCGTATTGGTGGTCTGGTCGCACATGATGTCGACCTGTCCGCCGAGAAGATCGGTCATGGCCGGGCCGGTGCCCTTGTAGGGAACGGTCACGAGCGGCGTTTCGATCGAGCTCATGAACAGCATGCCGCAGAGATGCGACGCAGCGCCGATGCCGGCATTGGCGACCGTCACCTTGTCCTTGTTGGCCTTGGCGTATTCGATCAGGCCCTTGAAATCGGTGGCTTCCATGTCCTTGCGGGCGAGAAGCGTCATCGGCACTTCCGTGACGAGGCCGACATATTCGAACGCGTTCAGCGTGTCATAGGCGAGCTTGCGATAGAGCGTGGCGCTGGTCGCCATGCCGATATGGTGCAGGAGGACGGTATAACCGTCTGCTTCCGCATTGGCGACGCGGCCGGCACCGAGCGAGCCACCGGCACCGCCGACATTCTCGACGACGATCTGCTGGCCGAGATCGCGCGACATGGATTCGGCCACAAGACGCGCAACCGTATCGGTCGGGCCACCGGCCGCAAACGGTACGATCATCGTGATCTGGCGTTCCGGATAGCTCTGCGCATTGGCAGAAGCCGAAAACAGCGACATGGCGGCAAGAGCCGTTGCGCCGATCATGGCGTTGACGATTTTCATGGATTGTCCTCCCGAGCGTGAAAATCAGCATGCAAACTGAGTGCTGGCGACAGTCCTCCCTCGCCAGCGTGGTGCCATTTGCAGTGGTGATTTCGCTGGCCGCAATCGGGCGGGAGGCAGCACCGCTAAGTTTATCGCTGGCGTGCAATGCAGCATGGGTGGATTAGGGAACAATCGCGCCAAAGCCTGGGTGGAAATCCACCCAGCACGGGGGTTCGCAGGTGTTTCGTCACCCGTTCATTCGTCCTGCAGCATCTGGTCGGCCGAGATCAGCCGCTTGTCGAGCCCATGTTTCTGCATCTTTTCGTAGAGCGTCTTGCGCGAAATGCCGAGCGATTCGTAGACAGGACGCAGGGCACCGCCATGCGCGGCAATTTCTCCGGCGATCAGGCTGCGCTCGAAGGCTGCCACCTTGTCGGCCAATCGCCCGGCCGGATCGCGAAGCCTGCCGTTGGAATCTGTCGACGGAAGATCGAGACCCAGCACCAGCCGGTCGGCGGCGTTGCGCAACTCGCGGACATTGCCGGGCCAGGCCTGGTCGCCGATCGTCGCGATCACGTCAACGGGCACGTCGAGATCGTCACGGCCGTAGCGGGCGGAGGCTTCGCGAACCAGCTGCAGAAACAGGAGCGCGATATCGGCCCGACGCTCCCGCAGCGACGGCACATGGATGGTTGCGACGTTGAGACGGTAGAGGAGATCGGCACGGAACCGGCCGGCTGCGACCTCCGCCTCCAGATCCACCTTGCTGGTGGCAATAAAGCGGACGTCGAGGGCCACGGTTTCGTTCGAGCCGAGCCGGGTGATCACACGCTCCTGAAGGACGCGCAGGAATTTCGCCTGCAGGTCGAAGGGCATGGAGCCGATCTCGTCGAGCAGGATCGTGCCGCCGCGGCCATGTTCGAACTTGCCGTAGCGCGGCCTGATCGCGCCCGGAAAAGCGCCCGCCTCGTGGCCGAACAGTTCGCTTTCGATCAGCGTTTCCGGAAGGGCTGCGCAATTGATGGCGATAAACGGCCGGTTGGCCCGCGGGCTGACATCGTGCAGCGCTCGCGCCACCACTTCCTTGCCGGCACCGGTCTCGCCGATGATCAGCGTATCGGCATCGGTGGCGCCGATCGCGCGGATCCGGTAGCGCAGATCAACCATCACCTGAGTGCGGCCGGGCATGCGGGTTTCCAGATCGTCGCGCTTGCCGGCCACCGCCTTCAGTCGGCGGTTCTCCATGACCAGCGCGCGGCGATCCAGCGCCCTTCGGATGACACCAGCCAGATGCTGCGGTGTGAACGGCTTTTCGAGGAAATCATAGGCACCTTCGCGCATCGCCTTGACCGCCAGTTGCACATCGCCATGGCCGGTGACGAGAATGATCGGGATTTCCGCATCGAGCTCACGAACCCGCTGCAACAGCGTCATGCCGTCTGTTCCGGGCATGCGGATATCGCTGACGATAACGCCCTCGAAGCCGAAACCGGCAAGTTCGAGAACATGATCGGCATTGGAAAAGGTCTGCACCGAGAGCCCGAACAGTTCCAGCGCCTGGGCGGTGGATCGGCGCAGTTCCTCTTCGTCGTCAACAAGCAAAACCCTTTGCGCCGCATCCCTTGCTTCGCTCACTCGGCAGCCTCCATCAGGTTTTCATCGGCAATGTCGAGCTCGATGGTGAACACGGCACCCCCATCGGGATCATCGGTGACGGAAAGGCTACCACCGAAATCCTTGACGATGTTGTAGGAGATCGACAGCCCGAGCCCGAGCCCCTTGCCGATGCCCTTGGTGGTAAAGAACGGGTCGAAGATGCGCTCGCGGATCGACGCCGGCACACCCGGCCCGCCATCGCGCACATGCACCGTGACGGTATCGTGGGTTCTCGACGCCGAGACGGCGATGCGCCGGTCGGCTAGCCCCTCGACAGCATCTGCCGCATTGCCGATGACATTGACCAGAACCTGCTGCAACCGGATCGAACCGGCCCGCACCTTCGGCAGGTTCGCCGGGATGTCGACGACGAGATCCGCATCGGCCGCCTTCAGCCGCGCCGCGACGATTTCCAGCGTGTCGTCCATCACCTCCTGCAGCGAAACGGCACCGAGCTTCTCGTTCGGCTTGCGGGCAAAGTTGCGCAGATGCTTGCTGATCGAGGCCATGCGATCGATCAGTGCCGATATGCGTCTAACGTTGTCGCGCGCCTCTTCCGTGCGGTTAAGGTCCATCAGCACGCCGGCCGTCTCCGCATAGGTTTTCGCGGCCGCAAGTGGCTGGTTGAGCTCGTGCGACAGTGCTGCCGACATCTGGCCGAGACCGGCAAGCTTGCCGGCCTGGATGAGATCGGCCTGGGTCTGGCGCAACCGCTGTTCGGTCGCCCGGCGCTCGGCCACTTCCTCCTCGATCTGGGCGTTGACGCGGGCAAGATCGGCGGTGCGCTCGGCAACCCGGTGTTCGAGCGCATTCTGCGCTTCCGCTTGGAGATGCATGCGCTCGGCAAGCCGCGCCCGGCGCTGCAGGATGACCGCAAGCCCGAGGACGGCGAGACACAAAGATAGAAGCAGGGCAGCGACGGTGGTCTTTGCCTGCGCATGCACGGACCCGGTATCCATCAGCACGCTGACGGTCCAGCCGGCGTCGGGCATCGGTTGCGACACGACGAGATACTCCCGGTCGCCTCCGTTGTCGGCAATCGTCATCACCTCGTGACCGGCGAATTCGCCGCGCCGCACCGGCAGCTCGCGCAGTTTCGCATCCGCATAGCGCCGCGAGGTCTGGGTGCGGGCGATGCGCCCCGGCGACAGCGGCAGGGTCGTGGCATAGAGCCATTCCGGCCGGCTGGTCATGAAGATGATGCCCTCGGGGTCGGCAACGAAGATGCGGTCTTCGGTGCCTTGGGCGGTCCCCTTCCCCCAGCTGTCCTCGACCAGATCGATATCGACCTTGAAGACGATGACGCCGCGGATCACCCCGGCGATCTCGATCGGCGACGAGAAGTAGTAGCCGCGTTTGAGCGACGTCGTGCCGAGCGCATAAAAGCGCGACTGGCGGCCCTTCGCGGCTTCCTGGAAGTAGGGACGGTAGGAAAAATTCTCGCCAACGAAACTGACGTCGCTGTCATGGTTGCTGGCAGCGATCGTCTGCCCGTCCATCGTCATCAGATAGATGTCGGAGGATTTGAGGAGCGCGTTGGTGTCTTTCAAATAGGCGTTGGTGGCGGCCTGCAGGGTTGTGTTAGACGGATCGAGCACGAAAGCCTCGACATTCTGCTGGTCGGCAATCAGCGCCGGCAGCGCCTCGTAGCGCTTCAGGTGCCCGTCGAGACCGGAAACGGCAAGCCTCAGCGTGGTGTTGGCCTGCGCCTTTGCCTCCTCCATGTAGCCGCTCGCGATCATGCCGGCGCCCTGGACATAGATGCCCAGACCGATCATGACCGCCACGCCCGCCGCTGCAAGGATTGCGTATCTCACCAGATGCCGGGCTCCTCCTCCCAACTCGTCCTCGGTCGTCACCTTAAAATCCGGCACTGGCGAATTCCACTAAAACTTGCGAAGACTTGTTTTCACCGGCATCCGTCGGCGGCGGCAAAGGGAATCATCATGAGTTACATGCTTGCACTCGTCATTGGCGCGGTGGCCGGGCTTCGCGCCATGACGGCACCGGCGATCGTCAGCTGGGCGGCCGGTCTCGGCTGGCTCGATCTCTCCGGCACCTGGCTCGCCTTCATGGGCTCCAAATGGGCCGTGCTGATCCTGACGCTGATCGCCATCGTCGAATTCATCACCGACCAGTTGCCATCGACGCCAAGCCGCAAGGTGCCGCAGCAATTCGGTGCACGTATCTTGACCGGCGCGCTCTCGGGTGCTGCGATTGGAATGCCCTACGGCTACTGGCTGGCCGGCCTCGTCTCCGGCATTATCGGCGCCGTGATCGGAACGCTGGGTGGCGCCGCAGTGCGGGCAAAGCTTGCCGCCCATTTCGGCAAGGATGCACCGGCAGCCTTTATCGAGGACGGCGTGGCCGTCGTCGCAGCCCTGATTGTCATCCTGCTTTTGCCGGGAACGCCGGCCGCCTAACGGAGATCTGAGCATCATGCAGACATTCGACGCGATCATCATCGGCGCCGGCCAGGCCGGGCCATCGCTTGCCGGACGCTTCAACGACGCGGGCAAGACCGTCGCCATCATCGAGCGCAAGCATGTGGGCGGCACCTGCGTCAACACCGGCTGCAAGCCGACCAAGACGCTGGTGGCAAGCGCCTACACCGCGCATCTTGCCCGCCGCAGCGCTGATTACGGCATCGGCATCGGTGGCGAGGTGACGGTCGACATGCCGGCTGTGATGCGGCGGGCGTTGAAAGTGACGATGGACAGCCGCGGCAGCAACGAAAGCTGGCTGGAGAAGATGCCCCACTGCACGCTGATCCGCGGCCATGCGCGCTTTGAGCGCGCTAACACGATCCGGGTCGGCGACGAGCTGCTGACGGCACCGCAGATCTTTCTCAATGTCGGCGCGCGCGCCACCATTCCCGATTTCGAGGGCGTCAACGACATCCCCTACATGACCAACAGCGACATCGTCGGGCTGGACCGGGTGCCGGACCATCTGGTGATCATCGGCGGCAGCTATATCGGGCTGGAATATGCGCAGATGTATCGCCGCTTCGGCGCCAAGGTAACCGTGGTGGAGCGCGGGGACCGTATCGTCAGCCGGGAGGACCCGGAGATCTCGCACTCCATCCATGAGATGCTGGAAGCCGAGGGGATCGTTATCAGAACCGGCGCCGACTGCATCCGCTTCAGGAAGACCGACGACGGTATCGCAGTCGGTCTCAGTTGCGACGAAGGCGAGCCTGAAGTCATCGGCTCCGACGTGCTGCTGGCGGTCGGACGCCGTCCCAACACCGACGATCTCGGGCTCGACAAGGCAGGCGTAACGCTCGATGAGCGCGGCTACATTGAGGTGGGCGACGATCTGTCGACCAATGTCGAGGGCATCTGGGCGATGGGCGACTGCAACGGCCGCGGCGCGTTTACCCACACCGCCTACAATGATTTCGAGATCGTTGCGGCCAATCTGTTCGATGGCGAAAGCCGCGAGGTCTCCGACCGTCTGCTCGGGTATGCGCTCTATACCGACCCGCCGCTCGGCCGTGTCGGCATGACCGAACACCAGGCGGTGAAGGCTGGCCACAAGGTTCTCGTCGGCACGCGGCCGATGAGCCAGGTGGGACGCGCCGTGGAAAAGGGCGAGACGATCGGCCTGATGAAGATCGTGGCCGATGCGCAGACGAAAAAGATCCTGGGCGCCGCCCTTCTCGGCACCGGCGGCGACGAGGCGATCCACGGCGTGCTGGACATGATGAATGCCGGCGCGACTTATGATGCCCTGCGCTGGGCCGTGCCCATCCACCCCACCGTTTCGGAACTGTGGCCGACCGTGGTCCAGTCGATGAAGCCGGCAGGCTGACGAAACCATCCGGAATGACGGGCGTTCACGCGCTGCGGCGCGCTCACTGACAATCCCGTCATTACAGGAATTTAACCTTCTCCCTCCCTTTGCAACGGGGGGGAGTTTGCTTAGACTTCACCCATCGTCGGCACAATCGAAGGCCGCCGGCGACGGGAAGACATCAGAGCGATCTCCCCCAACATCCATTCCACGACGGGAGGCCACAGATGAATACACCTGCATTCAATGCGGCAATGGAACCGCGGGAACTGGATTTCCTGCAGCACGTCTTCGATGCCGCCTGCGCCGAACGCGGCTTGTCTGGCGAAAGCACGGCGGCAAAGAACCTCGCGGCCGAGATCATCGATCTCTACCAGCACGGCGCCTGCGACGAAGGCGCCCTCCAGCATCGGCTGGACTTGTCAGGTCTTCTGAAAAGTCAGGACTGAAGCAGAGGCGTCTCCTACCGCTTCGCCTGGAGATCCCGCTCGTCGCGCATCAGGAATATCCGCGTGATGCTGTCGATATTGTCGTTCAGCCATTCCGCCATGTCTTCTTCCTCGGACAGGATGTGTTCGAAGACGGCGACGGCTTCCGGTTCGTCCAGTTCGTCGGCAGCGGCAATCAGCACCTTATAGGTGGCGATTTCCGTGTGTTCGAATGCGAAGGCAGTCGTCATCGTCTTGATGACCTCGTCGCTGACCAGCAATCCGCCGACACCTTGGGCCGTCGCGGCAAGCTTGGCGGTCATGTCCTTGAAGGTCGGCGTCGTCACGGCGAACTTCTCCAGCATCTCGGTCAGCGCCGCGACGTGGCCGCGGGTTTCCTCGAGATGCTCCAGAACGCGGTCCTTGAGATCCGGGTAGCTTTCGATCCGGCGTGCCTGCGCTGTCAGAAGCGTGACTGCCTGTTCCTCCATTGCATGGGCATTGCGTAGCCAAGTAATGAAATTGTCCCGCGCATGCGTCATGTTCACGTCCTCCTCGTTACGTCTTCCCCCGGGTCGATTTGGTACGCAACGACTGTAAACCCGTCAACGTCCGCGATGTTCCAGCGTCCCTGGAACATCTAGCAACTTAGCGCGTTAATGGGCCACGCAATTGACGGGGGTCAAAAGGTGGACGTGTCTAATTTTTCTTCAAAAACTTCGCCGAGCCAGACAGGCTCTTCCGCACTTTCGTCCTGGCGCCGGTCGGAGCCATCCGGCCGTGCGATCATTCGACCCGGCCGCAACGTCTGGCGCAGCGCCGAGGCCGAGCGCGTCGGCTTCCTGATCGATGGCGAGGAATACTACCAGCGCCTGGACGACGTGTTGAAGCAGGCCGAACGGTCCGTGATGATCCTCGGCTGGGACTTCAACCCTGGTATCAAGCTGCGTCCGCGCGATCCTGATTGCCCGACGCTTGGTGCTACGCTGCGCCGCATGGTCGAGGAAAAGCCGGAACTGGAAATCCGCATCCTCGTCTGGGGCATGGGTCCGGTCTATTCCGGCAAGAGCCTGAAGATGTTCGGCAAGATGGACTGGAACGACCATCCGCGCATCGAATTGCGCTTCGATTTCGAGCATCCGCTGCGTGCCAGCCATCACCAGAAAATCGTCGTGGTCGACGACAGGACCGCCTTTGTCGGCGGCATCGATCTGACCGCGCGCCGCTGGGACGACCGTGGGCATGCCTGCATCAACCCGGCCCGCACCTCCCCCGACGGCACGACCTATGGTCCCGTTCACGACATGCAGACGATCGTCACCGGCGATATCGCCCGGCTGATCGGCGACGTGACGCGCCGGCGCTGGAAAAAGGTGACGAAGATCGAGCTCGAACCGGTCACGGTTGCGGGCGAAGCCGCCTGGCCGCAGGATCTCGAACCCAATCTCACCAATTGCCGCAGCGGACTTGCGCTGACCGAACCCTGGAAATGGAAGGGTCGCCGCGGTCATCGCGAGGCGATCAAGCTTACCCATGATGCGCTGAAGGCAGCCGAGCGGCACCTCTATATCGAGACGCAGTATCTCGCCTCCTTCGGCGTGGCGCGCACACTTGCCCGCAAGCTCAAGGCGGCGCAGGGCCCGGAAATCGTCATCATCGTGACGCGCGAATCCCACGGCTTCCTCGAAAAGCTGATGATGGGTAACAACCGCACCCGCCTGATTCGCCGCCTGAAGCGCGCCGATCGCTACGGCCGGCTGCGGATCTACTACGCCACGACGCCGGATGCCGATGGCAACGATCGCGAGATCATCGTCCATTCCAAGCTGATCGTCGTCGACGACCGCTTCGTGCGGGTCGGCTCGTCCAACCTCAACAACCGCTCGGAAGGGCTCGATACGGAATGCGATATCGCGCTCGAGACCGTCGAAGCCGCGTCGCAAAAAGCAATCCTCGACCTGCGCGACGATCTTCTGGCCGAGCATCTCTGCGCCAACAAGGAAGACGTCTCCCGCATCATTCAGCAGACCGGATCGATGCTGGCGGCGATCGACATTCTGAACGTCAACCCACGTTGCCTGCGGCCTTTCGAGGTGGATACGCTGAAGGGCGAGATCACCTCGCTCATCGGCACCGGCATTGTCGATCCGAAACAGCCGTTCTGGCCGATCCCGGAGATCAAGTCCGGGATCAGGAAGCTGTTTTCACGCCTTTCCTTCCGCCGCGCGGCCTGAATAGGCACTTCCCTGACGCCGGTAATAGGCCTCGCTTGCGATCAGCACCGGTACGCCGATCGCGAGCGGCACGAAGAAGTAGAGGACGCGGAAGGCGATCAGTGCTCCGATCGCCGATGTGCCCGGCAACAGGTTCAGCATGACCGCTTCCAGCACGCCGAGACCGCCCGGCACGTGGCTGACCAGCGCGCCGAGATTGGCGGTCACGTAGGCGCTGGCGACCTGCAGGAATCCGACATCGGTAAACGCAAGCAGCAGCTGGCGGATCGCGGAGGCGACACAGAGGAAATTCAGTGTGCCGACGATGATCTGGCCGATCGCGAGCGACAGATCCGGCGGCGTGAAACGCCAGGAGCGGACGGGCAACGGCCGGCGCACGAAAGCGCAAAGCAGTAGATAGGCAGCCGGCACGGCCAGACAGGCGACGCCGATGGCGGCCCTCTCTCCCCTGCCAAGGCCGAAGAAGTCGTCCGATCCATTGACATCGAGCAGCATGGCAATGCCGCCCAGTGTGGCAAGCCCCAACCCAACAGTCGCGCCGCAAAACACGATGACCTTGGCAATGTCCTGAGGCTGAAGGCCCCAGCGG
The DNA here is from genome assembly GCF_050500205.1 of Neorhizobium sp. DAR64860/K0K1. Lineage (NCBI taxonomy): Bacteria > Pseudomonadati > Pseudomonadota > Alphaproteobacteria > Hyphomicrobiales > Rhizobiaceae > Neorhizobium > Neorhizobium sp. DAR64860/K0K1. The sequence continues at coordinate 376,285 of NZ_CP191459.1, read as the reverse complement.
GAGTAGAACCGGTAACGGACCGCGCCGCTGCTGAGCGCTGCCATGCCGACATTGTGGCCGATCGACAGGCTTGTGAAGGATGCGAGTGCCGTCTTATGGTAGGCAAGCGGCTTGCCCGCATAGCGCACGCCGAGCGCATCGAACATGCCAAGGCAGGCATAGGAGAGAATGACGAAGCCGAACGCGGCCACCAACCGAATGCCGGCGATGGACAGCACGGACTCCTCGATTTCGTCCCATGTGTAGCGTTGCAGGCTGCGGTAGACGAGGAGTGCGGCAAGGCAGACCGCGGCAACCACAAGACATTTGATGAGGGGCCGCCAGATCTTCATTCCATCTCCATTCATGCTGTGCAGGGTGGAACGAAATGACTGTCCAAGGTGTTCCCGCGCTATGATCGATGCGCTTCCCAAACCGCCCTTCAACACCTCGCCTCAAACTTCCTCCCGGCGCCGCCTGAAAATCCTGAGCTACAACGTGCATAGCTGCATCGGCACGGATCGACGGCTCGATCCCGCGCGGATCGCCGACGTCATCTCGGAGTTGAAGCCTGATATTATCGGCCTGCAGGAACTGGATGTCGGCCGCTCGCGCACCGGCGGCGTCGACCAGGTCGATATCATCGCCCGCGAGGTGGAGATGGACTACCATTTTCACGCGGCGCTGCATGTGGCCGAGGAACGCTACGGCGACGCCATTCTGACATCCCTGCCGCTAAAAGTGATCAAGGCCGACATGCTTTCCTCGATCGGCGAGCAGCGCGGCGCAGTCTGGGTGGAAATCGACGTCGGTGGCAAACCGCTGCAGGTCTTAAACACCCATCTCGGACTCCGCGGTAAAGACCGGATGGCGCAGATGGCGGAGCTGACGGGCCCGGACTGGCTCGGCGGCCTCGAGAAGGAAAACCCGGCGCGCATCCTGATCGGCGACTTCAACTCGACACCGATCACGAGGACCTACCGGCATGCGGCCAAGCGCCTGACCGATGTGCAGACGGCGCTTGTCAAACCTTGGCGGGCAACGTTTCCGTCCCGCTTTCCGCTGCTTCGTCTCGACCACATCTTTGTTTCCGACAGCATCAAGGTCATCGATGCGGAAGTGATCTCAACACCGCTGACGCGGCGGGCATCCGACCACTTGCCGTTGTTGGCGACGATTGAAATCTAGTTGAGCAACCGCTCCGACCGTCTGGCTTCCTTGAGCAGCCGGACGACGTCCTGATCGGTGGTTTCCGGGAAATCCTCGTAGTGGTCACCCACATCGCCGAATGTTGGCGGGATCGACAGGCAGACCACGTCTTCAACCTTGTCCCTGATTGCATCGAGCGTGTCCTGCGAGGCGACCGGTACGGCAAGGGTAATGATCGCGACACCCAGCTGCCTGAGCGCGTGGATGCTGACCTCCATCGACCCGGCATCGGAAAGCCCCTCATCGATCAGTATGACGTGACGCCCGGCAAGATCGTGCTCGTCGGCGTGATCCTCGCCGAAATACATCCGGTGATGGCGGTCGACCTCGGCGATCTGATGCTGCCGCTCCGTGTTAAGATAGCCGGGAGGCAGGGGAAAGCGCCGCACGCTTGCCTCGTCGATATGGACGATTGGTTCTTTGGCGTCGACAACGGCGCCGATGTTAAATTCCGGGTGGCCGGGGGCAGCGATCCTGCGCAGGATCAAGAGATCGAGATGAAGTCCAAGCCGCTGCGCCACTTCGAACGCCACCGGCACGCCGCCGCGCGGCATGGCGACCACCACGGGATCGCCGGCGACAGAGGACAAGGATTGTGAGATTTGCAGTGCCTCGGTCAGCTGCCGGCCGGCATCACTGCGATCGGCAAACTCGGGCGTTGCCGTTTCCGCCTTGCGGGCCTGCACCCGTTTCCAGAAATGACCCAATCCCAGCATCGCATCCTCCTCCCAGGCTTCGATCCGTTCTTGCGGTGTAACCGACAGGATATCGGATCGTTCCGGGCAAGAAAAGGATTTCACACTTTCTGCGGGAACAAACCGCTAGGGGTTCGTGTTCACGGACTTGTAGGTCGCATCCATCAGCGCGACCGGCAAAGTCACAATCTCCCCAACTGGCGCTTCCTTCGGGAAGCGCCTTTTTCACGTCTGCCGTTCTGCTCCGTTACCTTCGGGAAAGCGCCACAACGTAACGCGCCGGGACCTTACCGGGATTGAAGAAGACGCAGTCGGCGGGCGGCCCCAGCATGAGACAATCGCCCTCCTTCAAAGAATACAGCACCGTGCCTTCGATGAAATCGAGCGCGCCCGCGAGAAGCCAGATCTGCTGATGCTGGAAGGCGAAGGCGGAGGCCGGATAGGGAACGCGCACGGCAGGCGGCAGCAGAACCTCGATCAGTTCGAGCGGCGCATTGGGCGGCGACAGTGCCCGGCGGGTATAGCCGGTCTCGGGATCGGTCCAGACCGGCTGACCGGACTGGACGCGCAGCCGCTCCTCCCCGCCTTCCGCCAGTGCCAGAAGCACCGACAGCGGCAGGCCGAAGGCGCCGGACAGCCGGCCAAGCACGGCGGCCGATGGGCTCGCCTCGCCACGCTCGATCTTGCTGATCATCGCCTTCGACACGCCAGAGCGTTCGGCGAGGTCCGCAAGCGACCATTTGCGTGTCTCGCGCTCGGTTCTGAGCCGCGATGCGATGGCATCTCCAACATCTGCTTCCATGGCCTTATCCGCTTGCCTCCGAACGATCGTCTTCTATAGTGGACGATAGGAACTTATAAGAGACGCACCAGATCTGCAACGCGGGGGAATGCTCTTTGCGCGAAATCCGATTCAACGCCTTCGACATGAACTGTGTCAGCCACATCCAGCACGGATTGTGGACGCATCCGCGCGACCAGTCCAACCGTTACACCGAACTCGCCTACTGGACGGATTACGCCAAACGGCTGGAGGCCGGCCTGTTCGACGGGATTTTCCTGGCAGATGTGGTGGGCGTCTACGACGTCTACGGCGAAAGCCCGGACGCGGCCTTGAGGGGCGCCGTGCAGGTGCCGGTGAATGATCCGATGCTGCTGGTGCCGGCCATGGCGGCGGTGACGAAGCACCTTTCCTTCGGGGTAACGGCGAACCTCACCTACGAGCAGCCCTTCCTGTTTGCGCGGCGCATGTCGACGCTCGATCACCTCACCGGTGGCCGCATCGGCTGGAATATCGTGACTGGCTATCTCGACAGCGCGGCCAAGGCGATCGGGCTCGACGCGCAGATGGCGCATGACGATCGCTACGATCTCGCCGACGAATATATGGACGTGATCTACAAGCTGCTGGAAGGCAGCTGGGACGACGATGCCGTCGTGTTCGACCGCGCCGCCGGTATCTACGCCGACCCGGCCAAGGTTCGAAAGATCAGCCACGAAGGCCGGCAGTACCGGCTGGACGCGATGCATCTTTCCGCCCCCTCCCCGCAGAGAACGCCGGTTCTCTATCAGGCCGGCTCTTCCACCCGCGGCCGGGCGTTTGCCGCAACCCATGCCGAATGCGTCTTCGTCAACGGCCAGAAGATGGAAGGCGTGCGCGACCTCGTCGACGATATTCGCGCCCGTGCGCTCAGCGGTGGCCGCATGGCGGAAGACCTGAAGGTGTTTGTCGGCGCGACGATCATAACCGGCCGCACCGAAAAGGAAGCGCAGGAGAAGTTCGAGGATTTTCGCAGCCATGCCAGTTCCGAGGCGGCCCTTGTGCATGCCAGCGCATCGCTCGGCATCGATTTTGCGCGCTACGATCTCGACGAACCGATCCAGACCGGCAAGAGCGATGCCATCGTCTCCAATGTCGAGGCGATGACCCGCAGCGCCGGACCGCAATGGACGAAGCGAAAGCTGCTGGACCAGATGATTCTCGGCAGCCGCCAGATGCCGATGGTGGGCTCTGCCGAGCAGATCGCCGACCGTCTCCAGGAGTGGATGGAGAAAGCCGATGTCGACGGCTTCAACCTGTCGCGCACCGTGGTGCCGGAATGTTTCGACGACGTGATCGAGCTGGTGATCCCCATTCTGCAGGAACGCGGCGTCTACAAAACCGGCTATCGCGAGGGCACGCTGCGCGAAAAACTGTTCGGTGCACCGAGATTGCCGGCCCGGCATGTGGGCGGTCGTTACCGGACGGGAAACAAGGATTGAGTGCCGATCACCCATGCCGCGCCATTTGCTCCGGCGCGGCGTATTTGCTAGAGGCGGCCCATCCTAATCCTCGAACATGAGGCCTATTCATGCGCTATGCCACGATCACCGACCGTCTCGCCCATCTCGGTTCAGGCCGCTGGGCGCTGCATCTGACCGCAAGGCGCATGAAGGCCGAGGGGGAGGACGTGGTCGAGCTGACGATCGGCGAGCCTGACGTCGTGCCCGACAAGGCGCTGCTGGATGAAGCCGCGCGCGCCATGTATGCCGGCCGCACCCGCTATTCCAACGGAAGAGGCGAGCCGGATACGCTGAAGGCGCTTGTTGCGAAATATTCGAAACGCCGCAGCAGCGTGACGGAAAAGAACTTCCTCTGCTTTCCAGGCACCCAGAGCGCGCTTTACTGCGTCATGACCGGTCTGGTTGGCGCTGGCGATGGCGTGCTGGTCGGCGATCCGCTCTACGCGACCTATGAAGGCGTGATTGCCTCCACCGGCGCCCATATGATCCCCGTGCCGCTGCGGCCGGAGAAGAAATTCCACATGCAGCCGGACGATCTGGAACGGGCCGTGACGCCGGAAGCACGCGTGCTGCTTCTGAACACGCCGCACAACCCGACCGGTGCCGTTCTGTCAGCCTCCGAAATCGCAAGGATCGGCGAGATCTGCCGCAAGCACGATCTCTGGATCATCTGCGACGAGGTTTATGAACAGCTGATCTTCGACGGCACCAGCTTTGCCTCACCCTTTGACATGGCGGAACTGGCGGAGCGCACGATCGTGGTCTCGTCCATCTCCAAGTCGCATGCGGCACCCGGTTTCCGATCCGGCTGGGCAGCCGGCCCGGAGGAATTTTGCGAACGTCTGCTGCCGGTGTCCGAAATCATGCTGTTCGGCGTGCAGCCCTTCATTGCCGACATGACCGCAATGGCGCTATCTGAAAACTTCCCGACAGCCGACGTGATGCGCGCCAATTATCACAGGCGCGCCGCGATCGTCGAAACTGTGCTGAAGGGCAACAATCTGGTCAAGCCGATGACGCCGGAAGGTGGGATGTTCATCCTGCTCGACGTGACGGCAACAGGCCTCGGTGGCGAGGAATTTGCCTGGGAACTGCTGCGCGAGGAAAAGGTGGCAGTCATGCCCGGCACATCCTTCGGCGATCAGGCGGCAGGCTTTCTGCGCATATCGCTGACGGTGCCTGATGATGTGCTGGAGGGAGCGATCCGCCGCATCGGCGAACTCGCCGGCCGGATCGCGGCGCGCGAAGAAGCGCCGCCGCATATCCAGTAGTCTCTCACCCGCGGCGACCGCGGGTGAGAGACTCAGCCGCCGATGTCGCCGGCGTCGGCCTCATGATCGCTTGGGACACCGGAGCCTTCGGCTCCAGCCGCCTTGCGGGCGCGATTGAGTTCGACGGTTGCCGCATCCGTCTTGCGCACTGACCCATCCTCGCCGGTACCAAAGCTCTTCTCGACCTTGTGGTCAGCCTGTACATCCTCAGCCGCATCGGCGGCCGGGTGGATGCTATCCCTTGACTGTTCGGACACCTTGGGCTGGCTGCTGCCGAACCGGGTCGCTTCCTTGGAAGCCGTATCGGCTGCGGGGTCGACGTCTTTGTGGTCTGACATAGCAAGTCTCCCTTGTTCCAAGGAGAACACGGGCCGGCCACCATCGTTCCATCCGAACTGGGAGGCCCAATCCCTGATCTAGGCTCCCTCGCCCTTCTTCGCTTTGAGCGCGTCCAGCGCATCGGCATTGTCTCGACCCCAACCGTAGAGCAGATCGATCAGCTCGACGAAACGCTTGCCGAGCGGCGTCAGCGTATAGTCGACTGCCGGGGGCACCGTGCCATAGACGCGCCTGATGACAAGACCCGAGGCTTCCATGTCGCGCAGGGTCTGGGTCAGCATCTTCTTGGAAATGCCGGGCAGGCTGCGCAGCAGAACGCCGGTCCGCGCACAGCCCTCCAGCCGCGTATCGAGCACATGCAGGATCATGCTCGTCCATTTCGAGGAGAAAAGGTCGAGGACGCGGCGCGGTGCGCAGTCTTCGCGCCATTCGTTGTCTGGTGAGCCTGGCTGCATGATCTGTTTCCCATCTGGTTACGTCAGGGTGCCTATGTCCCATTCGGGTGCCTTCTGGCACAGTCTGCCGCAAGACACTAGATCAGGCTCAGAACGACAGGAGCAATTATGACAAAAAAAGCATTGATCGTGGGCGCAAGCGGCATTGTCGGCAGCGCAACGGCAAAGGTTCTGGGTGACGACGGCTGGCAGGTTCTCGGCCTGTCGCGCACACCGCAGCAGCAGACCAACGTGACACCGGTGGCAGCGGATCTTCTCGATCCGGCCTCGCTTTCCAAAGCGCTGGCGGGTCTTGATCCCTCGCATGTGTTCATCTCGAGCTGGCTGCGGCAGTCGACCGAAGCCGAAAACATCCGCGTCAACTCGTCGATGGTGCGCAATGTCCTCGACGCGCTGTCTCCGGCAGGCTCCGTCAAGCATGTGGCGCTGGTGACGGGCCTCAAGCATTATCTCGGACCATTCGAGAACTACGGCAAGGGCGCCCTGCCGCAGACGCCGTTCCGCGAGGAACAGGGCCGGCTCGAGGTCGATAATTTCTACTACGCCCAGGAAGACGAAGTGTTTGCGGCAGCCGCCCGCGACGGCTTTACCTGGAGCGTCCATCGCCCGCATACGATTGTCGGCAAGGCTGTCGGCAATGCCATGAACATGGGCACGACGCTTGCCGTCTACGCTGCCATCTGCAAGCACACCGGCCGCCCCTTCCGCTTCCCGGGCGTCGAGATGCAGTGGGAGGGGCTGACCGACATGACCAGCGCCAACCTTCTCGCCCGCCATCTCCTCTGGGCTTCCACGACACCGGGTGCAGCCAACGGCGAATTCAACGTCGTCAATGGCGATGTCTTCCGCTGGAAGTGGATGTGGAGCCGCATTGCCGCCTGGTTCGAGCTGGAACCCGCCACCTTCGATGGCACCGTACAGCCGCTTGAGAAGCAGATGGCCGAGGATGCCGCGATCTGGCGCGAGATTGCCGAACGCCACAATCTGGCCGAACCGGATATGAACCGGCTCGTCTCGCCGTGGCATACGGACGCCGATCTCGGTCGCCCGATCGAAGTCGTCACCGACATGTCGAAAAGCCGTCGCCTCGGCTTCCTCGAATACCAGCCGACCGACGATGCCTTCTTCGATCTGTTCGAAGATCTGCGCGCAAACCGTCTGATCCCGTAAGGGAGCGAGCGCCGATAGAATCATGTGCCCGGGCGTTCTTCCCGGGCGCATTCACGTGTTGAGCGACATTGGCTTCGTTCCGCCCGGCGACAGACCGAAGCGGCGCCTGATGAAGTTGAGGAAGGCTCCGTAGGGCCGACCCGATGCCAGCATGATCACGATCACACCCAGTGTTCCCCGCAAAAGCTCAGCGCTATCAGCCCCGGTGATGGCCAGAATCGCCGCATAGAGGGGCACCTGGAAGCTGACGAGCGCGAGCGTATCCCACAGGATCTGCGACATGCGCCCGGGGCCGGCAAAGCGCATCACCCAGTCTCGCCAGAGACCGTATGGCCGTCCCGAAGGAACCATGAGCACGGCGCCGAGAAGGCGAGCGTCAAACACCTGCTCCCAGCTCATTCCTGCAACGAACCGCTCGTTGATGATGCCGGTCGTGGTGAAGAACAGGATGAGGGCTAACGTATCGGCCGCGAACGATCGCCACCCGGCGCTTCGCGTCTCCGTTTCATGCAACAAATTGCTGGTCTCCCGGCGCCCACTGAAACGAGGCGCCTTCAGTTTCGGTGCATATGGGACGATCGCAGCAGGCAACTACCCCGTCCGTTTATCGTCTTCTGCCTCCGGCTCCCAACCGAACACACTCCGTCCGCCCCATTCGTGCGAGCGGGAAAATTCGCCGGCGACGATTTCCTTGAGGTCCGGGCCGGTCACGTATTTTTCGAGCTGGCGGGCCTGGTCGTCGAGGCGGCGCAGCGCCTGCATTTCCTCGTCGCGGCCAAGCCTTGCCTTGCCGACGGCGGATTTCATCACCCTGATCGTCTCGTCATAGACCCTAATCGGCACAGGAAACGGATGCCGGTCCTTGCCGCCATGGGCGAGCGAAAACCGCGCCGGATCAGAAAACCGGCAGGGCGCGCCGTGCACGACTTCGGCGACCATCGCGAGCGCCGACACGGTGCGGGCGCCGACGCCGGGCGTCAGAAGCAGATCCTCGAAATCCTTCGGCCCACGATCGGCAGCAGCAGCAAGCGTGCCATGCAGGCGCTTCATGTTGACGTCTTCCTGGCGGACGTCGTGATGATCAGGCATGATCAGATGCGGCAGCATCGGCTGCGCCAGATCCTTCTTGCGCTGCCGGCCCGGATCGATCGCGATCACCTCGCGCACGATGCGATCGGGGCCAAGCGATGCGAGAAGATCGAGCTGACCGTTCCGCGACGCCTGTGCCCGGTGATCGGCGAGGTTGACGATATCGCCCTGGCCGCGGCCCTCGATCGCCGCATGCGGCGAATCCACGAAACTTTTCAGGCCCTGCGACTGCCAGTGATAGCGCCGCGCCTGTTTCCGGTCGCCGTTCATGCCCTGCTGGACGACGACCCATTTGCCATCGTCTGTGACGATGAAGCCGTGCAGATAGAGATCGAAACCGTCCTGCACCGCAGCGCTGTCCACCTTGGCGACGAGCCGGCTAGTCTTGGCAAGGGCGAAACCATCGATGCCGACGCGGTTGCCGATGGCAATCAACTCATCCGGCGTCTGCCGCGAATTGCGGCCGCGACCACCGCAGACGTGAATGCCGAGTTCGCCAGACATCGGCGTCAGCCCGCGTTTGAGCGCGCCGATGACGCTGGTGGTGATGCCGGACGAGTGCCAGTCCATGCCCATCACCGCCCCGAAGGATTGAAACCAGAACGGATGCGCCAACCGGCTGAGCAGCTCGTCACGGCCGTAATGCAGAACGATGGCTTCGGTGATGACGGCGCCGAGCTTTGTCATGCGGTCGCCAAGCCACCGGGGAACCCGGCCACCATGAAGCGGAAGATCGGCGCTGCCTGCTCTTTGAACCATGGTTCCTTATAGAACCGGCCGCCGCTTTACGACAGCGAAAAGTTCCGCAAACGTTCTTCCAGAAGACCGATGGTTTCGACATCCGCATTGGCGAAGGCAAACCGCAGATAGCCATCCTGGCCTTGCCCAAAGTAGACGCCGGGAATGCAGCTGATGCCGGCGCGTTTGGCGAGCTGTTCGGCCACTTCCGCCGAGCCCCTGCCCAGGAAAGGATGCCGAACGAAGGCGAAATAGGCGCCGATCGCATCGAGTTTCCAGTCGGAGACACTGCGCATGACCGCTTTCAGCGCTTCGGCGCGACGGCCGATTTCCTGGCGGTTTTCCTCGCGCCAGGCAGTCAGCAGCGGCAGTGCTTCGGCAACGGCTGCCTGGGCGGCTCGCGGCGCGCAGATCTGCAGATTGTCCATGATCTTGGCGATCTGACCGATCGCCTCTTCGCCGGCCGTGATGGCGCCGAGACGATGGCCGGGAATGCAGAAGGATTTGGAAAAGCTGTAGAGGCTGATCAGCGTTTCTTCCCAGCCGGACTGCGAAAACAGGCCATGGGCACGGTTTCCGGCTTGCGGCAGAAAATCGCGATAGGTCTCGTCGAGGATCAGCCAGATGCCTTTGTCCTGGCAGAGTTTGAAGATCGCCTCGAGCAGCGACGCAGGATAGATTGCGCCGGTGGGATTGTTGGGCGACACCAGCGCCAGCGCCTTGACCCCATCCGTCATCGCCGCTTCGAGCGACACCAGATCCGGCAGGAACCCGTTTTCGGCAAAACAGGGCACGAAGGCGGTGCCGATGCCCATCATCGCAAGCGTCGTTTCATGGTTGAAATAGAACGGCTCGGTCATCAGGATGGTGCTGCCGGGGCCCGCGACCGTCATCGCCGCGCAGACGAAAGCCTGGTTGCAGCCGGAGGTGACGTGGATGTTTTCTTCGGCAAGCGCTGCGCCATAGACTTCCGCGACATGGCTTGCATAGGCGGAGCGCAGAACCGTCTCGCCCTCGATCGGGCCGTAACCGGTATAGGCCTTGGATGACGCCGCCTCGCCGAGGAGCCGCAGCATGTCCGGATGGGCGGGATAGCCGGGCACCGCCTGCGACAGGTCGATCAGCGGACCCAGCGCTTTGTCATAGGCACGACCCCAGGCCGCGACGGCGGGAACCGGTGGCAGGGACAGTTGTTCGATCAAGGGGTTGAAGCGGGCATTCAGGCGCGGATGGGAGGCGGGCATGGGGTCTCGACGAAATCTCGGGCGGGGGAGTCAGGAATTGATTGCCCTTGTTGTTTATCAGATTATCCTCGGAGGCAAGGAGAACCACTTATGGACGACAATCTTCCGCAGGATTCCAAGCTCACCAGCACCAAGCGCAAATGGGCCGATGAGGGGAAATTCCTGACAGGCCGGCATGCGCGGCCCGATACCGATCGCCTGCCGCCCGGCCAGCATCTGGTCAAGAACTGGCCGGTGCTCGATCTCGGCCAGCAGCCCAGCATTTCGCCGGCGCAGTGGAAGCTCGACATCTACGGCCTCGTCAACAAGCCGACGACCTTCAACTGGGACAGTTTCCAGGCGCTGCCGCAGACCGAGATGCGCTCCGATATCCACTGCGTGACGACTTGGTCGCGCTACGACAACGACTGGAAGGGCGTGTCCACTCGCGACCTGCTCGATGCCGTTGAACCGACCGACAAGGCGACCGCGGTGATGCTGACGGCCTATGACGGCTACACGACAAACGTTCTCCTCTCCGATTTCGCAGTTCCCGACGCGCTCATCGTGACCCACTGGGAGGGCAAGCCGCTGACGGAAGAGCATGGTGGACCGGTGCGCCTTGTCGTGCCTCATCTCTACTTCTGGAAAAGCGCCAAATGGCTGAAGCGGATCGACTTCCTCGGCATCGACAATGCCGGCTTCTGGGAAAAGAACGGCTACCACATGCGCGGTGACCCCTGGGCCGAGGAACGGTATTCGGAGGATTGAGCGGCTGCAGCCTATCCCGTTGCTTTGCCTGAAAGAATATGCAACGGAAAGTTGATCACCTTTCCGTTGCTCCAGGAATTTTCATGCGTCCGATAGCCCTATTCTTACTGAGCTTTCTCGTTGTCGGCTGCAGTCCTGGCGAAAGAATTGGAGAAGTCCTGATCAGGACAGATGCGGCGGGAAAAATGGCCACAGTTTCCATGCGGAAATCGACTGGAAATCCCAAGGCAGATGCCCGCGTCATGCTGTATGCGCGCACGACGTTTCCTTCCAGAGTTCCGCATGCGAAGCCTAACCACACCTACATCCATGCGGTAGTTGGTGATCCGAAAACAAGTTCTGGCGACGTAAGGGTGTGGGGACCGCTCGGGTTGCGGTGACACTGCAAACGGGGATTCCAGCCAGCCGATACCGCAAAGTGTGAGAAAGGCTGCCGCCAGAGGCGACAGCCCATAAGATCACATCAGTTTTTCCAGCGTGATCGGCAGGTCGCGGATGCGTTTGCCGGTCGCGTGGAAGACGGCGTTGGCAATTGCCGGGGCGACGCCGACGATGCCGACTTCGCCAACCCCTTTGCCGCCGAGCGTGGACGCGTCGAGATCCGGCACGCCGACCGAGATCACCTCGATATCCGGAATGTCGGCATTGGTCGGCACCAGATAGTCGGCCATGTTGCTGTTGATGGTGCGGCCGTTGCGCGGATCGACGACACCTTCCTCGAGCAGCGCCTGGCCGATGCCCATGATGATGCCGCCCTTCCACTGGCTTTCCACCAGCTTCGGATTGTAGAGGCGGCCGCAATCAAAGGCAGAGACCATGCGCGACACCCGGATCGTCCCGAAATCCTCATCGATGCGGACTTCGACGAAATGCGCAGCCCAGCTGTGCATGGAAAGGTCGCCCGAGGTCGGCCCCTGCACTTTCGACATGGTGGTCCAGGCCTGTTTCTGATCGTCAGCCGTCTGCGCGTTTTCGGCAAGCGTGTTGCGGCGGATCTCCAGCTCATTGCGGCCGACAGCCTGCATCAGTTCCTGCAGCGAGAGCGATGGTCCACCGCCGCGCGATGCCTCGATCCGCCCGCCTGTGAGCGAAAGCGTGTTGGCGCCGGTATCGCGGAACGGCGATCCGGTCTCGTTGAGCGCAAGGCCGATCAACTCGTCGCGCGCTGCGATCGCTGCCTTGTGCACGGCACCGGTGATGGATCCCGCCAGCATCGATCCGCCGGCGATCGATGAACCCGGCATGCGGCTGTCACCCAGCAGTACGTCGACCTGGGAGACCGGCACGCCGAGCGCTTCGGCGGCCGTCTGGGCAAGGATCGTATAGGTGCCCTGCCCCATGTCGATCGAGCCGCTGACCACCTCGACGCGACCGTTTGCGAGCACGCGGATCATCGCTTCCGACGGTGCCCGGATAACCGGGAACGTGCCGCAACCGATGCCCCAGCCGATCAGCGTCTTGCCGTCCCGCATCGAGCGGGGCTGATGGCTGCGCTTTTCCCAGCCGAAGGCGGCAGCCCCTTGCGTCAAGGCTTCGCGCAGCATCCGCGTCGACCACGGCTTGCCCGACTGATAGTCGTGATCGGCATAGTTTTTCAGCCGCAGTTCCAGCGGATCCATGTCGAGCTTGTAGGCAAGCTCTTCCATGGCGCTTTCGATGCCGTAGGCGCTGGGGTTCTTGCCCGGGCCCCGAAGCGCGCCGGGCGTGACGGTGTTGACCGGCACGACGCGCGACTGAGAGGAGAAGTTTTCCACCTTGTAGAGGATGGGCGTCGCCGCCCCCGTCTGTTCCGGGTAATCCATGTAGACGGATGTCTCTGTCCGGCCGCGATGGACGATTGCCTGCAGCACGCCGTCTTCGGTGGCGCCGAGCGCGATCGTCTGGCGGGTTGCCGCACGACCGCCGTAGCTGGTGAAGTTCTGCGGCCGTGTGACGGCAAGCTGGACCGGTCGGCCGAGCTTTCTTGATGCCGCCACCGCCACAGCGCCATAGGCGAGCGGCTGGCCCTTGGAGCCGAAACCGCCGCCGATATAGGGCGAGATGATCCGCACTTTTTCATAGTCCATGCCGAACCATTCGGCATACATGCGGGCCATGCCGTGCGACCACTGGCTCGGTTCCCAGATCGTCAGCTCGTCGCCATCCCACTTGGCCGTCAGCCCGTGCGGCTCCATGGCGCAGTGATACTCGCGCGGCGTGCTGTATTCGCTTTCGATCCGGACCGGCGATGCCGCAAGGGCGGCCTCCGCATCTCCCCAGCCGATGGTGAGATTGTCCATCAGCTTGCCTTCGCCAGCCGCCGGATCGTCGATGCTCATGACCGGCGACGTTTCCTCATAGGTGACGACAACAAGCTTTGCGGCTTCCGTCGCCTGTTCGCGGCTTTCGGCAATCACGGCTGCAATCGACTGGCCGTTGAACTGCACCTCGCGCGGCAGCGGATGATAGGGCTTGTCTTCCGGCCGGTTGCCCTGCCAGTCGGCGGAAACACGCAGTCCGAGATCGTCTTCCGGTGTCAGCACCATCAGGACGCCGGGCGAGGCGAGCGCTCTGGTCGCATCGACGCTGACGACGCGGCCTGCAGCGATCGTGCTCTGCACGAGGGCCGCGTGGGCGAGGTTCTTGATCGGGTATTCCAGCGCATAGGTGGCAGCACCTGTGAGCTTGAGGCTGCCTTCGAACCGGGTCAGACGTCCGCCGACCATGCCGTCGGAGGCATCGCCGTGTTTGCGGGGGGAATAATAGTCATGCGAGACCTCCAGATTTGTCCGTCGAGACCGTCTCGATCGCCCGGGCAACGACCCGTGGCGCAAGATCGATCTTGTATTGATTGTCGACCTGGGCAACGGCGCCCTCCATGGCAAGCAGGCTCGCTGCTTTGATGGTGGCATCGTCGAGCACTTTGCCGATCAGCGCCTGTTCGACGGCGCGCGCCCGCCATGGCTTGGTGGCAACGCCGCCAAGTGCCACTCGGATATCCCTGACCGTGCGGCCATCGTCTTCCAGTTCCAGGCCGACCGCAGCGCTTGCGGCCGCAAACTCGTAGGACTGGCGATCGCGGACCTTCAGGTAGGTGGAGTTTTTCGCGGCAGCGCTTTTCGGGATCGACAGGCCGACGATCATCTCGCCGGGCTGAAGCACGGTTTCCCTGTCCGGGGTATCGCCGGGCAGGAGGAAGAACTCGTCGAACGGGACCGTGCGGGAACCGAGATCGACGACCGTGTCGAACGCAACAAGCGCCACAGCCAGATCGCCCGGATTGGAGGCGAGACAGTGCTCGCTGGTTCCAAGAACCGCATGGTTGCGGGTGATGCCGCCAAGCGCCGAACAGCCTGAACCGGGATTGCGCTTGTTGCAGGCCGGGAACGCGCCGGGATCGCGGAAATACGGACAGCGCGTGCGCTGCATCACGTTACCGCCGATCGTCGCCATGTTGCGCAGCTGCGCCGATGCCGCAAGCAGCAGCGATTCCGAGACAGCCGGGAGTTCCGCCTGGATGCCCGCATGATCGGCAACATCAGACATGCGCGAAAGCGCGCCGATGGTGACGGACTGGGGCGTGACCTCGATGCCGGAGAGACCTTCGAGATGGGAGATATCGACGACCGTTTCCGGATCGGCAACGCCGCATTTGGCAAGATCGATCAGGGTCGTGCCGCCGGCCAGGATGGAGGCCCCCGCCTGCAGCACCGCCTGGCGGGCTTCATCGAGGGTGGCGGCGCGAAGATAGGAAAAATCACGCATCGGCCATCTCCTTAGTTGCAGGAACGACGGCCTGCGCTGCCTGGCGCACCGCAGCGACGATGCTGTTATAGGCGCCGCAGCGACAGAGATTGCCGGACATGTATTCGCGGATTTCCGCATCCGATCCCGCATGGCCCTCACGGATGCAGGCAACCGCCGACATGATCTGGCCCGGTGTGCAATAGCCGCACTGGAAAGCGTCCTGCTCCAGGAACGCCGCCTGAACCGCATGCAGGGTTCCGTCGGCCCCGGACAGTCCTTCGATCGTTTCTACCTGACGGCCTTCGACCTGGGCCGCCAGGGTGAGACAGGATAACACCCGTCGGCCATCCACATGGCACGTGCAGGCGCCGCACTGGCCCTGGTCGCAACCCTTTTTGGTGCCGGTGAGAACAAGATGGTCGCGCAGCGCATCGAGCAGCGTCACGCGCGGCTCGACATCGAGGTCGTAACCCTTGCCGTTGATATCGAGGTTGAGGTGAATGGTTCGTGTCATGACAGGCTCCTGCAATCTTCACGAAGAGAATTTCAAAGAATTAGGCTGGACCGGCCGTCTGGCGAGGGCACTGGTCGTCACTATCGTCTAAACGCGCGCCGCCGATCGCGGTCGATAAGGCGGAGTGACATCTTTCGACATGACATCCGGCCGCCTTCTGATCTAAAAAGACATATGCGCCGCCTCAAACGGAGGCAACTCCGTTTAAACTAGCCGCTCGCTGAGATCAGTCAAGGCTGGATTTCGAAAACATCCGTTTCAGGATGCCGGAAACCAGGATTACGACCCCAGAGAGCCTAACCACTGGAACAGGATTTCGGGCTTTGGCCACGCCGAATAATGCACAGACCCCGGCTCCGAAACTTCGCGCGGATGCTCGCCGCAACCGCGATAAGCTGGTCGAGGTGGCAGCCCAGGCATTTGCGGAAAAAGGCGTCGAGACCTCGCTGGAAGAGATTGCCCGCCAGGCCGGCGTCGGCATTGGCACGCTCTATAGGCATTTCCCGACCCGCGAACATCTGGTCGAACTCGTCTATCGCCGCGAGCTGACGGCACTGGCGGCAGCAGCGGACGAACTTGCCGCCAACCATCCGGCCGACAAGGCACTGGAGCTCTGGATGCTGCGCTTCGTCGGCTATATGGCGACCAAGCGCGGCATGGCCAACAGCCTGAAAATCATCGCCAGTTCCAACACGACACTGTTTGCGGAGGGGTTCGGGACAATACGGCAGGCACTCGACAGGCTTCTAACAAACGGTCGCGAGGCAAATCTCATCCGCAGCGATATCGGCCAGGCGGACCTGATGCATGCCATGTCGAGCATCTATTCCATTCCCGATTCCCCCGAGTGGCGCGCCAGCGGCAATCGTCTGATCATGCTTTTGATGGACGGTCTTCGGGTGCGCAGCTGACGGCGTGAAGCGCGATCCAAAACAACTGTTGACGAAAGAAACAGTTGTTTATACACCGTGAACCTTCATGGGAAGCCACGATGGACGATCTGACCAGCCAGGAAGCCGCCGTTCTCGGCATTATCAGGGACAATCCCTTTGCCGGACAGCAGGAGATTGCCGAGATGCTGGGCCTCGCCCGCTCCACAGTGGCGGCGCATATCGTGCAGCTGATGCAGAAGGGCCATGTTCTCGGCCGCGGCTATGTGATGCCGCAGCCGTCGCGCGCCATCTGCCTCGGCGGCGCCGTTCTCGACCGGAAATATCACGCGAAGCAGGAAATCGTTCAGGGCACCTCCAACCCCGTCGACAGCACCCGATCGATGGGTGGCGTTGCCCGCAACGTGGCTGAAAACCTCGCCCGTCTCGGCACGCAAACCGGTTTCATCTCGATCGTCGGCGACGACGAGGGCGGCCGCACGCTGATGACCTATATGCGCGAGCGCGGCATCGACGTCAGCCAGATGATCATCAGCACCGAGCGACCGACCGCCGAATATGCGGCCATCCTCGATCCGCGCGGCGATCTTTCGCTCGGTATCGCTGACATGGGCATATTCGATCTGCTGCGACCCGAACATCTCGACCGCGTCTGGCCGCATCTGGCGTCGGCAAGCTTCGTGTTCTCCGACTGTAACCCGCCCGCCGAGACGCTGGCAGCGCTGATCACGCGGCGACGCGACGCGCGGTTCCGGCTGGCGATCGATGCGGTCTCGACCGTCAAGGCCATGCGCCTGCCGAAGGACCTTGCCGGTATCGACCTTCTGTTCATGAATATCGACGAGGCCAACGCCATTCTCGGCCTGTCGGCCCGCGAGACGATCGACGACGCGCTGAAGGCGGCACGCGGCCTGCAGGCGGCCGGTGCCCGCGAGGCGGTGGTGACGATGGGGGCGGCCGGCATTGCGGTCGCCGGCATCGACGCTTCAGCCAGTTTCGAAGCAGTCGAAGCCAAGGCGATCGACATGACCGGCGCTGGCGACGCGATGATTGCCGGCACCCTGCACCGCGTGATTGCCGGCGACGACATTCACACCGCTGCCCGCATCGGCGCACTGGTTGCGACGCTCACGACCGAAAGCGCGGCAAGCGTCCACCCCGAACTCTCCGAGGCCTTTTTGCAGGCCCATATGCACCGTTTGTCCTGAAGCACAAAAGTGCTTCCAGTGTTTAATCCCAACGCAGGTCCAGACGCAAAACCGCTCCACGGCTTTGCCGGAACTGCTTCCAGAAAGGAAATCCCATGTCTCTGCTGAAGCCGAAACTCAGCCAGGAAGTTGCAGACGCTCTCGCAAACGGCGGCGCCATCGTGGCGCTCGAATCGACCATCATCACCCATGGCATGCCCTACCCGGCCAATCTGGAGACGGCGCTATCGGTCGAGGCAGTCGTGCGTGAAAACGGTGCCGTGCCGGCAACTATCGCCGTCATCGACGGTGAACTCCGCGTCGGCCTGGAACACGATGAGCTGGAAAAGCTCGCCCAGGCCAAGGGCGTGGTCAAGGCTTCCGGCCGCGATCTCGCGGTTGCCATGGTGCGCGGCCAGACGGCGGGCACGACGGTGTCCGCCACCATGCTTCTGGCAGACCTCGCCGGCATCGAGATCTTCGCAACCGGCGGCGTCGGCGGTGTGCATCGCGGCGCCGAACAGACATTCGACATTTCCGCCGACCTGACCGAGCTTGGTCGCACCAAGACGGCCGTCGTCTGCGCCGGCGTGAAATCGATCCTCGATATCGCAAAGACGCTCGAATATCTGGAAACCCAGCGCGTGCCGGTCATTGCCTACGGCACCGAGGACTTCCCGGCCTTCTTCACCCGCCAGAGCGGCTACAAGGCCGATCACCGGCTGGATACGGCAGAAGAGATTGCAAGCGCCATGCATTTCCACCACCAGCTCGGCACCGGCACTGGCCTCCTGATCGCCAACCCGATCCCGGAAGAAGCCGCCCTGACCCCTGACTTCATCGACGGCACGATTGCCGATGCGGTACGCGAAGCAGATGAGCGCGGCATCGGCCGCAAGGAACTGACCCCGTTCCTGCTCGCCCGCATCAACGAGCTGTCGAAGGGCGAAAGCCTGAAAGCCAATATCGAGCTGGTCCGAAACAACGCCCGCCTCGCCGCCAAGATGGCCGTGGCCTATGCGGCGCTGAAGAAGGGCTGACATCACGTGCGGCGGGGTGCGACAGCATCCCGCCCTCTAACGCCCCCGTAGCGGAGCTGGCCGCTATCGGCGAACCTGTCCCGGCCCGCAAGCCTCCGCCATCACCAGGCGCCCGAAAGCGCATTCCCCAGCAACGGTACGCTCTTTCCCGGCTCGCTCGCGATGGACAGTGACTTCGGCATCTGCTTAGGCGACTTCCGGAACCAGTTTGCGGCAACCGAGGCGAGATCACCGATCATCGCGTGCTTGTGCCAATCCGCGAAGCGCCTTGCGCTTGCTTGCGGCTCCGACTGATAGAAGAAATCGCCGGATTGCTCGAGATCGTTGATGCTTGAAGCCATGGCCGAAAGAGGCCTCTGGAACATCTTAGAGGGCACCCGAAGCTCGGACGCGCTCTGCGAAAACGCCGGCGCCATGAAATCGATCGCCCAGCCGTCGGCCTCCACCCAGCAATGAAAATTCTCGCCAGCACCCGTGACATACCCGTCTTCGCGCTGGTCTGCGAAGAGGATGCGGGTGCCGCCGAGATTGTAGGCGGCCAGCCCGCTTTTCGGCGTGGCAGTCACACCATAATGCTGGCGCAGGATGAACGCCCCGAACGTGCTGAAATACATCCCGGCAACGGCGGTGTTGGCGTTCTCGTTTACGAGCAGGCTGTTGATGACCCGATAAATGCGGTGATAGTCGCTCTGCTTGATCAACATGACCCGTAACCTACCCGTTCCTGATGTGGCACCCTGCCTAGGCGGCCAGCGCGGCAATGTAAACTGCAGCGTTGCAGTGGGGTTTGAACCGGTTGGAAAGGGGCAGGAGCTTTGAACCAGATTGGGGTCAATTTTCTGATTGACCCTTTTTTGGGTAAATCGTAGATTTGACCCATGATAGGGTCAAACAAAAATCCTCTTGCGATCATCATGGGTGATATCGTTCAAAGCGAGATCAGCCCATCTATCGAACGCCTCCATGAACAATTTAACGCAGCGATCGACCGTCAGAACACCGAATCTGCTCGAATCCTGGCCTCGCCGCTTACGATCACCTTGGGAGACGAGTTCCAGGGTTTCGCGACCTCGCTTGCTGGTGCGATGCGGATTGCCCGCAAGATTCGATACGATTTGATGCGCGATTCCATCGACTGCCGGTTTGCAATCGGAGTTGCCGCGTTGAAAACGCCGCTCAACCCAGAGCGCGCCTGGAACATGATGGGGACGGGTCTCGCCGCCACGAGGGCGAAGCTCAACGAGAAAGCGGCCACCACCTATTACCGGTTCCACATTCCAGGCTATCAGGTGCTCGAGACCCTGCTGGAGGCAGGCGGCGCAACGCTGACCGCCATCGAACGTCGATGGACGCCGACCCAGCGTCACGACATCCAGGCCTTTCTGGCGGGAAAGACGGCAAGCGAGATCGCGAAACTACGCAATGTTTCCGTGCACAGCATCTACAAGGTCAGAAACTCTGGAGACTTTGATCTTTACCTGCTTCAATGGAATGCCATTCAAGAGGCCCTTGCCGAACTGGACGGTTCCTTGTCGCTCGAAAGGCAGCACGCATGATCCACGCACTCGTCTATACGGCTGTCGCACTGGGCTTGCTGACTTACGGAGGCAACTGGCTATGTCGCAAGCTTTTCGATCTGACCGGCCTGAAGGACATGGTCTCGGAAAGTCCTCCCTCGACCATCAGCGCCGGACGAGTGATCGGCATTCTGGAGAGGCTGATACTCGCGGCCGGGATCGTTGTTCACAGTTGGGAGATCCTCGCCGCCGTGATAGCACTGAAAACGGTCGCCAGGTTCCAGAAGCTGGATCAGCGTGAATTCGCCGAATATTTTCTGGTCGGATCCCTGTTCAGCGTCCTATGGGCACTTATTATAACCAGCGCATGGGCAGCCTACGACCACAGCCTCGGCATAGATCTTCGACAGACCATTGCCAACATGCTGGTGATCGACTGAGCGGTTTGGCGAAATCCACCATCCCTGCCCTACCATTCACCCCTTCATCTCACCCAGCTTCGCCAGCAGCGCAGCACCGGTGCGGATGCCGGCGTGGAAGAGGTCGAGCTTGAGGTTTTCGTTGGGGGCGTGGTTTGCCTGGTCGGCATTGGCGTAGGGCACCACGAAGGCTGGCTTGCCGAGGATTTTGGTAAAGACGTAATCCGGGAGGCTGCCGCCGAGGCTTGGGTAGAGCAGCGGCTCGACGCCGCGGGCAGCGACGATCGCTTCGCGGATCACGGATGCGAACGGGCTGTCCATCGGCGTTTTCGACGGCAGCATCGAGTTTTGCGGCACGAACTCCACATCGGGCGCGTGCTTTTCCACATGCGCCCGGACCTTTTCGAACACGTAGTCCGGCGTCAGGCTCTCGACCAGTCGAATGTCGCATTTGGCGTAGGCTTCGCTCGGAAGAACCGTCTTCTGCCCCGGTCCGCCATAGCCGCCATGCAGGCCGTTGATGGTGAGCGTCGGCTGGAACATCAGCCGCTCGTAATAGGGACGATCCAGCGGCTCGTCGATCGCCGTCATACCAAGCTCGGCCTTGATCTTCTCGACATCGAGCGGCAAGGCCGCCATGGCCTGCAGTTCCAGATCGGTCGGCGGCACGACGGGATCGTAGATACCGTCTATGGTGATCTCGCCGCGGTCGTTCTTCATCGTTGCGAGCAGATGCACGAGCTTCCAGATCGCATTCGGCATGACGCCACCGAAATTGCCGGAATGGGCGTCGCGGTTGGCGGTCTTTGCGCGCAGCTCGAACGAGGCGACGCCGCGCACGCCGAAGGTGACGACCGGGCGACCGCTGTCGTGCAGCGAGCCATCCGAGGTGACGACAAGATCGGCATTGAGCTTGTCCACATGTTCGGCGACGAATTCCGCCATATGGGGACTGCCGATCTCCTCCTCGCCTTCGAGCAGGAAGATGACATTGCAGGGCAGTTCGCCAACCACCTTGAGATAGGATTCAATCGCCAGCAACTGGGCGAAATGCTGGCCCTTGTTGTCGCCGATGCCGCGCGCGTAGATGCGGCCGTCGCGGATCTCGGGCTCGAAGGGCGGGCTTTTCCAGAGGTCGAGCGGTTCTGGCGGCTGCACGTCGTAATGGCCGTAGAGAAGCACGGTGGGCTTGCCGGGCTGGTTCTCCATGCGGCCGATCACCATCGGGTGGTTGCGGGTGGTGATCGCCTGGGCCTGCATGCCGAGACCATTGAGGATGCCGACGAGGATATCGGCGGCCTCCGTGATACCCTCGTTGGAGGCGCTGATCGACTTGTGCTTCACATACTCCATCACCCGTTCGACGAAACTGTCGCTGTTGGCATCGATATGGGCAAGAACGCGGGCGAGATCGGTGTTTTCAGGTGTCATGCTCAAAAACTCATGCCGGTTCGAACAGGGTCTGGATCTGCATTTCCGGCACCAGCACCAGGCCCTTATCGGTAATGCGGATATCCGGAATGACCGACAGCGGAATGAGGTTGAAGCCCATATAGGCGATCGTGCATTCGGCCTTTTCCCATTCGAGCTTCAGCGCCTTCACCTCGTCGGCGACCGCGTGGACGCGCTTGTCGGACAAAAGCCCGGCAATCGGCAGCGGCACCATGGCCGTCACCTTGCCATCCATCACGACGCAGACGCCGCCCTGGGTAGCCTCGATCGCATCGAGCGCCACCTGCATGTCGCGTTCATTGGTGCCGGCGACGATGATGTTGTGGCTGTCATGCCCGACAGACGAGGCGACCGCGCCCTTCTTCAGACCAAAACCGTTGAGCAGACCATGCGCGACATTGCCCGGCGACTTGCCGTGACGTTCCACGACCGTGACAAAGCAAAGACCGTGGCGATCGAACTGCGTCTGCCAGTCGTTGGCGGGTTCGAGCGTGACGGTGACGTGGCCGAGCGTGATGCCGGGCAGCTCCGTCTTGATCGTGTGGGCAATGACGGTCTCGGTCGGCAGGTCAGGCGTCAGCTTGAGGTTCTTCGGCAGCTTGACCGTATGATAGGCGGCTTCCGGATAGCGATAGGGTTTGGACAAAGCCTCATCGAGAACAGGCGTGATCTTCTTCTGGTCCACGACCAGTTCGCCGCCGTACCAGGTACTGACCGGCTCCAGGTTGTCGGAGAGGAGCACCAGATCCGCCCTGCGTCCGCCGCCGAGACCGCCGATCTCGTTTTCCATGCCGAAGCGGGTGGCGCCATGCAGCGAACCCATCGCCCAGGCCTGTTCCGGCGTCATGCCGTATTTGACCGCCTCGCGGGTCACCCAGTCCATGCCGAAGGCGAGCAGATCCTCGGCGTCGCGGTCGTCGGTGCAAACGGCGACGCGCTTGTGTGAGGCGCCAAGCTCGGTGATCGTCTTGATCGCCTGCGGCAGCGAATGCCAGGGCGTGGTGGGCGGGCCGCCGCGCAGGAACAGCCAGACGCCCGCCTCCAGCAGATCGTCGGCGATATCGCGGTCGATCGCCTCATGGGTGTCGGTGACGCCGGAGGCCGCATAGGCCGCGACGAATTCCCGGCCGTAGACATGGCCCGATACGGGACGGCCGCGCGACAGAGCGGCAGCGAGGATCGCATGGCTGCGTTCGTCGCCCATCGCAACGGGTACGAAGTCCATCTTTTCGCCAAGCGCCACCGCTTCCGGCCATTTGTCGAACAGCGCCGCGATCTTGTCCGGCGTCAGGTCGCCACCGGCGGTTTCCAGTTCCGGCGAGGTGGCGGGAACGGTGCTCGGCACCGTCAGGAAGATCGACAGCGGCGCCATGCGCGCGTCTTCCAGCATCGCCTCAACACCGGCGACATCCATGACATTGCCGATCTCGTGGCTGTCGCAGAAGATCGTGGTGGTGCCGTTGAGAAGGGCAGCCTCCGCATAGGCGCAGGCCGTCACCATCGAGGATTCGATATGGATATGCGGATCGACGAGGCCAGGCGCCAGAATGCCGCCCTTGGCATCATAGATCTTCGCCGATGTTCCCTTGTAGGAACCGGTGGGCTTAACCGCGGCGATACGCCCGCCGGAGAGCCAGATTTCCCGCCCCGGCAGGATGCGTTCCGAATAGGTGGAGAGCATCCGTGCATCCCGGATGACCAGATCAGGCTCGCGCCGTGCCGACGCGACGTCGGCAAGCAGCCGCGTCATGGATGCCAGCGATTGAACGGAGAAACGGTTGAGAGTGCTCATGAAATCGGCCTCGCTGATCATCGGACTGGCGACATGGTAGGGAATTTTGTTCCCGCACGGAAGCGTGGATTGGCGCAAATCTCGAAAATGGACAGGTCAAACCATTGAAACGCAAAGGCCGCCGGTTCCAGGGGAGCGGCGGCCTTCGATCATGCTTTAGTAACTTGCCGCAACTTAGCGCGGCACGCCGGGAATGGCATCCTTGTAATAGGATGAATAGCTTGAATGCAGGCGCTCTGGCGCGCCCGGATCGGCATATTTGCGCAGCTCGCCCATCTCGGTCTTGTTGAGAATGACGCCGATCGTCTTTGCGGCAATCTGCGGTTCCGACTGAAGCACGCTCTGCACGGCCTTGACCGGCGTGACACCCCATTCGGTGACGAAGATGAAGCCATCGACATAGGGCTCGAAGGCCTTCGCATCGATGACCGGGATCAGCGGTGCCAGGTCGACGATGATGACGTCGAACGTGTCCTTGATGCTTTCGAGGAACTGGCTCATGCCGGTCGAGGCGAGAAGCTCCGATGTATGGGCCAGCTGACGGCTGCGGGTGGTCATCGGCAGGATCGTCAGGCGCGAGCGGCGGTCGACGCGGGCGGCAGCCGTCCACGGAACCTTCTGCAGGACGACGTCGATCAGGCCAACATCCGGTTCGCTCGCCAGCATCTTGGAGAGACCCGGATTGCGCAGATCGCCATCGATGACCAGCGTGCGAACGCCGTTCGACGATATCAGGCCGGCAAGGTTTGCCGCGACCATCGACTTGCCTTCGCCGGGAAGGCAGGAGACGACGCCGATGACCGAGCATTTGCGACCCTGCAGCACGATATCGGCGGCAAGCTTGGCATTGCGCAGCGTTTCGGCAAACTGCGAGCGCGGCGCTTCGACGGCGACACGCATCTTGCGACGAAGCGCGATCGGATCGCCCTCCGGCAGGATCTGGCCGTCGATCGCATCGGCCGGCTTGTCGGAGCCGTTGTCGTCGGTCTGGGCGCTGCCAATCTTCGGGAGGTAACCGAGGAAGCGGACGCCGAGCTTGTCCTGCACGTCGGCGCCGGTGCGGAAGAAGCGCTCGCGAAATTCCAGAAGCGCTGCAAGTGCGCCGCCGAGCAGCAGTCCAAGCACGACGGACAGAGCCATGGTGAGCGTCTTGCGCGGGCTGGACGGCGAGATCGGCACGCCGGCTTCCGAGATGACGCGGGCCTTGGCGATCGGCAGCGACTGCAGCTGCGACGCCTGTTCGAACCGCTGCAGATAGGACTGGTAGAGCGTCTTCAGCGCATCGGCACGCTGCTGCAGCTCCTGCAACTGCACCATGGAGACATTGGCATCCTGGTTGCGGCCGGCCACGCTTTCGATGCTGGCGCGCAACGACTGCTCGCGCGAGCTTGCGACATCCAGCTCGTTGCGGAACGAACCGGTCAGCTGCTGCAACTCGCGCAGGATCTGTTGTGCCAGGTCCTGCTTTTCGGAGCGAAGTGCGACTGCCTGCGGATGATCGGCGCCGAACTGCTCGACCACGCCCTTTTCACGATCGTTGACCGTCGTGTAGCGCTGGCGAAGGTTCTGCAGCACCGTGTTGTCGGTATCGCGGTTGGCAACGACGGCGTTTTCGACGGCTGCTTCCGAGCCCTTGTCGATGATCACCTTGTACTGGTTGTAGCGGGCCTGGGCGCTGGCTACTTCGGCCTGCGCCGAGATCAGCTGGGTATTGAGATCGGACAGCTGCTGGGCCGACATCAGCTCGCCGCGCGGCGATACGAGGCCGTTGTCGCGTTTATACTGCTCGACCGTCAGCGATGCCTGCTGTGCGCGGATGTTGAGGTCGTTCAAACGTTCCTGGAGCCACACGGAAGCGCGCTCGGTCGCGTCGAAATTGGCATTAAGCTCTTCCGTGAGGAAGGAACTGGCATAGGTCTTGGCAAGCTGGGCGGAAAGAACCGGGTCTGGCGAGCGGACGGAGAGCGAGATGACCGAGCTGCGTCCGACGCGCTCGACGGTGATCGACTGCTGAAGGATGGCGGCAGCCTTTTCACGGCGCCCGGCGCGCACCTGGTCTTCGCTCGGCAACGGGCCGCCTGATGACACCAGCGAGACAACGCTTTTCACCATGTCCTTGGCAAGATCGACCGGCGATTTGGGCGGATCGACGATCAGGTCGTTTTCCGCAAACTTGCCCTTGTCGACGACGCTGAGCGCCAGCGCCTTGGATTTCAGGATCTCGACCGAACTGGACATGCGGTTGTCGATCTGCTGCGCGGTCTGGCCTTCGGTTTCCTCTTCCGCATAGCGGGACAGGTTGTCGTCCACCAATATCTGCGTCGCGGCCGTGTATTTCGGCTGCGCCGTAAACAGATAGGCTGCCGCAAGCGCGACCATGGCGACCACGCAGATGATGATCACGCCAAGCCGACGCATAGCTGCCGACCACAGCTTGTCGAGGTCGATGAACGTGTCAGTTTCTTTTTGCTCGTTCGGGAAGATGTTCATCGGCCTATAATTAACCTGGTCCATGGCTTTGTCCGCTTTCCGGAATTGTCGAGAGGAACGGCAGAAATGGACTGCCGTTCCTCGGGCTTTGGTCTGACTGCGACGTTGGAGCGGCCCTTAAGCCGCCTTAACCTTCGATTCGTGGTTGGCGAGAAGCTCCTTGACGGAGTGATAGATCTCCTCGCCCATATCGCTCCGCAATATCGCGAAGGCCACATTGGCTTCGATGAAACCGCGCTTGGAACCGCAGTCGAAGGTCCGTCCGGTATAGGGCTGTGCGTGGAACGGCTGCTTCTGCAGCAGTTTCTGCATGCTGTCGGTCAGCTGGATCTCGTTGCCGGCTCCGCGTTCCTGGCTTTCCAGCAGTTCGAAGATCTGCGGCTGCAGGATATAGCGACCATTAAGGTAATAGTTCGACGGTGCATCGGCCGGTGCCGGCTTTTCGACCATGCCGGTCACTTCGAAGCCGTGCTGCTTGCTTTCGCCGATCGCGACGACGCCGTAGCTCGACGTCTCCTCGGGCGCGCACTGCTCGACACCAAAGACGTTGCCGCCGACTTCCTCGTAGAGATCAACGAGGCCTGCCATGCAGCCGCGGGCGCCATAGGACACCATATCCGGCAAAAGCAGCGCGAAGGGCTCGTTGCCCACCAGTTCGCGGGCGCACCAGACGGCGTGGCCGAGACCGAGCGGAACCTGCTGGCGGGTGTAGCTGACGGTGCCGGCGAGCGGCAGCATCTTTTCGAGCTGGGTCACCTGAACCGTCTTGCCGGCGCGGGTGAGGCTGGCGATCAGTTCGGGATTGCTGTCGAAATAGTCTTCGATCGCAGTCTTGTTGCGGCTGGTCACGAAGATGATGTGCTCGATACCGGCCTGCATGGCCTCATCGACCGCATATTGCACGACGGGCCTGTCGACGATCGTCAGCATTTCCTTTGGCATCGCCTTGGTAGCCGGCAGGAACCGTGTTCCATTGCCTGCAACCGGAATGACCGCCTTGCGAACAGGTCTCATTTCCATAGTGTCGTTGTCCTTTCCGGGACGCCCCCGCCCCGTCGATCGGATTGTCAAGAAACGCCGGCAGCTCTTGCGAACCGGCGCATACGGACGGCAATCGGCATGCGCAGGTGCTTGAGCGCCCGCGGGTTGTCGATTGCCGTTTTCAGAATCCCGCCGAATGATCGTTTCTTGATCTCGTCGACGAGTGTGAGGAAGGAAGCCGCTTCGCGAATGCTCTGCGTGCGGCGGCGCTGGGCGCTCGTTGCCCGCGGCTCGAGAGAGAAGCGCTTGAGGAACTTCTCGTCGCCGGCAAGCATCGCCGTGAGATGTTCGGGTTTGAGGACCCGCGAGATCGAACCGTGGCGCAGATGGTAGACGTAACCGGCCTCGGGCTCGATGGCGCAGATGCCGCCGCTCGCGATCGCAGAGGCAAGCAGGATGTAATCCTCGCCGATCCGCAGGTTTTCGTCAAACCGCAGACCGTGCTCGTTGAGGAAATCGCGGCGGAAGATCGGCTTCATATAGCCGAAATTGAAAGTGCTGCCGAAGATGATGTTGGACTGGATGAAATCGGCGAGATCCAGCACCTTGCGCGTCTCGAGATCGGCGCGCGAAAACATCGCCGTGGGCTGACCGCCCTCGAGCGGGACGACATCGATATTGTCGACCACGATCCGAGCATCCATCGCCTCGGCGCGTGCGATCATCCGCTTCAGGCGCTGCGGATGGATCGTGTCGTCGGCATCGAGCACGGCGATCCAGCGGCCGGTTGCGGCATCGAAACCGGCATTGCGCGCGGCCGCCGGTCCGCCATTGGCGGGCTGGACGAGCAGCTTGACGCGATCGTCGCGATCGCGGCAGCGAAGCGCAAGCTCGCGCGTGCCGTCGCTGGAGCTATCGTCGACGACGATCACTTCCAGGGACACGCCGACCTGGGCGAGCGCGCTATCGATCGCGCTTTCGAGCGTATCTTGCGCATTGTAGGCGGCGATGACGAAACTGACATCGGGTGCGGTGACAACGGAAGTCATGTAGCCTCCACCATGCCGTACTGGCGGATCTCGCGCATGCCGAGCGTCCCCATGACCGAACCGGCGTGAAGTGCTGCGCGCAGGGCATAGCGTGTGCGGGTGACGGGAACGGCAACCGCTCCGACCGTCACCACGGCGCAATAGGCGAATTTCATCGCAGCGATTGCGGCCTTCTTGATCCGCGACAGACCCGCACTCTTTGCCGCAACGATGCGGCCATGGGTCTGGCCGGAGCGGAAGCGGCGTTTGGCAAGCCAGGAGAAGCTGGCGCGCTTCTGCGGCACCGGCTCTTCCAGCAGAGCGTCACGGGCAAACTCGATTTGTCCGCCGGCATCGGTCAGCTGGGTGAAATAATGCGTATCCTCGCCACCGCTCTGGCCGAGCGACAACGCGAACTTGCGGGCCGCGAGCTTCGGCGAGCGCATGTCGAGAAGCACGTTGCAGGTATAGCCGGTGACGATACGGCCATCGACCCACACGGGATTGGTGGAGTGGAAATCACCGCTGCGCATCCAGGCCGGAACATCATCCGGATAGATGGCGCGCACGGGCCCGAGGATAGCATCGGCCGACGTCGCTTCGGCGCGGTCGACAAGCGCTGCAAGCCATCCAGGACCGGCCGTCTCGTCGTCGTCGATAAAGGCCAGATAATCGGCCTGGCAGGCAGCAAGGCAGGCATTGCGCGCAATCGAGATGTTCGATTTCGGGCAGTGAACATACTGGATCTCGAAGGGTGAGACGGCTTTCAGCCGCTCCACCAAGGCTTGCGCACTTGGCTCCGCGTCATTGTCGGCAACGATCAGCCGGACCTGCGTGTGTTCGGGCACGTCGAGCGCGAACAGCGACCGCAACGTGACCTCCAGTTCCGGACGCCGATAGGTACAGATGCCGATATCGATGCGGAGCTTGCCGCTGCCAGCCACGATCATGCACGCCTCCTCGATTTGATGCCGATCAGTTCCAGCCAGAAGCCTGCCGACCAGGCAAAATGCATGATCATCGCCGACACCGCAGCAAGCGGACCGAGCGGGTTATTTTGGCCCACAGCCATCCAGACGCCATAGCCGAGGCAGGCGACCGCCCAGACAACCAGCGGAATGGCCGCCCACCAGTAGAGGACCGCAAGCACCGCGCCGATCACAACAGGTGCGACCGCCAGCGGAATGGCCTGGCGGATCTTGGGGATCGACCGATGCTTCAAAAGGTTTTTCGCCCGGCCGCGGCCATAGCCGAGATACTGCCGGAACAGCGCCGACGCGGTGGAACGCGGATAATAGGTCATGTAGGTCTTGCCGGTCATCCAGATGCGGAAGCCGGATTGACGAAGGCGGAAATCCAGTTCCGCATCCTCGTTATGGCTGAAGCTCTCGTCGTAGCCGCCGACAGCCTGAAACGCGAAGATGCGCATCAGGGCGTGGTGACCGTGATCGACCCATTCGCCGCCGCCGCCGGCCCGGTGCTTGGAGCCGCCGTTGCCGAGCTTGGAATTCTGCGCCGCAGCCGTTGCCCGCTGAAACAGGCCAAAGCCGACCGTTTCCATGCCGACCACGATGGAATCCGCCTCCAGCGATACCGCTTCCTGCAGAAGCGTCCGACAATAATCGTCGGGATAATCGCCATGCGCGTCGATGCGGATCAAATATTCGAACTCCGCGCCGAAGCGCTGGACGGCGAGATTGATCGCCGCACTCTGGATGCGCTTGGCATTGTGCATCAGCGCCACGTTGGGCAGTTCCTGCGCGACGCGAAGGACGATCTCCTGCGTGCCATCCTTGCTGCCGCCATCGGCAACGACGATCATGTCGCTGGCCGAGCTACGCTGCTGGTCGAGCTTGCGCAAAAGCGGCTCGATGGTCTTTGCCTCATCAAGGCACGGGACGACGATCAGTGTCCGGATCAAGGACAGGTCGCCATGGGAAACATCGGCATTCGAAGGCACACGCATGACCTATCTCACCTCACGACTGCACGGTTGAAACGGCCGGTACCGACGGTACGGCCAGCGAAATATTGCGATTGAGGCCCGCAAGCCTGTCGACCAGGGCGCGGCAATCGTCAGCATCAGTAACCCACTGGCTGCGATCGACGGCCGCAAGCCGGGTGAACCGATCGAGGTAGAGTGCGTCGGTCATGCCCGAGAACAGGGTTTCCAGATCCGAAGGCGTCGCGTTGTCGAGAAGGATGCCGATATCGCGCTTAGCCACAAAGCGGCCGGTCTCGGTGCGCGACAGCGCGATGGGGACCGCGCCATGCAGCCCGCCTTCATAGAGGCGGTTCGGCAAAAGCCACTCGGAGTTCAGCCCTTCCTCGAAGAAATCGATCGCCCAGGTGAATTGCACCTCGTTGTAGATCTCCGCCAGATCCTCCGGATTGCGGTAGGGACCCTCAAACCGAACGAACGGCGCGTTCTTCACCTGCGCGTCGAAATCGGCAAACTCGCGATAGGCCGGCCGTCCGCGGATGATGACTTCGACTCCGCCGTTCATCTTTTCGGCAAAGGCGGTCAGGATATCGAGCGACTTGCGGCAGCGGATCGCACCGAACCAGCCGATCTTCCAGGGGGCACCCTGCTTCGGCAGACGTGGTTGCGGCTGTGTGACGGACGCATCGCCCAGCTGCAGGACCTTGTTTTCGAGCAGAAGCACGGGAAGATCGAGCCCCGATTTTGGCTTGAAGAAATTCTCGACAAAGGCCGGCGAGCTGGTGATCAGCAGCCGGGCCGACTTTGCGAAATGCCGCTGCACGGCACGCAGCACCCGGCCCTTGGCACCCTCGTCGAGCAGCAGGCGGTGAATATCGAGACATTCGTAGACGACGGGCACGTCGCCGCCGAACAGCGACGCGGCGCCATCGGCGAGAACCAGCATTTCCAGATTGCGGGCGATGATGACATCCGGCATCGGAACGCCGACAAGCCTCTTTTGCAACTGCATCCGGGCAGCAATCACGGCCTTGATGCGCTGGCTGAACTGTCCGTCCTGCGTTGAACCGAGATCGATGGAGCGCACGCCTTCCTCCTGACCCAGCAGGTTTCCCGCGCGCCTGAAGCCTGCGACCGTGACGCTGGCGCCGCCGGTCTTCAACGTCAGCACCCGCCGGCGAATGGCCGGGTCGGCAAGATCATGGGCCAGATAGAGGACCTGCAGTGTCACGTCGTTCAACTCCCTGTCGAAAGATCAGTCGAGCGTGCAGAGCACGGATTGCGGGAAAGCACAGTCTTCGCCGAGCGCCGTATAGGCGATGCGATCGACTTCCATCGTGGTGGGGCCGGAATAGGCGAACGGGCCCATCCAGGATTTCAGCGTATCACTGCCCCACAGGCTCAGAAAGATCTTCTGGGCGTTCTGCGGGATCTTCGACGGGTCGGTGACTTCCTGCACCAGCTTGCCGTTGAGGAAGTAGCGCAACCGCTCCGGCTCCCAGATGAAGGCGTAGTCGTTGAAGCCCTTGTCCGCACCACCGGCAACGGGAACGATCTTCTCGTTCTTGCCCTTGCCATTGATATACTGGTTGAGCTGAACCTGATCGACATTCTTGCCGAGCACCTCGAAGTCGATCTCGTCCCACGGCTTTTTGTCGGTCGGGCCGATATAGGTGAAGAAGGCTGAGTTGAGGCCAGGACCGGTCGCCGATTTGTAGCGCGCCTCATAGGTACCGTAACCGAAGCGGGCGCGGGTCTGGATCTCGCCGCAGACGTTTTTGCGGTCCTTGTTCTGGCGCTCCTCGAAGGTGAGCTTCAGATTGCCGCCATCGGTCGTCACCTGGCGCTGCGACCAGGTGCAGTTCTGATGAGCGCCATTGTTCCAGCCGTTCGAAACGAACCAGAACGACCGGTCGAGCCGATCAAAATTCTCGACGAAAGACGTGCCCTTGGCATCCGGCTGCGGCTTGCCGCCCGGATGGGGTTTGGTATCAGGACGGTGCTTTGCGGCCGGATTCTGCGCTTGGGTCGCCGGAGCTTCGGGGGCTGGCGGTGCCTGGGCATAAGCTGGAGCGCAGGCGAGCACTGCCAACGCGGCGACTGCCGTTGCAGCGGCTCGGAAAGCGGGTCGAATCTGTCTGGCTGGTGCCGTCATGTTTCACCTCTTCTGTGGGTCAGGGCGGGCTCGCGGCCATGCGCGGAATGCCCGGACGAATTGGAGTTCTGTGTCTGCGCAAGCTTTGCCTTGCGGCCGCGACTGCCCGTCAGCGTCTGGTAAAGGCCGGGCATAAGGCGCGACACCAGCGCATTCGAAATCACCAGGATCACGAGGGCCGAGGAAATCGCGCCGACATAGAACAGCGGGTAAAGCTGATCGCCCGCAATGCGGTTCCAGACCATCCACATCACCACGAGCAGCGGGTAATGGGCGCAGAAGATCCAGAAGCTGAGGCTGCCGGTGGCGGCCAGCCGTTTGCCGAGCGTCGAGCGGATGGCGAGCGCCGACATCAGCCAGAAACCGCCGGCACCGATGATAGACAGTGCGTTGCGCAGAAGCTCAAGCGACCAGGAATAGTCCGGTCCCGTCTGATAAAGCGCGATCGACAACAGGACGGCGGCGGCCACAACCAGCGCAGTGCCGGGAACGGCAAAACGGTCGAGCGCCGAGAGATCGATCCGGTTCAAAGCGAGGAAGATGCCGAAGGTAAAAGAGAACAGGATCGACTTCTTCAAAACGATGAAGAGCGTGAGATCCGGCAAGATCGCCACCACGAACAGGATGACCAGCGTCGGCACCGCAGCCTTGCGCACGAAGAAGGCAAGGATTGGCGACAGGGCGATGCAGACGACAAGGTCACGCAGGAAATAGAGCGGGATGTCGACGGGAAAATTCTCGCTCGCAAACGCATAGTTCGCCAGTTCACGGGAGGATGCATTCCACAGGTCCGGGAAATACCCGATGCCCATGCCGGCGCGCTGCACCAGAAGGACGACGGCGAACAGGCCGAGGTTCCACAACAGGAACGGCACAAGCACGGTTCGCGCCTTGGATTGCATCACCTTGCCGTAGTCGAAAGCATCCCAGCCACGGCGAAACAGCAGATAGCCGGAAATCGCGCTGAGGCACGGTACGCCGATACGAAACAGGCTGTCGCCAAAAAACACGCGGAGCCAATCGAAGAAACCGTTCTGGCCGAGGAACGGGCTGGTCTGCGGATCGAACGGGACGTGGACGAACACGATGCCCGAGATCAGAAGGATTCGCATCAAATTGATACGGGAGGAAATGGTTTGATCAACAGTCAAACGAACTACCCTTTTTGGGCGGCGCCTCCCGTCACCACCGTTTCAATCAGAGCAGACTTTGAGCCCGCATTTTGGAGTGCCAAGGATCAGGTGCAGTTTGGCACAAAATGTGGCGGCGCAGCGAAAAGCCGGGATCCGCCCGGTCCGCAGCGGCATCCCGTTACCCGTTCCATTCGCGAGTTCTACTTTCGCGAGTGCTGAAACGCTATGGATTCCGGGGGGATCACTGATTTCTTATGCTGCACTGCACAACAGAGAAAAAAATCAATTCGTCGTGAAAATAACTTCGACCTCAGACGACACTCAATCAAATCGGTTCGCATACTCGCCCGATTGCGGCGCGATTAAGGCGAAAATGCGTCTCAACGATGAGGCAAGGGCATCCTTCGTTATGCAGGAGGTGCATCCGCAACCGACCCACCACGACGCCGCTTGACCATGCCGATTATTTTTTTGACCAGCGCCCTTTCCGTCACGAGGAACATGGCGCCGTAGAGCACGCCGCCCACGACAGCGCCGACCAGAAGCTGGAGATAGGGGCTGGTGAGCTGTGCTTCGAACGTGGAAAGGGTGAGCCGGACCCCGACGCCCATGACGAGCGAGGTCAGCATCGACCGGCTGCTGGTCATCAGACCCCAAAAGAACGGAATGCCGTCGACCCGGAACACGGCCCAGGAATATCCGACCAGCGTGATGGCGTTGACGACGCAGAGCGCCACCATCGCATCGACAAGGCTGCCATAGGTGGCGCCGAGGATGATGGCGAGTGTCGTTGCAATGGCGCGCAGCACTGCCGACCAGAACAGCACGCGGCTTTGGCCGGTGCCCTTGAGATAGGGAATGAACGTGCTGCAGGGCGTAACGATCGCTTTTGACAGCGCCAGCAGGCCAAGCACCGGCCAGGCATAGGCCCATTGCGGCCCGAACAGCACCAGCATGGCCGGTTCCGCCACCGCCCAAAGCCCGAACATGGCAGGCGCCAGCACCACCGTCATCACCTGGGTGGACAGCATCAACGCGTCGGTGCGGCGCTTGCGGTCATCTCCCATCAGGCTGAAGGCCGGGAAAAGCACGCCCATCACCGCCGACAGCACGACCTGGTTCGGAATGCTGGCAAACCGGTTGGCCGCCGAATAGGCCCCCGCATCGGCAAGCGTCAGCATCCGCGCGATCACCACCATCGGCGCCTGGAATGTCACGAAATTGGCGATCTCGGACCCCATCAGCCCCGAAGAATAGCGCACCAGCGGGCCCATCCGCTCCGGCTTGATGACGAAACGCGGCACATAGCGCGTGATCGAGTAAAGGCCGACAAGCCGGATCACGGCCGAGGAAAACAATTGCACGACCAGCGCCCAGATGCCGAAACCCATGAAGGCGAGCGTAAGCGCGACCAGTGCCGCCGTGGTTTCCGACACGGTACTGAGGATCGCGTCCTTGCTGAAATTCATCTCGCGGGCGAGCAGCGAATAGGCGACATCGGCCGTCAGCTGCAGCGGAATGAGAAAAGCCATGATGCGCAAGAGATCGGCGCTTTGGGCCGCCCCCATCCAGCTGCCGATACCGCTCGCGCCGAAGTAAAGGATCACCGACATGGTCAGCGACATGGCGAGATTGGCCCAGAAAACCGTGTGCACGGTATCCATTCCACTGTCCCGGTCGACGATCAGCGCCGAGGTCAATCCGGCCCCTCCGATCATCGCCAAAAACTGCACAACAGTGAGCGCCACAGCCACCGTTCCGAAATCTTCCGGGGTCAGCAGTCTTGCCAATATCGGTACAGTGACAAATTTCAGCCCGAATGTGGCGGTCTTTGACAGCACACTCCAACCGACATTTGTCGTGATCGTCTTCACGCCTTGGGTTGGGGCCATCTTCGAATTCCTATTGTTGGATACTGATTGAGAGCCAGCGTGAAGCCGCAATCCAAGCCGTCCAGGCGGCTAGCGGTTTGCAATTCTTGAAAAAAGCAGGGGCAGAAACATGGCGACATTCACCGTAATTATTCCATTTTATCAACGGGAACCGGGTATCCTTACCCGGGCCCTGCAATCTGTTTTCAGCCAGAGCTTCGTGGATTTTGATATCATCGTCGTGGACGACGAGTCACCCCATAACGCAAAAATCGAACTTCAGGACGCCGATCCGACCTGGCTCGAGCGCATCCGAATCATCGAACAAAAGAATGGCGGGCCGGGGGCGGCGCGCAATACCGGGCTGGACGCGGTGCCCGCCGAAACGCGTTTTGTGGCGCTTCTCGACAGCGACGACGTGTGGCTTCCGGATCATCTCACCAACGCATTCGAGAGCATGAGCCGCTTCGGCGCCGAGTGCTACTGGGCCTCGATGCAGGCGAGCGAAGAG
Source organism: Neorhizobium sp. DAR64860/K0K1 (assembly GCF_050500205.1). Classification (NCBI taxonomy): domain Bacteria; kingdom Pseudomonadati; phylum Pseudomonadota; class Alphaproteobacteria; order Hyphomicrobiales; family Rhizobiaceae; genus Neorhizobium; species Neorhizobium sp. DAR64860/K0K1. Next base: position 340,415 of record NZ_CP191459.1, on the reverse strand, counting down.
TTCTATTACCACTTCGGCATGGCGCAGTTGGAGAAGACCGAAGGCGGCACACGGCTATCGGAAAAGCCGCTCATCATCGAGCTTCAGGACCTGGCAAGCGTCATGCTGCGCAACTGGAGTTTCCTGCATCTCACCTGCATGGTGATGTCCCGCCCGGTCTTCGAGGCGGTCCGCTTCGAGCCCGAACTGAGACTGGCCGCCGAAGACGTGCTGTTCTTCTGCGACTGCATCCTGAAATCGAAACGGACGATCCTGTGCGACGAGCCGGGCGCTGCCCGCGGCATGGGCATCAACATCTTCCATTCGATCGACAACCAGTCGCCGGAATTCCTGCGCCAGCAGTTTAACACCTGGGTGGCGCTCGATACGCTGGAACAGCGTTTCAGCAACAGGCCGGGCGACGTCGCGTCGATTGCAGGCTACAAGAACACCGCAAGACGGCAGGCCCTGTGGGGCCAGGCCGGACGCATGAAACGGCGCCAAAGCCCGGAATTCGGCCTTCTGGCCAAGTGGGTGATGCGCGACCCGGCGCTTATCCGCGCCGCCTTCGAACTGGCAGCGGGAAAGCTCGGCATGGGCACGCGCGAGCGCTCGGCTACGTAAACTTTCCATTCCTTACAAAGACTTCACTCCCATCAGGAGGCTTCTATGCAACCTTATTACTGGGCATCCCACCACGGCAATTTTGGTGATGACCTCAATCTCTGGCTCTGGGATTATCTTCTCCCGGGCTTTCGCGACGTCCATGCCGATACGATGCTGGTCGGCGTCGGCACCGTTCTAAACCCCGTCCTGCTGCCGCCCGGGCAGAAGAAACTGGTGATCGGCAGCGGTTATGGCTACGGCGAGGCACCCGATATCAACGATCCCGAATGGGACGTGCGCTGCGTGCGCGGACCACTGACAGCCGCCAAGCTTGGTCTTAGCCCCGACAGAGGCATCACCGACCCGGCAGCCCTCATTCCCGACATGCCGGAATTCCAGAACCTGCCGAAGATCTACAAGAAGACCTTCGTTCCGCATTGGGAATCGGCTGAATTCGGCATGTGGCAATCGGTCTGCGAGCCCGCAGGACTGACCTGGCTCGACCCGCGCGGCGAGGCGAAATCGGTCATCCGGGCGATTGCCCAGTCCGAGATGATCGTTGCCGAATCCATGCACGGCGCGATCCTGGCGGATGCATTCCGCGTTCCGTGGATTGCGGTCAGCACGTCCAGATCCATCAACAATTTCAAGTGGAACGACTGGGCGCAATCGGTCGGTGCGACCTACAACCCTCACTTTGTGCCGGTTTCGACGCGCGCCGAGGCCGTAGCGAAGAAAACCAAGTTCTGGGGAATGAGCTTTGATGGCGGTGGCCAGCAACAGCCGGCCCATCACCAGCCTGCAAGCGCAGACGCATCGGTGATGACGCGGACCGCAGCCCCCGCGGCATCGGCCCAGACAGGCCTTCGCGGCATGGCAAAACAGGTTCTTGCAGCACCGTCCATCCTGGCGCTCTGGCAGGCAAGCCGGACCGAGCCGCAGCTCAGCCCGGATGCAATGCTTCAAGACAAGAAGCAGCGTTTTCGCGCTGTTCTCGACGAGATCCGCCGCGACTACTTCTGAGCGACGGCAGGGTCTGCTGCTGCCGGGACACCGGGCAGCAGATAGCGCATGGCAAGCGGCGTGGCGACCGGAACCGGTCCGCCACGTCTCGCCTCCATCTTGTCCAGCAGGATCGCCTGCGCGACATAGGGCAGGAACTGCGGCCGGCCGAACATGTAGCTAGCGGCTGCGACAATCCCCGAATTAGACTTGGTATCAAGGAAGGCGCGATGCTCGTAGCGTTCCCGGATGTGGTCGCGGTGACGGGTAATCACCGCCCTCGCCTGCGTCGGCAGCAGCGGATCCGACAGGATCGCCTCGTCCGCTTCGTATAGCGTCTTGAGGTCATGGGTGCGGTGGCGGCTGCTGAGCGAATCGGCCCTGACGACGGCGCCGTAGCCGCAATGCTCGATCACCTTGTAGCGCGCACCCTTGGCCAGAGCCCGCAGATAGAGATCGTAATCCTCGCCAAGCCTCAGGCCCTCGTCGTACCGAAGACGATGGGCATCGAGGAACGAGCGACGAATGATCGGCTTCAGAAACCCTGTCTCGCCGCGCGGCTTTCCGCGCTCGGAAATATTGCCCTCGACGAATTCGATGAGCGAAATCGTCCGCGCCCTCGACTCGAACTTTTCGGGCGGCACTGCGGCGGCAGGATCGGAGATGAAGGCGATGTTGTCGGCCAGCATGTCCCAGTCGCCAAGCGCCAGCATTGGCTCGAACCGTCCAGGAAAGAAGAAATCGTCCGCATCGAGAATGGCGATCAGCGGCGCACTGGAGGCGGCGATCGCCCGGTTTCTCGCAGCAGACGGGCCCTGGTTCTTCTCCAGCGAGATGATCTGCAACCGCCCGCTGCCATCATCCACACTGCGGGCAGCGCCGGCCGTGTCGTCGCTCGAGCCGTCATCGACCACGACGACTTCGCTGACAAGCGCTTCATGCAAGGCGGACCGGACGGCGGTGGCGATCGTGTCTGCTGCGTTCTTGGCTGCGATGACGACGCAAATCGTCTGAACATCGGGGTGGGCCGTTGCGCTCTCCATGAGACTGTCTCCATCGTTCGTCGTGCGAGCACCTGAACGCAGGAAGATGGCCTCCATATGGAAGCACTGCAACAAAAACCGAAATGGGACTGAGAGCGCCGGCTAGATATCCCGGGCAGGCAGGTGTGACGTCACGTCGGACGGAAGGTTGGAAACCTCTCTGGAGCGCGCAGCGACGGCGGTATCTGTCCGACCCCTGCTACCCGCGAGCTTCTCGCGGTGAACGAGGTAAACGATGCCAACGAAATAACCCACCTGGATAATAACCGCGCAGAGGAGCGTGTGTATAAATGCTGTGTAGACGGACCCGCTGATGAAAAAGGACGCGAGCGCGAAAACGACCAGGACGCAAAGGATACTTATAAATACGCGCGGCGCATACATGATCGCCCTCCCGAGCAGCTTATAGTTCTTGGCTTCTAGACGCAGGCTCCTCCCTGCACCGTCACGATAGGACCGGCAGTAGTCGGATGCAAGCAATACAGCATCTGCTATGCCGAGTATTAATGAAACTTTCGTAAGGTTTGCCGGTTCCCTGCCCCGCCTCGGCAGTTCCTTGCGATTAGCGTGAATGGTTTCTTACCTTGGTACCACAGCGCCCAATCGCATTTTCGCCACAATTTGGACGTGAAGCTCGCCGTCTGGAACATTCCGCTGCTGGATGTCGCAGAGTCCGGGTCACCGGCGTTCAACTTTTGTTACAAAGGTGACGAGGCCCGACGAAGCCATATTGCGCTGCATCATTGTATTGCGGTGCGAAATGCGTAGGCCTTTGGTCTTATACGCAAGCTACTTCCTGGCCCTGCGCAAAGAAGCAATCACAGGTTTAGCTCTGGACTGGCCCTGCGCAGAAGCCCCCCAATACGCTAATGGCACGGGTATTATTCTAACTCCGGGTATAGTTGCCAGAAAAGAACAGTAGACCTGGGGTGGCTATTCAATCGATTGTAAAAAAATCGGAGTACTGATCGGATTTCAGCGCACATCGACCCGCATCGGGACAGCGCTCCCGGAAAAAATTGGCTGGCATCAAATTCCGAACACAGACTTATTATCAAATTGTCGACGAAAAGACCCGCCGAAAGGCATCACCGACTATCGCAAAACCTAAATGGAGTTACCCTCTATGAAGTCAGCGACACGTTCGGCTAGTTCGCCGTTTGTAGACTCCGACCAGGCCTTCGGTACCCTCCCGATCGGTGGCCTCGCTAAACGCAGCTTCGATATGACCGCAGCTGCCTGCGCGCTGATCCTGTTCAGCCCGCTATTCCTGATGATCATGGCCCTGGTGAAACTCACCGACAAGGGCCCTGCTTTTTATGGCCATAGCCGCATTGGCCATAACGGACGCATTTTCAAATGCCTCAAGTTCCGGACCATGGCGACCGACGGCGACGAATTGCTGCGCACCTATCTGCGTGACAATCCGCATGCCGCCGAAGAGTGGCGTCAGACGCGCAAGCTGAAAGACGACCCACGCGTGACGAGCGTTGGCAAAGTCCTGCGCAAGCTGTCGCTCGATGAGCTGCCACAGCTGCTCAACATCGTGCGTGGCGAAATGAGCGTGGTTGGACCGCGTCCGGTCGTGGACGAGGAACTGAAAGTCTACGACTCGTTTGCCGTCTATTACCTCCGCACCCGTCCTGGCCTCACAGGCTTGTGGCAGATCAGCGGTCGCAACGACGTGTCCTACGAGACCCGCATCGCTTTCGATACGCAATACGTCCAGAACTGGTCGTTGGTTCGCGACATCGCCATCATTGCAAAGACCATTCCTGCCGTCTGCTTTGCCCGCGGCAGCTATTGATCTGATGTTCCGTTGATAGCCTGAGAAATCCTGGTCGGTCACCGGCCGCAAGAAAAACCAAGAACAAGTCACCAGACGAACTCAACAGTCGAAACAAGCGCAAGCCGACCTCCCACGGATTTGCGTTTGAATGCGATTGAAGGACCCGTAGATGTTGAAGAACGATCATTCGAAAAGCGGTTCGCCGGCGCTCCTTTTTGCAGCCGGCGCCCTGCTGCTGAGTTCAGTCGCGCCAGTCCTGGCGCAGGACAAAGCCCCGAAGACCACACAACAGACCTCCACTGAGGCCGAAACCGCAACACCTGGCAAGGCTGCGGCACCCAAGACCCCTGCAGCGGCTGCCGCAAGCGGTCCCGCCAGCGGCGGCTATAAGCTCGGCGTCATGGACAAGCTGCGCATCCGCGTGGCCGAATGGCAGCCGGCCGATGGCACGGTGCGCGACTGGGACGTGGTCGGCGGCGAATACACGGTCGGCCCGTCCGGGGCGCTGTCGCTTCCGTTTATCGGCGATCTCGACGCAGCCGGAAAGACGACCGCCGAAGTTGCCGGTCTGATCGGCCAGCAGCTGCGCGACAAGTTCGCACTTCGAAACCTGCCCTCTGCCTCGGTTGAAATCAGCCAGTACCGGCCGGTCTATCTCGCAGGCGACGTCACGACCCCGGGAGAGTTTCCCTATTCCCCAAACCTGACGGTGCTGAAGGCGGTAAGCCTTGCTGGCGGCTTGCGCCGTTCCGACGCGGGTCAGCGCTTTGCCAAGGACTTCATCAACGCGCAGGGCGACGTTGCCGTCTACGACAACCAGCGCGGCCGCCTGATTGCCCGCCGGGCACGGCTTGTGGCCGAGGTTTCCGGATCGCGCGATCTGCCGATCCCGGCGGAGCTGAAAGACGTTCCCAATGCCGCGCAGCTGATTGCCAGCGAGACATCGCTGATGAAATCGCGCCGCGACCGCTATGAGCTGCAGCTGCAGGCCCTCAACGAGCTGCGCAGCCTTCTCGAAAGCGAAGTGAAGTCGCTCGCGCAAAAGACAGAGACGCAACAGCGCCAGCTCGATCTCGTGTCGGAAAACCGGGACAAGATGTCCCGGCTCACCGAACAGGGTCTGGCTACCAGCAGCCGCCTTCTGACCATCGAGGAGCGCACGGCCAGCATCCAGTCGACCCTGCTCGACATCGACACGTCGACCTTGAAGGCAAAGCAGGATATCAGCCAGGCGAACCAGGACGAGATCAACCTGCGCAACGACTGGGAAGCAGACCGGGCAAAGGAGCTTCAGGATACCGAAGCGGAACTCGAAAAGCTCGGCCTGCAGCTGACCACCAGCCGCCAACTGATCTCGGAGGCAGTTGCACAGTCCGCCGAGGCGCTGCGCTTCGACCCGAGCAAGACAGCCGCGACGATCAAATACACCGTCGTGCGCGACGAAGGCGACGGCCCCAAGGAAGTGGCCGTCGACGAGAATGCCCGTCTGATGCCGGGCGATGTGGTGAAGGTGACCTCCGAACTGCTGATGCAATAGGGGTAACCGGATGAAGATTGCCAAGTCGTCCCTGATCGACCCGGAGAAGAACGAGATTTACGGGATTGCTGCTGTCGCGCTGTCCTTTTTCGTCTTTGCCTATTCGAGCAGGTTCGGGCAGATCTCGATCCTTGCCTATTACGGCGTATGGTTCCTTCCGGTCGTGACCGACTACCGACGGGTGCTGGGCCGCTATTCCCGGTTCCTCTGGATCTTCTCGTTCGGCATCTTCTGCTTCATCTCCGCTTTCTGGTCGCCAGCCTTTGGCGTGTCGCTGCGCACGGCCATCCAGTATCTGACGCATATCGTCTGCGCATTGATTGCCATGCGGATGCTCAGCACAAAGACGCTGCTGCGCGGCGGCCTGATCGGAACCGGGATCGTGCTCGTCTATTCGATCCTGTTCGGCACCTATCTGATGGACGCGATGGACAATACGTTCAGCTTCGTCGGCGCATTTTCCTCCAAGAACCAGCTGGGTTTCTTCGCGTCGCTCGGCGTGATCTTCTCCTATGCGGCGGTGATGCTGTTTCGCATGCGCGGCATCTGGATGATCGGTGCCGGCGGCAGCGCGCTTCTGTCGGCCTATTGCCTCCTCGCCTCGCAGTCTGCGACCTCTGTCATCACCACAGCCGGTGTCGTGGCGCTCTGCATCGGCCTGCAGGGGTTCATGTTCTTTTCGCCGAAGCACCGACGCGGCTTCTTTGCGATTGCGCTCGTGTTCGGGCTTGCCGGCATCGTCGGTGCGCTGCAGTTCGGCGCGATGGATGCGATCCTCGGCGTGTTCGGCAAGGACTCGACCCTGACGGGCCGCACCTATCTATGGCAGCAGGGCATTGCCGCCGCTGCACAGTCTCCCATCATCGGCATGGGCTACCAGGGATACTGGGTTCCAGGCGCCTCCGAGGCCGAACGCCTCTGGCAGGAATTCTTCATTACCGGCCGCAGCGGATTCCATTTCCACAACACCTATATCGAAAGCATGGTGGAGACTGGAATCATCGGCACGGGCCTGCTTGTCTTCATCCTGATCGCCTGCCTCACCGGCCATCTGAAACGGCTGCTGACCATCTCGCGCACGCCGGAATCGCTGCTGTTTGTCGGGCTGTCGACCCTGCTTGTGATTCGGTCCTTCGTGGAGATCGACATCCTCAACCCATACCAGGTGGGGTCTTTCCTGTTCTACTTCATGGCCGGTCGTCTGACGCTGGCGGTAAGGCCGGTCAAGGCAAAGGCGGACCGCCCTCAATACGGTTTCATGCCGAATTCACCCACGGGGCCCGAGCGCGGGCAAAATGGCGAACCGGGCATTCCGGCAGGCTGACACGCCCGAACGGGCGTCGAAGGACGTGAAGACAATGCCTACTCTCTATTCGATCCAGTATCTGAGAGCCTTTGCGGCGCTGGCCGTGGTGCTGTTTCATGCCGGCGAGAAAAGCGGCCTGCACTTCACCATCGGTGCGGCGGGTGTCGACGTGTTCTTCGTCGTCAGCGGCTTTATCATGATGGCGATCAGCGACGCCCGCTCGGCAAGTCCCGGCAAGTTCTTCAAAAACCGGCTGCTGCGCATCGTGCCGATCTACTGGGCGGCGACGCTTCTGATGATCGCCGGCGCCCTCGCCGGTGCGTTTCCAAACCTCGTGCTGAGCCTGCCGCATGTGCTGGGCTCGCTGCTGTTCCTGCCCGTTGCCTCGCCCAGCACCGGCGCACTCTGGCCTGTCCTCGTGCAGGGCTGGACGCTGAACTACGAGATCTTCTTCTACGCCGTGTTTGCGCTCACCCTGTTTGCGCGCCCATCGGCCCGGCTTCCGTTGCTGGCGCTGGTGTTCGGAACGCTTGTCGCAATCGGCCTCGTCATGCCGCCCGAAAATCCGTCGGTTGGCTTCTACACGGCCCCGGTCATTCTGGAATTCGTGGCAGGTGCAGCACTTGCGAAACTCTGGCAGCGCGGCGCGGTCCCGCCGGCCACGATCGGGCTGGCGCTGATCTGCCTGTCGATCGCCGGGTTCGCGGCGATCCAGATTTTCAAGCTTGAATTCGATGCGTGGTCCTGTGGACCGCTTGCGATCATGCTGGTGACCGGCGCGCTCAGCCTTGAAAAGAGCCGCTCGGTCCCAAAGATCCCTGCCCTCGCCTATCTCGGCGATGCGTCATACTCAATCTACATCTGGCATACGTTTGCGGTCTCGGTCGCCGTCAAGATCCTGTCGTCTGCATCCCTGCCGCCTGTCGCGGCAACCACGATCGCCGTGGTCGCCGGCACGCTGGTCGGCGTCCTCGCCTATGAAGCGCTGGAGCGGCCGATGCAGGCACTGGTGAGGGGAAAGCGGACGGGCCTGTGGCGCCTTCCGGCGAAGCAGACAGAAAGACGACCGGTCCCTTGACCGGCCGTCCGTTCATCGTGGTGAGCCGCTAACTCAGGCGTATTGCGGCGGATCGTCGTTTTCATCCGGGTTCGGCACCGGATCTTCATCCGGCAACCTGTCGGGCTCCGGCTCACCGATCGGAGGGACCGGCGGAGCGGGTGTTGGCGGGATTGGGCCGGGTACGGGTTCAAATGGATCCTGGGCCATGGGCACTCCTCTCTCTGTTGACTAAAGGGAACATCGCAGATTCAGGCTGCCATGCGTTCCTCGACCGAACGCCAGTTCACGAGCTTGTCGAGGACGGCGCGGATATGCTCCGGCTTGCGGTTCTCGTAATCGACGTAATAGGCATGTTCCCATATATCGATGCCGAGATAGGCGGGACGTCCGACGGCAATCGGGTTCTTGCCGTCCTCATAGCCGATCAGTGCCAGCTTGCCGGCGTCATCACTAGTGAGCCACACCCAGCCTGTGCCGAAGACCGTATCCGAGATATCGACGGCGCGCTTGATGAAGCCATCATAGTCGCCGAACGTCTCGTTGATCGTCGTTGCCAGCTCGCCCTGCGGTCGGTTCGGGCCACCGGGAACGAACTGATCCCAGTAGGCCACATGGTTCCAGGCCTGGGCGGCATTGTTGAAGATCTTCTTGTCCGCATCGGCATCGGACTTGGCTGATTCCACAACGATCGCCTCAAGATCCATGTCGGCATATTTGGTGCCGGTCGACAGCGTGTTCAGCTTGTCGAAATAGGCCTTGTGATGCTTGCCGTAATGCAGGCCCACGGTCTTTGCGGAAATGACGGGTGCCAGATCGCCCTCGCCGAATGGCAGCTTCGGCTGTGCAAACGGCGCGGCGGCCCGTGCGATATTGGGAATTGGAAACACCGCAGCGGCCGCTGTGAAAGCGGTTGCGGTGAGAACGGTTCGACGGTTGAGTTCCATGAATTGAGCTCCTTCCCTGTTGTCTCTGGAAGGAACAACCCCTTAGGCGCCCATCGGTTTCCCGATTTCGCCGATTCCGCCTGACAATTGCGTGTTGTGAACCGCCGAGGTCATGCGTCCGGAACGTTGTCCTTGAGCTCTTTGATCCAGATCCGGCCATTGCCATCCGACGGCGCCCGCCAGTCGCCGCGCGGCGAGAGCGAACCGCCCGACGTCACCTTCGGCCCGTTCGGCGACGCGGAGCGCTTGAACTGGCTGATGGTGAAGAAGCGGAACAGGAACGTCTCCATCCATCGCTTGATGACAGGCAGATCGAACTGCCGCTTCTTCTCCTCCGGGAAATGCGAGGGCCAGGCGCCAGCGCCCGCATCCTTCCATGCCTGCAGCGCCATATAGGCGATCTTCGACGGCTTCAGGCCGAACCGGGTGAGATAGTAGAGCGTGAAATCATGCAGATCGTAGGGGCCGATCTTGTCTTCGGTGCTTTGCATGGCCCCGTCGGCGCCTGCCGGCACCAGTTCCGGCGAGATCAGCGTATTGAGGATGCGCTGCAGCGTTGCATTGGTTTCATCATCGAAGCTCTCGGCCTCGATGACCCAACGGATGAGGTGCTGAATCAGCGTCTTCGGCACCGAAGCGTTGACGTTGTAATGGCTCATCTGGTCGCCGACGCCGTAGGTCGACCAGCCAAGCGCGATCTCCGACAGGTCGCCGGTGCCGAGCACAAGCGCGTTGCGCTGGTTGGCAGCGCGGAACAGGAAATCGGTTCGCAGACCCGCCTGCACATTTTCAAACGTCACGTCATAGACCGGCTCGCCACCGCTGAACGGATGTTTGAGATCGTGCAGAAGCTGGGTGGCAAGCGGCTTGATGTCGACCTCTTCGGCCGTAATGCCCATGCCGCGCATCAGCGCCCAGGCGTTCGATTTGGTGTCATCGCCGGTCGCAAAGCCCGGCATGGTAAAGCCGAGGATATCGGTGCGCGGCCAGCCGAGCTGATCATAGGCCTTGGCTGCGACCAAAAGCGCATGGGTCGAATCAAGGCCGCCTGAAATGCCGATGCAGAGCCGCTTGATGCCGGTCGATTTCAACCGCTTCATCAGCCCCTGGACCTGGATGTTGAAGGTCTCGTAGCAATCCTGGTCGAGCCGTTTCGGATCTGATGGCACGAACGGATAGCGCTGGATGGCCCGCTCCAGATCAAGCGTTTCTTGCGGCCGCTCGAAGTCGAACAGGACGCGCCGGAACGTCTTGCCTGCCGTCAGATGCAGCGTTGCGGCATCGTTGAACGTGCCGGTGCGCATTCTCTCGAGACGCAGCCGCTCGACATCGATATCGGCGACGCACATCTGCGGGCCGGCCGGAAACCGCTCGGTCTCGCCCAACAGATCGCCCAGTTCGTAGATGCAGGCCTGGCCGTCCCAGGCGAGATCGGTGGTGGATTCGCCGGGGCCTGCGGCCGAATAGAGATAGGCGGCAAAGTTGCGCGCCGACTGGGTGGCGCAAAGCAGCTTGCGCATCTCCGCCTTGCCGACGGTGATGTTACTGGCCGACAGGTTGGTGAGGATCAGAGCACCGGCCATCGCGCCGAAATCGCTCGGCGGCGCTGGCAGCCAGACGTCTTCGCAGATCTCCACGTGGAAGATGAAATCGCGGATATTTTCAGCGGCAAACTGCAGATCGATCCCGAAGGGCACCGATTGTCCGGCAACCGAAATCATCATGTCGCGCACGCTCCGGCCGGATGCGAACCAGCGCTTCTCGTAGAATTCGCGGTAATTCGGGATATGGGTCTTCGGCACCACACCGAGAATGCGGCCTGCATGGATGACGACGGCGCAGTTGAACAGACGTCCTTCGTGACGCAGCGGAGCGCCGACAAGAAGCACGGGAAGCAGCGCCTTGCTTTCCTCGACGATCGTTGCAAGCGCGCTTTCGACCGCATCGAGAAGAACGTCCTGGCCGAGCAGGTCGTCGATCGAATAGCCGGAAATGCCAAGTTCCGGAAACACCATCAGCGCAACGCGGCGCGCGTGACCTTCACGGGCGAGGTCGAGCGTCGCACGCGCGTTGAAATCCGGGTCGCCGAGTTCGCAGACCGGCGTGCAGGCGGCGCCGCGAATGAAGCCGTGGCTATAGGGCGAATGGAAATTCATCTGGCACTCCGAAGGCATGGTCATTGGCCGCGATCGTGACGTCTCGCATTTGCGACTGCCCGAGACGCCTACCTAAATCATTGGCCTGTATAGCACCTCTGTAAACACGCGCCAGCATAGCGACATCAGAATCGGGTGACGTTGGAAATGGCGACGGCGATTGGCAAAATCGAATTTCCGTGACAGCTTGTCCGAACGTGTGACCGCACACGGTTTTTCCCGCATGCAATTTTTCAAGAAAGCCAAATTCAAACGTCATATTTTGGAGCGTTGTCATGTCCGTACTGGATGATCTTCTTCGCCAGAAAGCTGAGATCGAGGCACGCATTCTCGATGCCCGGGCGCAGGAAATCGATCGCCTCAAGCTGGAATTTGCCCTCCTTGCGCTCAAGCTGCGGGAGCTGAACGGTCTGCCGAAGCCGCTTGTGGACCTGTTCACCGACAAGGGAGGAACGTTCAACTCATTCCGGGCGCTGAACGTCAAGAAGCCATAGCCGCCAGCGTCAGAGGACCCTGCAATGGACCTGGCGCAGCTTGCGAAAAATTTAGCTCTCACCGAGCGGACACGACTGAAGATACTGCGTTCGGGCTTCACCGTCAGCGGACACAAGCTCTGGACGGATGAGGAAGACCTGATCTGCCGGATCTTTCATCCCGATTACTTTGCCATAAGCCAGGTTCTGCATGCCCGGTCGAAAAAGGCCATACAGACACGCTGCCAGAGACTGGGTCTTGCACCACGCCGGCAGGCCTGGGGATGGTCGGCCCGGCAGAAATTGCGCAGGCTCTATCCCGACGCAGGCCGGAAAGAGATCTGCGACGCGTTTCCGGGCGTCAGCTGGGACCGGATCCAGGCGGCGGCCCGCTATTACGGTTTTCGCCGCAGCCGGAAGCCCTACAAGCTGACAGGCATTCCGGCGCTCGATCAGCTGCGAAGCCGCTGCTACGCCATCCGGTGGATCATGCGCGATATGGATGAAGAGGCCGGCACCGGCCAGTATTTCCAGACCCGCGGATACAAGAGCCGCTACCCGGATTTCAAAGCCATCGACAAGGGCGTCCGGGCGCTCGGCGGCCATCTGGAAGTCCGCTGGGACGACGCAAAAGGCGGGCATGTCCCGCCGGACATACCCGCCTTTCAAACCAGCCTTGGGAGGCTAACTCGTTAGGTCGTTCAGGCTGCGGCCTGGGCGCTCGCATTGAGCGGGATCTCGACGTCGATCTCCAGGATAGTGCAATGTTCGTCGCGATCCATCTTTACCGTTACGCGGTCGGCGTCCAGCTGGACGTGCTTGGCGATGACGGCCAGAATTTCCTCGCGTAGCACGGCGACCAGATCGGTGCCGACAACCATGCGTTCATGAGCAAGCAGTACCTGGAGACGCTCGCGGGCCGCGGGCGCCGATTTCGGCCTGTTGAAAAGGCGGAACATGTTCATGCGGCCTTCCTTCCGAAGATCTTGCCGAAGAGACCGCGCTTTTCGCCCGGGATGGTCATTGGCAGGACCTCGCCGGCGAGACGCCGCGCGGCATCGAAATAAGCCTGGGCCGGAGCGCTCTTGGCGTCGGCCAGCGTCACCGGCGCACCGATGTTGGAGGCACGCAGCACATCCATGCTTTCCGGAATGATGCCGATCAGCGGGATCGACAGGATTTCCAGAACGTCGTCCACCTTCAGCATGTCGCCACGCTCGGCACGGTTGACGTCGTAGCGGGTCAGCAGAAGATACTTTTCCATCCGCTCGCCGTTTTCGGCCTTGAGCGTCTTGGAATCGAGAAGACCGATGATGCGGTCGCTGTCGCGCACCGAGGAGACTTCCGGATTGGTGACCACGACGGCCATATCCGCATGGCGCATGGCAAGCGTTGCACCGCGCTCGATGCCGGCAGGGCTGTCGCAGATGATCCAGTCGAAGTAGCGCTTCAGATCGGCCATCACGCGCTCGACGCCTTCGGATGTCAGGGCATCCTTGTCGCGTGTCTGCGAGGCGGGCAGCAGGAACAGGTTGTCGAGGCGCTTGTCGCGGATCAGGGCCTGCGGAAGCTTCGCATCGCCCTGGATGACGTTAACGAGGTCGTAGACGACCCGGCGCTCGGCACCCATGACGAGGTCGAGGTTACGCAACCCGACATCAAAATCGACGACGACGACCTTTTCGCCGCGGCTGGCAAGCGCCGCGCCGAGGGCCGCGGTCGAGGTCGTCTTGCCGACCCCTCCCTTGCCCGAAGTCACAACTATGACTTTCCCCATACCAATCTCTCCTGTGTCCTGCCGGCCCGTTATCATTTGCTTTTTTTCATTTCTTAACTGAGCGTTTCTGCCATGATGATGTCGCCGTCGAGCCAGAGCTGGACCGGCTGCCCGCGAAGGCTTGTGTCCATGTCCTCGGCCATCTTGTAGATGCCGTCGATCGCGACCAGTTCGGCCTCGAGCTTGCGGCAAAAGATCCGCGCCGTTGCATTTCCCAGTGATCCAGCCATGACCCGGCCGCGTATTGCGCCGTAGACATGCACCGAACCGCCGGCGATCACTTCGGCACCGGAGGCAACCGAACCGATTACGGTCACGTCACCTTCCGCGAAGATGACCGACTGACCGGAGCGAACCGGCTCGTTGATCACCAGCGACTGGATGACCGGCCGGACTTCGGCAACCTTGATCGGCTCGTTGCGGAGCTGACTGTCGGTATCCGTTTCCGGCTGCTGGGCACCTTGCTTGGTAGCAGCGCCAACTTGTCCGGAGCTTTCTTGAGCCGACTTATCCTCGGACTTTTCCGGGACTTCGAAATCGGATGCAGCCTTGCCGCCCCGCATCGCCGGCGGCATGCCGGGGCCAAGCATCGACGGGCGAGCGCCTTCGATACCCATGATCCGGACATTGCGTTCGGCCAGCTGTTCGAGCAGGTCCTTCAGCTCGATCTTGTCGATCGAGACCTCGGAAATATCGAGCACGACCGGCCGGTCGAGAAAGAAGCCGGCCGAGCGGGCTGCCAGATCGTCAAGGCGCGAGAGCCAGTTGTCGAGCGGCAGATCGGGGGACAAGACGACCGCCAAAAACGAGCGGCCCTTGATACGGATTGAGCGAGCGTCTGTTAGCACTTTGGTCATCTACGTAAACAAATCGTTGACGTTAGATGTAGCGCCGGGGTGGTTAACAAAAGGTTAACGCACCCCTCCAAAGCTTTAACGAAGACCCCTTCTAGGTCAATTTCAGCCCCGCCGTTTCGGCAGCCTCGATCGCCTCGTCGTAGCCGGCATCCGCGTAGCGGATAATGCCGAGCGAGGTGTCGTTGGTGATCGAATGTTCAAGCCGTTCGACGGCCTTTTCGGTGCCATCGGCAATGATGGTGACACCGGCTGACGTCATGTAGCCTGCATAGCCGCCGCCGCCCGAATGGATGACGACAAGGTCCGCCATCGACGCGCACATCGTCATCGCGTTGATCAGCGGCCAGTCGGCGATCGCATCCGATCCGTCCTTCATGTTTTCGGTCATGATATTGGGATGCGCCATGGCGCCTGCATCGAGATGGTCGCGCGAAAAGGCAATCGGCCCGGCAAGTTCGCCGCTTGCGACCAGCGCGTTCACGGCCAACGCGAGCTTGGTGCGTTCGCCATGCCCGAGCCAGGCGATGCGTGCCGGCAGGCCTTCGAAGGGCACGTTTTCGCGCGCCAGCCGGATCCAGTTGGTGACGATGAAATTGTCCGGAAAAAGCTCGAGCACGAGATCGTCGATGCGGGCGATATCGCTTTCCTCGCCCGACAGCGCCATCCAGCGGAACGGCCCGATCGCCTTGCAGAAGAGCGGCCGCAGATAGGCCTCGGTAAAGATCGGAATGTCGAAGGCGTTGGCAACGCCGCCCTCGCGCGCCTGGGTGCGGATGAGGTTGCCGTTGTCGAACACTTCCGCACCCTTTTCCTGCAGGCTCAGCATGGCGCGGACATGATCGGCGATCGAGGCACGGCTCGCTGCCATCAGCTGACCCTGCCCCTCGACACGCAGCCGCTTCACCTCATCGAGGCTCATCCCCTTCGGGACATAGCCGTAAACGAGATCATGCGCCGAGGTCTGGTCGGAGACGATATCGGGCACGATGCCGCGCTTGACGATCTGCGGGTAGATGTCGGCGGCATTGCCGACGAGACCGATCGAGACGGCGCGTTTGTCGCTGACCGCCGCATCGATCATCGCAAGCGCCGTGTCGAGATCCGGTGCGACCTCATCGAGAAAACCGATCTCGCGGCGTTTGGCGACCCGCTCCGGATCGATATCGACCACCAAGATCGCAGCGCCCGCCATGCGACCGGCCAGCGGCTGCGCGCCGCCCATGCCGCCGAGGCCGGCGGTCAGGATAAAGCGACCGGCAAGCGTGCCGCCGAAGCGCTTCTCGGCGATCCGCATGAAGATCTCATAGGTACCCTGGATGACGCCCTGGCTGCCGATATACTGCCACGCCCCGGCCGTCAGCCCGCCCCAGCAGATCAGACCCTTTTCCTGCAACGCGTAGAAATATTCGGCCTTCGCCCACTGCCCGACAATGTTGCAATTGGCCATGATCACCAGCGGCGCCTTGTCATGGGTTTTCAACAACCCGACCGGCTTGCCGGACTGGATGATCAGCGTCTGGTCCTCGTCCATCGTCTTCAATGTGCGCACGATCGCCTCATGCGCCGCCCAATTGCGCGCCGCCTTGCCGAGCGCCGCATAGACGATCAGATTGTCCGGATCCTCGCCGACTGAGAGCACGTTTTCCAGAAGCCGCAGCAGAGCCTCCTGCCGCCAGCCCTTGGCGCGCAGTTCGGGCCCACCGGGGATCGGGAAGTTCGGATGGCGCGGGTTGGGCTTTGGCATGTGGATCGTGTCCTCTTTGATGTCGGGGACTTAGCCCCTCACCTGTTCTCTCGTCGCGTTGCTGCCCCTCACCCTAACCCTCTCCCCGCTCACGGGGAGAGGGTTAGGGTGAGGGGCAAGCCAAAACCCCCTCTGGCCTGCCGGCCATCTCCCCCACAAGGGGGGAGAAAACCTGCTGCACGCTCCCTGCCCGAATCGAGGCACGTCGCCTCTCCCTGCTCGCGGGAGAGGGTTAGGGTGAGGGGCAGCCAGACCCCCTCTGGCCTGCCGGCCATCTCCCCCACAAGGGGGGAGAAAATCTGCGGCACTGTCGCGTCCCAAAAAGGCTGTGACAGTGCGGCAGGTTAAGCCCCTCCCCCTTGTGGGGAGGGGTTTGGGGCGGGGTCTGCTCCGCCCTATCCCAGCGCATAATCCGCAATGCTGATTCCCAGCGCCGTCTCGCAGATCGGGTAAACCGACGGATCCTTGACGCTGGACGACAGCGGAATGAGCGTCTTTGGCACATGCAGCAGAAACACCGCCATGCCGACCTCGAGTTGACCGACGCTCATCGGTTCGCCCTGCGGAGAGAGCGTCGCGATGATATCAGGGAAGGTGGCGAGCCGGTTGCCGCCGGCATCGTCCACCGCCATGTATTCGTTCATGACATGCAGCGTGATCGCCCCGTCGCCTGAACCGACCGTGATCGTGCCGACATCGAAGGCTTCCTTGGTATAGACGACCGATTTGGCGGTTACCTCGGCCTCTGCCAGGATCGTCCCGCCGGTGGTCCTGACGATCGCGTCGATGACGGCAGATCCACCTTTCGCATCGGCTTCGATGATCGCCTCGCCGAGCGTCAGCGCCAGGCTGATGCCGCCCAAGGCTGCATTCTTGCGTATATAGGAGGCGCGCAGCGGATTGCGGCACGAGGCGATGAAGCCGCCGGACATGTCAGAGGCGGTGCGCAGGATCGGCGAGACCTTGGCGGTGGCGCCGCGCACGACGAGTTCGATATAGCGGTTTTCCGCCCGGTTGCCGCCGACTGCGGTCTGGATCATCTGCTCGGGCGAATTCGCCATGCCGATCGAGCCCATATCGCCTGTCGGATGGGCGCGCACGTCACCGACCGCATCGAGCACCTTGGTGCCGAGGATGGCCGATGGCAGCCAGCCGTTAAGCGTCGAGGACTTGCCGTTCTGGCCGATCATCAGCGCCGCAACCTTTTCGCCCAGCGCATCCTGCAGCAGCTGCACGGCCTTCACATAGTCGATGCCCTGCATTTCCCAGGCCGTGGTCGACGCCGGGGCTCCGATCGCGGCAGCCGTCGCCACCCAGTCGTCGTCGGACAGCTCGTCGATGGAGACGAGTTCGGGCCGGCCGACCGAGACGGCCGCATAGCCGAGCATGCGCCCGTGATCCGACCAGCCGCCGCCGCCGGCCGCATAGACCGAGCCGCCGCGTACCGCCGCCTCGACATCCTTCTCCGTCAGTATGCGACCCATGCCCTTGCCCCTATTGTTTGTCGAGTGCCAAGACCGCCTCGTAGAGAACGGCAGCGCCCAGCGCGATATCGTCGTTGTCGGACCACTCTTCCGCGGCGTGACTGCGGCCATCCTTGCTGGCGATGAAGATCATCGCAGCCGGCGCCACCTTTGAGAGAAAGGCCGCATCGTGACCGGCGCCCGACACCATCGGTCGGCTGGTCGCGCCGATCCGCTGCGCACTTTCGGCAAGCACGCCGGTGACCATCTCAGACATCGGCGTCGGCGCCGCATGCGACACCCGCCGCGGCTCGGCGATCGTCACGCTGCGCTCCGAGGCCGTCTGTCCACAAAGCACGGTGACGGAAGCGACGAATTCGTCCATCACCGCGTCATCGACGGCGCGCGCATCGATCAGCATGCGGACATGCGAGGGGATGACATTGGCGGCGTTCGGCTCCATCGAGAACTCGCCGACCGTGCCGGCGAAATAGCTTTTGCCCGACGCAAGCTCCCGCGCGATCTCCTCGATACCGAGCACGATGATCGATGCGGCCCCCAGCGCATCATAGCGGGCATTCATCGGCGTGGTGCCCGCGTGATCGGCGCGGCCTTCCACCAGGATCTCGAACCGGGAAATGCCGGTAATGGCGCCGACGATGCCGATATCGACGTTTTCGCGCTCCAGCACCGTGCCCTGCTCGATATGCAGTTCGAGGAAGGCTTTGATATCGGTGCGCGTGAACACGGCATCCGGATCGCCGCCGACCTGACGGATGCCGTCTGCGAGCGTTACGCCATCGGTGCTGCGCTCCAGCCATTCGGGCGGGCGAACGCCGGTCAGGCCGCGACTGCCGATGCAGGACACGCCGAAGATCGACACTTCCTCGGCCAGAAAATCGACGATTTCCAGATCATGTTCGAGCGCGATGCCGGCATCCTTGAGTGATCGCGCCACTTCGAGACCCGCGATGACGCCGGCGATGCCATCGAACCGGCCGCCGTTCGGCACTGTATCCGTATGCGAACCGAGCATGATTGTACCCTTGCCCTCCACCGTTCCCTTGCGCCGCCCGGTCATGTTGCCGGCGGCATCGATGTGGGTTTCGAGGCCCGCCTCGCGGAAGATCTTCTCGACATAGGCGCGACCTTTGAGAAACATCGGCGTGAAGGCCCGCCGCGTCCAGGGCCTGTCCGGTTCGGTGATATCAGCCAGCGCTTCGATATCGGCTGCGATCCGGTCGGCGTTGACGGCGAGATTGGATGTCATGCGATCAAAAATCCTGAAGTGAAAGGTTGGCCGGGGGCCGCACGAACCGGCCGGTGCCGGGCTGCGCCAGCACCTTCGATCCGTCATAGGCGAGTGCGCCGCGAAGATAGGTTCCGGCCACCTTGTAGGGCAAGGTCATTCCGTCATAGGGCGACCATCCGACGACGTTGTTGCCGGTCTTCGACGCGTCGAACACATGCTCTTCCGCCGTCAGCACCGCGATATCGGCATGCTTGCCGACTTCCAGAGCGCCCTTGACGTGATCGATGCGGAAATGCCGCGCGGGATTGAGCGCCATCAGTCTCGCGGCCCAGGTGAGCGGCACGCCGCGTTCCAGGGCGCCCTTGATAAACAGTGGCACCATCGCCTCGAGACCCGGCAGGCCGGAGGCATTGGCGAGCATATCCGGATTGGTCTTGCGGTCGAGCGACCAGCTGACGTGATCGGTGGACAAAAGCGTGACATTGCCGGCCGCCAGATGCCGCCAGAGCTTTTCCACCTCCGCCCGCGGCCGGATCGGCGGATTGCATTTCGACTTGCCGCCGAGCCTTCTTGCATCGGTTTCCTGGTCGAGCGTCAGGTAGTGGATCAGGCATTCGACGGTGGCGCGATGCCCCTGCGCGCGGTATCCGGCGGCGATCTCGTAGCCGCGACCGAGCGAGCAATGCACCACATGCGCCGGACAGCCGGTGGCCGCGCCAATCTCGTAGATTTCGGTCATCGCCAGAAGCTCGGTCAGCGGCGGACGCGACATTTCGTGGGCACGGTAATCGGTGATGCCGGAGGTCTTCACCTCAGCCATCGCCCAGCGGACATATTCGTCATTCTCGTTGTGGACCCCGGCCGTCAGGCCGGTTGGCGCGATCGCAGCAAAGCACTCGGCCATAAGCGGCGCGAAGATGCGCGGAAAGCGCTTCGGGTCTGTCCCGAACGTGGAGAACTTGAAGGCCGCGACACCGGCATCCACTTGTTCGCGGATGCGCACCGCGCCTTCCTGCGGATAGACGGTGCCATAAAGCGCGAAATCGACCCGCGCTTGGCTTTCCGCATGAGCGGCCTTGCTTCGCACGGCATCCGCCGAGCAGACCAGATTGCCCTCGTCATAGGGCATGTCGACAATGGTGGTGACGCCACCGGCAGCAGCCGAGCGGGTCGACCAGATGAAATCCTCTTGGTTCTTCTGCGAAAGCGAATGCACCTGCGCATCAATCGCACCCGGAAGGATCAGCGACGCGCCGAGATCGTGGCTATCGTGGGCAGACGGCATCTGGCCCTGACCAACAGCGGCAATGAGACCGTCGCGGACCGCCACGTAACCTTCGGGAACGATGCGGTCGGCAAGGACCAGCGTGCCTTTCAGAACAAGATCGAAATCCGACATCGGCCTGTCTCCTTCAGCCCTGAGCCCTTTAGCCTTGGCGCGCGTTCGATCGGAACCGCTTGGGGGCAGACTAGGAGAAATTGATTGGCAGAGGGATATCCCATATCGTGAACGCACGATATCATTGCTGTCATCCTCTTATATGCTCACCCGGAAGCCGTCATGGACCTTGCCTCGCTGCTGATCGCCCATCATGTGCTCGCCTTGGGCGGCATCCGCGAAACGGCGAAGGTGCTGGACCGACCGGTCTCCAGCGTCTCTGCCGCGCTGGCAAGGCTGCAGTTTCATATCGCCACACCGCTGACGACGACATCCGGCAACCGCATCCAGCCAACGCTTGAGGGCGTCAGGATCGGTCGCGATCTGCAGCGAGCTGCCATGCTGGTCGGCGAGCTCTCGGGTCTCGGCGACAAGGACGGCTCGCCCGAAGACGGAGCCCGGCTTTCCGTACCGCTTCTGGCGCTGCAGCGTTTCCTCGTGGTCGGCCGCAGCGGCAGCATAAGGCGGGCGGCGCAGGAGATCGGCATCGGCCAGCCGCAGCTGACGCGGCAGATCCGCAGTCTGGAGCGCGATCTCGGCCTTCCCCTTCTCGACCGGGCGGCCGCCGGCGCCGTTCCCAATGCGAGCGGGCAACGGGTGATCGCTCTCGGAGAAGAGCTCGAAGCGATCTGGCTGAAAATTTCTGACCATGCCGGCGACCGTTTCCGGCGTGCCGCATCGACGACCCGCGTCGGCTCGGTGACGCCGCTCGGACGCGAAAGCCTAATTGCCCGGATCCTCGCAAAGCTCGCCGCCGACTGGCCGAAGCACATGCCGCGACGGCCGCTCTATATCTCCAGCACCAATGCCGAGGAGCTGCTGTCTGGTATCACCGACCGGACGTATGATCTCGTGCTGGTCGACACGCTCGACATGCCGCCCGGCGTCGAGCACCGGGTGATCTCACGCAGCGGACTTGCCATGGTGGGAGCAGCGGACGTGATCGCTGACCATCGTGGCGACCTGCGGCAATTGCTGTTGCGTCATCCGATCGCGCTGCCGAGCCTCAAAAGCGGGTTGCGGCAGAAATTCGGAACGCTGACCGAGGACATCCTGACCCCGGACGAACGGGCGGCACTGACCTTCGTCGAAATCGATTCCATTCCCGTCATCGCAAATCTGGTCAGCGATCACGGCTATATCGCGCTTCTGCCGCTCTGGGCCATTCCGCAGCCGGACGAGCGGATGGCGGCAATCGCGCTTCCCGAGGCCTACGACATGCATCTGTCGCTTGCCTGGAAAAAGGGAGCGGCCGCCGAGACGATTGCCCGCACGGCCGAACACATTCTGGGCTCGATGACTTTTCCGGTTACAGGACGAAATCCACCAGCAGCTTGATGTTGAGGGCGCCGATGACGATGGCGATCAGCCAGGCGAAGGCACGTAGCCACAGAGGTGCGACGAACACGCCCATCTTGCGCTTGTCGGACGTGAACATCACCAGCGGAAAGACCGCGAAGGAGAGCTGCAGACTGAGCACGACCTGCGTCAGGATCAGAAGCTCCGCCGTGCCGCCATCGCCATAGAGTATGGTGACCGCTGCCGCCGGAATGATGGCGATGCCGCGGGTGATCAACCGGCGCACCCAGGCTGCCAGCCGGATATGCAGGAACCCTTCCATGACGATCTGGCCGGCAAGCGTCGCCGTCACCGTCGAGTTGAGGCCGCAGCACAGGAGCGCGATGCCGAACAGCGTCGGCGCGATGGCATAGCCGAGAACCGGTGAGAGAAGATTGTGCGCGTCGCCGAGTTCCGCCACCGCCGTATGGCCGTTGGCATGAAAAGCGGCGGCCGCCAGAATGAGGATCGATGCGTTGATCAGAAGCGCAAACATCAAGGCGACGGTGCTGTCGATCGTCGCGAACTTGATCGCCTCCCGCTTCTCCTCGACGCTGTCCCCGTAATTGCGGGTCTGGACGATGCCGGAATGCAGATAGAGGTTATGCGGCATGACGGTGGCGCCGAGAATACCGAGGGCCAGATAGAGCATGTTTGGGTTGGTGACGATCTCGGTGGTCGGCGCAAAGCCGCGGATGACCTCGCCCCAGTTCGGATCGGCCATGGCGATCTGGATGGCGAAACAAGCGGTAATGACGCCCAGCAAGCCGATGACAAAGGCTTCCAGGAACCGGAAGCCAAGCTTCTGCAGGTACAGGATGAGGAAGACGTCGAGCGCGGTGATGAGAACGCCGATTTCCAGCGGAATGCCGAAGATCAGGTTGAGACCGATCGCGGTGCCGATCACCTCGGCGATATCGGTGGCGATGATGGCGATTTCGGCAAACAGCCAGAGCATGTAGGCGACGGGACGCGGGAAGGCGTCGCGACAGGCCTGTGCCAGATCGCGGCCGGAAGCGACCGCCAGCCGGGCGCAGAGCGATTGCAGCACGATCGCCATGATGTTCGACAAGAGTGCGACCGACAGGAGCAGGTAACCGAACTGCGAACCGCCGGCGAGCGACGTCGCCCAGTTGCCCGGATCCATGTAGCCGACGGCGACGAGATAACCCGGACCGAAGAACGCGAAGGCCCGCCGAAGTTTCGATCCCTGTCCGCGCACCGGGATCGAGCGATGAACATCCATCAGCGAGGCGTCACCGCCGCTTTTGAGCCAGCCGCTGGAATTCATTCGGGATCGGATATCCATCGTGGATCGTGCTCTCGTTGTTGCAATTGCAATTCATTCGCACATAAAGATCGTAGTTGCAAATTATTCGCAATAAGAAATCTGAAAACCGGGAAACTGTTCCGCGCAGTTTCACATTTTGCGAAACAGCGGTATTTCAGCCATGCTGGGGAGATCTGGTTGCTTCGCGAAACGTTGAGCAGGACCAGTTGATCGGAGAACGACATGGCGCACGATAACGGCATCCGCGAGAACGAGGTTCAGGTGACGCCGCCGGAGGCGAACGATGCGGGGCTGATCTTCATTGGACGCATTTCGACCCCCTGGACCGCACGCAGCGAAACGCCGCGTCAGGGCAGCCATACCGGACCGATCTGCCGGATCGAGATATTCGAGCCCTGGGTTGCGGCCCTGAAGGGCGTCAAGACATTCGAGAGGCTGGAAATCCTCTACTGGCTGCATCAGGCGCGCCGCGATCTCGTGCTGCAGAGCCCCGCCAGCAGCGGCAAGGTGCACGGCACATTCTCTCTGCGCTCTCCTGTCCGGCCGAACCCGATCGGGACGTCGATCGTGGTTCTCGAAGGCGTCGAGGGGAATGTGCTTTTGGTGCGCGGCATGGATTGCCTCGACGGCACGCCGCTTCTTGACCTCAAGCCCGACCGGAGCCTGTTCAAGCCGATCGTGTCGCCGCAGCCAGGCGAAGCCGAGCCTGACAGCAATGCACCGACGGCGCATTACTGTCAGAAAGCTTGATGCTCAGCCCTTCAGTGCCGGGCTGAAACGGATCAGGCTGAGGATTTCGAACAGCATCTGGGCGCCCGCATGCGCCGTGTTGGTGGTCGTATCGTATTGCGGCGCCACTTCGACGACGTCGCCGCCGACGAAATTCAGACCCTTTAGCCCGTGCAGGATATCGAGCGCCTGACGGCTGGTGAGCCCGCCGATTTCAGGCGTGCCGGTGCCGGGCGCATAGGCCGGATCGAGGCTGTCGATATCGAAGGACAGATAGGTCGGGCCATCGCCGACAATCTCGCGCGCCTTGGCGATGACGGCGTCGATGCCCATCTTGCCGATCTCTTCGGCATGAATGACGGTCATCCCGCTTTCGAAGGAGAACTCCCAGAGATACTCCGCCGCACCGCGAATGCCGATCTGGATGACCCGTGTCGGGTCGAGCACGCCGTCGAGAACCGCGTTGCGGAACGGGCCGCCATGGTGGAACTTGGTGAGATCGTAGGCGCCGCCCGTATCGCAATGGGCATCGATATGGATCATTCCGACCGGCCGGTCGCGCCCTACCGCCTTGAGGATCGGATGCGTGATCGAATGGTCGCCGCCGACCGACAAGGGGATCACGCCCGCATCGACGACCTTGTTGAAATGCGCCTCGATATCGTCATGGCTCATTTCCAGCCGGTAACGGCTGCGGAACGGCACGTCGCCGATATCGGCCACCTTCATCTCGAAGGTCGGCGCAGTCTTCAGGACATGGTTATAGGGACCGACGCGCTCGATCGTGCGCAGCGCCCGCGGCCCGAAGCGGGAGCCCGGACGGTTGGTGACGCCGAGATCCATCGGTACGCCGATCAGCGCCACCTGAAGATCGCCGAAATCCGGATTGTCCGCATCGATGTGGACGAGCGGAGCATCGAGAAGCGTCGGCACGCCGGCATAGGGGGCTGAGCGCGTGCCGCTTGCGGAAAAGATCCGGTCGGCAACAGCGCGAAATTCCGGATCATGGATGCTGCCGCCGTGGCCTTCGCCGTATTTTGCTCGAAGCTCTTCCAGCTTTTTCGTGTCGAACGTCATGTCGATCTCTCCAGGTCTTTCTTAAAGCTCTGCGCGCGCCGCTTCCAGCGCGTCGAAATGGTCCGATATCTCGGCGCCCGTGGCAATCCAGACATCGGTTCTGCTTTGCACATGGATCAGGAAATCGCGCAGCAGATGCCAGCGCATCGGCCGTCCCGAAACCTGCGGATGCAGGACCAGCGTCGTGACGCCGCCCCAGGCATGGGTCGCCTCGAACTCGTCAATCCACATCTGCAGCACCGCGTCGCGTCCGAAGATCGGCCGTGAACTGGTGCGGCTCGTCATGCCGAAATTCCAGTCGTCGAAGGCGAAGTTGACCGGGATCTCGATCAGACCCCGCTCGCCGCCATGATCCGCATGCCTGTAAGGCAGGATATCGTCGCGGAAGGAGCTGGAATAGCGCATGCCGGATTTCGAGAGATAGGCGAGCAGTTCCGGGAAATTCTCACCCGATGGTGCGCGGTAGCCGATCGGCCGCACGCCTAGCACCTGCTGCAACGCCTCATAGCCGCGATCGATTTCCTCGAAAGCCTCATCCAGCTTGTCGCGGTCGGGCAGCTTATGGAGATAGCCGTGATGGCCGATCTCGTGGCCAGCTTTCAGGATCGCTTCGCACTGGGCGGGATGCGCCAATGCCGTCCAGCCGGGAATGAAGAAGGTCGCCGGCAGCGACAGCTCCTCCATCAGCGACACGATTTTCGAAATGCCGACGCGGGCATCGTAGCCGCCATGCGACGTCGTAACCATGCGGTCGACATTGGAAGGATTGTTGCCGATCCAGGCGGTTTCCGCGTCCACGTCGAAGCCGATGAAGACGGCGCTTTTCGCGCCGTTAGGCCAAACCATGGCGGGTGTGACAGGCGCCGGATTGAGCGGACGGGGAGAAAGGTCGAAGGGCATTATAAAACCTCCGGTCGGGAAGAATGCAAAGCCGGGCCACCGCTGAACAGATAGCCCGGCTTCCGATGCAAAACGGACTGGTCCGCCGACCGTCCGGCCTGAAGGAGATCAGGCCGGAGGCACCCGTTCTGCGACACGTGAAAGATTACTTCTGGGCTTCGCTGTTGACGTAGATGCCGTCGAGGGCAGCCGATTCTAGGTTCCACTTGGCAAGGATCGTCTTGTATTCGCCGCTGGCCATCAGGGCCTTCATCGCGCCGATATAGGCGTCGCGCAGTTCGGTATCTTTCTTGGAGAAACCGATGCCCTGGTAGATGGCAGTGAACGGCGCGCCGATCGAAACATACGCACCCTTCTCAAGCGTCATCAGGTAGGGAACGGTTTCCGAACCCTGCACGGCGGCATCGACGCGGCCCTGCTTCAGCTGGGTGCGGGCATCGGCCGAACCTTCGGTGCCGACGACCTTGACGGCCGGCAGGCCCTTGGCTTCGCAGTTGGCAGCGCTCCACTTCGCCGTTTCGTCCGGGAAGGACGTGCGGCGGCTCATGCCGACATTCTTGCCGCAGAGATCGGTTTCGGACTTCAGTTCATCCTTGCGGGCCGCCGTCGTATAGAACTGGGCGCCGGACTTCATGTAGTCAACGAAATCGAGAGCATCGCGGCGCTTCGGCAGGTCGCTCATGCCCGAATGGATGATGTCGACGCGGCCGGTGGCAACCGACGGCACCATCTGTTCAAAGCCGATATCCGACCATTCGACGGTCACGCCGAGCTGCTTGGCAAGCGCGAGGCCAAGATCGATATCGAGGCCCATCAGCGTGTTGGTGGCCGGGTCCTTGTATTCCATCGGCGGATAGTTCGGCGTGTTGGCAACGACGATCTTGCCAGCGGTCTTGATACGCTCCGGCAGGGCCTGAGCTGAAACCGAGCTGGCGGCAGCAACGGCTGCGAGGGCGACGATTGCGAATGTCTTAGTCATGATATCCCCTGTTCTCTTGTTTTTTGTCGACTGGTTGAACGTGAAGGCGGTCAGTTATGGACCGCCCGGATGAATTCCGCGGTGCGCGCGCTTTTCGGCGCCGACAAAACTTCCGAAGCGGGTCCCGTTTCCACGACCTTGCCCGCTTCCATGAACGTGACGGTGTTGGCAACGTTGCGTGCAAACCCCATTTCATGGGTGACGACGATCATGGTCATGCCGGACGCTGCCAGATCCTTCATCACATCGAGCACTTCAGACACGAGTTCCGGATCGAGCGCCGACGTCGGCTCGTCGAACAGGATGAGGTCGGGCTGCATGCCCATGGCACGGGCGATCGCGACGCGCTGCTGCTGGCCACCGGAGAGTTCTGAAGGGTAATGGTTCGCCTTGTCGGACAGGCCGACGCGGGCGAGAAGCGCAAGCGCATCTTCGCGCGCCTTGGCGGCCGGCTGGCCGAGAACCTGGATCGGTCCTTCCATGACGTTTTCGACGGCCGTCAGATGCGGAAACAGGTTGAAACGCTGGAACACCATGCCGATGCGGCGACGCTGGCGGGAAATTTCCTTGTCCGCCAGCTCATGCAGGTTGTCGCCTTCGCGGCGATAGCCCATCAGCTCGTCATTGACCCAGATCGCACCTTCGTCCATCCGCTCCAGAAGGTTGATGCAGCGCAGGAACGTGCTCTTGCCGGAGCCGGAGGGGCCGACGATGCAGGCGACTTCGCCGCGCCGGACTTCGAGGCTCACCTTGTCGAGCGCCTTGAACGCATCGAAGCTCTTGGTGACGTCGATTGCCTTGACCAGAATATCTTTCGTCATGTCCAACCTCACATCGATGCTCTGATAGATTTCGATCCGCGGCCATAATAGCGCTCGATGCGCTGCTGGATGACGGACAGAACGGACACCACGACGAGATACCAGAAGCTTGCCACCAGCAGCAGTTCGAGAACGCGGGTGTTGGCGTAGTAGATGACCTGCGCATTGTGCAGGATTTCGGAAAACTGGATGACGCTGGCAAGCGAGGTGAGCTTGACCATGCCGATCACCTCGTTGCCGACAGGCGGAACCATGACGCGCATGGCCTGCGGCAGAACGATGCGGCGCAGCATCTTCATCTGCGTCATGCCGATCGTGCGGGCCGCTTCGTACTGGCCGCTATCGACCGACAGAAGACCGCTGCGCACCACTTCCGACGTATAGGCGCCCTGCTGGATACCGAGACCAAGCATGGCCGCGACAAACGGCGTCATGATATCGACGGTGCGGAATTCGAACAGGCCGGGAATGCCGAGTGTCGGAAAGATCAGCGCCAGATTGAACCACAGCATCAGCTGCAGCAGAGCCGGCGCGCCGCGGAAGATCCACAGATAGCCGATCGCGATCCACGACAGAACCGGGTTGCCCGAGATCCGCATGATGGCGATGACGACGCCGAGCACGATGCCGATCGCCATGGCAGCAACCGTCATGACCAGCGTGTTGACGAGACCCTGCAGGATGACGGGCGCAAACAGGAAGTCGCGCACATAAGACCATTCGATCTGGCCGACGCTGAAGGCGCGGATAAGCGCTGCCATCAGCAGGATGACGATGCCGGCGGCCACATTGCGACCGATATGCCGCTTCGGCACCAGCTTCAGATGGGCGACCTCGTATTTTGCGCTGTCGTCTACAGCAACGGTTGTGGATGCGCTCATCGTTTGCCAGCCTCCGCAGAGTTTGCGGCAACAGCCGTCTTTGCGCCGATCTCTTCCAGTGCGAACTGACGGCGGGCGTCGATCGCTACCTCGAACCGGCCGATCTGGTCGCGCACCGCAGCGGGTGCCGTGCAGCCGTAACCGGTGCGGCTGGCAAGCGCATGTTCGAGCGTGATCGCCTCAAGCAGGCCAGGGCCGAGACGCGGATCGATCTTCGGCAGATCTTCGGCGGTGAGCCCTTCAAGATCATGGCCGCGCTCTTCGCAGTAGCGCACCACAGCGCCGGTAATTTCGTGGGCTTCGGCAAAGGTAACGTTCTGGCTGACCAGCCAGTCGGCCACTTCCGTTGCCAGCGTAAAGCCGCGCGGCGCTTCTGCCCGCAGCTTCTCGACGTCGAACTCCAGCGTCGCGACCATGCCGGCAAAGGCGGGAAGGATCAGCTGCAGCGTATCGATCGTCTCGAACAAGACCTTCTTGTCCTCGGCAAGATCGCGGTTATAGGCGAGCGGCATTGCCTTCATCGTGGCAAGGAAGCCGGTGACATTGCCGATCAGCGTGCCGGACATGCCGCGCGTCAGCTCTGCGATATCGGGGTTCTTCTTCTGCGGCATGATCGACGAGCCCGTGGAATAGCTGTCATGCAGGCGCACCCAGGAGAACTGCTTGGAGCTCCAGATGCAGATTTCCTCAGCCAGACGCGACAGGTTGACGCCGATCAGCGAAGCGATGAACAGGAATTCGGCGACGATATCGCGCGACGCGACCGAGTCGATCGAGTTCTCGGCAGCTGCCGAGTACCCGAGCTCAAGTGCCGAGAGATCCGGCCGGTTGACGATGCCGGAACCGGCAAGCGCTGCCGCACCAAGCGGCGACCGGTCGAAGCGGCGGTCGAAATCGCCAAAGCGTTCGAGATCGCGCAGCAGCGACTGCGCATGCGCCATCATGTGATGACCAAGCACGACGGGTTGCGCCGGCTGCAGATGGGTGAAACCGGGCATGACGGTGTCGACATGCTTTGCCGCCTGCTCGCGGATCGCGTCCTCGACGTCGATCAGGCCGGCGGAGAGCTCACGTGCCATGCGACGGAGATAGAGACGGGTGTTGTTGGCGGTCTGGTCGTTGCGCGACCGACCGGCGCGCAGCTTGCCGCCGAGAGCGCCGAGACGGGCCATCAGCAGCCGTTCCAGGAAAGTATGCACATCCTCGTCGCCGGCAACAGGCGTTTCGCGGCCTGCCGAGACATCGGCCTCGATCGTGTCGAGCGCCGAGCGGATAGCTGAAAATTCCGCGGCATCCAGCACGCCGGCGCGCTTCAGCTCGGACGCATGCGCCCGGGAGCCGGCGATGTCTTCGCGATAGAGACGGAAATAGGAGGCAGGTGCCCGTGAAAGATTGGCCAGAGCTTCGGAAGGACCGGACTTGAAACGTCCACCCCAGAGCTGTGCGGATGCCGACATGAGCAAACCCCTCTGTTCAGATAATGGGCAGGGATCCCATGTGCACCACGAATGGGCAAGCGAACTTATTTCCTTGGCCCTATGACAAAAACGACTAGCGCAAAACGACGCGCTGGCGATAATGGATCGAACGCATCCCGACAAAACAGCGAGACCCTGATGGAGCAACGTCGCAGGCGCCTGCCGTCCACCGCATCGCTTCAGGTTCTGCTGGCGGTGGCCGAACGCGGATCGACCAGTGCTGCCGCGGAAACGACGGCGCTCTCCCAGAGTGCTGTGAGCAAGCAGCTGCTGGCACTTGAGGAACTGATCGGCAGCCCCGCCTTCCTGCGCACGCCGCGCGGCATGGTGGCAACCGAGGCCGGCCGCATCTATATCGACCACGCGCGCACGGCCCTGAAGGCCATGGAGGATGCGGCCCTGCTGGTCGCACGGCTGAAGCCCGGCCCGGGCGTGCTGCGCTTGCAGGTCCTGCCGATTTTCGGCGATCGCTGGCTGTTGCCGAAGTTTCATCTGTTTGCGGAACAGCATCCTGACATCGAGGTGCAGTTCACGACCTTCATCTCGCCATCGCAGTCTGAAGTCCCGGACGGCATTTTCGAGTTTGCGGCGACGCCACAACACCGAGACAACAGCACCTATCTCTTCGGTCAAGACGTGCTTCTGGTGAGCGCACCGAACTATTTCGCCAAGGCCGGAACGCCTTGTGACATCGACGACCTTGCCGAACACGTGATGCTCGAACATCCCCAGACGCCGTTTCACTGGCAGAATTTTGCCGCCCATCACAACCGTGACGGCGCCACCGTCCGCCACATTACCCGCTTCGGCTATTACACGATGGTGATCCGCGCCGCACTTGCAGGCCAGGGCATGGCCCTGATCCCGCGCGGCCTGATCCTCGACGAGATTGCTACCGGCAGGCTCATCAATCCGGCCGGCCTCGGTTACCGGAGCGATTTCGGCTACTGGTTCAGTACGCCCCATATCCATTCCAGCCCGTCCATGCTGACATTCAAGACATGGCTGACCGCGCAGCTGGGACCTGAACTGGACCGCCCGTAACCGCGACTGTCCACAGCCAGATCTGGCACACCTGCCCCATACCCGCACGCTTCTGTCGCAAAAAAGGACGGCACGAACAGTCGCGTCCAGAAATGGGAACAGCTTGTTCAGCCCTCCAGCGGTTCGCGCTGTGCGGTGCAGCATCGACGCGGTAGCCTGAAACAGGGAGCTCTAACGAAACGGAGGAGAAGACCAAAGGTCAACGTTTTTCAAACAGGAGACACTTTGATGACCAAAACCGTTTTGAACGCCCTTGGCGAAACCTTGTATTACAGCGGCACATCCAAAGCCTGGATTTCGGCGACGGGTGCCGGCACCGCACTATCAGGCACAGCGGCCAATGACTCCATGTACGGCGACAGCGCCGTCAACGTGACCATGAGCGGCGGCGCCGGCGACGACGTCTATTACCTCTATTCCAGCATCAACCGGGCCGCTGAAGCGGCAGGCCAGGGCATCGATACGGTCGATACCTGGATGAGCTACACGCTGCCGGACAATATCGAAAACCTGCGCGTCACCGGTGACAACCGCTTCGCCTTCGGAAACGATCTTGACAACATCATCTCGGGCTCGTCCTCGCGCCAGACCTTCGATGGCGGCGACGGAAACGATGTGCTGACCGGTGGCGGCGGGGCCGACACATTTATCGTCGCCAAGGGCAATGGCAGCGACCTGATCACCGATTTCAGTGCCGACGACAAGATCCGCCTCGATGGCTACAGCTTCACCTCCTTCGAACAGGTGGGCAACAGCCTGACCCAGGAAGGCGCCAATCTGCGGCTTGACCTCGGGGACGGCGACAGCCTCGTGTTTGCGGGCACGACAGCCGATGACCTGTCTGCCGACCAGTTTGCGCTCAGCCTCGACCGCTCGGTCCTGACGAAGACATTCGGCGACGAGTTCAACGCGCTTTCCCTGAATAACGGCACGAGCGGCACGTGGGACGCAAACTTCCACTGGGCGCCGGACCAGGGCAGTTCCCTGCCGACGAATGGCGAAAGCCAATGGTACGTGAACCCGCTTTATGCGCCGACCGCCGGCTACAGCCCGTTCTCGGTCTCAAACGGCGCGCTGACGATCACCGCCAAGAATACGCCGGATGCGATCTCGGACGCGGTCAACGGCTACGACTACGTGTCTGGAATGTTGAACACCTATTCGACATTCTCGCAGACCTACGGCTATTTCGAAATGCGCGCCGACATGCCGACCGACCAGGCGACATGGCCAGCCTTCTGGCTGCTGCCGGAAGACGGATCGTGGCCACCGGAAATAGACGTGGTGGAAATGCGCGGCCAGGACCCGAACACGGTTCATGTTTCCGCGCATTCCAATGAGACCGGCAAGCAGACCACGCAGACGTCTGCGATCAGCGTTCCCAGCACCGAAGGCTTCCACACCTACGGCATGCTGTGGACCGAAGAGGAAATCGTCTGGTATTTCGACGACGTGGCGATTGCCAGCGCCGAGACACCGTCAGACATGCATGACCCGATGTACCTTCTGGTCAATCTGGCCGTCGGCGGCGCGGCCGGGAAGCCGGGCGATCTGTCCGGCGGAGCCAAGATGGTCATCGACTATATCCATGCCTACGAAATCGACGACGACGCAGCGCCTACGTCGTCGATCTCAAGCGCATCGGACGACGGCCTCGTATAGGCCGTCTGCTGCCGCATGATGGCGGCGGCACCGAGAACCACGTCGGCCACCTGCAGCAACTGCTTGGCAAGCGGCGTCGAATTGCGCCAGATCATGCCGATGCTGCGGGCCGGTGGCGGTGAATCGAACCGCGAAATGGAGACCCGCGCCGAGCGGGTCTCGACCGGCACCGCCATTTCCGGAATAAGCGTGACGCCGATGCCGGCACCGACCATCTGCACCAGCGTCGACAGCGAGCTTCCCTCCATGATTTCCCGCGACAGGATCTCGCGCGGGCGGTTCGACCCGATGCCGCAGAAAGACAGCGCCTGATCGCGAAAACAATGCCCCTCTTCGAGAAGAAGAAGCCGCATTTCCTTCAGCGCATCCGGCTCGGGTACCGGCTTTGCCCCATCCTCCCGGCTCCGCACCAGCACGAATTCCTCGTCGAACAGTTTAAGCTCCGTCAGCGACGGTTCGGACACCGGCAGCGCGACGATCGCCACATCGAGCCCGCCCTGCATCACTTCCTGAACCAGCCTGGTCGTCTGCGTCTCGCGGATCTCGACCCGGATACCATCGAAGGCGCGGTTGAGCTCGTTGATAACAGACGGCAGCAGATAGGGTGCCACGGTCGGAATGACGCCGATGCGAAGCCGCGATAGAAAGCGGTCCCGCGAGGCACGGGAGAGATCCGCGAGTTCGTCGGCAGCCCGCACGATGTCGCGGGCCCTCAGAGCAAAAAGCTCGCCGAACGCGGTCAGCCGGACGTCGCGCGTGCCCCGATCGAACAGGGCCCGGCCCACCTGATCCTCAAGTTCCTTGATCTGCATCGACAGCGCAGGTTGAGAGATCGCGCAGGCTTCCGCCGCCTTGCGGAAACTCGCCTCGCGCGCCAAAGCTTCGAAATAGCGGAGCTGCTTGAGAGTGAAATTGGTCATAAGGTGAAATTATCGCAACCATCAGGAAATCCAACTTAAATTTATCGAAATGTTCCTGTAGAACTCTCGGCAACGGGTTGAGACACACAATCCTCCCCTTTTCATGCAATGCACACAGACAATCTAAGGAGAATGTCATGGACACGAAAACTGACACTGCGGGCAAGTGTCCCGTTGCACATGGCCAGAACCCCCAGGGCAATACGCCGCGCGGTCGCTCGAACCGCGACTGGTGGCCAAGCCAGCTAAACGTTCAGATTCTGCATACCCACACGGCACTGGCCAACCCGCTGGGCAAGTCGTTTGATTATGCCGAAGAATTCAAGACGCTCGATCTCGACGCCGTGAAGCAGGACCTTCATGCGCTGATGACCGATAGCAAGGACTGGTGGCCGGCCGATTTCGGTCATTACGGCGGTCTTTTCATCCGCATGGCCTGGCACAGCGCCGGCACCTACCGCATCACCGACGGCCGCGGCGGCGCCGGCATGGGCCAGCAGCGTTTCGCACCGCTCAACAGCTGGCCAGATAACGTCAACCTCGACAAGGCTCGCCGCCTTCTGTGGCCGATCAAGCAGAAATACGGAAACAAGATCTCCTGGGCCGACCTGATGATCCTGACCGGCAACGTTGCGCTGGAATCAATGGGCTTCAAGACCTTCGGTTTCGCCGGCGGCCGTCCCGACGTCTGGGAGCCGGAAGAGCTGTATTGGGGTCCCGAAGGTAGCTGGCTGGGCGACGAGCGCTATAGCGGCGAGCGCGAGCTGGCCGAACCACTCGGCGCCGTGCAGATGGGCCTCATCTACGTCAACCCGGAAGGCCCGAACGGCAACCCGGACCCGCTGGCCTCGGCCCGCGACATCAGAAGCACGTTTGCCCGCATGGCGATGAACGACGAGGAAACCGTTGCGCTGGTCGCCGGCGGCCACACGTTCGGCAAGACCCATGGCGCCGGTGATCCGTCGCTGGTCGGAACCGACCCGGAAGGCGGCGAGCTGGAATCCCAGGGCCTCGGCTGGGCGAGCAAGCACGGCACCGGCATGGGCGCCGACACGATCGGCAGCGGTCTCGAAGTCACCTGGTCGCAGACGCCGACCCAGTGGAGCAACTACTTCTTCGAAAACCTGTTCGGCTTCGAATGGGAACTGACGAAGAGCCCGGGCGGCGCCCATCAGTGGCAGGCAAAGAACGCCGAAGCTTCGGTACCCGACGCGCATATCCCCGGCCGCAAGCATGTCCCGACCATGCTCACCTCCGACCTGGCGCTGCGTTTCGACCCGATCTACGAGCCGATCTCGCGCCGCTTCCTCGAAAACCCGGCTGAATTTGCCGACGCGTTTGCCCGCGCCTGGTTCAAGCTGACGCACCGCGACATGGGCCCGAAGGTTCGCTACCTCGGCCCGGAAGTGCCAGCCGAAGACCTGATCTGGCAGGACGTCATTCCGCCGGTCGATCATCCGCTGATCGACGATGCTGACATCGCCAACCTCAAGGAAAAGGTTCTGGCAACCGGCCTTTCGGTTCAGGAACTGGTGTCCACCGCCTGGGCTTCGGCGTCCAGCTTCCGCGGTTCCGACAAGCGCGGCGGTGCCAACGGTGCCCGCATCCGTCTGAGCCCGCAGAAGGACTGGGAAGTCAACCAGCCGGAACAGCTTGCCAAAGTTCTCCGTCAGCTGGAAGACATCCAGACCGCCTTCAACACGGCCCATGCCGGTGCAAAGAAGGTCTCGCTTGCCGATCTGATCGTGCTGGCTGGCGCTGCCGGCGTTGAAAAGGCGGCGAAGGCTGCTGGTCACGATGTCGTCGTGCCCTTCTCGCCCGGCCGGATGGATGCCTCCGAGGCGCAGACCGACGCCCTGTCGTTTGCAGCACTCGAGCCGCGCATCGACGGTTTCCGCAACTACGTGAACGAAAAGCGCACGCAGTTCATGCAGGCGGAAGAAGCACTGGTCGACCGTGCCCAGCTTCTGACCCTGACGGCACCGGAAATGACCGTTCTGGTCGGCGGCCTTCGTGTTCTGAACGTTGGCACCCCTGAGCATGGCGTGTTCACGACTGCCAAGGAGACGCTGACGAACGACTTCTTCGTCAACCTCCTCGACATGGGCACCGTCTGGGCACCTGTTGCCGGCGAGCGTGGCGTCTATGAAGGTCGCGACCGCAGCACCAGCGCGCAGAAGTGGACTGCCACCCGCGCCGACCTGATCTTCGGCTCGCATTCGCAGCTGCGCGCGATTGCCGAAATCTATGCCCAGGCCGATGCCAAGACGAAGTTCGTCAAGGATTTCGTGGCCGCATGGGTGAAGGTGATGAACGCAGATCGTTTCGACCTGCGCGCCTAAAACAAAACCGGCCGGACGCAACACACGTTGCGCCCGGCCGATCTCTTTCTGGCGTCAGCGCTGGCTGAAGAACGCCGAGAGAGCATCGATATCGTCGTCCTGAAGATATTTTGCGGCATTCACCATCAGATGGCTCGATGACGTGCCGCCACGAACGGCGCCTCGAAACAGATCGAGCTGCTGCTTCAGATAGGCGGCATTCTGCCCCGAAAGTTTCGGATAGGCAGGGTTCGCACCCCCCTTGTCATGACAGCTGAGACAGACGGGGATCTTGTCCGCAGACCGTCCCTTCTCGGCAAGCTGCCGCCCTCTTTCCACAAGTGCCTGATCCTTCGGCGGCATGTCGCGTTTCGGGCTTTGCTGGCTGGCATAGTAGCGCGCCAATTCCGGCAGGCTTTCCTCCGGGAGCGTCCCGACCGCGACACCCATGATACCGCTCGGCCGCCTGTTGTCGTGGTAGGCCTTCAGGCTTTCCAGCAGATAGGTCTCCGACTGTCCTGCGAGGCGCGGAATTATGCTGCCGTCGTTGAGTTTTGCCTCCGCATGACAGCTTTCGCAGGTGATCGGCAGCGGCGATACTTCGCCGGCGGTTCCCATGCCGTGCAGCCCGGACGCGGCGATATAGGCCTTGCCGTCCATCTCGGGCAGTTTGCGCAAGAACGCCACCATCGCCCAGACTTCGTCGTCGCGTGTCTGCACCGGCCAGGCCGGCATGCCGGTAAAGCGAACACCATGCTTGACGATCTCGAACAGCTGTGCGTCGGTCCAGGTCGGCACGACTTCCTTGAGATCCGGTGGCGGTGGCAGCATCGACAGCACGGCATCGGAACGGCCCTGCGCCGGCGACCCGTGACAGGTAGCGCATCCGCTTTCGAAATGACCGGCGCCCGCAGGCACCAGGGCCGGATTGTCGAGCGGTGGCGGATCGACGGACATTGAGGCAGTGCTGACCGAATTGCGCATTACCCAATGCAGGAACCAGTCGGTCGCCGCCCAGTGTCCGGTCGAGGCGCGCACGCTGATCAGGCCCGACCACGCGACGCCGAGGCCGAGGATCGGCGCAAGGATGGCAAGAATGATCAGATGCTTCCAGCGGATCGTCATCATGCGTTCCCCTCAAGCTCAGGAGCCGGATCATGCCTCAGCATGCCGGCGAGCAGCGCCACGCCGCCTGCAAGATAGACGATAGCACCAACCAGCAGCATCACCACACCGCCTGTCTGCTGATCGGCGAGTGCCGTCAGCGAAATGCCGAAACAGCTCACCTCGCCCGCCCCGTATAGCGGCCGCGGCGAAAGCGACAGGAGCGCGCCGAGCAGCGTCATATGCATCGAGGTAAACAAGAGGCCGAACGTGCCGGCAAGTCGACGCGCCTCGCGTCCCGATGCCGCACCGCCGAGACAGGAGAGCCACAGCGTCAGCCCGGCCGTGAGAAATACCATCTGCTCGAGAGCGGCGAACGGGACCGACCCTTCCGATAGCTCGCGCATGGCCGGAATATGCCAGCCCCAGACGGCAAACAGTTCCAGCACCGAGGCGAGCATCGGTGTGAGCCAGAGATGACCGGCCGTGAAATCGAAGCGGCTTCCGGACATGCCAAACGCGATCAGCGGCGACGCGATGGCAACGACACCCATATGGGCGACCATATGCACCGAGAACGAGCCGCGATCGGAAAACGGCATGATGCCGAACCAGAGCAGACCTAGGACCAGCGCCCCCGCGATCAGCGCAAGGCGTTTCATGGCTGGCACTCCGCAATGAAGATCAGCGGAATGGCCGCATAGACGACCGACACGAAGCTCAGGCCCGACAGCAGCAGCGTTGCAAACCCTTGGAACAGCGTGCGCGACGAGCGCGTCGGTTCGTCATGCGGCGCGTCCTTGGCACCGAACCCCCACTGGCGCCAGGCGAGATAGGCAGAAAGCACGATCATCGCGAGCGCGGCGAGTGTCACGACGACAAGCACGATCCGGACCGTGTCGAAGCTGAACGACGCCGGCAGACGCTTGGCGCAGAAAACCGCGACCGTCGCATAGCAGATGATGAAATGCAGCGCCCAGACCACGGGCGCCGTAAAAAGGGTCCAGAGAGTTTCGACCTCGCGGGGGATGACGCTCTTCATGATGCCACCAGCGGAAAGAGACCGAGCACGCCGAACGTGACGACGGCGGTAAACGCCATGAAATGCCAGTAGAGCGTGACGTTGCGGATATCCTGATCGTATTCGCCTGTCATGTTGCCGGTGAGGCTGCGGGCAAGGCAATAGAGCTGCATCACGACGCCGACCACGCCGTGGATGACGGTCCAGAGGGCAATCACCCAGACGGTGGCCGGATAGACGTTGGAGGTCGGGTCCATGCCGGTAAGATATGGACCGGCGAGACCGGCAAGCGAGGCGGCGATGGTAACGGCTGCGGCTGCAACGAGGGCCAAGCGGCAACCGACCGGGCCCTTTTCGTTCAGCTGCCGGGCCAGCATCGTCAGGCCCCAGGCGACAAGATAGAGCACCAGCGCCACCATCGGCCAGAACACACCCGGCCCGGCACTGACGCCGGTATAATCGTCATGCACCGTCCAGTAGAAGAAATAGCCGAAGATCAGGCTGGCAAAGGCGGTACCGTCCCCAACCATGGTGATGAACATCGCCCACCATCCGACGGACGCGGGGCCTGAAACATAGACCGGCAGGCTGAGGCCCAGCCCGACATCCGTCTCAGCCGTATCCGGGATCTGCGCCGTGCCCGTCCACAGCCAGTAGATGATGGCGACAAAGGTGATGATGGCGCAGATGATGGTGGGGATCCACCAGTGGAAAGTGAGCGCGATAAACACGCCGCCAAGCGCCAGCGCCGCGATGATGGTGACATAGGACACGCCGCCGACGCGCAGGCACTGCAGCGGCTTTGCATCGAGCACCGACGTGACCAGCGTCTCGCGCCGGCCGGATTTCGCGTCCGGCAGATAGAAGCGGCCCGCCTCGATATCGGCCTGCAGGTTCGGCTGGTCCCACAGCGGATAGCGGCTGGTGATGATCGGCACGGAGCGCATGCCCCAGCTCTCGTCCGGATCGTTGGTCCATTCCAGCGTCCCGGAATTCCACGGGTTGAGATTGCGTTCCGCAGGCTTGGGTTTCGGGCGGAAGATATCGATCACGAAGGTTGCCACGCCTGCCGCAAAGATGAAGGCGCCGATGGTCGAGACGAGGTTGAAAATATCCCAGCCGAATTCTTCCGGGTAGGTAAAGACGCGTCGCGGCATGCCCCGCAGCCCGGAAAAATGCATCGGGAAGAACGCGGTGTTGAAGCCCGTAAACATCAGCCAGAACGACACCTTGCCCCAGGTATCCGACAGCTTCTTGCCGGTCACGAAGGGGAAGTAATAGTAGATGCCGGCGACGATCGGGAAGAACATGCCGCCGATCAGCACGTAATGCAGGTGCGCCACGATGAAATAGGTGTCATGCGCCTGCCAGTCGAACGGAACGAGCGCCACCATGACGCCGGTCAGCCCCCCGATCACGAAGATGATCAGCCCGCCGGCCCCAAACAGCATCGGCACGGAAAAGATCACCCGTCCCGCAAGCATAGTGGCGATGAACACGAAGATCTGCACCCCGGTCGGGATCGCCACCGCTTCCGATGCCGCCGAGAAGAAGGCGAGCGAAATCTGCGGCAGGCCGGTCGCGAACATGTGGTGGACCCACAGCCCGAAACTCAGGAAACCGGTGCCGACGGCGGCCAGCACGATCCAGGAATAGCCGACGATCGGGCGCTGCGAAAACGTCGGCACGATCATTGCCATCAAGGCGATGGCCGGCAGGAAGACGATGTAGACTTCCGGGTGCCCGAAGATCCAGAACAGATGCTGCCAGAGCAAGGGATCGCCGCCGCGGGATGGATCAAAGAACGGCCAGTTGAACATCCGTTCCATCTCGAACAGGATGTCGCCGGCAATCAGCGGCGGGAAGGCAAACAGGATCATGCCCGCGACGATCAGCAGATACCAGGCAAACATCGGCATCATGTTGATGCGCATGCCGGGGGCGCGGCATTTCATGATGCCGACGATGATCTCGACCGCTGCCGCAATCGATGCCACCTCGATGAAGGAGAGGCCGAGCAGCCAGATGTCGGCGCCGATGCCGGCATATTCCTTGTCGGTGGCGAGCGGCGGATACATGAACCAGCCGGCATTGGGTGCCGCGTTGAAGAAGATCGAGCCGCAGACAAAGATGCCGCCGAGCAGAAAGCTCCAGTAGCCGAAAGCCGAGAGCCGCGGGAACGGCAGTTCGCGCGCGCCGAGCATGGAGGGCAGAAGAAAGATCGCGATCGCCTCGAAGATCGGCACCGCGAACAGGAACATCATGACCGTGCCGTGCAGGGTGAAGACCTGGTTGAACAGCTCGGCCGACATGAAATCATTGTTGGGAACGACGAGCTGCAGCCGGATCAGCAGCCCGAGAACGCCGGCAAACAGCATGAAGACGAATGCCGTGACGCCATACCAAAGCCCGATCTCGCTGTTGTTGACCGAGGTCCAGTAGCGCCAGCCCTTTGGCGTTTCCCAGGTATCGCGCAGCCTCTTTTCCTGGGCGGCGCGCTCCTCGGGCGAGAAATTTCCGAGTTCAACGCTCATCGAAGCCCCTTCAGATACTGTGCAATGCGATCGGTTTCGGCTTCAGGCAACATGTTGTAATGCGGCATCCGCACGCCGGGCTTGATGCCGGCGGGATCGCGCAGGAAGCGGGCGATATCGGCGGTCGAATTGCCAAGCGTTCCGGCCCCGACCGAACCGCGTTCGCCGAATGCAGTCAGATCCGGGCCGATGACGCCGCGCGCCTCGGTGCCGGAAATCGCATGGCAGGCGGAACAGCCGTGTTTCAGAAACAGCGCCAGTCCCTCGGCATCGCCGCCACCGGAAGCGCTGCGGCGGGAGGCGAGCCAGGCGTCATAGGCCGGCTTTTCCATCACCTCCACGGTAAAGCCCATCAGCGCATGCGAGGTGCCGCAGAATTCGGCGCAGACACCGCGATAGGAGCCGGGCTTGTCACCCTCCAGCGTCAGCACGTTGCGACGACCAGGGATCATGTCCATCTTGCCGCCGAGCACCGGGATCCAGAACGAATGGATGACATCGGGCGAGGTCAGCTGAAACGCCACCCGCTCGCCGACCGGCATGCGGATCTCGTTGGCGGTCTCGAAGGCGACAGAGCCGTCCGGATCGAGATAACGGACCCGCCACCAGTACTGCTCGCCCGTGACATCGATCTGTTGCAGCCCCTCACCGCCTCCCGAGAAAAACGGACGGACATTGGGCATCAGCCACATGGCGTAGGATAACAGCGCGCCAAGAACGATGCAGGGCATCACGGCGCCGCCCCATAGGATCAGCTTGCCCGCCCCCTGTTCGGAATGGGCGTTCTTCTTGCGCGCCGCATAAAACAGAAGCGCCACGACGCCGACCCAGATCACCGCGCCGCCGATCAGCATCGCGAAGAACAGTGTCGCGACACCCGCGGCTTCCCGTCCCGCGGGATCAAGCACCGACTGCACGCCGGAGCAGGAAACCATCAGCGGACAGAGGAGAATTAGGGAAAGGACTGCTTTCGCCGCAGGCAGAAGGGCGCGGACGATGACATCGTCGAAATAGGTTTGAGATCGGGTTGGCCGGCTGTCGCCGGTCACGCGGTCATCGTTCATTCTGCTCTTCACCCCCGGCTCGAACAGGCGCAATGCATGACTTCTAAATTTGTTCCCACCCCAAACGAAATTTTTTTACCCGGTGAAAACGATGAGCGTTAAGGGCCGCGTCTCATCGAACTTCATGACAACCGCTCGCGAAAAGGAACTATCGCCCTCTGGCTCCGTTACGTCACGTTCGTTGACGATCTCGCCGTCAAGCAAGGGAGCAGGTTGATATGAGTGCACCACGTGCCAACTGGAAAGGTCATATCAAGTTCGGCGAGGTGAGTTGCCCCGTCGCGCTCTATACGGCGGTTTCATCGTCGGACCGGATCAGCTTCAACATCCTCAATCGCAAGACCGGAAATCGCGTGCGCCGCGAGTTTGTGGACAGCGAGACAGGTGACCCCGTCGAGCACGACGACCAGGTGAAGGGCTACGAGACCGGCAGCGGCAAATACGTGGTGCTGGAGCCAGACGAGATCGCCGCCGCTATCCCCGAGAGCGACAAGACGCTCGATATCGACGCGTTCATCTCCTGCGCGGAGATCGACGACATCTATTTCGACAAGCCCTACTATCTCGCGCCCCAGAAGCTCGGCGAGGAAGCCTTTGCGCTTCTGCGCGACGGCATGAAGGAGGCGGGCGTCGCAGCGATCGCCAGCACCGTGCTTTTCCGGCGGTTGCGGACAGTGCTGATCCGTCCCCACGGCGACGGGCTGATCGGCACCACGCTCAATTTCGATTACGAGGTCCGCTCGACGGACAAGGCCTTCGAAGACGTGACAGAGGTCAAGATCGACAAGGAGATGCTCGAACTCGCTTCCCATATCATCGGCACCAAGAAGGGTAGCTACGACCCGACCAAGTTCGACGACCGGTATGAAGAAGCGCTGGCCGAACTGGTGAAGGCGAAGCTCGAGGGCAAGAAGATCCCGAAGCGGAAGGCCCCGACAGCCTCCAAACCATCCGATCTTCTGCAGGCCCTGCGTGAAAGCGCCGGCATGGGCGGCAAGTCCGGATCAACGGACAAGCCGAAGGCAAAGACCAAGGCGCCCGCCAAGCCGAAATCCGCCAACACCAACAAGACGCCACGCAAGACTGCCAAATCCGCACCATCATCCTCGACAAGCACGCGCCGCAAGGCCGGTTAAGGGAAACGACAGCCATGGCGATACGTCCCTACTGGAAAGGCTATCTGAAGCTTTCGCTCGTCACCTGCTCCGTCGAGATGACACCGGCGACCTCGGAAAGCGAGAAGGTGCGCTTCCACACGCTTAACCGCGAAACCGGCAACCGGGTGCAGAGCCACTACGTGGATTCGGTGACCGGCAAGCCCGTGCGCGATGACGATGAAGTCAAAGGCTATCAGCGAGGCGAAGACGACTACGTGATGCTAGAAGACGAGGAGCTCGACAATGTCGCGCTCGAAAGCACCAAGACGATCGATATCTCGACCTTCACGCCGCGTTCCGACATCGACTGGATCTGGCTCGATACCCCCTACTATCTGACGCCGAACGAAAAGGTCAGCGAAGAGGCATTCTCGGTGATCCGCGCCGCCATGGACAGCCAGGAGATGGTCGGCATTTCGCGACTGGTGCTCGGCCGGCGCGAACGGGCCGTTATGATCGAGCCCCGCGGCAAGGGCATCGTTCTCTGGACGCTGCGCTTCGGCGACGAGGTGCGCGAAGCCAAGGACTATTTTGACGGACTGGACAAGGCCGAGCCCGAGAAAGAGACATTGCCGCTGATCCGCAAGCTGATCGAACAGCAGACCCGCCCCTGGGACGCGAAATTCGTGACCGATCCGGTGCAGGACAATCTGCTCGACATCATCAAGTCGAAAAAGAAACAACGCCGCCCGACACCGAAAAAGGCCGAGAAGGAAGAGTCGGACAAGCCCAGCAACGTCATCGACATCATGGATGCGCTGAAACGCTCGCTGGCGGCAGACAAGCGGAAAAGCAAGTAGGCTAACGGCTTCTGGGGAACGGTGGCCTCAGGCTGCTGACAACCACTGAAGAAGCTACTGCTCAGGATGCAGGCGATACCTCGGTCGCGCAGGCCTTGAAAGTCCCCCAGCCGCGCGTTGCTTGACGAGAGCGACGCCCCACTTCCCTCATCCTCACCCTTGTGGCGGGGATCCAGCGACACGACGCCTGTCGGGTCGAAGACTCTTGTCAGCTCAAGGACTTGAGCTGACTGGATCCACGCCACAAGGGCGAGGATGAGGGGCGTTTGGGACTAGGCTCACTTTTCCAATTGACTGTAGAGTTGTTCAATAACAGCATTGTCAGCTGCGTGAGTAGGCCGAACGCCGGCCTACTGTCCTCACCACTCAACCTCGAGCCTCAACCTTCTTCAACCGCTTGATCGCCTCGGCAAGCGGCCGTTCGGCGTCGCAATAGTCTTTCCACGCTTCGCTTTTCGCAATCAGCGCCGGCACCGTATGAATGGTGAAGCGTTGCGGGTCGAGGTCGGCTTTGACCTGGCTCCAGGTGAGCGGCATGGACACGGTCGCACCCTCGCGCGCGCGCGGCGAAAGCGGCGCGACGGCTGTCGCCATGCGGTCGTTTCGCAGATAGTCGATGAAGATGCGGCCTTCACGCAGCTTCTTCGACATCTTGGTGAGATAGAGATCGGGATCGTCCTGCGCCATCAGGTTGGAAACCCGGTGCGCGAAATCCTTGGCTTCATCCCAGGTTAGTTCCTTGCGGCCGCCCGTCTTCAGCGGCACGACCAC
This sequence comes from Neorhizobium sp. DAR64860/K0K1, assembly GCF_050500205.1. Classification (NCBI taxonomy): domain Bacteria; kingdom Pseudomonadati; phylum Pseudomonadota; class Alphaproteobacteria; order Hyphomicrobiales; family Rhizobiaceae; genus Neorhizobium; species Neorhizobium sp. DAR64860/K0K1. Next base: position 296,097 of record NZ_CP191459.1, on the reverse strand, counting down.
GTGCAGGCCCTTGCCGCCCGTCGTCTTGCAAAAGCTCATCAGCCCCAGTTCGTCGAGCCGATCGCGGATTTCCCGCGCCGCCTCGACTACCTTCGGAAAGGCGACATCGGGAGCGGGATCGAGGTCGAAGACGAGCCTTCCGGGAACCTCGGGCTTGTTCGGCTGGCAGTTCCATGGGTGCAGTTCCAGCGATCCGACCTGCGCGAGAGCTGCCAGTCCCTCGATGCGATCGACCTGCAGATAGGCCTTCTTGTCGCCATGGACCTTGACCAGTTCCAGAAGGTTCGATGTGCCCTGCATGGCATGCCGCTGGAAGAACTGCTCGCCGCCGATCCCGTCGGGCGCGCGGATGACCGAGCAGGGCCGACCCTTGATGTGCTCTATCATCCAGCCCGCGACCGATTCGTAGTAATGGCCGAGATCCTCCTTGGTAACAGGCGTGTCACCGTTCTGGGCATCGCTTGGCCAGAGCGGCTTGTCGGGATTGGAGAGCATCACGCCCATCACTTCCGCCTTGCCGCCCCTGCCGCGCGGCACCTTCGTGGGTTTCGCGCCGCTGGCGGTCTTTTCCGCCTTTGGCTGCGGCGTCTCCTGATCCGGTGAAGCCGGCTTTTCCGCCTCAACTTCATCAGCCGGCTTGTCTTCGCGCAGGCCCTTGAATGCCGCCTGGCGCACCTGACCATCATTGGTCCAGCCCGCGAACTGGATCTCGGCAACCAGCTCCGGTTTCACCCAATGCATGTCCTTGGTCTTCTTCGGCGCTCCGATACCGGTAAACGGACTTTTCTCGGCTGAAAGTGGTTCGAGCTTGGACATCAGATCCGCAGCCCTGCCCGCACCAAAACCGGTTCCGACGCGTCCGACATAGACGAAATGGTTGTCGCGATAGACCCCGGCGAGAAGCGAGCGGAACTTGCCTTCGGTTGTCGCATAGCCGCCGATCACCACTTCGTGGCCGGCCCGGCACTTGGCCTTGACCCAGGTGTCGCTTCGCCCCGACCGGTACGGCGCGTCCGCCTGTTTCGAGACGATGCCTTCGAGCGAGAGACGGCAGGCGGAACGCAGAACCGCATCGCCACCGGTTTCGAAATGGTCGACATAGCGGATCCGGGCGCCCGCTTCCGCCTCGGCAATCAACTGCGAAAGTCTCGATTTGCGCTCATCGAGCGGCATGTCGCGCAGGTCTTGGCCCTCGTTGAAGAGGAGATCGAAGGCGAAATAGACGAGATCGTCTGTCTTGTCCTCGGAAAGTGCCGCCTGCAGCGCTGCGAAATCCGGCGCACCGTCATGATCAAGCGCGCAGATCTCTCCGTCGATCACCGTATCCGGCAGAACTTCGGCATCCTCGGCAATCTGCGAAAACCGATCCGTCCAGTCGAGCCCCTTACGGGTCCTCAAGATGGTCTTGCCATCCTGCACGCGCATCTGAACCCGATATCCATCGAATTTGATCTCATGCAACCAGCCTTCTGCCGACGGTGGCCGGTCGCGGATCTGGCAGAGTTGCGGTGCGATGAAATCCGGCATTTTTTCCGAGGCCGGATTCGCCTTATCTGCGCTCTTGCCCTTACTTGCACTCTTGCTCCCAGCCTTCCGTTCGTCAGCCGCCAGCCCTTCGCTGCTGTCCCACACAGCATCCGCATCGACCGCGCTGCTGGTCAGCATGAAAGGTTTCGGCTTGCGTCCCTTGCCCGCAGCAATCGTCGCCATGTCGCGACCGGAAGCGACCGAGGTTTCCATCTCTTTCAAGACCGCATCGCCGTCCTTGTCGACCGAGTGATCGTCGTGATGCTTGATCAGCAGCCAGTTGGTGCGCTTGCCGCCATCGCGGTCCTTTTTCATCCGCACCAGCACGAAGCCGCCCTGCAGCCGTTCGCCATCCAGGATGAACTTGAAATCGCCCTTGGCGAGCGCCTTTTCGAGTGGGAGCGCGCCATCGACTTCCCAGTAACCCCGGTCCCACAGCATGACCGTGCCGCCGCCATACTCGCCTTTCGGAATGGTCCCTTCGAAATCGCCGTAATCGAGCGGATGGTCCTCGACCTCGACCGCAAGGCGCTTGTCCTGAGGATCGAGCGACGGGCCGCGGGTCACCGCCCAGGACTTGAACACGCCATCCATTTCCAGCCGCAGATCGTAATGCAGCCGCGTCGCATCGTGCTTCTGAATGACGAAGCGGCCGCGCTTGGACGGCCGCACTTTAGCGGCGCCGCTCGGCTCCTTGGTCTTCTTGAAATCACGCTTGCTGCGGTAGGTTGAAAGAGTATCGGACATGGAACGCTCCCGGCACGGCTAGGGAGTCCGAATGTCCCACCGGCGCAATAGTTCCACAACGCACGGTGGACGGATCGAACACCGTTAATCACCTCAACAGCAGGTGACAGAATGCCCTCGCCTTGCTGCCTAACTCTCTTTTCGATACAAACGCACTCAAGGTTCGACAGTAGGGGACACGCCACCATGGGCATCCAGCAGAAGCCGGTCTTTACGGCCGAAGACGTGGCGCGGGCAGAGACCTACAAGGCGCGCGACTATCCTGACAATGTCGATCCGAAGGTGGAAGACCTCGTCCGCCAGATGATCTTGGGCTTTGCCGACAAGTGGACGGTGGTCATCCTGGATACGCTGTGGGACGAAGGTACGTTGAGATTTTCCGACCTCGCCCGCCGCGTCACCGGCATCAGCCAGAAAATGCTGACCCAGACGCTTCGGCGCATGGAACGCGACGGTCTGGTCATCCGCAAGACCTATGCCTGCGTGCCGCCGAAGGTGGAATACAGCCTCTCGCCGCTCGGCCTGACGCTCGGGGCAGCCTTCTGCAATGTGTGGATCTGGGCGGTCGAGAACCACGATGCGGTGGCAAAGGCCCGGACAGCATTCGACGACGAAGGCTGAAGGCCCCGGCGATACCGGCGCCTCCACATCGTTCCGCCTTCAGCTCGGGTTGATCATCGAAAAGACCTTGTCGAAGTTGCCAGTGGCTTCCGCCGTGCGCTGCCGCATCACCCGCTCAACCATCACTTCCGAGGGCGTCGGATCGGCGCAGAGCAGCCCGACGGATTCGGACACAAAATCAGCCAGCGGCATGGCCGTCGCGAACTTCGACTGGCCGGGCGTCAGCTCCGTCGCCACCTGCGGCGGGGCAAGCTCCACCACGGCAATCTTGGTGCTGCGCAATTCGTGCCGCAGGCTCATTGTCCAGGAATGGATGGCCGCCTTGGTGGCGCTGTAGCTCATGGAATCGGTGCGCGGGACGAAGGCGAGGCCGGAGGAAACGGTGACGATCGCCGCTTCCGGCTTCTGGCGCAGATGCGGAAGCAGTGCCGAGGTCAGCCAGATCGGCGCGAGAAGGTTGGTGGTGATGGTGCGCTCGGCCACATCGACGTCGTAGACATCAGCGAGCACGTTCTCGCGTTCCATGATGCCGGCATTGTGGATGACGACGTTGAGATCCGGATGGTCCTTCACGACCGAAGCGGCAAACTCGTTCAGACCGTCCTTGTCCGTCACATCGAGCTGGTATCCGGAAAGCGCCGGATTGTCCTTCAGCGTTTCATTCAGACTCGTGTTGTTGCGCCCGGTGACGATCACCTTCGCGCCGCGTTCGGAAAGGGCGATGGCGAGACCGCGGCCGATGCCGGAATTGCCGCCGGTGATCAGGATTGTTGCTTTCGTGAAATCCATTTGCATTCTCCAATGCTGCTGATGCGCTTCAATATCATCCATAGTAACTTTTAGTAAGAAGGCACCTTTTCGTAAGAAATGGGAAATCGGGTGGGGCCATCACGGCAATGTGCCGCACACGCCCTGCCTGACAAGGGGCACACGGTTTACAGGGTGGCCGGTTCTGATTTACAGCTTCGCCCGAAATCTCGTCGGGAATACAAGGATAAGCCGATGGCGCTGACAGCTTCCACCACCCATGCCCGCAAAGGCCTCGGCCATGCGGTCATCGTCACGCTCGGCATGGCGGCAACCGTCGGCACAGCGCTCGGCTTCCAGTATCTCGGCGGCTATATTCCCTGCGCGATGTGCCTCCTGCAGCGCGAACCCTATTACTACGCAATTCCGGTCGGCATTCTTGCCATGGGTGCCCTGGCATTCGGCATGCCCGCCTGGATCGGCCGCACGCTTCTGATCCTCGTCGGCCTGATGATGCTGGTCGGTGCCGGCATGGGCGTCTATCACGCGGGCGTCGAATGGGCCTTCTGGGAAGGTCCCGCAAGCTGCGGCGGCGGCGCGGGCGTCACCACCAATGCCGGCAGCCTTCTCTCCGACCTCAACACGGTGCATGGTCCGTCCTGCACGGAAGCAGCACTCCGCGTGCTCGGTCTGTCCTTTGCAGGCTGGAACGTGATCGCCAGCGTCATCCTCGCGGCCATCGCCTTCATCGGCGCCAAGAAGGCCGCGTGAGACGTAACCCTTACGGCTGCAGCTCGGAATCCCAGTAGAGATAGTCCATCCAGCTTTCGTGCAGATAGTTGGGCGGAAACAGCCGGCCGTTGTTATGCAGGTCCTGCACGGTCGGCGCATAGGGCTTCTGGTGCGGGAACATGCCGGCCTGCTTGGGAAGCTTGCTGCCCTTGCGCAAATTGCAGGGCGAGCACGCCGCCACGACATTCTGCCAGGTCGTTTCGCCGCCATGAGCGCGCGGAATGACGTGATCGAAGGTCAGATCGTCATGATCGCCGCAATACTGGCACTCGAACTTGTCGCGCAGGAACACGTTGAAGCGGGTAAAGGCGGGATTGCGGGTCGGCTGGATATAGGTCTTCAGGCTGACAACGCTTGGCAGTTTCATCGAGAAGCTGGGCGAACATACCGAATGATCGTATTCGGCAATGATGTTCACACGGTCGAGGAAAACCGCCTTGATCGCGTCCTGCCAGGACCACAACGACAAGGGATAATAGCTCAGTGGCCGATAGTCAGCGTTCAACACGAGCGCCGGTAAGGCCTGCGGGGAGACTGCAATCGTCAAATGACGCTCCTAACGGATTCGGCATCTATCTCCTCTATATTAGGACCGTTGTTACAGGATTGTGAAGCCCTTTAAATACAGGCGGCTTCGTCACTCAAACTTCACAAAATCGGCGAGACGTCGCGCTTCGTCCGGACCCCGTAATAGGACCAGAAAAGCCTCGTCGCGACCGAGCGCCAGGGACGCCAGATGAGCGCGATGGCGGCAAGCTGCTTTTCGGTCGGGCGCGCTTCCATGCCAAGCCCGTCGGCAACCGCTGCCTGCAGCGCCACGTCGCCAGCGGGGAAGAAGTCTGCGTGACCTGCCGAAAACATCATGTAGCACTCTGCCGTCCAGGGACCGATGCCGGGAAGTGCGATCAGCTGCCGTGTCGCTTCGGATGCCTCCAATCCCGCGATGGCATCGAGATTGAACCCTTTCTGCGCAATCGCCGTCGCAAGATGCATCAGCGTCGCAGCCTTCGCCCGCGAGAGCCCGAAGCTCGCCACCACCTCGGGATCGAGCGCTGCAAAAGCCTCGGCTTCCGTTGCACCGACCGCTGCCATGCGCCTCCAGATCGCCTCGGCGCTTGCCCGCGACACGACCTGCGAGACGATGATGGAGGCAAGGCCGGCGAAACCCGGTTCGATGAGCCGCAGGGGAAGCTCGCCGGACATCTCGATGATGGGGGCAAGGCGCGGATCGGCGATCACCAGTTCGGCAAGTCCCTCATTGATATCCGATCGGTCGCGGATGATCCGCACGGTTTTCTCCATGGTTGCGCATCACAAATCATGGCAGAAGGAGGCATGCCAGCCGCCCAAATCGCCACCGATCCTGATAGACCAATCTTGCGTTTCGCGCCAAGCCCGAACGGACTGCTGCATCTCGGACATGCGCTTTCGGCGGTCCTCAACCACGAAATGGCGCGGGACATGAATGGCCGCTTCCTGCTGCGGATCGAGGATATCGATCTTGCCCGTTGCACGCCTGACTATGAGGACGCCATCTACCGCGACCTTCACTGGCTGGGCCTTTCCTGGAAAGAACCGCCGCGTCGCCAGTCCGAGCATTTCGAGACGTACCGTGAAGCGCTGGGCCGATTGATGGACATGGGGCTCGTCTATCCAGCCTTCATGACGCGCGGCGAGGTAAAGGCGAAGGTCGCGGACTTCGAGGCCGATGGCGCCACATGGCCGCGCGACCCGGACGGGTCACCGCTCTATCCTGATCATGACCGGCACCTGAGCGATACCGAGCGAAAGACGCTGATCGAAAGCGGCATCCGCTACAGCTGGCGGCTCGACATGGACAAGGCGCTGGCGAGAGTTTCGGACGCTTTGACATGGCGGGAAATCTGCGACGGCGCCGAAGGGCAGGTCCCGGCGGATCCGGCGGCCTGGGGCGATGTCGTCCTGTCGCGCTCCGATGCTCCGTCGAGCTACCATCTCTCCGTCACCGTGGACGATGCGGCGCAGGGCATTACCCACGTGGTGCGCGGCATGGATCTCTATCACGCAACGTCGGTTCATCGGCTTCTGCAGGAGCTGCTCGGCCTGCCGCAGCCGATCTACCACCATCATCGGCTGATCCTTGGCACAGACGGGCGAAAACTGTCGAAAAGCGAGGGATCAACCGGGCTTGCGGCCCTGCGCGACGTGGGTCTCGGCCCGCTCGACATTCGCCGCCTCCTCGGCCTTGAGGGCTAGAGCCGAAGCATCGCCCCGGCGGCGACGCTCTTTCCGGACGCGGGAGAAGACCGAATAGATCCGGTACTTCATCAACGCCGCATTGAACTCGGCGCCGAGCATGAAGATCACGCCCACCATATATAGGAAGATCAGCACGATCATGATCGACGCCAGACCCGCATAGGTCGCTGCGTAATTGGCGAAGGTCGAAAGATAGGCCGCGAAACCGAACCCAAAGCATGTCCACAAAAGCACCGTCAGCGCCACGCCCGGCATGATGTCGATCAGCCGGCGATCTCCCGCCGGAAGGTATTTGTGCGACCCGAGCAGACCGATCATCAGGAGAAACGCCGTGCCGACGAGACCCCAGTTGGCGGCCGCGTTGAGATCGCTGATCAGCCACGGAAAGCGGGTCTGGGCAAACCGCGATGCGACGGGGACCGCCAGCAGAAGAATGCTGATGACCGCAAAGATCACCACCGCCAGGATGACGTAACCCAGACTGGCAAGACGCGTCACATACCAGGGTCGCGTTTCGGTGACCCGGTAGGCGCGGTTGAGCGAGATGCGAAGGGCCTCGACGCCGTTCGACGCGAAATAGGCAGCCGCCAGCACGGATACGGTCAGCAACCCGCCGCGCGGTATCTCCAGCACCCGCTGAAGTTCGGACGCGATCGGATCGGCAACATCGGCCGGCCATGTATCGAACAGGAGATGTACAGTCGTCTGCGAAAACCCGCCTGCACCGAGAAAGCCGGCAAGTGCCGTGCCGAAGATCAGGAATGGGAACAGCGCCAGTAGCCCCGACAGCGCAACGTGGCTCGCCATCGCCCACCCATCATCCTCCGAGAAATGCCAATAGGCATCCCAAAGCACCTTGAACGCCAGTCTCGGCCACCTGACCGGGGAGTTTTCTTCCAAAGACGACATCTCCCTAGGAGCTTAAGTGCAGGATCAGTTGAGGCTTGTGGCGAAATATGGAAGGTAGGCGGCAACTTGTACAGAGAGACCTTAACGGTATGCAATCGGCATGACAGACGGAAGAACGATTATCGTGACAGGCTGTTCCTCAGGGATCGGCGCTCACTGTGCCCGCGCGCTGAAATCCGAGGGATGGCGGGTGTTCGCGACGGTGCGCAAAGAGGCCGATCTGGCAGCGCTGGAACAGGACGGCATCGAAGCCCTGCTGATGGACTACACCAAGCCTGAGACGATCGCGGCGTTGGTCGACACCGTTCTCGCCCGCACAGGCGGACGCATTGATGCGCTCTTCAACAACGGCGCCTATGGCCAGCCAGGTGCTGTCGAAGACCTTTCGACCGACGTGCTGCGTCTCCAGTTCGAGACCAATCTGTTCGGCTGGCATGACCTGACGACCCGCATCATCCCCGTCATGCGGCGACAGGGTCATGGACGCATCGTCAACTGCTCCTCCATTCTCGGCATCGTTCCCTACCGCTACCGCGGCGCCTACACCGCCTCGAAATTCGCGCTGGAAGGTCTGACCGTGACGATGCGGATGGAGCTGCACGGAAGCGGCATCCATGTGAGCCTGATCGAGCCCGGACCGATCGACACGCAGTTCACGGCCAACGCGCTCGCCAAGGTCAAGGAGCATATCGACCTGGTCAATTCGCCGCATGCCGAACAATACAAGCGGCAATTGCAGCGGCTGGACGGGAGCGGGCCGGTCAACCGCCACAAGCTGGGTCCGGACGCCGTTCACACGGTACTGAAGCATGCCTTGACCGCAGACAACCCGAAGCCACATTATCTGGTGACGAAGCCGGCCAAGCAGGGCGCGTTCCTGAAACGTATCCTGCCGGCAGCGCTCTTCTACAAATTGATGCAACGGATCGACTGATCGCCCGCAAGCGGAAAGCAAAATCTTGATGGCCACCTTTACCACCGTTCTGACCGTGATCGTCATCGGCCTGGTCGTGCTCGTTTTGATCAAGGGCCTGTTCAACATGGTAAAGGGCACCGATGCCAACCGGTCGAACAAGCTGATGCAACTGCGTCTGCTGCTCCAGGCCGTCGCCGTCATCCTCATCATGTTCACGCTCTGGCTGACCGGCGGCGGCCGGCCGAGCTAGAGCAAATGCCGAACTAAGGAAATTACAGTCTTCATGGTCAAGCTCAACAAGATCTACACGCGCACCGGCGACGACGGGACGACAGCACTGGTATCCGGTCCGCGACGCGACAAGCACGATATCAGGGTCGAGGCCTATGGCACGGTCGACGAGGTCAACTCGACGATCGGCATGGCGCGGCTTCATACGGCAGGCATGGGCGACGTCGATCAGATGCTGTTTCGCATCCAGAACGACCTGTTCGATCTCGGTGCCGATCTTGCAACGCCAGACACCGGCGAAAAGCCCGAATACGAGCCTCTGCGGATCATCGAAGCGCAGGCGACACGTCTGGAAACCGAAATCGACACGCTGAACGCCGATCTCGAACCGCTGAAATCCTTCGTCCTGCCCGGTGGTTCGCCGGCTTCCGCCTATCTGCATCTCGCCCGCACCGTATCGCGGCGTGCCGAACGGCTGATGGTCGAGCTTTCGAGGCATGAGGCGATCGGCCCGGCTGCGCTCAAATATATCAACCGCCTGTCGGATTTCCTGTTTGTCGCGGCCCGCGTCGCCAACGAGAATGGCAGGACCGACATTCTGTGGGTGCCCGGCAAGAACCGATAGGCGAAAGCGCGACCAAGGCGCGACGGACGGGAGGAGAGGAAGCGACGCATGTTCATTCCCCTGCATGATGCCGTCGCGCTGAAATACATCCGCGTGCAGTGGGTGACGTTCTCGCTGATCGCCGCCAACATACTCATGTGGCTGTTCACGAGCCTTGCTCCATCGGAAACGACGGAGATCGCCTCGCTGGGTCTCGGCTTCATTCCGGCGATCATCTTCGACTATGCGGTGCTCGATCCCTCTGCCATCCTCGTCCCGGAAGATGCGACCTTCGTCACCTATGCCTTCCTGCATCTGGATTTCTGGCACCTTGCATCGAACATGCTGTTTCTCTGGGTGTTCGGCGACAATGTCGAGGACGCACTGGGTCATGTGCGCTTTCTGATATTCTACCTGCTTTGTGCCGCAGCCGGAGCTCTTGTGCACGGCCTGGTCGGCCCGATGTCCGAGGGGCCGCTGATCGGCGCATCGGGCGCGATCTCCGGTGTCGTCGCCGCGTATTTCCTTTTGCATCCGCGCGTTCGGGTATGGGTGCTTGTTCTGTTTCGGATTCCGCTGCCGCTGCCAGCCTTCGTGCCGCTGACCCTGTGGATCGTTCAGCAATTCGTGATGCTTTGGCTCGAAGCCGATAGTGCGGTGTCCTGGGGTGCGCATGTCGGAGGAATTCTGGCGGGTGCCGCACTCGTCATCGTGATGCGCCGCCGGGGCGTTCCCCTGTTCGACCGCGAGATCGTCACGCCGAAGGCCGTGCTGCACAAGCCGAGCGTATCGCAGGAGACGCGACCGGCCGAATAGGCCTATGAGAAAACCGCAACCCAGATGGGATAATCCACGTTGTCATCAGGGCAAAAATGGGTATCCATGTCGCCCACTGACAAATGGATAAGCCGCAAATGTCGCAATCTGCGGCTGGAGAAAAGTCAAGGAAGGACCCCATGAAGATCCTGGTGCCTGTAAAGCGCGTCGTCGACTACAACGTGAAGATCCGCGTCAAGCCGGATGGATCCGGTGTCGAGCTTGCCAACGTAAAGATGTCGATGAACCCGTTCGACGAAATTTCCGTCGAGGAAGCCCTGCGCCTGAAGGAGGCCGGCAAGGCAAAGGAAGTGATCGTCGTATCGATCGGTCCGGCAAAGGCTGAAGAAACGCTGCGCACGGCGCTTGCAATGGGCGCCGATCGGGCGATCCTGATCGAGACCGACGAAACGGTCGAACCGCTTGCCGTGGCGAAGCTCCTGAAGGGCGTCGTCGACGCCGAACAGCCGGGCCTCATTATCGTCGGCAAGCAGGCTATCGACGACGATTCCAACCAGACCGGCCAGATGCTGGCAGCCCTGCTCGGAACCGGACAGGCAACCTTCGCCTCGAAGATCGAACTTTCCGCCGACAAGGCTGTGGTCACGCGCGAAGTCGATGGTGGCCTGCAGACCGTCGAGGTCAAGCTTCCAGCCGTCGTCACCACCGACCTGCGCCTGAACGAGCCGCGCTACGCGTCCTTGCCGAACATCATGAAGGCGAAGAAGAAGCCTCTCGACAAGAAGACGGCAGCGGATTTCGGCGTCGATATCGCCCCTCGCCTCAAGGTTCTGAAGACCGAGGAGCCGGGCGGCCGCAAGGCAGGCATCAAGGTGAAGTCCGTCGAGGAACTGGTCGGCGCCTTGAAGACCGCCGGCGTGATCTGATTTTAGGGAGATAAACTCATGGCCATTCTTCTTCTGGCAGAACACGACAATGCCAGCCTCAACGACCAGACCGCCAAGGCGCTGACTGCAGCGTCACAAATTGGTGGCGATGTCCACGTTCTGGTCGCCGGTTCGGGCGCGCAGGCCGCAGCCGACGCCGCAGCGAAACTTTCCGGCGTCTCGAAGGTCCTGCTTGCCGACGACGCAAGCCTTGCCAACAGCCTTGCCGAACCGCTTGCAGCACTGATCGTGTCGCTGGCCGGCTCCTACGATGTCATCATGTCCTCGGCAACAGCGTCCGCCAAGAACGTCATGCCGCGCGTTGCCGCGCTGCTCGATGTGGCGCAGGTTTCGGAAATCATCGAGGTGATTTCGCCGGATACATTCCGTCGTCCGATCTACGCCGGCAACGCCATCCAGACCGTCCAGGCGACCGATGCCAAGAAGGTGATCACTGTGCGCACGGCATCTTTCGCGGCAGCGGATGAAGGCGGTTCCGCTTCCGTGGAGACAGTGGCGGCCGCAGCAAACCCTGAAGTATCGTCCTTTGTCTCCGATGCGCTTGCCTCCTCGGACCGTCCTGAACTCGCATCCGCCAAGATCATCATCTCCGGTGGCCGTGCACTCGGTTCCTCGGAAAAATTCCAGGAAGTCATCCTGCCCGTCGCCGACAAGCTGGGTGCGGCCGTTGGCGCTTCGCGCGCAGCGGTCGACGCAGGCTATGCTCCGAACGACTGGCAGGTCGGCCAGACCGGCAAGGTGGTTGCTCCGCAGCTCTACATCGCGGTCGGGATTTCCGGTGCCATCCAGCATCTGGCCGGCATGAAGGATTCCAAGGTCATCGTTGCGATCAACAAGGACGAGGAGGCCCCGATCTTCCAGGTGGCCGACTTCGGTCTCGTGGGCGATCTCTTCGAGATCCTGCCGCAGCTCGAAAAGGCCCTGTGAGGCCAACCGGCTTTTTCGCACCGCAGTTCGGCGACGCGAAAATGCTGGCAAAAAACACGCTAGCAGACTAGAAAAATGCCGGGCTGTCTCACGCAACCCGGCATTTTGCTGTGAGACGCCGTACGGTTATGATGAATGCGAGACGCGGGCGAAAACCGCACCCAGGGAGCGAGTGAGATCATGAAGAATATCGGCGTCATCGGCGCAGGCCAGATGGGCTGCGGAATTGCACATGTTTCGGCGCTCGCCGGCTATCACGTGCATATCTATGATCTCTCCAAGGACCGGATCGAAGGCGCACTTGCAACCATTAACGGCAACCTCGCCCGCCAGGTTTCCAGCAACAAGCTTTCCGACGAGGATCGCAACTCAGCCCTGTCCCGCATCACCGGCTCCGCCGATGTCAACGACCTCGCACCGATGGACATGGTCATCGAAGCTGCGACCGAAGACGAAAGCGTCAAGCGCAAGATCTATGCGCAGGTCTGTCCGGTTTTGAAGCCCGAAGCGCTTCTCGCCACCAACACCTCGTCGCTGTCCATCACCAGGCTTGCCGCCGCGACCGACCGGCCCGAGCGCTTCATGGGCATCCATTTCATGAACCCGGTGCCGCTGATGAAGCTGGTGGAACTGGTGCGCGGTATCGCCACCGACGAGCCGACCTTCCGGGCCGCCAAGGAATACGTGGTCGCGCTGGAAAAGACCGCCACCGTTGCCGAGGATTTCCCCGCCTTCATCGTCAACCGCATCCTGCTGCCGATGATCAACGAGGCGATCTATACGCTGTATGAAGGCGTTGGCTCGGTCGAGGCGATCGATACGGCCATGAGGCTTGGCGCCAACCATCCGATGGGACCGCTGCAGCTTGCCGATTTCATCGGCCTCGACACTTGCCTGTCGATCATGCAGGTGCTGCATGACGGCCTCGCTGACAGCAAATACCGCCCCTGCCCGCTTCTCGTCAAATATGTCGAAGCCGGCTGGCTCGGCCGCAAATCCGGCCGCGGCTTCTACGACTATCGCGGCGAAGTCCCGGTCCCGACGCGGTAGGGATCAGCCTTGTGGCGGCCCGCTCCGCACCCGCTTGACTGGATGCTAGAAGGGGTCGGCTGAGGTGAAGGGCAAGACCTTCATCCGCAGCCCTCAAGCGCCCTTGGCGGCCGTCACCAGCGCCTTCGCGTCGTCGCTGTCCCATGCGGCGGGGCCGTTCATGGCGCCGATCAGGCAGCCCTTCTTGTCGAGGATCAGCGTTGCCGGCAGGCCGAAGGCGAGGCCTTCCTTTTTCAAGGCGTTGAACGTGCCCATCGAACTGTCGCGGTAGAAGCCGAGCTTGTCGATCTTGTACTCTTCAAGAAAGTTCTTCGGCTTCTCGTCGCTGCCGGTATCGATGTTGATGGCGACGACCTCGAAATCAATGCCACCCATCGCCGCCTGCAACCCGTTCAGCGCCGGCATCTCTTCGCGGCAGGGCACGCACCAGGTGGCCCAGAGGTTAAGCAGCACCGTTTTGCCGGCGAGATCGGCCGTCGTCATGTCCTGCCCCGCCGGTCCCTTGAAGGACAGGGAGAGCGGGCGCGGTGGCTGTGCCTCGACCATGGCGGCAACCTGGCCCTTGGAGAAGGCACCGACGGACTTTGCGAGTTCGGCCGAGCCCTCGCATTGGCCGGCCGACGGGGAGAGTGAGGCGTCTGCCGCCCCATCCGAACCATTGCCAGACCCCATGTTCGTCACGTATACGGCGACGGTGCCGGCGACGATCCCGAGGACGGCGGCAATCAGGATCAATCGGACAGAAGGAAGGCCAAGCGGTCTTTTGGACGTCATCAACTACTCCAGGACTGAATTCATGGCCGACACGAAGGACGCGACATCTTCCAACCAGATGTGGGGCGGACGCTTCGCTTCCGGGCCGGATGCGATCATGGAGGAGATAAATGCCTCGATCGGTTTCGACAAGAAGCTGTTCGCCCAGGATATCCGCGGTTCGATCGCCCATGCGACGATGCTGGCGGAACAAGGCATTATTTCGCACGAAGATAAAGACAAGATCGTTTCCGGCCTGAACACGATCATGTCAGAGATTGAAAGCGGACAGTTCCAGTTCTCGCGCAAGCTTGAGGACATTCACATGAACATCGAGGCGCGGCTGGCAGACCTGATCGGTCCAGCCGCCGGTCGCCTCCACACCGCCCGCTCCCGCAATGACCAGGTCGCGCTCGATTTCCGCCTCTGGGTCAAGGAAGAGCTCGTCAAGACCGAGAAGATGCTGACGGGTCTGATCGCCGCGTTTCTCGACCGCGCCGAAGAGCATGCCGATACGGTGATGCCCGGCTTTACCCATCTGCAGACGGCACAGCCGGTTACCTTCGGCCATCACTGCATGGCCTATGTGGAAATGTTCGGCCGTGACCGAGCCCGCGTTCGCCATGCGATCGAGCATCTCGACGAAAGCCCGATCGGCGCCGCAGCCCTTGCTGGCACGCCCTACCCGATCGACCGCCACATGACGGCGAAGGCCCTCGGCTTCCGAGAGCCGACCCGCAATTCCATCGACACCGTCTCCGACCGCGATTTCGCGCTGGAATTCCTGTCGCTGGCTGCCATCTGCGCCGTGCATCTGTCGCGTCTTGCGGAAGAAATCGTCATCTGGTCGACGCCGCAATTCGGCTTCGTGCGCCTGTCCGACGCGTTTTCGACCGGCTCCTCGATCATGCCGCAGAAGAAGAACCCGGATGCCGCCGAACTGGTGCGCGCCAAGACCGGCCGCATCAACGGTTCGCTGGTCGCGCTGCTGACCGTCATGAAGGGTCTTCCGCTCGCCTATTCCAAGGACATGCAGGAAGACAAGGAGCAGGTGTTCGACTGCGCCGAAAACCTGGAACTGGCGATTGCCGCCATGACCGGCATGATGCGCGATATGACCATCCGCGCCGACAAGATGCGCGCCGCGGCCGGCGCCGGCTTCTCCACCGCGACAGATCTTGCCGACTGGCTGGTTCGCGAAGTCGGCCTGCCCTTCCGCGAAGCCCATCATGCGACCGGCCATGCCGTCGCGCTGGCGGAGAAGAAGGGCTGCGACCTTTCCGAGCTCTCCCTTGGAGAACTGCAGGCGATCAACCCTGCCATCACCGACAAGGTCTTCGACGTGCTTTCGGTGGATGCCTCGGTTGCCAGCCGCGTCAGTTTCGGCGGTACGGCTCCCTCCGAGGTGCGCAAGCAGATCGCCTGGTGGCGCGAGAGAAACTGACGCCTGCGCGACGAATGAAGCGGCAAGGATACTGCACAAGCGCGCGGAACTTCGCTATGAAGTGTGCGTGACCGTGCCGGAGAAGGAAGAGAATGTCGAAATCCCTGGTGAAAATCGCCCATGTCAGCCTGATCCTGGGCGTCGTCAGCCTCGTTGTCGCCGGTTGCGGCCGCAAGGGCGACCTCGACCGCCCCAGCACGCCCGTCGAACAGCAGAACATCCGCAAGAGCAGCAAACCCGGTGACGCCAACAAGGAACCGGTTGCCGAGCGGCCGTTCGTCCTCGACCCGCTTCTGTAGTTCCCAGACCCCTTCAGTTTTCCGAGTTTTGACGTGAATCATTTCCACTACATCGACGGCGTCCTTCACGCCGAAAACGTCGCCATCCCGGAAATCGCAAAAGCCGTCGGCACGCCATTCTACGTCTATTCGACAGCCACGCTGGAGCGCCATTACAAGGTGTTCGCGCAGGCGTTTTCCGATGTGGATGCGATGGTCTGCTACGCCATGAAGGCGAACTCCAACCAGGCAGTCCTCAAAACCCTGGCAAAGCTCGGCGCCGGCGTCGACGTCGTCTCGGGCGGCGAGTTGCGGCGCGCGCTGGCGGCCGGCATTCCCGCATCCCGCATCATGTTTTCGGGCGTCGGCAAGACCGTTGCCGAAATGGATCTGGCGCTCGAGGCCGGGATCTACTGCTTCAACGTCGAATCCGAGCCGGAACTGGAAGTGCTGAACCTGCGCGCTCTCAAAGTCGGCAAGCGCGCGCATGTCTCCTTCCGCATCAACCCGGATGTGGATGCGGGCACCCATGCCAAGATTTCGACGGGGAAGAAGGAAAACAAGTTCGGCATCGCTTACGACCGGGCCCGTGACGTCTATGCCCATGCGGCAACGCTTCCCGGCATCGAAGTCACCGGCATCGACATGCATATCGGCAGCCAGATCACCGAGCTCCAGCCGTTCGAGGATGCCTACCGGCTCCTGCGCGAACTCGTCGATGTCCTGCGCGGCGATGGCCACACGATCAGCCACGTCGATGTCGGCGGCGGTCTCGGCATTCCCTACAAGGACGACAACACCCCGCCGCCGCTGCCGGATGCCTATGCGGAAACGATCAAGCGGCAGCTGCGCACGCTCGACTGCAAGATCGTCACCGAACCCGGCCGCCTGATCGTCGGCAATGCCGGCATTCTGGTGACCGAGGTCATCTATGTGAAGGATGGCGGCGAAAAGACCTTCGTGATCGTCGATGGCGCGATGAACGATCTGATCCGCCCGACACTCTACGAAGCCTATCATTCGATCCGCCCCGTCGTGGTACCGCCGGCCGATGCGCCGCGGATCAAGGGCGACGTTGTCGGTCCCGTCTGCGAGACCGGAGACTATCTGGCGCTCGACCGCGAGATGGCGGAACCGAAGCCCGGTGACCTGATCGCCGTCGGTTCTGCCGGTGCCTATGGCGCCGTGCAGGCCGGCACCTACAATTCCCGCTTGCTTGTGCCGGAAGTGCTGGTGAAGGGATCCGAGTTCCATGTGATCCGCCCGCGCGGCTCCTACGAGGACCTGATTGGACTGGATTCCGTGCCCGCCTGGCTCGGCTAGACCCGCGCAGAAACGTTCACTTTTGCGGCAAACCCCCTGTAAATATCGGGGCCGGCATGTCGCCGCCCTCGTCTTCGCCACAAACATTGTTATGTTGATAGCTTGATTTGGGCCGCCACGATCGGAGACGGACCGCATGAGCTTGATCCGCAAAGGTGCTTTCGAAACACATCCGGCGCTCGCAAGACGCGTCGCGCTGAAACGGTCGTTTGCCCGTTTCGTGCTGTTTTCAGAACGCCTTCTGCCGAAGCTTCTGGCCCCGCTCGCGGTCGTCGCCCTGTTTTTCTCCGTCTCCTGGTTCGGCCTCTTCCGCGTCACGCCTGATCTGCTGCGCTGGATCCTGCTCGGGTTTTTCACCTTTGCGTTCCTGACCTCTCTCCTTCCCTTGGCGGGGCTTCGCTGGCCCGATGCTGCCGATGCGGACCGGTTGCTGGAAGAGCGCAATGGCCTGCCCCACCAGCCCGTCGCCGTGCAGGAAGACCAGCCGGCATTCGAGACACCGTTTGCCCGCGCGCTCTGGAAAGAACACCAGATCCGCATGGCCGAGCGGATCGCGGCGCTCGATACGGGCATGCCGCGGCCCGATATTGCCAGCCATGACCGGTTCGCGCTGCGCGCCGTACCGGCGCTCGTGTTTGCCGTGGCGCTCGGCTATTCCTTCTCGAACGGTGGCGGTTCGCCAGCGGACGCCTTCCGCCCGGCACCACTGGCTGCAAGCACCAACCCGGACCTTCGCATCGACGCCTGGCTGACACCACCATCCTACACCGGCCGCGCCCCGATATTCCTGACCGGCCGCGATGCTGCCAGCAACACCGCATCCGTGCCGCAAAATTCCGGCCTGACCGTGCGCGTAACCGGTGGCGAAGGCGAGGAAGCGGTTGTCTTCACGCCGAAATCCGGCGGTGAGCCCCTGACGCTGATCACCGAAGAAGCGCGCAAGTCGGCTGAAGAGGCGAGCAAGCAGGCACAGGGTAACTCCCCAACGCCCGAGGGCCAGCAGGCCAAGCCACAGGCTCCTGTAAGTGAGCCCCAGACTGCACAGACAGTGCCGCCGCGCAGCTATGCGTTCAACGTGGACGAAAGCGGCGAGCTCACAGTCAACGGCCAGACATGGACCTTCGACGTCATTCCCGACCGGCCGCCGGAGATCGCCTTCGACGGCCAGCCGAAGCGGTCCGTCAATGGCGCGCTGGAAATCGGTTTCCGCGGCAAGGATGATTACGGCATTCGGGAAGCCCATGCGCTGATCGAGCCTGTCGGCCCTGTCGACCCGGCGGCCACGCCGCTTTACCCGGCGCCAGAATACCGCCTCGACCTGCCGCGCCAGAACCGCGGCCAGGAGGTGAAGGCCCTGACCAGCCGCAGCCTGGTCGAGCATCCGCTGGCCGGAAAGCGGGTCAGGATTACGTTGATTGCCAAGGACGGCGCGGGCCAGACCGGCCGCAGCCCCGCCCATGAAATGGTAATGCCGGGCCGCGGCTTCTCGGAACCGCTGGCGGCCGCCGTTGCCGAACAGCGCCAGGTTTTTGCGCTCGACACGCGCCAGGTGCCGCGCGCGATCGAGCTCAACGACGCGCTGGCGATCCGTCCCGACGAGACCATTCCGAACCTTGGCCACTTCCTGGCAATCCGGTCGGCCCGCGAGCGTATGAAGATTGCCCGCAACGAGGAACAGCTGAAGGACGCCGCCGACTACCTGTGGGAAATCGCGCTCGGCATCGAGGACGGCGATCTCTCGGCTGCCGAACGCCGTTTGCGCGATGCCCAGCGCAATCTCTCCGACGCGCTCGAAAAAGGCGCCGGCGACGAGGAAATCGCGGCCCTGATGAAGGAATTGCGCGAGGCGATGCAGCAGTTCATGAGCGAGCTCGCCCAGCGCATGCAGAACGCGCCGCAGGGCCAGCAGAACATGCAGGCGCAGAATGTCATCCGCCAGCGCGACTTGCAGAACATGATGGATCAGATCGAAAACCTCGCTCGTTCAGGCAATCGTGACGCTGCCAAGGAAATGCTGTCGCAGATGCAGCGGATGATGAACAACCTGCAGGCCGGACGCCCGCAGCGCGGTCAGCAGGGCCAGCAGCAGCAGCAAAACAGCCAGATGCGCCAGCAGATCGACAAGCTCGGCCAGATCATGCAGGAACAGCAGCGGCTGATGGACCAGACCTTCAAGCTGGACCAGGCCTTGCGCGACCGCATGCAGCGCGGCGACCCCCAGCAGCAGGGCGGCGAACAGGGTGAGCAGCAGCAGAGCCAGAACGGTCAGCAGGGCCAACAAGGTCAGCAGGGCCAGCAGGGCCAGCAAGGTCAGCAGGGTCAGGGCCAGCAGGGCCAAGGCGGCGAACAGAATACCGAACAGATGACCGCCGAACAGCTGCGTGAGGCGCTGAAGAACCTGCGTGCACAGCAGGAAGGCCTCGGCAAACAGCTGGGTGAGCTGCAGCAGGCCCTGAAGGGCATGGGCATGGATCCCGGCCAAGGCTTCGGGGAAGCCCAGAGTGAAATGGGCAGCGCCGGCAAGGCGCTCGGTGACGGCCAGGGCGACCAGGCTGTCGAGGGCCAGGGCAACGCACTTAACGCGCTTCGCCAAGGCGCCCAGAGCATGATGCAGCAGATGATGCAGGCGATGCAGCAGGGCCAGGGCCAAGGCGAAGGCCAGCAGGACGGCCAGGGACAGGGCATGGCCAACCAGGGCGGCCAGAACGGTCGCGATCCCCTAGGGCGCCCGCGTGCGACGTCAGGTCCGGACTTTGGCGATCAGGTGAAGGTGCCCGACGAAATCGACGTGCAGCGCGCCCGCGAGATCCTCGATGCGATCCGCGAGAAGCTGGGCAACACCCTGTCTGGCGATGCCGAGCGTCAGTATCTCGAGCGGCTGCTCGAGATCCGCTAAATCCACCTGCGAGAGATCAGGCCGCGCAGGAAGTCTGCACGGCAAGCGCCATGGCGACAGCCTTGCGGATCTCCGGCAATGCGAAAGGCTTCTGCACCACATCGACGATCTTCGACGACAGGTCATCGGCGCGTTCGCGCTGTTCGGCATAGCCGGTCATCAGCAGGATCTTCATGTCGGGATACTGGGCGGCGGCTTCGTGCGCCAGCGCAATGCCATCCATGACAGGCATTCGGATATCGGAAAGCAGAAGATCGAACGCGCCCTGCTCGAGCTTTTCAAGGCCTTCGGCGCCATCGCCGGCCTCATGCGTCTCATGGCCATCCATCCGGAGAGCGCGCGCAACAAACATGCGCAACGTGTGTTCATCCTCGGTAATAAGGATCTTGGCCATAGCGATCATCGCTCCCATTTTGTGTATCAATCCGGGAGCAATTCACCAGAGTTTGGTTGTCGAGGAGTAAACAGGCGAGGCTCAAACCGCGCCATGGTTAACACCTTGCGACCGGATGGCGGCAGATTTCTGCCCCCATCCGAACCAAAATCAACTCACGCGTCGCCAGTCACGACGCCGACGAAAGGCAGTTCGCGGAACGCGTAGGCGACGTCCATGCCGTAGCCGACGACGAAGTAGTCGGGGCATTCGAAGCCGACGTAATCCGCCTCAAGCTCTTCCTTGCGCTTCACCTTCTTGTCGAGAAGAACGGCCAGCGAAACATGGCGGGCGCCGCGCTCATAGAGCAGTTCCTTGGCGAATTTCAGCGTGCGGCCGGATTCCAGGATGTCGTCGATCAGAAGAACATCGCGGTCCTTCACGTCGCTGTCGATATCCTTGACGATGCGAACGCCCTGCGAGACCGTGCCGGTGCCGTAGCTCGAAAGTGTGATGAACTCCACTTCCGGTGCAAGGCCCGTCTCATGCAGCGCGCGCAGAAGATCCGCTGCGAAAATGAACGAGCCCTTGAGGACGGCGATGACGAGCAGATCCTTCGTGGGACCGGTCGCGATCTGCGCTGCGATTTGGTGATTGCGCACGGCGATCTGTTCGGCAGTGAAAAGCGGCTCGATGTTTTTGCCGCGGACGACGGGCATACGGATACTCCTGATAGATCGGAAGCGCCGCGATAGCACAATCAGAGGCGGGACGCATCCCGTTCCGCAAAGGTCAGGCGCAAATCCGGGAGTTTTCCGCCGGGATGCGGCACCCGCGCAGAAAACCCGCGGCTGTGGCCGGCAGCAATGGCGGAAGCCGGCGGGGCAATCAACGTCGAGGCGACCAGCGTGTCGCCGGCCATGAATTCGGCCCGGATCGCGGGCATGGTCTTTGCGTCACTGGTCCGGTTCTCGACGATTCCGTTGATCAGTAGAACCCGCATGCCATCCGCATCGCGTGGCGTCATGGTGATGTGAGTAATATCGAGCGATGGCTCGGCTTGGGCTTCTCCGCTGTCGTTGAACAGGAACGAGAAGCCACCGGCACTCGCAAACACCAGCACGAAAGCGGCAGCCACAAGAGCGCAGAACAGATCGGCCGAAAGCGTATTCAGCACGCGCTCGACCTTGCCGACGAAGCCATTCGGCACCGAGGACGGAGCACCGGACCTCACCCTCTCTGCAGGCTTACCGGTCGCTCGGTTCTTGGTCCTGTTGTCTGAATTGTCGTTGTGCGAACGCGGTCTGGACCGCTGCCACCCGCCATCAGTCACGGGCACGAACTGCGCATCCACCACGGGACCACGCGCCTTCACCCGGCCCTTGGGGCCTGTTGTGATTTCGGGCGGCAGGATGTCCATGCGGACAATCGTCTTGCCGGCGCGGCTGCTGAACGTGTTCATCGGACCTCTTCGGCGCCGCTTGTCCCCCGATATCGAAAGAGGCGGCCATTGAAACGAATCCCCCCTAGTCGTAAATTCGATTGGTTAACCGTTTGCAAACAGCGCCCGAAATAAGCCCTTTTTGACCGGCGCTTTACCTTTCGTTTACCTTCATCGTTAAGAGATGGTCAGGTGCGAATCTGAAGGGTTCAGGGATTTGGTCTTCCGTTGATTCATTTCGAAAATGTTGGGTTGCGATACGGCATGGGCCCGGAGATTCTCCGGGACATGACGTTCGACATCCCGAAACGGTCATTTCAGTTCCTGACCGGCCCATCGGGTGCCGGCAAGACGACGCTTCTGCGTCTGCTTTTCACCTCACTCTACCCCACCCGCGGCATCATCCGCATGTTCGGCCGCGAGCTGTCGCAGATCCCGCGGAGCGAGCTGCCGATGCTGCGCCGGCGAATCGGCATCGTCTATCAGGACTTTCGCCTGCTCGACCATCTGACCACCTATGAGAACGTCGCCCTGCCGCTTCGGGTGCGCGGCAAGGACGAGGCGTCCTATCGCAATGACGTGATCGAGCTCCTCAAATGGGTCGGCCTCGGCGAGCGCATCAATGTGCTGCCGGCCGTCCTGTCCGGCGGCGAAAAGCAGCGTGCGGCGATTGCCCGTGCCCTGATGGACCGGCCGGAAATACTGCTCGCCGACGAACCCACCGGCAACGTCGACCCGCCCATGGCCCGCCGGCTGCTCAGCCTGTTCCTCGAGCTCAACCGGCTCGGCACCGCCGTCGTCATCGCGACGCACGATCTGGCGCTGATGGATCAGGTCGATGCACGGCGGATGATCCTCACCGAAGGGCGGCTCGATATCTATGAATGAGCCGCGCCCTCCCAAGAAGACCAAACCGGCTAAGACGGAGAAAGCCCCGGCACCGGCAAACGCTTGGCAGGAGAAAGGCGCCGAGACAGCGACCGACCAGGGTCCGCGCCGCGCCTCGATGCGGGTGCGCCCGACAGCCCCGATCCTGCCTCCCTCCAATATCCAGGGCAATGCGCTGATGGTGGTGATCGCCATCATGGCCTTCCTCGCATGCCTGACGCTCGGCGGGGTCAGCATGGTTCGCGCCACCGCGGCCGGCTGGCAGAGCGAGATCGCCCGCGAAATCACCATCCAGATCAAGCCGGACGATGGCCTCGACATGGATGCGGCGCTGAAGAAGGCGCGCGATGTCGCACTGACCTTTGTCGGCACCCGGGACGGCACGATCATGGATGACAGCGCCACCGCGCGGCTGCTGGAACCTTGGCTCGGCACCGGCCTCGACCTTGCCGACCTGCCCGTGCCGCGGCTGGTGATCATCACGATCGACGAGCAGAACCCGCCCGATTTCGCAGCCATGCGCGACCTCCTGAAGACCGAGGTGCCGCAAGCCTTTCTCGATGACCACCGTACCTGGGTGGACCGGCTGGTCTCGATGGCGCGCACCACGGTGCTGATCGGCATGGGTGTGCTGATCCTCGTCTTTACCGCGATGATCCTGACCGTCGTGTTTGCCACCCGCGGCGCCCTGTCCGGCAACCGGCATATCATCGAAGTCCTGCATTTCGTCGGCGCCGAAAGCGGTTTCGTCGCCCGCGAATTCCAGAAGCATTTCCTGAAGATCAGCATCAAGGGATCGGCAGCCGGCGGCGCGCTGGCGGCACTGCTGTTTGCGGCCGCCAATCTGTGGCAGTCGCATTCGCGCGCGACGCCCCAGAGCGAGCAGGCGACCGCCTTGTTCGGATCCTTCACGATCGGCTTCGGCGGCTATCTCGGGATCTTCGCGACGATCCTGGTGATCGCCCTTCTGACGACGCTGACCGCCCGCCTGACGGTGATGAAAACCATCGACGAGATCGACCTGATCCGCTCCGATCCGGCACGGGCGGATGGCGCGCCGAAATCATAACCCGCACGTGTTTTTTGAAGTGAACCCGTTGTGGGGCTAGGCGACAACGAAATCTAGGTCTATCAACGAAATCATGACACTCGGCCAGACCCCTCCCGATGTGACGGACGACCGGACTTCGGACCGGAGACGAAGGGCTTTGCTCTCGCGCCGGAGCACGTTTAGACGAATAGCAAGACGGATCGTCATGGTGGCGTTCATCTGCGTTGCGATCGTCGTCGGCGGTTTCCTCTGGTTCGCGGACGCGGTCACATCGTTGCGAGCGCCCGATGGCGTCAAGGCCGATGCAATCGTTGTTCTGACAGGTGGATATCTGCGCATAGAACAGGCGCTCGGTCTGCTGCGCGACGGGGCCGGCAGGCGGCTTCTGATTTCCGGCGCGCATCCATCCACCACGCCAACGCAGATCCGCAAGGTCACGCAGGCCTCGCCCGACCTTTTCAAGTGCTGCGTCGATATCGGCTATGATGCGATCGATACAATCGGCAATGCCAACGAGATCTCCCGCTGGATCCACGACAAAGACTACAAATCCGTGCTCGTCGTGACCAACAACTACCACATGCTGCGCAGTCTGCACGAACTGCGCCGCGCCGATCCCGCGACGGAATTCATTCCCTATCCGGTCATCAATGCAGATCTCGCCCGCCGCGCCTGGTTCGCCGAGCCGGATACGCTGCGCACGATGCTGTCGGAATACGTCAAGGTGGTGCTGGCAACCATTCGCGACTGGGTGGGCATGCAGAAGGGCAGCGGCCTCCGAACCGACGGCGATTCGACCGGGTCGGTGCCGAAAAAATCTCCCTGATCTGAGCAGGCCGTCGATCTCGCGCTTTTGTCCGCTCGAGTTCTCGTGTAGGCAACGGGCAGTCTGCAAGAAAGCCCGCTCCATGCTTCTCATCCGCTCCGTCGTGTTCAATACCGCCTTCTACGCCAACATGATCCTGCGGATGATCGTGTTTGCTCCCTACTACTTCCTGGCTTCGCGAAAGGCCGCCTTCAGCGTCCCCAAGGGCTGGGCTTCATCCAGCAACTGGTTGATGGGCAAGATTGTCGGCGCGACCTTCGAAATCGAGGGGCTCGAGAATATTCCGGAAGGCGGCTGCATCTTTACGCCCAAGCACCAGTCTGTGTGGGACACCTTTGCGCTGATGCCCCACTATCCCGACCCGGTCTATATCCTGAAGCGCGAGCTTCTGTGGATCCCGCTGTTCGGATGGTATCTGGCCAGGCAGCGGATGATCCCGGTCAATCGCGGTGCCCGCGGCAAGGTCATGGTCGAGGTGATGAAGCGCACCAAGGAAGAGATGGAAAGCGGCCGCCAGCTGATCATCTACCCTGAGGGAACCCGTCGCTCGCCTGGCGCCGAGCCGGACTATCGCTACGGCATTGCCCGCATCTATCGCGATGCGAAGGTTCCGGTCGTCCCGGTCGTCGCCCATTGGGGGCTGTTCTGGGGACGCCGCAAGCTGGTGAAATATCCGGGCCATTTCAAGGTCCGGATCCTGCCGGCCATCCAGCCGGGAATGCAGCCGGATGCCTTCTACAAGCACCTGATCGAAACGCTGGAAACGGCAAGCGATCAGCTGCTGGTCGAGACCGTTGCGGCGAACCCGCATGTGCCGCTGCCTCCGACGGCGTCGAAACGTCTGGCGGAACTGAAAGCGCAACAAACGCCGGTTTGAGCGGGGAACTTCAGGCCGCAAGCGCTGCGGCAACCCCTTCCAGCCACAGGTCGCGAATACCGATCTGGGCGAGATGCTCGACGGTGTTGAACACATAGGCATCGTTGGGGCCGGACTGGCCGGCCGCGTGACGCACGATGCCAGCTGCTTTCTCGACATCCATCGCACCGGCATATTGCCGGTGCGAACGATCGACGACATAGGTGACGGCCTTCACCTGCCGCCCGTCCATCAGCGTGATCGGCACGATCTTTTCGAGATAGACATTGGTGACAAGTTCGCGACGACGCAGATACTCGATCGCATCGTCCCATTCGCCGCCAGCTACCCGGAAGGCCGCGCCCCTGCACGATCCGCCACGATCGAGCCCCATGACCAGACCCGGACGATCCGGCGTTCCACGGTGCACTGTCGACCAGATGCACAGCGACCGGCGAAAGCCGTAAACGCGGGCCTGCGCCTTCTCTTCGAACGGAAAGCCCGGGTTCCACATCAGCGATCCGTAGCCAAACACCCAAAATTCGTCCATATCGCACGCCATGCCGTCATCGAGATTTGCGAAAAGACCTTTGGGAGAACAACATGGCAGCGTCAAGCCGAAGCGGCGTCAGCAGAAAACTATGGATCCTGGCGAGTGCCGTCATTCTGGCGATAGCCCTTTATACGGCAGGCTGGTTCTATGCCGCATCGGTTCTGAAACAGAACACGCTGGCACTGCTGGGTAGCCAGCAGAAGCGCGGCATCGTCGCCGAATGCACCGATGCCGAATATCGCGGCTATCCTTTCCGTATAGGCCTGTTCTGCTCCAAGGTGACGGTGGATGACCGTGAAAACGGCATTTCGGGCACGTTCGGCGCTTTGCGCTCGGCAGCCCAGGTCTATGCGCCTGGTCACATCGTCTGGGAACTCGACGCACCCTCTGAAGTCCGCACCAGCCATGGCTTCTCCGTATCCACCACCTGGAAATCGCTGCAATCCAGTATCGCTGCCAAGCTGAAAGGCGTCGAGCGGGCGTCGATGGTCATCGAGGGCTCGCGCGCAAGCGTCGTTTCCGCGGCAAACACCCAGCCCTTCGACATCACCACCGACCGGACGGAAATCCACCTGCGCCAGAACGGCGACGATCTCGATGCCGCGATCTCGCTCGACGGCACCTCGACGACAGCCGAGGGCATGGCAGAGCTTCTGCCCAAGCTCAACGCTCTCGTGGACGTGACGCTTGCCGGTCGCGCCGGCATGATTGACGGCAGCGATCCGAACGGTACAGCACTCTACAATACCAAGGGCGAGCTTCGTTCCCTGAAGGCCGATCTCGGCGAGGGACGGGTTGCCACTATCTCCGGCCCCTTCTCCTTCGATGACGAAGGGCGCATGTCAGGCAAGCTCAAACTGCGCGTGGAAAAGATCGACGCGTGGCAGCAGAGCCTCGGCGAAGTGTTTCCGGATCTCGCATCGACCATCAAGACCGCGGCAAACATGCTGGCAGCGCTTGGAGGTGGTGAAAATGCCTCACTCGACATCACCATCCGGCGCGGCAAAGTTCTGGCGGGCGGGCTGATCCAGATCGGCGAAATTCCGCGGATCTGAGGCCGAGAGGCCTGCTTATTTCTTCACATCCAGTGCGTGCCGGCCGAAGTCCGGCGCGTCCACATCCTGGCCGGCCTGAACGATGGAGCGGCGGATGGTGCGGGTGCGGCTGAACAGTTCGAACAGCTTGTCGCCCTCGCCCCAGCGGATCGCGCGCTGCAGGTAGGCCAGATCTTCCGAAAACCGGGCCAGCATTTCCAGGATCGCATCCTTGTTGTGCAGGCAGACGTCCCGCCACATGGTGGGATCGGAGGCCGCAAGACGCGTGAAATCGCGGAAACCGGAGGCGGAATACTTGATGACTTCCGATTCGGTGACTGTTTCCAGATCATCCGCCGTGCCGACGATATTGTAGGCGATGATATGCGGCAGGTGGGAAACGATCGCGAGCACCTTGTCGTGGTGTTCGGGATCCATCTCGTCGATGCGCGAGCCGAGCGCTACCCAGAAGGCCTTCAACTGGTCGAGCGCCGCCTGATCTGTGTCCGGCAGCGGCGTGAAGATGCACCAGCGATCGCGAAACAGGCCGGGAAACCCCGCATCCGGACCGGACTTCTCGGTCCCGGCCAGCGGGTGACCGGGAATGAAATGCACGCCATCAGGCATATGCGGCGCCATCTGCGCGATGACCGAAGCTTTGGTCGAGCCGACATCGGTGACGATGGCACCCGGCTTCAGGCTGCCCGCGATCTGCTTGGCAACCGTTTCGGACGCACCGACAGGAACGGAGACGATAACGAGGTCGGCATCCTTCACCGCGTCGGCTGCAGACGCGTTGTATTCTGTGCCAAGCTCCAGCTCTTCGGCCCGCTTCAGCGTGTCGGCGCTGCGTGTCGAGATGACGACGTGATTGGCGAGCCCGAGCTCCTTCACGTCGCGCGCAATAGATGAGCCGATCAGGCCGATGCCGATCAGAGCGATCCGATCGAACTGCGGATGGGTCATGATGTCGGTCCCGTTGCTGTCAGCGTGCCAGAAATTCGCCGAGCGTTTCGATAACGCCGCGATTGGCCTCTTCCGAGCCGATCGTCATGCGCAGCGCGTTCGGCAGGCCATAGCCCTTGACGACCCGCAGGATATAGCCGCGGCTGGTGAGGAAGGCATCGGCATCCGGCGCACGCTTGCCGTCCACATCAGGGAAATGGATCAGCACAAAATTGGTGACCGACGGCGTGACCTTGAGCCCGAGCGTTTCAAATGCGTGGGTCAGCTTGTCGAGCCAGAGCGTGTTGTGCTCGACGGCCTTCTCGACGAACGCCCGATCGCGGATGGCCGCAGCACCTGCGGCAATCGCCGGCGCATTCAGGTTGAACGGTCCGCGGACGCGGTTGAGCGCATCGAGAATGGCGGCCGGGCCGTACATCCAGCCGATGCGAAGCGCCGCAAGACCGTAGGCCTTCGAGAAGGTCCGGCACATCACGACGTTCTTGCTGTTGGAAACGAGCTCGAGGCCGGCTTCGTAATCATTCTTCTTCACGTATTCCGCATAGGCCGCGTCGAGAACCAGGATGACGCTTTTCGGCAGGCCGGCATGCAGGCGGCGGATGTCGGATACCGGGACATAGGTACCGGTCGGATTGCCCGGATTGGCGATGAACACCATCTTCGTCTTGTCCGTGACCGCAGCGAGGATCGCGTCGACATCGACGGTGCAATCCTTTTCCGGCACTTCGATCGCCTTGGCGCCGGCACCCGTGACCTGGATCTTGTAGACGAGGAACCCGTGCTGGGTGATGATCGCCTCGTCGCCGGCACCGAGATAGACATGGCAA
Organism: Neorhizobium sp. DAR64860/K0K1; assembly: GCF_050500205.1. Lineage (NCBI taxonomy): Bacteria > Pseudomonadati > Pseudomonadota > Alphaproteobacteria > Hyphomicrobiales > Rhizobiaceae > Neorhizobium > Neorhizobium sp. DAR64860/K0K1. The sequence continues at coordinate 267,555 of NZ_CP191459.1, read as the reverse complement.
AGCAGGCCGAGCAGTTCATCCGAACCATTGCCGCAGATGATGTTGGCAGCGTTCAACCCGTGCACCGAGCCGATCGCTTCGCGCAGCGCCAAAGCCTGGCCATCCGGATAGAGTTCGAGGTGACCGGCTGCCTCGCGGAAGGCTTCGATCGCAGCCGGGCTCGCACCAAGCGGTGTTTCGTTGGACGAGAGCTTGAACACCCGCGCAACGCCGGGAGCATGATCCTTGCCGGGCACATAGGCGGCGATATCCAGAATGCCTGGACGCGGAACGGGCTCACTCGCAACGATGCTCATCGATTGGACCTTCTCGGTAATGCCTGTAGGCGGGGTATGCTCAGGCATTAAAGCTGAAAAGGCCCAATGTCGAGCCGGTTTTAAGAGCCTTTCGGCGTGTCGGGCTGCGTCCGCGTCGTCGGCACGCCGCGCGGTGCCATGACCGGCACGAACACGCGTCTCGACGCGCGCGCGGCAACCGGCAACCCTTGATACAGCCGCTTTTGCGCCTCCAGCACGATGACGCCGGAAAACACCGGCCAGAAGCGGCGACCGATACGATCGAACACCTGACGCATCTTCATGATCGTCCGCGCCTTCGAGGGCGGAAAGAACAGTGCCTCGGCGCTGGCGCCTGGCGTAAAGTTCGTCTCGCGCATCAACGTCGTCAACTGGCCCCGCGAATAGGGCCGGCCGGAGCCGAAAGGCGTATGCTCCATTCGTGCCCAGACACCGCGTCTGTTGGGAACGACGATCACCAGCCGCCCGCCGGGCGCCAGCACCCGCCAGATCTCCTTCAGAGTCTCGCGCGGGTTTTCGGCAAATTCCAGCGAATGCACCAGCAGCACGCGATCGACCGAACTGTCCGGCAGCGGCAACTCCTCGTCGAACACCAAAGCCGTGCTCGAAAGCTCGCCCGGCGGCCAGTTCACGGCCCCCTGCCCGGCCGGCATGAAGGCGAAGGTGCGCTCGGTATCGGCCCGGAAGTGATCGAGATAGGGGACCGCATAGCCGAGCCCGACCAGACGCTCCTCCGGCAGGCGCGCCCAGAGCGAAGACAACGCCACGACGATCGACTGCTCGGCAAACCGGCCAAGGGCAGAATGATAGAACTCACGCAGATCGACGATATCGACGGACAAGATAAATTGCTCGCTGAAGATGGTTGGACTTCAAGGCACCAGTCTCTACATTGTTCCACAAGTGGATTTGAGCAATAGGTGAGGCAGTATGAAGCCGTTGGAACTCGAAGTTTTTTCCTGCCGGAGCGATAATTTCGGCGTTCTCGTGCATGACCCGGAAAGCGGACTGACCGCTTCGATCGATGCGCCCGAAGAAAAACCGATCGTCGATGCCGCCGCCCGCCGTGGCTGGACGATCACCCACATCTTCACCACCCATCACCACACCGACCACGTGGAAGCAAACCTTGTGCTGAAGCAGAAGTTCGGACTGGAGATCATCGGCCCCGTCAACGAGGCGGTGGCGATCCCCGGCCTCGACCGGACGGTCGCAGATGGCGACGAGTTCCATTTCGGCGACCATCTCGTTCGCGTCATCGAAACGCCCGGGCACACGGCCGGCCATATCTGCTTCCATTTTCCGGACGACAAGATCCTGTTTGCCGCCGACACGCTGTTCGCACTCGGTTGCGGCCGCCTGTTCGAGCGGCCCGCCGCCGACATGTGGTCGTCGCTGCAGAAGCTCGCGGTTCTGCCGGATGAAACGGCGATCTATTTCGGCCATGAATACACGCTGTCCAACGCCCGTTTCGCGCTGACGATCGATCCGGACAACGAGCGGCTGAAGACCCGCGCCGCCGAGATCGAGGCCCTGCGCGCCGACGGAAAGTTCACCATTCCGACGATGATGGGCCTGGAAAAGGAAACCAACCCCTTCCTGCGCCCCGCCGATCCCGCGATCCGGCGCAACCTGATCATGGAAGGCAAGACCAACGAAGAAGTGTTTGCCGAAATCCGCAAGCGCAAGGACAATTTCTAAAACGATGACTGCGCAAGAGATCATCACTACTCTCGGCATGCAGCGCCACCCGGAAGGCGGCTGGTATGCGGAGACGTTTCGCGATGGAGACGGCACCGGGCGCGGTGCCTCGACGGCGATCTACTACTTGCTTCAAGCCGGCGAGAAATCGCACTGGCATCGGGTGCCCGATGCAGCGGAAGTCTGGCACTATTATGCCGGCGATCCGCTGCTTCTGAAGATCTCGGATGGAAAGACCGTCGAGGAAATCCGGCTCGGTGTGGATCTGGCCAGCGGCGAGCGGCCTCAAGCCGTGGTGCCGGCCGATGCCTGGCAGGCAGCAGAACCACTCGGCGCCTACACGCTGGTGGGCTGCACGGTCGCGCCGGGATTCGAGTTTGCGAGCTTCGAGATGGCAGCGCCTGGCTGGGAGCCGGGTTGAGGGCGTGCACAAACCCGAGCACAAACCGGTGTGGAGCGCCTAGTCTTCCTTGCGCTTGCCATACTTCCGTTCGTGCTGTCGCACTGTGAAATAGGCATAGGCCCATCCCAAAGCCGCGATCGAGAGCGGAAGAACGATGAACGCATATATCTGCAAACCTGTCATAGCAGCTTCCTCAATATACGCTTGCCTCCCCAATGTAGAATAGCGGCGGCAAAAAGCCAACCGGGTCCCACAACCGAAAGTATAAAAGCGTTTCCAGTCGAGACTGACGGCGCATAGATCGCCGCGGCGATCGGAGCAAACACGCCAACCGTGAGACAGGACGTCGACGCCCGGTCGAAGGAATTGGCGACGTACTTGGTTCGTTCGTTATGGATGATCGACATCGTCGGCAGATCACTCGCTGTTGCGATGGCAATCTAGCGGATAAGTTGCAGGCAACACACCCAAAGCCTGACGCTCAGGCTGCTAATCCGCTTCGACAGCTTTCGATTTCGGCCGCAGCATATCACGTGCAGCGAGCACCGCTCCACCGGTGATCAGTACGCAGGCCGCGAGGATGCGCCAGTCCGGTTCGGCAAAGCCGGAAAGCACTAGGATCAAGGTCGAGAGCAGCGGCGCGGCATAACTTGCGGCGCCGATCACCTGGATATCACCGTTCTTCACACCGTAATCCCAAGCGTAGAAGGCAGCGCCAACCGGCAGCAGGCCGAGGCCGACGACCGCCGCCCACTGGCTGGCGTCCGCCGGCCATATCGTGGTCTCCAGCGCCAGATGACACACAAGCGACAATAGCGATGTGGCGAGGCAGAACCCGGTCACCACGTCGGTCGAGACACGGTCGAAGCTGCGGGTAAGCAGCGAGTACCCCGCCCAGGTGAAGGCGCAGATGAAGGCTGTGCCATAACCCAGCGTATAGGCACCATCGAACGACAGGCCGTTGCGCGAGACGATGGCGATCGTGCCGCAAAGCCCGGCAACCGCACCGGCGACATGGTACCAGCGCAGCCGCTCGCCCGGCAGAAGCGCCGAGCCAACGACGATGAGCAGCGGCCAGAGATAGGCGATCAGTCCCGCCTCGACGGCCGGCGCATTGCGCAGCGCCGTGAAGTACAGGAAGTGGTAGCCGAATAATCCGCCGATCCCGATGATCCACACCTTGGCGGGCTGTTTGAGCAACCGGATGCGCTGCGGCCTGAAGGCGAACAGGATCAGCCCCGGCAGGCTGCCGATCGCAAACGTCATCGCGTTCATCTGGAAGGGCGGAACCTTGCCGGATGCTGCCGTCATCAGCGCCAAAAGCGACCACATCAGAATGGCCGTAAAACCGATCAGCGTCCCCCGGATCTTCACTATGCCTCCTTCGGCATAAGCCGATCTTCTAATCGCCGATCTTCACGGCCGTCACGTAGAGCGGCCCCATCCTGGTCGGGATACGGGCATAGACAGGAGCGTATACATTTGCGCCATCGGCCTTGGCAAACCAGATTTCCATCGGCGTCTTGCGAAGATACTCGATATCGGTGCGCCCGCGACGGAACCCGGATTTGGGCGTGTAGCGGATCGAGCAGACGATGGCCTCTCCCTTGAACCCTTCCGCCGCAAACGGCTTGGTGCCCATCGGCGACAGCACCAGATCCATGCGCGATTCACCGTCATAGATCGGCAACCGGTTCGGGCAGATCTTGGCATCCGCCGGAAAGATCAGGCCGCTCAACGGGTCGAGCACGGCGCGAAGATCCTTGTCCGTCACGGGCACCCAGTTTTCCCGGTTGCGACGCGGCGGCGGGGTGACCTTCGTATCGGTCACATTACCGTTGCTGTAGGAGATATCGTAGACGCGCTTCCTCTTTCCGACATTATAGACAAGATTATAGCGGTCAGCCTGCAGCTTCTGGCCCTCGATGCGACCCGTCACGCTGGTTTCCGCCGAAACCTTGCTGATGATATCGGCGATACCTGACGATTTGAACGTTCCGTTGATCTTGTACTGGCCGCCGTCGAATTCGCTCGAAAAGCTCGCCGTCGCGATCGGCAATATCCCGAGCGTGATACTGTAATGGCTGACCTGCCGGGTTTCGGCCGCCATCGAAGGCGTTGCTGCACCGAAACTCACAAGAGAGGACAGGGCGACGGCGAAATATGTGCGAGAAAGCATGAACGGCCCTGACGGATGAGATGGAAGCGACTTGCCTGGCGATAGTGACTGACCATAATGGCAAGAAAACAGCGACGCGCCAGCCGCAAAAGCACCAAGCGACGCCTTGAGAGTCGGAAACACAAGGTTTTGGCTTGACGCGCCGGACCTCACTGACTATAGAACCGCAACTTTCCAATCAGGACCAATTGGATCGGCATGTCGGGCATTGCCCGGAAATTGCTTCCGATTGCAGAATAGAACAAAGGTGTATCCCATGTCTCGTGTATGCGAACTGACCGGCAAGGGCGTAATGACCGGCAATAACGTCAGCCATGCCAACAACAAGACCCGTCGTCGGTTCCTGCCGAACCTGTGCCAGGTCACTCTGATCTCCGATTCGCTCGGCCAGCGCTTCCGTCTGCGGGTTTCCGCTCACGCGCTTCGCTCCGTTGAGCATCGCGGCGGTCTCGACGCTTTCCTTCTGAAGTCCAGCGAGACTGAGCTGTCCATGCGCGCTCGTCTCCTGCGTCGCCAGATTGCCAAGAAGACTGCAGAAGCAGCGACTGCTGCTGCTTAATCAGCACCTTCGACATCACCGGCTTTGAAGAGGGCTTGACCGGATAACCGGACAAGCCCTTTCTCATGGTCATATCCGCAACTGGTGGCATACCCCAGGATAAAAAAATGCAAGCGAAACGCTATACCCTTATCTATGCCCTGCTGATGGCAGCGGTCGTCGTCGCCTCGAACTTCCTCGTACAGTTCCCTGTCACAGGAGGCCTTTTCGGAGTAGCCCTTGGCGATCTCCTGACCTGGGGCGCTTTCACCTATCCCTTCGCCTTCCTCGTCACAGACCTGACCAACCGCCAGTTCGGAACGACAATCGCACGCCGTGTGGTTCTCGTCGGCTTCATCTTCGGCGTGACGCTGTCGCTCTGGGCATCCGCTCCACGCATCGCCATCGCCTCGGGCACCGCCTATCTGATCGGCCAGCTTCTGGACATCTCGGTGTTCAACCGCCTGCGTCGCCAGTCCTGGTGGCAGGCGCCGCTGGCAGGCTCGCTGCTCGGATCGGCGCTTGATACGCTGCTGTTCTTCTCGCTGGCATTTGCCCCGATCTTCGCCTTCCTCGGCGCCAATGACGACTTCGCCGTCGGCTGGTCTCCGATTCTGGGCGCACTCTCGACCGAAGCCCCGCGCTGGGTCTCTTGGGCGCTCGGCGACCTCGTGGTCAAGATCCTAGTCGGCATCGTTCTGTTGCTGCCCTATGGCGCGCTGATGACCGTGTTGCGGCCGATGCCGCAGGTCACTGCAAAGACCGTGTGACATAATCAAGGGGAGCCTGCAGCTCCCCTTTCTTATTCCGCGAGCCGAAATTCCAGCATCAGGTTGCGCTGCAGGAAGTTGCCGTTGTCGTCGGAGACGAGGATGAGATGCGGGCGGCCGTCGGGTGCCTCGATCACGTCGAGACCTTCCATATTGTCGATCGCGTAGGTCATGTCCGCTTCGAGCAGGATTTCACCGTCGATTAGGGCATCCGGACGGATCTGTGCGGCGTCGAAGCGGCGGATGCGCATGCCGAGGCCGCCGAGAAAGCTGAAGCGGCGCTCCAGCAACAGAAAGTCGCCATCAGGAAGAAATGCGCCATCGGTCGCGTCATAGGGGTCGTGACGGACGATCTTGAAAACGCCCTTCAGCGGTCCCTCGAGAATGGCCGCAAACATGTTGCCGTTCTGATCGAGGCTGTGTTCCGTGACCGTCACGAGCGAGCCCTTGAGCGGGCTGTCTTCAGGCGAGAGTGCCAGCGTTTCCATGCCGGCATTCATCCGCAACTCCCTACGGGGAAAGACGAAGTCTATGGTGCGCGTCGGGCCTGAAGCCTCGAAACCGGGATCCGGATAGGTTTCGATGCGGTGCAGCTGCTCGAAGCTTACCATTGCCTCGCCCTTACGCAGGGCAAGACCCTCCGCATCCGAATGGAACTTCGACCCCGGCCGCCCGCCCCTGTAGAGCAGTGGCGACACCTGCAGGCGGCTGAGACCCGAGAGACGGCCCTCCGCATCCCGTTCGATCTGCCCGGTCAGCCAGTGACCGGTATCGAGCACCGAAACAAAACTCTTACCGTCCGGACGGAATCGGATCGCGGATAGCGATTGCAGCATGCTGTCATTTGAGGAGAACTGCAGCCCGCCCAAAAATTCGAGCTTGCCGAAACGGGTGGCGTCAGAGCCCGTCTTGAAACGGGAAATGGTATGGACACTCGCCTCTACATCAGGACCTGCGGCACCGGCCGGCAGAGCGGCCAGTGCAGTCGACATCAGAGCCGCAGCTACGGCGACGCGGAAGGACTTCACCGAAGCCCTCAGCCTGCCCGTCGCATACGGCCACCGCGGGCGCCACGGGCGCCCTGTGCCGACGACTTATCGGCAAAGAGTTCGGCCAACTGCTCGGTCATCGCACCTGCCAACTCGTCTGCGTCGACGATGGTCACGGCATTGCGATAGTAGCGCGTCACATCGTGACCGATGCCGATCGCCAGCAGTTCGACCGGAGACTTGGTCTCGACCTGTTCGATGACGGCGCGCAGGTGCCGTTCCAGATAATTGCCCGGGTTGACCGAAAGCGTCGAATCGTCGACCGGCGCGCCGTCCGAGATCATCATCAGGATCTTGCGCTGTTCCGGCCGCGCGATGAGACGGTTATGCGCCCACATCAGCGCTTCGCCGTCGATGTTTTCCTTGAGCAGGCCTTCGCGCATCATCAGGCCGAGATTGCGGCGCGAGCGGCGCCACGGTGCATCGGCGGACTTGTAGACGATGTGGCGCAGGTCGTTGAGACGGCCCGGCGTCGCGGGCTTGCCGTTCGCAAGCCAGTTCTCGCGGCTCTGGCCGCCCTTCCAGGCTTTGGTGGTAAAGCCGAGGATCTCCACCTTCACGCCGCAGCGTTCCAGCGTGCGAGCAAGAATGTCGGCGCAGGTTGCCGCAACCGTGATCGGCCGGCCGCGCATGGAGCCGGAATTATCGATCACCAGCGTCACGACCGTATCGCGGAACTGCGTATCGCGTTCCTTCTTGAAGGACAGCGGCTGCATCGGGTCGATGATCAGACGCACGAGACGGGCCGGATCCAGATAGCCCTCCTCCAGGTCGAAATCCCACGAGCGGTTCTGCTGCGCCATCAGGCGGCGCTGCAGCCGGTTGGCGAGACGACCGACGGCGCCCTGCAGATGCGCAAGCTGCTTGTCGAGGAATGCGCGCAGCCGCTCAAGTTCGGCTTCGTCACACAGCTCTTCGGCAGTGATTTCCTCGTCGAATTCCTGCGTGAAGATGTGATAATCCACCTTCTCGTTGAAATCGTCGAACGGGCTGTTCGGGCGGCGGGTTTCGCCCGGCGTCTCGGAGTGATCGTCGCTTTCGTCGGACATCTCCTCGTCCGACATTTCGGCGCCGTCCATCTCGCCTTCGTCCATGTCGTCGTCGGCAACATCGCTCTGTTCGGCGGGCGCGGCATCAGAGCCGGCTTCTTCCTCGACTTCCTCGTTCTCGGTCTCGCCGCTGCTCGGCTGTTCCTCGTCGTTCTGGTTGTCGATGTCTTCAGGCTCGCTCTCGTCGCCAGCGAGATCCTCTGCCATCTGCATGGATGACAGCATGCGGCGCACGACCTTGGAAAAGGCCTGCTGGTCCTCGATGACATTTCTCAGATTGTCGAGGTCGCCGGAGGCCTTGTCCTCGATGAACGGACGCCAGAGGTCGAGCACCTTGCCGGCACTTTCGGGCGGCTTCACGCCGGTCAGCTTCTCGCGAACCAGCATGGCGATCGCTTCGCCGATCGGTGCGTCTTCCTGACGCTCGACGCCGGTAAAATTCGCCTTGGCGTATTTTTCCTGATGCATCGAGTTGAGGTTGGAGGCAACGCCGGTCATTCGCAGCGCGCCGATCGATTCGATCCGGGCCTGTTCGACCGCATCGAACACGGTGCGCGCATCCGATCCCTGCGGTGCCAGATTGGCATGCACGGCCGTATCGTGGCAGGCAATCCGCAGCGCCATGGAATCGCCGAGGCCGCGGGTAACGGCAAGCTCATGGGCCGTCGGGCGCCTGGAGATTTCAGGCAGACGAATGCGATCTCCGGCGAGGCCGGGGCGCTCGTTGGCGAACGACACCTCGACCTCGCCATTGCCGGCAATCGACCGGACGCAGCCGGTGATCGCCCGGCGCAACGGCTCGGTATCGACCATGCCGCTGGACTTGGGTTTCGAATTGTCTCCACGACCTGACATGGCCTGCATTTCCTTCGCTTGGCGCGTTAGGTCACGCCCCTGACGACGTTAAGCGCCGAGAACCATGTTGGCGGCACTTTCCTTGAGCTCGACGCCGAAGGCGCGCTGATACTGTTCGGCCACCAGCGTGCGCTCAAGCTCGTCGCACTTGTTGAGGAAGGTGATGCGGAAGGCAAAGGCGACATCACCGAAGATCTCGGCATTCTCGGCCCAGGTGATGACCGTACGCGGGCTCATCACGGTGGAGAGGTCGCCGTTGATGAAGGCGGAGCGGGTCAGATCGGCGACGCGCACCATCTTCGACACGGTTTCGCGACCTTCAGCCGTCTTGCCGAACGACTTTACCTTGGCGGCAACGATATCGACTTCCTTCTGGTGCGGCAGGTAGTTCAACGTGGTGACGATCGACCAGCGGTCCATCTGTGCCTGGTTGATCTGCTGAGTGCCGTGATAAAGGCCGGTCGTATCGCCCAGACCGACCGTGTTGGCGGTCGAGAAGATGCGGAATGCCGGGTGCGGACGAATGACGCGGCTCTGGTCGAGGAGCGTCAGGCGGCCCGACGATTCCAGCACGCGCTGGATGACGAACATCACGTCGGGACGGCCTGCATCGTACTCATCGAACACAAGTGCGACATTGTGCTGGTAGGCCCAGGGCAGGATGCCGTCCTTGAATTCTGTAACCTGCTTGCCGTCCTTCAGGACGATCGCGTCCTTGCCGACGAGATCGATACGGCTGACGTGGCTGTCGAGGTTGACGCGCACGCAGGGCCAGTTGAGGCGGGCCGCAACCTGCTCGATATGGGTCGATTTGCCGGTCCCGTGGAAACCGGACACCATGACGCGGCGGTTATGGGCAAAGCCTGCGAGGATAGCGAGCGTCGTGTCGCGGTCGAACAGGTAGTCCGGATCGAGGTCCGGAACGTAAGGGTCGCCGTGGCTGTAGGCCGGAACCCTCAAATCGGTATCAATGCCGAAAACTTCCCGGACAGATACTGTGGTGTCGGGAAGGTTGGAAATGTCTAAGTCGATCTTGCTCATCATAACTCCAGGGCACGGGCAAATGCCCGGCCTTCATCCTCGCTGCCATATGTTTTTACGGCTTAGCAGAAACCCGCCTGCTTCAACAACTGGTATGCTTGAATGACAGCGCGAAAACGGTCTTCAGAACCGCGGTCTCCGCCATTGGCATCCGGGTGGTGCTTCTTGACCAGTTCCTTGTAGCGCCGCTTGATATCGGTCGAATTCGAGTTTGCCGCCAGTTCCAGCGTATCGAAAGCCTTGGCTTCCAGCGTTTTCAGCTTTCGTCCCTGCGTTTCGAACCGTCCACCGGTGCCCGCCCGGGCCTGAGAAACGAACCCGAACGGATCCTTGAAACGCTGCTGCGCGTAAGCGGTTCCGCTGGCACCGCCCGCACTCGAGCGCGCGCTCGAATGCAACGGCCCGTCTTTCGCCGCCTTGTTGACGCCAACTGTCCATGTGGGGCGATGACCAGTGATCGCCTCCTTCTGGTAGCGCGCAATCTCGCCATCCGACAGGCCGGAGAAATAGTTGTAACCCTTGTTGTATTCCTTCACATGCTCGAAGCAGAACAGGAAGAACTGTCCCTCGGCATTTCGACCCACGGGCGCGCGGTGGGCGCCGGGCTTGTCGCACCCGTCCCACTGGCAGGTCGGAGCCTGCGCAGCCGTTTCCTGCTGCCTGTTCCGGCGCGTCCGGATACGGTCGAAATATTTGGAATCGAGTTTCATAAGGCTCCTATTATGGGGCCGCCTTCAGGACGGGACAAGAATTGACAAACCGGTTTGTTGCTGGTTTCTGAGATGCCCCTCTGCGTCGCCCTGTCTGCCATCAAAGGAAACCGAACATGACCGTAAGAGCCCGCATCGAAGCCACGCTTCGCGTCAACCTTTCCCCCGATCGGCTCGAGGTGATCGACGAAAGCCAGCATCACGCCGGACATCAGCCGGATATTACAGGAACCGGCGAGACCCATATGCGGGTGCGGATCGTGTCTCCGGCATTTGCGGGAAAGAGCCGGCTCGACCGGCACCGGGCGGTGAATGCGCTGCTGAAGCCCGAACTTGACGCAGGCCTGCACGCGCTGGCCGTGGAAGCTGCAGCACCGGGCGAAGCGACGCGCTGGTAGCGGAGACTTATTCGCCGGGCAGCGCTGTCTCGGCTGCCGGGCGGATTCTCAGCCGCGTGATGCGGTTCTTCTCGCGCTTCAGGACGATGAAGCGCTTGCCGTGGAAGGTGAAGGCCTGGCGCTCTTCGGGGATGAGCTTGGATTCGTGAATGACGAGGCCGGCGATCGTCGTTGCCTCCTGATCCGGAAGGCTCCAGCCGAGCGCCCGGTTGAGATCTCGGATCGGCACCGAGCCATCGACCAGGATCGAGCCGTCCGCTTCCTGGCGCACGCCACGGACCTCGATATCGTGCTCGTCTGCGATATCGCCGACGATTTCCTCGAGAATATCCTCCAGCGTGACGATGCCCTGCACCTCGCCATATTCGTCGACCACGACCGCGAAATGCACCTTGCGCTTCAGGAACGCGGCAAGCTGGTCCTTGAGGCTGGTACTATCAGGCACAAACCACGGCCGCTGGGCGATCTTCACAACATCGACAGGGGCCCCGTCGGCCTCCACGTCGGCAAGTGTGCGCAACAGGTCCTTGGCATGCAGCACGCCGATAATGTTTTCGGTCGAATTGCGCCACACCGGCATGCGGGTATAGGGGCTTTCCAACACGGTGCGCACCAGAACCTCGGGCGGATCGTCGGCGTTCAAGGCGCGCATGACGGTGCGATGCCGCATAACGTCGGAGACTTCGAGCTCCTGAAGCTCGAACAGTCCGCTCAGCCGGTTGCGGTCCCGCTGCACGGGATCGCGCTCCCGGTGCCGGGCCTCGAGTGCCGAATGCAGATCGTCGCGGTCCGCAAAGACCAGCGTTTCCGGTGACAGCGACAGGCCGGACATGCGAAGCAGGCGGCGGATGACCGCGTTCAGCAGGCGCGATGGCAGGCTGCGTTTCGCGCTCATCGGCTCCGCTTTTCGTCAAGAAAGCTCAGCACTTCGGAAGACGGTACATCGTCGGCAACAAAGGACTGGCCGATCCCGTGGGTGAGGATAAAGGTGAGCTTGCCGCTCTTGACCTTCTTGTCCTGCGCAATCGCATCGAGAAGCCTTTGCGTCGGCGGCAGTTCGCCCGGAATGTCGCTGATCCGGGTCGGCAGGCCGACGGCCTTCAGATGCGCCTCGACGCGGCTGGCATCATCAGGGCTTGCAAGGTTCATGCGGGCCGAAAACTGGTAGGCCAGAACCATGCCGATCGCGACGCCTTCACCATGAACGAGGCGCCTTCCGTCATAGTCGACGGCGGCTTCCAGCGCATGGCCGAACGTGTGGCCGAGATTGAGAAGCGCCCGACGGCCGGTCTCGCGCTCGTCTTCGACCACCACATCGGATTTCGACTGGCAGCTTCTGGCAATCGCCTCGATCCGCTCCGGCGCACCTGAGAACACGGCCTTCCAGTTCTTTTCCAGCCATTCGAAGAAATCCGGCTGGTCGATCAGTCCGTATTTGGCGACCTCGGCGTAACCTGCCCGAAACTCCCGCTCGGACAGCGTGTCGAGGGCTGCGGTATCGGCGAGAACCAGATCCGGCTGATGGAAGACGCCGAGCAGGTTCTTGCCGTGACGGGTGTTGATGCCCGTCTTGCCGCCGACGGACGAATCCACCTGCGCCAGAAGCGAGGTCGGGATCTGCACGAAGCGCACGCCACGCCGCACGATGCCTGCCGCAAAACCTGCGAGATCGCCGATCACGCCGCCGCCAAGCGCGATCACGGCATCGTTACGTTCGATCCGGGCCGACAGAACCATGTCGCACACCGTTGACAGGTGTTCGAGGCTCTTGGTCTTTTCGCCGGCCGGCAGCGTCAGCGACACGGCTTCGATGCCATCGGTCTGGAGGCTGTCCATCAGCGCTTCGAGATAGAGCGGTGCCACGTTTTCGTCCGTTACGATCGCCGCGCGCCGGCCTTTCAGCCGCGACGTGATCTCGCCGCCCGCGCGCTCGATGAGGCCGGGGCCGATCAGAATATCGTAGGCGCGCCCTTGGAGCGGCACATGCACCAGGCGTTCGGAAGCACGGGAGAATTGGTTCATGGCATGTCACCTGTCTTTGCAAGGCCGGCCTTGGGAAGCCCGGCCAGCGCTTTTAGCACCTCGTTGACCATCACGTCCTTGCGGACATTATGCGACAGCACGGTGAGATCGGCTTCGGCATAGATCGGGTAGCGCTGGATCATCAGGTTCTCCAGCGTCTGCTTCGGGTTTTCGGTTTTCAGAAGCGGGCGGTGATCGCGCCGGTTGACGCGCTCCCACAGAACATCCAGATCCGCCTTCAGCCACAGCGAAACGCCGCCGGCCTTGATCTGCGCGCGGGTCGCCTCGTTGATGAAGGCACCGCCGCCGGTCGAGACCACCCGCGGTCCCTGCTTCAGCAACCGCTCGATGACCCGCGTTTCCAGTGCCCGGAATTCCGTTTCGCCGTATGCGGCAAAAAGCTCCGAGATCGTCATGCGGGAAACTTTTTCGATTTCCGCGTCCGTATCGACGAAGGGCACGTTGAGCGCCTGGGCGACCAGCTTTCCGATCACCGACTTGCCCGCTCCCATCAGGCCGACAAGGGTCAGGTTGCGGCCACCGAGTGCCGCGCTCGCCCGCTGCTTGAGCGACTGTTCCGCAATGGATGCAACTTCGTTCATCGTCTCGTCCGTTTGCGAAACGGTATCGACAAATGCGGGATGGGCGTCAAGCCGCGCGGCGCCTGAAACACCGCCCTCACCGTTTCTTCTTGTCGATCTATAAACATTTACGGATATAGTGCAGCGCAACGAAGCGGAGTTCTCGATGCCTACCCTGTTCCGGTTTCTATTCGTGCTCGCGGTGATCGCTGGCATCATCTACGGAAGCATGGTGGCACTGGTCTTTCTGGTGGAGCCGCGCGAACGCGATGTCACGGTGCGCGTGCCCTCCGAGCGGCTGAACCCGCCCGCCCAGAAGCCCTGACCGCCCGAATAAGGGCTAGGACGTACCGATGGCAGACCTGTCTCGCGCTCACATCGAAGCCTTTCTGGAAATGATGAGCGCCGAACGCGGTGCGGCGATGAACACGCTTTCGTCCTATGAGCGCGATCTGGAGGACATGCATTCCTTCCTCGCGACCCACAAATCGACGCCGTCGTCTGCGCAAAGCGCCGATCTGTCGGCCTATCTTAGCCATCTCGGCAAGCAGGGCTTTGCCGCGTCCTCGCAGGCAAGACGCCTTTCTGCCATGCGGCAATTCTACAAGTTCCTCTATGCCGAAGGCCTTCGGACCGACGATCCGACATCCATTCTGGACGCCCCGAAGAAGGGCCGTTCGCTGCCGAAGATCATGACCGAGGCAGACGTGACACGTCTCTTAAGTCTTGCCATCGAGGAAGCGGCACAGCCGGGACCCGATCAGATTTCCCGCGCCCGCATGCTGGCGCTGCTCGAGCTTCTGTATGCAACGGGGATGCGGGTGAGCGAACTCGTCTCACTGCCGGCAAAGGTGCTGGACCAGGAAGGCCGGTTCCTGATGGTGCGCGGCAAGGGCAACAAAGAACGGCTGGTGCCGCTCTCCCGCTCGGCCATCGCCGCGATGAAAGTTTATGGCGAAATGCGGAGCAGCCGCGAAAAAGATGCGGAGAGCATCTGGCTCTTCCCTTCCAGCAGCAAGGAAGGTTATCTTCCCCGCCAGGTTTTCGCCCGCGACCTCAAGGGACTGGCGGCGCGGGCGGGCTTAAAAACCGCTGCGATCTCGCCGCATGTGATGCGTCACGCCTTTGCAAGCCATCTTTTGGCAAACGGCGCCGACCTTCGAGTGGTACAGGAACTGCTTGGACATTCAGACATTTCCACCACTCAAATATACACTCATGTCCTGGAAGAACGGCTTCGCCAGACGGTGCAAACACATCACCCTCTTGCAAAACAGGCCAAAAACCGGGATTAGAAGCCCCGATCGAAAATTGGAACGCTACGTTCCTCAAGAGAAAAACAACCGGAAACCGGATCTCATGCAAACGTATCTCGACTTCGAAAAGCCAATCTCTGACCTCGAGGGCAAGATCCACGAGCTCAAGAAGCTCACGGACGAGAATGAAGGCATAGACACGACCGACGAGATTACCCGCCTTGAAGGCCGGGTGAAGGAAGCGGTCAAGGACATCTATTCCAAGCTCGGCGCCTGGGAGAAGACGCAGGTTGCCCGCCATCCGCAGCGCCCGCATTTCGTCGATTATGCCGCAAAGCTGTTTACCGATTTCACGCCGCTTGCCGGCGACCGCAATTTCGGTGAAGACGCGGCGATCCAGGCAGGCCTTGCCCGTTTCAACGGTATGCCTGTCGCGCTGATGGGCCAGGAAAAGGGTCACGACACCAAGAGTCGCCTGAAGCACAATTTCGGCAGCCCGCGTCCTGAAGGCTATCGCAAGGCGATCCGCATCATGGAAATGGCCGACCGCTTCGGTCTGCCGATCATTTCGCTGATCGATACGGCAGGCGCCTATCCGGGCGTTGGCGCGGAAGAGCGCGGCCAGGCGGAAGCCATCGCCCGCTCGACGGAAATGTGCCTCGGCGTGAAAGTCCCGTTGATCTCGATCGTCATCGGCGAAGGCGGCTCCGGCGGTGCGATTGCCATCGCCACCGGCAACCGGGTCTACATGCTGGAGCATTCGATCTATTCGGTGATTTCGCCTGAAGGTGCAGCTTCGATCCTGTGGCGCGATTCGACCCGCGCCCGTGAAGCTGCGACCAACATGAAGATCACCTCCGACGACCTGAAGGGTCTCGGCATCATCGACGAGATCATTCCGGAGCCGATCGGCGGCGCCCATCGCGACCCGGAAACCGTTATTGCTGCCACCGGCAAGGTGATTGCTTCGGCTCTGGAAGAACTTGGAAAGCTCTCCGGCATCGAGTTGCGCAACCAGCGCCGGCAGAAATTCCTCGATATCGGCCGCAACCTGTAGGATCAGGCGTAAAACCGATCGTCTGCCCCTGAAATTGCCAAAATCGCCGGTATAGGACTTTGGCAATTGCCGGTGTGCGGTGAAAACCGCGGCGGTTTCGCTAGACAGCCGCGTGCAAGCGTTTAAGAAGATGTAAAGCTTACCGTCTTATTGATCGTGTCTCGTACGGTTTTGTTCGCCATTCCTGATATGTGGTTTGTCTCGATGCGCCTGAAACACATCGCCTTCGCCCTTCTTGTCGCAACGGCCCTGACCGGCTGTAACGATACGCTGGACTCTGCAAAGATCGATCTCTCGACCGTCAAGAACAAGAAGGAGCAGCCTCTTCCTTCCAGCATCGTTGCCGAGATGCAAAAGAGGAACATGCCGCGCCAGTCGCCGATCATGATCCGTATCCTCAAGGAAGAGGGTAAGCTCGAGATCTGGAAGGCGAAGGCCGACAACCGCTTCGACGTCATCAAGAGCTATGATATCTGCGCCTGGTCCGGCAAGCTCGGACCAAAGGTGAAGGAAGGCGACCGTCAGGCGCCGGAAGGCTTCTACAGCCTGACCCCTGCGCACCTGAACCCCAATTCGCAGTATTATCTCGCCATCAACACCGGCTTCCCGAACCGCTATGACGCTGCCAACGGCCGCAGCGGCACCAATCTGATGATCCACGGCGCCTGCTCGTCGTCGGGTTGCTACTCCATGACCGACGAACAGGTTCTGGAAATCTACGCCTTTGCACGCGACGCCTTCCAGGGCGGCCAGACCTCGATCCAGCTGCAGGCGCTTCCCTTCCGCATGAGCGCGGAAAACATGGTGCGCCACCGCGACAACCAGAACTACGACTTCTGGAAGATGATCAAGACCGGCTACGACAATTTCGAAGTGACGAAGCGCCCGCCGGAAGTGAACGTCTGCGAAAAGAAGTACGTTTTCAACCAGCAGACCGACAGCAACGGCAAGTTCGCACCGGCCGCCGCCTGCCCGACCATGTCGACGCCGCCGACGCTGGTATCCGCACTGTCGTCCTATTCCAAGACCTACGAACTCGCCTATCAGAAGGCGATGGACAAGTATGACGGCAAGGTCTGGTACGAGCCGACGGAAGCCGAGCGCAAGGCCGTCGTTGCCGGCAAGCGCAAGGGCCGTGAACTCGCCTATGCACCAACAGGCACGTCGCTGGAAGCCGGCAAGCTGCTGAGCCAGTCGGAATTCAAGCAGATGATGGAAAAGCGCATGGCCTCGGGCGGCGAGAAGCCGGCGACCACCGTGCTTGCCTCCGCCGGCCCGACGTCTGCCCGTACAGCCTCGATCAACGAGCGCATGATGGTAAAGCAGGACCGCCTGCCTGCAACGACGACCGGCTCGATTGCCAATACGCAGTTGCGTGGCGCCCAGACCGCCAGCGTTCCATCGGCGCCGGCACCACAGGCTGCAACGCCGACCGTTCAGACGGCGCAGGGAACGACCGTTGCCGTGCCAGTGCCGGAACAGAACCCGCTTGCCTATACGGCAACGCAGCCGGTGACCGAGACCGCCAAGAAGCCCGCCTGGAAGTTCTGGTCCAAGGACTGACGGCAATGCCTGTCGAAGCCCTCGGAGAGACCTATGATCTTCGCGGGCTGAAATGCCCCCTGCCCGTGCTGAAGACCCGCAAGCGTCTGAAGTTCATGGAGACGGGCGCGTCCCTTACCCTGGAAACCACCGATCCGCTTGCCGGCATCGATATCCCGCATTTCTGCAGCCAGGACGGCCACGCCCTGCTCTCGTCCGAGCGGACGGAGACGGGGCACAGGTTCGTGATCCGCAAGGGTTGATCCCGGCGACAGCATCAAAGACGCAGCCTTAGAACTGCATACCCGGCACGGCGAGCGGATTGTCTTCGAGCGCTGCACGATCCGGCCGGTCGATCTGCGGCTTGCCGGTGAAGGCCGCGAAAAGATCCTGCACGAACGCCTCCGGCAGATCCTGGGTGATCAGCACCATGCGCGTCAGCCGATCGGAGCCATCGGGCCATTTCGCCAATCGTTCCGGCGGATGGAAAATGCTTTGCACGCCGTGCAGCACCAGCGGACGCTCGAGATTATCGGACATCGCCACGATCGCCTTCATGCGCAGAAGCTTTTCGCCATGCGCCGAGCGCAGCAGATCCACGAACATGCTGAGCGCCATCGGCTCGATCGGCTTGTCGTGGATGATCGAGAAGGAGCGAATGTTGGCGCCGTGCCGGTTTACATCGTGATGATGGTGGCCGTGATCATGGGGATCGTGCTTATGGTCGTGATGGTCGTGCCCGTGCCCGTGCCCATCGTGCCCGTGCCCATGAGCCTCATGCGCGTGATCGTGCGCCACCTCTTCCCGCAACCAGCGGCCGACATCGGCGATCTTTGTTTCCGGATCGTAGAGCCCGTTGATCAGGATCGCCGCGGCACCGGCACTTTCGTCATCGCCATCGACGATGGGCGCCCGCGGATTGAGCGCGCGCAGCCTGGCCCGCAGCGCCTCGATCTCCTTCGGGCTCGACATGGAAAGCTTGGACAGAACCAGCCGGTCGGCGACCGCAGCCTGCTTGACCGCTTCCGGATGACGATCGAGCGTCGAGATACCGTTGACCGCATCGACGACGGTGACGACGCCGTCCAGCTCGAAATTTTGCGCGATGACGGGATTGCCCATGACCGACTGCATGACCGGCGCCGGATCGGCAAGGCCTGTCGTTTCGATGACCACCCGGTGGATCGGCTTCAGCCGCCCGGTCTGCACGCCGTCCATCAGCGTGGCGAGCGTATCGATGAGTTCACCGCGCACGGTGCAGCACAGGCAGCCATTGGAAAGCTCAAGCAATGCATCGCCTGAGCTTTCGACCAGGAAATTGTCGATGCTCACATCGCCGAATTCGTTGATGATGACGGCCGTGTTGCTGGCTGCCGGATCCTTCAGGATCCGGTTGAGAAGCGTGGACTTGCCCGCCCCCAGAAAGCCGGTGAGGATGGAAACCGGAATGCGACCGCTAAACGACATGTTTTGGTACCTTAAAGTTCAGCCAGCTTTTTAGAGATTGGCTGGGCGCGGCTGCGGGATCGGTACGGACTTAGTCCCCGTATTGGCATCCGGCACGTCTTCACCGCCGAGGATGAGGCTTGTCACCGCATATTGCGGTGGCCGCGTCATCTCGTGAATATAGGGCGAATGCAGAACGGTGCGCCCGGCATCGTCGCGATTTTCACTGCGGACTTTGGCAGCCTTCGGATTGCAGATCTCGGCGCTGACATCATTCACCTCGGCCGTGTTTCCATAGGGCGGCAGCGAGGCGAGCGGCACGCCTTCGTTTGCCTGGGAGGTGAGCCCCTGCTGCAGAAGGTTCGCAGTATCATCCGCACGGCCGGCGAGACTGTCGGACCCGAGCACGACCGAAATCACCGTGCGGCCGTTGCGGGTGGCCGAGCCGATCTGGTTGAAGCCGGCGGCACAGATGAAGCCGGTCTTCATGCCGTCGGCCCCATCAAAGCGGCCGATCAGCGTGTTGAAGTTCGGATACTGCTTCTTGCCGGTATCGATGCCTTCCAGCGAGAAATAGCTCTGGTACTGCGGAAATTCCCGCTTCAGCGCCAGCGTCAGCACGGCAAGATCGCGCGCCGTGGTAAACTGGCCCTTGCCGGGCAAGCCATGCGGATTGATGAAGTGGCTGGACGCCATGCCGAGCCCCTGCGCTTCGGAATTCATCATTTCCACGAACTGGTCGAGCGAGCCGCCCACCGTTTCGGCGACGGCCACGGCGATATCGTTGGCAGACTTGACGAGAAGGATCTTCATCGCATTGTCGAGCGTCAGCCGCGTGCCCGGTTTGAAATACATCTTGCTGGCCGGCTGGTCCGTCGCCTTCTTGCTCATCACCACCTGGGTTTCGAGCGAAAGACGGCCGCTTTTGATCGCCTTGAAGGTGACATAGGCCGTCATCAGCTTGGTCAGTGAAGCCGGATACCATTTCAGGAACGCATCCTGATGGGCGATGACCCGCCCGCTCTTCACATCAACGATCAGCCGCGGATTGGCCGCAGCGCTGCCGGCGGAAACGAGGAGGCCTAGTGCCGCAATGGCGGAGACCACCCGAACGGCGGTCGCGGATTTCAGATGCAAGAATGACAAGAGCGTTCCTCGTCGCTGGAGCCGGGAATGGAGGCCCGAAACGTTTGGCGCATATGTGGCCACTGTGGCCAAGCAATGGCAAAGATGATTGATTACGTCAATCAGGCGAGGCACACTCCCTTCGGGAGGATGGGTCACAACCTTATGAGCAGCAGCACAGGAAATCCGAATGCCCATCTTGAACCGCGCCGCCGAACTTCAAGGCGAAGTTAGCGAATGGCGCCGACATCTCCACGAAAACCCTGAGATTCTCTATGACGTCGTTGAGACCGCAGCCTTCGTAGCCGCTAAGCTGAAGGAATTCGGCGTCGATGAGGTCGCGACCGGCATCGGCCGCACCGGCGTTGTCGGCATCATCAGGGGCAAGGGCGGCGCAGACGCGGGTACAGGCGCAAACGCCAGCGGACGCACGATCGGTCTGCGCGCCGACATGGATGCGCTGCCGCTGACCGAGCTCACGGGCAAGCCATGGGCCTCGAAAACCCCTGGGAAGATGCATGCCTGCGGCCATGACGGGCACACGTCCATGCTGCTGGGTGCTGCAAAATACCTCGCCGAAACCCGCAATTTCGACGGCACCGTGGCGCTGATCTTCCAGCCCGCCGAAGAAGGCGGTGCCGGCGCGCTGGCGATGATCGAAGACGGCATGATGGAACGCTTCGGCATCGACGAAGTCTATGGCATGCACAATATGCCGGGCATTCCCGTCGGCCAGTTCGCGATCCGCAAGGGCGGCATCATGGCAGCACCCGACCGCTTCACCATCACCATCAAGGGTCGCGGCGGCCACGCGGCCCAGCCTCACAAGACCATCGATCCGATCTTCATCGGCTCGCAGCTGGTGGGCAGCCTGCAGGCAATCGCCGCCCGCAATGCGGACCCCGTCCAGTCGGTGGTGATATCAGTGACCCGCTTCGATGCCGGAACGACACACAATATCATCCCCGACAACGCGATCATCATGGGCACCGTGCGCACGCTGAACGAGGACACCCGCGATCTCGCCGAAAACCGCATCCGCCAGATCGTCGAAGGCTTGGCAAGCGCCCACGGCGCCGGCTGGTCGATCGACTATGAGCGCAAATGCCCTGTCACCTCCAACCACGACAGCGAGACCGACCACGCAATCGGCGTCGCCTCATCGATCGTCGGCGCCGCCAATGTGGATGCCAACGTCGAACCGACCATGGCCGGCGAAGACTTCGCCTTCATGCTCAAACGCCGCCCCGGCGCCTTCATCTTCATCGGCAACGGCGATACGGCAGCGCTGCACAACCCCAACTACGACTTCGACGACGAAGCCCTCGCCTACGGCATCTCCTACTGGGTCAAGCTCACGGAGCAGCGCCTGTCACCATAACCCGCAGAAAAACACTTGGCTAAACGCATCACCTTTTGTATGGGTTTTGCCGAGTGGTCCCATAGCTCAGCAGGATAGAGCGCAAGATTCCTAATCTTGAGGCCATTGGTTCGAATCCAATTGGGATCACCATTATTTGCAGGACTTATGGGACGTCCGCGTTCCCGCGTTCCCACAAACTGATCATTCGCTGGCTGATTACGTCCGAGTTCGCTCAGCCGTTACCCGCGACGTGATGCGTTGCTGCACAGTAAAAACAGCTCAGCACCACAACCATCCGCTACCGTCGAAATACGCAAACTCAGAACCGTGGCGAGAACTCGTAGTTGCAAAGGATTTGCTTCGACCCAAGCCATCGTAACTGCTTTGCTGCGGCCATGCTCAACGTCTCGATTTTGGCCAGGCTTCAATTTTCGCATGGCTCTTTCATACACAATAGAGCGCCTGCAAACTTCATCAAACAGCGGATCAACTAAATCCCGACCTCGACGAAATTTATACTGTTTGGCTCGAATTTATCTAACGTTGCCTCGAGACAAGATTGAAGATCGGTGTCCAAGGCCATTCTGATTGCGCTGATCATCTCTGCCTCGAAAGCATCGATGCTGTCGTAAGCGATCAGGTTGGACGACGAAGCCGCCTTACACAGCACTTCGACAACGCGTCTTTCGTTCGTGAGGCCCCTCAATGCTCCAGCGCAGGCGACCACGGCATCATGGTAAGCTGCGTCCCGGGAACCCGGCCACGCTTCGATCAAATACTTCGCCGCCTCCTTCGTGCTTTTGATACGCACAAAGGTCTTGGTTTCCCCCCGCAACTCGATGGTGACGACGTTGTCCCATTCAGCCATGGCTATGCTCGCCCAATCCGCAAGTAGAACTAATTTAGCGAGCAATACTTGAGCGGGGCTGGTGACTGTCGTGTGGAAAAGAGGACCTGGCGATGTAGTAGATCGGCGCCAATGTACGAGATCGACTTGAAGTCGATACCTATAGAAAGCGGGTACTTGGCCAACGTGTGGCGCCAGCAGGCCAAACTCCTATACCAGTGCACGATGTCTACATACTGCGCCACGCCTTTCACTTCCAGAAGGCCCGCTCCCGTAGCTGAGAACGCGCTTTCGGAAGGATGTCGCGTTTCTCCCTACGAATATTCCCTGTTCCCGGGATTACGTTCTCGGAGATTTCGCCGTCCATTCGGGATCACCAATTCCGCACCCTCCTCGTCTATACTTGCGGCGTGGCCTGCTTGCTGCCGCGGTTTGTGCGAAATGGGCGGGTCGCCCCCTTGAGCACAAAACCGAGAATGCCGGCGAGCAGCCAGCCGGCGAAGAAGCCGCCGCCGGCCCAGATGAGGCCTGCGGCGTCGATCGGCACCGCCGGCACGTAGTCGCGCCAGGTATTGGTGAAGGTCATTGGGTCGGCGTTGCGCATCACCACGAATGGCTTGATCGGCAGCGAGGCCTTGATCAGTTCATCCTGCTGCGTCAGCAAAGTCTCGTAACGCTGAAAGATGCCGCGCATCGTGTCGCCTTGGTCGCGCAGGAAGGTTTCCGGCGAGCTCGAATAGACGTTGAGCGCTTCTTGCCGGCCAAGACCGTGGTGGTTGGCCTGGGTGTCGAACTGGGTGATCATCACCTTCAGCTCATCGAGCGCGCCGCCGATGCGCTGGCGGTATTGCTGGGCAAACTCGGGCGCCTGAGAGAAAAAGAGGCCGCCCAGTATCGCTGCAGCCATCGTCAGCATTCGTCCGAACATCAGCATCGCATCACCCCGTTCGTGGACCCCTTTCACAACGGGAGATACCTGGAAAGGTTGCGGGCAGGAATACTGGTGTCATTTTGAGGCGCCTCAAAGTTGCGCTTTTCCCGCTGCGCCGACCTCGTCGATCTGAAAACCCACGGCGAACGGTTCAGGTCTTGCGGACATGCTCCATACGGAAGCCGAGGCCCATCAGTCGTCCCGAGAGATGGGCGAGAAGCGGAAAGCGGGCGATGCCGCGGATAAAAGCGGGCGGGCCTTTGCGTTTTTGCGCATCGCCCTCATCGCTGCGGCGGCTCGAGCGCATCATCAGCTGCAGTTTCTGCGTGGCGCGCGTCGGAAAGCTGCGGCGCTTTTCCACGGCCGCGAGATCCGCATCCGAGAGCCTGTTTTCGCGCAGCGGCTTTGCCAGAATGTTTGCCGTCGCCACCGCATCCTGGATGGCAAGGTTGACGCCAACGCCGCCGATCGGCGACATCGCATGCGCCGCATCGCCGATGCAGATCAGGCCGCTGCGCCACCATTGTGTCAGCCGGTCGATCCGTACGGTCAAAAGGCTGACGTCGTCGAAGGAGGAGATCTCCGCCATCCGCGCGGCCGGAAGCGGCGAAACGTCCACCACTCGCTGACGAAAAGCCTCGATGCCTTTTTCGCGGATGTCTGCATAGGTCGTGCGACGGACCACATAGCCGCATTGCCAGTAGTCACCCCGGTCGATCAGCACCAGACCCTGGCTTGGACCGGCATGCCCCATCACCTCGTTCGGGTCATCCTTCTGCTTGGAAAGCTTCATCCACAGGACTTCGCTCGGCTCTCCAAAGCTTTCGACAGTGAGGCCGGCCTTTTCCCGGATGATGGAATTGCGGCCATCGGCCCCGACGACGAGTTGCGAGCGGATGGTCAGCGGACCATCCGGCGTTTCGACGCAGAGGCCGGCAATTGCGTCCTTCTCCTCGATGAGCCCGGTTACCTTGGCATCCATGATCAGCTTGAAATTGGGATAGCTTTGCGCCTGCCTTGCCATGAAATTCAAAAAATCCCATTGCGGCATGAAGGCGATGAAACGGTTCTTGACCGGCAGGCGGGAGAAATCCGCCACGGTGATCGTCTCGCCGCCCATCTGCGCGGAAAGCTTTGG
Source organism: Neorhizobium sp. DAR64860/K0K1 (assembly GCF_050500205.1). NCBI lineage: Bacteria > Pseudomonadati > Pseudomonadota > Alphaproteobacteria > Hyphomicrobiales > Rhizobiaceae > Neorhizobium > Neorhizobium sp. DAR64860/K0K1. Next base: position 243,258 of record NZ_CP191459.1, on the reverse strand, counting down.
CGCCCTTGTGTGCGGCAGTGCCAGAAAGTCGTAGATCAGGCCGAGCTCTGTGATCACTTCCAGCGTCGAGGGATGGATGGTGTCGCCACGGAAATCGCGCAGGAAATCCGCGTGCTTTTCGAGCACGACCACATCGACGCCGGCCCGCGCCAGAAGAAAGCCCAGCATCAGGCCCGCCGGCCCTGCCCCGGCGATGACACACTGGGTTTCGATCGTCTGGGTCTCGATCGTCTGCATATCCGTCATGACCTATCGGGCTCTTCGAAAGTTCGGAGTTGAGCGCTTACACTTGTGAGCCGCCGCTTTCTCTTTTAGACCAGCGGTCACCGTAAAGACAGGACATACCATGGCCGAAACCGGCAAGCGTCGCATCAGCATTCTTGGTTCCACCGGCTCGATCGGCGTCAACACGCTCGATGTCGTGAGCCAGCTTGGCGGGCGCGACGCATTCGATGTCGTGGCAATTACCGGCAACGCCAATGTCACATTGCTGGCCGAGCAGGCGATAGCCTGCGGTGCAGCGCTGGCCGTAACCGCCGATGATGCCCATTACGACGCGCTGAAATCGGCACTGTCAGGCACCGGGATCGAGGTCGCGGCAGGACGCGCGGCGCTGATCGAAGCGGGTGCACGACCATCCGACCTGGTGATGGCGGCAATCGTCGGGACTGCCGGCCTTGCGCCGACGCTTGCTGCTGCGGAGCGCGGAGCAGACATCGCCCTTGCCAACAAGGAGTGCCTGGTTTCCGCCGGCGAACTCTTCGTTCGGGCGGTGGCCGAGGGCGGCGGTCGGCTGATCCCGGTCGACAGTGAGCACAGCGCGATCTTCCAGTCGCTGGAAGACGACCAGCACCATGCAGTCGAACGCATCGTTCTGACCGCGTCCGGCGGACCGTTCCGGACATGGAGCCGCGAGGAGATGGCCGGCGTCACGGCAGAGGTTGCCCGCGCCCATCCCAACTGGTCCATGGGGCTAAAGATCTCAATCGGCAGCGCCTCGATGTTCAACAAGGCGCTTGAAATCATCGAGGCGAAGCACCTGTTCAATATCAGGCCGGACCAGATCGAGGTGATCGTGCATCCGCAGTCCATCATTCATTCCATGGTGGGTTACCAGGATGGATCCGTCATTGCGCAGCTCGGCAGCCCGGATATGCGCACCGCCATCGGCTATGCGCTGACCTATCCCGAGCGGCCGAAGCTGAATGTGGAGCGGCTCGATTTCGCGAAGCTGGCAAGGCTCGATTTCGAAGCGCCGGACGAGGTTCGATTCCCGGCACTCAGGCTCGCCCGAACTGCCCTGGAGCGCGGCGGCGCGCAGGGCGCGATCATGAATGCCGCGGAAGAGATGGCGTTTCATGCCTTCTGCGCCGGCAGGATCGGCTTTCTCACCATGGCGGATGTCGTCGAAGACGTGATGGACGCGATGATGGGTCACGCGGCAACAACGATGGACGCCGTGTTTGCAGCAGACGCTGAAGCACGCCGCGTTGCCGACGAAATCATCGACAAACGGGAAATGGCCGCCTAAGCGCCGAAAGCCATCGGCTACGGCGGGACGGCCGCGTGATCAGACAAGTTCATTGCGTGATGTGAAGACGGGGCGACTTGGAGCGCCCGGCATCCCCGTGACACGCACGGGGATGAGGCAAACGTCGTGTCAGGCGACCTGGCGTGCCAATGCGCAGCGCGACCACAGCTGATGCAGCGAGCTGACCAGATGTTCCAGATCCGCATCCGTATGCAGCGGCGTCGGTGTGATGCGCAGGCGCTCGGTCTTTTTCGCAACCGTCGGATAGTTGATCGGCTGGACATAGACGTCGCAGGTGTCGAGCAGGATGTCGGAGATCCACTTGCACTTGGCCGCATCGCCGACCATGACAGGCACGATATGGCTTGGGTTGTGCATATGCGGGATGCCCTGCTGGTCGAGCATCATCCGCAGCTTCTTGACGCGGTCCTGGTGACGCACGCGCTCGAACGGGCTTGCCTTGAGGTGGCGGATCGAAGCGATCGCGCCGGCCGCAAGTGTCGGTGGCAAAGCCGTGGTGAAGATGAAACCGGATGCGAACGAACGAATGAAGTCGCACAGCGCCGTTGATGCCGCGATATAGCCGCCCATGACGCCGAAAGCCTTGCCAAGCGTACCTTCGATGATCGTCAGACGGTCCATGAGGCCTTCGCGTTCGGCAATGCCGCCGCCGCGCGGGCCGTACATCCCGACCGCATGAACTTCGTCGAGATAGGTCATCGCACCGTATTTGTCGGCAAGATCGCAGATCTCCTTGATCGGCGAGATATCGCCGTCCATCGAGTAGACGCTCTCGAACGCGATCATCTTGGGCGCCTTCGGATCGGCTGCCGCAAGCTTTGCTTCCAGATCGTTAAGATCGTTATGCTTCCAGATCACCCGGTCGCATTTGGCATAGCGGATGCCCTCGATCATCGAGGCATGGTTCAACGCGTCGGAAAAGATGATCAGACCGGGGATCTTCTGGCCGAGCGTACCCAGCGTCGCCCAGTTGGAGATATAGCCGGACGTGAACACGAGCGAGGATTCCTTGCCGTGAAGGTCCGCGAGCTCCTGCTCCAGAAGAACATGGTAGTGGGTGGTGCCAGAAATATTCCGGGTGCCTCCCGCACCCGCGCCACAGTGATCAATGGCCTCGTGCATGGCCTCGATCACGGCCGGGTTCTGGCCCATGCCGAGATAATCGTTGGAACACCAGACGGTAACCTCCCTCGGTCCCTCGGGCGTATGACGCGTCGCGCGCGGAAAACTTCCGCGATGCCGCTCGAGATCGGCGAACACGCGGTAGCGGCCTTCCGAATGAAGTCCGTCCAGTTCGCTTTTGAAAAATGCCTCGAAATCCATGTCACACTCCAGAACCTACCCCGGTTTTGGGTCCGGTTTCGCCATGCGTCAAGCCCGAATAGGTCAATTTGCCCCGACCTGCGGCGAAAAGTCCGAATTTTTGGAACAATTCCAATGAAGCGAAACTACCATTGAAATCTGCCGAAATCGTTACGAGTCAGGCGACCCCGAAAAGACGAACGACTTTCCGAACAATCGGCTCGATCTGGCGTGATGCGACTTCCCCCACCTCCTCATCATTCCCCAAGTCGGCCAGCCGATCAATCCCCATTTCATACCGGCGAAACCTGACTGAAAGCGGATTTTTGCCACAGCCATCGAAGAATGAGATCAGAATGTGTCTTGCTTATATGGACTATTTGAAGAGCCGGCCTATTGTTCATCGGATGCACAAAAGCCCGGCGTGCGCACCTGCAAGGGTTTCGCCGGACACAATCAACCGGCAGGAACTACTCAGGAGGAATTCATGAAAAAGGCTTTGATGCTTCTCGTGCTCGGCGCATCTCTCGCGAGCTGCACCGCGACTGAAAAGGGTGCCGGTATCGGCGCTGCATCCGGCGCCATCATTGGCGGCGCAGTTACCGGTAACGTCCGCGGCGCAGCAGTCGGCGCAGCCATCGGCGGCGTTTCCGGTGCGGTCATCGGCAACGTGTCGGAACAGCCGGGCCAGTGCTATTATCGCGATCGCTACGGCCGTCGCTACATCGACGATTGCCCGCGCCGTTACTAATCGGAGCGGCGCTCGACGAGCACCGCAAGACTGTGGCCCTGGAGCATGCTCCAGGGCTTTTTCATTTATGAAGACATACTTATCGACGAGACGGGGGTACCCCGTTAAACAATTTGCGGCTACACAAGACCAGGAGCTGGTCATGATGGCCGGGGCGGTGATAAGTCGGCAATAAGTTAGCGTATGCAGAACGTAAGCAGCGGGCGGAAGAAGATGAATTACCGGAGGACCGGTTCCGTCGCAGCGATTGCGGCCGCCCTTCTTTGTTCGCCTGCGCTCATCGAGAGCGCCTACGCTTTCAAGCTTTTCGGCATTACACTGTTTGGCGACGACGAGGACAAGGTCGAGGTGATCGACCCGGTCCGCTACGACGCGACTCTGGAAGCCGGTGATGCGGACAAGAAACTCAAGGATCGCCTGGAAACCGCGGCATCGCTGATCGCCGACAAGGACGAGCCTGTATCCGGTGATCTCGGCATCGTCATCAAGGCCCGCGAAGACCGGGACCGCCTGGTTGCTGTTCTCTACGAAGAAGCCCGGTATGGCGGGGTCGTCCGTATCTCTGTTGCCGGAACGGATATCGACGCGCTGCCACCCAACCCCACCTTCGACCACTCATCACCCGTTCCCGTGACGGTTCAGATCGAACCCGGACCGGTTTTCAAACTTGGCTCGGTGCGGTTCGACAAGGATGCGGCCGGTCGTAACCCCGCGGACTACGATCTGGAGCCTGGCGGCGAAGCCGGCTCGCGCGTGATTCTGAAAGCCGGCGAAAAGCTGCTGGTCGACGTCAAGGCAGAAGGTCGACCGCTTGCCAAGCTGACCGAACGGCAGGTGACCGCCGACCATCGCACCAACACGGTCGATGTCGTGCTCGGCGCCATCTCGGGCCCGATCGCACCGTTTGGCATGGTCACGGTCAAAGGCTCGCGCACAGTCGACCCAGCCTTCATCAAACGCTATTCCCGCCTCGACAAGGGTGGCCGCTATTCACCGGTGCAGCTGAAAAAGGCCAATGACCGGCTGCGCGAGCTCGGTGTGTTTTCGAGCGTCACGATTCAGGAATCCGATGCACTTGCGCCGGATGGATCGCTGCCGCTGATGATCGAGGTTTCGGACGGCAAGCAGCGGTATTTCGGCTTTGGTGCCGAATACTCTTCGCTCGATGGAGCGGGTCTCTCGGGTTACTGGGGGCATCGCAATCTGTTTGGCCAGGCCGAATCGCTGCGCGTGGAAGGCAAGGTCTCCGGCATCGGCGCAACGACCGACGTCACCACATTCGACTATTCCGCCGGTATCGTCTTTACCAAGCCGGGCTTTCCCGTACCTGAGGCAACGTTCGAATCGCGCCTGGAAGCCAAGAGCGAAAATCCAGACGATATCTACGACGCGCAGTCGATCGCCTATTCGGCCGGCTTTTCCTACGAACTCAACGACACCGACAAGCTCACCGCCGGCGGTGAAGTCGCGTATATTCTCGCCGACGATGCCTTCGGAAAGAATGAGTACCTGACGTTCAGCGTGCCTGTCGGCTTCGAACGCGACGCGCGTGACAACAAACTGGACCCAACCGAAGGTTACCGCGCAACGCTTTCCGCCAAGCCTAGTTATGAGTTCTTCAATCAAAGCATTTTCTCGTCTTTCGAGGGCTCGATTTCCGGGTATCTCGGTTTGGGTGCAGAGGATCGGGTCGTGTTTGCAGGCAAGCTGAGTGCGGGGACGCTGGTCGGCGCCGACGAGCTGCAGGACATCCCAGCCACCAGGCGCTTTTATGCCGGCGGCGGCGGATCGGTGCGCGGCTATTCCTATCGCGAAATTTCGCCTTATAACGGCGATGACGAAGCGCTGGGCGGACGATCCTACACTGTGGCCTCTTTTGAAATGCGCGTAAAAGTGTCAGATAGCATCGGCATCGTACCGTTTCTCGACGTCGGTACGGTTTCGACCGAAATCGTGCCTGATTTTTCTGATATAAGAGCTGGAGCGGGGATCGGGTTGCGTTACGCCACTCCTTTCGGGCCGATCAGGCTGGACGTCGCGCTTCCGTTGCGACGCTATGACGACGGTAGCCAGTATGGAATTTATGCCGGCATTGGCCAGGCATTCTGAAAGGTAAAGTTGCCAGCATGACGCTTTTCGTTCGCCTGCTGAGATGGGTCTTCAAGGCCGCGATTGCCGCGGTCGGGGTCCTTTTCGTCATGGCGCTCGGCGTCGTCCTGTTCGTTGCATTGACGCCGTTCGGCGGAAACATTGCGGCAGAGCGGATCTCGGCGCTGGTGTCCACCCCGGACCGCAAGGTCAGTTTCTCTCGACCGGAAGGTCTGCTGTCGGGTGATCTGCGCATCGACAGCCTGACGCTGTCGGACAAGGACGGTGCCTATGCCGAAATCGGCGGCATCGAAGTCGACTGGTCGCCATCGGCGCTGGTCTCCGGCGTGTTCCGCGCAGACCGGGTTTCCGCAACGACCGTGAACTTCATTCGTCCGCCGCAGCCGGATGCGACCATAACGACGCAGAGCACGACAAAGTCGTCCGGCTCGCCGCTGCCGGTCGGCATTCGGGTCGCGCAGATAGATCTGCCGGATATCAACCTGTCGCAGGCTCTCTCCGGACGCGATTTTGCGCTATCGGTGAAGGGCTCGATCGATGCGACCGGGCCCAACATCTCGCTCAAGCTGGAAGCAACCCGCAAGGACGAGATGGATGCGAAGGCATCCGCAGATATCGTCTACGCACCGTCGGAAAACCGCCTGCAGCTGAAGGCCTCGGTCTCCGAACCGCAGGGCGGACTGCTCGCCCGCCTGTTGCGCCTTCCCGGCGCTCCTGCCGTCGCATTGGGGCTGGATGGCGAAGGACCTCTCTCGAACTGGGCCGGCCGTCTTGTCGGCAATGTCGATGGCGCACCTGTCATCTCCGTGGACGGCAAACATGTCCTAGTCGACAACGGCGCCCACCGCGTGGAAATCATCGGTGGTGGCCAGCTTGCAACGCTGATGCCGCCAGCCTTCCGGTCGCTGGTCGAAGGTACAACGGACATCAATGTCGCCGCCATCTACGCGCCTTCGGGTCGCGTCGACATCCAGCGCGGCGACCTAACCTCCGGCGCCGTTAAGATTACCGCCAAGGGCGCATGGGACCCGAACGGCGACAACAGCCTGACGGCCGGCGTTTCCGGCACCAAGGGCCCGGTCTCGATCGCGTGGCCGATCAACGGCCAGGAGAGCCGCTTCTCCATTGATACGATCAATTTCACCCTGACCGGCGCCGCAGCCTCTGCCCGTTTCAATGCGACGGCAGCGCTGAATTCCGCAGAGCTTCCGCAAGGCCGGTTCGGCCAGGTGAGGCTACAGGCTGAAAGCGAGGATCTCGACCTGATCCAGCGGGCCGGCAGCATCCGCAGCCGCCTGACAATTGGTCAGATGAGCTTCGTCAATCCCGACCTCAACCGTGTGATCCGCGGGCCGCTGACGCTCGACGCGCCACTTCGGCTGGCACCACCGGCCATCGGCCTGGATGCAGCGACGCTCGAAAGCGCCGGCATCAGCGGCACGGTCAGCGGCGCATTCGATACGTCGAAGCAGACAGTCACCGGCAATTTCCGCATTTCGACCAATGCCTCGGTCCTGCCGCCGTCGCTGGCACCGAAGTTTGAAGGCGCAATTGCCGCCGAAGGCTATGTCGACGCCTCCTCGGCAAACCGCATCAGCCTGGAAAACGTCACGCTGAAATCGAACGCACTCGAAGCCCGCGGCAACGTGCTCTATGAGAACGGCACGCTGGTCAGCCACCTTGCCGGACGCCTTCCGGACATCAAGCGCTGGTTGCCGGATGCCGAAGGCGCCGCAGGCTTTGACATCACCACCAGCGGCCCCACCACGGCACTGGCCGTCAAGGCCGTCGTCAACTCCGCCGAGGCAAGGCTCGTCGGCCGCAAGCTCGAAGATCTGAGCTTCACGATCAATGGCACCGCCAATCCACAGGCGCCGCAGGGCACGATCGTCGCCAAGGGCACTCTGGACAGCCAGCCGATCCGCATCAATGCCGATGTGCAGTCGGCGAACGGCCAGACGTCTGCCCCCAATATCGTCGCCGAAATCGGCCCGAACCGCGTGAACGGCGCACTGACCTTCTCGCCGGAATTCCTTCCCACCGGCGAAGTCACCTTCAACTTCCCCGATGTGGCACTTCTTGCCGCACTCGCAGCCCAGCAGGCGCAGGGCGACCTTCGCGGTTCGGCGACCTTTGCCAATGTCGACGGCAAGGCGAGCGCTGTCGTGAAGGCCGAAGGTTCCTTCCTGAAGCGAGGTGCTATCGAGATCACCCAACCCAAGGTCGACCTGACGATCCCGGACCTGAAGGCGATTGCTGCTGCCGGTTCGATCAGTGCGGCGCGCATCGGCAGCGGCACCAACGTCATCGATAACATGCAGTTGGGTATCACCCACGGTGGTACGACGACGGACTTCAAGCTGTCCGCAACCTACGACAATGCGCCACTCGAGGGTGCCGGCGCGATCCAGACCGCGAACGGGCTTGCTGTCGAGATCAACAGCTTCAATGCGACGCCACGCAAGATCCCCGTGCGCCTCGCTGCCCCAACCCGGATCGTTGTCGAGAACGGCAACGCGCGGTTTACCGACTTTACCATTGCCACCGGCAACGGCCGTCTGTCTCTGAACGGGACCGCCGGCACGGCGCTTGATCTTTCCGCCAAGATCACGTCCCTGCCGGCCAGCCTGATCAACACGTTCGTACCCTCGATCAATGCAGCCGGCGTCATTTCCGGCACGATCAATGCAACGGGCACGACCTCTGCCCCGGCGATCAAATATGATTTGGAATGGAGTGATGCACAGCTTCGCCAGATGCGCGACGCTGGCATCGCACCCTTTCGACTCCAGGCTGCCGGAAGCTTCGCCGACCGTACAGTCACACTAGACCGCACCCGTCTCACGGGATCCGATGGTCTCGAATTGACCGCCGACGGACGCGTGATCCTCAACGCCGACGGCGCGCCGGCGCTCGACATCAATGCAAGGGCCAGATCTGTCCCGGCCAGTCTCGCAAATGCCTTCGTACCGGGCCTCGGCGCAAAAGGCGCGATCTCCGGGACCGTGGTGGCAACCGGAAGTCCCCAGGCGCCGGCCGTTCGTTACGATCTGCGTTGGGCGAACGCCTCCGTCAGCCAGTCGACATCCGCAGGCGTTGCTTCGGTGGATGTGACTGCCAAGGGTACCTATGAGGGTACGCGCGTAACCGTCGACCTCGGTCTTACCGGCGGCGGCGGTATTTCGCTCACCGGTGGCGGCGCTGTCTCGCTCGAAGGCGACAAGGCGCTGAACCTCAAATTCGATGGGCGCTTTCCGTTTTCCATACTCGCGGGCCAACTTGCCGCTCAGGGGTTCGTGCTGACAGGCACCGGCAATGTCGATCTCGGCATTCGCGGAACGGCCAAGGCACCGCTTCTCTCAGGCAGCGTCACCTCCTCAGGGGCGAAGTTCGTCGATGCGAGGCGCAATCTCGCCATCAACAATCTCGCTCTCAACGTTCGGCTCGACGGCACCCGCGCCACGATCGAGCGGCTGGGCGGAACGCTTGCAAGCGGCGGCACCGTCGCCGTGACAGGCTCCGTAGAGACGACCGAGGGCTTTCCGGCCGATCTGCGCATCGTCCTCAACAAGGCGAGCTATGCGGACGGAAACCTGTTTGCGGTCACCGCTGACGGAGATCTCACGATCAACGGCCCGCTGCTGTCGGGCCCGGCGCTGAAGGGCAAGGTGTCGCTGACCAAGGCTGCAATCACCGTGCCGGCCCGGCTTCCGTCATCACTGTCATCGATCGATATCCGCCACCGCAACGCCCCACGCGACGTTGTGCGCCAGATGGAGGAAATCCGGCCGAAAAGCGCAAAGGGTGCCAGCGAGCCGATTGCACTCGACCTGCAGATCCTGGCACCGAACGGTATCTTCGTGCGAGGCCGCGGTATCGACGCCGAGCTCGGCGGCGACCTGACGATCAGGGGCGACGCAGTCACCCCTGTCATTTCCGGTGGCTTCGACATGCGTAGAGGCCGTATTGTCATCCTGTCAAAGCGGCTGGACTTTACCGAAGGCAAGATCACCTTCGGCGGCGGTCTGGTACCGATCCTCGACATGGAAGCAAACACGAGCTCCGGCCAGACGACGATCACGGTGAACATTACCGGCGTTGCCAACGATCCGACGATTTCCTTCTCCTCCGCCCCTGCCCTGCCGCAGGACGAGGTTCTGGCACGACTGATCTTCAACCAGTCGATGTCGCGTCTGTCGCCGCTGCAGATTGCACAGCTGGCCGATGCCGTGACCCAGCTTGCCGGCGGGGGCTCGACGTCGCTGCTCGAAAAGCTGCGCAGCAACCTCGGCGTCGATGACCTCGACATCAGCACAGACGATACGGGCCAGACGACGGTATCGGTGGGGCGCTACATCAACAAGCGCACCTACTTCCAGGTCGAGCAGGGCGGCCAGAACGGCGCTCAGGCCACCATCAATCTGGATGTCGGGCGTGGCGTCAAGCTGAAGGCCGGCGCCGGCAGCGAAGGCGGCACCGCAGGCGTATTCTACGAAAAAGAATACTGACCAGGTGACGTAGAGCCACCCACAGCCCACCAGACGGGAAACATCCGACTGCCCTGAACGTGGCCGGCAACCGGGCGTAGCAAGAGCTACCCTGCCTGCGGAGACATGCCAGAACATTAGCGAACTGGTGAGCAAGTTTAGAATTGCGAAATACTCTTCGCATACAGTTAGCGAATTGAAACTTGCCATACGGTTTGCAGCACCGTTGCGGAAAGGTCAGCAGCGCCAGCTGAAAGCCTTGAACCGGACCTGCCGCTGTCGCCGGAAAGGCCTGCACGAACCGGGAAGAACTTTGATGTCCGCGACGATCAACTCGAAGACTTACAGTGGCGATACGCTTGAGATCATCGCCTTCCGCCTTCACGATCAGGAGTTCTGCGTGAAGACCACCACCATCCGCGAAATCCGCGGTTGGGCCCCGTCGACACCGCTCCCGCATGCACCGGCCGACGTCATCGGCGTCATGAACCTGCGCGGATCCGTCATCCCGATCATCGATCTGGCCTTCAAGCTGGGCATGAAGAGCACTGTCGCAAACGAGCGGAGCGCGATTGTGGTCGCCGAGGTGCATAACATGGTCATCGGCATGCTGGTCGATCGCGTGTCCGACATCCTGACCATTCCCGCAAACACGGTTCAGCCGGTTCCGGAAGTCTCCGCTTCGTTCGACAAGTCGTTCTCGGAAGGCATCATCGCCAACGAAAACGGCATGATCTGCTTCCTCAACCTGTCAAAGATGTTCAAGGGCACCGAAGTAGAAGAACTCGCTGCCTAAACCATCCCCGCGATTTGAACAAAGGCCGCATGACTAAGTCATGCGGCCTTTGTCGTTTGCTTCGTAATACTTGCTCACAACCAGGCTTCATCCATCACTTTTTAATATTTATGCTTTCTAATGTTATCCCGGGGCGACGACCATCCCGCTGTTGGGAAAAGGCGTCAAAAGTACGCAGCCGAGTGTCCGACGCGGCGCGGCAAGGGGATAATCATGCTGGGATTGGGTAAAGCCGGGGATGTGGCGCGGATCTTCGACGCCATATCGCGTTCGCAGGCCGTTATTGAATTTGATCTGACCGGCACCATCCTGGATGCCAACGAGAATTTCTGCCAGGCGCTGGGGTACACGCTCGCAGAAATAAAAGGCAAGCATCACCGCATGTTCTGCGAGCCCGCTTTCGTTGCGTCCGACGAATACCGCTCTTTCTGGAAAGACCTCGCTGCCGGCAAGTTCGAGGCGCGGGAGTACAAGCGTATCACCAAATCAGGCGGGGAAATCTGGATCCAGGCCTCCTACAACCCGGTCATGCGCAACGGCAAACCATACAAGGTCATCAAGTTCGCGACCGATATCACGGCCACGAAGCTGAAGGCAGCCGACGACGCGAGCAAGCTTTCGGCAATCAGCCGGTCGCAGGCCGTCATCGAATTCACACCACAGGGCGAAATCCTCGACGCCAACGAAAATCTCTGCAACGCTGTCGGCTACGATCTGGCCGAGATCAAGGGACGCCACCACCGGATGTTCTGCGAGCCTGGCTATGCGGCGTCACCTGCCTATGCGGAATTCTGGAAGAAGCTGTCGGAAGGCGAGTTCATTGCCGACGAGTTTGTCCGCTACGGAAGGGGTGGCCGCGAGATCTGGATCCAGGCCGCCTATAACCCGATCCGCGATCTCAGTGGCAAGGTCACGAAGGTCGTCAAGTTTGCAACCGACGTGACGCCGCGCATGAACGCAATCGGCATGCTGAGCAAAGGCCTGCGCAATCTCGCGGACGGCAAGCTTGACCAGTCGCTCGATACGCCCTTCGTGCCGAGCATGGAAACCACCCGAAGCGACTTCAACGAGGTCGCCGCCAAGCTGACCGATGCCATGCGCACCGTGGCGCAGAATGCAGCCGGTATTGCCGCGGCTTCAACCGAAGTCCGTGACGCATCTGGAGAGCTCGCAAAGCGCACCGAGCAGGCGGCAGCCGCGCTTGAGCAGGCCGCAGCAGCCCTTGAGGAAGTGACGCGCACCGTCACCGATTCCAGCAGCCGCGCCGACGAGGCCGGCAAGCAGGTCAGGGCCACCAAGGAAAATGCCGAACAATCCGGCCTTGTCGTCCGCAGTGCCATTTCGGCGATGGACGAGATCGCCGCCTCGTCGAACGAGATCAACAACATCATTGGCGTGATCGACGACATCGCCTTCCAGACCAACCTCCTGGCCCTGAACGCCGGTGTCGAGGCGGCGCGCGCGGGTGAAGCGGGCAAGGGATTTGCCGTGGTTGCTCAGGAAGTGCGCGAACTCGCTCAGCGTTCGGCCAAGGCCGCCAAGGAGATCAAGACTCTGATCAACACCTCGGCACATCAGGTCTCCAGCGGTGTCGAACTGGTCGGGCGTACCGGCCGATCACTGCAGGAAATCCTCGTGCAGGTGGCAAGCATCCATGAAAATGTCGGCGCGATCGTCGAGGCATCCCGCGAACAGGCAACCAGCCTGCGAGAGATCAGCAGCGCGGTCAATCACATGGACCAGGCGACCCAGAAGAACGCCGCGATGGTGGAAGAAACCACCGCCGCCAGCTATTCACTGGCCAACGAGGCCGATAGCCTGAAGGCTCTGCTCAGCCAATTCGATATCGGCTCCGTCACCTCCCAGGTCCGCAGGCCGGAATCGAACTATACGCCGGCAGCAGCCAACGTGGCGCCGCTGCGCATGGTCCAAGGCAATCTGAAAACCGCCGGTGGCTGGGAAGATTTCTGAGACACCCTCAAGAGCAGCCGGGGCGGCGTTCAGGTAACCTCGGCTGGCTCGAAACGGATCCGGTGCGGATGCGTGAAGATCTCGAAATCCTCGCCGCGTGAGAGTGCGACAAGGGTCATGCCTGCGGCGTCCGCCGTGCGGATGGCCAGTGCGGTCGGCGCCGATATGGCGATCAAGACTGGGGCACCGAGAATGGCGGCCTTCTGCACCATTTCTACCGAGATGCGGCTGGTAACGACGACGACGCCTTCGGCGCCCGTGCGGCCTGCGCGCATCACGGCGCCCGCAAGCTTGTCGAGCGCATTGTGCCGACCGACATCCTCGCGCACCGCAACCAGTCCCTCGCCGAGGACGTAGAAACCGGCTCCGTGAACCGCGCGAGTCTGGGCATGCAACGGCTGGGCGGAATTGAGCGCGTTGCTGGCACGCGCAATGTCAGCGGCTGACAGAAGCATGTCGACACCGGAGACATCAGGCACCGGACGCATCGCCTGCTCGATCGATTCGATGCCGCAAAGGCCGCAGCCGACGGGTCCTGCCATATGGCGTCGTCTGGCGCGCAGAGCATCTTCCTTGTCTTCGGCAAGCGTGACCTGAACATCGAGACCGTCGCCCTCCTGGAGCACCTCGATCCCTTCAATCTCGGCGATGGAAGCAATGATGCCTTCCGTCAGCGTGAAACCGGCCGCGAAGTCCTCGAGATCGGCAGGCGTGCCCATCATCACCGCCTGGGTTGAGCCACCGTAGGAAAAGGCGATCGGCACCTCTTCGGGTACGAACCGGCTCGTTTCCTTGACGAGCCCATCGCGATAGGACGTTTCAGCCAGCGAAACGGTCGGCGCGATGCCGCCCTTGTGTTCATCATTCAACGTGGACATCAGGACTTTCCGAGCAGGCGCGCCTCGTGGAGCAGCGCTGAAACCAGTGGCGTATTGGGTTCGCGATGCGGAGCGACAAGACCAACCGTATGGCTGACATGCGGCTCCACGATCGGAATGGTGCGGATATTCTGCGAGAAACCGAAGGACTCGGCCACGTTCTGCGGCATGATGCTGGCCCAGCGACCGGTACCGACATGCGCCAGCAGCGTGACCATCGAATTGGATTCAAGCATCGGCCTCGCCGTCACGCCGGCTTCCGCGAGGTGCTGGCTTATAATCCGGCGGTTCTGCATATCCGGCGTCAAAAGGCAGAGCTGCAACCCGGCCATTTCGGTCCAGGTCACCTGTTTACGGTCGGAAAGAGGCGTGCCGTCGGCCGTGACAAGATTGTAGCTTTCTGAATAGAGCGGAATGCTGACGACACGACCGAGCGGCTCGTTGTCGAGATAGGTAATGCCCGCATCGATCTCGAAGTTGTCGAGCTGTGTCAGGATCTGCAGCGATGTGCGGGACACGACCGAAAACGTTACATCCGGATACCGGGTCTGGAAAGGCCCCGTCAGGCTGGGCACCATGGCAAGCGCCGTCGGGATGACGGCAAGACGGATGTGGCCCGCAAGACCCTTGCGGGCGGCGCGCATTTCCTCGCGCATCGTGCGGGCATCGCCTACAATGCGTTTTGCCCATTCCAGCACGCGCTGTCCCTCGGGCGTCAGGCCCTGATAGCGCGAACCGCGCACCACGAGCTGGACGCCGAGACTGTCTTCGAGGTGCCGGATCGCCGCCGACAGGGAAGGTTGGGCAATGCCGCATTCCTCGGCCGCGCGACCGAAATGGCCTTCCCGTGCCAGCGCAATGAAGAATTCCAGCTTGTCGATCAAAGCCCGCTCCCACACGATATGGCTCTGAATTGCCGGAACTTCCGGCGCCACATCCCATCAAATCACTCTGCCGGCAACTTATAGCGGCAAAAGAAATCGAATGCGCAGGAGATTTCGGCGTCGTCAATCACCTCTTCGTTGGTCGACGCTGGTAGACCGCAGGCTCTGCGAACTCAGGGTGCAGACGGCCTGGGATCAGGCAATCCGGGTTGACGCGAGACGATCCTCTTCCAGCACGATGCCGAGACCCGGCGCGTCGCCCAGTTCCAGCCAGCCGTGACTGTGCTTCAGAGGCGAAGCCATCGGATAATCCCGCCGCGCCTCGCTCCATTCCGGATTGTCGTAAGGGTATTCGAGGAAAGGCGCATCCCCCACGCCGGCAGTCAGATGCGCGTTGGCAAGCACGCCGATTCCGTTGGTCCAGCTGTGCGGCGTAAACGTCACCCCCGCCTCCCGCGCCTGATAGACGAGCCGCCGGCAGCCGGTAATGCCGCCCACCAGCGCAACATCCGGCTGGATCACGTCGAACGCACGCTCCTCGATGATATCGCGGAATTCCGAGAGCTCGCGGGTCATCTCGCCGCCCGCGATCCTCACCGACGTCGCCTCCTTCAACGCTCGCATGCCCTTGCGGTCGGACCGGAACAGCGGTTCTTCCATCCAGTAGATGTCGAGCCTTTCCAGTTCCTTCGCAACCGCAAGTGCATCCTTGAACGTCCATGGCAGTGTCGTATCCCAGGGCATGCGCCAGCCCTGATTGCAGTCGACCATCAGTTCCAGGCGATCGCCGACGCGGGCACGGATCGCTCCCAGCGCCTTGATGTCATCCCGCCAGCCGGAACGACCGCCGGCAGACGACGAGAAGCGCACCTTCATGGCCGGAAACCCCTCCTCGACGTAACGCTCCCCCTGATCCGCCATCGCCTGGGGATCGCGCAGCACGCCTGACGAAGCGTAGAGGCGCACCTTGTCCGAGCGGCCTCCGAGCATACGCCAGACGGGCTCTCCATTGATCTTGCCCGACAGATCCCAAAGCGCCAGATCCAGCGGCCAGCAGCGGCCATAGTGAAAGTTGATATGTGAGAGCACCTCGTAATGCCGTTCCAGATGACGTGGGTCCTGGCCGATGAACAGGTCCTCGTGGCCCTCGAAACCCTTCATCAGGTCGCCCGAGCCGATCCCCTCCCGGCCCTCATCGTCCCTGACGCGAACGATCGTGGCGTCGAAATGATGCCGCGGCCTGCCGTCCCAGCTTGCCTTGAACGGCGGATCGAGCGGCAGGCGATGATGGGTGATCTCGATCGATGCGATACGGCTCATGTTCTTTCCTCCGCTGATGTTGCCGGACTGACGAAGACCCCTCCCCACCCTCCCCACGAGGGGGAGGGCTTTAACCCGCCGCAACGCCGGAGATCAATTCCAGACGAGCGACCGCCACGAGTCTTCTCCCCCCTTGTGGGGGAGATGGCCGGCAGGCCAGAGAGGGCCTTCCTACCCAAACTGCTGCCAGATGGTTTTGTAGTCGCAGTATTTGTCGATCGCATGCACCGAACGGTCGCGTCCGAAACCGGATTGCTTGAACCCGCCGAAGGGTGTCGAGAAATTCGCCATGTCATAAGTGTTGATCCACACGGTGCCCGCATGGATCGCTTCCGAAATGCGGTGAGCGCGGTCCATGTCTTTGGTGAAGACCGCGCCGGCCAGACCGTAGATCGTATCGTTGGCAATCCGGAGAGCTTCTTCCTCCGTATCGAAGGGGATCACACCAAGGACGGGTCCGAATATCTCCTGCCGCGCCAGGCTCATGTCGTTGGTCATGTCGACAAAGACACCGGGCGAGATATAGAAGCCGCCCGTCTCGGAAAGCACGCGTTCGGCGCCGAAGACGCGTTTGGCACCCTCCGTCTCTCCGGCAGCGATCATGCCGAGTACTTTTTCCATATGCGCTTCGTCGATCAGCGCGCCGATCTGGGACGACGGTTCGAACGGATGTGCGAGCGCGATGTCACTCGCCGTCACCGCCTCGATTTTCGCGATCAGCCTCTCCTGAACCGAGCGCTGCACCAGAAGCCGGGTCGAGGCATGGCAGGTTTCCCCGGCATTGTAGAAGCAGCCCCAGGCGGCGGCCGAGGCGGCGGCATCAAGGTCTGCATCCTCGAACACGACGATGGGCGACTTGCCGCCAAGCTCAAGCGCCACGCGCTTCACGTTGGACTGGGCTGCATAGCCCATGATCAGCTTGCCGACTTCGGTCGAACCGGTAAAGGCAATCATGTCCACATCCATATGCAGCGCCAGCGGCTTGCCGGCCTCTTCGCCATAACCGGTGACGACATTGAACACGCCAGCCGGAAGACCTGCTTCCACGGCCAGTGCCGCAAGCCGGAGCGCCGAGAGAGACGATTGTTCGGCCGGTTTGAGGACGACGCTATTGCCGGCCGCGATTGCCGGACCAAGCTTCCAGGCGTCGATGATCATCGGGTAGTTCCAGGGCGTGATGACCCCGATCACGCCGAGCGGCACTTTTCGCACCAGTGCGCGGGCATTCGGGCCGGTCGGTGCGACCTCGTCATACTGCTTGTCGATCATTTCACCGTAATACTGGATGCCATCGGCGCAGAGGCGCACATCGACATTGAGCGACGCCAGAACCGGCTTGCCGACATCGAGCGTTTCCAGCATCGCAAGCTCTTCGGCATGGGCGCGGATGAGGTCTGCCCATCGGAGCATGACCTTCTTTTTCTCGAGCGGCTCTCGTTTGCGCCAGACACCACTCTCGAAGGCTGCGCGGGCAGATGCAACGGCAACGTCGATATCTGCGCCCACCCCGCGCGCGAGCGGCGTCCCCGGCTTGCCGTCCATCGGGCGCGGACGGGTGAAGGTCTCGCCTGACTGCGCCGGGCGGTAGTCGCCTTCTATGAAAAGACGGCCTTCGAGCTTGAGCGAGGAAAGCGCGCTTTCCCAGTAATCGCGGGTATGGGTCGTGGTCATCGGAGTGTCCCTGTTCCTAAAGCGTCTTCGGCAGCGCCATGATCGTGTTCGCGAAGGCATCGATGTCAGCGTCTGAAACGTCGTGGACGGTCGAGCGCCGCATCGGCTGGTTTTCCGGCGCCCGCATTTCGGCGGCAAGGTCTGCACCCGAAAAGGCCTCGAATGCCTTCGGCAGCGCGCGCTGCACCCCGCAGCGATCCATGAGATCGGTAACAAACCCGGGCAGCACCTGCGCATCGGCAAGCCCCAGCACATGGGCCGCGTCGCTCAGGTCCGGCGTGTCGGCATCGCAGAGCCACGAAAGCGTCGCCTCGAAGCCGAGCGCCGTGGCAAGACCGTGATGAATCGGCGCAAGGCCCGCCAGCGCATGACTGATATTGTGCGCGACAGCCGTGCCGCAGTTGTCGATCGCGATACCGGCATAGCAGGATCCCAGCAGCACCTTCCCGCGGGCATCGAGATTGCCTGGAGCCTTGACGGCCGTTTCCAGCGAACCTGCCACCAGCCGCATGGCCTCATGAGCGTAGAGTTTCGCGCCGGCATGCGTGTTGCGGTTGGTCGCCGCCTCGAACGCGTGAATAAAGGCATCCATGCCGCACCACGCCGTCAGGTGCGACGGCAGCGAAATGGTGAGTTCCGGATCGAGGATGACGAGATCTGCCTTGGTTTCCCCTCCCCAGATCCACAGCTTCTTGCCTTCCGGCCCGGCAAAGATATTCGTCGCTGAAGTTTCCGAGCCGGTGCCCGCAGTCGTCGGCACCATGATCTTCTTCAGGGGGTTGCGCGGAAGCGGATTGGCCGCCAGTGCATAGTGCATCGGATCCTCGCCGGACGCCGCGCAGCAGGCGGCGATCTTGGCGATATCCAGCGCCGACCCGCCGCCAATACCGATGACGAGATTGGAACCCCTCGCCAGCTCACTTGCGGCGCGAAGATGCGTGAGTTTGGGCTCGCCCGAGAAATCACAATACAGTCGCGGCTCGATCCCGGCGGTGACCAACTCATCCGCAAGTGCTGCGGCGAGCCCGCTCGATGCCAGGAACCCGTCCATGACAACGGTTGCGATCGCCACGTCCTCGAATCCTCTGACAGCGGAGGCGAGATCGCGGAATAGCCCCGTGCCGAAGCGGATGTCTGGAACTGACGAAGTCGAGAACTGCATGATGGAGACACCCCGGACAAGATCACGTGGCGACAGTGTGCATCACAATTTGAACTCTTCAAATCCATCGGTTTTTCGGGCTTATTGATGATGTGAAATCATGGAGCATGAAATGCTGGACAGAATTCCGCTGGAAGCCTTCCGCGTCTTCGATGCCGCATGCCGGTTCATGAATTTCTCCCGCGCAGGTCGTGAGCTCCACATCACCCAGGCCGCCGTCAGCCGGCGTATCCAGGGGCTGGAAGACCAGCTCGGCGCGAAGCTTTTCACCCGCCGCGGCCGCAATCTCAGCCTGACGCCGGAGGGAGACCGTCTTGCCCAGAGGGTGCGCGCCACGCTGGAATATCTGGAGGAAAGTCTTGAGCCGTTCCGGGGTGGTGGCCGCGAAACCATCTCGATCGCCGCCAGCAGCTCGGTCTCGCATCTGTGGCTCGGCAAGCGCCTGAAGGATTTCGACAATGAAAGCCCTTCTGTTTCCGTGCGTTTGCTGACGACGGACGTGCCGTCGGAACTGGCATCGGAAGCCAACGACCTCGTTATCCTGTACGCCGCCGGCGAACACCCGCGGTGGAACCTCACTTTGCTGATCCGGGAAAACCTCGTCCCCGTCGCCTCCCCCGCCTATGTGGAAAGACGTGGGCTCGATGCAGCGTCGCTCACCGCAGACGCCATGACACAGCTGGACCTGATCGATTACGAGCGGGCCAACGCCCACTGGATTTCGCTCAGGCAATGGTTCGCGCGCTTGCCGAAGCCACCCAAGGCAGCGATCAAGCCGCGCCTGTCCTTCTCGACCTACTCACTGGCGATAGATGCCGCCCTTCGAGGCGAGGGCGTGACGCTTGGCAGCAGAGGATTGATTGCCGAGGAGCTCGCGTCCGGAACACTGGTGGAGCTTGGTACGGCGCAGCTCGATACGGGCTATGGCTACTATCTCGGCATGCCGCGCTACCGCTCGCTCACCCCAGGCGCCGCACGTCTCCACCAGCACCTGCTCGGAAACCCATAGGCAACGCACGAGCCAGAAACGAGAAAGGCGGCCCGATGGACCGCCCTTCGTAAATTATATTGGACTCTGAATAATCAGGCCGGAACGACGATACCGTTCAGATGCGTCAGTTCGGACAGGAACTGTTCGAGCTTCGTCTTGTGCTCGTCGCTGTTAGCGTTGTCGATGGCAGCCTGCGTGGCATCGATGCGCTTCTGCAGCGTGTCCTGGTTCAGTTCGGTCACCGGCACAGCGGATTCCGCGAGCAGCGTGCAGCTGTCCTGAACGATATCGGCAAAACCACCGAAAACGACGTATTTGGTGACCTGACCCGAGGCAAGCTTCACGGACACGACGCCCGGCTTGATCGTCGTCATCGTCGGCGCATGGTTGGCAAGCACCGTCATTTCGCCAAGCGTAGCCGGAATCACCACTTCGGAGACATTCTCCGACACGAGCAGGCGCTCGGGCGATACCAGTTCAAATTTGAAAGCGTCGGCCATCAAGGTCCACTTCCCTCGAGTGTTTCAAGCAGGAATGGCGCGCCGGATCATCTCCCGCGCGCCGTCTTATAGGATCAGGCAGCTTCGGAAAGCTTCTTTGCCTTTTCAATGGCTTCTTCAATCGAGCCGACCATGTAGAAGGCAGCTTCCGGCAGGTGATCGTATTCGCCGGCAACGAGGCCCTTGAAGCCCTTGATCGTGTCTTCGAGAGCAACCAGCTTGCCCGGCGCACCGGTGAACACTTCGGCGACGAAGAACGGCTGCGACAGGAAGCGCTCGATCTTGCGGGCGCGCTGAACGGTCATCTTGTCCTCTTCGGACAGTTCGTCCATGCCGAGGATGGCGATGATGTCCTGCAGAGCCTTGTAGCGCTGAAGCGTAGTCTGAACCTTACGAGCGATCTCGTAATGCTCTTCGCCGACAACCAGCGGGTCGAGCATGCGCGAAGTCGAGTCGAGCGGATCAACAGCCGGGTAGATACCCTTTTCGGCGATCGAGCGCGACAGAACCGTCGTTGCGTCCAAGTGGGCGAACGAGGTTGCAGGAGCCGGGTCGGTCAAGTCGTCGGCGGGAACGTAGATGGCCTGAACCGAGGTAATCGAACCCTTGGTCGTGGTGGTGATACGTTCCTGCATCTGACCCATGTCGGTCGCAAGCGTCGGCTGATAGCCAACGGCCGAAGGAATACGGCCGAGAAGAGCCGACACTTCGGAACCTGCCTGGGTAAAGCGGAAGATGTTGTCCACGAAGAACAGAACGTCCTGGCCTTTGTCGCGGAAGTCTTCAGCGATGGTCAGACCCGTCAGAGCGACGCGAGCGCGCGCACCCGGAGGTTCGTTCATCTGGCCGTAAACGAGAGCTGCCTTCGAGCCTTCGCCGCCGCCATGCTTGTTCACGCCGGATTCGATCATTTCGTGGTAAAGGTCGTTGCCTTCGCGGGTACGTTCACCCACGCCAGCAAATACCGAGTAACCACCGTGCGCCTTGGCGACGTTGTTGATCAGTTCCATGATGAGAACGGTCTTGCCAACGCCAGCGCCGCCGAACAGGCCAACCTTGCCGCCCTTGGAATAGGGAGCCAGCAGATCGACGACCTTGATGCCGGTTACCAGGATCTGGCCTTCGGTCGACTGCTCGACGTAGGACGGTGCTTCCTGGTGGATCGAGCGCTTGCCCGACGTGATCAGCGGACCAGCTTCGTCGACCGGCTCGCCGATGACGTTCATGATGCGGCCGAGCGTCTCAGGACCAACCGGAACGGTGATCGGAGCGCCGGTATCCGTTACGCGCTGACCGCGAACAAGACCTTCGGTCGAGTCCATGGCGATGGTGCGAACCTGGTTTTCACCAAGATGCTGCGCGACTTCAAGAACGAGGCGGTTGCCGTTGTTCTCTGTTTCAAGCGCGTTGAGGATCGCCGGCAGTTCGCCGTCGAACGCCACGTCGACGACAGCGCCGATAACCTGGGTCACTTTGCCGAGGGACGTGCCCGTTGCGGTAGCCATGATTATTACCCTCTTTCTTTACCTCAGAGCGCTTCCGCGCCCGAAATGATTTCGATGAGTTCCTTGGTGATCTGTGCCTGGCGCTGACGGTTGTAGGAGAGCGTCAGCTTGTTGATCATGTCACCGGCATTGCGCGTCGCGTTGTCCATTGCAGACATCTGCGCGCCATAGAAGGAAGCGTTGTTTTCAAGAAGTGCACGGAAGATCTGCACTGCGATGTTCTTCGGCAGCAGGTCTTCCAGGATTTCCTGTTCGCTCGGCTCGTATTCGTAAAGTGCGGCAGAACCGGCATCCGGCTGTGCTGCATCCCTGACGTCGAACTTTGCGGGGATGATCTGCTGGGCAGTTGCCACCTGCGCGATAACCGACTGGAAGCGCGCAAAGAAAAGCGTCGCAACGTCGAATTCGCCGGCGTTGAACAGCTCGAGCACCTTGTGGGCCACTTCGTCGGCCTGGACGAAACCAAGCTGCTTAACTTCGCGGAAGGTCACGTAGTGGACGATGTTGTCCTTGAACGTACGGCGAAGCACGTCGTTGCCCTTGCGGCCGACGGTCAGGATCTTGACCGTCTTGCCCTGTGCAATCAGCTTTAGCGCATGCTCGCGTGCCAGACGGACGATCGAGGAGTTGAAGCCCCCCGCCAGACCACGCTCGCCGGTCGCAACGATCAGGAGATGAACCTGATCCTTGCCAGTCCCGGACAAGAGAAGCGGTGCTTCAGCATTGCCGGCATTGGCAGCCGTAAGGCTGGCCAATACTTTGGTCATACGCTCCGCATAAGGACGGGCAGCCTCGGCCGCCTCCTGTGCACGGCGCAGTTTCGCAGCGGCGACCATTTTCATCGCCCTGGTGATCTTCTGCGTCGCCTTGACGGAGGCGATCCGGTTTTTCAGATCCTTAAGTGAAGGCATCCGTTATCGGTCCTCGATCTAGATCCGTTTTAGGCGAAAGACTTGGCGAAGCTGTCGAGAGCTGCCTTGAGCTTTGCCTTCGTGTCGTCGGAAACCTGCTTCTCGCTGCGGATCGTTTCGAGAACCGCCTTGCCTTCGGAACGAAGGTAGGAGAGCAGACCCTGCTCGAACTTGCCGACATCGGAAACCGCGATCTTGTCGAGGTAGCCGTTGACGCCAGCAAAGATCACCGCAACCTGCTCTTCGGTCTTCAGCGGCGAGAACTGCGGCTGCTTCAGAAGTTCGGTCAGGCGTGCACCGCGGTTAAGCAGGCGCTGTGTCGAGGCGTCGAGGTCGGAGCCGAACTGCGCGAACGCAGCCATTTCACGATACTGGGCAAGCTCGCCCTTGATCGAACCGGCAACCTGCTTCATCGCCTTGATCTGCGCGGCCGAGCCAACGCGGGACACCGACAGACCGACGTTAACGGCCGGACGGATACCCTGGTAGAACAGGTCGGTTTCAAGGAAGATCTGGCCATCGGTGATCGAGATCACGTTGGTCGGAATAAACGCCGAAACGTCGTTACCCTGGGTTTCGATAACAGGCAGAGCCGTCAGCGAACCGGAGCCACGCTCGTCGGAGAGCTTTGCAGCGCGCTCAAGAAGACGCGAATGCAGGTAGAAGACGTCGCCCGGATAAGCTTCGCGGCCCGGAGGACGACGCAGCAGAAGGGACATCTGACGATAAGCGACGGCCTGCTTGGAAAGGTCGTCATAAGCGATCAGCGCGTGCTGACCGTTGTCGCGGAAGTACTCGCCCATCGCGCAACCGGCGAACGGAGCTAGATACTGCATCGGAGCAGCGTCGGATGCGGTCGCAGCAACGATAATCGAGTAAGGCAGTGCGCCGCGTTCTTCGAGAACCTTGACGAACTGGGCAACCGTCGAGCGCTTCTGACCGATGGCCACGTACACGCAGAACAGCTTGTCGTTTTCCGGGCCGGTCTCGTGGATCGCCTTCTGGTTCAGGAACGCGTCGAGAATGATCGCGGTCTTGCCGGTCTGACGGTCGCCGATGACGAGCTCGCGCTGACCGCGGCCAACCGGGATCAGAGCATCGATGGCCTTGAGGCCGGTCGACATCGGCTCATGAACCGACTTGCGCGGGATGATGCCGGGAGCCTTAACGTCGACGCGCGAACGGCGGGTCGCGTTGATCGGGCCCTTGCCGTCGATCGGGTTGCCAAGCGCGTCAACGACACGGCCAAGCAGTTCTGGACCAACAGGAACGTCAACGATGGCGCCGGTCCGCTTGACGGTGTCGCCTTCCTTGATGTTACGGTCGGAGCCGAAGATAACCACGCCGACATTGTCGGATTCGAGGTTCAGCGCCATACCGCGGACACCGCCCGGGAACTCGACCATTTCACCAGCCTGGACATTGTCAAGGCCGTAAACGCGAGCGATACCGTCACCGACGGACAGAACCTGGCCGACTTCAGAGACTTCGGCTTCCTGGCCGAAGTTCTTGATCTGGTCCTTGAGAATTGCGGAAATTTCCGCTGCACGGATATCCATCAGCCGACCTCTTTCAATGCAAGCTTAAGGGTGGAAAGTTTGGTGCGAAGGGACGTATCGATCTGACGCGAGCCGACCTTGACGATCAGGCCGCCGAGGATCGACGGATCGATCGTAACGGCGATTGTCACATCCTTGCCGGTGACGCCCTTCAGCGCCGACTTAAGTTCAGTTTCCTGCGCTGGGGTGAGCGCGTGGGCAGAAGTTACCTCAGCGGTAACCTCGCCACGATGCTCGGCAGCGATTTGGCGGAAGCTGCGGATCATGCCCGGAAGCGCAAACAGACGGCGATTTCCGGCAACGACCTTAATGAAGTTGAGAACGGCACCGGTGATGCCAGCCTTTTCGGCAACGGCTGTCACCGCGTTCTGCTGATCGTGGGCGGAAAACACCGGGCTTGCAACCAGACGCCGAAGGTCTTCGCTCTCATCCAGCAACGCCTGAAACCGATCGAGATCGGCGCTGACTTTATCGATGGAACCGGTTTCGAGCGCGAGCTCAAAAAGCGAAGAAGCGTAACGCTCTGCGACACCGGAAATAAGCGGGGACGTGTCAGCCACGGGCACAGTTTCCCTGAATTGCCATCCAAGCGCCGCGCCCTTTGTTAGAGGATCAGCAAGACCTTGAAAATATTTGATTATTAATCAGAACCAGCAAGGCCTCCACCCCACCATTTCCGACTTTCGCGGTCCGTCTAGCATAGGATGTAGGGACTCGCAACACGGGAGAGGCGGGAAAACGCCCCTCGGACAAGAGCTTGAGTCGTTTTTATGTCGAACTGCGCTGGATTTGACCGCGTCTGCGATGAACTCTCGCAATTGGAAAGCTCAGAGATAGCCGAAGACATAGGCGAGCGGGCCCGCTGAAAGCACAACCTGAAGTAGGAGAATCAGTGTATTTTTCACAGTCGCGCCACGATCCAAAGCAAACGAGACAAGCCGTCCGAATGCCCCCAAACCGAGCACGATGCCGAGCACCATATAGAACCAGTCTTGGGCAAAGATGATCGGCACGACGCCGAGGCCGACATATTGAGCGCCGGCGACCCGTACCGATCCGTAACCCTCCGGCGTCACGTCGCCGATCCGAAACGCCGAAAACCGCAGGCAGGGACCGGGGAACAGCAGGATGAGGAGCCCGATGAGAGCCGTTGCGGCAGCGCAGACAAAAGCCAGCTGCTCGCCGGTCTCGGTAGGGAAATACAGTTCCATGACATCCTCGAATCGTTCTTGTGCGGCGATTTTACCGAAAGCGGTAAACAACTCGCAAAGATGAGATCAGAGAAAGCTCTGCGGATCGATATCGAGCTGGATCTGCACCGTACCACGCACCTTCGGGCCGGCTGAAATCATCGCCTTCAGGAAAGCCTGCATGTCGGAATTGCGCCGTCCGTGCACAAGAAGCCGGAAGCGGTGGCGCCCACGTACCAGCGCCAGCGGCGCTTCGGCTGGACCGAGCACGGAAATGCCGGTCACCCTTGGCGCGGCCGCGCGCAATCCCCGTGCATGGGTTTCCGCATCGGCGCGCGTATCGGCAGACACGATGAGCGACGCCAGCCTCCCGAACGGTGGAAGGATTGCCTTTTCGCGCTCCGCGATCTCACGCTCGTAAAAAGCGCCCGCATCGCCGGAGACGATTGCCTGCATGACGGGATGCTGCGGCTGGAAGGTCTGGATCAGGCCGTGGCTCTTCAACCCTGTTCGCCCGGCACGCCCCGTTACCTGGCTGAGCAGCTGGAACGTCCTCTCGGCCGCCCGCGGGTCTCCATTCGACAGGCCGAGATCCGCATCGACGATGCCGACCAGCGTCATCAGCGGAAAGTTATGGCCCTTCGCCACCAGCTGTGTGCCGATCACGATATCCACATCGCCCTTGGCGATCGCGTCGAGCTCCATCCGCAACCGCTTCACGCCGCCGAGCAGGTCCGACGACATGACGATGGTGCGGGCTTCCGGGAAATGCTTCTCCACCTCTTCCGCGATCCGCTCCACGCCCGGCCCGCAGGCGACGAGGTGGTCGAACGTCCCGCATTCCGGGCAGGCTTCCGGAGTATGTTCGTGATAGCCGCACTGATGGCACTGGATCTGGTTTCTGAAGCGATGCTCGACCAGCCAGCTCGAACATTGCGGGCACTGGAAGCGGTGGCCGCAGACACGGCAGAGCGTCAGCGGCGCATAGCCGCGACGGTTCAGAAACAGCAGCGACTGCTCGCCGCGCTCCAGCGCCTTCTTCATGCCGCGCAGGAGAATGGGCGAGAGGAACCCACCGCGTTCCGGCGGATGGCGGCGCATGTCGACGAGATGCAGGTCCGGCAGTGCTGCATCACCAAAGCGGGTCGGCAGGTGGACCGTCGTGTAGCGCCCGGAGAGCCCGTTGACCTGGCTTTCCACTGAAGGCGTCGCCGACACCAGCACGATCGGAAAATCGCCGATCCGGGCCCGCACCACCGCCATGTCGCGGGCATTGTAGAAGACGCGGTCCTCCTGCTTGTAGGCAGGGTCGTGTTCTTCGTCGATGACGATCAGCCCCAGATCCTCGAACGGCAGGAACAGAGCCGAACGGGCCCCGGCAACCACCCTCACCTCCCCCGTCACGACGCCGCGCCAGACTTTCTCACGGATACGGGGGGATAGATCCGAATGCCATTCGGCAGGCTTTGCCCCGAACCGCTGCTCGAACCGATCGAGAAAGCTCGACGTGAGTGCGATTTCCGGCAACAGGATCAGAACCTGCTTGTCTTGTCGGAGCGCCTGCGCGATCGCCTCGAAATACACTTCCGTCTTGCCGGACCCCGTGACACCATCGATCAGGGACGCGGCAAACCCGCCGGCGCGGACCGAAGCGACGATCTCTTCGGCCGCCCCCTTCTGAGGTCCCTCGATACGGGGCGCGGTGTATTCCGGGTCCGGCCTTGCCACCACCGGCGGCGGCGGCAGGAAAATCGTGTCGAACACACCCTGCTTGATCAATCCGTCGACGACGCTCAGGGAAACGCCGGCCGCATGCGCAAGGCCGCTGCGGGTCCAGGGCGCTTCCTGCTCCTTCGCACGGTCGAGCACCCGGGTTCTGGCCGGTGTCAGTCGCGCCGGCTCGCCACCGATGAAGCGCAGACCCTCCACCATCGGTTCCGGATCGAGCGCAGCCGGAGCCCGGATCGCCATGCGTGCCACGAAACCCGGCGGTGATAGCGTGTAGGCCGAGACCCAGTCGACGAAATCGCGCATCTCCTTGGAAAGCGGCGGGCAATCGAAGGCGAGCGTGATCGGCCGCAGCTTCTTCGGGTCGAGCGCGCTGTCGTCCGCGCCATCCCACACGACGCCGATCATCTGGCGTGGACCGACCGGCACCTGCACGACGGAACCGGGCACCACGACCAGTCCCTCGGGCACGGCATAGCTGTATGGACCCGGCACCGGCAAAGGCACCAGGACCGGCACGACGGCCGCGACGGGCTTATCGAGGAGCGGACCGAACAGGTCGGACGAATCTGTGTCCATGGCGGGACCATGCCCAAAACCGGAACGAAAGGGAACCGCTGTTTGAGCAGCCGCCCCATCGACGGCAAACATCGCGGCGCGAAATTCAGGTTGCATTTTAAACAATTGCTTACTATAGGTAGAGCTGAAAACCGGAGTGGGGGCTGCGGATGTTCATCAGGTCAATGACGACACTTTTGGTGCCTGCTTTTCTGCTGGCTGGCTGCAATATCCATCCTCTGCCGGAGGATATCTCGAAGGATGATACGACCTATCAAATCGTCAGGAAGGTTCGATGTGAAGCGCGCGACGCGATCCGCAATATTGCGATCTCGCAGCTTCTGGATGGGTCCGACGACGATAAACATCTTGCGAAGCGGCTGACTGACAAGAAACTTACATTTCTTGAAGCGTACCGAAAGGACTTCAGCCAAGAAACGAAGCAATACTTCGACCGGTACGAAAATGCTGCCATAGCCTACGATTTTCAGCTGAACATCACCGAGACCAATAACAACGAATTGTCCGTGAAGTTTCTAAAGCCGTTCTCGAATGGCTCGCGTTCCATTGGCCTCGGGGGTGGTGTAGAACTCAGTCGTCGGAACGACAGAAGTTTTAGAATAGCGGATAAATTCGCCGATCTTGCGGTGAGTGAAGCGACCGATCGCTATTGCAGCATCCAGAGTGCGAAAATCGATATCGTATATCCTTTGACCGGACGGATTGGTCTGTCCGAGGCCCTGGATACGTTCATCAAACTGAATGAATTTGGGAACCTATCGTCAAACGACGACAAGACCAGCCGAAAATTTGCGGACTTGATCGAATTCACGACAAAACTTATGGGCTCGTTTTCACCAAAATTCTCGATAGAGGAGCCGAAAGCTGGCTTCCACCTGAGCGAGGCCTCCTTGACCAACGCCAATTCCCGCACGGATACGCACACCGTGACATTTTCATTGTCGCTTCCGCCATCAGAGAAAGAGATAGTGCAGGCAAAAAGATCAAGCGCCCAGACCAAACCCACGACAAAGCCGACTGCGGTGACGGCTAAGGACCTTGCTATAGAAGAACTGGATCGGCAGCAGGGACTGCGCCTGAACCGGTCGCTCGAGAAATTTCTCAACAAGTATTGAGGTTTAAGGCGTTCGAAGTCGTCTGTGTCGCGATCGGCACAAACTGCGCATCGCCGTCGGCTGCGAGACCGAAAACCGTATGCCGCTCCAGCGCCTTGGTGACCTCGACGACGTCACCCTCCAGCTGGTCCGGTTGGATCAAGTGTCCGATGATGAAATCGAACTGGTTGCCCTTCTTGTTGAGGAGCTCATGGAACACCGTCATGTCGCGCAGCTCGGTCGACCATTTGGCAAGCCAGTAGAACAGCCCGGAATTGCGCGCCGTCATGTGGACAGGCAGGATCGGCAGATTGTATTTGCGGGCAAGTCCGACGGCGGAGGTCTTCCAGGGACGCTCGTTCAGCCGGCCATTTTCCCAGTAGGCGATGCGGCCGGATGGGAACAGGATCATCACCTTGCCCTCCTCGACCGCCTTGTTGGTGAGAACCAGCGTCTCGCGGGTCTTGAGCTTGCTCTTGTGATCGTCGCGCCATTCGACGGGAATGATCATTTCGGCAAAACGCGGATTGACCCGCACCGCATCGCGGTTGGCAAACACCATCAGGTCCGGACGGCGCGACTTCAACAGGTCGAACACGGCGACGCCGTCGGCAATGCCGGTCGGATGGTTGCTGACGAGGATGAAACCTCCCTTGTCGGGGATCCGCTCCTCGTTTTTGACCGAAAGCTTCAGCTTCAGATGCGCGCTCAGATATTCGAAACACTGGTAGCCGGACTTCGGCGCAATGTCGTCGGCGAACTCGATCGCCCTTCCGTAGCGCAGCAGCGTGTAGAGAAACGGACGCATGACCGGCCAGAAGGGACTGCCGACGATCCGCTTGCCCCGCTCGGCGATGAGGGTATCGACGATGTGGCCCGGACGCCCTTGAGATACGCGTGCGATGGCTTCGGCGAACTGGCCGAAGCTCGTCATGGAATCACGGCGGTCCATTAAAACTCCTTGAAGCGGGCCTGCACTTTTGCAGTGCCCGCATGATATTACGGTGGCAGGGTTACCGTGCCCTTAGGGATTCCGTAACGATGCTGGGAGCAATCTGGGGCGGCATGCCACGGAAATCAACGTCGCCCTCATGAACGAACTGCTCATTATCGCTGCCCCCGATCTCCTCGAGAGGCGCCGCGAATGGCTGGAGAGCCTGAGTGGAGAGCGCCGGCTGTCGCCCAACACGCTTGACGCCTATGAGCGCGACACGCGGCAATTCCTGACTTTTCTGACCACGCACCTCGCCGGACCGCCGACGATTTCGGATATCCATACCCTGCGTCCGGCAGACTTGAGAAGCTTTCTGGCAGCCCGGCGGCGCGAGGGCTCCGGTGCGCGTTCGCTGGGCCGTCATCTGGCCGGACTGCGCTCGTTCCTGCGGTATCTGGAGCGCAAGGGACTGGTGAACGCCGCGGCCGCCGGCGCTATCCGTGCCCCGCGTCAGCCGAAATCGCTGCCGAAGCCGCTGACAGACACCCAGGCCCTCAACGTCGTCACCGCAGAGGCGCAACTGCACGAAGAGCCATGGATCGCGGCACGGGATGCAGCCATCCTGACGCTGCTCTACGGCTGCGGCCTGCGCATTTCCGAAGCGCTCGGCTTGACGCCCGCCGATGTCGATGCAGGCGCAACCTCGCTTCGCATTCTCGGCAAAGGCGGCAAGACGCGGATTGTGCCGCTTCTTCCGGTCATCCTCGAAGCGGTCGAGACCTACCGGAAACTCTGCCCCTACCACCTGGCCGGCGATGCCCCGATGTTCCGGGGTGCGCGCGGCAAGACGCTTCAGCCGGCGATCATCCAGCGCGAGATGCAGAAGCTCAGAAGCGCGTTCAACCTGCCCGACAGCGCCACGCCGCATGCGCTGCGCCATTCCTTCGCGACCCATCTTCTGGCCGGAGGTGGCGATCTGCGCACGATCCAGGAACTGCTGGGACATGCAAGCCTTTCCACCACGCAGGTCTATACGGGCGTCGATACGTCGAGACTGCTCGAAGTCTACGACCGCGCCCATCCAAGGGCATGAACCCATCCTTAACCACATCGGTTAAGCCGCTGTTCGAGCAGTCCCGCTAGGGTGAGCCCAACAATTGGGACTGATGACATGATCCGCAGCATTTTCGCCGGCACAATCCTTCAACGCGCCCAGACGGCTGCGCTTTGGGTGTTTGCCGCCTTGCACGTTCTGCTGCTGGCCTCGGTCTGCCTCGTGATCACCTCGCTTGCCGCCCGCGCGGAGACGCCGGCCTGCACCGGGCGGGACCTGATCGCGGAGATGAAGGCCAACGATCCGGCCGCCTATCGGCAGGTTGTCGCAGAGGGCGAAAAAATCCCCAACGGCCGCGGCATCTTCTGGAAAATCGAGAAAGCCGGCCTCCCCCCGTCCTACCTTCTCGGCACCATGCATGTGACCGATCCACGCGTTCTGAAAATGCCTGAGGGCGCAGATGCCGCGCGCGAGGAAGCAAAGACCATCGTCGTCGAGTCAGACGAAGTGCTCGACGAGCAGAAGGCAATGGCCGGCATGTTGTCCAAGCCGGAGCTGACGATGTTTACCGATGGCACCTCGATCGAGAGCCTGCTGACGAAGGATGATCTCGCACTTCTCAGCGATGCCCTGAAACAGCGCGGCGTGCCGCTCGCTGCCGTCTCAAGAATGAAGCCCTGGCTGCTGATGGGCCTCGTCTCGATGCCCGCCTGCGAGATGGCCCGCAAGACCCAGAACACCCCTTTCCTCGACAAGCAGCTGGCGCTGGATGCGGCGAAAGCCGGCAAGTCGGTGAAGGGGCTTGAGACCTTTGCCGAGCAGCTTTCGACGTTGGCTGCCATTCCGGTCGATATCCACCTGAAGTCGCTGATCGAGGCGATCAAGCTCGGCCCCAAGCTGGACGACGTGTTCGAGACGATGACCGGGCTCTATCTCTCCGGCGACATGGGCATGACCATCCCCTTCCTGAAGACCGTCGTGCCTGAGGGCGAGGACGATGATAGCGGCTATGCCGAATTCGAGGAACTGGTGGTGCGCAAGCGCAACCTGCTGATGGCCGAACGCGCAGCACCCATCCTCAACGAAGGCAGCACCTTCATCGCCGTCGGCGCACTGCATCTGCCCGGTGATGACGGGCTGGTCGAGCTTTTGCGCAAGCAGGGTTTCGGAATGACCGCCGTCCACTAAGACGTGACGTCGCTCCCCAGCAGCCATCAGGTCCTTCAGCAACATCAGGGGTTGTAAAGACTCCTGTTCTCGTCAATTCTTCATGCATTGCTATCGGTATTTCAAAGCCGGTGTTCTCAGATCGCTGGCCGTTTCGAGTATGCGCATGATGAGACGAGACTGTTTTTCCTTTTCTGTGTTCGCGAAAAAAATCTCGCTCCCGCCCACCCTAAGATGTCTGCTCTTCACTCTGGTCATTGGCGCAATGTTCGGTGCCCAGATCGGCACGGCGCAAGCCTTGGATGATGCCCCACAATGCGAGGGCCGGAACCTTCTCGCCGAACTCAAGGCGAAGAACCCGCAGGAGTACAGGCGCGTGGTTCAAGAGGGAAAGAAGATCCCGAACGGCCGCGGCATCTTCTGGAAGATCGAGAAGAAAGGGTCAGCCCCTTCCTATCTGCTCGGCACGATGCACATGAACGACCCCCGGGTTCTGGCAATTCCCGATGCAGCGCGAAAGGCACACCGCCGTGCCAAGGTCGTCGTGCTGGAATCCGCCGAAATCCTTGATCCTACCCAGGCTATTGCCCAAGCGTATATGCAGCCGGATGTCATGATGATGCCGGCCGGAAAGCGCATAGAGGACTTCCTGACGGCGGAGCAGAGGGAGGATGTGAATTCCGCACTCGTCGCCAAAGGTGCGCCCCTGTCGGCGGTCAACTATCTCAGACCCGGGGTCGTCGCCAGAATCATCTCGATCCCGGTCTGCGACATGGAGCGAATGAAGAAAGGCCAGTTAACGCTGGACCAGCAGCTTGCGGTGGATGCGGTCGCCAACAACATCCCCGTCAAGGGGCTGGAAACATTCGCGGAGCAATACAGCGCGGTGAACGCCATGTCGCTTGAGGGGCAGGTCAAAGGACTGGTGGAGGCGATCGTGTTTCGTGATCAGTTCCAGGACATTCTCGAGACGCTGATTGAGCTCTATTCGAGCAGGGACCTGAGAAGCACAAGTCCGTTCCTTAGAAGCTATTCTCTGGGCAAGGAAACGATGGCGGCTGACACGTATTCCGAGTTCGAAACAAACGTTCTGACCAAACGCAACCACGTCATGGCCGCGCGCGCCATTCCCTTTCTCGCTGAAGGTAATGCGTTCATTGCGGTTGGGGCGCTCCATCTTCAGGGTCGCGAAGGCCTTATCGAGCTTCTGCGCAAGCAAGGCGCCAAAGTCACGCGCATCGAATAGACCTCACCGAAACGAAAAGAGCCGCAGATCCTTCGATCCGCGGCTCCAAATCAGTTTTGGCCTTGGCCGATTACATATGGATCGGCTTGGCAAAGGTCGCGAGTGCGGCTTCCTTCACGGCTTCCGACAGGGTCGGATGCGCGTGGCAGGTCCGGCCGAGATCTTCCGACGAACCGCTGAATTCCATCAGCACGGCAATCTCGTGGATCATGTCGCCGGCGCCGAAGCTGACGATATGGCCGCCGAGAACGCGATCGGTTTCCTTGTCGGCGAGGATCTTGACGAAGCCGTCGGTGGCGAGCATCGCGCGGGCGCGACCGTTCGCCGTGAACGGGAACTTGCCGACCTTGTAGGCGATGCCTGCAGCCTTCAGCTCTTCTTCCGTGCGGCCGACCGATGCCACTTCCGGCTGGGTGTAGACCACAGACGGAATGACGTCGTAGTTCACGTGTCCGTGCTGGCCGGAGAGGATCTCTGCGAGAGCGACGCCCTCGTCTTCGGCCTTGTGCGCCAGCATCGGGCCCTTCACCACGTCGCCGATCGCGTAGATGCCGGCAACATTGGTCTTGTAGCCGCCGTCGATTTCGACGCGGCCGCGATTGTCGAGCGCAACGCCTGCTTCTTCAAGGCCAAGGCCTGCGGTATACGGCTTGCGGCCCGTCGAGATCAGCACGACATCGGCTTCGAGGCTGACGGCATCGCCACCCTTGACCGGCTCATAGGTGACCTTGGCGCCGGTTTCAGTCTTCTCGACGCCGGTAACCTTGGCTTCGGTACGGATGTCCATGCCCTGCTTGGCCATCATGCGCTGGAACTGCTTGGAAACGTCCGCGTCCATCGAGCCGAGCAGCTTGTCGAGATATTCGATCACGGTGACCTTCGCGCCGAGACGCGACCAGACCGAACCGAGTTCCATGCCGATCACACCGCCGCCGACGACGATCATGTTGGCCGGGACCTTGTCTAGCGTGAGACCGCCCGTCGAGGAGACGATGACCTTCTCGTCGATGTCGACATTGACGCCGGGAATCCCGGCGATGTCGGAGCCGGTGGCGATGACGATGTTCTTCGTCTCGATTTCCTGGACCTTGCCGTCTTCACCGGTCACCGAAACCTTGCCGGCCGAAACGATCTTGCCGGTGCCGATGAAACCGTCGATCTTGTTCTTCTTGAACAGGAAGGCGACGCCGTCGGTGTTCGACTTTACCGTCGCATCCTTGTGCGCCATCATCTTCGAAAGGTTCAGCGTGGGTGCCGGAACCTCGACGCCGAGTTCTTCGACGCCATGCGCCACATGCGCAAACATTTCCGAAGCATGCAGCAGCGCCTTGGAGGGAATGCAGCCGATGTTGAGGCAGGTACCGCCATAGGTGGAGCGCTTTTCGACGACGGCGACTTTCAGCCCAAGCTGGGCCGCCTTGATTGCGCAGACATAGCCGCCCGGGCCGGATCCGATTACGACAACATCATAAGCCATCAGACTATCCTTTTGATTGAGCAGGAGGCGGTCACACGAACAGTGCGATCATCATCAGCGCGAGGCCGACGAGGCTGACCAGCCATACAAGCGAGCGGACATACGGAATGCCCTTGAGATAAAGTGGAATGTAGACGATCCGCGCCACCAGCCAGACCGCAGCCCCGAACAGACCGAAGCCCGACGAGTCACCCGTCAGGATCATCGCCAGCAGCAAGCCGATAAAGGCGGGATAGGTTTCCTGGTAGTTTCGCGAAGCGCGGGCCGCACGACCGGCCATCACGCTCTGGGGTTCGTTATCGCCGTCCCGCGGTCCGGCATTCCATGCCGTGCCGCGATCCTTGGTGGCGAAATTCCCCTGCAGCAGAACATGCACGAGAAGCAGGACGACGCTCAGGCACAGAAGTACCAGGAGGTAAGTCGCATTGGCTGAAGCGGCGTCCATTTTGCTCTCCGCAAATTACAGATCGAGAACCAGACGTTCCGGATCTTCGAGGCTTTCCTTGACGCGAACGAGGAAGGTGACCGCTTCCTTGCCATCGACGATACGGTGATCGTAGGAAAGCGCCAGATACATCATCGGACGGATCACGACCTGGCCGCCGATCGCAACCGGACGCTCCTGGATCTTGTGCATGCCGAGGATACCCGACTGCGGCGCATTGAGGATCGGCGACGACATCAGCGAACCGTAGACACCACCATTGGTGATGGTGAACGTACCGCCCTGCATGTCGGCCATCGACAGCGTACCATCGCGGGCGGCCTTGGCGAGACGGCCGAGTTCCTTTTCGACGCCGGCGATCGAGCGCTGGTCGGCATCGCGGATGACAGGAACGACGAGGCCCTTGTCGGTGCCGACGGCCATGCCGACGTGGCAGTAGTTCTTGTAGATCAGGTCAGTGCCGTCGATCTCGGCGTTGACGGCCGGCAGTTCCTTCAGCGCGTGCGTGACGGCCTTCGTGAAGAAGCCCATGAAGCCCAGCTTCACGCCGTGCTTCTTCTCGAAAACGTCCTTGTATCGGTTGCGAAGGTCCATCACAGCCTTCATGTCCACCTCGTTATAGGTGGTGAGCATGGCGGCGGTGTTCTGCGCATCCTTGAGGCGCTTGGCGATCGTCTGGCGCAGACGCGTCATCTTCACGCGCTCTTCGCGCGATGCATCGTCAGCCGACGAAACCGGGCGGGGAGCTGCCGGAACCGAAGCCGGTGCGGCAGGAGCAGCCGGGCCCTTGGAAATGGCAGCGATCACATCGCCCTTCAGGACCTGACCGCGCTTGCCCGAACCGTCGACATCCGAGGTGGAGATGTTGTTGTCGGCGGCAACCTTGGCGGCAGCCGGGGCTGGCGGCATGGACGAACCACCAGCAGGCGCTGCGGCGGCAGCAGGTGCCGGGGCAGCAGGTGCAGGTTCGGCTGCTTTCGCCGGAGCGGCTTCCGCCGGCTGTGCAGCAGGAGCGGCAGTGCCGGCAGCAGCGCCGCCGGCCGAGATCTGGCCGAGCAGCGCGTCGAGGCCGACGGTCTCGCCGTTCTGGGCGACGATCTCTGTCAGAACGCCGGATGCTGGAGCTGGGACTTCGACGGTAACCTTGTCGGTTTCCAGTTCGACCAGCGGCTCATCGGCCTTGACCGTGTCGCCGACCTTCTTGAACCAGGTGCCGACGGTTGCCTCGCTGACGGACTCGCCGAGGGTAGGGACGCGGATTTCGGTGGCCATGATCTATTTTCCGTGTTTGTCAGATATCGTTTCGGAGCAATTGGTGGAGACGGCTGAAAAATCAGCCGCCGAGAGCGTCTTCGAGGAAGGCTTCCAGCTGTGCCAGATGCTTGGACATCAGGCCGGTTGCAGGCGATGCTGCCGCCGGACGGCCCGTGTAACGGACGCGCTGATACTTGGCATCGATATGCGCCAGAACCCATTCCAGATACGGATCGATGAACGACCACGACCCCATGTTCTTCGGCTCTTCCTGGCACCAGACCATTTCCGCATTGCGGAAGCGGCTGAGCTCGTTGATGAGCGCCTTGGCCGGGAACGGATAGAGCTGTTCGATGCGCAGCAGGTAGATGTCGTCGATGCCGCGCTTTTCGCGCTCTTCCAGCAGATCGTAATAGACCTTGCCCGAGCACATCACGACGCGACGGATCTTCGCATCCTTCTGCAGCTTGATCGGACCGTCCTTGATCATCTCCGCGTCGTCCCACAGCAGGCGGTGGAACGAGCTTTCGCCTGCCATTTCCGCCAGTGTCGAGGTTGCGCGCTTGTGGCGCAGCAGCGACTTCGGCGTCATCAGGATCAGCGGCTTGCGGAAGTCGCGCTTCACCTGACGGCGCAGGATGTGGAAGTAGTTTGATGGCGTCGTGACGTTTGCGACCTGCATGTTGTCTTCGGCGCACATCTGCAGCCAGCGTTCCAGGCGGGCGGAGGAATGCTCCGGGCCCTGCCCTTCATAGCCATGCGGCAGAAGGCAGACGAGACCCGACATGCGCAGCCACTTGCGCTCACCCGACGAGATGAACTGGTCGAACACGACCTGCGCACCGTTGGCGAAGTCGCCGAACTGGGCTTCCCAGAGCGTCAGCGCGTTTGGACGCGCCAGCGAGTAGCCATATTCGAACCCGAGCACTGCCTCTTCCGACA
Source organism: Neorhizobium sp. DAR64860/K0K1 (assembly GCF_050500205.1). NCBI lineage: Bacteria > Pseudomonadati > Pseudomonadota > Alphaproteobacteria > Hyphomicrobiales > Rhizobiaceae > Neorhizobium > Neorhizobium sp. DAR64860/K0K1. The sequence continues at coordinate 205,799 of NZ_CP191459.1, read as the reverse complement.
GCATCGAGTTGATGACTTCGTACTTGCCCTGGCCAGCCTGCAGGTTGGAAAGCGGGATGTAGCGCTCTTCGGTTTCCTGATCGTAGAGAACCGAGTGACGCTGCGAGAACGTGCCGCGTTCGCAATCCTGACCCGAAAGACGGATCTTGGTGCCTTCGACGGTCAGCGAACCGAACGCCAGCGCTTCCGCCATTGCCCAGTCGATGCCTTCACCGGTCTCGATCATCTGCGCACGGTTATCCATGAAACGCTTGATCGTGCGGTGGGCGTTAAAACCTTCCGGAATGGTCGAAAGCTTGCGACCGATCTCTCTCAGATCCTTGATCGGCATCGCGGTCTTGCCACGACGCTGCTCGTCGGCATTGTCGGCGGAACGCAGGCCGGACCACTGGCCGTCAAGCCAGTCGGCCTTGTTCGGCTTGTAGCTCTGGCCGGCCTCGAACTCTGTTTCGAGATTGGCGCGCCAGTCGGCCTTCATCTTCTCGAATTCGCCTTCGGTGATGACACCTTCGCCGATCAGACGTTCGGCATAGATCTCCGCCACGGCCTTGTGGGCGCGGATGACCTTGTACATTTTCGGCTGAGTGAACGCAGGCTCGTCGCCTTCGTTATGGCCGAACCGGCGGTAGCAGAACATATCAACCACGACCGGCTTGTGGAACTTCATCCGGTATTCGATGGCGATCTTGGCGGCGTAGACGACCGCTTCCGGATCGTCGCCGTTGACGTGGAAGATCGGCGCCTCGATCATCTTGGCAACGTCCGACGGATAAGGCGACGAACGCGAGAAGCCAGGATTGGTGGTAAAGCCGATCTGGTTGTTGATGATGACATGCATCGTGCCGGCCACGCGGTGGCCGCGGAGACCCGACAGGCCGAGAATTTCAGCCGTCACGCCCTGGCCGGCAAAGGCCGCATCGCCGTGCAGCAGCAGCGGCAGAACCTTGGCGCGCTCGGACAGCGGAATGATGTTGTCCTTGTCCCAGACCTTGGTCAGCATGTCCTGCTTGGCGCGGGCCTTGCCCATGACGACAGGGTTGACGATTTCCAGGTGAGACGGGTTGGCGGTCAGCGACAGGTGAACCTTGTTGCCGTCGAACTCGCGGTCCGACGAGGCACCCAGATGGTACTTCACGTCGCCCGAACCCTCGACTTCGTCGGGCTTGAACGAACCGCCCTTGAACTCGTGGAACACGGCGCGATGTGGCTTGCCGAGGACGTTGGTCAAGACGTTCAGACGACCGCGGTGGGCCATGCCGAGGATGACTTCCTCGAGGCCTTCCTGACCGCCGCGCTTGATGATCTGCTCCAGCGCCGGGATAAGCGATTCACCGCCATCCAGGCCGAAACGCTTGGTGCCCTTGAAGCGCACGTCGAGGAACTGCTCGTAGCCTTCGGCTTCGACCAGCTTCGAAAGGATTGCCTTCTTGCCTTCAGGCGTGAACGTGACGCCCTTGGCAGGACCTTCGATACGCTCCTGGATCCAGCCCTTTTCCTCGGGGTTGGACATGTGCATGAATTCGACGCCGATGGTCGAGCAATAGGTGCGCTCGAGGATCTCGATCATTTCGCGAACGGACGCGTATTCAAGGCCGAGAACGTTGTCGATGAAGATCTTGCGGTCGTAATCGCTCTCTTCGAAGCCGTAGGACTTCGGCGACAGCTCGTTGTAATCGTCGACCGGGCTCGCGATCCCGAGCGGATCGAGCTTGGCATGAAGGTGGCCGCGCATGCGGTAGGCACGGATCATCATGATGGCGCGCACGCTGTCGCGGGTCGCCTGCAGAACGTCGGTCTGCTGGACCGGCTGGCCGGTCGCCGCGGCGGATGCTTCCGCCTTCGCCTTGACCTTGGTCTCGATCGCCTTTTCGACGATCGGCCAGTTGCCGTCGAGTGCCGAGATCAGATCGCCATTGGCGGGGATCGGCCAGTTCGAACGTTTCCAGGAGGCGCCCTGCGCGGCCTTCTTTACATCTTCGGGGCTGTCTGCCAGCGCCTTGAAGAAGGCCTGCCATTCCTCGGAAAGCGACGTTGGATCACTTTCGTAGCGCCCATAGAGCTGCTCGATATAGGCAGCGTTCGCACCATCGAGGAAAGACGTGATGAGGAACTGTTCGTTGGCTTCTTGCCGTGCCATTGCTTCCCGCGGGCGCCGCGCCCGCCTCCTGACCTGATCGGCACCGGATGAATTGACCGGAAACCGCATTCTCTGACGTATGGCTCGATACCGCTGCGAGCGGCGCCGCTCTTTAGTAGACCTACCTCGGGTAGACCTAGCCTGGAGCGACTTACCCGCAGGTCGCATGCAGCAACCCGCGGGTCATTTGATGTCTGGTCCATCGCCGTCTATCTATCGGCGATGGGTGACCTTTATGTGGCGTTAGCCCTTGAGGACTTCAACCAGCGTCGTGCCGAGACGTGCTGGCGAAGGCGAAACCTTGATGCCCGCTGCTTCCATGGCAGCGATCTTGGATTCCGCATCGCCCTTGCCGCCGGAAACGACAGCGCCGGCATGGCCCATGGTGCGGCCCTTCGGAGCGGTCCGGCCGGCGATGAAGCCTGCCATCGGCTTCTTGCGGCCCTTCTTGGCTTCGTCGATCAGGAACTGTGCCGCTTCTTCTTCAGCCGAGCCGCCGATTTCGCCGATCATGATGATCGACTGCGTGGCTTCGTCTGCGAGGAACATTTCCAAGATGTCGATGAACTCGGTGCCCTTGACCGGATCGCCGCCGATGCCGACAGCCGTCGTCTGGCCGAGGCCTTCGTTGGACGTCTGGAACACGGCTTCATAGGTCAGCGTGCCGGAGCGCGACACGATACCGACCGAACCCTTGCGGAAGATCGAGCCCGGCATGATGCCGATCTTGCATTCTTCCGGCGTCAGAACGCCCGGGCAGTTCGGGCCGAGCAGGCGCGAGTTGGAACGGTCGAGGCGAGCCTTGACGCGAACCATGTCCATGACCGGAATGCCTTCGGTGATGCAGGTGATGAACGGGATCTCGGCTTCGATCGCCTCGATGATCGCGTCAGCAGCCCCTGCCGGCGGAACGTAGATCACGGACGCATCGGCGCCGGTCTTTTCCTTGGCTTCGGCGACAGTCGCATAGATCGGCAGGCTTTCGCCCTTCGAACCGGTCCAGGTTTCGCCACCCTTCTTCGGATGGATACCGCCGACCATCTGCGTGCCGTAGTAAGCAAGCGCCTGTTCGGTGTGGAATGTACCGGTCTTGCCGGTCAGGCCCTGAACCAGGACCTTGGTATTCTTGTTAACGAGAATAGACATTATCAGGTCCCCAAATTAGGCTTTGATCGCCGCGACGATCTTCTTGGCAGCATCGTCGAGATCGTCAGCAGCCGTGATCGCAAGACCCGATTCGTTGAGGATCTTCTTGCCCAGCTCGACATTGGTGCCTTCGAGGCGCACGACGAGCGGAACCTTGAGGCCGACTTCCTGAACCGCTGCGACAACGCCTTCGGCGATGACGTCGCACTTCATGATGCCGCCGAAGATGTTGACGAGGATGCCCTCGACCTTCGGGTCAGCCGTGATGATCTTGAACGCAGCTGCGACCTTCTCCTTGCCGGCGCCACCGCCAACGTCGCAGAAGTTTGCAGGCTCTTTGCCGTAAAGCTTGATGATGTCCATGGTCGCCATGGCGAGACCGGCACCGTTGACCATGCAGCCGATGTTGCCGTCGAGCGCCACGTAAGCGAGGTCCCACTTGGAGGCTTCGATTTCCTTGGCGTCTTCTTCCGACTCGTCGCGCAGCGCCTTGACGTCGTCATGGCGGAAGATCGCGTTGCCGTCGAACGACATCTTGGCATCGAGAACGCGCAGATGATCGTCCTTCATGACGATCAGCGGGTTGATCTCGAGGAGCGCCATGTCCTTCTCGTTGAAGGCCTTGTAGAGCAGCGGGAACAGCGACTTCGCATCTTCCGCAGCAGCACCCGACAGCTCAAGCGCCGAAGAGATCGCAGCGATGTCTGCTTCAGTCACGCCGGCTTCCGGATCGATCGCGATCGTGTGGATCTTCTCGGGCGTGTCGTGAGCGACAGCTTCGATGTCCATGCCGCCTTCGGTCGAAACGACGAAGGCAACGCGACCAACCGAGCGGTCGACGAGCAGCGAGCAGTAGAGTTCGCGGGCAATGTCGGCGCCGTCTTCGATATAGAGGCGGTTGACCTGCTTGCCGGCGTCGCCGGTCTGCGCGGTTACCAGCGTGTTGCCGAACATTTCCTTGGCGTGGCTCTTGGCTTCATCGATCGAGAAAGCCAGGCGAACGCCGCCCTTGGCGTCCGGTCCGAGTTCCTTGAACTTGCCCTTGCCGCGGCCACCAGCGTGGATCTGGCTCTTGACCACGTAAAGCGGACCCGGCAGCTGCTTTGCAGCAGCTTCGGCTTCTTCTGCGGAGAAGATTGCAACACCTTCCGCAACCGGTGCGCCATAACCCTTCAGGAGGGCTTTGGCCTGATATTCATGAATGTTCATCGAGGTATCCTTAAATCCGTGCGCCCGAAGGCGATTACTTCAGCGCAGGCGCGATATTGATGCAGGCTTCGCAGAGAGCCGAAACAGCGCCGACCGACTTCGCGAAGGCAGCTTCTTCGTCTTTATTGAATTCGACTTCGATGATCCGCTCGATACCACCGGCACCGATGATCGTGGGAACGCCGACATACATGTCCTTCACGCCGTACTGGCCGGACAGGTAAGCAGCGGCAGGCAGAACGCGCTTCTTGTCCTTGAGGAAGGATTCGGCCATCTCGATCGCCGAAGCAGCCGGAGCGTAGTAGGCAGAACCGGTCTTCAACAGGCCGACGATTTCTGCGCCACCGTCACGGGTGCGCTGGATGATTTCTTCGAGACGCTCGGCAGTGACCCAGCCCATCTTGACGAGATCGGTCAGCGGAACGCCGCCGACAGTCGAGTAGCGGGCGAGCGGCACCATCGTGTCGCCATGGCCGCCAAGAACGAAGGCCGTGACGTCCTGGACGGAAACGTTGAACTCTTCCGACAGGAACAGGCGGAAGCGAGCCGAGTCGAGCACGCCGGCCATGCCGACGACCATGTTCTTCGGCAGGCCGGAGAACTTCTGCAGCGCCCAGACCATCGCGTCGAGCGGGTTGGTGATGCAGATGACGAATGCGTTCGGGGCGTATTTCTTGATACCGGCGCCGACCTGTTCCATCACCTTCAGGTTGATGCCGAGCAGATCGTCGCGGCTCATGCCGGGCTTGCGGGCAACGCCGGCAGTGACGATGCAGACATCAGCGCCTTCGATGGCGGAATAGTCGCTGGCACCGGAAAGCTTGGCGTTGAAGCCTTCGACGGGACCGGACTGGGCAATATCGAGGCCCTTGCCCTGCGGGATGCCGTCAGCAATGTCGAAGAGGACGATGTCGCCCAGCTCCTTCAGGCTGGCAAGATGTGCCAGCGTGCCACCGATCATGCCCGAACCAATAAGTGCAATTTTCTTGCGCGCCATCGAAAAGCTTCCTCTCAAGACTTTACCTGCGTCAAGTCATAGCAGGTTCACGTGCGGCGCCACCGATAGCGCCATATCGGAAAAATCGCAATCGATTATTTCGGAGTGATATTTTTCAATCGGTTAGATATCAATTACCTTACGTAAACGTAAGAAATTCTGTCATGAAAGTGTCAGGCTTCTTGACGCTTTGCGTTGTGCAGAGCGAGGTAATCGGTGCTCCGCATCTCCCAGAGACGGGAGATTGTTCGATCGAACTCGAACCCCTCGGTGCCGCGCTTCTCCAACAAAAGCTGATCCGGTTCGCTCGCGGCGGAGACGTAGAGTCTGACCGAATGGTCGTAGAACGCATCGACGAGATTGATGAAGCGCTTGGTTGCGTTGCGCTTTTCGGGTCCGAGCTGCGGGACGTGCTCAATGAAGACAGCGTCAAAGCGATCGGCGATCGCCAGATAGTCCGACGCGCCTAGCGGTTTTTCACACAAGTCCGAAAAGCTGAACCGTGCAGCCCGGCCGGACGCCAGCGGCACTTTGATGGTGCGACCTTTCATCGGCAACTCGACAGGGCTCGCCTTCTCGCCGTCGATCACCTGATGCCAGGTGTTTTCGATCGCGAGATCCGCTTGGGGGCTGAGAGGCGTCACATAGACGGGCAGGCTCGCCAGCTTCTGCATCCGGTAGTCGGTTGGCGAGTCCAGCGTGACGACATCCACGTAGCGGCCGAGCAGCGCGATGAACGGCGTGAACAGACCGCGGTTGAGGCCATCCCTGTAGAGATCGTCGGGGGCTACGTTCGATGTCGCGACGAGAACGCATCCAAGGCCGAACAATTCCGTGAACAGACGTGCAAGGATCATAGCATCAGTGATATCGGTCACCGAGAATTCGTCGAAGCAGAGAAGTTCCGCTTCTGCGAACAGGGCCGCAGCGATTGGCGGCACCGGATCTGCCTGTTTCGTCTCGCCGCGTTTCAGCTTTTGACGGTGCTCGTGGATACGTCCATGCACGTCAGCCATGAATTCGTGAAAGTGCAGACGCCGCTTTTTTGCGATGGATGCCTTCTTGAAGAACATGTCCATCAGCATGGTCTTGCCGCGACCGACGCTGCCATGCACATAAAGCCCGCGGATTTCCCGCGGCTTGCCGCCACCGCGGGCAAACAGCCAGCCGAGAGCACTCGTCTTCTTGGCTGGCTTCGTGTCTCTGAAGCATTTGAGTATGTGGTCGAGCTTGGCGGCCACCTGCATCTGCGCAGTGTCCGGCGTCAGCACCCCGGACGCCGCCAGTGCCTTCAGCTCTTCACCGACGCTTGATGTGTAGTCCGGGATCGGCTCCACCCTGCCGCCTCCGCAGACCGTTTACCGGCTGAGACCGAGAGGCTGGCCCGAATTGGTGGTGCCGTCGAAACGGGTATCGCCGCTCTTGTAGACGCGGCCGATGACGTCGCCGGCGCGGTTCTTGAACTGAACCATCTTGCCCGACACTTCCCACGAACCCATCGTCGTCAGTTCGCCGGAGCAGCCACGGGTGCCGCCGCGCGATCCGCTGCCGAGATTGGTCAGCGTCAGGAACATGTCGCAGGACGAGCCGCCATTGGCAACGCGCCAGTTGCCGACCATCTGCTGCTTGGTAATATCGAGAGCATTGGCAGGAGCCGCAGCATTCGGATCGACGGATGCCATCTGCTGGCCACCCTGAGGCGCCGTCGGATATTGGGCTGCACCACCCGGAGGTGGAAGCTGGCCGCCCTGCACACCCTGAACAGGCTGTGCCTGAAGCGGCGCGGGCCGGGACGGCTGTGCTGGCAGATCAGCATAAGAGGAGGTATTGGACGTCCGCTGGCAACCGGCAAGAGCCAGCGCAAGAACAACGCCTGTCGCCACATATCTGAACTGCATCACAAAACTCCTGCTTTCAGCCGCATCTCTGCATGGAACTGATCCATTCAATTGAGACGGAATTACCGTAAAAGGACTTAGTTAATCAAGTCATACCGGCGCTATTTGGCGAAGGCACGACAACTGTCACGATTACGCGAGCTGTTTTAATCGAAAAATCCCGACCCTGCGTCTGCAGGGTCGGGATACTGTAAGGTTTTACTAGACGCGGCGCTCGACCATCATCTTCTTGATTTCGGCAATCGCCTTGGCAGGGTTCAGACCCTTCGGGCAGGTCTGCGCACAGTTCATGATCGTGTGGCAGCGATAGAGCCGGAACGGATCCTCGAGATTGTCAAGGCGCTCGCCCTTGGCTTCGTCTCTGGAGTCGATCAGCCAGCGATAGGCCTGCAGCAGAACAGCCGGACCGAGATAGCGGTCGCCGTTCCACCAGTAGCTGGGACAGGATGCCGAGCAGCAGGCGCAGAGAATGCACTCGTAGAGACCGTCGAGTTTCTGACGGTCGTCGTGGCTCTGCTTCCATTCCTTGGCAGGCGTCGGCGAGACGGTCTTCAGCCAGGGCTCGATCGAGCGGTGCTGGGCGTAGAAGTTTGTCAGATCCGGAACCAGGTCCTTGACCACAGGCATATGCGGCAGCGGATAGACTTTGACCGTCCCCTTCACGTCATCCATGCCCTTGGTGCAGGCAAGCGTGTTGGTGCCGTCGATGTTCATCGCGCAGGAGCCGCAAATGCCTTCGCGGCACGAACGGCGCAATGTCAGCGTCGGGTCGATATTGTTCTTGATGTAGAGAAGACCATCGAGAACCATCGGCCCGCAATCGTCGATATCGATGTAGAACGTATCGATGCGCGGGTTCTGGCCGTCATCCGGGCTCCAGCGGTAGACGCGGTATTCCCGAACGTTCGTGGCACCGTCCGGCTTTGGCCAGACCTTGCCTTCGGTCATCTGGGAATTCTTGGGCAGAGCGAGTTCAACCATGTTCCAGTTTCCTCAGATCAATACACGCGCGCTTTCGGCTCGATCTTGTAAGGATCGATGCCGTCGGCGATCAGGTCCGTGTGGACCGGGCGATAGTCGAGCTTCACGTCGCCCGCGTCGTTGACCCAGGCAAGCGTGTGCTTGCGCCAGGTCACATCGTCGCGGCCGGAAAACGCGCCGTCCGTATAGTCCTCGCGTGCATGAGAGCCGCGGCTCTCCTTGCGCGCTTCGGCACCGTAGACCGTGGTGATCGCGTTCGCCATCAGGTTATGCAGTTCGAGCGTCTCGACGAGATCCGAGTTCCAGATCATCGAATGGTCGGTGACCTTCACGTCGCGCATTTCGCCCCAGATTGCCGACATGCGCTTGCAACCGGATTCCAGCGACTCCTGTGTGCGGAACACGGCGGCATCATCCTGCATGGTGCGCTGCATCTTGTCGCGCAGGATCGCCGTCGGCGTCGAGCCGCTGGCGTGGCGAAGGCTGTCAAAGCGGTCCATGATCTTGTCGCAGGCGGCTGTGTTCAGTGCCGGGATCGGTCCTTCGCGGTCGATCACCTGGCCGGCGCGGATGGCGGCGGCACGGCCGAACACGACGAGATCGATCAGCGAGTTGGAGCCGAGACGGTTGGCACCGTGCACCGAGGCGCAACCGGCTTCACCGACGGCCATAAGGCCAGGCAGGATGCGTTCCGGGTTGTTGGCGTCCGCATTCAGCACTTCGCCCCAGTAATTGGTGGGGATGCCGCCCATGTTGTAATGCACGGTCGGCAGAACCGGGATCGGCTCGCGCGTCACGTCGACGCCCGCAAAGATCTTGGCGCTTTCGGAAATGCCGGGAAGACGTTCGTGCAGGACGGCCGGATCGAGATGGTCGAGATGGAGGAAGATGTGGTCCTTGTTCTTGCCGACGCCGCGGCCTTCGCGGATTTCCAGCGTCATGCAACGCGAGACCACGTCACGGGAGGCCAGATCCTTCGCGGATGGCGCATAGCGCTCCATGAAGCGCTCGCCCTCGGAATTCACGAGGTAGCCGCCTTCGCCGCGTGCACCCTCGGTGATGAGACAGCCCGAACCATAGATGCCGGTCGGGTGGAACTGGACGAATTCCATGTCCTGAAGAGGCATGCCGGCACGCGCCACCATGCCGCCGCCGTCGCCGGTGCAGGTATGGGCGGAGGTTGCCGAGAAATAGGCGCGGCCGTAACCGCCGGTCGCCAGAACCACCATCTTGGCGGTAAAGCGATGGATCGTGCCGTCATCGAGGTTCCAGGCAACGACGCCTGTGCAGCGACCATCATCCGACATGATCAGGTCGAGCGCGAAATATTCGATGAAGAATTCCGCGTTGTGCTTCAGCGACTGGCCGTAGAGCGTGTGCAGGATGGCGTGGCCGGTGCGGTCAGCGGCAGCGCAGGTGCGCTGCACCGGCGGGCCTGCACCGAAATTCTGCATGTGGCCGCCGAACGGGCGCTGGTAGATCTTGCCTTCTTCGTTGCGCGAGAAAGGCACGCCGTAATGTTCGAGTTCGTAAACGGCCTTGGGTGCTTCCATGACCATGTACTGCATGGCGTCAACGTCGCCAAGCCAGTCGGAACCCTTGACGGTGTCATAGAGATGCCACTGCCACGAATCGGGCGTCATGTTCTGCAGCGAGGCGGCAATGCCGCCCTGCGCTGCGACCGTGTGCGAACGGGTCGGGAAGACCTTGGTGATGCAGGCCGTCTTGAAGCCCTGTTCGGCCATGCCGAGCGTGGCGCGCAATCCTGCACCGCCGGCACCCACGACGATCACGTCGTAGGAATGGTCGACATAGGTATAGGCCTTGCCGGTCTGAGAGGCGCCTGAAGCGATGGGGGTGACGGATGCCATGACGGATTATCCTACGAAAGCGATCTTCAGAACGGCGAACAGACAAAGCCCGGCGATCAGGATCGAGAAGAATGTGTTGAGCATGACGAACAGGACCTTCGCGAACTCGCTGTGCACGTAGTCCTCGATGATGACCTGCATGCCGAGCTTCATGTGGATGATGCCCGAGATCACGACAAGGCCCATGACAACAGCGACGAACGGGTTCGACAGCGCCTCGACCACTTCGGCAAACGGCTTGCCGGCATAGATGATCATGAAGATCACGAAAAAGGTCATCAACGGCACGTTGGCGACGGCGGTCATCCGCTGACGCCAGAAATGTTCCGTGCCGTCTTTGGCGGAGCCCAGTCCGCGGACCTTACCGAGCGGGGTGCGCATATCCATGGAAGCTGTTCCTTAGCGAACGATGAAGCCGACCACCCAGACCAGCACGGTCAGACAGAGCGATGCGATGATGTTGGCGATGGCGAGCTTGGTCGAAAATTCCTTCTCGAAGCCACGGCCCAAGTCCCACATGAAGTGGCGGAAGCCGCCGAGCATGTGGTGGATCAGCGCCCATGTATAGCCGAGAAGAACCAGCTTGCCGGGAATGCTGCCAAGCGCCCAGTTGGCCCAGTCGTAGTAAGCCGGGCCGCTTGCTGCAGCGATCAGCCACCACGCGACAAGGATCGTGCCGAAATACAGAGCGCCACCGGTGATACGGTGAACGATCGACATGACCATTGTGGGGATTGGCTTGTAGATTGAGAGATGCGGCGACAGAGGCCGGTTGTTAGTCACATTCGCCATCAGAACCTCGCGGCGTCGTAATGCGTCAAAGAGCGGGAGCCCTTGGCAATGCACGCTGCCGAGAAAATGTGCATTGCATCATTCGCGTGGTTTAATCTTGGAATTCCCCAACGACAAGAACAATTCTAAACGATCGAGAATTTAATCGATTGTGTTTTTCTCAAGGTCTCGGGTTTGCCAGATCGCGGCACGATATCTGGCAAACCCGAACAATTGGTTTCTTGCCAGAAACCCGCTTTCGCTCCATGTTAATGTTTCGTTAACCTGTGTGTCGCGGAGTTCGTCATGATCAGTCACCGGATCAAGCCCCTTGTCATCGCCGCAGCAGTGCTTGCAGCCTTCGCATCAGTCGCTTCTGCGGCAGATCGCAGGCATCACCATCAGGGCTATGCCGACCGTGGATACGACAGAGGCCATCGCCACCAGTTCGTCGAAAACAATCGCTGGGATCGCCAGGGTGACGGACGACGCAACCGTCCTGCCGAGATCAACCGGATGACCCGTACTTATGCATCGGGTCGCTTTGATCAGGGCTCGTCATCCTTCACGCGCGGGATTGATACCTATGCAGGTTCGATCCAGGCCTACTCGGTCCCTGGCAATGGGACCTATTTTGTGCGCGACGATATCTACTGGCCGCAGCAGGAACGCCGCAGTCTGGCACTCGCCCCGAAAGCCAAGGTGATCGATGTAGCGCAGGAGATGGGCGGCAACGCGGTGGCCTCGAACAAATCCTGCTCGTTTGAAGCCGGCGTCTGCGTCATTCGAGGCGGCCGATAGTCGTCTCAGGCGAACCGCCACACGGTCGTCTTTTTGACCTCGCTGTCTTCAAGTGCCCGGGTGACGGGTACCTGGTAGACGGCCATCTCGGTAAGCCGATCCTTGGGGCAGTAGCTCCTGCCGGGATCACCGACCAGAACGACCTTTCCCGCTTCCGATAACCGGGTAAACCACGGTATCAACAGATCGGCCATGCCGCGATCGTAGAAAACGTCGCCGGCGAGCAGCACATCCGCCTCGATCTCTCGCCCGATCAGATCTTGCGACGTGAAGGATATCTCTACGTCGTTCTCCGCGGCGTTAAGCCGCACCGCAGTTTCCGTCCAGGGATCGATATCGGCGGCGAGCACGTGGGCTGCAGCAGCCTGTTTTGCCGCAATCGCCACCAGCCCGGATCCCGATGCGAAATCCAGCACCCGCTTGCCGGCAACCGTCTGCGGATGATCGAGGATGTAGCGGGCGAGCCCCTGCCCGCCGGCCCAGGCAAAGGCCCAGAACGGCGGCGGCAGACCGATCGCCTGCAACTCTTCCTCGGTCTTCAGCCAGAGGTCATGCGCCTCGGTCGCCAGATGAAGCCGGATCTCCGGAACATGCGGCGGCGCGGTGACATCCGTGTTGGCGAGGATGAAGGTCGCAGGGTCGGTTTTCAAGGACGCGTCAGTCCGGCGAGCGGGGCGGGTTCTTGACACCACCCAAGCGGCAGATCTCGAGATATTCCTCTTCCGTCACCGGCTGTACGGAAAGCCGCATCGAGGTGACAAGTGCCATCTTCTCGAACTGCGGATTTGCCTTGATGTCCTTCAGCGTGATCGGCTTCGGCACGTCCTCGACGGCGCGAATATCGACGCAGTCCCACTTCGGATCGCCCTTGGCCGAGGAATCCGGATGCGACAGCGCGCAGACTTCGACGATGCCGACGATCTCCAGCCCCTCGTTCGAGTGATAGAAGAACCCCTTGTCGCCAATCTTCATGGCCCGCATGTTGTTGCGGGCCTGATAGTTGCGCACGCCGGTCCATTCCTCGCCAGCTTTTCCCTTGGCCTTCTGCTGCTCCCAGGACCAGACATCCGGTTCGGATTTATAGAGCCAATAGGCCATGGTTATCTCACTCCGCAGGCTTGTTGATCGTCCAGTTCCACGGCTTCACGTCGACCTTTTCGAACAGGCCGGCGAGGTAATAGGGATCGGCCTCGGCAAGCGTGCGGGCCGCCGCCATATCGGCAGCCTCGACCACGACCAGGCTGCCATTCGGCTTGCCTTCATCGTCCAGGAAAGGACCGGCAAACTTCAGCGTGCCGTCGGCATTCAGCTTGTTGAGATGTTCGAGATGGACCGGACGGGTTTCCATCCGGACGTTGAGATGGCCGGGCTTGTCGGTGCAGAGGAAGGCAAACAGCATCGTTCTCTCCTTGGGTTGATCTATTCCGTCGTGATCGGGCGGGTCATCAGGCGTTCCATCGCGTCGGCCACGCCAAGCCGTCCGTCGATGATCGCGGCAACGGCCTCGGTCACCGGCAGATCGACGGAATGGGTCTGCGCGAGCTGGGCAGCGACCGACGCGGCAAAGGCGCCTTCGACCAGCGGTCCGCTGGACGCCGATGCCGGCTGCCCCTGCCCGAGCGAAATGCCGAAGCGCAGATTGCGGGACTGGTGGCTGGTACCGGTAAGCACCAGATCGCCGAGACCGGACAGGCCCCGCACCGTATCCGCCTTGCCGCCCATCGCCTCGACCAGACGCGACATTTCCGCAAGTCCGCGCGAAATGAGCGCGGCACGGGCCGAATCACCCAGGCCTGCGCCCTCGACGATGCCGCAGGCAATCGCCAGCACGTTCTTCATCGCCCCGCCGAGCTGCACGCCGATCCGGTCGGACGAGGCGTAAAGCCGGAAGGTCCGGCTGGACAGCACGGTCGCCAGACGCTCCGCGAGCAGTTGGTCCTCCGCCGCAAGCGCCATCGCCGTCGGAAGCCCGCGCGCAATGTCGAATGCAAAACCGGGGCCGGAGAGAACCGCGATCGGGTGGCTCGGAAGCGATGCCTCCAGAACGTCCGTCAGCAAAAGCCCTGACACGCGGTCTATGCCTTTGGCACAGGTAACGACCGCCGCATCCTTTGCGAGATACGGACCGTAATACCGCGCCGCATCGCTCTGCGCCTGCGAAGGCATGGCAAACAGCACGATGCTCGCATCCGAGATGGCGTCGGCTTCAGCGGAGAATTCGAGCGCATCCGGCAACGTCACGCCGGGAAGTGCCGCGTCATGCACACGGTCGTTTCTGAGATCGGCCATCAGGCCGGTATTTCGACCAATCAGCGTTACCGGGTGACGACCTTCGAGCGCGATGACGGCAGCGAGTGCCGTGCCGAAGGCCCCGGCCCCGATCACGACGATCCGTTCTTGCGGCATCTCTGCCCCGTTCATGCCTTGGCACCCCGTTTGCCGGAGCCAAGCAGCGTCTGCGCATTGGCATCCAGCGGCCAGCGCGAGCGCGGCGCGACATCCATGCCGTCGAACGGCATGTCTTCGGCCAGCCGTTCAAGCCCTGCCCAGGCAATCATCGCTGCATTGTCGGTGCACAGCTTCATCGGCGGCGCGATAAAGCGAAATCCGTGTTCGATGCAGAGCGCCTGCAGCGTTCGGCGTATCTCCTGGTTGGCGGCAACGCCGCCGGCAACCACCAGCGCAGGACCGACATCCAGATGGCCGAATTCCTTGGCAAACCGCGCAAGTCCACGCCCGATCCGGTCGCGCAGCGTTCGCGAGATCGCCTTCTGGAACGAGGCGCAGATATCGGCGATATCCTGCTCGGACAGCGGCGCGATCTCGGTCGCAGCCTGACGCACGGCGGTCTTGAGACCGGAGAACGAGAAGTCCAGCCGGGCTTCGCCGACCAGCGGCCGCGGCAATTGAAAACGATCGGGATTGCCCGTCAGCGCCGCCTTCTCGACGGCGGGACCGCCCGGGTATGGCAGGCCGAGCAGCTTTGCCGTCTTGTCGAAGGCTTCGCCCAGAGCGTCGTCGATCGTGGTGCCCCAGCGCTCATAATCGCCGACGCCACGCACCAGAACCAGCTGCGTATGCCCGCCGGAGACCAGCAGCATAAGATAAGGGAACGACAATCCGTCCGTCAGCCGCGCCGTCAGCGCATGTCCCTCGAGATGGTTGATCGCCATCAGCGGCTTGCCGGTGGCGCGTGCAATCGCCTTCGCCGTCATCAGCCCGACGATCAATCCGCCGATCAGGCCGGGACCGGAGGTCGCCGCCACCGCGTCGATCTCATCCAGCGAGACGCCAGCTCGCGACAGGGCTTCCTCGATCAGACCGTCCAGCGCCTCCACATGGGCTCGCGCCGCGATCTCGGGCACGACGCCGCCATAGGCACTGTGCTCGTCGAGCTGCGAGAACACGACATCAGAGAGAATCTCGCCGCGACCGTCCTCGTGGCGCACGACGATTGCGGCCGCGGTTTCGTCGCAGCTTGTTTCAATGCCGAGGATGCGAAGAAATGCCGCCATGACCTATCGTTGATTGAAGAGGAAAACAGGTTTACGAGGGCTTCCGGTAACAATGGAATGACGCGGATGCAAACAAAACCTTTCCGGATAGGAACGCGGGGCAGCCCGCTGGCGCTCGCCCAGGCGGCCGAAACCCGTGCACGGTTGATGGCAGCCCATGACCTTCCGGAGGAAATGTTCGAAATTGTCGTCCTGTCCACGACCGGCGACCGCATCACCGACCGCGCCCTGAGCGAGATCGGCGGCAAGGGCATGTTCACGCTGGAGCTCGAAGAAAAGCTCTCCTCGGGAGATCTCGACTTCGCGGTGCATTCCTCCAAGGACATGCCGACCAAGCTTCCGGAAGACCTTTACATCTCCGCCTACCTGCCCCGCGAGGATATCCGCGACGCCGTCATCGGCCGCACGGCGCCGAGCCTCAAGGCTCTGCCTGACGGTGCGACCGTCGGAACCGCATCGCTTCGGCGTCAGGCGCTGGTGCGCCGTCTTCGCCCCGATATCCAGGTTGCGATTTTTCGCGGATCGGTCGGCACGCGCCTTCGCAAGCTCAATGAAGGCCATGTGGACGCGACGCTTTTGGCGTATGCCGGGCTGAAGCGGCTGGCCCGCGAGGAAGTTGCGACCGAACTGCTCGACCCCGTCGATTTTCCGCCAGCGCCTGCACAGGGCGCGATCTGCCTCGAGAGCCGCATCGGCGACACGGCCATCGATGACCTGCTGAAAGCCGTCAACGACTGTCCCACCTTTGACGCGGTCAGTTGCGAGCGCGCGTTTCTGGCAGCCCTCGACGGCTCATGCCGGACGCCGATCGGCGGCTACGCGATCTGCGACGGTGATCATCTGAAATTTTCAGGCCTGATCCTGACGCCGGACGGATCGACCGAACATGCGGTCGACATCAGCGGCCGACGGGCGGATGCGGAAACGCTTGGTCGCCAGGCCGGAGAAACCGTCCGCGCCGCTGCCGGACCGGGCTTCTTCGAAGGCTGGGTCTGACGCCATGCGGGTCATCGTTACCCGCCCTGACCATTCCGCCCGGCGAACCGCAGCACGGCTCGAAACCCTCGGCCATCAGCCGGTCTTCCTGCCGCTCACCCGCGCCGAGCATCACCTGGAGATCGCCCGAGAAGCGCTGTCCGAACCCCATTCCGCACTTGTCGTGACCAGCGCCGAAGCCGTTCGCGTGCTTGGCGAACTTGGACACGAACTCCGGCATCGCCTGTCCACGCAGATATACGCCGTCGGCGAAGCGACCGGCGAGGCAGCACGCACCCTCGGCTTTACCGATATCCGCTGCGGCGATGGCACCGGGCATGATCTGGTGGAGAGGATCGCCCAGGATGTCGGCGAAACATCCAGTCTCCTCTATCTTGCCGGCAATCCGCGTTCGCCGGATTTGGAGGACGGGTTACACGCCCGCGACATCGCCTGCAAAACGATCGAGATCTACCGGATGGTCAAGGTCGGCTACCGGACCGAGATCATCGAACCGCTTCTGACCCGCCCGGCGGCCGACGCAGTCCTTCTCTATTCGCGCCACAACGCCGCGCTGTTCTTCGAACTCGTGCAGCCGTTTGCAGCCTCGATCGAACATTTGCAGGTCATCTGCCTCAGCAAAAACGTCGCTACCGCGGTGCCTGAAAAATTTCATCCTGCTATCTTCGTCGCTGAAACACCCGACGAAGACGCACTTTTCGCGTTTCTTTCACCATAGTGCCAAGCCAAATTCTCTCGCTCCCCTTTCCTTACCCTGCCCCACCAACTACTTTCCCTGAGCAGATGCGAAAAGAGGTCGAGATGGTAACGGAAAAACCACCCCGCCGATCGATGGCGGAGAAAGAACCGGTCACGATCGACCTGACGGCCGATGGCGCTGGCGTGGTGGCCGAGCCCGTGCGCAGCCATGACAGCGACATCCCGGAAACCGCTTCGGAAAAAGTCGAAGCTTCTGAGACGACGGATGCCATCCCGCTGGCCGGCGAGCCGGTGACATCGACCGTGCCTGAAGAGACCGACACGTCCCACGTGATCGGCCAGCCGGATAGCTCCCATGGGCGAGACGAGCCAGGTGTGACGGGAACAGCCGATCCGGTTGTGACCGAGCCGGACGCGCCGATTGCGACAGACGCTGCTCGTGACGCTGCCCCCTCGCCGACCGAGGAATTCACCCCGTCGCCCACGCCCGGTTTTGACGAACCTGCCGCTAAGCATGAAACCTTTGACAAGGCATCGGACGCCCAGCCAGCCACCCGCTCCGGTGGGACCTCGGCGTCCACGCTGATTGCTGCCGGCATTTTCGGCGGCATCGTCGCGCTTCTGCTGGCGGGCAGCATGCAGTATGCCGGTTATCTTCCGTCATCGACCCCCGCAGCATCCGGCTCGGCCGAACTGTCGGACGAAGTCGAAGCTCTTCGCCAGGATATCCAGACGCTGCGCAGCCAGCCGGCGTCTCCCGATACGGAACTCGCAAGCCGCGTTCAGGCGCTGGAAAGTTCTGTCGCGCAGAATTCCGGCGGTCCGACCGAAGAAAGCTTGAATGCCCTCCAGCAGCAGCTGGCAGACACCAAGGCTGCGGCAGCCACGCAGACGGCCGAGCTTTCCCGCCGGCTCGAAGCGGCTGAGGCCCAGATCAACGATCGCGGCCCGGAACAGCAGGTTGCCCGCGCAGTCGCTGCTGCCGGATTGAAGGCCGCCATCGATCGTGGCGGCTCGTTCGAGGCAGAGCTTCAGGCCTATACGAACATTGCCGGCGACGATCCCGCGATCGCCGAGCTCAAGACATTCGCCGCAGACGGCGCGCCGTCGCGTGAACAGCTGCAGAGCGAGTTTCCCGCCGTCGCGGATGCGATCATCCAGGCGTCTGTGCCTGCAGATCCCGACCAGGGCATTGCCGGCCGGCTTCTGTCCTCCGCCATGTCGGTGGTCAAGGTTCGCCGCGTCGGCGATGTCGAGGGTGACACGGTCGACGCGATCGTATCGCGCATCGAGGACCGGTTGCGCAACGGCGACCTGCAGGCTGCCGCCCAGCAGTGGGATACGCTGCCGGACGCCGCGAAATCTGCGTCTACCGATTTCAAGCGCAAGCTCGATGCGCGGGTACAGGTTGAAAATCTCGTGAGCGGAACTCTTTCGCGCGCGCTTGCTGGCACGAAATCAGGCTCTTAAGGCTGAAGAAGAAAGAAACGGATGATCATCAGGCTCTTCATTTTTCTTCTCGTGGTTCTGGGCCTCGGCTGGGGCTTTTCTTGGATTGCGGATCGCCCAGGGCTGATCTCGATCACCTGGCAGGACCATCTGATCGAAACCAGCATCATGGTAGCCGCTTCCATGGTCGTGGCGTTGATCGCGGCGGTTATGATCGTATGGTGGGTCATCGGCGTGATCTGGACATCGCCGCTGTCGGTGCGCCGCTATTTCCGCACCCGCAAGCGTGACCGCGGCTATCAGGCGCTGTCGACCGGCCTGATTGCGGCCGGTGCCGGCAATGCGGTTCTCGCCCGCAAGATGAGCATCCGCACGCGCGGCCTGCTCAGCGCCGATCAGGAACCGCTCATTCACCTTCTGGAAGCCCAGGCCGCTCTGATCGAAGGCCGCCATGCGGACGCACGGGCCAAGTTCGAACAGATGGCCGAAGACCCGGAAACCCGCGAACTCGGTCTGCGCGGCCTCTACATGGAAGCACGCCGTCTCGGCGCCAACGAAGCTGCTCGTCAGTATGCCGAAAAAGCCGTCGAACATGCGCCCTACCTGCCCTGGGCAGCCCAGGCGACGCTCGAATCGCGCAGCCAGTCCGGCCGTTGGGACGAGGCCATCCAGCTACTCGATCAACAGCGGGCGGCAAGTGTGCTGGAACGCGGCGAAGCCGAGCGCTTGAAAGCCGTTCTTCTGACCGCCAAGGCGAGCGAACGCCTGGAAGGCGACCCGAACGGTGCCCGCGAAGATGCAAAGGCCGCTCTGAAGCTCGCCAAGGGCCTCGTGCCGGCCGCGATCATTGCAGCCAAGGCCTATCTGCGCGAAGACAATATCCGCAAGGCAGCAAGCATCCTCGAAAGCGCCTGGAAGATCGAGCCGCATCCGGACGTCGGTCGTACCTACGTTCGCGCCCGCAGCGGCGATAGCACGCTTGACCGTCTGAAGCGTGCCGAAAAGCTCGAAGCGCTGCGTCCCAACAACATCGAATCGCTGCTGGTCGTCGCGCAGGCAGCTCTCGATGCCCAGCAGTTCCCCAAGGCGCGCGCCAAGGCGGAAGCTGCAGCCCGCATGCAGTCGCGTGAGGCCGCCTATCTCCTGCTGGCCGATATCGAGGAAGCGGAAACCGGCGATCAGGGCCGCGTCCGTCACTGGATGGCGCAGGCTCTGCGCGCCGGCCGTGACCCTGCCTGGGTTGCCGACGGTATCGTTTCGGACAAATGGCTGCCGCTCTCGCCGGTCACAGGACGTCTTGATGCCTTCGAATGGAAAGTCCCGTTCGGCCAGATCGAAGGACCCGTGGAAGACGGCACCTTGGCCGCAGACGAGGCGATCGCAACGCTTCCGGCAATCACGATTCGCGAAGACGTCACGCCGGCTGTCGAAACACCGGAAAACGAGAGCATCAATCAGGTTGTTGCCGACATGCAGCCCGTTGTAGTGCCTCAGGAGGACTTAGCTGTTGCAGCAAAAACACCTACGGCCACGAATGTGACAGCGGAGCAGCCCCCGGAGGCAGAAAAGCAGGACGAGCCCGTTCCCTTTTTCGGTCGTCCGCCCGATGATCCCGGTGTCAAGGACGCAAGTGCCGAGAAGTCTCCCACGAGGCTGAGGCTTTATTAGAAAAACCGGAGAAGGCCCAGATTACATATGCTCGATCGCATCCAGGCCTTCCTCCACACGCTGACAGCCCCGCACCATACGGATGAATTTGCGCCCGACGACCCGCGCGTAGCCTTCGTGGCGCTCTGTTTCCAGGTCATGGAAGCCGATGGCAACATGTCTGAGGAAGAGCAGCAGAAGTTCCGCGACCTCATGCGCGATCGTTACGATCTGAGCCCGGAAGGGTTGCAGTCGCTGATAGAAGCGGGCCGGCAGGCTGGAAGCGAAGCTGTCGACTATTACCGGTTCACCTCGGATCTCAGAAAGCATCTGGTTGACGAAGAGGACCGGATCGAGCTTCTCGGTATCCTCTGGGATATCGTCTACGCGGATGGGCAGCGCAGCGAGATCGAGGACCACGTGATCTGGCGTATCGCCGATCTCCTGGGCGTTTCCGCCCGAGACCGGGTTCTACAGCGGCAGGAAGCGGCCGCGCGCACCTCGGCTCATCCGGTCGCAGGGGAAGAGGAAGAAAAGGTCTAGCCAGGAACGCTTCAGGACGTGACGTCATGAGAACCCCTTCCCGCCCATCCTCCAAACTCCCCATCCTCGCGATCCTGCATCAGGAAACCTCGTCCACCGGTCGCGTCGGCCAGATGCTGGTCGACAAGGGCTTTGCGCTGGATATCCGCAGGCCCGCTCTCGGCGATCCCCTCCCCGACTCGATGTCCGGCCACGCAGGCGCCGTCGTCTTCGGCGGTCCGATGAGTGCCAACGACCCGGACCCGTTCATCAAGACGGAAATCGACTGGATCGACGTGCCGCTGAAGGAGAACAAGCCCTATCTTGGGATCTGCCTCGGCGCCCAGATGCTTGTGCGCAATCTCGGCGGCCGCGTCGGGCCGCTGAAGGGCGAAGTGACCGAGATCGGCTGGTATCCGCTGCGCGCCACCGAACACGGCCGGCTTCTCATGCACTGGCCGAAAATGGTCTACCACTTCCACCGCGAAGGCTTCGACGTGCCGCGTGGCGCGAAGCTTCTGGCAGAAGGCGACGCCTATCCGCATCAGGCGATCCGCTACGGCGAGAATGCCTGGGGCGTACAGTTCCATGCAGAACTCACCCGCGCCATGATGCATCGCTGGGTGGTGCACGGCGCCGAACGCTTTGGGATGCCGAATGCCCAGCAGGGAAATCAGCATCTCGAGGGACGGATGATCTTCGACCACGCGTTAAAGGACTGGCTGTGGACCTTCCTGGACATCGTCTTCGATCGGCCCGCCGCTGAAGCAAGCCGCCCCGCCGTGCCCGCCTATCCCGCCCAAGGGAACGGATAACTCAGCGCTGCGGCGCTTCCAGATTATCGATCTTGCGAAGTTTCGGAAAGCCGATCGACCAGATGACGGCAACCGCCAGCGTGCCGATGCCGCCGATGACGACGGCAGGGACCGCGCCGATCGCGTGCGCCATGGTTCCGGCCCGGAACTCGCCCAGCTCGTTCGATGCGCCGACAAACACCATGTTGACGGCATTCACCCGGCCGCGCACCTCATCAGGCGTCCAGAGCGCGATCAGCGTCTCACGCACATAGACGGAGATCATGTCGGCCGCACCCATCAGCATCAAGGCCGCAATCGAGATCCACGGAGTGGCCGACAGGCCGAAGATCAGCGTGCCCAACCCGAACAGCGCTACGCCGATGAACATCGCCGTGCCCGCATGGTGGCGGATCGGATGGATGGCAAGCCAGACCGCAACGCCGATCGCGCCGATACCGGGCGCAGCACGCAGCAGGCCGAGGCCCCAGGGGCCAAGCTCAAGGACGTCGCGGGCAAAGATCGGCATCAGCGCCACCGCGCCACCAAGCAGCACCGCAAACAGATCGAGCGAGATCGCACCGAGCACGATCTTCTCGCCGGCGATGAAGCGGAAACCGGCCAGCATCTCGTTCCAGCTGACTTTGGAGGACGGCGTGCGCTGCGCGGGCTTCGGAATGAGGAAGACGAGGATGGCGGCAACCGTCATGAGAAAACAGGCGACCGAATAGGCCGCGATCGAACTCGCGCCATAGAGAAGCCCGCCGAAAACCGGTCCGAGGATCGATGCCGTCTGCCAGGAGGACGAATTCCAGGCGATCGCATTGGGAAGGTCTTCTTCCGGCACGAGGTTCGGTCCGAGCGACTGCACCGCCGGCCCCATGAAAGCGCGCTCGATGCCGAAGACGACAAGGATCGAAAACACCAGCCACGGCGTGAATGAGTCGGTGATGGTAAGCGCCAAAAGCGCCGCCGAACACAGTCCGCCGACGACCATGCAGATCGCCATGATCATGCGTCGGTTGTAGCGATCGGCGACCGATCCCGTCACCAGGATCAAAAGCAGCGACGGCAGAAACTGGAAGAGCCCGATCAGACCGAGATAGAGCGGATTGCGCGTCTCGTCATACATCTGCCAGCCGACCGACACGCTGACAATCTGGATCGCGAAGGCTGCGAAGAACCGGCTGAGAAAGAAACGCGTATAAGCTGCGTGACGAAAGGCGGCGAAGCGATCACCCGATGTGGGTATGGACATGGAACCTGTACTTTCAGCGAAGCCGGAAACCCACGATATGCACACGCCGCCGTTAAACATCCTGCGACGCGGGCCATAGACGGCACTTGCCCGTTAGTTCGCCAATGTCTACATGTCTGTCAACAAAGAAATGGAGACGTGAATGCTCGCCCTGTTTCAGACCATTGACTTGGCCTTGAACCTTTACACCTGGATCTTGATCGCCAGCGCCATCTTTTCATGGCTCTTCGCCTTCAACGTGATCAATTCGAGCAACCAGTTTGTCGATGCAATCGGCCGGTTTCTCTTCAATGTCACCGAGCCCGTTCTCGCGCCGATCCGCCGGGTCATGCCGAACCTCGGTGGTATCGACATTTCGCCGATCATCGTGCTTCTGATCATCTTCTTCATTCGCTCGCTGATGTGGACCTCGATCTATCCTGCTCTCGCAGGCTGAAGCCAAAGACTTTCAGCACGGACACGGTAGGCCCGCGCTGGGAAATTTCCCGCGCGGGCCGTTTTTGTTTTGGGCTTACGAGCGGAAACAAAAAATCCCCCGGCTCGAGACGAACCGGAGGATTTTGGAAGCGGTCAGCGGTAAAGATTACTTCTGAGCGTTGAAGCGTTCGATCGCCGCGACGATCATTTTCTTGGCGACGTCAACGTCCTTCCAGCCTTCGATCTTCACCCACTTGCCGGGCTCCAGATCCTTGTAATGCGTGAAGAAGTGCTCGATCTGCTTCAGCGTGATTTCTGGCATATCGGTGTAGTTCTTGATCTTGTCGTAGCGCTGGGTCAGCTTCGGAACCGGCACGGCAATGATCTTCTCGTCCTTGCCGCCGTCGTCTTCCATCACCATCACGCCGATCGGGCGGACATTGATGACGCAACCGGGAACCAGCGGGCGGGTGTTGCAGATCAGAACGTCGATCGGATCACCATCCTCGGACAGCGTATGCGGCACGAAGCCGTAATTGCCCGGATAGGTCATCGGTGTGTACAGGAAACGGTCGACGATCAGCGCGCCGGCTTCCTTGTCCATCTCGTACTTGATGGGCTGGCCGCCGACAGGTACTTCAACGATTACGTTGACGTCTTCAGGCGGATTCTTGCCAACAGAAATTGCATCGATGCGCATAGTCTTCCCCGATGAGGTTTACGAACTTGTGAACCGTCGATAGCGGGAATTGGCTGGCAAGGCAACACAGGTTTGCCGCCAAGGTTAAGTCGTGGCGCACCTTTCCGCCCCGAAGTCAGTGCCAGACGAAACCAATCTTCTTCAGGGACTTTCCGTCGAAGTCCTCCATGCCCTCTGCAAGATCCGCCCCGCCATGGGATCGCAGAAAGCGGACGGCATGCTCGCTGTCTTCCAGGCACCAGACGACCAAGCCCTTGCAGCCAAGCGATTTCAGCAGCCTGCGGCTTTCGCCGAACAGGCGGCGGCCAAGGCCGACGCCCTGATATTCCGGGCGCAGGTAGATCTCGTAGATCTCGCCGTCATAGGGAAGCGCACGGGCGCGGTTGAGGCCGATCGTCGCATAACCCGCGATAACGCCACCGATATCCAGAACCAGAAGCGTCGCCGGCCCGCGGACGGCCTTGCGCCACCACCCCTCGCCGCGGCGCTCCAGCATCTGGATCAGCGGCTTGTGCGGAATGAGGCCGGCATAGGCTTGCGACCATGCCTGGCGGTGCACCTCGGAGATAGCCGGGGCGTCCTGCGGCTCCGCACGCCTGACATCGATCGATAACGTTTTCATAACGCGATTCTAGGTCCTGCCATGGGCTCTCCGCCATTCCCGCGACCCGGGTAAAGTGGATTGCCCACAAGCTTCTCATGGGGACGATGGCAAGGAGGTTAACGCATTTTTTACCTTCGCTACAAGCGTGGCCCAGACCAAGCCACAAAAAAACCCCGGCATTTCTGCCGGGGTCTTGGATGGTCTAGGAGGCGCGCCTTTTACAGGGCGGCCTTGGACTTGTCGAAGCGCTTGCGGTCGTTTGCGTCGAGATAGATCTTGCGCAGGCGGATCGACTTCGGCGTCACTTCCATCAGTTCGTCGTCCTGGATCCAGGACAGCGCGCGGTCGAGCGTCATGCGGATCGGCGGCGTCAGGCGAACAGCTTCGTCCTTGCCGGCCGAGCGGATGTTGGTCAGCTGCTTGCCCTTAAGAACGTTGACTTCGAGGTCGTTGTCGCGGGTATGGATGCCGATGATCATACCGGCATAAACCTTTTCGCCTGGCTCGATGATCATCGGGCCACGGTCTTCCAGGTTGAACATCGCGTAGGCGACGGCTTCACCGGACTGGTTCGACAGGAGAACACCGTTGACGCGACCGACGATCGCACCCTTGTAAGGCTGATAGTCGTGGAACAGGCGGTTCATGATCGCCGTGCCGCGCGTGTCGGTCAGAAGTTCCGACTGGTAACCGATCAGGCCGCGGGTCGGCGCGTAGAATACCAGGCGAACGCGGCTGCCGCCGGACGGACGAAGCTCGACCATCTCGGCCTTGCGCTCGGACATCTTCTGCACGACGATACCGGAATGCTCTTCGTCGACGTCGATCACGACTTCTTCGATCGGCTCCAGCGTCTGGCCGGTTGCTTCGTCCTTGTGCATGACGACGCGCGGACGCGAAACGGCAAGCTCGAAGCCTTCGCGACGCATGGTCTCGATCAGAACGGCAAGCTGCAATTCGCCGCGGCCGGACACGAAAAACGAATCCTTGCCGTCAGACTCTTCGATCTTCAGCGCAACGTTGCCTTCGGCTTCCTTGAACAGACGGTCACGAATGACGCGGCTGGTAACCTTGTCGCCTTCGGTGCCGGCAAGCGGGCTGTCGTTGACGAGGAAGGACATGGTAACGGTCGGCGGATCGATCGGCTGAGCTGTCATCGCTTCGGTGACCGCAGGATCGCAGAACGTGTCGGCAACCGTACCCTTGGAAAGGCCAGCGATCGCGACGATGTCACCTGCATGGGCTTCTTCGATCGGCTGACGCTCGATGCCGCGGAATGCGAGGATCTTGGAGATACGGCCGGTTTCGACGGTCTTGCCGTCCTGCGACAGAACCTTGACGGCCTGGTTCGGCTTGATCGAGCCGGATGCGATGCGGCCCGTGATGAGACGACCGAGGAAGGGGTTGGCTTCGAGAAGCGTACCGATCATGCGGAACGGGCCTTCGCCGACATTCGGCTCCGGAACGTGCTTCAGGACCAGATCGAGCAGTGGTGCAAGACCTTCATCCTTCGGACCTTCTGGGTTGACGTTCATCCAGCCATCGCGACCCGAACCGTAGAGGATCGGGAAGTCGAGCTGCTCGTCGGTGGCGTCGAGGTTCGCGAACAGGTCGAAGACTTCGTTGATGACTTCTTCGTGGCGACCGTCCGGACGGTCGATCTTGTTGATCGCGACGATCGGGCGAAGACCAACCTTCAGCGCCTTGCCGACCACGAACTTGGTCTGCGGCATCGGGCCTTCCGAGCTATCGACCAGAACGATGGCGCCATCCACCATCGACAGGATGCGCTCGACTTCGCCACCGAAGTCGGCGTGGCCGGGAGTGTCGACGATGTTGATGCGAACACCCTTCCACTCGACCGAAGTTGCCTTGGCGAGAATGGTGATGCCGCGTTCTTTTTCGAGGTCGTTCGAATCCATCATGCGCTCGACGGTGCGCTGATTGTCGCGGAACGAGCCGGACTGCTTCAGAAGTTCATCGACAAGGGTCGTTTTGCCGTGGTCGACGTGCGCGATAATCGCGATATTCCGCATAGCCATTTTTAGATCTCGGATGTTTCGGGGCGCAGATCGACGGACCGCACCTATTTCGTTGGCGCGCTCATACCCTGTTTTTCGCAAATGCGAAAGGGGGCGAGCGCGATCTGCGATCAACGCCCGCTCTTCATCTTTTAAAGATAATGGCTTTTGTCAGCCGTCTCCGCCCGAAAGCTCGGCCATGATGGAGAGCCCACGCTTCTTCAACATTGCCGTCGGATCCGGCAGTTTGCCGCGGAAGGCTGCATAAGCTTCCTCCGGATCAATCGAGCCGCCGACCGAATAGATATTGTTCTTGAGCTTGCGCGCCGTCACCGGATCGAAAGCATTGCCGACCTCCTCGAACGCGGCAAATGCATCCGCATCAAGGACTTCCGACCACATGTAGGAATAGTAGCCGGCCGAGTATCCGTCACCGGCAAACACGTGCTGGAAATGCGGCGTGGCGTGGCGCATGACGATGGAAGCCGGCATGTCGAGCTCGGCCAGCACCTTGGCCTGCACCGCCATCGGATCATCGACCGCGCTTTCCTGGGTGTGGAAAGCCATGTCCACCAGTGCCGACGAGGTGAATTCGACCGTCGAGAAACCGGCGTTGAACGTCTGTGCGGCAAGAACCTTGTCGAGCAGTTCCTTCGGCATCGGCTCGCCCGTCTTGTAATGGACCGCATATTTCTCGAAGATTTCCGGCACCGTCAGCCAGTGTTCGTAAAGCTGCGACGGCAACTCGACAAAATCGCGCGAGACCCCGGTTCCCGAAACCGAAGGATAGGTCACGTTCGACAGCATGCCGTGCAGCGCATGGCCGAATTCATGAAACAGCGTGCGCGCATCGTCGAGCGAGAGAAGCGCCGGCTTGCCTTCGGCAGGCTTCGCGAAATTGCAGACATTGTAGATGATCGGCAGCTCACCCTCAGTGCCGTTCTTCAGCGTCAGCTTGTGCTGCGACTGGAACGAACTCATCCATGCGCCGGAGCGCTTCGAGGAGCGGGCAAAATAATCGCCGAGGAAAAGCGCTTTCAGATTGCCGTCCTCGTCATGGATCTCGAACACGCGGACATCAGGATGATAGACCGGCAAGCCCTTCACCTCGACAGCCTTGATGCCGAACAGCCGCTCGGCCACATCGAAGGACGCCTCGATGATCTTCTCGATCTGGAGATAGGGCTTCAGCTCACTCTCGGAGAAAGAGAAGGTCCGCTCGCGCAGCTTTTCGGCGTAGTGGCGCCAGTCCCAGGGCATGACCGGATGATTGCCGCCCGCTTCCGAGATCAGACCTGAAAGACTTGCCTCTTCCTCCAGCGCTTTGGTGCGGGCCTTCTGCCAGACCTGGCCGAGCAGACCGTTTACCGCCTTCGGTGTCTTCGCCATCGTGTTGTCGAGCTTCAACGCGGCGTAATTCTCATAGCCGAGCAGCTTGGCCTTTTCGGCCCTCAGCGCCAGCGTTTCGCGAACGATCGCGACATTGTCCCGCTCGCCGCCATTTTCGCCGCGCGCCACCCAGGCCTTGAACGCCTGTTCGCGCAGATCCCAGCGGGTCGAGAAGGTCAGGAACGGTTCGATGATCGAGCGCGACAGCGTGACGAGATAGCCTGAGCCCTCGCCGCGCTCCTTGGCAGCTTCCGCCATCGCCTCTTTCACAAAAACCGGCAGACCCTCGAGATCGGCTTCTTCGGTCAGTTTCAACGACCAGGCCTTTTCGTCGCCGAGAACATTCTGGCCGAAGCTCGCCCCGAGACCGGCAAGCGTCTCGTTGATGCTCGACAGCCGCTTCTGCTGGTCCTCAGGCAGATTGGCGCCTGATTTGACGAACCCCTTCCAGTGACGTTCCAGCACCCGCTGCTGCTCGACCGTCAGATCAAGGTCGTCCCGCTTCTGCCAGAGGGCGTCTATACGCGCGAACAGTTCGGCATTGGTGCCGATCTTCGAATAGTGGCGCGACATTTTCGGCGCGATTTCGCGTTCCAGAGCCTGGATCGTATCGTTGGTATGCGCTCCTGCTTTGCCCCAGAAGAGCGACGAAACGCGCGACAGCTCGTCACCGGCGATTTCCAGTGCAACGATCGTGTTTTCGAATGTGGGCTCAGCGGAATTTCCCGCGATCTCAGCAATTTCCGCCTCGTGCAAGGCGATGGCGGCATCGAAGGCCGGCGCGAAATCCTCGTCCTTGACCTGATCGAAGCGCGGCAGGCCATGATGCCCGTTCCAGTCGACAAGCGCGGAATTCGCTGAGAAAGTTGCCATTGGGTCGTCCTTCACTGTGCTGCTTCGATACCGTCTAATTGCGTAGAGCGACCATATATAGGCAGGCACGGCAAGAGCTTCATCCGCTGATGCAGATTTTTGGAACGCACATCGTTGCGAAATCGCCCGGCACACGGTTTCCAGGCATTTCGATTTGCGTCGTCGGGGAAAGATAGTAAGGCTGCCTTATGAAGCTCGCGAACGAACATCGCCCGGAAACGCCAGGCTTGGTCGCCCAGGGTGAAACCCTCGGCTTCCTGATCGCCGATGCCGCGAGGCTTCTGCGCACGGCTTTCGAGCGGCGCATCGCCCAGGCGGGCCTCGGCCTTACCGCCGGCGAAGCACGAGCACTGATCCATATCGCCCAAGTCGATGGCAGCCGCCAGCTCGACATCGCGTCGCGCATGGGCGTCGAACCGATGACGCTTTGCGCTTATCTCGACGGGCTGCAGGCGCTTGGCCTCATCGAACGGCAACAATGCTGCGCCGACCGACGGGCAAAGCGCATCATGCTGACACCGACCTCCGCCGACATGCTGGCGTCAATCCAGCAGGAACTGCGCGCCATCATCACCTGCGCCACCGAAGGGTTGGATGCCGAAACCGCGAACCTCCTCGGACACGCCATGAAACTTTTCAACGGCAACCTGCAGAGCTTCAATTCGTCTCAGGCCGAAATTGATGAAGGCTGATACGCAGGCAGCTTCCTTAGTGACACCGCCCGAGCGGATGACAGCTCTGCGAACCACGCTGCTCGGCGCCCTGCTGACGGCGATCGGCCCTGTCTCGATGGCAATCTACACGCCGGCGATGCCGGAACTCGTGAAAGCCTTCGGCACGTCGGAAGCCGCAATCAAGCTCAGTCTGACGCTTTACTTCGGCGGCTTTGCCGTCGCACAGCTTCTGGCAGGACCGGCCTCAGACGCATTCGGTCGCCGGTCCGCGAGTATCGCATTCCTGCTGATCTATCTCGTCGGCTCGCTGATGGCGGTCTTTGCGCCCTCGGTCGACTGGATCCTGGCCGGACGGCTGGTGCAGGGGATCGGCGCTTCCGTCGGCATGACCGTTGCCCGTGCCACGGTTCGCGACCAGTTCGTCGGTTTCGAAGCCACCCGCATCATGAACATGATCGGCATCATGCTAGCTGTCGGTCCGGCAATCGGTCCCACGATCGGCGGCCTGTCCCTGTCAGTATTCGGCTGGAAATCCGTCTTCGTGCTGATGGTCATCTTCGGCATTATCTTGCTTGCAAGCTGCCTGCTGTTTCTCAAGGAAACAACGGTTCCCGACCGCAGCCGGCTGCGTCCCTCGACCCTTGTCGCGACCTATATTTCGCTTCTGAAGGACCTGCGCTTTCTGCTTCCTTCGCTTGTCCTCGGCGGCGCGATCGGTGCGCTCTATGCCCAGGGCACGATGCTTCCCTTCGTGCTGATCGGTGACGTGGGGCTGACCCCGACGCAGTTCGGCCTCGGCATGCTCATCCAGACCGGCGCTTTTCTCAGCGGGTCGATTGCACTGCGGCTTGTGTCCGGGCGCATCAGCGGGCCGACGACGGTGGTGATCGGGCTCATGTTCAGCGGTATCGGGGGCACGATGATGGCGCTTTCCGTATATCTGCTGCCGCCATCCTTCCTGTCGATCATGCTGCCGGTCGGCGTCTCCACCTTCGGCATCGCGTTCATCTCGCCCTACACAGTGACGGTCGGCCTCGCCCCATTCCCGAAGACGGCAGGCTCCGCTTCCGCACTGATGGGTTTCATCCAGATGGGCGGCGGCTTTGTCGGCGGCCTTCTCGCCGCTTTTTTCGGCGATCCGCTGACGGCGATCGGCACGATCATTCCCGCCATGGAATATATCGCCGTCGGCAGCTACATCGCCTACCGGATCATCAACCGCCGCCAATAAAAAGGCCCGCCTCCGTTTCCGGAAACAGGCCTTGATATCGTTTGGCGCGAAGGCGCTTAGCGGAGCTGGTTGCGCTTAGCGAGCGTGCGCAGGCGCAGGGCATTGAGCTTGATAAAGCCGGCTGCATCCTTCTGGTCG
Source organism: Neorhizobium sp. DAR64860/K0K1 (assembly GCF_050500205.1). Classification (NCBI taxonomy): domain Bacteria; kingdom Pseudomonadati; phylum Pseudomonadota; class Alphaproteobacteria; order Hyphomicrobiales; family Rhizobiaceae; genus Neorhizobium; species Neorhizobium sp. DAR64860/K0K1. The sequence goes on along the minus strand of NZ_CP191459.1, from coordinate 175,061 downwards.
TAGGCGCCCTGATCGTCCTCGAACGTGACCAGCTGGTCGGAATAGAGCGACTTTGCACTCTCGCGGCCGATGACCATGACGTTGCCCTTGTAGAGCTTCAGCGTCACTTCGCCTTCCACATGCTCCTGGCTCTTGTCGATCATGGCCTGCAGCATCTCGCGCTCCGGCGAATACCAGAAGCCGTAATAGATGAGCTCGGCATATTTCGGCATCAGCTCGTCCTTGAGGTGAGCTGCACCCCGGTCGAGCGTGATCGATTCGATGGCGCGGTGAGCGGTGAGCAGGATCGTGCCGCCGGGGGTCTCGTAGATGCCACGCGACTTCATGCCGACGAACCGGTTCTCGACCAGATCGAGACGGCCGATACCGTTGTCGCGACCATAGGTGTTGAGCGCGGCAAGCAGCGTTGCCGGAGACATCTCGACGCCGTTGATCGAGCAGGCATCGCCCTTGCGGAAGCCGACCTTGATGGTTGTCGCCTGATCCGGTGCAGCTTCAGGAGAAATCGTGCGCATATGCACATATTCGGGAGCCTCGACCGCCGGGTCTTCCAGGACCTTGCCCTCGGAAGACGAGTGCAGCAGGTTGGCATCGACCGAGAAAGGTGCTTCGCCCTTCTTGTCCTTGGCAACCGGGATCTGGTTCTGTTCGGCAAACGTCAGAAGGTCTGTGCGGCTCTTGAACGCCCAGTCGCGCCAAGGCGCGATGACCTTGATGTCCGGGTTGAGCGCATAGGCCGATAGCTCGAAGCGGACCTGGTCGTTGCCCTTGCCGGTGGCGCCATGCGCGATCGCATCGGCGCCGGTCTTGCGGGCGATCTCGATCAGATGCTTGGAAATCAGCGGCCGTGCGATCGACGTGCCGAGCAGGTAGACGCCTTCATAGACGGCATTGGCGCGGAACATCGGGAAGACGAAGTCGCGGACGAATTCCTCGCGGACGTCCTCGATATAGATCTCCTTGATCCCGAGCATCTCGGCCTTCTTGCGGGCCGGTTCCAGCTCTTCGCCCTGACCGAGATCGGCGGTGAAGGTCACCACTTCCGCGTTGAGTTCGGTCTGCAGCCATTTCAGGATGATCGAGGTGTCGAGACCGCCGGAATAGGCGAGAACGACCTTTTTTACGTCTTTCGGAAGTGCCATGTCGAATTGTCCGTCTGCGGGTGGCGGCGGTTGGATCAACCGTCGTGTCTGGGATGGCGCACTTTTAGCGAGTTTCAAAAGGCACGCAAGAAAAACCCGGAAGCGACCGCGTCAGAGATGGCGCGACAGGTTCATGCGTTGGTGGAGGATGCGGATGATCACGGTCTGGGTTTTCGTCTCGCGATAGATGATGAAGTGAGACCGATAGGTCAGCGCCAGATACCCGGTCTTGATCCCGCGCACATGCCGGCCCCGTCGTTCGCCCGCAGCGAGGATCCGGCACGCCTGCCTCAGGCTGAACGTATAGTCCTCAGCCTGTTCGAACCCCCAAAATTCTTCCGTATGATCGTAAATCCCATCGATATCGGCGACGGCGTTCGGCGCAAAAACCAGCGCCTTCATGGCTGCAGGCGCCGTGCCCGCTTCTGCTCTATGAATTCATCGAAATCGAACGGCTCTGGCTCACCGGAGTCTTCGCCTTCTTGGATCGCCGCGCGGATGGCCTCCAGCGAGGCGGCGTCGCTTTCCTGCATCAGGCGCAGCGCGTCCTCGATCACTTCACTGGCGGAGCCATAACGTCCGTCCTCGACCTGCTTTTCAACAAAGGCGGCCAGTCTTTCGTCAACTTTGATAGATCCAAGTTCGCCCATCATGCCGGCTCCGGTTCGGTCTCGCGTCATGTTGACGGATCTGCTGTACGATACCATATCGCGCCGAGCCGTTGAACACCTTTGGGTCTCAGAACAGCCCGAACCTTCGAACGCCAAAACCTTTCAACAGAAGCGTCAAAGAGGAGACTTTCCATGTCCATCACTCACCCTGCTCTGAAGAAAGACAATGTCGCCGTCGTCACCGGCGCCGCCTCCGGTATCGGCCTTGCCGCTGCCAAGGAATTTGCGAAACTCGGCATGTGCGTCGTCCTGGCGGATCTTGAGGGCGACCGGCTTTCAGAGGCGTGCCGCGAGGTTGCTGCCCTTTCCAGCGATGGCGAGGCCGATGTCGTGGCAATCGGCACCGACGTCTCGAAGCCGGCTGAAATCGAAGCTCTGGAACGCGCCGTTCTGCAGCGCTTCGGCCGGGTGCACGTGCTGATGAACAATGCCGGCATCCAGCCCGGCAGCAGCCTGTTCGGCCCGCAGGTCAACTGGGACAACGTTCTCGCCGTCAACCTGATGGGCGTCGTCAATGGCAGCAGAACCTTCGGCCCCGGCATGATCGCCCATGGCGAACCGGCGCTTATCATCAACACCGGGTCGAAACAGGGCATCACCACGCCTCCCGGCGATCCCGCCTACAATGTCTCCAAGGCGGGCGTGAAAGCCTTCACCGAAGCCTTGCAGCACGAATTGCGCAACATGCCCGAGTGCAAGGTCAGCGCTCACCTTCTCATTCCGGGCTTCGTCTATACCGGCCTGACCAAGGGAGACCGCACCGAAAAGCCCGATGCCGCCTGGACCTCCGAACAGACGGTGCAGTTCATGCTGGAAAGCCTCGAACGCGGGGATTTCTACATCCTTTGCCCGGACAACGACGTCGACCGCAAGACGGACGAGCGGCGTATGGCCTGGGCGATTGGCGACATCATCGAAAACCGCCCACCTCTGTCGCGCTGGCATCCGGACTTCACGGATGCATCAAAAAAATTCATCAGCGGCAGTTGATCGGCAGGTTTGGCAGGACTTCGAAAGCCGGATAAAAAGCGACAACCGTTATCCGGCTGTCGAGGACATCAATGGAATTCCTGCCAAGCCTTGCATCGCTTCTGGCCTTCACAGCAGCCGGCTTGCTTCTGGCTCTGACGCCTGGGCCTGATATGACGCTGTCGATCAGCCGGGCGCTTGCGCAGGGGCGCAGATCGGCACTGTTCGTGGTGCTCGGCACCAGTCTCGGTGTCGTTTGCCACACGCTTCTGGTCGCCTTCGGAATCTCGGCGCTGATTACCGCCTCGCCCACCGCCTTCTTCATCCTGAAAACAGGCGGCGCCGCCTATCTGCTGTGGCTGGCGATCCAGGCGATCCGCTTCGGCTCCAGCTTCTCCGTCGAAACCGTGGAGCGCGCAACGGCGAGCCCGCTCGCAAATATCTCGATCGGCTTTTGGGTGAACATCCTCAATCCGAAGGTGATCATCTTCTTCATGACTTTCCTGCCGCAGTTCGTGACGGCGACAGATCCGCATGTGACGGGCAAGCTGGTCTTCTTCGGGATCTTCTTCATCGCCATCGGCATGCCGGTGAACCTGATCGTCGTGCTTGCCGCCGATCGGCTTGCGAACTGGCTGCAAAGAAATCCGAAAGTCCTGCGCGGCCTCGACTACACCTTCGCCGGCGTGTTCTCGGTCTTCGCCGTGAAGATCTTCATGACGCAGTCGAGATAAGGTCGCCCCTTCGTTTCAAACTACCTTCGCTTCGCGTCGAAGGACGACTCTTCTGTTACTCCCCCTGGCCGCGGGTGGGCGGGGCACCAATTCCGATGTCGGACTGCGGGCCATGCGGGTATTCGACGCTGTGGGAATGGGTGGTCTTTTCGGCCGCCACCGGCCCGGAAAAGCCTCCGGCACCATAGAAGGCGAGATGCAGGCCCCAATAGCCACTCAAGAAAACCACGATGGCGACAGCCAGCCCGGCAGGGATGGCCGAAAGCTTTTGTTTCAGTCCGGGCAGCAGCCCGTCTGCCCGGTTCTGGTCGCAGGCAACCGCCACCAGGATGGCGGTGATCAACCCGTGGCCGATCAGATCTATCCGCCCGAACGGCAAGACGGCCGAGGTGAAGATGACGATCATTGCGATGGCCGAAAGGCGGCGGATAAGCGCGGTCCAGAGAAGACCGAAGCCCATGGTGAATTCGGCGATACCGGCCATGGGAATAAAGACATCGCGGGGCATGCCCATCGTGAGAAAGGGCTTTTCCAGCACCAGCGGATAGAACCATTCGGGATAGGCGAATTTTTCGAGGCTCGACCACATGAGCGCGATGGCTAGCCCCCAGCGCAGCACTTCAAAACGGTGGATACGCCAGTCGTCTTTCATCGGCTCGACGATCAGGTAGGCGGCAACGCCGAGCCCGAGCGCCAAATAGTCGAACAAGTGGAAGAGATCGTAGTCCCGCGCCGCGAGCAGCCATAGGGCAACAATTCCAAGGCCGGCGAAAGGCATGGTCCGCCGCGAGAAGATCAGGGCAGCGATCAGCAACTGCAGCCAGGACACCCATTCGGCAGGCGTCTTCAGGTCCGGTGTCAGGTAAACGCCACCCGTGGCAAAGATCGCGACGAAGAACGAGCCAATGACGACGCGGACATAATCGTCGATCCTCGCCCAGAGCGGCGAGGTAAAGCGATCAAGCGCTTCGAAGATCAACGGTCCAAAACGGCTGGTTTCTATGACCCGGGCTGCGGCGAAACAAACGAGAACGAGTGCGATCGCCACCCAAAACCAGATATCACGCAGAACAGTTTCGACCGGCTGCAGTGGCGCACCCACGATGTAGGGTGCGAACCATTTCACATGGGCTTCTGCGGTTGTGGAAATTAAGGCAGTAACTATCGTTCCGCCTGTTAGTGATACATAAAATGCAGACTTCCTAATGGGATGCTGAAACATGGTGGCATCTTCCGGTTGCACCTGGATGAGCCACATCGATATCAGATTATTGCAGTCTGCATATGACCCCTACAACGGAATCAAGCGCATTTGCGCCGCGCCAGGCGGCATTTTTGCCGCCCCTCGAGCGCTCGGTGTCAGAAACGAAAGGACTGATGAGAGGTTTCCAGGCTTCGAGCCGGTTCAGCCAGCAATCGAAGCCCTCCCGGCGTCAGTCGTCTTCGCCATGGCCGGCGATCATCATCGCTTCGAAGGCGAGACGCTCCGTCTTGCGCATGCGCTCCGATTCCGACTTCAGCTGACCACAGGCGGCGAGAATGTCGCGGCCGCGTGGCGTGCGGATCGGCGAGGCATAGCCTGCCTGGTTGATGAAGTCGGCAAACTTGGTGATCGTCTCCCAGTCCGAGCACTGGTAATTGGTACCGGGCCACGGGTTGAACGGGATGAGATTGATCTTAGCCGGAATGCCCTTCAGCATCTGGGTCAGCAGCTTGGCATCCTCGAGGCTGTCGTTGACGTCCTTCAGCATCACATATTCGAATGTGATGCGACGGGCGTTGGACAGGCTCGGATACTGGCGGCAGGCTTCCAGCAGTTCCTTCAACGGATACTTCTTGTTGATCGGCACCAGCATGTCGCGCAGTTCGTCGCGGACCGCATGCAGCGAGATCGCCAGCATCACGCCGATTTCCGTGCCGGTCCGATAGATTTCCGGCACGACGCCCGACGTCGACAGCGTGACACGACGCTTCGACAGCGAAAGCCCGTCGCCGTCTGTCGCGATCAGCAGCGCCGTCTTGACGCTTTCGAAATTGTAGAGCGGCTCGCCCATGCCCATCATGACGACATTCGTGACCTTGCGGTCGCCAGTCGGCACGAAAGCGCCGGGCGGCGTGTCGGCACCGGGGAAATCACCCAGCCGGTCGCGCGCCAGAAGCAACTGGCTCAGAATTTCCTCGGCCGTCAGGTTGCGCACGAGGCGCTGGGTGCCGGTATGGCAGAAGGAACAGGTCAGCGAACAGCCGACCTGGCTTGATATGCAGAGCGTGCCGCGGCCCTCTTCGGGAATGTAGACCGTTTCGACCTCGACCGGACGGCCGGCACCGCGCGGCGGAAAGCGCAGCAGCCACTTGCGCGTGCCGTCATTGGAGATCTGCTCTTCCACCACTTCGGGACGCGCAATCGTGAAATGCGTCTTCAGCATTTCGCGCATGTCCTTGGCGACATTCGTCATCGCGTCGAAATCCGACACGCCGCGAATGTAGAGCCAGTGCCAGAGCTGGCTGACACGCATCCGCGCCTGCTTTTCCGGTATGCCCTTTTCCCTCAGCGCCGCGCTCATATCCTCGCGCGACATACCGATCAGCGACGGCTTTTCACTGAACAGGTCCGGATTGGCGACGAGCGGCTTCTTGATGGCGACAGGCGCAAAGGCCTCGGAGACCGACATTTCTTCATATCCCGTTCGAATAACATGCCTTCGCCCAGCGCAGGTTTCGCGCATCGCCGTGGCATGTCTTTCTGTGAAATCATGGCGTCCCGGGTAAGCGACTTTCCGAGGAACGGTCGCGCAGGACTAATCTTGACGGGCGCTTTATCATCAAAACGACGCCACGTCACTATTCTTCGTCAAACGCAAAAGGCCGGTCGATGACCGGCCTTCCAATGCGGTGGTGGCAATCTCTGCTTACTTGCAGGATTCGACCTGCTTCAGAGCCGCTGAAATGCCCTGCAGCGAATAGGCGTAGGACGTCTTGGTACCGCGACCGGATACGGCGCTGACGCTCATCTTCTGACCGGTCCGCATCGCAGCAACGAGAGCCGGTTCTTCGGCAGCGTTCTCGACCCAGGCGGCCTTGTCCTTGGTGAACATCGTGAAGTTCTTGTTGTCGATCGTCACGGTGACCTTGGAATTGGTCTGCATCGTGTAGCCCATCATCGCCTGTGGCTCGTAGGAGATGTTCTGGCCTGGACGCTGCGACACGATGAAGAAGATATCGCCGTGATCGACGCTTGCAGGCTCCTTGGTCGTCGGGACGGACAAGACGTAGCAGACCGTAGCCGCGCCCTGTTTGTAGGAATACGCACCCCACGCCTTGAACTGCTGGATGCGGTTCGGCGTCTGGGCGGAAGCGGTACCCGTGCCGGCGCCAAGTCCTGCGCCAATTCCGGCGAGAGTAAGCGCCAATGCGATTGCGACGGTTCTAGCGGCCATGATCTCCTGCCAATTTTCGTAATTTCAAGGGCCCGAGCCGGGCCAGTACGGACATGCCTTCTCGGCGTCATGTCTGGGCGTCATATGCGGCGTCCCAACGGTCGGGTCCCATTTTGACTTCATTCCGGTTACCAAAGAGTCAACACTATCGGTTGGATGCTGAATATGTAGTGAACCGGGATGTGGTCGAATGCGGCGCAGGGTTGCGTTTGATGATGCCCGTTCCAGACGTCGAGTTTTCTGGGCGCATCACTCAACAACGATTTGGGCAAGAGTTTGTCCGTCCGATGACGCAGGCCGCAGCACTTTGAAACTACGTATAAATCCTGCTTAAAACCGCTACCCGTTTTTCTACCGATACGGTAGGATAGTCGCAAAGCTGACGCCTACTCACAAAGAAAGCCTACTGCCGGTTAGATGCTAGGGGACGAGAGAGACCGCTTCGCCCGCCTGGTCAGGGCAGTGGCTGCAACGCGTGATCAAGACGCGTTCACTGCGCTTTTTGATCATTTCGCGCCACGCCTGAAATCCTGGCTGATGAAGCGCGGCATGAATTCGGACGAGGCAGAAGAACTCGTCCAGGATGTCATGACCATCCTTTGGCATCGTGCCAGCCTCTATGATCCCGCAAGATCAAGCCTGTCGACCTGGCTGTTCCGGGTCGCACGAAACCGCCACATCGATGCCAAGCGCCGCGCCCGAAACCGCAAGTTTGACGGCCAGGAGACATTTCTTGCCTTGGCGGAGGTACCGGGCGTCGACACCTTGTTTGAAAGCAAGGAGCGCGACGAGAGGGTCCGTGATGCACTTTCTCAGATTCCGGACGAGCAGATGAAGCTGGTGCGGGCGGCCTTTTTCCTGGGTCAGTCCCATTCCGAAATCGCCGCTTCGACCGGGCTTCCGCTGGGCACCGTAAAGTCGCGCATCAGGCTGGCGTTCGAGCGCCTGCGGCGAGCACTGGAAGAGACTTCACCGAACTGAAGCGGCGGGGCGGCCGGATCAGCCGCTCGTCTTCATTCCGGCTGCAATATCGGGGTGATCGGCAAGCGCGCTGTCTGCTGCGTCGTAATGTCCGTCGTTGATATGGCCCTGGATCATGCGCAGGGCCGCAGCAAGAACCGCGATATCATCGCTGAAGCCGACGACCGCAAAGAAATCCGGGACGATGTCGATGGGGAGAATGAAATAGGCGAGCGCTGCCAGCAAGGTCCCGCGAACGCGCAAGGGTGTTTTTCGGTCCACGGCGCAGTAATAGGCGGCGACCAGATCGCGGCTGAATGGAATTTGCCGCGCGGCTCGCCGCATCGTCGGCCAGAACCTGGCACGCACCTGCTTTTCCCGGCGATCCTGCGTTTTTTCGTCGCCGGGCAGAAGGATCTCGCCGATCTTGACGTCATCCACGCTCATTCCGTCACTCCAGATGCTCGCTTCAATGCATCAGCATATGGGAATGCCGGTGTGAAGTTCAATTCCGGGGCGTGACGATCCGTGCGCGAAATGCCTCGTCCATGGCTCGCGCCAGCTTGAAATCACGATCTGTCAGCCCCTTCTTCGCATGGGTGGTGAGTTGCACCTCGACACGCGAATAGCTGTTGGACCAGTCCGGATGATGGTCGAGTTTTTCAGCCGCCAACGCGCATTCCGCCATGAACCCGAAGGCTTGGCGAAACGACGCAAAGACAAAGCTCCTCGTGATCGCGTCGCCATCAGGGCCCATCGTCCAGCCATCGAGAGTGGCGATCTCGCGCTCGATCGCTTCTCTGTCCAGCACCTCATAAGCCATCAGCATACCTTCGCCAGAGACTAGAAACGGTGCTCGGCTGTTTCCATCTCGTCCTGGGCATAGCCGTAGCTGAGCTCGCGCAGCGGGAAGATTTCCTCCGTCAGGTAGGGCCCGCCACCGCAGGATTCCTTGGAAGACATCAGCACGAAACGCGGAACGACAAAGGGCGCGGTGTGAAAATTCCCGCGCCCTGAAAGGTAATGTACGACTTCATCGAGTCGGCAGTGTTTGAGACGTGCCAGAGTGACATGCGGCGTGAATTTCCGCGGATCCGGCGCCAGTCCGAGACGCTGGCAGATCCGCTCGGTTTCCCCCTGCAGCGCGTGAAGTTCGGGCGACGGGGAGACACCGGCAAAGATCGAATGCGGCTTCTTGGACCCGAACGAACCGATACCTGTCAGCTTTAGCTGGAATTCCGGACGGTCGATCCGGTCCAGCCGGTCGACGATCTCGTCTGCGGTCCGTCCGTCGATGTCGCCGATGAAGCGAAGGGTGATGTGATAGTTCTCCACATCGATCCACCGTGCGCCGGGGATGCCGCCACGGAGCAGCGACAGGCTCATCGCGACATTGCGTGGAACTTCGAGGGCGATGAAAAGTCTCGGCATAGGGACCTCCTCGAATCTTTTGCAGATGCTAACAGCGGAACATGCAACTCGCTTCCGCGCAAGATATTATTTTTGCTGACTACCGATGTCCCCAAGGAAGGCTTCGACCGAAGGAAGGCTCTTTTCGACCATGGCCGCGACACCCTTTGCGTTTGGATGCATGCCGTCTTCGAGCTGCATTCCGGCAACAGTGGTCACGCCATCGAGGAAGAACGGATAGAGCGGCAGCGCGTGTTTCTTGGCGAGCCTTTCGTAGATCGGGTTGAACTTCTGCGCATAGTCGCTGCCCATGTTCGGCGGCGCCATGATGCCAACCAGATAGATCGCAATGTTGCGCGCCTTCAGCCGCGTGATCATCGCATCGAGGTTCTTTTCCGTCTGCTCGGGTGCGATGCCGCGCAGCGCATCATTGGCGCCAAGCTCAAGGATCACGCCATCAGTGCCATCTGGAACCGACCAGTCGATGCGTCCAAGCCCGCCGGAACTGGTATCGCCGGACACGCCGGCATTGTTGATCGCCACATTGAGGCCCTTCGCTCTCAGCGCTGCCTCGAGCTGGGCGGTGTAGGATTCTGCCGGCGCCAGCTGGTAACCGGCCATCAGACTGTCTCCAAAACCGACGATCTGGAGGGTCTTGTCCTGGGCAAAAGCCGGGGCTGCGGTCAGTGCTGCCAGTATCATGACGAGGAATTGAAGCGGTCTTGCTTTAAAACGCACGATCGGTCTCCTAGATTTGGGCTTAACCGCAGCGCGGCATGAATTGCTCTTGAAGCCTATATAGGACGGTCTGCATTGACTAAAACCATCATCACGCTGCGAAAAGCCGATCTCACCCTCGGCAGCGCGGCGGCATCCGTTCACGTTTTGAAGAGCATGGATCTTGACGTCGACACAGGAGAAGCGGTCGGCATCGTTGGTCCCTCCGGTTCCGGCAAATCGACACTGCTGATGGTGCTGGCTGGCCTTGAACGCCTCGACAGCGGCGAGATCGTCATTAACGGCCAGGCGCTTCACAACCTTTCCGAAGATGCGCTGGCGGATTTCCGCGGCCGCAATATCGGTATCGTCTTCCAGTCGTTTCACCTCATCGCCAACATGACCGCGCTCGAAAACGTCGCGGTCCCGCTGGAGCTTGCGAATGCGAAAGATCCGTTCGAGATCGCCCGCCGCGAGCTGACAGCCGTTGGCCTCGGTGAGCGGCTGCACCACTATCCCGGCCAGCTCTCCGGCGGCGAGCAGCAGCGCGTGGCGATCGCCCGCGCACTCGCCCCCTCGCCTGCCGTGCTGATCGCGGACGAACCAACCGGCAATCTCGATACCGAGACCGGGCGCCAGATCGCCGACCTTCTGTTTTCCAAGCAGGCCGAGCGCGGCATGACGATGATCCTCGTCACCCATGACATTTCGCTCGCTGCCCGCTGCTCGCGCCAGATCCGCGTCCGCTCCGGCGAAATCATCGACGACGGAGCAGGCGCTCCGGCCGTTCAGGTCGCATCCGTATGATGGTCGCGGTCCCTCGGCTGAAAATTGCACTGCGCCTGGCATTGCGGGAAATGCGCGGTGGCCTTAGCGGCTTCTACATCTTCCTCGCCTGCATCGCCCTTGGCACCGGCTCCATCGCCGCCGTCAATTCCGTTTCGCGCGCCATTACCGAAGCGATTGCCGGCCAGGGCCAGCAGCTGCTTGCAGGCGATATTCGTTTTGAGCTGAACAACCGCGAAGCGACCGAACAGGAACGCGCCTTTCTGAGCGGGCTCGGCGAAATGTCCGTCTCGACCGGCCTGCGCTCCATGGCCCGCAAGCCGGATGGATCCGAACAGGCGCTGGTCGAGGTCAAGGCCGTCGACGGCGCCTATCCGCTCTACGGAGAGTTTAAGGCCGAGCCGGCCGCGCCCCTGCAGGAACTCGTCGCCAAACAGGGCGAGACCTTCGGCGCACTGGCCGCTCCGCTTCTGCTCGAGCGCCTCGGCATCAAGACTGGCGACGAACTGTTGCTTGGCAATATCAGGCTCGTCCTGCGCGGCACGATCGCGTCGGAACCGGACGCGGTGTCCGATGGCTTCGGCTTTGCGCCCCGCCTGATGGTCAGCCGGGAAGCGCTGCAGGCGTCGGGCCTGATGGCAAACGGCAGCCTTGTCGAACACGCCTACAAGATCAAGCTGCGTGATCCTGCCAGCCGGACCGGGTTGGCCGATCGCGCCAACCGCGAATTCCCGGCCGCCGGCTGGTCGATCCGAAGCAGCGACCGCGCAGCCCCCTCGCTTACCGAAAACGTCGAGCGCTTCTCGCAGTTTCTGACGCTGGTCGGCCTCACCGCGCTGATCGTCGGCGGTGTCGGCGTGGCGAACGCCGTGCGGGCCTTCCTCGATGCCAAACGCACCACGATCGCCACGTTCAAATGCCTCGGCGCACCCGCAACTGTTGTCACGCTGATCTACCTGTTCCAGATCATGGTTCTGGCAGTGATCGGCATTCTGGCCGGCCTCGTCATCGGCGCCGTTTCGCCCATCGTGGCACTGCGCTTTCTCGAAGGCGTGCTTCCGGTACCCGATGGCATCAACATCTATCCCTCTGCGCTTGGGCTTGCCGCCCTGTTCGGTCTGCTGATCACCTTTGCGTTCGCCATTCTGCCGCTTGGACACGCGCGAGAGGTCCCTGCCACAGCTTTGTTCAGAGAACAGAGTTTCGACACGGGCCGGCTTCCATCCTGGCCGTATCTGGCAGCCGCAGGCGCAGCACTCGCCGCTCTCGCGATCCTTGCGATCTTCTCGTCCGAAAATCACTTCGTCGCCTCGGTCTTCCTCGGCGCAGTCGCCTGCGCCTTCGTGTTGCTGCGGCTGGTTGCAGCGCTCATCTCGTGGCTTGCCCGTCGGGCTCCGCGCGTAAGTTCGCCGGCCTTGAGGCTGGCGCTCGGCAATATCCACCGTCCCGGCGCCTTGACGCCCTCGGTCGTGCTCTCGCTCGGCCTCGGTCTGGCACTCCTGGTGACGCTGGCGCTGATCGACGGCAACATGCGCAACCAGCTGACCGGCAACATCGCCCGCAACGCGCCGAACTTCTTCTTCGTCGATGTCCAGAGCGCCGAAGTCGATGGTTTCCGCAAGCTGCTGCAGGAGCAGGCACCCGGCGCCAAGCTGTTCGAGGTGCCGATGCTGCGGGGTCGCATCCTCGCCTTCAACGGTCAGGATGTCAGTCAGATGAATGTTCCGGCAAAGGGCCGTTGGGTTCTGCGCGGCGATCGCGGCATCACTTACGCCAAGAACAAGCCGGAAAGCTCGACCCTGACGCAGGGTGAATGGTGGCCGGCCGACTATGACGGCGAGCCTCTCGTTTCATTTTCGGCGGAAGAGGCAGGCGAACTCGGACTGAAACTCGGTGATACGGTCACCGTCAACGTGCTCGGCCGCAACATCACCGCCAAGATCTCCAGTTTCCGCAACGTCGAATGGGAATCGCTGTCCATCAACTTCGTCATGGTCTTCTCGCCCAACACGTTCCGCGGCGCGCCGCATGCCTGGCTTGCGACCCTCACCGATCCATCGGCAACGGCGCAGCAGGAAGCGACAATCCTGCGCTCCGTCAGCAATGCCTATCCGACCATCACGAGTGTTAGGGTCAAGGATGCGATCGATATCGTCGATCAGTTGATCGGCCAGCTGGCAACCGCGATCCGGGCAGCGGCCGCCGTGGCGCTGATCGCTTCGGTGCTGGTGCTTGCCGGGGCGCTTGCGGCCGGAAACCGCGCCCGTACCCACGATGCCGTGATCCTGAAGACGCTGGGCGGAACGAGATCCATGCTCATTCGTGCCTTTAGCTATGAATACATGATCCTCGGCTTCGCCACCGCCGTGTTTGCGCTTCTGGCCGGCGGCGTATCCGCCTGGTTCATCGTGTCGCGCATCATGCGCCTTCCCTCGACCTTCCTGCCGGATGTGGCGATCATCACGGTTGTGGCCTCGCTGGTGCTGACCGTCGGCATCGGGCTTATCGGCACATGGCGGGTGCTCGGCCAGAAGGCGGCGCCGGTCCTCCGGGAATTGTGATCGGGAGCTTTGGGATCCATTGCGTTCCTTCCCCCTTGTATAGGCGTGGTTATCGCCTCATATTTGATGGTAGGCTTGCTGGGCTCCGCAGCGGCGCCTGGGTCTGACCGTTAGGGCCCGACACCGTGACAAATTCCGGAGCTTGAAGAGGATACTATGGCTGACTTCAACAACTATCAAAACCGAGCCGCCCAGACGGGTGCGCAGTCCGGTGCGATGATCGATGAAGGCCTGCGCGCCTATATGCTCAAGGTCTACAACCTGATGGCACTCGGCCTGGCAATCACCGGCATCGCGGCATTCGCGACCTGGCAGATGGCCGTCGCCGATGGCCAGCTGACCCCCTTCGGCCAGCTGCTGTTTGCAAGCCCGCTGCGCTGGGTCGTGATGCTGTCGCCGCTCGCCGTCGTGTTCTTCCTGAGCTTCAGGATCAACAAGATGAGCGTGAGCGCCGCCCAGGCAACCTTCTGGGGCTACGCTGCCCTGATGGGTCTTTCGCTGTCGTCGATCTTCCTGGTCTTTACCGGCCAGAGCATCGTGCAGACGTTCTTCGTGACTGCAGCTTCGTTCGGCGCCCTGTCGCTCTACGGCTACACGACGAAGAGAAGCCTGTCGGCAATGGGCTCGTTCCTGATCATGGGCCTGTTCGGTCTGATCATCGCCTCGATCGTCAACATCTTCCTGGCGTCTTCGGCACTCGGCTTCGCGATCTCCGCGATCGGCGTGCTGATCTTCGCAGGCCTTACCGCCTACGACACGCAGAAGATCAAGGAAATGTATTACGACGCGGATGATGCGACGGTCATGGGCCGCAAGGCGATCATGGGCGCCCTGACGCTCTACCTCGACTTCATCAACCTGTTCACCTTCCTGCTTCAGTTCATGGGCAACCGTAACAACTGATCCACGGAGTGGACGACAGACCAGACGACACACAAGAAGGCGGCCGCAAGGTCGCCTTTTTTGTTGCCCGCCGGGAGGCTGCGTCATAGGCTTGCTGCCTCACCTCAAGCTCCAAGTCCTGCCATGCCCCAGCACCTTCGCGACGTCACAGCCGACGACCTGCCCGCCATCACCGCCATCTACCGGGACAGTGTGCTGAACGGCACTGCAAGCTACGAGATCACCCCGCCTGACCTGAAAGAGATCACCGCGCGCTTCCAAGCCCTCCGCGAGAAGGGCTATCCTTACATCGCCGCCATCGACGACGCCGGTGTGCTCATCGGCTATGCCTATGCATCCGCCTTCCGCACGCGGCCAGCCTATCGCTGGCTGGTAGAGGATTCGATCTATCTCTTTCCGGGGGCGCGTGGAAAGGGTGCCGGGAAGGCACTGCTGCAGGAACTGCTCAGCCGCTGCACAGCGCTCGGCTTTCGCCAGATGGTGGCCGTGATCGGTGGCGCAAGCCCCGCATCCGTCGCGGTCCACAAGAGCCTAGGCTTCGAAATGACCGGTACGCTGAAAGGCACCGGCTTTAAGCACGGTCAGTGGCTGGACACGGTCCTGATGCAGATCGCACTCGGAGAGGCTAAGGATACACCGCCTGACCCGACGGTCTATCCCGGTTCGCTGTTCACCGAGTGAACCAGTTCAGTCGATGAGCTTCAGCGCCTTGTCGAACACTTTCAACACCTGTGGCAGCTCGTGACCACGCTTCAGGATCACGCCGTTCGTGTTGATGACGGAATAGGCACCCTGCTTGTTGGCAAGCTTGGGGTTCTTCTCGATCCTGAACAGCGGCATCTCGCCCGATCGCTTGAAGATCGAAAACACGGCCTTGTCCTTCAGGTGGTCGATCGCGTAATCCTTCCACTCGCCCTCGCCCACCATCCGACCATAGATCCACAGGATGGAGTCGAGCTCTCGACGGTGAAATGTCACGGGCGCAGGATCGAGGCTCTGTCGGTATTCGCTGAGATTGACGACGACGGCAGCATCGTGAGGCCGGTGGCCCCTCGGAAATTCAGGCTGATCGGTCATCAAGACTCCCAATCATAGATGTCAAAGCAGTGACAGTGTGCCCCGACATTTTAGAAATTACAACGCTGCCATACCAGGTTACCGGCTGCCGCGATGTTTTCTGAGAAAGCCGTATTTCGGTCAAAACAGCGCCCGAATTGCAAGCGAGATTGCAGATGTTGGTTTGGCGCGTTCTTTAGCGCCATTTGGCCCGGTTCGGTTCGCTGACCCTTACCCCCAGCCCCCCAGTGGATTTGGACCGGGCCGCCAACAAACTTCCCGTCGAAAAGAATGAGCGCGCGGCGCTCCGCGACCAGCTTGCTGGTGAGCGGTGTTGGTATGCCCTGTCAGTCGTCCAGCTTCTTGCGCCCGGCCATCAGGATTGTTGCGCCGATGATCTCGGCCGGCTCGCCATTCGGGCCCGATGCCTGAAGCAGGATTGCGCAACCGTCCTTCTTGGACTTGCCCATCAGCTTGCCTGGCAGCTTCAGCGACATGGTCTGGCCGTTCCACATGCCAACGGACTGCACGTCGTAGACGCTATGCCAGTAATCCATGTTCTTGCCGCTGTTTTCGCCCTTCGTCACCTCGACCTGCTGCTTCTTCGTGAAGTAGGCGACGACGACTTCGGCCTCGGCCGGTATCTGTGCATTGCCGGCGCCGATCTCGATCTCGATCTCGTCTCCGTGCATGGCAGCCGAGACGGGAACAACCAGCCCCTCTCCCTTGCTGCGCATACCATCGACCTTGGAGTTGATGCCGACCAGGTCCGTACCTTTGACATGGTCGCGACCGTTGATGATGGCCTGCGGCGTGTACACGCCGCTGCGGCCCATCGTCTTGGCATAGCCGTACTGACGCTCGGTATTCTCTTTGGAGGCAAGCGTATCGGTCCAGCCGAGATAGTTCCAGTAGTCGACGTGATAGGACAGCGCCACGACGTCGCCCTGGGCCACAAGCTGGCTGAACGTGGTGTCCGCCGGCGGACAGGAGGCACAGCCCTGCGAGGTGAACAGTTCCACGACGCCCTTCGGGGCCTTCGATTCCCCTGCCGAAGCCGAGCCTGCTATCAGCAGACCGGCAACGAGGACCATGGAGCGAAAACGAAGCAGCATGAATGGCAAACCCTTTGATAGGTTGTTTGTTATCCACGATTGCGAGGGGCAATCAAGGCCATAACGGTGGGACGCCGGATAAGTAACCGCGGCACCGGTTCAAGAGGAAGTCACGAACGGGTGAGGATCCGACATGTGATCGCTCTCTGCGATCGCGTGTCCGGCCCGTTCCGCCTGTTAGAAAAAGCTCAGCAATCCCTGGGTCAGGTAGACCGCGCCGACGCCGGTCACCACCCATCGGGTCCAGCTCCGAAAATTGGCGTCCGTCATCTTTTGCAGGATACCGTTGCCCGCCCGTGCGCCGAGGATGGCGATCGGCGCGGCGATCAGCACCGCCACCATGTCAACGGTCGGAAGGTTCGAAGCGGCATCCCAGTAGAAGGCGATCTTTGCCAGATGCGAGATCGTCTGGATCGACGCCTTGGTGGCGATGACCTTGCGCCGGTCCATCGCGGTGCGAATGAAGAAGATATCGACCGTCGGACCTGCCACGCCGACGCTGATCGTCATCCCACCCGACAGCAGCCCAGCCAAAAACGCATGCGAGGGACGCGACGCATCGAGCTGCAGTCGGTTGACCGGTATCCAGACGAGAACAGGCATCAGGCCGACACCGATCAGGACCACGATCAGGCTTGGCGTATAGCTCGTCAGAAACAGGATGAGGGCGGAAACCGCCACACCGGAACACAGGATCGAGAGGATCTTCCAGTCGATATAGGCGCGGGAGAACCAGGCGCGGGATCCGTTGGAGACCATCTGGATGACGCCCTGGATCGCGATTGCCGTGCCGACCGGATAGAGAAACAGCAGGACCCACAAGAGGATCAGCCCGCCCGCCATGCCGAAAATCCCAGACAGAAGCGACGTCAGGAAAACCGTAACGGCCATGCCGATAAAAATGATGAGGGACAAGGAATGAAGACCTTAACGTCGGTGGCCAAGGCAAAATGCTCACCACCGCATCCCCGTGCTGGTCAGGGGAATTGAGCGACCCGGCACATGCAGGGTCGGAAAACCGGTTCTCCAGCCCAGGAATTTGGGCTGACGAAGTCTTGCGAAAAGCACATCCAGGCGGGTGAGCCGATCGCCGTCAAAGAATTTCCACCCGCCGGTCTGACCGGCGGGTGGAGGATTTTTTATTAAGCGACCAGATCGCGAAGAACGGTCTGCAGAATGCCGCCGTTGTTCATGTAGATCACCTCGTCCAGCGTATCGATGCGGCAGAGGATGTTGATTTCCTTCACCGAACCGTCGCCATAGGTGATCTTTGCGATCTTCCATTCGCGCGGCTTGATATCGCCTTCGAGACCGACGATCTCGACCGTCTCGTCACCCTTGAGGTCGAGCGAAGCCCAGGTCACGCCCTCTTCGAAGACGAAGGGAACGACGCCCATGCCGACCAGGTTGGAGCGGTGGATACGCTCGAACGACTGGGCGATGACGGCCTTGACGCCGAGCAGGTTGGTGCCCTTTGCAGCCCAGTCACGCGAGGAACCGTTGCCGTATTCGACGCCGGCAAAGATGACCAGCGGCGTGCCTTCATCCTTGTACTTCATGGCCGCATCGTAAATCGACATCTCTTCCTTGGACGGATAGTGGATGGTGTAGCCACCTTCCTTGCCGTTCGGGCCGAGCATGTGGTTGCGGATGCGGATGTTGGCGAACGTGCCGCGCATCATGACTTCATGATTGCCGCGACGCGTGCCGTACTGGTTGAAGTCGGCAACGGCGACGCCGTTTTCCGAAAGGTAAGCACCGGCTGGCGAAGCAGCCTTGATCGAACCGGCCGGCGAGATGTGGTCGGTGGTGATCTTGTCGCCGAACAGGCCAAGGACGCGTGCGCCGTGGATGTTCTTGAGACCGGTTCCCGTCTTGCCCATGCCGACGAAATACGGCGGGTTCTGCACATAGGTCGACTTGTCGTCCCATGCATAGGTGTCGCCGTCAGGGATCTGGACTGCCTGCCAGTTCTCGTCGCCCTTGAACACGTCCGCATACTTGCTCTCGAACAGTTCGCGGGTGACGTATTTCTGGATGAACTCCTGAACTTCCTTGGAGGTCGGCCAGACATCCTTGAGGAATACCGGCTGGCCATCGCTGCCGATGCCGAGCGGTTCCGTGGTCAGGTCCTTGCGCACCGAGCCGGCCAGCGCATAAGCGACGACGAGCGGCGGCGAAGCCAGGTAGTTGGCCTGGACGTCAGGCGAAATACGGCCTTCGAAATTGCGGTTGCCGGAAAGAACGCCGGCAGCAATCAGACCCTTGTCGTTGATCGTCTTGGAGATCGGCGCCGGCAGAGGACCGGAATTGCCGATGCAGGTCGTGCAGCCGAAGCCGACGAGGTTAAAGCCGATCGCATCGAGCGAATCCTGCAGGCCGGACTTGGCGAGATATTCGCCAACAACCTGAGATCCCGGTGCAAGCGAGGTCTTCACCCAAGGCTTGGACGTCAGACCCTTGGCAACTGCGTTGCGGGCGAGAAGGCCAGCCGCGATCAGCACCGACGGGTTGGATGTGTTGGTGCAGGACGTGATGGCGGCAATCGCCACATCGCCATGACCGAGATCGTAATCCGTGCCTTCAACCGGGTAGCGGTTTTCAAGCTGGCCCGGCTTCTTGTAGTCGGTGTCCATCGAGCCAGCGAAACCGGAGGCGATGTTCTCGAGCGAGATGCGACCTTCCGGACGCTTCGGGCCGGCCATCGACGGCACGACGTCGTTGAGGTCGAGTTCCAGCGTGTCGGTGAAGACCAGCTCGGCACCGTCGGTGTCGCGCCACATGCCCTGAGCCTTCGAATAGGCTTCGACGAGCGCGATGCGCTCCTTGGTGCGGCCGGACATGTGGAGGTAGCTGACGGTTTCGGCATCGACCGGGAAGAAGCCGCAAGTCGCTCCGTATTCCGGACCCATGTTACCGATCGTCGCACGGTCTGCGACCGGCATGTTGTCCATGCCTGGGCCGAAGAATTCGACGAACTTGGAAACCACGCCCTTCTTGCGCAGCATCTGCACGACTGTCAGCACGAGGTCGGTCGCGGTGACGCCTTCCTTGAGCTTGCCGGTCAGCTTGAAGCCGATGACTTCTGGCAGAAGCATGGAGACAGGCTGGCCGAGCATCGAGGCTTCCGCTTCGATACCGCCGACGCCCCAACCGAGAACGCCGAGACCATTGATCATGGTCGTGTGCGAATCGGTGCCAACGCAGGTGTCCGGATAAGCGACGGTTTCGCCGTCTTCTTCACTGGTCCAGACCGTCTGGCCGAGATATTCGAAGTTCACCTGGTGGCAGATGCCGGTGCCGGGCGGAACGACGCGGAAATTCTTGAACGCCTGCTGGCCCCACTTGAGGAAGCGGTAGCGCTCGCCGTTGCGCTCGTATTCGAGCTCGACGTTGCGGGCAAAAGCAGTCGGTGTGCCGAATTCGTCGACGATGACCGAGTGGTCGATGACGAGATCGACCGGGACCAGCGGGTTGATCTTTTCAGGATCGCCGCCGAGTGCCTTGATGCCGTCGCGCATGGCTGCGAGATCGACGACTGCCGGAACGCCGGTGAAGTCCTGCATCAGCACGCGGGCTGGACGATAAGCGATCTCAGCCTCGGCCAGACCCTTGTTGTTGAGCCATTCGGCAACCGACAGGATCTGGTCCTTGGTAACGGACTTTCCGTCTTCGAAGCGCAACAGGTTTTCAAGCAGAACCTTCATCGAGAAGGGCAGCTTGGAAACGTCCGGCAGACCATTCTGCTCGGCTTTCGGAAGGCTGTAATAGACATAGTCCTTACCGCCTACGGTAAGGACGGAGCGACAATTGAAACTGTCGACAGATTTAGCCACGGATAAACCCCGCTGATGTAAGAGCCAACACGCGCGTGCGGACGCCTATGCACTTCATGCACATCAGGATGCGGGTACGACCATTTCCGCTGTCCGCACGAAAGGACTTTTGATGATCCTCAAGTTCGGCGCTAGATGAAAATCACGCCGGCCGCTGGCGTGTTGCGATGCTTATAGATAATTTCTAAGAAGCGTTCCAGACACTTTGACGCAGGTCGCCAAACATTTTTTGGCAGCGATGTGATCGAAGGCTTAATCCGGCCCGAAAAGGCATAGACCACATGCGGCTGATTGCCGAAAATCTGAGCGCCCGGCGCGGCGAAGATCTGATCTTCCAGGGCGTGTCCTTCGCATTGTCTCGCGGCGAAAGCCTTGTTCTGACGGGGAAAAACGGATCGGGCAAATCCACGCTCCTGCGCGTCGTGGCAGGCCTCCTGCGCCCCGAAAGCGGCACCGTCACATGGCAGGCAGAGACTGCTGACAAGGGCATGCGGGCAGCAGAAGCCTGCCATTACCTCGGCCACCGCAATGCCATGAAAGCCGAACTTTCGGTGTATGAAAACCTGACATTCTGGCAGCAGTTTTTCGGCCATTCACCGCAGGGCGAGTCTCTTTCTGTCGACGAAGCGGCCGATGCGGTCGGGCTTGGCGACATCACCCATCTGCCGTTCGGATATCTTTCCGCCGGCCAGCAGCGCCGCATGGCATTTGCCAAGCTTCTCGTCTCCTTCCGGCCGGTCTGGATCCTCGACGAACCGACCGCAGCCCTCGACGTGAGTGCGGAACGCGTGTTCACCGGGCTGATCGAATCACATCTCCGAAACGGCGGCATCCTGATCGGCGCCACCCACCAACCGCTCGGACTGGAGAACGCGCAGGAACTGAAGATGGCCGGCTTTACCGGTATCGCCGAGGAGGTCTGGTGATGACCGCTCTCCTCCTGCGCGACCTGAAGCTTTCCGTCCGTGCCGGCGGTGGCGCGCTGATCGGCGTCCTGTTCTTCATCACGGTTGTCGCCGTCATTCCCTTCGGTGTCGGTCCCGATCTCAACCTTCTGTCGCGAATCGGTCCGGCGATCGTCTGGATCGGAGCGCTCCTCTCCGCCCTGCTCGGCCTCGACCGGATGTTCCAGACCGACCGCGAGGATGGATCGCTGGACCTGATGCTGATGCAGGAGCATCCGCTCGTTCTCACCGTGCTCGTCAAATGCCTGGCCCACTGGATCGGCAACGGCCTGCCGCTGGTCATCGCTTCGCCGCTGCTTGGCCTGTTCATGAACATGGACGAAGTGGCGATCGGCGCCACCATGCTGACGCTTCTGGTCGGTACGCCGGCGCTGACCTTCATCGGTGCCGTGGGCGCAGCGGTTGCGGTAACCCTGCCGCGCGGCGGGCTGCTCGTCTCGATCCTCGTCCTGCCGCTTGCCGTGCCGGTGCTGATCTTCGGGGTCAGCGCTTCCTATGCGGCGGTGGAGGATCCTGCTCCATTCCTGCCGCCTTTTCTGATACTGGTGGCAATCACGATGTTTTTTGCAGTGCTTGGGCCCCTTGGCGCAGCGCTCGCTTTGCGAAACGCCGACGATTGATTAGATGGAACTTCTTTTCGCCCTGAAGTAGAAAACCCAGATGTCCGAAAGCCTTGCCATCACCAAATTCAGCGATCTCGCCAACCCGACCCGGTTTTTAGGCCTGGCGTCGCGCGTCCTGCCCTGGCTTGCAGCGGTCACCGCGATCCTGTTTGCAGCAGGCCTCTATCTGAGCTTTGCCGGCGAAGGCGACTATCAGCAGGGGCTGACGGTTCGCATCATGTATGTGCATGTGCCCGCGGCATGGCTTTCGATGATGTGCTACACGGTGATGGCGCTCTCGGCGATCGGCACACTCGTCTGGCGCCATCCGCTGGCAGACGTTGCACACAAGACCGCCGCCCCGCTCGGCGCCGCCTTCACGCTGATCGCGCTTGCCACCGGCTCTCTCTGGGGCAAGCCGATGTGGGGAACCTGGTGGGTCTGGGACGCGCGGCTCACCTCCGTCTTCGTGCTGTTCCTGATGTATCTCGGCCTGATCGCGCTCAACCGTGCCATGGATGATCCGGGCAAGGCCGCCCGCCTTTGCGCCATCCTCATCCTGGTCGGCTTCGTAAACATTCCGATCATCAAGTTCTCGGTCGACTGGTGGAACACGCTGCATCAGCCGGCAAGCGTCATCCGCATGGGCGGTTCGAGCATCGACGGGTCGTTCCTGCGGCCGCTGCTCGTCATGGCACTCGCCTTCACGATGCTGTTCTTCACCCTGCACATCGCCGCCATGCGCAACGAGATCTGGCGCCGCCGCGTGTCCGCGCAGCGCCGGATGGCAGCAAGAATGGCCGGCGACAAACCCGGCTCGGCGATCGAGAAGAGCAACTGACATGAGCCACACATTCTATATCGCCATGTCCTATGGAATTGCCGGCCTCATCTCGCTCTGTCTGATCGGCTGGGTCTGGCTCGATGGCCGCGCCCGCCGAAGGGAGCTTGCGCAGCTCGAAGCCGCCGGCATCCGCCGCCGCTCGGCAACGGCGCCGGAAGGCGGCAAGGCATGAGCGCCGAACCCTCATCCTCGCAGGACATCCCGCCGAAGCGCCGCAGTCTCACCCGTTACGCCTTCGCGCTGATCCCGCTGCTTGCCTTCGCAGGCTTTGCCGCAGTCGCCGGCAAGATGCTCTACGACCAGGATGTCAACGGACGCGACATCTCCGCCATTCCGTCAGCCCTGATCGGCAAGAAAGCGCCGTCCCTCGCGCTACCGCCTCTCGAAGGCTCGAGCACCGCGGCACTGACCTCTCCGGCCATTGCCGGCAAGCTGACGCTGGTCAATGTCTTTGCCTCCTGGTGCGTCCCCTGCCGGCAGGAACATCCGATCCTGAAGCAACTGGCAGAAGACAAAAGGCTCACCATCGTCGGCATCAACTACAAGGACCGCAACGACAACGCGCTGCGCTTCCTCGGCGAGCTCGGCAACCCTTACAAGGCGATCGGCATCGATCCGAACGGCAAGTCCGCGATCGACTGGGGCGTCTATGGCATTCCGGAAAGCTATCTTGTCGGCCCCGACGGCACGATCCTCTACAAGAAGGTCGGCCCCTTCGACACCCGCAGCGTCACCCAGGATCTGCTACCGGCCATCGAAGAAGCGGCAGGCAAAGGCTGAGCCGGCACGTGCTGATTCTGAACCTTGTTCAACGCCTCAAACCGCGTTCTGCCAGACCTTGATCGCATCGACGGGCCAGACCAGCATCAGCACGTTGAGGACGAGGTTGTCGCGGATCAGCCAGCCGGTGAAGAGTTCGAAGAACAGGGCGATGCAGACGGTGAGCCAGATGGGCGCGCGCGCGGCAAACAGGAATCCGAGCGCCATGAACACCGTATCCATCGCCGAGTTGATGATGCTGTCGCCCGAATACCCAAGCGCCATCGTCGCGGTCCGGTAGCGGTCGATGATGACGGGCGAATTCTCGGCGATTTCCCACGCGGCCTCGATCAGCACCGCAAGCGAGAACCGGGCCGCAACCGGCGCGCGGCGCAGGATCAGCCAGCCGAGCCCGTAAAACAGAAAGCCGTGGATGATGTGGGACGGCACATACCAGTCCCCCAGATGCTGGGAATTACCTGACGAATTTACATCAGGCTCGAACAGCTTGATGTAGCCGCATTCGCAGATCGGAATGCGGCCAATCGCATAGAGAATGGCGATCTGCGCCACAAAAATTACCAGCGCTGCGACAAGCCAGCGTCGTCCGGATGAACCGCTTGGCGGAAGCACCCCGGCAGTCACACCTCGGAACCTGATTTCGGCTCTTCGACGGAATGGCGCATGATCAGAGGCATCTGCGACAGGGTGAACAAGATGGTGATCGGCATCGTGCCCCAGACTTTGAAGTTGACCCAGGCCTCGTCGGAGAAATTGCGCCAGACGACTTCGTTGAGCACGGCGAGAAACAGGAAGAAGATCCCCCAGCGCAGGGTGAGCTTTCTCCAGCCCTCTTCATTCAGGCTGAAGGCGGCATTGAAGACATAGCCGAGCAGCGACTTGCCGAAGAAAAGCCCGCCGAGCAGCACCACGCCGAACAGCGTGTTGACGATGGTCGGCTTCATCTTGATGAAGGTTTCGTCCTGCAGCCAGATCGACAGCGACCCGAACACCATGACGACCACGCCCGACACGAAGGGCATGACCGGCAGATGCTTGAAGACGATCTTGGAGATCACCAGCGAGATCACCGTGGCGACCATGAACAGCGCGGTTGCCACCAGAAGCGGGCCGCCGACGGCCGAAAGCGCCGGGAATTTCTGCACCAGCCATTCGCCGCGCAGGTTGCCGAAGAAGAACACCAGGAGCGGCCCGAGCTCCAGCGCCATTTTCAGGCCCGGATGCTGCTTTTCTTCCTTGGTCGGCTTGGTGTCGCTTTCAATCGTCTGCATGGGGTCCAACTTTAAAGCCAGTAATTGCCTGGAGCAAATTCGTTTCTGTGTGTCATCAATGGGGCGCGGGCGCCAGCCCGGCGATCGCTTCGGCGAAATCCTTGGCCTCGAAAGGCTCGAGATCGTCGACCCCTTCGCCGACGCCGACGAAATAGACCGGCAGCTTGTGCTTGGCGGCGATCGCGACAAGGATACCGCCGCGCGCGGTGCCGTCGAGCTTGGTCATGATCAGACCGCTGACGCCGGCGATATTGCGGAAGATCTCGACCTGGTTCATCGCATTCTGGCCCGTCGTCGCATCGAGCGTCTGCAGCACCGTATGCGGCGCGTCCGGATCGAGCTTGTTCAGCACGCGAACGATCTTTTCGAGTTCCGCCATCAGCTCGGTCTTGTTCTGCAACCGGCCGGCCGTGTCGATGATCAGCACGTCCGACTTGTTGGCACGCGCCTGCTCGAACGCGTCATAGGCAAGACCCGCCGCATCGGCGCCGAGCTTGGTGCCGATGAACTGCGATCCCGTCCGGTCGGCCCAGATTTTCAGCTGCTCGATGGCAGCGGCACGGAACGTATCGCCGGCGGCCAGCATCACCTTCAGCCCCGAGCCCGAAAGTTTTGCCGCCAGCTTGCCGATCGTCGTCGTCTTGCCGGTGCCGTTGACGCCGACGACGAGAATGACATGCGGCTTGTGGCTGAGATCGAGCTGCAACGGCTTGGCAACCGGCGTCAGCACCCTGGTGATCTCCGCCGACATGATGCGCGACACATCCTCGCCGGTCACGTCCTTGCCGTAGCGTTCGGAAGACAGCGTGCCGGTGATCCGCATGGCGGTCTCGACGCCGAGATCGGCCTGGATCAACAGATCCTCGAGATCCTCGAGCGTCTGGTCGTCCAGCTTGCGCTTGGTAAACAGCGCCGCGATCTGGCCGGTGAGCTGCGACGAAGTCCGCGACAGGCCTTCGCGCAGACGCTGGAACCAGGTGAGTTTGGCCGGCGGCACGATGGTGACCGTCTCCGGTGCCGCACTGGCGGTGGAAAAGCCCTTGGGAAGAACGGGCGTCGGCAGTGGAGCGGAATCGACATCTGCGGCCGCTTCCGCTTCCAGCAGCGACAGTGGCACGAGCCCGAGTTCGGAGGTTTCCTCGACACCCGGGAGAATGGCACCCTCGTCCTCTGCGGCAGCCTCGGAACCCGGCTCGTCGACGTCAGCCATATCGGCAGGCTCATCCGACGCCGGTCCGCCGGCAGTCTCCATCTCGATCGCGGCCACCGGATCGACAGCGGCGACGGGCAGGTCTTCCGCGCGGGTCTTGGGTTCAAGCTCCGCCTGAACGGAGTCCGCTTCTGTGATCGGCGCCGGAGCGCGATCTTCGACCTGTTGTTCGGGGGGGACGTCGCCGAAGGTGAAGACGCGTTTGATGAAACTCAGTGCCATAAGAAATCCGTTCCGGTCAGGCCGCCCGCTCTGTGGCGGGAGCGGCCATGACCCGCATGTCGAGATGTTTGCCGTTATGGCCAGTTATCATAATGCGCTGGATGTCCCGGGGAACCAGCCCCGGCACGGCGACCAGCGAAAAGTTTTCGGTATGCGCCAGGCCGTTGTTTTCAACGATGACGATCTGTTCGGTCCCCACCATGCGGTCGAGGTGGGCATTATGCAACGCTTCACCCGTTGCACGAAGTCGCGCGGCACGGTCCTTGACCAGAGCCCGGTCGAGCTGCGGCATCCGCGCAGCCGGCGTTCCGGGACGCGGGCTATAGGGGAAAACATGCAAAAAGGAAATGCCGGCGTCTCGCGCAAGCGTCGCCGAATTTTCAAACATCTCTTCCGTCTCGGTCGGAAACCCGGCGATCATGTCGGCGCCGAATGCGATCTCGGGCCGCAGCCGGCGGGCCTGTTCGATAAAGGCGAAGGCTTCGCGGCGACTGTGGCGGCGTTTCATCCGCTTGAGGATCATGTCGTCGCCATGCTGCAGCGAGAGGTGCAGATGCGGCATGAAGCGCGGCTCGTCGGCGATCAGATCCCAGAGGTGATTGTCCGCCTCGATACTGTCGATCGAAGACAACCGCAGCCGCAGGATATCAGGCACCTGCCTCAGAAGCGTCTTCGCAAGAAGCCCGAGGGTCGGCTGGCCGGGAAGGTCGCCGCCGTAGCTGGTGGCATCGACGCCGGTCAGCACGATCTCGCGATACCCGCTTTCGGTTAGCCTGCGCGCCTGTTCGACGACCGCGCCCATCGGCACCGAACGGGAATTGCCGCGACCGTATGGAATGATGCAGAAGGTGCAGCGGTGATCGCAGCCGTTCTGGACCTGGATGAAGGCCCTCACGTGACCGTCGATATGACGGATCATCTGCGGCGCCGTCGCCTTGATGCTCATGATGTCGTTGACGCGCAGCTTTTCTTCCGACGACACGCCGAAATCCGGCAGCGCGCGATAGGATTGGCTCTTCAGCTTTTCCTCGTTGCCGAGCACCATGTCCACTTCGGGCATGTCGGCAAACGCCTGCTTCTCGGTCTGGGCGGCGCAACCCGTCACAACGATCCGGGCATGCGGATTGTCACGACGCACGCGACGGATCGTCTGGCGGGCCTGGCGCACGGCTTCCGAGGTCACAGCACAGGTATTCACCAGCACGGCATTGTTGAGCCCGGCCTTTTCGGCCTCCGCCCGCATCACTTCCGATTCGTAGGTGTTCAGCCGACAGCCAAAGGTGATGACCTCGACGCCACTCAATGGACCTGCGCCCCTTGGTGAGCGCCCTGTCCCAATTCCTCGTCGCGCAAAAATTCACCGCTGACCGGATCGACCTTGCCGGACCATTCCCATTCCGCAGGGCCGGTCATCACCACGTGATCGTCTTCACGCCACTCGATGACGAGCGGCTGCCGGGTGGGCGCCGAGGCAACGTCGATGGTCACGGTGCGACCCGTGCGGCCGGTGCGCGCCGCCGAAACACCCGCGGCACAGGCGGCGGAGCCGCAGGCAAGCGTCAGCCCCGCGCCGCGTTCCCATGTCCGGGTGCGCAGCGACGTTTCCGATGTCACCTGCGCCAGCGTTATATTTGCCTTTTCCGGAAAGATCGGATGGTTTTCGAGAAGCGGTCCGAACCGTTCCAGATCGAAATCCATCGGGTCGCGGTCGACCCAGAAGATCGCATGCGGATTGCCGATCGCCATTGCGGACGGCGAATGCAGGATCGGCGCATCGATCGGGCCGATCTGCAGCTCGATCCGGCTGGTATCGTAGAATTCTTCAGACAACGGGATCTTGTCCCAGGCAAAGGCCGGCTTGCCCATATCGACCGAAATCGTGCCATCCTCGTGCTCACGTGCATTGAGAATGCCGGCAACCGTCTGGAAGGTGAAAACCTTGCGGCCGGTCTCGGAGCTCAAGGCCTGGACGACGCAGCGGGTGCCGTTGCCGCAGGCCTGGGCCTTGCTGCCGTCGCAGTTCAGGATGTCGATAAACGCGTCGGTACCCGCTATCTTCGGATCGTGGATCGCCATGATCTGGTCGAACTGGGTCGCAGCATCAGCGTTGAGCGCAACGGCTGCTTCCGGCGTGACCTTGTCGGCGCGACCGCGCATGTCGATGACCAGGATCTTGTTGCCAAGCCCGTTCATGCGCGCAAATTCGACCTGTTCTGCCATGATTGCCAACCCGTGCGGTAAATTACCGGTCATCGGCCGTATATGGCGGAAATCGCCACGAATTGCCAGTAGCGCGCGCAACTTGTGCGGCGAGCGCCATTCTCCGATCGTGTCATCCGAAGATCTGGTCGACCAGCGCATGCACCCGGCGGAACGCCGCCCTGGCGCCTTCTGCTGCCTCGAGTTCCTCTGCCTCGGTCAGCAGAAGCTCGTTATAGGCCGAAACGAAGTTGCGCCAGTGCAGGCCGCGGCCGTCCGTGTGGCCGGCCAGATGCCGCGCGCCGAAATCGTCCGACAACCCGAGCTTGGCCGCTTCCTTGCGCAGGAAAGCAGCGCCGAGATTGGAGCCTTCGGCGACGTAGAGCCAGCCGAGCGCGGTCGCAGGATTGAGGGGGCCGGTCGTCGATCCCAGCTGTTCCGGCACGCCGCCGAGATCCGCAATGTCATGGCGAAGCGCTTCCAGCCGGCAACGCTCGGCAAGGCCGGGCAGCAGCCGGTTGAGTTCGGCGGCCGCGTAAAGCGGCGCGACATCGGCGTGAAACCGATGCTGGACGTCGAGAAACAAGGCATAGCGCTCGCGATTGGCGAATGGCTCCGCCCGCATGATCCGCTTGTCGAGCGTATCATGCGTACCCGCTGTCTGCGCCTTGAGGCGCTGGATGCGAGTAGCGTCCGTCAGGCGGCCCAGTTCGATCTGCATATCTTGCCCCAAATACTCATGTTTCGGCATCAAGCAAACTGTGGAGCGGCTCGTCAAGCTCCGTCACGCCGGAACGTCGAAAACCTCACCTGCCCGCATCGGCCGGAATCGTTCACGCGCAATACCACGACTGTCGAGCGCCGCAAACAGCGCCTCCACCGGCTGGTCGATGCCCTCGTCGGTCAGCTTGACCGTGCCCCAGTGATGCCCGGCAACGAAGGAGGCTCCGCAAAGCTGCATCCCTTCGACGGCTTCCTGCGGATCCTGGTGCTGCGCCTTCATGAACCAGCGCGGCTCATAGGCGCCGAACGGCAGGTTCGCCAAGCGGAAAGGACCATGCTTACTGCCCGCGGCGCGATAGTTGACGCCCTCGTGAAATCCGGTATCGCCCACATGATAGACCTTGCCGGCCGGCGTTTCAAACACGAAGGCCGCCCACAACGCCTTGCGCCGGTCACCGAGACCCCGCGCCGACCAGTGATGGCAGGGCTCGCAGTGAAACACGACGCCGGGCGCGACGGTCTCGCTGCCGCCCCAGTCCATGACCGTGATCTTCGCATCCGGCACCTTGGAGCGGATGATCGCATCATTGCCGAGCGGTGTGATGAAATGCGGCTTGTCGCGGCCCTCAAGCACCCACAGCGTCTCGAGATCCATGTGGTCGTAGTGATTGTGGGTAACGAGCACGATATCAATCGGCGGCAGATCACCGATGCGGATACCCGGCGGATTGACCCGCTTGGGCCCGGCGAAGGAGACCGGACTGGCACGCTCCGACCAGACCGGATCGGTCAGAATATTGACGCCGGCAACCTGGATCAGCAGCGACGCATGGCCGACCATGGTGACCACAAGACGATTGCCGCCCACGCGCGTCTCCGGCACGGCCTGCGGAAACGGGCTGGCAAACGTGTCCGGCCAGGGAATATTGCCGTTGCCGAGCTTCCAACGCAGGAGGTCGAACGTTCCCCGCGGCTCCTCGCCACCGGGATTGAAGAAATGCGTCCCGTCGAAGTGATCGGACACCGGACCGGAATAATAGCTGTTGGCTGCCATGGCACCTCGTGCGGTCAACCCGCCGGCAAGGGCCACCACTGCGCCGATCCCGGACCATTTGAGAAAATTGCGACGTTTCATGAGGTCTGTTCGATCACCGGAGTTGGCAAGAGCTGCGCCATCAAGGCCACCTCTATCTATATTCGCATGTATCCCCTATAGAATAGGGCAATTCGTGTAGGGGCGGAAGCATGAGGAGACATCAGATCTCCGGCATCGGGTGCGTGGGATGCCCGCAACCGCCGCAAAACCCCGGCGCGCCTTGACTTCCACCCCCATTTCCTGTTTAAGCCCGGCAATCTGCTGACAAGTCCGAGAGCTTGGAGCCGCCGACCGGGAGCCGAACTATTCGGAAACCCGGAGGTCAACACCCGACAGCGCGTGGCGCCCTCGGGTGCTATTTGGCTTTGCGTACTCCTTGGTGCCTTGTATTTGCCGGCGAAAGAACCGACGTTTTTGGGCACCCGGAAACGAAGAAGGAATACACGATGTTCGAAAACCTCCAGGACCGTCTTGGCTCCATTCTGAATGGACTGACCGGCCGTGGCGCATTGAGCGAAGCGGATGTATCCGCCGCCCTGCGCGAGGTTCGCCGTGCGCTTCTGGAAGCCGACGTGGCGCTGGAAGTGGTGCGCGCCTTTACCGACAAGGTTCGTGAAAAGGCCGTCGGCGCCGAGGTTCTGAAATCGATCAAGCCCGGCCAGATGGTCGTCAAGATCGTCCATGACGAACTGGTCGAAATGCTCGGGACCGAAGGCGTCGGCATCAGCCTGCATGCCGCGGCCCCGGTCGTGATCATGATGGTCGGTCTGCAGGGTTCGGGTAAGACCACGACCACAGGCAAGATCGCCAAGCGGTTGACCGACCGCGAAAAGAAAAAGGTGCTGATGGCGTCGCTCGATACGCGACGTCCGGCAGCTCAGGAACAGTTGCGCCAGCTGGGCGTCCAGACCGGCGTCGATACGCTGCCGGTCATTGCCGGCCAGTCGCCGACCGATATCGCCGCGCGCGCCGTCCAGGCGGCCAAGCTCGGCGGCCATGACGTCGTCATCCTCGACACCGCCGGCCGCACGCATATCGACGAACCGCTGATGGCCGAAATGGCGGAAATCAAGCGGAAGTCCAACCCGCATGAAATCCTGCTGGTGGCCGACAGCCTGACCGGCCAGGACGCCGTCAACCTGGCGCGCAATTTCGACGAACGCGTCGGCATTACCGGCCTCGTTCTGACCCGCATGGATGGCGATGGCCGCGGCGGTGCAGCGCTTTCGATGCGCGCTGTCACCGGAAAGCCGATCAAGCTGATCGGTGTCGGCGAACGGATGAACGAACTCGAAGAGTTCCATCCCCGCCGCATCGCCGACCGTATTCTCGGCATGGGCGACATCGTCAGCCTGGTCGAAAAGGCAGCCGAAAACATCGACGCGGAAAAAGCCGCGGCGATGGCCAAGAAGATGCAGTCGGGCAAGTTCGACCTGAACGACCTTGCCGACCAGCTGCGCCAGATGAAATCGCTCGGCGGCATGGGCGGCATCATGGGAATGATGCCCGGCATGGCCGGCATGAAGGACAAGCTTGCCGCATCCGGCATGAGCGACAAGATGTTCGACCGCCAGATCGCCATCATCGGCTCGATGACGAAGGCCGAACGCGCCAACCCGGATATGCTGAAGCACTCCCGCAAGAAACGCATCGCAGCCGGCTCCGGCACGGACGCATCCGAAATCAACAAGCTGCTGAAAATGCACCGCCAGATGGCCGACATGATGAAAATGATGGGCGGCAAGGGCAAGGGCGGCATGATGAAGCAGATGATGGGCGGCCTTGCCGGCAAGATGGGTCTTGGTGGCATGGGTGGCGGAATGGGTGGAATGGGCGGCATGCCCGATCTTTCCAAGCTCGATCCGAAGCAGCTGGAAGCCCTGCAGAAGCAGGCCGAAGCTGCCGGCATGAAGCCTGGCTCCATGCCGGGTCTCGGCGGTGGAATGCCGGGTCTTGGCGGCGGAAAGCTCCCCGGCCTCGGCGGCTTCCCGGGTCTTCCCGGCCTGCCTGGCAAGAAGAAGTAAGGGGAGGACACGATGGTTGACCCTGAAATCAAGGCAAAGCTTTCGAGCTACCGCCAGTCGATCGACAATATCGATGCGGCACTGGTGCATATGCTGGCGGAACGCTTTCGCTGCACCAAGGAAGTGGGCGTCCTCAAAGCCCAATACGATTTGCCGCCGGCAGACCCGGCGCGCGAGGAATACCAGATCGAACGCCTTCGCCGCCTGGCCGACGACGCTCATCTGGACCCGGATTTCGCCGAGAAGTTCCTGAACTTCGTCATCAAGGAAGTCATCCGGCATCATGAAGCCATCGCCGCCGAACACGGCGGTAAGGAAACTGCTTAAACAATAACGACACGGCCCGCCGGGACGGCGGCCCAGACAAACCTAGGAGTGAATACAATGCCCTTGAAGATCCGTCTTGCCCGTGGTGGCTCGAAGAAGCGTCCTTACTACACGATCGTCGTTGCTGACGCCCGTTCGCCACGTGACGGCCGCTTCCTGGAAAAGGTCGGTTCGTGGAACCCGATGCTTGCCAAGGACGACGCAAAGCGCGTTGAAGTCAACGTAGAGCGCGTTCAGCATTGGCTCGACAACGGCGCACAGCCGACCGACCGCGTTCTGCGCTTCCTGGCAGAAGCCGGCGTTGGCCAGCGCGATGCCAAGAGCAACCCGGAAAAGGCGAAGCCGGGCAAGAAGGCTCAGGAACGCACTGCCGAGCGCGCAAAGAAGATCGAAGACGCCAAGGCAGCTGCTGCCGCGGAATAAGATCTGCTTCTTTTGCTTCGACGGGTGGTGCGGCAACGCACCGCCCGTTTTGCTGTTTTCATTCCGCCGAGACTGTTTTCATTTCACTGTGTTGCGCTTAAATGGGCGCGAAGAAACCGGAGCCTTCCCGCATGACCAAGCTCGAAAACCCAGTTCTGATGGCAACGATCGGCGCTGCCCAGGGCCTGCGGGGCGAGGTGCGGGTGAAATCCTTTACCGAGGATCCGACCGCACTCGGCGACTACGGCAATCTTTACACCACGGACGGCCGGGTCTTCGAGATCCTCGATATCCGCGAGGCGAAAACCGTCGTCATCGTCCGCTTCCGCGGCATCAACAGCCGCGAGGATGCAGAAGCGCTGAACGGCATCGAGCTGTTCGTCGACCGTGACAACCTGCCGGACGAGGAACTGGACGACGACGAATTCTATTACGCCGACCTCGAGGGCTTGGAAGCCGTCGACAAGGACGGCAAGAGCTTTGGCACGGTCAGCGCCGTGTTCGATTTCGGCGCCGGCGATCTCCTGGAGCTGAAAGGCCCCGGCCGTCGTCCGTCGCTCATTCCGTTTACCGAGGCAGCCGTTCTGGAGATCGATCTCGAAGGCGGCAAGATCCTGATCGATCCCGAAGCTGCGGGCCTGATCGAAAACCCGGACGAAGACGACGCGAACTCGAACTTTCCGCGCAAGGACAAGTGACCGCGATGCCGTTTCGCGCGACGGTGCTCACCCTCTATCCGGAAATGTTTCCCGGCCATCTCGGCTTTTCCCTCTCCGGCAAGGCAATGGAACGCGGGCAGTGGTCGCTTGAAGCGATGCAGATCCGTGATTTCGCGGAGGACAAGCACCGTACTGTCGACGACACGCCGGCCGGCGGCGGCGCCGGCATGGTGTTAAGGGCGGATATTCTCGGCAAGGCGATCGATTCCCTCGTAGATGACAGCCGTCCCCGCCTGCTGATGAGCCCGCGCGGAAAGCCGCTCAGCCAGAAGCGGGTCCGCGAGCTTGGCGATGGCGAGGGCGTGGTGATCGTCTGCGGACGTTTCGAAGGCGTCGACCAGCGGGTGATCGATGCACGCCAGCTCGAGGAAGTGTCGATCGGCGACTATATCCTTTCGGGCGGCGAGCCGGCCGCTTTGACGCTGCTCGACAGCGTCGTTCGCATTCTGCCGGGCGTGATGGGCAATGCGCTGTCCGGCACCCACGAAAGCTTCGAGCACGGCCTGCTCGAACACCCGCACTATACGCGTCCACAGGTCTTCGAAGACCGGGAAATCCCCGCTATTCTGACCTCCGGCAACCATGCCGCGATCGAGAAATGGCGGCTCGAACAGTCGCTGCGGCTTACTCGGGAACGCCGCCCGGACCTGCTGAACGAAAGCTAGCCGGTGACGAAATAGTAGACGGTCAGGCCTGCGCCGACCGCCACCACGCACCAGCGCAGCACTGCCTGCGGAACGCGTCGTGCGAGCCACACGCCGCAATAGCCGCCGAGCGCGCCGGCCGGCATCATGATGATCGTTTCCGGCCAGGCAATCACGCCGCCGCCGACGAAGACGACGATCGCGACGCCGGCAATCAGCGCCGCCAGCATGTTCTTCAGCGCATTGAGATGGTGATAGCTGCCGCCGGTCGTCAGACCCAGCACCGCCAACATCATGATCCCCATTCCGGCCCCGAAGAACCCACCATAGATCGATGTCAGGAACTGACCGATGACCGAAAGCGGCGAGTTGGCAGGGCGCTCGGACGAGGCTTTCGGCTTCAGCCACGGGCCTGCCGCAAACACGGCGGTCGCAGCGCCCAGGAGCCACGGCACGACCTGGCGAAACGCGTCATTGTCGAGCGCCAGCAGGATCAACGCTCCCAAAATCGAGCCGATGACGGAGACGGTTGCGAGCGCCAAAGCACTTCGCCAGTGCCTGGCAATCTCGCGGCGATAGGCAAGCGTCGAGGTGACATAGCCCGGAAACTGCACGATCGACGATGTTGCGTTGGCCGCGATCGGCGGCACGCCGGCAAGCGTCAAGGCGCCGAAAACGAGAAACGTTCCGCCGCCGGCAATCGCGTTGGCGGCGCCCGAGAAAAAGCCGGCCGCGGCCAGCAGCACCACCATGGTGATCGACATCAATCCTCCCGAATTCTTTTCGGTCAGCCTTTAGACCTGCTATGGAGAGCCAGCAAGCGGCGAAAACGCCACCGATCGCCACAAAATTGCGGCATGCCCGATGACAAGCGCATGCCTTTCGTGTAATGGCGCGAACGGAAATGGGAAAACTGTCCCGTCTGCCAGCAACAAAGAATGGCGAAACGCTCTGCCGCAAGGCAGATCCAGAGGCTTTGACCAACGGATCCTAAGAGCGCTCTGGCTGTTTCAGAAAAACCTGAGGTTTGACACATGAACATCATCCAGCAGCTTGAGGCCGAACAGGTCGCCAAGATCGAAGCCAAGCGCTCGCTTCCAGAATTTTCCCCGGGCGACACCGTACGCGTCAACGTCCGTGTGACGGAAGGCACCCGTACCCGCGTACAGGCCTATGAAGGCGTTTGCATCGCCCGTTCCGGCGGTGGCATCAACGAAAGCTTCACCGTTCGCAAGATCTCCTACGGCGAAGGCGTCGAGCGCGTATTCCCGGTCTACTCGCCGCTCGTCGAAGGCGTCGAAATCGTTCGCCGCGGTCGCGTCCGTCGCGCCAAGCTGTACTACCTGCGCGATCGTCGCGGTAAGTCGGCTCGTATCGTCGAGAACACCGGCACGCGCGCACGCAAGCTGAACGAAGCCGAGCGCGCTGCAGTTGTCGAAGAAAAGGCACGCATCGAAGCTGAAAAGATCGCAGCAGCACAGGCTCTCGCCGCCGACAAGGCAGCAGCAGAAGCCGCTGAAGCGAAGGCAGCGGAAGAAGCAAAGGCTGCAGAAGCAGCATCTGCTGAATAAGATTTCCCTTATGGGATACGAAAAGGCGGCCGTTTGGCCGCCTTTTTTATTGCCTGCGATTGCCCTCGGGTATTGATATCGACCCCACTGCAGTTGCGTCTGCAAAGGCAAACCCAGCGATCTTCGTCTGAGGGAATGGTTGTGCTTGTCTTCCCGCAGAAATTGGTGAGATTTGGCTGAGATATTTCTCTTGAGGATCGCCCCATGCTGAAAAGACGTTTTGTCATTGCCGCCCTCGCAGTTGCAAGCCTGGCACCGGTCACTGCTTTTGCGCAAAACCTGCCGGACCTGAAGGCCCGTTCCGTGGTCGTCGTCACCGAAAATGCCTATCCGCCGCTGCAATTCGTGGATCCCAAGTCGGGAAAGGCGATCGGCTGGGAATATGACGCGATGAACGAGATCGCCAAGCGGTTGAATTTCAAGGTCGAGTACCAGAACGTCAGCTGGGACGCGATGATCCAGGCCGTGTCCGATGGCCAGTACGACATCGGCATGACCGGGATCACCATCAAGGATGAACGCAAGGCGCAGGTCGATTTCTCCGATCCCTACCTGCGCTCGGAACAGTTCATGCTGGTGCGCGGCGACGAGACCCGCTTTGCGGACGAAAAGGCCTTTGCGGCCGTGGACGGCGCGCTGATCGGCGCCCAGCCGGGCACATCGCCGTTCTACACGTCAGTCTACAGCATCCTCGACGGCAACGAGCAGAACCCGCGCATCAAGCTGTTCGAGACCTTTGGCGCAACCGTGCAGGCGTTGAAAGGCGGCGACGTCGATCTCGTGCTGACCGACAGCGTCGCGGCCAAAGGCTATGTCGACGCGTCGAACGGCGGGTTGAAGGTGATCGGCGGCCCGCTCGGAGCCGAAGATTTCGGCTTCATCTTCAAGAAGGGATCGGATCTCGCAGCGCCCGTCAACGCCGCGATCGCCGCGCTGAAAGCCGACGGCACGCTGGATGCCCTGAACAAAAAGTGGTTCCTCGACTACAAGATGGGCCAGTGACCATCAGGATGGCAGGCACCGCGGACAGGGTCGAAACCTGATGACCTTTCAGACCCTGCCGACATCGGGCGGCGATGGTGATCGTCCGTGGTGGCTCGCAGCCGTCGTCGTCATAGGCCTCGCGCTCGCAGCCGTGATCGTCGTCAACGATCTCTATGCCCAGGTTTTCGCCACCGTCTCGCGCGGCATCTGGGTGACGGTGTTCGTGACGGTCACGGCCTTCGTGCTTGCCACCGCTCTGGGGCTGGCCATCGCCCTTGCGGGCCTTTCCGATCGCCTGGCCCTCCGGCAAGCGGCGCGCTTCTATGTGGAAGTCGTGCGCGGCATCCCGATCCTGGTGCTTTTATTCTACATTGCCTTTGCCGGCGCACCGGCGATCGTCGGTTTTTACAATGTCCTGATCACGCCATTGGTCGAC
Source organism: Neorhizobium sp. DAR64860/K0K1 (assembly GCF_050500205.1). Lineage (NCBI taxonomy): Bacteria > Pseudomonadati > Pseudomonadota > Alphaproteobacteria > Hyphomicrobiales > Rhizobiaceae > Neorhizobium > Neorhizobium sp. DAR64860/K0K1. The sequence continues at coordinate 137,724 of NZ_CP191459.1, read as the reverse complement.
GGCGGCTGGCTGGAGCCGATGCAGGTCCGCGATCTGTCGCTGATGTGGCGAGCGATCATTGCGCTGACGATCGGCTATTCCGCCTTTATCGCCGAGATCTTTCGCGCCGGTTTCCAGTCCATCGATCGCGGCCAGGTCGAAGCGGCCATGGCGCTCGGGCTGACGCGGGGTCAGCGCTTTCGCCTTGTCGTGTTTCCGCAAGCGATACGGGTGATCTTCCCACCCCTCTCGAACGACTTCGTTGCCATGGTGAAGGACAGTTCTCTCGTTTCGGTTCTCGGCGTGGCCGATATCAGCCAGGCCGGCAAGATCTATGCGTCCGGCTCGTTCCGGTTTTTCGAAACCTATTCGATCGTCGCCTATATCTACCTGATCCTGACGATCGGCCTGTCGATTGCCTTGCGGCAAGTCGAAAAGAGGATGCGGGAACAGGGGATCAGAAAGGCAAGCCGTCGATAGAAGGCATCGCCCGCATTCGCCGCCGTCAGGAGGACCTGAGGACGAACCTGTCGCGGCCGGATGCCTTCGCCTCGTACAGCGCTTCGTCCACGGCCTGCAACAGGCTGAGGCGATCCGACCCTGCATGCGGCGCAAGGGCAGCACCCACGCTCAGACGTGCATTGACGATATGCCTGCCCACGGCAAACGGGCTGCGGAACCGTTTCACGAGGCGTTCCGAAAGACCGGCCAGCGCATCGGCATTGGCAAGGTTCGGAACAAAGACGGCGAACTCGTCGCCACCCATCCTGACGGCAATTTCCTGGACACCGAGGCATTCGGTAATGCGTTGCGCCGCCTGCTTCAGCACGTCATCGCCCGCGGGATGGCCGAGCGTGTCGTTGATCGTCTTGAACCCGTCCATATCCATGTAGAGAACGCCGACAGTCTGGTGCGCCGAAAACGCATCGGCCAGCATGCCGTCGACGATAGAGACCAGCGCCGCGCGATTGTAGAAACCGGTCATCGGATCGGTGATCGCGGCCAGCCGCAGCTTTTCCTCGGCAAAGCCCATCACATGATTTGCCTTCTGAAGCCGCAAAAGACCGCTCGCCACCTCGGCGAAATGCATGAGATTGGCGATCTCCCGGTCGCTGAATTCGCGCGGCTCCGTATCGAGAAGGCAGAAGGCACCAACGGGAAGACCTGGCTCCAGCGCGACCGGCGCACCAGCATAGGACCTGAAACCCGGCTCGCCCAGCACATAAGGAAGATCGCGCAGTTCCGGATGGCGGGCAAGATCGGGAACCACCACGACCTCGTTGTCGAACACGACACGGGAGCAGATCGAGATGTCGCGCGGGCATTCGCTCGTTCGAATGCCAACTTGGCAGGCCACCCGATGCCAATCGGCGTCGACGATGTTGACGGCCGCATAAGGCGTCGTGAACACATCCTTGGCAAGCTTCACCAGCGCCTCGAGCTCCGGCGTGGAGGGTCCGTCGGCGGAAATCAGGGCCCGCACAGAGAGCAGGCGTTCAGCCTCGTTGTCGGGAAGCTGGGCTGGCAAAGCCATTCTCGTCTCCTCTTTCAGGCCCGGGAGGCGCTGCAGACCGGCCCCCCATGAGGGGGTTCCTTTAGTAGCGTTCTCGCATGTACGTTTTCTGGAGGCAATTGCCGAGAATTCAAAAAACTGCTACACCCTTTGCCATGGGATCGAAATTCGGATGTCTCGCGAACCGCATGATCGTGCTGCAGGACCACAAGCGTCTGCCGTCACGCTTTTTTGCGCGCGTATCCGGCGCTCTATGCAGCCGACTTAGCTGACCGGGCAGAGATGTCCGGCGCGGCCTAAGATGCCGCCTCTATTTCCCACCCATTCTCAATCTTATTGGACCGCAGCCATGAGCGCACCTCGTACTTTGTATGACAAGATCTGGGACGACCACGTCGTCTCCCGTGATGAAAACGATACCTGTCTTCTCTATATCGACCGTCACCTGGTGCATGAGGTGACGAGCCCGCAGGCCTTCGAGGGCCTGCGCCTGGCCGGACGCAAGGTGCGCTCGCCGCAGCGCACGCTTGCCGTCGTCGACCACAACGTGCCCACCTCGCCTGACCGTCACCTCGGCATCAAGAACGAGGAGAGCCGCATCCAGGTCGAGGCGCTGGCGGAAAACGCCAGGGATTTCGGCGTCGAATACTTTTCCGAAAGCGATGTCCGCCAGGGTATCGTCCATATCGTCGGGCCGGAACAGGGGTTTACCCTGCCGGGCATGACGATCGTCTGCGGTGACAGCCATACCTCGACGCACGGCGCCTTCGGTTCGCTGGCGCACGGGATCGGCACATCGGAAGTGGAGCACGTTCTGGCCACCCAGACGCTGCTGCAGACCAAGGCGAAGAACATGCTGGTCCGCGTCGACGGCAAACTGCCGGCGGGCGTCACGGCAAAGGACGTCATCCTGTCGATCATCGGCGAGATCGGCACGGCCGGCGGCACCGGACACGTCATCGAGTTTGCCGGCGAGGCGATCCGGTCGCTCTCCATGGAAGGCCGCATGACCGTCTGCAACATGACGATCGAAGGTGGCGCCCGTGCCGGCCTGATCGCTCCTGACGAGACGACGTTCGAGTATATCAAGGGCAAGCCGCGCGCGCCGAAGGGCACGGCGTGGGATATGGCCGTCGACTACTGGAAGACACTGCATACGGACGAAGGCGCTCATTACGACAAGGTCGTGGTGCTGGACGCAGCCGCCCTGCCCCCGATCGTTTCCTGGGGCTCCTCGCCCGAGGACGTCACCACGATCGAAGGCACGGTGCCGGATCCGGACCAGATCAAGGACGAAAACAAGCGCACCTCCAAATGGCGCGCACTCGAGTATATGGGCCTGACGCCGGGCACGAAGATGACCGACATCACCATCGATCGCGTCTTTATCGGCTCCTGCACCAACGGCCGCATCGAGGATCTGCGCGCTGCGGCAAAGATGGTCGAAGGCAAGACCGTTGCGTCGACGGTGTCGGCCATGGTCGTTCCGGGCTCCGGCCTCGTCAAGGAACAGGCGGAAGCCGAAGGTCTCGACCGGATCTTCAAGGCTGCCGGTTTCGATTGGCGCGAGCCTGGCTGCTCCATGTGCCTTGCCATGAACGACGACCGCCTGAACCCTTATGAACGTTGCGCGTCGACCTCGAACCGCAATTTCGAGGGCCGTCAGGGCTCCAAGGGCCGCACCCACCTGGTCTCACCGGCCATGGCAGCAGCTGCCGCCGTCGCCGGTCGCTTCGTGGATATCCGCGACTGGAAATAGGCTGAAGCTTTTCACACCCGATAAGCTAAGCCGCTGGATGTGAAAGCATCCGGCGGCTTTTTGTTGCGATGAACAGCGCTCACAGCCGGTTCAGGAAAACACGTTTGACCTTTCGGGACGCGCCAATACGGTAGACTTTTTAAGGAGAACGGTACGGCAATGCCTGTCTGCCCGCTCCGTCTTTTGCCGCGGGCCTGAAGGATCGCCAAGCAATGAGCCCGACCGTCATCGCGCTGGCGCTCACCGCCGCCGTCATGCATGCCAGCTGGAATGCATTCCTGCGCTCGGGCGCCGACAGGCTATGGCGTCGTCATCATCGCCTACTCCATGGGACCTGCCGGCCCCATCACCGCCATCCGCGAAACGAGCGTGGTCTTCGCGATGATCATCGGCAGGCTGTTCCTCGGCGAGACACTCACACCGAAGCGCATCGTGGCAGGGCTCATCGTGGCGGCCGGTGCGATTGCCATCGGCCGGTAGCCTATCCCAGCACCCTCACAATCGTCCCCTTGCGCAGAAACGGCAGCAGCCGCTTCATGTCGCGTGGGTGAACCGCGACGCAGCCGGCGGTCGGCTGGTAGCCCGGGCGGATCAGGTGGAAGAAGATGGCCGAGCCGCCGTGGCGCTTGCGCGAGGTGATGTTCCAGTCGAGCACGAGGCAGATATCGTAGAGTTCGTCTGCCCGTTGCATCTCCTCATGGGAGGGTTTGAACGGGGCCTTCACCAGGCGGTTGTAGGCCGGGTGCTTCGGCTCGTCGCACCACAGCATGTCGTGGCCGATGCGGCGAAGCGGAAGCCGCGTGGCCGGCACGGAAAGACGGTCGCCGCGGATGAAGCCGCTGAGGATCCGCATCGCGGCAGTCGGCGTTCCTCCGTCGCCTTCGCGCTTGAAGGCGGTCGTTCCGGATCGCCCCAGCGCTGCCTGGACGGTGATCCCGCTGCATGTCACGATGGCACGCCGGCGGTCACGCGGCGCGGTACGAACTACGACGACGGGTCCGGTTTTGTGATCTTTCTCGCGAAAACGATGCATTTCACTCACAAGGTTTTGCTTTGAATATGATTTCGTTTGAATTCATAGCGGGTTGGGTTTTACATCGAAGATCCCTAGATACGTCTTACAAACGCAATAGGCGCTACGGAAGGCAAGAACTGCATGGCGAGAACGATACTGCTGGTCGATGACGACGATGATCTGCGCGAGACGCTTGTGGAGCAGCTCGGCTTCTACGACGAATTCTCGATCCTGCAGGAAGCCAATGCAACCAAGGCGGTCAATACCGCCAAGGCGACCCAGGTCGATCTTCTGATCATGGATGTCGGCTTGCCGGATATGGACGGCCGCGAGGCGGTCAAGGTCCTGCGCAAGAACGGCTTCAAGGCCCCGATCATCATGCTGACCGGCCACGACACCGATTCCGACACGATCCTCGGCCTCGAAGCCGGCGCCAACGATTATGTGACGAAGCCGTTCCGCTTTGCGGTTCTGCTTGCGCGTATCCGCGCCCAGCTTCGCCAGTACGAACAGAGCGAGGACGCCACGTTTACCGTCGGCCCCTATCTGTTCAAGCCGAGCCAGAAGCTTCTGACGACGGATGACGGCAAGAAGATTCGCCTGACCGAAAAGGAAGCGGCGATCATCCGCTATCTCTATCGCGCCGGCCTGAAAGTTGTCACCCGCGATATTCTTCTGGAAGAAGTATGGGGCTATAATTCCGGCGTTACAACGCATACACTGGAAACCCATGTCTACCGTCTGCGACAGAAGATCGAGCGCGACCCCTCGAATGCTGAGATTCTCGTGACGGAGAACGGTGGATACAAGATCGTTCCTTAACCACGAAGACAGCAAACCCGTAAAATGGCACTGACCGACGATATAAGGCTTCTGTCGCAGGTGCCGCTTTTCAGGGAACTGGATAGCGACCAGCTGCGGCTGATCGCGTTCGGTGCCGAACGGCGTTCGACATCGACAGGCCAGGAGCTGTTTCGCGAACGCTCGCCCGCCGAATCGGCCTTCATCATCTGCCGAGGCAGTTTCGACCTTTACTCGACCACTCGCGACGGCACCGTTCGTCTCGACAAGACGGTCGGGGCCGGCACGCTTTTATCCGAGCTCGCGCTGGTGACCATGGTCGAGCGCAAGTTCACGGCGATCGCGGCCGAAGATTCCGAAACGCTCAGGATCGGCCGTTCCCTGTTCGAGCGCCTGCTGGAAGAGTATCCGCAGGTCGGTCGGTTGATCGAAAACCGCATCCGCGACAACATCGTCAACCTCGCCAAAGCGGCGCTCGCCATGCAGCACCGGTTCCGCTGAGGCTTTGCTGCTAGCTGCTTCCCTAGTCGACCATCCCTCACCCTAAATGCTTGATTAACCACGAAATTGCAGCGACACCGCATGGCAATTTTTGCGTGTTAATTTGCGCGGACAAGCTTAGGGGTGGCCATGCAAGGCAAAAAAAAGCAGTATCGGTAAAGCAGCAATCATTGTCGGAGCCCTCGCCGGAATAATGGCATCGCTTATTCCCTGGGAGGAGCTTTCAGCTCCAGCTGGCGAATTCGCGTTCTGGGCAACTAAAATCTTCGCTGGTTTGGGCGGCGTTTATCTCCTGGGCTTGCTGATCTGGTCTTGGAAATCAAACCGTGAGATGAACCGTCTCATCGATCAGCGCGCGCGGTTCCAAACGCGAATGACGCCGGAAAACCAAAACTATTTCAATGCTCTAAGCGATGATCCATCGGAAAATAAGCACAGCCGCTAGACGGCACCCGCCGCTTAGAACTTGAACACTGCCGTCACCGGAACGTGGTCCGATGGCTGGGTCCAGCCGCGGGCTTCCTTCAGCACCTCGATCCGGTCAAGGAACGGGCCAAGGTCCGGCGACGACCAGATATGGTCGAGGCGGCGGCCCTTGTTGGCGGCTTCCCAGTCCTTGGCGCGGTAGCTCCACCAGGTATAGATCTTTTCCGGCTCCGGCGTGTACTGGCGCATCAGATCGAGCCAGCCGCCCTTGGAGATGATCTCCTTCATGCCCTCAGTTTCGACCGGCGTGTGACTGACGATCCTCAGAAGCTGCTTGTGCGACCACACATCGTGCTCCAGCGGTGCGATATTCAGATCACCGACGAGAATCGACGAAATGCCGGGCTTCGCATCGGCCTGCAAAACCTTCATCTCTTCGACAAAATCCAGCTTGTGACCGAATTTCGGATTGATCGTCCGGTCCGGCTCGTCGCCTCCCGCAGGCACGTAGAAATTATGCACCCGGATCCGCCGGGAACCCATCCCGAAAAGCGCCGAGATGTGCCGGGCATCGCCGACATTGCAGTAATTCTGGCGGTGATCTTCCGACAGCGGGATCCTCGAGGCGATCGCGACGCCGTGATAGCCCTTCTGGCCATGCACGATGATATGCTCGTAGCCGAGGTCTCTCAGCGGCTGGTAGGGAAACTCAGGCTCCTGGCACTTGATCTCCTGCAGGCAGAGAATGTCCGGCTGGTTGCGGGTAATGAACTGCTGCAAGATCGGCATACGCAGCCGGACCGAGTTGATGTTCCAGGTGGTGATGGAAAATGTCATGCCTGCCCTCGCTGATGGGCATCACCTCTAGGCAATTTCGGATAGCAGTAAAAGCAAAAAGGGCCGCGTTTCCGCAGCCCTCCAAAAGCGATCCGTCTCGGCGGATGGGTCTTACTTCACCTGATCGTAGGGGATGGTGAACACTCTCTCGTCCATCGCCACGCCGTTGCGGACGTTATAGACCATCACGGACGTATCCTTGTTCTGGGCGTCGGTGATCGTCCACTGGCGAAGGTCGAATGTCTTGGTGTCGAACATCATGGTGATGGTCGAATCGCCGAAGATCGACTTGTTGCCGAGCACGATCGTCGTCAGGTCGGTCTCTTCACGCACGCTGCGCACGGTCGCGGATGTCAAATCGATGCGCTCGGACAAGAGCAGGCTGAGCGGCGTCTTCGACAGCGGGTAGATATCCCAGGTCTTGAGCTTGACGTTGCCCACGACCACGTTGCGACCATCGGCAATCACGCGCAGCGGCGACGGATCCTCGAAGTTGAAGCGCAGCTTGCCGGGGCGCTCGATAAAGAACTTGCCGCCGGTCTGTTCGCCGCGCGGCCCGAACTGAACGAACTCGCCCATCATCGTCTTCACCGACGAGAAATGGTCGGCGATCCGCTGAGCCGAGGCACCGGCTGCGGCTTGCGCCAGAACGGGCTTGGCCGCTCCTGCAACCAGCAGCCCGGCAAATCCGCCGGCAAGGCCAAGCGAGAACTGGCGACGGCCGAGCAGTCCGGTCATGCTCTTGGAAAGAGTAGTCTTTTCTTCTGTCATTCTGGTCTCCTTCCGTGTTTCTGTTGTGGAAACACGGCGTCTTGATGGCCGCTTGCGCCGGATCACGAACCCCTGAAGACCGCTTTACCGGCCTTACCGATCCAGTACATCCGCTTCGGTCGGCACGAGGATCTCGCGCTTTCCGGCGTGGTTGGCCGGGCCGATCAGGCCCTCCTGCTCCATCCGCTCGATCAGCGATGCCGCACGGTTGTAGCCGATGCCGAGACGGCGCTGGATGTAGGATGTGGAGGCCTTGCCGTCTTTGAGCACCACCGCCACCGCCTGGTCGTAAGGATCGTCCGAGTCCGAGAGGTTGGAAGTGCCGGCAGGTCCTGCGCCCTCGCCATCCTCGTCGTCATCAGCCGTGATAGCTTCGAGATATTGGGGCGACCCTTGAGTTTTCAAGTAGGCGACGATCTCTTCGACCTCGGTATCGGAGACGAAAGGCCCGTGGACACGCTGAATTCTACCGCCGCCCGCCATATAGAGCATATCGCCCTGGCCCAGCAGCTGTTCGGCACCCTGCTCGCCGAGAATGGTGCGGCTGTCGATCTTCGACGTCACCTGGAAGGAGATACGGGTCGGGAAGTTGGCCTTGATCGTGCCGGTGATGACATCGACCGAGGGGCGCTGCGTCGCCATGATCACATGGATGCCGGCCGCACGCGCCATCTGCGCCAGACGCTGGACGGCGCCTTCGATATCCTTGCCGGCCACCATCATCAGGTCGGCCATTTCGTCGATGATGACGACGATATAGGGGATCGGCTGCAGGTCGAACTCTTCCGTCTCGTAAACCGCCTCGCCGGTCTGGCGATCGAAACCGGTCTGGACGGTACGGGTCAGAACCTCGCCGCGCTCCATCGCCTGCTCGACGCGCGAATTGAACCCGTCGATATTGCGCACGCCGATCTTCGACATCTTCTTGTAGCGCTCTTCCATCTCGCGGACGGTCCATTTGAGCGCGACAACGGCCTTCTTCGGATCGGTGACGACCGGAGACAGGAGATGTGGGATCCCGTCATAGACGGAAAGCTCAAGCATCTTGGGGTCGATCATGATCAGGCGGCACTTCTCCGGCGTGTAGCGATAGAGAAGCGACAGGATCATCGTGTTGATCGCGACCGACTTACCCGAACCGGTTGTACCGGCCACGAGAAGATGCGGCATCTTCGCCAGATCGGCGACAACAGGCTCGCCACCGATCGTCTTGCCGAGTGCCATGGCAAGCTTTGCCTTGCTGGTTTCGAAATCCTTCGAGCCGATCATTTCGCGCAGGTAGACCGTTTCGCGAATGCGGTTCGGCAGCTCGATCCCGATCGCGTTGCGGCCGGGAACGACCGCGACACGGGCAGCGATCGCGCTCATCGAGCGGGCGATATCGTCGGCGAGACCGATGACGCGGGAAGACTTGATGCCCGGCGCCGGCTCCAGTTCGTAAAGTGTCACGACCGGACCGGGACGGACGTGGATGATCTCGCCCTTGACGCCGAAATCTTCCAGCACGCCTTCCAGCATGCGGGCGTTCTGCTCCAGCGCTTCGGCAGAGAGCGACGCATCGCGGGCGATCGCCTTCGGTTCGGCCAGCAGATGCACGGATGGCAGCTGGAACCCTTCCGGCGAGATGAACGAACCCTGCGCATCGCGACCGACACGGGCGCTGGGCTTGGGAGGCGGTGCCGCCGGGACGACGCGCGGAGAGCCGTTGCCAGCAGATTTCGGCCCGCGCGCGGCCGCGAAATCCTCATCGTGGTCGGCGAGGATCCCGGCCGGGCGCCGTGGATTGTCTCCCGTATCGAGCGACGAATCATCGTCGTCATCCGCGTCATTGGAGGACATCGGCGGTGCCGATACGATCCGGCGTGGCGACAGGACCCGCTCCGGTGCGCCATCGAGCGACGGCTCCATCCGGCTTCTGCCACCGGCAGAGGCCTGCTTGGCACGAACCGGCTCGTTCAGTGTGCCGAATTCGTCGTCGTTGAAATCATAGGGCTGGTCGAAACCGACACGGGCGCGGGGCTTTGCCCCAGTCAGCCGCCGCAGGCGCGCCTGAGCGATATACCAGTAGTGTGCCAGTGCGCCGAACGCCAGGAAGCCTCCGAAGAGGCCGTTGTCGTCGCCGTCATCGTCCTCATCCTGACGGTTGCGCGCGGAGACGGCAGCCACGGGCGCATCGTCGTCATCGCTTTCCGTCTCGACGGCCTCGCCGACAAAGCCTGACGCAAACAGCATCAGCCAGATGCAGGGAATGGTGAAGATGCAGCCAAGCACGGTTGCAACCATGCCGGTGGGATAGGCGCCGACGAAGAGAGCCGGGAAGCGCAGGATCATGTCGCCAATGACGCCGCCGATGCCGTTCGGGATCGGCCAGGTCGCCGGCGCCGGAAAGCAGCCGAGCGTCGCCGAGGCGAGAAGCGTACCGCCGCCCCATGCTGCAAGCCGCGCCGGAATGCGATCGTAACGACGCCCGGAAATCAGAGCGAGCGCCAGGGCAAGGATTGGAAGCAGCGCAAAGATGCTCGCAAGTCCGAGGAACTGCATCATCAGGTCGGCGAAGGCTGCGCCCGAAAAGCCGAGGATATTGGCAGGCGGGTTGTCGGTGGCGTAGGAGAAACTCGGATCTGCGACATTCCACGTGGCAAGGGCTGCCACCGCCAGCGCCAGCAGCGTGAAAATGCCAAAGCCTGTCAGCGCGAGCGCCTGTCGCCAGACAAAGGCCGTGAGTACCAGGCGGGTGGATCGATTTGCCATAGCCGCCGAACTGCTTCTGCCCATCTTGTCTGCCCGCCGTCCTGAAAAACCGCCTGTTTCATGAACCGGCAGGTTTCGGCCGGTCACGCAATTCCAGGCAGAATACCCCCGCGATGGTTAACGCGACTTTAACCAAGATTGATCGGCTGGAATTCGCTTGGCAAAACGCAAAAGCCCGGACCAGAGGCCCGGGCTTGAGTGATGGTCATCAGAGATTGACGCTGCCTTCGAGAGGCAGTTGCAGCCTCTTACGAGTGGTAGGCAGCTTCGCCGTGCGACGCGAGATCGAGACCTTCGCGTTCTGCTTCCACGGTGACGCGCAGGCCGACGACGAGATCGACGATCTTGTAGATGACCAGCGAGCCGATACCGCACCATGCGATGGTGACGAGAACGGCATAGACCTGGGTCATGAACTGACCGCCCATCGTGACGCCTTCGGCATAGCCGATACCGCCGAGCGAGGCGGATGCGAAGATGCCCGTGGCAAGAGCGCCGAACAGGCCGCCGATGCCGTGGACGCCGAACACGTCTGCCGTGTCGTCATAGCCGAACTTGTTCTTGATGACGGCAACGAAGAAGTAGCACAGCGGCGAGACGATCAGGCCCATGACGATGGCGCCCATCGGACCGGCAATGCCGGCAGCCGGCGTGATGGCGACGAGACCGGCGATCATGCCCGAGACAGCACCGAGCAGCGAAGCCTTGCCGCGGGTGAAGGTTTCGACAACGCACCAGGAGAGGACGGCTGCAGCGGTTGCAACAAAGGTGTTGACCGTTGCGAGCATTGCGCCGCCCGAAGCTTCGAGGTTGGAGCCTGCGTTGAAGCCGAACCAACCGACCCAGAGCATTGCAGCGCCGACGAGCGTCAGCGTCATCGAATGCGGAGCCATCATGTCCTTGCCGTAGCCGGTACGCTTGCCGACCATGATCGCACCGATCAGACCTGCAAGACCTGCATTGATGTGAACGACGGTGCCGCCGGCAAAGTCAAGCGCGCCCCAGCCGAAGATCAGGCCATTTGCGTCCCAGACCATGTGGGCGATCGGGAAGTAGACGAAGGTAACCCACAGGATGCAGAACAGGATCGAAGCCGAGAACTTGATGCGCTCGGCGAAGGCGCCAATGATCAGTGCAGGCGTCAGAGCCGCAAAGGTCATCTGGAACATCACGAAGATGAATTCCGGAATGACCACGCCGTCGGAGAAGGTTGCAGCCGTCGAGTCCATGTTGACACCCGACAGGAACATTTTCGCCGTACCACCCCAGAAGGCGGAGGTGCTGCCGCCGAAGGCAAAGGAATAGCCGTAGGTCACCCAGATGATCATGATGGCGGCACCGGCAACGGTGCACTGCATCAGGACCGACAGCATGTTCTTGGTGCGGACGAGGCCGCCGTAAAACAGGGCGATGCCCGGCATCAGCATGAACAGCACGAGAAGCGTGCAGATGAACATGAACGCGGTGTCGCCCTTGTCGGCAACCGGGGCGGCAGCCGCGGCGGCGACTGCCGGGGCGGCAGCGTCCTGCGCAAAGGCGACGGCGGGCGCGGCGAAGGCCGCAGCCGCGGCACCGAGACGCCCGAGAGTGGAAAATTTAGTGAATTGCATAGCTTGAAGACTCCCCTGTCAGCCGTTCTTACAGCGCTTCAGTATTGGTTTCGCCGGTGCGAATGCGCACGGCCTGCTCGATCGAATAGACAAAGATCTTGCCGTCGCCGATCTGGCCGGTCTTGGCGGAAGAGGCGATTGCTTCAACGGCTTTTTCGACGAGGTCGGTCGGAACCGCGATCTCGATTTTCAGCTTCGGCAGGAAGCTGACCGCATATTCCGTCCCACGGTAGATTTCCGTGTGTCCCTTCTGGCGTCCGTAGCCCTTTACTTCGGTCACGGTAAGGCCCTGGATACCGACAGCGGTGAGGGCTTCGCGCACCTCATCCAGCTTGAATGGCTTGATAATGGCCATTACAATTTTCATCTGGCTTCCCATCCTTTGTTGCTCGGCTCGGGGCCGATTCTCCTGGATCACTGCCTGATCAAGAGCAGCGACTGACATGACACATTCAAGGGTCATGCCAGTTTGAGAAGCCATATTAAGCTATTGATAAGAATGACCCTTTCAGAACGTCGCCAAATAACGGGCAACGCGCTGGCCAAATTGCGGCGAAAACTTGTGCAGTTTTCTCAAAATGCCCAAATATTATTCATTTGCTCTTTTACGAATCAAACCTTCTTGCGCGACGGATGCCACGAGCTCGCCGGATCGACTGTAGATTGCGCCGCGGGTCATGCCGCGCGCGCCGGATGCGCTGGGACTGTCCTGCGAATAGAGCAGCCAGTCGTCGAAACGGATCGGACGGTGGAACCACATCGCATGGTCGATACTCGCGGCCTGGATGGTTGGATCGAAGATCGAGGTGCCGTGCGGATAGAGAGAGGCATCGAGAAGCGTCATGTCGGAGAGATAGGCAAGCAACGCCGCCTGGATCGGCCGGTCGTCCGGCACCGGGCCGGTGGTCCTCACCCAGATATCCTGGCGCGGCTCCAGCTTCTCCTTGGACAGATAATGCGCAAGCGATGTCGGCCGCATCTCGATCGGACGCTCGCGAGACCAGTAGCGGCGCACGGCATCCGAGCCGTGCTTGAGGAACATCTGCTTGAATTCGCTTTCCGGCATCAGCTCTTCCGGCATGGCGACGGGCGGCATCGACATCTGATGGTCGTAACCGCCTTCGTCGATCTGGAACGAAGCGGACATCGAAAAGATGGCATGACCATGCTGGATGGCGACAATCCGTCGCGTGGTGAAGCTCGACCCGTCCCTGATACGCTCCACTTGGTATATAATCGGCACCAGCGGATCTCCAGGCCGCAGGAAATAGGCATGCAGCGAGTGCACGAAGCGATCGCTGGCGACCGTCCGCTGTGCCGCAACCAGCGCCTGGCCGATCACCTGTCCGCCGAACACTCTCTGCCATCCCGTGTCGGGGCCGGTCCTACCGCGAAACAGGTTCTCCTCCAGCTTTTCGAGGTCGAGTACGGTCAGCAGTGCGCTGATGGGATCGATCGGGGTAGAAGAACTCGACATTAAGACGGACTCCGGCGGTAGGAAGCGGGCACTTGATGATCTATATCTAAGGCTAAGCGTTTCGAGCTCAAATGGAAACGCCACGAAGTGTTTGACGTGCTCGGGAGTTTTTCAATGCTGGACATGCTGGTTGTGGGTGGTGGTTATGTGGGCCTTGCGGCGGCGGTCGCGGTCAAGCAGGCGGCGCCGCATCTGGAGGTCCAGGTCGTCGAGGCCGCACCGGCCGGTGTCTGGGAAAAGGACGAGCGAGCCTCCGCGATCATCGCGGCCGCCAGCCAGATGCTCGACATCCTCGGCACTTGGGACGAAATATTGCCGCACGCCCAGCCGATCAACCGGATGATCGTCACCGACAGCCGGACATCCGATCCGGTCCGCCCGGTCTTTCTCACCTTCGACGGCACGATCCAGGCAGGCAGGCCGTTTGCCCATATGGTGCCGAACGTCGCGATGGTGCGCGCCCTGCGCGGTGCCGCCGAACGGCTCGGCGTATCGATCCGTCACAGCCTTTCCGCCACCGGCTTCGAGACGACCGCAACGCATACGACCGTGAAATTTTCCGATGGCTCGACCGAGGAAACCCGCCTTCTCGTTGCCTGCGACGGCGTGCGCTCGAAGCTGCGCGACATGGCCGGTATCCGCACTGTCAACTGGACATACGACCAGTCCGGCATCGTCGCGACGGTTGCCCATGAACGCGACCACGAAGGCGTGGCGGAAGAGCATTTCCTGCCGTCCGGCCCGTTCGCCATCCTGCCGCTCACCAACAACCGCTCGTCGCTGGTCTGGACCGAGCGCACCGATGCCGCCGAGCGCCTGATGGCATCGGACGACTTGATCTTCGAGGAAGAGCTGCAGCGGCGCTTCGGCCACAAGCTGGGCGAAATCCGGTTGGTCGGCGGTCGCAAGGCCTATCCGCTCAGCCTCACCCTGTCGCGTGCCTTTGTCGCACCGCGCTTCGCGCTTGCCGGCGATGCCGCCCACGGAATTCATCCGATCTCCGGCCAGGGCCTCAACCTCGGCTTCAAGGATGTGGCAGCGCTTGCCGAGACCGTCGTCGAGGCGGATCGCCTCGGCCTCGACATCGGCTCGCTCAATGTGCTCGAGCGCTACCAGTCGTGGCGGCGTTTCGATACGTTCCGGATGGGTGTGACGACGGATGTGCTGAACCGGCTGTTTTCAAACGACGTCACGCCGATCCGCATCGCCCGCGATTTCGGCTTGGGCGTCGTGGAGCGGCTTCCGAAGATCAAGGATTTCTTCATCGGTCAGGCTGCCGGAACGACGGTGAAGGACAACCCGAAACTGCTGAGCGGCCGATCGATCTGAAGGTTGCTCACGGCTCGATCTGAAGGCTAGTCCTCGAGCTTGCGGGCTTCCGACATGAGCATGATCGGGATCCCGTCGCGGATCGGATAGGCAAGGCGCGCGCCTTGCGACACGAGCTCGTTGTTTTCGCGATCGAGTGACAGCCTGCCCTTGGTCAGCGGACAGACGAGAAGATCGAGCAGTTTCGGATCCACCTTGCTGAGTTTTTCGTCCATGACCGGCCTTTGCCCTACTGCAGCACGTTCGCTGTCCCGGATCCCTGCGCAAGCAGGATCTCGGTGATTGCGATCAACGTATCAGCCCGGCTCTTCAGATCCGGTGCCTCCAGAAGCGCCTGTTTCTCGGCAGGACCGAAGGGCGACATCATCGACAGCGAATTCACCAGCGTCCGGTTTCCGGCCCGCTCGATGCTTTCCCAGTCCGCCTCCAGCTTGTTGGCGTCGAGATAGGCCTTGAAGACCCGCAGCAGTTCCGGCCGGTTGACGGCTTTTTCGTCATCCTCGTCGGTCAGATCGGACAGGAAAGGCGCGTGTCTGAATTTGCGGAACGGATGGCCGCCACCGATCTCATCGAGCAGCCTGAAGCGGCAGATCCCGCTGAGCGAAATGATGTAGCGGCCATCGCCGGTTTCGGCAAAGGACGTGATCCGGCCGGCGCAACCGATCGACGACAGCGCCGAGCGCCCGCCGCCGAGCGGCTCGTCCGGTTCCATCAATGATGGCTGCACGATGCCGATCAACCTGTCGCCCGCAAGCGCTGCATCGAACAGGGACAGATAACGCGGCTCGAAGATATTCAGAGGAAGCTGGCCTCCCGGCAGGAGCAAAGCCCCAGTCAGCGGAAAGACCGGGATCGTTTCCGGCAGATCCTCCCGCTTCAGATAGCGCGCGTTTCCCACATGCATTGGTCCGATACCTCCCAGACCACATTCACCGGACAAAAATGTCTGTCCGAATCTGGCCGTTGTCCAAACCTGGCCGTTCAGCCAAACCTATAAAACTAATGTGGGGCATCGTCGCCGGAACGCAAGGCTGCGATCCGGCTTAGCGATCAATCGGCAACACAATCAGGAGAACAGGATCGACGAAAGGCGGCGGCGCCCGGAAATCGTAGCTGGATCTTTCGGCCCCCAGACCTCGAAGAATTGCAGCAGCTGGCGGCGCGCGCCATCGTCGTCGAAGGTGCGGTCCTTGCGCATGATGGTCAGCAGGTGATCGGCCGCCTTTTCGCGTTCGCCCTGGACGTTGAGGATCTTAGCGAGGCTCACGCGGGCCTCGTGATCGTCGGGGTTGGCGGCAAGCTGCTGCTCGAGTGCGATAGGGTCACCCAGCTTGCGGGCTTCCTCGATTTGCTCCAGCTTCTTGGCGACCGCCTGTATTGCGGGATCGGCAGCCATCTCTTCGGGCAGGGAGGCGAGCATCTCGCCGGCGCGGGCCGTTTCGCCCATGCCGATCAGGCACTGCATCATGCCGGCCGCAGCCTTGGGGTTTTCCGGGTCGGCCTGCAGCACGGCGCCGTAGAGCTGTGCGGCACCCTGGATATCGTCCTGTCCGAGCAGGGTTTCCGCATCGCCGAGCACCGCCTCGATCTCGGCCGCTTGGTCCATGCCCTCTGGACCTGCGACCTTTTCGATGAACTCGCGGATCTGGCTTTCCGGAATGGCACCCATGAACCCGTCGACCGGACGGCCATCGGCAAAGGCGATCACGGCCGGGATCGACTGGATCCCGAGCTGTCCCGCGATCGAGGGATGGTCGTCAATGTTCATCTTGACGAGCCTGACGCGACCCTGGGCTTCGTTGACGACCTTTTCGATGACGGGCGTCAGCTGCTTGCACGGACCGCACCAGGGCGCCCAGAAATCGACGAGAACCGGCTGGCTGCGCGATGCCTCGATCACGTCCTTGCCGAAGCCTGCGGTCGTCGTGTCCGAGATATAGCTACCGGCAGCAGCAGGGACAGAGGAAGCCGCGGGCGCTGGGGCCGCAGCAGGCGTCGAACCGAAGTTCACCGTCGCGTTCTGGCCACCGTAGTTACCGGCGCCGTAGGAGCCACCATAAGGATTGTTCGTGCCGCTCATGAAAGTGTTCTCCCGGAAAAAGTCCAATCGGCACACGGCCGATGCGCATTATGTCTTACTCTGAATTGCAAAGATCGTATGTCAGCCCGTCACTTTCAAGACAAGCGGCGTATGGCCCGTCGCCTCCAGAAAGCGGATAAGATCGTCGCGACCGATCGACGTCGTCGCATCGTTTGAGAGTGGATGGCCATTGATCACCTCTTCGCGCATGAGGTCTTCGTCGAGCACGAACGTGACGTTGTTATCCGTGTCGTTCAGCGCGCCGAACACGGTGACGGAGCCCGGCACGACGCCGAGAAATTCCAGCATCTTTTCAGGATTGCCGAACGAGACGCGACTGGACGCACCGATCACCTTGTGGACGGTCTTTAGATCGACGCTGGCGTTTTCTTCGACCGTGATGACGAAGAACTGGTCCTTCTTGTCTTTGACGAACAGGTTCTTGGTATGCCCGCCCGGGATCTCGTCACGCAGGCTGGCTGATTCCGATACCGTAAACACCGGTGCATGCGCTTTCGTCTTGTGGGCAATATCGAGGCTATCGAGAAAGGCGAACAGGTCTTCTGCGGTTTTTGGCATGATCGATCTTGGCTGCTCTTGAGGTGTTGGCCCCGGCCGGCGGGGTAAGGATGGCGGACTATAGACAGATTGTTCGGACCGGCCAAGATGCACGCTTTGGCGCAAACCCTTGTTTCGCAGGGGCTTTCGAAGCTCCTGAAAAATTCTTCATCGAGATCGTCATTTCCCTGTTGCATTTGAAAAAAGTCTGGGCCATATACCGCCCGTCGCCGGCAACGAGCGGCACCGACGATCCAGACTACCACCGGGTCGACGGTTTATGAGCGGGTGTAGCTCAGTGGTAGAGCACAACCTTGCCAAGGTTGGGGTCGAGGGTTCGAATCCCTTCGCCCGCTCCAAATTTTTCCTTCAGACGAAAAAACGAATAACGGTATTGGTACCCAGTAGGGTACCTCGTCTATTATCGTCATTCGCTGGCTGCCTGCATCCTCGCAGCCAGACCGAGGCCGCCTTGCGGCAGCCTCGTCCCCCTCGCATCAGCTCTTCGAAAACACGTAGTCGGTTTCCTGGCGCAGGGTTTCGCCCGGGCGAAGCACTGCATTGGGGAAAGTCTCGTGGTTGATGGCGTCCGGCCAGACCTGGGTTTCCAGGCAGAAGCCGGCGTAAGGCGCATAGTGGCGGCCTTCCATGCCGGGCACCGGCAAGGCGAGCTTGAAGCCCGCGTAGAACTGGATCCCCGGCTCCGTGGTGCGCACTTCGAGCTGCACGCCGGAATACAGGCTGCGGGCAAGCGCGACCGAGCGCTTGGCAGTCCTCTCCTCCGAGAGGCAGTAGTTATGATCGAACTTCACCTGTTCGCCATCGGCGCCGGTGCGCTGGATCGGACCCATCTCGCTCAGGTCGAACGTGGTGCCAGCAAGCGGCATCAGGACGCCGGTCGGCACCATCCTTTCATCCACCGCCGTCAACTCAGCCGCGGCGATCATCATGTCGTGGCCGAAAATGTCGGGACGACCGTCGAGATTGAAATAGGAGTGCTGGCAGACGTTGGCGGGCGTCGGCTGGTTGGTCACCGTGTCGTAGATCACCGAAAGCACCCCGTCTTCCATCAGCTGGTAGGTCGCAGTGACGGTGCAGTTGCCGGGATATCCGGCGCGTCCGTCCGGGTCGGTGATCTGCAGCACGACTCGGTCTTCCGCGTGATCGACGATCGACCAAATGCGCCGGGCGATACCGTCGGATCCGCCGTGCAGATGGGTTACGCCGTCTTCGTTGAGTTCCAGCTGGTATTCTGTGCCGTCGATCGAGAAGCGGCCATCGCCGATGCGATTGGCACAGCGACCAGGCGTGGCGCCGAAATAGGGCGAGTAGGCCTCATAGTCTGCGAAATTGTCGAACCCCAGCACCAGAGGCGGCTCGTGGCCGGCAAGCCGCAGATCCTGGATAACCGAACCCCAGGTGAGAACCTGGGCTGTCAGCCCGCCGCCCGACAGCGTGATCCGGTGCACCGCCTCGCCGCTCTTCGTCGTGCCGAAAATCTCGAATTCATGACCCGTCATAACCCATCTCCCGAATGTTTGCGGCAAACTGCGTGATTTCGGTCAAAGCTGCAACGAGGCCAGCGGAAAAATCCGTCAGGCTATCATCCAGCAAGGATGACGGGGCAGAAACCGGTCTCGGTCACTCGGTGCCGATTTTTTCGACGTCGTAAGGCGTCGTCTGGTAGATCTCGTTAATCCAGTTTCCAAACAGCAGATGCGCATGACCGCGCCAGCGGTTGAGCGGAGCCAGCGTATCGTCGTTGTGCGGAAAATAGTCGTGCGGCATCTTGATCGGTATGCCGGCATCGACATCGCGGAAATACTCGTCGGCAAGCGAGGTGGAATCGTATTCGACGTGGTTAAACATGAACAGCCGCCGTCCGGCCCGCTCATGCACGAGGCAGAGGCCCATTTCGTCGGATTCCATCAGGATCTCGAGGTCACTGCCGGCCTTTTCAACATCCTCCCGACGAACT
The DNA here is from genome assembly GCF_050500205.1 of Neorhizobium sp. DAR64860/K0K1. Lineage (NCBI taxonomy): Bacteria > Pseudomonadati > Pseudomonadota > Alphaproteobacteria > Hyphomicrobiales > Rhizobiaceae > Neorhizobium > Neorhizobium sp. DAR64860/K0K1. The sequence continues at coordinate 118,339 of NZ_CP191459.1, read as the reverse complement.
TCCGTCCAGCGCGACACCGGCACCTGGAAATCGTCGGAGAAGCCGTTGAGGTAGACGGAGGCCGGCGACAGGTTGCGGTGGCGATAGACCCCAAACGCCTTTTCCTTCAGCCCGTGCTTCGGAACGCCGTGGAAATGATAGATGGCGGCCATCGCCCCCCAGCAGACATTCATGGTGGAATGCACGTTGGTGGTGGTCCAGTCGAAGATTTCCTTCATCTCCTGCCAGTATGTGACGTCCTCGTATGGCAGGGTTTCCACCGGCGCTCCGGTGATGATGAAACCGTCGAACTTGCGGTGCTTCACCTCTTCCCACGTCTCGTAGAACGACAGGAGATGATCTTCCGATGTGTTCTTGGCCTTGTGGCCGCCGATGCGGACCAGCGAAAACTCGACTTGCAGCGGCGAAGCGCCGACAAGGCGCGCCATCTGCACTTCGGTCTTGATCTTGTTGGGCATGAGGTTGAGAAGCCCGATCTGCAGTGGCCGGATGTCCTGCCTGACCGCCATCGTTTCGGTCATCACGCGCACGCCCTCGGAAACGAGCGTGTTGAAGGCAGGCAGCGTATCGGGGATCTTGATCGGCATCTCTTCAACCCAAAAACAAAAAGCCGGCACGAAGAATCGCAGCCGGCCCGTGGGAAGTTTTTGAAACTCTTCTCGCGGCCCTTTAGCGACTTTTTTTACGTGGCTGCAAGCCGGCCGGCCAAATCACCACGGAATTTCGACTTTTCAAATAATCCCTGCCACGCCCGCCGTCAATGGCAGCAAAAATGACCGCTTTCGCACGAACAGTGCGACACGCGCCTTTCCCTTGCGAGCCGCTTTAGGATATGGGCATGGGCAATGGCCAACTCGACCTTCACGATCCTGCTCGGCGGTGACCTCACCGTAACCGACCGACTGCAAAAGGCAGTTGCCGCAAGCCGCTTCATTGCGGCCGACAGCGGCATGCGCCATGCAGAGGCGCTGGGTGTGATGCCGGAGCTCTGGGTGGGCGACTTCGATTCCTCCGACGCCGCCCTGATCGAGCGCTTTCCGGATGTCGAGCGCCGGACCTATCCGCCTGAAAAGAACGAGACGGACGGCGAGATTGCGACGGCTGAAGCGATCGAACGCGGCGCGACGCGGTTGATCCTGATCGGCGCACTGGGCGGCGAACGATCCGACCACGCGCTCCAGCATTTTCTGCATGCGATGAGCCTTGCCGAACGCGGCCATGACGTTCTTCTGACATCCGGCGAGGAAGAGGCTGTGCCGTTTCTCACCGGCACGATGACGCTCGACCTGCCGAAGGGCGCGCTGTTTTCCGTCATCGGTTTTACCGGCCTTGCAGGCCTCGACATTCTCGGCGCGCGCTATCCACTCAAGGATTACGCGCTGCCCTTCGGTTCCTCCCGCACCGTGTCCAACGTTGCAGAAGGGCCGGTCCAATTCCATTTACGTGACGGCAGGGCGATGATCCTTGCCCGTCCAAACGATTTTTCCGGAGCATAGACGCCGCATGGCACCGCCTATTCTGAAACTCGACGATATCGTTCTAACCTTCGGCGGCACGCCGCTTCTCAACGGAGCTGCGCTGCAGGTGGAGCCCGGCGACCGCATCTCCCTCGTCGGCCGCAACGGGTCGGGCAAATCGACGCTGATGAAGATCGCCGCCGGCATGGTGGAAGCGCAGTCGGGCGAGGTTTTCCGGCACCCCAATGCGACGATCCGCTATCTCGAACAGGCGCCGGATTTTGCTGGTTACAAAACCGTGCAGGCCTATGCGGAAGCGGGGCTTGGACCTGGCGACGATTTCTACCGCGTCACCTATCTGCTGGAGCATCTCGGCCTGACAGGAGAGGAAGACCCGGTCAGGCTTTCCGGTGGCGAGGCGCGACGCGCAGCACTTGTCCGCGTCATGGCGCCGGAACCTGACATTCTGATGCTGGACGAGCCGACCAACCATCTGGATCTGCCGACCATCGAATGGCTGGAAGACGAGCTGCGCAAGACCCGCAGCGCGCTCGTCGTCATCAGCCATGACCGTCGCTTTCTCGAAAAGGTGTCCAACGCCACAGTCTGGCTGGACCGCGGCACGTCCCGCCGCCTGTCGCGCGGTTTCGCCCATTTCGAAGCCTGGCGGGATCAGGTTCTCGAGGAGGAAGAGATCGAGCAGCACAAGCTCGGCAAGGCGATCGAGCGCGAAGAACACTGGATGCGCTACGGCGTGACCGCAAGGCGCAAGCGCAACATGCGCCGCGTCGGCGAGCTGCAGAGCATGCGTGCCGACTACCGCGGCCACAAGGGACCGCAGGGCTCCGTTCAGGCCTCCGTCGCCGAAGGGCGCGAGTCCGGCAAGCTGGTGGTGGAAGCGGAAAACATCACCAAGACCTATGACAAGCCGATCGTTGCGCCATTCTCGACCCGCATTCATCGCGGCGACCGGATCGGCCTGGTTGGTCCGAATGGCGCTGGTAAGACGACGCTTCTCAAGATGCTGACGGGTCAGCTTGCTCCCGACAGCGGCTGGATCAAGCTCGGCACCAATCTCGAAATTGCCACGCTTGACCAGAAGCGCGAGGACCTCGATCCTGCCGACACGCTGTCGCATTATCTGACCGACGGCCGCGGCGAGACGCTGCTGGTCAACGGCGAACAGCGGCATGTCGCGGGCTACATGAAGGACTTCCTGTTCCAGCCGGAACAGATCCGCACGCCGATCAAGAACCTCTCCGGTGGCGAACGCGCAAGGCTGATGCTGGCCCGCATGCTGGCAAAGCCGTCGAACCTTCTGATCCTCGACGAACCGACCAACGACCTCGACATCGAGACGCTGGACCTCTTGCAGGAAATCGTCGCGGGCTATGCCGGCACCGTCATTCTCGTTAGCCATGACCGCGACTTTCTCGACCGCACCGTGACCTCGACGATCGCCCCGACAGACCCGGATGCCCCTGATGGCCGCTGGATCGAATATGCAGGCGGCTATACCGACATGCTGCAGCAGCGCAAAGGCATGGCCGACGAAAAGCGCCGCGCCGATAAGGCGGAAAAGGCGAAAACGGACAGCACTGCTCCGGCTGCGACCAAGGCAAAGGGCAAGCTCTCCTTCAAGCAGAAGTTCGCGCTGGAAAACCTCCCCAAGGACATGGCCAAGGCGCAGGACGAGATCGCTACATCCGAACGGAAGATGGCCGATCCCAAACTCTTCGCCAAAGACCCGTCGGCGTTTTCAAAGCTCGCCGCAGAGACGGCAAAACTACGCGATCGTGTCGCCAAAATGGAAGAAGAATGGCTGGAGCTTGAGATGCTACGAGAACAGATTGAAGGATAGTTAAAGAATTCCTATACTTAATAAATAAATATCCACCGTTTTATTTGTCGCGAGCCGGAACAAACATTCCCCGGTGACGTTCGGCATCCATCAAGTGGTCGAAATGCGTAGTGCGGTATGAATGCCGACATGCCGACCAGATGGAAACAAAACGGTTAGGAATGTCCAATGCTGACTAATGTGATGCGTCGTCGGCTGGCGAGTGATGCAATGGAACAGCGCGTTCTGATCGTCGAGGACGAATTCCTGATCGCGCTTGATGTTGCCGAGACTGTCGAGAGCATGGGTCTCAAGGTTGCAGGCTTTGCCAGCGCCCGCAAGCACGCCCTGTCGCTCGGTGCATACGCCGATATAGCGCTGGTCGACGTCAATCTCTCCGACGGCCGGACCGGTCCGGAAATCGGACGCGAACTCGCTGCCGAATACGGCCTGACGGTCATCTTCATGACGGCCAATCCGGAAGACGTGAAAGACGGCGTCGAGGGATCGCTCGGCGTTCTGACCAAGCCTGTCATGCCGCATGTGGTGGAGCAGACAATCGACTATGCTATCGCCAACCGTCTCGGCGGCATGGCGATCGTGCCGCGTGACCTCAAGATATTCCGCAACGACTCCCAGTCAGGCTACGCGCTCAACGCGTGAACCTTGTTGCCAAAGAACTACTAGCAAGAAAGCCGTCCGGCACGCCGGGCGGCTTTCTTTCTATCGAGACTGCTATCGCACGATGCCCCTCGGTCCTTGGCCCTGAACGCAAGACGGCAGCGGTTCGACACCACTTGCCAGACAATTCCTTCACCGTTACATCTACTCCCGCTCTAACGGGGTGCTGCGCGGTAACGTGCGGCTGAGAGGCTTTCAGCCAACCCGCGGAACCTGATCCGGCTAACACCGGCGGAGGGATTAGACGGCTCACGATCAGCGCCTATTCCCCTTGTAGATTGATTTTGAAGGAGGCGTTGATGCGCAAACTCTTGCTATCGCTCACCGTGGCTGCGGCCACCATCATCCTGTCACCGGCCGCAAGGGCCGAGGACAAGGTGCTGACCATCTACACCTATGAAAGCTTCACCGCCGACTGGGGCCCCGGCCCCAAGGTGAAGGCGGCTTTCGAAAAGACCTGCGCCTGCAAGGTCGAATTCGTGGCTGTCGCCGATGGCGTCGCACTTCTGACCCGGCTGAAGCTGGAGGGTGAGACGACCAAGGCCGATATCGCGCTCGGGCTCGACACCAACCTGATTTCCGAGGCCAAGGCCACCGGCCTGTTCGAACCGCATGGACTGCAGGCATCGTCCGGGAATGGCGGCATCAGCGTTCCCGGCAATTACGCCGATGATACGTTCCTGCCCTATGACTACGGTCATTTCGCCGTCGTCTACGACACGAAGACCATCACGAACCCGCCGAAGAGCCTGAAGGAACTGGTGGAAGGCGATCCGTCGCAGAAGATCGCGATCGAAGATCCGCGCACCTCGACACCCGGCCTCGGCCTGCTTTTGTGGATGAAATCCGTCTATGGCGACAAGGCGCCGGAAGCCTGGGCAAAGCTGAAGGGCCGCATCCTGACCGTCACCCCCGGCTGGTCTGAAGCCTACGGCCTGTTTACCAAGGGCGAAGTGCCGATGGTGCTGTCCTATACGACCTCGCCTGCCTACCACATGGTGGAGGAGAACGAGAACCGTTACCAGGCGGCTGCTTTTTCCGAGGGACATTACGTTCAGATCGAAGTGGCCGGCATGCTGAAGGGCGCCCGTGACAAGGATCTCGCCCGTGACTTCCTGAAGTTCATGGTGTCGCAGGGCTTCCAGGATGTGATCCCTACCACCAACTGGATGATGCCGGTGACGAAGACGTCGCAACCGCTGCCAGACGCTTTCGGCAAGTTGGTTCAGCCGGAAAAGACATTCCTGATGGGATCTGACGAAGTCGCGAAGAACCGCCAGGCATGGATCGACGAATGGCTCAACGCCATGAGCATGAACTGATCGGCTGAACCGGGTATGCTGCTGACCGCTGCCGAGCGAAGACGAGGGATTTCCGGCGGGGTGCTGAGCCTCGGCGCGATCGCGCTTTTCGTCGGCATCGCGGTCTCGGCCCTGCTGTCCTGGGACGCCCCTGAAACGCAGGGGCGATTGTTCTCGGCCTATACCGGCCGCATCCTGCAGTTCACGCTGTGGCAAGCGGCGCTCTCGACCCTGTTCTCCGTATGCCTGGCACTGCCCGTCGCACTTGCTTTGGCAAGACGACCGAATTTCATGGGCCGTGTCTGGATCGTGCGGCTGATGGCGCTGCCGATGGGCCTGCCGGTTCTGATCGGTGCGCTGGGTCTGATCGGCATCTGGGGCCGCCAGGGCGCGGTGAACGGCCTCCTATCGACATTGGGACTGGAGCAGCCGATCAGCATTTACGGGCTGACCGGCATTCTTCTGGCGCACGTCTTCTTCAACCTGCCGCTGGCCGCCCGGCTGTTTCTCGTGGCGCTCGAGCGGCAGCCGGCGGAATACTGGCCACTCTCGTCCAGCCTCGGCATGAAGCCCCTGTCGATCTTCCGCTTCATCGAGGGGCCGGCCCTGATCCGGGTCGCGCCGGGCATTGCCGGGCTGATCTTCATGCTCTGCGCCACCAGTTTCACGCTGGTCCTGATCCTGGGCGGCGGGCCGGCGGCGACGACGCTGGAAGTGGCGATCTACCAGTCGCTGCGCTTCGACTTCGATCCGCCCCGCGCCATCGGACTGGCGGTGCTGCAGATCGCTGTGACGGGGCTGATCCTCGCGGCACTCGCGTTTCTCCCCGCCCCCGACGGCTCGCATGTCACTGCCGGCCGCGCGACCCGCCGCTTCGATGGACGGACATGGGGCGCTAGGGCTTGGGACGGCTCAACCATCCTCGCAGCAACTCTGTTTCTCATCCTGCCGCTCGCCTCGATCTTTATTGCCGGCCTTAAGGCCGATCTCTGGCGACTGGCCTCCAGCCCCGCCTTCCTCAACGCGGCCTATACAAGCCTGTCGATCGCGCTCTTGTCCGGCCTTCTGGCCGTCAGCGTCGCATTGGCGATCATTCATGCGCGCATTGCCATCAGAGATCTCCGCCACCCCGGTATCCCGGCGCGCGGACTGGCGGCGATGCTGGGTGCTACGTCGTCGCTGGTGCTCCTGGTGCCGCCGGTCGTGATCGGGACAGGCTGGTTCCTGCTGCTTCGCCCGTTCGGAGATGTCTCGCGTTTTGCCCCAGCACTGGTCGCGGCGATCAACATGCTGATGGCGCTGCCCTTCGTGATGCGGGTGCTGGAACCGGCAATCGAGGATCATCGGCGGCAGACGGCACGGCTGACAGCGAGCCTTGGCGTAACAGGCTTTTCGAGGCTGCGGCGGATCGACCTGCCCTTCCTGATCGGCCCTGTCCTGACGGCACTCTCCTTTGCCATGGCGCTTTCGCTCGGCGATCTCGGAGCCGTCGCCCTGTTCGGCTCCACGGAACTGACGACTCTGCCCTGGCTCGTCTACAGCAGGCTCTCCAGCTACCGAACCAACGACGCCGATGGGCTTGCCTTGCTTCTCGGGATGATATGTCTGGCGCTCACGATCCTCGGAAGTCTGAGCCGCCGAAGGGAATACGATGGCTGACAGCATCCGCCTGGAAAAGACTGCGCTGCAACTCGGCACCAAACGGTTCAGCTTCGATATAGCGATGACCGACGGCGCGATTACCGCCGTGACCGGCCCGTCGGGCTCAGGAAAATCGACTCTCTTGAACCTCATCGCAGGTTTCGAGATACCGGAGTCGGGCCACATCCTGATCGCCGGCGAGGACGTGACCCACGCGCACCCCTCAAAGCGGCCGATCTCCCTGGTATTCCAGGACAACAACCTGTTCGCCCATCTCGATCTCTTCACCAATATCGGCCTGGGCGTCGATCCGTCCCTGAGGCTTTCGCGTGAGGACAGGATGAGGATATCGCAATCACTCGACCGCGTCGGGCTTGCCGGCTTCGAGACGCGCAAACCGGGAACGCTGTCCGGTGGCGAGCGGCAACGCGCGGCCTTCGCGCGGGTACTGGTGCGAAAGAGACCCGTTTTGCTGATGGACGAGCCGTTTGCGGCGCTTGATCCCGAACTCAGGTCTTCGATGGCGTCGCTGCTTCTGGACCTGCACCGCGAAACCGGCAATACGGTGGTGATCGTCAGCCACGACCGCGCCGAGGTTCAAAAGCTTGCTGACGTGGTGGTCGCTGTCGACGATGGCACCATCGTCAACTCCGCCGCAAACACGGCTATTCCTTACGCCCGCTAGAGGCCAGTCGACGGAGCGTCGTCACGAATAGAGACAGGCGAAAACCAACGTTATCGCAGTGCCACAATTTGGTCTTGCGGCGATGTCATCGCCTTGGTTTATCAGAAGTCAATTGCAAACGCGCCGGCTGAACCTATCTCTTTTATCTGTGCATGCGATGCGAAAATCGGTACGAAGCGAAGGTGAACAGGACTGACGGTGCAGAAGACACGGATCAAAACACGCGAGGACGCGACACCCGGCAGGACCGGGCAGACCAGCGCACCGCGCCGTTGGAGACGCTTTGCCGTCGTGTTGCTCGCAAGTGCAGCACTCGCAGGCTGCCAATCCGTGTTCGATCAGGCCTACACGCCGAACGTCTCGCCATCGGACTCGCCGCAGATCGTCGACGAAGTTCAAAAGAACGATCCGCGGGCGCAGATGGGTGCGCGCGAGCATCCCCGCATCGTGGCAAGCTACGGCGGCGAATATCGTGACGCCAAGACCGAACGGCTGGTCGCCCGGATTGCCGGCGCCCTGACCGCCGTTTCGGAAAATCCGACGCAGTCCTTCCGGATCACTATCCTCAATTCCCCGGCGATCAACGCCTTCGCCCTGCCCGGTGGCTATCTCTATGTCACCCGCGGATTGCTGGCGCTCGCCAACGACGCTTCGGAAGTCGCGGCCGTGCTGTCGCACGAGATGGGCCACGTCACCGCCAACCACGGCATCGAACGCCAGCGGCGCGAAGAAGCCGAAGTCATCGCCAGCCGGGTGGTTGCCGAAGTTCTATCGAGCGACATCGCCGGCAAGCAGGCGCTTGCCCGCGGCAAGCTGAGGCTCGCTGCTTTCTCCCGCCAACAGGAACTGCAGGCGGACGTGATCGGTGTGCGGATGCTGGGCGAAGCTGGCTACGACCCTTACGCCGCTGCGCGCTTCCTCGATTCGATGGCGGCCTATGCGCGCTACTCGGCTGTCGATCCCGACAGCGACCAGAGCCTGGACTTCCTGTCCAGCCACCCTAATTCCGCCCAGCGCGTCGACCTGGCCCGCAGGCATGCCCGCAACTTCGGCCAGGAAGGCGTCGGCGACAAGGGTCGCGACTATTTCCTCGCCGGCATCGACGGTCTTCTTTATGGCGACAGCCCCCAGGAGGGTTATGTCCGAGGCCAGACCTTCCTGCACGGGGGCCTTGGAATACGCTTCGACGTTCCGCCGGACTTCCGCATCGACAACAAGGTCGAAGCCGTGTTGGCGACGGGACCAGGCGAGACCGCGATCCGTTTCGACGGCGTCGCCGCTGGCGACACCAGCAGCCTGCCGAATTACCTGACCAGTGGCTGGGTAGCCGGCCTTCAGCCGGAAACCGTGCGGGAAACAACCGTCAACGGCCTGCCGGCCGCAACCGCACGCGCCTCTGCCGAACGCTGGGATTTCGATGTGACCGTGATCAAGGTCAATGATCAGATCTTCCGGTTCCTGACGGCGGTTCCGAAGGGCAGTCCCGCGCTCGACACGACCGCGCAAATCCTGCGCAACAGCTTCCGCCGCATGACACAGCCTGAAATCGCGTCGCTGAAGCCGCTCCGCGTCCGCGTCGTGAGCGTCGGGCCGCAAGATACGATGGCATCGCTGTCAAGCCGGATGATGGGCACCGACCGCAAGCTGGACCTGTTCAAGCTGATCAACGCCATTCCGGTCGGCGCGACATTGTCACCGGGCCAAAAGGTCAAAATCATTTCCGAATGAGGCTTGTATAAAAGCTTCAAAGCGCGGAGGCCGTCTCAAGGGCCTGCGCGCTTTGAAGCATCGTATCGAGATGTCGCGACCGCCAGAGCGGCGCGGGCACAGTGTGTTTAGGACACAAGCGCCATCTGCGGATTTGCGGTGACAAGTGCCGACTTCAGCTTCTCGATCGCGCGGCTTTCGATCTGCCGCACACGCTCCTTGGAAATTCCGAGCTTGGCACCCAGCGCTTCCAGCGTCGCACCGTCATCCGTCAGCCTGCGGGCGCGGATGATCATCTTTTCGCGGTCGTTGAGCTTGGTGAGAGCACCCTGCAGCCATTTCAGCCGACGCTCGCCATCGATCATGCCGGAGACCTGTTCGTCCGGCAGTGGTTCGCCGCTGGCCAGCATGTCGAGGCGTTCGCCACTGTCGGCATCACCGGAAATCGTTGGAGCCTGAAGCGACGAGTCATTGCCGGAGAGGCGGGCATCCATGGTCTGCACGTCGGAAACGCTGACGCCGAGTGCGACGGCAATTTCCTCATGGATGGCCTGAGCCGTGAGGTTGGAGTCGCCGCGGGCAAGTTTTGCGCGCAGGCGGCGCAGATTGAAGAACAGCGCCTTCTGGGCTGAACTCGTACCACCGCGAACGATCGACCAGTTGCGCAGGATATAGTCCTGCATGGAGGCACGGATCCACCAGCTGGCGTATGTGGAAAAGCGGACATCGCGGGCCGGTTCGAACCTTGCCGCAGCCTCGAGCAATCCCACATAACCTTCCTGAACGAGATCGCTCATGGGTAGACCGAACCCACGGAATTTCGACGCCATCGCGATGACGAGACGCATGTGGGCGAGTGCAATCTGGTTTCGAGCGCCCTGATCCTGGCGGTCTTTCCAACGGATTGCCAGATCACGCTCTTCCTCGCGGGCGAGATACGGAGCCGACATCGCTATCTTGATCATTGTGCGTTCTGCGGACATGGCTGTCATAGTGTTCTCCGTGGTGCCGTGATCGACAAAGGGCAGAACCAAAAAAAACGCTGAATTGCGGGATTACCGATATTCCAGCCTTGATTTTTGCGAATTTCTGCCGATGTCCCTCAAGTGTCTCGCGGAGGTCTTGGACCGGTTAGGCAATCGCCCCGCTATTGGTCAGGACGGAGAACACGCAGCACGATGCAGCATTAAATTCGCCGTTCCGGCGGGTTAACGCGCTTGTGTTGTAAAGGTTCCAACAAAAAACCCGGCACTAGGCCGGGTTTTTGGTGTTGTCTTTCAGAGACAAAATCAGGCTGCTTCTTCTTCCTGAGCTTCATCTTCCTCGACTGTCTTGCCGCGCTTGGGACCCTTGGCAAGGTTGACCTCGATCAGGCGAACAGCTTCCGTATCGGACATCTTGTTGACGGCGGCAATTTCGCGCGCCATGCGATCCAGCGCCGCTTCATACAGCTGACGCTCGGAATAAGACTGCTCGGGCTGGTTTTCGGCGCGGAAAAGATCGCGCACCACTTCTGCAATGGAAATCAGATCACCGGAATTGATCTTGGCATCATATTCCTGTGCGCGACGCGACCACATCGTGCGCTTCACGCGGGCCTTGCCCTGAACCACCTTCAATGCACGTTCGACGAAATCCGTCTCGGAGAGCTTGCGCATGCCGATGCTCAAGGCCTTGGCGACCGGAACCTTCAGGCGCATTTTGTCCTTTTCAAAATCGATCACGAAAAGCTCGAGCTTCATGCCCGCGACTTCCTGTTCTTCGATAGAGGTGATCGTGCCGACGCCATGCGCAGGATAAACAATCGATTCACCAGTTCTAAAGCCCTGGCGTGCGGGAGAATTCTTTTTCAGTTGGGTCGTCATTCGATTCACAAACTCCCTTTGACTCACCCGTTTTATCGGGTCTGGGGAAACCGGGTCTGTCAGGCCCGGATGAGACGGGGGAAACCGTCGGGTCACTCCATACTGATCCGACAACGCGCGCAAAAACAGACCAACTCGCGAAACGGCGACGACAACATCAAAGTGTTGCAATGTCACGGGGAACGCGGGGAGCGATCTGTTTCTTTCGTGATGTTTTTCGGGCACGCGAGTGCCACCTTGTGGAACAGTGAGTAAGCTCTACCACAAAAAAGTGCGGAAATCAATAATTTGCTTTTATTCTTGCAAGCCGCGTGACAGTCGGACAGTGCCCAACCAAAAGACAGCTGATTCGAGCGGGTGACGGGCGCACCGTCACCATCCAGGTTTAATCGCCGGAACCTGGCTCCGCCGAGAAGTACTTTTCATACTTGCCTTCTTCGCCGTCCATTTCCTTGGCCTCCGGAAGCGGATCCCGCTTCACGGTAATGTTCGGCCAGATCTGCGCGAAGTCGGAGTTCACCTTCAGCCACTTGTCGAGACCTGGTTCCGTGTCAGGCTTGATGGCCTCAGCCGGACATTCAGGCTCGCAGACGCCGCAATCGATGCATTCGTCCGGGTGAATGACCAGAAAGTTCTCACCTTCGTAGAAGCAATCGACCGGGCACACTTCGACACAGTCTGTGTATTTGCAGCGGATGCAATTGTCTGTCACGACGAATGTCATGCGAAACTCCGAATATCGCAGATTGCGGCACGCTGCCGACGAAAGGTGCGGCAGGCGAAAAGCCGGCAGACTTCAGCACTCAAGGAAGTCATGCTTTTCGAGTGTCACCTAATGCCTTTGCTGCAACTGCGCAAGAATAAACCGTGCGTAAAAACCGGGTCTTGGGGGCGGATTTTCTAAACCTAGTTTTCGCCCGCTTCGGGAAACAGGCGTTCGGTCTCACGCCTTTCCTTCTTCGTCGGACGCCCGGAGCCCGGCAGGCGTTGCGCCTGCTCGAACGCCGTCAACTTCTGGCGTTCCTCCGGAGGCGGCGTCAGATCTTCGTAGAGAAGCCGCGCCTCTTCGAATGGACCCCGCCGATCACCACCGGACTTGACGACCAGAACCACATCGCGCCGTTCCAGCTTGATGTCGAGGCGGTCCCCGGTCTTGACCTGATAGCTCGGTTGAGAAACCAGCGCGCCGTTTATGCGGATGCAGTTGGACTGGATCAGCGACTGCGCGATGGAGCGTGACTTTGCCATGCGCGCGAAAAAGAGCCACTTGTCGATGCGCTGTCGCGAACCTGCATGCAGCTCTTTTTCAACCATTCGCCTACTTCTTCATCTGCTCCTTGAGAGCAGCAAGCTTGGCAAAGGGCGAATCCGGATCGATCGGCTTTTCCTTGCGCGGTGGCTTGGCCTCAAAGCGAGCGGGCTGCGGTCCCTTGTTACGGTCCGGACGATCGTTACGATCTCCGCGCTCGGGACGATCGCCCCGGTTTTCAGGCCGACGGTTGTTGTTGTCGCGGTTCGGACGACCACCGTCACGGCGCTCGCCATCCCGACGACCATCGCGACGGCCTTCCTTGGGAGCGGCTTCGCCCTGGGGGCGGGCTTCCTGGGTGCGGCCTGCTGAGGCAGCACCGGCATTGCGCTGACCCTGGCCGTTACCACGGCGATCACCCTGCTGTGGCCGACCACCCTGGCGCTGGCTGTTCTCGCGACCGCCACCCGGGCGCCACAGGAGAACAGGCTTTGCTTCTTCGGGTTCAACGGCAGCGGCAGATTGAGTCGAGGCGGCTGTCTCGGCCTGAGCGTCCGGCTCGGCCGTTGCAGGTGCCTCAACGGTTTCAGCTTCCATGGAAGCGGCGACGTCAGGCGCCGCAGCTTCTTCACTCGCAGCGTCTTCTGCAGGAGCAGCAGCCTCAGCAGGCGCCACAACCTCAGTGGAAGCTTCGGTTGCTTCAGTTGCTTCGACCTGATCGCCTTCGGCAGTCGGTGCGGCCTCGTCTGCTGCAGCCGTTGGCGTGGCAGGGGCAGCCGCAGCTGGCTCTTGGCCAGCCAGGAATGCCTGCGCCTCTTCAGGCTTCACGGCATCGGCGCGATAGCCGAGGCCTTTCAGAATTTCTTCCATATCGTCAGGCGTTGCGCCGAGGATCGACAGCATGGCTGTCGTCGTCACGAAGCGGCGACCGTCATAGGCGCCTTCCGGACGCGGGCTGGAGCCCGGCTTCCACTGCAGCAGCGGACGGATGAGATCGGCCAGACGCTCGAGAATGTCGATACGAACGGCACGCTTGCCGAGGAAGCGGAAACCGGCGAGCTTGTAGAAGGTACGCTCGAAAGCAGGATCCGCGACGACCGATGTGCGGCCGGCAGCAAGCGCCGGAATAAGATCGCCGTAACCCGGCTTGTCGATGCCGTCGTTCTTCAGCGCCCAGAGAAGCGTGATAAGCTCGGCCGGAGCAGGCTTCAGCAGTGCCGGCATGAACACATGGTAGGCGCCGAAGCGGATGCCGTAGCGGCGCATCGAAGCGCGCGCATCCTGATCGAGCGTCTTCACGTCTTCGGCAACATCGCGCCGGAACATGACGCCGAGGTTTTCGACCAGCTGGAAGGCCAGGCCCTTGGCGAGACCCTGCAGGTCTTCAGCGCGCGACAGATCGTCCAGCGGCTTCAGCACGGTCGCAATGTGATGGTTCACGAAACGCTCGATGCGCGCAACGACGTGTTCGCGGGCATTGCCGGTCAACTGCTCGTCGGCAAGCAGGATCAGGCGCGGGCGCATGATATGGTCGCTTGACGCAAGCCGGCCGACAGGTTCGCCGAGCCAGCGCACGGAACCGTCCGAGCCGACAGCAAGGTCGTTGTTGCCGGATGCATAAAGCCGCGCGGCGCGTGCCTCGAACTCCAGCGCAAGCGCCTTTTGCGCGGCACCCTGGACGGCCTTCGCATCGGGACCCTCCGTGCCGGCTATAGGCGTGAATCGGAATCCAGCCAATTGCCCCACATGATGGCCTTCGACGAAGACATCCCCATTCACACTGATTTCAGCTTCCAGCATCGCATTCTCTCTTAGGCGCTTCATGAGCACAGATGTCCTGCGATCAACAAAGCGTTTCGTCAACCGTTCATGTAACGCGTCCGACAACCTATCCTCGATTTCCCGTGTCTTTTCTTGCCAGTGTGTCGGATCGGCAAGCCAGCCAGGCCGGTTCGAAACATAGGTCCAGGTACGAATCTGCGCGATTCGGGCCGACAGGGTGTCGATTTCTCCGTCGGTCCGGTCGGCCCGGCGAACCTGTTCTGCCATGAATTGCTCGTTCACCGTGCCGAAGCGCACAAGATCCGAGAAAAGAGTCGAAATGAGGTCTGCGTGTTGCGCAGGGGCAATCCGCCGATAGTCCGGCAGAGCGCAGGCCTCCCACAATTTTTCCACCCGCTCCGGCGTTGTCGCCGTATCGCGGATTTCTGAGTAGCGCGACAGATAGTCGAGCGCCTGGATATCGATTGCCGGCAGCGCGCGGGCAAGACCCGCCACGGTCGGCGGCCGGTCGAGACTGGCGCGCAGAGCGGCAAGCGAGGAATAGTCGACGCTTTTCGTGCGCCACTGCAGCACTTTCACCGGCTCGAAATGATGACCTTCGATCCGCTCGACCAGTTCGTCGTCGAAAGGCTGGACCTGTCCGGTCACGCCGAAGGTTCCGTCGCGCACATGGCGGCCGGCACGCCCGGCAATCTGCGCCAGTTCGGACGGATTGAGATTGCGGAACTGATAGCCGTCGAACTTGCGGTCCTGAGCGAAGGCAACGTGATCCACATCGAGATTGAGGCCCATGCCGATCGCATCGGTTGCGACCAGATATTCCACATCGCCTTCCTGATAGAGAGCGACCTGTGCATTGCGGGTCCGCGGGCTCAAGGCGCCAAGCACCACGGCCGCACCGCCGCGCTGGCGGCGGATCAGTTCTGCGATCGCATAGACCTCTTCAGCGGAGAAGGCGACAATGGCGGAACGCTGCGGCAGGCGGGTGATCTTTTTCTGGCCGGCATAAAACAACTGCGAGAGGCGCGGCCGTTCGACCACGGTGATCCCGGGAAGCAGCCGTTCGAGGATCGGCCGCATGGTGCCGGCGCCCAGCAGCAACGTCTCCTCGCGTCCGCGAAGATGCAGGATGCGGTCGGTGAAGATGTGCCCGCGCTCGAGATCGCCGGCCAGCTGTACCTCGTCGATGGCGACGAAGGCGGCCTTTGTCTCGCGCGGCATCGCCTCGACGGTGCAGACGGAAAAGCGCGCCATATGCGGCGTGATCTTTTCCTCGCCCGTGATCAGCGCGACATTGTGATAACCGACCTTCTCCACGACACGCGTATAGACCTCGCGTGCAAGCAGGCGAAGGGGCAGACCGATCACGCCGGAACCGTGCGCAACCATGCGCTCGATGGCATAATGGGTCTTGCCGGTATTGGTGGGGCCTAGCACGGCCGTGACGCCGCGGCCGCTGAGAATCATGGGCTGAGAATGCAAAGCCAGTTCCTGCTTATCCGCCGATGCGATCCTCCACGGAAACGCAATCGCATTATCAGATGGCCATGCTCGACGATAAACGCAAGCTGATATGTTATCCTCGACAAGGCGAGACCACGATTTCCAGGATCAATATGCGTACGATACGCAAGCCAGTTTCGTTCGAACAAACGTGAACGAATCGGCGACGATTGCGGATTCCGGAGCGTTCTCGATCTGTTTCGAACATTACCCGGCTTTCCGACGCATGGCGAAAGTGTAACCCGTTAACCACACTTCACGGGCGAGCTAGTGGTGAGTGGAACAAAAGTTCCCATGCTACGTTTTCTCGGCAATCCCAACCGGACATGTCGAGCCGGTAGGTCAGCGGAGTACAAGCCTATGCTCGGAACCATCCTTCTTATCGTACTGATTTTGCTTTTGATCGGCGCGCTGCCGAATTGGGGGCACAGCCGGAACTGGGGTTATGGTCCGTCCGGCGGTCTCGGCCTCGTTGTGCTGATTATCATCATCCTCCTGCTGATGGGCAGGATCTAAAAGCGGCGAAGCCGCACGTTACCAAGGGAAGGAAAGTGACATGAAAAAAGTTTTGCTCGTCGGCGCTC
Source organism: Neorhizobium sp. DAR64860/K0K1 (assembly GCF_050500205.1). Lineage (NCBI taxonomy): Bacteria > Pseudomonadati > Pseudomonadota > Alphaproteobacteria > Hyphomicrobiales > Rhizobiaceae > Neorhizobium > Neorhizobium sp. DAR64860/K0K1. Next base: position 102,044 of record NZ_CP191459.1, on the reverse strand, counting down.
TCGTCGGAATGCTGGCATCCTGCACATCCACTGAAAAGGGCACTGCAATCGGTGCTGCTTCGGGCGCCGTTATCGGTGGCGCTGTGACCAACAGCTGGGGTGGCGCTGCAGTCGGCGCTGTCGGCGGCGGTCTGGTTGGCGCTGCTATCGGCGAATCGCAGAAGCGCAACGGTTACTGCGTCTATCGCGACCGTTATGGCCGTACATACGAAGCGCGTTGCCGCTAAGTCCTGCGTTTAGTCGCAGAATAGAAACCGGCGTCCCATGTGCGCCGGTTTTTTTGTATCCGCTTACCCGGCGAAATACTGACCGCCATTTGCGCTGAGCGTAGACCCGGTAATGAATCCGGCTTCTTCAGAGGCCAGAAACAGCACGCAGCGGGCGATTTCTTCCGGTTCGCCCAACCGTCCGACAGGTATCTGCGGGATGATCTTTTCATCCATCACCTTTTGCGGGATGGCACGCACCATGTCGGTTCCGATATAGCCGGGGCAGATCGCATTGACGGTGATGTTCTTCGAGGCCCCCTCTTGAGCCAGTGCCTTGGTGAAGCCGAGATCGCCAGCCTTGGCGGCAGAATAGTTCACCTGCCCCATCTGGCCCCTCTGGCCATTGATCGAGGAGATGTTGATGATGCGGCCGAAGCCGCGCTCGCGCATGCCGGGCCACACCGGATGGGTCATGTTGAAAAGGCCGGAAAGGTTGGTATCAATGACCTCCTTCCACTGCTGTGGCGTGATCTTGTGAAACATGCCGTCTCGGGTGATGCCGGCATTGTTGACGAGGACGTCGACAGGCCCGAGCTGCGTTTCGACTTCAGCGATGCCCTTCACGCAGGCATCGTAATCCGACACGTCCCACTGGAACACCGGAATGCCCGTCGCCGCGTGAAACTCAGCGGCTTTATCGGTATTGCCCGCAAAATTTGCGGCGACCGAATAGCCTGCCGCTTTCATGGCAGTGCTGATCGCAGCCCCGATGCCGCGCGTGCCTCCTGAAATCAACGCGATACGCGCCATGTAAACTTCCTTTCATACCGTCGCCGCCGTCAGCGTAACGGAGCTGCTCACGCCGATAACGTGGGCAGCTGCCACCCAGTGCTAGAGCGCTTCCAGACACATGGCGACGCCCATACCGCCCCCGATGCAGAGCGTCGCAAGCCCCTTTTTCGCGCCACGGCGCTTCATTTCGAACAGCAGCGTATTGAGAATTCGCGCACCCGACGCACCGATCGGGTGACCGATGGCGATCGCTCCGCCGTTGACGTTGACGAGCGACGGATCGAGGCCCAGATCCCGCGTGACCGCGCAGGACTGTGCGGCAAACGCCTCATTCGCTTCGATCAGATCCACATCGCCGATTTTCCAACCGGCTTTTTCCAGCGCGCGACGCGAAGCCGGGATGGGGCCGGTTCCCATGATCTGCGGATCGACGCCGGCGGTGGCCCAGGAGACGATGCGCGCGAGCGGCGCAATGCCACGACGACCGGCTTCTTCCTCCGTCATCAGCAACGCTGCGGCGGCGCCATCGTTAAGGCCGGATGCGTTGGCGGCAGTCACTGTGCCTTCCTTGTCGAAGGCCGGCCGAAGCGTCGCCATCCCCTCCAAAGTCGCACCGGCACGGATGTATTCGTCGTTCTCGACGCGCAACTCGCCCTTGCGGGTCTGGATCAGGAAGGGAACGATCTCGTCCCTGAAGCGGCCAGCAACCTGCGCTGCCTCCGCTTTGTTTTGCGAGGACACCGCGAACTGATCCTGTTCCTCGCGCGACAACTGCCACTGTCGGGCGATGTTTTCAGCGGTGATGCCCATGTGATAGCCGTAGAACGCGTCGGTCAGGCCATCCTTGATCATCGTATCGATCATCTTGAAATCACCCATCTTCACGCCGCCGCGCAGATGTGCGCAATGCGGGGCCATCGACATGGATTCCTGGCCTCCCGCGACGATGATTTTGGCGTCGCCGAGCGCGATCTGCTGCATGCCCAGTGCGACCGCACGAAGACCGGAACCGCAGAGCTGGTTGACGCCCCAGGCCGTCGCCTCCTGCGGCACCCCGGCCTTCATCGCTGCCTGGCGGGCGGGGTTCTGTCCCTCGCCGGCAGGCAGGACCTGCCCCATGATGACTTCGTCCACTTCCCCCGCCTCCACGCCACCGCGCGCCAGCACCTCCTTGATTACCGAGCCGCCAAGTTCGTGTGCGGGCACGTTTGCAAATGCGCCGTTGAAGGAGCCGACGGCCGTTCTTGCTGCGGCTGCGATAACGATGGATGGATTGGACATGATGTCTCCTCTTTCCGTTTCTTGGCACCGAGACTGGCAAAGCCTGAGCGCCCTGTCAAACGCCCGGTTTTCGCCCGAAACACCCGGTTTTTCATCGATTTGCTGCGCAGCATGGTGATCCATCGCGGCGCACAAATCGATTGTCAGTTGCGCCAATTTAAGCTTACATTCGAGGCGGGAGAAGATGCCAAGCACTAATAATCGCGCGAATGGCGAAGTGGAGGGAAATCATGGCAAAGACCGAAGGTGACGTGACGATCAAGAAATACGCTAACCGGCGTCTCTACAACACCGGAACAAGCACATACGTGACGCTCGAAGACTTGGCGAAAATGGTCAAGAAGGGCGAGGTATTTACGGTTCAGGATGCCAAGACGGGCGAGGACATCACGCACTCGGTTCTGACCCAGATCATTTTCGAGCAGGAGTCCAAGACGGGAAACACGCTTCTGCCGGTGTCCTTCTTGCGACAGCTGATTTCCTACTACGGCGACCAGATGCAGATGGTGGTGCCGACCTTCCTCGAACACTCGATGAAGACGTTTACGGACCAGCAGGTGCAGATGCGCGAGCAGATGACGAGTGCGTTTGGCGACACGCCGATCGCCAAGAACCTGCACCTTCCGATGCAGATGATGGAAGAACAGGTGCGGCGCAATACGGACATGTTCCGTCAGGCCATGCAGATGTTCGCGCCCTTTGCCGGTGCCGCGACGCCGCACCAGTCCGCCCCACCATCGGGCAAGAAGGCGGAAGCCAAGGACATCGACGAACTGAAGGAGCAGCTCCGCGCGCTTCAGGGTCGTCTCGACAGCATGAGCACCTGAACGGCACCTGCTGCGGGAAGAAACGCGCCTTACCGAGCGCGCAACAAAAAAGGCCGGCAAAGCCGGCCTTTCAAGCAATCATCAGAAAAGCTTATGCGCTTTCCTTCGGCGTCAGAACCTGACGGCCGCGGTACATACCGGTCTTGAGATCGATATGGTGCGGACGGCGCAGTTCGCCGGAGTTCTTGTCCTCGACAAATGTCGGGGTCTTGAGAGCGTCAGCAGAGCGGCGCATACCGCGCTTCGACGGGCTCGTTTTTCTTTTAGGTACAGCCATTTTCGTTACTCCACTTCGTGCAAAACAGGGATTTCCGGCCGGAACTGAGGCCGAACATTCCATGTCTCGATCTCGGAAATTTGGCGCGCTTATACATGCCAACCGGGTACTTGACCAGTCCCTGCAGGGATATTGGCGGGATTTTTTCGCAAACCACGCCGAAACACCTCAGGCCTCGTCTTCTTCGACGATTGCTGTCTCCTGAAGGGCCGCTTCCTGCCATGAAACCCAGGCCGGATGCGACGTCATGGCTTCCATATACGCAAGCGTGTCGGCGTCGTCTACCAGATCATAGACCGCAACGCGATTGACGACCGGCGCGAACATCGCGTCCGCTGCGGTAAAGTCGCCAAACAGGAACGGACCGCCGGATTTTGCCCGCAGTTCCCGCCAGATGGTTTCGATCCGCGCGACGTCGTCCATCACCCCGTCGGGGAGATCGATGCGGCGCTTCGGCCGGCGAAAATTCATCGGGCAGGCATTGCGCAGCGCCCGAAAGCCAGACAGCATCTCCATCGAGATGGAGCGAGCGACGGCACGATCCGCAGCTGACGTCGGCCAGATCCCGCTTTCCGGAAACAGCTCGGCTGCGTATTCGATGATCGACAGCGACTGCCAGACGCGCACGTCGCCATGATGCAGAACCGGCACCTGGGCATTGGGCGAGATCGTCTTGTAGCGTGGATTGCCTGCCGGATAATCGAACGGGATTAGCACTTCCTCGAAAGGAACGCCGGCAGCGGTCAGCGCAATCCAGGGCCGGAAGGACCAGGACGAATAGTTCTTATTTGCGATATAGAGGACGAGTTTTTCCATCGGCGCAATTTCCATCAGGTCTCGGAATCGAAAATCATCAGTTCGTGGAAATGGTTCATGTCCTCGAACGAGCAGAATGCCGGCGGCCGCAATTCCAGAACAGGAACCGCGCGCTTGATCTCAGCAGTCACCTCGTCGAGCATCGCCTGCCAGGCCGGCAGCGCTGCATCCGACAGGCGCTCGATCACATAGGCAAAGGTAATGTGAAACGCATAGTCGTCGTGATCCGGATGGCGATAACCGAGGAGCCGCGCCAGCGCATCGCGCCAGGCCTTCATCGCCCTGCAATCATTCTCGGACCTCCCCTCGACCACGAGACCCGACGGCTTGGCGCTTTTCACGGTGACCTGGAACGGATCCAGCGTCGAGAAACCTTCGAGCCGAGCCGCCATGATTTCCGTCATGTCCTCGATCGGCGTTTCGAGCGGCATATCGTCCGGCCAGAAGCGAGGCTTGCGGCGATGCTCGATGACACCCTGGAACAGCGTCATGTGCAGGCTGGTGATCGGCGTGAAAAGAAAACGCTCAGCTTCCGGCATCTCGAGATAGCGCGCGCGTGCCGACACAAGCAGCGCCTGCGTTGCCGATCCTTTTTCCAGATGGCAGACGATCGTGTTGCCGGGCTCGGGCAGAAAGCCGCCTCGCCGTCCGTAACGCGTTCCGAGCCGCGGCGGCGGTTTTGGATTGTGCGTCGCCGAGTATTTGAGGAGATCGGGCGAAATCAGTCTGGCATCCATCGGCGGTCCACTTTCTGCGTAAACGCACTCACAAAGCGTGCTCGACGCGCTCTTACGCCAGCGTCGATACTGACAGATGACATGAGGGACGTTTAACGCTTAGTTTTGACGTCACCCATAAATGCATTTGATGTAATCGCTGGATGCGCGGGCGCGCCGTTCCACGACACCCGCCAGCCGCTGCATTCCGCGGCCGGGCTTGCTGGCGACCCGCGTATGCGGATTGGGAAGTGCGACGGCGAGCAACGCGGCCTGACGGGCACTCAGCTTGGCGGCTGGCACCTTGAAATGATACTGCGCCGCCGCTTCAGCCCCGTAGATACCAGGTCCCCATTCTGCGACGTTGAGATAGATTTCCATCAACCGCCATTTCGGCCAAATGAAATCCTCAGCCAGCGCCAGCGGCAGTTCCAGCCCTTTACGGATGAAGGAGCGGCCGTTCCATAAAAACAAGTTTTTGGCCGTCTGCATCGGAATGGTGCTCGCGCCACGCGTTGCCTCGCCGTCCAGTGCATCCTGCACGACGCCGCGCATCTGGCGCCAGTCGACGCCGCCGTGGAAACAGAACTGGCCGTCCTCCGACATCATCACGGCCCGCACGAGATTGGGCGAGATGTCCTCGATATCAACCCACTGGCGGTCATACCCGCGCAGAAGAAACAGTTCCGACAGCATGAGGGTGGACACCGGCCGCGTGAATGGCAGCGCATAGACCGGGATGAGAAGATAGGGCAGCACCACCAGCGCAATGACGAACAGGATGACGCGCCGGAGCCACGTGGTGTTAGGCAGGCGAAACCGTCGTGCGGGCCTCACGGGTTCGTCTTCTTCGGCATGCTGTTCAGGTGCGATATCCAAGGTGCTTCTACCCGCCCGTTTAAAGTTTCATAGCCGGTGGCGCTTTCGAAGGCCAGTCCACCGGCTGAAACTTCGGCAATGCTGGTAAATCGACATTGCCTGTATCGTCGCCTCATGCCAAACAGCCCGGCATGAACACGACCGATCCTGCATTCGAAAGCCGGTTGAAAGACAGCGCAGTCGCCACCGAGGCGCTGCTTGTGTCGCTTCTTTCGGACGAAACGCTGCCCGACGAGGTCACGCGCCCGGCCCATCTGATGGCCGCGATGCGCCACGGCTCGCTCAATGGCGGGAAGCGGTTGCGGCCGTTTCTGCTGCGCGAAAGTGCCCTTCTGCTTGATGGCAACGAACAGGCTGCCCTGCGCATCGGCGCGGCGCTCGAATGTCTCCACTGTTATTCGCTGATCCACGACGACCTTCCCGCCATGGACGACGACGACCTTCGCCGTGGCCAGCCGACGGTACACAGGGCATTCGACGAGGCGACCGCGATCTTGGCCGGCGACAGCCTGCTGACCTACGCCTTCGACATTATCGCAGCACCTGAGACCGCATTGCCGGACCGCGCGAAGACGGAACTTGTTCTGGCCCTTGCCCGTGCTGCCGGTTCCGGCGGCATGGTGGGTGGCCAGGCGCTCGATCTAGCTGCCGAAAAATCGGCACCGGATGAGGCAGGCATCACCACGCTGCAGGCGATGAAGACCGGCGCACTGATCCGGTTCGCCTGCGAGGCAGGTGCGATCATCGCTGGCGCAGACGCGGAGCACCGTCAGCGCCTCAGAAAATTCGGCCAGGTCATCGGTCTTGCCTTCCAGCTTGCCGACGATCTTCTCGACATAACCTCCGATGCCGAGACCATGGGCAAGGCGACCGGCAAGGATGCCGCCCGCGGCAAGGGCACGCTGGTTGCCATGCATGGCACAGGCTGGGCGGAAGAGAAGCTCGATGCGCTGACGGCAGAGGCCGTCGACCTGCTTGCGCCCTACGGCGAAAAGGCATTTATTCTGCAGCAGACGGCGCACTTTATCGCCAGCCGTCAGAACTGACGAGACGGGAAAACGGCAAGCCTCCCGGATCAGACCCGAGGAGTAAAGTATGCCGGATGTATTCGCCTACCTGCCCTATATCTGGCCAGCCTATCTCGCCTATCTCATCGCCGTCCTCAGCCCCGGACCTGCCAATTTCGCCATTATCGGGATGGCGATTTCGCATGGCCGTCGCAACGGCGTGATCCTGGCACTGGGCGTCTTCTGCGGCTCGCTGACCTGGGCCTGCGCTGCCGCACTAGGGCTCGCCGCAGTCCTGCGCAGCTACGCGATCGCGCTCGAAATCATGAAGGTTCTCGGCGGGCTCTATCTGATCTATCTCGCCTGGAAGGCATACCGCTCGGCGCGGACCCCGGATATCGAGACCGCATCGAGCGAGAGCAGGACGTCCTATACGGCAAGGCAACTCTGGCTGCGCGGCTATGCCATCCACGTCACCAATCCGAAGGCAATCTTCGGCTGGCTGGCGATCATTTCGCTCGGCCTGCCCGCGGATGCACCACCTTCGGCGATCATGCTGATCGTCGGCATCTGCTCGAGCTCGAGCCTGGTCATCTTCACCGGATATGCGGTTCTGTTTTCGACCCGCCACGCGCTTCGCGGCTACAAGGCCGCGCGGCGCTGGATCGAAGGCACCATGGCCGTCTTCTACAGCATTGCCGGCGTGAAACTGCTGACGAGCCGGATCTGACCGGCTCGTCTACTTTCAAGCGAACTCAGCCCTGCTCGATCGGCGCGATCGCGACTTCGACGCGGCGGTTCTGGGCGCGACCATCCGGCGAGGCGTTGGAAGCGACTGGCTGCGACGGGCCGTAGCCCATGGTCGAGACACGGCGTTGATCGACGCCGCGACCACCGAGATAGTTGGCGACCGAGACGGCACGGCGTTCCGAAAGCGCCTGGTTGTGCTGCAGGCTGCCGGTCGAATCCGTGTGACCGTTGACGTCGATATAGGTCTTGCCGAACTTGTTGAGTACGATCGCAACCGAATCGAGCGTGGCATAGAACGGCGGGATCACCTGATCCTGATCGGTGGCAAAGGTGATGTTCGACGGCATGTTTAGAATGATGCGGTCGCCGTTGCGGGTCACCGATACGCCGGTTCCCTGCAGCTGCTGGCGCAGTTCGGCTTCCTGGCGGTCCATGTAATTGCCGATGGCGCCACCGGCGAGGCCACCGATCGCAGCGCCGATCAGCGCATTGCGGCCCTTGTTGCCGCCGCCGATCAACAGACCGCCGACCGCGCCGAGACCGGCACCGATGGCAGCGCCACCAGCCGTGTTCGACATTTTCTGCTGACCCGTATAGGGATCGGTCGTCGTGCAGGCAGAGAGATACGTCGCGCAAGCTGCGACGATAGCAATTTTTTTCAACATATGAATCAGTTTCCCCGTCGTCCGTAGTACCTCTCATTTACCATGAAATACGGCAATAGCGAGGAGAGGCAGCGGCAGCCGGGATAAGGAATTATCCCTATCCGGGAATGACGCTTACTCGGCGGCGGTTTTCTGGCCGAAGCGGTTCTCGATGTAATCGATCACCAGCTTTTCGAAATCCTGAGCGATATTGTGGCCGCGCAGCGTCATCGCCTTCTGACCGTCGATAAAGATCGGGGCGGCAGGCGTCTCGCCAGTGCCGGGCAGCGAGATGCCGATATCGGCATGTTTGCTTTCGCCGGGACCGTTGACGATGCAGCCCATAACGGCGACGTTCAGGGCTTCGACGCCCGGATACTTTTCGCGCCAGATCGGCATGTTCTTGCGGATATCGTTCTGGATGTTCTGGGCAAGTTCCTGGAACACCGTCGACGTGGTGCGCCCGCAACCGGGACAAGCGGCGACCACCGGAATGAACTGGCGGAACCCCATGACCTGAAGGATTTCCTGTGCAACCTGCACTTCGCGGGTGCGGTCGCCATTCGGTTCCGGTGTCAGCGACACACGGATCGTATCGCCAATGCCGTGCTGCAGGACGTAGCCCATAGCAGCCGACGAGGCGACGATGCCCTTGGTGCCCATGCCGGCCTCTGTCAGGCCCAGATGCAGCGCGTGGTTGGAGCGCTCGGCCAGCATCGAATAGCAGGCAATCAGATCCTGCACCTGGCTGACCTTTGCGGACAAAATGATACGGTTGCGCGGCAGGCCGATGTTTTCGGCAAGCTCCGCCGAAATCAGCGCCGACTGGACGATCGCCTCATGCATCACCTGCCGGGCAGACAGCGGCGAACCGGCTTCGGAATTGCGGTCCATCAGCGTCGTCAAAAGATCCTGGTCGAGCGAACCCCAGTTGACGCCGATGCGGACAGGCTTGTCGTAGCGGATCGCCATCTCGATGATGTCGCCGAACTGTTTGTCCTTCTTGTCCTTGAAACCGACATTGCCTGGGTTGATGCGGTATTTCGCCAGCGCTTCGGCGCAGGCCGGATGATCGGCCAGAAGCTTGTGGCCGATATAGTGGAAATCGCCGATCAGCGGCACGTCGAGGCCAAGGCGCAGCAGACGCTCGCGCACCTTCGGCACGGCAGCAGCGCTCTCGTCGCGATCGACGGTGATGCGGACGATCTCGGAGCCTGCCTTGTAGAGCGCCGCGACCTGGGCGACGGTCGCATCCACATCCGCCGTATCGGTATTGGTCATCGACTGGACGACGACGGGCGCACCACCACCGACGATCACACCGCCGACATCGACGGCAACCGTGGCGCGGCGGGGCTTCGGATTATAGTCAATCGGTGCGTTCATGGGATCGTCTCGTTGCCTTTGCCCTGGGGCTAACTGGGGGCATAAACCGTCTTTCAGGTGGCGTATGACCGCCGGCTTGTCAACCAGCGGCCATGAATAGTTGGGTCAGTGATGCGCTCCGTCCGCGTGCCGGGCAAGGCTTGAGAGAAGCAGCGTCACCAGGATCAGCACCGACAATCCCGCGAAAATGCTGCCAAGTCCCGTATGCTCAGCGATAAAGCCGATTGCCGAAGGTGCAACGAGAATTCCGGAATAGCCCATGGTGGTGACCACGGACAAACTGACGCCCGCCGCCATGCCCGGCAGATTGCCGGCCGCGGAAAACAGGATCGGCACGATGTTGGAAATGCCGATGCCGGCGAGAGCAAAGCCTGCAATGGCCATCGTCGAACTGGTCGCAAAACCGATCGTCAGCATGCCCAGCATGGCGATGACGCCGCAGACCCGAAGCGTATTGACGGCACCGAACCGGTCGCGGATGAGATCGCCTGCAAAACGCATTGCCGCCATCGTGAACGAGAAAGCCGCAAACGCAAAGCCGGACAGTGTCAGCGACGCCGAAAGCTCGTTGCGCATGTAGAGAGCGCCCCAATCAAGAATGGATCCCTCGGGGATCATGCAGAACAGCGCCATGATTCCGAGCAGCCAGGGAAGCGGTGACGACGGCAGGCGGCGTCCGGCACCGGCCGCCCTCTCCTCCGGATGCGGCGCATCCTGAAGCACCATTTTCCAGGCGACGGCGATCATGACGGCGGCGACGACGGTTACGAAAAGCGCATGCGGAAGAACGCCGATCCGTTCAAGAAGAAAGCCACCGGTCGAGGCGCCGAGCAGACCGCCGAGGCTCCAGAACGCGTGGCAGGATGACATGATCGCGCGGCGCATGCCTTTTTCAGTCGCAACGGCATTGGCATTCATTGCCACATCCATTGCGCCGATCAGGCCGCCGAACAGAAACAACGCAACCGCTCCGCTCCAGATGCTGCCAATCAGCGACAGGAGAAGAAGCGTCGGCGTCAGCAGGACCGCGGTGACCTTGGAGACGATGCTCGATCCGAACCTTGCGATCTGGCTGCCGGCGATCGGCATCATCACGATGGAGCCTAGCCCGAAGATCAGGATCATCACGCCGAGCGACTTTTCGCTCAGCTCCAGACGTGCCGCAAATTCAGGGATCTTTGGCGCCCAGGCACCGATCATGAAGCCGTTCATCAGAAACAGCAGCGATACGCCGATCCGCTCCGGTGTGATGAAAGCACGTCGGGTCTTGGCTTCCGCCGGCGAAGACAAATCGTTCATCAGGTTGCTTCCTCCAGGCGCTGAGATTTATTTAAATCGATTTAGATTGCAATCTTCCGCGCTCAGCATGAGTTTCACGATTTATGTCTCCGGTTCACGCTTGTCACCCCTTAGCAACGACGGATGTAGCGCGACGAAGCTGATTGCAATCGCTGCAGAACGCCTTAAGCATTCGGATATGCAATGATATGAGGCGTCGGTATCCGGCGTGTGACTTTCTTGAAATCCAGCATCGGCAGCGGCATTCTTCTCGTCAGTACCTCCTACTTCGTGTTCACGCTTCATGATGCGGTGATCAAGCTGCTGGTGGTCGATGTCGGCGTCTGGCAGATCATATTCTTCCGAAGCCTGACGGTTCTGATCGCCTGCCTCGTCATCGGGGGACGCGGTTTCATCCCGCGCGTTGTCCGCTCGCCGATCGTGCGGCCGATGATGGTGCGCAGCGTGATCCTTCTCGCCGCATGGGTTTCTTTCTACACCGCAGCCAAGTCCCTGCAATTGGCCGAACTGACGACGATCTATTACGCCAATCCGATCGTCGCCACCCTGCTTGCCATTCCGGTTCTGCGCGAAAAGGTGCCCGCGGTCCGCTGGGTGGCGATCATCCTCGGCTTCGTCGGCGTTGTAATCGCCGCAGATCCGACCGGGCTGACGATTTCGGTACCGGTCGGTCTCGCGCTGCTTGCAGCAATCCTCTGGGCCATCGGCAGCGTTCTCTTGCGCAAGACGGCGATGAGCGAGAAGACCCTTGTCCAGATGACCCTCACCAACGCGTTTTTCGTGGTGATGACCTTCGTCATGGCCGTGCTGACATGGCAGCCGGTGGATCTGAAAAGCGGCGCGCTTCTGGCTTTGGTCGGCATTCTCGGCGGCACCGCCCAGGCGACGCTGTTCGAGGCGATGCGACGGGCGCCGGTCTCCGTGCTCGCACCGTTCGAATATTCCTCGCTGATATGGGCTTTCGTGCTGGGCTACGCCATTTGGCAGGACATTCCCGCAAGCAATGTCGCCGCCGGTGCCGCGCTGATCTTCTGCGCCGGACTGCTGATCGTCGCCAGCGAGCGGCTGGCGGCGAGGCGCTATCGCCTCGCTCAACCTGCGGACGGATCAGACGGACCGACGGGCGCCTGAGTCGTCAAGAGTTTGACCCGTCAGGACCCGTAGACGACGAGCAGATCCTTGGCGTCGATCTGGTCGCCGGCCTTGACCAGCACTTCGGCAAGCGTGCCGTCCTTTTCGGCATGCAGCGCGGTTTCCATCTTCATCGCTTCGATGGACACCAGCACGTCGCCGGCCTTGACCGCCTGACCCGCCGCCACGAAGACGCGGGAAATCACGCCCGGCATCGGCGCGCCCAAATGCAGGGGATTGGCGATATCCGCTTTGGCCCGCACAGCCGAACCGCTTCCGCCATGGGCCCGGTCCGGCACCTTGATGCGGCGCGGCTGGCCGTTCAGTTCGAAAAAGGCGGTGACCATGCCCTGCGCATCCGGCGCACTCGTCGCCTGGTTGACGATAACAAGCGTCTTGCCGCGTTCGATATCGGCAAACAGCTCTTCGCCATCCGCGATCCCGTAGAAATAGGCATGCGTCGGCAACACGGAGACCGGACCGTAGGTCTCCGACGCCAGGGCGAAGTCGGTGAACACTTTCGGGTACATCAGATACGAGGCGAACTCGAAGTCGTCGACCTTGCGCTCCAGCTTGTCCTCGATCGTCTTGCGCTCGGCATCGAGATCAGCCGGCGCCAGCAGCGAACCGGGAACGTCCGTATAGGGCTGATCGCCCTTCAGCGCTTTTTTCTGGAGCGCCTGCGGCCATCCGCCCGGAGGCTGGCCGAGATCGCCCTTCAGCATCGACACGACCGAATCCGGGAAGGCGATGTCCTTGGCCGGGTTTTCAACGTCGGCCACGTTCAGATCCTGGCTGACCATCATCAGCGCCATGTCGCCCACCACCTTGGACGACGGCGTGACCTTGACGATATCGCCGAACATCCGGTTCACGTCGGCATAGGTCTGGGCGACCTTGTGCCACTTGCTCTCGAGACCGAGCGAACGGGCCTGTTCCTTGAGGTTGGTAAACTGGCCACCCGGCATTTCGTGCAGATAGACTTCCGAGGCCGGCCCCTTGAGATCGCTCTCGAAGGCCGCATACTGGCCGCGGACCGCTTCCCAGTAGAACGAGATCTTGCGGATCCATTCCGGATCGAGCCCGGTATCGCGGTCCGTTCGCGACAGCGCTTCGACGATCGAACCGAGGCAGGGCTGCGACGTGTTGCCCGACAGCGCATCCATGGCCGCGTCAACGACATCGACGCCGGCATCGACGGCTGCAAGCACGGTCGCAGCCGAGATGCCCGACGTGTCATGCGTGTGGAAATGGATCGGCAGCGAGGTCGCTTCGCGCAATGCCTTGAACAGGACGCGGGCGGCAGCAGGCTTCAGCAGGCCCGCCATATCCTTCAGCGCGATGATATGGGCGCCGGCCTTTTCGAGCTCTTCCGCCAGTGCGACGTAATATTTGAGGTCGTATTTCGGGCGCGCCGAATTCAAGAGATCGCCGGTATAGCAGATCGCGGCTTCGCAGAGCCGGTTCTCCTCGTTCACCGCATCCATCGAGACGCGCATGTTGTCCACCCAGTTGAGGCAGTCAAACACACGGAAGACATCGATGCCGCCCTTTGCGGCCTGTTGGACGAAGTATTTGACGACATTGTCGGGATAGTTCTTGTAGCCGACGCCGTTTGCGCCGCGCAGCAGCATCTGCAGGAGAATGTTCGGCGCCGCCTCGCGGATCAACGCCAGCCGCTCCCACGGGTCCTCGGTCAGGAACCGCATCGACACGTCGAAGGTGGCACCGCCCCAGCATTCCAGCGAGAACAGGTTCGGCAGAGCCCGTGCGTAGACCCCGGCCACGCGGGCGATGTCATAGGTCCGCATGCGGGTGGCGAGCAGCGACTGGTGGCCGTCACGCATCGTCGTGTCGGTGATGAGGGCGCGGCTTTCGCCCCGCATCCACTCGGCGAATTTCTTCGGGCCGAGCTCATCCAGCTTCTGCTTGGTACCGGCGGGAATATCGCCGTTGATATAGGGCAGAACAGGCTTTGCGGCCTTTGCCGACGGTGCCGGACGACCCTTGGTTTCCGGATGACCGTTGACGGTGACGTCGGCAAGATAAGTCAGAAGCTTGGTGGCGCGGTCGGCGCGCTTCACCTGTTCGAACAGTTCGGGCGTCGTATCAATAAACCGCGTCGTATAGGAATTGTCGCGGAATTTCGGGTGGGTAATGATCGCTTCGAGGAAGGTGAGGTTCGTCGCGACGCCGCGGATGCGGAACTCGCGCAGCGCCCGGTCCATGCGGGCGATCGCTTCCAGCGGCTGCGGTGCCCAGGCGGTGACCTTGACCAGCAGCGGATCGTAGAAACGGGTGATGATCGCACCCGTATATGATGTTCCGCCATCGAGACGGATGCCGAAACCCGACGCCGAGCGATAGGCGGTGATGCGGCCGTAATCCGGAATGAAATTGTGCTCGGGATCCTCGGTGGTGATGCGGCACTGCAGCGCATGGCCGTTCAGCCGGATGTTCTCCTGGGCCGGTACGCCCGATTCCGGCGTGCCGATGGCAAAGCCGTCGAGGATGTGGATCTGCGCCTTGACGATATCGATACCGGTGACGACTTCGGTCACCGTGTGTTCCACCTGGATGCGCGGATTGACCTCGATGAAGTAGAATTTGCCGGTGTCGCTATCCATCAGATATTCGACCGTGCCGGCGCCGACATAATTGGTGGCGCCCGCGATCTTTAGCGAATAGGCGGCAAGTTCGGCCCGCTGGTCCTCGGAAAGATAAGGCGCCGGGGCGCGTTCCACGACCTTCTGGTTGCGCCGCTGGATCGAGCAGTCGCGCTCGAACAGGTGCACCACATTGCCGTGGGTATCGCCAAGGATCTGGCTTTCCACATGGCGGGCGCGTTCGACCAGCTTTTCGAGATAGACCTCGTCCTTGCCGAAGGCCGCTTTCGCTTCGCGCTTGGCCTCGACCACTTCCCTGGCGAGGTCCTTCGGATCGCGGATGGCCCGCATGCCGCGACCGCCGCCGCCCCAGGATGCCTTGAGCATGACCGGATAGCCGATCTCCTCGGCCATCTTCGCCACGACATCCATGTCGTCAGGCAGTGGTTCGGTTGCGGGTACCACCGGCACGCCGACCGAAATGGCAAGATTGCGCGCCGCCACCTTGTTGCCGAGCTGGCGCATCGTATCCGGACGCGGGCCGATGAAGATGATGCCCGCCGCGTCGCAGGCATCGACGAATTCAGGGCTTTCCGACAGAAGGCCGTAACCTGGATGGATCGCATCGGCGCCCGAGAGCTTGGCAACCCGGATTACCTCGTCAATCGAAAGATAGCTCTCGATCGGGCCCATATCCTTGTCCAGATGGGGACCGCGACCGACCTGATAGCTTTCGTCCGCCTTGAACCGGTGCAGCGAGAGCTTGTCTTCTTCCGCCCAGATCGCCACCGTCTTGATGCCGAGCTCATTGGCGGCACGAAAGACTCGGATGGCGATTTCGGAGCGATTGGCGACGAGAATTTTCGATATCGGCAAGACAAGCCTCCCCAGGTGCCTCGAATGGTGCACCGCAAGAGATCAACATCTCCCGCATTAGGCAAGGGCTATTTAGTCGATAGCCGGCGTCACTTACGCTTCAGGTCACCAGCCCATGGCGAAATGCCATGGCCACCACATGCTGTCGGTTCTTCGCTTTCAGCTTTTCCTGGAGGCCGTTGATATACCAGTCGACCGTGTGGTTGGAAATGTCGAGCGAACGCGCGATCTCGTGCGATGTCATGCCGTCGGCAAGGAGCGCCATGACTTCCATCTCGCGACGGGTGAGCTGGGTATCCAGTCTGGCCGAGGCCTCGAGCGCCGTCGCGTCGCCGGCGATCTCCAGCAGTCTCCAGAAAATGCGCTTGGCGGCCGTGTCGAACAGTGAGATCTCGGTCGGCGATAGATCGATCGGTTTGCCGCCGATGATCATGTTGCCGAGAAATCCGTTGCGTCCATGGATCGGAAACACGTAGCCGTCGTCGAGACCATGGCGGCCCGCTTCCTGCATCATCCGGTCCATCCGCGAACGATGCGGATCGGACTTCAGGGCAAGGATCGAATCGCGCCAGCGGAACGGGCGATGGGCCGCATTCAGCATCCGCATGACAGGGTCGATGACGGTATATTTGCGCGCGCGATAGACCTCGACCCAGCTGTCCGGCCAGCGGGAGATCAAGGTCATTCCCTCGGGATCCGTTTGCCCTTTTCTCAGGACGATTGCATAGAATTCGAAACCGTAGGTTTTGAGGAGTGACGCAAGATTGTTCGCCACTTCCTTCGTCGTTCGTGCCTCTTCAACCAATACAAGCAACTGCACAACAAATTGGATGCTCAAATTCGCCCCCAGACCGTCTCCCCGACGATCGGCTTTATTCTTATAAAACACCGACGCCGGCATAGAACCCGACCGCCCGCTTAACATAGTTATCATTTATACCACGTACATGCCGAAATCTTGTGATTGACGCAGCGATCAGGATCGGCATCAGCATACCGCATCGGTAACCTAACTACGGGCGAACCCTTGCTCTCACTGGATTATTTTCGGAAAAGAAGTTCACCGGCTAGGTTCGTCTCGGATTCGCCCTGTCCTTGCCATAACTATGCTGCCAATCGTTTCATGCCTGCACTTCAATAGGAGTTGCGCCCGTTGACGCTCTTCCAAGTTTACGCCCGAGCTTTGCAATATCTGACGAAGAACCGCTGGCGGGTCGCCGCGGTCGTCGTCGCCAACATTATTCTGGCCATCATCACGATTGCCGAACCGATTCTGTTCGGTCGAATCATCGACGCGATCTCCTCCAAGAGTGACGTCACCAACGTTCTGCTTCTGTGGGCAGGCTTCGGGGTCTTTAACACCGTCGCATTCGTGCTCGTTGCACGCGAGGCCGACCGTCTGGCCCACGGGCGCCGCGCTTCGCTGCTGACGGAAGCCTTCGGACGCATCATTTCAATGCCGCTGTCCTGGCACCACCAGCGCGGCACGTCGAACGCGCTACATACGCTGCTGCGTGCCTCCGAAAGCCTGTTCGGTCTGTGGCTGGAATTCATGCGAACGCATCTCGCGACCGCCGTTGCAATCCTGCTGCTGATCCCGACCGCCATCTCGATGGATTGGCGCCTCAGCATCGTGCTTCTCATTCTGAGCATCTTCTACTGGATCATCGGCGTTGCCGTGATGAAGCGCACGAAGGAAGGCCAGGCCGCGGTCGAAACCCATTACCACCAGGTTTTCAGCCATGTCAGCGATTCGATCAGCAACGTCTCTGTGATTCACAGCTACAACCGCATCGAAGCCGAAACTTCGGCCCTCAAGAACTACACCAAGGATCTGCTGAAGGCGCAGTATCCGGTGCTGGACTGGTGGGCTTTGGCCGGTGGCCTTAACCGCACGGCATCGACGGTCTCGATGGGCGTGATCCTTGTGATCGGCACTATGCTGGTGCAACAGGGCAAGATCCGCGTCGGTGACGTCGTCGCCTTTATCGGCTTCGCCAACCTTCTGATCGGCCGCCTCGATCTTCTGCGCCAGTTCGCAACCCAGATTTTCGAAGCCCGCGCCAAGCTCGAGGATTTCTTCGTTCTGGAAGATTCCGTCGAGGAGCGCGCCGAACCGACGGATGCACGCGATCTGGGAGATACGGTCCGGGGCGAAGTGGAGTTCCGCGACGTCTCCTTCGGCTTCTCCAACACGAGCCAGGGCGTTCACGACGTATCGTTCATCGCGCAAGCGGGGGAAACGATTGCGATCGTCGGCCCGACCGGTGCCGGCAAGACGACGCTGATCAATCTCCTCCAGCGGGTCTATGATCCGCAGCAGGGCAAGATTCTGATCGACGGCGTCGATATCGGCACCATCACTCGCAAGTCACTGCGCCATTCCATCGCGACCGTGTTCCAAGACGCGGGCCTGCTCAACCGCTCGATCAGCGACAACATCCAGCTGGGACGAGAAGGTGCAACGTGGGAAGACATCGTCCGGGCGGCAGAAGCGGCCGCTGCGGCCGAATTCATCGAAACGCGTCTCAATGGCTACGACACGACGGTCGGCGAGCGTGGCAACCGCCTGTCGGGCGGAGAGCGCCAGCGTATTGCCATCGCCCGTGCGATCCTCAAAAACGCACCGATCCTCGTTCTCGACGAAGCAACCTCGGCGCTTGATGTGGAGACGGAACAGCGCGTGAAGGCGGCGATCGACAAGCTGCGTCAGAACCGCACCACGTTCATCATCGCGCACCGGCTCTCCACCATCCGCGACGCCAACAAGGTCATCTTCCTCGAGGGTGGGCGGATTGCCGAAATGGGCACCTACGACCAGCTGAGCCGCAGCGGCGGCCGCTTTACGTCGCTCCTCACCGCCAGCGGCATCGTCATCGACGAGGACGAGGAAGGCCACAAGCTCCCGGTACCCGCCGAGCACGCCTAAGCTCTCGACCACTTATACCGATCGAACATCAGACTCCTCGCCTCCAGAAATGGAGGCGGGGGTTTTTTGTGAGGTAATGCGGGAGCACCGCTTTTTCGCGTGAGCTTCTGCCTACGCGGCTTTGCAAGTGCTTGCCATACAAAGCGCGTGAGCGGCGCGCGGGTTGGGTCCCGACCTGTTCCTGCAGGGATCCATGCCGCGCATTGTGAGCGGCATCCCGATCGGCTGGCACGATACGTGGACATCAGAGCAGGACATCGCCCCTCCCCCGGATCGGCCGACACGTCTCCTCACCGGGCACAAACCAACAAAAAACCCCGCTGCCATTGCTGGAAGCGGGGTTTCTGTTTGGGATGCCATCAGGACGTTCGACGTCCGGTGGGATCAGCTTTCTGCGGGCGGAGCCGGCAATGCGCTGGTCGCTGGCGCCGCAAGGTTCAAGCCGTTGACCGGATCGACAGCGACGCCACCGATCGACGCCTTGCCGTCCTTGACCACAATCTCGTGGGTGACGCCATCGAGGGTAAGTTCGGCGGTAAAGCCATCCCAGCCGCTTGGCAGGACCGGATCGACATACAGCGTGTCGCCGGCACGACGAATGCCGAGAATGCCTTCGACCGCGGCGCGGTAGAGCCAGCCGGCGGAACCCGTATACCAGGTCCAGCCGCCGCGGCTCTGATAGTCGCCGGCACCGTAGACGTCGGCTGCAACCACGTACGGTTCGACGCGGTAGGTTTCGGCGGCATTCCGGTCAAGCGCATGGTTGATCGGGTTGAGCATCTGGAAGCACTTCCAGGCATCGTCGCCGCGCTTCAGCCGGGCGAGCGCGAGCACGACCCAGATTGCACCATGGGTATACTGGCCACCGTTTTCACGCACGCCGGGTGGATAGGCCTTGATGTAGCCCGGATCCCTGCGCGTGTCCTGGAAAGGCGGGGTGAAGAGGCGGATGATACCCGCATCCTCGTCCACGAGCTTGTCCATGACCGCGTTCATAGCCTGCTCGGAACGATCCGGCCTGCCTTCGCCAGACAGCACACTCCAGGACTGGCCGAGCGAATCGATGCGGCATTCGTCGCTCTTGGCCGAGCCGAGCGGAGAACCGTCGTCGAAATAACCGCGGCGGTAATACGCACCGTCCCAGCCATCCGATTCCAGCGCAGCCTTCAGCGTATCGATATGCTTGCTCCAGCGATCGGCACGCGAACGATCCTTGCGGGCTTCCGCATAGGGCAGGAAGTTTCGAAGCGCAGCCGCCAGGAACCAACCGAGCCAGACGCTCTGACCACGACCGGCCATGCCGACACGGTTCATCCCGTCGTTCCAGTCGCCACCGAGAATGAGCGGAAGATCCAGGTCTCCGGTCCGCTCAACTGCGAGATCGAGCGCGCGCGCTGCGTGTTCATACAGATCGGCGACCTCGTTGGAGATCTCCGGCTGGATAAAGGCGTCGTGCTTGTTTTTTTCCAGCATCGGTCCGGTGAGGAACGGCAGCTTCTCATCGAGCATCGACAGATCGCCGGTCACCGACACATACTGGTGGATCGCGTAGGCAAGCCACACCACGTCGTCGGAGATCGTCGTGCGAACACCGGCGCCGGTGTTGGGAAGCCACCAGTGCATGACATCGCCTTCGCGGAACTGCCGCGACGCCGCATTGAGGATCTGCTTGCGGGCAAGCGACGGCTCATGCAGCAGGAACGCGAGCGTATCCTGCAACTGGTCGCGGAAGCCGAAGGCACCCGATGCCTGGTAGAAGGCGGTACGGGCCATGATGCGGCAACCGAGTGCCTGATAGGGCAGCCAGTGATTGACCATGTTGTCGAGCGACTTGTCCGGTGTCGTGATCTTCAGGCGGCCGGTGAAACCGCTCCAGAAGCTGCGGTTCTCCGAAAGGATATCCTCGAACCGGTCGCCGCGAAGCGCCAGTGCAAGGCTTTCCGCCTCCTGCTTCGTTGCAGCATCGCCGAGGAAGAAGGTGACTTCGGTTTCTTCACCCGGCGCCAGTTCGACGTCGTAGGCAAGTGCTCCGCACGGGTCGCCGTCGAGATCGAGCGAGCCGCTGAGGCTTGAACCGGAAACGACCGCTGCCGGCAACTGAACCGAACCGAACTTGCCGACAAACTCCCGACGGCTTGCCGTAAAGCCCGACGGTGTCTCGTGCATGCCGAGGAAGGCAAAGCGCGAGAAGTTGATGCTGAACGGGTTGGTCGCAAACAGCGTGCCCGTCGCCTCGTCACGGCTGGACAGGATGAATGGCGAGGTCTTGGCAGGATTGGTGCCCAGCAGCCATTCGACATAGCCGTAGATGCGCAGCTTCTTCGTTTCCGAACCGGTGTTGCGAAGCTTCATATGCGAAAGCTTCGCGGACCGGTTGCGGTCCACCGTCTGGGTCAGCGACAGCTTGACGCCATCTTCCTCGGTCGAGAACACCGAATAGCCGAGGCCGTGACGGGTTTCGAACACGGTTTCGGGACGACGCGACAGAGCCGCGAACGGCGTGACCACGGTGCCCTTGTCGATATCGGCCACGTAGAAGCCTTCACCGGGACGGTTGATGACGAGATCGTTGGTCCACGGCGTCATCTGGTAGTCGCGCGAGTTCTGCGCCCAGGTAAAGCCTGCGCCTTCCGCGGAAACGTGGAAGCCGAAATTGTCGTTGGAGATGACGTTGATCCACGGATGCGGCGTCGACTGACCACCGTTGAGGCGCACGACATATTCGCTGCCATCAGCGGAGAAGCCGCCAAAACCGTTCCAGAATTCGACGCCGGCCGGACCTTCGCTGGTCTCGACGGGAGCAGCGTAGATCTCGCCGTTCAGCAGCGGACGGCGATCAACCTCGATCTCCTGATCCTTCGGCGGGGCGAAGATCGTGCTGGTCCGGTTCAACTGATCGCTGATGCGGCCGTTGCGCGCATGAAGCACGACGCGGGACGCGGCAATCAGACCATCGGCGCCGGCACCTTCGATCAGGTCGCGGCGCAGCGTGAAGACGTGCTGGCGTCCACCTTCCTGACCCATGCGGGCAGACATGTGTTCGATCGACGTCTGTACTTCCTGGGCACCCTCGGTTGCCCGCTCGTTGAAGATGACGAGATCAGACACAACGCCGCGCGAGCGCAGGTACTGCTGCGCAAGGATAGCTTCCTTGGCAACCGGCATGTCGTTTTCGTCATTGATGCGCAGCGTGAAGATCGGCAGGTCGCCGGACACCGCCGACGGCCACAGCCCCGACTGTGCCTGCATGCCGGCCTTCAGCGTCGGCTGATCGGCCCGAAGCTGCATGTCCGGATAGACCAGATAGCGGGCGAGATGCTGGAAGGCCGCGGCATCCTGCGAG
This sequence comes from Neorhizobium sp. DAR64860/K0K1, assembly GCF_050500205.1. Taxonomy (NCBI): domain Bacteria; kingdom Pseudomonadati; phylum Pseudomonadota; class Alphaproteobacteria; order Hyphomicrobiales; family Rhizobiaceae; genus Neorhizobium; species Neorhizobium sp. DAR64860/K0K1. The sequence goes on along the minus strand of NZ_CP191459.1, from coordinate 80,276 downwards.
GTAACGCCGAGATGGCGCATCTGCACCTGCGTGCGGGTCCAGGCCTGGGTCAGTTCGTTCTGGAAGGTTTCGGCATGACGATAATGTTCGATCGCCTTGTCGAGATCCTCGCGCCGTGGCGCGGCGATCGTCCAGAAGATAACGCTGACCTTCTTGCCCGCCGGCACACGAACTGCGCGGCGCAGCGACAGGATCGGATCGAGCGTGAAGCCGTCGGTGTTGGACAGCGACGCACCCGGATCGAAAGCCGCTGCTTCCGACAGCGTGCGACCCCGGCCGAGGAACTTGCGACGGTCTGTCTCGTATTCGGTCGGGCGCGAAGACCCGGCATTGTCGGCGGCAAGATGTGCCACGATCATGTCGGGATCGCTGAGATCGCGCTTGTTGCGCCAGGCGCGGATGACGTCGCCACGCTTGCCGATCTCGGTGCGGATAAACATGCGCGAGAACACGGGATGGCCACTGTCGCCATCGTCGCCGGCAATCACAGGCTCCATGTAGGAGGTCACTTCGATGAAGCGGTCCTCGTCGCCCATGTTGAGCAACGTCACGCGACGGCCTTCGGCATCGTGTTCGGTGCCGACGATGACTTCGACCGTGCTGGTCAGTTCGCCGACCGTCTTGTGGAATTCGGCCTTTTCGTCACCGAACACCGTCTTGGTCTGCTCGCCTTCGGCGCGGCGCGGTTCGGCCGTGGTGGACCACCACTCGCCGGATGTCGTGTCGCGCAGGAAGATGAACTGCCCCCAGCGGTCTTCGGTCGGATCCGCCTTCCAGCGGGAAACCGAAAGGTTGTTCCAGCGCGAATAGCCGGAACCGGTCGCCGTCAGCATCAGCGAGTAATGGCCGTTGGAGAGCAGAACCAGTTCGCGGTCCTTGGTGGCCGGGTTGGTGACCGTGCGGATTTCCGGACGCAGCAGCTCGCCGCCGCCGGTGCCGGGCTTTTCCTCGTGCTTGGCGCTCATCACAGGAATATCGCGCGGTGCCTTTTCCTGCAGCAGCAGTTCCGCCGCTTCGATTACAGGATCGGCGTGGAAGAGTTCGCGCAGCAGACCGTTCATGACGACGTTGGCAACGGCTGCAATCGACATGCCATGGTGGTGGGCATAGTAGTTGTAGACGACCGCACAGCGCTTGCCTTCCGGCACGCGGGTCGGCGTGAAGTCGACCGCATCATGGAAGCCGTAGATGCCGAGCGCGCCAAGCTTGCGCAACTCGTTCAGGTTTTCGACGGCCGCGATCGGATCGTACTGGCTGGCGAGGATCGAGGCATAGGGTGCGATAACGGCATTCTGGCCGAGACCGCGCTTCAGACCCAGCGTCGGCACACCGAAGTTGGTGTACTGATAGTGCATCTGATGATCGAGCGCGTTGAACGCGGCTTCCGAAATGCCCCATGGCGTGCCGAGACGGCGGCCGTGGTTCATCTGTTCCTTGACGATCAGGTTGTTGGTCTGGTTGAGGATACCACCCTGACGCTCCTGCATGACGAGCGGCGGCATCAGGTATTCGAACATCGAACCCGACCAAGAGACGAGCGCACCGCGCGCGCCGATCGGCACGACGTGACGGCCAAGCTTGTACCAGTGTTCCGTGGGCAGATCACCCTTTGCGATCCCGAACAGGCTGGTGAGACGCGCTTCGGACGCGAGAAGGTCGTAGCAGGCCTCGTCGACCTCGTTGCTTTCGACCCGGTAGCCGATCGACAGAAGGCGGCGGTCCTTGCGGAACAGGAACTTGAAGTCCATTCCGAAGGCGATCTTGCGGGCACGGTCACGCAACACGGCGAGACGGTCGCGCAGTTCCTCGATATTGCCGTTGTCGAACGTGCTGTCGCCGATATGCGCTTCGCAGACGGCAACCAGCGACGCTGCCCACTTGGTCACTTCCTCGCTCTGCGCGGAACGCACCTCATGATCGAGATTGTGCGACAGCTTCTGGATGTCGCGGGCAAGCACCGACAGGTTGATGATGCGGATCGAGGCAAACTCGTGCTCGCGCTTGACGGCGGCGAGCGCGTTTGAGAAGCCGATGATACGCTCCTCAAGACGGCGGCGCAGCGGACGGACGGTCTTGCGATCGTCCGGCAGCGACTTCAGCGTTTCTTCGAGAATGCCGACGACATCGCCGAGACCATCGAGATTGCCCTGCAGATGCGCAGAAGGCGCTTCCGCCCAGACACGGCAGGCCGACGAAATGGCGATCAGATGGCCCGCGAAATTGCCGCTGTCGACCGACGACACATAGCGCGGCATCAGAGGCTTCAGGGTATCGGTGTGATACCAGTTGTACATATGGCCGCGGAACTTGTCCGCACGCTCGACGGTCGCAAGCGTCTGCTCGATCCGTTCGATCGTTTCGGTAAACGAGATCCAGCCGAAATGCCGTGCTGAGACAATCGACAGAAGATAGACGCCGATATTGGTCGGTGACGTCCGCTTGGCGATCGAGGGATTTGGCTTTTCCTGGTAGTTGTCAGGCGGCAGGTAGTTCTGCTCGGCCGTGACGAAGGTTTCGAAATAGCGCCAGGTCCGCCGCGCGATCTTGCGCAGCTCGACCGAGACGTTCTCAGGCACGAACAGCTTGTCTTCCGTCTCGGCAGACTGGCTGACATACCAGGCAACCAGCGGCGAGAAGATCCACAGGATGGCGAACGGAATGCCGACCAGGAACGCGTTGTCGCCCGGCAGTGCCGCAAGGATTACCGAGAGAACGGCAATCGCCGGCGCATGCCACATGGCACGGTAGTAATCGGTAGGGCTGCCCTGGGCGCCCGACTGGATCGAGGCCGCGGTCTTCCATTCCAGCATCAGCTTGCGGCTGACGAGCAGGCGATAGAGCGAACGGGCGATCGCATCGGTCATGATGCAAGCGGAATCGGCGATGAACACGATCCGGAGCGCCACCTGCGCATTGGTGGAGCGCACATCCGACCAGACCGAATAGAAATGGGCGCTCGTGACATTGTCGCTGGAGCGCGGCAGAAGGTTGGTGAGAAGCGAGATGGTGGGCGCCACGAACAGCGAGAAGATCAGCAGAATTTGCCAGATCAGCGCACCGAGCGGATCCATGAAGTACCAGCCGAGGATGGAGGCGAAGAACCATGCGATCGGGGTCAGCGACCGGCGCAGGTTATCGAGCATCTTCCAGCGGCCAAGGGCGCTGACGCCCCGCTTGGCTTCAAGAATGTAAGGCAGGAGCTGCCAGTCGCCACGCGCCCAGCGATGCTGGCGCGAGACCTCGACCTCGTAGCGAACCGGGAAATCCTCGACCAGCTCGACATCGGTGATGAGCGCGCAGCGCGAGAACGAGCCTTCGAGAAGGTCGTGCGAGAGAACGGCGTTTTCTTCGATACGGCCCTTGAGGGACGTCTCGAACGCGTCGACGTGATAGAGGCCCTTGCCCGTGAACGAGCCTTCGGCCGTCAGGTCCTGATAGACATCGGAGACCGCAAAGACATAGGGATCGAGACCGCGGCCGACCGAAAACACGCGCTGGAAGACCGAGGCTTCCTTGCCGGTCGTCAATGACGGCGTCACGCGCGGCTGCATCAGACCGTAGCCGCGCACGACCTGATGCGTATCAGGATCGATGACGGGACGGTTGATCGGGTGATGCATCTTGCCGACCAGCTTGGTCACCGCATCGCGGATCAGGCGGGTGTCGGCATCGAGCGTCATCACATACTGGACATTCTCCGGCACCATGTTGGCGCCCTGGAGATAGGTCGTGTCACGATCGCCGCGGAGCAGAAGATTGAGTTCGTGCAGCTTGCCGCGCTTGCGCTCCCAACCCATCCAGGCGCCTTCGTTCGGGTTGAACAGGCGGCGGCGGTGCAGGAGGTAAAAGCGCGTCCCCGCCTCTTCCATGTAGCGGGTGTTCAGCGCTGCAATCTCGCGCTTGGCATATTCGAGGATTTCAAGATCAGCTTCCTGTTCCTCGAACTTGGCATCGCGCCAGTCGCTGAGGAGCGCGAAATAGATCTCGCCCTTCGGGTTGGCCAAATAATGGACTTCCAGATTGCGAACGAGTTCATCGACCGTGTCGCGGTCAGCGATCAGGCAAGGCACAACAACCAGCGTGCGCGCCTCCTCCGGAATGCCTTCCTTGTATTCGTATCCGACAAGCCGGGCCGGTTTGACGAAATAGGTCACGACCGTATTGAACAGACCGGTCGCGCCTTCCGACGCGGGCAGCGCGAACATCAGAAGCAGGAAGAAGACGACCACCAGCGGAATGGCAGCCGCCACGAGGAAATAGCCGGTAACGGCGAGCGCCAGAAAGGTGAGAAGCATAACCGGGCCGCCGATGGCGAACCAGCCGAGCTTGCGGTAAGCGCGCACAGCCCGCTGCAGAAGCGGCGGCTGGTAGCCGACGGCCGTTTCCAGCTCCTTGCGGCGGCGCCCGACGATGAAGGCGCCGATATTGGTTTCGCGCTCGTCCGGATTTTGCGCCCGTGCTGCGATCGCAAGATCAACGGCAGCCTGGGTCACCTCGGCTTCGCTGCGCTTGGAAACGCGGGCGATCTTTTCGATGCGGCTGCGGAAGGCATTGCGCGAGCCGAAATCGAGCGCTTCGTAATCCGTGTGCTCGCGGAAGATCTTGTCGATCTGCGAGACCTCTTCGAACCAGACACTCCACTCCGTATCGTCGATCAGGCGCAGGCTCTTGATGATGTTGCCCATCGTCACGTTGCCGGACGACAAGCGGCTCTGTTCCGCCTGCATCACGGTTTCGACAGCCTTGCCGGACGCGACCAGCCGCTTCTCCAGCCATTCGATGGCAAAGCCGGAATTCTGCGAGGCATTGCGCAGGCGATAGAGGAACTGGCTGGTAAACGTGTTGTCGTCGGTAAGGCCTTCGAGGCTCTTCAGGAGCTCGGCACCGGCAGTCTCGTCGTTGAGACGAATGATCTCGTCGGCGGCATCGTTGGCGCGGCGACGCATGTTGCGCGAGCGATCAACGCGGCTGGCGATACGACGCAGGTTCTCAATAAGAACGAAGCGGATGAACGATGGCAGCGCCCAGAGTTCGCCGATCTCGAGCGGCTCGTCGGTCTGGTAACCCTCGACCATCTCGGCCAGCGTTTCGCGCGAAATGCTGCTGTGGGTGTGCGCCACATAAAGCCATGCCAGCGAGAGAACGCGCGGGATTTCCTGGCTGCCGATCTTGGTCGTCGGCAATTGCTTGAAGAATTTCTTCGGGAAGTCGCGGCGGACTTCCTGGATCGCTTCCTCGACAATGTAATAGTTGTCGAGCAGCCATTCCGCGGCAGGCGTGATCGAAGCACCCGCATCGACATCCTGCGCGGCGGCGCGATAGACCCTCAGAATTTCCTTCTCGTTTTCCGCGTGGCGCGTGAAAAACTCGAATTTCATGAAGCCCGGCAGATCGGCTGCACCTTGCCGACCCAGCGTTTCTCCACATTGCCGAAGATCATCAGCCGTAAAATACGTCGCGCGGATCGAATCGTTATGATCGATCTGCTTGCTTTCCGTTTCGCGGGTAGAAGCCGAAGGCTGAATATCAGGGGACATGGATGAACTTCTGAATGAATTTCGTTTCACGAACTAAGATGCGAAGCATGAGATAGAGAGCGATCCTTATATTGCAAATCGTGGATCAATCGCTATCGCATCTGCTCACGCAGTAAGACATTGTCGGCTCTAGGGCCAACAGCCTGAATAAATGCTGAATGCGAGGCTGTTCATTTGCCTGAACGATGATGGCACTGCTAAACGTGAACGATACGAGTGAGCAGCTTGGACGCGTTTGCAGGCAGATAGGGTGATGGAACGATGACGATCAAGTTTACCAACGACATGAGCGAAGTTGTGGCAACCCGCCACTTTCTGCATCAGCATCCCGAACTTGGCCTCTCAGAATTCACCACTTCGGACTATATCGCGGCAAAGCTTGAGGAATTCGGTTACGCCGTCACCCGCGGCCTCGGCAAGACCGGCATCGTTGCGACCCTGAAGAACGGATCGAGCGATCGATCGGTCGGCATTCGCGCCGATATCGACGCGCTTCCGATCGAGGAAGAAACCGGCGCGGACTACGCCAGCCTCAACAAGGGCGTCATGCATGCCTGCGGTCACGATGGCCATACCGCCATGCTTCTGGGTGCCGCAAAGATACTCGCACAGCGCAAAAACTTCGACGGCACACTCAATCTGATCTTCCAGCCGGCCGAAGAAAATTTCGGCGGCGCCAGGCTGATGATGGAGGACGGACTGTTCGATCGCTTTCCCTGCGACGCCGTCTTCGGCCTGCACAATGACCCGAGCCTGCCCTTCGGCAAGATCTTCGTCAAAGAAGGGCCTATCATGGCGGCGGTCGACGAATGCCGTATCGTCGTCAACGGCCGCGGCGGCCATGGTGCCGAACCGCAGGATGCCGCAGACCCGATCGTCGCCGGCGCCAGCATCATCATGGCGCTGCAGACTGTCGTTTCCCGCAACATCCATCCACTCGATCCGGCCGTCGTCACGGTCGGCGCGTTCAACGCCGGCATCGCCAGCAATGTCATTCCGGAGCGGGCAGAAATGGTTATCACCATCCGGTCCTTCGACCCTGCCGTGCGAGAAAAGCTGGAGGAACGGATCCGCGGTGTAGCAGTTGGCCAGGCGGCAAGCTACGGCATGACAGCGACAATCGAATATACCCGCGGCTACGACGCGACCGTCAACCACAAAGCGGAGACGGACTTTGTCAGGGACCTGGCGAAGAAGGTTGTCGGCCCGGAAAACCTTGCCGAAATCGAACGGCCGATGATGGGCGCCGAGGACTTCGGTTATTTCCTTGCGGAGAGGCCAGGCACCTATTTCTTCTTAGGCACCGCAAGAACCAAGAACGATCCCCCGCTCCATCATCCGAAATTCGACTTTAACGACGACGCCTTGCCGATCGGGACAAATTTCTGGGTGGAACTGGCAGAAGCCTATCTGCCGACGACACAGGGCTGAAACAGTAAGCCTTCCGATCCGGGCGCGGATCGGAAGGCTTCGTTGCTATTGAAACCTTGAATTTCGGAAACGTGTCAGGCGAGAATACCGAGCGTGACTGCCCCGATGAACACGAAGGCGGCAGTCACAAGGCCTGCATATGCTACCCACTGCCACCTGCTGACGACGCCCGGGGCGCGGTGAGGGAATGCCCGAGTATGATGCTGGATCGGCTGCATGCGAACCTCCCGGTTTTGTGTCTCTTCCCATGTAGTTTAGCTTAACTCTACCAAGCTGATAGAGATAACTTTCTCCTGAGCACCACGTTCCTTGGAAAATACTTTTTTCTTAACGCCCCAACGTGCCGGTTAACGGTTTATTATGCCTGCGGCCTAAAACGAGACCTCAGGCGGCAAACCTGTCGAGCGCCAGGCGGAAAACGTCCGGGTCGATATTGCCGCCCGAGCAGACCGCAATCACCGTCTCGCCAAGGCTCTCGCCATGGAAAAGCGCCGCCGCCAGCGCAACCGCGCCGCCCGGTTCAACGACGATCTTCAGACGGTTGAAGGCAAGCGCCACCGCATGCAGCGCTTCATCTTCCGTCACCACTATGCCCGGGCCGCAGAGACGCGACATGATCGGAAAGGTAATCGTGCCAGGCTGCGGCGTGACGATCGCGTCGCAGAGCGAACCTGATTGTGTGGCGTTCTTCTGGATCGTTCCGCTCGCAAGCGAACGGGTCACATCGTCAAAGCCTTCAGGTTCGCAGGGATGCACGGTAAAGCCTGGTGCACGTGCTTCGAGCGCCAGCGAAATCCCGGATATGAAGCCGCCCCCGCCGGTCGGCACCAGAACACTGGCCTGCGTGATCCCCTCTTCCGCAGCCTGTTCGGCGATTTCCAGACCTGCCGTCCCCTGCCCGGCGATGACAAGCGGTTCGTCGAATGGCTTGATGAGGGTCAGGCCTCTTTCGCTCGAAAGCTGCCGGCCGATCTCGTCACGATCCTCCCTGGCGCGATCGTAGAGCACCACTTCGGCGCCGTAGGCCCGCGTGTTTTCAATTTTGATGCGCGGCGCATCGGCGGGCATGATGATGACGGCCGGAATGCCATGCATCCTGGCCGCCAGCGCCACGCCCTGCGCATGGTTCCCGGACGAAAAGGCGATAACGCCCTTCGCGCGAACGTCCGCCGGAAGATACGAAATTGCCGACCACGCGCCACGGAACTTGAACGAGCCGGTCTGCTGCAGGCATTCGGGTTTCACGAAGATGCGCCGCCCGGCGATGTCATCCAGAAATGACGAGGACAGAAGCGGCGTGCGGCGGGCATGGCCGGAAAGACGGCCGCGCGCGGCTTCGATCATAGCAATATCGGTCATCGGGAAATCCTTGGGGACGAACAGGCGAGACCCCGAACCTATTCGCCGATGCTGCAGGCGTAAAGATGCCGACGGCCGACAAATGCCGCTATCCTTCAGCCGTTGAACCGAGTTTCACCACCGTCTTGATTGGAAGATGGTCGGACGCGAGCCGCGCAAGCGGCGTGTCATGGGTCACGACCCTCTCAATCAGGCCCGGCCGGTTCGCCATGATCCGATCGAGTGCCAGCACCGGCAGGCGCGACGGAAAGCTTGGAACCGCCGGCGGCAGGCCGAATACGGTAGCGAGTGTGTTGAGCGCCGAGCGGTCACCCAGCCGCCACTCGTTGAGATCGCCCATCAGCACTGTCGGATGCTCGTCGCGGGAGCCGACGATGTCGAGCAGCATGCGCGCCTGCTGCTGACGCGACCGGTTGAGAAGACCAAGATGCGCCGCAATCACGCGAAGTGTGCTGCCATCCTTCATCTCGAGTTCGGTGATCAGCGCCCCGCGCGGCTCCAGCCCCGGCAGTTTGACCTGATGCACGTCGCGGACGAGACCTTCGCGGAAAAAGATCACATTGCCGTGCCAGCCATGCGCCTTGGCGACGCCGGAGATCGGCACCGGAAGCAGCCCCGTTTCACGCTCCATCCAGCCAAGATCAAGCAGTCCGCGACGTTCGCCAAACCGGCTGTCCGCCTCCTGCAGAGCAATCACATCCGCGCCGATTTCGCGGATCACGTGAGCGATACGGGCCGGATCGAACTTGCGGTCGATGCCGACGCATTTATGCACGTTGTAGGAGGCGATCAGCATGCCGCTGTCTCTGTCATGCACGGAATGAACGCCTTCGCCGCGGTTCTTGCGGGCCTTGATCGATGCCAGGATGCTGGCCGGAAGGTTGGGACGTTTCTGATGCATGATATCGCGCTTCGGTCTTGCCGATTTAAAGATAGGGCGATCCCAACCAAAGAACTTTCTCGATCAGGCGAACGGGAAACGGCCGTGATCTCAGGCTGTGAAGCGTCACCTCGGTCGAAGAGGAAATCATCAAGTCTATCCTTCGTTCCAAAGTTCGCGCAAAAGCCTCGTCCAGCACTTCCAGATCCACCTCGAAATTCAGCCGCAGCGAACGCGGATCGAGATTGGAAGACCCCACGTAGGACCAGCGGCTGTCGACGGTCAGAAGCTTGGAATGATTGAAGGCGCCGCTTGCCCGCCAGATACGGCAGTAGTTCTTCAGCATCTGGTCGAACTGCGCCGTCATCGCCCGATCGACAAGCGTCAGGTTGTTCGCGCCGGGCACGACGATATCAACCCGCACACCGCGCCTTGCCGCCGTAACCAGCGCGGTAATCAGCTCCCGGTCCGGCAGAAAATAGGGCGACACGATGCGGATCGATGACCGGGCGACGGAAAATGCGCCCATCAGCATCTTGTGGTTGGTCTCGACGCTACGGTCCGGTCCGGTCGAAACGACCCGGGCAATGACCGCCTTGCCGGGTTCCGCTGCGGGCGCGACAAGCTCCCACGCATCATCTTCCAATGTCTCGCCCGTGGTGAACTGCCAGTCGGCTGCGGCAACGGCAAAAAGGTCGGCCACCAATGGCCCGGTAACCTTAAAATGCGTATCGAGCGAAAACCCATCGCCATTGAATTCGCTCGAGAAACTTTCGCGAATGTTGATGCCGCCGGTAAACGCGACGCGGCCATCCACGACCAGGATCTTGCGATGGGTTCGAAGGTTTGCGTAAGGCAGCCGCAAGCCGACGATGACGTTGCCGTTGAAGACGCTGACCCCGACGCCGCCATCGCGCAGCATGCCGAGTACGCTTGGAACCGAGTAGCGGGCGCCGACCGCATCGATCAGCACACGCACTTCCACACCCCGCTTTACCGCAGCAATCAGGGCCTCGACAAACTGGCGTCCGATCCTGTCCCGATCGAAGATGTAGGTTTCCAGAATGACGCTCTTCTTCGCCTTGCGGATTGCACCCAGCATGGCGGCATAGGCGGCGTCGCCGGTATCCAGCGAAAGAATCGAATTTCCGGATGTGAGGTGATGGGAAGTCACCCGGTCTCCCAGCGTCTTCATCGCGCGGAACCGGTGACCAAAATCCTTGATGATCAGTGCATCTGTCGCGTCGTAGGAGGCAAAATGTGCCCACTCGCGGCCCTGCAACAGCGCGCGGCGGTCACTGATGACCGTTCGGCGGATGCGATTGACGCCGGCAAGCATATAGAGCGACGCGCCGATGATGGGCGACAGGACGATGATGCCGACCCAGCCAATCGCCGAGCGCACCTCTTCCTTCGTCATGGCCGCATGGATCGCGGCCGCCGTGCCGGCAACGAGCGAAAAGACGAACAGGATGTGCGGCCAATAGGTATGGAAGAGGTCAAGCATGAGGCGAATATATGCACCCCATCGCTTTGGGCAATCGGAGCCGGACAAAGGTTAGCCCGGCTCCTGATGACATCAGGCGTCGAGCTGCTTTTTCAGCACGTCGAGCGACGCTTCGAATGTGTCGAACAGCACGTCCAGCTGTGACTCATTGATGATGAGAGGTGGGCAAAGCGCCAGCGAGTCGCCGATCGCACGGCTGATCAGCCCCTTCTCGACCATGATCGAAAACAGTTTCGGGCCGAGCTGACCGGTGGCAAACCCTTCGCGCGGAGCAAGTTCGAGTGCACCGATGAGACCGATGCCGCGCGCTTCGATCGCCAGCGGATGACCTTCGAGTTCCTTCAGGCGCGACTGGAATTTTGGCGCAAGCGCCCGGACGTTTCCGACCAGATCGCGCTCTTCGATGATCGCGATATTCTCAAGCGCAACGGCCGCCGCGACCGGGTGGCCGGCGGCGGTGACGCCGTGTCCGAACGTGCCGATCTTTGCGGATTCGTCCGCGATCGGGGCGTAGACGTTCTCGTTGATGAGAAGCGCCGAGATTGGCTGGTAGGACGAGGAGATCTGCTTCGACAGCGTCATGAAATCCGGCTGCAGATCGAAGGTTTGCGTCCCGAACATGTTGCCGGTGCGGCCAAAGCCGCAAATCACTTCGTCGGCGATGAACAGGATGTCGTATTTCTTGAGGATGGCCTGGATGGCCGGCCAGTAACCGGCAGGCGGCACGATCACGCCGCCAGCACCCATCACCGGCTCGCCGATAAAGGCTGCGACGGTTTCGGGGCCTTCGCGCAGGATCAGGTCCTCGAGTTCCTTGGCACACCGTTCGACGAAGGCAGCCTCGCTCTCGCCCTCGAGCTTGAAGGCGCGGTAATGCGGGCAGGATGTGTGGAAGATGCCGGGCAGCGGCAGATCGAACGACCGGTGGTTGTTCGGCAGACCGGTCAGGCTCGCGGAAACGGCGGTCACGCCGTGATAGCCCTTGATCCGGGAGATGATCTTCTTCTTCTCCGGCTTGCCCATGGCGTTCGACCGGTACCAGATCATCTTGATGGCCGTATCGTTGGCTTCCGAACCCGAATTCGTGAAAAACGCCTTCGACATCGGCACCGGCGCCATCTGCACCAGCTTTTCGGCAAGCTCGATCGACGGGCTGTTCGCCCGCGATGTGAACGTATGGTAATAGGGCAGCTTGCTCATCTGCCGCGTGGCGGCCTCGACCAGCCGGTTTTCACCAAAGCCGACAGCGACGCTCCAGAGGCCGGACATGCCTTCGATGTATTTCTTGCCGTTGTTGTCGTAGACGTAGATGCCTTCGCCGCGTTCCATCACCAGCGCACCGTCGCGCTCCAGAGCGCGGGCGTTCGTGTAGGAGTGCATGTGATAAGCCTTGTCGCGGGCTTCCATGGAATTGGGCTGTACCGTCACGAAGGGCCTCCTCTGCACCTGACTGATTTTGGCGTATTCTTACGGCGAAACGCCGATCTTGGACAGCGCAAAACACTGTCCAAGAACTTCTCCGTTCGAAATAGTTGACACGACGGCTTACGTGTTCACTTCACCGTCATTGCGGCGACCGGCGGCTCGGTACCGGCAGGCATCGGGCTGATATAGGCCTGGCCCTTCAGCCGCTTCCTCAGATCCGCCCAGGCGGCCTCGCGCAGCTGCTCGCTTTCCAGCGCCACAAGACCCGTGGCGGCCATCGCCTTGGCAACGGACACCATGCCCTTGTGAGCAAGCTCGCTCTTGCCTTGCGCGACGACCTGCCATGTATGAAGCTGGGTTCCGATGGCAAGCGTTGCGCCATAGGCCTGAACGGTCGGCACCACCCAGCTGACATCGCCGACATCGGTCGAGCCGCCCATCTGACGAAGCTCGCCATGCGCTGGAAGCACGAAATCCGCCAGCGGAACATCGCGTTCGTCAAGCCGCTCCTGGCGCCAGCTCGCCGCGATATCCTCCGGCGTCAGCGTTGCACGGATCTTGGCCGCAAATTCCTGGTCGGCGGCATTAAAAGGCGGCGGGCCGAGGCTTTCCCAGACATCCTGCATCGCGTCCATCAGCGGTGTGTTGACGACGAGGTTGGAAACGCCGGCAAGGATCGTGCTTTCCACCTTCGTTTCGGTCATCAGCGCCGCACCTTCCGCGACCTTCTTGACCCGCTCGATCAGAGGCAGCAGGCCCGGCAATTCGGGTGCACGAATGACGTAGCGAACCTTGGCATGCGCTTGGACGACGTTCGGCGAAATGCCGCCGCTGTCGAGAACCGCGTAGTGGATCCGGCAATCGGATGGCATGTGCTCGCGCATATAGTTGACGCCGACACTCATCAACTCGACGGCATCGAGCGCACTGCGGCCAAGTTCCGGAACCGCCGCGGCATGCGCCGCACGCCCGGTAAAGGTAAAATCGACACGGCAGTTGGCAAGCGATGTCTCGCGCTGGACGCCTGCGAAATTGCTGGGGTGCCAGCTGATGGCGATATCGACATCTTCAAACGCACCGGACTGCACCATGAACGCTTTGGCAGCCCCGCCCTCTTCCGCCGGGCAGCCGTAATAGCGCACGCGTCCCGGCGTTCCGTTGGCTTCGAGCCAGTCCTTGAGAGCCGTTGCGGCAAGAAGCGAGGCGGAACCGAGAAGATTATGGCCGCAGCCATGGCCGTTTGCGCCGGCAGTGATCGGATCGTAAGCGGTTTCGCCCGCCTTCTGGCTCAACCCGGCAAGAGCGTCGAACTCCCCGAGAAAGGCAATCACCGGTCCACCTTCCCCAGCCTCGCCGATCAGCGCGGTCGGAATGCCGGCCACGTTATCGGTGATCCGGAACCCTTGAGTTTCCAGCATTTCCCGATGCGCTGCCGCGGACAGGGTTTCCATGTAGCAGGTTTCCGGCGTCTCCCAGACGCGGTCGGACAGCTCCCGGAAAACCTCGGTCCTGCGGTCGATAAGAGTTAAGATGTGGGGAAGATTGGAATTTACGGTCGTCATAATATGCGCCTCGATCAAGCATTCGGTCCTGAAGGCGCCAAACCCTAACCGTTTCCCGCCCAATGACAATGGACCGGCAGCTTAAAAAATAAGCGCGGCTGAAAAAATCAACACGCTGCGCTCGGCAACGCAACGCGTGAAACTTGGTATCTCGACAAGTGCATCATAATCGCTATGCTCGCGCCCGACGTCACAGGAAGACCAAGGATACCGCAGAAGACGATAACAATTTTGCGTAAATAAGGCCGACGCCGTGAGTTCATGCTCATGAAAGCCGAATACTTGGAAATCCGTCGTCAATTCGAGAAAACATGGGTTGAGTGCCGAAAAGGTATCGGAGATCCGTCGAAGACTGAAGAATACGGTCAGCAAACAAAAGATTTGCGACCAGGAGGTGAGACACACAAGCAGGATTGACGCGCACGTAAGCGTATCATCAAATTCAAAACACGGCCTAGCCTGGCAGTTAGCCGGCTCAAGGTCATTGGGAGACCGATATGAAATACAAGCTCGCCCTTGCCACAGCCCTGCTGTCGGCAACAATTTTCGCAGGCGCTGCGAACGCCAAGACCTTCGTGTATTGCTCCGAAGGTTCGCCAGAAGGCTTCGACCCCGGCATGTACACCGCCGGCACGACGTTCGACGCTTCGGCCCACCCGATCTACAACCGCCTGCTCGAATTCAAGCCTGGCACGACGCAGCCGGAAGCCGGTCTTGCCGAGAGCTGGGACATTTCGTCCGACGGCACCGTCTACACATTCAAGCTGCGCCCGAACGTGAAGTTCCAGACCACGGAATTCTTCACCCCGACGCGCGCGCTGAATGCCGATGACGTGATCTTCTCCATTGGTCGTCAGATCGACGAGAAGAACGCCTGGAACAAGTACATCAACGGCGCTTCTTGGGAATATGCCGACGGCATGGGCTTCCCGAAGCTTATCAAGTCGATCGAAAAGGTCGATGACCTGACCGTGAAGATGACGCTGAACCGTCCGGAAGCACCTTTCCTCGCCAACCTGGCCATGCCTTTCGCTTCGATCCTGTCGAAGGAATACGCAGACAGCCTCGACAAGGACGGCAAGAAGGAACAGCTGAACCAGAACCCGGTTGGCACTGGTCCGTTCACCTTCGTCGCCTACCAGCAGGATGCCATCATCCGCTTCAAGAAGAACGCCGATTACTGGGGCACCGCGCCGAAGATCGACGACCTCGTCTTCGCGATCACCAGCGACGCTGCCGTTCGTTACCAGAAGCTCAAGGCCGGCGAATGCCACCTGATGCCTTTCCCGAACGCCGCTGACGTCCAGTCGATGAAGTCGGACCCGAACCTTCAGGTTCTGGAGCAGGAAGGCCTCAACATCGCCTACCTCGCCTACAACACGACCCAGGCTCCGTTCGACAAGCCGGAAGTGCGCATCGCGCTCAACAAGGCGATCAACAAGAACGCGATCGTCGACGCCGTCTTCCAGGGCATGGCAACGCCTGCAACCAACCCGATCCCGCCGACGATGTGGTCCTACAACAACTCCGTCAAGGACGACACATACGATCTCGAAGCCGCCAAGAAGATGCTGGCCGATGCTGGCGTCAAGGACCTCTCCATGAAGGTCTGGGCGATGCCGGTTTCGCGTCCCTACATGCTGAACGCGCGCCGCGCCGCTGAAATCATCCAGGACGATTTCGCCAAGATCGGCGTCAAGGTCGAGATCGTTTCCTACGAATGGGCAGAATACCTGCAGCGTTCGAAGGCAAAGGACCGCGACGGTGCTGCCATGCTCGGCTGGACCGGCGACAACGGTGACCCGGACAACTTCCTCGACACCCTGCTTGGTTGTGACGCCGTCGGCGGCAACAACCGCGCTCAGTGGTGCAACAAGGAGTTCGACGAACTGGTGAAGAAGGCCAAGGTCACGTCCGACATGGCCGAGCGCACCAAGCTTTATGAGCAGGCGCAGGTCGTCTTCAAGAAGGAAGCACCTTGGGCAACCCTCGATCACTCGCTTGCTATCGTCCCGATGGCAAAGGGTGTGACCGGCTTTACCCAGAGCCCGCTTGGCGACTTTACGTTCGAGACCGTCGATATCGCTGAGTAATCCAGCCTAATCACAACTTTTTGCCGCGGGGAGCGTTGCGTTTCCCGCGGCATTTTCTTATGAGACGCCCAAAAATGCGGCGCGACGCCGAAATGGCTCGGTTCGTGGCTTGACACGGTCTGAAATCGACCGGAGCCCCTTCCACAAAGGCTTACAATGTTTGGTTTGCTACTGCGGCGCCTCGCCGTGCTGATCCCGACCTTCCTCGGGGTCTCGATCATCGCCTTTTCCTTCATCCGGCTCCTGCCGGGCGATCCGGTCATGCTGTTGTCCGGCGAGCGCGTCATGTCGCCCGAGCGGCATGCGCAGATCAGCGCCCAGCTTGGCATGGACCGCCCGATGGTCATCCAGTATTTCGATTATCTCGGCGGCGTGCTGACGGGTGACTTCGGCTCCTCGATCGTCTCCAAGAAGCCGATCCTCGACCAGTTCTGGGCGCTGTTTCCAGCGACCGTCGAGCTGTCCATCTGCGCAATGATCATCGCCGTTGCGCTCGGCATTCCCGCCGGCGTCATCGCCGCCATGAAGCGGGGTTCGATCTTTGACCAGGGTCTGATGGGCATCGCGCTGGTCGGCTATTCGATGCCGATCTTCTGGTGGGGCCTGCTTCTGATCATTCTGTTTTCCGGCACGTTGCAGTGGTTCCCGGTTTCGGGTCGCATCTCGCTTATGTTCTACTTCCCGCAGGTCACCGGCTTCATGCTGATCGACTCGCTGCTGTCCGGGCAAAAGGGTGCCTTCTCCTCGGCCATCAGCCATCTGGCGCTGCCGTCGATCGTGCTTGCCACCATCCCGCTTGCCGTCATCGCCCGCCAGACCCGCTCGGCCATGCTGGAAGTGCTGTCCGAAGACTACGTGCGCACAGCCCGCGCCAAGGGCCTGTCGCCGTTCCGCGTCGTCGGCGTGCATGCCCTGCGCAACGCGATGATCCCGGTCATCACCACCATCGGTTTGCAGATCGGCGTCATGCTTGCGGGCGCGATCCTGACCGAGACGATCTTCTCCTGGCCGGGCATCGGCAAGTGGATGGTCGATAGCGTCTTCCGTCGCGACTACCCGGTCATCCAGGGTGGCCTGCTTCTGATCGCGGCGATCATCATGACGGTCAACCTCATCGTCGACCTCATGTACGGCCTCATCAATCCCCGTATCCGCCACTGATCCGCCGAGATAAGAAGGAGAAAAATCCCATGGCAGATGCAATAACCGCCAAGACGCCAGAGATCGTCACGACCGGGCAGATGCGCCGCCAGATGCTCAAGGAGTTCTGGTTCTACTTTTCCGAAAACCGCGGTGCCGTCATCGGCCTGTTCGTTTTCATCGCTCTCGTGGTCGTAGCCGTCCTCGCTCCGGTGATTGCCCCGCATTCACCGTTCGAACAGTATCGTGACGCCGTGCTGCGGCCGCCGGTATGGGCCGAAGGCGGCAGCTGGAGCTTTCTTCTCGGAACAGACCCCGTCGGTCGCGACATTCTTTCGCGCCTCATCTACGGCGCGCAGTATTCGCTGTTCATCGGCCTGTTCGTGACGACGCTGTCGCTGCTCGGCGGCATTCTCGTCGGCCTGATCGCAGGCTACTATCGCGGCTGGATCGATACGGTGATCATGCGCCTGATGGACATCATCCTGGCGTTTCCGTCGTTGCTTCTGGCGCTCGTTCTGGTCGCAATCCTCGGGCCCAGCCTCACCAACGGCATGATCGCCATCGCGCTCACCCTGCAGCCGCATTTCGTGCGACTGACCCGCGCCGCCGTCATGGAAGAGAAGACGAAGGATTACGTCACCGCTGCCCGCATCGCCGGCGCCGGTCCGATCCGTCTGATGTTCCGCACCATCCTGCCGAACTGCACCGGACCGCTCATCGTCCAGGCGACTTTGTCCTTCTCGAACGCGATCCTCGATGCAGCAGCACTCGGCTTCCTCGGCATGGGCGCACAGCCGCCGGCGCCCGAATGGGGCACGATGCTGGCCGAAGCACGCGAGTTCATCCTGCGCGCCTGGTGGGTCGTCACCTTCCCCGGCCTTGCAATTCTCATCACCGTTCTTGCCATCAACCTGATGGGCGACGGCCTGCGCGATGCGCTTGACCCGAAACTGAAGAGGTCCTGATCATGGCGCTTCTGCAAATCGACAATCTCACCGTTGAGTTCGAAACCGCGACCGGCTGGTTCCGGGCCGTCGACGGCGTCTCGATCACGGTCGAAAAGGGCGAAGTGCTCGCCATCGTCGGCGAAAGCGGCTCCGGCAAGTCCGTTTCGATGCTGGCCGTCATGGGGCTTCTGCCGTGGACGGCGAAGATCACCGCCGACCGCATGCTGTTTGAAGGCAAGGACTTCCAGAAACTGAGCCCTGCCGATCGTCGCAAGCTGATCGGCAAGGATATCGCGATGATCTTCCAGGAGCCGGTGGCAAGCCTCAACCCTTGCTTCACGGTCGGCTTCCAGATCGAGGAAGTGCTGCGCATCCACCTCGGCCTCGACAGACAAGCCCGCCGCGCCCGCGCCATCGAACTGTTCAAGCTGGTCGGCTTGCCGGACCCCGCGGAACGGCTGAACAGCTTTCCGCACCAGATGTCTGGCGGCCAGTGTCAGCGCGTGATGATCGCCATCGCGATTGCCTGCGACCCGAAGCTGTTGATCGCCGACGAACCGACGACAGCACTCGACGTCACCATCCAGAAGCAGATCCTCGACTTGATCATGGACCTGCAGACCCGCACTGGCATGGGCCTGATCATGATCACCCACGACATGGGCGTCGTCGCCGAAACCGCCGACCGGGTCGTGGTGCAGTACAAGGGCCGCAAGATGGAGGAAGCCGACGTGCTTTCGCTGTTTGAAAACCCGCAGAGCAACTATACCAAGGCGCTTCTCGCAGCCCTGCCGGAAAACGCGACGGGCGACCGACTGACCACCGTCTCCGCCTTTTTCGACGGCAATCCGGACCAGCCTTCGGGAGTGAATGCATGACCGATATGACCAACACCGACATCATGCTGGAAGTGCGCGACATCAAGCGCGACTACGAACTGCCGGCAGGCTTCATGAAGCCGAAAAAGACCGTCCATGCGGTCAAGGGCGTCTCCTTCAAGCTGGAACGCGGCAAGACGCTGGCAATCGTCGGCGAAAGCGGCTGCGGCAAGTCCACGCTTGCCCGCATGATCACCTTCATCGACGAACCGACGGCCGGCGAACTGATCATCGACGGCCAGAAGATGGATACGCGTCCGGGCCACCTGACATCAGAAATGCGCCAGAAGGTGCAGATCGTGTTCCAGAACCCCTATGGTTCGCTCAACCCGCGCCAGAAGATCGGCGACGTTCTGGGCGAACCGCTGGCGATCAACACGTCGATGCCGGCATCCGAGCGGCGCGACCGCGCAACCGAGATGCTGATCAAGGTCGGCCTCGGTCCGGAACATTACAACCGCTATCCGCACATGTTCTCCGGCGGCCAGCGCCAGCGCATAGCGATCGCCCGTGCGCTGATGATGAACCCGAAGCTTCTCGTGCTCGACGAACCCGTCTCGGCGCTCGATCTTTCGGTTCAGGCACAGGTTCTTAACCTGCTGGCCGACCTGCAGGACGAGTTCAACCTCACCTACGTCTTCATCAGCCACGACCTTTCCGTCGTGCGCTACATCGCCGACGAGGTGATGGTGATGTATTTCGGCGAGGCGGTCGAATACGGAACGCGCGAAGAAGTGTTCTCGGCGCCGAAGCACGAATACACCCAGACCCTGTTCAAGGCGACGCCGCGCGCCGATGTCGAATCGATCCGCGCTCGTATTGCTAAGAAGAAGGCTGCCTCGGCCGCTTGAACGCCTAAGATGCACTGATAATGCCGGCAGCTGTCGGCATTAGCACGGAATTGAGCTTGAAGTTGACGCAGAGAGAAATCTCTCGCATCAGAAGTCATGCAAGAAGAAACCTCTGCCAGTTCGCCGGAAAGCGGCGAGCGTCATTGTGGCAGGGTGGGAGTAGCGGCATGGCATTGTTGAACTTGTTCAGAGGCAGGCAGCAGGACAAAGCGCCGGAGCCCGCCTCGCTCAAGTCCCTGGTCGAGGGATACTCGATCGAGGTGATGCCGCGCACCGCGGCCAAGATCGACGACTTCACGACGCTGCTGCCCGCAAACACTCGGGTCTATATCGCCCATATCGACGGCACACCAATCGACGATATGGTGAAGACGGCCAAACGGCTGCGTGAAGATGGCTTCGAGGTCATGCCGCACATTCCGGCCCGCAGCATCGAGAGCCGCGCCATGCTCGACGACTGGGTAAGCAGATATCACACCGAGGCAGGTGTGGACCAGGCGCTCGTCCTCGGCGGCGGTCTGTCGCGTCCTGCTGGCGCTCTCAACAGTTCGCTGCAGCTGATCGAGACCGGCATCTTCGACCGTCACGGCTTCAAGCGCCTGCATGTCGCCGGCCATCCCGAAGGCAACAGGGATATCGACCTCGACGGCACGACCAAGCTTGTCGACGAAGCCTTGAAGTTCAAGCAGATCTATTCCGAAAGCACCGATGCGAAGCTCGCGATCGTCACCCAGTTCGCCTTCGATTCGCGGCCGGTGATCCTGTGGGCGGAGCGGATCGCTGCAGCCGGCGTCCGCATGCCGATCCATCTCGGCGTCGCGGGACCGACCAAGCTTCAGACGCTGATCAAATTCGCCCTCACCTGCGGTGTCGGCCCGTCGATCAGCGTCATCCAGAAGCGGGCCATGGACATCTCCAAACTCCTGGTACCCTACGAGCCGACCGAATTCCTGACTGAAATCGCCGACTACAAGGCCCGCAACCCGCAAAGCTTGATCGAGCAGATCCACGTCTTCCCGCTGGGTGGTATCAGAGCCAGCGCGGAATGGATGAACGAGCGTCAACCTGCGCTGGCTGAAATCCGCGCGATATAGTCTTTTGCCGAGCGCGCGACGATCGCCTGGCCGTTGCCGCGGATATCCTGTTTGGCGAAGGCTCCGTAGATCCGCTCGAACGGCCAGGCCGCCAGCCGTTCCGCGACATCCGCCACCTCAGCTGCGCTGAGCGGCATCATGTTGGGATAGCTCCACATGAACGAAACCCGGTCGGCCCCCGGCGTCACCTGCACAATGTCACCGGCCAAGAGCACGCCTGTTCCATCCGGCGCTGTCCAGTGCATCACAGTTCCGCCAGCGAAATGACCGCCGGCATGTACAAGCGTCGCGGAAGAAGACAGGACGAGCGCATCCTCGTCCCACAGGCGGACGTGATCGGACGGACGCTGGATCCACTGGCTGTCCAGAGCGTGGATATAGATCGGGCAATCGAAGGCCTCGGCCCAATCTTGCATGGTTGAGTAATAGTGCGGATGGGAGATCGCGATGGCGCTCAACCCGCCCAGCGATTTGACCAGCGTCTTCGTCGCGTCGTCGAGGAGCGCGATACAATCCCAGAGAATGTTTCCGGACGGTGTCTGCACCAGAAGCGCCCGCTGGCCGATAGCAAACGCGGGAACGGTACGGATGGAAAGGAGGCCAGGCTCGAGTTCGAGCCAGCTATTGGCATGCCCCTGCGCAAGCTTTTCAGCGGAAACCCACGCCTGGCCGGAAGCCGGGACATATTGCCGGTCGTCGAGGCAGATCGGGCAAGATGCGGGTGGTTCGGCACGATCGGGATAGGATGTGCTACAGGCATTGCAAAGAAAAACCGTCATGAGCCCCCCGCTCCGGATAACCGCGATCAATCGGTTATAGACGAGAACGGACTTCCCGATAGAGGCTGGGAGCCACATTCCGGTAAAGCGGCAAGAGCAGCCGGCCTCATTCACGCTTTCCCAACGCGGCCGCGATACGCTGTAGCGATGTTGCGGTTGCCGGGAGGCTGTGATGACGGAAGCAAAGCCTGTGCGGCTCTTGAACCTCGATCTGCTCCGGCTGGTCTCGGCCCTGCTCGTCCTGTTCTTCCACTACGGTTTTCGCATGCGGATCACCGGAGAAGGCGCCGGGATCGGCTTTCCGGAGCTCGCGCCGATAGCCAAGTGGTTCGATATCGGCCTGCTGATCTTCTTTGCCATCTCCGGCTACGTCATCATGATGTCGGCAGAAGGTCGATCGGCCTTTGATTTTGCCGCTGGACGGTTTGCAAGGCTCTGGCCGACATTCGTCGTCTGCGCCACCATCACCGCCGTCGTCCTGTCGATCTGGCCGGTCCCGGCGCTCAGTGCCCCGACGGTGCGGCAATGGCTGGCCCATCTCGTGATCCTGTCGCGCGTATTCGGCCAACCCTTCCTCGACGGAGCATACTGGACGATCGCCTACGAGATCATCTTCTACGGCTGGATCTTCGTCGCTCTCGCAACAGGCCTGTTGAAGTCGCACTGGCGTCTCATCGTCACGGTCTGGCTTGCCATTTCGGTGCTGAACGAGACAGCGCTGCAAAGCGTCGTGCTGCAGAAACTGCTGATCACCCAGTATTCAGGCTATTTTGCCTTCGGATTGGCGCTGTTTCGGACGCGACTGGAAAACTCCCGGGCAAGCTTTGCAGTGCTCAGCCTCGCAGCCGGCTGGGCCATTGCTGCACCGTTCATAACGGAGCCGGAATTCATTTCCCTGTACGGTTTCGGGAGAAATACCGCGGGCCTGGCCGCGATGGGGCCGCTGGCGCTTGCGGCCGTGACGATCGCGATCTACGCGCCGACACTGCCGATCAAGAGAGGGCTCGCGATCTCGCTTGGCGGGCTCACCTATCCGCTTTACCTGCTGCATCAGAATATCGGCTATGCCGCCTTTGCCAATTTCGGCACGTCGGACAATCGCTTCGCCATTCTGGCTTTGTTGATTGGGGGATTGTTGGCTGTCGCGATGATCATCGCAAGAACAGTTGAGCCTGCCGCGAGACAAGCGATCATTGGGCTTTCAAAGCCCGTTCAGGCCAGCCTGACGCGACTGCGCGCCCGCTTTGCCTGAGGGACCCCGCGGCGGAAAAACCGCCGCAGGGTCTTGTGCACTCAGCCGTTGATGTAAGGCATGACTTCCAGAACGCCGCGGTAGATCATCTCCAGCGAAACGTAGAGGATGACGACCAGACCGACATAAGCAATCCAGCGATGCTTGTTGAGCAGGCGGGCGATGAAGCTTGCCGCGATACCCATCAAGGCGATCGAAAGAATGAGGCCGAAGATCAGCACTTCGGGATGTTCGTGTGCGGCACCGGCAACGGCCAGAACGTTGTCGAGCGACATGGAAACGTCGGCGATGACGATCTGCCAGGCAGCCTGGGCGAAGGTCTTGCGTGGCGCACCGCTGACGGACGCGTTCTCGCCTTCCTCGACGGCCTTCGAGACGACATTTTCGGCATCGTCCTCATGGCTGTGCGGGGTGCGCAGCTCGCGCCACATCTTCCAGCAGACCCACAGAAGCAGGACACCACCGGCAAGAAGCAGGCCGACGATCTGCAGAAGCTGGGTCGTGGCAAGCGCAAAGCCGATACGCAGCACGGTGGCGGCAATGATACCGATCAGGATCGCCTTGGCGCGCTGGTCCTTGGGCAGGCCGGCAGCGGCCAGGCCGATGACGATTGCGTTGTCACCCGCCAGGACAAGGTCGATCATGATTACTTGCGCGAGGGCGGACAGTGCCTCCGGCGTAAAGAATTCCATCATTTGGTACCCGATCTTTCAATACGGAGCACCTATGTCGTGGAGAGGGGCGACGAATTACCGGCGGAACTACACCGCTATCCATTCGATTGCCGTCAAGGTCGACTGACGACCCCCACAAACACCAGGCACCTGAAGTTGAACAATCCAGTCCGACATCACAGTTCATTCGAACTGCCAGAGGGGCCCGGTCCTGGTGCGCTGAGATTTATCTTGGGAGCCGCAGAAATCAAGCCCCAACTCACGAACCAGCTCACGGGAGTGTGATTTCTTCGCGGGAAAACGGCTTCTACTTGGTCAGCCGCTTGTGGAGGCTCTCAAGAATGAGCTTTCCAAGCCCCTCGTAATCTTCATCGAAATGGTGTCCGCCTTCGATGCCGACCGTCTCGATACCCTGCGGTTTGAGCGTCGGGCACGGATCGTCGTCTTCGTCGGTACCATAAAGGCACTGCACGACATGCGGATCGATCTTGGCGATATCGGAAATGCTGTCGCCGTTCTTGCCCTCACCGGCAACACCAAGCCAACCGGTAACGGAGATCTCGAAATCGACCTCTTTCGACAGCGCCAGCAGCGACATCTGTTTCACCCTCGCTTTGGTCGCAGCCGGCAGAACGTTGAAGGTCGCCGGCAGGATGTCGGCTCCGAATGAATAGCCGATCAGCACCACGTTTTTCACGTTCCACTGGCGCCGGTACGTGTCGATGATCTTGACGAGATCATCCGCCGTTTCCTGCGGCGTGCGTTCCTTCCAGAAATACCGCAGCGAATCCACCCCGACCACAGGCACACCCTGGGCCTGCAGATAACCGCCGAGCTCGCTGTCGATATCACGCCATCCGCCATCGCCGGAATAGACAACCGCCATCGTGTCGAGTGTCGGTTTCGTGTCCAGGACCGTTACTGGCAGATCGAGTTGATCGCTATTGCCATCACCTTCAATCGCCGTGTCGAGGAGATCTGCGAGCGCTTCAGTTGCAGGCCCGGATACGTCCTTGAGCTCAAGATCCGGCCAACCGGCCTTGAGGCTGGTGGCGTGGTCCTTGCCGGCGGCATCGGCCGCATCGGTCAAGCCGATCGTCACGTCGGCCGGCAGCTTTCCATCGGTAAAGCCGTAGATCGTCCGGTCGGCGGCCTTTTCCTTGGTCGCGGGGGTGCAGAGAACCTTTTCGAGCGGAATGCCGGCCGTCGGATCGACTGCGATGGCTTTCGAGATTGTCGCAAACGGGCTTTGCGCGATCATGCCGAGCGCAAGCGCTGCGCCATCCCCGATGCCGGCAATGATCGGATGCCGGTAACTGGCATTGCCGATCCGGCGCTGCACCTGCTGCGACAGGTCTTCGATATCGGAGACCATGTAGATACAGTCGCCGTCATCCTTGGCAAGCGACGCGATGTAGGACGGGTAATCGATACCGACCACCGCCGCCCCCTGATCGACAAGCGCCTTGGCCTGGCTTTCTTCCTCGGCACCCCAGCCTGCGCCCTTCGAGATCAGGAAGACCATCGCCTTCAGATCCTTGTCGGCGGGCAGAGTGATATGCGGCGAGACGATCATGCCGGTCTTGTAGTCATCCGTCTGCGAACCGGTTTGCTCGGAAGCAGGCTGCTGAGCGGAGGCGAAACCGGCACCGGCCAGCAGAATGCCGACGGCGAGAATTCGGGACAGCATCATCATTTTCCGACCACTCCTCTCAAGCCCCCACCAATCAGCAGCGTCGCATCCACCATCGCGATGGCAGGACTGACGCTTGCCACCGCAAGATAGCGCGGTTCCCAGTGCGGGTGAAACTTGGTTTTGAATGCCTTCAGGCCTTTGAAATTGTAGAACCGCTCGCCGTGTTCGAAGATCACGCTACCGATCCGGTCCCAGACAGGGGCGGCTTCCCTCTGTGCCATGCCGGAAAGCGGCGCCATGCCGAGGTTGAAGGTCCGGTAGCCGGCGGCCTGCAGATATTCCATGCAGCGGACGAACAGGAAATCCATCGAGCCTCTCGGCGCATCCGGCGCAAACCGCATAAGGTCGACGGTTGCCTCCTGCTTCGTCTCCGTCAGCGACAGCGTTGCAAAGGCGACGATCTTTCCCTGCGTGCGCAGCACCGCCACCGGCTGGGATGCCACATAGGCATCCTGGAAGGCACCGAGCGAAAACGTCTTTTCGCGTGTCTCATGGGCTGCGAGCCAGGTATCGGACACGCGGCGCAGATCCTCGATCGAGCCCATCACATCCGCCTGCTCGATCACGTCGAATTCGAGCCCTTCGCGAAGACCCTTGTTGACGGCCTGGCGCAGACCGGCGAGACGACTTCCCTTGAGATCGAAGCGCTCCAGATCGACGATCGCCAGTTCTCCGAGCTTGACGGCTCGCATGCCGGCATCGGCGCAGTAAGGCAGAAGCGCCGGCGAAATCTGGTAGAAGACGGCCCGTCCGCCCTGGGCCCTCGCCTCTTCCACGAAGCTCCAGACCAGTTCGGGGATTTCCTCTGCCGGGCCGACCGGATCGAACAAGGCGATCCAGGAACGACCCTGAATGCCGTACATGATGAAAGCCTTGCCGTTTGCGGAAAACATCAACCGCTTGTCGGCCATGCGTACGACATTCGCGTCCGCGACGTCCTGCTGCCGAACGATCGAGACCGCCCGCTCCAGCTCCTCCGGCGTGGAGTGCGCCGTGCGGGTCGCAGCCGGGCGCAACAGGCTGGCAATCGCGATCGTGCCCGCAACGATCGCCACACCCAGGATCGCGCGAAGCCCACGCGGCGCTTCTGCCGAAAACTCGAACTGCCACCAGAGCTCGCGGCTGTAATCCACCTCGCGATAGACGAACAGAAGAACTGTTATCGCTGCCGCCACCAGCACCAGCATCGCCACGACCCATGCAGGCGTCAGCACCTGCCGGAGGAGTGACGCCGGACGGGTGAACTGCCGGGCGCTGAGCAACAGGCCGGCGAGCAGAATGACCAGAAAGATCGCTTCAAACACCGCGACCGCACGCACGAAGGCGAGCAGCAAAGCCAGCGCGGTACAAGCCGTTGCCGTCCACCACGCCCCGTCGAGCCTCTGGCTAACACCGCGGGCCGAAGCAAAAAGAACGATGCCGAGAATGCTGGACAGAAAATGCGCACCTTCGACGACCGGCAGCGGCAGATAGTTATAGAGGAAATCGAGATCCGAATCCGGCGTTGGCGTGACGCCCGAAAATACCAGCATGGCACCGGCGATCATCGCGAATGCGGCAAGCAGAAGCGGCGCCAGACGGAATTCCAGCTTGCGCAGCGTCGAGGCGACCGGATGGTTGGAAAGCTGCTGCACCTCCATGCCGATCACGAACAGCGTCGCGACCAGAAGCGGCAGCACGTGATAGATGACCCGGTAGAGAACAAGGCTGCCGAGAACCTGATCGATATCGACAGTGCTTCCGAGCGCCGCAACGATGATCGTCTCGAACACGCCCAGCCCCGCCGGAACGTGGCTGAGAACGCCGGCTCCGACAGCTGTGGCATAGATCGCCAGGAACGACGGCCAGCCGATATCCGTCTGCGGCAGAAGCACGTAAAGAACCGACGCTGAGGCTGCGATATCGAGCGCCGTGATCAGGAACTGCTGCGACGAGGTTTTCGTATCGGGAAGCCGCAGCTTCAGCCTGCCCAATGCCACTTCGCGGCCATTCCAGCCGGCAACGACAAGCGCTGAGAGCACCACGATGATCGCAACCGCAATGCCGCGCACCCAGCCCTCGCCGATGCCGAGCAGGCTGCCGATCCGAGGCGCCGTGACAAGCGATGCGATCGCAGTCACCCCAAGCAGGCCGATCCCGAAGGCGAGCGTGACAAAGGCGATCACGCGGCCGATGTCGTCGGGGCTGAGGCCCAGCCGCGAGTAACCGCGGAATCGGATCGCGCCGCCGCTCAAGGCACCGAAACCGGCTGTGTTGCCAACCGCATAGGCGCTGAACGCGGTCATCGCGACCGGCACCGGTGGCAGCTTCTTGCCGATATAGGAGAGTGCGTTGAGGTCGTATCCGGTCAGGGCAACAAAACTCAGCGCGGTGAAGAAGATCGCGAGAAGGATGGACGATGCCTTCGTGGCCGCAAGCGCTGCAAGCACGTCGTCATAACTGACTTCGGTCGTCAGATCGTAGATCGCAAACGTCGTGAAGCCGAAGACCACGAGGATGATGAAGGGAACGAGATAGCCGCGATAGTTTTCAAACGTCTCGCGGAGGCCCGTCTTCTGCTGATCTGTGGACATCAATGGTCATGCCGGTTGTTGAAGCATTGCCGGGGATTTCTCCCCGAACGAGCCGGGCAGCTAAGGCGACCCGATCGCGGCAATAATATGTCTGTGTTGCCGCCCTCATTACGTAGGCGCTCGCCTACTTTCAATAAGGGTTTAGCGCATCGGCGTCGCAATAAAAAAGGCGGAAGCTGAAGCTCCCGCCTTTCGCTGTCTCTCTGTGATGAGGGCTCAACGGCGCTGGTTGTAGACGTCGACGCAGACGGCGCCGAGCAGAACCAGACCCTTGATGACCTGCTGATAGTCGATGCCGATGCCGAGGATCGACATGCCGTTGTTCATCACGCCCATCAGGAAGGCGCCGATGACGGCACCCGTGACCTTGCCAACGCCGCCGTAAGCCGAGGCGCCGCCGATGAAGCAGGCCGCGATGACGTCGAGCTCGAAGCCCGTGCCGGCCTTCGGGGTCGCGCTGTTGAGGCGAGCGGCAACGACGAGGCCGCCAAGCGCTGCCAGCACACCCATGTTGACGAAGGTCCAGAACACCAGACGCACGGTCTTGATGCCCGACAGTTCGGCTGCGCGGGCATTGCCACCGACCGCATAGATCTGCCGTCCGATGATCGTGCGGTTGGTGAAGAAGCCGTAGGCGACGATCAGCACGGCCATGATGATCAGCACGTTGGGCAGGCCGCGGTGCGACGAGATCAGGTAGGCGACATAGCCGATGGCAGCCATGACAAGGATGTTCTTGCCGATGAAGAAAGCCATCGGTTCGGA
Organism: Neorhizobium sp. DAR64860/K0K1; assembly: GCF_050500205.1. NCBI lineage: Bacteria > Pseudomonadati > Pseudomonadota > Alphaproteobacteria > Hyphomicrobiales > Rhizobiaceae > Neorhizobium > Neorhizobium sp. DAR64860/K0K1. The sequence goes on along the minus strand of NZ_CP191459.1, from coordinate 51,830 downwards.
TTCGACGCCATGCTCGACACGCCGTGCGCGGCTTCTGAAGTTCTGCCAGACCATCAGGGCGGCCAGTACCAGGCCGATGATGAAGGACGTCAGATAAAGGCCGCCCGTCGAGGAGATCAGTTCCGGGATGAAGCCGGAAGAAAGCTTCTGGAAGGTCGGATCGAAGGGACCGATCGATCGGCCGCTAAGGACCGCGATCATGAACCCGCGGAAGACCAGCATGCCGGCAAGCGTCACGATGAAGGACGGAATCCTGAAATAGGCGACGAAATAGCCCTGCATTGCGCCGATCACGCCACCGAGCACGAGGCAGATGATGCTCGCCGTGACAAAGTCGAAGCTGTACTGCACCATCAGCATCGCCGCGACCGCGCCGACGAAACCGGCGACCGAACCGACCGAAAGGTCGATGTGGCCGGTCACGATCACCATCAGCATGCCGAGCGCCATGATGACGATATAGCTGTTCTGGAGAACGATGTTGGTGATGTTGAGCGGCTTCAGCAGAACGCCCCCCGTTGCGACCTGGAAGAAAATGACGATCACGACCAGCGAGATCAGCATCCCGTAGTCACGAAGATTTTCCTTCCAGAAACCTGTCGCCGCCTTGGGAGCGGTAATTGCTTCCTGCGGAGTGCTCATAATTATCTCCCCTTGCGGCGCATGATAGCGCGCATGATATTTTCCTGCGTTGCCTCTTCGCCGGCGACTTCGCCGACAAATTCGCCCTCGTGCATGACCATAATCCTGTCGCAGATGCCGATGAGCTCGGGCATTTCGGACGAGATCACGATGACTGCCTTACCGGCATCCGCAAGTTCGTTGATGATGGAATAGATTTCGTACTTGGCGCCGACATCGATGCCGCGTGTGGGTTCGTCCAGGATCAGGATGTCCGGGTTGGTGAACAGCCATTTGGACAGCACGACCTTTTGCTGGTTGCCGCCGGAAAGCTTGCCGGTTTCCTGGTAGACGTTATGGCTGCGGATCCGCATACGGTCGCGGAATTCCTGGGCAACCTTCATTTCGCGGATGTCGTCGATCACGCCGCGTGACGAAACGCCGCCCAGATGCGCGAGCGAGACATTCTTGCGGATGTCCTCAGACAGGATCAGCCCGAGATGTTTGCGGTCTTCGGTGACATAGGCAAGGCCCGCCTTGATCGCCCGGTGCACGTCCGAGGTATCCGCTGGCTTGCCATGGATCTTCACGGTGCCGGAAATATCGCGGCCATAGGCGCGACCGAACACGCTCATCGCGAACTCGGTGCGGCCGGATCCCATCAGGCCGGAAATGCCGACGACTTCGCCGGCCCGGACCTTCATGGACACGTTCTTGACCACCTTGCGGTTCGAATGCTGCGGATGGTGGACGGACCAGTCGTCGACCTCGAAGATCACCTCGCCGATCTTCGGCTCGCGCTTCGGGTAACGGCTTTCGAGATCGCGGTCCACCATGCGACGGACGATCTCGTCCTCGTCGACCGGACCTTCGTGACAGTCAAGCGTGCCGACCGTACGACCGTCGCGCAGCACGGTGATGCGATCAGCAACTTCCGAGATCTCGTTCAGCTTGTGGCTGATCATGATCGAGGTAATGCCGTTGCGGCGGAATTCCTTGAGGAGTTCGAGCAGGGCTGCGCTGTCGGTTTCGTTGAGCGAAGCGGTCGGCTCGTCGAGGATCAGCAGGCGCACGTCCTTGGACAGTGCCTTGGCGATCTCGACCAGCTGCTGCTTGCCGACACCGAGGTTGGTGATGAGGGTTTCGGGCATCTCGGCAACGAGACCGACCTTGGCGAGCAGGGCCTTGGTGCGGATGTAGCGAGCATCGCGGTCGATCACTCCGTACTTGGATGGCGCGTTCGCGAGAAAGATGTTCTCGGCAATCGACATCAGCGGGATGAGCGCGAGCTCCTGGTGAATGATGATGATACCGAGCTTTTCGGAATCGTTGATGTCGCGGAAGTGGCGTTCCTCGCCGTCGAACAGGATCGAGCCTTCGTAGGAACCATGCGGGTACACGCCCGAAAGCACCTTCATCAGCGTCGACTTGCCGGCTCCGTTTTCGCCGACAAGGGCGTGAATCTCGCCTTCCTTGACGGTAAAGCTCACGTCCGAAAGCGCCTTAACGGCGCCAAAACTTTTTGAAATGCCGCGCATTTCCAAAATAGGCGGTTTATCCGCCGACAATACAGGATCAAGCATGAGAACTCCTGGAATAGGAAGCCGCGCGACGCTTGCGCCGCGCGGCCAGAGACTTACTTGAGCTGCGATTCCTGGTAGTAGCCGGTATCGACGAGGACCTTCCAGTTCGTCTTGTCGACGACAACTGGCTTGAGCAGGTAGGACGGAACGACCTTCTTGCCGTTGTCATAGGTCTTGGTGTCGGTGACAACCGGTTCCTTGCCGTTCATGGCAGCATCGACCATGTCTACGGTGACCTTCGCGAGTTCGCGCGTGTCCTTGTAGATCGTCGAATACTGTTCGCCGGCGATGATCGACTTGACCGAAGGCACTTCCGCATCCTGACCGGAGACGATCGGCATCGGCATGTCGCCGGAACCGTAGCCGACGCCCTTCAGCGACGAGATGATGCCGAGCGAGATACCGTCATAGGGAGACAGAACGCCGTTCAGCTTCTTGTCGGAATAGGTCGAGGACAGGATGGCGTCCATGCGAGACTGGGCAGTTGCCGGATCCCAACGAAGGGTCGCGACCTTGTCCATGCCGGTCTGGCCGGAGCCGACCTTGAGCGTGCCCTTGTCGATCAGCGGCTGAAGGACGCTCATCGCACCGTTATAGAAGAAGAAGGCGTTGTTGTCGTCCGGCGAACCGCCGAACAGTTCGATGTTGAACGGGCCCTTTTCGGTATCGGCCTTGAGACCCTTTACCAGCGAGGTTGCCTGCTGAACGCCGACCTGGAAGTTGTCGAAGGTCGCGTAATAGTCGACATTCGGTGTTTCGCGGATCAGGCGGTCATAGGCAATGACCTTGATCTTCTGATCGGCAGCCTGCTGCAGAACGTCGGACAGTGTCGTGCCGTCGATCGATGCAATCACGAGAACCTTGGCACCCTTGGTGACCATGTTTTCAATCTGCGACAGCTGGTTCGGGATATCGTCTTCAGCGTACTGAAGGTCCACGTCATAGCCACGTTCTTTCAGAACCTTGACCATGTTGTCGCCATCGGCGATCCAGCGGGCAGAAGACTTGGTCGGCATCGCGACGCCGACGAGACCCTTGTCTGCAGCAAACACAGGCGACGCGAGCGCGACACCTGCGAAAATTGCAACCGTGGTCATGAGTTTCAAAATTTTCATAAGTAACTCCTCCGTTTCAAGCAGCTCACAATTAAGCTGCCGTATTATCCGGGAGAGGCTCCCCGCCTCCCCTCACGACCTTTTTCAGGTCAGTGATTGTCGCGCGGCAGACCTTCGGTCTGCGCAATGCGCTGGTATTTTACAGCCGGTTCGAGAACCGCGCCGGTTTCCATCTGCCCGACGATGCCGCGCTGGATTTCCTGCCACGGCGTCTGGTGCTTCGGATAGCGATAGCCGCCCTCGGCGTCCAGAGTGCTTCGACGTTGTGCAAGCTCATCATCCGAAATCAGGATGTTGGCTTCGCCGCGACCGAGATCGATGCGCACACGGTCGCCGGTCTTCAAAAGTGCAAGACCACCACCTGCTGCCGCTTCCGGAGACGCGTTGAGGATCGACGGGCTGCCCGACGTGCCGGACTGGCGTCCATCACCGATGCAGGCGAGCGAGCTGATACCCCGTTTCAGAAGGTAATCGGGAGCGCGCATGTTGACCACTTCGGCAGCGCCCGGATAACCGATCGGACCGGCACCGCGCATGAAGAGAACCGAATGCTCGTCGATCTCGAGCGATGGATCGTCGATGCGGTGGTGATAATCCTCCGGACCGTCGAACACGATCGCACGGCCTTCGAAGGCTTCCGGATCGTTCGGATTGGAGAGGTAACGCTCGCGGAACTCAGGCGAGATAACGCTGGTCTTCATGATGGCGGAAGAGAACAGGTTGCCGCGCAGAACGCGGAAGCCGGCGCGTGCCTTCAGCGGTTCGTCGTAACGCTTGATGACCTTGTCGTCCTCGATGATCGCACCGCGACAGTTGTCGCCGATCGTCTTACCGTTCACCGTCATCGCATCTTCGTTGATGAGGCCCTGCGTCATCAGCTGGTTGACAACAGCCGGAACACCGCCGGCATGGTAATAGTCTTCACCGAGATATTCGCCGGCTGGCTGCAGGTTGACCAGGAGAGGCACTTCCTCGCCATAGGTCTGCCAGTCGTCGACCGTCAGTTCCACGCCGGTATGGCGGGCGAGCGCGTTCAGATGGATCGGCGCATTGGTCGAGCCGCCGATCGCGGAATTGACGCGGATGGCGTTGATGAAAGCGTCCTTGGTCAGAATATCCGAAGGCTTCAGGTCTTCCCTGACCATTTCGACGATGCGAAGGCCAGTGAGATACGAGACTTCCTGGCGGTCACGGTAAGGAGCCGGGATGGCGGCCGAACCCGGCAGCTGCATGCCCAGCGCTTCGGCCAGCGAATTCATCGTCGTTGCCGTGCCCATTGTGTTGCAATAGCCGGTGGATGGTGCCGAAGACGCGACAAGCTTCACAAAGCCCGCGTAATCGATCTCGCCCTTGGCCAGAAGTTCGCGTGCCTTCCAGACGATCGTCCCGGAACCGGTGCGTTCACCGCGGAACCAGCCGTTCAGCATCGGGCCGACCGACAGGGCGATGGCTGGAATGTTGACGGTGGCAGCAGCCATCAGACAGGCTGGTGTGGTCTTGTCGCAGCCGATCGTCAGCACGACGCCATCGAGCGGGTAACCGTAGAGAACTTCGACGAGGCCGAGATAGGCTAGGTTGCGGTCAAGGCCCGCGGTCGGGCGCTTGCCGGTTTCCTGGATCGGATGCACCGGAAATTCGATGGCGATGCCGCCCGCTTCGCGAATACCTTCGCGCAGACGGTTGGCAAGCTCGAGGTGGTGGCGGTTGCACGGCGACAGGTCCGAACCGGTCTGGGCGATGCCGATGATCGGCCGGTCCGACTGAAGTTCGGCCTGGCTGAGACCGAAGTTCATGTAGCGCTCGAGATAGAGCGCGGTCATGTCGACGTTGTCAGGATTGTCGAACCAGGCGCGCGACCGCAGCTTGCGCGCGTCCTGGCGGCGCTCTCCGGTTTCGGCGATTTCACTTGAGGGCGCGTTTTCCGAATTGCTCATCTTCAGTCCTCGAATGCTTCAGTTTCAATGCGCCGGCCAAGCATGAAGGCATCCGCCACATGCACCAGCGGTGAGAAATCCGTATCGCTGTCACCCTTGGTGACGAGCGCCACGAAATCCCGATACAGATTGCGATATTCGCGATCTTCCTCGACGATCTGCGCCTCGCCGTCGACGATCAGGCGGCTGCCGCCGTGGGTGAGGACGATCGTGCCCTCTTCGGTCTCGACCCGGATGTCCCAGGTCTGCGGCCCCGTCTGACGCCAGTCGAATTCGGCCGCCACAGGCAAGCCGCTTTTCGTTTCGAAGGCAAGGCTTGCAGCGATCGGCGCGGCACGATTGGCCGGGAAGGTCAATTCGGAGCGCACGAGATGAAACGTTTCGGGCATGATCCGCGTGACGATCGACAGAGCATTGATGCCGGGATCGAAAACGCCGAGACCGCCCGGTTCCCAAATCCACGCCTGACCCGGATGCCAGTGGCGAACATCTTCCTTCCACTCGACCGAAACGCTTTTCAGCGTCCGCTCGGCCATCAGCGCCCGTGCAGGCTCGACAGCCGCGGCAGCGCGGGAATGCCATGTTGCAAACAGGCTGAGGCCTTTTTCTCTCGCCAGCGTTTCCAGCGCAAAGACTTCCGAAAGCGTTGCGCCCGGCGGCTTTTCGAGCATTACATGCTTGCCGGCTTCAAGCGCCGCCTTTGCCTGCTCGAACCGGCCCTGGGGCGGCGTACAGAGAGAGACGGCGTCGATTTCGACGCCGGAGGCCAGCAGCTCGTGAATATCGGCAAAACACGCGACATTTTCGAGCGAGGCGTTGCGGCTGGCGACTGCGACGAGATCGATCCCGTCGGTCGCTTCGATTGCGCCGAGATGCTGGTCCCTGGCAATCTTGCCAAGTCCGACGATAGCGAGACGAATGGGGGTCATGGCCACCTCAGAGCGCCTTGATCGCGACAGTCGTTTCCGCCGCCACAGCCAGACGGTTCACGAGCGGCAGCTTGAACGGCGCCGCATCGATCTCGAACACATCGCCGGCTTCGGTCTTGATGCCATGCGAGACCGACAGCGTCGCCGTGCCGAAGAAATGGACATGCAGGTCGCCCGGCTGGCGGAACAGGTCGTATTTGAAATTGTGGTATTCGAGGTTGGCGATCGAGTGCGACATGTTCGCTTCGCCCGACAGGAACGGCTTTTCGAAGATCACCTCGTCACCACGACGGATGCGCGACGTGCCTTCGACATGATCAGGCAGTTCGCCGACCAGAAGCTCCGGTCCGAGCGCTGCCTGGCGCAGCTTGGAATGGGCAAGCCAGAGATAGTTGCCCTTCTCGGTCACGTGATCGGAAAATTCGTTGGAGAGACAAAAGCCGAGGCGGAACGGCGTGCCGTCGGGGCCGATCAGATAGATCGCCGCCAGTTCCGGCTCCTCGCCACCATCGAGCGCGAACGAGGGAGAAACGAGATCTTCGCCGGTTGCGCGCAGCTGCGTTCCATTGCCCTTGTAGAACCATTCCGGCTGAGCACCGACTTCGCCGTCCTTCGGCTTGCCGCCCTCGACGCCCATCAGGAACATGCGCATGGAGTCGGTCGGCTTTTCTTCCGACTGCGCTGCCTTGTGCATCTTGTCGCGACCATCGGCGGAACCGAGATGCGTGAGGCCGGTGCCGGCGACGATGAAGTGGGCTGGATCGGGATGCGAGACCGGCAGACCAAGACGTCCGCTCTGCGCGGCAACGTCGAGGTCGACTTCATCACCGAGCCCGAGTGCTTCGATCTGCTGCGCCAGGCTAAGGCCTGCTGCAATGGCCTTCTGGGCAAGCTCGTAGGTTGAGGAAACGCCATTGACGACGCGCGGAGTATCTCCGCTCCAGGCGACAACCTGAACATCGCCAGACAAGCTCGCAACCTGAAGAATTCGCAACATATGCCCTGCCATCCGATAAGTCTGATAATATTGAAGCGCAGTGTCTCCCGAAACCGCGCCAACCCCTCCCATCAGATCACGATCCGATGCGTCATTAATACGACTATTGGATAACGGGACGTACTGTCAAGAACGAGATGGCTTCAGAGTGCCATCATCGTAAACAAGGGAGAATTCTAAATAGCGAGTGGAATCATATAGATAAATGAGGATCTCGCAAAATCGCGTTTCGAAAGCGTGATTTTTCGCAATTTTGCGTCTTGCAAAAGTATGATTATATGCCAAACCTTCGACCGTCAGTTTTCTTATCATCTCTGGGAGGATTTAAGATGAAGAGAGCACTATGGGCGGCTACCGCCGTTGTTACCGCATGCCTAGCGTCGAGCGTTTCCGCAAAATCCCTGACAATCGGCTTCTCGCAGATCGGATCTGAATCCGGCTGGCGCGCTGCCGAAACGACAGTGACGAAGCAGCAGGCCGAAAAGCGCGGCATCACCCTCAAGTTTGCCGATGCGCAGCAGAAGCAGGAAAACCAGATCAAGGCAATCCGCGGCTTTATCGCCCAGGGCGTCGATGCGATCCTGATCGCACCTGTCGTTGCCACCGGCTGGGACGCAGTCCTGAAGGAAGCCAAGGAAGAAAAGATCCCTGTCATCCTTCTCGACCGCGAAATCGATGCACCGAAAGATCTCTACCTGACGGCCGTCACCTCTGACCAGACCTTTGAAGGCAAGGTTGCAGGCGACTGGCTGGTGAAGGATGTCGGCTCCAAGGACTGCAAGGTCGTGGAACTGCAGGGAACCACCGGTTCCTCACCTGCCATCAACCGCAAGAAGGGTTTCGAACAGGCTATTGCCTCGCATTCGAACATCAAGATCGCGCGTTCGCAGACCGGTGACTTTACCCGCACCAAGGGTAAGGAAGTCATGGAAAGCTTCATCAAGGCAGAAGGCGGCGGCAAGGGCATCTGCGCCGTTTACGCTCATAATGACGACATGGCCGTCGGCGCGATCCAGGCCATCAAGGAAGCCGGGCTGAAGCCGGGCACCGACATCAAGGTCGTCTCGATCGACGCCGTTCCGGATATTTTCCAGGCTATGTCGAAGGGTGAAGCAAACGCGACTGTGGAGCTCACGCCGAACATGGCAGGCCCCGCGCTCGACGCACTCGAAGCCTACCTGAAGGACAAGAAGGAACCACCAAAGTGGATCCAGACAGAATCGAAGCTGTACACGGCTTCTGATGACCCGATGAAGGTGTACGAAGCCAAGAAGGGCCTCGGCTACTGATCTCCCGCCGCCCGATCTAGCTCGCGACCGAGCCGGGCAGTTTTCAACCGGGGCAGCTTTTTCAAGAGCTGTCCCGGCCTCCACTTATGCGGGCTGGAGCATGACAGACATACAGACTTCCTCAGAAAATTCGTTCTCCGCCACAAACCGGGAACGTCTCGATGACCCGCTCATGGAAGCAAGGGGCATCGGCAAATCCTTTCTCGGCGTCACCGCGCTTGAGGGCGTGGACTTCACGCTGCAGCGGGGCGAAATCCACGCGCTGCTTGGCGAAAATGGCGCCGGCAAATCCACGTTGATCAAGATCCTGACAGGTGTCTACACGCGTGACCGCGGCGAGATGCGGCTCGATGGCCATGACGTGACGCCGGCCAACGTCGCGGAAGCGCAGGCACTCGGCATCGGCACCGTCTATCAGGAAGTCAATCTTCTTGAAAACCTCACGGTGGCCGAAAACCTGTTCCTCGGTCGCCAACCAAGCCGCTTCGGTTTCATCGACCGACGCGAGATGCGTCGGCGCGCGAAAGCGCTTCTCGCGAGATACGGCCTCGATATCGACGTCGATGCGCTTCTCTCCTCCTATTCCGTCGCGATCCGCCAGATCGTCGCGATTGCCCGTGCCGTCGACCTTTCCGGCAAGGTGCTTGTTCTCGACGAACCGACCGCAAGTCTCGACAGCCAGGAAGTCGAAATGCTGTTCGTCGTGCTGCGCAGGCTGCGCGAACAAGGTCTCGGCATCATCATCATCACGCACTTTCTGAACCAGGTCTATGCGGTGGCCGACCGGGTCACCGTGTTGCGCAATGGCAAACTGGTGGGAAGCCGCGCGCTGGCCGACCTGCCTCGCCTCGAACTCATCTCGATGATGCTCGGCCGCGAGCTGCAGCACATCACCCGCGAGCATCAGGCCCACGAAGAAACCGTCGCCCCGACCGGCGAGGCGCCCATTCGTTTCGCCGGCTACGGAAAACGCGGCAGTGTCGCCCCGTTCGATCTCGACATCCGCCCAGGCGAAGTCGTCGGCGTCGCCGGACTTCTCGGGTCTGGCCGCAGCGAAACGGCCTTCCTCCTTTTCGGCATCGACCGTGCCGACAGCGGTACGGCAAGCATCGACGGCCAAGAGATTGCTCTCTCCTCGCCGGTCGCGGCCATCTCGAATGGGTTCGGCTTCTGTCCGGAAGAACGCAAGACGGACGGCATCATCGGCGATCTCTCCGTGGCCGACAATATCGCTTTGGCACTGCAGGCCCGACAGGGCTGGGCAAAACCGATTTCGTCGCGCGAGCGCCGGGCCCTAGCTGAAGGGTTTATCAAATCTCTCGACATTCGCCCCGCCGACGCCGAGCGTCCGATCAAGTTCCTCTCCGGCGGCAACCAGCAGAAGGCGATCCTTGCGCGCTGGCTGGCGACGGAACCACGGCTTCTGATCCTCGACGAACCAACCCGCGGCATTGATATCGGCGCCCACGCGGAAATCCTGAAAATGATCGAGCGGCTGTGCGCCGAAGGCATGTCGCTTGTGGTGATTTCCTCCGAACTTGAGGAACTCACAGCGATCGCCCATCGGGTCATTGTTCTTTCCGACCGCCGCCACGTGGCGGAACTCACCGGCAGCGACGTCAACGCCGACAATATCATGCAGGCGATTGCCGCACCGAACCGGACGGAGGCCGCCTGATGAACCCGATAACCCGTCGTCTCAAGCGACTTGCGCCGCAGCTGATTGCGCTTGCGATCATCCTCGGGATGATCACGGCGATAGCGCCCGGCTTCCTGACGATCTCGGTCCAGAACGGCAGGGTCTACGGCAGCCTGATCGACATTCTGGTGCGCGCCGCACCGGTGGCCCTTCTGACCATCGGCATGACGCTGGTCATCGCGACCCGCGGGATCGATCTATCGATCGGCGCCGTCATCGCCATCTGCGGCGCCGTTGCCGCAACGCTGATTGCCGATGGATATCCGATCCCGGTCGTCATCGTCGTATCGCTCGGCATCGGCCTCGTTTGCGGTCTCTGGAACGGCATTCTCGTTGCCCTCCTCGATATCCAGCCGATCATTGCGACGCTCATCCTGATGGTTGCGGGACGCGGCATTGCCCAGTTGATCACAGAGGGCGTCATCCTTACCTTCAATGACGACTCGTTTTCAGCGCTCGGATCCGGCTCCTTCGCCGGCATTCCGATCCCGATCTTCCTGTGGCTCGGCACCGGCCTACTCGTCGGCCTGCTCGTGCGCCGCTCGGCACTCGGCTTTCTAATCGAGGCAACCGGCATCAACCGGCGTGCCGCAACGCTTGCCGGCGTCAAAGCCCGCTTCCTGCTGTTCTTCGTCTATGGAATCTCAGGCCTTTGTGCTGCAGTCGCCGGGCTGATCGTGACCGCCGATATCCGTGGCGCCGATGCCAACAATGCCGGCCTCTGGCTTGAACTCGATGCGATCCTCGCGGTCGTCATCGGCGGCACGTCGCTGAACGGCGGCCGCTTCTCGATCACGGCGTCGCTGATCGGCGCGCTGATCATCCAGTCCATCAACACCGGCATTCTCGTTTCCGGCTTCCCGCCGGAATTCAACCTCATCATCAAGGCCGGCATCATCATCATTGTGCTGACACTGCAATCCCCCGCCGTGATCACCATGCTCGGCTTCCTGAGGTCGCAGCCGAAAGCCAGTCAGAAACCTGTTTCCAAGGTTGAAGGAGCGGCAAGATGATTCACACCCGCAACCTTCCCTTTGTCACGACGCTTGCAATCTTCGTCATAGCCTACGGGCTCTGCATCCTGCAGTTTCCAAACATGCTGTCGACGAGGGTGATCGGCAATCTGCTGACGGACAATGCGTTTCTCGGCATCGCCGCTGTCGGCATGACCTTCGTCATTCTGTCCGGCGGCATCGATCTCTCGATCGGCTCGGTCATCGCCTTCACAAGCGTTTTCGTGGCCGTTGCCGTCGGCTCGCTCGGCCTGCACCCGCTGACTGCCTTCTTAGCCGTCCTTGTCATCTCCACGCTGTTTGGCAGCCTGATGGGGGCGATGATCCGCTATCTCGGCATTCCGCCTTTCGTCGTGACGCTGGCCGGCATGTTCCTGGCACGCGGCGCCGCCTACCTGATTTCCACAGCGTCAGTGCCGATCAGCCATGAGATGATCGACGCGATCCAGGGCTTCTACTTCCGCTTTCCCGGCGGCGGGCGGCTGACGGCGCTGGCGATCCTGATGCTGCTGGTCTTCATCATCGGCGGGTTCATTGCCGGAAGAACGCGGTTCGGCGCGAATGTCTATGCGATCGGCGGCAATATCCAGTCGGCGGAACTGATGGGCGTTCCGGTCGGCTCCACGACGATCGGCATCTATGCGCTGTCAGGCTTCCTGTCTGGCCTCGCCGGCATCGCCTACACGCTTTATACCTCGTCGGGATACTCGCTGGCGACCGTCGGAGTCGAACTCGATGCGATTGCAGCTGTCGTGATTGGCGGTACGCTTTTGACCGGCGGCGTCGGGCTTGTGGCCGGCACATTCGTCGGCATTCTTATCCAGGGTCTGATACAGACCTACATCGTATTCGATGGAACACTGTCATCCTGGTGGACGAAGATCGTTATCGGCATTCTTCTTTTCGTGTTCATTGTGTTGCAGCGCGGTATCATCTGGTATTCAAACCGGCGATTGGCCGAGAGTCGGCTTAAGGAGATCTAGTTTGAGTTTGCTGGAAACGACGATTAACGGGCGAAAGCGCCGTAGCAACCACGCAACGGTGGTCGCTGGGCTTGGCCGCGGGATCGTTTCCGGCACGTTCCCCGAAGGCTCTCTCCTGCCCGGCGACACCGAGCTTTCCGCACGGTTCGGCGTATCGCGCACGGTGTTGCGCGAGGCGATGAAGACGCTGTCTGCCAAGCGGCTGGTCGAAGCCAAGGCGAAGGTCGGTACCCGCGTCCTCGACAGTTCGAGCTGGAATTTCTTCGACGCGGATGTCTTGAGTTGGCGTTTCGAGACGAGTCTCGACTACGAGTTCATCGAGCATCTGGCCGAAATGCGCACCGCGCTTGAGCCGGCAGCGGCGGCGGCGGCGGCTTTGAGGGCAACGAGCGACGACATCGTTTCGCTTTACGCGATCGCTGCCAAATTCGACAATCTCAACCACACGCCGGAATCGATCGCCAACGTGGATCTCGAATTCCACCTGGCCATTGCCCGCATGTCGGGCAATCCGTTCATGCGTTCGGCAAGCGCTTTGATCGAGGCGGCACTGGCGATTTCCTTCCAGCTGTCGTCACCGGCCGCGTCGCCGGAAATGATCGACGAAGTCGCCTCCAACCATCTGCGCATCGCCCATGCCATCGCGTCCCGCGATCCGCAAAAGGCGATGTCGGCGATGCGTCATGTGATCGACGTCGGCAAAATCCGCATCCGCACGTCGCTGGATGCTGCGGAGAACGTGCCAGGCAACAAGACCGCCGAGCTGCGCTTCCCGGATTCTACCCGAGTTCCAACGTCGTGACCCCGAAGATATCGGCTGTCCGCGCACTCGGTGGCAGGCCGCGATACATTCGGGCCGTGGTGAAACCTTTTTGGAATCCGGCTTCTGAAAGATAGTCCGAAAATCCCTGCTGCGGCGCCGGCACATCGATATGGACAGTCTCGCCTTCGGTTTCCGCGACGAGGCTTTGCAGCAGCGTGACGGCTTCGGTCGTACCCATGGCGAAAAGCGGACCGATCTTAAAACCGTCGTTACATCTGCGACAGACGCCATATCCTCTGATCTCTCCATCATCGATCAGGACCTTCGTCGACCTCGGCGGCTTCAGCCACTCGGAAAGAAACGCTTTGCGGACTTGCGGGAAGACGCTGCGATCGTAGTGGATGATAGCCGGCAAATTACCGACGCTGACATCGGTCACGCCGGCGACGGCGGTACCCCTGAGGCGGCCACTCCAGCGTATAGTCTCGTAGAACGGCTCGAACCCCATGCTGCGATAATTCTGCTGTTGCTCCGCAACGCCATCGAGACCGATCGTCCGGCCCTCGATATGGGCCATCCCGGCATCCCATACACGCCGGCCCATACCCTGCCCGCGAAAATCGGGATGCGCGATATAGAGGCCGATAAAGCCGAAGTCGTTGCCGTATCGCACCGCGGAAATGCCTGATGCGAACACGCCATCGACGAAACAGCCGAAGAAACCATCGGGGTCCGCCGCATGGAAAGCCGCCGCATCGGCAAGCCCGGGGTTCCAGCCTTCCGCTCTCGCCCAGTCGAGAAGGCATTCGAGCTCCGAAAGTGCCAGCGTCCGGATGACGGCTGAGCCTGTCATCGCGTCGCAAGCCTGCTAGGCGCAAAACCCTCGAGAAGCCCCGCATACGGCTTGTTGACCGGCGTCGCATAGGCGCCGTTTTTAGCTGTCGACAGGCCGAGTGCCACCAGCATTTCCGCCTGTTTGACGGCAGCCGCGACACCATCCACGACCGGCACCCCGAATTCGGCCCGCAGCTCTGCGGTAAGGTCGGCCATGCCGGCGCAACCGAGCACGATCGCCTCGGCCTTGTCTTCCTTCAAGGCTAGCGCGATTTCTAAGCGGAGGCGCTCGCGCGCATTGGATGTGGGATCTTCCAGCGACAGGACCGGAATATCGGCGGCCCGCACCTTGCAGCGGCCGGACATGCCATAGCGATGGACGAGATGTTCGAGCGGCAGGCGCGAGCGTTCCATGGTCGTCACGATCGTGAAGCGTTGCGCGATAAAGGCGGTGGCAGAAAGCGCCGCTTCGCAGATGCCGATAACCGGGATGTTTGCGAGAGCCCGCGCCGCATCGAGCCCCGTATCATCGAAACAGGCGATGATCGCCGCGTCGGCACCGGCCTTTTCACCCTTGGCAAGCTCGACCAAAAGGCCGGGGACCGCAAACACCTCATCATAATAGCCCTCGATCGACACCGGCCCCATGGACGATGTGACGGCCTCGATCTGCGTGCCGGAATTGGCAACGCGGGCGGCGCTGTCGGCAACGGTCGCCGTCATGCTGGCCGTTGTATTGGGGTTGACGATCAGAATGCGCATCGCGTGGCATCAGCTCCGCAGGCGGCGACGGTTGATATAGACGATCAAGCCGAGCGTTCCGGCAATGACCAGGAACGAGAACACCGTCGTCACCGTCCCCAGCGCATAGAGCACCGGCGTCGTGACATTAGTGGTCATGCCGTAGATCTCGAGCGGCAGCGTATTGTACGTGCCAGCCGTCATCAGCGTGCGGGCAAACTCGTCATAGGAAAGCGTGAAGCCGAACAGCCCGACGCCGATAAGGCTGGGGGCGATCATCGGCAGCACGACATTGGAAAAAGTCTGCCAGGACGAGGCGCCGAGATCGCGCGCAGCCTCCTCATAGGCGGGCGAAAAGCGGTTGAACACCGCGAACATGATCAGCACGCCGAACGGCAGGGTCCATGTCAGATGCGCGCCGAAGGCAGACGTGTACCAGGACGGTTCGAGCCCGAACTGCTGAAAGACGACACCGATGCCGAGCGAGACGATGATCGACGGCACGACGAGACTGGCGACCGCCAGATAAAAGAGAGCCGTCGCACCGGCAAACTTGCGGCGAAAGGCAAGACCAGCCAGAAGCGCCACGACGACCGTGACAATCATCACCATCACCCCGAGCGCTGTGGAGCGGCGGAACGAACCGCCGAAATCGCCGACCGCCTGGGTCTCGAACAGGTTGACGAACCAGCGGGTGGAAACGCCGTTCAAGGGGAACGTCAGGCCACCGTTCGGTCCCTGGAACGACAGGATCAGCACCGCAGACAGCGGGCCGTAGAGAAACAGCACGAAGATGGCGAAGAATAGGGCGAGGAAATAGAATTCACGGCCGCGCTTGTCGCTGTGCATCTCAAAGCTCCCCCATCTTCACAGTTCTTTGCGGATATCGACGATGCGCAGGATGCCCGCGACCATCAAGAGAACGAGGACCAGAAGAACCACCGCGTTGGCGGCAGCAGCCGGATATTGCAGCAGCGACATCTGGTTCTTCATCATCAGCGCCACCGACGCGCTTTGCCCACCGGACATGACCTGCACGGTGGAAAAGTCGGCCATCACCAGCGTCACCACGAAGATCGTGCCGATCGCCATGCCGGGTTTGGCCAGCGGAATGATGACGTTGGTCAGGATCTGAAAGGACGAGGCACCGGCATCACGCGCCGCTTCGACCAGCGATTTATCAATGCGCATCAGCGTGTTGAAGATCGGCGTCACCATGAACAGCGTGTAGAGATGCACCATGGCAAGCACCACGGCAAAGTCAGAATAAAGCAGCCACTGGATCGGCTCCGGCACGATGCCGGCACTGACGAGCGCGCTGTTGATCAACCCGTTTCGCCCGAGAACCGGGATCCACGAAATCATCCTGATGATGTTGGATGTCAGGAAGGGAACGGTGCAGACCAGAAACAGCACCATCTGCATCGCCGAGGTGCGAATGTGGAAGGCGAGAAAATAGGCGACCCAGAATCCAACGAAAAGCGTGATCGCCCAGACGATGGCCGCAAATTTCAGCGTGTTGAGATAGGTCTTCCAGGTGACCCAGGATCCGAGCGTCTCCACATAGTTCATGGTCAGAAAGTCGGGATACATCTGGGCGAAATCGTAATCCCAGAAACTGACGATCACGATCATCAGGATCGGAAGCGCCAGAAAGAAACCAAGGATCAGAGTCAGCGGCGTCGCCTGCAGATAGGAGACGAGGCCGAGCGGGATGCGAAAGCTGCGGGCTTTGGGCATTTCCGGTTTCACCGCGTCCGCGGATGTGATCGTCGCCATCGGTGTTTCCTGCCTTCGTCGAAAGATGGAGCGGTGCCGCAAGTCCCCCTCCCCCTTGTGGGGAGGGTGGCCGGCAGGCCGGGAGGGGTTTTGAAGAAAGGCCCCTCCCTAACCCTCCCCACAAGGGGAGGGGACATGTCGTACCTGCCGTTACGCCGCGATGAACTCGTTCCAGCGGCGAACCATGTAACGGTCCTCATCCATCACCGAATTCCAGCAGGCCACATGGCCCATGCGCTCCTCGAAGGAACCGCCGTCGCGAACCGCACCGGCCTTTTCCATGACCTTGCCATCGGGCGCGACGATATCGCCCTGGGCTGCCTTGCCTTCGATCCAGTAGCCCCACTCGTCGGCCGACATGTGTTCCTTGGCGGTGTCCATGGCGGCGGAATAGTAACCCTGGCGGTTGAGGTAGGCGCCGACCCAACCGGATGTGTACCAGTTGATATATTCATAGACCGCATCGAGCTTGGCGCCGGAAAGATGCGCGGCAAGACCGAGACCGCCGCCCCACGAGCGATAGCCTTCCTTGAGCGGCTGATATTTGCAGGCGATGCCCTTGGAGCGGACAGCGGCAACGGCCGGCGACCACATCGACTGGATGATGACTTCGCCCGACGACATCAGGTTGACGCTTTCGTCGAACGACTTCCAGAACGCGCGGAACTGGCCAGCCTGCTTGGCCTTGATCAGGAAATCGATGGTCGCATCGATCTCGGCCTTGGTCATGTTGCCCTTGTCGGCATACTTGATGTTGCCCATGGCTTCCATGATCATCGCGGCATCCATGATGCCGATCGACGGAATGTTCAGGATCGACGTCTTGCCCTTGAACTTCGGGTCCATGATATCGGCCCAGGTCGTGATCTCACGGCCGACCAGATCCGGACGAATGCCGAGCGTATCGGCATTGTAGATCGTCGGCATCATGGTGAACCACTGGGTCTCTTCCTTGGCGAATTTCTTGTCGCCCGCCTTTTCGACGAAGCCGACCGTATGCGGCGCCGTGCCCTGGGCGATCACGCTGTCCGGCTTCAGCTTGCCGTTCTTGAACAGCGGCACGACCTTGTCGTAATATTTCAGCTTCTTCACATCCATCGGCTGGATGACGCCTGCCGGATAGACCTTCTTGAGGATCCAGTATTCGATGTCGGCGATGTCGTAGGAATTCGGCTGCGTGACGGCGCGCTGGGCCGCGGCATCCGAGTCGGTTGCGGTCATCTCGAGCGTGATGCCGAGATCGGCCTTGCACTTTTCAGCAATCGCATTGAGGTTCGAAACGCCGGTACCGAACTGGCGGATCGTGATCGGGTTCTGCGCCCAGATGGTCGGGAAGCCGGTAATGGCGCCTGAGCCGGCAGCAAGGCCGGCAGCGGCAGATGCGGTCTTCAGCAGCGAGCGGCGCGAAAGTCCCTTTGCGGTCTTTTTGATTTCAGTCATTCCCATGTTCTCCTCTAGTTGATTATTGTGAGCGGGATCAGTGCTTGAGGCGCCCGAGGACAATGGCGTCCTCCCGGCCCCAGCATAGGGGGATCGCCTCTCCGACCTTGACCGGATTGGCGAAAAAATCGGTGTCGGAGAGGATCGCGGTAAAATCCTCGATGCCGGCGCCGTTGACCGACAGCTTCACCGAGGAACCGCGATATTCAATATTGGTGATCGAGCCGGTAAAGCCGAGGCCCGTCTCGGACGGCTGGCCGATCCGGACATGATCGGTGCGGATGGCGATATCGGCCTGATCGGTGAGGTCGCCATTGTCTCCGACGGCGAGAAAATCGGCACCGGCCGGCACCGACAGCATCAGTTCCTGGCCATCGCTCTTCGTGACGCGACCGGAAATGACGTTGTGGTCGCCCATGAACTTCGCGACGAAAGCCGTCGCCGGCTTTTCGAACACGACGCGCGGATGAGCCGCCTGCTCAATGCGGCCGTCGTTCATGATGACGATGATATCGGCAAGCGCCATCGCCTCTTCCTGGCTGTGCGTCACATGCACGAACGTGATGCCGAGCGAGGTCTGCAGCTTCTTCAACTCCGCGCGCATGCGGATCTTCAAAAACGGATCGAGCGCCGAAAGCGGCTCATCGAGCAACAGGGCTTCGGGATCGGTGATCAGCGCACGCGCCAGTGCCACGCGCTGCTGCTGACCGCCTGATAGCTGGGCCGGGCGGCGTGTCGCATAGCCTTCCATCTGCATCAGCCGCAGCAGGTCCATCGCCTTGGCACGGCGGACATCCTTGTCGACGCCCTTCATCTTCAGGGAGAAGGCGACGTTATCGACCAGATCGAGATGCGGAAACAGCGCGTAGGACTGGAACATCATCGCCGTGCCGCGTTTGGCCGGCGGAAGATCCGTCACCACCGTGTTGCCGAGCCGCACGTCGCCCGACGTGATGCTCTCGTGGCCGGCGATCATTCTCAGCGTCGAGGTCTTGCCGCAGCCGGACGGACCGAGCAGGCAGCAATAGGTGCCGGCCGGGATCTTGAGACTGATCGCATGGACCGCTGTCGTCGTCCCATAGGTCTTGGTGACGGAGGCGATATCGATTTCGGCGGCTTTGCTCATTCGTGGCTCCCTGCTTGCGAAATGAGATGCATCCGCCGTGCCAGTTCCGGTAACCCTTTGACCGCACTGGAACATCGGTTTGCGCTGAAAGAACCGTTTGCGTGCAATGCGCAAAAATCATGCGATCGATGCCGATCCCATGCGCAAATCGTATGCAATCCTTGCCGTGGATCGAAGACATCCGTTCTGGCAATCTCTATTTGTCTGGAGTAATGGAGATTAACGGGATGTGGTGATGAGTATCAGCGAGCAGATCATTCTCAGCGAGACGACGCCGGAAGACCGGTCTATGGCGATACGCGAAGCGCTGCGCAACGCGATCATCGACCGTCGCCTGGCGCCGGGAACCAAGCTTTCGGAAGCCGAAGTCGGCTCGCTGTTCGATGTCAGTCGCACCGTCGCCCGCGCCGCGCTGCAGATGCTGACCTTCGAAGGCCTGGTAAAGACCGAGCGAAACCGCGGCGCCTTCGTCTCCAATCCGTCGCCGGACGAAGCACGCCAGATCTTTGCCTCGCGCCGGCTGATCGAGCCCGGCATAGTCGCGGCGGCGCTCGAGCGGATCACCCAGGATGACATCGAAGAGTTCCGGCGCCAGCTTCAGGAAGAAGAGCGCTACATGACCGAGCGCGGTCCGGCCGCACGACGCGCCGAGATCAAGGCTTCCGGTGATTTCCACCTGATGCTGGCTTCCGTCGCCGGCAATTCCATTCTGCAGCGCTTCATGGACGAACTGATAGCCCGCTCGTCACTGGTGATTGCGCTTTACGGCCGTTCGGGCGTATCGAGCTGCGGCCATAACGAGCACTTCGCCATTCTCGACGCCCTCAAGGACGGCAATGGCGAACGGGCAGCAGCTCTGATGCTGCACCATATCGATCATATCGAAGCCGATCTCGACCTGCAGGAAAAGCAGGGCCTCGGCTTGAAACTCGCGCTCGCGATCGGCTGATCGATCAGTATCTGCGCACTTACCCAGGTTCTATATTGCAGTGCGAAAGCGCGTTGACTCTGTTTCCGAAGCTCTGTCTATTTGCTTCCATGCTTGGCCGGTTCACGCCGCCGAGCCAATAAACGGGAACAGCAATCGGCACGCGTATGCCGATAACGTGGAGACATCACCAATGCTGAAGAGACATCTGCTGAAGGCCGCCGTCGGCGCCGCGCTTCTCGTAACCACGGCGTTTTCCGCCCATGCCGCAGATGACGCGCTTGCCCGCATCAAGGCGGCCGGCGTCATGAAGGTCGGCACGGAAACCGCTTTTGCTCCTTTCGACTTTATCGATGCCGGCACGCATACGGGCCTCAACGTCGATTTCTTCGCAGAACTCGGCAAGGATCTCGGCGTCAAGATCGAATGGGTCGAGCTTCCCTGGGATGGCGTCTTCCCGGCGCTGGAAGCCGGCAAGTTCGATTTCGTCGCGGGCCCTGCCACCATCACCAAGGCACGCCTGGAACGCTTCAAGATGACCGCGCCGATCGCTGAAGCCACCGTCGCCATCCTGAAGAAAGCCGGCGATACATCGATCACCAAGCCTGAAGACATTGCCGGCAAGGCCGTCGGCGCCGGCAAGGCGACCGCGCAGCTTGCTCAGCTGCAGCAATATTCCGAGACTCTTCCGACCAAGGTGACCGCCCGCGAATACGTTTCCTTCAACGACGCCTACGCGGATCTGGCTGCCGGCCGTATCGTCGCCGTCGCAAATTCGCTGCCGAACATTGCCTTCGTCGCAAAGCAGCGCGCCGGCGTCTTCGAAGTGGTGACGCCCGCCTTCGGCAAGAAGGCCTATTTCGGCTTCATCGGCAAGAAGGACGCCGACAGCGCGAGCCTCGTCGAATACGTCAATTCCGAAGTCATCAAGATGAAGAAGGACGGGCGCCTCGCCAAGCTGCAGGAAAAGTGGTTCGGCACAACGTTCGATACGCCGGACGAAGTGAAAGAACCTGCGTTCTAAGACACCTTGCGAACGGGCAGGATAGGACAGCTCCTGTCCTGCCCGCTTCACCCACTGCTCCATCCGCCCGCCGCATCCCCCGGGCGAGACGTGACGACAGATGACGTTCAAACTATTCACGCTTCTCCTGCAGGCGGCGGTGTCGACCATCGGCATCAGCCTGGTCTCGATTGCGATCGGATTCGTCATCGCGATCCTGCTTTCGGCCGCGACCCTGTCCGGCAAGACGATCTACTCGGCTCCTGCAAGACTGTTCGTCAGCTTCTTCCGCGGCGTGCCGCTGCTTGTCCAGCTGCTGTTGATCTACACGCTGCTGCCGGCGATCGGCCTCAACGTGCCAAGCATCGTCGCGGCGATTATCGGCTTGTCGCTCTGCACCGCGGCCTATCAGGCGGAAAACCTGCGCGGCGGCTTCTCCAGCGTGCCGAAAGGGTTGATCGAGGCAGCTGAGGTGACGGGCTTCAATCCGCTTCAGATCTTTGCGCGGATCCAGGTCCCAATCGCTCTTCGGTTGACCCTCCCGACGCTGGTCAACGAATCGATCATGATCCTGAAGGCATCGTCGCTTGTGTCTGTCGTCGGTATCATCGAGCTGACAAAGATGGCACAGGATCTGGCCTCCAGCACCTACCAGCCGATCCCAATCTTCCTCAGTGCCGGACTGGTCTATTTCGTGATCTGCTCGACGATCGCGCTTCTCGGTCGCTACGCGGAAAGATCCATGGCGAGGACCTCCGCATGATGTTCAATCCTCAGGTCATCATCGAAAAGCTGCCCGAACTCGGCAGCGGGCTGTTCGTCACGCTTCTGCTCTGGATCGCCGGCATTGCCGGTGGCGTCGTCATCGGCTTTCTCGTGGCAACCGCCCGCCGCTTCGGTGGGTTCGCCACCAACGCAGTCCTGGGCTCCGTTGTCGAAGTACTGCGCGGCACGCCCTTCCTGATCCAGATCTTTCTTCTCTACTACGGCGGTCCGTTCGTCGGCCTGATGCTGGATCCGATCCCCTGCGGCCTCATCGGTCTGACGGTCTATAGTGCCGCCTATTACAGCGAGATCTTCCGCGCCGGCTTTGCCGCCGTTCCTGTTGGCCATGTGGAAGCCGCCGGCTGCCTTGGCATGACACGCCTGCAGACGATCCGCCGCATCCAGATCCCGGAAATGGCGCTGATCGTGTTGCCGCCGGCGGTCAACCTTTCGGTCATTCTGCTGAAGGAATCCGCCGTTCTGTCGATCATCACCGTGCCGGAACTGACGGCCACCGTCAGCGCCATCGGCTCGCAGCAATATGCCTATCTCGAGGCGATCTTCATTCTCGCTGTCGTCTACTGGGCACTTGTCGAGCTGACCGACCGGCTTGGCCGCGCCGCCGAATACCGGCTTTCCCGTTTGAGGTTTTTGAAAGCATGACCCTACCCGCCATCACCATCCGCAACCTGGTCAAGCGGTTCGGAGAGACGACCGTTCTGCAGGATATCAATCTCGAAATACCCGAGGGCAAGGTTTCCTGCCTGATCGGCCCTTCCGGCTCCGGCAAGAGCACGCTTTTGCGATGCCTGGCGTTCCTGGAAGAATCAACCAGCGGCATGATCACCATCAACGGCGAGGCGCTCGGCTTTTTCGAAAAGCCCGACGGCAAGCGCGAACGACTGCCCCCGGCGCAGATCCGCACTGTCCGCGCCCAAACCGGCATGGTCTTCCAGCAGTTCAATCTCTGGCCGCACATGACGGCGCTCGGCAATGTCAGCGAAGCCCTGAAGATCGTCCGGAAGCTCTCGAAAGCCGACGCCGAGGAAAAGGCCATGGCGCAGCTGCGCAAGGTCGGCCTGGAAAACCGCGCCGGGCATTACCCGTCGCAATTGTCCGGCGGCCAGCAGCAGCGCGTCGCGATCGCCCGGGCCCTCGCACTCGAGCCGAAGATCATGCTGTTCGACGAAGCGACATCAGCGCTCGACCCGGAACTGACGGGCGAAGTGCTGAAAGTGATGCGGGATCTGGCCGAAGAGGGCATGACCATGGTCGTCGTGACCCACGAGATCGGTTTTGCCGCGACCGTCGGCCAGCAGATCTCGTTCCTCGACCATGGCAAGCTGCTGTTTTCCGGCCCGCCCTCGGAGGTTTTTGCCAAACCCCGCCATCCGCGGCTCGACCAGTTCCTCGATACCTATCTCGACCGTGGCGCCAGCATGCTCATCTGACGAGCCGTCAGAACCGCCGCGTCGGGCGGTCAAGCACGGTGCGGCCCATCAGGCTGGCGGTCAGATCCACCAGCAGGGTGGCGGTACGGCCCCGTTCATCGAGGAACGGGTTGAGCTCGACCAGATCGAGGCTCGTGACGAGACCGCTGTCATGCAGCATTTCCATCACCAGATGCGCCTCGCGGAATGTCGCGCCACCCGGCACCGTGGTTCCGACGGCGGGAGCGACCGAAGGATCGAGGAAATCCACATCGAGGCTGACATGCAGCAGGCCGCCCGCGGCCTCGACCTTTTCAATGAAGGAGCGCAGCACGGCACCCACACCATGTTCATCGATCGCGCGCATATCATGCACCGTGATGTCGCTTTTGTTGATCGCCGAGCGCTCCTGCGGATCGACGCTACGGATGCCGATCATGCAGACATTGGCCGGATCGACCGGATGCGTCAGGGGCGGGAAATAGCCTTCAAAGCCCGGTTGTCCCGTGAAATAGGCAACGGGAACGCCGTGCAGGTTGCCGCTGCCGGTCGTTTCCAGCGTGTGGAAATCCGTATGCGCATCGACCCAGAGAACAAAGAGCGGGCGCTGCTTTTCCGACGCGGTGCGTGCCAGGCCCGCGACGATGCCGGCCGACATTGCGTGATCGCCGCCGAGAAAGATCGGCATGCCCTCGGCACTTTCGCGGTGGGCGATCTTGGTCAGCAGTTCGACCCAGGCGACGATCTGAGGCAGTCGGCGAACCGCCGGGTTGGGATGGGTGATATCAGAGACCGGCGGCAGCGCCAGATTGCCGAGATCGCTCACCTGATGCCCGAGGTCGGCGAGCGCGCCGGCAAGGCCTGCGGTGCGCAACGCACTCGGCCCCATCTCGCAACCGAGCTGGGATGCTCCATCCTGAAGGGGAACGCCGATGAGTTTGCAATGCATGCTGTTTTTCCGTCGCTGACCGAATCTTGGGGCTCAAGACCTACCACGGAACGCGGCCGATAGGCAGCAGCCAGCCTCATCCATGGAAAATCGGGCGGAGGAAGGAGCGGGTACGGGATATCCCGCTCCGTCCGATGTCAGAGTGCTGCGCGCTTGTCGTGTTTGGCGAGGCGTGCGAGCAGATAATCGACTTCTGCCTTGGCGGCCGGCGTCAGCATCTGGGCGGGCTTGCGCTGCGCATCGGAGGCAATCACGCCACGGCGCTTGAGCACGTGCTTCCGAACCGCGAGACCGATGCCGAGCTGCTGCTCATAGCGGATCAGCGGCAGATGCGCGTCGAACAGGTCATGCGCCTCGTCGCGTTTGCCAGCGGCAAAAAGCCCGATCAGCTCGGTCAGCATGTCCGGGAAACCGTAGCCGGTCATTGCCCCATCGGCGCCGCGCTCCGGCTCGAAATCGAGGAACATGCCGCCATTGCCGCAGAGAATGGAGAACGGCCGCAACTCTCCGGCCTTCTGCATCGCGCGCAGCCTGGAAATCTTTTCAAGACCCGGCCAGTCCTCATGCTTCAGCATCAGGCAGGAGGGATGGTTGGTGATGATCTTGGCGACCACGCTGGTTGCGATCACCGTGTTGAGCGTCAGCGGATAGTCCTGCAGCACCCATGGCACGTCTTCACCAACCGCTTCCACGGCGCCTGCAAAATAATTGATGGTCTGGTCGTCGGTCTTGGCGCCCTGCCCCGGCGCGATCATCACGCCTGCGGCACCCATGTCCATGGAGGAGCGAGCGAGCGACCGCATGGCGGCGAAACCGGGCGCCGACACGCCGACGATGATCGGCACCTTGGCACGGGAAACCACCCGCTTGATGATCGCCCGGCTTTCATCCGCCTCCAGCTTCGGCGCCTCTCCCATGATGCCGAGAATGGTAATGCCGGTGCAGCCGCTCTCCTCATAGAAATCGGTCAGCCGATCGACGGAATCGAAATCGATCGAACCATCCTCATGAAACGGTGTCGCGGCAATGGCGTAAACGCCCTTGGTTTCGGCATTGAATGTCATGAAATCTCCTCTCAGTATCGAACGAGCTGCAGGGTAATTCGCGTCAGGACCTCCGGTAATAGCAAAGGCCTGTCCGACTCCGGCTGTTCGACCGGTATAATGATGTGGACGAAGAACACCATGCCCGCCATCCCGATCGGCGGAGTTACGGTTTCAAGCCGTCCTCCGTCACCGATCTCAAAGCGAATCAGACCCGTTTGCCACCCTGGGCAACGAGACGTCCACCCTTGAACACACGCCTGTTGCGGGGGAAAGCGACGACCGCTTCCGGAATATTGGCAGCCGAAAGCGTCACAAAATCCGCCTGCGCGCCAATCTTGATGCCATAGCCCTCTATCCTCAGCGCCTTGGCTGTTTCCGAAGTGACGATGTCGAAGGCGGCTGTCAGTTCGTCGTCGGTGTAGAAGCCCGAGCGATATCCGATGATTTCCGCGCGGTGCAGCATGTCGCCATCGCCATAGGGCCACCAGCTGTCGCGAATATTGTCGCTGCCGCTGAACACGGTGACGCCTTCTCGCCGCAACAGAGCGACCGGCGGGAAATTGTGGTTGCCCGGCGCATTGGTCATGATCGAAACGCCGCTTTTCGCAATCGTTGCGGCAATTTTGCGCGCCGCGTCAGCGTCGAGATCTCCAAGCCCATAGGCATGGCTGATCGCGACATGGCCCTGCATGCCGAGCGCCACCGTGCGGGCGCAAATCTCCTCGATGGTAAACGCGCCCATGCTGCCGGAATCGTGGAGATGAATGTCGATATCGACACCGTGCTTTTCGGCAACGCCGAAGACCACATCGAGATGGCCGGTGACGTCACGATCGAAACTGGCTGGATCGAGACCGCCGACCAGATCGGCACCCAGCCCGATGGCCTCGTCCAGCAGCGCCGGTGTGCCGGGGCTCCTGAGGATGCCGCTCTGCGGAAAAGCCACCAGCTGGAGATCGATCACATCCCTATAGTCCTCGCGAACCGCCAGGATCGTCTCCAGCGATTTTAACCCGACCGAACCATCGACCATCACGTGGCTGCGCATGGAAAGCGTGCCATTGGCGATGCAGAGATCGAGCTGATCGTGGGCCCGCTTGTCCATCGGCGCCGCGGCAGCCATGTTCTCCGCCTGGAAGGTGACCCGCTCCTGCACGTCGAAACCGTTGGTGCAGGGCCGATGCGGCATCCATTTATCGCCGTAGAAGCTCGTATCCAGATGGATGTGCCCTTCGACAAGACCCGGAACCAGCAACTCGCCGCCGATGTCGATGACCTCGGCAGAAGGAGTAACCGAGCCTGCTGCTTCAATCGCAGATATCCGGCCCGACTCGACGTGAATATCGCGCAGAACGCCCTCCGCCAGCCTGGCATTGGTGAAAACCGTCGTGCTTTTGGTCATGGGCTTCCTCAAATTCTAGCATCGTTTACAGCGTCGGGTCGGCGGCAACCCCCTGGTTTATACGGCTTATTGCCCGCTATGCGACCAATATCCGATCAAGATAACGGAGTTAGGTGTCGCGGCAGGCTTGCTCGCCAGAGATATCAATGCTTAAGATACTTTGCGTAGTCGGTGGCAAGAAAATTTGGCGTTGATACGGGCCGGGCATCACGGTGTTCATGGTGCTGGGGTTGATAGTGAAGCGGTGGCGCTATAGTTTGCCCATCGCAATTTCGCGGATTACATAGGAAACAGGTTTCTCATGGCGACAGGTACGGTTAAATTCTTCAACGACGACAAGGGCTTCGGCTTCATCACGCCTGAGAATGGCGGCCAGGACGTGTTCGTTCACGTTTCTGCTCTGCAGCGCGGCGGCTCGCTTCGCGAAGGTGACAAGGTCAGCTTCGAAGTCGGACAGGATCGCAAGACCGGTAAATCGAAGGCTGAAAACGTCTCGGTTCTCTAAGCGACGATAAAAAGCGCCTAGCCTGCTTTAGGGTGGGCTAGGCACATTCTGCGGGTTAATCCATCGGTTGTGCCGCCAAATATGGCTGGAAACCAAACCAGGTCTCATCGGTTCATTCGGCTGAGATCCAGTGCACGGTTGCGAATGATCGCCTCCATCGCGAAAAAGCCCGTCACCGTCGCAAGATCGAAATTCGTGATGAGCTTCTGATAAAATGCGTCATACCCGGATATTCCGCGGGTCACGACCTTGATCAGATAATCCCAATCTCCCCCGATCCTGTAAAAGTCGATCACCTCCGGCAGGCGATCCACATGACTGCGAAAATCGTCGGCCCATTCCTTGGAATGGTGGCGTGTGCGAATCATCACAATGACCGTCAGATCGAACCCCAGCAGGTCGAGATCGATCTCGGATCGCGAATTGCCGATGATCCCGCTGGCCTGCAGACGCTGCAGCCTGCGCCAGCATGCATTTTGCGAAAGCCCGACAAGCTCTGCCAAATCACGCTGCGACAAGGCCGAGTTGCGTTGCAGGCTTGTGAGGATCCGTAGATCGATTTCATCGAAATTCAGGTCTTTATCGATCATGTGACACAGTTCCTGGCAAAATCAGCGCAAATACGGTGAAGAATTCAGACCCTGCTTCAGTTTATAATCGCAGTCAACTCGTCAAGGAGATCGACAATGCGCCAGCTGGCTGACTGCATGCCACGAACCGAACCCGAAACTGCTCTTCAGGGATTTCGTCGCAGTCTGGCTGGCGCCGATCCGATTGCAGCACTGACCTCGGGAATGATTGGCGCGTCCGCCAAGGTGGACGGGCCATACGGCCTGAAGGATCTCATCTATGCCGATTATGTGGCGTCAGGACGGGCGCTCCGGCAGGTGGAAACCTTCGTTCTTGAAGAGGTCCTGCCTTACTATGCCAACAGCCATACGGAAGCGTCCTTTTGCGGAGCGATGATGACCCGCATGCGCCGTGAAGCGCGTGCCACTATCGCCGAATGCTGTGGCGCCGACAGCCGCCACGCGGTGATCTTTGCCGGATCCGGTGCAACGGCCGGCATCAACCGCCTGGTCAAGTTGCTCGGCGTCGAGGATGCGGTCACTACCGGCAAACCCGCCCGCGTCATCATCGGCCCCTACGAGCATCATTCGAACATCCTCCCCTGGCGGGAAAGCGGCGCTGAGATCATCGAAATTCAGGAAGGTTGCGATGGAGGCCCTGACCTCATCCTCCTGGAAAAGGCTCTTGAGGACAGCAGGGACGTTCTGACGATCTGCTCGTTTTCGGCCGCATCGAACATCACCGGTATCCTGACGGATATCGAAGCGGTCACCCGGCTCGCAAAATCGGCAGGCGCAAAGATCCTCTGGGATTTCGCCGGCGCAGGTCCCTATATCCCAATCACGATGACACCGGCTGAAGGCGCCGAGATCGACGCCATCGTCGTATCGCCCCATAAATTCCTCGGTGGCCCCGGTGCCTCCGGTATCCTCGTGGTCAGACGCGATGCAGTCGTCACTACAAAACCCTCTTGGCCAGGCGGCGGCACCGTCAAATTCGTCTCCCCGACGGGCCACGATTACAGCGACAATATCGAAGCGCGCGAAGAAGCCGGAACCCCCAACGTCATCGGCGATATCCGCGCTGCACTCGCCTTCTTGGTCAAGCACGCAATCGGCCTCGAGAGAATTGCGAGCCTGAACGAGGATTTCACCGCGCGCGCACTCGAGGCTTGGCAGGGCATTCCCCAGATCGAGCTGTTGGGCTCGATGAGCATGTCGAGACTGCCGATCTTTTCGTTTCGCCTCAGGGATGGAAAGGGTGGCTATGTGCATCAGCAGCTGATCACCCGCATGCTTTCCGATCGCTTCGGCATACAGGCACGCGGCGGCTGCGCCTGCGCCGGCCCCTATGTCCACCGGCTTCTGTCGATCGATGACGAGCATTCGGAGCGGATCAGGCAATCGATCCGGAACGGCAACGAAATCGAGAAACCGGGTTTCACCCGGCTCAATCTGAGCGTTCTCCATTCCGAGGAAAAAGTCAGGTTCATCCTCGAAGCGGTGATCCAACTTGCCCGGGATGCCCCTTCCCATACAGCGTCATACATGGTCGATCGCAGCCGGGCGATATTCTCGCCTCTCGCTCCACCGTTGGAGGCGACGGCATAGGCTTTTGCCAAACGCCTCCCGTTTGGCGTGCCCACCCGGCCGGCTTGCGGGTATGACCCCCGTGACGTAGCGCGACCTACCGGCGGAGGATGCCGCTTTCGTGCTCAAGTTGATCAGGCGCTGGTCATGATTCCTGGCTCCGAGGGTGAGGCGAACTCTTTAAGAGTTTCGCGGAAAGCGCGCGCGAACCGTCAGATCAGCCTTTGCAACGTCAGCGCGATCGGGCCCTTCGCGCGCGTATTTTTCTTTTTTGAAAACCATTTGACTAAATACGTGACCGCTGACACACTTTCGTCATTCGGAGACATTCGAAATGGCGCTGCGCGGTACCAACCAGGAATCCGGAAGGCCCTACAACAGACGGATCGTCTTGGAAGCGATCCGCCTGACTGGTCCGACGACGCGTGGCGAAATTGCCGAACGGGTTCACCTCACCGTACAGACTGTCTCTACCATTGTCCGGGAACTCGAAGAACAAGAGCTCATCGTCTCGGTGCGCGAAAAGCCTCGGGGCCGCGGTATTCCGCCCTCGAAGCTGACCGTCAATCCGGAGGGTGGGCATGCGGTCGGCATTCACCTGACGCCGCTTGGCATCGACGTTGCCTTGGTCAATCTGCGCGGTGATGTCGTCGAGAGCCGCCACCGCAGCGCGTCCAACCCGACGCCGGACGAAGCCTTCGCTCTGATTGGCGAGATGGTGGACGAACTCAAGGCAAGCCCATGCCGCGGCCGCCTGCTGGGCGCCGGACTGGCTTTGCCCGGGCCGTTCGACGTGGAATCCATCAGCTTCGTTGGCCCGACAACGATGACCGGCTGGAAAGACGTCGACATCAATTCCCGCCTCACAGAGGCGACAGGTCTGCCGGCCTTTATGGAAAACGACATGGCGGCAGCGGCGCTCGGCGAGCAGCTCTACGGTCTCGGCCAACAGATTTCGGATTACTATTACCTGTTCTTCGGCGTCGGCCTTGGCGGCGCGATGATGCATGACGGGACAGTGATGCGCGGCGCCTGGGGCAATGCCGGCGAAATCGGCCATATCCCCGCCGTTCCCGATGGCGAGCCCTGCCCCTGCGGCAACAATGGCTGCCTTGAGCGCTATCTTTCGCTCGAGGCCTTCACGCGGCGCGGCCTGCCCGAAGCCGAATGGGTCCGCGAGATCGCGCCGATCTTTCGCAATGCCATCCGCACGATCGAGAACCTTTTCGATCCAGAGACTGTCGTGCTCGGTGGCCTGGCGCCGCAGTCTTTGATCGAGCAGCTTGCCGCACTGGCGGACGGCCTGAGCAATTCGGTTTCCGCCCGCACCAACCGCCCGCATCCACGTGTCGTCGTCGCCAGTGACTGCCAGCATTCGGCACTCCGAGGCGCAGCCGCGCTAGCCGTTTTCGGCGTCCTGTCGCCGCGCTTCGGCCAGATGTTCGAGACTTCAGAGAAGGGGACTGTCGAATGACCGAAAAACTGCTTGTCCTGAATGATATCCGCAAGAATTTCGGCGCGATCGAAGCGCTCAAGGGCATCAGTTTCTCGATCGGAAAGGGAGAAGTGGTCGCCCTTCTTGGCGACAACGGCGCAGGCAAGTCCACGCTTGTGAAGATCATCTCGGGTGGTCTGCAACCCACGTCAGGTCAGATGCTCTTCGAAGGCGAAGAGTTCGAGGCAAAGACGCCTGCCGAGGCCAAGGCAGCCGGCATCGAGACGGTCTACCAGGACCTGTCTCTCTGCACCAATGTGGACGTCGTCGCCAATTTCTTCATGGGCCGCGAGATCACCCGCAAGATCGCGGGCATCCCCTTCCTCGATGAGCGTGCGATGGAGGAAATCACGACCAAGGCACTGACCAGTGCCGGCACCCGCATTCCCTCCATGCGCACCAAGGTCGAGCATCTGTCCGGCGGCCAGCGGCAGGCGATCGAGCTCAACCGTTTTGCCCATTGGGGTGGCAAGCTCCTCTTGCTGGACGAGCCGTTCGCCGCACTTGGGGTCGAACAGACGCGGCGGGGATTGGACATGATCCGCCATGTCGCCAGCCAGGGCATCGGTGTCGTCATCATCACCCACATCATGCAGCAGGCCTTTCAGGTCGCAGACCGCATCGTCGTCATCCGCCACGGCGTCGTCGCCGGCGATGTCGACAGAACCAAGACAAGCCCGGATGCAGTGATCGAAATGATCACAGGGCAAACCCTCACCGGCGCCGGACCGGTGGGTAAACAATGACAAGGGGTCCGGCGTAAAACTGGAGAGAACGATCATGAGACGAATAATGCTAAGCTTGCTGAGCGTTTTGGTGCTCGGCCTTTCAATGCTCACAACGGCGGCCGCACAGTCCAAGGGTACGGTCTATTATCTTGTGCCGACACTGCTCGACGAATTCCAGACCGGCTCGGTCAGCGCTTTAGAAATGTTTCTGAAGCAGACCGGCTACGAGATGAAAACCCTTAACGCCGACAACAAGACAGACGCACAGCAGTCGCAGATGAACGATGTCATCGCCTTGAAGCCGGCGGCGATCATCCTCGCCGCTGTCGACTTCAACGCATTGAAACCATCCATCGAGGCAGCCCGTGCGGCCGGTATTCCGGTCGTCGAGTTCGACCGTCAGGTCACCTCGACCGTGTCAGACTTCACCTCGGTCGCCGGGACGATCGAGATCGGCCATGTTGCCGCGCAACAGGCTGAAGCGATGCTCAAGGCGAAGAATGGCGACGTGAAGGGCAAGATCCTGCAGGTTCTGGGCGACCCTGGCGATCCCTACACGCTCGATATCCAGAAGGGCTTCGAAGAGAAGATGAAGGCCTTCCCGAAGGTGACCATCATCTCTGTGCCCGCCATGCAGTGGGAAGCCAGCAATGCAGGGACGATCGTCTCCGATCAGATGCTGGCCAATCCCGATATCAACCTGATCTTCCTGCATGCAGCCCATCTTTCGGTTGCAGCCGTCGCCTCTTTGGAATCAGCCGGCAAGAAGCCAGGTGACGTCATGATGATGAGCTCGAACGGCGCTCCCGTCGGCCTCGATCTGATCCGCAAGGGCTGGCTCAATACCGAAGTCGAGCAACCGCTTTATGCCCAGGCGGCAGCCATTGCCATGTTCATGGACAAGATCGTCGGCAAGCAGGAAATTAAGGCCGGCGACTATGACGTGCTTGGCCTGAAAGGGGTCGTGACGAAGGAAGCCTGGGGGCCGAACATCAAGATCCCGGGTGCGGCGATCACCAAGGAGAATGTCGACAACCCGGCCTTCTGGGGCAACATGAAAGCGCCGACAGCCTCGATCAAATCCGTCGAATAACAACCCTTCATCCGGGGTCGAAAGACCCCGGACTCCTTCCCTCAAGTCCGGATTTGCCGCATGAAGCCCCGTACGCGCAAAAGTCTAGAATCTGTACTCGATAACCTCGTCTGGTTCATGCTCATCGTCGTGCTTGCCCTGTTTTCGGCCCTGATCCCGAACTATTTCCAGATCGGCATTTTCACAAACATCATCGAAGCGTCGAGCGTGCTGGGCGTGATGTCGATCGGCCTGGCTCTGGTGATCATCGCCGGCCATATGGACCTTTCGGTAGAATCCGTTGCCGCTTTGGCGGCCATGGCGGTCGGCATCCTTTTCTGCTCGGCAGGGATCGGCATGGGGATCAAGCTCTCACCGCAATGGCTGATGATCCCAGCGTCACTGCTCGTTGCCTGCGGGATCGGCGCTTTGATCGGTCTCTTCAACGGCTTCCTTGTCGTGAAACTGAAGATGAGCGCCTTCATCATCACGCTTGCCTCCTTCATTTGGGTGCGCGGCATCGTGCTGGCGGTTTCCGGCGGGCGCTCCGCCCAGGATCTGGATCCGGCCATCCGCTGGTTCGCCATCGAGCGCGTGGCTGGCATTCCGCTGTCAGCCTGGATTGCGATTGCCTGTTTCGTGGTCTTTTCGGTGCTGATGGCCAAGACGCCATTCGGCCGGCACCTGGTAATGATCGGCGGGAACGAGACCGCCGCTTACCGCGCCGGCATTCGCGTCACCCGCAACTTGATCATCGCCTTTGTACTTGCAGGCGCCATTGCCGGCCTGGCTGGATGGCTGCTTGCCATACGCACATCAGGCGCCACGGCAAACCTCGGCGTTGGGCTGCTGTTCAACGCCTTTGCGGCAGTCGTCATCGGTGGTGTCAGCCTCAAGGGCGGTGTCGGTGCGCTGCCCGGCGTCTACGCCGGAGTGCTGCTCCTCTCGTCCATCAACACCGCCATCAACCTGATGGGTCTGCCGGCAAACTATACCCAGGTCATCCACGGCTTCCTGGTGCTTGCAGCGGTTCTACTCGATACGTTCAAACAAAGGCTCCGCCAGAGGCTCGCATGACAGACAGATTGAAAGACAAGGTGGCGCTGGTCATCGGCGCATCGCGCGGCATCGGCAAGGCAATCGCCGTCCGCTTCCAGGAGGAAGGCGCAAAGCTGGTGCTGGCTGATTCCGAGGCCGACGACGGCAAGGCGGCAGCCGATGATCTCGGCATCGACTTCGTCCGCACCGACATCTCGAAGATGGAAGACGCCGTTGCCGCGGTCGAGTTCACACTCGAACGTCACGGGCGGCTCGACATCATCGTCCAGAACGCCGGCATCTATCCGTGGCAGCTCATCGAGAATACGTCTCCGGAAGACTGGGACAGCGTGATGGGGGTAAATCTGCGTGGATGCTTCAACGCCGCACGCGCCGCGCTGACGCCGATGAAAAAGCAGGGCTCGGGGCGGATCCTGTTTACGTCATCCATCACCGGCCCGCATGTTACAAGCCCGGGCCACGGCCACTACGCGGCGAGCAAGGCTGGCATCAACGGCTTCATTCGCTCAGCGGCGCTGGAGTTCTCGTCCTATGGCATCAATGTCAATGGCGTCGAGCCCGGCAACATATTGACGGAAGCGATCCAGCTGCATCGTAGCGCCGCCTTCATCAAGAACATGGAGGACGCAATTCCGCTCGCCCGCCTCGGCTCGCCGCGCGACGTTGCCAATGCCTTCCTGTTTCTCGCCTCCGACGATGCGAGCTATGTGACCGGCACCACCATCGTCGTCGATGGCGGGCAGCTCCTGCCGGAAGGCGCGGACTTCAGGCTCCTGCCATCCTGATCATTTCCAGCATCCGGGACCAGCTCTGTGTCGATCGTCGACGACCTATCCGTCATCCGTTTGCCGACGGGATGCGGGAAACCTCGGCCAAGGCAGAGCGGGTCGCCTGATGATGTCGCCTTTGCCGATAGGCATGGAACTGCGTATCGGCAATAACACCCACGAGAATGACCGCACCCATGACCGCGAAATTGAGCGATGAGGGAATGCCGAGCAGGTTGACGAGGTTCTGGAGGACCTGAAGCAACACGACCCCGAGCACCACCCCGACGATCGAGCCTTCCCCACCCCGCAGGGAAAATCCGCCGAGGACCGCAGCCGCGATGGCATAGAGCTCGTAAAAATTCCCATGCGACGAGGGCTGGACGGACTTAGTGTACATGGCGAAGAAAATGGCCGAGACGCCTGTCAGAAAGGCACAGAGAACATAGGCCGTGACGATCACGCGCTTTGTATTGATCCCGCAATAACGAGCCGCCTCCTCGTTCTTTCCGACGGCCAGAAGATGACGTCCGAAAACGGTTCGATGCAGGAGAAACCATGCAAGCACCGCAAACACGGCAAAAGCCATGACGGAATGGGGAACGCCCGCTGTTCGTCCGACGAACAGATATTCGAGCATGGGAAGATCCGTCCCGAAGGTAAAGCCGGCCGTCCCGTCCCTCGTATAGAAGCGCGCTATGCCTCGGTAGATCAGCAGACCGCAGAGTGTGACGACGAAGGGCTGCAGCTTGAGCCGTGTAATGAGCCAGCCATGCAACAATCCGATCACAACCGACAGGACAAGCACGATCGCAAAGGCGACAGGCCAGGGAACGCCATGCGAGGCGATCAGGTCGATGAAGATGACGCCGAGAAGGGCGATGACGGAGCCGATCGAAAGCTCGATCCCTGCGGTGACGATGACGAAGGCCTCGGCAATCGAAAACAGCCCGAACAGTCCAATCAGATTGGCTGTGTTGGCAAGATTGACCGGTGAAATGAAACGCGGATTGACCAGTGTCACGATGGCGCCCACGGTCAGAACGAGGACGGCAAGGCCGATGTCTTTCTTGTGCATGCCAATCTCCTATCCGACCGCCAGACTGAGGATCGCTTCTTCGGACAGATCCGCCCGCGACAGGATGCCGGCAATGGCCCCGCGCCGCATCACCGCCACGCGCGTCGAGACACCGATGACTTCCTCCATATCGGACGAGATCATCAGCACCGCGGCTCCGCCCTCCGCGAGATCGCGCATGAGGCGGTAAACCTCAGCCTTCGCTCCGACATCGATGCCTCTCGTCGGCTCGTCGAGAATGATGAGCCTGGGATCGAGACCGAGCCACTTTGCCAGAACGACCTTCTGCTGGTTGCCGCCCGACAATTCGCTGACCGCACGGTCGAGCCGCGGCGCACGGATCGATAGCCGGCTGCGGGATCGATCGGCGATCTCCATTTCGGCCCCGCGATCGACGAAGCCAGCGGTCGCGATCGCCGAAAGGTTCGGCATCACCACGTTTTCAGAAAGAGAGAAGTCGAGGAACAGTCCCTCACCCTTGCGGTCTTCCGGCACCAAACAGACGCCGGCGGCGATTGCTGCCGGCACCGACCCGGATGCGATCGGCTTGTCGTTCATCTCGACACGACCGCCCTGGACGGGATCGATGCCAAAGATCGCGCGCGCAAGTTCCGTCCGACCTGCGCCGACCAGACCGGCAAGGCCGAGAATTTCCCCGCCTCGAACCTCGAGATCGACCGGGGCCTGCGGATAGGCTTCGGTTCTGAGATTTCGTGTCCGAAGCACCACCGGCCCCTGCCTTACATGCGGGGGCGTGTAGAATTGCGTCACATCGCGGCCGATCATCAATCGCACCATGGCATCTCGATTGATGCTGCCGCTTCGGAGCTCCCCGGCATTTCGACCGTCCCTGAGCCCGACCACCCGGTCTGCGACGGCTTCGACTTCAGCGAGGCGATGGGTAATAAACAGGATGGCCACTCCATCTGCCCGCAACCGGCGCACCACATCGAGCAACCGTTGGGTTTCCGCAAGCGTGAGGCTCGATGTCGGTTCGTCGAGGATCAGAAGGCGGACATTGGTCGAGAGCGCCTTGGCGATTTCCATCAGCTGCTGGTCCGCCAGCGAAAGTTCCGAAGCCTGGGTGGATGGCTGAAAGCGAGCGCCCAGCATGTCGAGCAGTGGTTTCACCCGCTCGGCCATGGCCGCATGGTCGATAAAACCGAAGCGGCGGCTACGCGGCTCACGGCCCAGGAGAACGTTGCCCGCCACATCGAGATTGAAAAATGGGTTGAGCTCCTGGTGCACGAACGCGATGCCACGGGCCAAGGCCTCGGAGGGTGTCAGATGGGACGCCGTCTTCCCATCGATGACGATCTCACCTTCATCGGGCACGATCGTGCCCCCAAGCACCTTCATGAGCGTGGATTTTCCAGCACCGTTTTCGCCGATCAACCCGACAACTTCACCGCCCCGGATGCCGAGCGACACCTGATTGAGCGCCACAGCGCTTGGATAGACCTTGGTGATGCCGATGAGATCAAGAGATATGCGGGCGGCAGCTATCATCTGGCGTGAACCTCGAATGCGTTGAGGGCCAGCGCGCAGCCCGAAAGATCCGCGCTGGCCGCGTCAAGGCGCGTATTACCCGCCCATCCGCGCCTTGAGCTGCTTTTCGAACGCATCGACATTCGCCTTGTCGATGACTTTGGTCGGCACGATGATCAATCCATCTGCCGGCACTTTCGACTTGTCGCCCTCCAGGTACGCCGCCATCAGCTTCATCCCCTGGTAGCCCCATTGATAGGGGTCCTGAACGACCGTGCCTGCAAACTGGCCTTGCCGCACGGCTCCGAGCGTGATCGGATCTTCATCGAAAGCGATGACCGTGATGTTTCCGAGCTTTCCGGCCGCTTTCAACGCTTCATAGATCTTTGGTGGATTGTAGGAATAAAAGCCCACCATGCAGGTAATGTCCGGATTTGCCGCGAGGACATCGTCGACATTGGACCGCGCGCGGGCGAAATCGACGTCATCGCCCCGCACATCGACGAGTTCGATCGACTTGCCCTTCACGGCCTGGCGAAAACCGTCGATCCGCTCCCTGGCGTTATCAGCGCCAAGGAAGCCGACAAAACCCATACATTTACCACCCTTGGGCAACGCCTTGACCGCGATTTCCCCCGCCTGGATGCCGGCCTGGGTATTGGACGAACCCAGATAGGCGATGCGCTTCGACTGCGGCGCATCGCTGTCCGTCGTAAAGAGCGGAACCTGCGCTGCGATGCGGTTGAAGGCATCGACGGAATTCTTCGGGTCAGCCGACGAGATCATGATTGCGTCGGTCCCCGCAGCCACGAGGTCATCCATCAGGGCGTTCTGCAGTGCAGCCGTGCCCTGCGTGGGATAACGGAACTGCAACTCGAAATCCGGAAGCTCGGTCTGCGCCGCCTTGACCCCTGCCTCGGCCAGCTTCCAGAAATCGGAAGCGGCATTGACAACGAAGGCGAGAGCCTTTTTCTCTGCAGCGACCGCTGGCATAGCCACCATGGTCGCCATGGCCACGAGGGCCGTGATCGTAATCCTTTTCATCTTGTCCTCCCGCAACCCACTCCTCCAGGGCTGCTCCAGGTTGAAGGGCGACAACCGAGCCATGCAAAGCCTCTCAGCCCGGTTATCGGGTCCGTTTCAGCGGCTGCGCCATGGGCGCCACGGCGCCGTCAGTTGGTCTTGCAGAAACCGGGATCTTCGCCGTTGCAGATGTCGAGGCCGGTAAACAGCGGATCATCCACCTTCGTGCCCTTGATCAGCTTGATCATCACGTCGGGTGCCTTGTAGCCCATCTCGAAGGGCCGTTGACCGATCTGCGCATGGCTGCGGCCCTCGCGGAAAGCCTGGGTCTGCGGTGGCAGCGTATCCCCCGCCACGATCACCAGTTCCTTCGACTTCAGCTTGCTCATGACCTGGTCGGTGACCTGGGTATAGGCCTGTGGCGCGAACTGTGCCCACCCGCCGATCAGGATGAAGGCATCGAGCTTGGGATGGGCTGTAAAGACATCCGACATCTGCTGATTGGCTAGGTCCGCCTGGTCGTTGGTATAGACGGGGCATCCCTCGATTTCAGTCCAGCCGTTCTGTCCGCTCAGCCGCTTCACGTCCTTGGCTCCCGCAATCGTGTCACGGAAACCCTGGGCACGCGCATTGATGTTGGCGGCACCAACATTGCCGAGTTGCAGACACACCGTGCCACCCTTCGCCTTCAGCTTCTTCGTCTGCTCGGCCATCTTCACACCCATCAGATAGTTGTCGGTGCCGAGATAGGTCTTGCGCAGATCATGGTCTTTCTCGAGGAAGTCCGCATCGACGGTCATGACGGGAATTTGCGGCGCGATCTGGCGCACGCGGTTCGCCATGGCCGGCGCGTTCGACGGCGAGATTGCAATCGCTGCAACACCGCGCGTCAGCAGATCGTCGACAATCTGGACCTCACCCGCTTCGTCGGCCGAAGAGGCCGGTCCCGTATAGAGGCACTCGTATTCGCTCTTCGGATTTTCCGTCAGCCACTTCTTGCAGCCCAGATTGATCTGTTCGAAGAACGGATTGTCGAGTCCTTTGACGACGATGGCGAGTGTCTTTTTGCTCTCCGCAGCGCTCTCGCCGGCCAGCAACATGAGAATAGGTATTGCAGTGAATGCCAAATATCTTGTTTTCATTGCCTTTCTCCTCCTCTAAATCGCCGGCGAAACCCTCCTGCTCAGCCGGGATACCAAATGATGCGCGGATCATTTCCTGCACGCCTGTAGCTCCAGGCACGCTCGACAAGTCCTTCGACATCGATTTCCGGTTGCCAGCCGAGAACCATCCGGGCCTTTGAATTGTCGAGCCAGTTGCTGTGAAACGGTGTCGGGATGTCGCGGCGCTGCCGATCGCCGGAAGCCTCCAGGATATCGGCCAGCGCGCCGTAGTCGACCGGCTGGTCCATGGCGACGTTGAACAGCTCTCCATACGCGGCCGGATTGTCCAGCGCGACGATCATCGCGTTGACGAGATCATCGACATGAAGAAAGCTGCGCTTGAGATAGGCGCCGCGACCATCCCGCATGGCAGGTACGGCCCGGTTCTTCCCGAGCGCGTCGAGATCATCCGCTCCCATCATCGCCGACCACGGCGGCCCGCCGAACTGATCAGGACCGACCTCCATTGCGTAGCGGAAGTCGTCCTTTTCCATGATCCACGGAGCGCGAAGCGTGGTCCAGTTGAGACCCTCCTGGATCCCGAACTGTTCCACCATGGTCTCTTCCAGCACCTTGGTCAGGGCATAGACACCGCGATAGGCTCGCCTCGGCGACTGCTCCGTGATCGGTGCGCTGTAACCATGAAAAATGTGCCCAACGACACAATCACCGCTCAGCAGCATGAACTGCTGTTTCGCAGCCGAACGGCTGAAACCCTCCAGCAGGAGGTAGAGCCCCTTGAGAGCAACATCGATGGCCTGATCGGGCTTCTCTTTCACGGCAGCCAAGTGCAGCACATGCGTCACACCTCCGAGCGCCTTCCCGACAATCTGCGGATCTGCCATGGACCCCTTCACGACGGAGACACGGGGACCGGGTTCCAGGGCGCGGTTGTTGCAGAGCGCGACGACATTCCATTTCGCAAAGCGCGGATTGGAAAGGAAGGCGGGAAGGAAGGCTTGGCCCACCTTTCCGGTGGCGCCCGTCACGAGCAACCGCATCACCGCCCCCTTTTCGCTTTCAGGTTGAATAATTAATATTTGGTTATAATATTAAGTCAAGCATTATTGATACCGGTTTACGAGCCGGCAACCTGCAGGCTATGGTGCCAACAGAATGCCATCGTGGGATCAGCCGAGGGAGGGCGGAGCGTGTCACGGCTTTCATTGCATTCAATTTCAAAGAGTTACGGCGCAATACAGGCGCTGTCGCGTGTCAGTGTCACCGTCGAACCAGGGGAGG
The DNA here is from genome assembly GCF_050500205.1 of Neorhizobium sp. DAR64860/K0K1. Lineage (NCBI taxonomy): Bacteria > Pseudomonadati > Pseudomonadota > Alphaproteobacteria > Hyphomicrobiales > Rhizobiaceae > Neorhizobium > Neorhizobium sp. DAR64860/K0K1. Next base: position 11,682 of record NZ_CP191459.1, on the reverse strand, counting down.
TTCTGGGACTGATGGGGGACAACGGCGCCGGCAAGACGACGCTTGTCAAAATTATCGCCGGCAACTTCCCACCATCGACAGGAGAGATCCGCGTTGATGACCAACCGGTGACCTTTCACAACCCACGCGACGCACAGCGACACGGCATCGAGGTCGTCTATCAGGACCTTGCGCTGTGCGACAATCTCTCGGCTGCCTCCAATGTCTTCCTGGGGCGAGAGACCATGCGCAGCCTCGGGCCGCTGCGCTACATCGACTATGCCAAGATGAACCGCGTCGCAGCGGAGCTGTTCCGGCAACTGAAATCGGAAACGAGACCACGCGATTTGGTGCGCCGCATGTCCGGTGGCCAGCGCCAGGCGGTTGCGATCGCCCGTACGCTGCTATCCGAGCCCAAGATCGTCATCATGGACGAGCCGACCGCTGCAATCTCCGTCCGCCAGGTGGCCGAGGTTCTCGATGTCATTCGCAGGCTGCGTGATCACGGCATCAGCGTCATTCTCATCAGCCACCGCATGCCCGACGTCTTCGGTGTTTCGGACAAGATTGCGGTGCTGCGGCGCGGCGAACTCGTCGCCAGCAAACGTGCCGATCAGTCGTCGCCCGAAGAAGTGACAGGATTGATCACCGGCGCCATCGAAGCCGCTTGAAAGGAGATCGCCATGACCACATTGGATGACGTGATTGCCCGCAGCGAGCATCGAAGCTGGATCTCACGCGTATCGAGCCGGCAGCTGTTCTGGGTCTTTATCGCTGCGGTCCTTGCCTGCCTCGCGCTCAGCATTCTAACGGACAGCTTTGCAACGGAGCGCAATCTCTTCAATGTTGCGCGCAACTTCGCCTTCGTCGGAATCATCGCGATCGGAATGACGACCGTAATCGCCTCGGGCGGCATCGATCTGTCGGTCGGCTCAACCGTCGTGTTGAGTGCCATGGTGATCAGCGTCACCATGGAGGGTGGCATGCCCTTCCTCCTCGCATTTCCTCTTGCGCTGCTTGCAGCCCTCCTTGTGGGCGTACTGAACGGCGTGCTTGTCGCCTATGCCGGAATGCCACCCTTCGTCGTCACCTTGGGCACTCTTTCGGCCGCTCGGTCCCTGGCCATGGTCCTGTCGGACAACAAGATGATCTGGAATTTCGGCCCCGACCACGACCTGCTGATCTGGGTCGGCGGCGGCTCGACGCTGGGCATACCCCACCCCCTGTACGTCCTCGCTGCGCTAGCCCTTGTAATGTCGCTGGTCTTCAGGTGGACCCGATGGGGGCAGCATCTGCTTGCGATCGGCAGCAATGAGAACGCCGCCATCCTGACAGGCATCCCCGTGCGGCGCATGAAGGTGAGTATCTATGGAGTGTCGGCTCTCACCGCCGGGCTCGCCGGCATTCTGATGGCTGGATGGCTCGGCAGCGTGACCACCAATCTCGGCCAAGGCATGGAGCTGACAGTGATTGCCGCGGCCGTCATCGGTGGTGCCAATCTGGCCGGTGGCGAAGGCAATGCGCTCGGTGCGGTCGTTGGAGCACTGTTGATAGAAGTTATTCGCAACTCTCTGATCCTGCTCGGCATCTCGACATTCTGGCAAGGAATGTTCATAGGTACCTTCATTGTGGTTGCCGTAGCCTTCGACCGTGTCCGGCACTTTCGATCCTGACACGGCACCATACCCCGGAAACCACGGTGTCCGACATGGAGAATGCCTTGAAACCGACGATGATGGACGTGGCCGCGCTGGCAGGCGTATCTCAGGCGACCGTTTCCCTCATTCTCAATGGCAGTTCCGGCGCCCGGTTCACCGAAGCCACCCGCAAGCGGGTCTTCGACGCGGCGGATCAGTTGGGCTATCGTCTCTCGAACAAGTCATCAGCAAGTTCCGGACCCGGCAGTGCGCCCGCCAACAAGGTAATCGTTTTTGCCGTCGACGAACTGACCACCGATCCATGGATGGCCCTTGCCTACGAAGGTGCCCGCGAAAAGGCACTCGAGCTCGGGATTATCGTCACACTTGGCGTCTTCCGCAAAGGCGAGGACCCGGATGGCGGCATCTTTTCGATCTGTGACGGACAGGCACTTATCGGCTACATTTTCGGCACTATTTTGACCCGCAAGATCGATCCGCCGGAACCGCTTCTGAAGGTCCCCTCTGTGCTGGTCAACTGCTACGATCAAGAGCGTCGGCTTCCGTCCATTCTGCCGGGAGACGTCGCCGGCGGCCGGGCGGCGACGGAACGGCTGATCAGCGCCGGGCGCAAGCGGATAGCCCTGATCAACGGCCAGGAAGGTCTCGACAATCCGCGCGACCGCTTGCGCGGATACAAGCAGGCTCTTGCCAGCAACGATCTCTCCTACGACCCCGACCTCGTGCACTATGGCAACTGGGAACCGCCGTCCGGATACGAAAAGACGCATGCGCTGATGAAGCTGAAGGATCCCCCGGACGGAATATTCTGCGCGAACGACCTCATGGCGCTCGGCTGTATCGAAGCGCTGAACGAACTCGGCAAGTCTGTCCCGGAGGATGTCTCCGTCGTCGGCTTCGACAACAGAGACATTGCCCAGTTCACGATGCCGCCGCTGACAACCTTCCATCTCCCGATGTTCGAGATGGGCGTAATGGCCGTCGAGCTGCTTTCCGATATGGCTGGCGGGCTGACCAGCAATCACGACCAGCTGAAGGTGGAGTGCCGACTGGTCGCGCGCAGTTCTGCCTGAGCTTAAACTGGCTGCTGCAAGGTTCGCGGCCAATAGAATGACTTGCTGAGCAGAAAGGACCGCCGGCGCGTCAGCCGATCCCGAGCTCCAATGCAGCGTCTGTCGCCCTTCTGGCAAGTTCCTGAAAATGCGCCACCCGGCCGCTGGTTGACCTGAAACAGATGCCGACCTGACGGGTCTCACTCCAGCCCTCGATTTCCAGGAGATGAACGTCTTCTGCGTTGCGGAACTCCGCCTGCGCGTAGAGTTCGGGAAACAGCGAGCAGCCCATGCCGATCGACACCATTTGTCTGATCGCGTCCAGGCTGGTACCGGCATAGTCGTCAATGACAGTCGCGCCGGACGCCTTCGCCAGTCGCTGAACGCTCTCGAGCAACTGGTGTCCGCTTCCAAGCGCCAGCAGACGCTCGCCTTTCAGCTCTTGAACGGAGACAGCCCGACGTTTTGCAAGCCGATGGTCAGCGGGAACGCCCAGCAGCAGCCGCTCCCTGCCGATCGGCACGAACATCAGGGGCCGCTCGCCGAATAAGGGGCCGAGGCCACAGTCGAGCGTTCCTTCCGCGACAGCGGTTTCGATCGCAGCAGGACGATCTTCGACGATGTAGATCTTCAGATCGGGGTATTGTTTATGCAAGGACGGTAGGAACCTGGGCAGGAAATACGGCCCGAAAGTCGGCGGCGTGCCCAGCCTGATGACGCCGCCAAGCGCTGCGCTGTGCTTTGCGACGGTCTCGAGCAGATCGCCCATAGCGGCAAGCGCTACGCGGGCACCATGCACAAAACGTTCCCCGACCGGCGTGAGGATAACCGTTGCCGACGTCCGCTCAAACAGCTGGACTCCCAGATTTTCTTCCACGATCCCCACTTGAACGGAGAGTGTTGGTTGCGAGACATGGCATTGCTTCGCGGCCTTTCCGAAATGACCACATTCAGCAAGCGCGACGACATATTCGAGTTGGCGAAGACTGGGGCGAAACGGCATGCTCAATAGTCGATCACTATCGAGACGATTTCAACAATCAATTGGCGCAATGACGATGGGATCGCCAGTTCAGTCTTTGATCAAAGAGGAGGTCGAAGAAGGAACTGGCTTTGACCTCGAAAGGCCATCGCGGCGCTCCGACTGAAACGCGCAAGCCCTCTTGATCGCGATCCAGTTCCATCCGCTACCGCGGGTCCTGCGCCCGCGGTTTACTCCTTGTGCCCCTGTCCGGGCCCCTCTGGCGAGAGCTGCCGGTCCTCTCGCGATGTCGGACGCCGCATCCACCGTGAACGACCGGCTGGAGTGTTCACATGGACTTTGCATTCTTCTTCGTAGACTGGCTGGGCAAGCCCGTCTGGATGTGGCTCGGTTTCCTGTCGATCGTGGTTTCCCTTTTGGCCTTGGACCTCGGCGTTCTTCACCGCGACAACCGCGAGATTGGTGTCCGCGAGAGCCTGATCCTGTCTTCGATGTATATCGCGCTCGGTCTTGCGTTCGGCGGCTGGATCTGGTGGCAGCTCGGCGGTGAGCAGGGGATGAACTACCTAACGGGCTTCGTAGTCGAGAAAACGCTGGCGCTGGACAACGTCTTCGTGATCGCGCTCATCTTCTCTTTCTTCGCAGTGCCGCGCAAATACCAGCACCGCGTCCTCTTTTGGGGCGTGCTGGGTGTGATCGTTCTGCGCGCCATCATGATCGGACTTGGCGCGACGCTGGTGTCGAACTTTTCCTGGGTCCTCTATCTCTTTGCCGCCTTCCTCGTCATCACCGGCATCAAGATGCTGTTGATCGGCGACAAGGAACCCGAGATCGGCAACAATCCCATTGTCGGCTTCATGCGGCGCAGGTTTAACGTTACGGAAGAGCACCACGGTCAGGATTTCTTCGTCAAGAAGCCCCATCCCACGACCGGCAAAGTGGTCTGGTTCATGACGCCGCTGTTCATGGCGCTCGTCATGGTCGAAATCGCCGACGTGATCTTCGCGGTCGACTCCGTCCCTGCGATCTTTGCGATCACGACCGATCCGTTCATCGTCTACACGTCGAATGTGTTCGCGATCCTCGGTCTGCGCGCACTGTATTTCGCACTCGCCGCGATGATCCATCGCTTTCGATACCTGAAGCCGGCGCTCGCAATCGTGCTGATCTTCATCGGCTCGAAAATCTTCGTCGCTGACCTCCTGGGTCTCGAAAAGTTTCCCGCTTCACTCTCGCTCGGTATCACCTTCGCGATCATCGCCTCCGGCGTTATCTGGAGCTTGGTGAAGACACGCGATACACGTGCCGGCAATACGGTCTAAGGGGCGGGACTGTTAGCCACAACACGCCCCAGCCTTGCAAGGCATCAATCGAGACAGCCGGAACGCTGGTAACAACCCGATCGCATCCGGCGTCACCCGTCTTTGGCGGACACGGCGTATCGGCCGTCGATGCGGTTCGGTCAGGCTACAAACGCAAAACACCCGCAGCTTATGGCTACGGGTGTTTTTCGATACTGATGATTTGGTTGCGGGGGCAGGATTTGAACCTGCGGCCTTCAGGTTATGAGCCTGACGAGCTACCGGGCTGCTCCACCCCGCGCCAAGCGAATTTGGCGTTGCCAAATTTCGCGTCTGCATCACAGCGAAGCTGTGATGCCTGTGCCGGAGCAAATCCTTTAGGATTTGTCTCCTGTCAGGGACGCACCGGCTACAGACCGAACGTCCCATTATTTCGTTAAACCCCAGCAACGACAAAAGGCCGCTTTGGGAGCGGCCCTTGGTTTGGCCAGGGGCCGGTTTGTTATGTGTGAGAAGATTGTTTGGTCCATCCTTATGGATGGCATTGCCTTTAATAGACCTGGCAGCGACCTACTCTCCCGCGTCTTAAGACGGAGTACCATTGGCGCAGGGGTGTTTCACGGCCGTGTTCGGAAAGGGAACGGGTGCAGCCACCCCGCAATGACCACCAGGTCGATTAAGGGCAATGTATGCGTGGCAATGGGCGACCATTGCAACGCTTTATCGAGAAGCTGGCGGAGGCGAACCCCCGTTTGTCTTAATTGAACACGTCTTTGTTTGCCGTCTGGTTTGTCGGAGCGTAGCTCCGCAAGGCCAGAGGCCGTCGCCGAACGTTCGGCGGCCCGTCCGGAGCGTTTTTCACGCGTCAGGACAAAACAGATGTCATCATCGAGGTGCGCAGCACCTTGATGAGCATAGTCAATGAGAACGATGAAGCCAATCGGGCTATTAGTAAGGCTAAGCTTCATGCATTACTGCACGTCCACACGCCTCCTATCAACGTGGTCGTCTTCCACGGCCCTGATAGGGAATACTCGTTTTCAGGTGGGTTTCCCGCTTAGATGCCTTCAGCGGTTATCCCTTCCATATATAGCTACCCTGCTATGCCGTTGGCACGACAACAGGTCCACCAGAGATATGTCCATCCCGGTCCTCTCGTACTAGGGACAGATCCTGTCAATATTCCTACACCCACGGCAGATAGGGACCGAACTGTCTCACGACGTTCTGAACCCAGCTCACGTACCGCTTTAATTGGCGAACAGCCAAACCCTTGGGACCTGCTCCAGCCCCAGGATGCGATGAGCCGACATCGAGGTGCCAAACAACCCCGTCGATATGGACTCTTGGGGGTCATCAGCCTGTTATCCCCGGCGTACCTTTTATCCGTTGAGCGATGGCCCTTCCACGCGGGACCACCGGATCACTATGACCGACTTTCGTCTCTGCTCGACTTGTCAGTCTCGCAGTCAGGCGGGCTTATGCCATTGCACTCGACGACCGATTTCCGACCGGTCTGAGCCCACCATCGCGCGCCTCCGTTACTCTTTCGGAGGCGACCGCCCCAGTCAAACTACCCACCATACACTGTCCCGGATCCGGATAACGGACCGCGGTTAGACATCCATGACGATAAGGGTGGTATTTCAAGGATGGCTCCACGAGAACTGGCGTCCCCGCTTCAAAGCCTACCACCTATCCTACACATGCCGACACGAATGCCAGTGTAAAGCTATAGTAAAGGTGCACGGGGTCTTTCCGTCTAACCGCAGGAACCCCGCATCTTCACGGGGAATTCAATTTCACTGAGTCTATGTTGGAGACAGCGGGGAAGTCGTTACGCCATTCGTGCAGGTCGGAACTTACCCGACAAGGAATTTCGCTACCTTAGGACCGTTATAGTTACGGCCGCCGTTTACTGGGGCTTCAGTTCAAAGCTTGCACCTCTCCCTTTAACCTTCCAGCACCGGGCAGGCGTCAGGCCCTATACGTCGTCTTTCGACTTCGCAGAGCCCTGTGTTTTTGATAAACAGTCGCTACCCCCTGGTCTGTGCCACCCCTTTCCACTTGCGTAAAAAGGGGTCACGCTTCTTCCGAAGTTACGCGTGCAATTTGCCGAGTTCCTTCAACATAGTTCTCTCAAGCGCCTTGGTATGCTCTACCTGACCACCTGTGTCGGTTTCGGGTACGGTCTATACGGTGGAGCTATTTCCTGGAACCGCCCCGCTGCACATCCAATCCAATAAGGAGGTACAACTTACGCGATCCGTCACTACCACCAGGCCCACGAATATTAACGTGGTTCCCATCGACTACGCATTTCTGCCTCGCCTTAGGGGCCGGCTAACCCTGCTCAGATTAACTTTAAGCAGGAACCCTTGGTCTTTCGGCGAGGGGGTCTCTCACCCCCTTTATCGTTACTCATGTCAACATTCGCACTTCCGATATCTCCAGAGGCCCTCACGGGTCCTCCTTCACAGACTTACGGAACGCTCCGCTACCACATACACTTGCGTGCATATCCTCAGCTTCGGTGCATGGCTTTAGCCCCGTTACATTTTCGGCGCAAAGACCCTTATTTAGACCAGTGAGCTGTTACGCTTTCTTTAAATGATGGCTGCTTCTAAGCCAACATCCTGGTTGTTTTGGGATCCTCACATCCTTTCCCACTTAGCCATGACTTGGGGACCTTAGCTGGAGGTCAGGGTTGTTGCCCTCTTCACGACGGACGTTAGCACCCGCCGTGTGTCTGCCGACTAGTACTCCTCGGTATTCGGAGTTTGGTTAGGATCAGTAAGACGGTGAGTCCCCATAGCCCATCCAGTGCTCTACCCCCGAGGGTATTCGGTCGACGCTCTACCTAAATAGATTTCGCGGAGAACCAGCTATCTCCGAGTTTGATTGGCCTTTCACCCCTAGCCACAAGTCATCCCAATCTATTGCAACAGATGCGGGTTCGGCCCTCCAGTTGGTGTTACCCAACCTTCAGCCTGCTCATGGCTAGATCACTCGGTTTCGGGTCTAATGCATCTAACTAAATCGCCCTATTCAGACTCGCTTTCGCTGCGCCTACACCTACCGGCTTAAGCTTGCTAGATACACTAAGTCGTTGACCCATTATACAAAAGGTACGCCGTCAGGCCCCTTACTAAAAAGAGCGCCCTCCGACTGCTTGTAGGCATCCGGTTTCAGGTTCTATTTCACTCCCCTTGTCGGGGTGCTTTTCACCTTTCCCTCACGGTACTTGTTCGCTATCGGTCATGCACGAGTACTTAGGCTTGGAGAGTGGTCTCCCCATGTTCAGACAGGATTTCACGTGTCCCGCCCTACTCAAGGACAATGTCTGTTCTACGCTTACGGGGCTATCACCCACTCTAGCCAGGCTTTCCAACCTGTTCAGCTTTATTCAACATTGCCACTGGCCTGGTCCGCGTTCGCTCGCCACTACTTACGGAGTCTCGGTTGATGTCCTTTCCTTCAGGTACTTAGATGTTTCAGTTCCCTGAGTTCGCTTCTTGTCCCTATGTATTCAAGACAAGATACCTTATTAACAATACCTAGAAATCTAAACCGTCCCGAAAGACGACTTAAACTTTCTAGGTATTTAAGGTGGGTTGCCCCATTCGGAGATCCATGGATCAAAGCTTATTCGCAGCTCCCCACGGCTTTTCGCAGCGTATCACGTCCTTCTTCGCCTGTGCATGCCAAGGCATCCACCAAATGCCCTTAAAACACTTCATCGTTCTCATTGCCAATGCTCATCAATATAGCTCACCCCAGAGGAGCAAGCGGAAGGGCTACCTTTTACAACCCAACCTTCTCATGATGCCATCAACGTGTTCGATCAGGCCACTTTATTGGAACCACGCCGAGCGGTTCACTTGTGTCCTGATCTTTAAGACCAGCTTCTCGAGATTAAATCCGGGTCCGCGCGGTTAGCAAACGGACATCAATAAGTCGTCAGAGGTGGTTTAGGGCCAAGCCCCAAAACACCAACAACGACCGACCAGAGTGACATGCTTCCTACCTACTCCAGCTCTTCCTCCAGATCCGACCGGCTAGGTCATCCTTGGTATCATCAGAACCGGGCTCGGACATCTTTGGGTCAAAACCCAAAAATACCTGGAAGCATCCAGATCAATCTTCTCTTCACAATTTTGCAGAACAGGCAGCACTCCTAAAAGTGATGCAAACTTTTATTTCTTCAGAA